>NZ_CP191526.1:4800000-7215882 GCF_050516465.1 Micromonospora trifolii | reverse complement strand
GGTTTCCAGACGGTACTGGACCCCTCCGACGATGAGCGTCGGAATTTGACAGTGGCATAGCTAGCGGTTATCTATTAGCGGTCGATTCGAGGGGTGTGCCGGAGTGCAGGACGTGGTGCTGGCCATGCTGGCCAAGGAGCCGGCGCACGGATACGAGCTGCGCAGCCGGATGCGGAACGCGCTCGGCCCGCTCGGCGAGGCGATGAACGCGGGGCAGGTCTACGTGACGCTGGCCCGGTTGGCGAGGGCCGGTCTGGTGACCTCGGAGCGAGCCGACGGCCTGCCGGACCGGCCCGACCGACGGGTCTACGCGTTGACCCCGGCCGGGCAGCAGCGGGTCGCCGGCTGGCTGACCGAGGTGAGCTGGCCGAAGCCGGACCTCACGGAGTTTCACCTGAAGCTGGTCGCCGCCGCGGCTGCCCGGCTGGCCGATCCGGTGGCGTTGGTGGACGCGCAGCGGCGTGAGGTGCTGCGCCGTCTGCGCGACGCGCAACGTGCGGCGTTGGAGCGGTCGGTGGATCCGGTTGCCGGGTTGCTGTTGGAGGGCGTCGTATTGCGGCTGCGGGCTGATCTGGAGTGGCTGGAGGCGTGCGAGCGCATGTGGTCCGAGCGAGGTCGAGCGGGACGGAAGGCGGGGGCATGACCGGGTCGATCGCGGTGCGGACGCGCGGGCTGAGCAGGTGGTACGGATGGGACGACGCGCTGGTACGCGCAGTCGATGAGGTCGACCTGGAGGTGCCCGCCGGGCAGACGTTGGCGATCATGGGACCGAGTGGCTGCGGCAAGTCCACACTGCTGCACCTGCTGGGCGGGTTGCAACGCCCCACCGACGGCGAGGTGTGGCTGGCTGGCCGCCGGATCGACACGATGAGCGAGCGGGCCCTCGCCCGACTCCGGCGCGACACCATCGGTCTCGTCTTCCAGTCCTTCCACCTCATGGACGAACTCACCGCGGTGGAGAACGTCGAGATGGCCGCCCTGCTGGCCGGGTGGTCGCCGGGTCGCGCTCGGCGGCGCGCCCTGCACCTGCTCGACCAGGTCGGGCTGGCCGACCGCGCCACGCACCTGCCCTCGGCACTCTCCGGCGGCCAGCGCCAGCGCGTCGCCATCGCCCGCGCGTTGAGCAACGAGCCGCAGGTGGTGTTGGCCGACGAACCGACCGGCAATCTGGACAGCGCCGCCACCCTGGAGGTGCTGCGACTGTTCGAGGAGTTGCGCAACACTGGGCAGACCCTCGTGGTGGTCACGCACGACGCCCGCATCGCGGCGGTCGCCGACCGGGTGATCTCCATGCGGGACGGGGCCTTCGCCGACGACAGCCTCCTCGCCGACACCGGCACTGGCACCGTCTACGGCGGGGTGCGCTGAGGTGGCTGGCCGCCTGCTGCTCATCTGGCGACTGCTGATGCGAGGCCTGCGTCAGCACCGGACCGAGAACGTACTGCTGCTGGTCGCGATCACCGCGGCGACCGCGACGTTGACCCTCGGCCTCACCCTCAACGAGCTGGTCACCCGCCCGTACGAGCGAACCCGGGCCGCCACCGCGGGCCCGGACCTGGTGGTGGAGCCGGGCTTCCCCGGGCCGCAGGCCCTGGACGCGCTCGCCCCGCTGACGACCCTGCCCGGGGTCACCGAGCACGGCGGGCCCTTCCCGCTGGCCTTCCTGGCGATGACCGCCCGCGACACGACCGTCCGGGTCATCGTCGAGGGCCGCGACGGCACCCCGGCCGCCGTCGATCGACCGGCGGTGACCGACGGGACCTGGGTACGCCCCGGCGGCGTGGTCGTCGAGCGCACCTTCGCCGACGCCCTCGGCCTGCGCCTCGGCGACACGGTCGGCGTCGACGGCCACCCACTGCGCGTAAACGGGTTCGCGGTCACCGCCGCCAGGCCGGTGTACCCGCAGATTCACTGGCACCTGCCGGGCGGAAACCTGGTGGAGAAGGGCGGCCTGGCCTGGGTCGATCGCCGCGACATCGCCACCCTGGCCGGGAAACAGCCACTGTCATACACCCTGAACCTCAAACTGATCGATCCGCAGGCTGGCGTCAAGGTCGTCGACCCGTCGGGCGGCGATCCCCGCTTCCGCGGCTGGATCTTCCGGTCGGCACGGGATATCGCCTACAGCAGCGGTCGACAGAACAGGCAGGCGGAGACGGCCCTGATGGTCGGCAGTTGGTTGCTGACCGGCCTCGCGGTGGTCGGAGTCGCCGGCATCGTCGCGGGTCGGGTCATCGCCCGGCGCCGACGGGTGGGGCTGCTCAAGGCCGTCGGCGCCGGGCCTGGCGTGATCGCTGCCGTCCACCTGGCCGAGTACCTTGTGGTCGCGCTCGCCGCCGCCGGGGCCGGCCTGTCCATCGGCTGGCTCGCCGCGCCCCTACTGTTCCGTCCCAGCGCCGGATTCGTCGGCTCCGTCGGCGTGTACCCGCCGCTGCGCGTGGTGGTCACCGCTACCGCGTTCGCCCTCGCGATCGCCGTCGCGGCGACCCTGGGGCCGGTGTTACGCGCCGCGGCCACCAGCACCGTCCAGGCGTTGGCCGACGCCACCACGCCACCACGTCGTCGGCGTTGGACGATCTGGCTGTCGCGCCGGCTGCCCACCGCTCTGCTGATCGGGGTACGCATCAACGCGCGGCGGCCACACCGTGCCCGGCTCGTCACCATGAACACCCTGATCACCACGACCGCGCTCGCCGCCGTCCTCTCGCTCCTGGCGCAGGACGACGATCCACTGAATCTCGGCTACTCGGAACTTCCCGACCCCCGCAACGAGCGAACGCTCCAGGCCATGCTCATCGTCGCCGGGGTGGCCTGCTTCCTCGCGCTGCTCAACACCGTCGTGAGCACCTGGACCGCCGCCCTCGACACCCGGCACCCGCTGGCGGTCGCCCGCGCTCTCGGCGCGACCCCCGCTCAGGCCGGCACGGGGCTGGCCGTGGCGCAGCTTCTCCCCGCCGTACCCGGCGTCGCAGCCGGGATCCCCTTCGGCATCGGGCTGTACCTGCTCTTCGACGGGGAGCGGTACCCGCCCGCCTCCTGGACGCTCACCGCGGCAGGCGGAGTCCTGTTCGCGGTCGCCGCGGTCGCCGCCATCCCCGCTCTGGCCGCCGCACGTCGTCCGGTCGCGGACACGCTGCGGTCCGCAGCGACCTGACCACCCCCGACGGCTGGGGACCACATGACGCGGAGCCCCTTTGGAGCTGATGTCGCCAACGAGTAGGTACCATGGATCCCTAACCTTCCCTGTCGGCGTAGGATAGGGAACGATGACGGAAGACATGTACTCAGTTGAGCAGGTGGCCGACCGGCTCAACCTGCACGTGCGTACCGTGCGCGGCTACATCCGCTCGGGCCGGCTCCGGGCGGTGCGGATCGGCAAGCAGTACCGGATCGCCGCCAGCGACCTCGACGCGCTCACCGGACAGGCCCCGGCCGCGCCGAGCGTCGCCAGGCAGGCGGAGGTGTCGAGCATCGTGCAGATCGACGGCGTCGACCGGGCCGCCGCCGACCGGCTCGGCACGCTCGTGCTCACCAGCGCCAACACCGGCCACGACCAGGCCAACCCGCTGCGGGTGCAGACCGTGTACGACGAGCAACGCCAGCGCGTGAAGATCATCATCTTGGGTGACCCGGCCGCGACCGCCGAACTGCTGCACCTGCTCGACGCCGTCCTCAACGCCGACAACGGCCTGCTCGACCGGGAGGTCCACGATGTCTGACGAGATCCAGGAACGCGCCGGGGTGCCGGTGCTGGTCTGCGACCCGGCGGGGCCGCCGGTGACCACCGAGCAGGACGCGCTGGACCTGATCGGGGCGGCGTTCCTCGGCGCCCAGGTGGTCGCCGTGCCGGCCAACCGCCTCGACGAACGCTTCTTCTCGTTGGGCACCCGCTTCGCCGGCGACGTGATGCAGAAGTTCGTCAACTACCGGGTGCGGCTGGCCGTCGTCGGCGACATCTCGGCGCAACTCGCGGAGAGTTCCGCGTTGCGCGCCCTGGTGCACGAGTCGAACCAGGGCGGGCAGGTCTGGTTCGTCCCCGACCTCGACGCGCTGGACACCCGCCTACGCGCTGCCCGATAGCCACCTCACCGGTCGGGCACGACAGCCATCTCCACCGCGTCCGGCTCCACTCCCCTGACCCGAGCCTGCTCGGCCGCCCACCGCAGATAGGCCAGCCACTCCTCGGACGACCAGCCGTTGCGCCGGCCCACACCCGCCTCGGCGGGGAGCAGGCCGGCCACGACACGGTCGAGGATCAGGGGCTGCACGCCGCCCACCCCGCGCCGGTAGCCGACGAAGTAGAGGACCTTCGTGAACAGGCCCGGCCCCAACCAGGGCAGACGAGCGTGGTCGGGGTCGCGGAAGCGGCGGTACGCCGTACGCAGCGCGTCCTCGTCGGGCGCCGGGGTGGACACCTCCTCCAGCGCGTACGCCAGGCGTTTGCCGTCGGGATCGGCGTCGAGCGACCTGGTGGCGCGCCACGGGCCGTACCCGATGGGTCCGTAAGCCCAGACCAGCACGGCCGTCAGTAGTTGCCGTGGGCTCGCGGACCCCGCCCGGTACGCATCGGCCACCGCGAACACGTCGCGCCGCCAGATCTCGCCGCTCGCCGGAAGGGTGTCGGGCCACGCATCCGGAGGCAGCCCCGCCCGCCACCGGTCCACCCGCACAGTGACCGGGGCTCGCTCCTCCGGTGGCACCCCGCCCTTGGTCGTCTGCATGGTCGCCTCCCACGGATCGAGCGCTTGGGACCGTCGTCGGGGACGCTACGGTCGGGCTCTTCCGCTCGCCGTCCGCTGACGCCATATCGCGGTATCGACCGCTGACCCACGCCGGCACTCGCCGTGACTACAGGACAGAGTGGGTCACCGCCGCCGTGTAGGTGCCGGCGACGCTTCCCGGCGGCACCACCACCCGCAGGGTCGGATCCCACGACACCGTGTTCGCGCCGCTGCCGGTCCAGCTGGCGGCGACCTGCGGCGCGGAGAGTTCGACCCCCGGCTGCGGGGTGAAGGTGCCGCTGCCGCTGGTGGCGATGGCCGGGCCGGACGAGTAACTGACCAGTTCGCGGCCGATGGTCGCGGCGCCGGCAGCCGAGGTGAAGTCGGTGACGGTCACCGTCGCCCGCCAGGACCCGGCGGCCGGCCCGCGGTCGTCGATCACCGTGACGGTGCCGAGTTGGCCGGCGATGACGCCGGCCCCGCCGGGGAGCGTCCCCAGCGACGACTGTTCGGGGACGCTGATCCGGAGGCCACCGAGGCGCTCGACCTGCACCGTGACGGCCTGGGTCGCGGAGAGCCCGCTGGCGTCGGTGACCCGCACGGTGAACGAGTAGGTGCCGGGGGTGGTCGGGGTGCCGGCGAGCAGACCGGTGGCGGGGGCGAGGGTCAGCCCCGGGGGCAGAGTCCCCGCGCTCACCGTCCAGGCGTAGGGCGCGGTGCCGTCGACCACCGTCAGCTGCGCACTGTATGGAACGGATTCCCGGCCGGCCGGCGGCGGCGGGAAGGACAGGGTCGGCGGGGCGTTCACCCTGACCGGTGCCGAGGCTGCCGAGGCCGGGCCGGTACCGACAACGTTCGTCGCCGCCACAGTGAAGGTGTAGGTGGTGCCCGGGGTGAGCCCGGTCAGCGTTCGGGTGGTGGCGGTGCCGTCGAAGGTGCGCGCGCTCTGCGCCTGACCGTTGACGTACGGCGTGACGGTGTAGGACACGATCGGGCTGCCGAGGTAGTCGGGCGCGGTCCAGCTCAGGGTGGCCGAGCCGGATCCGGCGTCGGCCGCCGTGATGGTGACCGCGGGCGGCAGCAGACGAATGCCCTGGTCCATGTCGCTCAGGTTGGCCCCGGTGCCGAGGGCCAACGGTGCCGTACTGCCGGTGATGGGGTCGCCGTCGGAGTCGACGGCGCTGTTGGTGCCCTGCGCCCGCGGCGAGAAGCGTTGGTCGGCCCGGAGCGCGGTCGGGGAGAACGTCACGGTGTAGCTGCCGGCCCGCAGCCCCGTGAAGGCGTACGTGCCGTCGGCCGCGGTCGTCGTCGAGCGGTTGACCGACGCGCCCAGGTCGTTG
Source organism: Micromonospora trifolii (assembly GCF_050516465.1). Classification (NCBI taxonomy): domain Bacteria; kingdom Bacillati; phylum Actinomycetota; class Actinomycetes; order Micromonosporales; family Micromonosporaceae; genus Micromonospora; species Micromonospora trifolii. The sequence continues at coordinate 7,209,821 of NZ_CP191526.1, read as the reverse complement.
GTGCCCGACAGGGTGACCGGGAAGCCCGACACGGCAGGTTCACCCGGCTGGCGGATGCCGTCCGCGCTCACGTCGTTCCAGGTCCGGCCGCTGATGCCGGACGACACCACTGTGACCTGGGTGACCTCGGTGGTCGGCAGCGCCACCGGCGTCGTCGTACCACTGGGGGTGTAGCTGCCGGTACTGGTGTTCACGTATCGATCCCCGCTCAGGTTGCCGCTCGGAGTGAGAGTGATCCGCACCGAGTCGACGGCCGCGTTCGCCAGGTTGTTGACCACGATGCGCAGCGCGGTGGTGTCCGGCCCACAGGTCGAGGAGTAGTCACCGGGGTTGGGGGTGATGGTGCCGTGCGCCCGGTTGGTGCACTGGACCTGCACACCGGCCGGCGCGGTGCTGCCCGTGTAGGCGAGGGTCCCGGTGAATGCGGACCGGCCGTCCCCGTTGTACGGCAACTCGGTCAACAGCACCAGCGAGGGCACTGTCAACCCGCTCACGTTGCGGTACGCCAGCGTGAAGTTGATCGGGTCACCGACGGTGACCTGCGGGGTGGAGGTCGACTCCGACAGGGCGAACTGGGTCTGGTTGCGTACGGCGATGGTGTTGCTGCTGGTCCGGCGGGCGACGTCGATCGCGACGGCCGCGTCCGAGCTGATCACCGCGAGGTTGGTCGCGGTCGTGTTGTCCAGTGCGATGCGCAGCGCGACGGCCTGGAACGTGATCGCCGGAATCGTCGCGCCGGGCGTGATCGCACCGAGCTTGAGCAGGAGCCTCGGTCCGGTTTCGCCGCTGTCGCCGGTGCACGGGATGCCGTCCGCACCATGCTGCGCGGCGGTCAACTCCACGGCCAGCGCAGCACCGCCGGAGACGTATCGGGCGCTGCCGGCGACGTAGCTCATGCACGCGGGGAGGGTGTCGGTGATGGTCACCCCGCCGACCGGGGAGGTGGCCGACGTCGCCCGGGTGACGGTGGGCGTCAACGTGTAGGTGACGGTGCTGCCAGCGGCCACGAACTGTTGGCCGACCGGCAGTCCGTTCGACTGGGTCACCCGCAGCACGCCGTCGGTCAGGGTCAGCCGGTTCCCGGTGTACGAGGGGTTGTTGGTCACCCGGTTGTAGTAGGACGGTCCCCAGGTTTCGGCCCCGCCGAGGCGTCCGCTGTCGAAGTTGGCGATGATCGTGCCGGTCGGGTTGGGCTGGACCTGGAACTGGGGGTGGAAGTAGTCCACCTCGCCGTTGCCGATGGTCCAGGTGACGGTGAAGCGAACAGCGTTGACCGCGGCGGCACCACCGGCGGCTTCGATGGAGCTGTACCAACTGCCGGTGGCGCAGGAGGTGTTCCGCCGGGCGTTGTCGTCGGGCAGGTTCAGCACGCCGTACTCGACGAGGTATTCGGTGGGGGCGACGACCGTGTTGTTGCGGTACACCCGCCCGACCCCGACGATCCTGGTTTCGGCGGGATTCCACTTGTCGCAGATCGCGGCGCCGACCAGGGCCGGTCCACTGGTCGAGTAGATCTGCAGCCGGTCGTAGTAGGTCTGGCCGGGCGACGCGATCCCGTCGCCCGCGGTCCCGTTGGTCGCGTTGCCGGCCGGTACGCCGCCGGGGGTGTCCGTGGTCCAGAAGAATCCGTTGTACCCGGCCGATCGGGGCCCGAAGGTGGTCGAGAAGCAGTTGTCGTTCGCCCGGGTCGCGTTCGCCGCGACGTAGGTGCAGGTGGCGGCCCCGGGCTCACCGCCCGGTTCGTACCCGGTGCCGAAGTTGGACTGCCCGGTGACGCTCGTCGGGTCGAAGCCCCGGTACTGGATGGTGGACTGGATCGTCGAGGTGCTGTCGCCGCTGGGCACGAAGACGGTGAAGGTGCCGGAAACCAGATAGCTGAGCGTGTCCGACAGGGTGTTGCCCTGGGCGCCGACGGTCGGGCTGGTCCGTCCGGCGAGGTCGGCGCCGGTGATGGTGATCGACACGGTGCGCCCGGTCTGGGTGCATGCCACGGTGCCGGAGTTGACCACCGAGTTCGCCGCGGTGGCGTTGGCGACGATCCCGATCCGGCCGTACGGCACGCCGTATCCGCCGTTGCTGACCGGGGCGCAGGAGCCGGCGACGAGGACCGCGTTGGCGGAAATCGGGCTCAGGTCGGCGGTGAACGTCAGTGGCCCGGTCACCAGTTCGGTGCCCTTGGCGGTGGTCGGCACGGTCACCACGAAGCTGAACGCGAACCCGCTGCCGCTGGCCCCGCCGACCGAGGCCGGCGTCGGGGTGCCGAAGAGGTTGGCCTGCAGGTTGAGCTGCGGAAGGGCGACAACCGTGGTGCTCTGGGTGCCGCCGTTGAGGGCGCCGCCGCTGGCGGTGAGCGAAGCTCCGATGGTCGTTCCGTTCGGCACGCTGCCGCCGATGGTGACGCTGATCGGCACCGTGCCCGCGCCCGTCGCGTCCACGGCGACGGCGCAGGTCAACGTCTGCCCGTCGGCGCTGAGGCTGCCGCCGCCGGGGCCGGTGCACTGGGCCAGGTTCGACGTGTCGAAGCGGACCACCGCCGGGGCGGTAAGCGTCTGCACGAAGGTGACCGCGCCCGCGCCGGCACCATCCGATGAGTACACCCAGCCGTAGGTCAACACGTCCTTGGTGCGCACCCGCCCGTTGTTCGCACCAGTGTCCAGGCTGTCGAAGGGCGCGGCGCCGTCGGAGATGACCGTGAGCGCGACCTGGTTGACGGCGGCCTTGGCGGGCGCGGGCGCGACGACGGTGATGGCGGCCAGGCAGGCGACCAGCACCAAGGCCGCGGAGCCGAACCACCACGACCGGGACCTGCGAATCGGAGACATGAAAGTGAGCAGCCCATTGTTTGAGCGACCGTTGTTGGTCTACGGATTACGGCCCAACTAAACCACTCTGATCCGACATTCTGCCCCGTAACGGACAAACGGCATGGCCGCCCGGCCACTGCCAGGCGACCACACCGGATCAACGTTGGACTACGCGGTGGCGCAGATGGCATACGCCGTGTCGGACCAGTTCCCGGCGAACGCGTCCTCCTCGTACGCGCCGGACGCGGCGGACGTCGGGGCGGTCGCGGGACCACCGTTGGGGCGGAAGTCGTCCACGATGCCCTCGCCGGTCACCCCGTTCAGCTCGTAGCCGGCGCCGGTCAGCACCTTCCCGACCGGGCAGGTCGCCGTGACGCTGCGGAAGTCGAGGGAGGTGCTGGCCCCCACGGCCGAGGTGCGCACCAGGCCCGCGAGGGGGTTGGCGCAGATCGCGTACGCGGTGGCGGACCAGTTCAGGGCCGTGGCGTCCGACTCGTACGCGCCGACGGTGACCGCGGTCGGTGCCGTGGCGACGCCGCCGTTGGGGCGGAAGTCGTCGACGACACCTTCACCGGTGACGCCGTTCAGCTCGTAGCCGGTGCCGGTCAGCACCTTTCCGACCGGGCAGGTCGCGGTGACGCTGCGGAAGTCGGCCGAGTTGCTGACGCTGACCGCGGAGACCCGGACCAGGCCGGGCACCGGGTTGGCGCAGATCGCGTACGCCGTCACCGACCAGTTCCCCGCGAACGCCTCGGTCTCGTAGGCGCCGACGGTGACCGCCGTCGGCGCCGTGGCGACGCCGCCGTTGGGACGCAGGTCGTCGACGATGCCCTCGCCGGTGACACCGTTGAGTTCGTAGCCGGTGCCGGTGAGCACCTTCCCGACCGGACAGGTCGCCGTGACGCTGTGATAGTCGGCCGAGTTGTTGACGCTGGTCGCGGTGATCCGCACCAGACCGGGGACCGCGGCGGACGCCGGGCTCGCCGGGGCGAGCACCGCTCCGGCCGCGACAAGACCGAGCACGAGTACGGACACTCGGGCGCCGAGCCGCCGACTTTTGTTCTGAGTACGCATGGATTTCTCCCGTCTGAGGCCGGACGGGGCGGCAGGTGCGACGCCGACGTCGAGGCCGTTCGTGATGACGGATTCACGCTAGGTAGTCGCCCGACCAGGCGTTATCTCCAAGCCGACTACGTCGCGTAACGGACTGGATCCGTCCTCGGCGGCACTGGCCTGACGGACGATGCGCAGGCATCGATGCTCGTGCATACCATTTGGTTATGCCTGCCCGCCGCGTCACCGCCACCATCGCCCTCGCCGCGCTGGCGAGCCTCCTCGCCGTCAACGCCGCCCACGCCGACGGGCCGGCGATCAGCACCCCCGGCGCCCCCACGGTGGTGGCCAACGAACCACATCAACTCACGCTCAGCTGGGCGCCCTCCGCCTGGGTCGAGCCCGGCGCGGAGCAGCCGATCAACTACGAGGTGCAGGTGCCGCTGGGGCCAAACACGTACCGCTTCCTCGGCTCCACCACCGACACCACGATCACGCTGACCGACCTCGCACCCGGCACGACGTACCGGATCGCGGTTGCCGCCCGCGCGCTCGGCGGCTACTCCGACACCTCGCCCACCACCACAGTGCGCACCGCGGCCGGCCGCGCGACGGTCAGCTACCTCAACCTGGACTGGTCCCCCACGAACAACCAGATCCAGCACCTCCTGAAGGTGACCAACACCGGCACCGGGCCACTCGACCTGAGCACGGTGCAGGTGCGCTACCACCTGCGCTTCGAGGGCGCCAACACCTCGCTGGTGCCGAACTGCGACTGGGCCGCGCTGGGTTGTGCCCGGATCCGGCAGACCGTGCAGTTCTTCATCCCGCCAGGCGGGCCGCCCGGCGGGATGACGACGCCAGCGCCGCCGGGTTACCCGATCCCGGGAACGCCGGTCCCCGGCTGGGTGGAGCTGACCTTCACCGACGGCACGCTCGCGCCGGGCCAGTCGACCGGGCCGATCCAGCTACGGCACCACCGGCACAGTTGGAGCGCCATCGACGAGCGCGATGACCCAAGCTGGGTCGCCGCCACCGGCCAGTGGACCGAGAACGACCGGATCACGCTGGACGTCGACGGGGTACGCGAGTTCGGCGACACCTACTCCTGACCGCGCTCCGGGTGACCGACGTGAGCGGGCGTCCGGCCGGCCTTGTCCTGACGAGCGGTATACCTGTGAGTCATATCTATGCCTCACAGGTATACCGCTCTACGCGGAACTACTCCCGACGTCTCGCGACGGATGCCGTATGCCCTGGACCGGCAGGTCCTCGACGTGGCCCCACTTGAGTTCGGTGCCACCAAGCAGAGCCGCCTCACCCCACGACACCCGGAGCAGACCTTCGTCGGAGTTGCAGGCGAACCCGACGAGCAGCACCCTTGGCTCGTCGGCCAACTGCTCCACGGCCTCCCGAAGAGCTGAGCGGTCGCGGGCCTCCTCCGGGGTGAGCGGCATCAGCGGCAGAGTGACCTCCTCATGGCCCGGCTCAGGCCCAAAGAGGATCAACAGGTCTCGGATCAGCCGGTTGAGGTCCCGCCCGGGGCGGGCGTCGCGCATGTCCAGGTCACTCCGGGTCGCGTATCGCCAGGGCAACAGAAGATGCCCCCTGCAAATGGTGACCCGCACCTGGGCGCCCGGTGGGTGCACGTCCGCCACGTCGGGGAGGTCACGGAGGTACTCGTGCAACACCTCGTACTGCTGCTTCCACCGGACCGGACCGAAGGCGTGATCGGTGTCCAACTCCGAGGCATCGCGGGCATCCTGCGCAAGCTCGACCGCGCGGCGCAACGCCGCTGGGATCGCCGTGCGCAGAGTGGTTGCCAGCGGCAGCCCGAACTTCTCGACCGACCACCGAGACGGACCGTCAGCACCCTCCACCGCTTACCCCCCGCGCTGAGGCGAACACGCTCAGGCGTTTAAGCCTCTCATGGCGATCGATCAATGAGAAGGCGCAGCCATCAGTGGGTGAGGCCTTTGGGCAGGTGGATGCGGGCGGCGGGGATGCCGAGGTCGATCAGCCGTGGCCGCGCGCCGGCCAGCATCGCGGGTGGGCCGCAGAGGTAGAGGTCCTGGCCGGGCTGGTGGTGTTCGAGGGCGATGGTCAGGGCGTCGCCCCGCTCGGCCGGCTCGGCGCAGGGGTCGTCGGAGAGCGCCGGCACGATGGTCAGCCAGTCGTGGGCGCATTGCAGCTTGTCGAGGGCGATCGAGTCGTACAGGTCGGTGAAGGTGCGCGCGCCGACGATCAGCGTCACCAGCCGGCCGTCCGGTGCGGCGGCGACCTGTTCGACCAGGGCGCGCAGCGGCGCCAGGCCGGTGCCACCGGCGACGAGAAGCAGATCGCTCGTGCTCGTCGGCTCGAGGCTCAGGCCGGTGTCGCCGGGTGGGCCGAGCCAGAGCAGCTCGCCGGGGCGTACCTCATGGACCAGGCGGTGGGAGACGGTGCCGGCGGGTACGGCGCGGACGTGCAGCTCGACGGTGCCGTCCGCGCGTGGGGCGTTGGCCGGTGAGAGCCAGCGCCAGTGCCCCGGCAGGCGCGGTGTGCAGACCGGCACGGCCTGACCGGGCTGGAAGGGCAGTCGCCGCCAGGGACGTACCGTCAGGATGGCGATGTCAGACGCCGGCCGATCGTGGCCGATCACCTCGACGTGCCACCAGGCCCGGCCGTCACCGGCCTGCGCGGCGGCGCGGCGGATGGCGCGCACGGCGCGGCACAGAGCGCGCTCGGCAGCGACGGTGAGCTGCGGCGTCCACAGTGGGCGCGCGTGGCGGGCCACGGTGGCGAGCAGCGCGTCGCCGACGGTGGTGGCGTGCGGGAGCAGGTCGAAATGACGGTACGCGTGGCCGAGCACCCGGAGCAGCGCCGCCCGGATCGCCGGGTCGTCGCCGGCGATCAGGAGGCGGCCCAGCGCGGTGAAGAACAGCGGCGTGTCGCGGTATGGGAGCAGCCCGGGTCGGCGGTCTTCGAGGGTGCACCAGAAGTCGCCGGCGGCCCGCGCGTCGATCGACTCCCAGGCGGCGGCCAGGCTCACGCGGGCCGGGTGGTCGTCGTCGATCGCGGTGGGCATGGGGCTCCAAGTCGTTGATTCATGGGCTGGCACCGGGGCGAGGGGAGCTGCGCCGTTGAGGGCCGGCGCAGTTCCGGGACAGGGCACCCGCCCCGGGCCATGCGTCGACTGTCGCGGCTGACCAGGGACAACGGCATGTAATGGTGATCGTTGACGGCATACGCGATCGGTATGCGCTCGACTCTGCGACTGTCGAATCGGGCAGACTGCGGGCATGACGGAACGTCCGGTGCTGTATCTGGTCGTCTGCGCCGCGGGTCCGGCGGAACACATCGACGAGCTGGTCGACCTCCTGATCGCCGACGGGTGGCAGGTGCGCATGATCGTCAGCCCGACCGCCGCGCCGTGGCTCGACCGGGCGGCGTTGCAAGACAAGACCGGCTATTTGGTACGCGTGGAGTGGCGGATGCCTGGCGACCCGGAGCCGCACCCGCCGGCTGATGTGGTGGTGGCCGCCCCGGTCACGTTTAACACGGTGACGAAGTGGGCGCTGGGCATCAACGACACGCTGGCGCTCGGCGTCCTCAACGAGTCGCTGGGGGCGGGGCTGCCGATCTTCGCGTTTCCGCACACCAAGGAGGAGTTGGCCGCGCATCCCGCCTATGCGGGTCACGTGGCGGTGCTGCGTGCTGCCGGCGTGGTCGTGGCCGACGGGAAGCCGCTGGACTCGGTGAACGGGCCGGGACGGTGGGGTGTGGTCATCGAGACGCTGCGGGCGGCGCGTCCGGCCTGAGGAGCTGCCGTCCGTTCCCTTGTCCGGCGGTCCTTTGACGATATGCGTTGTGCGTATACCAGCGCTCCACGCAGCGTGTTCAATGGATAGGCTCGATGAGGCGAGACGGACGGAGCCGCCGGTGACACACGCGAACTGCCCTCGGTGCGGCGGACGGCTGGCCCGGGACAACGACAGCGGACGGTGTGCGCCATGCCACGCCGCTGAGCGGGACCGGCTGAGCGCACCACCGAAGGTTCCGGCGAGCTTCTGGGAGCACGAGCCGGTACGACTCGCGCTGATGGAGCGGCATCTCGGGCGGGTGATCCGGGCGTACCGATGCCATCCGTACCACGGGCGGGTCGCCTTGCCGCAGTCCGTGGTGGCGGGATGGCTGGGGATTACACAAGCACAGTTGAGTCGGGTGGAGAACGGCCCGCCGCTCGTACACCTGGACCGGCTGGCCCACTGGGCGAAGCTCCTTCGGGTGCCGGCGGGGCGCCTATGGTTCCGCCTCCCTGACCAACCTTGTTGGATCGACGCCAGCCTCATAGCCGACGGCGCCGATCGCGCAGATGGCGAGGATCAGCTGACCGAGCCGGGCGAGCGATCTACCTCAGCAGTTAGAATGGAGAACGCACCAGGCCAAGGGGGTGGCGCTACGGACCGCCGACGCTTCAACGTACTGGCCGCACTCGCGGGACTGGCCGCAGGCGGTCACACGTACCTGCTCGCAGAGCCCGTCGAGGTCCCGAGAAACATCGGCATGGAGCATGTGCAGCTGGCCAGCTCCCTGGTCGATGATCTCCGGCGAGCAGACGCGGCAGCGGGCGCAGATCTGCTCTGCGACATCGCCATCCAAGCGCACACCAGGCTGTCAGCCTGGGCGGCACGGGCGAGCTACAGCAGAGAGGTCGGCGACGCCCTTCAGAGCGCCCTGGCGGACCTCTCCATCGAGGCGGCCTGGCTCGCCATTGACGCCGATCGCCGGTCCGAGGCAAGGCCGTACCTGAACGAGGCCATCACTCGTGCACGAATCGCAGATGACCCGCGAGTGGAAGTCCGCGCTCTCACGCACTTGTCCCTGCTGATCCGCGAGAGCCAACCCGGCGAGTCGCTGCACTGCGCCGAAGCGGCTCTGCGGGTGTCCGGCGGCTGGGCCACACCTCGGCTCACCACGTTGCTGCACTTGCGCCGGGCACACGCATACGCCGTCCTGAGGGATGCCAGCGGCTTCAGCCGCGAAATGTCCAAGGCCCGCCGTGAGCTGGACCGCGGCTCTCACGAGGACGACCAGGGTTTCGTGCACTTCGTGAACGTCCAAGAGTTGAACGGGATCGAAGGGCTCTCCTATCTGGCCCTCGAAAGACCTGAGCGCGCTGTTCAGTCTTTGCACTCGATCACTGCCAACCCCTCGCCTGGCCATCGGCGGAACCAGGTCTACTACACAGTGCGGCTCTCAGAGGCCGCGTACCAGCAGGGCGACGTCAACGAAGCGGCACGTATCGCTCTGGACGTCCTGCCCGTCGTACGCCAGATCAACTCGAAGCGAGTGAGCCAGCATCTCGCGCAGGTGCGTGGCAAGTTGGCGGCACCACCACAGGCAACCACGACAAGCCGCCGGTTCGTTGACGCCTACGATCAGGCGGTGAGTGTGTGATCGAGGGTCTGCAACTCCGCCATCACAGCGCCGAGGAAGCTAAGCAGATCCTCGATCAGCTCGTGGACCTCTACCTGGAGGTCTACGCGGGCGGCGGCGAGTTCTACAGCGAGGACCGCTACCGGCGGCAGCTCGACCTCCATATGCAGCGAGCTGGCTGGGAGCTGGCAACCGCAACGGTCGACGGGGCCTTGGTGGGCTACATCTATGGGTTTCCGCTGCCTGCACAGACACGGTGGTGGGAAGGCATCCATGAGCCGGTGCCGCCGGGGTTCACCGAGGAGGACGGGACTCGCACCTTCGCGCTCAGCGAGCTGCTGGTACACCCCGCCTGGCGACGTAACGGCATTGCGGCGGCGCTGCATGACGAGCTGGTCGCGGGCCGGGCTGAGCCGCGAACCACACTCTTGGTCCGTCCCGACGATGCTGCCGCCCAGCTGGCATACCGATCCTGGGGCTGGAACAAGGTCACCAAGTTGCGGCCGATCTGGGAGAATGCTCCAGTCTTCGATGTTCTGCTGCTCACTGCAGAGACCCGCCCTCATCCGACTGGCTCCAGATCTTGAGGCAAGGTTGGTCGACTGTTGGTCGCCGTGCCAGCGTGATCTTCGCCAGTGATCGTTGTACGCCGGGGTGATGAGGCACTCAGACAGAGGTTGGGGTGTCCGCCCGGCGGCGGGCGAAGCGTGAGGCTGTACGGCGGCAGGCGGCGGGTGGTTCACCGAGGGTGTGGCCGCTGTGACGGGGTGCGGGGGGCATAGCGATGACCGGAGGCTCTGGGGGGCCGGCCGTTCGTCGGCCAGCTCCGTTGAGTGACGCGGTCTCCAACCAGATGAAGCGCATGCGCCGATCCTCCACCAAGCCCGAACTACTTATCCGCCGAGAACTGCACCACCGCGGCCTGAGGTTCCGGATCAACCACCCTGAACTGCCGGGACGACCTGACATCGCCTTCACCAGAGCACGTCTGGCCGTCTTTGTTGATGGGTGCTTCTGGCACCAGTGCCCGAAACACGGGGTGATGCCGAAGAACAACCGTGAGTGGTGGCAGGAAAAGCTGCGTCGGAACGTCGAACGGGACAGGGAGAAGGACGCGGCACTGACGGCGCTGGGTTGGCAGGTTCGGCACTTCTGGGAACACGAGGACCCGGTGGCCGTGGCGGATGAGGTGGAGCAGACATGGCGACATCTACGGACACCGCCGGCGCCTGTTTCAAGATCACGACGTAGGTTGTGACATCCTGGTCGTCATCAGGGACGAGCTGACGGAGGTGGGCAGATGCCCGGCAAGGCGTGGTTCGACGTCGCACCCTCGGCTGCACGCTTGACCAACTCGCTTCGCGACATCGGTTATGACTTCCCGACCGCAGTGGCCGACATCGTCGACAACAGCGTCGCCGCCGGCGCCTTGCGCGTGGAGGTGATGATCGAATTTGCCGGGTCGAAGACCCGGGTCTACATCGCCGACGACGGACGTGGCATGTCTCCCGGTGCGCTGCTCGAGGGGCTCCGACTGGGCACACGTCGCTCCTACAAGAAAGGGGATCTCGGCCGCTACGGGTTGGGTCTCAAGACCGCGTCCCTGTCGCAGTGCCGTTCGGTTGCAGTGATTTCCCGCAGCACCCCCGACGTTGTGCGGACCTCAGCCCGAGTCCTCGACCTTGACGTGGTCGAGGAATGGGATCAGTGGATCGTGATTGATCCCGGTGCGGATCCGGATATCGCCAGAGCCCGTCAGTGGCTGGCCGAGGGCACAGGGACTGTCGTCCTCTGGCGCAACCTCGACCGGGTGCTTCCCGAGAAGCGTCCCGAGGGGGGCTGGGCACGCCGGCGACTGGAAGCGCTGGCAACAAAGACGGCGGAACATCTCGGAATCGTGTTCCATCGATTCCTCGAAGGCGTCGGCGGACGCACTCCGCTTGTCATCACCGTCAACGGTCAGAAAGTGCGGGCATGGAACCCGTTCGCTCCGGACGAGGACGGCCTTTCCGAGCTGCCCGCGCAGCGCTTTGAGATCGCCGCCGGCGATGTCTCGGGCCATGTTGACCTTCGCCGTTTCATCCTGCCGTCCCGTGACAGATTCTCCAGGCCAAGCGAGTTCGAGCGAATGTCGGGGCCGTTAAACTGGAACCGGCAGCAGGGTCTCTACGTCTACCGGGCCGACCGGCTGGTTCAGTGGGGCGGCTGGAGTGCCATCCGTGGGATCGACGAGCACACCAAGATGGCCAGGGCTTCGCTCGACTTCAGCACGGACCTCGACTCCGCCTTTAATATCAACGTCGCGAAGATGCGGGTGTCGCTACCGGCCCAGTTGCGTCAGATGCTGGAGGCGCCGGTCAACGAGCTGTGCGGCTACGCCAACGACGCCTACCGTAAGAGCGCCCGGGTGAAGGCGAAGCCCTTGCCCCAAGACCTCAGCGCGTCCGCCGACGTGCGGTCCGCCACGCAGGCAGCGACGACCACCGGGCTCGCCCTGCGAGCGGCGGCGATGCAGTCCGGCGAGTGGGCCGCCTGGCAACGAATCGCGTCGACCCTGCGCAAGGACGCCCCGGAGATCGCCCAGTCGTTGGGATTGGAGCCCTGAGCCGCTGACGGACCCGGCTTAGAAGAGCCGTAGCGGGTCGGCGCGCGATTCCGAGCAGAGCTTCTGGAGCGGGCAGGCATTGCATTCCGGTTCCATCGGTCGGCACAGGCTGTTGGCCAGCTCAACCAGACCCAGATGGGCTCGCCGGGCGTCCGAATCACCGCCGATCATTCGGGCGATCTCCAAGCGGCCGTCCGTGAGCCGGTTCCGACGATCGACAGGATCACCGCTGAAGCGGGCGGCCACCCGCAGTACGCCCTTCGTCACAAGAACAGGCTCCTCGGACTCCTCTTCGCTGTGTGCGGGCACCACGAGAATCGCGAGGTCGGCCACCGCTTCGGTGAGCCCTGGGACATGGCGGAGCTGGTCGTCGCCATGGAGCAGCTCCGGGTTGTCGGCGAGCCGGCCGGCCAGTTCCAGAATCGCCCCGGCTCGGCCAGGCCGCCCAGCCCACTTGCTGATCTCCAGCAGCTCAGCCTCCGCGAGGACAGTCTCCTGCGGCTCACGCCAGCGGGCCAGTAGTGGCCAGATGAAGCGCACCACCTCGGCCGGCGCGCGGTCCAGAAGCATTTCGGCCTGAATCACCTGCCAGCGGGTTTCCGCCCTCAGCCAAGGGAGGCCGCGGACCGCCGCGCTGTCGAACCACGCGGCGAGAAGCGCAGCGATGTCCTGCGTCGTCGCGGGCACCGGTCGCGGATCGTCCAGGGCCGCGCGTACAGCGCCAGCGAGGTGCTCTCCCAACAGCGGGGGAACAGCGTTACCGATCTGGCGGAACGCCGCAGATGGTGGCCCGGCGAAGCGGAACCAGTCCGGGAACGTCTGAAGCCGCGCCGCCTCGCGAACCGTGATGGTGCGATTCTGCCGCGGATGGATGTACCAGTAGCCGTCCTTGGCGATGTGTGCGGTGATCGTACGCGACAAGTTGTTTTCGTCGAGCCGCTTGTACTTGTCGTCGAAGATGTCCTCGCGGTATCGCTTGACCTCGTCCGGGAGATCCCGGTACCGAGTGGTGGCGTCCATCGCTTCGAAGGCGCGAGCGTCATCTTCGCGGACGGGCCGCGTGATGTGATCGAAGATCTTTTTTGCGTCGTCCGCAGGCACCGACTTCCGCATACGCCGTTGAAACTCGCTCTGCGGTCGGTCGTAGTCGGTCCAGCCTTCCGCGCCGCCTGTCGGCCGCCAGCCGCCTTCCACTTCCGGAAGGTCGCCGATGGCATTCCAGACCGTCACCCGCTCGCGCTGTTCCTGCGGCCAGGTGAAGGCCGCGCCGTCGCGGAGCGCCACCAGGATGAGCCGTTGTCGGAACTGCGGAACGCCGTAGCGGAAGGTCTCCACCGAGCGTTCCTCGACCGCGTAACCGATCGACTCCAGCTCATGGACCATGGTCCGGAGAATGAACATCTCCTTGTCCAGTGCCATGTCCGGCACGTTCTCCATGAGAACAGCCTGAGGGCGGGCGATGCGAACGATCTCAAGGTAGGAACGCCACAGGTCCCGCCGCTCGTCGTACGGGTCACGCAGCCCGTGACGGACGCGGTGCCTGATCTTCGAGCGCCCAGCCTTCGAGAACGGCTGGCAGGGAGGGCCGCCAGCGAGGAGTTCCACTCCCGCAGCCTTGATCAGTTCAGCCACCTGCCGAACCCGCTCTGGATCCCCTAGGTCCCAGTCGACGCTCATCCCGCCGTGATGATGTCGGTGGGTCTCGATCGCTTCCTCGTCATGGTCGACCGCGATCACGACCTGGTATCCAGCGGCTTCGAGTCCCAGGCTGAGACCGCCAGCACCGCTGAACAAGTCGGCGGCCAAACGGCCGCCGCCAGCCCTGAGCCTTGATGCCAGGGAGACGAGCTCCTCGGGCTCCGAGCAGGCGTCAGGATGAGGAGCGAGACGAAGGAAAGGACCGCGAACCAGCTTGACCCCGTACCCACGGCGACGAACAGGGGTGGCGGCGGGCTGGTCTTCAGTGGTCACGATCAGGCAGGTTACCGCTAGGCCGCCTGTGTCGACGATCGCCCATCCCGACACACCGCGACTCATTGCGTCCTGCTGTCAACCCGCCCGTTGACCTGAGCAACCAACCATCCGTACGGGTGGAAGCATCGCGGGCAAAAGGCATGTAACACCCGCAAGCACAATAAACGATCTTGACATACCACGTGAGAGAAGCATCACCTCCCTATACTCGCGCTGTCCGCACCGAGTCCAACGTTGCACCCCACATCGGTGCGCTGATTCGGTCGGACAGCCACGAACGCAAACTGTGCGGCGCCCCCGAGCCCCGTGCCCGACTGGAGCGACCTGCTTTGAGTTACGACATCGCCAACCCAGATCCCGCCGGAACCATTACCTCTCTGCGGTCCTTCGGGTACAGCGTCGAGGCCGCCGTGGCGGACCTCGTTGACAACAGCGTCTCGGCCGGCGCCCGTCGTATCGACGTCTACTTCACCTGGGCGGGCCCTGCCTCGTGGGTGGCCGTCGTGGATGACGGCAGAGGCATGACGACCGAGAACCTTGTCAGCGCGATGACGGTCGCCGCCCGCGGCTCCTTCAAGGCTCGCGCATCTGAGGATCTGGGGCGGTTCGGTATGGGCCTGAAGAGCGCATCGTTCTCGCAGGCCGCCCGACTCACGGTTGCGACAAGCCCCGAGGCCGGCGCAGCTGAGGCTGTCCGCACCTGGGACCTGGCGGTCGTGTCCGCCACCAGCGAGTGGCGCCTGCTGCACGGCACCGATGACGAAACCGCTGAAACTCTGGCCCGGCTGCGACCGGACGGAGGTGTCGGCACAACCGTGATCTGGCGAAGTTTGCACCGGTTCGACGTCGACGGCCTAGCGGTGGAGGACACCCGCGCGCAGAAGCAGTTCTACACCGAGGTAACCCGCGTCGAGGAGCACCTCGGCATGGTCTTCGCCCGTTTCCTGACTGGCCGGAACCGGATCACGTTGACGGTCAACGGCACTCCCGTAAAGGCGTGGGATCCGTTTCTGAGCGGCCATCCCTCGGTTCAGCGACTTCCCACCGAGGAGCTGCCCGTCGGTGCGCACACCGTGCGGATCGAGCCGTTCATCCTGCCCCATCCCAAGAAGCTCGACTACGAGCAGCAGGAACAGGCCGCCGGTCCAATCGGCTGGCTCGATCAGCAAGGGTTCTACGTCTACCGAAGGGACCGGCTGATCCTCGCTGGCGACTGGCTCGGCATCCGCGGTTTCCGGCGCGACGAGCGGTACAACTTGGCGCGGATCGTGGTGGACGTCCCGGCTGAGGCGGACGCCGAATGGGCCATCGACGTGCGGAAGTCGACGGCAGTGCCTCCGGTAGGTGTTCGACGCCATCTCCAGCGCATCGGCACAGCGACCCGCAGCAGGGCCGCCGAGGTGCTCAGCCATCGTGGTCGGATCGCTGCCCGGGAGCACGGTGCCGAGTTCATCTATGCCTGGCGGGTGGACAAGCGCGACGGCAGCATCCGGTGTCGCATCAACCGCGACCATCCGCTGGTGCGGGAGGTGATGCAGGGCGGCCCCGATGCGGCCGTCGACGCCAAGGCGCTGATTAGGCTGCTTGAAGAGACCGTCCCGGTGGCCGCGCTGCGGATCATGCACGACGGTGACGTGGCGGACGACCCCGAGCCGTTCCTGGGAGCGGCACCCAAGGAAGTGGGCGACGTTGCTAACCGCATCTACGCCGCGTTCGTCGCCCAGGGCCGGACCCCTCGCGAGGCGAAGGAGCGCCTCGCGCTCATGCCGCCCTTCGACCAGTTCGACGGCTTCTGGCAACAACGCTGACGGCCCTACCGCCGCCGACCGCACATCAGATCAATGGGGAGGGCCACATGACCGCGCAGACGCAGGACAACCATGACGCGATGCAGCAGGCGATCCGGCTCGTGCTCGCACTGCTTCCTCAGGACCGTCAGGCAACGCACGACGAGATCGCGGAGAGCGTCGATCCGATCTGGATGATGCAGCAGTCCCGCGGGCAATTGCTTGACCGGGACGTTCTGCTCAAGGAGATCGAGTCGCGGGTTGCGGTGTGGCAGGACGACTCGGTCGGTTTAAAGGACGATCGCAACCACATCGAATGGCTCACCGAGGCTCAGCTGGAGCGCAGCTGGGACTTCTGGGACCGCTACCGTCGGTATCTCGAGGATGTCCGCCTGATGCCGCCGCGGGTTGTTCGCCGACTGGACCAGAGCACAGACCGTATCCTGCGCCAGATCGAGGACCCGTGGCGTCCAGGCGCCTGGCGCCGTACCGGCCTCGTGGTCGGCCAGGTGCAGTCGGGCAAGACCGGCAATTACATCGGCTTCGCCAGCAAGGCGGCCGACGCCGGTTACAAGCTGATCGTGATCCTGGCCGGCATTCACAACAGCCTCCGGAGTCAGACCCAGCTCCGGGTGGATGAGGGCCTGCTCGGCTTCGACACGCAGTACCAGCAGCGCTACGACGAGACCACTAACACGGCACGCATCGGTGTCGGAGTGATGCCCGGCGTGAAGCGGCTGAAGATTGCATCACTGACGAACAGCGCGGAGGGCGGGGATTTCAAGCAGCAGATAGCCAGGAACCTCAACCTGCCGATCGGTGACTACCCCGTCGTTCTCGTGATCAAGAAGCACAAGAGCATCCTCGAGAACGTCCGCAAGTGGATCGTCGAGGTTGAGGGCGTGCCAGTCGGGGACGGCAAGTCGAAGGTCGTGCGGGACATTCCTCTCCTCGTCATCGACGACGAGGCGGATCACGCGTCCGTCGACACGACCAAGGACGATGACACCGACCCCTCGACCATCAACCGGTCGATCAGGCATCTGCTCAACAGCTTCGACAAGGCGGCGTACGTCGGATACACCGCGACGCCTTTTGCCAATATCTACATCAAGCCGAAGGCGGACCACGACACGTTCGGGCTCGACCTGTTCCCCGAAAGCTTCATCGAGAGCCTGCCTGCGCCTTCGAACTACCTGGGACCGGAACGGGTGTTCGGACTGAGCGCGACGGACCTGGAGGACGACAGTGTCAAGGCCCTTCCGATCTTCCGCCCCGTTCGTGACCACGAGAGGTGGATGCCTCGTCGGCACAAGAAGGAATGGGTGCCGTCGGAAGAGCTTCCCGTGTCACTCCGCGATGCGATCGATACCTTCGTTCTGACGTGTGCTGCCCGTCGGGTGCGGGGACAGGGCAGTCAGCACAACTCCATGCTCGTGCACGTCACGCGGTTCGTCAGTGTGCAGAATCGGATCCGCGACCAGATCGAAGAATACGTTGAGTTGATGCGTGACCGGCTCCGCGACGGGATGGGCGGGGAGGCCGCCCACTTGCTTGCTCAGCTTCGGGACCTGTGGGAGCGGGACTTTGCCGTCACGAGTGCGACGTTCCCGGCCGAGGAGGCCCCGCCGACAGGTTGGATTGACGTCGAGAAGGAGCTGCGACCGGCCCTTCGCAAGGTCGATGTGCGGGCCGTCAACGGCACCTCCCGCGACGCGCTCGAATACTACGAGAAGCGCAAGGCCGGGTTGTCCGTGATCGCCGTGGGCGCGGACAAGCTTTCCCGCGGGCTCACACTCGAGGGTCTCAGCGTGAGCTATTACCTGCGAGCGTCGTCCATGTACGACACTCTCCTCCAGATGGGCCGCTGGTTCGGCTACCGACCCGGGTACGAGGACCTGTGCCGGCTGTACACGACGTCCGAGCTTTTCAAGTCGTACGGGGAGATCACTGCAGCGGACAACGAGCTCCGTCGGGACTTCGAGGAGATGGCCCGCCTCGGTCAGACGCCGGAGAGCTTCGGACTGCGGGTCCGCGCCTCTCCCGCCGGGCTAGCGGTCACCGCCGCCAACAAAATGCGACGCGGCGTCAAGGTGCGGCTCAGCTACTCCGGCGAGCTCCCCGAAACAACGGTCTTCAGTTTGCACCCTGAGGCTGTCCGACGGAACTCTGACATTCTCGAACGCTTCATCACCGGCTTGGACCAGCAGGGCGGTCCTGAGCGCGACGGGACCAGCCTGGTCTGGCGAGGCGTGCCGCCAACCGAGATCATCGACGGATTCCTCGACGGGTACATCTCCGACCGCGGCTCCTACCGAGTACGTCCGGCGCTCATCGCCCAGTACATCCGCGGCTGCGTCGCGGTGGGCGAGCTGTCCCACTGGACTGTGCGGCTGGTGGGCACGCCCAGCGGAACGTGGCGTGAGATTGGTAAGCACCCAGTTCGTCTGGTGACCCGTTCCGGTCCCGAAGGCATGGAGCCGGAAGAGGGGCGGCATGTCATCAAGCGGGTCCTCAGCCCTACGGACGAGAGCAGGGACCTCTCCGATGAACTCAGAACACGTGCGCTCGAGGCGACGAGCGCCGCTCGCCGGCTCGAAGCAGCGCGCAAGGGAAAGAAGTTCAAAGAGCCGACCATCCCCACCGGGCAGCCGCTCCGAAGGTTCCGACCCGTGCAGGAGCCCTTGCTCCTGATCTATCCGATCGAACACCCCGAGCGAAAGACCGACGCCAGCCTTCCTCCATTGGTTGGCTTCGCGATCAGCTTCCCGTTCTCGGAGCACCCGACGGAGACCGAATACGTGGTCAATGACGTCTGGAGGCAACTCGAGATCGATCTCTTCGATGACGAGGATCCGGACGAGTGAGGGTCCGAGAAGAAGACTGGGCGCCTCTCGAGGCTGAGAATCACCCGTACGGCATCGTCGCCCGGCGCCTGTTTCCACGATCGCGGCACGACATCTTCCTGGCAGTTCAGCAGCCAACGGGGAGGCGGGTGCTCCTTCTGCGGGTGCCCGCGTCTGCCGGTCGGTCGGTGGCCGAACGGTATTCGTCATTGCCCAGCACTCGGGGTCTTGCGATCGAGTTCGCGACGGCTCCTGACGGGAGCACCGAGCTTCGGGTCGTCCTCACCGCGGACGAGCGGCGGGAGGTCTTCAATCCGCTGATCGCCGACGTGGCCACGACCGCGCACTTAGCGGAGGGCCCCGTTGAGGCTCTGACTGCGGCTATCGAGCGCTTCGAGCACTGGCGTCACCTCCTCCAGTCCATCCGTGACACGGGGCTCGGTGAAGAGGCACGACGAGGTCTGTTTGGGGAACTGGTCGTCCTACGCGACCACCTTTGGCCGGTCCTGCCGCCTCAGAAGGCGGTGTCGGCCTGGCGCGGGCCGATGGGAGCGGATCAGGACTTCGAACTGGCGACCTGTGCCATCGAGGTCAAGACCGGGACGGGAAGAAGCCCCCGAAGCATCGTCATTGCGAGCGAGCGTCAGCTCGATGACACCGGTACCGGTCATCTGCTGCTGGCCCATCTCTCGCTGGACGAGCGTCGGGGCGGCTCGGGCGAGTCGCTCAACGCCATCGTCGGCTCGCTGAGGGAGGCGTCGCCGCCGGTGGTGCGAGCAGAACTGGATGATCTGCTCATCAGTGCCGGCTACCTCTCCGAACACCGGCATCTGTACGACGAGCTCCGCTACACAGTCCGGGGAACGGACTTCTGGCACGTCACCGGCGACTTCCCGCGCATCACGGAGGCTGACCTACGGCCAGGGGTAGGGGGCTGCCGCTACCGAATCAGCACTGTCGGCCTGGACCAGTACGGTGTCTCCGCCGAGCGGATAGCCAGCATTGTCAAGGGAGAGGCATGAGCCAGACCAGCCTGTCGGCCTACGCCCAGGAGCTCGTTGCCGACGTGCTCGCGACAGCGGAAGCGGAGAACGCCACCGCTCCGGACACCTTCACCCGCCGGGTGCTTGATGAGTTGGAGCAGGCCGGTGAGGTGGAGAACACCTTTACCGCCTACCACAAGGCGCTCGGTCTTGAGGTCAACGGCTACGGGATGAACGAGTCCCTCGGGACCCTGGATCTGTTCATCACCCAGTTCAGCCTTCAGCCGGAGGAGGGTCGCCTGACTCGGAGCCAGGCCGAGGGGCACTTCAAGCGGCTGCTGACCTTCGTGCGCAAGTGCCGTGACGGTCTAGCCAGGGACATCGATGAGTCGTCGGACGTGCATGACATGTGCGTCGCGGTTGAGAAAGCTCTACCCAACGCTCCACGGATCCGACTGTTCCTCCTGACGGACACCGTCAGCGCAGTCTCGACGCTGCCACCCGGCGAGCTGGACGGTCTCACCGTTACCCACGAGGTCTGGGACCTCACCCGGCTCCACCGGTTGGCTTCCTCGGGGACGCTCAGCGAGCCGATCGCGGTCGAATTCGATCCCCCGCTCCCCTGCCTCGCCACGCCCGAGACCGACCGCAACTACTCGGTCTTCCTGGCGATCATTCGAGGACAGGACCTGGCTGACCTTTACGGCCGGCACGGCACACGGTTGCTGGAGCTGAATGTCCGGTCGTTCCTGCAGACCAAGGGTGGGGTCAACAAGGGCATCCGGGACACCCTTCTGCACAACCCGGACCGTTTTCTGGCCTACAACAACGGCATCACCGCCACTGCTTCGACCGTCGATTTCACCGAACTGCCCGAGGGCGGCCAGGCGATCAGCAAGATCCACGATCTGCAGATCGTCAACGGCGGTCAGACCACGGCCTCGATCCACTACGCGCACTCGCGTGACAAGGCGGATCTCAGCCGCGTCCACGTACAGATGAAGCTGACCCGGGTCTCCCCCGATCGCCTGCCGGAAATCGTTCCGGAGATCTCCAAGTACTCGAACACCCAGAACAAGGTCACGGTCGTTGACTTCAGCTCCAACCACCCGTTCCACGTGGCCATCGAGCAGGTCACGCGATCGCTCTGGGCGCCGGCAGCGGACGGAAGCGGCCAGGAGACGAAGTGGTTCTACGAGCGCGCCCGAGGGCAGTACACCGACGCCTTGGCCCGCGAACGCACCCCCGCGAACCAGCGCAAGTTCAAAAGCCTGCATCCGACCGGCCAAAAGTTCACCAAGGCTGACGCGGCCAAGTTCATCCACTCCTGGGCCGGTCTTCCCTACTTGGTGAGCCGTGGGGCGGAGAAGAACTTCCGCGAGCTCATGATGCGGATGGGCGAGAACGCCCCAGCCGTCAACGTCAGCTACGCGCAGCGTCTGCTCGCCAAGGCGATCTTGTTCAAGGCCACCGACAAGATCGTCGCGGCGAGGGACTTCGGCGGATACAAGATCAATATCACCTCGTACTCAATCGCGCGACTGGCGGAGGCCACCAACCGACGGGTCGACCTGGACCGCATATGGCGGGAGCAGGGCCTGTCACCTGCGCTCGCCGCCGCCCTCGACGACCTGTGTGCGCCCGTGCGTGAGGTGATCGTCAGCCCGTCCAGGGGAGGGACCAACATCGGCGAGTGGGCGAAGCGCCCGGACTGCTGGGAGGCAGTGCTCGCCATCCCGTGGACCGTTCCCGACGACCTCTTGGCGGAGTTGACGGACCAGCCGCTCGATGACAGCGCTCCGCCGGACCCGGATAACACCACCGGAGGCGATGTCGGTCTGGTGATGGCTGTTTCCGCCCCCGAATGGTTTGCTCTGGCCAGATGGGCCAAGGAGACGAGGAACCTCCAACCCTGGCAGCGACAGCTGGCTGAGACTGTCGGCCGCTACATCAACAACAACTGGCCGATCGTCGAGAAGCAGGCGTCCCAGGTACTGCGGGTCATGACCGAGGCACAGCGGCTCGGGTTCAGAAGCACGCCCTGACGTGGTGGCGCCTTGTACGAGCATGAAAGGACCCCTGTGACCAGCGCACCACTTGGTGATCTCCCTCCCGAGGCGTACCACGACGCATCCTGGATCCAGGTGCTGCCCTGGCTCACTCATCACACTCCCGCCACCTCGCGGGAGCTCACCGACCTCACTCCCTCGCCCGACTGGTGGCTCACGGAGTCACCTGCGGTCACGACGATGACGGCCGAGCACGAGGCTCTCTGTCGTCACCTCGCCCGACTCTTCCTTGTCCGGCACTCGGAGGAGGTTTTTGGACCCAGCTTCCCGACGGTCCCCCGTAGCCTGCCCCTGTCCACCCTCTCGACAGGAGCCCGGGCCAGAACCGCGTTCCAGCGACTTCAGGTGCAGACCGTCGCTGATCTTGAGTCGCTGTCGGTCAGGGACCTGTATGACGTCCGCGGCACGGGACAGGGCACGGTCGAGGAGGTCATCTCCGCGCTCGTGTCCGCCGCCATCATCCGGTCGGGTGACCTGAATGACGGGGACCTCCTCGAAAGCGAGGATCGAGCGGAGCCTGCGCCGGCGGCGGCGCTGCCCCCGGCGCAGGCACAGTTGCTCGAGGACCTTGGGCAACTGGCAGCGTGGCGCCACATCCGACAAAGCGGCGAGCAGTCCCTGCTGAAGGTCGTCATCGAGGACGGTGCGCCCGAGCAGATCCAGGAGGTGGCGCTCCGGCTGAACTCTCTGACCGCCGGAGACATCGCCGCCGAGAACGGCAGCTCCGATCCCGTCCTCGAGTTCACCGCGCTCCTGTCCGAGCTCGATGATCGACAGTTGCGGATCCTGCGAGACAGGTTCCTCGGCAGACCCCCGAAAACGCTCGCCCAACTCGCAAGCGAGTTCGATGTTTCGCGGGAGCGTGTGCGTCAGATCGAGAACAAGATCAGGGACCTGCTCGCCGGGACCTTCCACTTCGGCACCAGCATCGGCAATCTCCTCGCCAGTCTCCGAGCTGAGATCCAACCGATCGCCGCGCTGGACCGCCTGATCACGCTGCACCCTGATCTCGCCCGTGAGGTTCCCGGCGTCGACGTGCCGCTGTGGCTGGTGCTCGACCGCCTCGATGACTACTTCGAGGTCACCGACGGATGGGCCGCGGCGCCCGACGTGAATGCCGCCCGCGAGCAGACGCGAACGCTACTCGAGGACTTCGCGACCGAACACGGTCTGGTTGACCTCGCCGCGGTCACCGCAGCCACCGCCATGCCCAGGAGCGAGCTGCTCGACTGGTTGACCTGGTGCGGCTACACGCTGCACAACAACCAGATCTTGACCCGCATCCGATCGCTCAGCGATCATGCGGCAGGGCTGCTGGCAGCGACGGGCGAGCCTCTCCACATCGACGAGCTGCAGCTGCAGATGGGCCGGGACAACAGCATCCGTAGCCTCGCCAACCAGCTGGGCGAGGACGAGCGCTTCGTCAGGACCGACCGGGCGACGTGGGGGCTCGCCAGCTGGGAGGTGGAGGAGTACACGTCCATCCGACAGCAGATCGGCCTGGAGCTCGCCGCAGCGGGAGGCGAAATCGAGATCGACCGGCTGATCGAGTCCATCACCAGCCGTTTTGACGTGTCGTCCAGCAGCGTCCAAGCCTACGCCGGCAACGGCGACTACGAGATCGCGCAGGGCGTCGTGCGACGTCGTGAATCGCCGGTGGCACCGCGGAAGTCCCCAACTGCCACCCGCCGCCTCTTCCGTCACGACGTCTGGTGGAAGTTCCGCATCACCATTACCAGGGACCACCTTCGTGGTTCCGGCTTCCCCGTCCCCTCTGGCGTGGCAAACCTCGTCGGATGCTCTCAAGGGGAGGTGGTGGAGCTGGAGTCGGAGCTCGGCACCCAGAGCATCCGGTGGACGGGGCTGCAGCCTGCGAGCGGCACCATCAAGAGGTTCCTGGATCGGCTCGAAGCGCGCGCGGGACAGACGGCATTTCTCGAGTTCGGTCCGTACGGTCGCTTCAACCTCTCCATCGAGGATCAGGTCGACCCGGAGGCGGACCAGCTGGACCAGGCCGTGGCGTTGATTGGAGCCGAGGGAGTCGGGACCCCAGAAGAGGCGACGATGGCGCTCGCCGATGCAGTTGGTCTTCCGCTCGATGCGAAGCCCCGGCGTATTCTTGCGGCCTACCGGCAGCGCGGTGACGACGACATCGCGGGGCTGCTCGAGCAGGTGTGGACGCGCCCCCGGCATCAGTGGGCGAACCAGGCGGAGGGTGTTGATCGCGCTGCAGAGACAGGGCAGCGCAGCGGACCCGGCGACGCAGATGGCGGAGGCGAAACAACGGCCAATGACGACCTGGACAACCACAGCACGGACACGGACGAACTGACCGAGAGCGAATCCGCGGATCAGGACGACGATCAGCTTGCGACGGGCAGGGGCTGGGTACCGGTGCCGACGGGCTATCGCAGTGTCGGTTGGGTTCGGCCGCACGAGGCGGAGGCGGCTGTGCTGGCTTACCAACTGCACGCCGATGTTCCCGTGCACGACGGCGAAAAGATCACGGGCTGGGCCAGATACGTCGATGACAGCTCAATGGACGCCTCGAGGTTCCGCGCGAACGTAACGGTCGTCAGGCCCCGGACGCATGGGGAGCGGATCGTCTGCTGGATCCGCGAGAATGAAGCGTTCAGCATCACCCAGGCGGCGGCTGAGGAGCGCTCGGTGTCGATTCTCGGCCCTGATGATACGACGACGGGCCTCGTCGAATACTTCCAGCCGGGCAGCGCGGCGGCTGAACGCTACAGGAGCACGACCCGACTCCTGCGCGCGTAAGGCGGAGGGCAACAGGGCTGACGGAGACGACGCGGAGGGCCGCTAGCGACCCGTTCGCTGGACGCTCGAAACGACCGAGGCGGCCGTAACCCCCATCCGGAGGTGGAGGTGACGGCCGCCTCGGCGTCCGGTCAGGAGTGGTTCGAAGATGCGCCAGCCACCCGGCTGCTGGCAACGGCCAGTTCCTCGCCGGGTGAAGAGCGGTCGGAACTGCGGATGCAGTACGACCGCCTCGGCTGTCAGATCCACGCGACCCCGCTCCCAGAGGTCCGTGAACCCGTCGGAGACCGCAGGGTTGGCCAGCAACTGTCGGGCCATCGCCAACCCGCCCTTCGCCGTAACCATCCTGAGCAGCAGACCTGCGTGTAGTTCGCCTCGTTCCGAGCCCGCTCGTAGGTCCTCACCATCGCCGCGTGGAAGGACGCTTCCAGTTCCCGTCCCTCCAGCTCGGACCCGGACGGCGCCTGTCCGGCCGATGGACGTCCTGTCACGGCTTCGGCCCGAGTCCTGCCGACGGGATCCCCGAACCGCCACAAATTTAAAGCGGGACGAGGGCTTGAGCAGGACCGATCGACTGCCCGAAGCGCCCCGTGGGTTCACTACTGAGGGGCAGCGGAGCTGGTGCGCTTGCTGTAGAAACCTCTGCCATGAACCGTGCATGGAGTCTGCTGACCATCGACGAGTCGGAGCGGCAGTTCGCCGGAAACCTCGGGTACACCGACGTTCTCGGCAGCAAGTACGCCTGGGACAGCACGGTTCCGAACCACCGCGCTGTTCAACCAGGTGATCTGGCGGTACTGCGCAACGGTAGCCATGTGCTCGGCGTCGGCTGGATCGACGACGTCCAGACTGAGACGGCGACGAAGGTGAGGCGTCGCTGCCCGCGCTGCGGCAATACCGCCTTCAAGACACGAAAGCAATTGACCCCGCGCTACAAGTGCTCGCCCTGCCAGAATCTGTTCGACGAACCCGCTCAGGAACAGATCAATGTCACCGTTCATGTGTGCGACTACGCTCGCACTTGGAGGCCGACAGCAGACCTTCGGGCGACGGATGTAGCGTCTGCATATCTCAATCGATCGGCTCAGCAATCGATACGGCCACTGCACCCTGAACTGATCACCCAGCTGCTCGGACAGGCCTACGATCCCGGCCTCCGATGGTGGGTCGAAGCCACCGACCCACGGCTACCGGGTGGCCATCGCTCCAGGCTGGGTCAGGTTCGCATCGGTCAAGCTCAGTTCCGGCAGGTACTGCGCCAACGATTCGGGGACCGCTGTCTCATAACCGGACCGCAACCCCCGCAAGCCATCGAAGCGGCCCACCTATACCGCTACTGCGACACACCGAAGCATGATATCGCCGGCGGCGTCCTCCTTCGCCGAGACCTCCACTCGCTCTTCGACTGCCTCCTCCTCGCTATCGATCCCTCGAATTGGGTGGTACGCCTGAGTCCTTCTCTCGACCCGTTTCCAGATCTGGTTCAGCTCGGCGGAAGGAAACTGGCCATCCCGCCTCAGGTCCGTCCACGTGAGGAGTACCTGTTGGCTCATCTGAGATGGGCCACAGATCTCTGGAACCAGCAGGGCACAAGCTTCTAGAAAGGGGCTATCGGCAGTCGAGTAACTGGCTCAGTCCGGCCGAGTTCCTGCGGAGACAGGCCCGGAGATCGAAGGCGTCTACCGGTCGGCGAGCATCGGCGGGTGGGGCCCGGCTGCGGCGCCCGGCACACGTCGCGACCCAGAACGCCCCGGCCGAACGACCGCGAGCTCGCCGAGCAACCGGCCGGTTGCGGCACATTGATGAGGTCAATCGGCTGGACGGGCTGATTTGGGTCGCCGGCGAGCACGCCGGTGGCGGACGGCTGCTTGCTGGACATGCTGCACCTCAGCCTCCGAGGGCCGTCGGTGTCGCTGACCGAGTGCGATGCCCGGCTGGAGCGAATTTGGCGGGAAGCCGGCGCGCTGCGCAGGCCGACCTGTTCTCAGTCACGCTGGTCAATCCGGAGGCACCACTCCCCCTCCACCAAGTACGCCGACCGACTCGGACAGGAAGGCGCTGACCGCAGCGGCGAACTGCGCTTGAGCATCGTGATGTACGACGTGACCTGCTGGCAGCTCGACGAACCGGGCCTGACCCGGGCGACGGGCGATCATCTCGCGCGCGTGATCGGCCGCCAGCTCGTCACTGCGTGTTCCGCGGATCAGAAGGGTGGGGCAGGTCACCGCTGCCCAATCCTTCCAGTGGTCACCGTTGAGCGCTTTCTGGGGCGCCACCGTGTCATCAATCTCGAACGAGAAGCCCCAGCCGTCCTTCGATTGGCGGAAGGAGCACTCCAGATCGGGAGCCGCCCGCCCAGGGCCGAGGCCAGTGCATCGCGGGATGGCGCGCGGCGAGGAAGGCTGGTGGTGAACGACCAGTCGCAGTCCACGACCGCGCCGATGTCCTCGACGATCAGCGCGGTGACCCGATCGGCGTGCCGGCTGGCGCACTGGTAGGCGTTCACCCCGCCGAGAGAGTGACCCAGCACCACGGCCGGGCCGACCTTCAGATGCTGGTGGAGCGCGGCGACGTCGGCAACGTAGTCCTCCCGCTCGTAGCTCTCGGCACGGGCGGACGCTCCATGCCCACGCTGATCGAGCGCGATCACCCGCCATTGCGGTGTCAACGCCTCGGCCAGCGGCGTGAATGCCGACGCCTCGTTGTAGTGCCCGTGCAGAGCCAGGAGAGGCGTACCCGAACCGCCAAAGTCCAGATACGAGAGCCTCCGACCGCCAACCATGAAGAACTCCCGGATGACCAGGAATCCTAGATCAACAACCGTCGGCTTCCGTCTTGCGAACAGGTGGGCCGTTGATCGCGATAAAGCGTCGGAGGCAGTCAGGCTGCGTCCGCGTTCGGCGTGAACCTGACGTCCAGTCGCCTGTCCAAGGCTCGGGCTAGCCGCTCCAGGACCGGCAGGGTCGGCACGGTCCCGCCTGCCTCGAAACGGGCCACCGCGGACTGAGTCATGCCGGCGGCGCGGGCCAACTGGCTCTGGCTCCAGCCGTGCCCTTCCCGCAGGTGGCGCACCTCCTGCCCAAGCTGGAAGGCGATCCGGGTGGCTTCGTAGGTCTCGGCCGCCCCCGGCTCCGCCATCCGGCGCTCACGCAGGTCGTTCCAGTCCAGGCGATCACTCATCGCTCCACCTCATAGCGTCGATGCTATGGGATGAGGGGTGCGAACGTGCTCCGAGCGTTAGGTTGAAGACCATGGAGCAGCGCATCAGCCTCATCACTCTGGGAGTCGCGGACGTGGCCCGCGCGAAGGCGTTCTACGAGCAGCTCGGCTGGCAGGGCCAAGAAGTCGAGGAGACGGTCTTCTTCCAGGCCGGCGGCTTGGCCCTCGTCCTCTGGGGCCGCGACAAGCTAGCCGACGACGCCGGCATCGAAGGGCCGGGCACCGGCGCGATGACCCTCGCCCAGAACGTCCGCTCCCGAGCCGAGGTCGACGAGGTCATCGCCACGGCGGCCAAGGCCGGCGCCACGATCACCAAGCCGGCCCGGGAAACCTTCTACGGCGGCTACGCCGGCTACTTCGCCGACCCGGACGGCCACCTCTGGGAGATCGCCTGGAACCCGGGCTTCACCCTCGCCGAGGACGGCACCCTGACCGTCCCCGACTTCAGCGCCATGAGCTGAGCAAACGCCAGAACGTCAGGCACGATCGCTGATCAGGGCGCCGGAGACGGGCAGAGCAGCGGGTCCAGCAACGGCAGTTGGAGAGGATCCAGGCAGATCGCCAGCAGCCCTGGACCCGGCGAAGGCGTCGCGGTCGCCGTAACAGTTGGGGTCGGCGTCGGCGAGGCCTGCGCGACGGGCGGCGTCGGCAGGGCTGACGCGGGTGGTTCCGCGGTGGGGACCGGCCCCGGCGTCGACACCGAACTGGCCGACGGGGTCGGGACAACGGCTGGCGGCAAGGCCGGCGGCAGGGCCACCACGACAGCAGGTTTCGCCACTGTGGAGACAACTGTCGCAACCGCCGGCCGGACAGCCGGAGCGTACGGCGGGCTCCAGACGGCACTGTCGGCCGAGCCGACCCTCGACCTGGGTGCCACCGGCCCGACGGGACCGGTCGGAACGAGGACACCCCCGGCCCTCGGCACGTCCAAGGCGACGATCTCCGCCGAGGGCACCGGCCCGCCAGGACCTGACGCGCCAGGACCCAGAGCGCCCGGGCCGATCGTCACGAACACCACGGCAGCGACGGCGGCAGCACCGAGCGCCCGCCGGTCGGGGCGTACCGCCGTCAGCGGCGCGTCGTCGGGTTCCACCAACATAAGAGGCGCCGGCGGGTCGGCTCGATGCGCGGCCAGCAGCGCGTCGACCTGCACGATGACGGCAGCGCGATCGTCGGCAGCCGCGAGGGTGAGATAGAAGCGGAAGTTCACCGAGGCATTGGCCGGGACCAGCAGCCCCTGAAGTCGACAGCGGTCGGGCAGCAGGGTGACCGGCACGTCGGGGTGGTGGGCGGGGCCGACCAGGTCGGCGTACCGCCACTCGCGCCTGTGCTCACGGCCGCCGAAGGCCACCCGGTGGCTGGTCACGACGGCCATGCCGGTGTCGACGACACGCAGGCCCGCCGGCAACGCCTGGGAAGAAGCCTCAGCGAAGGAACAGAAGCCGCCCGGCCGGGGCAGGCCGGGGATGTGCCGCGCCTCGGCCTCGACGAGCGTGGCGACGGGAAGAACCCGGAAGACGAGTTCGTCGTCGTCGAGGTCCACCGGTAGGCCGGTGCGGGGCTGCGTACACCCGAGGAAGCTGGCGGCTTCGATGCGGAGCCGGGCCAGGTGGTCGTCGCGGTGCCGCCAGGCGTCGGTGGCGTCGCGGTACGCGCGCTGCCGGCGCTCGTTCTCGCGCTCGGCCCAGGCGATCCGCCAGGGGGCGCAGGACACAGAGGTCACTGTCACACGCGGTACAACCGCTCACGTACGTGACAGGCAACGCCGCCGAGATCGATGCATCCCGTTGCGCCCGAAAGGAGAGTATTGACGGACACCAGAGTCGGTGCAGCGAAGCTAGCCTGCGCAGGACCCCGGTGGCCGAGGAGCTTCCTGATGCTTGATGACCTGCGCGTGCTGCGCGACGCGGTACGCGGCTATCGCCTCGCGGCGACGGCCGCCGGCCTCGACTGGCCTGACCAGGGCGAGTCGCCGACCGGGCAACCGCCGGACGTGGTCCACCGGATCTTCGGCGTGGATCACGTCGCGGAGCAACTGACCTGGTTGCAGTCGCAGCGCTGGCCCGAGCGGCGGTTGCTGCCCAACGGCGGATGGCTGATCTCCTGGCCGGAAGGCCCGGACGCGCTGGACGATCTGGGGCTGTCGATCGGCACGCCGTTCCCCTGGCGGCACCAACTGCCGCTCTTCCATTTCGAATACGCCATCTTCACCTTCGTCCTGGCGGGCGAGCACGAGGGCGAGATCTGGCGCTACGAGATCTCGCCCGACGCGTGGGACTCGGTGCGTGCCGCCACCAGCCTGGCCACGCTCTTCGACCAGTGGACCCGGGGCATCGCCGCCGGTGTGATCGTCTACGAGGGCGAGTACAACAAGTGGCTCCAGATCGAGGACCTGAGCTCCGCGCAAGGTCTCGACCCGCTGGCCTTCCCGGTAGCCCCGGTAGAGGAAACCCTGCTGCGGGCACGGCAGCGCGAATGCGGGGTCAACATGACCATTGTCGAGGACGGCTTCACGTACAACGAGGAGTTGCTCGATGCCATCGACGCAGTCAAGGCGTCGCTCGGCGGCGCGTAGCCCGGTGCCGACGGCCGCTCCGGTGAGACCAGAGCAGCCGCCAGGCAGAACAGGGAGGGGCGAACTACAGCAACTACGAGCGCAGCGAGGTGAAGAACTGCCTCAGCTCACCGGCGAGCAGGTCCGGCTCCTCCAGCGGCATGAAGTGCCCGCCCCGGCCCGGCTCGCTCCAGTGCCGGATGTCGGTGCAGGCCCGCTCGGCGATCGAGCGGGGGAAGTTGGTCTGCGAGGGTTCGGTGCTCACCGTGAACGCGGCGGGCACGGTGATCATTGGTCGTGGGGTGTTGTGGTCGAAGTCGGCGTACTGCCGGAACGACGAGCCGATAGTGCCCGTCACCCAGTACAGGGTGATGATGGTGAGCAGGGTGTCCCGGTCGATGCTGTTCGCCAGGTCACCGTGGTTGTCGCTCCAGTCCCGGTACTTGTCGACGAGCCACGCGGCCAGCCCGGCGGGTGAGTCGGCGAGCGCCGCCGCCAGGGTGTCCGGGCGGGTGCCCATGATGGCGCTGTAGCCGCCGTCGGTCTCGTCGTACGCGGCCTCGGCGTCCAGGTACGCCTGCTCGGCCGGTGACGGTGGACGGGCGTCGAAGCTGGCCGGGAACGGTGGATGGATCATGTGGATGCCAGCCACCTGCTCCGGATACAGGGCACCGAGCCAGCCGGTGACCACTCCCCCGACGTCGCCGCCGAAGGCGCCGTAGCGCTCGTAGCCGAGCACGTCGGTCATCAGCTCGTGCAGGGTCCGAGCCAGCAGCGCCCGGGTCACCGGCTCGTTCGGCGCCTCCGAGAAGCCGAAGCCGGGCAGTGAGGGCACCACCACGTCGAACGCGCCGCCGGGCCGGTCGGGGTCGGTCAGCCGGTCGACCAGCGGCAGCATCTCGACGAAGCTGCTGGGCCAGCCGTGGCTGAGCAGCAACGGCAACGGCGCGGGCGCACCGGCCGGGCGCGCGGCCCGGACGTGCAGGAAGTGCAGCTTCCGGCCGCCAACGAGGGCCAGGTGCTGGGGGTACGCGTTGAGCCCGGCTTCACGAGCCCGCCAGTCGAACCCGCCCTGCCAGTAGGACACCAGGTCCCGCAGGTAGTCAGGATCGACACCGCCCTGCCACGGCTGGGTGCCGCTGCGGTCGGTGAAGCGGGTACGGGCCAGTCGGGCCCGCAGGTCGTCGAGAACCGCATCGGACACGTCGATGCGGAACGAAGAGACAGACATTGGTCCTCCGATAAGGAGGGCGCTCCCCGACGCGAGAGGTCAGCTGAGGGGGACGGCCAAGAGGAGCGCCCAGGAATGACGATGGGTGGTCACCGGGCTCACCTCCTCTCGTGGCTGACGAAGATCACCCTACACGGGCCGCGCCGCCACCTTCACGCTGAGGAACAAGGGAGCTCGCGCGGCAGGCGGTCAGCCGGCCCGCCGTCGGTACGGCTGCGGGCCGTGGGTCGGGAACCGCGACTGGGTACGCGGTGGGTACGCCTCGCAGTGCTCGGCCCAGTGCTCGGCGGCGGTGGCGAGGGCGTCCGCGGAGACGGTGAGGATCAGCGGGTAGATCGCTGTGGACGGGCGGCGCATCCACGGTGGCAGCGACTCGGCGGAGAACTCCACGATCAGCTCCAGCCGGCGGCGGCGCAGCACCCGGCTGCGCAGGGCCAGGTTGGGTTCGGTGAAGCGGACCATCGCCGGGGGCGCGCTCAGCCCGAGTGCGGCGGTGGCCTGCCCGTGCAGCCAGCCGCCGAGCGCGCGGGCCTCCTCGACCATGAGGCTCGGGTAGTGGTGTGACCAGGTCTGGCCGTCGGCGGTGCGGGCGTCCACCTCGATGAGCAGCCAGTCGTGCCAGCCGGGCGTGGCCCCTTCGGGGTCGTCGGGCGGGTCGATGCCGGGCTGGTAGCCGACGGGGCGTACCCGCACCCGAGCGCCATCGTCAGACCGGATCTCCACTCGATCATTCTGGCCGAGCGAAGCGGACTTTAGCCCCGAATCGGTCACTTCGTGATGGTCCGCCGCACGCCCTGGTGCTCGGCGCAGGCGTTGGACCGGCCGCCGGCCAGGCTGACCGACCCGTCACGGCACTGCACGAGGTAACCGCGTCCCGCCCAGAACTCCGGTACGCAGTCGAACCAGTCGCACACCTCGGTGGCCGGCTTGCGGATCCGCGTGCCGCCACAGAAGCCGTACCCCAGCGGGTTCTCCGGTGCCCCGCAGCGCGGGCCCTGGGTCGCGCTGGGCGACGGGCGTGGTGACTTCGTCTGCTTCGGCGGCGGGTTTTTCAGCGCGAGCGCCGGGCCGGCCGGGCGGATCAGCACGGGTGCCCCGCTGGTGGTGGGCGCCGGGGTGGCGGCGGCGGCGACCTCCGCGCCACCGGTCGGGTCGGACGGGTCCGACTCGATCAGCGCCGCCGGCACCAGCAGCGCGATGGCCGCCGCCACCGCGATGGTCCTGCGGCCACCGGGCACGAACGACGACAGTCGGGCCTGCCCGGGGGTGGCCGCGGCCGGCCGGAATGGCTTGAGCTGGGCGTGCTCGGCGATCAGCTCGTCGAGCTGGGCGATCACCGCGGCGCGCTGTTCGATCGCGTCGGCGAAGGCCAGCGTGAGCTTGAACCGGAAGTCCGGCGCGGCGTTGGTGGGCAGCAACAACCCGGAGGTACGCCGCCGGTCCAACACCTGTATCAGTGTGACCGGCGCCGCCGGGTCGTGGGCCAGGCCGGTTATTCGGCCGTACGCCCAGTCGCGCCGGCCCCGCCCGCCGAGCAGTACGAGTCGACGGCTGGTGATCACGGCCATGCCGGCGTCGGTGACGCGTACGCCGTCCGGGCGACGCGGGCGCAGCGGCCCGGTTCCGGGGGCGATCGTGAGGTCCGGCGCGGGCAGCACTGTGGTGTGCCGCACCTCGACCAGTTGCGCGGCGGGTAGTGCCCAGAGCACCACCTCGTCGGCGGCCAACTCCAACGCCAGCCCGGCGCCGGCGGCTGTCGAGCCCTGGAAGTCGGCGGCCAGGGCGCGCAGCCGCCGTAACTCGTCGTCGCGTCGCCGCCACGCCGTCTCGGCGCCGCGGTACGTGCTGACCCGCCGCACGTTCTGCCGGTGCGCCCACCGGTACCGCCATGTGGAACCCGTCGAATCAGTCTTCGCCACGCCGACTCCTTCGCCGCGCTGGCCACCAATCTGGGGTGTCACGGGTTTAACAGGTCCGGCGCGGCGTCCGGACACGCCGAAACGGGCGAACTACCCGATCGGCGGAGCAAATAGCACGATAGGGCGATACGCTTGCGTCGATTCACGTTTCCTGAGGGGGGTGGCGGTCGTGCCGGCAGTCACGCTGCCCGGGGTCGTGATCGGGGTCGACATCGGCACCACCAGCACGAAGGCCGTCGCGTACGACACCGACGGGCGGCAGCTCGGCAGTCACCTGGTCGGCTACCCGTTGAACAACCCGCAACCCGGCTACGCCGAGCAGGACCCGCAGCTCATCCTCGAAGCGGTGTTCAAGTCGATCAGCATCGTCGTGGCCGAGCTGGTCCAGCCGGTGGCCGGGCTGTCGTTCGGCTCCGCCATGCACAGCCTGATCGGGTTGGACCGGGACGGCAATCCGCTCACTCCATCGGTGACCTGGGCCGATTCGCGGTCCACCCGGCAGGCGGAGCGATTGCGGGCGGTGCCGTCGGGGCTGGCCCTGCACCGGCGCACCGGCACGCCGATGCACCCGATGTCGCCGCTGCCCAAGCTGCTCTGGTTCGCCGAGCAGGAGCCGAAACTCTTCGAGCGGGTGGCGCACTGGGTGGGCATCAAGGACTGGGTGCTGCTGCGGCTCTGCGGCGAGCTGGTCACCGACCACTCGATCGCCTCGGCCACCGGCCTGCTCGACATCCACAAGCTGGAGTGGGACCGCGAGGCGCTGACCATCGCCGGCATCACCCCGGAGCAGCTTCCGCAGCTCGTCGCCACCACCGCCGTGCTGCCCAACCTGATCCCGCAGGCCGCTGCGGAGACCGGCCTGCCGGAGCGCACCCCGGTGGTGGTCGGCGCGGGCGACGGACCGCTGGCGAACCTGGGCCTGGGCGCTGTGCACCCCGGCATGGTGGCCTGCTCGATCGGCACCAGCGGCGCGATGCGGGTGATGGTCGAGCGGCCCGGTGTGGACCCGCTCGGCGGGGTGTTCTGCTACGCGCTGACCGAGCAGCGTTGGGCGGTCGGTGGCGCGATCAACAACGGCGGCATCGTGCTCAAGTGGGCCGGCGCGGCACTCGCCCCGGACCTGGGCGAGCACTCCGAGGAGGACCTGGTCGCCCTGGCGGCCCGCGCGCCGGTCGGTTCGGGTGGGCTCATCATGCTGCCGTACCTGCACAGCGAACGGGCACCGCACTGGAGCGCCCTGCCGCGCGGCGCGTACGTGGGGTTGACCCACGCACACCGTCGCGAGCATCTGGTGCGGGCCGCATTGGAGGGCGTCTGCCAGCAACTCGCGCTGGTGCTCAGCTCGGTGCGCGCAGCCGGCAACGAGGTCCGGGAGGTCCGGGCCGGTGGCGGCTTCGCCCGCAGCGGCCTGTGGCGGCAGATGCTCGCCGATGCCCTCGGCCTGCCGGTGAGCTTCCCGGCCGCGCACGAGGGGTCGAGCTTCGGCGCGGCGCTGCTCGGCATGGAGGCGCTCGGGCTGATCCCCAGCATCGACGTCGCCGCCGACCTGGTGCGGATCGAGGAGACGGTCCGCCCCGACCCGGCCGCCGCCGCCACCTACGCGGCGCTGCTGCCGCTCTTCGCCGAGCTGTACGAGGCCCTCACGCCCACCTTCGCCTCGATCCGTCGGATGGCACCCGGCCTGCCCACCGGCCCCGAACCACAGGCGTGACCGCTGCCGGCTCGCCGTCGGGTCAGGGTGCCTCGACGCTGGCGATCACGTAGCGCTGCACGTCGGCGTCGAGGATGGCCGCTTCCTGCGCGTCCTCCGGCCCGGAGCCACGGAACGCCGCCAGCTGCTCTGCGGACTCCCACCGTTCGTAGACGTGGATCCGGCCGGGCTCCAGCGGGTCGGCCGCCAGCAGGAAGTCGAGGCAACCGGCGGCGGCGCGCGCCCGCGAGATGACCTCTTCGCAGCCGGACAGGTACGCCTCCCGTGCGGCCGGTTCGACCTGCAGACTGCCGGCGATGATCAGCATGGGTCCTCCGGGGTGAGTGGCTGGGAAGCCTGATGCCTGTGGGTCATATTTATACCCGTGGGTCATGGCGCTCGCCGGGACATTGCCGCCCGGACGGGTGACGCCGGTCCCGCCGGTCTCACCAGCCTCCGGCGCTTCATATCGTGCAAACGTGAGAAAAAGCGACAAGAGGCGCTCATCTTCCCTGCTGGGGAAGTCTGCCCGCGTACCCCTGAAGGTACTGACGGCGGCGGTTGCGCTCGCGGTGCTCGCGACGACCGGGCCGGCCACCGCGGACGGCCCGGGCCGCGGGCCGGTCGCGGACCCGGCGCAGACGACCGAGCCGGGGTACGGGGTTGAGTCCGGCGACGGTCAGAGCCACGAGCCCGGGGTGGACCCGTCGCCGGAGCGCCCGCCGACCAGCGAGGTGTCCTGGCTGTCGTTTCCCGGCGGGGTGTTCGCGGTGGACTCCCTCGGGCGCACCGTGCGCTACCGCGCCTGCGACGGCGACACCGGTCGGGTCGCCGACCCGACCATGCGGGTCGCCGCCGGGGTGGCCAGCGGGGCGGTCGTCGTCGGAGGCACCGCCTACCGCTACCGGGTGCCGCTGGTCGGGCGCAGCGAGGGCACGCTGGAGGTGATCCAACGGCACCGCCCGCCGACGACGCTGACCGGCGTGGTGGTCACCAGCCCGCAGCCACCCACCGACCCGGTCGCCGGGGCCCGGCTGTTCCCGCTCAGCGGGCAGCTCGCCCGGGTGGTCGCCGACGCGAGCCTCAACCCGGCCGGAGTCACCGTCCGCGACCTGTCCGGCCGCTACGGCGACCAGCAGATCGCCGTCAACGGATCGCTGCGCCCCAAGGCGGCCAGCGTCATCAAACTGTGGATCCTCGTCGAGCTGCTCCGTCGGGTCGACTGTGGACAGGTCTTCCTCGACGACGGGGTGCTGGTCACCCCGGAGGACGTGGTCGGCGGCACCGGTCAACTTCAGTTCGAGACGTTCCCGCAGGTGGTTACCCTGCGCCGGCTCGCCCAGTACCTGATCAAGTACAGCGACAACGTGGCCGCGAACGTGCTGATCACCTACCTGGGTGGGTTCGCCCCGGTCAACGCGCTGATCGACTCGATGAACCAACGGTCCACCATCCTGGCCCGCCGGATGCTCGACAGCGCGGCGGCGCAACGCGGCGAGGAGAACTACACAAGCCCGGACGACGTGGTGTCACTGCTCGGCGCGGTCTGGGACGGCGAGATCCTCACCCCCGCCTCCCGCGACCTGATGATCGGGTTCATGCGGGAGCAGACGCTGAACACGAAGATCCCAGCCGCGTTGCCACAGGGCGTGCCGGTGGCCCACAAGACCGGTGACCTGCCGGACGCCTCACACGACGTCGGCTACTACCTGATCCCCGGCACCGAGACCGCCGTCGCGTTCCTCACCGCCGGCCCCATGGCCTCCGGCGACGAGACGGTCCGGCGAATGGCCCGCACCGTCTACGACTTCCTGGTCACTCCGGTCGCCGGGGCGGTCGAGGAGTGAGCCGACCTCAGGCGCCCGGGATGTTCGCCGGTGGGTCCTCGCCCACCAGGTCGGCCGCCGGCGGGTCCGCCGACACCGGCAGCCCGAAATCCGAGTACGTCAGGTCGAGCTGGGCGGTCTGCGACTGCTCGCTGGCCAACTCGATGCGGTAGCGGACCAGCCGACCCTGCTCGTCCACGGCCGCGGTGAACGGCACCGCCGCGGCCCGGTCACCGAGCACACTGCCGACGCCGCTGCCCAGCACCGCGCCGCTCTGCCGCAGGTCCAGCGTGCCCGCGTACTCCCGCTCGCCGGTCAACCGAACTCCCGTCGGCGCGCCCAGCGTGCTGGCCAGCCGGGTGTTGTCCAGGCCCTGCTTGGCCGCCGGGGCGCCCGGGGCGCCGACGTGCCACCAGGTCTTGCCGTCCCAGACCGGCACACGGCGGTCCGGGGCGGTGACCCGCACGTACACGTCCGGCCCGGTGGTCAACCGCTCGATCTTCACCACACCGGTGGGCACCTTCAGCGAGGTGGTCTCCAGACCACGCTTCGCCTTCGGGTCCCAGAGCAGCACCGTGGCGTCGCCGTCCGTACCACCGGTGCCGACGGTCAGCTTGTACGGCTGCTCGTCGGCCTTCGCGGCGGCGGCCTTCAGCACACCGACCGGGTCGGCACTCGCCGACGCCGCCGGGCGACCCGCGTCCGGTTCGTCGTCGCCGGCGGCAACCAGCGCCCACGCCCCGGCGCCGACCGCCACCACGAGCACGGCGACAGCGGCGATCAGCTTCGGTTTCTGCACTGTCATCTCCCCGGGCGGTGCGGTCCGGCCAGACTAGCCGGACCGCACCGACTGTTGTTCCGGGTCGGCCTCCCGGCCGCTGTTGTTCCCGGTCGGCCTGCCGGCCGCTGTTGTTCCCGGTCGGCCTGCCGGCCGCTGTTGTTCCCGGTCGGCCTGCCGGCCGATCAGGCCCGGCTGATCGCGTTGGCGTGGATCGCCTCGTGCAGATAGGCGGCCAGCCCCGGGGCGATGTTCTCGTAGTGCGCGGTGAACCGCTCGTCGGCCAGGTACATGTCGGCCAACCCGGTCTGGATCTCGTACGAGCACTCGTAGAACCAGCGGCTGATGAGCTGCCGGTGCTCCTCGGCCAGTTCCATCGCCTCCGGGCTGTCCGCCGGCGCGCCCGAGGCCATCAGCGCGACGATCCGCCGACCCCAGTCCTCGTTCTCCGCCTTGTTCCGCAGCCAGTCGTCCTTGGTGTAGCGGGAGACCCGCCGGTTCGACTCCCGGTACGCGTCGGTGTCACCCCACCGCCGCTCCGCCTCGGCCTGGTGCTCCTCCGGATCGAAGTCACCGAAGACCTCGAACCGCTCCTCCGGCGTGAGTTGGATGTTCATCTTGCTCGCCTCCATCGCGAACTCGATCGCCGTGACCATCTCCTGCAACCGCTTGAGCCGTACCGTCAGCAGTTCGTGCTGTCGGCGCAGGTGCGCGGCCGGATCGGCCGCCGGGTCGTCGATGATCGCGGTGATCTCCTCAAGCGGGAAACCCAGCTCCCGGTAGTACAGGACGAGTTGCAGCCGTTGCAGGTCCGCGTCGTCGTAGCGGCGGTAACCGGCCGAGGTGCGCCCGCTGGGGGAGAGCAACCCGATCTCGTCGTAGTGGTGCAGCGTCCGCACCGTCACGCCGGCCACCTTCGCGACCTGACCCACCGTGTATGCCATGGTCCCCCTCCCTTCCGGGAACCAGGCTCCTGCCTGCCGTTACGTAAGAGTCAACTCCGATTCTGGCCCACCATGGCGGGGCCGTCCGGCCGCCCGTACAGATAGCCCTGGCCCCGTGGGCAACCGATCGCGGTGACCGCCTCGTGCTGACGCTCGGTCTCCACCCCCTCGGCGACCACCGCCAGGTCGAACGCGCCGGCCAGGCGGGTGACCATCTCCACCGTGGCGTACGCCCGGTCGTCGGTACCTAGCCGAGCCACGAACGACCTGTCGATCTTCAGCTCGGTGGCCGGGATGCGGTGCAGGTAGCTCAGCGACGAGTAGCCGGTGCCGAAGTCGTCGATGGCGATCCGGATGCCCAGCTCGCGGAGCTGGTGCAGCCGCTCCAGCACCGCCTCGGTGCCCTCGATCAGCGCCGACTCGGTCAGCTCCAGGGTCAACGCCCGCGGTGCCAGCCCGGCGGCGCTGGTGGCCGCGGTCACCGTGGCGATCAGGTCCGGCCGACGCAGGTGCGCGGCGGCGATGTTCACCGCGACGGTCGCCTCCGGCGCCCGGCCCCGCCAGGTCGCGGCGGCCCGGCACGCCTCGTGGATCACCCAGCGGTCGATCGGCAGGATCAACCCGGTCTCCTCGGCCAGCGGCAGGAACTTCGCCGGCGGCAACATCCCCAGCCGAGGGTGCCGCCAGCGCACCAACGCCTCGGCGCTGCGCACTGCGCCAGTGGCCAGGTCGACGATGGGTTGAAACTCCAGGTGCAGCTGATCCTCGTCGACAGCGCGGCGCAGGTCGGCGATCAACTCGGCGCGGGAGACGGCCGACTCGCGCAACGCCGGCGTGCACGTCCGGTACGCGGACTTCCCGGCCGCCTTTGCCGCGTACATGGCGATGTCGGCGTCGCGCAGCAGGTCGGTGTGGGAGGCGTGCTGCGGGCCGTACTCGGCGATGCCGATGCTCGCCGACGGGTGCACCCCGACGTCCTCCTCGTCGTCGGAGGGCCGCAGCGCGTCCAGCAGCCGCTCGGCGAGCCGCTCCGGTGAGACCGGTCCCTCGCCGTCGACCAGCACCGCGAACTCGTCACCGCCGAGCCGGGCGATGGTGCCGTCGCCGTTCACGGCGGTGTGCATCCGGGCCGCGAGCCCGGTCAGCAGGGTGTCGCCGGTGGCGTGCCCGAACCGGTCGTTGACCTGCTTGAACCCGTCCAGGTCGAGCAGCAGCACGGCCACCGGTCGCCCGTCGCGCAGGGCCAGGCGCAGCCGCCGGTTGAACAACAGCCGGTTGGGCAGACCGGTGAGCTGGTCGCCGTACGCGAGCCGGCGCAGCCGGGCCACCAACCGGAGGTTCTCGTTGGCGGCCAACCCCTGCCGGACGGCGAGGGCCGCCAGCAACACCATCATCGTCACGAACACGAGCTGCGGGGTCTGCCCGGTGGGCCGACGGGCCAGCACCACCGCAATGATCGCCCCACCCACCGGCAGGTACGGCAGCGCCACCCGCCACCAGGGCGGCAGCGGCGACTCGGCGGTGTCGTCGGTGCCGTCGCAGTCCGGTGGCGGCGGGTTGCGGGTGGCCAGGCCGATGAGCAGGTAACTCAACGGCCAGCACAGGTCGATCGGGTGACCGGCGGTGTAGTCGGCGCGGGCGACCAGCGACACGTAGAAGACGTCGGCGACGACCCGCAGCGTGAGGCTCGCCGCGAGGACGGTCATCGGCCGCCACATCGGCCGGGCCGGCCCGGAGACCGCGACCAGGATGGTGAGCTGCATCAGGTCGAACATCGGGAAGAGCAGCCCCAGCGTGCGCGCCGGGTCGGCCAGCTCGGCGGCGGCGACCCCCCGGAAGACCAGCACCCAACCGATCGGCACCAGGGCCAGGGCGACGATCACCCCGTCCAGCAATGTACGGGCCCGCCCGACCGCGGTCCTCGGTGCGGACGGCGAGCTGAGCAGCGCGGCCGTGCCGGTGAGGATGCCGGCGGTGAAGACCACCCCGACCACCGGTGTGTGCGGCAGGTCGCCGCCGACCAGCCGCTGCACCGTCCAGATCGCCCGGCCGATCGCGGCGAGCCCCATGGTGAGGGCGAGCAGCGTCCAGAACCGGCGCAGCGGCGTCGGATGTCGACGGGCCACCCCGACGCACGCGAGCGTCGCCCAGCCGGCGACCAGCATCGCGCCGATGTCGCTGACCAGCGCGGCGCCGGGCAACGCGGCGACCAGCCAGCCCGCCTCCAGCAGGATGACCGCAGCCGCGACGAAAGCACCGGCGGGGTTGAGCGTCCCCGCAGCCTGCTTTCCGTCCTGTCGGGACACGGTCGCTCCGGCTCTTTCGTCGTGCGTGCACCCTCGGCGGCGCCGGTCCACGGCAAACCCCGAAAGCCTAACCAGCGCCCAGAAACGCCGCCAGAGCCGAACGTTCACCCCGCTGCGGCTCCGGCCTTTTGCCCCGGCCTCCGGGGCTCGGCCAGGGTCAGCGGCCCGCGGATCGGTTCCAGGGTGAACGGGGCAGTGCGGTGCCGGCCAACGGACGGCGTGCGCGGCGGCGTCTGCGCCGGCCAGGGGTGCAGGGCGGGCGGGCAACGGTGTGCACGGCCACGTCGGCCGAGGACGATTGTCGGCCGATCAGCCAGCAGAGGAAGCGCTCCATCGTCGGGTCAGCCGACCGGGAGGCGCTCGGCGTCGGACTTGGAGATCTCGTACTCCGCCCCGCAGAACGTGCACTGCTGCGCGTACCGGGTGCGAATCGGAATGAGGGGGATGAAGAAGAGTGTGAATTTCGTCGAGCGGCGGGTGATCACCTGCGCGGCCTGGTTGCCGCAGTGGCGGCAGACCTGCTGCACGACACCGGACCGGTTGACCTTGGTACGCAGCCCAAAGATGAAGAACATCGCCAGCCAGTACCCACTCAACCGCGAAAAGTCACCAGATCCCGCCATCGGATCAGGACAACCGTCGACCAGCGCGTAGGTATAGCGATTGGTATACTCCTTTCGTGAGCCAGGAAGAGTGGGATGTCTTCGTCGTCGACGAGGTTCGGGCCTGGATCGACAACTTGGACGAGCCCACGTTCGCCCGGGTCGTCCAAGCCATCGACGCGCTCTCCGAAGCTGGACCCGGGCTGGGACGACCCCTGGTCGACACGATCAGCGGGTCGTCGATAGCAAACTTGAAGGAGTTGCGCCCCGGCACGGTCCGCATCCTCTTCGTCTTCGACCCTTGGCGCGCGAGCATTCTGCTGGTTGCCGGCGACAAGTCAGGCCAATGGACGAGCTGGTATCGACAGGCCATCCCGCTCGCCGAGCAGCGGTACGAGATTTACTTGAAGGAACGTGCACAGCAGGAGGGGGGACAGCGGTGAGTGGTCACGTGCGGTGGACGGACATCCGAGCGGAGTACGTGCAGCGCGCCGGCGGCGAGGCGGCTGTCGAGGCGGGCAAGGAAGAGTTGCTCGCGCAGGTCGTCGGACACCGCCTCGCGGAGGTACGACGCTCTCGCGGCTTTACCCAGCAGCAGATCGCTGAGCGGATGGGCGTGACCAAGGGCCGGGTGTCCCAGATCGAGCAGGGCAGAATCTCCGGTCAGGATGTGGTGGCCCGGTACGCAGCCGCCCTGGGAGGCCGGCTCCACCAGGCAATCTATTTCGACGACGGTGACATCGCCGCCATCGCGTGAGGCCACCGAACACAAGATCGAGGCGGTCAGCTGGCTGAGTACCAGGGCCGGCGCTGGTCCAATTCGCCCGCTAGCCGGCGGAGAAAATCGCGGAACCCCTGCTCGCTGTGCGACGTCTCGATCTCGTCGGTGAGCGGGCCGTCGTACTGCTGCGCCTGGACGATCGCGTCCGCATACACACCCGGGCCGTCCCCGAAGTAACGTCGCTCGACCATCGCTTCGGCCATCTGGCTGGCGGAGTCGTCGTCCAGCTGAGGAGTGAACATCAACCCGTACAGGATCTGGTTGA
The DNA here is from genome assembly GCF_050516465.1 of Micromonospora trifolii. NCBI lineage: Bacteria > Bacillati > Actinomycetota > Actinomycetes > Micromonosporales > Micromonosporaceae > Micromonospora > Micromonospora trifolii. The sequence continues at coordinate 7,167,389 of NZ_CP191526.1, read as the reverse complement.
TGACGCCCTTCCAGTTGCGGCTGTCCATTCCATGCACCTTTCCGACGGGTCAGTTCAACCGGGTACGGCCGTCAAAGCCGAAGAGCGGAATGTCCTTGACGCCGTTGCGGCTCAGCTCGTCGGTGACCTGCCGCATGTGCTCGGGGCCGGGTTGGTAGTGCCCGCTGGCGGAGGTCACGTACTGGACCCTACCGTCGACGACCGCGATCTCACCGGCCGCCGCGACCGGCTGACCGTTGCCCAGGGTGGAGTGGTGGAAGTCGCCAACCTGTTGGTAGTTCGAGGCGTACATGTTGCCTCGCTCATCCATCACGAAGATGGCCCGGCCGCCGTCCCTGGTCCAGTGGGTGGACGCGGCGCGGGTGTCGAAGGGCTGGCCGTCTCTTGCCTGGCGCAGGATGCCGTCCGAGTCGACGTACACCCGGTGCGCCTCCCGTTCCGCCTCGCTGAGCCGACGCACCGAACTGGGGCGAAAGGGATTTCCCGGATGGTCACCGGCGGTCTCGTACCGGTACTTGTCCAGCATTGGCCGGCCCTGGTAGCGAACCTCCTGCAGCGGTCCGGGCACGCCGGGGCGCCCCGGACGCCGATCCGGGCCCTTGCGGTTGAACCTGCGCAGCAACGTCTTGGCGCGGCGAAGCAGTCGCGGAATGATGTCGTTGACGACCCGTTGCACGACCTCCTTGATGATCCGGCGGATCGCGACCCGGGCCACGCCGATCGCGATCGGGATCTGTGCCAGCGAGCCACCGAGGGTGGGGGCCGCTGCCGCCAGCGCCATGGCAACCTGGATCACCAGGATCGTGAGCTGGACGATCGTGAGGACCTTCTGGGTCAACGTGATCACGGCCATCACGAGCAGCGCAGCGGCGATGAGCTCTGCGGCCTCGGCACCGTCCTCGATACGGCTGGTCGGGCCCTCCTCGCCGCGCCACATCGCCTCGAAGGCGGTGACGTCCCGCCCCCGGTTGGTCGCGCTCACGACACTCGCGCCGGCGTTCGCCTCACTGGCCGCCGTGCGCAACGTGCCCGCGAAGGACATCCACGCCTGGGCGGCCTCGTACAGCAGCTCCTCGTCGGCCTCTGGCCAGGTGAAGCCGACCCAGTTGAGGGCCTCGGCGAGCTCAGCTGGCAGCTGTAGGCCCACCGGGCAGCCCCAGTCTCGTGAACAGCGCCGCGTTGTCGAGGTCGCTGCGCTCATGGGCATCGGCGGCGGCGTCAAGCCTGTCGGCCACGCTCAGGAGTTGGTCGGCAATCGAGGCGTAGACGTCGAGAGCGTGTTGCAGCACCTCGGTGTAGGCCGCTCCGAAGAGCGTGCCGGCCTCGTCGCCACCCCAGGGACTGGCCGAACCGGTGACGGTGCCCTGTAACCGCTGTACCTCGGTGCCGAGCCGCTCACCGCTGGCCTCGATGCTCCGCGCCGCCCAGTGCAGCGCGGAGACGTCGACCTCTATCGCGTCGGTCATCCGGTCACCGCTGGTCGAATCGGCGGGTCAACGCGTCCAGGTTGCCGATCATCCCGTCCAGCCCACGCCAAGCCTCTGCCGCGACCTCCTCCAACTGCCGACGCGTCGCTGCCTGGTCGATGTCGCCACCGAGCAGCTCCTGGCGCTGTTGCAGCTCGTCATCCTGGGCGGCGCGCACTGCCTTGATCACGTGGTCGGCGATGGCACCGGTGCCGCGCCGCAGCAGGCGGGAGTCGATCTCCAGCGACTCCAGCCGGCCATAGCCAGCCACCACGGCCTCGACCAGCCCGTCGGCGGCGGTGCCGCGCCCGCGCAGCTCGCCCTCGCCGGTTGGCACAACTGGTGATGACGTCGGCTCCGTCAGGGCCGACGGACCGGCGGTCTGGCCCAACAGACGCATTGCCGCTTCCAGCGAACGCCCGACCGCTGTGTGATCTGCATGGTCTGGACCTGCCACCCGCACCGTCCCGGCCGCCGACTCGACACTGACTCAGCCGACTTTACCGATCAGCTGGCCGCTAGGCGGGCCCGCCGACCGGTCCCTCCACCTTGGATGCCGATGGCTCAGTCCGCCCAAGGTGGAGGTTGACCGGGAATGTCGAGCTCAGCTGGACGGGGCGGGCTCGAGGCCGGGGATCTCCTCGGAGAGCCAGATCGGCTGCCAGTTCGGCACCTCGTGGAAGCGACGCAGCTCGAACAGCCCGGCAACCGACCCGCTCCAGGCCCCGTACGGGGGGTTGGCCTCGTCGAAGCCGCTCTGCACGAAGGTCAGCGTCGTCCGGCCACCGGACTCGGCCAGCTCCCAGCTCGTCACGCCGGTCGGTCCCCAGTCCACGGACATCCGTCGGCCGGGCTCCAGGTCGACGACCTTGGCCGCGTAGCCGGTCTCGAAGCCGCCCATGGCGTACCGACCGCCGACCCAGGGCTCGATGCCGATCGGGTAGCCGAACCAGGCGCTGGCCTGCTCGGAGTTGGTCAGCGACTCCCACACCTTGTCGGCGGGGGCGGCGATGACCAGCTCGCCCCGCAGGTCGGCGGAGGTGAAGTCGGTGCGGGGCAGCAGTGGCTTGCCCTCCACGTGGGCGGCCAGGTTGGCGATGGACAGCGCCCAGTACGTCTGGAGCACGCCCCGGATGCTGGAGCCGCTCATCGCCTCGGCGAAGTCGAAGTGGCTCTGGATCAGCGTGAGCACGGTGCTGTCGGTGCCCTCGGCGGTCAATTGGAGTTCGGTGGTGGTCTCCACCCCGTCGAGCAGCCAGCCGAAGCGCAGCGTGTCGTCGTCGGCGTGCAGCAGCCGCTGGTGCGGGGCGTCGCCCTCGGGCGTGTAGCGGCCCCAGAACTCGTACCGCTGGGGCAGCTCGACCTCGGCGTGCTCGGCCAGCCAGAGACGCAGCTCGGCCGGGTCGGTCAGGGCCTGGCGGACGCGCCCGACGGGCGCGGAGAGACGGGCCTGGACCTTCATCGGCTCACTCATTGTCGTTCCCTTTCGGATAGCAGGCGACGGCCAGCTTGAAGGCATCTCCTTCGCTGCCGCCGTAGCGGGTGAACAACTCCTGAAGTGCGGTTTGCAGGTCGTGCAGGAACTGCTGGCGCTGCTCGGCCGGCACCCGGATCTCGCCGGAGACCCCGATCGAGGGCAGCTCGGGCGCCGCCCGGTCCAGGCCGGCGATGTCGGCCTGGACCTCCTCCATCAGGTCGAGCAGGTAGCCCAGGCTCAGCTCGTCGCGGGCCCGGCGCAGGCCGATCCGGCCGACGAGCCGCGGGGAGAGCCAGTAGGACCGGGCGGCGGCCTGGTAGATGCCTTCGGTGATGCCGCGGACCTTGCGTTCGTTGACCAGCTCGACGAGGCCGGCCGCGACGAGCTGCTTGACGTGGTAGTAGACGCGCTGTGGCGTCTGGTCGAGTCGGGCCGCGACCTCGGTGCAGGTGCGCGGCTCGGCCAGTTGCCGCAGCACTTCGACGCGCTGCGGCTTGAGCAGGACTTCGGCCTGCTCGATCTGCTCCAGGTACAGGACATCTCTCATGGCAAAATCAGTTTGTACGTACAAAACTTCTTTGTCAATCGCTTCGCGAGAAGCCGCGCCGACTTTTTTCGACGCGGCTTCCGGCGACGCTCAGCAGGTGATCAGGGCAACCAGTCCGGCCGCAGCGGGTAGCCGCTCACGCCGTTCGGGCCGTTGTGAGTGGCCAGCACCTGGTGCAGCTGGATGCCGTTGCGTTCGAACGCCATCCGCGACCCGGCCATGTAGAGCCCCCACACCCGGGCGGTGCCCGCGCCCACCTCCGAGACGCAGAAGTCCCAGTGCTCGACCAGGTTGCGGCACCAGGCGGCCAACGTCAGCGCGTAGTGCTGGCGCAGGTTCTCCTCGTGGTGCACCTCGAACCCGGCGTCGTGCACCTCACTGATCAGTCGGCCCGGACCGGCCAGCTCACCGTCCGGGAAGACGTACCGGTCGATGAACGCGCCCGAACGGTGCGGCGCGCGGTTGTCGGCGCGGGTGATGCAGTGGTTGAGCAGGCGCCCGCCCTGCCGCAGCCGGCTGCGCAACGCCCCGAAGTAGGCCGGGTAGTTGCGCACCCCGATGTGCTCGGTCAACCCGATCGAGGAGATGGCGTCGAACTGCTCGGCCGGCGCGTCCCGGTAGTCGAGGTATCGCACCTCCGCCAGCTCGGTCAACCCCTCCCGCTCGACCGCGGCCTGCGCCCACTGCGCCTGCGCCTTCGACAGGGTCACCCCGAGGGCCTTGACGCCGTACTCGCGGGCGGCGTGGCGCACCATGCCACCCCAGCCGCACCCGACATCCAGCAGCCGCATCCCCTTCTTCAGCGCCAGCTTGCCGGCGACCAGGTCGTACTTCGCCGCCTGGGCCTGCTCCAGCGTGTCGTCCGGAGACCGGAAAACCGCACAGGTGTACGTCATCGACGGGCCGAGCACCTTCTCGTAGAAGGCGTTGGAGACGTCGTAGTGGTGCGAGATGGCAGTGCTGTCACGCACCCGCGAGTGCCGCAGCCCGTTCACCACCCGCTTCCAGCGGGGCTGCGCCTCCTGCGGCGGTGCCGGCGGCGGCATCAGCCGCTCCCAGCCCAGCCCACGGACCAGCGCCAGCCCCTCGGCCAGCGACGGTGGGCGTAACCGCAGCTCGTCCTTGAGCACCCGCAACGCCTCGTACGGGTCACCCGGGTGCACGCCCTGCAACGCCAGGTCACCACTGACGTACGCCCGGGCCATGCCGAGGTCGCCGGGTGCGGTGAGCAGGTACGACAGCCCACGCTCGGAATGGATCGCCAGGGTGATGCCGGCGTCGGACGGGCCGACGGCGCTGCCGTCGTACCCGGTGATCCGCACCGGCAACGGCCCCGTGGTGACCGCGCGGATGACATCCGCGACGGTCGGACCCGTGTGCCGGCCCCCCGCCGGCGGGGTGGCGGGGATGCTCGCCGCCCCCTGATCTCTGTCGGTCAGGCTCATGCTCGTGCTACCGCCTTTTCGTACAGTCCCGTCAGCCGGTGGTCCGGGTCGTAGCGGTCTTTCACCGCGCGCCACGTGTCGCCGCCGTAGAGGCGATCGAAGGCGTCCCGGTCGTAGTACGCGTCGGAGTAGAGCGACTTGTGCCCGCCAGACTCCGACACCCTGCGTTCGATCGTGCGGTTGACGTCGCCGTCGGCGGCGCCCGGCGCGATCGGCACGCTCCCCCAGAACCCGATGTTGACGTAGTCCTGCCCGGGCCGCAGCGGATATAGCGGCCAGGACCGCGCCGAACCGGGCCCCACCGGCTCACGCAGTCGCAACGGGCACAGCCACACCGGGTTCATTCCCACCGCGCCGGCGAACCAGCGCAGGAAGTCGGCAGTACGGTCCAGCGGGATCTCCACGTCCTGCACGACCCGCTCCCGGGCCGGTTGCCCGCGCAGCCGGTCGATCCGGGCCGCCACCTGGTGGCGGTGCTCCAGCCGGACCAGTCGGTGGTAGAAGTCGCTGCGCCGGTAACGCGCCGGCCAGAGCCTGCGCACGACCGGGTGCTGCGCGCCGAACGCCGACGAGCACCAGAACCAGTCGGTGTCCCAGCGCCACAGATAGTCGTACGCGGTGAGCACGTCGCGGGTGCGCCGGCGCAGCGACCGGTAGTAGATCGCCTGACCGGTGTAGTCGCTGGGCGGGTCGGCCACGTCGGTGAACGTGGCGAAGATCAGGTACGCCTCGCCGGGGCTGAACATCACACCGTCCATCGCGTCCACCGGCTCGCCGGCCCAGGACCGGGTGGCGGTCACCTCCGCGATCGCGTCGGTCAGCGCCTCCAGTTGGGTGAACCGGACGTTACGCAACGCCACGTACCGGCCGACCGGTTGCAGCTCGATGCGCAGCCGGGTGGCGTAGCCGAGGCTGCCCAACGAGTTGGGGAACGCGCTGAACAGGTCGGCGTGCTCGCCGTCGGGTCGGGCGGTGATGACCTCGCCGGAGCCGGTGAGCACGTCCAGCTCCTGGACCGACTCGTGCGGCAGGCCGTTGCGGAACGAGGTCGACTCGATCCCGAGGCCGGTCACCGCGCCGCCCAGCGTGATGGTGCGCAACTGCGGCACCACAAGCGGCATCAGGCCGTGCGGCAGCGTCGCGTCGACCAGGTCCTCGTAGGTGCACATGCCCTGCACGTCGGCGGTGCGGCCGGTCGGGTCGACCGACAGCACGCCGTTCAGGCCACTCACGTCGAGCCCCGGAGTCCGGGGAGCGGACCGGGGACGGAACAGGTTGGAGGTGCGTTTGGCCAGCCGGACAGGCTCGCCCGTGGGCACCGCGGCGTACGACCGCCGCAGCGTGTCCACCGCTTGATCATGGTCAATCGGTTGATCCACACGCTCAGCGCGCATGTGATCACCTTACGCTCGCCGTTTGGAAAGCGTGGGATGTCGGCGCTGGCAGTTTCCCGTCCGCTGGCAGGCCCGACGGCTACCGTGGCGGGCATGCCATCGCCAGCGATCACCGCCCTGGACGCCGCCCAATTGCCGTATCGCCTGGTCAGCCACGGTGCGGTCGGCAGTCTCGCGGAGGCCGCCGCCGCCCGGGGCGTGGCCGTCCCCGACGTGGTCAAGACGATCGTGGTCCGGCGCGGTGAAGACGATCACCTGTTCGTGCTCACCCCCGGCGACCGGGTCGTCTCCTGGCCCAAGCTGCGCGCCCTGCTCGGGGTGCATCGGCTCTCCATGCCGGACGCGGCGGGCGCCCTGGCCGCCACCGGCTACGAACGCGGCACCATCACCCCGTTCGGCGCGAGCACGGCCTGGCCGGTGGTCGCCGACGAGCGACTGCGCGGCCGGGAGATCACCCTGGGCGCCGGCGAGCGCGGCCTCGCGATCGCGATCGACGCCGACGCCGCGATCGCCGCCCTCGACGCCACCGTCGCCGACGTCACCGACCTGCAGCCCACCCGCTGAGCCTCGCACCCGCCGCACCGCCGGGCTGGCTCCGGCGCGACGTCGTGGGTGAGGATGGCGCGTATGTCCGCGCCCGAGGAACGCCCCGACCCCGCCGGCACCGTCTACGGCGGTCACCGGGCACCGCGCTCCGGCCCTCTGGCCGATCCGCTGCTGCGGGCCGCGGTGGCCGTCGCGGTCGTCGGCGTACTCCTGGGTGTCGTCTTCGCCACCGGGCTGCTCGACGGCGACGACGAGCCGGCGGTGCCGGCATCGGTCGGTACGCCGTCCAGCGCGGCGCAACCCAGCGAGCCGACCGGCGAGCCGAGCCCCACCGCACCGGCCGAGCCGTCACCGACCCCGTCGGTCAGCACGCCGGCCGCCCCGCCCACCGGGCCCCGGGTGCTGCGCGCCGCCTCGGGCCTCTGCCTGGGGCTCGACGGTGACGGCGAGAAGGCCGAGGCCGAATTGGCCGTGTGCAACGGCGCCCCGGAGCAGCAGTGGGTGGTCAGCCCGGCCGGCGCGGGCGTGCTGACGTTGACAAACGCCGCGTACGGGCAGTGCCTCGACGTCGAGGGCGGCAGTGGGGACGACGGCGCGCGGTTGCAGCAGTTCCCCTGCCACGGCGAGGCCAACCAGCAGTGGCGGTTCGGCGGGACCGGCACCAGCGCGGTGCTGCTCGTCGCCGCGCACAGCAACAAGTGCGCCCAGGCAGACGACGACGCCGTCGAGGCCGGCGAGGACATCCGGCAGCGACAGTGCGACGGCCGGCCGGCCCAGCAGTGGACAGTGGGCTGACCGGCCGACGCGTCGCGGTTCAGCCCCGGAAGCTCCACGCCCTGGGCGCGGTCGCGGCGACCAGCACGGCCTCCGGCACCGGGCGGCCCGGGCGGCGGCGCAGCAGCAACGACAGCCCGGCAGCGCCGATCGACAGCGCGCCCGCCACGTACCAGGCCATCGCGTAGTCGCCCAGCCGGTCCCGGACCAGCCCCGCGCCGGTCGCGGCGACCGCCGCACCGAGTTGGTGTGCGGCGAACACCCAGCCGAACACCACCGCTCCGGCGCCACCGAAGTACTCCCGGCACAGCGCCACCGTCGGCGGCACGGTGGCCACCCAGTCCAGGCCGTAGAAGACGATGAACACCAGCATGCTCGGCTCGGCGGTGCCGGAGAACAGGCTCGGCAGCACCAGCAGGGACAACCCGCGCAGCGCGTAGTACATGCCGAGCAGCAGGCGGCTGTCCACCCGGTCGGTGAGCCAGCCGGAGGCGATCGTGCCGACGATGTCGAAGAGCCCCACCAGGGCGAGCAACCCGGCCGCGGTGGTCTGGGTCATGCCGTGGTCGTGCGCGGCCGGCACGAAGTGCGTACCGACCAGGCCGTTGGTGGTCGCCCCGCAGATCGCGAACCCTCCGGCCAGCAGCCAGAACGGTCGGGTCCGGGCCGCGGTGGCCAGCGCGCCGAGCGCCCGGGTCGCCGCGCCGCCGGTCGCCGGCGGCGCCGCGACGACCTCGGTCGCCCCGTACGCGGGCAGGCCGAGATCCGCCGGGTGCTCGCGCAGGAACCACACCACCAGGGGTACGACCGCCAGCGCCGCTGCGGCCACCACGAGCGCGGCGGTACGCCAGCCGTGGTCACGTACCAGGATGGCGATCAGTGGCAGGAACACCAGTTGCCCGGCCGCCCCGCCGGCGGTCAGCACTCCGGTGACCAGGCCCCGCCGGTGGACGAACCAGCGGCCGGTGACGGTGGCCACGAACGCCAGCGCCATCGAGCCGGTGCCGAGCCCTACCAGCACACCCCAGCAGAGCAGAAGTTGCCAGCTGGCCGTCATGAAGATCGTCAACCCGCTGCCCGCGGCGACCAGCAGCAACGCCACCGAGACCACCCGGCGAATGCCGAACCGGTCCATCAGGGCGGCCGCGAACGGCGCGGTGAGGCCGTAGAGCAGCAGGTTGACCGAGACGGCCGCGGAGATCGTGGCCAGGGGCCAGCCGAACTCCTCGTGCAGTGGGTGCAGCAGCACCGACGGGGTGGCGCGGAAGCCGGCCGCGCCGACCAGCGCCACGAAGGCGACGGCGGCGACCAGCCAGGCGGGATGCAGGCGGCGGTTCTTGGTCACGGGACAAGTCTGGGCTGGTCCACCCACCTCGACGAGTGGCCGGAAAGCCATCATGCGCAATAATCGGGCCATGAGCGCTCGCCCGCACCGGATCGCCGTACTCGCTCTGCACCAGGTGGTTGGCCTGGACCTCGGCACCCCGTCCCAGGTCTTCAGCACCGCCCGGGCCGCCGACGGGACACCCTTCTACGACGTCCGGGTGTGCACCCCGGGCGGGCAGCCGGTGCGCAGCACCGCCGGCTTCCAGGTGGTCCCCGACCACGGTCTGGAGCTGCTCGACACCGCCGACACGGTGATCGTCCCCGGCATCCACGACGGCACCGCGTTGACCTCGGGCGTCGTCGAGCCGGAGGTGACCGGGGCGCTGCGCGCGGCGTACGAGCGGGGTGCCCGGATCATGTCGATCTGCACCGGGGCGTTCGTGCTCGCCGCCGCCGGGCTCCTCGACGGGCGGCGGGCGACCACCCACTGGGCGTACGCCGAGCGGTTCCGCCACCTGCACCCCCGGGTGGACCTCGACCCGGGCGTGCTCTTCATCGCCGACGACCGGGTGCTCACCTCGGCCGGAGTCGCCGCCGGCATCGACCTCTGCCTGCACGTCATCCGCCTCGACCACGGCAGCGAGGTGGCCAACCGAGCGGCCCGCCGCTGCGTGATGCCACCGTGGCGCGACGGCGGTCAGGCGCAGTACATCGAGCAGCCGGTGCCGAAGGCGACCGACACCAGCACGGCGGGCGCCCGGGAGTGGGCGCGGCAGCGGCTGCACGAGCCGATCGCGCTGCGCGACCTGGCCGAGCAGGCGCGGATGAGCGTGCGCACCTTCACCCGACGCTTCCGGTCGGAGACCGGCCTGAGCCCGGCCCAGTGGCTGCTGCAACAGCGCACCGACCACGCGAGACTGCTGCTGGAGACGACCGAGCTCACCGTCGACCAGATCGCCCACCGCTGCGGTTTCGGCACCACCGCCGCCCTACGCCAGCAACTCCACCAACGCATCGGCGTGGCCCCGTCCACCTACCGCCGCACCTTCCACCCCCGCTCCGCCCTGGTCGAAACCTGATCCCCAGCCCTCGCCGATCTTGCACTTAGGGTTGCCCGAAAGTCCCTTACGTCTATTTTTGTCGAGACGGAAAGTGCAAGATCGACGAGGGCTGGGGCCGGACAGCGCGGCTCACGGGCGGAGCTGGTGCAGTTGGGACTGGTGCTTGGGCAGGTGTACCCGGGTGTGCAGGTCCAGGGTGCGGGACCAGGGCAGCGGCTCCTCGACGATGAGGTCGAAGCCCTCGCGTAGGTGCGTCTCGACCGGGGTCTCCGCTGCCAGGCCGAGCTGGTCGACCAGGCCGCACAGCCGGTCGCTGGTGCCGTGCAACAGCGCGGTCAGGCCACGCAGACCACCCTGCTCGGCGGCGAGCGCGTCGAGCTGGGGGCGGTGCATGTCCTCTTCCAACTCGTAGTAGGCGAACGGCGACCCGGCCAGCAACGCCTCGGTGGCCTGGATCATCAGCTCGTCGTTGGCGACCAGATGCGCGACGATCTGCTCGGCACTGAGCTGCCCCTCCGGAGCCGGACCGAACCCGCCAGCGTCGACCTCCGCGAACAGGGCACCGTAAGCCCGCCGCAATCCCCCGCTCTCCATCCCCCCAGTCAACCCGCCGCGGCGGGGGTTAGCGGCGGGATTGGCGGGAGCGGAGGTAGTCGCTGACCACGTACTCGCCCAGGTCGTCGGTGTCCGGGGTGAACATGCGGCCTCGGCTGCGGCGGGCCACCGCGTCGACGAAGCGTCGCAGGCCCGGGTCGTCGCCGAGCATGAACAGGTTGAGCGTGGCGCCGTAGCGGCTCAACCGGTCCGCCTCGCGGACCGTCGCCTCGATCGTCTCCGGCAGCGGCGGCCAGTGGAACAGCGCCTCTCCGTCGTCCGGGTCCAGGTGCGCGGTCGGCTCGCCGTCGGTGACCACCAGCACGATCGGCTCGGCGTCCGGGTGTCGGCGCAGGTGCCGGCCCGCCAACCGCAGCGCGTGCTGGAGGTTGGTGCCCTGCTCCATGTCCGGCTCCACGGCCGCCAACTCCTGCTGGGTGAGCGTCATCGCCTCCCGGCCGAAGCCCACGATCTGGAGGGCGTCCTGCGGGAAGCGCGTCTCCATCAGGTGTGCCAGCGCCAGCGCCGTCTGCTTCATCGGCCCCCAACGACCCTGAGAGATCATCGAGTACGACAGGTCGACGCAGAGCACCACCGCGGCCGAGGCCCGTCTCTCGGTCTCCACCACCTCGAAGTCGTCCACCGCGAGCTGCACCGGGACCGTCGGCCCGGCCCGACTGACCGCCCGGGTCAACGTGCGGACCACGTCCAACGGTTGCTCATCGCCGTACTGCCAGGGCCTGGACGCGCCGCTGACCTCGCCCGCCGCGCCGGCCGAGCGCAGGTCGTGCTGGCCGCGCGGCCCGGCGGTCAGCTCCGCGAAGACCTGCCGCAGCGCGGTCCCGCCGAGCCGGCGCAGCGCCTTCGGGCTCAGCGTGAGCCCCTCCGCGTCCCGGCTCACCCAACCCTGGCGGCGCAGCTCCCGCTCCAGATCGCGCAGCCGGCGAACGTCGTCGGCCGCGTCCCGGCCCAGCGTGCGCGCCACCGCGTCGACGTCCACGTCGTCGAGGGTCGCCCCCGGGTGTTCCTGGTCGAGCTGGTCCAGCAGGTCGTCCAGGTCACCGATCTCACCCAGCGCGCCGGCCGCGTCGGCGTAGTCCAACGGCTGGTCGCCGCGGACCCGCTCGCCCCGCCCCCAGCGCAGATCGGGTCGCAGCGCCCGCAGGTTCGCGTCGAGCGCGGACAACTCCCCGGCGAGGCGGTCGCCGAGCGACTGCTGCATGAGGCCGGCCAGCTCGGCGCGCTGCCGCTCGGAGAGCGAGTTCATCAGCCGCTCACCGGCCGCCGCCCGGCGGGCCAGCACGTCGATCAACTCGTCGACGTTCTCCGGCTTCTCCGGGAAGAAGTCGCCGTGTCGGCGCATGAACTCGGCGAACGCGTCGGTGGTGTCCTCCGCGCGACCGTGCCGGGCGAGCAGGTCGTTCAGGTCGCCCATCATCTCGGCGAGCCGCTGCTGGGCGGCCGGATCGGCGGAGGCGCGCACCGCGTCGCGCAGCCCGGCGAAGCGCTGACCGAGCACGTCGTCGCGGAGTTGGTCGAGGATCTGCTGGTACGAGCGGCGGGCGTCGTCGCTGGCCCACTGGTAGCCGGACAGCTCCTCCACCGCCCGCGCCGTCGAACGGGGCAGATTGTCCAGCACCGCCTCGGCGAACCGCGCGGCGTCGTCGTCGCGACCCCGCAGCTCGTCGCGCTCGGCGGCGAGTGCCTGGTCGAGCAGGGCCTGGGCGCGGGTCACCGCGCCGTCCAGGTCGCCCCTGCGCAGCGCCTCCCGGCGCAGCCGCCGAGCCCGGGCGGCCAGGTCGTCCAGGCCACCCCGTCCCTGCGGGCCACGGCGCAACAGGTCACGCAGCGCCTCCCGCAGGCTGCCGCCGGCCAGCACCTCGGCACCGACCGCGTCCACCGCCTCGCGCACGTCGTACGGGGGTGCGAGCGGGTCGGGCCCGCCGTTCCACTGCCCGTAACGGAACCGGTTGCCGGCCACGGTCAGCCCCGGCCGCCGTAGACGGTGCGCCCCGAGTCGGTGACGTCCTTGCCGAGCCGGCGGGTCAGGTGCAGCCCTTCCAGCACGAACTCGACGGCGGCGGCAGCCTCCTCCGAGGTGGGCGCGTCGCCCAGGTCGAGCCGGTCCAGGACCTTCGCCAACCCGGGTACGGTGCCGACCTGGCGCAGCAGCTCGGCGGCGCTGACCAACTCACCGGTCTCGATCGCGGCGCCCTCCTCGACCAGGGCGGTGAACCCGGACAGGTCCAGCCCGGCGAGGTGGGCCCGGAACGTCTCGGCGGTCGCGGTACGCAACAGGTGCGCGAGGATCTCGGTCTCCCGGCCCTCCTCGCCGCTCTCGAACTCGACCTTGCCGCGCAGCGTGCTGGTCACCGACACCGCGTCACCGACGCGGGCAACGGCGGCCTCGGGGCGCCCGTCCGGGGTGTCGGAGACGGCGAGCAGACCGGCGCGACGCAGCGCGGCACCGGCGACCGTCTCGGCGGCGGCGATGGCGAATCGGGCGGAGACACCGGAGCGCGGGTCCACCGACGGTGACTCCCGGACGGCGCGGGCGAAGCGGGCCAGCACCTCCAGCACGTGCTCCGGCACCTCGGCGACCAGGTCGGCCTCCTGGCGGATCAGCGCCAGCTCCAGCTCCAGGTCGACCGGGTAGTGGGTGCGGATCTCCGCGCCGAACCGGTCCTTGAGGGGAGTGATGATCCGGCCCCGGTTGGTGTAGTCCTCCGGGTTGGCGCTGGCCACCAGGAGCAGGTCCAGTGGCAGGCGTAGCTGGTAGCCGCGAACCTGGATGTCCCGCTCCTCCAGCACGTTGAGCAGCGCCACCTGGATTCGCTCGGCCAGGTCGGGCAGCTCGTTGACGGCGAAGATGCCCCGGTTGGTGCGCGGCACCAACCCGAAGTGGATGGTCTCCGGGTCGCCGAGGGTACGACCCTGGGCGATGCGGATCGGGTCGACGTCACCGATCAGGTCGCCGACGCTGGTGTCCGGGGTGGCCAACTTCTCGCCGTACCGCATCGAGCGGTGCAGCCAGCCGATCGGCAGCTCGTCGCCGGCCTCGGCGACCTGGGCGCGGGACGCCGGGGTGAGCGGGTGCATCGGGTGCTCGTTGAGCACCGAGCCGGGCAGAACGGGGGTCCACTCGTCGAGCAACGCGCCCAGTGAGCGGATCAGCCGGGTCTTGCCCTGGCCGCGCTCGCCGAGCAGCACCATGTCGTGCCCGGCGAGCAGGGCCCGCTCGACCTCGGGCAGCACGGTGTCGTCGTAGCCGACGATGCCGGGGAAACGGGTCTCCCCGGAACGCATCCGGGCGAGGAGGTTGTCGCGGAGTTCCTGCTTGACGGTGCGGTACTGGTGACCGGCCGCCCGTAGCGCGCCGAGCGTGCCGGGCAGGTCGGCCGGTGGAACCGGGATTACCGGGGTAGGCGCAGTCACCCGACCCACGCTAGCTCACATTCGCAGGGGCGCCCCGGGCATCAGGGGGCACCCCCGCTGCCACCCTCAGCCCCGGTCGCAACGCCGGCAGGTGCCGCGGCGGCGCAGGTGGTACGCGTAGGTGGCCGCTCCGAGCGCCACGCCCCACACCGGCCAGAGCCGCTGTGGGATCCCGGCCAGGTCGATCCCCGTCCAGAATTCCGGTTGGCCGATCATCCCGAGGCTGGCTGCGGTCACCGCGATGGCGACCAGGGTGGCCGGCACCACGGCCAGCTTCACCGGCACCCGCCGGCCGGCGAGGCCGATCATCCAGCGCGGGAACCGCTCGCCCCAGCGCTGCACCAGCCCGAGGGTGAGGATCGAGCCAACGGTGGCGAACGCGCCCAGCCCGAGCCCGGCCCACACCAGCCCAGTGTCCTGCAGCTCGGTCAGGAACTCCCGGGAGATGCCGAACGGGATGCCGACCGCCCAGGCGAACCGGGTCAGCGCGTACATCAGCGGGATGACCGCCGCGATGCCCACGGCCCACCGGCCCCAGCGCGCGGCGGCGGCCGGGGTGGTCCACCCTCGGTCGGTGCCGCCACGGCCGCAACCCACGCAGGCCCCGGCGGTACGACGCTGCCAGGCGAGCACCGCCCCGGCCAGCAGCAGCCCGCCGGCCAGCGCGGCGAACCGGGCGAACAGCGCCCAGGTGAAGACATCGGCGTAGTCCACCGGCGGCCAGCCGAACGGCGCCCCGATGATCAGTATCGGCAGGTAACCGAGGATCACCAGCACGCGCGTGTCCGGGACGACCACTGCGAGCACTAACGCCACCGCCCAGCCGTAACCGACGAGCAGCGCCCGCAGCGGGCCGGGCGGGCGGCCGGACGGCCGGGTCATGGCCAGCGCGACCACCGCCGCGGTCAGGAGTACGCCGGCGAAGAGAGGGGTGGCCAGATCCACCGGCACCAGGTGCAGCAGGTTGTCGTCACCACCGCGCCGTTCGTTCGGGCCGAACGGGTAGCCGGCGCCGGTGAGGGTGCCGATCAGGGCGAGCACGCCCCACAGGCCGAGCCAGCCGGCGGCCAGTGGGGCGAGCCGGTCCGGCCAGCGTGAGTCGGTACGGGGTGGGGAGGCAGTGATCGTTGTCATGCTCTCAGCCTCGACGGACAGCCGCCGGATTCCCTCCCGGCCGGCGGTGAACCCGCTCCCCCGCTGGAGGGACCGATCAGCCGGACGGGGTGACGAAGCCGGACTCGTAGGCGGCGATGACCGCCTGCGTACGGTCGCGGACGCCCAGCTTGGCCAGCACGTTTCCGACGTGCGTCTTGACCGTCTCCACCCCCACCACCAGGTGCGCGGCGATCTCCGGGTTGGACCGGCCGGTGGTCATCAACCGCAGCACCTCGGCCTCCCGCTCGGTGAGCCGGGCGGCGCTCAACCGGTCGCCGCCCGCCGGCCCGTACGCCCCGACCAGTTGGCGGATCGCGGCCGGGAAGAGCAGCGACTCGCCGGCCGCGACCACCCGGACCGCCTCCACCACCTCGGCGGGCCGGGCCCGTTTGAGCAGGAACCCCGAGGCGCCGGCGCGCAGAGCCTCGTAGACGTACTCGTCGTTGGCGAACGTGGTGACCACCAGCACCCGGGGCGGGTCGGCGGAGGTGGCCAGCAGGTGCCGGGTGGCCTGGATGCCGTCGATGCCGGGCATCCGCACGTCCATCAGCACCACGTCGGGCCGGTGCCGGGCGACCAGCGGCGGCACCTCGGCGCCGTCGGCGGCCTCGGCGAGCACGTGCAGGTCGGGTTGGGCGTCGATGATGGCTCGCAGCCCTACCCGGATCAGCTCGTCGTCGTCGACGATCAGCACTCCGGTGGTCATGTCGTCTCCTCGTACGGCAGACGGGCCCGGATCAGCCACCGGTCGCCGTCCGGGCCCACGGTGAGCCGACCGCCGAGCAGCAGCACCCGTTCCCGCATGCCGTCCAGGCCTCGACCGCCCCGCCCCCGATGGGCCCGGTCGGGGTGGCGCACCGCGTTGACCAGCTCCAGTTCCAGCGCGTCGCTGTGCAGGTCCAGGCGTACCGTCACCGGCCCGTGGCCGTGCCGGGCCGCGTTGGTCAGTCCTTCCTGGACGATCCGGTAGCCCTCCCGGGAGACCACCGCGGGAACCCGGGTCGGGTCGCCGGCGCGTTGCGCGTGCACGGCCAGGCCGGCCGCGCGGGCGTCGGTGACCAACCGGTCCAGGTCGGCGAGGGTACGCTGCGGCGCCGCAACGGGCCGGTCGCGTCCGTTCTCCCGGAGCAGCCCGAGCACGTGGTCGAGGTCGTCCATCGCGTTCCGCCCGACGTCCTCGATGGCGGTGAGCGCCCGCCGGACGAACTCGGGGTCGGTGTCGAGGACCTCGCGGGCGGCCCCGGCCTGGAGGGTGGCCACGGTCAGCGCGTGACCGACCGAGTCGTGCAGCTCCCGGGCCAGCCGGTTGCGTTCGGCGAGCCGGGCGGCCCGTGCTTCGAGGGCGGCGATCCGCTCGGCCTGGGCCGGGCCGAGCAGCACCGGTGCCATGGATCCGGCGAGCGCGCCGAGCCCGGCGACGGCGTAGCCGAGGCCGACCAGCAGAAGCACCCCGGTAAGGGTCAGCCAGCCGCTGTCCCGCCCGTCCAGCGGCCCGAACTGTTCCCGGCTGGTCAGCTCGGCGCCGATGCCGAACTGTTGGGCGATGAACGCCAGCGCCATCGGCAGGGCGCTGAACAGCGCGATCATCACCAGCGCGCCGACGATGAGGTGGGTGGCGATCCAGAGCGCGCTGCGCAGCCGGGTCTCCCGGTCGCAGTGGTGCCCGGGCGCGGGTTCGGGCAGGTCGACGCCGAGCAGGGCCCGCACGGCGGCGATCTCCAAGGCCCGGCTGCCGTCCACCAGCAACGGGACGACGGCGATCAGCACGGCGATGACCAGCAGGATGTAGACCAGCGGGCGCGGGATCGCCGAGTCGGCGAGCAGTTGGGCGAAGGTCACCGCGAGCAGCCCGTACGGCAGCGCCAGCACGCCGCCGAGCAGCAGGAACACGCCGCGTCGCCAGGTGGTGCCGGCGACCAGCGGGGCCAGCGCCGCTCGGAGGGTCACCTCGTCATTCTGCTGTCCGGACGGGTCCCGGCGACTCCCCCGCGCCGGGGAGATCTCAGCGGTGGTCGGCGACGTACTGCTGCGGGTCCTTGTCGCGGAACGGAAGGTTGCGACCGTTCTTGTGCTCGCCGTAGAAGGTCAGCCAGCGTTGGCCCAGCTCGGCGCGGAGTTCGGTGCTGGCGTGCCGGCGGAAGTCGGGCAGTGCCTCGTCCTCCTCCTCGGCCAGGTGTTCGCTGTTCTCCCGGCGGGCGGTGCCGACCGCCTCCCACCACTGGTCCGAGCCGACCGGGTGCAGCTTCGCCTCGGCGATGGCGTCGCGGATCTTGTTGTGGTCGCCGATCGCGTCGGCGGTCTCGTCCTCGCCGTCGTCGCCGTGCTTGACCAGGTGCGGGTAGAGGATCGCCTCTTCCGCCTCGGCGTGGATGTCCAGGTGCAGGGCGAGGGCGTCCCAGATGGCGAGCATCTCCTGCTCGTCGCGGGCGTCGTCGAGGCGGGCGAAGCCACGCCGGAAGGCGGCGTGGTCGTCCAGGATCAGCGCGGTGATGTCGTCCACTGTGCTCACTTTCCGGTTGGGTTGCCGAACCGGGCACGCAGCATCGCCGGCATGGCGGCGAGGCCGGTGATCGGGCGGAAGCGTTTCGCGGCCTCGGCCAGCGCCGTGTACTCGTCGTCGGCGAGGTCGATGTCGGCGGAAGCGGCGTTGCGTTCCATCTGCTCGACCCCGGACGCGCCGGGGATGGCGAGCACGTTCGGGTGGCGCAGCAGGTACGCCAGCGCGATCTGGCTGGGGGTGGCGTCGTAGGCGTCGGCGACCTGGCGCAGGGTGTCGATCAGGGCCGCGCCGCGCTCCAGGTTCTCCGGCAGGAAGTACGGGTTTGCACGCCGGACCGCGCCGGTGGGCGGGTTCTTGGCGTCGTAGCGGCCGGAGAGGAAGCCCTGCGCCAGCGGGCTGTACGCGATGACCACCCGACCGGCCTGCCGCGCGTACGGCAGCAGGTCCTGCTCGGGTGCGCGGTCCAGCATGCTGTAGCGGACCTGGTTGCTGAGCACCCGCCGGCCGAGCGCCGCTTCGGCGACCTGCCAGCGGCGCAGCCCGTAGTTGCTCACGCCGACCTCGCCGACCAGCCCGACGTCCTGCAGGGTCCGCATGCCGCGCATTGTGGTGTGGTCGGCGACCAGCGGGTTGGGCTGGTGCACCTGGTAGAGGTCGATGCTGGTGACGCCGAGCCGGGCCGCCGAGGCGACCGCCCGCTGCTGCACCACGGCGGCCACCGGCAGCACCGGCAGGATCTTGCTGGCGACCACGACCTTCGGCCGGTCGTCGCCGAGGGCCGCGCCGAGGATGCGTTCGCTGCGTCCGAAGCCGTAGATCTCCGCGCTGTCGAAGACCGTCACGCCCAGTTCGACGGCCCGCCGGACGATCTGCGCCGCCTGCCGCTCGAAGTCCGGGCCGTACCCCCATTCCCGGGAGCCGAACTGCCAGGTGCCCAATCCGATCTTGGACAGCGGTTTGGGGGTGTCGAGCGCAATGAAACGCATGGCGTCGAAACTACCCCGATGTCCCGGTTTCCACGCCCGATCCGCGTCACGCTGGGCCGGAGCTAGGCTCATGATCGTGACCTACCTCGCCGCGGATGACCGCTACGACACCATGACCTACCGGCGCAGCGGACGCAGTGGCCTGCGGCTGCCCGCCGTCTCACTCGGGCTGTGGCACAACTTCGGTCCGGACCGCCCGTTCGAACGGCAGCGCGACATCGTGCGCCGCGCCTTCGACCTGGGTGTCACCCACTTCGACCTGGCCAACAACTACGGCCCGCCGCCCGGTTCGGCGGAGGAGAACTTCGGCCGGATGCTCGCCACCGACCTGAAGCCGTACCGCGACGAGTTGGTCATCTCCAGCAAGGCCGGGTACCTGATGTGGCCCGGCCCGTACGGCGAGTGGGGCTCGCGCAAGAACCTGATCTCGTCGCTGGACCAGTCGCTGGGCCGGATGGGGCTGGACTACGTCGACATCTTCTACTCGCACCGGTTCGACCCGGACACCCCCCTCGAGGAGACGATGGGGGCGCTCGACGGCATCGTCCGCTCCGGTAAGGCGCTCTACGTCGGCATCTCGAACTACAACTCGGAGCAGACCACGCGGGCCGCCGCGATCCTGCGCGAGCTGGGTACGCCGCTGCTGATCAACCAGCCGTCGTACTCGATGCTCAACCGCTGGACCGAGTCCGACGGCCTGCTCGACACGCTGGAGCAGGTCGGCGCGGGCTGCATCGCGTACAGCCCGTTGGCCCAGGGCCTGCTGACCGACCGCTACCTGGGTGGCATTCCGGCCGACTCGCGGGTTCGCACCAGCGTCTTCCTCAACGAGAGCGACCTCAGCGAGGAGAAGATGGCCACCATCCGTGGGCTCGGCGCGGTCGCCGAGCGGCGCGGCCAGTCCCTCGCTCAGCTCGCACTGGCCTGGGCGCTGCGTGACCCGCGGATGACCAGCCTGATCATCGGGGCGAGCAGCGTCGAGCAGTTGGAGACGAACATCGCCGCGCTGGACAACCTCGACTTCACGGCCGACGAGCTGGCCGAGATCGAGCGCCACCTGGGCTGAACGCCGTCGGGTCCCGGGCGGGTCGGGTCACCAGATCCGGCGCCGCCCGGCTCGGTGGTTGCGCACCTCGCACTGCCGTCCCACCGGCGCGGCGGCGCTGCGACGTCGCCGTCCGGCACCGATCAGCAGCAGCGCCAGGACCAGCACGGCGGCGGCACCGGCCAGCACCGGCCACCGGTCGCCGAGGTTGGTCACCGACGCCACCGGCACGCCCGGGTCGGCCGCCGCCGCCACCGCCGGCTCCGTGGTGGCCGGCCCACTCGCGGCGGTACGCGGAGCAGCCGCCGCGCTCTTCGTCGCGGCGGCCTTTGCCGGGGTGGCGGTGGCCTTGGCACCCCGGAACACCACGTCCGAGCAGGAGTAGTAGGTGTCCGGCGTGTTGGAGTTCTGCCAGATCGTGTAGATCAGGTGTCGGCCGCTGCGGCCCGCCGGCAACCGACCCGCCAACTGGTACGCCCCGGCCCGCACCGGCGGATCGGTCAGCGTCAGAAACGGACGCGACTCCAGATCCGCCCAGGTCAGCTTCTTGCGGGGGTCGTAGTCGGGCGTGGTGACGTAGAGCCGGAAGGTGCCCCGGTGCTCGATGGTGGTCCGGTACCGGAAGGTGAACTTCGCGCCGGTGGTCAGCGTGGTGCTGGGCCAGTCGGTGCGGGGCAGGTCCAGTCCCCGGTACGCGGACAGTCCGCCGCTGCACAGCTCACCGTCCGGGATCCGTTCCCGATCTCGCCCGTTGATCGTGGAAACGCGTACGTTGTCCCATTCGCGGACGGCCGCGCCGGCCTGGATCGCCGCCCGGCAGGCGCTGGTGGCCGCGTGCCGGCCCTCGGGGCCGCAGGCCGGCGCGCGGCTGATCGGGTCGGTCGGGGCGCCGTGGGCGGCTGCGGGTGTGGCGGCCAGGGGCACTGTCGCGGCAGCGACCAGCACCGTGGCGAGGAGCCGGCGTACGGGCATGAGGATGACCTCCGCCCAGTGGTACGGCCGGGACACGGCAAAGGTTCGACGCCGACCGGCCGGGAATCTGGCGGGTGGGTGCGGCGTTTCGATACTCGGAACCGCTTGCACCGAGGAGGCAGAGATGAAGGTACGTAGCTCGTTGCGTGCACTGAAGCAGAAGCCGGGTTCGGTGGTGGTCCGCCGTCGCGGCCGGGTGGTCGTGGTGAACCGCGCCAACCCGCAGTGGAAGAGCCGCCAGGGCTGATCGAGCCCTTACCGGACATCTAGTCGCCAACGCCCTGACCGGGTCATCCGGTCGGGGCGTTTTGCGTGTGGCGGGCCTCGCGCCCCGGTCAGGCGGGCGCGCCGCCGAAACCGATCTCGTTGCCGTCCGGGTCCCGGAAGATGGCCTTGCGCACGCCGTTGTCGTAGGTCTCGCGCTCGGCCGGCTCCAGGCCGCGCTTGGCGATCTGGGCGAGGCGAGCGTCGAAGTCGTCGACGAAGACTGTGTGCAGGGCGTGCCCGGCGTGTTCGGGCCGCACCTCGATGAAGACGTACCGGTGCTCGGCGAGCTCCCACACCGCCTCGGTGTCGTTGGGCAGGAACGTCGGCGGGGTGCCGAGGAGCTGCTCGTACCAGGCCGCTGCCGAGCCGTAGTTGTGGACGGGGATACCCGCGAAGAGATCTATGGCCATCGGGCCATGTTAGGGGTATGGACCGACCGGCCCGGGTAATGAGAAAAGCCGCCCTGTTCCGTGAGTGCTTTTCTTGACCCGAACCCGCAGGTGGCGTGTGCCTGATGATGGCCGCTCAATCACGCCTGTTCATTGTTGCCGCAACGGCTCGATGGACCGCTTGGGCAATTGTCGGGTCGGAGAATCTGGCTCTCGCGACGCGCTCGGCGCGACGCAGTTCCGAGCCGAGTCGGAGTGGATGCGTCGATTGCAGGATATCGCGTATCCATCGCTCAAGATCCGCTTCGTCCACCGGGGGGCTCGCGGACGGCGCAGCTCCCCCGGTCGAAGATAGACGCCAACTGGCCTCATTGCCACTCATTAATCCCCCATGCACATCACAGCCATGCTGAGCTGCTGATATGCCGTCCTGTGCGCCGTAGGTGGCGATCGGGCTCGACGCCAACCCTGGCAGCCGACAGCGCTAAGTTACCAACTCGTAACGCGCGAATTTCAGATGACGGAAATTCCATATCCCACTACACCGATAGGCATTGCGGTATCTCGGAGAGGGCTCTCGGCAACCCTTCCTGGCCCGACGCAGGCGACTAGCCACATCGAGGAACGCCACTTCCCTATCCTCAGGCGGAGGGACCCCTGATCGATGTCGGCAATGAGCGAGGGGTTGACTTGCCGGCGGAACATCGATAGGACTTTTAAGTCGCCGAAAACGGGGGGAAGCAGCTATGCGTATTACGTGCGGAGTAAAGCTCACACAGAGCGGGGGCGTTGCCCTGTTCCACGACGACGTGTTGGAGTTCAACGTCGAGGCGCAGAAGCTGGAGAACAACCGTCGATACAGCGACGTGGACGATCTCACGTTGATCGCCCGGATCCTGGGCGATTTCGGGTACAAGGTCTCCGACGTCGACCAGTGGGCACTGGACGGCTGGGACGGCGCCGTCCACGGGCAGGCCCACCGGCTCAACAACGGCAGCCCGGTCGACGTCCGCCTGGCGCCCTACCGGGAGACCGAGCTGGTGCCGAATCCGGCACAGCCGGGCCACCGTGGCGAGTTGCCCATCGGCGACGCCACAGTCCCGTACGTCAGCCACGTGCACGTGGCGAGCCACCTCGCCGCCGCGTACAGCACCAGCCCCTTCGCCCGACGGGGCGAGCCGAGCCTCGTCCTCGTCTGGGACGGCGGTTGCTTCCCCCGGCTCTACTCGGTGGACAAGGACGGCCGCGTCGAGCCCGGCGGCGAGGTCTTCCCGCTGATCGGGCACTTCTACTCGATGGCCTCGCAGCACTTCGGGCCGTACCGCCGCGACAAGCTGTCCCGCAACGTCGACGACCTCTCGGTGGCCGGGAAGCTGATGGCCTACATCGCCTTCGGCACCGCCCGGGAGCCGATCAAGCAGGTCCTCGGGGAGCTGTTCCACGAGCACTTCGAGGCCAACAGCCCGGCCGTCCGCAAGTACCGGGAGGAGATCATCGGCTGCGGCAGCACCGGCGAGCCCTCCCACGCCTACGTCCACGCCTATCTGGAGGACGTCCGTCGGCGCACCGACCAACTGGGCGTCTCCGACGACGACGTGCTCGCCAGCGTGCACGAGTTCATCGAGGAACTGCTCGTCGAGCGACTCGTGGCCAAGGCCGAGTCCTGGAAGGGCGACGGTCCCTGGAACCTCTGCTTCGCCGGCGGCTGCGCCCTGAACATCAAGTGGAACAGCGCCATGCGGGCACACAAGGCCATCCGGGAGATGTGGGTGCCGCCCTTCCCGGACGACTCGGGTTCGTCCGTCGGCACCGGCGCCATCCTGGTCAGCGGAGAGCAGCGGCTGACGCCGATCTCGTGGAACGTCTTCGCCGGCCCCGACCTCGTGCACAACTCGCACGTTCCGGCCGGCTGGACGGTGGCGCCCTGTCGACCGGAGGAGCTGGCCCGGCTGCTGCACCGCACCGGTAAGCCGGTGGTGGTCCTGCACAGCCGCGCCGAGCTGGGCCCTCGCGCGCTCGGGGCGCGCAGCATCCTCGCTCCGGCGGTTGACCCGGCGATGAAGGACGAGCTCAACCGGATGAAGCGTCGGGAGAGTTTCCGGCCGGTCGCACCGATCTGCCTGACCGATCAGGCGCCGACGGTCTTCGACCCCGGCACCCCGGACCCGTACATGCTCTTCGACCACCGGGTGCGCCCCGACTGGGTGGACCGGATCCCGGCGGCGATCCACCTCGACGGGACCGCCCGCTTGCAGACGGTCAGCGCCGAGGACAACCCGATGCTGGCGGCCGTCCTGCGCGAGTACCACAAGTGGAGCGGAATCCCGGTGCTCTGCAACACCAGCGCGAACTACAACGGCCGCAGCTTCTTCCCCGACGTGGTGTCGGCGATGGAGTGGGGCCAGGTCGACCTCATCTGGAGCGAGAACGCGCTGTACCGCAGAGTCACCTCGTCGGACGCGTCAGCGAGCGTCACCGGCACCGGTGTCAGCTGACATCCGGCGCCTGCCGGAGGGTACGGACGCCGGCGCGCCAGCGCGCCCCCCGCTGCGGGAGCCGGCCTTCCGTACCCTCTGGCTGGGCGACCTGGCCGCCAGGTCGGCACACCAGATCACCGCCTTCGCGCTGCCCCTGCTGGTCGTGACGTTGCTGGCCGGCAGCGGCACCCAGGTGGGGTTGGTCGGCGCGGCCCAGTTCGTGCCGGTGCTGGCGTTCTCCCTGCTGGTGGGCACCTGGACCGCCCGTACCTCGCTGCGCTGGATCCTGGTCACCGGCAACGCGGCGCGCGGCGTCGTGCTGTTCGGCATCGGGGTCCTGGCCGCCACCGACCGTCTGGTCTTCACGGCGCTGCTGGTGGGCGCGTTCCTCATCGGCTCGGCAGCGGTGCTGCACGACATCGGGTCCCAGGTCACCGCGCCCCGGTTGCTGGACGGCGACCGGCTGGTCGCCGGCAACGGTCTGTTGCAGGCCACCACGTCGGTGACCCAGATGGCCGGGCCGGCGGCGGCGGGATTCATCGTGCAGTCCGCCGGCGCCTCCTGGGCCGCTGTGGTCACCGGGGCACTGTTCTGCGCGGCGGCGATGGCGATGGCCGCCCTCCCCGCTCGGGCGCTGCGGCCGGCGACCGACCGGGGCGACGCGCCGACGATCCGGGCGGGGCTGGCCTACGTCTGGCGGAGCCGACCGATCCGGGACCTGTGCGTGCAGTCGGCGCTGTTCAACCTGCACGAGCAGGCCTTCGCGACGGTCTTCCTGGTGTACGGCGTGCGCACCCTCGGCCTCTCCGGTGGCCTGATCGGCCTGGTCATCGGGCTCGGCAGCGTCGGGGCGCTGGTCGGCTCCCTCGTCGCCGGGCGGGTCGGGGCCCGACTGCACCTCGGCCGGGCGCTGACCGTCTCGATCACGGTAGCCGCGCTCGGGTTGCTGCTGGTGCCCGCGCTCGCCACGGCCGGCACGGCGACCGTGCTGCTCGGGGCCGGCTTCGTGATCAACGGGGCCGCTCTGGCGGTCTACAACGTCCTGGCGGTCACCGTGCGGCAGCAGGTCCCCCCTCCCGTCCTGCTCGGCGCGGTGACCGCGAGCTACCGCATCGCGGCCTTCGGTTCGCTGCCGGTCGGGGCGCTGATCGGCGGGGTGTTGGCCGACCTGGCCGGAGCGACCACGGCCGTCTGGGTGGTGGCCGTCTCGCTCACCGTCTCCTCGCTGCTGCTGTACGCCTCTCCGCTGCGCACCGCGGCTCAGATGTCCGAGGTGCAGGCCCTCGCGGACACGACGACTCGGAAGGAACGGTCCATCCGGCATGGCGACTGACGTGACCGACGGCATCGGCGCCGTCGACGAGGAGACCTGGGCCCGGCTGGCCGCCGACGCCGAACCCGACGCGGCCCACGGCTACCTGCTGTTCCGCGAACGGCTGGAGCCGGGCACCGCGGTGCTGGTCACCGCCGACGACGACCGGGGGCCGGTGGCCGCGATCCACGCGGTCACCGCCGTGGCCGGGACGGGCCTGTTCAGCCACCCGTGGAAACTCCTCACCGAGGAACAGTTCCTCCGGCTCACCCCGGACGACGACGCGACCCGGATCCGCGCCGAGCACCGGGCCCTGCTCGGCGCGCTCGGCCCGGCCGCTCCGGAGTCGGGCGATCTCGCGGGCTGGCTCACCACGACCGTCGGAGAGCCCCTCGTCGTCCGCACCTACGACCGCAGTCCGCTGTTCACCGCCCCCGACGTCGACGTCACCCGCCGGCGGCAGGCCGGCCGGGAGGTCGTGGCGACCCTCCAGGATCTGGTCCGGCAGGGCCGCGCCGGGGCGGTGGTCCTCCCGTACGTGGACACCGACGACGAGCTGCTGCGTGACCTGCTGGAGGGCGCCGGCTTCGTCCGGGGCTCGGTCACCGCCGCGTCCGCGCTGCACCTGGACGGCTACCCCACCTACCAGGCGTTTCTGGACGGGCAGAACGCCGAGACGCGCCGCAACTACCGACTGGCCGAGCGCGAGGTGACCCGGGCCGGGCTCCAGGTCCGCGAGGTGCCGCTGGCCGAGCACGTCGACCGCATCGTGGACCTTGAGGCACGCACCGGCGAGCGCAACGGCGCGGCACCGAACCGGCCCCAGCTGCGGGCGGCCCGCGCGTACCTGGCGGCGGTGCTCCCCGGGGCGATCCGGGTGGCCGTGGCGGGCCGCTCCGACGCGGAAGTCCTCGCCTGCACCGTGCAGATGTACGGCCGGCACGGCTGCTGCACCCTCGGCTACGGCAGCGACTACGACGTCACCGGTACCAGCGTCGCCTACCACCACCTGGTGTTCGGGCAGCCGGTCGAGTCGTGCATCCGGGCCGGCGTGCCCCGCTACCGCCTCGGGTTCGAGGCGTTCGCTCCGAAGTTCCGCCGAGGCGCCCGGGTCGCCAAACGGGAGCTGTGGCTGTGGACACCCGATGAGCGACGGCGGGAGTCGTTCGCCCGGCTCCTCCGCTTCCTCGACCAGCGCACCACCGGCCACCTGGCTGCCTACGTCCGCTGATTCCCCTTCATTCCGCGTCGCATCCGACGCACGACCACCGGGAGACCGACATGCCGCTGGCCCCTCGTGCCATGGTGATCTCGCTGCAGAAGACCGGCACCCACCTCATGCAGGGTCTGATGACCAACCTGGGGTACAAGATGGCCGGGGTGCCCCGGCCGACCCCCCGCAACACCCCGGAGTTCACCGAAGTGCAACGACGTCAGATCGCCGCGCTCACCCTGTCGAAGGCCGACTACGACGAGCTGCTCGAGCTGGAGGGCACTGAGGAGTATCTGCTCCGCACCCAGGAGGCCTGGTCCGCGCTGGGCTGGCACTGGCAACGCCGACTGGGCCAGCACGTCGTCAACCGGTACGGGCAGACCCGCTTCGACTTCGCCGACTCGGTGATCACCAACCCGCACCTGCCGTACTCCCGGTTCGCGGACACCCCGGCCGGGCTCTGCTGGATCTTCCATGAGCTGGACATCAGCAAGGTGGACGGGTCGTTCTTCGCCGAGTGGGTGGAGACCGCCACCCCACCGCTGGTCTACAACTACCGCGACCCGCGCGACGCCCTGGTATCCATGGTCAACTTCCTGGAGGGGCGGACCCGCGAGGGGTACGGCAACTTCTACGAGTTCGACATCTTCCACCGCATCCTGACCTCCCTGCCGACCTGGGAGGAGAAGCTCGACTACGCGATGCGGGACACGTCCTTCCTCGGCCGCGACCAGTTCGAGAGGGGGCTGTGGCTGCTGCGCCACCCCGACGTGTGCAAGGTCAGCTACGAGGATCTGGTCGGGGAGCGCGGCGGCGGGTCCCGGCAACGCCAGCTCGAGGCCGTGGACCGGTTGCTGATCCACGTCGGGTCCACCGCGGACGCCGAGGAGGTCGCCGGCAAGGTCTACGACCAGAGTTCCTGGAGCTTCTTTCGGGGCACCACCGGCACCTGGCGGGAGCGGTTCACCAAGCGCAACGAGGCCCGTTTCACCGAGCTGTTCGGCGACATCCTCGAGCAGTACGGCTATGAGTGAGGCCCGCGCCTTCCTGCTGCTCGGCGGTTACCGCGTCATCGCCCGCAACTGGGGCTTCCTGGCCGACCTCGCCGGTCGGGGGCTGCGGATCCTGCTGATCACCTCGGAACAGTGGAGGGCCGACACGACGGCCGCCATGGCCCGGGGCGAGGGTCCCGGGACGTACCTCACGGACGCGGCCTTCGTCACCGGCGAGGTCGGCATCGAGGGCAGTTTCACCTCCGGTGTGGTCGCCCACGTCCAGCGCTGGCAGCAGGAGTACGACATCGTCGGGGTCTACGCCGCCGGTGAGATGCTCGTCGAGCAGACCGGGATCGTGGCGGATGCGCTCGGCCTGCCCGGGCCGGGCGTACGCGCCGCGCGAGTGTGCCGCAACAAGTACCTGCAACGGTTCTACCTGCCGCAGTGGAGCCCCCGACTGGTCGTCGTCCCACCGCAGGGGCGCGCCGGGCTCGACGTGGGCTCGGTCCGGTTCCCGGCGGTGCTGAAGCCCTCGGGCCGGCGGTCGAGCTCCGGGGTCCAGGCGGTGCGCGACCCCGCGGCCCTGCCCGCGCTGCTCACCGAGTACCCGGCGGCGGAGACCCTGCTGGTCGAGGAGTACGTCACCGGCGCCGAGTACTCGGTGGAGGCGGTCGTCCAACACGGTCGGATCGTCTTCGAGTCGGCGACCCAGAAACGGACCACCGAGGACGGCTCGGACTGGTTCGTCGAGATG
Source organism: Micromonospora trifolii (assembly GCF_050516465.1). NCBI lineage: Bacteria > Bacillati > Actinomycetota > Actinomycetes > Micromonosporales > Micromonosporaceae > Micromonospora > Micromonospora trifolii. Next base: position 7,139,259 of record NZ_CP191526.1, on the reverse strand, counting down.
GCCCACACCGTGCCCGCGCCTCCCGGCGCGGAGCACGAGAAGCTGCTCGCCGCCAACCGCGACATCGTGGGCCGGCTCGGTCTGGTCGCCGGCATCGTGCACACCGAACTCCGCCTCGACCGGGACGGCCGGCCGGTCCTGATGGAGGTGGCCGCCCGTACTCCCGGCGACGGCATCATGCCGCTCTACCACCTGGTGACCGGTCGGGCGCTGGAGCAGACGATCATGGAGGTGGCGCTCGACGAGCCGGCGGCGCACCCCCCACCCCGGCGGTACGCCCGCCAGGTCTACCTGCCCCAGCCGACCGGAACGTTGCAGGACGTGAAGCTGCGCTGGCCGAGCGTGGAGCCGCAGTGGGTGCCGGAGGGGCAGCCGTGGCCGGTCATCACACCGGGCGAAGCCGACGACCCGCCCGCCCTGCGCCACGTCATCGTGCTCAAGGAACGCGGGGCACGCCTCGGTGAGCTGCGCGAATCCGGTGACCGCGGTGTGACGTTCCTGATCGACGCCCCGACCCTCGACGACCTCGACGACCTGGAGCGTCAGGTGAGCGCGGCGATCGACATCATCGTCGATCCGTGACCACCGTCGACGGGCGTCCCCGACAAGACGGTGGTGACGCGCCGGATCGACTAGGGTCCTTCGAAAGATCGCCCCGATGAGGAGGAACCGGTGTTCATCTTGGAGCTGTCCTTCGGCGACGAACCTGACCGGCTCGCCGCCCGACCGGCGCATCGGGAGCGTCTCCAGGCCCTGCACCAGGAGGGCCGGCTGGTCATGGCCGGGCCGTTCGCCGATGACTCCGGAGCACTGCTGATCTTCGACGTCCCGGACGCCGAAGCGTTCGCCGCTGTCGTCGCCGAGGACCCCTATTACCGGACCGTCGGGGTGACGATCGCCAGCCAGCGGGAGTGGTCACCGATCGTTCGGTAGCCGGACGAGGGTGCCCCGGCTACCCATCTGGGCACCACTGGCCGCCGGCGAAGGGGTGGCACGACGCTGCGGCGGCACCGCCAGCAACAGCAAAACGCCCTGGTCGGATTATCCCGACCAGGGCGTTTCTCAAGGGTGGAGCCGAGGGGACTCGAACCCCTGACCCCCACACTGCCAGTGTGGTGCGCTACCAGCTGCGCCACGGCCCCTTGCTGTCGTCCCGGTCGCCCGGGCACTGGGAAACTATACACAGACCGGCCCGCATGGTCATCTCGCGGGGTCCCCCGCCGAGCCGGGTCAGTTGAGCGCCACGTCCGGCGGGAAGTGCGCGACGGCGGCCATCATCCCGCCCTGCCGGCGCAGCACCATCGGCCACAGGTCGTCGGGCCGGTCGACGAAGGCGTCCCCGGGCAGCCCGTCCAGCACGAACCAGGACCCGTCGGCGATCTCCTGCTCCAGCTGGCCACTGCCCCAGCCGGAGTAGCCGGCGAAGACCCGGATGCCGCCGATGCTCTCCCGCAGCCGCTCCGGGTCGACCGAGAGGTCGATCGTGCCGACCGCCCCGGAAACCTGGTGGAAGCCCTTCACCCGGCGCATCGGGTGCCGCATCCGGGCCAGGCAGATGGCCGAGTCGGGCTGCACCGGGCCACCCTCGAAGAGCACCGCCGGGTGGCGGGCCAGGTCGCTCCAGTCACCGAGCACCTCGGCCACCGGCACCTCGGTGGCCCGGTTCAGCACCACGCCGAGCGCGCCGCCCGGCTCGTGGGCGACCAGCAGCACCACCGTACGGTCGAAGTTCGGGTCCTTGAGCGCCGGAGTCGCGACCAGCAGCCGCCCGGTCATCGACTCCATCGCTCGTCCGCCGATCGCCTGGCCCTCTCCCTGCATGCCACACACCCGTCAACCGTGAGCCCGCGCCGGGGGCCGGTCATCGACCGGATCCGCCCGCCGCATCGGGTTCAGCCGCCCTGTCAACGCCATGCCTGGCACCATAGCCTGCGTGCTGGGTGCTGGCTAAGGTCTGGCCGGCGGGTGATCGGACAGTTAAGACGAAGGGCCGAAGCACCCGACGGCGGACCTCCCGGTGATCGACCGATCGGGACCACCGGCGGCCGAGAAACGCCCGAAAGGTCCGTCACATCCCGATAGATTCGGCTGATCGGGAGGGCGACCGCGGTTGCCCCTGCCCGCGACACGGAGGCGGGTGGCGATGGCAACTGTCCGGGACGCGACGTACGACGTGCTCCGCACCCTCGGTATGACCACCATCTTCGGCAACCCCGGCTCCACCGAGGAGACGTTCCTCCAGGACTTCCCCGCCGACTTCCACTACGTCCACGCGCTGCACGAGGCGACGGCCGTCGCGATGGCCGACGGCTACGCCCAGGCCAGCGGAGTGCCCGCCCACGTCAACCTGCACACCGCCCCGGGCACCGGCAACGGCATGGGCAACCTGGTCACCGCCTGGCACAACAAGACTCCGCTGATCGTCACCGCCGGCCAGCAGACCCGGGAGATGCTGCTCCTGGAACCCCGGCTGGCCAGCCGCCGACCCACCGAGCTTCCGCAGCCCTACGTGAAGTGGGCCTACGAGCCGGCCCGGGCGCAGGACATCCCCGCGGCGATGCTGCGGGCGTACGCGACGGCGGTGCAGCCGCCGGCCGGGCCGGTCTTCCTCTCCCTGCCGATGGACGACTGGGCCCAGCCAGCCGACCCGCCGCCCGCGCCGCGAACGGTGGCCACGCGGTTCGCGCCGGACCCGCAGCGGTTGGAGGAGTTCGTCCGGGTGCTGGCCGGCAGCCGCAACCCGGTGCTCGTGTACGGGCCGGGGGTGGACCGCTCCGCGAGCTGGTCGACCGCGGTCGCGCTGGCGGAGCGGCTCGCCGCGCCGGTCTGGTCAGCACCCGCCACCGAGCGGGCGGTGTTCCCCGAGGACCACCCGCACTTCCGCGGCGTGCTGCCGTACGCGATCGGTCCGCTCGCCGAGGCGCTGAGCGGGCACGACACGGTACTGGTTGTCGGCGCCCCGGTGTTCCGCTACTACCCGTACGTGCCGGGCGGGCACCTGCCCGACGGCGCCCGACTGCTGCACATCACGGACGACCCCGACGAGGCCGCGCGAGCCCCGGTCGGTGACAGCCTGCTCAGCGACCCGGGGCTGGCCCTGGCCGCGCTTGTCGAACGGGTGCCGCCGAGCGACCGGCCGGCACCCTCGCGACGGGACGCACTGCCACCGCCGGAGGTCGACAGCCCGCTGAGCGCCGACGCCCTGTTCGCCGCGCTGGCCGCACACTGGCCGACCGACGGCGTGCTGGTCCAGGAGTCACCATCCAATCTTTCCGCGCTGCGTCGTCAGCTGCGGATCACCCGCCCGGCGTCGTACTTCACGATGGCCAGCGGCGGACTCGGCTACGGCCTGCCGGCGGCGATCGGCATCGCACTGGCCGAGCGGGACACCGGGCGCGGTCGCCCGGTGGTGGCGGTGATCGGCGACGGCTCCTTCCACTACTCGGTGCAGGCGCTCTGGACGGCCGCGCGCCTGGCACTACCGGTGGTGGTCGTCGTCCCGGTCAACCAGCAGTACGCGATCCTCAAGGCGTTCGCCGAGCTGAAGCACACTCCCGGGGTACCCGGCCTGGACCTGCCGGGGTTGGACGTCATCGCGATCGCGGCCGGCTACGGCTGTGCCACGCAGGTGGTGGAGACCCCCGATCAGCTCGGCGCGGCGCTCGCCACCGGGCTGCGCGCCGACCGGCCCACTGTGTTGCCGGTGCCGATCAGCACCGACGTGCCCAGCATCCTCTGAGCCGAGTCAGCGCGGTGCGATCGACAGCGGGGCACCGGTGAAGACGTCCAGCACCGGCCGGCTGCCCAGCGGCGCCGCGAGGGTGACGGTGACCGGCTCCAGTTTCAGCAGGGCGATACATTCGCCGGTGGCCCGGGTGACGCCGCCACCGACCACCACGACGTCCGGCCGTTCCCACACCAACGGCATGATCCCGGTGTCGCACGCGCCGACGCCGAGCCGCACGGTCAGCCGGGCGCCGTCGACGGCGGCCAGGTCCTGGGCCGCCACCAACCCGTCCGGCAGCGGCCGGGCCGGCGCGGTGGGCTCGGGGACGGGGGTGACCGCCGTCGGCGCGACGGCGAGCCGGACCACCGGGGTGGCCAGCTCCTTGATGGTGAACAGCCAGGCCGGGACCTGCGCCACGCCCCGACTCGTGCGCACCGGCACGGCGCCGAACGTGACACCGGTGACGGTGAGCGGGAGACACGCGGTCTGCGTGCTGCTCGTGGCCCACCCGTCGGGCCCCGGTTCGACGGTGGGGCCGCCGGGGGTTGGCCGGCCGGGCTGCTTCGGCCGCCCCGGGCAGGGCAGTGGGTCACCCTGGTCGAGCTGCCGGTACGCCTCGGCGGCGCTGACCAACGGCAGCGTCAGCCGTCCGTCCGGAAATTGGATCTCGCCGCCGACCCGGGTGGGCGGTATGCCGACCTGCTCGCGGTACCACCCGGCCCGGAAGGCTGCCTCGGTCTCGGGGGTGAAGCCCGGGTCGCCGGTGAGCAGGGTCGGCCCCTCCAACGGCACGTAGCCCGTGCGCCAGGCGGGGCCGGGCCGCCACGCCTCGGCGACCTGAGCGGCCCGCTGGTCGAACGCCTCCGCGCCGCGCGTCGGGCTGCGCGGGCCGCCGGCCGGACCGGCGTCGGTCGCGGCACAGCCCGCCACGAGCAGCAACGGGAGTACGAGCAGCAGAGCAGGCCGATTCATGTACGGTTCGACGCCTCCGCCGACCGGCCGGTTCCCGACCTGGGCTCAGGTCTCGCCACCCAGATCCGTCTGGTACGCCTCCCAGAGGAGGTCGGCGCCGCGCCGCCGATGCCGGGCCAACCGCCGCAGCAGGTGCCCGGCCCGGTGCCGCAGCTCATCGGGGTGCGTCCCGGGCCGCTCAGCGACCTGCTGGACCGCCAGGATCGCGGCGACGATCGCCACGTGCTCCCGGGTCAGCAGCCGCACGCCGTGGACCAGTCGCGGCGACTGGGTGAGCAACTCCCGGTAGAGGCCGGTGGAGCCCTCGGTGACCCGGACGTGCTCGGCGAAGCCCTGGCGCACCGGACGCAGCCGAAGCAGAACGTCTTCGCGCCAACGCGGCTCGATGCTGGCGACGGCGACGGCCCGGCCGAAGGCGTGCACGTCACCAGCGAGGCCGGCCGGGCGCGGCTCGCCGGGTAGACCGATGGCATGTGGATCGGCGGGTAGCCCCGCTGGATGCGCGACGCGCGGTCGGGTGACGAGTGACGGCTGCTGGACCGGACCGGTGACCATGGCACCTCCCGCGCGGCGGCGCTGCTACCCCATACCGCGATGGTGAGGCTGCCCGGCACGCCCTGTCCAGGGCCCTGAGCCGTCTCTTCTGCCCCGTTGTGCCCACCGACCCCATCAGCCACGCTGGTGCCGCCCTCAGCACCGCACAGGCCCTCTGGGACGTACGACCGCCTCAGTCGGTCGACGGGCGCTGTGCCAGTCGGCGCAGGTGATCGGCCACGACGCGCGCATCGCCGGCCCGCTCGTCGCTTGGTCGACCCGTCGTGATCGCCTCGGCCAGCGCCCGCAGCTCGGACGGCGGCAGCACGGGCAGCCCCATGCCGCGCAGCGGGATGGTGACCCCCCGGGCACTCCCCGGGTCGGTCGCGAGGATGGCCCGCACCTGCGGTTCGCCGGCCGGACCTTCGTCGCCTGCCTCGCGGTACGACACCGCGCCGGACTCGATTCGGGCGGTGGCCAGGTCGACGGTGCGGGTGCGCAGCGCACCGCGTACCCGTGCCCGGCTGCCGTCCAGCCAGGCGGCCGTGCGGAGCACCCGCAGCACCAGGTAGAGGCCGAGCAGGACGAAGGGCAGGCCACACAGGCCGATGAACGGGCTGGGACCGGACTGGTTCGGGACGGCTGAGTCGCGTAGCGCGGGCGGCAGCAGCCCCGGTGGCAGGTCGCGAGCCTCCTCATAGGAGGCGAACGCGTCACCCGGGCCGGTCAGTCGGCGCAACAGCCCGTCGGCGACGAGGGGCAGCGCCACGAACGCCGCGCCGACGGCCGTGAGGAGGACGCCGGCCGCCACCGCCACGACGCGCTGGCCGGGCGACGCGCCGACCGACAGGCGCATCTCCTGGTTGGTCACAGGGGGCAGCGTAAGACCCCGCGAACAACGAAGCGCCCCGGCTGGTGGGCCGGGGCGCTTCGTTCGAGGTGGTGGAGGTGCCGGGAATCGAACCCGGGTCCTTCGCCGGTTTGTCAGGGCTTCTCCGAGCGCAGCTCGCTGTGCCTCTACTCGGCCCCACCGCTCACGCGAGCAAGTTGGTGTGACGGGCCCAGTCGCTGATTAATCTCGCCGCACGGACCCCGCGACCGGGTCCGATTGGCCAGCCTCCTAGCTGATGCCGGCTACTGGGACGAAGGCGTTCCCAGACCGACAGACTTAGCTACTCGCCTCAGGCGGCGAGAGCGAAGTCAGCGCGTTGGTTATTGGCGCTTATAAAGTTCCGACGACCGATTCTCGAGACGACGTCGGCTTCCTCGGCTCGCTTCCCCTGTCGCTGCGTACGAAGTCGAAACCAGTCACCCCCTCGACAGGCCGCCGATGTGGCGGCACTGACAAGACTAACGCCTGCCGCAACAGCTTTCATCCCGAGCCCCGGGCCGGCACGCCGACCCGGACAAACAGGATGAACTAGTCGTCCATGCCCTTGCCGCGTCGACCGGACACCCGGGCGATCTCCCGGTCCGCGTCCCGCTTGGCGAGGTCCTGACGCTTGTCGTACGACTTCTTGCCCTTGGCCAGGGCGATCTCGACCTTGGCCCAGCCGTCCGAGAAGTAGACCTGCAACGGGACGATGGTGAAACCGCCCTCGCGGGTCTTGCCGAGGAGCTTGTCGATCTCGCCCCGGTTGAGCAGCAGCTTGCGGGTACGCCGGGGCTCATGGTTGGTCCAGGTGCCCTGGGTGTACTCCGGGATGTGCATCGCGTGCAGGAACAACTCGCCGTCACGTTCCTGCGCGAACGCGTCGACAAGTGACGCTCGCCCGGCTCGAAGCGACTTGACCTCGGTGCCGGTCAGCGCCATGCCCGCCTCGTACGTGTCGAAGATGGCGTAGTCGTGACGCGCCTTCTTGTTGGAGGCGACCACCTTGCGCCCCTTTTCCCGTGGCATCGGTGCCACCCCCTCTCCTCCGTCCGCGGCCGGGTTCACCCCGGCCGGACAACCGATCATGCTACCCGAATGACAAGGACCCTCCCGCGCCGTTTATTTCCGGCTGCGGGAGGGTCCTCGGGAGACGACGGGACGACCCGTACGGTGCCTAGACCCGCAGGTAGAAGCGCAGGGTGATCCAGGCGGTGCCCGCGCTGACCAGACCACCGACGCCAGCCATCAGCGGGAAGATGAACAGGATGTCGCCCCAGGTGATCGGCGAGAGCAGACCCTGCAACGCGCTCAACGACCCGTCGAAGAGCAGGTACTTCGCCGCGACCAGGGCCACCAGACCGAGCAGTGAACCGATCAGGCCGGCCACGACGGCCTCCAGCACGAACGGCGCCTGGATGAACCAGTTGGACGCGCCGACCAGCTTCATGACCGCCACCTCACGCCGTTTGCTGTACGCGGCCACCTGAATGGTGTTCGCGACCAGCAGCAGGGCGGCGATCGCCATCACGATGGCGGCAGCCAGGGCGATGTTCTGGATCGAGGTGAGGATGTTGAAGATCTTGTCGAGCAGTCGACTCTGGTCGATGATCTCCTCGACGCCCGCGGTGTCCTTGTACTGGTCGTAGACGTCCTTGTACTGCTCCGGGTTGTTCAGCTTGAGCCGGAACGCCTCGGGCAGCTGGTCCGGCTTCACGGCGTTCACCAGGTCCGGCGCGTCCTGGTACATCTCCTTGAAGCGCTTGTACGCCTCGTCCTTGTTGACGTAGAAGACGTCCTTGACCAGGGGGTCGCCATCGAGCTTGGTCTGGAGGTCGGTGCGCTCCTGCTCGGTCACCTCCTGGGTCAAGAAGATCGAGACTTCGATGTTCTTGTAGTAGAGGTCCTTCATGTCGTCGACCTGGCGGTACATGAGACCGCTGGCGCCGAGCATGGTCAGCGAGACCGCCATCGTGATGATCATCGCGATGGACATGGTCACGTTGCGCCACAGTCCGACCAGTACCTCGGACAGGACGTATTTCACGCGCATCGGGATTTCCTCCGGGTCTCCGGCATGAGGTGTTCGTCGTCAGGCTGCGCAGGGGTGGAGCGCCGGCTCACCCGTAGACGCCGCGGGCCTGGTCACGCACGATGCGACCGCTCTCAATCTCAACGACGCGGCGGCGCATCTGGTTCACGATGTTGGAGTCGTGGGTGACCATCACGACGGTCGTGCCGGTGCGGTTGATCCGGTCCAGCAGGCGCATGATCTCGATCGAGGTGTCCGGGTCCAGGTTTCCGGTGGGCTCGTCCGCCAGCAGGATCAGCGGACGGTTCACGAACGCCCGGGCAACGGCGACCCGCTGCTGCTCACCACCGGAGAGCTCGTGCGGGTAGCGGTGCTCCTTGCCACCGAGCCCGACCAGCTCCAGCACCTCCGGCACGACCCGGCGGGCAACCGCCTTCGTCTTGCCGATCACCTCGAGGGCGAACGCCACGTTCTCGTAGGCGGTGCGGTTGGGCAGCAGCCGGAAGTCCTGGAAGACGCAGCCGATCGAGCGCCGGAAGTGGGGTCGCTTCCAGGAGCGCATCGACGTGACGTCCTTGCCGTTGACGACGACGCGCCCCTTGTTGGGGGCCACCTCGTGCAGCAGCATTTTGATGATCGTGGACTTGCCGGAGCCGGATGGACCGATGAAGAAGACGAACTCGCCCTTCTCGATCGAGACGGACACGTTGTCGAGCGAAGGCCGGGACGCCTTCGGGTACGTCTTCGTCACTTGCTCAAGCTGAATCACGGGTGGTGAGTCTACGCGGTGTAACAACTGAGCCAAGCCCCACGCCCCGCCGATCCGGCACGAGTCGTCGAATCAGGCTTCTACCTGGAGATCGACGACGCGCTCCGCCCGCGCGCCGTCACGCACCGTCGCCAGCGAGCTGCCGACGCTTGCGCCAACGGATACCCGCCTCGATGAAGCTGTCCAACTCGCCATCGAAGACCGCGCTCGGATTGCCGGTCTCCTGCTCAGTTCGGAGATCCTTCACCATCTGATACGGGTGCAGGACGTAGGAGCGCATCTGGTCGCCCCACGAGCCGGCCGCGTTCTCCTTGAGCCCCTCGAGCTTGGCCTGCTCCTCCTGGCGCTTGCGCTCCAGCAGTCGGGCCTGGAGCACCCGCAACGCGGAGGCCTTGTTCTGCAACTGGGACTTCTCGTTCTGGCAGGTCACCACGATGCCGGTCGGGATGTGCGTCAGGCGCACCGCCGAGTCGGTGGTGTTGACGCTCTGCCCACCCGGCCCGGAGGAGCGGTAGACGTCGACCCGTACCTCGTTCTCCGGGATGTCGATGCTGTCGGTCTGCTCGGTGACCGGCAGAACCTCGACGCCCGCGAAGCTGGTCTGCCGACGACCCTGATTGTCGAACGGGCTGATCCGGACCAGCCGGTGCGTGCCCGACTCGACGCTGAGCGTGCCGTACGCGTACGGCACCTTGACCGCGAAGGTGGCCGACTTGAGGCCCGCCTCCTCGGCGTACGAGGTCTCGTAGACCTCGGTCGGGTAGCCGTGGCGCTCCGCCCAGCGCAGGTACATCCGCAGCAGCATCTCGGCGAAGTCCGCGGCGTCCACGCCACCCGCGCCGGCCCGGATGGCGACCAGCGCCTCCCGGGAGTCGTACTCGCCGGAGAGGAGGGTGCGGACCTCCATCTCCTGGATGGCCTTGGTCAGCCCGGTGATCTCCGACTCGACCTCGGTCAGCACACCCGGGTCGGCCTCGGCCTCGGCCAGCTCCAGCAACACCTGGGCGTCGTCGAGGCCGGAACGCAGGCTGCCCAGCTTGCTGATCTCGCCGTTGACGTACGACAGCTGCGAGGTGACCTGCTGGGCCTTGGCCTGGTCGTCCCACAGGTCGGGGGCGGAGGCCTCCTGCTCAAGGCGGGCCTTGTCCTCGTGCAGACGGTCGATGTTGAGGACGGCCTCGATGTTTCGCAGGGTCGCGTCGAGTTCCTTGAGCTGTTCGGCGTAATCGGCAGCGGTCACGACAGACAAGCGTACTGTGCCGCTGCCGGAGCAGCGCGTTTGCTGTCGGCGAATCTGCCGGACGTCACCCGACGGGGGCGGACTTCAACCACGACAGGGCCGCCCGGTGGTAGGCGACGGCGAACTCCAGCGCGCTGGCGTCGTACGTCTCGCCGTCCCGTTTGGCGTTCTTCACCTGCTCCCGGACCTGGGCGAGGGCCTCGGTGTGGTATTCGTTGGCCGAGGCGTACAGGCCCTTCAGCTGGCTGGCGGAGTGCAGGTTGCCGAAGGCCATCCGGAGCGCTATCGGGTTGCGGATGGTGTCCCGCCCCGGGTTCTCCGCGAGCCAGCGGGAAAACGTCCGTTTTCCGCTGGCGGTGAGTGCGTACGGCTGGCTCATCCGCGGGCCCGGCTTACCGAGCCGCACGAAACCCCGCTCAGCCAGCACCGGCAACTCGCGGTACACCTGACTGCGGGTCATCGACCAGTACGGCGCCAGACGGCGCTCAGCGGCGGCCATCAACTGACCGCCTGTCATCGGGCCCTCATGGAGGAGGCCGAGCAGGGCCGCCGCCGTAGGGTTGACTCCGGAATCCGCCATGCCCACTACGCTGCCACTTTGCGCACCCGGCGTCCAGGATTTGCCGGTTTGCCACCCGACAGGACTTCCTAAGTGCACTGTCGGCGGCAGACTGTCCGTTGAGGACTATCGATGGATTGCCACATTCCGGGCGTCCGCCGGCGGCGCCCACGCGCGCCGCCGGCGGGTCGACGCCGGTCAGCCCATGTGGGGGTACGTGTGGTCGGTCGGCGGCACGAAGGTCTCCTTGATCGTCCGCGGGGAGACCCAGCGGACCAGGTTGAGCCAGGAGCCGGCCTTGTCGTTGGTGCCGCTGGCGCGGGCGCCACCGAACGGCTGCTGCCCGACCACCGCGCCGGTCGGCTTGTCGTTGATGTAGAAGTTGCCGGCCGCGTACCGCATGCGCTCGCCGACCGACTCGACGACCCGGCGGTCGGTGGCGAACACCGAGCCGGTCAGCGCGTACGGGGCGATCGACTCGGCCTGCGCGACCACCTCGTCGAACCGGGCGTCGTCGAACACGTGCACGCCCAGGATCGGCCCGAAGTACTCGGTGGTGAAGGTCTCGTGGGCGGCATCGCCGCACTCGAAGAGCGTCGGTCGCACGAAGTAGCCGACCGAGTCGTCGGCGGTGCCACCGGCCAGCACCCGGCAGCTGTCGTCGCCGGCGATCAGCTCCAGCGCGGCGGTGTGCCGGGCGAACGCCTTGTCGTCGATCACCGCGCCGCCGAAGTTGCCGAAGTCGGCCACGTCACCGTAGGTCAGCGAGTCCGCGGTGGCAGCCAGCCGGTCCCGCAGCCCACCCTCCCAGATCGAGCGCGGCACGTACGCCCGCGAGGCCGCCGAGCACTTCTGGCCCTGGTACTCGTAGGCGCCGCGGATCAGCGCAGTGTGCAGCGCGTCCACGTCGGCGCTGGTGTGCGCGACGACGAAGTCCTTGCCGCCGGTCTCGCCGACCAGCCGCGGGTAGCCCCGGTAACGGGAGATGTTGTCGCCCACGGTCCGCCACAACTGCTGGAAGACCTTCGTCGAGCCGGTGAAGTGGATGCCGGCCAGATCCGGGTCGGCGAGCACGACATCGGAGACCTCCTCGCCCCGGCCGGTGACCATGTTGATCACGCCGGGCGGCAGGCCGGCGGCCTCGAACAGCCGCATGGTGAAGTGCGCGGCGAACTGCTGGGTCGGGCCCGGCTTCCAGACCACCGTGTTGCCCAGCAGGGCCGGCGCCGACGGCAGGTTGCCGGCGATGGCGGTGAAGTTGAACGGGGTGACCGCGTAGACGAAGCCCTCCAGCGGGCGGTGGTCGAAGCGGTTCCAGACGCCGGGCGAGGACGCCGGCTGCTCCTCGAGCAGGCGACGCGCGAAGTGCACGTTGAACCGCAGGAAGTCGATGAACTCGCAGGCCGCGTCGATCTCCGCCTGGATCGCGGTCTTCGACTGGCCGAGCATGGTGGCGGCGTTGAGCGTGTCCCGCCAGGGACCGGCGAGCAGTTCGGCGGCGCGCAGGAAGATCGCGGCGCGCTCCTCGAAGGGCAACGCCCGCCACATCGGCGCGGCGTCCTTGGCCGCCTTGGTCGCGGCGCGCGCGTCGTCGTGGGTGGCGTGCGCGGTCACCCCCAGCACGTGGGCGTGCTTGTGCGGCTGCACCACGTTGATCGGGTCACCGCCGGCCATCCGCTGCTCACCGCCGATGGTCATCGGCAGGTCGATGCGCTCGGCGGCGAGTTCGGTCAGCCGCCGCTGGAGCCGGTCCCGGTCGGGGCTGCCCGGCTCGTAGTTGCGAACCGGCTCGTTACGCGGCTCGGGAACGGAGAACACGGCATCCATCAAGGCTCCTGGCGATCTCGACAGCAGTGGCGAAACCGGACCCGCGGGCACCGACCGGATGGCCGGACACCGGACGCCACACGGGAGGCCGAGCAGCGGCGGGACCTCCCGTGATTCTCCCACGACGGGCCACGCGACCCACGTCCGCCACCGCCCTGTGCCAAGGACCGCCCCACCCCTCCTCCCCTTACCGACCGGCCTCGATCCGTCCCGCTGTCCCGGGGCGACAGGCAGCCCAGCGGGCCCGCGTACCCTGAATGGTCGGTGACCTGCCGCCTCGAAGGGGAGACGATGACCAAGCAGCCCGGCCGCGTCCCGGCCGCTGAGTCGGACGAGCCGGCGGTCGACGCGGCCAGCGCCGGCAGTCGGCCGCTGCCCGCCCCCGGCGCCGCAGTGCTCGCGCTGCTGGCGCTCGGTTGGCTGGCCGCCATGCTCTGGTCCACCCGGGAGGCCATCACCTCGGCGGCGGCCGGGGTCACAGCGATCAGCCTCTCCGCGTTCGCCCTGCCCGGCGTGATCTCGGCCGCGCTGGTGGCCGGGGCGGCCGTCGCGCTGGCCGGTGGCAACCTGCTGGCCCGCCGGTACGGCGACTGGGCCACCCTGCGCTTCGCCGGGGCGATCGGCGGCGGAATGCTGGTAGGGCTCGCTGCCGCGGTGGCCATCAACCTCACCTACTTCGACACGTCCACCACCAACGTGATCGCCGGCACCACGGCGGCCGCGGCGATCATCGGAGGCGCGCTGGCCGGCGCACGGACCGCCCCGGCGATCGGTGCGGTGGTCACCGCCGCGCTGGGCACGCTGATCTTCGTGGTCGCGTTCAGCCGCGCCCGGGACCCGCTGTTCGACCTCTTCGGTGCCGGCGACAGCCAGGAATCGTTGATCAACGCGGCCAAGTGGGTGTCCCGTACCGAATCGCTCGTCGCCGGGCTGCTCGCCGGGCTACTGGCCTTCGGCTACCTGACCTGGGCACGGCGTCGAGCCGTCCGCCGCGACCCGGAGACCCCGGCGCTGCGCTGGCCGGCGTACCTGCTCGCCGGGGCCGGCCCTGGGCTCCTTCTGCTGCTCGCCGAAGTGATCATCCGGATCGGCGGCCGGTCGCTGCTCGACCTCGCCAGCGCGCTCAGTGAGGCGGACGCCGTGGCGCAGACCTCGCTGGGCACCTCGCGGGTGGACAACGGCATCTGGGTGCTCTTCGTGGGGGCGCTGACCGCGCTCATCGCGTTCGGCCGCACGCTCAGCCCGGCCCACAGCGACGACGACGAACCGGCCGACGTCCCGAACCCCGTCGCGGACCAGATCGCCCCGGAGGACGACAAGCCGGGCTACGCCAAGTCGTTCGACGCCGACCCCGCCGAGACATTCGACGGCGACGCGGCTGAGACGTCCGACGCGGACCCCGCGAAGGCGGACCCGGCGAAGGCGGACCCGGCTCGCTGACGCCCGACCTCAGCCCCGGTAGCGGCATCGGGTGCGCGCGTCATGTGGTGGCTTCACGAGAGAGGCGGATTTCATGAAGTTCCTTCTCACGTCGGGCGGCATCAGTAACCCGAGCATCTCCGACGCGCTCGTCGACCTGCTGGGCAAGCCGATCGCCGAGTCCACGGCCCTGTTCATCCCCACCGCTGTCCACCCCTTCCCCGGCGGAGCTGAGAGGGCGTGGAAGGCGATTAACGGCCGGGCCGACATCCCGCTGTGCCAGCTGGGTTGGAAATCCCTGGGTTTGTTGGAGCTCACCGCGCTGCCGACCATTCGGGAAGAGAACTGGGTCCCGGCGGTCCGGGAGGCCGATGCCATCCTCGTCTGGGGCGGCGATGTGCTGTACCTGACCTACTGGCTGCGCCAGTCGGGCCTGGCCGACCTCCTGCCGTCGCTGACTGACACGGTTTATGTGGGGGTCAGCGCCGGGAGCATCGCGGTCACCCCGTACAACTGCGACGCCGAGTTCGACATTGGATTCGTCCCTGACGGCAGCGACATGGCGCAGGACGCCGACCGGGCGCTGGGGCTGGTGGATTTCACGCTGTACCCCCACCTCGATCATCCGGACATGGAGGACGTCACGCTCTCCCACATCCAGAAGTGGGCGTCCGAAATCCCGGTCCCGACCTACGCCATCGACGACAACACCGCCATCAAGGTGGTCGATGGCACCGTTGACGTCATCTCCGAAGGCAACTGGAGACTGATCAACCCCTGACCGAGACGTCCCTTCAGCCGGGGCCGAATGTCCGGCTCAGGCTGCTGCTGGGGGCGGCGTCCGGCTCAGTCGGTCGCGCCTAGCAGCTGGTCCAGCTCCGTCACGTCGTACCACTCCAGCTCGTGGTCCTCGGCGCCGTCGACGGTGAACTGGGCGTCCGGGTCACCAGCCACCGCCTCGGCCACCACGTCGGCCGCCGCGCCGATCTCCTCGGCCGCGTCCGCGCTATCCACGTGGATGGCCGCGACGGCGCCCACCGGCACGGCATCGGCCAACGTCACAGTGCTGGAGCCCAGCTCACCGTCGCCGCGCCCGATCGCTGCCGACGGCAGGTCGACCGAGACGACGACGCGTCGGCGGGGAGCGGTCGGGTCGGCCCGGAGCAGGTGCAGGGCGTCCTGGGCAGCCCGGGTGAAGGCGACGTACTCCAACTCCTCCTCGTCACCCTCGGCGTACCACTCGCGCAGCGCCGGGGTCACGGCGTGCGCCTGGTCGGCGGCCAGGCCGTCCTCACGCAGCCGGGCCAGCATCGGTACGGTCGCCGGCACGTACACCCGGACAAGCTCGTCGGTCACCGGTCGTCTCCCCGCGTCGTCCTCCACCGGCGGCCGCCGGCACGGGCGCAGATCATGCCGCACGCCGTGACCGTCATACACCCCGCCTCCGTCCGGAGGAAGCTCCCAGCCGGTGTGTCCCGCGTGGTGGCCCGGCCCCCGACCCGGCCCGGTGCTGGGCGGCGGGGGCTGTCGGTGGCAAACTGAGCCAAACGACATCAACCCCGGGAGTTCCTGTGGAGCCGAGGTTCCTGCTGCTCTCCGACGTGGCCGCCGAGCTCAACGTGTCGGACTCGCAGGTCTACCACATGGTGCGCAGCGGAGAACTGCCGGCGATCAAGATCGGCGGGCGCGGCCAGTGGCGCGTCGAGCGCGCCCGGCTGGAGGAGTACATAGCGCGCAAATATGACGAGACGGCAGACTGGGTGCAGAGCAACCCGCTGGTCGACCGCGACCCCGAATAGCCCGCGCAGGGCTTGATCCACTCGGCTTTTCGGAAGTCGGGGCATCAGGGCCGCTGGGACCCCGCGAAATCAAGGAACCCGAGTGGATCACGCGCTTTGTCGGGCGGAGCTGCCACCGAGCCATTGACCGGGGCCATTCTGTCGCTCAGACTCGAACTGGTCGGAGGCAAACGAAGGCAAACGCAAGATCAAGGGGGCCATGATGAGCCGAGCGCGACCCGGTCCTTCCCGACCCCCCGTGCGGCTGCGCCCCGTCCCGCCCTTCGACCCGCCGTACGTTGACGAGACCGACGGGTCGTACTGGCCGGCGCCGACCGACGGTCAGCTCGCCCTCGACCTGTTCGCCTCCACCCGACCCAGCCCCGTCCGGCCGCCGGAGCGGCGAGCGGCCCTGCGCCCGGTGCCCAGCCGGTCCACCACCACCCACCCGGTCGCGTCGTTGCCGCCGTCGACCGCGCCGGAAACCACCCGAGCCGCGCACCGCTTCGTCGGCACCTGTCTGGAGGTGGTCAACGGCTACCGTTCGCCGACCCAGGTGCGAGCGCTGCTCGACCCGGCCCGAGCGGGCGACCTGCTGACCGAACTCGCCCGCGCGTCCGGCCGGGCCGGGACATCCCGCCGCCGCACCGGCCGACCACTGGTCCGGCTGCTACGCCTGCGAGTCTGCGAGCCCCAGGAGACCGCTGTGGAGGCGGCAGCCGTCCTCACCGGCGCGGGCGGCCGCAGTTGGGCGATGGCACTGCGCCTCGAACATCGCCGGGGCCGCTGGCTCTGCGTTGCCCTGCACGTGCTCTGACCACACCTGCCCCGGTCGTCGGCGGGGCTCAACGACACCGACGGGCCCCGGCCTGGGTAGGCCGGGACCCGTCGGTCAGACGCTGTCAGTGCGGCTGCTGTCGGTGCAGACGCTCTCGGTGCAGGTGCTGTTGGTCAGTTGCCGCCGTTGGGTGCGCCGTGGCAGCGCTTGTACTTGCGGCCCGAGCCACACGGGCACGGCGCGTTGCGGGACGGGCCGTTGCTCGCCTCCGCCTGGTTCGGTGCCGGCCGGCGGGCGGCCGACGGAACAGTCGGGCCACGCAGCCCGGATGCCGGTCGCTGCGGAGCGGACGGCGCGCTCTGCCCCGGTGCCGCCGGAGCACCCGGAGCCGGTCGGCCCACACCGAGCGCCGGCGCCTGCTGCTGGGCCTGCTCCACGGCGACCGCGCCCGGGCTGGCCTCACCGTCGATGGTGGGCGCTGAGTATTGCAGGCCCTGCCGCCGCGGTGCCTGGTTGAGGCCCTTGGCCCGGATCTCCACCGGCTTGTCGAGCAGGGTGACCTCGTCGGCCCCCTCCTCCGGCTCCGGTTCGGTCACCTGGACGTCGACGTTGTAGAGGAAACCGACGGTCTCCTCCTTGATGCCGTCCATCATGGTGGCGAACATGTCGAAGCCCTCGCGCTGGTATTCCACCACCGGGTCGCGCTGGGCGTACGCCCGGAGGTTGATGCCCTCCTGGAGGTAGTCCATCTCGTAGAGGTGCTCGCGCCACTTGCGGTCGATGACCTGGAGCAGCACCATCCGCTCGAGTTGGCGTACCCCCTCGGTGCCGAGCTGCTCCTCACGCCGGTCGTACGCGGCGTTGGCGTCCTCCTTGAGACGGGCGACCAGGAAGTCGGCGTCCATGCCGGCCCGGGAGCCACCGGCCTCCTCTTCCAGCTCCTCGATCGTCACGCCGACCGGGTAGAGCTGCTTGAGGCTGGACCAGAGCTGCTCAAGGTCCCAGTCTTCGCCATAGCCGTCGGAGGTGGCGCCCCGCACGTAGGCCTCGACAGTGTCGTCGATCATGTTGCGGACCTGGTCGGAGAGGTCTTCACCGTTGAGCACCCGGAGCCGCTCGGCGTAGACGACCTGGCGCTGCTTGTTGAGCACCTCGTCGTACTTGAGCACGTTCTTGCGGATCTCGGCGTTCTGGCCTTCGATCTGGGCCTGGGCGCTCTTGATCTGCCGGGTGACCATCTTCGACTCGATGGGCACGTCCTCCGGGATGTTGAAGCGCTCCATCACCGCCTCGACCGCTCCGGCCCGGAAGCGCCGCATCAGCTCGTCCTGAAGGGACAGGTAGAAGCGGGACTCACCCGGGTCACCCTGCCGGCCGGCGCGACCGCGCAGCTGGTTGTCGATCCGCCGGGACTCGTGCCGCTCGGTGCCCAGCACGTAGAGGCCGCCGGCGGCGGAGACCTCGTCGGCCTCGGCGTCGCAGGCCTGCTTCCAGGTGGGAAGGACCTCCTCCATCGCCTTGGCGTACTCTTCCTCGTTCTCCAGCGGGTCGAGGCCGCGCTGGCGCAGCTCGTTCGCGGCGAGGAACTCCGGGTTGCCACCGAGCAGGATGTCGGTGCCGCGGCCGGCCATGTTGGTGGCCACGGTGACCGCGCCCTTACGCCCGGCCTGGGCGACGATCTCGGCCTCCCGGGCGTGGAACTTGGCGTTCAGCACGTTGTGCGGGATGCCGCGTCGGCGCAGCAACTGGGAGAGGATCTCGGAGTTTTCCACCGAGACGGTGCCGACCAGCACCGGCTGGCCCATCTGGTGCCGCTCGGCGATGTCCTCGATGACGGCGTTGAACTTGGCCTTCTCCGTCTTGTAGATGACGTCCGGCCGGTCCTCGCGAACCATCGGGCGGTGGGTCGGGATGGTCACGACGCCGACCTTGTAGACCTTGTTGAACTCGCTCGCCTCGGTCTGCGCCGTACCGGTCATCCCGGACAGCTTCTCGTAGAGGCGGAAGTAGTTCTGGAGGGTGATGGTGGCCAGGGTCTGGTTCTCCTGCTTGATCTCCACCCCCTCCTTGGCCTCGATCGCCTGGTGCATGCCCTCGTTGTAGCGACGGCCGTGCAGGATGCGACCGGTGAACTCGTCGACGATCAGAACCTCACCGTCGCTGACGATGTAGTCCTTGTCGCGCTTGTAGAGCTCCTTGGCCTTGATGGCGTTGTTGAGGTAGCCGACCAGCGGGGTGTTCACCGACTCGTACAGGTTGTCGATGCCGAGCCGGTCCTCGACCTTGGCGACACCCCGCTCGGTCACCGCGATGGTGCGCTTGGAGTGGTCGACCTCGTAGTCGCCCTCGCCGTCGGTGCCGGGCTGGAGCCGGGCCACCACGCCGGCGAACTCGCCGTACCAGCGGGCCGAGTGCTCGGCCGGGCCGGAGATGATCAGCGGGGTGCGGGCCTCGTCGATCAGGATGGAGTCGACCTCGTCGACCACGGCGAAGTTGTGGCCGCGCTGGACCAGCTCTTCCTTCGACCAGGCCATGTTGTCGCGCAGATAGTCGAAGCCGAACTCGTTGTTGGTGCCGTAGGTGATGTCGCACTCGTAGGCGGCCTTGTGCTCGGTGGCCGGCCGGTTGGGCAGCACCACGCCGACGGTCAGCCCGAGGAACTCGTGCACCCGGCCCATCCACGCCGCGTCACGCTGGGCGAGGTAGTCGTTGACCGTGATCACGTGGACGCCCTTGCCGGAGAGCGCGTTGAGGTAGACGGCCATGACCGAGGTCAGCGTCTTACCCTCACCGGTCTTCATCTCGGCGATGTTGCCGAAGTGCAGCGCCGCGCCGCCCATCACCTGGACGTCGTACGGGCGCTGGCCGAGCACCCTGGCGGCCGCCTCACGGGCCACCGCGAACGCCTCCGGCAGCAGGTCGTCGAGGGTCTCACCCTCGTCGAGCCGCTCCCGGAACTGCTCGGTCATGCCGGCCAGTTCCTCGTCGGTGAGGTTGACGTAGTCGTCCTCGATCGAGGTGACGGCGGCGGCGATGGCCTTGAGCCGGCGCACCATGCGGCCCTCGCCCGCGTTAAGGACCTTTTCCAGAATCGACACGGATCAACGCTCCCCTAGACAGTCTCGAACCATCGTAGGCGCTCCATCGGCGCGATGGTCACTGGTGGCGGTGCTCGACCCCGCCGAACCCGACATAACTCGCGTCCGGCCCACGCCCCAAACGTTATCCGGTTACGCCGTCGGCGAACGCTACGGCAGGATGCACGAGTGGAGCCCGTGGAGATCATCGAAGACGGCGTGCTGCTGCGGCCCTGGCGAGAGACGGATGCCGAGGCCGTGCACCGAGCCTGCCAGGACCCGGACATTCAGCGTTGGACCACCGTACCGCGCCCGTACCGGCCGGAACACGCGCACGGATTTGTCGCCGAGATGAGCCTGACGGCCTGGGCCGAGGGCACCGGGGCACCGTTCGCGGTCTGCGAACCGAGCACCGGGGAGCTGCTGGGTTCCTGCGGACTGATCTCGATCGACGAGAACGGCACCGGTGAGATCGGCTACTGGACGGCGCCCTGGGCGCGTGGTCGGGGCGTGATGGTCCGGGCCACCCGGGCGGTGGCCCGCTGGTCCTTCGACACCCTCGGGCTTCGCCGGCTCATCTGGCAGGCCGAGGTGGGCAACCACGCCTCCCGGCTGGTGGCCCTCCGGGCCGGTTTCCGGATCGACGGCCGGTTGCGGCTGGCAAACCCGGCGCTGCACGGCAGCGCGGACGGCTGGATCGGCTCGCTGCTGCCCGGCGAGGTGCCGGCCGCCGGGTCGACCGGGCCGGCCGGACCGGGCACCCTCGCCGCCCGGCGGGCCGCCGTCTTCGGCCGCCCGCAGCCCGTTCTGTTCGCCGAGACCGGGGCCGGCGAGCTGCGTCTGCGGCCCATGGAGGAGCAGGATCTGGACGCCGTGGTGCAGACCTCCCAGGACCCGGAAACCATCCGCTGGACGACAGTGCCGGACCCGTACGAGCGCGCCGACGCGCAGGGCTACCAGGCTTACGGCCGGGACGCCTGGGCTCGGGGGGACGCCGCCTGCTTCGTGATCGCCGACCCCGACGACCGGTACGCGGGCACGCTCGACCTGCGGCTCTCCCCCGCCGACCCGCTGGTGGCCGACGTCGGCTTCGTGACCGCGCCGACGGCCCGGGGGCGGGGCTATCTGCCCGCCGCGCTGGTCGCGCTCAGCGCCTGGGGCTTCAGCACGTTGGGCCTGGCGCGGATCGAGTGGAAGGCGAACGTGGGCAACACGGCCTCCCGCCGGGCCGCCGAGAAGGCGGGCTTCCTGATCGAGGGAACCGCCCGGGGCGGTGTGCAGCACCGGGGCGAACGGGTGGACGTGTGGGTCGGGGCGCTCCTCCCGAAGGATCTGGGATGAGTCTGCGGCCGGTCGTCGAGGCGCACGGGGTGCGGCTGCGCCCGTTTCGCGCGCAGGACAGCGCCGACGTGGTCGACGGCTGCGCGGACCCGCTGACTCAACGGTTCGTGTCGAACCTGCCGACGCCGTACACCGAGACCGATGCCCGCTGGTGGATCGACGTCGGCGCCCCGGCGGCCTGGACCGGCGGCGGCACGGCGTACGCCGTCGCGGACCCCGCGACCGATCGGCTGCTCGGCGCGGTGGGGTTGAACAACCCGGTGCCCGCCCGGGGTCAGCTGGAGATCGGCTACTGGATGCGGCCGGCGGCGCGCGGTCGCGGGCTGGCCACCGCGGCGACTCGCGCACTGAGCGAGCACGCGTTCGACGCCGGGGCGGCCCGACTGGAGCTGCTCACCGAACCGGAGAACGGCCCGAGCCAGCGGGTCGCGCTGGCCGCCGGCTTCCGCTACGAGGGTCTGCGCCGGTCGGCCGGTGCGTCCCGCGACGCGGGCCGGCACGATCTGCTGGCCTGGGTACGCGTAGCCGGTGATCCGCCCGGCCCGGCCGCCCGGCTGCTGCCCGACCTGCCCGGCGGGGTGCTCACCGACCAGGTGGTGGCGCTGCGCCCGCTCGCGCCGGACGACGCGGCGCTGATGTACCTGCTGCACAGCCGACCCGAGGTGGTGGCGAACCAGGCGCCGCCGGTGCCGCCGACCCGCGAGGCGATGGAGCGGCGTTGTCGTCTCGCGCAGAGCGGCTGGCTGACCGGCGAGATCGCCCGGCTGCTGATCACGGACGTGGCCAGCGGCGAGCCCGTGGGCAGTTGCGGGTTGTCGTACACCGACGTGGCCGCCGGCGAGGCGTCGGTCGGCTACGCGTTGCTGCCGGACTGGCGTGGCCGGGGGTACGCGACGCGGGCGGTCCGGTTGCTCGCGGGCTGGGCGTTCGGCCCTGCCGGTATCGCCCGGCTGTCGGCCGGCACGGTGCCGGACAACACCGCGTCGCACCGGGTGCTGGAGCGGGTCGGATTTCGGCGCGAGGCCGTTCAGCGCGGCAGGCTGCCCGGGCTGGCCGGCGCCCGTCTGGACGACCTGACCTTCGCGCTTCTCCCCGCCGACCTCCACTGACGGACCATGGAGTTGTGGTGGACGTTTCCCCACCACAACTCCATGATCGACGCGGATCGGCTACCGGTCAGGTGGCGAGGGAGATGATGCCGTAGTCGTACGCGTGACGCCGGTAGACGACGCTGGGGCGGCCGGACTCCTTGTCCTGGAAAAGGTAGAAGTCGTGGCCGACCAGCTCCATCTCGAACAACGCGTCGTCGATGGTCATCGGCTCGGCCGGGTGCACCTTCTCCCGGGCGATGTGCCACGGCTGGTCGTCGTGCTCCTCTTCGACGCGCTCCGCGACCGCGGTGCCGGCGCGGGCGCCGTCGGTTGGCGCGCTCAGCGCGCTGGGCACCAGGTCCGCGACCGGCAGGCCAGCGGTGGCCTCGGCGACGGAGATCGGCGCGTGCCGGCCCCGGTGTACGCGGCGGCGGTCGGCCGCGCGGCGCAGCCGGGTGTCGAGCTTCGCGATGGCCGCGTCGAGCGCGCTGTAGAAGTCGTTCGTGCAGGCTTCGGCCCGAATCACCGGGCCCCGGGAAACGCAGGTGATCTCCACCCGCTGGCAGTGGTCGGCCTGGCGCGGATTGCGCTCGTGAAACAGCTCGACATCAACGCGAATAAGTTTGTGGTCGTAGCGTTCGATCTTCGCGAGTTTCTCGGCTACGTGTACCCGGTAATGGTCCGGCACTTCGACGTTTCGGCCCTTGACCACGATGTCCACGTGACCTCCCTTTTTCGGACGGTCTTCGATCCGGTTACCCGGCCGCGCGCCGTGGGGAGACCCGCTGGCGTCGACCGGTTGGTACGGCTACGCCTCCTCTCACCGCCGGGGGCGGTTGGAACGACCTCCTACCCCCGACAGCGAAACGCTAACTCTTGTTTGCCCGGCAGTCACCCCATGTTGCCGAGACCACCCAGGATTTTTCGCACCTCATACACCAACGGGTGAAACGGAAACACTATCGGTTACGACTGGTGTCTTTTCTCGGTCGCCGCGAGCACCGCCGCGACACTCGGTGCCCATCCCGTCGCGGTCAGCACCCGGCTCGCGGCGGCGAGGGTCACGCCGGTGGTGACGATGTCGTCGAGCAGCACCACTACCGGCGCCGCGCCTCCGGCTCGACCGCGCACCGGCCCGGTCGAGCGGGGCTGGAAGGCCGCCTCGGCCGCCGCCGCGCGCCCGGCGCTGTCAAGGGTGACCGAGTCGGGTCGGGGCGACGCCCGCAGCGGACGATGCACCCGCACCGCCCAACCGCTGCGCTGGAGCCGGGCCGCGCAGTGCCGGGCCAGCCGGTCGAGGTGGTCCCCGTAGCGGGACCGGGCCGCCGCCGCGGTGTCCGGGACCGGAACCAACGCCAGCGGGCGTGCCCCACCGACGGCCGTCGCGACGACCTCGGCGAGCAGCGCGCCGAGCGGGCGGGCCAGCCCGTGTCGGCCGTGTTCCTTGTACGCCAGCAGAGCCTCGCGCAGTGGACCGGCGTACGGGCCGAGGGCGACGCAGGACGGCAGGCCCGGCGGGGCGGGGGTGGGGCGGACCGCCCGTGGCCGCAGCTCATCCAGCGCCACGACACAGGCTGGGCAGACCCCGTGCCGCAGGCCGGGTCGGCGCTCCCGGCAACCGGCGCAGTCGGCGGGCAGCACCAGGTCGGCGAGGTCCGCCCAGAGCCCGCTCACCGTGTCAGTAGAGGAAGAACGGCGCCGACGGGTTGCTCGGCCGGACACCTGTCGGCACCGGGGCGATGTCGCGTACCCGGCCAGGCTCGATCCGTTCGAACGGGCTGCTGCGGTAGGCCACCCCGTTCGCCTCGTACATGTAGGCCCCGCTGGGCGCCCGCACGCTGCGGTTGGTCGGGTACGCGGTCAGGTGGGTGACCTTGGCGCCGAGTTCGGTCTTCAGCGGCGTCTCCAGGGCGCCGTCGACACTGATCTCGTAGATCGCCGGCTGGCCGACCGACCCCGCCACCACGAGCTGGTCCTCCCTGCCCCAGTCGACCGCCGTCGGGTTGGTCAGCGAGGTGACCAACTCTCGGGGCGGGCCGATGGAGACCCCGCCGCCGTCGAGGTTGACCGCGGCGACGTAGAGGCGGCCGCCGGCGATCAGCGCCACCCGCTGGCCGTCCAACGCGGCGGCCACCGCGGTGACCCCGGCGGACGGCAGGTTGAGCGGCACCGGATACATCCGGGCCGCCTCGTCGAACCGGTAGAGCTGCCCGTCGGCCACCACCAGGCCGCGGCTGGGGCGGTTGTCGACAGTACGCAGCCAGACCGGTCGGCCGATCGCGGAGTATTCGGTGCCGCTGCGGCTGAGCACGGAGACCGGGTCGGCACCCGTGCCGACGGCGAGTCGGTACCGGTTCCCGCCGCTGCCGGCGACCACCATCGCGGCGAGGATCCGGCGGTCCTTGGCCAGCCCGAGGCTGGCGGAGACGACGTTGCGGTTGGCCTCGGGTGTCAACGGCACAGTGCCGCTGGGCTCACCTTCGAAGTCGAGTGGGTGGATCGCGCCGTCGTACACGCCGAAGCGCTGCGGGCTGGTGGCATGCGGGTAGAGCAACTGGGATTCTCGTCGCTCGCCCAGCTCCACCACGGGCTGCGCGTTGTTGCGGATCTTCAACTCCAGCTGACCGGTAAGGTCGCCCAACGACCAGGCGATCTGCGTGATCAACTGATCGATCCCGTTCTGGTCGTCACCGGACATGTCCAGGTTGACCTCCCACCGACCGTTCCCGCCGGTGGCGTTGTTGATCAGCTCGGTGCGGTCCGGCAGCCCGACGACACCCGGGCGCAACCAGTCGGAGGGGCCGCCGACCAGCCACTTCACCACCTCGTTGACCTGCCGCTCGACCGGCACCGCCTGCGGCCGGTAGCGCTGATCGGGCACCAGGCGGCTGCGGTCCGAACTCCAGAAGTAGATCGTCTCGTCCTGGTAGTACTGACGAAGGGCGGTGTCGCTGAGCAGCAGCACGTTGGGCGGGTTGATGATGTAGAGGCCGGCCCGCTCGTCGTTGGCGCCGCTGTTGACGGACGCACTGCGCAGGCCGAACTCGTACTCCGTCTCGGTCGCCACCGGTGGAGCCAGGGTGCCGTTGGTCCGCAGCACCCCGATCTGCTGCACGGCGATCTTCACGGTCGTGGTCGAGTCGCGGTTGAGGGTGTAGACCGCTCCGCGCAGCCGGACCACGTTCAGCGCGACCTCGCTGCCCTTCTTGTCCTGTAGGCGGATCTTGTCCTCCGGAGCGATGAACGCCTTGACCCGCTCGTACGCCCGGTCCGGCTCGCCCGCGGCGGCGGACAGGAAGTTGCGAACGAACGTCTCGTTGACGCTGCCGCTGGCCGTCCGCGTCGGTGGCTCACTGCCCCGACTGATCACACCGGCCTCGGTCGCGGCGCCGCCCTTGCCGTCCACCCGCACGTCGGATGCCGCCGGGATGCCACAGCCGGCGCCCAGCAGCACCATCACGCCGAGAGCCCCGAGCACAGTTGGCCGTCTCACGAGCGCACCTCCGTCCGCTGCCCGTCCCCGGCCGGAGCCGGGCCGATCGCCAGTGCCCCGCCGGCGCCGGGACCGATGGCAAGTGGGCCACCGTCGCGGGGGCCGCCGAACGGCAGGGCGGCGTCGGCCGGCACCAGCCGCAGCGGTGAGGTGGTCAGCCGATCGCCCGCGCGGGCCGGCAGTGTGAGCCGGAACTGCGCGCCCTGGCCGGGAGCACCCCACGCCTCCAGCCAGCCGCCGTGCAGCCGAGCGTCCTCCAGGCTGATCGACAGGCCCAGGCCGGTGCCCCCGGTCTGCCGGGCCCGGGACGGGTCCGCCCGCCAGAACCGGTTGAACACCAGCTTCTCCTCGCCCACCTTCAGCCCCACGCCGTGGTCGCGGACGGTGATCGCCACTGCGGTCTCGTCGATGCCGAGGGTGATCAGCACCGGGCGGGCCTCACCGTGTTCGACGGCGTTGCCGACCAGGTTGCGCAACACCCGCTCGACCCGGCGCGGGTCGACCTCGGCGATCACCGGCGTGCCCGGCAGGTCGAGTTCGATCGGTACGCCCACCCGCTCGGCCAGGCCAGCCAGCCGGTCGACCACCCGGTGCACCACCGGCACCAGGTCGGTCGGCTCGGAATCCAGCATGGCGAAGCCCGCGTCGAACCGACTGATCTCCAGCAGGTCGGTGAGCAGCTCCTCGAATCGATCCAGCTCGGCCTGGAGCAGCTCGGCGCTGCGGGCGACAGCCGGGTCGAACTCGTCGCGCTCGGCGAAGATCAGGTCGGCGGCCATCCGGACCGTGGTCAGCGGGGTACGCAGCTCGTGGGAGACGTCGGAGGTGAAGCGGCGTTGCAACCGGGACATCTCTTCCAGGCGCAGGATCTGCCGTTGCAGGTTGGTGGCCATCTGGTTGAACGACGCGGCGAGCAGGGCCAGGTCGTCCTCGCCGTTGACCACCATCCGCTGGTCGAGCAGGCCCGCGGAGAGCCGCTGGGCGGTTCGTGCGGCGACCCGGACCGGGTTGACCACCAGCCGGGTGACCAGCGCCGCGAGCAACCCGAGCAGGATCACCAGCGCGACCCCGGTGGCCACCACCGTGGCTCGGGCGTCGGCGGCGGTGACGTCCTGCCGGCCCAGCGGCACCAGATAGTAGAGCTCGATCTGGCCGAAGCGGGTGGGCACCGGTGAGCCGTAGACCAGGTACTTGGTGGTCTTGTCGGTGAGTCGCCCGGTGCGGATCTGGCTGGCCACCTTGCCGTCGGCGATCGCGGCCCGCAGCTCGGGGCTGATCAGCGACTGGACGTTCGCAGACGGGGAGGTGCGCGTCTGGATGTCGTTGGGGTAGTCGTCGGCGGTGATCGCCACCACCACCCCGCTGGTCTGCTGGGGGTCGCCGCCGGCCAGGTAGTTGACAGTGCCGTCGATGGTCTCCTGGAGCTGCGCCTCCTGCGGCTGCCCGTAGAAGGAGACCTGCTTGGCCGCGTAGCTGGCACCGGTGGTCACCCTCTGCCGGACGTCGCTGCGAGCGCTGTCGAGCAGGATCGTGGTGATCTTGTCGGCGATCAGGAACGCGAACCCGCCGACCAGCAGGCTGGACGCGACGAGCGTGATGGTCACGACCCGGACCTGGAGCGAGCGGCGCCAGGTCTGGTGCGCCCGACCCACCACCCGGGCGACCCGACCGCTCACCGCACGCCAGAGCTCCCCGCCGGCGCTGGGCCGGCGGGCAGCAGTACTCGGGGAGGGTGGGGGCGGCGAGGTCGACACAGTGCGACCAGGCTATCCGGTCCCCGCCTTGTAGCCCACGCCCCGCACGGTGAGGATGATTTCCGGTCGCTCCGGGTCCGGCTCGATCTTGGCCCGCAACCGCTGGACGTGCACGTTGACCAGACGGGTGTCGGCCGCGTGCCGGTAGCCCCAGACCTGTTCGAGCAGCACCTCGCGGGTGAAGACCTGACGTGGCTTGCGGGCGAGCGCGACCAGCAGGTCGAACTCCAGCGGCGTCAGCTTCACCTCCTCGTCGTTGCGGCTCACCGTGTGCGCCGGCACGTCGATGGTGATCTGGTTGTCGGGCGGCCCGATGGTGAGCATCTCCGGGGCCACGTCTTCGCCTCGGCGCAGTCGGGCCCGCATCCGGGCCACCAGCTCCTTGGGCTTGAACGGCTTGACCACGTAGTCGTCGGCGCCGGACTCCAGGCCGAGCACGACGTCCACGGTGTCGCTCTTGGCGGTCAGCATGACGATGGGCACGCCGGACTCCGCACGGATCGACCGGGCGACGTCGATACCGCTCATACCGGGGAGCATCAGGTCAAGCAGCACGATATCGGGACGACTGTCGCGAAAAGCGGCCAACGCCCGCTCGCCGTCCGCCACAAACGAGGGCTGGAAACCCTCGCTGCGAAGCACGATGCCGAGCATCTCGGCGAGCGCGGGGTCGTCGTCGACCACCAGTACGCGGGCTCTCATGGGATTAATATTGCATCCTCATTCAGTTCGGTGGGACCGGCGTCCGCCGGTAATGCTTCGCGCCGCCGTCAAAACGGTGACCGCGGTCCGCCGCGGCGGCGCCACGGGCTGCGGTGCCGGGCGCACGGATGGCCGTCGCCGGGCTGCCACCATGATCCCCCTTCGACGCCGCTGGGCGCCACCGCAGGCTGAGCCGATCCGGTTGTCGCCATCCGGACGACGGTCAGCCGAACAGCCCACGCCCCCAGTGGTCCCCGCCGTCGCGTACCCCGGGGGGACAGGCGAACACCCCGCTGGAGACGTGTCGTAGGTACTCGTTCATCACGTCGTGCCGGGCCAACTGCGTCTGGATCGGTACGAACTGACGCCGTGGATCGCGCTGGTAGGCGATGAAGAAGAGGCCTGCGTCGAGTCGGCCGAGGCCGTCCGAGCCGTCGACGAAGTTGTAACCCCGGCGCAGCAGCTGGGCGCCGCCGTTCCGGCTCGGGTGGGCCAGCGCGACATGGGCGTGCTCGGCGATCACCGGCTTCCCGTCCGCGCCACGCGCGGCGAAGTCGGGCTGGTCGAACTCCTCGCTGCGACCCAGTGGCGCGCCGCTGCCCTTGGTCCGGCCAACGATCTCCTCCTGCTCAGCGAGGGAGGTCCGGTCCCAGGTCTCCACGAGCATCCGGATCTTGCGGGTGACCAGGTACGAGCCTCCGGCCATCCAGTCCGGCCCGTCGCCCGGCTGCACCCACAACTGGTCGCGCAGCAGCTCGGTGTCCTCGGCCTTGAGGTTGGCCGTGCCGTCCTTGAACCCGAAGAGGTTGCGCGCGGTGGCCTGGTCCCGTGAGGTCGACGAGGTGCGGCCGAAGCCGAGCTGCGACCAGCGGACGCTCACCACTCCCATGCCGAGCCGGGCCAGGTTGCGGATCGCGTGCACAGCCACCTGCGGGTCGTTGGCGCAGGCCTGGACGCAGAGGTCGCCGCCGGAGAGCTGCGCCTGCAACGCGTCGCCGGGAAACTTCGGCAGCTCGGCAAGGGCGGCGGGCCGACGGTCGGCGAGGCCGAAGCGGTCCCGCCCGTCGGCGTCGCGGAACAACGTCGGCCCGAACCCGATGGTGAGGGTGAGCTGCGAGGGAGGGAGGCCGAGCGCTTCGCCGGTGTCGTCCGGCGGGGCCTCCGGCATTCCGCCGACCGCACCCAGCACCCCGGCGTCGCGCCCCGCGGTCATCCGGGCGGCGGCGGCCGTCCACTCCTCGAGCAGTTCGACCAGCCGGGCCCGGTCCTTGGTGATCACATCGAAGGCCACGAAGTGCAGCCGGTCCTGCGCCGGGGTGACGATGCCGGCCTGGTGCTCACCGTGGAACGGCACCGCCCCGGCCGGGTGGTCGCTCGCCGCGGCCGGGCCATGGGAGCCGTTCAGCAGCGCCCCGGCACCGGCCGCCACTCCGGCGACCCCGGCCACCCCGGCGCCGGCCAGGGTGATCGCCCGGCGCCGGGTGAACCTGCTCCCGCTCATCGATTCGACTCTTTCTGTCAGGTGGTCACTTCGCGACGGCCGCGGCGACCTTGCTGATCGGCTCGGCGAGCGCGTTGATGCCGTCGGAGAGCTCCTTGAGCTCGGCCTTGCTCAGCGCGGTGTGCAGCTTCCACCCGTCGCCGTCGCGGTGCTTGCCGAGCAGTCCCTCGACGTTGGCGAACTCGGTGTCCAGCTGCGTGACAAGCTCCGGAGAGCGCTGCTGCAACGCGGGCCGCAGGGCGGACACGGCGGCCTTGGAACCCTCGAGGTTGGCGGCGAAGTCCCACAGGTCGGTGTGCGAGTAGCGGTCCTCCTCGCCGGTGATCTTGCCGCTGGCCACCTCGTCGAGCAACTCCTTGGCACCGTTGGCCAGTTGGAGCGGCGAGAGCTTCTCGGCGTTCGCCTTGGCCACGATCTCCTTGACGTCGACCAGCAGTCGGTCGGCGATCGGGCCGTCCTTGCTGATGTCGCCGGACTGCCAGAGGTCCTTCTCGATCCGGTGGAAGCCGGTGAACTCCATCCCCTCCTCGATGACCTCCTCGCGGCCGTCGATCTTGGGGTCGAGGTCGCCGAAGATCTCGGCGACCGGCTCGATCCGCTCCCAGTAGGTGCGGGCGACCGGGTAGAGCGCCTTGGACTTCGCCACATCGCCGGCCTTGACCGCGCCGACGAACTCCTCGGTCTTGTCCAACAGCGCTGTGGTCTGGCTCTTGACGTAGCGCTGGTAGTTGTCGGTGGCGTCACCCAGCGCGGCGTCGGCGGTGAGCGGCTGCGCCGACCCGCTGACCTTGAGCGCGCCCCGGATGCCCTTGCCGCTCATCCCTGGCTTGCAGGCCGTCTGGTACGTGCCGGCCGGCAACTCCACGTGCAGCTCGCGGCTCAGCCCGGGGGCGATGTTCTCCACCTCGCCCATCACCCGGTCGCCGTCGGCGTACACGTAGAACTCGGTCACCTTCGCGCCGGAATTGGTGATCTTGAAGGTGGCGGTGCCGGCGCCCAGATCGGTCGAGCCGACCTCACAGGCGGTGTCGCTGGCCTTGACCACGATCGGTCCGCCGGACGCGGCCGGGTCACCCTTGTCGGAGTCGGAGCAGGCGGCCAGACCGGCCGTCGCCAGCACGCCGGCGGCGGCCAGCGCGAAGAACTGGGTGGTACGCATCTGGGCTGTCTCTCCTCGTGGGGTCAGGCACGCTGCGGTGTGGACGCCGCCTCGGCCTCGGCGCCGGTGTCGGCCCCGCGCTCGGTGACGGTGGTGGTGGTCGCGGTGGGAGCCGGCTTGCGCCGGGCCGGTCGCAGGAAGAGCAGGAGCACCGGTACGGCGTACGCGACCCAGGCGATCGTCTCCAGCACTGTGGGCGCGGGGGTCACGTTGAACATGCCGGCGAGCAGGGCCGCGTACCAGGTGCTCGGGTCGAGCGTGCTGGTGATGTCGAAGGCCAGGTCGTTCAGGCCGGGCAGGACGCCGGCCTCCTGGAAGTCGTGCACGCCGTACTTGAGGATGCCGGCGGCGACCAGGATCAGCAGCGCGCCGGTCCAGGTGAAGAACTTGCTGAGGTTGATCCGCAGGGCGCTGGCATAGAGCAGCACGCCGAGGACCACGGCGGTGACGATGCCGCCGATCAACGCGAGCAGCGGGCCGCTGTCGCCGGCCGCGCCCTGGGCGGCCGAGTAGAAGATCAGCGCGGTTTCCAGGCCCTCGCGGATCACCGCGAGGAAGGCCATGCCGGCGACAGCGAGGGACCCGACGGCCAGCGCCTCGGTGAGCTTGCCCCGCAGTTCGCCGGCGATGGTCCGGGCGGCCCGACGCATCCAGAAGATCATCCAGGTCACGAAGACCACGGCCGCGACCGAGGTGATCGCCTCGAACAACTCGCGATCCTCGGAACGGGACAGCAGCGAGGTCGTCGTGTACTCGATCAGCCAACCGAAGAGCACCGAGAGCGCCACGGCCAGGCCGACGCCCGCCCAGACCTGCGGCAGCCGGTCCCGGCGCTGCGACTTCACCAGGAAGGCGACCAGGATGCTGACCACCAGGGTGGCTTCCAGCCCTTCCCGCAGACCGATCAGGTAGGTGGCGAACATCCGGACTCCGAGTAGGTTAGGCACGCCTTGGCTGACTTAGGGCAGGCATACCTTCCTCCCTGCTCAGGGCACTCGTCAAGTCGTTCACGACAAGCTCACCAGGCCCGTGACGAGGACCCACGACCGCCCGGCGGCCGGCCTGTCGTCGCCCGACTGTGGAAGGATCCCCGCCGTGAGGGGATTCCTGCCGTGGTTGGCGGTGCTGGCCGTGGTGCTGCTGCTCAGCGCGCTACGTCTGCGGGCGCTGGCCACCGTCGTGTCGGTCGGCTGGCTGGTCTGGTGCGTCTGGACGTGGTTCCGGCCCACCCGGCGCCGCCCCCGTTCGGGCTGACCCGGCGGCGGAGACGCTGCGCCCGCCCAGCCGGCGGCGGAGACGACGAACCGGGCCGGCTGCGAACAGCCGACCCGGTCCGGAGATGTCGATCAGTAGCGGTAGTGATCCGGCTTGAACGGACCCTCCGTGGAGACGCCGAGGTAGGCGGCCTGCTCCTTGGTCAGCGTGCTCAGCTTGGCGCCGAGCGCACCGAGGTGCAGCCGGGCCACCTTCTCGTCCAGGTGCTTGGGCAGCACGTAGACGCCGATCGGGTACTCCTCGGTCTTGGTGAAGAGCTCGATCTGGGCGATCGTCTGGTTGGCGAACGAGTTCGACATGACGAAGCTCGGGTGCCCGGTCGCGTTGCCCAGGTTCAGCAGGCGACCCTCGGAGAGCACGATGATGGCGTGCCCGTCGGCGAAGCGCCACAGGTCGACCTGCGGCTTGATGTTGATCCGCTCGACGTCGGAACGCTTGGCCAGCCCGGCCATGTCGATCTCGTTGTCGAAGTGGCCGATGTTGCCGACGATGGCCTGGTGCTTCATCCGGGCCATGTGCTCGTTGGTGATGACGTCGAAGCAGCCGGTGGCGGTGATGAAGATGTCGGCCTGCTCGACCACGTCATCCAGGGTGGCGACCTGGTAGCCGTCCATTGCGGCCTGCAGCGCGCAGATCGGGTCCACCTCGGTCACCACGACCCGGGCGCCCTGGCCGCGAAGCGACTCGGCGCAACCCTTGCCCACGTCGCCGTAGCCCATGACGACCGCCATCTTGCCGCCGATCAGCACGTCGGTGGCGCGG
This sequence comes from Micromonospora trifolii, assembly GCF_050516465.1. Classification (NCBI taxonomy): domain Bacteria; kingdom Bacillati; phylum Actinomycetota; class Actinomycetes; order Micromonosporales; family Micromonosporaceae; genus Micromonospora; species Micromonospora trifolii. Next base: position 7,106,598 of record NZ_CP191526.1, on the reverse strand, counting down.
TTGATGCCGTCGATGAGCGAGTGCCGGCAGCCGTACTTGTTGTCGAACTTGCTCTTGGTCACCGAGTCGTTGACGTTGATGGCCGGGAAGAGCAGGGTGCCCGCCCGGTGCATCTCGTAGAGCCGGTGCACGCCGGTGGTGGTCTCCTCGGTCACGCCCTTGATGCCGGCGGAGATCCGGGTCCAGCGCTGGCCGTCCTCGCCGAGCGAGCGGTGCAGCAGCTCGAGGATGACCGCGTACTCCTCGGAGTCGGCGGACTCGACCGGCGGGACCGCCCCGGCCCGCTCGAACTCGGCGCCCTTGTGTACGAGCAGGGTGGCGTCGCCGCCGTCGTCGAGGATCATGTTGGGGCCCTGCCCGTCCGGCCAGGCGAGCACCTGCTCGGTGCACCACCAGTACTCCGGCAGGGTCTCGCCCTTCCAGGCGTACACCGGAACCCCGGCCGGCGCCTCGGGGGTGCCGTCCGGGCCGACGACGATCGCCGCGGCGGCGTGGTCCTGGGTGGAGAAGATGTTGCAGGACGCCCAGCGCACCTGCGCGCCGAGCGCGACCAACGTCTCGATCAGGACGGCGGTCTGGATGGTCATGTGCAGGGAGCCGGTGATCCGCGCGCCGGCGAGCGGCTGCGCCTCGGCGAACTCGCGACGGATCGCCATCAGGCCGGGCATCTCGTGCTCGGCGAGCTGGATCTCTTTACGCCCGAACTCGGCGAGGGACAGATCCGCCACCTTGAAGTCGCCGTCGGCGAGCGTGCTCGGCCGGGCCTCGGACGGCGTGCCGCTGGCGGACGCCGGGAGGGTGCTGGTCATGAAAGCTCCTGTCGAACGATGTCTGCGCCGACCCTCCACCTTACGCGCGTCGGCGACGGGCATCAGGCACGGTCTGCGGACAGCGCACGGGGCGGTCGGTGATGAACGGAGTTTCCCGCCCACGTCCCGCCCGCCCCGTGCATCCCCCCGGTTTGGTTCCCCCGCACGTTCTCGGACCGTCGTCGCGATAACGCTGCGTACTCATAGAGTCACACTCAGCCAGGGTGACGTCAAGCTATTCCGGGAAAGTCGGACTTGTGTCGTTCTCCCGCGCGGAGGTCAGCGCAGCCCGGACGTCGCCACGTATGCCACACCGGCGCCCTCGATGCGCAGCGGCGCTCCCGACGCCGTGCCGATCGCCGCCTCGCCGGAGGCCAGCGTCAACGCGCCGGCACCGTCGTCCACGGTGATCGAACCGCCAGCGCAGAGCACCACCCGAGGGCCGGGCAGCCGCAACGTCACCGAGGGCACCGCCGCGTCGACCCGCACCCGGTGCAGCGCGAAATCGTCCACCGGCACGGGCCACCAGTCCACGCCCGGGCCGACCGGCTGCGCGGCCCGCACCGGATCGTCGAGCACCTCGAAGCGCAGCACCCGCAACAACTCGTCGACGTCCACCCGCTTCGGGGTCAGGCCGCCGCGTAGCACGTTGTCGCTGGCCGCCATGATCTCCACGCCGCAGCCGCTCAGGTAGGCGTGCAGGTTGCCGGCGGGCATCCAGATCGCCTCCCCCGCCTCCAGCCGCAGGTGGTGCAACAGCAGCGCGACCAGCGCACCCGGATCCCCCGGGTACGCCTTGGCCAGCCGGCGGGTCAGCTCCGCGTCCGGGCCGTCGGCCGGCGCGGTCACCACCGCGGCCAGCAGGTCGTGACGCTTGGCGACCGGCCAGCCGAGCAGCGTCCGCACCGCCGTCCGCAACCCGGCCGGCCCGGCCCGCAACGCGGCGACCACCGGCGCCAACGCCGGTACGCCGAACGCGGCGAGCGCCTCGGCCGACTCCGCCGGATCCCGGAACCCGCACAGCGCCTCGAACGGGGTGAGCGCGACCAGCAACTCCGGCTTGTGGTGCGGGTCGGAGTAGTTACGCTGCCCCTCCGGGCGCCCCGCCTCCGCCGCGTAGCCGGCCTGCGCCTGCTCGGCGTCCGGGTGGGCCTGCAGGCTCAACGGAGCGTCGGCCGCGAGCACCTTGAGCAGGAACGGCAGCCGGCTGCCGAACCGCTCGGACACCCGCTGGCCGAGCCACTGCCCTGGTTCGTCCCGCACCAGGTCACAGAGGCTCACCCGCAGACCGGCGCGATCCACGTGGGCCGGGGCGCCCGGGTGGGCCCCCAGCCACAGCTCCGCCTCCGGGCCCGCGCTCGGCACCGATCGCCCCTGAAGGAGGGCGATGGCCGAGCGCGAGCCCCAGGCGTAGTCCCGGATCGGCCCATACAGTGGCTCCACCCGTCAGCCCCCGGGCCGCCCGGCCGCCTCGCCCGACTTGTCCTGCGGCTGCGGCACGGCGGTGTCGGCCGCGGCACCGGTGCCGGCCTCGGCGGCAGCGGCGCTGTAGACGTCCGGCTCCAGATAGATCACCCGGGCGGTCGGCACCGCGGCGCGGATCCGCGCCTCCACGGCGTTGATGCCACGGGCCAGGTCGTGGGCGCTCTCCCACTCCGGAACAGCGATCTTGGCGGCCACCATCAGCTCTTCCGGGCCAAGGTAGAGCGTCTTCATGTGGATGATCCGCTCCACCTCGGGGCCGTCGGTGACGGCCCGCTCGATGGCGGCCAGGTCGGACGCCTCGGCGCCCTCACCGAGCAGCAGGCTCTTCGTCTCGATAGCCAGCACGACGGCGATGACGACCAGCAGGATGCCGATCATCGCGGTGCCCGCGGCGTCCCACCGGCCGTTGCCGGTGATCAGCGTCATGCCGACGCCGAAGAGCGCGAACACCAGACCGACCAGCGCGCCGAAGTCCTCCAGCAGCACCACCGGCAGCTCCGGGGCCTTGGCCCGACGGATGAAGCGCACCCAGGACTGGTTGCCCCGGACGTGGTTGGACTCCTTGATGGCGGTCCGGAAGGAGAACGACTCCATGATGATCGCCGCGACCAGCACGACCACCGGGAGCCAGTGCCACTCCTTGATGCCCTCCTTGTGGTCCCACTTGTGGTACGCCTCGTACAGGGCGAACAGGCCACCGATGCTGAACAGCACGATGGACACGATGAACGCGTAGATGTAGCGCTCCCGGCCGTACCCGAACGGGTGTTCCGGCGTGGCCGCCCGCTTGGCGCGCTTGCCACCGAGCAGCAGGAGGCCCTGGTTGCCGGAGTCGGCGACCGAGTGGACCGCCTCGGCCAGCATCGACGACGAGCCGGAGAGCAGGAACGCGATGAACTTGGTGACGGCGATGCCGATGTTGGCCAGCAGGGCGGCGACAATCGCCTTCGTCCCACCGTTGGCGCTCATGCCACCGCTCCGCTTCGCCGCACGAAGCCGCCCGGTCCGCGCATGACGCGCCGCCCCCTACGTTCGTTCACTGGTTCGACAGCTCCTTCATCTCGGTGATGGCCGGAACGGCCATCGGGTCCAGCCCATGTGCCAGAGCAAGGTAGATCGAGGCGAAATCCGGAACGGCGATCAGCGACGCCAGCCGCTCCAGCGCGGAGCCGCCCTCGGCGGTCACCACGTCGCACCGCACGCCACGGCGCTCCGCGAGGGTCTGCACCGCGTCCGCACGGCGCTCCTCGACGGCGAGCGGCTCGTCGGTGTCGTCCTCGGCGTTGAGCCCGCCGTCGCGCAGCAGCACCAGCCGCAACCGGGTGCCCTCGCCGTCGTCCTCGGCCGAGTCGGCGAAGATGTCCCGCTCCCCCTCCGCCAGGCCGCCGAAGACGCCGTCGAGCAGCCCGACGCGCCCCCGCCCGGCCTCACCCAGCGCTCCGGTGACCACCGGGTAGCGAGCGTTGGCCGACAGGGTGTCGCCGAAGCGTCGGGCCGCCACCGTGGCCAGTGGGGACGAACCCCAGACGATCGGGATCGAGCCGGCCAGACCCAGCGCCAGTGACTTCGCCGGGTTGACGAAGGACTCCGCGGCGGACCGGCAGCGGTCGGCGTCCGCGTCGAGCCGGGCCGCGGTCTCCGCCAGGTCCGCCTCGTTGACCTTCACGAGCCCGAGGGAACGGGCGGCGAGCAGGACCGGCACGGTGAGCGCCCAGAGGCTGGCCCGGGCCGGGGCACGCCGGGGCACCGGGATGAACGGCGCCCGGGCCTGCTCGGCGATCGACTGCAACTGCGAGTCCGGAGCACCCACGGCGACGAGTCGGGCACCACGGCGGTGGGCAGCCTCGGCGGCGCCGAGCGCCTCCGGGCTACGTCCGGACGCGCTCACCGCGATCACCACGTCGGCCGCGCCCACCCAGCCGGGTACGCCAGCGGAGCGGTGCCCGATGATCGGGACCGGGCAGCGTGGCCCGGCGACCGTGGCCAGCACGTCCCCGGTACGCCCGGCCGTGCCGATGCCGGCGATCACGACGGCTCGGGGCCGCCCGTCGTCGGCGAGCACCGCGAGGTTCGCCTCGGCTGCCAGCGCGGCGCTCTCGCGAACCTGCGCGCCGGCCGACGCCGTGTGCCGGAGCATGCCGCCCGGGTCGGCCTCGGCCAACGCCTGCGGGTTGTCCAGCAGGGCCTCGTCGGCGTCACGACGTCCGCTGACCCCGGCCGTACCGTCGATCATGAGGACTGCCCGGGGCCGCCGCGCGCCTCGTCGAGCAGCAGCACCGGCACGTCGTCGCGGACCTCGAAGATCCGACCGCACTCCGTACAGGTCAACGTCTGCGCCTCGGCGTCATAGGTGAGCGGGGCGTGGTGCGTGTCCGGACAGGCAAGGATCTCGAGCAACTGCGGATCCAGGGCCATGGCGCGGCTCCTTCCACGTGTACGGCTTGACCGACGGCGGTGCCGACCGGCGCAGGCGATCTTATCGGCGAACGCGGTCGAGCACGTCGTCCCGGAGCGAGACCATCCGATCCCGGGTGGGCGCCTCGACGTTGAGCCGCAGCAGCGGCTCCGTGTTGGAGGCGCGCAGGTTGAACCAGGCGCCGTCGGGGAAACGCAGGGTGAGCCCGTCCATCTCGTCGGCCACCGCGTCGGGGTACGCGGCGCGCACCTCGGCCACCGCCGCCGCCTGGTCGGCGACCGTCGAGTTGATCTCGCCGGAGGCGATGTAGCGCTCGTACTCACCGGCGAACACGGACAGCGGCAGCGACTGCTCGCCCAGCGCGGCCAACGTGTGCATCGCCGCGAGCATCCCGGTGTCGGCGAACCAGAAGTCCCGGAAGTAGTAGTGCGCGGAGTGCTCGCCGCCGAAGACGGCGTTGGTGCGGGCCATCTCCGCCTTGATGAAGGAGTGCCCGACCCGGGCGACGAGCGGCTGCCCACCGTGCTCCCGGATGATCTCCGCGACGGCGCTGGAGGTGATCAGGCCGTGGATCACCGTGGAGCCCGGGTGCTTGGCCAGCTCACGGGCGGCAACGAGTGCGGTGATCGCCGATGGTGAGACCGGCTCACCGCGCTCGTCCACCACGAAGCACCGGTCGGCGTCACCGTCGAAGGCCAACCCGATGTCGGCCCCGTGCTCGACCACCGCGCGCTGGAGGTCGACCAGGTTCGCCGGGTCGAGTGGGTTGGCCTCGTGGTTGGGGAAGCTGCCGTCCAACTCGAAGTAGAGCGGCACGATCTCCAACGGCAGCGGCGACAGGGCCGCGTCACCCAGCACCGTCGGAACGGTGAAGCCACCCATGCCGTTGCCGGCGTCGACGACCACCTTCAACGGCCGGATGCCCGAGAGGTCCACCAGCTTGCGCAGGTAGCCGGCGTAGTCGGGGAGCAGGTCACGCCGCTCGGCGGGCCGGGTCGGCGCACCGGCGGGACGAGCGTCGCCCGAGTCCAGGAGGGCCTGGGCCCGCTCCCGGATCTCGGCCAGGCCGCTCTCCTGGCCGATCGGGCGCGCGCCGGAGCGGCACATCTTGATGCCGTTGTACTGCGCGGGGTTGTGGCTGGCGGTGAACATCGCGCCGGGCAGGTCGAGCGAGCCGGACGCGTAGTAGAGCAGGTCGGTGGAGGCGAGGCCGATCTCGATCACCGAGCGCCCCTCGGCGCGTACACCGGCGGCGAACGCGGCGGCCAGGCCGGGCGAGGTGGCCCGCATGTCGTACCCGACGACGACGGCGTCGCCCGGCTCGTCGGTGGAGTTGAGCAGTTGGGTGAAGGCGGCGCCCAGTGCCTCGGCGGCCCGTTCGTCCCACTGGTCCGGCACCGTCCCGCGGACGTCGTACGCCTTCACAATCTGGGACAGATCAGACACGTTTTCCACTCCTTGGCCGCAGGTTAGACACCGATCCTGAGCGTAACGGAGGGCCGGGCCGTCCTCCGCTCAGCTGGGGAGCCGGGGAATGAACACGGTGTGGCCGCCCCCGTCGGTGGGCGGGTCACCGGGCTTCGGACGACCATCGGGTCGACCCGGCATCGGCTGGGTGGCCTCCGGAGCGGGGGTGTCCGGCCGTGCACCGTAGACCCCGCCGGTGGCGGGACGCGGTGACGGCACCGCACCACCCCACGCGGCGGCTGGCGGCTGCTGGCCGTACACCTGACCGGGGCGACCGGGCGCGGCCGGCAACCCGCCCCCGGCCCGGTAGGTGGTGCCGCCGGGGTTGCCCGGCAGGGTGCCGGGCTCGTCGTCGGACGGCTTCCGGTCCTGCCGCGAGCGACGGAACAGCAGCACGATGAGCAGCAGGCCGACCGCCACCAGCACAATGCCGAAGTACATCACCGGTGATCCTCCTCCGGACGACTCGGCGGCGGTCGCCGTGGTGCTCGGCGCTGCGGAGACGCCGCCCTGCGCCGCCGGGTTCACCGCCTCGTCGACGGTCGCGACCTCGGTCGGGCTCGGAGTAGGCGTCGGCGTCTTCGATCGCGACGGAGTCGGCGACGGAGTGACCCGCGCTCCGGTCAGCCGCGCCGCGTCGGTGGCGTGACCCAGCGTCTGGCCGGCGGCGCTGATGCCCGCGCCCGTGACCAGGAGACGGCCGCCCGGCGAACCCGCCGCGAACGCCACCCGGTAGCGCACCGTGATGCTCTTGCCCTTGCACAGCGTCGGCTTCGAGGGTGACGTCTGCGCGGTCGACACGGTGCCGGCGCCACCGGTGACGGCCACCGGGAACCAGCGCCCGCCCGCGTTGACCTCGACCGCCACCTGGTTCGGCTGGAGACCCTCCAGGCTGAAGCCCAGCGCGGTACGCAGCAGGACGCACCCGTCGGTGCGCTTGCGCACCGCGACGTTCACCCCCTGCGCGGAACCACCGGCGGCGAAGCTGCTGGCCGCGCCCACCCGGACCGATTCCTGATCGGCCAACGCCGGCGACGCGCCGAGCATCACCAGGCCGCCCGCAAGACCGCAGACCGCCGCGAGCCGTGCCACGCGTCGACGCACTGTCATGATTACCTCGCCGTTCTCCCCGGGTGGGGTCCGCGGGTCAGGCTACTACCGGCCCACCTATGCCACCGGTTATAGAGCGCCCCGCATGTGTGCGGCGTTACGGTTTACGGCTCGTCCCGCCGGCCTGCTGGTGACCGGAGTGACCAGCCAATCAGCGGGCCTGCTCTGCCTCGGCGAGGGCGTCGCGGCACAGTCGGTCGGCGGTGCGGGTGGTCTCCGGCAGCCGATAGCGCGGAGTCAACGCCAGCACCTGCGCGGTCGCGTTCTCCAGGCTCATCCGGTGGCCGACGCTGACGAAGACCGGCTTCACCCCGTCACGGGTCCGCAGCACCCGACCGACGACGTCACCGCCGTCGCGCAACGACGACCAGGAGCCCCGCTCGGCGGACGGCGGATCCCACACCCCGACCAGCGGCGTCTTTCCCACCCCGATCGCGGGCAACCCGGTGACCACCCCGAGATGGCAGGCGAGCCCGAATCGGCGCGGATGGGCCAGCCCATGCCCGTCGCAGACCAGCAGGTCCGGGATGGTGGTCAGGCGGTCGAGCGCGGCGAGCAACGCGGGCAACTCACGGAAGGCGAACAACCCCGGCACATAGTCGAACGCGGGTCGCCCCACACCGACCGCGGAGTCCACCACCGCCAGGGTCCGGGCGTCCAGGACCGTCACGGCCGCCGCCAGCAGGTCACCACCCTCGGCGTACGCGACGTCCAGGCCGGCCACCGTCGCGGGCACGCTCGGCCCCGGCCCGACCAGGTCCACCAGCGGCCGCAACTCCTCCTGTACGGCCACCGCCTCGGCAACACTGCCCGGCCCTGCGGTCCCGGCGCTCGTCGTGCCCGGCGCTGGCGATGATCCACTCGGCTTCACGGAAGCCGGGCCATCCCACGGCCCTGGATGCCCCGACTTCAAGGAACCGGAGTCGATCACCCTCGGCCGGAGGCGTCGGCGCCATCCCCGACGGCGCTACCGTCCGGGCCACCCCGGGCAGGGTCACCGGCGGCCCGGCCCCTGATCGCACCCAGGCCGAATACGAAGGCAATGCCGAGCGCGACACCGAAGGCCACACCACCCTTCGCACCGAACACGGGAATGCCGATCGCCAGGCCGATCAGGATGCCAACCGGCCAGGTCCAGAGGTAGGACTTGTCGCTCTGCGTACCGGATCTCGCCACGCGTCGATCTTATTCGACGCCGCCAGGGCTCCAACCCCGCCGATCGCCTTCCACGCTCAGGCAAGCCCTAACTCGTCGCGGGCCTCCTCGACCCACCGACCAACCCCGTGCGCGCCGCTGTCGGCCGCCAGCCCGGCCGCCTCGTCCAGCAGCTCACGGGCAGCATCCCGATCACCGTCGCTCGCGGCCAGATCCGCCAGACCGATCAAATTCGCCGCGACACCGGCGGTGAAGGACAACTTCCGGCGCAACCGGGTCGACTCGGTCAACAACTCCCGCGCCCCATCGACACGACCGGCGGCCTGCTCACCGAAACAGAGGTGCCGCAACACGTACGACAGCGTCAGCTCATCCCCCGCCGCGGTAGCCAACTCGCGCGCCCGGGCGAAGGCCGGGTCAGCGGCCGCCTGGTCCTGCCGGATCACCTGGTGGACCGTGCCCACCCAGAAGAGCGACTCGCCCTCACCGCGGGCATCACCCAACTCCCGGTAGAGCCCGGCCGCCCGCTCGAAGAGCGGCAGTTCCTCCGCGTCCTCCAACCCGGTGTCGAGGAACCGGGCGTGCAGGAGCCGCCCCCGAGCCAGCGCCACATCAGCGTCCAGCGCGGTGAGGTCCCGCTCCGCCTCGTCCAACGACTTCGCGTCGCCGCCGAAGACCGCCTGCTCGTACCGCACCTGCGCCCGTACCAGCCGAGCGTCCAGTCCTTCGGTCGTCATCGACCCGTCCCTCCGTCTGTCCATCCGCGAAGCATGCCTACTTCACTCTCGCTAAATCGGGGTCCGCGCCAGGATCACCGGCCGCGCGAAGCTGCTCCTCGAACATGACGAACGTCCGCTGCCGAATCCCACGAACGAGCGCCGGCCGTGACGCCTAGCGGCGACTGGCGATCGAAGCGACCTGTACGCCCGCCGCTTCAACCTCCGCCCGGACCGCAGCCAGCAGATCCTGCACGTCCGAGTCGCCCGGCTCCGCCAGCAGGTCGATGTCGAGGCGCCATCCTCGGCTGTCCACGTCGCGCCAAAGCCCAACGCTCGTAGATACCCCTGCGATTGTCCGTTTGACTTCGCCGAACAACTCGTCCCAGTCGTCGCCGAGCCGCCCGACCTCACTCAGGCCGAGCACTGCCCGGAGACGGCCCAAAGTGGCTCGGTCTACGTCCCCGTGCAGATCAATTACCCAACTAGCTGACATCTGGCTCCCCAACAATCCAGTCCGAATCTTGGAAGTGGGACGACACTCCGGTTCCGGTTCGATCCGGCGGACCGGAACCAGGAAAAATCGCCGGCACCACGTCGCGGCCCAGATCACGGGCGTGCCGTTCGGCCCAATCAAACAGGTGAGGGAAGCACTCTCGCGCCACCTTCTTCGTCACGAAGCCGTACCTCGCGTTGACGACACGAAGGCCAGGATAGGTCTCGGCCCCATGTTGCCGAGCCCGCTCCACCATCTCATCCGAGGAAATTTGAAAGTCGTAGTCGCTCGGCTCTTCCAGGCCTAACCGATACATGGAGTCGAACGGCCTACGCAGTGGAAGCGGCGCCACCTGTGACCAGTCCTGCAAACGCGCCAACGCCTCCGGGTTGTCCACCAACTCGGACTCCGACGGCATCTGCTTGTGGGGACCCGAGAAGAAGCGAGCCGATGAGCCCTGGAGCCGCATGTCGACAGTCGACAGGTCCAGGCCATCCTCCCGCAATGCATCGAAGAGTTCGGCCGTCATCTGTGCGAACTGCGCCCGGGTAGCTCCAAGGGGTGCCGACCTGTCGGCCCAGGCCAGGACGGCATCGGGCGTGATGCCGAGGAACTCGCAATCCTTCGGGTTCAACTGACGGCCAGATTCATCAGCGGGCAACAGCGGACCGGCAGCCTGCCAGCCGCGGTCGCCCCGATCTTCTGCCGCGGTCGGATCACCACCCGGCCCGTCCGGCTGCGGCGCTGAGCCCGGGCCGTCGAGGAGCAGGTACATCCGGTTGATGTACGGGTCGCCGTGGCCGCCGTCGTCGTGCGTCGGCGGGTGATCCGGCAGGTCGGGCCGTTCGCTGAACCGGCCCCGGGGTAGTCCGCCGAGCGGCATCGGTCTGCCGTCCCCGCTCAGCACCAGCGCGTCGATGCCGACCACGTTGGGGTAGATCGGCCGGTCTCGGACCACGCCGTTCTGCGGGTCCACGTAGAGCACCGTGCCGTTCTGGTTGAGCGCCACCCAGGCGTGCGAACCGCCGTGCGCCCACTCGGTGACCAGGAACGAGTAGCTGCCGTGGCCGCCCAGCAGCAGTTGGTCGTGCAGGTTGCGGTAGCCCCGGTCGGCGGCCTGCCGCGCCTGCGCGGCGTCCGTACGTTGGCCGGGGGCGAGGAGTTGCTGGAAGCGCCCGCCGGTCACGTCCTCCACCCGGCCCGGGCCGCCCGCCTCGCCACGGATGGGGCGCCGGATGTCACCGTCGAGGTAGCCGTCGAAGGTTCGTGGCGCCGACACGCGGGGGCGCCCGTGCACCCACGTCTCGAACAGCGACAGTGTGCAGTCCAGGCAGTTGATGCCCCGGGTGGCGTCGGCCGCGGGACCACCGTCGTTGAGCAGTCGGAACCAGCCGCCCTGTCGGGGGTCAGCGGTGCGGGTGACGGTGCCGTCCGGATCGCGGGGCACCTGTCGTTCGACGTCGACCTGGTGCAGGGCGAGCGGTGGCCGGAGTCCTCCGGGCTGCCCGTACGGCCGGGAGTCGTCGATCGGCGGCGGATCGTCGTCGCCGGTGAGCCTGGACGGGCCGGCAGATTCCACCGCGCCGAGCGCGAGGGCGCCCACGTCCCGGTTGGCGTGCTCGAAGGTGGCGCTGATGTCCACGACCGGCGGGGCCGTGGTGCCGGCCAGCACCGCGTCTGCCAGGTCACGCCATTCGGAGTACGCGCGAGCTTCCTCGTTCGCGGCGCGCTGCCAGCCGTCGGCCCACTGCCGGTTGCCGGCCTGGTGCAGTTGCCGGGCGTAGGTGGCGTACTCGACGGCTCGGCGATCGTGCTCCACGGCACGGGTGCGCAGTCGGGCGGCTTCGGCCTGCCGGCGGTTGTTCTCGAACCCGATCCGCAGCGATTCGTAGTGGTCCTGGTAGCGCCGGCGCTCGGCGGCTTCCGCCGCTGCCGCCCACTGCGCCGCGTACGCGTCGTTGGTCTCGGGCTCACGCACCGTCGGGGCACCGAACGCGGCCACGTCGACGGGGATCGACGCCCTACCCGGGCCGGATGGTCGGGCGCTCGTACCGGTGCGGGTGTCTCCCGGCTCGGGATGCGCGACGGCACGGCGAACCGACCCACCGCTGGCGGGGTGGGGGCGACCGGCAGCGGACCGTTGGTGGTGGTCGGGACGCCGAAGGTGACCGGCGCCGCCAGCCCGGGGTTGATCGTGGGTGCTGGGGGTCCAGTCGCCGGAGACCAGGCGGTCGGTCCGGAGGTGGTGGGGTGCGGCGAGCTGCCGGGGTGGGCCGGCGGCGTACCGGTGGCAGCCGGCCCGCCGCCCGCTTCGAGGGGGCCGGCCACGGGTGCGGCCGCCGACGACAGGCTCGGATCAGCACCCACCACAGACCGGCTCGGGTCAGCACCCACCGCCGACGTGGTCGGGTCAGCACCCACCGCCGAGAGCGTGGGATCGGCCGTGACCGGGTGCGGGACGTCCGCTCTGTCCCCGAACGACCCGCCCGTCGACGGTGTCGCCTCGGAAGCGCCTACCGATCGATCCGCCACGTCCACCTCGGACACCGCACCGACCGGCATCGGTGAGGGCGCGACCGGAGGCGCCAGCCCGGCTCCCCGTGACTGCTCGACAACCGGTGACGTCGGCGCAGCCAACTGGTTCGGCGGCGACGCGGCGACGGACTCCGTCGCCTGCGCCGGAACGCCCGCAGCCGTAACCAGACCACCCGAAGCCACACCACCGGCAGCCCCCGCAGCCGCAGCCGCCACCGAAGGTGAGACCGCCGCTGACGCGGCCCCCGAGGAGGACGACACCCCCGAGAGAGCCGCATCCCCCGCGACAGGCAGCACGGGCGGCAGGGAGGGGCCCGTGAACGATGCTCCGGCGAGGGCGTTGGCCTGCGCGTCGAGCCGGGCGCGTAGCGCGTGGTCGGTCTGCCCGGTCGCCGAACCGGTGGCCCCGGACGCGGCGGCGCGCGCCACGTCCTCCATCGAGGTCAGGCCCTGACCGGTGGCCAGGCTCGCGGCGCTCTCGGCGAGCACCTCGCCGGTCATCTCCCGCCCCAGGTGCTCCCCGACTTTCGCCGCTCGCCCGGTCGCGTGTCGACCCAGGCCGGCCAGCGGCGCCACCGCCCCGCCGGCCAGCCCGCCCACCGCCGAGGCGCCGAGGTCGGTCAGGTCCAGGCCGTGTGCCCGCCCGGTGGAGTTCTGGTACGCCTGCGTGGCCAGGGTGACCCCGGCCTCCTCGGCGGCCTCCTCCAGCCCTCCCCGGGCGGCCCGCTTGGCGAGCCCGCGTGCACCACCTCGGGCGACCTCCTTGGCGGCCCGCTCGCCGGCCTCCTTGAGCCCGTGTTTGAGGGACTTGCTGGCCAGTTGGCCCATCAGCCGCTTGAAGATCTGTTGAACCAGCAGCCGCGTCGCGGTGATCGCCGCACCGGCGGCCGGGGTTGCCGCACCGGCGGTCAACACCGCCGCCACCGCCACGGTGAGCAACTCGATGACCAGGATGCCCAGCTCGATCCAGACTTCCAGCTTGGCGCCCTCGATGTCGCAACCGCACTCCTCGACCAGTCGACCCAGGTCGGCGGTGACCGCGAGCAGCACGGGCAGCGGGGCGTCGGCGCCCTCGGCGATCCCCCGCCAGGCCGCCTCGAACGCCGCGTCGACAGCCCCGACGCCGCCGTACCCGTTGTGCACCTCGACGGCGGCCGCGGCGGCGTCGGCGTGCGGCCCGGCGAGCACGGAGGCGACCGCGTACCACTGGTCGGCGACGTCCCAGACGGCCCGCTCGTTGCCCTCCGGCCACTGCACGCCGACCACCCAGTCGAGGGCCTCGTAGATCCAGCCGGGCACGTCCCACGGCGCGTAGTCCAGCGGGTGCGGGATGGGGCTCGGCAGCACGCTCATCGGGATCGTCGGCCGTCAGCGCCGGTCGGCGGCCCGACCGACCCGGGCGGCGCTGGCCCCGTCGGTCTGCACGCTCGCGTCGACCGCCTCGACCACGTCGCTGCCCAGCTCGGTGAGCCGGTGCCCGACGCCGGCCCACGCCCGCAGCACGGTCTGCTCGAACCCGCGGTAGTTGCGCTCGAAGGCGGCGCCGATGTCGTCTCGACCCCAGGGCCGAGCGCCGCTGGCGGCCTCGATCGCGCCTCCCTCCGCCGCACGGCGGGCCGTCACCGCCTCGCCGGCGAGCGCCAGGTCGGCACCACCCCGGAGGGCCCGGGACGGATCGAGCCAGAGCTGCCCGTCGGTCATGGCTTCGCCTCACCTTTGCCGAGTACGGCGTCGGCCCGACCGAGCAGCGTGGCGTAATCGCCGGTCTTGAGGAAGTCCATCGTTCCGGAGCCGGCCGGCATGCTCTCGGCGACGAGGTCGCGGGTGGCGTCGGCGGCGGCGGTCGCGGCGGCCCGGATCGTTTCGGTGACCTTTCGGCCGAGCGCGTCAGCGTCGCGGTCCCGGTAGATGGCCGGCGTCAGCTCGACCTCGATCAACTGGCCCTGCGCGCCCACTGTCGCCGTCACCTGCCCGTCAGCCGACCGGCGGGTCACCCGCAGCGCGGCGAGTCGCGTCTGGAGTGTGTCCAAACCGGATCTGAGCTGCTGGTATTGCCCGTAAACGTCGTCGAATCGGGCCCGTAGCTCGCGATTGACGCCCCGGTCCGCCTGTTCGTCCACCGCCGCCCTCCCGTCACCGTCGGTAGAGCAAGACAATACCGGCCGCCATCGATCCGTGTAGTCCGGTAGTTTCAATGCGTGATCGACCGTCAACAGGCCGAGCAGCTCGCGGCCACCTGGGCCCGCCGTGACTCGCAGCGTCTCGGCCACGAATGCACCGCCATGGTCGACGAGTTCGACCTGGGGTGGGTCATCACGTCCGTCGTGCCCACCGAGGTGCGCACGGTGCCGGGTGACCTGCCGACGACCGTCATCGACAAGCAGACCGGCAAGGTCACCACCTGGCCTCGGGTGCCGAGCACTGTGGTGGCGGAGCTGTACCGGCGCAGCCAGCCCGCTGGGCCGACCGCTCCCCGCACTGTCGACCCGTCGAGCCTGCTGCTCCGGGAAATCCATCGGGGCGCCACCCCGAACACCGCCGCGCACCTGACCATCGACGGACGGCTCTGGACGGCCCAGGGCACGAAGGCCGACGTGCCACTCAACCATCACCCGCTGGTCCGCGACTATCTCGACCAGTTGCCACCGGGCGAGCTGGTTCGCGGTGGGGAGGCTCACGCCGAGCTGATCGTGATCTCCGACGTCCTGCACGAGTACGACCACCGCCGCGCCGCCGAGGGCATCGCGCCGATGGGGCGGGCCGAGGCCGCGGCGCTTCTGGAGGGCGCCCGCTTCGAGATCTTCCGGGTCCGTGAGCCGGGCGATCCCGCTGGTGGGCCCGCCGAGCGGCCCTGCGACTCGTGCATCTCCTTCCTGGTGCGAGCGAACGTCCTGCCGGAGTCGGCTCGCGCCTACACCGAGACCTGGCAGGCGCCGGAGGCACCCGACCCCGATCCTGGGCGGTTCCCGGCGGAGGTCGCGAACGCGCTGGTGGCGGCCGGCTGGCGGCCACACATCGGGGATCAGATCATGGCCGCCGCCGCCGTACGGGACGTCACGTCGGTGCCGGGGCGCAACCATCGGCACGAGGTCTTTCCCGCCGCCGTGGAGGCGCTCACCGCGTTCCCCAGCCTGGTCGGCGCGCGGCGCGGCCGGGGCGAGCAGGTGTGGATCTCCCGTTTCGACATCCGCCCGCACACCATCGCGCACACCGCCGACACCCTCGCGGACTTCGGCGCGGTGCTCGGCGTACGCCTCTTTCCGATCGGCACCGAGCAGCAGGACAGCATCCTGGCGGTGGACGAGCGCGGCCGGGTCTTCGCGCTCGACCAGGCCGGCGAGTGGTTCCTCGGCGACACCATCGACGCCGCGCTGACCACCCTGCTGCTCGGCCGCGCCCCCGCCCGGGTGCACGACGACGGCACCTGGCAGGCCGAATAGCCCGGCGCGTTGCCTACCTAGAGCGCGAGGCCGGTCAGCACCATGACCCGGGGCTCGGTGTAGTCGTCCATCGCGCTGCGCAGCCCCTCCCGGCCGACGCCGCTGCCCTTCACCCCGCCGTAGGGCATCTGGTCGGCGCGGTACGACGGCACGTCGCCGACGATCACACCGCCCACCTCCAGCGCGCGGGCGGCGGCGAAGGCCACGTCCAGGCGCCGGGTGAAGACGCCGGCCTGCAAGCCGTACGCCGAGTCGTTGACCGCGGCGAACGCGGCCTGGTCGTCGGTGACCGGGGCGACCACCAGCACGGGCCCGAAGACCTCCTCGGCCACGACCTTGGCGTTCGCCGGCACGCCGGTGAGCACGGTCGGGGGGTAGGTCGCGCCGTCGCGGAGGCCGCCCACCTCGACGGTGCCGCCAGCGGCGACGGCCTCGGCCACCCACGTCTCGACCCGGCGGGCGGCGTCCTCGGACACCATCGGCCCGACGTCGGTCAGCTCGGACGCGGGGTCCCCGGTCCGCAGCCCCCGCACCGCCGCCACCAGTCGGGGCAGGAAGTCGGCGTGCAGGGCGTGGTGCACGTACACCCGCTGGACCGCGATGCACGACTGGCCGGCCTGGTAGTTGGCGAACGTCGCGATGCGCTGCGCGGCGAAGTCCAGGTCCTCGTCGGCGGTCCAGTCCGCACAGAGCACCGCGGCGGCGTTGCCGCCCAACTCCAGCGTCACGTGTTTCTGCGGCGCGGCGCGGCGGATGGCCGCGCCGACCGGCCCGGAGCCGGTGAACGACACCACCGGTAGCCGGGGGTCGGTGACCAGTTCGGCGGCGCGGTCGTTGGGCAGCGGCAGCACCGAGAACATCCCGGCCGGGAGGTCGGTCTCGGCCAGCAGTTCGCCGAGCAGCAGCGCGGTCAGGGGCGTCGCGGGCGCGGGCTTGACGATGATCGGCGCGCCGACGGCGATGGCCGGTGCCACCTTGTGGGCGACGAGGTTGAGCGGGAAGTTGAACGGCGTGATGCCCAGCACCGGCCCGCGCGGCACCCTGCGGACCAGGGCGATCCGCCCGCCGGCGGCCGGGTCGGTGTCGAGTCGTTGCAACTCGCCGGAGAAGCGGCGGGCCTCCTCGGCGGCCCAGCGGAAGGTCGACACCGCCCGCCCGACCTCGGCGCGGGCCCACTTGAGCGGCTTGCCGTTCTCCGCGGTGATCAGGGCGGCGATCTCGTCCGCGCGCTGGGCGAGCCGCCGGGACACGTGGTCGAGGGCCGCCGCGCGGGCGTGCGCGGGCAGGACCGCGGCCTGCGCGGCCACCCCGGCCGCCGCCGCGACGGCGGCGTCGACCTGGTCGGGCGTGGCGACTGTGGTACGCCCCACCGGGCGGCCGTCGTACGGGTGGTGGACGGTCAGCTCACCCTCGCCGGTGGCGGGGCGGGAGGCGACGAAGAAGGCTGCGGGCTCCACGCCGAGCAGAGTAGCCGAGCGACCTGCCGACGGAAACAGTCGCGATAAACCTTGTCTGCCGCGAATTCAGTAGCGAAGATGGCAGAGAGATTGCGATAACCGCCGCAGAATCGCGCCCCCGGCCCCCTCGGAGTGATCCCTCATGAGTGACCAGCAGCAGCTGCGCAACTTCGTCAACGGCTCCTACGTCGACCCGTCCGATGGCGGTTACGCCGATCTGGTCGACCCCTGCACGGGTGAGGTGTTCGCCCAGGCCCCGGTCTCCGGCGCCGCCGACGTGGACGCGGCGATGAGCGCCGCCGCCACCGCGTTCGAGAGCTGGCGGGAGGTCACTCCCGCCGAGCGGCAGCGGGCACTGCTCAAGCTCGCCGACGCCGTGGAGGCGCGCGCCGCCGAGCTGGTCGACGCCGAGGTCCGCAACACCGGCAAGCCCCGCCAGCTCACCGCCGAGGAGGAGCTTCCTCCGGCGGTGGACCAGTTCCGGTTCTTCGCCGGTGCCGCCCGGATGTTGGAGGGGCGGTCCGCCGGGGAGTACCTGGCCGGGCACACCTCCTACGTGCGGCGTGAGCCGATCGGCGTCTGCGCGCAGGTCACCCCCTGGAACTACCCGCTGATGATGGCGGTCTGGAAGATCGCCCCCGCGCTCGCCGCCGGCAACACTGTGGTGCTCAAGCCGTCGGACACCACCCCGGTGTCGACGCTGCTGCTCGCCGAGATCGCCGCCGAGTTCTTCCCGCCGGGGGTGTTCAACGTGGTCTGCGGCGACCGGGACACCGGTCGTACCCTCGTGTCGCACCCGACCCCGCAGCTGGTGTCGATCACCGGCTCGACCCGCGCGGGCATGGAGGTCGCCGCCGCGGCGGCCCCCGACCTGAAGCGCACCCACCTGGAGTTGGGCGGCAAGGCCCCGGTGGTGATCTTCGACGACGCGGACGTGGCGGCGGCCGCCGAGGCCATCGCGTTGGGCGGCTACTTCAACGCCGGGCAGGACTGCACGGCGGCCACCCGGGTGCTCGCCGGCCCCGGCGTCCACGACGACTTCGTGGCGGCGCTCGCCGAGCAGGCCCGCAACACGAAGACCGGCGCCCCGGACGACGCCGACGTGCTCTACGGTCCGCTGAACAACGCCAACCAGCTCACCCGGGTCAGCGGCTTCGTGGACCGCCTGCCGGACCACGCGGCGATCCAGACCGGCGGGTCCCGGCAGGGCGAACGCGGCTACTTCTACGCGCCGACGGTGGTTTCCGGGCTGCGTCAGGCCGACGAGATCATCCAGGACGAGGTGTTCGGGCCGGTCATCACCGTGCAGCGCTTCTCCGACGAGGACGAGGCGGTGCGCTGGGCCAACGGCGTCGACTACGGCCTGTCCGCGTCGGTCTGGACGCGGGACCACGGCCGGGCCATGCGGATGACCCGTCGACTGGACTTCGGCTGCGTCTGGGTCAACACGCACATCCCGTTCGTCTCCGAGATGCCGCACGGTGGCTTCAAGCACTCCGGGCACGGCAAGGACCTCTCGGTCTACAGCCTGGAGGACTACACCCGGATCAAGCACGTCATGCACAACCTGGGGAGCTGACCCATGCCGTCGAGCGAGGAGCTGCACAAGCGGCGCGGCGATGCCGTGGCCCGGGGTGTCGGCAGCGTCCTCCCGTCCTACGTGGACCACGCGTCCGGCGGGACGATCACCGACGTCGACGGCCGGGAGTGGATCGACTTCGCCGCCGGCATCGCCGTGACCAGCGTGGGCAACTCGGCGCCGAGGGTGGTCGAGGCGGTCCGGGCGCAGGTGGAGCGGTTCACCCACACCTGCTTCATGGTCGCGCCGTACGAGTCGTACGTGGCGGTGTGCGAGCAGCTCAACGCCTTGACGCCCGGCGGGTTCGAGAAGCGCTCGGCGTTGTTCAACTCCGGCGCGGAGGCGGTGGAGAACGCGGTGAAGGTCGCCCGCCACGCCACCGGGCGGCCGGCGGTCGTCGTGTTCGACCACGCGTACCACGGCCGGACCAACCTGACCATGGCGTTGACCGCGAAGAACATGCCGTACAAACACCGGTTCGGGCCGTTCGCCGGGGAGATCTACCGGGTGCCGATGTCGTACCCGCTGCGCGACGGCGGGCTCTCCGGCGCGGAGGCGGCGACCCGCGCCATCGAGATGATCGAGAAGCAGGTCGGCGCGGAAAACGTCGCCGCGCTGCTCATCGAGCCGATCCAGGGCGAGGGCGGCTTCGTCGTACCCGCGCCGGGTTTCCTGCCCGCGCTGCGGGCCTGGGCGACGGCGGCCGGGGTGGTCTTCGTCGCCGACGAGATCCAGACCGGTTTCTGCCGTACCGGTGACTGGTTCGCCTGCCAGCACGAGGGCGTCGAGCCCGACCTGGTGACCCTGGCCAAGGGCATCGCCGGTGGCCTGCCGCTGGCTGCGGTGACCGGTCGGGCCGAGCTGATGGACGCGGTGCACGTGGGTGGGCTCGGCGGCACGTACGGCGGCAACCCGATCGCCTGCGCCGCCGCGCTGGCCACCATCGAGACCATGCACGAGCTGGACCTGGCCGGTGCGGCCCGACGGATCGAGTCGGTGCTGGTCCCCCGGCTACGGGCCATCGCCGAGCGGGATCCTCGGGTCGCCGAGGTACGCGGCCGGGGCGCGATGCTCGCCGTGGAGCTGGTGCTGCCGGGCACCCTCACCCCCGACCCGGTCGCCACCGCGGCGATCTCGGCGGCCTGTCACGCCGCCGGCCTGCTCACCCTGACCTGCGGCACGTACGGCAACGTGCTGCGCTTCCTGCCCCCGCTGGTGATCTCCGACGGGCAACTCGGGCGGGGTGCCGACCTGCTCGACGCCGCCTTCGGCTGAGCGGCGGAGGGGCCTGGTGCACGGGCCCCTCCGCCAAGGTCAGCGAAGCACCTCGACCGTGTTGCGGCGCACCAGGTTCTTGCCCGGTTCGCGGATCTGCTCCATGGCGGCGGAGTTGAGCAGCACGCAGCTGCCCGACGGGCCAGTCACCGTCACAGTGGTCGCCCGGTTGTTGTCCAGGTTGGTCACCCGCAGCCGGGTGCCCACCGGGAACTGCCCGCTGGTCGCCGCCGGCCCGGCCGCCTCCTCGAAGAAGGTGATCGCGCCCGAGCACGCCGACTGGGGCGCCGGGCCGGGCGCGCCGGGCGATGCGGCGCCGGGACGGACGGTACCGGGGGCCGGAGCGCCGGCGGGCGGGGCCGCGCCGTTGACGCGTTCCACCACGTTGCGGCGGATCACGTTCTTCCCCGGCTCGCGGACCAGCTCCATGGCCGCCGCGTTGAGCAGCACGCAGCTGCCCGAGGGGCCGGTCACCGTCACCGTGGCCGCCCGGTTGTTGTCCAGGTTGGTCACCCGCAGCCGGGTCCCCACCGGGAACCGGTCGCTGGTCGCCGCCGGCGCCCCGCCCTCCGCCGAAAAGGTGACCGAGCCGGAGCAGACCGACGACCGTGCCGGGGCCGTGTCGGCGAACCCGAAGCTGGTCCCCACCGACACGCCCACCGCGGCGAGCACCGCCACGCTCGCTGCCAGCACGTGCCTGCGCTGCACCCTCATCGCCGTCACTCCCGTCCTCGGTGGTGTCCTTCACTCACCGGTACGGACCGGAGCGTCCTACCGTTCAGCCGGCACGGGTATCGATCGTGCGGCGGCCAGGTCCACCGGCCCGTACCGGGTGTGCGGGGCACCGGTGATCAGCGCCCAGTAACGGTCGCCGTACGACCAGTGCCACCACTCCGTCGGGTAGTTCACCATCCCCGCGCCGCCGAGGGCGTCCACCATGATCTGCCGATACCGACGGGCGGTGCCGCCGATCGTCGGCGCGTCGGTGAAGCAGGCGTCGGCGCTGTCCTCCGGGGTGGCGTCGATGGCGGTGCCCAGGTCCAGCTCCACCCCGTCGTCGGTGCACAGCGTCAGGTCCACCGCGCCGCCCGTGCTGTGCGGGGCCACCTCGACCGGTGAAACGAACTTCGTGGTCTCCCGGTGCAGCCGCTGCGGTGACCAGTCCGGGTGCCGTCGGCGCAGCTCGTCCCGGTAGCCGGTGAAGATGGCCAGTTGCGCCTGGTACGGCCGGTAGCCCTCGACCACCAGCAGCCGCAGCCCACCGGGCAGGGCACGCTGCGCGGCCAGCAGGCGGTCCACGACACCGGCGCGCAACCGGGAGTACGCCCCGGCCGGGTCGGCCGCCCGGCCGTCGAGCCGCAACTCCGGCAGCTCACGCAGGTCCACGAACTCCTCGCCGTCGTCGGCGCTGGGCACGGCCGCCACCCGGGGATCGGAGAGCAGGATCATCGGATGCTCCCCGCCGTGCTCGCGGACCGTTCCGCGTGCCGGACCCGGGCCAACTCGACGAGCCGGTCCACCACCTCCCGGTAGCTGACCCCGACGGCGGCCCACACCTTCGGGTACATCGAGTGTGCGGTGAAGCCGGGCATCGTGTTCAGCTCGTTGACGTACAGCTCGACGGCGTCGTAGAAGAAGTCGACCCGGGCCAGACCCCAACCGCCGATCGCGGCGAACGCCCGCAGTGACAGCTCGCGGACCCGCGCGGTCACCTCGTCCGGCAGCGCGGCGGGAACGATCATCGGGTCGGCGTCGCCGAAGTACTTCTGCTGGTAGTCGAACCAGCCGCCGGTGACCTGCACCTCACCCACCGCAGACGCCTCGGGACGCCAGCCACCGAGCACCGCGCACTCCAGCTCCCGGCCGGCGACGCCCTGCTCGACCATGACGAGCTGGTCGTGGCGAAGCGCCTCCTCCACGGCGGCGGTCAGGTCGTCACCCTCGCCGACGCGGGAGATGCCGATCGACGAACCCATGCTGGCCGGCTTGACGAAGAGTGGCCGGCTCAGCCCGGTCACCAACTTCTCCGGGTCGTCGACCGCCCGGTAGGTCTGCGCGTCGAACGACACGTACGGGGTGACGGGAATGCCCTCGGCGCGCAGCGCCCGCTTCATCGCCACCTTGTTCATGCCCACCGCCGAGGCGAGAATGCCGCACCCGACGTACGGCACGTTCAGTGACTCGAGCAGCCCCTGCACCACACCGTCCTCGCCGTACGGGCCGTGCAGCACCGGGAAGACCACGTCCAGCTCGGCGTGCACCGCGCCGGGGGCGTTACCGGCGGACACCTGCACGACGCCCGGACGCGGACCGGCCCGCAACTCGACGGCCGGCCCGGTCACCACCAGTTGGTCGTCGATGGCCCGCTCGCCGGCCGGTCGGTCGCGCAACTCGGCCAGCAGCGCGTCGGGCATCAGCCGGAACCCGCCGCTGCGGGTGACGCCGATGGCGACCGTGCGGTAGCCGCCGCCGGCGAGCGCCCGGGCCACCCCGAGCGCGGAGGCACAGGACACCTCGTGCTCCGCCGACGGTCCACCGAACAGGATTCCGATCCGAACTGGCGCGCTCACGCCGCCGCCCCTTCCTCAGCCAGGTCGGCGGATCGCGGGGCCATCAACCGGGCCACCAGCGCCGCCTCCACGTTTCCGCCGGTCAGCACCACGCCGACCGTCCGCCTTCGGTCTCCTGCCGGTGGAAGCCGGAGGGCGCCGGCCAGGCCGGCCGCCCCGGACGGCTCGGCGAGCACCTTGAGCTCCGTCAGGATCAGCCGGAAGGCCGCCGCGATCTCGTCGTCGTCGACCCGGACGACCCCGCGCAGCGTCTCCCGGACGATGGCGAACGGCAGCTCACCCACGCAGGACGGCCGCAGCCCGTCCGCGATGGTGGGCGCCGGCGCGACCGGCACGCGAACACCTGCCGCCAGGCTGCGGGCGAGCGAGTCGCAGCCCACCGGCTCCACGCCGTACACCTCGATGCCGGAGCCGGCGGCAGCCAGGCACGCGCCGGCCACCCCGCCACCACCACCCACCGGTACGACCAACACGTCCAACGGCGTCCCCAAGCGCTCGGCGTCCTCGATCAGCTCCAGGCTCGCGGTGCCCTGCCCGGCGATCACGTCCGGGTGGTCGTACGCGTCGATGACGGGGTGACCGCTCTCGTCGCTGAGCCCGTCGGCCACCGCCACCCGCTCCTCGACGGCGGTGCCGGCGAACACCACCCGCGCCCCCGCCGCGCGCGCCCGGTCGACCTTCGTCGATGCCGCGTCGACCGGCAGCACCACTGTCGCCGCGAGCCCGTGCTGCCGGGCCGCCAACGCCACCGCGACCGCGTGGTTGCCGGTGCTCTGCGCGATCACCCCGGTGTGGCCGGCCGCGGCGAGTCGACCGACCGCGCGCAGCGCGCCCCGCATCTTGTACGAGCCGCCGTTCTGGAGGTTCTCCGCCTTGAGCAGGACCCGCGCCCCGGCAAGCTCGTCGATCACCGGGGAGCGCAGCACGGGTGTGCGGACCACGCGGCCGGCAAGCCAGCGGCTGGCCTCCTCGACATCGGCCCGGACCTGGCCAACGGTGCGTGTCATCGTCTCTCCTTTTCGGGCACACCACAGGCGGGGTCCAGCGGTACGTGGACCCCGGGAAAGGTGGGTGGAAGTGTCAGTTCAAGGTTGGTAGCTGGACGTCGACCCGCAGGCCGCCGTACTCGGCGGGCCGGGCCGCGATGATGCCGTCGTGGGCCTGGGTGATCGAGCGGGCGATGGCCAGGCCCAGGCCGGCCCCGCCGCCCTGCGAGGTCCGGTCCCGGGCGAGTCGGCGGAACGGCTCGAACAGGCCGGCCACCGCCTCGGCCGGCACGGGCTGGCCGGTGTTGACCACGGACAGCGCGGGCACGCCGCTCACCACGACGGTCAGTGAGCCGCCCGGCCGGTTGTACTTGATCCCGTTCTCCACCAGGTTGGTGACCAGGCGTTCCAGCAGCACCCGCTCGCCGACGACGACCCGGGGTTCGAGATGGGTCTCCACGGTGACCCCGGCCTCCCGGGCCCGGTCCAGGTGCCCGGCCAGCACCGCCTCGACGATCGTGTCCAACCGCTGCGGTATCCGCGAACGGAGGCCCTGGTCGCTCTCGCTGAGCGCGAGCAGGCCCTCGATCAGGCGTTCGTTGCGCTCGTTGGTCTCCAGCAGCTGACTGGTCAGCAGCTCCAACTGCTCGCCGCTGAGCGCCCTGGCCATGCCGACCTCGATGAGCGTCCGCTGCACGGCGAGGGGCGTCCGCAGCTCGTGCGAGGCGTTCGCGGCGAACCGCCGCTGCCCCTCGTACCCGGCGGAGACGCGTTCCATCATTTCGTCGATCGCCCGGGACAGCCGGGCCAACTCGTCGCTGCCCCGGGGCCGGATCCGGTGACCGAGGTTCTGCGGGCCGAGGTGCCCGATCGGCCCGGCCAGGTCAGCGACCGGGCGCAGGCACCACACCGCGGCGAACCAGAGCCCCACCAGGACGGCCAGTGTCACGAGCAGGACGGCCGCCAGGGGCAGCACGAACGCCCCCGGTCGCACGTTGCGGCACACCGACGACAACCCGGGCATGGGCAGGTCACAGAACTGCTGCCCCCAGGTCCAGGTCACCTCCGACAGCCACTTGCCCATCGTCGGCAGTATCGGGCCGGCCAGCAGCGCCAGCAGCCCCACCAGCAGCACCCGACGTCGGGGCGTCCAGCTCACGCCGTGCCGCCGATGCGGTAGCCGGCCTTCGGAACGGTGTGGATGATCGCGGGATCGCCGAGCTTCTTGCGCAGGGTCATCACGGTGACCCGTACGGCGTTGGTGAACGGGTCGGCGAACTCGTCCCAGGCCTGCTCCAGCAACTCCTCGGCGCTGACCACCTGGCCGTCCGCGCGCAGCAGCACATGCAGGACCGCGAACTCCTTGGGGCTCAACGCGAGCGGGCGGCCGTCCCGGGTCGCCAGGTGCCGGCCCACGTCCAGCGTCAGGCCGTCCTGGGCGAGCACCGGTGGCAGCGCCGGGGTGGACCGTCGCCCGAGGGCCTGCACCCGGGCCACCAACTCGGCGAAGGCGAACGGCTTGGTCAGGTAGTCGTCCGCGCCGAGGCCGAGGCCCTCGACCCGGTCCCGGATGCCGGCCGCGGCGGTGAGCAGCAGCACCCGGGTGCCGACCTGTGAGTCGGTGATGCTGCGGCACACCTCGTCGCCGGTGTGCCCGGGCATGTCCCGGTCCAGCACCGCGACGTCGTACCGGTTCACGCCGACCCGCTCCAGCGCGCCGTCACCGTCGTAGCAGACGTCGACGGCCATCGAGAGGCGGCGCAGCCCTTCGGCCACCGTGTCCGCCAACAACCGCTCGTCGTCCGCCACCAGCACCCGCACGTTTGTCCGCTCCCCCAGTTCGGCTTGCCCGGCATACCGTCGCAGGCCCGGGTTAAGGGTTCTGTAAGCACCCGCCGCAGCCATCCTCCACGCGGCTGTCCAGCGGGCAAACCACCGCAAGCCAGTCCTGGTCGACTTCGTGTCCGTGTCGCGCCATCTGCGTCGTCCGTCCCCGAAGGCCACGACGGTTGACGCCCAGGAGTGAGCTGAGTCACGAAAAGCACAGACCCCACCCCACCCCCGTCGATCATGGAGTTGTGGTGGGCGTTGACTCCCGTTTCGCGCCTTATATGAGGCACCAGAACTCCATGATCGACGGGGCGGGGCGGGGCGGGGCGGGGGCGGGGCGGGGGCGCGGGCGGCAGCTAGGGGCAGCGGAGGGGGATCAAGGTTCGGATGATGTGGGCGGGGCGCCGGTAGAGGTCCTGGTCCGTGAAGTGGCGCATTTGCCAGCCGTTGGCGGCGAGCCAGTTCGATCGAGCGCGATCGTGCCGGAGGCGGACGCGGTCCAGATGGGACGAACCGTCGTACTCGACACCGACGCGGTGTCGCCGGTACCCGAGATCCAGGCGGTAGAGCGGTATCCCGTTGCGGTCCGAGACCCAGACCTGTGGCTCCGGCGTTGGCAGACCGCCGTCCATCAGCACCAGGCGAAGCTGGCTCTCCTGCCGACACTCTGCCCGAGGATCGGCGCGTGGCACGAGATCGCGCGCCTGGCAGACTCCACGCAGACGATCGTGCCGAGCGACCTCGACCCTGAGGTCGTCGGGCTGACAGGCGCCTACGCGAAGGCAAAGATCCAGCAGCGGCATCGCTTCCATTCGTTGCAACGAGCGGGCCAGGTCCACCGCGCATCTGGCGGCGGGGGCACAGGGCACTCCGGCCAGCAGCACCGGATCACGCACCGGCAGCACCGCTTCGTGGGTAACGACGCCTCGGATACGCGGGACGTTCTCCCCCGCCGGCACGATCACGTGCACGTTGGCGCTTCGCGTGTCGCCAAAGCCATGCAGTTGCGCGCCGGTATGAAAGCCGACGACGGCGCTGGCGGGTAGCCGCCGGAAGATTGCCGGTAGGCGTCCGGCCTGGTCGGCCGATGGCGCGTAGATGCTCCGCGACAGCCGGTGCAGGCGGGACAGCTCGGTCAACCTGCGCAGTCGTTCCCGGCTGAGGCCGGCCGCGAGTAACTCGGAGTATCGATACAAAGGCTCTGCCATGCCGCAAAAATCTGCTGCACCAGCTCGAACCCCTCGACCCCGACAGAGCGTCCTGTGGATAACCACCCGCCCTGTGCACAACCCCCGCAGCCGTCCCCCTGGGTGCTATACGACAGGCCGGCCGGCCGGGTCGATCATGGAGTTGTGGTGGGGGACAGATGCCATGTAATAGCGCATTCATCCCACCACAACTCCATGATCCACCCGGTCAGGGCGGGGCGGGGCGTGATTGGGATCAGTCGCAGGCGATGCCGTCGCCGTCTCGGTCGAGGTCGTAGATGTCGTCGCCGAGCACCCTGATCGGCCCGCTGACGTAGGCGGGGCCGTTGCCACTGCCACCCGCGCAGTCGACGTCGCTGGCGATCGGGACGCAGCCGCTTTAGTTCGGGTCGCACTTCGACGACTGCGGCTTCTTGGTGCCGACGGCAACGACCTGGGTCACCGGCTGCTTCGTCACGGCGGATTTGACCAGCTTCTTGGCCGTCCGCACGCCATCGGTGGTGGTCACCTCGTAGGTCAGGGTCCGGACGCCGTTCACGCCCTTGGTCCGGACGACCCGCTTACCCTCGGCCAGTGACGAGTCCTTGACGGTCCGCTCGCCGTACCGGACCGTGGCCCGCTCCGTCACGGTCGTCACCTGCACCACCGGCACGGCTGCCGCGCTGGACGGGCTGGGTGCGACCGACAAAGGCGCCGACGAGGGCACGGTGGAGGGCGCGGCGAGCGGCGACTCCTCCTGGGCCGGGGCTTCCTGGGTCGGCTCGCCGGGCGCGGCCAGGATCGGCTGCTGCGGCTGCTCGGCGGCGGTGCCGGTCTTGGTCGGCTCCGGCTCGCCGGTCAACGCGCCGACGATGGCGGTGCCGGTGCAGCAGAGCAGCAGGATCGAGAGCGTCACCGAGCCGAGGATCACGGCGACCCGGCTGGCGGGAGTGGCCCGGCGGAACCAGTTCGGTCGGGGCGTCTGGCCGAACGACGGCGGGTACGGCGGCCCCGGGTTCTGTGGTGGTTGCATCGTCACGGCGATGAGTGTCGTCGCAAACACATTCTGCAATATCCCCCGTCGCGTTCGTCACCTGCGCTTTTCGCTTCGCGGGAAAGATCAGTGGGCGCGATTGCGGGCGACGAGTCGACAGGCGCGGCAACCCGGCAGGTCGGCAGGGCAGGGCCGATCATGCGGGTGTCAGCGCCAACAAAAGCCACAGATCTGCACGTACCGCGTCGGCAGGCGATCGGATGTCCACCGGGGACGACGAAACTGTCGCGATGCCGTCAGCGGGGCGGGCTCACCGCTCCTCCATCGCCCATGGCGACCCGTAACCGTTCAGCAGATCGAGGAAGGGCATCGGGGGCAGCGCTTCCGGCCCGAGCACCCCGACACCGGCCCACGCGCCGCTGGCGAGCAACTCCAACGCGACGACCGGGTTGACGGCGGTCTGCCAGACCACCGCCTGGTGCCCGTACTCCCGCATCGACCATTCGTTGTCGACCACGTGGTACAGGTAGACCTCGCGGGGTTGCCCGTCCGGGCCGAGGCCGCGTACCCAGGTGCCGGCGCAGGTCTTGCCGCGCATCCGGGCACCGAGCGTGGCCGGGTCGGGCAGACTCGCGGCCACCACGTCGCGCGGGGAGACGTCGACGCCGCGTACCCGCACCGGGGAGACCGCGTCCAGGCCGAGCTTGTGCAGCGTCTTGAGCACCTCGATGAACTCGTCGCCGAGGCCGTACTTGAAGGTGACCCGCCGGGCCTTGACCCAGCGCGGGATGAGCAGCACCTCCTCGTGCTCGACGTTGACGCACTCGACCGGCCCGATCCCCTCCGGAAAGTGGAAGACCTCCGGCTCGGAGAACGGTTCGGTGGTGAACCAGCCCCGGTCCCTCTCCCAGACGACCGGCGGGTTGAGGCACTCCTCGATGGTGGTCCAGATGGAGAACGAGGGCGCGAAGTCGTACCCGTCGACGGTGAGGTTCGCCCCGTCCCGGACACCGATCTCGTCGATCTCACTGAACAGTTCGTCGGCGGCGTACCGGGCGAACACGTCGGAGAGGCCAGGCTCGACCCCGATGCCGCACAGCGCCAGCCGACCGGCCGCCGACCAGGTGTCGGCCAGCGCGAACTGTTCGTCGCCGAGCTTCACGCCGGTCTCGACGTGCGACAGCGACATCGCCATGTCCAGGTAGTCCGCGCCGGCCGCGAACGCGCCGTTGAAGATCGGCATGACGAACCGCGGGTCGACGGCGTTCAGCACGTGAGTGATCCGGTGCTCCCGGCACAACGCGGTGACCGCGTCGGCCGAGGAGGCGTCCACCTGGGCGGCGACGAAACGGTCACCGTGCCCGGCGACCGCGCGCTGGGCGCGAACGGGGTCGTGGTCGGCGACCACCATGGTCTCGAAGAAGGTCCGTCGGGCGGCGATGGCTACGGCGGCGGAGCCGACGCCACCGGCGCCGACGAGGAGGACACGCATCAGGAATCAAACCCCAAACCGAAACGATCGAGAGTACGGAGCCAGAGGTCGCGCCGGCCCTCGCGCGCGTCGGCGCGGGCCAGTGACCAGCGAGTGAGATTGATGCCGACCGCGCGGACGGGTTCCGGCGGGAACGGCAGTGGCTTGCGGCGAACCAGGTCGAGCCGGGTCAGCGGGGTGTTCCCGCCGTCGAGCAGGTCGAGCAGCACCCGGGCGCCGAAGCGGGTGGCCCCGACGCCGAGGCCGGTGTAGCCGGCCGCGTACGCCAGCCGACCGCCGTAGGCGGTGCCGAAGAACGGGCAGAACCGGGTGCAGGTGTCGATGACACCGCCCCAGCGATGGCTGAACCGCACGTCGGCGAGCTGCGGGAACGTGGTGAAGAAGTGGCGGGCGAGGGTGGTGAAGGTGGCCGGTCGTTGCTCCAACTCGGGCGCGACCCGGTTGCCGTAGTGGTAGACGGCGTCGTAGCCGCCGAAGAGGATCCGCCCGTCGGCGGTGATCCGGTAGTAGTGGAACTGGTTGGCGGTGTCGGCGAGCCCCTGCCGGTTGCGCCAACCGATGGCGTCGCGCTGGCCCGGGGTGAGCGGTTCGGTCATCAGCACGTGGTCGTAGACCGGCACCAGGTACGCCCGCAGGCGGCGCAGCAGCGGCGGGAAGGCGTTGGTGGCCAGCACGACCCGGCGCGCCCGTATCGAGCCGGGTTGGCCGGCGGCCCGGTTGTCGGCCGGGTGGGCGGCGGGATCGGTGCCCAGGGTGCTGGCGTGCAGCGCCGCGTTGTCGGCGCGCAGGCCGGTGACCCGGGTGTGCTCGTGCACGCGTACGCCGAGGTCGAGGCAGGCGCGGCGCAGCCCCCAGGCCAGCTTCGCCGGGTCCACCATGGCGACCCGGTCGGCGTCGTACATCCCACCCAGGTACGTCGGTGAGTGCACCTCGGCGCGTACCTCGTCCCGGTCGAGCAGCCGCACCCGGTGGCCGTACCGGCGGGCCAGGTCCGCGTCGGCGGCCAGTCCGTCGAGTTGGTACGGCTCGACGGCGACGGCCAGCTCACCGGTGCGCTCGAAGTCGCAGTCGATGTCGAACTTGGCGACGGTGGCGGCGATGGCGTCCAGGTTCTCCCGGCCGAGGCGTTCCAACTCGCCGACCTCGTCGGGGAACCGGTCGACGCCGTTGGCGAGGCCGTGGGTCAGCGAGGCGGCGCAGAACCCGCCGTTACGCCCGGACGCGGCCCAACCGCAGGTCCCGGCGTCGACGAGCAGCACGTCACGGTCCGGGCCCGCCTGCTTCGCCAACAATGCGGTCCACAGTCCGCCGTAACCGCCGCCGATCACCAGCAGGTCGGCGGAGTGCCGACCAGCCAGTGGCGGCAGCGGGTCGGGGCGGTCCGGGCGATCGAGCCAGTACGGCACGGGTGCCGCGTCGGCCAACGCCCGGCCGGTATGCGGAAGCGTCATGACGACCGACGCAGGTGACCTGACGGCCCGGCCAGCAGGTTGGCGCGGCGGGCCCGTCGACCGCGCAGCGAGCTGAGCCCCACGAGCAGCAGCGCGACTGCGAACATCGCGGTGCCGATCACGTTGACCTGCGGGGGAATGCCACGCTGGGCAGCGCCCCAGACGTACATCGGGAACGTGACTGTGGTGCCGGCGTTGAAGTTCGTGATGATGAAGTCGTCGAAGCTCAGCGAGAAGGCCAGCAACGCGGCGGCCACGATGCCGGGCAGCACCAGCGGCAGGGTGATCCGCCGGAAGGTCTGCCACTCGTTGGCGTAGAGGTCCATGGCGGCCTCCTCCAGCCGCCGGTCCATCCCGGCGAGCCGTGCCTTCACTGTCACCACCACGAACGACACGCAGAACATCACGTGCGCGATCACGATGGTCCAGAAACCCTGCGGTACGCCCGCCGACACGAACAGGGCCAGCAACGACGTGCCCATCACCAGCTCCGGGGTGGCCATCGGCAGGAAGATCAGCACGTTGATCCCGGATCGGCCACGGAAGCGGTGCCGGACCAGCGCGAACGCCATCAGGGTGCCGAGCACTGTGGCGACCACTGTGGCGAGAAAGCCGATCTGCACGCTGCGGACCACCGCGTCGCACATGTCCGAGGTGGCACACGGTTGCCGCCAGTTGTCCAGCGTGAACTCGTTGAAGTCGTACGACAGTCGGCTCGACGGCCGGTTGAACGACAGCGCGGCCACCACCAGGATCGGCAGCGCCAGGTAGCCGAGCACCAGCAACCCCACGATCATCACCCAGCGGTCCGCCAACCAGCGCGAGAGTCGCATTAGAGGACCTCCTCCGTGCCGGCTCGACGGAGGTAGCCGAAGACCACCGCGAGGATCGCCGCCATCAGCAGGAACGACAGCGCGGCGCCCTGCGGGTAGTCCAGTCGGACCAGGAACGCCGAGTCGATGACGTTGCCGATCATGTATTCGTTCGGTGTACCGAGCAGTTCGGCGTTGATGTAGTCGCCGCTGGCCGGGATGAAGAACAGCAGCGTGCCGGCGACCAGGCCGGGCATGGACAGCGGCAGCGTCACCCGACGGAACGCCTGCACCGGGCTCGCGTACAGGTCGGTGGCCGCTTCCAGCAACCGGGGGTCCAGCCGCTCCAGGCTCGCGTACAGCGGCAGCACCAGGAACGGCAGGAAATTGTACGTCAGGCCGAGCACCACAGCGAACGGGGTGGCCAACAGCCGACCGTCCGGGGCGAGCAGGTGCACGTCGCGCAGCAGACCGACGAGCGCGCCGTTGTCCGACAGGATCGTCTTCCAGGCCAGCGTGCGGACCAGGAAGCTGGTGAACATGGGCGCGACGACGCACACCAGCAGCAGGTTCTTCCAGCGGCCGGCCTTCTGCGCGATGGCGTACGCCAGTGGGTAGCCCAGTAGCAACGCCAACACCAGGGCCAACCCGGCGTAGCCGAACGAGCGCAGGAACTGCGGCCAGTACGCCTGCACCACGTCCGGGTAGTTGCTGACCGCCCAGGTCATCGCGTACCCGGTGGAGAGCGAGCCGCTGGGGTCGTACAGGCTGGCCGCCGCCAACTGCACCAGCGGCACGCCGAAGAAGATGAGCAGCCAGGCCGCACCGGGCAACAACAGGAGGTACGGCAGAAGCCGGCGTCGCCCGGACCGGGCTGCCGGTGGCGCGGGTGGCGGGTGCCCCGATCCGGTGGGGGCCAGCAGGGTCACGACGACGCACCCACCGGCTCGTCGAGCACCGGCGATGTCCGGTCGGTGTCGGCGGCGTCGCGGGGCAGCAGGAAGGCGTGCTGCGGATCCCAGTACGCGACGGCCTCGCTGCCGAGCGCCACTCGCGTCGACGTCCCGCTGTTGGCGGCGAAGACCGACAACTCGGTGCCCCAGCCGGTGCGCAGCAGGTACTGCGTGCTGACTCCCACGTAGGAGGCGTCGGTGACCACCCCGGTGACGTGCTGATGCCCGGCGGGCACCTGGTCGGCGGAGCCGACCAGAATCAGCTTCTCCGGGCGTACCCCCAGGTGGACCGGGCCGTGGTCGGCCCGCGACCGGCCGGCGGGCACCGAGAAGCGCGTGCCGTGCGCCGTCACCGCGACGTCGCCGCCGCTGGCGCCGGTGGCCTCGCCGGCGAGCAGGTTGGACTGGCCGAGGAAGTTCGCCACGAAGGCGGTGGCGGGAAACTCGTAGATGTCGGCCGGGGCACCCAACTGCTCGATCCGGCCGGCGTTCATCACCGCGACGGTGTCGGCCATGGTCATGGCCTCCTCCTGGTCGTGGGTGACGTGCACGAAGGTGATGCCCACCTCGGTCTGGATGCGCTTCAGCTCGATCTGCATCTGTCGGCGCAGCTTGAGGTCGAGTGCGCCCAGCGGCTCGTCGAGCAGCAGCACCTGCGGCCGGTTGATCAGGGCGCGGGCCAGCGCGACCCGCTGCTGCTGACCTCCGGAGAGCTGGGCGGGGCGGCGGTTGCCGTAGCCGTCGAGTTGCACGAGCGACAGCATCCGGGTGACCTCGTCGTCGACCGAGCGGATGCCGCGTCGGCGCAGCCCGAAGGCGACGTTCTCGAAGATGGTGAGGTGCGGGAAGAGCGCGTAGCTCTGGAAGACGGTGTTGACCGGTCGCTTGTACGGCCGCAGCCGGGCGATGTCCCGGTCACCGAGCAGCACCTGGCCGCTGGTCGGCTCCTCCAGGCCGGCGATCATCCGCAACGTGGTGGTCTTGCCGCAGCCGGACGCCCCGAGCAGCGCGAAGAACGAGCCCTGCTCGATGGTCAGGCTCAGGTCGTCGACCGCGGTGAAGACGCCGAACCGCTTGGTGAGGTTGGCCAGGCGCAGGTCGCCGGCGGGTGTCTCGCGCGCCATCCTCATCACGCCCCGATGACCTGTTGGAACTTGCCCTCGTACTCCTTCTCCTGCTTCTCGTCCAGGGCCATGAACACCTTGGACTTCGACAGCAGCGCCTCGTCGGGGAAGATCAGCGGGTTGGCGGCCAGCTCGGGGTCGATCTTCTCCATCTCGGCCTGAGCGCCCTTGACCGGGCAGATGTAGTTGACGTACGCGGCGAGCTTCGCGGCGACCGCCGGCTCGTAGTAGTAGTTGATCAGGGCTTCGGCGTTGCCCTTGTGGGTGGCCTTGTTGGGGACCATCATGTTGTCGCTGTAGAGCATCACGCCGGAGTCCGGCGCGACGAACCGCACCTTTTCGTCCTCGGTGGAGAGTTGGATGACGTCGCCGGACCAGCCGATGCACGCGGCGATGTCGCCCTTGGCCAGGTCGGGCGCGTAGTCGTTGCCGGTGAACTTGCGGATCTGCCCGGAGTCGACGGCCTTCTTGAGCTTGTTGAGGGCGTCGTCGAACTGGGCGGCGGTGAAGTTCGCCGGGTCGTGCCCGTTGGACCCGAGCAGCAGGCCCATGGTGTCGCGCATCTCGCTGAGCGCTGTCACCTTGCCCTTGAGGTCGGGGCGGGTGAGCAGTTCGTCGACCGTCCGCAGTTCCTTGGTGACGTTGCCGTTGTACGCCAGGCCGGCGAGGCCGGACTGCCACGGAATGGAGATCCGGTTCTCGGCGTCGAAGGGGCGGTTGAGTAAAGACGGAAGCAGGTTGGCCTGCACGTTCGGGATCTTCGCCGGGTCCAGCTTCTGGATCCAGCCGAGCCGGATCATCCGGGCCGCCATCCAGTCGGTCAGCACGATGATGTCCCGGTCGGTGCTCTGGCAGGCGGCGAGTTGGTTCTGCACCTTGCCGAAGAATTCGTTGTTGTCGTTGATGTCCTCGGTGTAGGTCACCTGAATGCCGGTCTTCGTGATGAACTCGTCGAGGCTCGGTCGCTTGGACTCGTCAGTGTCGTCCACGTCCATGTACTGCGGCCAGTTCGCGAAGGCCAGTTTCTTCTCGGTGCCGGAGAGGTCCTCGCTGACGCAGCCAGCTTCGGTCTGCTGCGCACCCTTGGTGCCGCAGCCCGCGAGGCTGCCGCCCATGGTGAGCAGGGCGGCCGAACCGAGAGTGCCGGTGAGCAGTCCACGCCGGGAGAGGGGCCGGAGGGGAGTACGCATGACGACTCCTAGGGGGTCATCGTCGGCGGGCGGGACGGGGAGGCACGCCGGCGGGAATGTCGGGAGGGTCAAGTGCCATGGACGACTGATCCTGACATGAGGTGACCTCCCTTACAAGGGATTCCGTTGCGGGAATAGCGATGCACGACGAAATACGCCAGACTACGCGGGGATACACGCGCGACATCACGATTCGGGACATGGGGAGCGGGCAATGACAAACCGGCAGCACGAGAACAGCAATGGCGGTCGACGCGTCGCTGTCCGTGACGGCGCCAATCACGCTCTGCTGGATGACGTGGCCAAGCAGATCATCGAGCAGCTCCAGGAGGACGGCCGCCGCCCGTACGCGACGATCGGCAAGGCGGTGGGGCTGTCCGAGGCGGCGGTCCGGCAGCGGGTGCAGCGGCTGCTCGACTCCGGCGTGATGCAGATCGTGGCGGTGACCGATCCGCTCCAGCTCGGCTTCAACCGGCAGGCGATGATCGGCCTACGCACCGACGGCGACCTGGAAGCGGTCGCGGACCGGCTGGCCGAGCTGGACGAGGTCGACTACGTGGTTATCACCGCCGGGTCGTTCGACCTGCTCACCGAGGTGGTCTGCCGCAACGACGACCACCTGCTGGAGATCCTGCAACGACTGCGCGCGGTGCCCGGGGTGCTCTCCACCGAGGCGTTCGTCTATCTCAAGCTGCGCAAGCAGACCTACACCTGGGGTACGGCCTGAGCTTCCCCTTGATTCACTCGGCTTTGCGGAAGTCGGGGTGTTCGGGCCGCCGTGATGCCCCGGTTTCCGTGAACCCGAGTGGATCAGCGACCCGTCGCGCGGACCGTTTCGGCTGCGCCGACCGCGCCTACCGCGCCGACGAACGACGACCAGGCGGTCGGCGCGAAGGCCAGGGCGCCGCCGTCGCGGTCCTTACTGTCGCGCACCAGCACCAGGCCGGGCAGGTTGTCGGCCACCTCGACGCAGGCACCACCGTTGTTGCTGCTGGGCCGGCCAGCCCGGTGTGCCACGGGCTCCGCCTCCTGCCGACCGCCGATCAACCGGGTCAGCGGCAGTACGGATTCCGTTGCATCCATGACTCCTGTGCGCTAAATCCGTCGCCAACTGACCGTGATACCGCCGATAACACTTGCTTCGGAGGCTGAGACTGTGCGATAACCGTTGGCAGAGCGGCCGGCCTCACCCCTTTGACCGGCCCGACGACCGATGGGGCTGACATGGCCAACGCCACCGACCACCTCTGGATGCACTTCACCCGGATGGCGAGCTACTCCGCCGGCGAGGTGCCGACCATCGTGCGCGGTGAGGGAGCGTACGTGTGGGACGCGCAGGGTCGCCGCTA
Source organism: Micromonospora trifolii (assembly GCF_050516465.1). Lineage (NCBI taxonomy): Bacteria > Bacillati > Actinomycetota > Actinomycetes > Micromonosporales > Micromonosporaceae > Micromonospora > Micromonospora trifolii. The sequence goes on along the minus strand of NZ_CP191526.1, from coordinate 7,070,720 downwards.
CCTGGACGGGCTCGCCGGGCTCTTCGTGGTCAACGCCGGCCACGGCCGCACCGAACTGGCCGAGGCCGCCGCCAAGCAGGCCGGCGAACTGGCCTACTTCCCGCTCTGGTCGTACGCGCACCCAAAGGCCATCGAGCTGGCCGAGAGGATCGCCGCGCTCACCCCCGGCGACCTCAACCGGATCTTCTTCACCACCGGCGGCTCCGAGGCCGTCGAGGCGGCGTGGAAGCTGGCCCGCGCGTACTTCAAGCGCACCGGGAAGCCCAACAAGTACAAGGTGATCAGCCGGTACATCGCCTACCACGGCACCTCCATGGGCGCCCTGTCGATCACCGGCCTGCCCGGCATCAAGAGCGACTTCGAGCCACTGGTGCCGGGCGCGATCAAGGTGCCGAACACGAACTTCTACCGGGCGCCCGAGCACGGCGACGACCCCGAGGCGTTCGGCCGCTGGGCCGCCGACGAGATCGGTCGGGCCATCGAGCGGGAGGGGCCGGACACGGTCGCCGCGGTCTTCCTTGAGCCCGTACAGAACTCCGGCGGGTGCTTCCCGCCGCCGCCCGGCTACTTCGAGCGGGTACGGGAGATCTGCGACGCGTACGACGTGCTGCTCGTCTCGGACGAGGTGATCTGTTCGTGGGGGCGGTTGGGCGAGTACTTCGGCGCGGTGCGCTACGGCTACCAACCCGACATCATCACCACCGCCAAGGGCATCACCTCCGGCTACGCCCCGCTCGGCGCGATGATCGCCAGCGACCGACTGATGGAACCGTTCCTCACCGAGACCGGCATGTTCGCCCACGGGGTGACCTTCGGAGGCCACCCGGTCTCCTGCGCGGTGGCCCTGGCCAACCTGGAGGTCTTCGCCCGCGAGGACCTGGTCGGGCACGTACGCGCCAACGAGGACGCCTTCCGGGCCACCCTGGAGAAGCTGTACGACCTGCCGATCGTCGGCGACGTCCGTGGCGACGGCTACTTCTACGGCATCGAACTGGTCAAGGACAAGACCACCCGGGAGACCTTCACCGAGGCCGAGTCGGAGCGCCTGCTGCGCGGCTTCCTCTCCACCGCCCTGTTCCAGGCCGGCCTCTACTGCCGGGCCGACGACCGGGGCGACCCGGTCATCCAGCTGGCCCCTCCCCTGATCGCCGAGCAGCAGCACTTCGACGAGGTCGAGCAGATCCTCCGCACAGTCCTAACCCAAGCCTGGACCAAGCTCTAACCCCACCCACCCACTGGTGCACTGGTGTTGATCAAGAGGTTTGCGTCAAAAGCGCGCCGGCTGATGACCGAAACCTCTTGATCAACACCAGTGAGGGCGGGCGCGGGCCGGGCGCGGGTTAGTGGTTGGGGGGGATTACTCGGAGGTGGCCTCGGCGGCCGGTCTGGTGCGGGTTCTCGGGACGGTTCTGGTCCGGCTCCGGGGGGCGGGGGGCCGGGCGGGCGGCTTCGCGGACCGCTTCGGCCAGCGCGACCAGGTCGTCCGTGGTGGGCGGCGGCGGCTCGAACTCGCCCTCGTGTCGGACGACGTCCCAGCCTCGCGGCGCGGTGAGACTGCGGGCGTGCGGCTCGCACAGATCGTACGTGTGCGGCTCGGCGAACGCCGCCAGCGGCCCCACCACCGCTGTCGACTCGTTGTAGACATAGGTCAATGTGGCGACCGCTTGCCGGGGGCAGCCGTTACGGGAGCAGCGCCGTGGTGACCTCACGTGCGGCAGGGTATCTCCATTACCGGGTCCGGCGCATCGCTTCGCGTTGCGACACGCCCGTCATGGTGATCACAGTCGAACGTCCTGGGCGCGCCGCGCCACGGGAGCGGCGCTGCCGCTGACCAGCCCGAGACGGGCGCTACCCTTTGCCTCATGACGAGCCCGGAACACCGCCGCCCCGGCTCCGGCCGGCGTGCGCATCGTGACCGGCACGGGCGCGGCCTGCGCGGGCGGCTGGTGCCGGCCACCGTGCCGCTGGCGCGGACCAAGGCCGAGGTCTTCGACGACCTGGTCCTGGACACCGTCGAGACGCTGGAGCGTCGGTTCGCCAAGGAGCTGGCCGGGGTCGAGTTCGCGGTTGAGGACGTCCCGCCAGACCTGAACGTCTACGACTCGGACGTGCTGGAGGACGGCGAGGTCCCGTTGGCCCGGCTGCTGCCCGGCCGCCCGGGCCGGCAGGAGGTGCCGCCGCGGATCGTGCTGTACCGACGGCCCCTGGAGTTCCGGGCGATGGACCGTGAGGACCTCGCCGATCTCGTCCATGACGTGATCATCGAACAGGTGGCGAACCTTCTCGGGGTAGACCCGGACGAGCTCGCCTGAGCCAACCCCCGAGCGGAGAGTCGGGCGGCCCCCACCGCCTCGACCTCACACCGCTCAGGCGGCCCCCCGCCCAGACCTGCACCGCTCAGGCGGCCCGCCGCTTCAACTTGCGCCGCTCCCGCTCGGAGAGCCCACCCCAGATGCCGAACCGCTCGTCGTGACCCAGTGCGTATTCGAGGCACTCGGTCTTGACCTCGCAACGCGAGCAGATCCGCTTCGCCTCGCGGGTCGAGCCGCCCTTCTCGGGAAAGAACGCCTCGGGGTCGGTCTGCGAGCACAAGGCCCGCTCCTGCCACTCCGGCGCGTTTCCGAGCAGGTCGGCCACCTCAAGCTGGCCGTCCATCAAATGCCTCCTTGTCGCGCACCGGCGTCATCGCCGCTGCAACCCCCCACGCGAAAGGCGTGCTTGTCCGTCCGGTCCCGTTTTGTTGCGTTCCGTGCGAACAACCCCATTCAAATTACACGCGTGTAATGCGTGCGCCGTCAAGCCAAACTTGATAATGGAGTCGCCCTCCCGACACCCCCGGTCGGCCACTCGGGCCGTCCAGCCTCGCAACCTGCCCTATCGATTCAGACCCCGACCGAGTAACGCCCTCTCCGGCGAGTTGCCCGACTTTTCTGCCGTGGCGCTTCTCCGACGAGTCGCCGACCGGACGGCACCAGAGACCTCCACCCCTAAGCTGATCTTGGTGGGGGACAGGTTAACGCGGTGCGGCGCAGACTGCCCGTCGAGCTGCGGACAGCACTCGCGCCCCGTCCACAATGTGGACGGGGCGCGGCGGTAAAACCGATGTGTCGAGGTCAGCCAGCGGCCCCAAAACCGCTGCTGGGCCAGGCAAACTCGGCTATCTCTCCACCATGGACAGAAATCGTGCCGGCGGGCGTACGGTCGTCCCACCAGACGGTATAAATTCCACTCGGCAGATCGGGATAGACCGCACTGTGGAACGAGCCGTCCCGCACCCGACGCTCACGCACCGCCGAGTGGACCCGCCGTTCGTCATCGCGACTGATCTCGATCTCCCGGCCGTGCAGATCCCGACCCGTGTAGACGATCAGGGCGCCGGTGTCGCCGCCCAGATCGAGGACGACGGTCCCGGTCTCCGACGGCCCGTACGCGTGCTCGTGCATCCGCTCGCCCCCGCCCCGATCAGGACGCCGCCGGCGGGTTGTTGAACCCGTCGTACGGCGTACCCAGGTAGGGGAAGTTTCCGAGGAACGGCGCGGTCACGTCGGCGGCGCTCAGCCCCGGGGTGACCGCGGCGGCCGCCGCGTCCGGTTGGAACGTCTTGTCCACCAGCGGGACGGTGACCCCGGCGATGGCCCGCAACGCGATGCTGACCACGTCGTCGCCGACCCGCCGCCCGTTCGGGAACCCGGCCAGGTCGCCACCGAGCACCCCGAACCGGTCCGGACGCTTGGTCGGCGGGATCGCGGTGTTCAGTCGCAGCATGTCGGCCTGCACCTCGCCGGTGGTGTTGGTGAAGCCGTCGATCAGCCCGGCCGGCACCCCGGTGAGCAGGATCGCCACCAGGTCGGCTCGGGCCTTCTTCGCCTTGGTGAGCTTGTCCAGGTTGGGGAAGACGTCCGGGTAGAGCGCCGGCAGCAACGCGGCCAGCTCCGGCTGCTCGACGAACTGGGCGAACCGCTTGTCCTCCGACGGCGGCAGCGAGTTCCACAGGTCCTTCTTGGACATCGGCACGATGACCTCGTTGAACAGTGGATTGCCCAACCGCGAGACCTGGGTGAACGGGCCGGTGCTGGTGTCCGCCCCGCCCCGGTCGCCGAGCACCCGCACCTGCCGACGCGATGCCGACGTCCACACCCCGATCACCGACGCCCGGTCGGCGGCACCGTACCGGTTGGCGCGCCGACGCACCCGCTCGAACGGCACCTGCACCGCGATGCTGTGCACGTTCATCCGGTCGGTGGCGTTGACCGGCTCCCCCTCGGCCTTGAAGATCTTCTTCCCGGCGACGTGCAGTTGCTGGAACGGCCGCAGCGTGCCGAGGTCGAAGATCGCCCCGAGGTCGACGAAGAACCCGTCGGCGCGCTGCCCGGCGAAGACCCGCTCCCCCGTGGACAGCGAGTAGGTGGCCTGCCGCACCAGATCGGCGTACTTCGGCGTGGAAAGCGGGCCGACGTTGCACGGCGGGCAGGGCAGCTTGTGCGCCAGCCGGTGCTCGCGGCCGTCGGCCACCCGGGTCAGGCTGTAGAACTGCCGCCGGTTCCAATTCCTGCTGTCCAGCGAATCGATCGGGCCGGTGTTGTAGAGAAAACTGTTCGGGTTGGTGATCTCGGTGGTGAATTCGAACCGGTAGGTGACATCCGGACGACCGTCGCCGTCGTTGTCGATATGGATCTCGTACCGCACGTCGTCGCCGAACTCGAAGAAGTTCGGACCCCCGGAGGGGAGCTGCAACGGCACGTAGTTGGCGATCAACGTGACAGTGTCGCGTTTGTCGGGGCTGACGAACGCGTACAGGTCGGAGCTGTCGGCGACCGGATCCTTGGCTATCTCCGGGGCCTCGCGGTGGGAAGACATGACGGACCAACCTCACTGGGCGGGGACAGGATGGCGGGGCGGAGTGTCGGCTCAGCGCCGGGCGGCGCGCCGCAGCCGGTCCGCCAGGCCGCGGTCGCGTACCTCGATGCGCGTCTCACCGACGAACACGTCCATCGTTCCGGAGTCGGCGTCCCGCAGGTGCACGACGATCGGTTCGTCGGCTCGTCCGGCCGCGCCGGGCGCGTTCTGCGCGGCCGACAGGCCCGGCACGGTGAGCGCGGCGGCGCCGAGGGTGGCGCTGGCCGCGGCGGTCAACGTCTGCCGGCGGGTCAGTCGCGGCCACTGCCGCTTCCGCTGATCACTGGTCATGGGCAACCTTTCCGGCGGTGGCGCGAGCGCGCCCGCGGAGACGGACGGGTCCGGTGCCGTCGCGCGACGCCGCCGGGCCCCTGAGGGGACACCGGCGGCGGTCCTCGCCGCGACCGCCGCCGGCATCGCGTGGTACGGCCGGTGGCGGGGAAAGGTTCGACGTCAGGGGCGGGCGTGACCGTACGCAGTCGACCGCTTGCGCGCCGGACGACCGGCGGCCTTCGCGATGGCCCGCAACTGCTCCTCGGTACGCGCCGAACCGTTGTCGGAGCCGGCCATCCGGGAGATGGTCTCCTCCATCAGCGTGCCGCCGAGGTCGTTGCAGCCGCCCTGGAGCATCGCGACGGTGCCCTCGTCACCGAGCTTCACCCAGGAGCACTGGATGTTGTCGATCCGGCCGTGCAGCAGCAGCCGGGACATGGCGTGCACCGCCCGGTTCTCCCGCCAGGTCGGCCCGGGTCGGGCGATACCCGCCAGATAGATCGGAGCATTGGTGTGCACGAACGGCAGCGCCACGAACTCGGTGAACCCGCCGGTGCGGTCCTGGACCCCGGCCAGCACCCGGAAGTGCGCCAGCCACTGCCCGGGGTGGTCGACGTGGCCGTACATCATCGTGGAGCTGGACCGGATGCCCAGCTCGTGGGCGGTGCTGACCACCTCGACCCAGGCGGCGGCCGGGAGTTTGCCCTTGGTCAGCACCCAGCGCACGTCGTCGTCGAGGATCTCGGCGGCGGTGCCCGGGATGGTGTCCAGCCCTGCCTCGCGCAGCTGGAGCAGCCACTCACGGATCGGCACCCCGGCCTTCGCGGCGGCGGTGACGATCTCCATGGGTGAGAACGCGTGCACGTGCATCTCGGGAACCCGGGCCTTGATCGCGCGCACGATGTCGGCGTACCCGGTGACCGGCATCTTCGGGTCGATGCCGCCCTGGAGGCACACCTCGCTGGCGCCGAGGGCCCACGCCTGCTCGGCCCGGTCCGCGACCTGCTCGACGGAGAGCCGGTACGCGTCAGCGTCCCGCTCACGCTGCGCGAACGCACAAAAGCGACAGCCCACGTAGCAGACGTTGCTGAAGTTGATGTTGCGGTTGACCACGTAGGTGACGTCGTCGCCGACAGCAGCGCGGCGCACGTCGTCGGCGAGGCGGCACAGCTCGTCGAGCGCAGGCCCGTCCGCGCCGAACAGCGCCAGCGCGGCATCGGTGTGTCGGGGGTCGAGCAGCGCCGCCGGGTCGTCGGCGGCGAGCTTGAGCCCGGCCGCCAGGTCACGGTCCGCGCCGACCCCGGCCGGCACCGGGGGTACGCCCGCCCGGCGCGCGGCCGCCTCGGGGGTGACCTTGCCAGCGACCTCGGACCAGTCGCCGTAGACGCTGTCGAAGTCGCCGCGCCGGTCGTCGGTGCGGCCGGTGGTGTCGATGGTGGCGTGCAGGTCGACCCGCCCGCCGAACACCTCCTCCGGCTCCTGCCACGGTCGTCCCTGCGGCATCGCCGACTCGACCGCCATGCCCGTCGACGGATCGGCCAGGGCACCGACGTGCGGCAGCAGCCGTGGGTCGAGCCACGGGTCGCCCGCACGCACGTACTCGGGGTAGATCGTCAACCGCTCCCGCAGCGTGAACCCGGCCAGCTCGGTGTGCCGGGCCAGCTCCTCGATCTGCGGCCAGGGGCGCTCTGGGTTGACGTGGTCGGGGGTGAGCGGGGAGACGCCACCCCAGTCGTCGATGCCGGCGCGCAGCAGCAGGTCGTACTCGCCGGCGATGAGGTTCGGCGGGGCCTGGATCCGGGCCTTCGGGCCGAGCAGCAGCCGGGCCACCGCCACCGTGGCGGCCAGGTCGTGCAACTCCGCGTCGGGCATGCCGCGCATCGCCGTGTCCGGCTTGGCGCGGAAGTTCTGCACGATCACCTCCTGGAGGTGGCCGTACTCGCGGTGGGCGCGGCGGATCGCGAAGAGCGCGTCCACCCGCTCCGCCGGGGTCTCCCCGATGCCGATCAGGATGCCGGTGGTGAACGGCACCCCGACCCGGCCGGCGTCGTCGAGCACCCGCAACCGGACCGCCGGCTCCTTGTCCGGTGAGCCGAAGTGCGGGCCACCCGGCTCGGACCAGAGCCGGGTCGCGGTCGTTTCCAGCATCATGCCCATGCTCGGCGCGACCGGCTTGAGTCGTTGCAGCTCCGACCAGGACAGCACCCCGGGGTTGAGGTGCGGCAGCAGGCCGGTCTCCTCCAGCACCGCCACCGCACACGCGCGCAGGTAATCCAGGGTCGAGTCGTAACCGCGTTCGTCCAACCAGGTCCGGGCCACCGGCCAGCGTTCCTCCGGCCGGTCACCCAGGGTGAACAGCGCCTCCTTGCAGCCCTGCGCGGCACCGGCCCGGGCGATCGCGAGGACCTCGTCGCGGTCCAGGAACGGCGCCGGCAGCCGGTGCGGCACTGTCGCGAAGGTGCAGTAGTGGCAGCGGTCCCGGCAGAGCCGGGTCAGCGGGATGAAGACCTTCTTGGAGTACGTGACCACACCCGGCCGCCCGGCGTCCCGCAGCCCGGCGTCGCGGATCCCGCCGGCAAGCCGGAGCAGCTCGTCGAGCGCGGCACCGCGGGCGGACAGCAGCGCGGTCGCCTCGTCGACATCCAGCGCCCGCCCGTTCGCGGCCCGGCCCAGGGCCCGCCGCACGCTCGCATCGCTCGGGCCGGAGTGGGTGCGATCAACCATCCACTCACCCTATGCGCAGCGCGAGGACACCCAACCAGTCCCCACCACGCCCGCCCCACGCCGCGCCGCGCCGTCAACCCCGCCCTGCGCCGCACCGCCCGCCTCGCCCCGTCGATCAAGGAGTTGTGGTGGGTGACAAAGCGCCTGGTACGCCTCAAACCTGGCACCACAACTCCATGATCGACGAAGTTGGGGACGCCTGTGGTTCGCGATCTTGCAGTTTGTGTCCGGCTTAGGGGACACCTCGCTTGTTTCGACTACCGAAAGTGCAAGATCGCCTCGGTCTTCGGGTCAGCGGGGCTGGTCGGGGTGGTCGTTGGGCTTGATGTGTCGGGTGCGGTCGGTGTCCGGGTCGGCCGGGTGGGAGATGACCTCGGTCGGGTCGGCGGGCTGGCGCGGGATCGCCTGAGTGGGGTCGGCCGACGGCGGCTGCCCGAACGGCGGCGCGGAGGGCGGCGGCGCGGCCGGGGACGGCGACGCCGACTGGGGAGCGGGGTTCGCCGGCGGCGCGGACTGCGGCGCCTGGAACGGCGGCGTGGACTGCGGGAACGGCGGAGCCGACTGCGGATGCGGCGGCGCCGACTGCGGGGCTTGGAACGGCGGCGACTGCTGGCCGTACTGGCCGGCCTGCGGGTAGCCACCCGGCTGACCAGCCTGCGGGTAACCGCCGGGCTGACCAGCCTGCGGGTAGCCGCCGGGCTGGCCGGGGGCCGGCCATCCGCCCTGCGGCTGGCCGCCGGGCCGGCCGGGGGCCGGCCAGCCACCCTGCTGCTGCGGCCAGCCCGGCTGGGGCTGGCCGTAGACGCCCGGCTGCGGCTTGGGGCGCGGCACGTAGTAGTGGGCGCGCCAGATGGTGTAGACCACCCAGGCGGCGATCGCGAAGATCACCATCCAGGCGAACCGGGTGAGCACACCGAGCAGCGCGTCGAGCACCTCGGCCTCGGCCAGCCGGCCCACCGTCCAGATCAGCATGGTCAGCGTGCCGAACAGGGCGCTGACCGCGTACTCGACGACGGCTGCCTGCGTGATCAGCTTCGCCTTCGCCAACACCGGCGAGATGTGCGTGGCCAGCAGCACCGCCAGCAGTGGGAGACCCACCGCCTCCACCCCGATGAACGCGTAGAAGGCGCTGCCCGCGCGGTCGGTGAAGGAGCTGTAGTCGTTCGGGGCGATGAGCCGGAGCAGGCCCACGAAGAGGAACACGGCGTTGGCGCCAAGCAGCGCGAGCGCGGCGAGCTCCCGTAGCGGCTTGGTCAGCTGGCGGGCCTGCGTCGCGTCAGCGGACGCGGGCTCGGCGGGGCTGGTCACGAGTTCCCCCTCGGGGCATCAACGGACAGGGTGCACGTGAGCCTAGTCTCGCGGGCCACCCACGGATCGGAGGCGTCACGTGCGCGAGGATGGTCGACATGCGCATCGTGGTTCTGGCCGGCGGCATCGGCGGCGCCCGGTTCCTGCTCGGGGTCCGGGCGTACGCCCGTGACGTCGGCGCGGAGGTGACCGCCGTTGTCAACGTCGGCGACGACCTGTGGTTACACGGGTTGAAGATCTGCCCCGACCTGGACAGCGTCATGTACACGCTCGGCGGGGGCGCCGACCCGGAACGGGGCTGGGGTCGGGTCGGCGAGAGCTGGACGGTCAAACAGGAGTTGGCCGCGTACGGGGCAGAGCCGACCTGGTTCGGCCTCGGCGACAAGGACATCGCCACCCACCTCGTCCGCAGCACCATGCTCAACGGCGGTTACCCGTTGAGCGCGGTCACCGAGGCGCTGGCCAGCCGCTGGGAGCCGGGCGTACGCCTGTTGCCGGCGACGGACGACCGCCTGGAGACCCACGCCGTGGTGGAGGACGACCAGGGTCAGCGGGCGATCCACTTCCAGGAGTGGTGGGTGCGGTACCGCGCCGACATCCCCACGCACCGTTTCGTGTTCGTCGGCGCGGAGACGGCGAAGCCGGCGCCCGGGGTGCTGGACGCGATCGCCTCGGCCGACCTGGTGCTCATCGCGCCGAGCAACCCGGTGGTGAGCGTCGCGCCGGTGCTGGCCGTACCGGGGATGCGTGAGGCGGTGGCGGACGGCCCGGCGCCGGTGGTGGGTGTGTCCCCGATCATCGGCGGCGCGCCGGTGCGGGGGATGGCCGACCGCTGCCTGGACGTGCTCGGTGTGGAGTGCAGCGCGGCGGGGGTGGGTCGGCTCTACGGCGGCCGGGCGAGCGGCGGCCTGCTCGACGGTTGGCTGGTGGCCGAGGAGGACGCGGGCACTGTGGTGCCCGAGGTGACGGTCCGCGCGGTGCCGCTGCGGATGACCGACGAGGCGGCGACGGCGGCCATGGTCCGCGCCGCGGTGGAGTTGACGTGAGGCTGGAGATTCTGCCGGTGCTCGGCATCGGTCACGTGACCGAGGGTGACGACCTGGCCGCGGTGATCGCGACCGCCGCGCCGTGGTTGCGCAACGGCGACGTGCTGGTAGTCACCAGCAAGATCGTTTCCAAGGCGGAGGGGCGGCTCGTCGACGTGCCGGCGGACGGGCCGGAACGGCTGGCCGCCCGGGACGAGGTCCTGGCCGGTGAGACCGCCCGGGTGGTCGCCAGCCGGGGGGCGACCCGGATCGTGCAGACCCACCACGGCTTCGTGATGGCCTCGGCGGGGATCGACGCGTCGAACGTGGACAAGACCCAACTGGTGCTGCTGCCGGTCGACCCGGACGCCTCGGCGCGGGCTCTGCGGGACGCGCTGCGGGAGCGTTACGACCTGGACCTGGCCGTGATCATCAGCGACACGATGGGTCGGCCCTGGCGCAACGGGCTCACCGACGTGGCGCTCGGTGTGGCCGGGATGCCGGCCATCCGCGACCACCGGGGCGAGGTCGACCCGTACGGCAACGAGTTGCAGTTGACCCAGATGGCCGTGGTGGACGAGCTGGCGGGTGCCGGCGAGCTGATCAAGGGCAAGTGCGATCAGGTCCCCGTCGCGGTGGTGCGGGGCTACCTGCCCGCCACCAGTCCGGACGACGCCGGTGGCGCGCGGGCGTTGATCCGCGACGCGGCGCAGGACCTGTTCTCGCTCGGTACCGCCGAGGCCCGCGCCGCCGGGCTCTCGGAGGGCGCCACCCTGACCGACGGTCCCGGCGCGACACCGGCCGACCTGACCGCGGTGCGACGGGCGATCGACGCGGTCGCCGGGGTGGTTGCCCCCGGCACGGTCTTCACTCTGGTCGACGAGGCCGAGGTACGCGCCGGTCTGGTCGCTGAGATGCCCGGGTGGCCGGACGGCGCGGACCTGCTGCTCGGCTCGGCCCCGACGCCCGTCGAGCCGATGGGTCTGGTCCGCTTCGGCGCCGATCTGCACCGGCTGCGCGTCGCCCTGGCCGCCCAGGGCGTCGGGTCGACCCTGTTGCCGCCGCCTCCCGGCAGCCCGGCGAGCGCCGCGCTCGCCCTCTGAAGCCCTCGCCCTCAGCCGGTGCGAACGGCCGGGTCACGCGTCCAGCATGGCCCGGCCCAGCGGGGTCAACGTGTGCAGCACACTGTTGCGTTCGCGGTGACTGACCAGCAGGCCGGCGTTGCGCAGCACCGTGGCGTGCTGGCTCGCCGCCGCCGGTGAGATGTTGAGCTGGCGGGCAACCTCGCCGGTGGTGCAGCCCTCGTCGCTGGCCTGCAACACCGCCGCCCTGGTGCGGCCCAGCAGCGCGGCGAGTGAATCGCGGGCAGCACCGGACGCGGCGCTGGCGTCGGCGGACACCAACGCGCCCAGCCGGTCCACCGGGTAGACCAGCACCGGTGGCAGCGCCGGGTCGAGCAGTGCGACCGGGGTGGTCGCGCAGAAGAACGACGGCACCAGCAGCAGCCCACGGCCGTCCAGGTGCAGCTCCCGGCTGTGCGGGTAGCTGCGGACCTCCAGCACCCCGCTCTCCCAGCGCATCGCCGGCCGGAGGCTGGTGAGCAGGCCCTCGACACCGCCGTCGAGCAGCGCCCGCGCCCGACGCGCGCGGTCCGCCGCCACTGCGGCCTGGATCCGACTCCAGTACGGGCTGATCGCCAGCGACCGGTACTGCTCCATCGAGTCGGCCAGGTGGTGCAGCGCCGACACCTCACCGCGAGCGAGCGCGGCCGCCGAGGAGGGCAGTTGATTCTCGGCGGCCAGCACGCTCAGGTCCCGGTGCAGCAACTCGGTGGGGGTACTGCGGACCGCGTCCAGCCCGGCCTCGAAGCCGCCGACGCTGGCGTACGGGGTGAGGAAGTCGGGAAAGTAGCCACGCGGCGGGTTCAACGCGAAGAGCATGCGGAGCTGCTCGGAAGCGGAGTCCTGGCGCAGATCCCGGGCCACGCTGCGCCGCCAGTTGGCGGTCAGCGGATCGCGGGTGCGGCCGCGCAGCACGTGCAGGCTGAGGACCAGCTCCCAGACCGGGTCCGCCGCCGGCGCCACCCGGGTCCGGAGGATGTCCTCCCCAGAAAAGTGGATCTTCAGCATGGAGCGCTCCCGTGTCGCCGGCAGGGGGATGCCGGTTGACCGTTCGACTCTACCTGGCCGGCACTAATCTCCATCTTTAAGCCTGGACTGAAAAACCTCGACGCCTCCGGGGCCGGTTCGGCATGCTTCCCATGCCCGAACACGGCGCCGCGCGTCCTTGACGCCCGCGCTGCCGGGGCACCGGGACCGGGGAGGCCCCGGTGATCGGACGGCACCACGAGGGTCTGCGGCCCTTGCTCCGCGGAGGTGCCGTCCGGTCATCCCGCCCCCGCGCCGGCTCAGCCGACCCAGAGCGCGACCCGATGGTCCTCGTCCGTGACGTAGAACGGTCGCCCGTCCAGCTCCGCCACCCCCTCGACGTGGTGAAACGGCGCCAGGTCCGCCACCTGCTCCCCGACGAGCCGGCGCCCGTCGCCCGCCTCGCCACCGGTAAGCCGGAAGCGGACGTGCCGGGAGGTCACCTCACCCCCACCCGGATGGTCGTCGAGCAGGACCGACCCCTTGTCCAGCGCGTCGATCGACCCGATCACGGCCGCGTACCCGCCGTCCGCCGTCGGGGTGATCGCGCGGAAGCCGGTCAGCTGCCCCGGCGGGGTGACCCCGGTCAAGACGTACGCGCCCAACGCCCGCGGCCACGCCCGCTCGGCCGTGAACATGCCCGGCACACCGGCCACCTCGACCAGGATCGGCTCACCGGCGTCGGTGACCGGAAAACGCAGCCCGAGCAGCACCGTCCCGGCCGGAGTGAACGCCGCCGCCTCCACGTTCAACGGCAGGTCGCCCGGGGCCAACCGGCTCACCCAGCTCTTCTCCCGGACGGTCCCCCGGGCCAGCGTCTCCACGATGAACCGCTCCCGCACCCGCTCCCCCGCCGGCAGGAGGGTCAGCGGCGACGCGGCGAGAGCATCGTTCACCGCCCGGTGCAGTCGAAACGAGTTGCGCACCACGTGCACCGGCACCGGCCCGGCCGCCGCCTCGTCCTCGCGGAACCGGGCCACGAAGGCGCGCCGAGGTCGCAGCGGGCCAGCCTTCGAGCCGAAGTGGGAGCCGAAGACGTACACCCAGCCGTCGTGGTGGGCGAGCGCCTCACCGTCCTCGGTCCGCCCGTTCTCCACACCGGCATCCGCCCGCACGTGCCGGGCCGTCCACTCGCCGTCATCGCGCTCCAGCAGCAGCGCGAGGCAGCGCTCCACCGGCCCCTCGTCCAGCACCGTCCAGAAGCCCCGCCGGGCACCGTACGCGCGCAGCAGCGTTGCCGAACGCACCGGCAACAGGTCGCTGGCCTCGTTACCGGCCACCACGAATTCGACGAGTCGCAGAGTCACCGAACCAGCGTACGGAGCACGCGCTCGTACAGTGGCGGGGTGCCCGACACCGTGATCACCGGCCCGACCGCCCAGTCCACCGACCCCGAGACGTACAAGGCGCTGCACGCCGACGCCACCGCGTTGCTGGAGGGCTGGCAGCCCACCAGCCCGGACGCGGCCAGCGCGCGGGACCGGACCCTCACGCTGCTCGCCGCCGGCCCGGTCGCGATGAGCCGGCAGCACCGGCCCGGGCACGTCACCGCAAGCGCGTTGGTACTGGACTCCACCGGCTCCCGGGTGCTGCTCTGCCTGCACGTCAAGTTCGGGCGTTGGGTGCAGCTCGGCGGGCACTGCGAGCCGACCGACCAGACCCTGGTCGCCGCCGCGCTCCGCGAGGCCACCGAGGAGTCCGGGATCGCCGGCCTGCGCATCGACCCGGTGCCGATCGACGTGGACGTGCACCAGGTGCAGTGTCAGGGCGGCTCGGCGCACTACGACGTCCGGTTCGCGGTGCTCGCCCCGCCCTCGGCGGTGGAGCAGGTCAGCGACGAGGCCGAGGAGCTGGGCTGGTTCCCACCGGACCAGCTGCCCGAGCCGCTGGCCGGCGGGACCGTCCAGCTGATCGCACCGGCCCTCGCCGCCCTCAGACGTAGCCCTCTTCGCCTCGCTCCTTGAGCTCGTCGACCAGGGCCTTGACGTCCTGTGCCCGGTCGCGCGGGCAGACCAGCACCGCGTCCGGGGTGTCCACCACGATCAGGTCGCGCAGACCGAGCACGGCCACCAACCGACCCGACTGCGGCACGACCACGAGGTTGCTGCTGTCCCGCAGCAGCACGCCCGGCTTGGCCTCCGTGCCGAGCACCACGTTGCCCGCGTCGTCGGCCGGCAGCACGTCACCCAGGGTGTGGAAGTCACCGACGTCGTTCCAACCGAAGTCGCCCGGCACCGTCGCGACCCGACCCGCCGTGGCCGCGCCCTCCATCACCGCGTAGTCGACGGAGATCTTCGGCAGGGTCGGCCAGATCGCGCCCAGGACGTCGTCCTGCTCCGGGGTGCCCCAGGCGGCGGCGATCGCGGCGACGCCGGCATGCAGTGCCGGCTGCTGGCGGGCCAGCTCGGCGAGGAAGACGTCCACCCGCCACACGAACATGCTCGCGTTCCACAGGTGCCGGCCCGAACGGACGTACGCCTCGGCGACCTCGGCGGCCGGCTTCTCCTTGAACTCGGCCACCGGCCGCCACGGCACACCCTCGGTCGGATCGCCGGTCTCCAGGTAGCCGTAGCCGGTCTCCGCACGGGTCGGGGTGATCCCGACGGTCATCAGCATGCCCTGCTCGGCCCCGCGGACCGCCTCCTGGACCGTGCAGACCCAGCTGTCCTGGTCGCGGATCAGGTGGTCGGCCGCGAAGCTGCCCATCACCGCGTTCGGGTCACGCGCCGCGATCACCGCGGCGGCCAACGCGATCGCCGCGCAGGAGTCCCGGGGGGAGGGCTCGACCAGGATGTTCTCCTCCGGCAGCACGGTCAGCTGCCGTGCCACCGCCGCGACGTGCGCGGCACCGGTGACCACAAGGGTCCGATCCGGTGTGGTCAGCGGCGCGAGCCGTTCGACGGTCGCCTGGAGCAGCGAGGCGCTGGTGCCGGTCAACGGGTGGAGGAACTTGGGATGGCCGGCGCGGGACAACGGCCACAACCTCGTGCCACTGCCACCTGCCGGAATGACCGCATAGAGCATCCGCACATCATGCCCGACGTACCTGCCCAAAGTGGCACGGGTCACCTGCGGCGGCGCGGAGGATCAGGAGCGGGCGCGACTCCACGCCGCGATGTGCACCTCGGCGCTGGACTCCCAGGTGAATTCCTTGGCCCGGTCGAACCCCGCCTTCGCCAGCGACAACCGCCGCTGCTCGTCGTCGAGCAGGGCGGCCAGGTCGGTGCCGATCTGCTCCGGGTCCTCCGAGGTGTACGCGACCGCGTCGCCGCCCACCTCGGGCAGCGAGAGCCGGGGCGTGGTCAGCACCGGGGCGGCGCACGCCATCGCCTCCAGGATCGGCAGCCCGAACCCCTCGCCGTAGGACGGGTACGCGGCGACCAGGGCACCGCCGAGGAAACCCGGCAGGTCGGCGTAGCGCAGGTAGCCGGGGCGCAACAGACGCAGGTGCGACGGCACCTCGGCCACCGCCCGGTCGATGTCTTCGTCGTGCCCCTGCCCACCGGCGATCACCAGGGCCGGCGGGTCGACCCGGTCAGCCACCGCCCGCGCCCACCCACGGATCAGGTTGGGCACGTTCTTGCGGGGCTCCTTGGCACCGAGGAAGGCGACGTAGCTGCTGTTGCCCAGCCCCAGACGCGCGCGTACCCGGGCCTTCTCCTCCTCGGTGGGAGCGTGGAAGGCAGCCTGGTCGACGCCGTGGTAGGCCACGTCGATCCGCGTCGGGTCGGCGTCGAGCAGCCGGATCAGCTCGTCCCGGGTGGCCTTGCTGGGCACGATCACCCGATTGGCGCGGCGCAACGAGGTCTTGATGGCGCTGCGGAAGAACGTGCGGCGCGACTTGTCGTAATGCTCCGGCTCGGTGAAGAACGTCGCATCGTGCACGGTGACCGTGACCGGACACCCGGCCCGCAGCGGGCAGGTGTAGAAGGGCGAGTGAAGCACCTCTGCGCCCACCTGCTGGGCGAGCAGCGGCAGGCCGGTCTGCTCCCAGGCGAGCCGGGCCGGGCGGTGCGCCACGGCGGCCGGGGCCGGGATGATCTCCGCGCCGGGCAGCATGCGGGTGTAGCGCTCCAGATCGGTGCGGAGGCTGACCACCGCCAGCTCCACCCCCGACCCGCACACCTTGCCGAGGGCACCGAGCAGACCGTCGACGTATCGACCGACACCACCACGGTCGGTGGGGACACTCGTGGCGTCGATGAGCACGCGGGGCGGGCGACCGGCGGTCACGGGGCGACTCCTTGAACTGGCGGGCCTGTGGGGAACAACACTCAGGGGGTAAAGCCTACGCCGGGGCGCGGGGCCGACGCTGACTGCGACCCGACGGTACGCCGACTTGTCATCGTCATCGAGTACGGCCCGCAGGGGCGTATCGTTCGCGCCGATGGCCGACAACATTGCCCGGGTGTTCGCCGACGCGATCGCGACCGACCCGACCCGACCGCTGCTCACCTGGTACGACGACGCCACCGGCGACCGCACCGAACTCTCCGGCGTCACCTTGGCCAACTGGGTGGCGAAGACCGCCAACCTCCTCGTCGACGAGGTCGGCCTCGCGCCGGGCACCCCGGCCGGCGTGCTGCTGCCGCCACACTGGCAGACCGCGGCGGTGCTGCTGGGCTGCTGGTCGACCAAGCTGAGCGTCGTCGACACGCCGGGCGACGTGGGGGTGCTCTTCGCCGCCGCCGACCAGTTCGACGAGGCGCAGTCCTGGTCCGCCGACGAGCGGTACGCCCTCGGGTTGGCCCCGCTCGCCGCCCCGCTTCGGCAGGTGCCACCCGGGTTCGCCGACTACGTCGTCGAGGTACGCGGACACGGTGACCACTTCACGCCGCAATCCGGCGCGGGCCCCACCGACGCGCACCTGCTGGGCCGCGCCGAGGCCCGCGCCACCGAGTTGGGCATCGAGCCCGGCGCGCGAATCTTCGTGGACGCCACCCGCTACCCCGACCCGGTCGACTGGCTGCTGGCCCCGCTGACCCGGGCCGCCACCGTGGTCCTCAACGCCAACCCAGACCCGGCCCGCCGAGCCGCCAGGCTGACCACGGAGAAAGTCACACACCCCCTCCCGTAACCGGCCCGCCGCACCCTGGTCCGCCTAGGGGTCGATCATGGAGTCGTGGTGGGCAGTTGATACGCCGATGCCCGTTCTGTGGGGCACCACAACTCCATGATCGACGCGAGCCGAGGGCAAGATCGCGGGGGAAGGGGTCAGGGCTTCGCGCGGCGTTGGGCCAGGGCGGCGAAGGCGGTCAGGGACTCGGGGTTGACCAGGGCGCCCTTCGCCGCGGCCTGGTCGACCGGCGTGCCGGTGAGGATCTTCTTGACCGGCACCTCCAGCTTCTTCGCCGAGAGGGTACGGGGCACCGAACGCACCTGATGGATCTCGTCGGGCACGTGCCGGGGTGAGAGCGCCGTGCGCAGTTCACGGCAGATCTTCGCGCGCATCGGGTCGTCCAACTCCAGACCCTCGGCCAGCACCACGAAGAGCAGCAGCTCACCCGCGCCGCCCTCGTCGTCCTCCAG
The DNA here is from genome assembly GCF_050516465.1 of Micromonospora trifolii. Classification (NCBI taxonomy): domain Bacteria; kingdom Bacillati; phylum Actinomycetota; class Actinomycetes; order Micromonosporales; family Micromonosporaceae; genus Micromonospora; species Micromonospora trifolii. The sequence continues at coordinate 7,052,818 of NZ_CP191526.1, read as the reverse complement.
GTGCACGACGACCGAGTCGAGCACCTCGTCGAGCCCTTCCACGACCGAGTAGAACTCGGCGGTGCCGAGCCGCACCCCACCGCGGTTCAGCGTGGCGTCGGAGCGGCCGGTGATCACGCAGCCACCCCGCTCGTTGATGGTGATCCAGTCGCCGTGCCGCCAGACGCCCGGGTAGACGCCGAAGTACGCCTCCGCGTAGCGGGTGCCGTCCCTGTCGTTCCAGAAGCCCACCGGCATGCTCGGCATCGGTTCGGTGATCACCAGCTCGCCGAGCTCACCGATGACCGGCGTGCCGTCGGCGGAACGGGCCTCCACCTTGGCGCCCAACGCCCGGCAGGCGATCTCACCGGCGTACACAGGCAGCAGCGGCACCCCACCGACGAAACCGGTGCACACGTCGGTGCCGCCGGAGAGCGACTGGAGCTGGAGGTGGTCGCCGACGGTCTCGTACACCCAGCGGAAGCCCTCGGCGGGCAGCGGCGCACCTGTGGAACCCACGCCGCGCAGCGCCGACAGGTCGGCGACCTCCCGGGGGACCAGCCCAGCCTTGCGGCAGGCCAGCAGGTACGGCGCGGAGGTGCCGAAGTACGTGGTGCCGGTCTCCGCCGCCAGCCGCCACAGCCCGCCGAGGTCAGGCTCAGCCGGCCGGCCGGGCTCCGCCCGGACCCCCGGGTTGCCGTCGAAGAGCACGATGGCCGCACCCACTGCCGGGCCGGAGACCAGGAAGTTCCACATCATCCAGCCGGTGGTGGTGAACCAGAAGAACCGGTCGGCCGGGCCCAGGTCGTGGTGCAGGGCGAGCATCTTCAGGTGCTCCAGCAGGATGCCGCCGTGGCCGTGCACGATCGGCTTCGGCAGCCCGGTGGTGCCCGAGGAGTAGAGCACGTAGAGCGGGTGGTCGAACGGCACCGGCGTGAACGTCAACGGCTCGTCGGTGGGCGCGGCCAGCTCGGCCCAGCCCAGCGCGCCCTCGGGCGCGGGGCCCGTGGGGTCGAGGTAACCGATGCTGACCGTGTGGCGCAGCGACGGCAGGGCGGCCCGGATCGCGGCAACCTCGGCACGCCGGTCCACCGGCTTGTCGCCGTACCGGTAGCCGTCGACGGCGACCAGCACCGTCGGTTCGATCTGCTGCCAACGGTCGGTGACGCTGCGGGTGCCGAACTCGGGCGCGCAGGACGAGAAGATCGCGCCCAGGCTGGCGCTGGCCAGCAGCAGGACGTACGTCTCAGCGATGTTCGGGGCGTACGCCGCCACCCGGTCGCCGGCGGTGACGCCGAGCCGGCGCAGCCCGGCCGACACCCGGCGGACCTGCTCGCGCAGCTCACCGGCGGTCAGCGTGACCGGCACCCGGGTCTGCCCGTGGGAGATCACCACCGGGTCGTCGTCGGCCCGCCCCGGCATCCGCAGCACGTTCTCCGCGTAGTTGAGCGTGGCGTCGGGGAACCAACGGGCGCCGGGCATCCCCCGCTCGGCCAGGGTGGCGGTCGGCGGGGTGTGCGCGATCACCTCGAAGTGGTCCCAGATCGAGCGCCAGAACCCGTCCAGATCGGTGGTGGACCAGCGCCACAGCGCGTCGTAGTCGGCGAAGTCCAGCCCGCGGTGCTCCCGCAGCCAGCGCAGGTAGGCGCCGATCCGGGACCGCTCACGTACGTCCGCCGGCGGCGTCCACAGCATGTCACCCACTGCTCCACCCTCCCCCTGGCCCGACACGACACTGTGACTGGGCCGTGGCGCCATCTTGCCCTACCTCGAAGCGCCATTCTGCGCACCGGGTAGGCCAACCGACGCGTGCCCGTCCCACACTCCAACCCGGCACCTCATGTGGGTCAGCCGGCGCGGTGGGCCTGGATGGCGCGGCGGCGGGCCAGCCGGTGCGCTCGGCGGATCTCCGCCTCCTTGTACCGGCGCTCGTCCTCCGCCGTCTCCGGCAGCACCGGGCGGACCGCCCGCGGCGCCCCACCCACGTCCACCCCGACGAACACCAGGTACGCGGTGGCCACCCGGACCGGCGCGTCCTCGGCCGAGTCCCACCGTTCGGCCACCACCCGCACGCCCACCTCCATCGAGGTCTGGCCGGTCCAGTTCACCTGGGCGTGCGCGTGCACCAGGTCGCCGACCCGGACCGCCTCGGAGAAGACGATCTCGTCGATCGCCGCGGTCACCGCGGTGCCGCCGCTGTGTCGGGCGGCAGCGGCCCCGGCCACGTCGTCGACGAACTTCATCAGAACCCCGCCGTGCACGGTGCCGTAGAGGTTGACGTCCACCGCGGTCATGATCTTGCTGAGAGTGACGCGCGAGTACGACGTCGGCTTGCCGGTTGGAGCGGCGGAGAGGTGCTCAGTCATGTCGAAAACGGTACGGTGCGCGGATGCGACATCTCTGGAGCTTCCTCGCCGGGCTGGTGGTGGCGCCCATCACCTGGGTGCTGGTCACACTGGGGCAGGACGGGTCGAGCCGGACGGTCGACCGCTGGGTGGAGATCGGCACGTTCAACACCGCCAACCTGATCGAGCCGGCCGTGTACCTCGGTGTCGGCGGTGTCCTGCTGGGCCTGCTCGGCACGCTGCGCTTCTCGCCGCTGGGCCCGATGGTGGCCGGAGCGCTGCTGGTCACCCCGTACATCGGGATGTTCGTGGCGCCCTTCTCGGTGCGGGACGCGATCCCGCACGAGTGGAAGGTGTTCGGCGATCCTCTGCCGCTGCGACTGCCCGTGGAGAACGGCACGCTCTTCCTGCTCGGCCTGCTGCTGCTGATGGCGACCTTCAGCCAACAACGTTGGCGGCAGTGGCCGAGCCCGGCGACCGAACCGGCCGCGGCACCCACCCCCGTGTCGGACGGAGGCCCCCGCAACGACGACTTCACGTTGACCGACTGGCCGGCCCCCGCGCCCGCGGAGCGCGACACCGCGCCCCTCACTCTGGGTTACCCGGCGGACTCGACAGCGACCGAGCCGCTGCCCCGCCGGGTGGGTGGCGAATCACCCTGGTCCGCCCCACCGCGCGGTCAACCGCGCCCCGAGGACACCACCGAGATCCGCTGATCGTCGGGGCGGGCCGGTCCACCGGCCCGCCCCTTTCGTCTCTTCCGGGCTAGTGCAGCGCGACCGCCAGGTCCCTGTCGACAGTGCCGAGGCTGGCGCGGGGAACGACGAGGACCATGACGATCAACGCGGCGGCCATGCCGCCCGCGATGACGATCGCCATCGGTACGCTCCCGGTGCCGAACAGACCGGCCAGTGGCGCCGACACCGCGCCGATGCCGAACTGCACCGCGCCGAGCAGCGCCGCGGCGGTGCCAGCGGCCTCGCTGTGCCGGCTCATGGCCAGCGCCGGCGCGTTGGGCAGGGCCAGGCCGGCCGCGGCCAGGACCAGCCACAGTGACGCGAGCAGGGTGCCCAGGCCACCGATGCCGGTCGCCGCGAACATGACCAGCAGGAGGCCGGCCGCCGTGCCGGCGATCAGTGCGCTGACCAGGATCTGCTGCGGGGTGTAGCGGCGCAGCAGCCGCACGTTGAACTGGGTGGCCCCGATCAGGCCCACAGCGCCGGCCCCGAAAGCGATGCCGAACTGCTGCTCGTCGAGGCCGTACTCCTGCTGGAGCACGAACGACGAACCCGAGACGTACGCGAACAGGGCCGCCATCGCCAGCCCGGCGACGAGCACCAGGCCGACGAACGCACGGTCGTTGACCAGCCCCCGGTAGTCGCGCAGGGTGGCGCGCACCCCGCCGTGCCGCCGACGCGCCACCGGAAGGGTCTCCGGGAGCCGGAACGCGGCCACGACGATCAGCAGCGCCCCCAGCACCGCCAGCGCCGCGAAGACGCCCCGCCAGTCGGTCCAGCTCAGCAGGCCACTGCCCAGCGTCGGCGCGAGGATGGGCGCGAGACCCATGACGAGCATCAGCCGGGAGAAGATCCGGGCGAAGGAGGCCCCGCTGAACAGGTCGCGGACCACCGCGGTCGCGACCACTGTGGCGGCGGCGACGCCGAGCCCCTGGAGTACGCGCAGGCCGCCGAGCACCGTGATGTTGGGCGCGAAGACGCACAGGACGGAGGCCACGATGTGCGCGGCCAACCCGGCCAGCAGCGGCACCCGCCGCCCGACCACGTCGGAGAGCGGCCCGATCAACAGCTGGCCCAGCGCGAGGCCGACGAGCGTGCCGGTCAGCGTCAACTGCACAGCGGTCTCGGTGGTCTGCAGGCCCGCCGTGATGGCGGGTAGCGCGGGCAGGTACATGTCGATGGTCAACGGCCCGATCGCGATCAACGCGCCCAGCACGAGGACGAGTTGCGCCCGCTGACGGTTGGTCATCAGGTCGCCGGGCAGCACCTCTTGCGCGACGGCGGTATCGCGTCCGGTCTTCTCCACCAACTGCTTCATCATCTCGATCTCTCTGCGGGGCGCGTCGTCACGAGCGGCGGCGCGGGGCGTCACCGGACCGCGTGGACGTGGCGGCACGGTGTGGGATGCCCGAGGTGGGCAGCGTGGACGTGACGAGGCAGGGGTCGTGGCGGGGGCGGCCGGGTAGGGCGATGATCCGAGGGTGATCCTCTCGCTCGGCAACACCTCGGTGGCGGATGACGTTCCCGGTGTGTGGGGAGTCACCCCGCCCCGTCCAGCCGGGCCTGATGTGACCGGGGTCACATCAGGATCAGAACCGGGGCCGGGGTACGCGTCGTCTTGCCTGGTGTGAAACGAAGTCTGGACGGGCTCGACGAGGGTGAACTCCTTCGCCGCGTCGCCCGGGGCGACCGGCGCGCGTTCGACGCGCTGTACCGGCGTACCGCCCCGTGGTTGACCGCGCGACTGCGTCGGCGCTGCGCCGACGAGGACGTGGTGGCCGAGGTGTTGCAGGAGACGTACCTGGCGGTCTGGCGGTCGGCCGGCAGCCAGGCGCAGTCCTCCACCTCCGGCAGCGCGGTGGGCTGGTTGTGGACGATCGCCGCGCACCGGCTCATCGACGCGTTCCGCCACCGGGCCCGACGGGAGCGGATCCCGTCGGTGCAGACCTTCGAGACCGTGGCCCCGGCGGCCGAGGACGAGGCACTGGCCGGCGGGATGGACGCCAACCTGGAACGTGCCCTGCACGAACTACCGGCGGAACTCCGTCAGGTGCTGCGCTCGATGGTCCTCGACGGGTTGACCGCGCGGGAGACCGCCCTGCTGCTCGGCATGCCGGAGGGGACCGTGAAGACCCGGGCCCGGCGGGCCCGAATCGCCCTCCGGGAGGCGCTGTCATGACCACTCACCCGTCGCCCACCCTCATCTCCCAGTACGCCTCCGGCGGCACCGGCGTCGACGACACGGCCATCTGGGCGGTCGAGGCGCACCTGGAGACCTGCGCCGCCTGCCGAGCGGTGCTGACGGACGCCGTCGACCCGGGCACCCGGGACCTGCTGGACCGGGTGGCCAACGAGATCGCCACCGGAATCGCCACCGGTCCGGGTCCGGTACGCCGGCACCGGCTGCTGCGCACCGGGGTCGCCGCCCGGGTGCTGCCCTGGCTGGTCACCGCCACCGGGTTGATGCTGGCCGCGGCCCTGTTCGAGTGGACGTTCACCAGCCTGCCGTCGCTGGTGCTGCTGATCGCGCCGGTGGCGCCGCTGCTGCCGGTGGCGGCGGTCTGGAGCCGGCGCCTCGACCCGGCCTGGGAGCTGACGGCCACCATGCCCCGCACCGGCCTGCCGCTGCTGATGCGCCGCACGTTGGGGGTGCTGTCGGCGGTCATACCGGTGCTGGCGGTGGCGGGCTGGGTCACCGGGCACTCCCCCGGCCTCTGGTTGCTGCCCGCCCTGGGGTTCACCGCCGGCGCGTTGGCGCTGGGCGCGGTGGTGGGGGTCGACCGCGCGGCACTCGCGTTGACCGTCGCCTGGTCGGCCGGTGTGGTCGTGCCGAGCCTCGCCGACGGGCGACTTCCGGCGGTCCTCACCGGCGGCAGCCTGCCGGGGTGGGCGCTCGCCACCGTGGCGTTGACGGCCGTCGTGCTCCTCCGAGCCTGGCGGCGGCCGCACGAACCGCATCAGAACCTTCTGCACCGATGACGACATCGAGCCAGCGCCGAATGGAGAGATCATGATGCGTACGGTCAGCGTGGCGGAGACCGCCCCGTCCACCTATGCGTGGGCGGTGCACGCCGAGAAGTTGCAGGTCCGGGCCGGCCGACACCTCGCGGTCAACGAGCTCGACCTGAGGTTGGGCACCGGTGTGCACGGGCTGCTCGGCCCCAACGGCGCCGGAAAGACGACGTTGATACGAGCCCTGGCCACTGTGGTGAAGCCGGCCGGTGGACGGCTGACCCTGCTCGGCGGCGAGGTCACCGGCAACGCCGACCTCCGCCAGGTACGCCGCGGACTGGGCTACCTGCCGCAGCACTTCGGCTTCTACCCGCGCTTCACGGTCCGGGAGTTCGTCGAGTACATCGCCTGGCTCAAGGAGATGCCGAAGGCGGTCATCCCTGGCGCGGTGCAGCGGGCCGTCGAACGGGTGGGTCTGGCGGACCGCGCCGACTCCCGGATGAAGACGCTGTCCGGCGGGATGCTGCGCCGCGCCGGCATCGCCCAGGCGATCGTCAACGACCCGGCGGTGCTGCTGCTCGACGAACCGACGGTCGGCCTGGACCCGGAGCAGCGCCTCGACTTCCGCGAACTGCTGCGGGAGATCGGCCTGGACAGCTGCGTACTCGTCTCCACCCACCTGGTCGAGGACGTCGCGGTGGCCTGCTCCGACGTGGTGCTGATCAGTGAGGGCCGGCTCGTGTGGCAGGGCACCACCGGGCAGCTCACCGAGCAGGGCGGGGCCGGCGACGCCGGTGACAGCGCCACCGAGCGTGGCTACTCGTCGCTGCTGCGCGCCTACCGTGAGCGGGTGTCGGCATGACGGGACGCATCCTCCGCATCGAACTGCGCCGCTCGGCGGCGCTGGGCACCGCCCTGTTGTTGCTGGTGACCGGCGCGGCGTTGCTGCTGTCGTCCACCCAGTTCTTCGCGGGGCGGTGGATGCAGCTGGCGGTGATGGCCCGGTCGCTGCTGATGGTGCTGCTGCCGCTCGCGCTGGCCGGTGGGGCGTGGATGGGCCGGCGCGACGCGCGCCACCGGGTCGACGAGTTGTTCGCCAGCACCGTCCGGCCGCGGTGGCAGCGCGTCGTCCCGACCGCCGGCGCTCTCGCGGTCTCGGTGGTGACCGCGTACCTCCTGGTCTTTCTCATCGCGGCCGGATGGGTGGTGCCCACGTCGAATTACTTCCCGAGCGCGACGATCGTCGTCCTCGCGGTCGGCGTTCCGGCGCTGATCGCCGCGGGTTGGCTGGGCATGGCCGCCGGCCGGGCCGTGCCCCGCGTTATCACTGCGCCGGTCCTCGCCGTGGTCGGCTTCGTCCTGGTGGGGCTGGCGCCGGAGTTGGCCATGGCACCCGACACGGGCGCGGAGATCGCGCAGTTCCGGCCGGAACCGGCAGCGGTGCTGCTCCTACCGACGATCACCGGTCTGGACGACTTCCAGACGATCGCGACGCGGGTCAGCGTTCTCCAGGCGCTGTGGCTGGTGTCCCTCGCCGCGACCGGCCTGCTGTTGCTGGGCGCGGTCCGTCGCCGCGCGATCGCGTTCGCCGTGCTCCCGGCGTTGCTCGGCGTCGCGGTCGCCCTACCGCTCCTGCCCGTCGGCGGAGCCCGCGGGGCGGCGGTCGTCGACCCGGTCGCCATCGAGCTGGTCTGCGACAACGACGGCCCGCAGGTCTGCGTGACGCGGGCGCACGCCGGGCTGCTGCCCGCCGTCGTCGGCCCCGCCCGAGAGGCGCTCGGCATGATGGCGGCGAAGCTGCCCAACGCACCCGTCCGAGCGGTGGAGACCCAACAGGTCACCTACTGGGCGCGGCTGGACCGGGACACGGCACCGGCCCGGCACTCCGCCGACACGATCGTCTTCGACACCCCCACCATCGACCGCGTCGGGCGCGCCGACCTGTCCGGCGACTACTTCCTGCCGTCCCTGCTCGAGGCAGCCTGGCAGCAGGAGTGCGGCGACCAGTCGGTTCGGGGCGACGTGTACCGGGCCCGGATGGTCGCCGCCGCCTGGCTGACCGGTCGACCACCGGTCCCGCAGACCGGATGGGCAGCAGAGGAGATGGCGCTGCTGGAGAGCGCGTACCAGGCGCTGGTGAGCCTGCCGGAGGTCGAGCAACGACGTCGGATGGCAGCGGTACGCGAGGGCGTACTGGCCTGCCGGGACGACGAACTGGTGGCGATCCTGCCGGGGGATCAGCCGTGAGGTGGCTTCAGCTTCACCTGCGCTCCCGCCGGGTGCCCCTCGCCCTGACCACCGCGACCGCGTTGATCGCGCTGACCTGGGCGCTGTCGCTGGCCTACACCGACTCGACGACCATCAGCGCCCGGACGGCCAGCCTCGCCATCATGCTGGCGGTGGTCGCGGTCGGCACCACCCTCAGCGGCGCCGACGACGCCCTCGACCACACGATGGCGGTCAACTGGCCGGTACGCCGCGCCGGGCACCTGCTGCTCGCCGCCGCCGCGATCATCGTGCTGCTGTCCCTCAGCATGATCACCGACACGCGCTACGAGCCGTTCGCCCTCATGCTGCGCAACACCGCGGGGCTGCTCGGGCTCACCGCGCTCGGCGCCACGGTGCTGGGCGCCGCCCTGGCCTGGATCGCCCCGCTGACCTGGACCCTCATCGCGGTGCTGCCAATGATGGGGCCCAGCCAGGATCTGAAGATGCAGGTCGCCGGCTGGCTGATCCAACCCGCCGGGACCACCGCCGCCACCGCCTGCGCCGCCGTCCTGGCGGTGACCGGTCTGCTCGCGTACGCCCTGCGGGGTTGCCCCGTGCGGCCGGTGAGCGAGACCGCGCCCGACCGGTGACGGACGCTCCGGTGCTCCGGGATCCCGGAGCACCGGAAACCGTCCTAGACGTCGGCCAGCAGCTGCCGCGCCATGACGATCCGCTGCACCTGGTTGGTGCCCTCGTAGATCTGAGTGATCTTGGCGTCCCGCATCATCCGCTCGACCGGGTAGTCCCGCGTGTAGCCGTAGCCGCCGAGCAACTGCACCGCGTCCGTGGTGATCTCCATGGCGGCGTCGGAGGCGAAGCACTTCGCGGCCGCGCCGAAGTAGGTGAGATCCGCGTCGCCACGCTCCGACTTGCCGGCGGCCGCGTACGTAAGCTGCCGGGCCGCCTCGAGCTTCATGCCCATGTCGGCCAGCATGAACTGGATCCCCTGGAACTCGGCGACGGCCTTGCCGAACTGCCGGCGCTCGGCCACGTACCCCTTCGCGTAGTCGAGCGCGCCCTGCGCGATCCCGACGGCCTGGGCGGCGATGGTGACCCGGGTGTGATCCAGGGTCTTCATCGCGGTCGCGAAGCCGGTGCCCTCCGCGCCGATCATCCGGTCGGCCGGGATTCGCACGTTGTCGAGGTAGACCTCGCGGGTGGGCGAGCCCTTGATGCCGAGCTTCTTCTCCGGCGCGCCGAAGCTCACCCCGGCATCGGACTTCTCGACCACGAAGGCCGAGATGCCCCGGGACCGGGCGGACGGGTCGGTGACGGCGAAGACGGTGTAGAACTCGGACACCCCGGCGTTGGTGATCCATCGCTTCACACCATTGAGCACCCAGTGATCCCCGTCACGTACCGCCCTGGTGGTCATCGACGCCGCGTCGCTGCCCGCCTCCGGTTCGGAGAGGCAGTACGAGAACATCGCGTCACCGGCGGCGACCGGCGTCAGGTAACGGCTCTTCAGATCGGCCGAACCGGAAAGCAACAGCGGCATGGTGCCGAGTTTGTTCACCGCCGGGATCAGCGAGGAGGACGCGCAGGCGCGGGCCACCTCTTCGATGACGATGGCGGTGGCCAGCGCGTCCGCGCCCGCGCCGCCGTACTCCTCGGGGATGTGCGGTGCGTGGAAGTCGGCAGCTCGCAGCGCGTCGTAGGACGCCTTGGGAAACTCCCCGGTCTCGTCGGCCTCCGCGGCGTGCGGAGCCACCTTCGCGGCGCAGACCTCTCGCACGGCTTCCCGGATCGCCTGGTGCTCCTCGGGCAACCGGTAGACGTCGAACGACTCCCCTGCGGCCATCTCGGCCCTCCCCTTCACCACTATCATGCGCAGTCTGTGACGACTCCTGACCGCCGACCGCGCAGACTGAAGACTAGCGACTGCAGTTCAGGTGATGTTACCGGCGCGTAGGTATGGGCAAGATGGTGCACCTTACGCGCTCAGCGATGATGGAGATTGAGACAGTGAGCCACCCTCCGGTGCCCTGCCCAGGCGCCGCAGCAGAATGCGACGCGACGATGCGACGCCAGCGCGAGCGGAGAAGACAGGCGTGACGATCCCCTACCCCACCATCCAGCCGACCCCCGCCATCGCCGCGGTGACCCCGCCCTCGGGCGCACCCCGGCCGCGGGTGACGTTCCTAGGGACGGGTTACCTCGGTGCGACGTACGCCATCTGCTACGCCGAACTGGGCTACGAGGTCCTCGGGTTCGACGTCGACGCCGACAAGATCGCGATGCTGAACGCCGGTCAGGTGCCGATCCACGAGCCCGGCCTGGACGAGCTGCTCCGGCGCAACCTCGCCGCCGGCCGCCTCCGGTTCAGCACCGACATCGCCGAGACCGCCGAGTTCGGTGACGTGCACTTCATCTGCGTCGGCACCCCCCAGCGGGCCGACGGCATGGGCGCCGACCTGTCGTACGTCGAGGCGTCGGTCACCAGCCTCGCGCAGCACCTGACCCGCAAGGCGTTGATCGTCGGCAAGTCCACCGTGCCGGTCGGCACCGCCGAGTGGGTCGAGCAGCTCGTCGGGAAGCACACCCCGAACGACCTGGACGTCGAGGTGGCGTGGAGCCCCGAGTTCCTCCAGGAGGGCTTCGCCGTCGACGACGTCCTGCGGCCCAACCGGATCGTGGTCGGCGTCAAGAGCGAGTGGGCCAACGGCATGCTCTACGCCGCGCACAAGGGCGTGTTCGACCTGGCCGCCACGGAGGACCGCGAGGTGCCCCTGGTGGTCACCGACTTCTCCACCGCCGAGCTGGTCAAGGTCGCCGCGAACGCCTTCCTGGCCACCAAGATCTCCTTCATCAACGCGATGGCCGAGGTCTGCGAGGCCTCCGGTGGCGACGTCACCCAGCTGGCCCGCGCGATCGGCTACGACCCGCGGATCGGCAACCGGTTCCTCCAGGCCGGCCTCGGCTTCGGAGGCGCCTGCCTGCCCAAGGACATCCGTGCCTTCCAGGCCCGCGCCCAGGAGCTGGGCGCCGGCGAGGCGCTGCGCTTCCTGCACGAGGTCGACCTGATCAACCTGCGCCGGCGTACCCGGGTGCTCCAGCTCGCCGCGGACCTGCTCGGCCGCCGCTCCGGCCCGGCCGGCCCGGACTTCTCCGGCACCCGGATCGCCGTGCTCGGTGCCACCTTCAAGCCCAACACCGACGACGTCCGCGACGCCCCGGCGCTCGCCGTCGCCGCGCTGCTGCACAAGGCCGGCGCCGACGTGCACGTGTACGACCCGCAGGGCACCGAGAACGCCCGCCGCGCGGTTCCCGAGTTGACCTACGAGAGCAGCATCAACGAGGCGGTCAACGACGCCGACCTGGTCTGCGTCCTCACCGAGTGGGCCGACTTCCGCAACGCCGACCCGGTCGCCCTCGGCGAGTTGGTCAAGGGTCGCAAGGTCGTCGACGGCCGCAACTGCCTCGACGCGGCACTGTGGACCCAGGCGGGCTGGGAGTACCGGGGCATGGGTCGCCCCTGACGAGACACACTCGCCACCGGCCGGTCATCGAGCATCTCGATGGCCGGCCGGTGTCGTTGTTTGCCCCGGACCCGCCGACAAGAGTCGAAATCCGCGCCAGCTTTGGGCATGCTGCGACAGTGGGAGTCCACAGTGCGGGTGGAGGGGTGTCGTGGCGACCTTTCAATGCTCCTCGTGCGGCCGGGAGATCAAGCCGGCCGTCCGATGCCCGCACTGTGGGGCAGATCAACCACAGTGGGTCGAGCACCTGGCCGACATTGAGCGTTCGATCGCGGAGATGAAGGCGCGCGACGCCGCCATCGCCCGCGAGCAGCGGCAGATCGCCGCCAAGATGCAGGCGGCGCTCTTCCAGCGGGACATCCTCGCCCACGCCGGCGAGGAGCGGATCAAACAGGCCACCCGGCCACGCCGGGTGCTGCGCCGTCGCCCCGGCCGGCGGCCACCGACCGCCACCATGGGCGCGCCGCCCCGGGTGCCCCGCCAGGGCACTCCGCCCGCCCCGGAAGATCCGCCGCCGCCCCCGCCCCGGGCCGCCTGGCTGGACGTGGACGACCCGGAGCACCCGCCGGAGGCGTCCTCGCGCGAGGTGCAGAACATCCCGCTCGGGCTGGGCGCGCTGCTGCTCGGTGTGGCCGCGGTGGTCTTCGCCGCGGTGGCCACCAGTTCGATGGACGCGCTGGCCCGGCTCGGCATCCTGCTCCTGGCCACCGTGCTGATGTTGCTCGCCCCACCGGCACTGGCCCGGCGTGGGCTCACCTCGACCGCCGAGACCATCGCCGCGGTCGGCCTGCTGCTGGTGCCGCTCGCCGGCAACGCACTCTGGGCGGTGGAAGGGATCGGCGCCGGCGGCGGCTCCGGCGCGGTCTTCGCCGGGGTGATCTTCGCGGTCACCGCCGCCGTCGCATTCGGGTACGCCCGTTGGACCGGTCTGCGCGCGCCCCGCTTCGCCACCGTGCTGGCCGCGCAGCCGGTGCTGCCCCTGCTGGCGTACGACCAGATCACCGGCCCGGGCGGCTGGGCGCTGGTGCTGGCCCTGGTCGCCCTCGTCAACCTCGGCCTGGCCCGCTCCGGCGTGACCGTCGAGCGCACCGTCCGGCAGGACCTGCCGTCGCCGGGCACGCCGTCCGCGCCCCGCCAACGCGACGCGGAGAGCCGGCCGGAGGGCGACCCGGAGGAGGCCGCCGAGCTGATCGACGCCAGCGCCGGCTCCACCGATCCCCAGCCGACCCGCCCGGTGCCCGGCCTGCGTGAGCTGACCTGGTTGCTGCACGCCCTGGCGGTCGCCGTCTCGCTGGCGTACGCGGTCACCGCTTTGCTGCGGGCAGAGACCGTGCCGACCGCGACCGGCACCGGGGTGGTGCTGCTGCTGGCCGCCATGATCGGGCTGGCTGGCGCGCTGGTGCTGCGTCGCCCGCCGCTGCCCGACGTCGCGGCCGGCATCGTCACCCTGGCCGTGATCGGCTCGCTCAGCCGAATCGCCTCGGTGGCACTCCCCGGCCGGGCGCTGCTGCTGATCGCGGCGGTCATCACGGTGACCGGGCTGGCGGTGCGGGCGGTCCCGGAGGCGGCCCGACGTGGCCCACAGATCGCCTCCGCGGTGGCGCTGACCGTCAGTGGTCTGGTGGTCGCCGGCGGCGCGCTACGCGCCGGGGTGGCACCGGTCCGGGCGGCCCTGCCCGCCTGGAACCCCGACCTCAGCCAGTACCCGGGCGAGTTGGCCGCCGCCGTCGGGCCGACCACCTGGCAGCTCGCGGGTGCCGCGTTCCTGCTCACCATCGCGGCGGTGCTGGCCCTGCCCACCGAGATCCGCCGGGAGTTCGCGGTCGCCGGCGCGGCGCTGACCGCGCTCGCCGTCCCGGCCTCGTTCGGTCTCGGCTGGGCGACGGCACCCTGGCCAATGGTGATCACCGCGATCGGCATCGGGGTCATCGGGCTCTCCGCCCGCACCGACCGAGCCGCGGTGGCGCACGCCATCGGGGCGGCCGTGGTCGGCCTGTTCGGCGCGGGCGCCAGCCTGGCCAGCCCCACACTCACGGCCGCGGTCCTGATCACCCTGTTCGTGGCCGGCACGCTGGTCGCGCTGGCGCCCCGGATCCGGATCGCCTCGGCCGCCTCCGACACGGTCACCGCCTGGGCCGCCGGCGGCGCCGCGTTCGCGCTGCCCGGGGCGGTGGCGGCGTTCGTTGCCGCGACCATGCCGAGCGACCCGACCCCCACCCCGGCGAGCCTCCGCGAGGTGACCGTCCCGGTCCTGGCGGCCAGCTTCCTGGCGGTCTGCGTGACCCTCGGCTACGCCGCCGTCGTACAGGTCTCCCAGCGCCACATCCCCGCGCCGCTGTCGGTCGGCACCGGGCTGGGCGCGCTGATGGTCACCGCCGCCGCGTTCGGGGCGCCCGGCGCGACCGTCGCCGACGCCTGGGTCGGCGCGCTCCTGCTGGTCGCGGCGGTGCTGCTCTTCCTGGCCCCCTCCATCGATGCCGGCCGTCGAGCCGACCTCACCCTCGACGGCTCGGATCTGGCCGCCGCGGCGGTCACCACCGCCCTGATCGCCACGCTGGTACGGATCGGGGCGGTGCTCGCCCCGGGCGGGCAACTGGCGGTGGCCGCCGCCCTGCTCCTGGTGGTCGCCGTGGGCGCCCGCAGCATGCCGGAGGAGTGGCGACGCGGTCCGATCCTCGGCCTCACCGTGGGCGGTGTCCTGATCGGCGTCCTCGCCGGCTGGTCGGCGCTGCGCGGTGGGGTCGGCGTGCTGGCCACCCCCGGCCCGATCTGGAGGGGCGACCTGAGCGACTGGCCCGCGGCCCCCGTCGGCGGTGCCACCTGGCAGGCGCCGGTCGCGCTGGCGCTGCTGGCCCTCGCCGCCGGCATCCTGCTCCCGCCGCCGTGGCGCTGGGACGTGTCGGGCGTGGCGGTGGTGCTCGCCACGATCGGCGCACCGGCCGCATTCGATCTGGCCTGGTGGTCGCCGGTCCTGGTCGGCGGAATGGTCGCCACCGTGTTCGGCATGGCCGCGGTGGCCACCGAGGAGGCGCGCGCCGGATTGTCCCGGGCCACCGTGGCCGGTGTCGTCGCGCTGCACGCCGCCGGAGCCGGACTGGTCCGCCCGTGGACCACGGCCCTGGCGCTGGGCAGCATCGCGCTGATCGGCGTGGTGGTGGCCATGCTGGCCCGCGTCCTCGCCGGTCCACAGGTCACCGACATCGAGACCGAGGGGATGCCGCCGCACCTGGCGCAGATCGGCGGCGCGGCGATCGGTGCCGCCCTGCTGGCCCTCCCCGGTGCGGTGGCGGCGTTGTCCGCCGAGTTCGAACACTCCGCACAGGTGGTGCTGACCGCCGCGCTGGCCGCGACCAGCCTCGGCCTGGCCGCCGTAGCCGCGGTCCGCCGGCAGGTGCCGCAATATCTGCCCTGGGTCAGCGTGGCGGTGGTCGGTGGGGCCACCATCAGCGCCCTCGCCGCCATCCCCACCGGCCTGGCCGCCGGCGTCTACGCGGCCGCCGCCGCCCTGCTCGGCGTACTGGCCGAGCTGATCCGCGCAGCCACAGTGCCGCCCACCGGCGCGGCCCAGCCGGTCCGGCGCTGGGCGGTACGACTCGACGGCGCCCTACGGCGGCTGCCGGACGACCCGGAGCGACGGCGGTGGCGGGTCAACCCGGCCGCGGGTGCGTTGGCCGCAGCGGCGCTTCCGACCGCCCTGGCACTCGCCTCGATCGCACCCGCGCTGGTCACCGCCCTGGTCGAGCCGCACCGCACGCTGACCCGGATCTGGCAGGGCCCGCCGCCGGAGCTGCTCACCCCACCACCGGACGTGGTCAACCCGACCCACGTGCTGACGGCGTTGCTACTCACCGCGACCGCCGCGCTGGCCGCCACCGGGTTCAGCGGCGGGCGGCGGTCCCGGGCCGTACCGGTGGTGCTGCCCGGGGCGGCCGTCACGCTGCTGATCGCACCCATCGCGCTGGGCCAGGGCTGGCCCGCCAGCACCGTCGCCGCGCTTTCCGTCTTCACCATCGCGATGCTCGGCCTCGCACTGGCCCCACCGCCGCCGCTGGTCGAGCGGGCCCGCTCGCTGCGGCTGGCCCGGGTGCTGGTGTTCGCCATCGGTCTGGCCGGTGGCAGCGCCGGGCTCGCCGGCAGCCTGGCCGACCGGCAGATGACCCTGCTCACCCTCGGCAGCGCGGTCGGGGTAGGCGCGGTGGCGGCGCTGTTCGGCACCACCCAGCGGGCGCGCATCCTCGGCTGGCTCTTCGCCTCACTCATGGCGCAGCTCTTCGTGCTCACCGCCGGCCTGGTCGCCGGGCTGGCGGCGGTCTGGTCCGCGTTCGGGGTGCTCGCCGTCGGCGCGGTCCTACAGGTGCTCGCCGCGACCCTGCCCCGGCTGCGCCGTCCCGAGGCGCAGCGGGAAGCCTCCACTGTGGAATGGACTGGGTACGCTGCCGCGCTGATCGCGTTGGCCCTCGCCTTCGACTCGCCCCGCCACATCGCCGCCCTGCTGGCCGCCTGGGGCGCTGTCCTCGGAGTGGCGGCGACCCGACCCGGCCGCCGGCCGGTGGAACGCCGGATCCTGTTCTGGGCGGTGGTGGTCTGTGAGATCACCGCGTGGTGGATCCTGATGCGAGTCGCCGACGTGGCGTTGCCCGAGGCGTACACGCTGCCGTTCGCCGTGCTGGCCCTCCTCGTCGGAGTTCTGGAGCTGCGCCACCGACCCGACATGAGCAGTTGGGTGGCGTACGGGCCGGCGCTGGTCACGGCCTTCGTGCCGACGCTGGCGATCGTGCTGGCCACCGAGTCCAGCACGGTGCGGCAGATGCTCCTGCTGCTCGGCGCGGTCGCGGTGCTGATCTTCGGGTCGTCCAGTCGGCAGCAGGCGCCGGTGATCGTCGGCGCGTCGGTCACCGCGATCACGGCGATCCACGCCCTGTTCAGCCTGGGCCCGTGGCTGGCGCTGATCCCGGTGGGCATCCTGCTGTTGGTGCTCGGCGCGAGCAACGAGCGCCGCCGCCGCGCCCAGGAACGCCTACAGACCGCCCTGCGCGGCATGAGATAAAACGGAGGGTCACTGCGGCGTGGGTGAGTGGGGGCGGTGAGTGGGCCGGGTTCGCGGGCCGGCGCCGGGTGCCGGCTACCGGGTGCGTCGATCATGGAGTTGTGGTGGGGTACAAAAGGTAAGAAGCACCCTCTTCCGGGCACCACAGATGCATGATCGACCCCGTTGAGGGGGCCCGGGTGGGCTACTGCAGGGTGGCTTGGAGGGCCGCTTCCTTTGTTGCTACCAGCTTTTCCAGGTCCTGCTGGTAGGTCGTCATCTTGGCGCGCAGGCCCTCGTCGGCGGCACCGAGGATCCGTACGGCGAGCAGGCCGGCGTTGCGGGCGTTGCCGATCGACACGGTGGCGACCGGGATCCCCGCCGGCATCTGCACGATGGACAGCAGCGAGTCCATGCCGTCGAGGTGCTTCAGCGGCACCGGCACACCGATCACCGGCAGCGGCGTCACCGAGGCCACCATGCCGGGCAGCGCGGCAGCGCCCCCCGCCCCCGCGATGATCACCTTGAGGCCCCGATCGGCGGCGTCGCGCCCGTACTCGATCATGGCGACCGGAGTCCGGTGCGCTGAGATCACCCGGACCTCGTACGCCACGCCGAAGTCGTCCAACACCTCAGCCGCGGCCCGCATGGTCGGCCAGTCCGAGTCGCTGCCCATGATCAAGCCAACCGTGCTCACTGCGGCCCTCTCCTCGTTCCCGAAACCGTCACTCACTCGTGGCCCTCGCGCAGCCAGCGCGCGGCCCGCGCGGCCCGGGCCCGCAGGTCGTCCAGGTCGTCACCGAGCACCGTGACGTGCCCGATCTTGCGGCCGGATCGCACCTGCTTGCCGTACAGGTGCACCTTGGCACCCGGCTCGGCGGCGAAGAGGTGGTGCAACCGCTCGTCGATCGACATCCCGCCCGGCTCACCGCCGAGCACGTTGGCCGACACCACCACCGGGGCGGTCAGCGCGGTGTCACCCATCGGGTAGTCGAGCACGGCACGCAGGTGCTGCTCGAACTGCGAGGTCCGGGAACCCTCGATGGTCCAGTGCCCGGAGTTGTGCGGGCGCATCGCCAGCTCGTTGACCACGATCGCGGGCCGGCCGGCGTCGTCGCGCACCTCGAACAGCTCCACGGCCAGCAGGCCGATCACACCGAGCGCGGTGGCCAGGTCGATGGCGAGCTGCTGAGCGGAGACCGCCAGCTCCTCGTCCAGGCCGGGCGCCGGGGCCAGCACCTCCACGTTGATGCCGTCGCGCTGCACCGTCTCGACCACCGGGTACGCGGCCACCTGACCGAACGGCGAACGGGCCACCTGCACGGCCAACTCCCGCCGCAGCGGCACCCGTTCCTCGACGATCAGCCGGGTGCCGCCAGCGAGCAGCGTGGTCGCCAACTCGGTGGCCTGGGCGGCGTCGTCGACCATCCAGACGCCCCGGCCGTCGTACCCACCCCGGGCCGCCTTGAGCACCACCGGCCAGCCGACCTGCTCGCCGAAGCCCACGAGGTCGGCGGGCTCCCCGACCGGCCGCCAGACCGGGTTGGGCGCACCCAGCTCGGTCAGGCGTTCCCGCATGACCTGCTTGTCCTGGGCGTGCAGCAGCGCGTCCGCCGGCGGGTAGAGGGGCACCCCTTCGGCCGCCAGCGTGCGAATGTGCTCGGAGGGCACGTGCTCGTGGTCGAAGGTGACGACGTCGCAGCCCTTGGCGAAGGTGCGCAGAGCGGCCAGGTCGGTGTGGTCGCCGTACTGGACGTCGGCGGCGACCAGCGCCGCGCCGTCGTCGGGAGCGGTCGCGAGCACACGCAGTGACTGGCCAAGGGCGATCGCGGCCTGGTGGGTCATCCGGGCCAACTGGCCGCCACCCACCATGCCGACAACTGGCAGACCGGTACGGGAATCCATAGCGCGGCCAGCCTATCCGGGCCGCCCACGGGCCCACCGGGAGGGCTGGCGACCCGCCTCGAAAGTGCTGGCGGGACCACCCGACGGGCGGCGCGGGCGACTACCGGGCGTGGCCGTGCGCTCAGCCCAGCTCGGTCACCAGGTCCTCGACCGAGGTGACCGGCCGCTGGCAGACGAAACCCCGGCAGACGTACGCGGCGGACCGCCCCTCGACCAACGGACGGTCGGCGAGCAGCGGCACACCCGGCTGGTCCGGACGCCCGGCGACGACCACCGCTCCGGGCGGGGCGTGCCGTCGAGCCGCGGCCACCAGGGGGTCGCCGGCCGGGTCGTCGGTGACCACGGCGATCTCGTACGGCCCGGAGAGCAACGCCTCGCCGACCATGGCCGCGTACCCGGTGAACCGGGGGTGCTTCCCGACGATCGGCGCGACAGTGCCGAGGGCCGCTTCGGCGGCCTCCCGGTAGCGCGTCTCCCCGGTCAGCGCCGAGTACGCCACCAGCCCGGCGATCAACGCCGACCGGCCGGACGGGGTGGCGTTGTCGGTCGGGTCGGCCGGCCGGGCGACGAGCCGCTCCGCGTCGTCGGCGGTGTCGTAGAAGGCGCCACCGGGCGCGGCGAAGTGCGCCAGGGCGGTGTCCAGCAGCTCGCCGGCCACTGTGAGCCAACGGCCCTCCCCGGTGAGCTGGTGCAACGCGCAGAAGGCCTCGGCCACACAGCCGTAGTCCTCCAGGACACCAGCGGGCTCGCCGACCTTGCCGTTCCGGGAGACCCGGCGCAACCGGCCGTCCACCAGGTGCACGGTGGCCAGGTGCTCGGCGGCCTGGCGCATCGCACCGTCGGCGACGATGGTGACGCCGTCCATCAGGTTGGCATCCGCGTCCTGCGGGGACGCGTAGACGGCGGCGACCTGCTGGAACTCGGCGATGGCGGTGATCGCCAGGCCGTTCCAGGCGGCCACCACCTTGTCGTCGAGGGCCGGCTGCGGGCGGGTGTCCCGGGCGGCGAGCAGCCGCCCGACCACCTGCTGCCAGCGGGCGCGTACCTCGGGCGCGGCATCGTCCACGTCCCTGGCGAGCTTGAGCACGCTCATGCCGTGCTCGAAGGTGCCCTGGTCGGTGACGGTGAACAGGTCGGCGGCGAACCGGCCGTCCTCCTCGCCCAACACCTCGACGAGTTGGGCGGGCGTCCAGGCGTAGGTGAGCCCCTCGACGCCCTCGGTGTCGGCGTCCAGTGCGGACGCGAACCCCTGCCCCGGCCGGTGCAGCTCGTCGGCGAGGAACCGGGCGGTGTCCCGGGCCACCCGGCGGGCCAGCGGGTCACCGGTGAGTCGCCACAGCTGGGTGTAGACCCGCAATAGCAGCGCGTTGTCGTAGAGCATCTTCTCGAAGTGCGGCACCGTCCAGTGCGCGTCCACCGAGTAGCGGGCGAAGCCGCCCGCGAGCTGGTCGTAGATGCCGCCCCGGGCCATCGCCTCGGCGGTGTGCCGGGTGATCTCCAGGCTGCCCGGGTCGCCGGTGCGCTGGTGGTGGCGCAGCAGGAAGAGCAGGTTCATGTGTGGCGGAAACTTCGGTGCGCCGCCGAACCCGCCGTTCGTGGCGTCGTACTCGCTGGCCAGCTTGGCGGCCGCCGCGTCGAGCAGCGGGGCGTCCAGCGGCGCGGTGGGGCCGCCCACGGCCTGCGCGCCGCCGATCGCCTCGACCACGGCGGCGCCCTGGCCCAGCACCGCCTCCCGCTGCTCCCGCCAGGCGGTGGCGACCGACTGGAGCAACTGGACGAAGTTGGGTCGCGGGAAGTAGGTGCCGCAGAAGAACGGGGTGCCGTCCGGGGTGGCGAAGACGGTCATCGGCCAACCGCCCTGGCCGGTCATCGCCTGGGTGGCGGTCATGTAGACCGCGTCCACGTCCGGGCGTTCCTCACGATCCACCTTGATCGACACGAAGTTGTCGTTCATCAGGGCGCCGACCTGCGCGTTCTCGAACGACTCGTGCGCCATGACGTGGCACCAGTGGCAGGCCGCGTAGCCCACCGAGATGAGCACCGGAACGTCCCGCCGCTTCGCCTCGGCGAACGCCTCGTCCGACCAGGGCCACCAGTCGACCGGGTTGTCGGCGTGCTGGAGCAGGTACGGACTGGTGGCGTCGGCGAGTCGGTTCACGTGACGACCATAGCCAGCCCCGGCGCGGACCGCGCGGGCTCCACCCGGACGGTTCAGGACGCGCCGTCGGCGCGAAGCCGGAACACGTTCGACTCTGCCGAGTCGCGCAGCGACCCCAGCACCGCGCCGATCTTGTCAGCCGGCATCGGCTTGAAGAAGTGGTAGCCCTGCGCGGAGGTGCAACCCAACTCGGCCAGGGCCATCCGCTGCTCGGCGGTCTCCACCCCTTCGGCGACCACCCGCAGCCCCAACTCGTGAGCGAGGCCGACGGTCGTTCGGACGATCGCGGCGGCCTCCGGTGAGTCGGCCATCCGGATGACGAAGGAACGGTCCACCTTCAACTCGTCCACGGCGATCCGGGTGAGGAAGGTCAGCGACGAGAAGCCGGTGCCGAAGTCGTCGACCGCGAGTTGCACGCCCATCGACCGGAGCGTCGCCAGCACCTCGTCGATGACCTCCAGCTCGCTCATCACCACCGTCTCG
The DNA here is from genome assembly GCF_050516465.1 of Micromonospora trifolii. Classification (NCBI taxonomy): domain Bacteria; kingdom Bacillati; phylum Actinomycetota; class Actinomycetes; order Micromonosporales; family Micromonosporaceae; genus Micromonospora; species Micromonospora trifolii. The sequence continues at coordinate 7,031,486 of NZ_CP191526.1, read as the reverse complement.
GTGATCTCCAGAACGAGCCGGTGCGGCGGCACCTGATGGCGGCGCAACGCGTCGGCGATCTCCGCCGGCAACCGGGGGTCGAGCAGGCTGCGTGCCGAGAGGTTGACCGAGATCGGGACGTCCAGCCCCTCCCGGGCCCAACTGGCGGCCACACTGAGCGCCTTGTTCAGCACGTAGCGGGTGAAGGTGCCGAGCTGCTCGCTGTTCTCCACCGGCCGGATGAAGTCGGCCGGGTTCAGCCACCCACGCCGGGGGTGCTGCCAACGGATCAGCGCCTCCACCCCGGTGGGCGCGCCCGTGGCCAGGTCGACAGCCGGTTGCAACGCCAGCACCAGCTGATCGTCGACCTTCAACGCCTCACGCAGCTCGGCGAGCAGGGCGAGCTGGTCGGTGCTGGCCGCGTCGCGTGCGCCGTCGTACGCGGCGACGTTGCCGCCGCCCTCCTTGGCCTGGTACATCGCGATGTCGGCCCGACGCAGCAGCTCGGTCAGGTCCGCGGTGCCCGCGGCGGCCACCACCACCCCGACCGAGACCTCGATGGACATCCGTACGCCGGCCACCTCGGTCGGCGCGGCCAGCCGCTCGGCGATCTCGCGGGCCTGACGCAACGCGTGGGCCATCGGGGCGGCCCGGTCGCCGAGCACCGGCACCGCCGTGAGCAGCAGGGCGAACTCGTCGCCGCCGAGTCGGCCGAGCAGGTCGCCGGCGCGGACCAGCGCGTTGAGGCGGTTCGCGGTCAGCCGCAGCAGCTGGTCACCCGCCGCGTGGCCGAGGGTGTCGTTGACTTCCTTGAACTGGTTGATGTCCAACAGCAGCAGCGCCACCGGGTGGTCGTGGCTGAGCTGTCGCAGCGACTGGTCGCCCTTGCTCAGCATCGCCGCGCGGTTGGCGAGCCCGGTGAGCGGGTCGTGCACCGCCTCGTACGACGAACGGGCCGTCACCAGCCGCAGCTCGTGGTGGGTCGCGGCGTCGTGCAGCGCGGCGGCGAGCGCGTCGCCGAACGCGGCCACCGCGTCATGTTCCCGGGCCGTGGGCGGGGCCGAGCGGGGGAACCGCACCCGCAGCCGACCGACTGGCACGGCGCCGACCGACAGCGCCCGGCTCAGCTCGTGCTCGTCCGGCTCCGACTGGTCCGGTGGGCCGGTCTCCCGGTCGACCAGCTGACCGCCGGCGTCGCCCCGGTAGCGGTGCCACCGCCCGTCGGCCCGGGCCACGTCGACGTCCACCAGCTCGGCGTTGAACAGCGTCAGCGCCCCGGTGACGGCGGCGCTGGCCACGCCCCGCTCGTCGAGCTGGTTGAGGGCCGCGGTGGCCTCGGCGAAGGCACGCCAGGTGCGGCGCTCCTGATCGGAGCGCAGCCGGTAACGGTAGGTCTGCTGCAACAGCCACAGCAGCGGCGGCAGCAACAGCAACCAGCGCGGGTCGAGTTCCAGCAGAGCGACCACCACGAGGCCGACCGCCACGTTGCCGACGAACATCAGCAGCTTGCCGCGTAGCGCGGCGAGCAGCGGCGGCCCGATCGGCAGCCCGTGCCGCAGGCCCAGCGTCACGCCACCCAGCCAGGCGGTCACCAGGAGGTACGTCACCGAACCGGCGATCACGGCCAGCGCCAGCATCGGGGTGGGCGGCGAGAGCAGCGGCCGGCCGAGCGCGGTGGTCACGGAGACGGCCAGTGCCGACGCGGCGGCCAGCGACGCGGCGATCCGGACGATCTCCAGGGCCGGACGACGGTCGTTGTGCAGTGACAGCATCGTCCAGGCCAGCCCGGTGCCGAGCAGCGTGGCGGACGGGAGCCAGCCGGCTGGGGTCAGGTAGAGGCAGACGATCAGGGCCGCCTCGCCCCAGGTGATGCTGACCATGCCCGCGGCCGAGCGGAATCGCAGCCGGGCGAGCTGGGCGAGGGCCAGGACGGCGACGGCGATGCCGAAGCGGGCCGGACCACCGAGGGGGTCGTCGGCTGGCAGCCGGACCGGGAGGGTCAAACCGACCGCGGCGGCGGCCAGGGCGGTCAGCGTGACGGCGGCGGTGAGCACGAGCAGCCGGCCCGGTGTGCCACGCACTCCGAGCCGATTGAACGGGTCGTCGGCCGGACCGGAGGTCATCGACCTCCCCCGTCAGCCGACCGACCGACGTCGCGGTGGGCGGCCGGTGCTGTGCTGGTCATCGGCGCCCCCTCCCGCACACGGCTCGGAGACTTTTGGTCCCCCCGGCGGAAGGCTAAGCCAAACCGGGTGGCCGCAACAGGGGGCGACCACCCGGTTCGGCGTGATTCACGCGCGGACTACCCGTTCAGGTGCTGCTGGTGCCCATTGGGAGCGGGCGTGGATGAATCACGCCCCCCGGTCCCGTCTGTCGGATCGACGACTGCCGCATCGGCCCTGGTCGGGTCGGTCGACCCGGACTGCTGGGGGAAACGGTCCGGCAGACGGCGCAGCCGAGCGTTCATGTTGCGGATCAGCAGGATGGTCGCGGTGGCCAGCAGCAGGATGAGGAAGAGGCCCATCGGCCCGGCCAGACCACCCGTGCGGGTGTCCCCGAAGTTGTTCTCCGCGAGCACCTGGGCAGCGGTCAGCATGGCGTTCCTCCGATGTGCGGTTGGTAACCAGGGTAGCCCCGCCGGGAATCAGCGCGCGTGCGCCGTCTCCCGCACCCCCGCGAAGAGATCGGACTCGGGCAGCGGGCTGTCGACCATCGAGCGGGCCAGCTCGTAATCCTCGGTCGGCCAGGCGCTCTGCTGAAGCTCCATCGGCACGTGGAACCAGAAGCCGTCCGGGTCGACCTGGGTGGCGTGAGCGCGCAGCGCGTCATCGCGGACCGGGAAGTATTCGGCGCACTCGACCCGGGTGGTGATCCGCGGGCCCTTGTCGGGGCGATCCTCCCACCGCTTGAGCCACTCCTCGTAGGGCGACTCCAGACCGGCGGCCAGCATGCCCTCGTGCAAGGCCATGATCTTGCCCTTGGAGAAGCCGATGTCGTAGTAGAGCTTCAGCGGCTGCCAGGGCGCGCCCAGCTCCGGGTAGCGCTCCGGGTCACCGGCGGCCTCGAACGCGGCCACGCTCACCTTGTGGCACATGATGTGGTCGGGGTGCGGGTAGCCACCCTCCTCGTCGTACGTGGTCACCACGTGCGGACGGAACTCGCGCATCAGCCGCACCAGCGGGCCCGCGGCGACCTCGACGTCCTGGAGGGCGAAACAGCCCTCGGGCAGCGGCGGCAGCGGATCGCCCTCGGGCAGACCCGAGTCGACGAAGCCCAGCCATGCCTGGTCGACGCCGAGGATGGCCCGCGCGGAGTCCATCTCGGCACGCCGGATCTCGCCGATGTTGGCCCACACGTCGGGCCGGTCGAGCTTGGGGTTGAGCACGCTCCCGCGCTCGCCGCCGGTGCACGTCACGACCAGGACGTCCACCCCCTGAGCGACATACTTCGCCGTCGTCGCCGCGCCCTTGCTCGACTCGTCGTCCGGGTGCGCGTGCACGGCCATGAGACGCAGTTGCTCTGCCAACTTCGGCGCTCCTCGTCTGTGCCGGACGGTGGACCCGACCGGGCTCGACCGGCTGACCTGCCGGGATCTTTCCTCGCCGCACCCTGTCGCCGGCCACCAGCGCCGGGCATGACCTGCCATTCCTGCCGCTGGACCGGGTGGGAAGATGGGGCTCTGTCATTCTTGCCGATGCCGCCGACAACAACGCCAGGAGATACCCGCCGGTGACCGAGACGCACGCCACAATTTCACCAGGCGCGCCGGTATTCCCGGCCGGGCGCTACGGCCGCCGTCGGGCACCGGGCGGAAAGCGCCGCCGTACGCTGCTGGCCGCGCTGGCGCTGTTGGCGCTCGTGGCGACGCTGACCGTGATCTCGGTCCGGCTCTACCGCCAGTACGGGGACCCGGTCTACGACGCCCAGGTGATCACGTACACCGACATCACGGACAAGCAGGTGCTTGTCGACTTTCGGGTGACCGTCCCCCCGGGCGGATCAGCGGTCTGCGTGCTGCGCGCTCGGGACCGTGCCGGCGCCGAGGTGGGCCGCGAACAGGTCACCGTGACCGCCGATCCCGGGGATCGGCACGTGACGACCCAGCACCTCCTGACCACCACCGCGCGGCCGTTCATCGGCGAGGTTCTGCGCTGCCGACCACCGTCCTGAGCTGCGCGAACAGCACCAGAAGCGGGGCTGGCGGGGCGCCTACCCCCGGTGTTGGATCCGGACACCGGCGGTGATGGCCGACACGCTGTGTCGTACCGCACTGGTAACTTGGTAGTTCACCTGTCAGCCAGCCACGCACAACTGAGGAGAACGCCTGTGTCCACTGGCAACGAGGCGCCCGCCACCTGGCTGTCGCAGGACGCGTACGACCGCCTCCAGGCCGAGCTCGACGAGCACATCGCCAACCGTCCGGCGATCGCAGCTGAGATCAACGCTCGGCGCGAGGAGGGCGACCTGCGGGAGAACGGCGGCTACCACGCCGCCCGCGAGGAGCAGGGCAAGGCCGAGGGTCGCATCCGCTACCTGCAGGAGCTGCTGCGCACCGCGAAGGTCGGCGAGGCACCGTCCGCCGACGCGGTGTCGCCGGGCATGGTGGTGACGATCTACTTCGACGACGACACCAACGACACCGAGACGTTCCTGCTCGGTTCCCGGGAGATCGCGGCCACGACCGACCTGACCGTCTACAGCCCCGAGTCCGCGCTGGGCAAGGCGATCCTGGGCGGTCGAGCCGGGCAGACCTGCACCTACACGGCGCCCAGCGGCGCCGACATCAAGGTGACAGTGGTCAGCTTCGAGCCGTTCTCCGGCTGACCGTCGCCGATCGCGCTACCCGCTGCCGGCCGGGTCGACCGACGCCGGCACCCGCTGTCGAAACACCGCGCATCCGAGGCGTGGCACCCACCGGTGTCACGCCTCGGCCGCGAAGACCACCTGGTAGCCGCTGGCCCGTAGGGCGCTGATCAGCGTGTCCGAGTGCTCGACGCCCCGGGTCTCCACCGACAGCGCCACCTCCACCTCACCGAGGCTGAGGTGCGGGTTGGCCCGCTGGTGCTCCACGTCCACCACGTTGGCCCGGTGCTCGGCGATCTGGCTGAGCAGCGACGCGAGCTGCCCCGGCCGGTCCGAACAGCGGACGGTCACCCGCAGGTAGCGACCCGCCGCGGCCAACCCGTGCTCGATCACCCGCAGCATCAGCAACGGGTCGATGTTGCCGCCGGAGAGCACCGCGACCACCGGGGTCTCCACCTCGACCACGCCGGCCAGCAGCGCGGCCACACCGACCGCCCCGGCCGGCTCGACCACCTGCTTGCCCCGCTCCAGCAGCATCAGCAGGGCCCGGGAGATGTCCTCCTCGGAGACCGTGACGATCTCGTCGACCAGCTTGCGCACGTGGTTGAAGGTGATCTCCCCCGGCCGGCCGACCGCGATGCCGTCGGCGATGGTGGAGAAGATGGGCAGCCGTACCGGTTCCCCGGCCACCAGTGAGGGCGGGAACGCCGCCGCCCCGGCCGCCTGCACGCCGATGATCCGGACGTCCGGCCGCAACGCCTTCGCGGCCACCGCCATGCCCGAGATCAGACCGCCGCCACCCACCCCGGTGATGATCGTCTTCACCTCCGGGCACTGTTCGAGGATCTCCAGCGCCACAGTGCCCTGCCCGGCGATCACATCGGGGTGGTCGAACGGGTGGATCAGCACCGCGCCGGTGCGCTCGGCGTACGTGTGCGCGGCGACCAGCGACTCGTCGACGGTATTCCCGGCCAGCTCGACCTGCGCGCCGTACCCCTTGGTGGCGGCCACCTTCGGCAGCGGCGCGTTGACCGGCATGAAGACGGTGGCGTGCGTGCCGACCAGGCCGGCGGCGAGAGCCACGCCCTGCGCGTGGTTGCCCGCGCTCGCCGCGACCACGCCGCGCTCCCGCTCCGCCGCCGACAACCGGGAGATCCGCACGTACGCCCCCCGCACCTTGTACGAGCCGGCGCGCTGCACGTTCTCGCACTTGAGCCACGTCGGGCCGCCCAGTGCCGCGCTGAGCGGCCGGGAGGGCTCCAGCGGGGTGGTGCGGATGACGCCAGCGAGCAACTCCCGTGCGGCCCGCACGTCGTCGAGACCGACCAGTTCCGTCATGCCCCGATCGTGCCACCCGACTCCGGAGCCCTCGGCGGCGACACCGGGCTCGACTGGTGCGCCGGCGGGGTCACGGCCGGCGCGGGAACGTCCGGCAGCGGCAGGCCCGCACCGACCGGCGCCTCCCCGCCCGGCCCAGAGGCCGACGGCACGGCACCACCAACGGGATCTCCACCCGGAACCGGCCCAGCCGGCCAGACGGGGGCGTTCGGCCAGACCGGGGCGGTCGGCCAGGCTGGCAGCGCGCGGGCGATGCGGCCTTCCTGAGCTGCGGAGATCCGCTGGATCAGCAGGTACAGCGCCACCGCGGCGACCACGCAGGCCACCGCGGGCACGATGTTGCGCAGGAGGGAGTCGCGGTAGTAGTCGGCGTACGCCTGGTAGTCGCCGTCGGTCAACGGTGTCTCCGGCAGCCTGTCGTACGCCCGGCTGTCGAGGCGACTGACCACCCGCTCGCCGATGCTGAAGACCAGCCAGGCACTCCACCAGACGGCCACCAGGGTCGGGGTGAACCGCCGCCAGAGGCTGTCGCGGGCCACGTTGGCGACCACCCGGGCCGGCACCACGAGATTGGCGAAGGGCACCAGCCAACCGGCGATCGCCCAACCCGCACCGAGCGTCGGCAGGGCACCCGGGAACGCCTCGATGTTCTTCCGCGCCCGCCAGGTCCAGATGATCACAAGTACGGCGGCGGTGAGGTACGCGACCACCATGGGCAGCGACAGCACCACCTGCACGATCACCGCAGCGAGCAGCAGCTCATGCTCGTTGTCGACCCGGGCCTGCCGAGCCAGGGCCATTCCCACCAGCGGCGAGAGCGCCACTGCCAGGTAGAGCACGGCGGTCACGCCGACCGCGATGCGGACGGCCAGACCGATCCCGCGTACCCGATAGGTCGGCAGCCCCGGCGTGACGGGGGGCTGGCCGAGCGGTGTGTGGCAACGCTGGCATTCGTGGTACTCGGGGGACGTGGCGTCCCCGCAGGTCTGGCAGCGCATTGGTGTCCCCCGGGTCCGCGCGACGATGCGCGCACACCCTAGACGATCATGCGGTGGCCGGTGACCCGGTGCCGACTCGGGGATAGCCGGGGGCGTGGCGCGTCCACGGGGCGGCCATCTCGAACTGACCGGCCACGCCGAGCAGCAGCAGCTCCGAGCCGGGCGGACCGACCAGTTGCACGGCGACCGGCAGGCCGTCCGGGCGGCGTCCGACCGGCACGACGACCGCCGGCAGGCCGGCGATGTTCCAGGGCGCGGCGTACGGGGCGTACCGGATGTTGGCTGCCATGTTCGCCCGCCAGGACCGCTCCGACCAGCGGGCCGCCTCCGGTGGCGCGCTGGCCAGCGCCGGGGTGAGCAGCAGGTCGACCGAGTGGTCGGTGAAGAAGTCGACCGACCGTTGCCGCCAGGCGGCCCGGTCCGCCTCCCGCACGTAGCCGCGACGCTGCGCCCACTCGCCCAGCGCGACGTGCCGTCGGGTACGCCGTTGCAGCCCACGCCGGTCCAGACCGGAGGCCCGGACGTCGGTGGCGGCTGCGGCGAACCAGGTGGCGATGCCCTGGAGGCCGAGCGCGGTCGGGTAGACCGGATCGGCCGGCACCGTGTCGTGCCCGGCAGTGGCGAGGAGCCGACCGGCGGCGGCGACCGCGTCCCGGTTGGGCGCGTCCGGTGCGACACCGCGCACCGGGGAGCGCAGCGAGACCCCCACCCGCAGCCGCTGCGGGGGGACCAGCTTCTCGGGACGCCGGCCGGCGAGCACCGAGAAGCCGACCGCCGCGTCGGCGACCGTGCTGGTCAACATGCCGTGCTCGGTCAGGCCGAACCAGTCGTCCGCCCCGAGCTGGCAGGGGACCACGCCCCGACCGGGCTTGAGCCCGACGAGTCCGCAGCAGGCAGCGGGAATCCGGATCGAGCCGAGACCATCGTTGGCGTGCGCGATCGGCACCAGCCCGGCGGCGACCGCGGCGGCGGCACCACCCGAGGACCCACCGGGGGTACGCGTGCTGTCCCACGGGTTACGGGTCACCGCGCTGTCGTCGTCGGTCAGTGCCCACAGCCCCAGCTCCGGCATCCGGGTCACGCCGAGGATCACCGCGCCGGCGCCGCGCAGCCGACGCACCACCTCGTGGTCGGCCTCCGCCACGTCGGTGCGGGCGGCGGCCGACCCGTTCCAGGTGGGCAGGCCGGCGACCGGGGTGTTCTCCTTGACCGCCACCGGAACCCCGGCCAGCGGCAGGTTGGCCAGGTCCTCCTGCTCGTCGACCTTCTCCGCCTCGGTGATCGCCTCACCGCCGCGAACGACGCGGAACGCGGCCAGCTCACGGTCGGCTCGGGAGATGTACTCGAGGTGGTCGGCGACGACCTGGGTCGCCGAGACGTCACCTCGGCGTACGCCCCGGGCGATCTGCTTGGCGGTCGCTCCGACCCAGGTCGCCATGATGTCCTGCACGGCCATCCTCCCCCAGCGGTCAGCCCAGCGCCTGCTCCAGATCGGCGAGTAGGTCGTCGACCGTCTCGATGCCGACAGACAGTCGCACGAGATCGCCGGGAACTTCAAGCGGCGAGCCGGCAGCACTTGCGTGTGTCATCCGACCCGGGTGCTCGATCAGGGATTCCACGCCGCCCAGCGACTCGGCGAGCACGAAGAGCTTGGCCCGGTTGCAGATGTCCACGGCGTGGTCCTCACCACCGGCGGCGCGGAACGAGATCATGCCGCCGAACCGGCGCATCTGCTTGGCGGCCACCTCGTGACCGGGGTGCGAGGGCAGCCCCGGATAGATCACCTGGGCGACCTTGGCGTGCCCGTCGAGGTACGCGGCGAGCCGCTCGGCGTTGTCGCAGTGCCGGTCCATGCGTACCCCGAGGGTCTTGATGCCGCGCAGGGTGAGCCAGGCGTCGAACGGGCCGTTGATCGCGCCCATCGCGTTCTGGTGGTAGCGCAACTCCTCGCCGAGCCCGGCGTCGGCGACGACGAGCGCGCCACCGACCACGTCGGAGTGCCCGCCGATGTACTTGGTGGTGGAGTGCACCACCACGTCCGCGCCGAAGGCGATCGGCTGCTGGAGGTACGGCGAGGCGAAGGTGTTGTCCACCACCAGCAGGGCGCCCGCGTCGTGTGCCACGGCGGCCAGTGCGGCGATGTCGGCGATGCCGAGCAGCGGATTGGTCGGCGTCTCCACCCAGACGATCTTCGTGCGGCCGGGCTGCACGGCCGCCCGGATCGCGGCCGGGTCGGAGACCTTGGCCGGGCTGAACTCCAGGCCCCAGCGCTGGGCGACCCGGGCGAAGAGCCGGTACGTGCCGCCGTACGCGTCGTCCGGGATCACCACGTGGTCGCCGGGCTGGCACACGGCCCGCAGCAGGGTGTCCTCCGCCGCCAGGCCGCTGGCGAAGGCGAGCCCCACCGGCCCGCCCTCCAGCGCCGCCAGGCACTCCTGGAGCGCGTCACGGGTCGGGTTGCCGGAGCGGCTGTACTCGTAGCCGAGGCGAGGTGCGCCGACCGCGTCCTGGGCGTACGTGCTGGTCTGGTAGATCGGTGGGATCACCGCGCCGGTGCGGGCCTCAGGGTCCTGACCGGCGTGGATGGCGAGCGTCTCGAAGCCGTGACTCATTCTGGTGAGGCTAGTGCCCCGTCCCGAGGGCTGGAACGGAACCCGTGCTCCCGGGCGTGGGCGGGACCGTCCGGGACCGCCGGCATAGCCTGGCCCGATGAGCGGTTGCGTGTTCTGCGGGATCGTGGCGGGCGAGGTGCCGGCGTTCCGGGTGGCCGACACCCCGGACGGGGTGGCGTTCCTGGACACCCGCCCGGTGTTCAAGGGGCATGTGCTGGTGGTGCCCCGGGCGCACCTGGTCACCCTGGCGGTGTTGCCGGCCGACCTGCTGCCCGGTTACTTCGCCATGGTCCAGCGGATGGCGGTGGCGGTGGAGACCGCTCTCGGCGCTGGTGGGACGTTCGTGGCGATGAACAACAAGGTGTCCCAATCGGTGCCCCACCTGCACACCCACGTGGTTCCGCGTACCAAGGGCGACGGGTTGCGCGGCTTCTTCTGGCCACGCACCCGGTACGAGGACGACACCGAGGCCCAGGCGTACGCGGACCGGATCGCGACGGCGCTTCCCGGTAGGGCCTGACTGACGGTCACGCGGGTAAGGAAGCTGGACCCTCCGGTGTTACACGCTGGGAGAGGTACGAGAGGAGATCCCCACCGTGTTTTTGCGCCGTATGAACGCCGATATGGTCTCGCCCGACCAGGCCCTGCCGGGCCGCCCGATCGCCATGCCGGTCGCCGACCGCCACGAGGTGCTGGGCACCCCGTTGAAGGGCCCGTTCCCTGAGGGCCTCCAGGTCGCGGTCTTCGGCATGGGCTGTTTCTGGGGTGCCGAGCGGCTGTTCTGGACGCTGCCCGGCGTCTACACCACCTCCGCCGGCTACGCGGGTGGCATCACCAAGAACCCGACGTACGAGGAGACGTGCTCCGGCCGGACCGGGCACGCCGAGGTCGTCCAGGTGGTGTACGACCCCAGCAAGATCAACTATGAGGACCTGCTGAAGGTCTTCTGGGAGAACCACGACCCGACCCAGGGCATGCGCCAGGGCAACGACGTGGGCACCCAGTACCGCTCGGCGATCTACACGACCACCGACGAGCAGCGGACCATCGCGGAGTCGTCCCGGGACGCGTTCCAGCCGATCGTGACGCGGGCCGGCAAGGGTGAGATCACCACTGAGATCGCCCCGCTCAGCAGCTACTACTTCGCCGAGGACTACCACCAGCAGTACCTGGCGCCGACCAAGAACCCGAACGGGTACTGCAACCACGGCCCGAACGGGCTGAGCTGCCCGGTCGGGGTGGCCCGAGTCGGCGGCTGACAACCGCCACCCGCACACGTGTGATGCCCGGCCACCCAGGAGGTGGCCGGGCATTCCCGTCCGGCCCTGTGATCGAAATCCGTTGCCGAGCCCGACGAGAACTCGATAACGTGGCCGTACACGTGAAAGGAGGTGGTCCAGACTTGTATAGCAATCGGACTCGTGAGGTGGCTGTCAGCTAGCCGCTGTCCCCGACAGTGATCGGCCTGCCGCGAAGCGGGCAAAAGCACCATCGTCGAGACCGTGTGGCAGCGGTGCGGCGAATCCACGACAGCCACCCGACCCCCGGGGTGCCGGCCAAGTCCAGCCGGCCCGCGCACATGCGCGGAGCGCCCCGGGGGTCGCTCCATATCCGCGGGAGTGGCGATGTCCATGCGCGAGCTGGTGGTGCTGGGGACGGCCAGCCAGGCGCCGACCCGTCAGCGCAACCACAACGGGTACGTGCTGCGCTGGGACGACGAGGTGATCCTCTTCGACCCGGGTGAGGGCAGCCAGCGTCAACTCCTGCACACTACGGTCACCGCCACCGACCTGACCCGGATCTGCGTCACCCACTTCCACGGCGACCACTGCCTGGGCCTGCCCGGCACCATCCAGCGACTCTCCCTGGACCGGGTGGCCCACCCGGTCGCCGTGCACTTTCCCGCCGGCGGCACCGAATACTTCGCCCGGCTGCGGTACGCCACCTCCTTCTACGAGACCGCTGAACTGCGGGTCGAACCCATCGAGGCCGACGGGCAGCGGATCGCCCTGCGCTGCGGCACGCTGGAGGCACGCCGGCTCCGCCACCCCATCGAGACGTACGGCTACCGGCTGGTCGAGCCGGACGGGCACCGGATGCTGCCGGAGAAGCTGGCCGCGTACGGCATCGCCGGGCCGGCCGTCGGCGAGCTGATCCGCGTCGGGCACCTGGACCTCGACGGACGCCGCGTCACCCGTGCCGAGGTGAGCGTGCCCCGGCCGGGCCAGCGGTTCGCGTTCGTGATGGACACCGGCCTCTGCGACGGGGTGTACGCCCTCGCCGAGCACGCCGACCTGCTGGTCATCGAGTCGACGTTCCTGGAGTCGGAGGCCGCGCTCGCCGCCGAGGTCGGCCACCTGACCGCGGCGCAGGCCGCCCGGGTGGCGACCGAGTCCGGGGTACGCCGACTCGTGCTCACCCACTTCTCCCAGCGCTACCCCGACCCACGCCGGTTCCACGACGAGGCGCGCGCGCACTTCGACGGCGACCTGATCATCGCCGAGGATCTGACCACGGTGCAGCTCCCGCCGCGCCGGGTAGCCTCGGCCGGGTGACCGTCACGCTCCGCCCCGCGACCGAAGGCGACCTGATGGCGGTGGGTGCCCTGCACCAGCGCTCCCGGGTCGCCGCGTACTCCGCCTTCCTACCGGCCGAGGCACTGGCCGACCCGACACCGGAGGCGATGGGGCGGTACTGGGTCGAGCGGTGGATCTGGGAGCGGGACACCCACCGGATGGCCGTGGCCGAGCGGGCCGGGGCGCTGGTCGGGTTCAGCCATCTGGGCCCGGACGACGAGGACGACCCGGCCACCGGGCTGCTCAACGCGATCCACCTCGACCCGGCCGAGCAGGGCCGTGGCGTCGGCCGAACCCTGATGGTGGACGCGCTGGACGCCATGCGGGCGCAGGGCTGGCGGCGTGCCGTGCTCTGGGTGCTGCGGGACAACGCCCACGCCCGCTCGTTCTACGAGCGCGGCGGCTGGACCCCGACCGGAGCGGAGCGTGAGGAGCACATCGGTACGGCCCTCACGCCCCAACTCCGCTACGCCCGCCTGCTCTAACCCCAGGCACTGGTCGATCATGGAGTTGCGGTGGGCGCTTTGGGCACGAGTGCCTGCTTTGCGCACCACCACAACTCCATGATCGACGCGAGCCGGGTTGGGTGGGGTGGGGTGGGTTAGTGGGCGCCCAGGTGGGACAGGAGGTCTTGGCGGGTTAGGACGCCCTTGGGCTTGCCGTCGACCAGGACCAGGGCGGCGTCGGACTTCTCCAGCATGCCCACCGCCTCGCTCACCGGCTGACCACCACCGATCATCGGCAGCGGGTCGCCCATGTGCCGCTCGATCGTGTCGTGCAGGTGGGCCTGGCCGGTGAACAGCGCGTCGAGCAGGTCCCGCTCGGCGATCGAGCCGGCGACCTCACCGGTCACCACGGGCGGCTCGGCCTTGAGCACCGGAAGCTGCGAGACGCCGTACTCGCGCATGTAGTCGATCGCGTCGCGGACGGTCTCGGTCGGGTGCACGTGCACCAGCTCAGGCAGCCCGCCCGGCTTGCTGGCCAGCGCGTCGGCCACCGTCGGCTCGGCACCGGAGTTGTCGAGGAAGCCGTACCGGGCCATCCACGAGTCGTTGAAGATCTTGGAGAGGTAGCCTCGGCCGCCGTCGGGCAGCAGCACCACCACCACGTCGTCCGGGCCGGCCCGACGGGCGACCTCCAGGGCGGCGACCACCGCCATGCCGCAGGAACCGCCGACCAGCAGCCCCTCCTCGCGGGCCAGTCGCCGGGTCATCTCGAAGGACGCCTTGTCGGAGACCTCCACGATCTCGTCGGCGACACCCTGGTCGTACGTCTCCGGCCAGAAGTCCTCGCCGACGCCCTCCACCAGGTACGGCCGGCCGGTGCCGCCGGAGTAGACCGAGCCCTCCGGGTCGGCCCCGACGATCCGCACGCGGCCCTCGGACGCCTCCTTGAGGTACCGGCCGATGCCGGAGATGGTGCCGCCGGTGCCGACGCCGGTCACGAAGTGGGTGAGCTCGCCGTCAGTCTGCTTCCACAGCTCCGGGCCGGTCGTCTCGTAGTGCGAGCGCGGGTTGGCCGGGTTGCTGTACTGGTTGGGCTTCCAGGCGCCGGGGATCTCCCGGGTCAGCCGGTCGGAGACGTTGTAGTACGAGCGCGGGTCCTCCGGCGCGACGGCGGTCGGGCAGACCACCACCTCGGCGCCGTACGCCCGGAGCACGTCCTGCTTGTCCTGGCTGACCTTGTCGGGGCAGACGAAGACGCACTTGTAGCCCTTGAGCTGGGCCACCAGGGCCAACCCGACGCCGGTGTTGCCGCTGGTCGGCTCGACGATGGTGCCGCCGGGCTTGAGCAGGCCGGCGGCCTCGGCGTCCTCCACCATCCGCAGCGCGATGCGATCCTTCACCGAGCCGCCCGGGTTGACGTACTCCACCTTGGCCAGCACGGTGGCCTGGATGCCCTCGGTGACGTTACGCAGACGCACCAGCGGGGTGTTTCCGATCATGTCGACGACGTTGTCGTAGTACTGCACGGTGTGCCCTTCGTTGCGGCGCCGGCGGTGGGCGGCCGGGAAGACGTTTGCTCACCGCCCAGCGTACGTGTCGTCAGGGCACCAGCCCCCCGGGGATGACCGAGCTGCGACGGGCCTCCCACTCCAGGAACCGGTCGGTCTCGGCGAGCACGCTGCCGGCCAACCAGGTGACCATGACCGCGTCGTCGGCCAGCCCGAAGATCGCCAGCGGGATCTCCGGGAGCAGGTCGATCGGCGAGACGATGTACGCCGTCGCCGCGGTCATCAGGGCCAGCCGAAGGCCGCCGTCGTACTCCCCCTTGGTGGTGGCTCGGATCATCCGGGGCAGCGCGGCCAACCGCGTGCCGATCGACGGCCCGTTGCGCGCCCCGGCCGCCAGGGCCCGCGCCAGGGCCGTGAACGCCGCGCTGCGCTTCAGTGTCTTACCCATCGTCGCGCTCCTCTCCGCCGGATCAGCGTGGCGGGTCGGCGCAAGTCGGCCGGCCTCTGGAACCCAGGTACCCCGTCGCGTCGCTTTCCAGGCACCCGGGTGCCGTCACGACGACAGCGGTGTGTCGGGCCAGCGCGATAATGTCGCGGTATGGGGGTGGCACATTCCGTCGTACCCGGTGGTGAGCGCTGGCGGCAGGCCCGGCGGTTCGTCCGGCTGGCCGCCATCGGCACCGGCGCCACCGCGGCGGCCGCGGTGGCGACCGGCGGGGTGCTGGTCGGCCAGGCCCGCCAGGCTCGACGGACCATCCCGATGGCCGAGGCGCCGCCGCCCCGCTGCGACGGGATGTACGGCGCGAAGTTCCCCGGTCCGGCGCTCACCATGGTCGTGCTCGGTGACTCGTCGGCGGCCGGCTACGGGGTG
Source organism: Micromonospora trifolii (assembly GCF_050516465.1). Classification (NCBI taxonomy): domain Bacteria; kingdom Bacillati; phylum Actinomycetota; class Actinomycetes; order Micromonosporales; family Micromonosporaceae; genus Micromonospora; species Micromonospora trifolii. The sequence goes on along the minus strand of NZ_CP191526.1, from coordinate 7,016,355 downwards.
TACCGCCGTCGGGAGACGCCCGGGGCGCTGCTCGCCACCGGCCTGTCCCGTCGACTGCACCGGCCGGTGCAGCTGCACCGCTTCGCGGTGGTCGGCGCCATCTCGGCGGTGCTGCGCCACCAGGTGGAGGCGGCGCTGGAGTGCCGACCCGACATCGCGGTGATCCTCATCGGCGGCAACGACATCACCAACCGCACCCCGCGCGGCCTGGCGGTGCGCTACCTGGTCGAGGCGGTGCACACCCTGCGCGACGCCGGGTGCGAGGTGGTCGTCGGCACCTGCCCCGACCTGGGCGCGATCCGCCCGATCCAGCCACCTCTGCGCTGGCTGGCACACCGCTGGAGCCGCCAGCTCGCCGCCGCACAGACAGTGGCAGTGGTCGAGGCAGGCGGCTGGACGGTCTCCCTCGGTGACCTGCTCGGCCCCCGGTTCGCGGCCGAGCCGACCCGGATGTTCGCCTGGGACCGGTTCCATCCCTCCGCCGAGGGGTACGCGATGGCCGCCGCCGCGCTCCTGCCGACGATGCTCTCCGCCCTCGGCGCGACCCCGGAACGACGGGCCACACCGACCCGCGGCGACGGCGTACGGTCGCTGCCGGAGGCCGCGCAGGAGGCGGCTCGACACGCCGGCACGGAGGTCAGCGGCGTCCAGGTCCGGGGCCGCGACCGAGGGCCGGCCGGCCGGTGGGCGCAGCTGCGCCGACGGGCGTTCTTCGGTGTCGGCGCGGTGCCGCAGCACGGGTCCGCCTCGGACACCTCGACAGTGGAGGGACTGGCATGAACGAGCGCAGCGCGCGGAGCGTGACCTCCGGCCTCGCCGGCCGACTGGGTCGGGCGGCGGCGTTCTCGCTGCTCGCCGGCACCGTCGGGGGCGCGGCCGTCCTCGCTGGTGAGGCGTTCGTCGCCCGGCACCGACGCTACGCCGAACCGGAGCTGGGTCTTGCCCTGCGCGCCACGATCGGCCGGGCGGGCGCCTCCCCGCTGCGACTGGTGCTGCTGGGCGACTCGTCGGCACTGGGCGTGGGTGTCGACCGCCTGGAGGACACCATCGGCGGGCAGTTGGCCAACCTGCTCGCCGAGGGTCCGACCGGCCGTCGGGTGCACCTGTCCAGCGTCGGCGTCTCCGGGTCCCGCTCGACGGACCTCGCCACCCAGGTGGCCCGGGCCCTGCTAGGTGAGCGGCCCGACGTGGCGTTGATCCTGATCGGCGCGAACGACGCCACCGGGTTGCGCCGACCCTCCGACGCGGCGGCCTATCTCGGCGCGGCGGTGCACCGGCTGCGTGAGGCGCGCGTCGAGGTCGTGGTGGGCACCTGCCCCGACCTGGGCGCGGTGCGTGCGATCGCGCCTCCGCTGCGCCAGGTGGTCGGCTGGTCCGGGCGCCGGGTGGCCCGCGCGCAGACCACGGCCGTGCTCGAGGCGGGCGGCTCGGTGGTCGACCTGGCCACCGAGACCGGGCCGGTGTTCCGGGCCGACGCCGGGACGCTGTGCCAGGACGGCTTCCACCCCTCCGCCGACGGCTACCGGGTGTGGGCGCACGCGCTGCTGCCCGCCATCGTCGCCGCGGCGGCGGCCACGACCCGGCGCTAGATCGTCGCCGGCCAGGGTGACATTTCCCGCCGCGCCGGCTTCTTCCGCGCCATGTTACCGGCGGGTTAACGTTGGTCCATGCCGATTGAGTCGTCCCGCGACGCCGTCATCGTCGCCACCGCCCGCTCCCCCATCGGCCGGGCGCACAAGGGGTCCCTGCGCGACGTCCGCTCCGACGACCTCGCCGCGACCATCGTCCAGGCCGCACTGGACAAGATCCCCGCTCTCGATCCGACCACGATCGACGACCTCTACCTCGGGTGCGGCCTGCCCGGTGGCGAGCAGGGCTTCAACATGGCCCGGGTGGTGTCCACCCTCCTCGGTCTGGACACTGTCCCCGGCGCCACGCTGACCCGCTACTGCGCCTCCTCGTTGCAGACCACCCGGATGGCGATGCACGCGATCCGGGCCGGCGAGGGCGACGTGTTTGTCTCCGCCGGGGTGGAGATGGTCTCCCGCTACGCCCGCGGCAGCTCCGACGGCCTTCCGCCCGAGGCGCAGGCCCTGGTCGGCGGCAGCTGGGAGAACCCCCGCTTCGGGTCGGCCGGCGAGCGTTCGAAGCGCCGCGCGCAGGGCGGCGCCGAGGTGTGGACCGACCCGCGTGAGGCCGGCGAACTGCCCGACATCTACCTGACCATGGGGCAGACCGCGGAGAACCTGGCCCAGGTGCACGACGTCACCCGCGCCGACATGGACGAGTTCGGCGTACGCAGCCAGAATCTCGCCGAGAAGGCCATCGCCGACGGTTTCTGGGCCCGGGAGATCACCCCGGTCACCACGCCGGACGGCACCGTGGTGAGCACCGACGACGGGCCCCGGGCCGGCGTCACCCTCGACGCGGTCTCCGGCCTGAAGCCGGTGTTCCGCCCGGACGGTCGGATCACCGCCGGCAACTGCTGCCCGCTCAACGACGGCGCGGCCGCCGTGGTGGTGATGAGCGCCCAGCGGGCCGAGGAACTCGGGCTCACCCCGCTGGCCCGGATCGTCTCGACCGGCGTGACCGCACTCTCGCCGGAGATCATGGGACTCGGCCCGGTCGAGGCGTCCCGGCAGGCGCTGCGCCGAGCCGGCATGACCATCGACGACGTCGACCTCGTCGAGATCAACGAGGCGTTCGCCGCGCAGGTCATCCCCTCCTACCGCCAACTGGGCATCCCGGAGGAGAAGCTGAACGTGATGGGCGGGGCCATCGCGGTCGGCCACCCGTTCGGCATGACCGGCGCCCGGATCACCGGCACCCTGCTCAACGCGCTGGAGTGGCACGACAAGACCATCGGTCTGGAGACCATGTGCGTGGGCGGTGGCCAGGGCATGGCCATGGTGCTGGAACGGCTCAGCTGAGCCGAGCCCCCTCAGAGCGCGCTGCGGGTCGCCGTCACCTCGGCGGCGGCCCGGTTCAGCGCCTCGACCCCCGGGTCGGCGGCCAACAGGTCCGCCGTGACCACCCGCAACTGATCGGGTAGGGCCAGGTCGTTGTCGAGCCGGGGCACCACCCGACGGGGCTCCCCCTCGGCGTCGGCGGCCAGGTTGGCGATCTCCTGCACAAGGCGGTGCACCAGGTCGGCGCGGGACACGTTGCCTGCGGTCGCGGCCGCCGCCCACCGGGGCTGCTGCCAGTGCGCGATCTGACGGACCAGCAACTGCACGGCCTTGTCCAACTCCGCTGCGCTCATCGCCGCCGAGTCTACGGCCGACACCGACCGCGCCCGGTCGGGCCGGTCAGCGGCGCAGGTAACTGAGCAGCCGCAGCAGCTGCCAGTAGAGGAAGACCAACCCGGTGAGCAGGCCGAACGCGCTCAGCCACGCGTACCGACGGGCTCGACCGTCACGCACCGAGCGCTCGACGAGATCGAAGTCGAGGATGAAGCTGAACGCCCCGGCGATGATGGCCACCACCGAGAAGGCGTACGGCAGCCAGCCGACCTCCCCGCTGACGCTGTAGACCGCCAGGCCCGATCGCCCGGTGATCAGGTACGACACCAGATTGACCACGCTGAGCACGGCGATGCCGAGCAGGGTGCCGATCACCAGGCGGGCCAGCCGGGGCGTCGCCCGGATCACCCGGGCCCGGTAGAGCGCCGCCATGCCGAGGAAGACGCCGAAGGTGCCGGCCACCGCCTGCACCACGATGCCCGGATAGACCTGCTCGAAGGTGCGGCTCGCCACCCCCAGCAGCAGCCCCTGGAGGATGGCGTAGCCGACGATCGGCACCGGGTTGGTGATCCCCCGCAACGAGATGACCAGGACCAGCGCGATCGAGGCGAGCGCGCTGCCGGCCAGCGCGGCGCCCAGCCACACCGCGTCGGGGATCACCGCCCAGGACACCGCCGCGGCCGCGCCGGTCACCAGCAGCAACCCGACGGTACGGACCACCACGTCGTCGACGGTCATCGGCTCGACGTCACGGGCGCCGAGCACCCGGGCCTCCACCCGGCCGGTCTCGTCCAGCCGGTTGAGCACCGGGTTGTTGCTGCGCACCGCCGCCTCCTTCGCCCGCATACCCCCGAAGTCACTCTGCCCCGGGCGGACCGGCGGTGGCGGGCAAACGGCGCGGACGACGGCGCCCGCCCCCACCGGAGTGGGGACGGGCGCCGGTCGGCAGTGCGGACGAGGTCAGTCGTCGCCCTGGAAGTAGCTCAGCAGGCGCAGGATCTCGATGTAGAGCCAAACCAGGCTGACCAGGATGCCGAACGCGGCCACCCAGGAGTAGCGCTGGGGCAGGCCCATCCGGACGCCGTCCTCGATCTCCTTGAAGCTGAGCACGAAGCTCAGCGAGGCCACCACGATGCAGACCAGGCTGAAGCCGATGGCGAGCGGGCTGCCGTCGCGCAGGCCGGTGTTGACGCCGAACAGCGCCAGCACCAGATTGATCATCATGACCGCGAAGAGGCCGACCATCACGGCGATCATGCCCTTGACGAAGGCCGGGGTGGCCCGGATGACCTTCGCCCGGTAGAGCATCGCCATCAGGAAGAAGATGCCGAAGCTGGCCGCGGCGGCCTGGAGCACGATGCCGTCGAAGCGCGTCTCGAACGCCTTGCTGACCATGCCGACGAAAACACCCTCGACGACCGCGTACGCGATCACGAGCGCCGGGTTGGCCATCCGGGAGAACGAGATGATCAAGCCGAGGACCAGGCCGACCACCGCCGCGCCGATCCAGGCGGTACCGACCAGCGCGTCGGGCACGAGCACCCAGGCGGCCGCGGCGGTGATGCCGAGAATGCCGAGCAGAGCGACCGTCTTGACGACCACGTCGTCGACGGTCATCGGCGCAACGGTCGGCGGCGCGGCCGGGTAGTCGGCCTGGGACGGGTACTGCTGGGGAATGCCGGGCTGTCCGTACGGCCCGGCCGGGGCGTACCCGGCGGAGCGCTCCCGCTCGGCCGCTTGGCCGAGCCGGGCGAGCACCGGGTTCGAGGTCTTCACTGTCTGGCCTCCCTCAGGGGGTCGTTTGCACGTGAACGTGCCCTCCAAGAGTAAACGGCAGAGCCAAGTCCTGGAGATCACGAATGAGAATGTGTGAGTCGACCGGTGCCCGGGGCGGGGGTCGAACCCGCACGCCTTTCGGCAGCCGCTTTTAAGGCGGCCGTGTCTGCCTTTCCACCACCCGGGCGAGTGGCACCGGCGCGCCGACACGCCTGGTGCAGTGTCACCGTAGCCGGTCTACGGCGACCCGGCGTACCCCGCCGGCCTGGCCACATTAGGGTCGATGCCGTGAGCAGCGCAGCCCCCACGGCCCCCGACGCCGCCCCTGAGCAGGCATTCCGCCTCGCCGATCAGGTCAACCGCCGACCCCGGGCCACCCGGCTGCTGGCCGCCGTCCGCCGCCACCGGGCGGACCTGCTGGCCGCTCTGATCTTCGCGGTGCTGGCCGGCTGGCTCACCCACGGGCTGTGGCCCGACCCGGGCGGCCGCATCCTGGCGCTCAACCCGGAGGACCAGGCCCTCTACGAGTGGTTCCTGGCGGTGGACGCCCGCGCGCTGCTCGGCGAATTCGACCTGCTCACCGACCGGCTCAACGCCCCCGACGGCGTCAACCTGATGACCAACACCACGGTGATCGCCCTCGGCGTCCTCTTCGCGCCGGTCACCCTGCTGCTGGGCGCACCGGTCACCTTCGCGCTGCTCGCCGCCGCCAACCTCGCCGGCACCGCCCTCGCCTGGTACCTGCTGTTCCACCGGACGCTGCGCACGCGCCGGGTGGCCGCCGCACTCGGCGGCGGGCTGTGCGGATTCGGACCCGGCATGGTCTCGCAGACCAACAGCCACCTGCACATGACCGCCCAGTGGCTGGTGCCGGTGATCGTCTGGCTGGTGGTCCGGCTACTGCGAGCGGCAGACCCGGGGCCCGGCACTCCCGGCGAGGCCGGCCGTACCCGAGCCACCGGCCCGGACCGCCGTCGACTCCTCACCTCCGCGGCGGGGCTGGCCGGCGCGGTCACCGCGCAGGTCTTCATCGGCGAGGAGGTGCTCTTCCTCGCCGCGATCACGCTGCTGGTGATGGCGATCAGCTACGCCGTGGCGGACCGGGACCTGGCCCGCCGGGCGCTCCCCGGGTTCGCCGGCGGGTTGGCGATCGCCGCCGGGCTCGCCCTGCTGGTGCTCGGCTATCCGCTGTGGTTCCAGTTCGCCGGGCCGCAGGGAGTCGCCGACGGGATGTTCACCCCGGCCTACTTCTCCGCCGACCTGAGCAGTTGGTGGACGCTCTCCCCACTGTCGGTGGCCGGCAGCGACGAATCCGCCGGGCTGACCACCGGCCCCGCCGAATACAACACCTTCCTCGGCTGGCCACTGCTGCTGGTCGCCGCGGTCTGCGCGATCTGGGCCGGGCGACGCCGGCTGGTCTTCGCCTGCGTCGTGGCGGGCCTGGTGATGGGGGCGCTCTCGCTCGGCCCGGAGGTGGTGCTCGGCGGCACCAGGACGGCGATCCCCGGTCCGTACGCCCTGATCGGAGGGCTGCCGGTGGTGGACGGGGCGTTGCCGATGCGGTTCGCGCTGGCGTTGCTGCCGATCGTCGCGACACTGCTGGTGCTCGCGGTCGACCGGGCCCTGCGCAGCCCCGGTCGGGCGCGGCAGCTGGTGCCCCTGGCCGTCGGCGTGGCGCTGCTGCCGATCTTCCCGACCCCTCTGCCGACCGCCGGACGACCCGCCGTGCCGGAATTCATCACCGGTGGCCACTGGCGGCAGTGCGTACCGCCGGGCGGGGTGCTGGTCCCGGTGCCGCTGCCCACCCCGAAGGAGCCCTGGCCGATGCGCTGGGCGACCGCCGCCGACGCCGGTTTCGGGCTGCCGGAAGGCTTCTTCATCGGCCCGTACGGGAGGGGCGGCACCGCGGCGATGGGCACCTTCAAGCAGCCCACCTCCGCGCTACTGGCCGATGTCGCCCGGCGCGGCGACCAACCGGCCATCGGCGACGAGCAGCGCCGCCAGGCCGTTCGCGACGCGGACTTCTGGGGCGCCTCCTGCGTGGCGCTCACCGACGACGCCCCCCACGCGGAAAGCCTGCGCGCCACCCTGGAGCAGCTCTACGGCCCACCCACCCGCATCGCCGACGCCTGGACGTGGCGGGTCTAGACCAAGCAAAACCCCGCCGATCTTGCACTTTCTGTCCGAAACGCACCAGAAGGCGCATTACGGCATCCGGAAGTGCAAGATCGACGGGGTCAGCGTCGGTCTCTGCTCAGACGCGGGGCGCGCCTACCGGCTGGGAGGCCTCGACGAACTCCTCGCGCGGGTCGTGCAGCTGGCCCAGAGCGACAACCTCACGCTTGAGGAAGAACGCCAGGGACCAGTCCACCACCACGCGGACCTTCCGGTTGAACGACGGGATCCGGCTCATGTGGTACGTCCGGTGCATCACCCAGGCCGGCCAACCGGTCATCTTGATCCCGTACACCTGGGCCACGCCCTTGTGCAGGCCGAGGCTCGCCACGCTGCCGACGTGCTTGTGCTTGTAGTTCACCGGCTCGCGACCCCGGATCACGGCCGCGATGTTGTCGGCCATCCGGGCGGCCTGGCGCACCGCGTGCTGTGCGCTCGGCGAGCAGAAGTTGCCCGGCTCCTTGGTCAGGTCCGGTACGGCAGCGCAGTCGCCGGCGCTCCAGGCACCCTCGAGCACCTGGTCACCGTCGACCACCTGGAGCGTGGGCAGGCAGGTGATCCGGCGACGGTCGTCACGCGGGAAGTCCGTCGAGTCCAGCATCGGCGACGGCTTCACACCGGCCGTCCAGACGATCGTGTCGGAGCGGAAGCTGTCACCGTCGGAGAGCTTGACCACCCCGTCGACGCAGGACTCCAGGCGGGTGTCCAGCCGGATGTCCATGTTCCGCTTCAGCAGCTGCTGCACGGTGTAGGCACCCATGTCCCGGTCAACCTCGGGCAGCACCCGCTGCGTGGCCTCGACCAGCACCCAGCGGACCTCGTCCTGCTTGAGCTCCGGGTAGTAACGCAGGGCGTCGCGAGCCATGTCCTCCATCTCGGCGAGCGCCTCGATGCCGGCATACCCACCGCCGACGAAGGTGAAGGTCAGCGCCGAACGGCGGACGTCCGGATCCGGCGTGGCAGCCGCCACATCGAGCCGATCCAGCACGTGGTTGCGCAGGTAGATCGCCTCGCCGATGGTCTTGAACCCGATGCCCTGCTCGTGCAGGCCGGGAATCGGCAGGGTGCGGGAGACCGAACCCGGGGCCACGATCACGTGGTCGTAGGTGATCTCTCGGGCCGGGCCGCTGATCGGCTGCACAGTGGCCACCTTGCGGTCGTGCTCGATCCGCGTGACCGTGCCGGCCACCATCTTGCACCGGCGCAACTCCCGCCGCAGCGGCACCACGGAGTGCCGCGGGGAGATGTTGCCCGCCGCCGCCTCCGGCAGGAACGGCTGATAGGTCATGTGGGGCTGAGGGTCAACCACCATGACCTCAGCCTCACGGGAGCTGAGCTTCTTCGACAGGCGCAGGGCCGCGTACAGACCGACGTGCCCGGCACCAACCACAAGGATCCGCTTCGGATTCACGTTGTCTATCATTCCCCGGCCGGCTCAGGTAATCCCGCTCGCGCCCCCCATCTGTGACGGAGCACAACCCATGTGACCTGCGTAACCCTCACTTCGCAGTGGTCACCGGCGTCGCAGCAGCCAGCCCAGCAACGCTGCCAACCCCACCGCCACCAGCAGCCCCAGCACCGTCACCCACTGGTATCCGGCGCCTCCACCCGTCCCCGCCGTCTGCAACAACAGCACGCCGAGCACGGCGGCGCCCAACAGCACGGCGGCCGACCGCATCAACCAACGGGTGATCAACTCGGGGTCCACCACCGCGTCGTAGGGCAACAGCGCGGCCAGGGCACAGAGGGTGTGCCCCAGATAGAGCAGGGCCGCGACGGCGAGCAGCCGCCAGAGGGCGACCGGACGGCCGTACCCGTCGGTGGCGAACAGCCAGCCGCCGACCGTGACCAACGCCGTGAAGGTCGCCCAGACCTTGCGCGGCCCGATCGCGGGCAACAGGGCGGCCAGCGCCAGGAAGAGGATCGGCCGGCCGGACAGCACCTCCGCGGGGAACGCCAGGGCGAACCCGGCAAACACGATGACGAAGATCCCGGCCCGGACCAGCAGCGGGGCCGCACTGATGCGCGCGACCGCGTACTGCGCCGCCCGAACCCGCTCCACGACAGCGCTCACCGGGCCCGCCTCTCGTTCGCGACTGCGGGGCTCGCAAGCTCACTCCTCGCGCTCACCGCATCCGCCTCTCGTTCGCGACTGCGGGGCTCGCAAGCTCACTCCTCGCGCTCACCGGCCACCCACCCTTGGGGCCGTCGCCAACCGGGCCACGTCCCGCAACACCTGGTCCAGGCTGCCGGCGCCGGCCCAGCGCACCACCGGTACGCCGTGCTCCCGGAGCTGCCCGATCATGATCTCCCGATCCAGGCGCCACAGTCGGTACGCCACCTCGGCCCAACCCTGGTCCTTCGGCGACGCCAGGTCGGTCGGCAACGTGTCGACCGCCACCACGAACCGCCCGCCGCGGGCCAGCCGGGCGAGCATCTGCGCCGACCGTTCGTCCAGCAGCGGAGTGAGCACCACCACCAACGCGTCCGAGGAGAGCAACTGCGGGCCGAAGACCTGGTCGTAAGGCTCGTGCGCGGACGCGTGGACCCGGACGTCGAGCAACCACTCCAGGACGGTCAGGTACTGCCGTCGCCCGGCGGCCGGCCGGAGCCGGCGGGCGGCCGGCCCGTACTCCAGCAGCGAGACCCGATCACCTCGGTGCAGGTAGTGCTCGGCGATCGCGGCGGTGGCCCGGACGGTGGTGTCCAGCACCGAGGCGGCACCGTCCACCCCACCCGAGCGGCCCGCCTCGGCGAGCACGTCGAGCAGCACCACCACCTCCGCGTCCCGGTCGGAGAGAGTGGCGGCCACGTGCAGCTGCCGGGCCCGCAACGAGACCCGCCAGTCGATCCGGCGCAGCCGGTCCCCGGGGGCGAAGACGCGTACGCCGGCCAACTCGCCGCCCTCACCGGGTCGGCGAGAGTGGTGCGCCCCGACCAGGCCGGCGGCGCGGGGCATCGCCTCGACCGCCTCGAACGGCTCTGTACGCGGGTACACCCGCACCCGGACCGGCTCGGTGATCACCGCGCGGGAGACCAGCAGACCGCCGGCCGTGGCGACCCGGGCACCGGCGGGGCCGATCGGGTGCCGGCCCCAGCGCAGGGCCTTGCCGGCCAACTCCAGGTCCACCGCAGCGGCGATCGGCACCGAGGTCACGAACGGCCGGTCGGCGACGGAACGGCGCCCGCCGAAGCCCGGAGCCGCCGCACCGGTCGCCGGGACGGCGCTCGGTCCCCCGGCGTCGACGGCCTCGTCGCGGGCGAAACCGGCCCGGTCGATCCGCAGCCACGGCGACACCCGGGACCGCATCACCACCAGGTCGTAGTCGACCGTGTCCGGGTTACCGACGCTCACCGCCGCCGCCACGTCACCGCCCTCGACCAGCGGCCCGCCGTCATCCTGGGTGATCCACACCTGTGGCAGCGCCGTGGGCCGTCGACGCAGCGCGTACGCGGTGCCCAACGCGAACGGGGCGGCGAGCACGATCAGGTCCACCCGACCCAGCAGCACGCCGGCCACCAGCAGCAGGCCGGCGAGCAGCACCGCGCGGCCGAGCGCCGGGGTGGGCGCCCAGCCGGCAGCCGGTTCCGCTTCGGTGGCCGTCGGCACGGTCGGTCCGGTCATCAGTGCCGGGGCCCGCCGGCGGCGTAGCTGGGCAGCGCGCCACTGGCCGGGGCGGGAGTCGCCTCCAGCACCTCGCTCACCACGAACGCCGGGTCGACCCGGCGCAACCACATCTCCGGGCGCAGGGTGATCCGGTGGGCCAGGGCGGGCGCAGCCACCGACTTGACGTCCTCCGGCACCACGTAGTCCCGTCCGCCGAACACCGCGCGGACCCGGGCCAGCAGCAGCAGCGCCAGCGAACCGCGAGGTGAGGCGCCGACCAGCACCGACGGGTGCTCCCGGGTGGCCGCGGTGAGCGACACGATGTAGCGGCCGATGGAGTCCTCCACCACCACGTCCTCCAGGGCAGCCTGCATGGCCCGCAGCGTCGCCGCGTCGACCACCGCCTTGATGTCCGCCTCCTCCCGGCGACGGCTCATCCGACGGCGCAGCACCTCCCACTCCTCTTCGTGCTGCGGGTAACCGAACGAGACCCGCAGCAGGAACCGGTCCAGCTGCGCCTCGGGCAGCGGGTAGGTGCCCTCGTACTCGATGGGGTTGGCGGTGGCCAGCACGTGGAACGGCTCGTCGAGCTTGTAGGTCACACCCTCGACCGACACCTGCTTCTCCTGCATCGCCTCCAGCAGCGCGGACTGGGTCTTCGGCGGCGTCCGGTTGATCTCGTCGGCGAGGAGCAGGTTGGTGAAGACCGGACCGGCCCGGAAGGTGAAGTCGCCGTTGCGCTGGTCGTAGAGGAACGAGCCGGTGACGTCGGCGGGCAGCAGGTCGGGGGTGAACTGCAACCGACGGAAGTCCAACCCGAGGGCCTGGGCGAACGAGCGGGCGGTGAGCGTCTTGCCGAGCCCCGGCAGGTCCTCCAGGAGCACGTGCCCGCCCGCGAGGATGCCGGCGAGGACCAGCTCCAACGAGTCCCGCTTGCCGACCACGACGGTGCCGACCGCGTCCAGGACCGCCCGAGCCAGGTGCCCGACCTCGGCGGGGGCAATGCTCCGGTCCACGTCGTTCATCAGATGCTCTCCAGTTCGGCGACGATCACCGCGAGGTCGCGCGGCGACGGGGTGCGGCGAGGCGGGGTCTCCAGGAACGTCCACAGGCGGTCACCCAGCAGGACGCGAGCACGGGCGGGATCCGACTCACGGGTGACGCCGTGTTTCAGCCGCATCCGTTCGTCGGCCAGTTCACCGATCCGAGGCAGTACCGTCCCGGTGAACCGTTCGGGTCGGGTCGAGGACCAGTCCAGGGGCCATTCCCACCGGTTGATCGCGCTGCGCAGTGCGTCCCGGGCACCCCAGTTGTAGCTGCCGTCCTCCTCGCCCGTGCCGACCCGACCCCCGCCGGGTGGCGGGGGCGGCGGCGCAAGTAGGGCGGTGACCCGGCGGACCGCCAGCACGGCGAGCACCCCGGCGATCAGTACGGGTAGCGAGACCTGGAGGCCCACCGCGCGGAGGCCGACCAGCAGGACCGCGACCAGCGCGGCGGCCCACGCGAGCGAGCGCAGCACCGGACGCCATCGGGAGTCGCGCGCCTGCGGACCGGCCGGCGCCGCCTCCTCCTCGAACGCGAGCAGATCGTCGATGCTGGTGCTGCTCATGCGCTGGCACCTCCGGTTCGCGACTGCGGGGCTCGCAAACCCGGCTCACTCCTCGCGCTCACGAGGTCACCACCGCGGTGAGTTCGCCGCGCAGCCGGCCGAGCGCGGCGCGGGCCTGGTCCCGGGTGCTTTCGCCGACCGGATGGGTGGCGTACCGGGCCTCCCGGTAGACGTGCGCGAACTCGGCCAGCACGTCGGTGCTGGCGATGGCCGGCACGCCCGCCTCAGCGTCACCCTGCAACAGTCGGCTGACCAGGTCGGTGGGGGTGTCCCCGGCGAGCCTCGGCACACCGGCCGCGGCGGCGGTCTCCTCCAGGCGCACCCAGCAGGCGATCACCGCCACCCGGGGGTCGGTGTCCCGGTCGTCGAGCTCCACCAGGCCGGCGTCGAGGGCGGCGACCACCTCGCGGGCGGTGCCCTCGGCGGTACGGCGGGCCCGCTGCGCGGGTAGTGCCCGGGTGGTGCGGCGCAGCGCGCCCCGGATCAGTACCCAGCAGAGGTAGCCGAGCGCGGCGAGGATGGCCAACCCGAGCAGGACCACCGCCACCGTGCCGACCCACTGCGGGATGTGCGCCTGGGTGGCCTCGCCGGCGTCACGCGGCTCGATCGGGATGGACGGCGACGGCTCGACGGTCGGGTACTCGGGAACCCAGGGAACGTTGTCCGCGGCCGGCGGAATCCGGCTGGCCCCGATCGACGAGTGCGCGGACGCCAGCGCGGCACCGGCGAGCAGGGCGGCGACCGCGCCGACCGGCCACCACCGGCGGAACAGGCCGAGCACCGGCCGCAGCACACCCGGCTCGGCGGACGGTACCGGTGTGGGCGGGCGCGTTCCGTCTGTCATCGCCACCACCCCACGCGTCGTCTCAGTCCACTCCGGCCAGCTGTTTAGCCTGGCCGAAGACGTCGTCCAACATCTCTGGTGTCAACCGCCCGGTGAAGGTGTTCTGCTGACTGACGTGGTAGCAGCCCAGCAAGTCCGGAGCGTTCGTGCCGGACCAGTGTGCCCCATGACCGAACGCCGGTCGCGGGCTGGGCGGGCGCTGCCCGTACACCGCTCGGAGCACTGGCCACCACGCGGCCCAGGCGAACGCGCCCAGCGCGACCACGACCCGCAGCGTGGGCCGGATCAGGGTGACCTCGCGGTGCACCCAGGGTGCGCAGGTGTCCCGTTCCAGTGGCGTCGGCTTGTTGTCCGGAGGCGCACACCGGACGGCCGAGAAGATCCGCAGGTCGCGCACTGTGAGCCCGTCGTCGGCGGCCACGCTGGTCGGCTGGTTGGCCAACCCGGCCCGGTGCAGCGCGGCGAACAGCACGTCACCCGACCGGTCACCGGTGAAGATCCGGCCGGTGCGGTTGCCACCGTGAGCGGCGGGTGCCAGCCCGAGGATGGCGATCCGGGCGTCACCGCTGCCGAGGCCCGGCACCGGCCGCCCCCAGTACTCCTGGTCACGGAAGGCCGCCCGGCGGGTGCGGGCGACCTCCTCCCGCCATTGGACCAGCCGTGGGCAGGCGAAACAGTCGCTCACCGCCGCGTCGAGGTCGGCCAGGTCGGTCGCCCGCGCTGCGCGGGCGACCACCTGTGCGGGGGTACGCGTCTCAGCCAAGCTTGGCCCGGAAGAGTTCCAGGGTGCGGGCCCAGGCGCTGGCGGCGGCGCGCTGGTCGAATGCCTCCGGCCGGTCGTCGTTGAAGAAGGCGTGCGAGGTGCCCGGGTAGTCGTAGAGGTGGCAGTCGCCGCCGGCCTCCTCGATGGCCCGACGGGCGGTCTGTACGCCCTCGTTGGCCGAGGTGCCGTCCTCTTCGGAGCAGTGGATGACCGCTGCCTTGCCGGCGTAGTCGGCCCAGTCGGGGCGCATCGACTCCCAGGGCAGCACGGGATAGAAACCGGCGGTCGCGACGATCCGCTCGGAGATGGTGGCCGACCAGAGGGCCAGGCTGCCACCGGCGCAGAAGCCCACGGCACCGACCTTACCGGTGACCTCGGGCCGCCCGGCGAGATAGTCGGCCGCTCCGGCGATGTCCTTCGCCGCCTCGTCCATCCGCATCGCCAGCAGGAGCCGCTGCGCCTCGTCCGGCTCGCTGGTCGTCTCACCGTGGTAGAAGTCCGGGGCGAGGGCGACGAAACCAGCCTCGGCGAACCGGTCCGCCACCGACCGGATGTGCGGGACCAGGCCCCACCATTCCTGAATGACGATGACGGCGGGGCTGGCCGTGCCGCTGGCGGGTATCGCGAGATACCCCTCGCTCGTGCCCCCGTTGCTGCGGTAGCTCACCATTTCGCCCATGGGCCGTCCTCCTAGCGGTCAGTCATCGTTGGCTGGTCGCCCAGTGGTCCTACGTGCCGGTAGCCTGCCACGCCACACGGCCGTCGGGAAGACGCCGGAACAGTGGCATTCACCTCCTGTTCGCCCCCCGGTGACTCCGGGTACGCCGACGGCGGCGGGGTCTACTCCCGCCGCCGTCGATACCGAGCTGTCGCTGCGGTCAGACCTTCTTGGTCAGGCAGAGCACGTAGCCCGTCTTGCCCGGCTCGATGCTGGAGAAGACGTAGCCCTCCTCGCTCTCCTTGAAGAACTGGGTGCAGGTGGTGTCGGCCTTGGCCTGAGCCTCGCTCTGGCCGTCCAACCGACCGACCACGTTGTACGCCGCGTCGGTGGAGGTGCACTCGACGACCTTTGCGCCGTCGACCTCCTCCTGCTCGGTGCCGGTGACCTCGGGCAGCTCGGCGATGCAGTCGCCGGTCTTGGCGGCTGCGGTCTCGTCCTTGTTGAAGTAGTTGCCGATCGCCGAGACGACACCGAACTTCAGGCCGGCGATGACGACGACGACGAGGATCGCCCCGACGATGCCGAGGGCCTTCTTCGCACCCGACTTCTCCGCCTTCGGCTCGGCCGGCTGGGGCTCGGCCGGCTGCTGCCCGGCAGGCTGCGGCGTCTCGGCGGCCGGCTGCGGCTGCGGCTGCGCGGCAGGCTGTGGCTCGGCCGCTTGCGGCGTCTCGACGGCCGGCTCAGGGGTTGCGGCGTCGGGCGCGGGGGGCGGTGCGACCTGCTCTGGCACTGGGGTTCCTTCCGAGGGGTTGATGAGCAGACGACACCGTAACGATCATTGATTTACGGTGCCGTCCCGCTCGCCTCGTCCGTTCAGCTATTTCCCAGCTTCAACTGCATGATCCAGTTCACACACTGTGGTTCAGCGCGTCGGGGTAGGGGTTGGCGTTTCGCTCGGCGGCAGGCCGGTGGCCGTACCGGTCGGCAGCGGCGTCCCGGTCTCGCCGGGCGTGCCGCTCGGGCCCGGCGTGCTGGTCGGCGACACGGCCGGGAGGGGCGCGCCCGGTGCGCGGGGCACGAAGGGCGCCTGCTCCGGGCAGTACGGGTACGCCCGCAGCATCGGCTTGCCATAGGCGTCTTCCGAGCAGCTCGGGTAGCCAAGCCGGATCGGATTCCCGTCCTGGTCGAAGAGCCGGGCGTTCTCCACCAGGCGGCCCTCGCTGTCGTAGACGAAGACGTCCCGGACCCGGTCGTACGGGCTGTCGACCGAGGTCTGGTCGTAGCCGTAGTCGCCGTAGCGCATCCGGTCCTCGGCCTGCATCAGAGCGGCGAACGCGAAGACCACCAGCACCACGCTGCCGACCTGCACGGCCGAACGCGGCCAGCGGGTCAACCGCCCGGAGCGGCGGCCGATCCAGATGGAGGCGAGCACGAAGCCGACCAGCATGATCATGCCGGCGAGCAACTCACCACCGAACCTCGGCAGCAACCCGAAGCTGCCGCCGGTGCTGATCACCGTGACCAGCATCGCCGCCAGGTAGCCCCGGAGCACCCACCAGCCGGGGCGCAGCAGCTGGAGGAAGTCGCTGGCCGTCGCGTACCCCAGGGGTGGGCCGAGACGGGTGTCCATGGTGCGCAGCCGGCCGCGGACCCGGGCCATCGCGCTCGCCACCCGCTGGTCGAGGTTGCGCCCGCTGCCCGGCGCGGCGCCGGCCGCGGCGCGCAGCTCGGCGGCGTACGTCTCGGGCTCGCCCAACCGCTCGACCAGGGTGCCCTCGGACTCGGCGGCGACCTCGGTGAGGTGGTCGGCGAGATCCTCGGTCAGCTCGTCGCGTTGCCCGGGCGGCAGGTCGGCCAGAGCGGCCCGGACCCGCGCCACATAGTCGGTGATCTCCTGCTCCGCGACGGTCATGCCGCCATCCCCCGATCGTCGAGCAGACTGTCCATGGTGGTGGCGAACGAACGCCAGAGCTTGCCGGAGCGGGTCAGCTGGTCACGCCCCGCGGCGTTGAGTGAGTAGTACTTGCGGTGCGGCCCGGATTCGCTCGGCACAACGTAGGTGGTGAGCAGGCCGGCGGCGAAGAGGCGGCGCAGGGTCCCGTAGACCGAGGCGTCACCGACCTCCTCCAAGCCGGCCTCGCGCAGCCGGCGCAGGATGTCGTAACCGTAACCGTCCTCCTCTCGGAGCACGGCCAGGACGGCCAGATCGAGCACGCCCTTCAGCAACTGTGTGGTGTCCACGCATTGCACACTACTGCGTATTGCGAAGTAGCGTCAACGAATCCGCCGCGACACGCCGAGCCAGGCTCAGCGTCCGGGTCGGTGATCGACTCGGTTTTCAGGAAGTCGGGGCATCCACGCTGCCCGGACACCGCGACTTCAATGAAGGCGAGTTGATCAAGCCCGCTAGCGCGCGGTGGCTGGCTGGAGGCTCCAGGCGATGCCGTCGAGGATGTCGTGCTCCGAGGCGACCACCGACGGCATCCCGGCCCGCTCCATGATCACGCGAAGCACCAGCGCGCCCGCGCCGATCACGTCGGCCCGGCCCGGGTGCATCACCGGGTTCGCCAACCGCTGCGCACGGGTCTGACCCAGCAGCTCCGCGGTCACCCGGGCGACCTCGTCGTAGGACACCCGGGCGTGGTGGATGCGCTCCGGGTCGTACTCCCGCAGGCCCTGCGCCAGGGCGACCACTGTGGTGACCGACCCGGCGAGGCCGACAAGAGTGGCCGCCTCGCGACCGGGCACCACGGCGAGCGCCCGGTCCACCGCCGCCGCGATGTCGGCCTGCGCCGCCGCGACCTGCTCGGGCGTCGGCGGGTCGCCGGGCAGGTGCCGCTCGGTCATCCGGACGCAGCCGATGTCCACCGAGATCGCCGACCGCACCCCGGCGGCCCGGTCTCCGACCACGAACTCGGTGGAACCACCACCGATGTCGACGACCAGGAACGGCTCTTTCGCATCGGCGGGCAGCCCGCGCACCGCGCCGGTGAACGACAGCCGGGCCTCCTCGTCGCCGCTGACCACCTCGGGCGCGACACCGAGGGTGGCCTGCACCATCTCGGTGAAGTCGGCGGCGTTGGCGGCATCGCGGGAGGCCGAGGTGGCACACATCCGCACCCGCTGCGCACCCAGCTTCTCGATGTCGGCGGCGTACGACGCCAACGCCACCCGGGTGCGCTCGATCGCCTCCGGCGCCAGTCGGCCGGTGCGGTCCACGCCCTGCCCCAACCGGACGATCTCCATCCGCCGGGTCAGGTCGACCAGCGGCGCCTGCGGCCCGGCCGAGGCGTCGGGCAGGTCGGCGACCAGCAGTCGGATCGAGTTGGTCCCGCAGTCGATGGCCGCCACACGCGTCGTCACGGCAGCAACCTTACGGCAGGACGGGCGGCCACCCGGTGGCTTGGTTGGCAGTGGGCCACCACTCGCCCGGGTCGCCCGACGGGCCCCGCAACAACCCCGCCCCGAGCGTGGTCAGGTGATGTCGGACCGCGCCGCCCTCCCGCTCGCTGGTCACCAGACCGGCGGTCCGCAGCGCGCGGGCGTGCTCCGAGGCCGAGGAGAGACTGATCCCGACCGCCCGGGACAACACTGTGGTGGTCAACCCGCCGTCGGCCGCCAGTCGGCGCAGCACCAGCGCCCGGGTGACGCCGAGCAGCC
The DNA here is from genome assembly GCF_050516465.1 of Micromonospora trifolii. Lineage (NCBI taxonomy): Bacteria > Bacillati > Actinomycetota > Actinomycetes > Micromonosporales > Micromonosporaceae > Micromonospora > Micromonospora trifolii. The sequence goes on along the minus strand of NZ_CP191526.1, from coordinate 6,998,018 downwards.
GACCGAGGGCATCGTCGTCAGCGCGAGCCCTCCGCGCGGGCATCACCACCGGGTAGACGAGCAGGATCGGGTAACCCTGCTCAACCAGCACCCGGGGCCGTGGCCCGGCCAACGGGGAGGGCAGCAGGATGAGCCCGTGGCCGGTGCCGGGGAGATCGCCGTCCCACCACGTCCGTACCTCCAGCACCGGCTCCCGCCACCGGATCCCCGGGTGCAGACCGGCGAAGAGGCTGGCCAGGCCATGCTGCGCCAGCCGCTGGCTGGCAGCCGTCACCTGCTGACGGTACGCGGACACCAGCTCGACCCAGTGCGGTTCGAGCACCGCGTCGAACCAGGTCCGCACGGCCCCGCCGAACAGGTCCAGCACCTCCGGGTCGGCCGCCGCGAACCGCCGCCGCAGCGGGCTGACCGGCGTGTCCGCGTACGCCGAGGTGACCTCGGCGCGGACCCGCCGCGCCGGGGTGGCCCGAATCGCCTCCAGACCGGCCTGCACCGACTCCAGGCCGTCGAAGGGCGTGACGAAGTCCGGCAGGCGCCCCCGGTCGGGCAGCAGGTGCCGCAGGACCGCGGTGGCCGCCTGGGCGGCAGCCGTGCCCTCGGCCGCTGCCGCCCGCTCGGCCAGTGTCGGCGCCATCGCCGCGACCGTGGGATCGCGCAGCCACTGACCGGCCAGCAGTGCGGTCCCGACCGGATGGAGCCGATCGGCGAACCGCACCCGGCACAGGTCGGCCGACCCGAGCTGGAGGCGAAGCATGGCAACAGCCTGCCTGCCTTCGCCCAGGACCGAAAGGGTTGATCCACACCCGAATGATCTCCAGTGTGGACATCGGGGTCGACGGGGGGTGACCGGCGTGCGGCGAACGGTGGCAGTGTTGACGGGGCTCTGCCTCATCGTCGTGGCCGCAGCTTGTGGTGAGCGGGGGCAGCCCTCGTCGGCCCCGCCAGCCACACCGTCCGCGTCGATCGAACGACCAGCGGCCGGCGACCACCAGCTCACCCTGAAGCACAACGGGCTCGACCGCACCTACCTGCTGCACGCGCCGCCCGGGTACGACCCGGCCAGACCCTCCGCGCTGGTCATCGCGCTGCACTTCTATCCCGGCACCGGATCCTCGATGTGGGAGTTGGCGGGCCTGGACGCCAAGGCCGACAAGGACAACGTGCTGGTCGCCTACCCCGATGGGCAGGGCGGCGGTTTCAACGCGCTGATCTGCTGCGGCAGCGCGGACGACGTCGGCTTCCTCAACGCCCTCACTGACCATCTGGTGCAGACCTGGCACGCCGACCCGAACCGGGTGTTCCTCACCGGCATCTCGAACGGCGGCGACATGAGCTTCCGGGCGGCGGTGGAGAGCACTGGCAAGTTCGCCGCGATCGGGGTGGTCAGCGGTGGTTACAGCGGAAAGTTGACCACGGCCGACAGCTACGTGCCGAAGAGCCCGGTCTCCGTGATCACCTTCATCGGCGGCCAGGACCGGTACGTCTCGACCTTCCAGACCGGAATGCGGACCTGGCAGCAGCGGCTCGGCTGCCGACCGAGCCCGAAGGCGTCCGGGGTGCCGGGTGTGACGCACACGGTGGCGGGCTGCGCGGACGGCAGCGAGGTCAGCGTCTACACGCTCGAAAACATGGGCCACAGTTGGCCGGGCGCGAAAGCGGGCCAACTCGCCGCATCCTCCGCCGGGCTGTCCGCCACCGACCTGATGTGGGAGTTCTTCGCCGCGCACCCCCGCAAGGGCTGAGCCGCCCACCCCCGCAAGGCCTGATCACAGGTGCAGCAGCATCCGGCTGTTGCCCAGCGTGTTCGGCTTGACCCGCTCCAGATCCAGGAACTGGGCGACACCCTCGTCGTACGAGAGCAGCAACTGCTCGTAGACCGGCTGCGGCACCGGAGCGCCGTCGATCTCGCGAAAGCCGAACGAGCCGAAGAACCGTGTCTCGAAGGTGAGGACGAAGATCCGTGCCACACCCAGCTCCCGGGCCGCGTCGATCAGCTCGCCGACCAGCCGGTGGCCGATCCGTCGGCCCTGGCAGGACGGATCCACCGCCACCGTGCGGATCTCGGCCAGGTCCTCCCACATGACGTGCAGCGCACCGCAGCCCACCACGGCGTCATCCTCGGCCCGGACCGCCACCCGGAACTCCTGCACGTCCTCGAAGAGGGTGACGGTGGCCTTGCTCAGCAGCCGCCGGTCGTCGGTGTAGGTGTCGACCAGCCGCCGGATGCCCCGTACGTCTCCGGTGCGGGCTCGCCGCACCAGGATCTGGCTCTCGGGTGCCGAGGACCCGTTCGGCGCGTTCATTCGCCCGCCGGTACGTCCACGCACGGCCCCGCCGACCACCAGGGCTCGACCAGCTCCAGCGTCTCGTCGCCGAACGGGTTCACACCGGGGCCGGCGCCCAGCGCGTGACCCAGGTGCACGTGCAGGCACTTCACCCGGCCCGGCATTCCACCGGCCGAGATGCCGGCGATCTCCGGCACCTCGCCGATCGCCTCCCGGCGGGTGAGGTAGTCCTCGTGCGCGGCACGGTAGTGGGCGGCCAGCTCCGGGTCCGTCGTCAGCCGGTCCGCCATCTCCTTCATCAGCCCCGCCGACTCCAGGCGGCTGCACGCCGCGGTGGCCCGGGGGCAGGTCAGGTAGTAGAGCGTCGGGAACGGGGTGCCGTCGGCGAGGCGGGGGGTCGTCTCCACCACGTCGGGAAGGCCACAGGGGCACCGGTGGGCCACCGCCCGGGTGCCACGGGGCGTCCGGCCGAGCTGCGCGGCCACCGCGGCCAGGTCGGCCTCGGTGGCCGGCTCGCGCTGCGGCAGGGGAACGGAATCCGCCGCCGGCTCCGACGGTGGTACGACAGTCACGGTGCCCATCTCTCCTGGTGTGCTGGTCGGTGGATCACTGGCCCGGCTGCTGGCTGTCCGCAGCCCGCACGCTCGACCAGAGCGTGTCGTACCAGGTCACCGGCCCGGCCGGCGGGGCCGAACCGGCCGACTTCCCGGCGTCCCGAGCGGCGCCCTCCGGGTCGTGCAGCACCACCATCATCTTCTCGCCGGGCCGGCCCATGAAGAACCGCTCCCGAGCCTGCGTCTTGATGTACTCGGGGTCTTTCCAGTTGGCGGCCTCGGCGGCGAGCTTGGCGATCTCCCGCTCCTGCACCGCCTGGGCCGCCTCCATCCGCTCGATGTCGGCCTGCTGGTCCAGGTAGACCCGGACCGGATAGGTGTAGGCCAGAGCGAGCGCGATCAGGACCGCGAACAGCACGGTGGCCCGACCGGTGAAGCGACGGGGGTTGGGTGCGGCGAGCCGCTTCACGGCACCAGCGGCGGCGGTACGCCGAGCGGCGGCAGGACGATTCGCGGAGCGCACGCCTTCGGCGCCCCGGGCAGCACCCGGCGCGCGGCCGGCGGCGCGCGGCTCGGCGCGTACGCCGGCCTCCCGGACCGATCCCCGCGTGGCGCGCCCGCCGCCCGGCCGGCCGGACTGACCCGGCCGGCGGGCGGGACGCTGACCACCCGGTGTGCGGCGCTGCTGCATCGTCACACCCCTCCCCCGAGGCTTCGTGCGTCTCAGGCCGAACGGTAGCGCGGGAACGCGCCAGCGCCGGCGTAGCGCGCCGCGTCGGCCAGCTCCTCCTCGATCCGGAGCAACTGGTTGTACTTGGCGACACGGTCCGAACGGGCCGGTGCGCCGGTCTTGATCTGACCGCAGCCGGTGGCCACCGCCAGGTCGGCGATGGTGGTGTCCTCGGTCTCGCCGGAGCGGTGGCTCATCATGCACTTGAAGCCGGCCCGGTGGGCCAGGTCCACCGCGTCCAGGGTCTCGGTCAGCGAGCCGATCTGGTTGACCTTGACGAGAACCGCGTTCGCCGCCTTCTCCGCGATGCCGCGGGCGATGCGCTGCGGGTTGGTCACGAACAGGTCGTCACCGACGATCTGCACCCGGTCGCCGATCGAGGCGGTCAGCGTCTGCCAACCGCTCCAGTCGTCCTCGGCCAGCGGGTCCTCGATCGACACGATCGGGTACTCGTCGGCCAGCTTCGTGTAATAAGTGCTCATCTCCTCGGCGGACTTCGCGGCACCCTCGAACGTGTAGGTGCCGTTGTCGAAGAACTCCGTGGCGGCCACATCGAGCGCGAACACGATGTCGCTGCCGAGCCGGTAACCGGCCTTCTCGACCGCCTCGGCGATCAGGTCCAGGGCCGCCGCGTTCGTCGGCAGGTTCGGCGCGAAGCCACCCTCGTCGCCGAGCCCGGTGGAGAGGCCCTTCTTCTTCAGCACCGACTTCAGCGCGTGGTAGACCTCCGCGCCCGAGCGCAGCGCCTCACGGAAGGTGGGCGCGCCGATCGGCGCGATCATGAACTCCTGGATGTCGACGTTCGAGTCGGCGTGCGCGCCACCGTTGAGGATGTTCATCATCGGCACGGGCAGGAGGTGCGCGTTCGGGCCGCCCAGGTAGCGGAAGAGGCTCAGCTCGGCGCTGCCGGCAGCGGCCTTCGCCACCGCCAGGGAGACCCCGAGGATGGCGTTCGCGCCCAGCTCCGACTTGCTCTCGGTGCCGTCGATGTCGAGCATCTTCTGGTCGATCAGCCGCTGCTCGCTGGCCTCGTACCCGATGATCTGGTCGACGATCTTGTCTTCGACGTTGGAGACCGCCTTCTCCACGCCCTTGCCCTGGTAGCGGTCGGCGTCACCGTCGCGCAGCTCGATCGCCTCGAAGGCGCCGGTGGAGGCGCCGGACGGCACGGCGGCGCGGGCTACCGTGCCGTCGTCCAGACCGACCTCGACCTCGACCGTCGGGTTACCCCGCGAGTCGAGAATCTCCCTGGCGACGATTCCCTCGATGGTTGCCACTAAGTCGCTCCTCGTTGTTGTGATCCGGTCCGTGGGTGGGCCGCGACGGTGCGGCTGAGGCAGGTGTTGAACGCAGCGTATCGGGCGACGCGAACGGGCACGGCGTCGCCCGCGCACCCGGGTCACCCCGCGTTGACGGACATTCCCGGATTTCCGGGCGTCAACCGGCAACGGGTTTGCGCTGCGCGGACCAGATCCACCAGGCTGGTCGCCATGCCCGCCGCCTCGACCACCCTCCGCATGCTCGCCGTGTCGGTCATCGCGTCGCTCACGGTCACCGGCTGTCAGACATTCGAGGACGCCGGAGTCGCCATGGGCCGCTCGGAACTCGTCAACGACCTCGCCGCCCGGCTCGATCGGGCACTGGAGTTGACCTACTCGGCCGACTACCAGTTGCCCGGCGGCCAACGCGCCGCGATCGTGCAGGCGCAGGACCCGGCGCGATCCACGTACACCTATCCGGGCGGGCAACTCACCGTCACCCCGGAGGCCATCACCCGGTGCACGACGACCGGCGCCCGCCCGCAGTGCACGCTGATCACCCCGCCCACCCCGGGCAGCAAGCCCACCGTGACGCTGTTCGGCGAGGCCAACCAGCAGGGCCTCGTCACGCCGCCGGTGGTGGTCGGGCTGCTCACCGCCGCCGCGCTCGACCCACAGGCGGTCATCAAGCAGAGTGACACCACCGTCGCGGGGCACCACGCCGCCTGCGTCGCGGTGCAGAGCTCGTCGTCCGGCGACTTCACCGCCTGCGTGACCACCGAGGGCGTGCTCGGCAGCTTCACCGGGCCGGTCGACGGCAAGCCGATGGAGCTGGCACTGAGCAACTACTCCGCGACCGTCGACGAGGGCGCGTTCGAACCGCCCACCGGCGCCGACGTCGTCGACCGTCGCCCCGGCGGCTCGTGACCGACCCGCCGGCCGCGCCGCCCGGCGGGTTCACGCCCGGAGCCGATCGGAGCCGGCCTCCCGGCCCCGGCGACCTGGCCCTGCCGGTGACCGGCGCGAAGCTGCTGACCGGCGTCGACGGCCAACCCCTCCGGGTCGCCGACCTGCCCGCCGACACCGAGTGGGTGCCGCTGGGCACGCTCGACGGGGTGCCCGCCTGGGGCGCCGACCTGACCACCGCCGACGACCTTCCCGGCCAGGCGCGCGGCTGGGCGTCACTCGCCGCCGAGGTGCCGGAGCCGCACGCCACGCTCGCCGGCCGGGCGTTGGCGGTGCTGACCTGGCGGCGTACCCACCGGTGGTGCGGCGCCTGCCGAGCGGAGCTGACAGAGCGACCCGGCGAGACCGCCCGACAATGCCCCGACTGCGGCCTGTACGTGCCGATGCAGCTCTCCGCCGCCGTGCTGGTGGCGATCACCCGGCCCGGCCCGCCCGGGCACGCTGACGAGCTGCTGCTGGTCCGGCACGCCACCGGTCCGACCGGGCTGTGGGCGCTGGTGGCCGGCTTCGTCGAGGCCGGCGAGACACTTGAGGCGGCAGTGCACCGGGAGGTCGGCGAGGAGGTCGGGCTGCCCGTCGACCGGCTGGCCTACTTCGGCAGCCAACCGTGGGCGATTTCCGGCCCGGGCGTGCTGCTCGCCGGCTTCACCGCCCGTGCCGCCGACCCGCAGGCCGAACCGGTGGTCGACGGGCGGGAGCTGACCAGGGCTCAGTGGTTCGGCCTCGATGCGCTGCCGGCGCAACTGCCGCCCGCGTACTCCATCTCGCGCTGGCTCATCGACGCGACGGTGACCGCCGGGCGGCGCTGAACCCGCGCGGCCCGGCATTTCTCCTCAGAGACCGAGCAGGGTGCGCAGGTGGCGCGGGGGCGGGCAGTCGTGGGCGAGCATCGCGTCGTGCCAGTCGCGGACCGACACCCCGTCCGGGCGAGCGGCGGCGATCTCGGCCACCTCGCTGTACCCGACGAAGTAGGTGGAGAGCTGGGTGGAGGTCAGTTGCGCGCGCCGCCACTTGCCGGCCGCCTCGCCCTCCTCCTGGAAGCCGCGCCCGGTCATCAACGCCATCGCCTCGGCCTCGGGCAGGTCCTCGGCGTGCACCAACTGGTCGAGCAGCGCGTTGATGGTCATCCGTAGTTGCATCTTGAGCTGCTGCAACCGCACCGGCAGGCCGCCGAAGCCGAGCCCCGTCATCACCTCCTCCGCGTAGACCGCCCAGCCCTCGATGAACGGGCCGGACTCGGCCAGCGCGCGGACCCGCGTGCCACCGACGTAGCGGCGGGCGTGGGCGAGCTGGAGGAAGTGCCCCGGCATCGCCTCGTGCACCGTCAGGTTGCGGATCATGTGATCGTTGTATTCCCGGTAGAACGACTCGACCCGCTGCGCCGACCAGTCCGACGGGGTGGGCGCGATGCAGTAGAAGGTCGGCAGGGCGGCGGTCTCCAGCGGGCCGGGCGCGTCGCAGTACGCCACAGCGACCCCCCTGGCGAACTCCGGCATCTCCTGGATCACGCACCGGTCGTCGACCAGGGTGACCAGGTCGTGTGCGCGGACGAAATCGGTCGCCTCGTCCAGGGTCACCCCGGCCAGCTCGACGATCGTCGCGTCGTTCGGGTGCTCGGCGGCGAGCAGGTCCAGCGCCCGACGTACCGTCGCGTCGTCGGCCGGGCCACCGACCAGCTCGACGGCCGCCTCGCGGATCTCCGCGGTGACCCGGTCCAGGTTGGCCCAGGCGCGACGCTGGATCTCGGCGGCGCCCAACTCGGTGTCGAGGGTGTGCCAGAGCCGGGCCTCCCAGCGGCGCCGGCCCAGTCGCGGGTCACGGCCGGGGCCGGCATCGGCGGCCAGGCCGGTGCGCAGCCAGGCGACGAACTCCTCCAGCGCGGCGATCGCGGCGGTGGCCGCCGGCTCGACCCGGTCGAGGTGGCCCGGCGCCTGGGCGAGCAACGGTGGCAGCTCGTCGCGGATCAGCGCGGCCGTGCCGGCGAACTGCCCGACCGCCGTCTCCGCGTGGATGCGCGGCATGTCCCGCAGCGTCGCGCGGGCGGTGGCGAGGGCGTCCGGTACGGCGGCGAGCCGGCCGGCGAGTTGGGTCAGCCGCACTTCTGCGGGGGCGTACGGGCGGGCCAGCAGCGGATGCAGCAGCGGGCCGGGGTTGTGCCGCAGTGGATCCCACTCGTGCGACCGGATCTCGGTCAGCTCGAACAGCTCCCGATCCACGAATGAGGTGAGCAGCGCGTGGTCGACCTGCTCGTCGACGTCGAGCGAGTCCGGGTCCAGTTCGGACAGTGCGTTGGCCGCGTCGGAGAGCATCGCCCGATCGGCGCTCAACCCGTCGGCGGACAGGTCCGGCAGTCGGTCGTCGAACCGGTGGTCCCCGGCGGCGGTGGCAGCCCCCGGCCGCGACTCCAGTAAAGCCTCGACAACCCGCTCAGCCAGCACCCCAAACGCTTCCACCCGCCCACCCTACCGACCGCCGTGCGCTCCACCGCCGGTTCCGCCCACTCCGTCGATCATGAGGTTGTTGCCATCCACCTCGGCGCGTCGGGGCAATAACCTCTTGATCAACGCGGGCTGACGGGCGGGGGTTCGGCCTGGCGGATGGCTTCGGCGTGGGCCAGGGTGGTGCGGCGGAGGGCCGCTTCGGGGTCTATGCCCGCCTCGCGGGCTGCCGCGACCCTTGCCAGAAGGTCGGCGCCCAGCCTTGCCACGGCATCCGCCTGGGTGTCCGCCGGTGGGAGCGGGACCTCGATGCCCCTGCGGGCGGCCCGGTCCAGGATCTGCGTTGCCAGGGCCAGCGCGGGCTGGCTCAGGGCCACACCGTCCAACGCCGAGTGCCGCGCCTTCTCGGCGCGCTTGATCCGCTCCCAGTTCTCGGTGATCTCCTCCAGGGTGCCCGCCTCGGCACCCGCGAAGACGTGCGGATTACGCCGGATCATCTTGTCGACCAGGCCACCGGCCACGTCGTCGATGGTCCACCGCTCGTCCTCGGGCAACTCCTCGGCGAGCCGCGCGTGCAGCACCACCTGCAACAACACGTCGCCCAACTCCTCGCGCAGCGCGTCGGTGTCGTCGGCGCTGATGGCGTCGTACGCCTCGTAGCTCTCCTCCAGCAGGTAACCGGCGAGGCTGCGGTGCGTCTGCGCCCGCTTCCACGGATCGCCACCCGGAGAGGCCAGTCGATCCAGCACGGCCACCGCGTCGAGCAGCCGGGCACCCGGCGGATCCCACGAGCCGTACATCAACTCCATCTCGGCCAACCCCGGCTGCCGAGCCAGCCGCAGACCCAACTCCCGGGCCAGCGCCTCGTCACCCGTCGGACCGGCCAGCCACACCGCAGTGCCGTGCGTCGCCACCGCGTCCAGCAACGGCTGCGTCGCCGGGCCGTCCACCACCGTGACCTCGGCGCCCGCCTGGCGGATGGCCGTGGTCAACTCGCTGTCCGCGCCGGTGAACACCGGGTGCTGGCGTACGACGTCCCAGGCCGCAGAGGTCATCAGGCCGGCGGGCAACCGGGGTGAGGTGACCAGGAGGACGATCCGTGCGGTCATGCTCAGCTGGCCGTGCCCTCGGCCTCCGGCGTCGCGGTCGGCCCCTCCGGGGTGGAAATGTCGGTGACCGCGTCGGAGCCCGGCTCACCCAACGGCACGCTCACCGCAGGTGCGTCATCGGTGAAGCTGAGCAGCGGGAACTCAAGCGGACGGTACCGAGGGCTGACTGTGACGTCGTAACGACCGACCGCCTCGGCCAGGATCCTCTTGGTCGCCAGCGCGCCGCGCAGCTGCTCGCCGTCGAGCTGCTGGACAGCGGCTTCGTCGGTCACCTCGGCCGGGATCTTGCCGGCCGCACGCCCGGCGGCGATCACGTCGGCGAGCTCCTCCTTGGTCGGCTCGACCGGCTCGGCCGGCAACCCGGACAGGCAGGTGAAGAACTTCGCCACCTCCCGCACGTGCTCGGTCTCCGGGTCGAGGCTGAGCTGCTGGGCGGCCTGCTCGGCCGTCACCTGGCCGCGCGGCTGGTAGTTCTTCTCGGCGGAGAGCTTCTCGCACACCTTGGTCAGCACCATGGCCCGAACCACGTCTGCCACCTTGGGCAGGGTCGGTTGCGGCGCCGCGGGCTGCCCGCTGGCGGCGGAGGACTCCGGCGCCGGGTTCTTCGTCCGCAGGTCCTTCATCGCGGCGGTGACCTGAACGTCGGTGATGCGCTGGTCACCGACGTAAGCGGCGATACCAGGCTCAGCACGGCAACCGGAGAGGGCGACGAGGCCGAGCGCCACAGTGGCGACGGCGGCAAGACGGCGAGCACGCATAGCCGTCACTCTCTCACGCCGTCACCCGGGGTTGTGACGCCCCCCACCTTCGCCGATCCCCCGACCAGGGGCGGCGTCGACGCGCGACCGCCCCTGGTCCAGAGCACACCGCAGGCTCAGGCGCTCGCGCCCGCCGCGACGGCAAGTGGGGCGGGGGCACCGAGCACATCGGAGAGCAGTTGCGCGCACCACTGGAGCAGCGCCTGGTCACGCAGCGGCTCGCCACCGATCCGACGGGTGGTCGGTCGGGGCACGCTGACCTGGTCGGTGGCCTGCTTGTAGACGGCATCCGGGTGGTAGCGCTTGAGCCGCAACTGCTTCGAATCCGGTAGGGGCAGCGGGCCGAACCGTACGTGCTTGCCCTGCATGGACACGTCGGACAGGCCGTAGCGGCGGGCCAGCAGACGGAACCGGGCCACCTCCACCAGGTTCTGCACCGGGGCCGGCGGCTCGCCGTACCGGTCGGTCATCTCGGCGATCACCTCGCCCAGCCGCTCCTCGTCGCGCGCCTCGGCCAGCTTGCGGTACATCTCCAGGCGCAGCCGCTCCACGCTCACGTAGTCGTGTGGCAGGTGCGCGTCGACCGGCAGGTCGATCTTGACGTCGGTTTCCTCCTCCGGCCGCTCACCCTTGAACGCGGAGACCGCCTCGCCGACCATCCGCACGTACAGGTCGAAGCCGACGCCCTCGATGTGCCCGGACTGCTCGCCGCCGAGCAGGTTGCCGGCGCCCCGGATCTCCAGGTCCTTCATCGCCACGTACATGCCGGCGCCCAACTCGGTGTGCTGGGCGATGGTCGCCAACCGCTCGTGGGCGTGCTCGGTGAGCGGCTTCTCCGGCGGGTAGAGGAAGTAGGCGTACGCCCGCTCCCGGCCCCGGCCGACCCGGCCCCGGATCTGGTGCAGCTGGGCCAGGCCGAGCAGGTCGGCCCGCTCCACGATCAGCGTGTTGGCGTTCGGGATGTCGATGCCCGACTCGACGATCGTGGTGCAGACCAGGACGTCGAACTCCTTCTCCCAGAAGCCGACCATCACCTTCTCCAGGGCGTCCTCGCCCATCTGGCCGTGCGCCACCGCTACCCGCGCCTCGGGCACCAGCTCCCGCAGCCGCCGTGCCGCCCGGTCGATCGACTCGACCCGGTTGTGCAGGTAGAAGACCTGCCCGTCGCGGAGCAGCTCACGGTGGATGGACGCGGCCACCTGCCGGTCGTCCTGCGCGCCGACGAAGGTGAGCACCGGGTGCCGCTCCTCCGGCGGGGTGGCGATGGTGGACATCTCCCGGATGCCGGTGATCGCCATCTCCAGGGTGCGCGGGATCGGCGTGGCCGACATGCTGAGCACGTCGACCGACGCGCGCAACGTCTTCAGGTGCTCCTTGTGCTCGACACCGAAGCGCTGCTCCTCGTCGACGATCACCAGACCCAGCTGCTTGAAGCGGGTCGCCGTCTGCAACAGCCGGTGCGTACCGATGACGATGTCGACGGTGCCGTCGGCGACCATCTCCAGCGTCCGCTCGGTCTCCTTCGGCGTCTGGAACCGCGACAGCTGCCGGATCTGGACCGGGAACTGGCTCATCCGCTCGGCGAACGTGTTGTAGTGCTGCTGCACCAGCAGGGTGGTCGGCACCAGCACCGCCACCTGCTTACCGTCCTGCACCGCCTTGAACGCCGCCCGGACCGCGATCTCGGTCTTGCCGTAGCCGACATCACCGCAGATCAGCCGGTCCATCGGGACGGTCTGCTCCATGTCCCGCTTGACCTCGTCGATAGCGGCGAGCTGGTCCGGCGTCTCCTGCCAGGGGAAGGCGTCCTCCAGCTCCCGCTGCCACGGCGTGTCCGGGCCGAACGAGTGCCCCTTGGACGCCTTGCGGGCGGCATAGAGCTGGATGAGCTGCGCGGCGATCTCCCGGACCGCCTTGCGGGCCCGGGCCTTGGACTTCTGCCAGTCCGAGCCGCCCATCTTGTGCAGGGTCGGCTGCTCGCCGCCCACGTAGCGGGAGAGCTGGTCGAGCTGGTCGGTCGGGACGAACAACCGGTCGCCGGGCTGGCCCCGCTTGCTGGCCGCGTACTCGATGACGAGGTATTCCCGGCTGGCGCCGTTGACGGTGCGCTGCACCAGCTCGACGTAGCGGCCGATGCCGTGCTGCTCGTGCACCACGTGGTCGCCGGTCTTCAACTCCAGCGGGTCGATGGTGTTGCGCCGACGGCTCGGCATCTTGCGCATGTCCCGCGTCGAGGTGCCCCGACCGCCGGTCACGTCATTGCCGGTGAGCAGCACGAAGCGGGACGCCTCGTCGACGAACCCGCTGCTCAGCGCGCCACAGGTGACCACCAGCTCGCCGGGGACAGGCGCGGTCGGCACCTCCTCGGTCAACCGGGCACCCAGGCCGGCGTCGCGCAGCACCTCCACCGCCCGCTGGGCGGGGCCGTGCCCCTCGAAGACCAGCGCGATCGACCAACCCTCGCCGGCCCAGCGCTTGAGGTCCTCGACCACCCGCGAGGTCTCGCCGTGATAGAGCGGCGCCGGTTGGGCGGACAGGGTGACCGCGATGGCGTCGTCCGGGGTGACGGCGGCTTGCTCCGGCGCGTCCTCCCAGGGCTGCCGCGTCTCGGTCGCCGTCTCCCCCTCGACAAGGCCGAACGGGGACAGCGTCCACCACGGCTGGCCGAGCTTGCCCGCGGCGGCGCGTACCTCACCGAGGGTGCGGAAGGCGGCGGCGCCGACGTCCACCGGGGCCTGGCCGCCGACTGCGGCGGCGGCCCAGCTGGCCTGCAGGAACTCCTCCGAGGTACGCACCAGGTCGTGCGCCCGGGTGCGGATCCGCTCCGGGTCGCAGAGCAGGACGTGGGTGCCGGCCGGCATGGCGTCCAGCAGCAGCTCCAGCGAGTCGGGGCCGACCAGCACCGGAGCGAGGGACTCCATCCCCTCCACCGGGATCCCCTCGGCCAGCTTGTCGAGGATCTCGGCCAGCTCGGGGTGCTGCTCGGCGAGCGCGGCGGCCCGGTCGCGGACCGCCGGGGTGAGCAGCAGCTCCCGACAGGGCGGCGCCCAGAGCAGCGGTACCTGCTCGATGGTGCGCTGGTCGGCGACGGCGAAGGTGCGGATCTCCTCCACCTCGTCGCCCCAGAACTCGACTCGGGACGGGTGCTCGTCGGTGGGCGGGAAGACGTCCAGGATGCCGCCGCGTACCGCGAACTCGCCGCGCTTGGTGACCAGGTCGACCCGGGCGTACGCCATGTCGATCAGCCGGCGGGCGACCTCTTCCAGGTCCGCCTCCTCGCCGGCGGCGAGCTGCACCGGCTCCAGATCACCGAGCCCCTTGAGCTGCGGCTGGAGCAGCGAACGGACCGGGGCCACCACCACTCGCAGTGGCCCGGTGCCGCCGTGCGCGTCGGTCGCGTCCGGATGGGCCAGCCGGCGCAGCACGGCCAGCCGCCGGCCGACAGTGTCGGAGCGGGGGGACAGCCGCTCGTGGGGCAGCGTCTCCCAGGAGGGGAAGACCACGACCTGCTCGGCCGGCAGCAACCCGCCCAGCGCGGCGGCCAGGTCGTCGGCCTCCCGGGTGGTGGCGGTCACCGCCAGCACCGGTCGCCCGGCACCGTCGTTGTCCGCGGCGACCGCCGCGACGGCGAAGGGGCGCAGCGCCGCCGGAGCGGTGATGTCGAGGCCGTCGACCTGGGCGGCACCGGAGCGCGCCAGGTCACGCGCCCGGGTCAGCCCGGGGTCGGCCAGGGCGGCGGTGAACAGACCGGTGAGCAAGGGAAACCTTTCGGGGAGTCGACGCACACGACGGCGGCCCCTCGTCCAGCCGGACGGGGGGTGCACGACAACAAGCCTAGCCCCGTCGACCGACAGCCACCCCCTTCCGCCCAGGTCCGCGCCGCGCGCGTCACCCCGCGTCCCCGGCGATCTTGGGATCGAGCGCTGCCGCTGCCAGGGATCTTGACCGCCACCGGCAGGCATGGTCGGGTTTCGGTATGGGTGAGCAGTGGCGGGCACAGTTCGACGCGGAGGTGAGCTTCGCCAACGGCGGCGGGCTGCGTACCGAGGGATTCCGGCTGGACATTCCCGGTCAGGAGATCACCGACGACGACCTGGCGGCGTTGTTCGTCCGGCACCTCGGGCTGCTGATGGTCGCCGACGTACGGATCAGCGCCAAAACGATCATCGAGGAGCCGCACAAGGGCGGCCGGGGTGTCGCGGTCGACGAATCCGGCGCCGATCGTCGGCTGGTCGAGCTGAGCCACGTGATCAGCGATGGGATGACCACCCTGCCGGGTTGGCCTGGCCCCCGGATCACCGACTGGCTGACCTTCGAGGCATCCCGCGAGCGGTACGCCCCGGGCACCGAGTTCCACGTGGGCCGAATCGACATGATCGCCAATACCGGCACGTACCTGGACACGCCCGCCCACCGCTGGGCCGGCCGGGACGACCTGACCGGGGTGTCGCTGGACCGTCTCGCCGACCTACCGGGGGTGGTGGTCCGGGTGCCGGCCGACATCCGCGCTGTGGACCGGCTGATGCTTGCCCCGTACGAGGTGGCCGGCCGGGCGGTGTTGCTGCACACCGGGTGGGACGCGCACTTCGGCACCGAGCGGTACGGCGCGCCGGAAGCGCCGTACCTGACCGGGGACGCCGCCCAGGCGCTGGCCGACGCGGGGGCGGCCCTGGTCGGCATCGACTCGATCAACATCGACGACATGAGCTCGATGGCCGCCGGCGTACGCTCCGCACACAGCACGCTGCTCGCCGCCGGCATCCCGATCGTCGAGCACCTGACCGGCCTGGACGCGTTGCCGCCGAGCGGGTTCCGGTTCACCGCGGCCCCGCCGATGGTGGCCGGCATGGGCACCTTTCCGGTTCGCGCCTTCGCCGTCGTCGACGCCTGACGCCATCCGCGACGCCGTCGACGCACGGCCGGCCTCCGTAGCGATCCCGCCAGCCGCCCGGCCGACTGGTTCGGCCCGGCTGCCCACAAAGCGGACCATAGGCTACAGACGTGGACAAAGAATCGCACGGCACAGCTCGCGACTGGGCGCCGCGCAGCATCGGACTGCTCCTCGGCACCCTCGTGCTGGCCACGGCGTTCATCGCGGCCTACGTCGGCGCGTTGCACCAGCCCACACCCCGCGACCTGCCGATCGGCGTCGTCTCCGGCGACCAACGCGCCCAGGCGACGCTCGACGCCGTGCGCGGCCAGACCACCATCCTCAAACCCGTCGGGTACGACGACCCCGCCGCCGCCGAGCACGGACTGCTCAGCCGCGCGGTGTACGCAGTACTCAGCACCGGACCCGACAACGGCCTGCTCCTGACCGTGGCGAGCGCCTCCGGCCCCTCCGCCACCAGCGCGATCAAGGAGGTCCTCGGCACCGCCACCGGCCGCACCGGCACCCCGTTGCAGATCGTCGACAAGGTGCCGGTCACCTCGGCCGACCCGCGCGGGGTGGTGCCCTTCTACCTGAACGTCGGGTACGTGCTCGGCGGCTACCTCGCCTCGACCGTGCTCGGGATATCCGCCGGCACCACCCCGCGTACGGCGCGACGGGCCGGACTGCGCATCGCCGCCCTGGCGGTCTACAGCGTGCTGCTCGGCATCGCCGGCGCGGTGGTGGTCGGACCCGTCCTGGACATCTGGCACCACGACGTTCCGACGATCGCCGCCATCGGCGCGCTGGCAGTCTTCGCCGCCGCCATGTTCGCCAGCGCCATCCAGGGCTGGCTCGGCGTCGCGGGCACCGCGCTGGTCATCCTGCTGCTGGTGGTGCTCGGCAACCCGGGCTCCGGCGGCATCTACGCGCCCGAGTTCCTGCCCGGGGTGCTGCGCGGCATGCACCGCTGGAACATCCCCGGGCTCGCCAACGACCTGACCAAGGCCGCTGTGTACTTCGACTGGCGGTCGGCCGGCTGGCCGGCTGCCGCCCTCGGGATCTGGGCTGTGCTCGGCGGGCTCGGGTTGATCAGCGCGAGCCTGGTCCGGGGTCGCCGGGCCGCACCCTCCGGCCCCGGGACGACCCGCTCCCGCCCCTCGCCGGACCGCGACGGTGGTTGAGATCACCCCGGAAAACACCCTCCCGGAGGCAGTGGATCACCAGGGGGTCCTCCAGACATCCCCTGCGCGCGGATACCATCCAGTAAGTCGGACAGCGCTGTCCTTCGTATCCACGCAAGGGAGCGCATCGTGACCGACCAGCACGACCATGACGGCCCCGACGCCGCACTGCGCGCCGACATTCGCCGACTCGGCACCCTGCTCGGCCAGACCCTGGCCCGCCAGGAGGGTCGCCCGCTGCTCGACCTCGTCGAGGAGATCCGCGCCCAGGTCCGCTCCGACGCCCCGGCGGCCGCCCAGCGCCTCGGCGGGCTCGACGTGACCACCGGCACCAAGCTGGCCCGCGCCTTCTCCACCTACTTCCACCTGGCCAACATCACCGAGCAGGTGCACCGGGCGCGGGATCTGCGCCGCCGCCGCGCGGTGCAGGGCGGCTGGCTGGACCAGGCCGCCAAGATGATCGCCGAGCGCGGGGTGCCGGCCGAGGAGATCGCCAACGCGGCTCGCCGGCTGGCGGTGCGACCGGTCTTCACCGCGCACCCGACCGAGGCGGCCCGCCGCTCGATCCTGTCCAAGCTGCGCGCGATCGCCGACGAGTTGGACACCGAGACCGCCAACGCGATCCTCTACGGCGCCAGCGACGAGGGCCCGGCCAACCGTCGGCTGGCCGAGTTGCTGGACCTGATGTGGCAGACCGACGAGCTGCGGCTCGACCGGCCGGACCCGACCGACGAGGCCCGCAACGCGATCTACTACCTGCGCGACCTGTACGCCGAGGCCGCACCACAGGTGCTCGACGACCTGGCCGACACGTTGCGCACGCTCGGCGTGGAGACCTCACCGACGGCCCGGCCGCTGAGCTTCGGCACCTGGATCGGCGGTGACCGCGACGGCAACCCGTTCGTCACCCCGGCCGTCACCCGCGAGGTGCTGACCATCCAGCACGAGCACGGCATCGCGGCCACCGAGAAGGCGATGGACCACCTGATCAACGAGGTGTCGGTGTCCCGCCGACTGCGCGGGGTGTCCCTGGACCTCTCCGCCAGCCTCGCCGCCGACCTGGACGCGCTGCCCGAGGTGGCGCAGCGCTTCCGCCGGGTCAACGCGGAGGAGCCGTACCGGCTCAAGGCGCGCTGCGTGAAGGCGAAGCTCGCCAACACCCGGCTGCGGTTGCGCCAGGGCACCGCGCACGTACCCGGCCGGGACTACCGGGGCTCCGCCGAGCTGATCGCCGACCTGGACCTGCTGCGCGCCTCGCTGGCCCGCAACTCCGGGCAGCTCACCGCGGTCGGCCGGCTGGCCTCCACCATCCGTACGGTCTCCGCGTTCGGCCTGCACCTGGCCACCATGGACGTCCGGGAGCATGCCGAGGCGCACCACGCGGTGCTCGCGCAGCTCTACGAGGCGGTCGGCGAGGTCTCCGACTACCCGGCGCTGACCCGGCTGGAACGCACCAAGCTGCTCGCCGACGAGCTGACCGGCCGCCGCCCGCTGTCGACAGTGGACACGTCGCTGTCCGAGCCGGCCCGCAAGACGTTCGACGTGTTCGGGACCATCCGGGAGGCACAGGACCGGTTCGGCGCCGAGGTGATCGAGTCGTACATCATCTCGATGACCCTGGGCGTCGACGACGTGCTGGCCGCCGTGGTGCTGGCCCGCGAGGCCGGCCTGGTGGACGTGCACAGCGGACGGGCCCGGGTCGGGTTCGTGCCGCTCCTGGAGACCCCGGCCGAGCTGAACTCAGGCGGCGAACTCCTCGACGAGCTGCTGTCGCTGCCCGCGTACCGGGCGCTGGTGACGGCCCGGGGTGACGTGCAGGAGGTCATGCTCGGCTACTCCGACTCGAACAAGGAAGCGGGGATCACCACCAGCCAGTGGTCGATCCACCGGGCGCAGCGCGCGCTGCGTGACGTGGCCGCCCGGCACGGTGTGCACCTGCGGCTCTTCCACGGCCGGGGCGGCACGGTCGGGCGCGGCGGCGGCCCGACGCACGAGGCGATCCTGGCGCAGCCGTACGGCACCATGGACGGCGCGATCAAGGTGACCGAGCAGGGAGAGGTGATCTCCGACAAGTACACCCTGCCCTCGCTGGCCCGGGAGAACCTGGAGCTCACCCTCGCCGCGGTGCTCCAGGCGACCCTGCTGCACACCGCACCCCGGCAGCCGGCCGAGATGTTGGAGCGCTGGGACGCGACGATGGACGTGGTCTCCGAGTCGGCGTTCCGGTCCTACCGGTCGCTCGTCGAAGACCCGGACCTGCCCGCTTACTTCTGGGCGTCCACCCCCACCGAGCTGCTCGGCGCGCTGAACATCGGCTCCCGGCCGGCGAAGCGCCCGAACACCGGCGCCGGGCTGTCCGGGCTGCGGGCCATCCCGTGGGTGTTCGGTTGGACGCAGACCCGGCAGATCGTGCCGGGCTGGTTCGGCGTCGGCTCCGGGCTGGCCGCCGCCCGCGAGGCGGGGCTGGCGGACGTACTGGCCGAGATGCACCGCAACTGGCACTTCTTCCGCACGTTCCTGTCGAACGTCGAGATGATGCTGACCAAGACCGACCTGAGCATCGCCCGCCGGTACGTCGAGACGCTGGTGCCGAAGAAGCTGCACCCGATCTTCGAGCAGATCGAGCAGGAGTACGAGCTGACCAAGCGGGAGGTGCTGGCGGTGACCGCCTCACCGGCCCTGCTGGAGAACTCGCCGGTGCTCCAGCGCACCCTGGCCGTCCGCGACACCTACCTGGAGCCGCTGCACCATCTCCAGGTGGCGCTGCTGCGGCAGTACCGGGAGTCGGGCGCCGCCGGGCGGGCGATCGCCACCGCCCCGGGCGGCCGACGCGCGCCGAGCGACGGCACCGCCCTGGAACGCGCGCTGCTCACCACGGTGAACGGCATCGCCGCCGGAATGCGCAACACTGGCTGATCAACAGGTACGAGAACGGGCCCCGGTCGCTGTGACCGGGGCCCGTTTCGTAACAGGTCTGAACGACGGTCAGAAGTCGCCGCCGCCGAAGTCGCCGCCGCCGAAGTCGCCGCCGCCGAAGTCGCCGCCGCCACCGAAGTCGCCCCCGCCGAAGTCCCCACCGGCGTAGTCGCCGCCGCCGACGTCCCCACCCTGGTCGCCGCCGCCGAAGTCGCCGCCCTGGTCACCGCCGTCGCCGCCCTGGTCGACACCGTCACCGAAGCCCTCCTGGTAGCCGGCGTCGTAGCCGTACCCCGGGTCGGCGAAGGCGGGCGAGAAGAGCGCGTCGGCGATCAGGATGCCGCCGAGCACACCCGCGCCGGCACCCAGCGCCGTCTTCCACCAGGGCGTCGAATACCAGCCGGCGGGCACCGGTCGACCCTGATACCGCCCACCGGGGTAGTAGTAGGGCGTTTCCCGGCCCGGTTGCGGCCCGGCCCGGAAGGTCTGCCCCTGCACGTCGACCTCACGCTCCTTGGTGAGCTGCCCCACGCCGCGGGCGGCGGCCAGGGTCGGCACCTCGGGACCCGGATCGATGCCCAGCGCCGTGCGCGCCGCCCGGATGTACGCCAGACCCTCCAGCGCGGTCTCCCGGGCCAGCCCGAACTGGTGCGGCGTGGACGCCTGCTCCAGCTGGGAGCCCGCCGCGTTGTACCGCTCACCGGCGTCGGCCAGCGCCTGGCGTACCGCTGGTTCCTCGCCGTGCAGGTTCATCAACTGGCCGCCGAGGCGCTCGTACCACCGCTGCGCCTCCGCGCGGGCGTCGCCGAGCTCGGTACGCCGACGGGCATTGGCCTGAGCGCGGATGAGCGCGGCGGCGCCCAGCGCGCCGACCAGCACAACGGCGAGGCAGAGCACAAGTTCCATGTCATCGAACGTACCCCCGGGTCGCACGTCGTATCCGTCTGGCAAGCTCCGGTGATGGACGTCTCGACCCTGCTCCTGGTGATCGTGTGCCTCGGTGCCGGCGGGGCGGTGGGCTGGCTCGCGGCCCGGTCCCGGTCGGCGGCCGACATCGCCCGCCTGGATGCCACCCTGGCCGCCACCCGGGAGGGTGAGGGTCGG
This sequence comes from Micromonospora trifolii, assembly GCF_050516465.1. Classification (NCBI taxonomy): domain Bacteria; kingdom Bacillati; phylum Actinomycetota; class Actinomycetes; order Micromonosporales; family Micromonosporaceae; genus Micromonospora; species Micromonospora trifolii. The sequence continues at coordinate 6,977,845 of NZ_CP191526.1, read as the reverse complement.
CTGGAGCAGTCCATGCGGGCGTTGAGCTACGAGGCCACCGCGCAGTCCCAGGAGGCGGTGGCCCGGGCGGTCGCGCCGCTGCACGACACCCTGCGCCGCTACGAGCAGCGGGTGGCCGAGTTGGAGCACGACCGCGTCGACGCGTACGCCGAGCTGCGTGAGCAGGTCCGCTCGATGAACGCGGTCTCCGGTGAGCTGCGCACCGAGACCAAGCAGTTGGTGGCGGCGCTGCGCGCACCGCAGGTGCGGGGCCGCTGGGGCGAGCACCAGCTGCGCCGGATCGTCGAGGCTGCCGGCATGCTGGAGCACTGCGACTTCTCCGAGCAGGTCACCGCCGCCACCGACCAGCAGGTCGTCCGACCGGATCTGGTGGTCCGCCTGCACGGCGGTCGCTCGGTGGTGGTGGACGCCAAGGCACCGTTCGACGCGTACCTGACAGCCATGGAGGCCCGCGACGAGCGCGGCCGGGACACCCACCTCGACGCGCACGCGCGGCACCTGCGCGGGCACGTCGACGCCCTGGCCGCCAAGTCGTACTGGTCGGCGTTCGACAACTCACCCGAGTTCGTGGTGCTGTTCGTCCCCGCCGACCCGTTCCTCGACGTCGCGCTCCAGCGAGACCCGACGCTGCTGGAGCACGCCTTCACCCGCAACGTGGTGCTCGCCACGCCGGCCACGCTGGTCGCCCTGCTCCGCACGGTCGCCTACTCCTGGCGGCAGGAGGCGCTGGCCCGCAACGCGCTCGCCGTGCACACCCTCGCCCGCGAGCTGTACGGTCGGCTCTCCACCCTGGGCGACCACGTGGGCAAGCTCGGGTCCTCGCTGGCCGGTGCGGTGACCGCCTACAACCGGGCGGTCGGCTCGCTGGAGGCCCGGGTGCTGGTCAGCGCCCGCAAGCTCGCCGAGTTGGGCGTCTCGGACGACGAGTTGGCCACGCCGGCCCAGGTCGAGTTGACGCCCCGGCAGCCGCAGGCACCCGAGCTGGCCGATCCGGTCGATCCGGCCCGCGCCGAGGTCTCGACCCGCCCGCCAATCATGTGACAGTGCGTATACCCGCATGTCACGAACTGGTCACAAGGGACTGACCAGTAGTGACAGTGCTCGTCGATACCACGAAAGATTCTGCTCACCCGAGCGCCCTTCTCTGAAGGGCCCTGTTCTCTGGAGGTAAAGAGAACGTGAGCAGACTCCGAAACCTGAGCCGGCGCACCTCAGCCGCGCTCTTCGCGTCGGTCCTGGCGGCGAGCGCCATGACGACCATGGGTGGTGCCGCCACCGCGGCCGCCGCTCCCGCCACCACACCGGACGCTTCCCCGGCCACCGCCGCCGAGACGCTGGGCGCCCACGACGCCAAACTGCTCAGCGAGGCCCGCGCCAAGAAGGCCCCGACCGTCACGTTGATCGTCGCCACCGAGAAGGGTGAGGCAGGGGACGTCGCCGACAGCCTCACCAAGCTCGGCGGCACCGTCAGCCAGCGGCAGGACCGGGTCGGCTTCGTGCTGGCCAAGGTCCCGACCGACCGGGTCCTCAAGGCGGCACGGCTGCCCGGCGTCTCGGCCGTCGACCTGGACGAGGTCATCCAACTGCCGGACCCGGCCCCGGAGCGCACTCCCGCCGGCGCCGCCGGCGCACGGCAGGCCGCCGTCGGGGCGCCGGGAGAGACCACCCCGGCCGACAACCCCTACATGCCGACGAACGAGACCGGCGCGGTGGCGTTCACCGCGGCCCACCCCGCGTGGGACGGCCGGGGCGTCACGATCGGCATCATGGACTCCGGTGTGGACCTGGCCCACCCGGCGTTGCAGCAGACCACCACCGGCGAGCGCAAGATCGTCGACTGGGTCACCGCGACCGATCCGCTGGAGGACGGCACGTGGCGGCGGATGCAGGCCGAGGTGGCCGGCCCGTCGTTCACCATCGCCGGCGGCACCTGGACGGCACCGGCCGGCGCGTACCGGTTCAACCTGTTCAGCGAGTCGGTCACCACCGCGAGCGACGCCCGGGGTGACGTCAACCGCGACGGCGACACGACCGACACCTGGGGTGTGCTCTTCGACGCGGCCACCAACAACATCCGGGTGGACGCCAACCAGAACCTCAACTTCACCGACGACCCGGTCATGCGGCCGTACAAGGAGAAGTACGACATCGGCTACTTCGGCACCGACAACCAGGCCACGCCGGTCGCCGAGCGGCAGCCCTTCGTCGTCGAGTTCCGCAAGAACGTGAACACCACGCCGATCGGGCTGCCGGGCACCTACGACTACGTCAACATCGGCATCGTCGAGAGCACCCACGGCACCCACGTCGCCGGCATCACCGCCGCCAACGACATGCTCGGCAACGGGGCCTTCGACGGTGCCGCGCCCGGCGCCAAGCTGGTCTCCGCCCGCGCCTGCTCGTGGGGCGGCGGCTGCACCGCTGCGGCCCTCACCACCGGCATGATCGACCTGGTGGCCAACCGTGGCGTCGACATCGTCAACATGTCAATCGGTGGCCTTCCGGGCCTGAACGACGGCAACAACGCGCGGACGAACCTCTACAACGAACTGATCGAGACGTACGGCGTGCAGTTGGTCATCTCGGCCGGCAACTCCGGCCCGGGCCTCAACACCGTCGGCGACCCGTCCGTCGCCAGCAACGTGATCAGCGTTGCCGCCAACATCAGCAAGGACACCTGGCTGGCCAACTACGGCTCGGTCGTCAAGAAGAAGAACGCCCTGTTCAACTTCTCCTCCCGTGGCCCGCGCGAGGACGGCGGCTTCAAGCCGAACATCGCCGCCCCCGGCTCGGCCATCTCCACCGCGCCGACCTGGCAGCTCGGCGCCCCGGTCCCCGAGGCCGGATACGCGCTGCCCCCGGGCTACGCGATGCTGAACGGCACCTCGATGGCGTCTCCGCAGACCGCCGGCGCCGGCGCGTTGCTGCTGTCGGCCGCCAAGGCCACCGACCGGGGCGTCAGCCCGGCGGCGTTGCGGCGGGCGCTGTTCAGCTCCGCCAAGCCGATCGCGGACGTGCCGACGTACGCGCAGGGCTACGGCATGGTCAACGTTCCGGGTGCCTGGCAGCTGCTGCGCCAGGGCGTCGAAACCAGGTCGTACGTCTCCGACGCGCCGGTCTGCAGCCCTCTCGCGGAGCAGCTGACCATCTGGAACGGTGTGAAGTTCGTGCCGAACCCGGGTCGGGGCACCGGCGTCTACAACCGCTGCACCTCGGCCGAGGGCGGCCACAAGGTCGGCCAGAGCAGGACCTACCCGGTCAAGCTGACCCGCACCAGCGGCCCGGCCGGCACCATCAAGCACGACATCACGCTCCAGGGCAACGACGGCACCTTCAAGGCGCCGAAGACCGTCGCGTTGCCGCTCAACAAGGCCGTCACCATCAGCGTCACCGCCAAGCCGGCCACCGAGGGCGCGCACGGCGCGATCGTGCGGATCGACGATCCGGCCACCAACGTGGTCGACTTCGAGGTGTCCACAGTGGTGGTGGCCTCGAACGACGTGAAGAAGCCCAACTTCTCGTACGCCAACGAGGGCTCGGTCGACCGGAACGGCTTCACGTCGTACTTCGTCACGGTGCCGGAGGGCGCCAAGGCCCTCCAGGTGAACCTCTCCGGGATCGGCACCGGTTCGCAGACCCGGTTCATCGCGATCAACCCGTTGGGTGTGCCGGTGGAGGCCACCACCAGCACCGTCTGCTACACCAACTTCTCCGACGTCAACGTCTGCAAGCCGCAGGAGCGTGACTACCAGAACCCGCTTCCCGGGGTCTGGGAGATCGAGGTGGAGTCGCGGCGGACGTCCCCGGCGCTGAACAACCCGTTCAAGCTCCAGGCGCGGGTGCAGGGTCTGACGGTCGAGCCGGCGCTGGTCGAGCTGCCCAGTGTCGAGGCCGGCGAGCCGACCCCGGTGAGCTGGAACGTCACCAACGCCTTCGGCCCGGTCTCGGTCAGCGGCCGCAGTGGCGCGCTGACCGGTGTGCGTACCGAGCGTCCGACCATCACCGAGGGCGGCCCCAACCAGGAGTGGACCGTCGAGATCCCGGCGGGCACGTCGACGTTCACCGCCCGGATCGGCAACCCCGCCAACGCGGGCGCCGACCTGGACCTGTTCGTCTACCGGGGCACCACCGAGGTCGGTCGGGCCGCGGACGGCGACTCGGAGGAGGCGGTCACGCTGACCAACCCGCCCGCCGGCACCTACCGCGTCGTGGTGGAGCCGTACGGGGTCGACGGGCCGGGGACCAGCACCGCCTACGACTACTACGACGCGTTCGCGTCCGCGTCGCTGGGCACGATCACCGCTCCGGCCGTCGCGGTGCCGCTGATGCACGGCGAGTCGGCCACCATCACCGGCACGGTGACCGCGGTGGCCGTTCCGGCCGACGGGCGTCAACTCTCCGGTGAACTGGCGATCGTCACCACCGAGGGTGCGATCGTGGGTCGCGGCAACGTGACCATCGGTGCCGTGAACTGATCCGCTCGTAACACCGGCAGGAGCCCGTCCCCACGTTCGGGGGCGGGCTCCCGCGTGTCAGGGGTGAACGGTCAGGACCGGTGGGCGGCCGTGACGACGAACGGGGTGCCCTGCTGGCAGGTGGTCATCATGCCGGGCTCCACCCGACCGGTGACCTCGACCCGCGCGCCCGGCGTCAGCACGTCACGCGGGCCGCCGAGCAGCAGGTAACCGTCGAGCAGTACGCAACCGGGCTCCACGCCGCCCTGGAGGGTGCCGCTCAGGGTGGTGGCCCCGACGCCTGGCGGCGTGCTCGGGCCGCCCGGCTTCGGAGTCTTCACCCCGGATGGCGCGGTGGGGGTGCCGGTCGCCGGTGGGGCGGTCGGGTCGGGCGTGGGCGTGGGCTGGCTGGTCACCGGCTGCGCTCCCGTCGGTGTCGGGGTGGGTGTGCCGCCCCCGACACCCTGGCCGCCGCAGGCGCTCAGCGCCACGCAGACGGCCAGCGCGGGAACGGCGAGCCGAAGAGTCCTCATGCCGAATCTGACGTACGCCGACCCGAGTTCGTTCCCGCGCCTCAGCCGCGCGCCGCGGCGGCCTTCATGTCCCGCCTCAGCTCCTGCGGGAGCGAGAACGTGAGCCGCTCGTTGGCGGTGGTGATCTCCTCGACGTCGGCGAAGCCGCGGGCGGCGAGGTGGACCAGCACCTCCTGGACCAGGTCGTCCGGGACGCTCGCGCCCGAGGTCAGGCCGACCGTGGTGGCCCCTTCCAGCCAGGCGTCGTCGATCTCGTGCGCGAAGTCGACCAGGTGACCGGCGCGGGCGCCGGCGTCCAGGGCGACCTCGACCAGGCGAACCGAGTTGGAGGAGTTCGTCGAGCCGACCACGATCACCACGTCACAGTCGGCGGCGATCTCCTTGACCACGTGCTGCCGGTTGGAGGTGGCGTAGCAGATGTCGTCGCTGGGCGGGGACTGCAACAGCGGCAGCCGCTGCTTGAGCCGGGCCACCGTCTCCAGCGTCTCGTCGACCGAGAGCGTGGTCTGGGAGAGCCAGACCACCTTCTCCGGATCACGTACGGTGATCTTGTCAGCGCCGTCCGGGCCGTCCACCAGCTGGATGTGCGCGGGGGCCTCACCGGCGGTGCCGATGACCTCTTCGTGCCCCTCGTGGCCGATGAGCAGGATGTCGTAGTCCTCGGCCGCGAAGCGCCGCGCCTCGTGGTGCACCTTGGTGACCAGCGGACAGGTCGCGTCGATCGCCTTCAGCGAACGCGCCTTGGCCTGCTCGTAGACCTCCGGCGCCACACCGTGCGCGGAGAAGATGACGGTGGCGCCCTCCGGCACCTCCTCGTTCTCTTCCACGAAGATCGCGCCCTGGGCCTCCAGGGTCTGCACCACGTGCTTGTTGTGCACGATCTGCTTGCGCACGTAGATCGGGGCGCCGTAGAGCTTCAGCGCCTCCTCCACAGTCTGCACCGCGCGGTCGACACCCGCGCAGTAGCCGCGGGGCTTGGCCAGGAGCACGCGCTTGCCGGTCCGGTGAGTCGCCTGAGCCTCAGTCACCACCCCATCGTACGTGCCACCCCTCCACCCGCCACCGGGCCGCAACCCACCCCCAACCCCCGGTGATCAAGAGGTTTGCGTCAGAAACGCGCCCAGCGCCGACGCAAACCTCTTGATCACCGGGGAGGTCCGTAGGGTGGGCGGGTGAGCGAGGGTGGGCGGGTGGGAAGCGGCGGAAGCGGCGGAAGCGGCGGCGGAAGCGGCGGCGGGGCCAGCAGCGCTGAGGAGCCTTGGCCGGTACGGGTGGTCAGCCAGAAGGTGGGGGCCTGGATCGCCAAGCTGGGCTGGGTGTGGGTGGACGGGCAGGTGGCGCAGATCAGCCGCCGCCCCGGAGCCAGCACTGTCTTCCTCACCCTGCGTGACCCGTCGGCCGACCTGAGCCTGACCGTCACCACCAACCGGGACGTCCTGGACACCGGCGCGCCGGAGCTACGTGAGGGCGCCCGTGTGGTGCTGCACGCCAAGCCGGAGTTCTACGCCGCCCGGGGCACGCTGAGCCTGCGGGCCGACGAGATTCGCCAGGTGGGGCTCGGGGAGCTGCTGGCCCGACTGGAGAAGCTCAAGAAGCTGCTCGCCGCCGAAGGGCTCTTCGACCGCGCCCGCAAGCGTCGGCTGCCGTTCCTGCCCGGCCGGATCGGGCTCATCACCGGTCGCGCGTCGGCGGCGGAGCGGGACGTGCTGACCAATGCCCGTCGGCGCTGGCCGGCGGTGGAGTTCCGGACGGTCAACGTGGCCGTGCAGGGCCCGTCCGCGGTGCCACAGATCGTCGACGCGCTCAAGGTGCTGGACGCCGACCCGAGCATCGACGTGATCATCATCGCCCGGGGTGGCGGCGGCATCGAGGACCTGCTGCCCTTCTCCGACGAGGCGCTCTGCCGGGCGGTGTTCGGCTGTCGTACCCCGGTGGTCAGCGCGATCGGCCACGAGACGGACGCGCCGCTGATCGACTACGTCGCCGACGTCCGCGCCTCCACCCCGACCGACGCGGCGAAGCGGGTCGTCCCCGACCTCACCGAGGAGGTACGCCTCATCGGTCAGGCCCGGCACCGCCTCGAACGGGCGGTGCGCAACCTGGTCGACCGGGAGACGCACCGGCTCGACGGGCTGCGTTCCCGGCCGGTGCTGGCCCGGCCCCAGGTGATGGTGGAGCATCGGGCGACCGAGCTGACCGCGTTGCGTCAGCGGGCCGGCCGCTGCCTGGAGCATCGACTCGCCGCGGCCGAGGATGACCTGCGGCACACCCTCGCGCGGCTGCGCGCCCTCTCCCCCGCCGCCACCCTCGACCGGGGGTACGCGATCGTGCAGCGCGCGGACGGCCACGTGGTCCGCGCGGCGGCGGAGGTCGGCAAGGGCGACCCGCTGCGGGTACGACTGGCCGACGGCGAGCTGGCCGCCACGGTCGATGGCTGAGTGGCGACGCGGCGCGGCGGGGAGTGGTGTGCTGAGATGAACGCGATGACTGACGACACGAAGGCCGGGCCGGACGAACGGCTCAGTTACGAGCAGGCCCGCGCCGAGCTGGCCTCGGTGGTGGAGCGGCTGGAGGCCGGCGGCACGTCCCTGGAGGAGTCGCTGGCGCTCTGGGAGCGCGGCGAGGCGCTGGCGGTGATCTGTCAACGCTGGCTGGATGGTGCGCGGGCGCGGATCGACGCCGCCCGGCAGGAGCCCGCTTCCTGACCGACCGCCGGTGGGGCGGCCGAAGCCGCCCCACCCGGGTACGTCAGTTGAACAGGCTGTACAGCTCGGCCGGCGCCTCGACGACCTGGCCCGCCGGCGGCTTCTGCGCTGCGGTGGCGGCACCGTAGTCGGAGTAGGTCATCTTGATCTCCTGGGCGGCGGTCTGCCCGGCGGCCGGCAACTGCAGCACCAGCTCGCTGAGCCGGCCCTGCGGATCCACCTTCGCGGTGAACGGGACGGTCTTCGCCTGGGTGCCCAGCGCGGCGATCGTGGCGGCGTTCAGCGAGCCCGCCTCGGCGGCCTTGGTGACGTCGATGGTGCCGGCGTACGCGCCGGTGCCGGTGCTGCGGACCTCGGTGATGCCCTGGGTGAGCACCGCGCTACCGGCCGGGTCGACCTTCTCGAAGTCGAAGCCGAGGTTGCGGTTGCCCTTGATCCGGTTCTGGTCGAGGTGCTGGTACTTGCCGAGGTTGAGCTGCTTGATGGCGGGCAGGCTGTCGGCGGTGGGGCCGGTCAACTCCAGCTTGACCCAGCTGTCCGGCTTGAAGTGGACCACGTCGAGCTTCATCGCCAGGTCGGACGAGGGGCCACCGATCGCGATCTTCATCGCCGCGCTCTGGCTCGGCTGGTGCACCAGCCCCTCCGCCGTCGAGCCGGCGCCGGCCAGGGTGAACCGGAAGTTCCCGTTGCTGATCTCCTTGGTGGAGTCGAGCAGGGCCTGCTTGGCGTCGCCCGCCACCGGGGCTCCGGACGGGCTCGCCGTGCCGGACGCGCTCACCGTCGGGGATGGCGTCGATCCGGCGGTGCCGGTTCCGCTGGCGCAGGCGGCCAGTGCGGGCGTGATCAGAGCGGCGGCTACCAGGCCGGCGCCGAGTCGTCGAACAGTCATACGTGTCTCCCAAGGGGGTCACCCGACGACCTGGACGGCGCCGGAAACCGGGCGACGCAGCAGCACCGTCGGCTGCGTCGCGCGATCCGGGCCGAGCAGCGCGCCCGGATCACCCCCTCCTTGTTCCCTGTCGACGCGTCGGACAATCACCCTTCGGCCCGGTTGCCCAGATTCGGTGCCAGCGGGGTCAGCGACCACCGGGTCGGGTCAGGTCAGCGCAGCGAGCCGGCCAGTTCGCGGAGTTCGTTGTCCCGGGCGTCGCCCACGATGATCACCGTGCGGGTCGGTTCCAGCAGGACCAGCGCCTGCTGGTTTCCCCGGGCCGTGTAGAGCTGCCAGGTGCGCCCGGCCAGCTCGGTGGGGCCCTGCGGCTGGCCCTGACTGGTCAGCTCGGCGGGGAGCAGACGATCCGCCGGGACGCTGCTCTGCAGCAGTTGGACGCCCCGCCCCTCCGGGGTGAGATAGCCGAGTCGCAGGTTCGCACCGCCCTCGACGGTCTGGTAGCGGGCGCTGACCGTCGTCCAGTCGGAGCCGAGCCCCTGCGGCTGGCTCACCGGAAAGACGTTCGCCGAGCGGGCCTGCTCGATGGCGGGTGCCGGATCGACGGTGGTGGCCTGGTCGCCGCCGAGGAATCCCCGGTAGAACGCCAGCAGCAGCGCGATCGGGACGAGCAGCACCAGCAGCGAGATCGCCATGTCCTTCGGCGACCGCTCGGACTTGCCGGACACCGCCGGCGGCGGTGGGGTCGGATCGGTCGCGGCGGGCTCACCGCCGCGGCCGGCGGGGACGTCGGCCGGCGGCTGACCGTCGGGCGGCGTGTGGTCGGCGGGTACGCGGTCGGCTGGCTGTGCGGGTTCCACCCCGCTATCTTCGCAGCCGCCCGACCGGCGGTATCCGGGCCATCACCGCCCCGCGCCGACGCCCGGTCGGCCATCGTGTGAGGATCAGCGACAAAGCCGGCAGTGGGGGCCTCCCCGCCGCCGGTCGTCCCCGCACCGTCGCGAGGAGGAGTAGCCGTCATGACGAACACCAGGACGCGGATCCCACAGGATCTCGACCGAAACCTTGCCCTCGACCTGGTCCGGGTCACCGAGGCCGCGGCGATGGCCGCCGGCCGGTGGGTCGGTCGGGGCGACAAGGAGGGCGGCGACGGGGCCGCGGTCGACGCGATGCGCAAGCTGATCAACTCGATCCAGATGCGCGGTGTGGTGGTGATCGGCGAGGGCGAGAAGGACAACGCCCCGATGCTCTTCAACGGCGAACACGTCGGCGACGGCACGGGCCCGGAGGTGGACGTCGCCGTCGACCCGGTCGACGGCACCACCCTGATGAGCAAGGGCATGCCGAACGCCGTGGCGGTGCTCGCCGTCTCCGAGCGGGGTGCGATGTTCGACCCCAGCGCCGTGTTCTACATGGAGAAGCTCGCCGTCGGGCCCGCGTACGCCGACGTGATCGACATCAACGCCGGTGTGGCGGAGAACCTGCGCCGGATCGCCAAGGTCAAGGGCACCGACGTCTCCGAGGTGACCGTCTGCGTGCTGGACCGGAGCCGCCACGACGACCTCGTCGCGCAGATCCGCCGGACCGGGGCGGGGATCCGGTTCATCTCCGACGGTGACATCGCTGGCTCCATCGCGGCCGCCCGGGGCGAGTCGGACGTGGACGTGCTGATGGGCATCGGCGGCACCCCGGAGGGCATCATCTCCGCGTGCGCGCTGAAGTGCATGGGCGGTGCGATGCAGGCCAAGCTCTGGCCGCGCGACGAGCAGGAGCGGGAGAAGGCGATCGCCGCCGGTCACGACCTGGACCGGGTGCTGAGCACCGATGATCTGGTCACCGGCGACAACTGCTTCTTCGTGGCGACCGGGGTCACCTCCGGCGACCTGCTGCGCGGGGTGCGTTACCGGGCCGGCGGCGCGTACACCCAGTCGATCGTGATGCGCTCGAAGAGCGGCACCATCCGGGTGATCGACTCGTACCACCGCCTGGAGAAGCTGGCGCTCTACTCGGCGGTCGACTTCGATGGTCGTCCGCTGGCCGAGCAGGAGTGACAGCCGCCGACACGGCGACCCCGCAGACCCTGTCGGCCGCCCGCCGGATCACCGGCGTCGCGCTGGCGTCGGCCTCCGGGGTCGCGGTGGCGGTGCAGTCGCGCATCAACGGCGAGCTGGGGGTACGCCTCGACGACGGTTTCGCCGCCGCGGTCGTCTCGTTCGGCATCGGCCTGCTGGTGCTGCTGGTGCTGGTGCCCGCGACCCCCGGTGGTCGGCGAGGGCTGGTCGCGACGCGGAAGGCCCTGCGGACGGGCACGCTACGGCCGTGGCAGTGCCTCGGCGGGATGTGCGGGGCGTTCCTGGTGGCCACCCAGGGGCTCACCATCGGCACGTTGGGCGTGGCGGTCTTCACCGTGGCGGTGGTCGCCGGCCAGACCGGCAGCAGCCTTGCCGTGGACCGGGCCGGGATCGGGCCGACCGGCCGGCAGCCGGTCACCCGGCAGCGGCTGGCCGGCGCGGTGCTCACCGTGCTGGCGGTCGGCCTGGCGGTCGGTGACCGACTCGGCGACCCGGGCGCGTTGGCGCTGGCCCTGCTGCCGCTGCTCGCCGGGGTGGGCATCGCCTGGCAGCAGGCCGTCAACGGCCGGGTCCGGGCGGCGGCCGACAGCGCGTTGACCGCCACGCTCGTCAACTTCGCCGTCGGCACTGTCACCCTGCTCGTCGCGTTCGCGATCGACATCGCCGTACGCGGCTGGCCCGGCGGCCACCTGCCGACCGAGCCGTGGCTCTACCTGGGCGGCCCGATCGGCATCGTGTTCATCGCGATCGCCGCCGCGATCGTGCGCTTCACCGGTGTGCTGCTGCTCGGCCTGGCCACCATCGCCGGGCAGATCGTGGGTGCCGTCCTGCTGGACCTGGTCCTTCCCACGGCGGCCTCGCACCCCGGTGTGAACACCCTGCTCGGGGCGGCGCTGACCATGGTGGCCGTGCTGATCGCCGCGCTGGCGCCACCCGCCCGCCGCTGACCAGCCGCCTGCCGAGAGGTCAGCCACCTATCGGAGGGTCAGCCGCCCATCGGAGGGTCGGCCGCACCTCTGAGGTTCACTGCGGCGGCGATTGCGACGGGTACGGCGGATCAGGCACCGCCGGTGGGTGCGCAGGGTAGGGCGCAGGCGGATAGGGCCCGTACGGCGGATAGGGCGGGCGCGGCGGGTACCGGCGCTCGAACCCACGGGCCGGGTCCACCAGCCGAGCGATCCGGGTGGCCAGCAGCACGCCCGGCACCGTGGCCAGCAGGGCGAGCGCCACCGCGAACCGGGTCCGCGACGGGGTGCCGTACAGCCAACCGACCAGCGGCAGCCCAGCCAGGAGCGCGGTGAGCAGGAGCCCGGTGAGCACCCACCTGATCCAGCGCCGCAGAGCGCCCTGGTAGGAAGCTCGAACGATCATGGCCACCGCGGTGAGGACGCCCACCGCCAGCACGAACGGCACGGCCATGAACGCCAGGGTGTCGTCGTCGCGCCCCCAGGCCGCGGCCAACACGATCCCCGCGACCAGCATCGACGCACTGCTGACGATCCCCCACCAGCGTGGACCTCCACCACGGCGGATCGCGAGATGACCGGCGAGCGCGGCGACCGCGCAGCCGAGAGTCAGCGCCAGCGCGACGACGAGCAACAGGTCCATCTGGCGGTCGCCGGGTCCGCCACCGCCCAGCCGGGGCGGTTCGTTCCACGACGTGCCGAGCTGCCCCTCCTCGAAGAGGAACCCGTCGCGCTGCCACCCACCGTCGGGCAGGCGGCGCAGAAACCCGTCCCGCCCGTTGGCGACCAGCACCTCGTGACCACCCCCGGCGTGGGGATAGACGACCAGATCGCGGGAGGCGAAGTGCCGCTGGACATCGCCCGGGTTCGGCGACCGGCGGGCCAACTCCTCCCGCTGCCCGTCGGGCACCTCCCAGGCCACCCGCCAGGTCGCACCGGCGTCGTCACTCTCCTCGACCCGTAGGTGCCCGGTGACGATCCGGTAGCAACGCCGGGGCTCGTCCGAAGCGCACGCCTGCTGCTGCCCGACCTCCTGGCGGGACAGTCGCCGCTGCTCATCCTCCGTGACCGGCCGCCAGGTGGTCGCGCCGTCCTCGCTGACCGACCACTGCCCGTCCAACGGGCTGGCCGGCCAGTCCGACGTGCTGTAGCCGCTGCCGACCGAGATCGCCGGGTGGCCGTCGAGGGTCGCGGTGCCCACTGCGTACGGATAGTAGATCGGGCTGGTCGCTGCCACCGCCAACACCGCCGGTGGCAGCACCACCAGCAGCCGGACCAGCCGTGCGGTCCGTTGGCGCACCGGGCGGCGACGTGACCGCGTCCAACTCCACCAGGCCAGGCCGAGCGCCGGCAGGGTGAGCAGGTCGGTCCAGTCGGCCCGGACCAGCGACGGCCCGGCCAGCACGGTCCAGGCCGAGGAGGCGAGTTCGGCGGCGTACCCGCTGGATTTGACGACCGCGAACCCGGCGCCCACCGCGACCAGGCCGGCCACCGCGGCGGCCCGGGACGGCAGCCGTGGCACCAGGAGGGTCAGCATCACCGCGACCAGCGGCGGGGCGAGCACCAGGCCGGCGACGTCGCTCAGCTTGCCGGTCACCAGGCCGGGGAAGGCCGTCTTCAGCACATGGTCGTTGACCAGCAGCAGGACCAGCGCGAACAGGGTGGCGGGGTGGCAGAGCCAGGACAGCGTGGTGGGCGCGCCGTCCTGCGGTGTCTCGGAACCCGTCATCCACTCAGGATCCGGTCGACCCGTCTCGATCCGGACTCAGGTCGGTCTGGGTCCGATACCGACGCTCAGCCGGCGTCGGAGGAGTGCCCGGGGAAGAGGTGTGCGCTCGGGTCGATGGCCACGGCCGCGTTGTTGACCGCCGTCGCCGCCTCACCGAAGCCGGTGGCGATCAGCCGGACCTTGCCCGGGTATTCGGTGATGTCACCCGCCGCGAAGACCCGGGGCAGGTTGGTGGCCATCGCGCTGTCGACCAGGATGTGCCGGCGGTCCAGCCGTAGCCCCCACTCGGCGAGCGGGCCCAGGTCGGCGGTGAAGCCGAGAGCGGCCACCACGATGTCCACCGGCAACGTCTCGGTCGCGCCGCCGCGCACGGTGACCTCGGCACCGGTCACGGTGCCGTCCCCGAGCAGCCTGGTGACCTCGGCATTGACCACCACCCGCACCGGCAGGGAGAGCACCCGGGCGACCGTCGAGGCGTGGGCCCGGAACTTCTCCCGGCGGTGCACCAGGGTCACCGACCGGGCCAGTGGTTGCAGCGCCAGCGCCCAGTCGAAGGCGGAGTCGCCGCCACCGACGATCAGCACGTCCCGATCGGTCAGCTCGGTCGGCTCGGTCACGAAGTAGACGATCCCCGAGCCGGGGGCGCCGTCGGCGCACGGCAACGGCCGAGGGCTGAAGCTGCCGAGCCCGCCGGTGACCACGATCGCGCCGCACGCGAGCTGCTCGCCACCGGCCAGGCCGAGCACCGGGCGACCGTCGGTGTACGCGAGCTTCTCCGCCCGGGTGCCGAGCAGGTACTGCGGACCGAACGGGGCTGCCTGGGCCACCAGGTTGGCCACCAGATCGCGGCCCTTGACCGCAGGGAAGCCAGCGACGTCGAGGATCAGCTTCTCCGGGTACATGGCGGTGACCTGACCGCCCGGCTCGGGCAACGCGTCGATCACCGCCACCGACAGCCCTCGGAACCCGGCGTAGTACGCGGCGAAGAGACCGGCCGGACCGGCCCCGATCACGGCGACATCGACCTCGCGCATGGCGTACCGTCGCTTTCCGCTCACGGATCAACGCGTGCTGATCTCGACCGTAAGCGGGCGGCGACGGTCGGGCAAGCACGTCCCAGAGGCGCGCCGGAGAATCGCCTCAGGGCAGGCTGAGCGTGGAGCCCGAGTAGTCCGGGCCGTCCACGGCGGGTCGCCGCCGACGGAACAGGATCGCCGCCACCACCCCGCCGAGCAGGCCGAACAGGTGCCCCTGCCAGGAGATCCGCTCGTCGGTGGGGAGGATGCCGACCAGCTGCCAGCCGTAGAGCAGACCGACCAGGAGGAAGACCGCGAAGTTCCACCAGCTGCGCTCGACGATGCCCCGGGTGAGCAGGATGCCCAGGTAGCCGAAGATGACGCCGCTGGCGCCGACAACCACCGAGTTGGGTGAGCCGGTGAACCACACGCCGAGCCCGCTTACCAGGATGATGACCAGGGTCGACCAGAGGAACCGGCGGGCGCCGGCGGCGAGGACGAAGGTGCCCAGCAGGATCAGCGGGATGCTGTTGCTGTAGAGGTGGTCGAAGCCGTGGTGCAGGAACGGGGAGAAGAAGACCCCGTCCAGCCCGTCGATGCGCTGCGGGATGATGCCGGCGGTGGCGTCCAGTCCGAACGCGAGCCCTTGGTCGACGGCCTCGATGAGAAAGAGGAACGGAACCACCGCGCACATGGCGACGAACGCCCGGCCGAGCGCGGCGTAGAACGCCTCGGTGCCGAACCGGTAGGGGTCGCCGCTTGACGGGTGCAGGGTCACTCCACAACTGCTATCAGCAAAAGCGGCCGACCGCCACTCACGTCCCGTCCGGAGTACGCGAAGGCGGGGCGAGTGGAGAGCCACCTGCCCCGCCTTCGAGAGCCGTCAGTAGTGCCCGTTGTTCTGGAAGTAGGTCCAGGCGCCGCAGGGCGTCTTGTACCTGCCCTTGATGTAGCCCAGCCCCCACTTGATCTGCGTGGCCGGGTTGGTCCGCCAGTCGGACGCGACGGAGCCCATCTTGCTGCCCGGCAGAGACTGCGGGATGCCGTACGCACCGGACGAGGAGTTGCTGGCCTTGTGGTTCCAGCCGCTCTCCTTGGTCCAGAGCTTCTCCAGGCAGGGGAACTCGGCGATGCCGAAACCCGCGCTGATCATCAGGGCGCAGCCGGTCTTGCGGTTGCCGCTGTACTCGGCGCAGGACGCCGGGATCGGCCCGTCGTACGGCTTGGCGGGCGCGTTGGCGGCGGCGCGCTCGCGCTTACGGGACGCCGCGGCGGCTTCGGCCCTACGGGCCCGCTCGGCGGCTTCCTTGGCGGCCTGCGCGGCCCGCAGCTTGGCCTGGTACTCGGCGGCCCGCTGCTTGGAGAACTGCACCTGGTGGGCGGCCTGCCGCTCGCGCTGGTACGCGAGGTCGGCCCGGTCGACCTCGAGACTGACCTGCTCGGTCAGACCCTGTTGCTGGGTTTCCCGGTCTTCGCCCAGGTAGAAGCCACCGGCAACGCCCACGGAGAGCAGCGCTACAGCAGCCGTACGGGCGCCCAACCGGCTCCACAGCCGACTCACGAAGTGGTCCCTTCGTCGGGAGCAAGGACGTGGCGCGGCGCAGACCACAGGTGGGCCGTCAGCCGTGCCACGAGCGCCCCGACCGGTTGCCGGTCGCACCGACGCACCGACCTTCGCCGATGCCGTCCGTCTCGGGACGAACGATCGCCAACGATTCCGGTGGTGCATGGACGCTCGTGGGACACGATTGCGCACAGTGAGGCTGATGGGAAACCAACCAGGCCGTTTGTGATCTGCGCCACACCGAAAATGCGGACAAAAGCCCGCATAACACCCGTCAGATCGGGATGTCCTCCAGGAGGTCCGTGACCATAGCGGCGATCGGCGACCGCTCCGAACGGCTGAGGGTGACGTGCGCGAAGAGCGGATGGCCCTTGAGCGCTTCGATGACAGCCGTCACCCCGTCGTGCCGGCCGACCCGCAGATTGTCCCGCTGGGCCACGTCGTGGGTGAGCACCACCCGGGAGCCCTGCCCGATCCGGGACAGCACTGTCAACAGCACCCCCCGCTCCAGCGACTGCGCCTCGTCCACGATCACGTAGGCGTCGTGCAGGCTGCGCCCGCGGATGTGGGTCAGCGGCAGCACCTCCAGGATGCCCCGCGAGGTGACCTCCTCCAGCACGTTCTCGTGCACCACCGCGCCGAGCGTGTCGAAGACCGCCTGGGCCCACGGCGACATCTTCTCCGACTCCGAGCCCGGCAGGTAGCCCAACTCCTGGCCACCGACGGCGTACAGCGGGCGGAACACGATCACCTTCTTGTGCCGGCGGCGCTCCATCACCGCCTCCAGCCCGGCGCAGAGCGCCAGTGCCGACTTGCCGGTGCCGGCCCGGCCACCCAGCGAGACGATCCCGATCGACTCGTCCAACAGCAGGTCGAGAGCGATCCGCTGCTCGGCCGAGCGGCCGTGCAGCCCGAACGCCTCCCGGTCGCCCCGGACCAGACGCACCGACTTGTCCGGCAGCACCCGACCGAGCGCGGAGCCACGCCCGGAGTGCAGCACCAGACCGGTGTGGCAGGGCAGCCCGGCCGCCTCGTCGAGGTCGAGCGTCTCGCCGGCGTACAGCTGGCCGATCTGCTCCTCGCTCAACTCCATCTCCGACATGCCGGTCCAGGTCGGGTCGCTGGCCTGGCCGTGGCGGTACTCGTCGGCACGCAGACCCACCGAGGCCGCCTTGACCCGCAACGGCATGTCCTTGCTGACCAGGGTCACCTCCCGCCCCTCGGCGGCGAGGTTGAGCGCGACGGAGAGGATCCGGGCGTCATTGCTCTCGGTGCGGAACCCGGGCGGCAGGACGCCGTCGTCGGTGTGGTTGAGCTCCACCCGCAGGGTGCCGCCGACGTCGTTGGCGGGCACCGGGCGGTCGAGTCGGCCGTGCCGAACCCGCAGGTCGTCGAGCATCCGCAGCGACTGCCGGGCGAACCAGCCCAGCTCCGGATGGTGCCGCTTGCCTTCCAGCTCGGTGATGACCACCAGAGGTAGCACCACCTCGTGCTCCGCGAACCGGTGGAACGCCGCCGGATCGGAGAGAAGCACCGACGTGTCCAGGACAAAGGCCTGGCCGGCTGGTCGTGGCTCCTTGGGGTCGGCCGGCGCGGCGGCCGCCGAACGGCGGCTCCTGGTGGCTCGGCGGGGCGTGGCAGTCGCGGCCGGGGTCTGGTCGGCACCGGCGATGGTACGGCGAGTCGTCACAGGCCTGCTCCGACGGATGGGCACCCGCCACCCGTGTTCCGCCTCCTCCGGTGCCCGGGGACACGGGGTCGGATGCGGAACCCCATGCGCGAGGTCGCAGATCCGGGCGGACCGGCTGGCTCGGGAGAACCCCGTGCCATGCCTAGACGCTAGCCCCGCCGGACCTTCCCGGCTAGAGGCCGAACGTGGATCTCCCAAGACGCGCTCATGAACAGCGCTCCGTCGACGCCCGCACCAGCCGAAAGGCATTGTCGCGGACGCGGCGGAACCGGCCGGGATGCATGCCCCCTGCGCGCATCCCGGCCGGTGGGGCCACCGTCACCGGTCTGACGTGGCCCCGACGGTGCGTGTCCGCCGCGGACGACGCACCGCGTTCGTGGCGCCGGTCGGCGGGGTAGCCCCGCCGACCGACCTCAACCGGTACGTCGGACGAGCGTGCCGGTCGGGTGCCGCCCGGTGATCGGGGCGGCCGGCGCGCTGAACGACGAGCCGGTGTACGTGGTGCCGGGGCGTTCGACAGCACCGGCGGAGCGGACCACGCCCGCGGGCGAGACCGACAGGGCCGAGGCGATCGCCGCCTGGGCGTCCCGACGACGCCGGTTCCAGGCGCCCCGGTCACCGTCGAAGTAGCCCTGCCGGTAACCGAAGCGGTAGCCGATGCGGTAGCTGAGCTGCCCGTGCAGCCGGCCGGCCGCGTAACTGGTGGCACCGAGCACCAGGACGAGGAACACCGCGAGAAACGGGCTCATCGGGCAACTCCGGCCCAGCCGGGACGCCAGGTCATCGCTCCTCCGGCTCGATCGTGGTGGGGTCGGCGACGAGCAGCCGGTCCAGGTCGTCGGTGCTGACCTCCTCGACCAACTCGACGCTGATCCGGCAGCCGTCCAGCACGACTTCGGCCACCGAGGACCGGCGGATCTCGCCGCCGGCGTCGTAGACCCGGACGCTCAGCTCCGGGCAGCCGAGATGGGTACGCCAGGCGTTCCACTCGGCACGATCACCGACGCTCAGCGACAGGTAGCGGCAGCCTCGGGCCAGGTAGAGGCGCCAGGGGGCGGTCAGCCCTGCGGCGACCCCCTCGGCGATCAGCCCGAAGGCCTGGGCGCGGGTGGCGAGCTCGGTCACCACGACCCCCTGGAACCGGGGGCGTGACGCATGTGAGCACCAATCGTCTCATGCACGTGACACACCGTAGATTGTCCCATGGGCGTGACAGTATCAGCTTTTCGTCCGCTTACGTTTGCCACTACGTTCATCTATTCTGCCCGCGTGACACCCCTCAACAGTGGCACTGACTCGTTTACCGGAAATCCGAACTCCTCGTCACGTCTGCGTGACAGTGGCGAGCCGGGGCACGCAACCGCGGCCGGCTGGCCGTACCGTCACGGAGTGACCGAGACGGCCAATGCGCGGAAGATCGCCTTCGCCACCTTCGTCCGGCGGGCTCTGGACGAGGCGCGGGCAACCCGAGCCTGGAGCGGCACCGAGGTGTCCCGGCGCACCGGCGTCTCCCGGCAGACCATCAACCGCTGGGTCCGGGGCGACTGGGCCAGCGACCCGGAGGCCGAGCGGGTGGTCGCCTTCTGCGAGGGCCTGGGGTTGAACCCGGCCGCCGCCTTCGCGGCGCTCGGCTGGGACCGCGCCGCGGCCGGCCCCCGCACCGGCCAGGCCGCCCCTCCGATGGACCCCGACGTGGAGGCGCTGCTACGCCGTCTGGTCGATCCGCAGGTGTCGGACGCGGAGAAGTTCCACATCCGCGAAACCATTAGATACCTCGCATACCGCCCAACGTTGCCGGTCGATGTCCGAAAAAGGGGCAATCAGGCAGGCTAGTTCCTCAGATAGCGAAAGAACGCCTGGTCAGGTTCATTCGTTTGCCTCCGGGGCTGGAACGGGCACGCTAGCGTCCCTATTCGTACTGCTTGGGCTCGTCATCGGCGGGGGGACGGGACAAGGCCGAACCCAGCCCTGCGGGACAGAAGGAGGGGTCTGTCCATGACCCTGAAGTGGTTGGCAGTCGTGGTCGCAACGGTGTCGGTGACACTGTGGGCGACCGGCAACACAGTGACCCTGGCGGTCGACGGCGGGCAGCTGCCGCTGCTCGTCAACCTCTTTGCGCTCATCACCGCCGGCACCGCGGTCGTTCTGGCCGTCGTCGCCGAGCTGCACGAGCGTCTGAACAACCGAATCAGCGCGCTCACCGAGTTCCTGGTGGCCCGGCTCAACGAGATCGAGAACCACACCGGCGATCGCAACACCGGGTTCGTGGAGGGCTACCTGTTGAGCCACGGCCAGGAGGCGGCAGTGGTGCCGTTCGGCAGGCGCGGACGAGGAGCCGCCGAACGCTGATCGCGTAACCGCTCAATGGGTCCGCTCGGCCAGGAATGAGCCTGGATCGCCGGGGTACGCTGACGCGCGTGCCGCCGTTGAATCTGGGCAATCAGCAGCCGAGAACCCCGTTGAACGCCGACCAGGCCTGGCGGATAACCGCCAGCCGGGCGGCCGGGACCGTGCTCTTCTTCGACTTCGACGGCACGCTCGCGCCCGTCGACGACGATCCGACCGCGGTACGCCCGGCTCCCAAGGCGCTTGCCGCGATCGAGGCGCTCGCCCCGGTCGTGCAGCGGGTCGCGATCGTCTCCGCCCGACCTGTCGAGTTCCTTCGGGATCAGCTCGGCGGGCTCGCTGGCGTGGACCTCTACGGCCTGTACGGGCTGGAGCACAGCCACTCCGGCGGGGAGACAGTCACCGAACCGGCCGCGCTGCCCTGGGTGCCGACCATGGCGGAGCTGGCCGACCTGGCTCGGGCGGAGCTGCCGCCCGGCACGCTCGTGGAGTACAAGCGGCTCTCGGTCGCGCTGCACTGGCGTACCGCCCCGCAACTCGGCGCGACCGTGCAGCAGTGGGGGCAGGCGCAGGCCGACCGTCTGGGGTTGCGCTCGCAGGCCGGGCGGATGGTGCTGGAGCTCAAGCCACCGGTCGACCGGGACAAGGGCATGGTGATCGGCGAGGCGATCAAGGGTGCCACCGGCGCCTGGTACTTCGGCGACGACGTCTCCGACATCAAGGCCTTCGCCGCCCTGCGCGCTCGCGCCGCCGCCGACCCGGACTTCCTCGGCGTCTGCGTGGCGGTGGCCAACCCGGAGACCGGACACGAGGTGGCCAACGCCGCCGACCTGACCATCGAGTCGCCGGCCGCCCTGGGCGACTTCCTCACCCGGGCACTGACCCACCTGCCCTGACCTGACCTGACCGAGCGGCGACCGACGACGTCGCCGCCGGGTCAGGCGCCGTAGCGGCGTTGTCTGGTGGCGTACGAGCGCAGGGCCCGCAGGAAGTCGATGTGCCGGAAATCCGGCCAGTTGAGCTCGCAGAAGTAGAACTCCGAGTGCGCGGACTGCCAGAGCATGAAACCGGACAGCCGCTGCTCGCCGCTGGTGCGGATGACCAGGTCCGGGTCGGGCTGGCCCCGGGTGTAGAGGTGCTCGGCGATGTGCTCGACGTCCAGCACCTCGGCCAACTCCTCGAGCGTGCCCCCGGTGGCGGCGTGCTCCAGCAGCAGCGAACGGACCGCGTCGGTGATCTCCCGGCGACCGCCGTAGCCAACCGCGATGTTGACCTCCGCACCGCCGGTGCGCTCGCGGGTGCGCTCCTCGGCGCCCTTGAGCGCCGCCGCGGTCTGCGCCGGCAGCAGGTCGAGCGCCCCGACGATGCGCAGCCGCCAGGGGTTGCCCTCCTCGGAGAGCTCCACCACCAGATCCTCAATGATCTTGAGGAGCGGGTCCAGCTCAGCGGCCGGACGGCGCAGGTTGTCGGTGGCCAGCAGGTAGAGGGTCACGTGCCCGACGCCGGCCTGGTCACACCAGCCGAGGACATGCTTGATCTTCGCCGCGCCGACCCGGTGCCCGTCGTTCGGGTCGACGAAGCCCATTTCCCTCGCCCATCGGCGGTTGCCGTCGCACATCACCCCGACATGCCGGGGCACCGGCTTACCCGCGAGCTTCGCCGTGAGCCGGCGCTCGTACACGGAGTAGATAAGGTTCCGCAGCGTCATCACCTAGCAGCGTAGCGACCCTTCAGCCGGTTCACTGCCTCGGAGCCCCATCCCCGCCGCCCAGACCGGCGCCGATCAGTGCGAGCGTACGAGCGGTGAGGCGTCCGTCACCCAGTCCCAACTCGACCACGTCGTAGAAGACCCGGTCGTCCCGACGGGCGGCCCGGACCGCCGCGTCCACCACCCGACGTCGCCGGGCCAGCCAGGCCGCGACCGAACTGTGCCGCAGGTGGGTGCCGAGGCGGCGACGCAACCCGTCGGCGTAGCGGCCAGCCGCGCCCTCGGGCGACCGGGCCGCCGCCGACCCGGCGAGCGCGCCGGAGAGCAACGCGTAGAAGATCCCCTCCCCGGTGAACGGATTGATCAGTGACAGCGCGTCCCCGGCCAGCAGCGTGCGCCCTCGCCCCGGCGACGGCCGGTGCGTGGAGAGCGGCAGATGGTGGGCGCGCAACGCGGTCACGGTCGCCAGATCGGTGCCGGGCAGCAGCGCGGCCAGTCGGTCCAGCAGATACGCGCGGCTCAGCGGCTCACCGCGCAGGACCTCCCCGTACCCGACGTTCGCCCGTCCGTCGCCGATCGGGAACGACCAGGCGTACGCCGGCCAGCGCGCCTTCGAGGTGACGATGAGCTGCTCGGACGGGCCGGGCAGAGCCGGGGCGTACCCCCGGATGGCCAGCGCGAGATGCCGGTCGGGGTTCTGCGGGTGGCCGAGCGCCCGACGTACCACCGAGCCGGCGCCGTCCGCGCCGATCACCACCCGGCCGGACACCTGCCCGTCGAGCACCACCCGGTCGGCGCGCGGCTCGACCTGGCGCACGGTGTGCCGTCGCAGCTGCGCGCCGGCGGCCACCGCGGCCGCCACCAGCCGCGCGTCGAAGACCTCCCGGGGCACTGTGTACGCGGGTCGGGGCAGTGCCCGAGCCACCGCACCGCCGCCCGGCGAGATCATGCGTAACGCCGGCAGCGGGGCGTAACCCGCCACCGCCTCGGTCACCCCCAGCTCGGCGAGCACGTCCACCGAGTGCGCGGCGATCCCGTCACCACATGCCTTGTCCCGGGGAAAGTCGGCCCGGTCCAGCAGCAGCACGCTGGCACCGGCCCGGCGCGCCGTCAGCGCGGCTGCCGCCCCGGCCGGCCCCGCCCCCACCACCACCACGTCGAACTCGTCGCCCACCGCGCGCCTCCCTCCGGCCGACGCGACTGCTCCCGCACCGCCCCTACGATCCACCTGGCCGACGTCGACCGTTGTGACCGACGCCACCTCGCCATCCTGCCCCCTGCCGGCTCGCACGGGCCGCTCCCGCACAGCGCCGCCCGGCCCCATGTGGTCGATCATGGAGTTGTGGTGGGTCACGGAAGCGGCAAACCGGAGTGCACCGGGCACCACAACTCCATGATCGACGGGGTTAGGCCGGGGTGGGGTCTTCGGTGCGGGCGGCGCGGCGGAGGCCGTAGAGGGCCAGGCCGGCGGCAGCTAGCAGCGGGGCGCCGTCGCGGATCAGGCCGTCCACGCCCAGCAGCCACCAGCACAGCGGCAGATCCACGGCGAGTACGGCGACCGTGACCACGACCAGCAGGCCACGCGCCCAGTCCTTGCCCCGCATCAGGAACGCGGTGCAGAACAGCACCGCGTAGCTGGCCGTGATGCCGGCACCGAACCAGAACAGCACGGCCGGCAGGGCGGTCGGTCGACCATCCAGGATGGAACCTCCGGCCACCAGGGCCGGCACCAGCATCAGCGGGCTGTAGGTGAAGGCCGCCACCCGGCTGGTCAACAACCAGGCGCTGGCCTGGGGTCGGCGCGGAGGGGTCTCCCGCCAGGAAATGCCGTCCCGGTCGATGACGAGGCGTGGACGGTGCCGGACCAGGTGCCCGGCCAACGCCGACGAGCGGTAGAGCAACCAGACCACCGCGACGCAGAGCGCCGTGAGAATGGCGAAGCCGAGCAGGCCGGGCAGTGGCGGCACCCCCTGCCGGGGCACGATGAGCCGGCCGACCGCGAAGATCGTGGTGACCGCGAGGATCAGCCCGAACGGGCGGGCCACCGTACGACCCCGTCGCACATGCCCGATCAGCAGCAGGAAGCCGAACGAGCGCAGCATGGCCCAGCCGGTCCGTACGGCCAGCCCGAAACCCTGCTCCGGGGCGTACCACCAGTTGAGCAGCTCGACCACGACGGTGGCCGCCGCCGTCGTCGCCAGCAGGGTGGTGAGCACCCGGACGGCGGACGGCCGCCGGACCTGGGTCTCGGCGGCCGTCCTCATGAAATCCGATGTTGCCCGCGAAGGCTCTCGTTCACACCTACCGCTGCGGTTGCGCGGCGTCCAGACGGGCGCGCAGCGCGTCCAACTCGGCCCAGAGCACGCCGGGCAGCTTGTCACCGAACTTCTCGAACCACTCGGTGATCATCGGCAGCTCGTTACGCCACTCGTCCGGGTCGACCTTGAGCGCGATCCGAACATCCTCCGGGGTCATGTCCAGGCCCTCGACGTCCAGGGCGTCCGGCGCGGGAACCATGCCGACCGGGGTCTCCACCGCGTCGGCCGTGCCCTCGATCCGCTCGACGACCCACTTGAGCACCCGGGAGTTCTCCCCGAAGCCCGGCCAGAGGAACGAGCCGTCCGGGTCCTTGCGGAACCAGTTGACGTAGTAGATCTTCGGCAGCTTCGCCTCGTCGCCGTCGGTGCCCTTACCCATCTCGATCCAGTGCCGGAAGTAGTCGCCGGCGTGGTAGCCGATGAACGGCAGCATCGCCATCGGGTCCCGCCGGACCACGCCGACGGCACCGGACGCGGCGGCGGTCGTCTCCGAGGAGAGCGTGGCGCCCATGTAGACGCCGTGCACCCAGTCGCGGGCCTCGGTCACCAGCGGGACGGTGTCCTTGCGGCGTCCGCCGAAGAGGATCGCGTCGATCGGCACGCCGTTCGGGTCGAAGTACTCGTCGGCGAGGATCGGGCACTGGGTGATCGGGGTGCAGAACCGGCTGTTCGCGTGGGAGGACAGGCTGTCGCTCTCCGGCGTCCAGTCGTTGCCCTTCCAGTCGATCAGGTGCGCCGGCGGCTCGCCCATGCCTTCCCACCAGACGTCCCCGTCATCGGTGAGGCCGACGTTGGTGAAGACGGAGTTGCCCCGGTCCAGGGTGCGCATGGCGTTGGCGTTGGTCTTCCAGTCGGTGCCGGGCGCGACGCCGAACAGGCCGTACTCGGGGTTGACCGCGTAGAGGCGGCCGTCCGGGCCGAATCGCATCCAGGCGATGTCGTCGCCGATGGTCTCGACCTTCCAGCCCGGAATCGTCGGCTCCACCATGGCGAGGTTGGTCTTGCCGCAGGCCGACGGGAACGCGCCGGCGATGTGGTAGACCCGACCCTCCGGGGAAGTGATCTTGAGGATCAGCATGTGCTCGGCGAGCCAGCCCTCGTCCCGGCCCATCACGCTGGCGATCCGCAGCGAGTAGCACTTCTTGCCCAGCAGCGAGTTGCCGCCGTAACCCGAGCCGTACGACCAGATCTCCCGGCTCTCCGGGAAGTGCGAGATGTACTTGGTGTCGTTGCAGGGCCAGGCGACATCCTGCTGGCCGGGGGCGAGCGGGGCGCCGATCGAGTGCAGCGCGTGCACGAAGTCCGCGTCGTCGCCCATGGCCTCGAGGACCCGGGTGCCCATCCGCGTCATGATGCGCATCGAGGCGACCACGTACGGACTGTCGGTGATCTCGACACCGAACATCGGGGACTCGGCCTCGACCGGGCCCATGACGAACGGGATGACGTACATGGTGCGACCGCGCATGGAGCCCCGGTACAAGTCCGTCATCGTCCGCTTCATCTCGGCCGGCGCCATCCAGTTGTTGGTGGGGCCGGCGTCCGCCTCGTCGACGGAACAGATGTAGGTGCGCTCCTCGACCCGGGCGACGTCCGTCGGGTCGGTGCGCGCGTAGAACGAGTTGGGCTTCTTCTCGGGGTTGAGCCGGATCAGGGTGCCGGCCTCGACCAGCTCATCGGTGAGGCGGCGCCACTCCTCGTCGGACCCGTCCACCCAGACGACACGGTCGGGGGTGGTCAGTTCCGCGACCTCACGGACCCAGGCGAGCAGTTTCGGATGGGACGTCGGGGCCTGATCAATACCCCGCACAACAGCCGGAGCAACCATGACACATCTCCTTGTGGTCGACGCTGACCGATCTATGGGATGCACGAGACTCGGCGGCGCGATGCGTCGCCTTCGTGGAAACCTGGGATTGGCCTCAGCGTAAACCGGGCAGCCTTCCGAGTCAGTGGGACAGGTTGTGAAGAACTGCACAAGCTACGGCCTCGCTGCGGCATCACGAGCTGATACCCGCTTTCCCGCGCAGTTTCACGCAAATCTTGTTTTGCACCCCGGCGGACGCTTGTTGCGGTCGGGCCGTGGACCTGCCCCGCCGACCGGTGCGGTGATTCCCGTTCCACGGCGGCTCAGTCCTCCCAATTGGCTACGCTCTGTGCAGTGGTTACGCACGCGGCGCTGGGCCCATCCGGGAGACCACGCCCGCTTGCCGTTGCTACCCCTCTGACTGGCCGGCAGCCGGTAGGCTCCCTCCGTGGCCGCCACGATGACCGGGGAACAACCGGGCCCCCGGCAGACCCGACGGGGTCTCGTCGGCATGCTTCTCGACCGCTTCGGTCACCTCATTCGCGAGATGAGCAAGTTCGCCACAGTGGGCGGCTTCGCCTTCCTCGTCGACTTCGCGCTCTTCAACTACCTGACGAGCAAGCACGGCGTCGAAGAGCTGACGGCGAAGACGATCTCCACCGTGATCGCCGCGTCCGTCGCCTTCGTGGGCAACCGGTTCTGGACCTGGCGGCACCGCCAGCGCAACAACGCGGCCCGCGAGTACGCGCTCTTCTTCTTCTTCAACGCGGTCGGTCTCGGCATCACGGTGGCCTGCCTCGCGCTCAGCCGCTACGGGCTCGGCGCCATCTGGCCGGCGGTGTTCCAGACGCGCCTGGCGGACAACCTCGCCAGCTACATCGTCGGCACGGGGTTCGCCACGCTGTTTCGATTCTGGTCGTACCGGCGGTTCGTCTTCGTCGAAGCGGGAACCCCGACCCTTCCGCAGGTGAATCCCGACCGTGACCACGGGGCGTGACCTGCCGCCCATCTCGTTCGGCCGGTGATCGCCGGCCGCACCGACTGCCCTAAGGTGTTTCGCATGCGTCTTGTCCGCCTGCTGCCTGAGCGCTGGCAGAAGTTCATCCACGAGGCGCTCAAGTTCGGCATCGTCGGCGGCATCAACACCGTCATCAATTACGCGGTGTTCAATGCCCTTGCACTGACCGTTTTCGTCAATGGTCAGTTGAAGGCGACCGTGATCGCGACCATCGTCGCCACCATCACGTCGTACCTCATGAATCGGCACTGGACGTACCGCGATCGCCCGAAATCGGCGCTTCGCCGGGAATACCTCCTTTTCTTCCTTTTCAACGGCGCTGGCCTGCTCATTGAACTCGGCGCCGTCGCGGCGGCCAAGTACGGCCTGGGCGTACACGGCCTGCTGGCGCTGAATCTGGCCAAGACCGTCGGCGTCATGCTGGCCACGCTGTTCCGGTTCTGGTCATACCGCACCTTCGTCTTCCAACCCGTCGCACCGGCCGAGGACGAGGCCGCGAAGCCCGATTCCACCTGGCACGACATTCCGCGCGACGAGTGGGACACCATGGCGGAGATGGACCCGGTCGCCGAGTTGGCGGAATCCGTGTCCGAGCTGGAGGAGGCGGAGGCCGCGCAACGCCTCGACTCCCCGCCCGGCGCACCCACTCAGGGTCGGCCCCAGCGGCTGAGCGTCAGCCCCGCCGTCGACCTGGACGCGGAACTCGCCGCGGAGCTTCACGTCAGCACCCGCCGCGCGCCCCGCCGGTGACGACGCCCGACGCCCGCTCCGGCACGGGGCGACCGGCCGAGCTGTTCTTCGAGGATCTCGTCCCGGGGCTCACCGTCGACCTGGGCGTGGTCACCGTGGACGCCGACGAGATGGTCGCCTTCGCCCGCCGCTTCGACCCGCAGTGGTACCACGTCGACCCCGACCTGGCCGCCGCGAGCCGACACGGCGGCCTGATCGCCAGCGGCTTCTACACGGTCAGCCTGTTCATGCGCGCGTACGTCGACCACCTGCTGTCCCGGGCCGCCGCGGACGCGTCCCCCGGCCTGGAGGAGCTGCGCTGGCTCGCGCCCGTGCGGGCCGGCGACCGGCTCGCGGTCCGGGTCGACGTGATGGGCGCCCGGCCGTCGACCGCCCGCCCCGGGCTCGGCACCGTGAGCCTCACCGGCACCATGCTGCGCCTCGGCCCGGACGACCGGCCCGAGCAGGAGGTGCTGCGGACCCGCTTCCGTGGCTGGTTCGCCGTGCGACCGGCCGAGGCCGACCCCGCCGAAGCCGAAGCCCCCAAAGCCGCCCCGACCGACGCGGACCAGCCCGGCGTTGACCAGCCCGGCGTTGACCAGCCCGGCGTTGACCAGCCCGGAGTCGACCAGCCCGACAGCGACCTGACCGCAGCGGACCCGTCCACCGTCGGGTCGTCCGACGGCAACCCGACGGAGAGCAGCGGCTCACCCGAGGCTCAACGACCCGACTGACCCGCCCCCGACAGCGCGGCAGGGACGGGTCCCAACCGTCCGGTTCAGGTGGTGGTGTCGCGCAGCGGCTTGCCGTCCTGCATGTCGGCGAGCATGTCGCGCATCTCGCCATCGCCCAGCGAGTGCTTGTCGTGCTGTGCCTCGACCAGCTCGTACAGGGTGGTCTGCACCTTGCCGACGTCCGGCACGTCGGCGAGCACCGACTGGCCACGCTCACCGGCCGACTCGATGGTGAGCGTCCCGCAGCCGAGCAGGCGCTCGACGAAACGCTGGTTCATCGAGTGGTCGTTGACCCGGGCGAGCGGGAGGTCCCGCCGGTCGCGGGAGAACACACCCTGCTGGAGCAGGACTCGCTCGTTCGTGAACAGGTAGTGGGTGGTGCGCCAGACCAGGAACGGCCACAGGCCGAGCCAGAGCACCGCGACCAGGGCGATCGCCCCGATCACGGCCAGCGCGATCGAACCGCCGCCACTCTCGGGCAACAGGAGCACGCCGACCACCACCGCGGCGATGGCCAGCACCAGCACCGCGATCGGCCGGATCAGCGCCTTCCAGTGCGGGTGCAGGTGCAGCACGACGTGCTCGTCCTCGGTGAGCACGTCTTCAGGAAACGCCACGGGAACCTCCAACGCGATTTTCTGGACGCGCAGACGGTAAACCCCCCAAGCCCCACCACGACATCCGCCGCGCGGTCCCACTCGGCTCTTCGTGATCTTGCCTGTTCTCAGCGGAGGTGCAGGACGTCGCCGGCGGCCAGGGTTCGGGCGCCGGTGGACGTGGTGACCATCAGTTGGCCGTCCGGGTCCACCCCGGTGGCGGTGCCGGTCAGGGAGTCGCCGCTGGGGAGCAGGACGCGTACCTCACGGCCGATCGTCGCGCAGGCCGCCAGGTAGGCGTCGCGCAGGCCGCTGGCCACCGCGTCGCCGCCCGCCGAACGCCAACGGTCGTACCAGTCGGCGACCGCCCGCAGCAGCGCCCGCAGCAGCGGATCCCGATCGGTGGCCACCGCGCCGGCCAGCTGGAGCGAGGTGGCCGGCAGCCCGGTCGGATTCACCGGCAGCTCGTCGGCGCGCAGCGTCACGTTGAGCCCGATGCCCAGCACGATGGCCGGCGGTTGGTCCGGCGCACGTCCGGGCACCGCCTCGGCCAGCACGCCCGCGCACTTCGCGTCGTCGATCAGCAGGTCGTTCGGCCACTTGAGGGTGGCCTCCAGCTCGGCCAGCCGGGCCACCGCCTCGACCAGCGCCACGCCGGCCAGCAACGGCAGCCACCCGTACCCCGTGGGTGTCGCCGGCAGCCAGCCGCGCTCCGGCACGGCCTCGCCGGGCCGCAGCAGCACGCTCGTCGCGATGCCGGCCCGCGCCGGCGACTGCCAGACCCGACCGCGCCGGCCCCGCCCCGCGGTCTGCCGCTCAGCGACCACGACCAGACCCTCGGGCTCGTCGGCCCGGGCGGCCTCGGCCACGTCGGCGTTGGTGGAGCCGGTCTCGGCACGCAGCTCCAGCCGGGCCCACGGCCCGTTCGGCGCGATCAACGCGCGGCGCAGCCGGGCCGCCGACAGCGGCGGCCGGTCCAGATCGGTGTACGGGGAGCCCGACATTCCGCCAGCCTACGGCGGTGCTCCGGCCGACACTGAGGCGTACTGCACAGCGGCACCCACCTGAACCATCGTTATATTCCCTGGGTGACTACCGAGACCGGGACCAACATCCACAGCACCGCGGGCAAGCTGGCGGACCTGGAGCGCCGGGTCGACGAGGCGGTGCACGCCGGGTCGGCTCGCGCCGTGGAGAAGCAGCACGCGCGCGGCAAGAAGACCGCCCGCGAGCGGATCGAGATGCTCCTCGACGAGGGCTCCTTCGTCGAACTCGACGAACTGGCCCGGCACCGGTCCACGGCCTTCGGGCTGGAGCGGAACCGCCCGTACGGCGACGGTGTGGTCACCGGCTACGGCACGGTGGACGGCCGGCAGGTGTGCGTCTTCGCGCAGGACTTCACGGTCTTCGGTGGCTCGCTCGGCGAGGTCTTCGGCGAGAAGATCGTCAAGGTGATGGACCTGGCCATGAAGATCGGCTGCCCGGTGGTCGGCATCAACGACTCCGGCGGCGCGCGCATCCAGGAGGGCGTCGTCTCGCTCGGCCTCTACGGCGAGATCTTCTTCCGCAACGTGCGGGCCTCCGGCGTCATCCCGCAGATCTCCCTGGTGATGGGGCCCTGTGCCGGCGGCGCGGTCTACTCCCCGGCGGTCACCGACTTCACCGTGATGGTCGACAAGACCTCACACATGTTCATCACCGGCCCGGACGTGATCAAGACGGTGACCGGCGAGGACGTCGGCATGGAGGAGCTGGGCGGCGCGCGTACGCACAACTCCCGCAGCGGCAACGCGCACTACCTCGCCAGCGACGAGGAGGACGCGGTCGACTACGTCAAGGCGCTGCTGTCGTACCTGCCGTCGAACAACCTCGACGAGCCGGTGGTCGTCGACGCCCCCGCCGAGCTGGCGATCAGCGACGAGGACCGGGAGTTGGACACCCTGATCCCGGACTCGGCCAACCAGCCGTACGACATGCACACCGTCCTCGAGCACGTCCTCGACGATGGGGAGTTCCTGGAGGTCCAGCCGCTCTACGCGCAGAACATCGTGGTCGGCTACGGCCGGGTCGAGGGGCGACCGGTCGGTGTGGTGGCCAACCAGCCGATGCACTTCGCCGGCACCCTGGACATCGCCGCCTCGGAGAAGGCCGCCCGGTTCGTTCGCACCTGCGACGCGTTCAACATCCCGGTGCTGACCTTCGTGGACGTGCCCGGCTTCCTACCCGGCACCGGTCAGGAGTGGGACGGCATCATCCGCCGGGGCGCCAAGCTCATCTACGCGTACGCCGAGGCGACCGTCCCCAAGGTCACCGTGATCACCCGCAAGGCGTACGGCGGGGCGTACGACGTGATGGGCTCCAAGCACCTCGGCGCGGACCTGAACTTCGCCTGGCCGACCGCGCAGATCGCGGTGATGGGCGCGCAGGGCGCGGTGAACATCCTCTACCGCTCCGAGCTGGCCGGCGCCGAGGACCCGGCGGCGGTCCGGGCCGAGAAGATCGCCGAGTACGAGGACACCCTGGCCAACCCGTACGTGGCCGCCGAGCGCGGGTACATCGATTCGGTGATCCCGCCGCACGAGACGCGTACCCAGATCGTCCGGGCGCTACGCGTGCTGCGCACCAAGCGGGAGACCCTGCCGCCCAAGAAGCACGGCAACATCCCGCTCTGATCATCGCCGGGGCGGGTCAGCAGGCCGGGTTGGCGGCGGCGCACATCCGCGCTGCCGCCGCCACGGAGAGCTGACGGAGTTCGGCCTCGGTGCCGTCGTAGCCGAGCCGGAGCACCGAGACGGTGTCGCCGACCCGGACGATCGCCAGCAGGATCGGCGGAGGGTCGTCGCCGTGTACCTGCCCGCTCTTCACGTCCTTGGCGGCCGTGAGCGAGGTCCGCAGGATGGCGGCGTCGTCCCCGGCGAAACCCCGCTGCGTCACCGCCCACCTGTGGACGACCTCTACCGTGGTGACAACGCCTGCCGTGTCCAGCGGCCCGACGCTTCGCCATTCGGCGCACGGGGCGATCAGGTCGTCCAGACCGGCGAAGAGCTGTGTGGCCGCCTCGGGCGTCAGCCGGTAGAGGTCCTGCGCGACCAGATCGTCGCCATCCGTGCGAGGGCCCGGAGGATGCTTCCGTAGCAGCGTCTGCGAGCGGGACAGGATTGACGGCTGCCAGCCCTCCGAGCGTCCCTGGCTCGTCCGGCAGGCCCCGAGCAGGGGATCCAGCAGGACCGGCTCGCCCAGCCCCGACTGGCTGAGCTGCCAGGGGTACATCGGGTCGGCGACCGGCTGTGGCAGATCGGCCGGCTGCAACAGTGCGTCCGTGGTGATCTCGTGGCGGGTCGGCGAGGCGGAGGCGGCCGGCAGAGCCGGCGCCGGGGACTGCCGCGGCGCGGCGACCGCCACGGCGGAGG
The DNA here is from genome assembly GCF_050516465.1 of Micromonospora trifolii. Taxonomy (NCBI): domain Bacteria; kingdom Bacillati; phylum Actinomycetota; class Actinomycetes; order Micromonosporales; family Micromonosporaceae; genus Micromonospora; species Micromonospora trifolii. Next base: position 6,945,562 of record NZ_CP191526.1, on the reverse strand, counting down.
CCCCGGCGAGGGTCAGCACGGCGGTCGCCACGACGATCCTGCGCTGGGTGCGACGGCGGGCCCGGGAGCGAATCTCCTCCGGGGCCGGCCACCGGACATCCCGCAGTTCATTGTGGATCTGCTCGACGAGCGTCGGGTCGTCACGCATCGGTGGCCTCCTCCAGGTCAGAGACGGCGAGCAGGCCGGCGAGCGCAGTGCGCCCCCGGGAGAGACGGGCCTTGACCGTGCCCACCGGGGCCGCGGTCTCCCGCGCGACCTCGGCGACCGGCATGCCCACCAGGTAGTAGAGGGCGATGGCGACGCGTTGCTCCTCGGGCAGTCGGCGCAGGGCGGCGACCACCGCGACGGTGTCGGTGCCCGGCCCGGGAACGGTCTCGGTGGCCCCGTGTCGCAGGTAGGCGCGGGCACGGCTGCGTAGGCTGCGCCACCGGCTGACCGCGATCCGGCTGGCCACCACCCGCACCCACGCCTCCGGGTCGTCGTACTCGCTGACCGTCGACCAACGCTGCCACGCCCGGACGTACGCCTCCTGCACGGCGTCCTGCGCCTCGCCCCGATCGCCGGTGAGGGCGTAGACGAACCCGAGGAGTCGTTGCCGACTCCCCCGGTAGAACTCGTCGAACCCGTCGACGTCCGGCACCCGCTACCTCCCCGTGTCGGTCGCTGGGAACACGCACCGGGCCGGGTCGTCGGTTGCCCCGATCAGGCGATCATCTTTTCCAGCTCGGTGAGCGGGAACGCGCCAGGCCCGATCCGCTCCCGGACCGCCCGGCGTACGGCCCGCTGCACGGCGACGTTGACCGGCGTCGGTACGCCGTGCAGCCGGCCGAGCAGCGCGATCTCGCCGTTGAGGTGGTCGACCTCGGTGGAGCCGGTGCCTCGGGCCAGGCTCTGCCAGGTGGAGCCGCCGGAGCGGGCCTCGCCGTCGACCGGGCGCTGCCCGACCAGGTCGCCGCGTTCGGCCTTCTCCTCCTCTGGCGAGGTGTGCGCGATGCCAGCGGCGGCGAGCGCGGCGACGCCCTCGGCGCGTACCCGCTCGACCAGCGCGTCCGGGATGTCCCGGCCGAGCAGCGCCTGTAGGCCGTTACCGAGGTTGCTGAGCAGCTTGCCGTACTTCCAGCGCAGCACGTCGGTGCGGACGGGGGCGACGAACCCGGCGGCGGTCAGGTCGGCGGCGATCGCCCGGTCGGTGTCGTCGGCGCCCCCGGGGTACCGCCCGATGTGGAGCATCCCGGGATGCGGGTACCCGTTGGCGACCACCACGCCCGGGTCCAGGTGGGTGGCCGGCAGCCAGACGCAGACCGGGTGCACGTCGGCGAAGAGCCGCAGCGCGGCCCGCTCGTTCGCCACCCCGTTCTGCGCGGTCACGAGCGGCAGACGTTCGCCCGCCGTGCCGCCGCCGACCACCGGCGCGTCCACCCAGGCGGCAAGCGCGCCGGCGGTGTCCTGCGACTTCACGGTGAGGATCAGCACGGTGTCCGCTGGCAGCGGCTGGTCAGTGGGCCGGTCCACCGCCGCGAGCCGGGCGGTGACCTCACCCTCGGGCTGCCGCAGGGTCAGACCCCGCGCGCGGATCGCGTCCAGGTGGGCACCGCGGGCCACCACTGTCACGTCCCGGTCGGCGTCAGCCAGCCGTACGCCGATGGTCCCGCCGACCGCACCCGCCCCGATGATCACGTATCGCATGGCCCCATTCTGCCCGCCGGTGCGCCTTCCGCCCGCCGGTCAGCCGGTGGTCAGGCCGGCGTCGGTGAGGAACGGGCCGGCGAGCAGGAGCGCGCCGGCGATCAGCGCCGCCAGGTTGACGAGGGCGAAGACGCCGACCCAGAAGAGCGGCGGAAACGGGGTGAGCCCGGCGAGCTGGTCGGCGTCGGAGGCGGGCATCCGGCCCCGCGAGCGCAACCGCTGCAGCTCGACCACCGGCCGCACCCCGCCGAGCAGCAGAAACCACACCCCGGCGTACGCGAAGGCGGCCTGGACCTGCGGCGTCGCGTACCACGAGACGGCGAACACCAGCGCCCCGGTGATCAGCAACGACACCACGCCGAAGGCGTTGCGGATCATGACGAGCATGGCCAGCAACAGCGCGACTGCCACCCAGAGCAGCAGGGTGATTCGGTTACCACCGAGCAGCCAGGCACCGGCCAGCCCGACCAGCGGCGGTGCGACATATCCGGCGAGCAGGGTGAGGATCATGCCCGGCCCGGTGGGGCGGCCGGCGGAGAGCGTCAGCCCGGACGTGTCCGAGTGCAACCGGATGCCGTGCAGCTTGCGGCCGGTGAGCAGGGCGACCAGGGCGTGCCCACCCTCGTGCGCGATGGTGATGGCGTTACGGGCGATCCGCCACGGCAGCCGGGTGGAGACCACCACCAGCGCGACGGCCCCGGTGATCAGCACCAGCAGTGCGGGCGGGTCCGGCTGCGCGCCGAACAGCGTGTCCCACAGGTCGCCCAGCCCGTCGATCGACATCATGGGGCGCGAGCCTACCGGCGGCGTTCCGTGTCGCTCCCGAGGCACCGGCTCGAATGTCGACCACTGGGGCGCCTGACGCCGGTCGATGAAGCTTTTTTCCGGTCGCCCTTGTGATCTAGGGCACTTACCTCCAAAGATGAATGTCGATAGAGCGACGTCCTTGGAGGCACTCATGGCCCGTACCCGATCATCGCTGCGCCGCGCGCTCGCGGCCGGCCTCACCGTCCTCGCCACCGCGGCGGCGGCCCTGGTCGCGACCGCCGGACCGGCGGCCGCCGCCACCACACCCGGTGTCGACGTCTCCCGCTACCAGGGCACCATCAACTGGACCAGCGTCCGCAACGCGGGCATCCAGTTCGCCTTCATCAAGGCGACCGAGGGCACCAGCTACAAGGACCCGAACTTCAACGCCAACTACGTCAACGCGTACAACGCCGGGGTGATCCGCGGGGCGTACCACTTCGCCCGCCCGAACATCTCCGCCGGCTCGACCCAGGCCAACTACCTGGCCTCCAACGGCGGCGCCTGGTCCGCGGACAGCCGTACCCTGCCGGCCGCGCTGGACATCGAGGGCAACCCGTACGCCGGTGGCTACTGCTACGGGCTCAGCACGACCGGGATGCGCAACTGGGTGCAGGACTTCCTGAACACCTACCGCTCCCGCACCGGCCGATACGCGGTCATCTACACCACCACGAGCTGGTGGAACCAGTGCACCGGCAACTGGACCGGCCCGTGGGCGAACCACCCGCTCTGGCTGGCCCGCTGGTCGAGCACCCCCGGCGCACTGCCGGCCGGCGCGTCGGTGTGGAGCTTCTGGCAGTACACCAGCACCGGCGCGGTCTCCGGGATCAGCGGCAACGTGGACCGCAACTACTGGAACGGCGACCGGAGCCGCCTGATCGCGTTGGCCAACAACACCTGACCGGGCCGTTGGCGGCAGCGGGATCGACGGTCACCCTCACGGTCGACAATCGGTCCGGCTGCCGCCACACCAACCGGGTACGGGTCAAGCCCGCCGCCGGCTCAGGGCCGGCACCACAGCATCCTCACGAGCCAGCGCGCCCCGGCGGGTCAACCGCCAGGCAGCCACGCCAAAGCCGGCAACGATCACGACGCCGAGCAGTGCGATGAGCACCGAAACCCCCGCGCTGACCAGCAGCAGGATCGCGTCGCCGAGCGCCACGAGCATCCACAGTGCCAGCCGGGGCCGAGCGTCCCTCCGTCGGTAACCCATGTCGTGCCTCCTTCCGTCGTCGAAGGTCAATTACCCACGACGACGGCAGGTCATGCGAATGAGTTTCAGTCCTGACGGTCGGGCACGAAACCCTTGGCGATCCGGTCGAAGTCCGGCAGCTTGGCCTGCCAGTCCTTGTCGGCGACCTCCCACCGCATGGCGTAACCGCGGTTCTTGGCCGTCACGAACCCGCGGTTGCGGACGTGGATCCGCTGCCCGTCGCGGGTCTCCAGCCACTCCCAGTCCGCACACGTCTTCCAGAAGTTGCAGCGTTTGATGTCGATGTACTGGTAATCGTTGACGATGTTCTTGCGGCCGCCCTCGATGCTCTTCCAGTCGGCGTAGGCGTCGTCCTTCGGGTTGGGAGTCCACTGCACAAGCAGCTCACCCGGCCCGTTGGACTGGTCGAAGACGACAGTGTCGCTGCCGCCCGAGCGCCGCACCCAGCCATCGGGCAGAGGCAGGGCGAAGCCGGCCGGGTCCCGGTGCAGCTTCCAGCCCGCCGGCAGCGCGTTCGGGTCGACCGAGGGGGTGGCCGAGGCCGACGGGCTGGGCGCACCGGTGGTGGGCGGCGGTGGCGCGGCAGCGGAGGTCGGCGCGGGCGCCGACGTCGCGGCGGCACCTGTCGGGTTGGCCTGCGGGGTCTTGTCGTTGTCCTTGGTCAGCATCGGCACGACAACCACGAGGCCGATCAGCAGCAGGGCGACCACGGCCCCGATCAGCAGGTTACGTCGGGTGTTGTTCGGCTTCGTGCCATCCGAGAGCGGCACCGCCGCGCGGCCTGCCGGACTCACCGGCGGCATGAGCGACGTCGGCGTGATCGGCTTGCGCTGCTCCGGAGCCACCGGCGGACCGTCGACAACCGTCGGCTCGTCGTCGACGTTCGTCGTACCGCCGCCGCTCGTGTCGGGCGCGGCCGTCACCTTCGCGGTCGGCTCGGCATCGGACGGGTCGGCATCGGACGGACGGTCGATCGTGGCGGTCGGCTCGGCCGGCGCCGCTGCGGTCGGCTCGGCCGGCACGACCGCGGTCGGGTCGGCGACCGCACCGGAGGAAACGACGGCCGTCGGCGTGGCATCCGCGGCGGAGGTCGTGGCAGCAGCGGAGGTAGCGGCCGGCGGCGGCGATACCGGCCGGTCGGCACTCTCGGCCGGTCGCGGGGCCGGCACCACCGGCAGGCGCGGCTCACGCGGACCGTTCGGCCCAGGCCGGCGTACGCCATCAAGCAGGGAGATGCCGCGCGACCGCTTGCCGCCGGCGCGGCGCAGCAGGCGCTCCGCCACCTCGGCGGTGATCCGTTCGTTCGGGTCCTTGCGCAGCAGCCCGTTGAGCACGGCCTTGAGCGGACCGGCGTTCTTCGGCGGCGGAATCGGCTCGGTGGCCAACGCGGCCAGGGTGCCGATCGCCGACGGCCGGGCGTACGGCGACTTGCCCTCGACCGCCGCGTAGAGCGTCGCGCCCAGCGACCACAGGTCGGCCTCCGGCCCGGCTGTGCCGTCCCGAGCCCGCTCCGGCGAGATGTACGCGGGCGAGCCGAGCACCATGCCGGTGCGGGTCACATTGGGGTCGCCGGGGATCGTGGCGAGACCGAAATCGGTCAGCACCACCCGGCCATCGTCGCCGAGCAGGACGTTGCCGGGCTTCACGTCGCGGTGCATGACACCCGCCTTGTGCGCGGCGCTGAGCGCGCCCAGCACGCCCAGGCCGATCTCCACCGTGCGGGCCACCGACACGGGGCCGTCCTCGGCGAGAGTGTCCTGCAACGACTTCGACGCCACGTACTCCATGACGATCCACGGATCGCCGTCGGTGCGCAGCACGTCGAAGATGCGGACCACGTTGGCGTGGTTGAGCCGGGCGATGGCCCGCGCCTCCCGCAACGAGCGCTCGCGCATCTCGCGGCGCTCCTCATCGGTGAGACCGGGCGGCGGCACCAACTCCTTGATGGCGACATCCCGATGCAGCACCTCGTCGCGCGCCTTCCACACCCGGCCCATGCCACCCTGGCCGAGCGGCGACTGGAGCCGGTATCGGTCAGCGACGAGTTGGGGAAGCGCGTTCGACATCGGTGAGACGGTACCCGGACCGGCTGACGCTCACACCGCCGGCACGCCACTGTGCGCTTCGCGTAACTTCGCGCCGCGTACCCTGGCGGCATGTCTGCCGAAGAGCCGCTGTTCCGGGTCGTCCGCGGCGTGCCCACCGCCGAGGAGTTGGCCGCTCTGGTGGGGGCGATCATCATCCGGTCCCGTCCGACCGCCGCCCCCGCGGAGGCGACCGCGTCCGCCTGGGCGCGCAGCGGTCGACCGGGCAACTCCCGTGGGTGGCGTGCCGCCAGCCTGCCCCGCTGACGCCGAGACCCGCCGTATGGGGGCTGTCAGGGTGGCGTTGAGCCGTTAACCTCACTCAGGGAAACGGTGCCGTTACGGGTAGGGAGGTTCCATGATCCCCGAAGAGGACCGGCCAGCACCCTGGCTACGCGGTTACGGCGGCATCGAAGCCGACATCAGCCAGCTCAGAGAGTTCGCCGACCGGCTCGCCGCCGAGGTCGAGAGCAACTACGCGCCGCACCTGTCGTACATCGCCGAAGACATGTCCGCGAAGCTGCCCAACCCGTGCGACGCCTTCATCGAGCTGGTCACGTTCCTGCACGCGCACCACGAGACGCAGCAGGCCACCGCCGACATGGTGTACGCCGTCCGAGGCGCCACCGGCCACCTGGCCGCCGCCGCCGATCAGGTCGCCACCCACTACGCCGACAGCGACGCCTTCACCGCCGCCCGAGTGGTGGACGTGCAACGAGCCCTCGCCAACCCGGCCAGCGTCCTCCCCGGCGGTCCGACGCCGACCCTCACCGACCCGACCAGCCCCGACGCCGCAGGGCCGGTGGTGCTGCCATGATCGAACGGGGCACCGGCCGCACCTCCGGCCTCACCGACTGGCACCTCATGGACGTCAACAGCATGTGGGCCTGCCTCCAGGACCACGACACCGCCAACCACTGGAAACAGGTCGCCGGCTGGCGCAAGGTCTGCGACCTGGCGCAAATCCACCTCGGCCGCCTCCAGCAGTACCGACGCGGACTCGCCGAAGCATGGCCCCCCGAAACCAGCGCCGCCTCCCGCACGTACCTCGCCGAACTCGACGAACTCATCGACAAGGTGCAGCGCACCCACGACGCCGCCGCCGCGAACTACACCGCGCTGTCCGCCGCAACCCAGGCCATCGGCACCACCCGCGCCGCACTCCGCAAGATCCACGAGGAGTACGCGACCAAGTTCCAGCAGAAGCAGGCGTACGAGTCGATGGTCGCCGACCCGAAAGCGGTGATGGGCAACCGGGCCACCGCGCCGCCCGTTGCTGATGGGGAGTTGGAACGGCTCAACGTGCAGGCCCGATCCATGATGTTCAACCTGAGCGGCGAACTCCAACAAGCCCAAGCAACTCTCCAAAAACCACCCGCGGCGCCTAAGACAAACCCCGGGATCGATCAGAGCGAGGTGAATGTTTACGGCGGGGCTTCCGCTGCGCCTGTAATTCCTCCAGTAATAGCGGTACCTCTCCCGAAATCCCCTACAACTCGCCCGAGGGCTTCCGCTGGTCAAGGCTGGCCAATAACAAACCCTGGCGTCGGACCAGTTCTTGGCGGAACAGGTAACGTAATCGCTCCTGGCTCCACAACCCCTGTCCCGCCAATCGGAGCTACGCCGCCAGCAGTTTCCGGTTCAACACCTGGAGTCGGGGTGACACCCCTACCGCCTGCAAATTCCGGACGTGGTGATGCTTCTGGGGCATCGCACCCCCACTCAGCCAACCCTCCAGCCAGCACCACAGACTCTGCGGGCAAACCTGCGGCGCAACCGCGCCCGATGCCTCCTGGCGGCCTAATCGGCGGAGTGCCTGCGATGGGATTTGGCTCACCCGCAGCCGGTGCCGGCGCACCCCGCCGCATTAATCCGGTGGGCGGAGTAATAGGTGGCGGCAGCGCCGGGACAGGGCCTACTGGCGGCGCCGGCTCTCGCCCCGGAGGTGGCCGAGGCTTGAACGCGCTTCAGGGAACCCCTCCCTTCGGCTTCGGCTCCAGCATCGGTCAAAGCGCCGGCCAAAACCCCAGTGGCGGAGCATCCCCACGGCCCGGCTTTCGGATAGATCCAGACGCGGAAAGGCGCCGCCGGGATCCTGACAACCCCTGGACGACAGACGAAGGCGTCGCCCCAATCGTTCGACCACCGAATGATGAAGGCCCCATCGACCCAGGTCCGGCTATTGGCATAGACCGTTGACCCTGCGGGCCTCCGGAGTGCTGTTAGCCAGTATCAGCCTCACATTCACATTACTTCCAACCCCGGCCTCAGCTCAGAACAATCCTCAACCGAAAGATGTTGAGCGGATACGTAACGATCAGTGGCACCTGGACTATCTAAAAGCCAACGAAGCTCAAAGGTTAAGCAAAGGCAAGGGCGTAATTGTGGCCGTCCCAGACACCGGCGTCGCACCGCACCCCGACCTTCACGATAATCTCTTAACCGGTACCGACATCGTCCTCCCCAACGGCGGCGACGGCTGGCGGGACGACAACAGCCATGGCACCGGAATGGCCGGGCTAATCGCTGCCCACGGACAGTCCGTAAATCTCGGCGCTCTTGGCATCGCTCCAGAGGCGAAAATCCTACCAATCCGAACCAGCCGAACAGATCAAGATGGCGACAGCGACAACCTCGCGACCGGGATCGATCTTGCTGTCGCCAAAGGCGCTTCGGTTATCAGTGTCTCTTCCGTCGCGGGACCAAATAGTCGACTAAAACGAGCCATCGAGATGGCAATGCAAGCGAATGTCGTCGTGGTTGCAGGGGTAGGTAATGAACCTCGGGACAAATATGTTAGCTTTCCGGCCGCCTATCCGGGTGTGGTCGCTGTAGGCGGCATAGATCGAAACGGGAGTCACGCCAGCTTTTCGGTATCTGGGCCGGAGATTGACGTGGTTGCGCCCGCCGTCGACATTTACAGCACGAGCATCGGCGGCAAATACCGCAAAGGCACCGGAACCTCTGACGCGACGGCGATCGTTGCGGGCGCGGCTGCGTTGATCAGGTCCAAGTACCCGTACCTGCCGGCCCGCGAGGTGGCGCACCGGCTCACAGCAACCGCCGTCGACAAAGGCCCTCCTGGGCGTGACGACGAGTACGGCTACGGGGTGATCGATCTTGTGGCGGCGCTGACGGCAGACGTACCGCCGCTGGGGTTTGACTCGGTGAGCGTTCCGGCTGGCGCTGGCCCGACCACGACGGCTGGCGCTCAGCCGGGTGATGAGAGCGATGGCGCGACCGCACGCGGCCTGGCCACCCTCGGCGTGCTCGTGGCTGCCGGGGTTGGGTGGGCCGTGATAGCGCGGCGACGCCGTCGCGGTGATGATCCGCCGCCCAGAATCAGTCGCTGATCGATCAACGAGGCGCTGATCCACTCGCGTTTCAGGAAATCGCAGTGTCCGGGGCGATGGGATACCGCGATTTCCTGAAAGTCGAGTGGATCAAGGGCGGCCGACCGCCGGGTCGCCCGACCACCAGGCCACCCCACCACCCGGGCCACCCCACCACCCGGGCCACACCACCACCAGGCCGCCCGACGGCCGGGCGGTGGGTGCTGGGCGGGGTGTCGGTCTTGGTGGGGGGATGGGCGGTAACGTCGGGCTGGTGTCTGAGACTTTGCCGCTCCGCCTCGTGCTCGCTTCGGCGAGCCCTGCCCGTCGTAAGTTGCTCCAAGCTGCTGGTATCGAGCCGGAGGTGCTGGTCAGCGGGGTGGACGAGTCCCTGGTGGTGACCGAGCGGGCCGAGGAGTTGTGTCTGGAGTTGGCTCGCCTGAAGGCGCAGGCGGTGTTGACCCGGCTGAACCCGAGCGCCGATCAGCGGACGTTGGTGATCGGCTGCGACTCGGTGCTCGCCTTCGACGGGGAAATTCTCGGCAAGCCGACGGATGCGGCCGACGCGACCCGGCGATGGCTGCGGATGCGGGGGCGCAGCGGCGTTCTGCACAGCGGGCACTGCCTGGTCGACGTTGCCGCGGGGCGGCGCGCGGAGGCGGTCGCGTCGACCACGGTCCACTTCGCTCACATCAGTGACGACGAGATCGCCGAGTACGTTGCCACGGGTGAGCCGCTGGCGGTGGCCGGCGCGTTCACGATCGACGGCCTTGGTGGACCGTTCGTGGAACGGATCGAGGGTGACCCGGGGACTGTGGTCGGGCTGTCGATGCCGCTGCTGCGCCGGCTCCTCGCCGAGCTGGATCTGCGGATCACCGACCTGTGGACGAAGGTCGCGCCGGGCGGCCAAACGGTCGAGCCGCTCGGTAACGTCCGGTCATGACCACCAAGTCGATCCCGCTCACCAACGAGCTGCACGCCTATCTGGTCGCACACGGCTCCCCGCCGGACGAGATCATCCATGACCTGGCCGAGGAGACCCGGTCGGTGCTGCCGGAGCACGCCACCATGCAGGTGGCTCCGGAGCAGGCCGCGTTCCTGACGTTCCTCACCCGGCTGCTCGGCGTGCGGCAGGCCGTCGAGGTCGGCACGTTCACCGGGCTTTCGTCGCTGGCGATCGCCCGCGGGTTGCCCGAGGGTGGGCGGCTGACCTGCTTCGACATCTCCGAAGAATTCACCGGCATCGCCCGGCGCTACTGGGCGCGGGCCGGCGTGCAGGATTCGATCGATCTGCGCATCGGTCCGGCCGCGGACGGGCTGCGGGAGTTGCCACACGAGCGGCACCTGGACTTCGCGTTCATCGACGCGGACAAGACCGGCTACCCGATCTACTGGGCGGAGTTGGTTCCCCGGATGCGTCCGGGTGGGGTGATCGCCGTCGACAACGTGTTGCGTGGCGGGCGGGTCATCGCCCCGCAGGACGCTGGTGACCGGGCCATCGCCGCGTTCAACGACGAGGTTCTCGCCGACGTGCGGGTGGACCCGGTGATGCTGCCGATCGCGGACGGCCTGACCCTCGCCCGGGTCCGCTGACCGCCGACAACCGCCGACCGTCGACCGTCGACCGTCGACCGTCGACAACCGCCGAACACGGATATTGGGGTGTCCCCACCAGGGGACACCCCAATATCAAGGAACAGCTAAAGCGGGCGTCAGCGGACGCTGCGGGCGAACTGGCGGGCTGCCCAGTAGACGCCCAGCGCGGCGAGGACCGCCGTGATGCTGAGGCCCTGCCAGACCTTGTCGCTGCCCAGGTCACCGGCGAACAGTGCCCGAGTGCCGTCCACCGCCCAGGAGAACGGGTTCCAGTTGGCGATGCCCTGCAACCAGCCGGGTGCGAAGGTCAGCGGCAGCAGGATGCCGGAGAGCAGCAGCACCGGCTGCGCCACGGTGTTCATCAGCGGGGCCAGCGCGTCCTCACTCTTGACCTTGAGGGCGACGCCGTAGGAGACGGCCGAGGTCATGAGGGCGATCAGGGCGAGCATCAGGTACGCCAGCAGCAGGTCCCCGATGAACACCCGTAGGTCGAAGATGAGCGCCAAGAGCGTGATGATGACGGCCTGCGCCAGGAGCGAGACCACGTCGCGCAGCGAGCGGCCGAGCAGCAGGGCGAGCCGGCTGATCGGGGTGACCCGGGAGCGTTCGATGACGCCGGCTCGCAGCTCGGCGATCAGGCCGAAGCCCTGGAACAGGCCACCGAAGATGGCCAGCAGCACCAGCAGACCCGGTACGAAGATCTTGTAGGCGGCGGCCTGGGTGGGCGCGTTAAGGGCGGGCTTGAGCAGCGGGGCGAAGAGCAGCAGGTACATGACCGGCTGGAACACGCCGACAAAGACCCAGACCGGGTTGCGTAGCAGGAGTTGGATCTGGCGCTGGAAGATCAGCCACGTGTCACGGGCGAATTTCATGAGAGTCTTCTCCGGTGGTCAGGACTCGCGCAGCGAGCGGCCGGTCTTGGTGAGGAAGACGTCGTCCAGGCTGGGTCGGTGCAGCTCGATCGAGCGCAGTTCCAGCCCGGCGTGGTCGAGTCGGCGCAGCACCTGCGGGATGGCGGTGGCGCCCTCGTCGACGTAGAGGCGCAGGCCGCCCTCGTCGACCGTCTCCAGCTTGTTGACGTACGGCTCGCCGTCGAGCGTCTGGGCGGCCTGCGGGGTGGCGGCCAGGTCGAGACCGACCAGCACCACGTCGCCAGAGATCTCCCGCTTGAGTTCGGTTGGCGTGCCCTCGGCCACCACCTCGCCGTTGTCCATGATCGCGATCCGGTCGCAGAGCGCGTCGGCCTCGTCCAGGTAGTGCGTGGTGATGAAGACGGTCATCCCGTCGGCGCGGAGCCGCCGGATCTCGTCCCACATGTGGGCGCGACTCTGCGGGTCGAGGCCGGTGGTCGGCTCGTCCAGGAAGACGATCTTCGGCTCGTGGATGATGCCGAGGGCGATCTCCACCCGGCGACGCTGGCCGCCGGAGTAGGTCTTGCACTTGCGGTCGGCGTACTCGGTGAGCTGGAAGGCGTCCAGCGCGCGAGCCGCGCGCCGTTGCGCGTCGGCCTTGCTGATGCCGTACATCCGGGCGTGCAGCACCAGCTCCTCGCGGGCGGTGGACTCGTCCCAGGTGCTGCCGCCCTGCGGGACGTACCCGATGCGGCGGCGCACCTCGGCCGGGTCCTTGCGCAGGTCGGCGCCCGCGATGGTGGCCTCGCCGCCTTCCGGCTCGATCAGCGTGGCGAGCATCCGCAGCGTGGTGGTCTTGCCGGCGCCGTTCGGGCCGAGGAAGCCGAAGATCTCGCCCTTGGCAACGTCAAGGTCGACGCCCCGCACGGCGTCCACCGTCTTCGTCTCTCGACCCGCGCGGGAGCGGAACGACTTCCGCAGCCCCCTGGTCTCGATCATTTCTGCTCCTGGTCGTTCGGGCCGGTCGGGCCGGCCGTCGAGTGGGACGACGCCGGACGGCGCACTCCCCCGCTGTGCCGCCAGCAGGCTAACGCGATATAGCTTTTTTAGTCAACGTTGATTATTGCGCGTCGGTGCCGGGCGACTCCGCGCCGTCCCTCCACCCCGACCAACCCTGCGCTTCATCCAGCTCAGCAGGCAGGTACGACACTCCGGAATCGATCCGCTCGGCGATCCGCTCGCACCAGCTCATCTCCGCCTCCGCCCGTGCCGACCACAGCTCGAGCATCCAGCCCACGTGCGCCGGCTTGCGGTTGCGCACCCAGTCCGAATCGAGCGAGGCGCGCATCGACTCGACGCCGGCACGCAGCAGATTGGCCCGGTTGCGCAGGGCGGCGGCCGCCTCGTCCCGGGGCATCGCCGGCAGGAAGGAGAAGGCCGCCGCGAACGGGTCGGCGGGCTCGCTGATGTTCCACCACAGGTTGCGCAGCAACGTCTCGAACTCGTCCTCCCCCTTGACGGTCACCTCGTACGTGGTCCGCGCCGGGCGGGCGCCGACCTGCTCGGTCGCGACGGCGCGGAGCAGCCCCTCCTCGGTGAGCTTGCGCAGGGCGTGATAGATCGATCCGGGCTGTATGTTCGCCCACTTGTCGGCGCTCCAGCTCAGCAGCTCGCGGCGCACGTCGTAGCCGTGCACGGGCTGCATCCACCGCACCAGACCGAGAATCATCATCCGAGTCGAAGACACCCGACAAGCGTAATAGCCAAGTTTGACTAAACCGTGGCGGGTGCAGTGCGGCATCCCACACTGAGTGATCGTTAGGGCCGCCGTGGGCGGCCGATACACTCCCCGTCAGTAACCTGCCCGGGAGGAGCCACGAAGGTGCGCAAGGTACTCATCGCCAACCGCGGCGAGATCGCCGTCCGGGTGATCCGCGCGTGCCGCGACGCCGGCCTGGGCAGCGTCGCCGTGTACGCGGACTCCGACCGCGACGCCCTGCACGCCACCCTCGCGGACGAGGCGTACGCCCTCGGCGGGGACAGCGCGACCGAGACCTACCTGCGCATCGACAAGCTGCTCGACGTCGCCGCTCGGGCCGGCGCCGACGCCGTACACCCGGGTTATGGCTTCCTCAGTGAGAACGCCGACTTCGCCCAGGCCGTCATCGACGCCGGGCTGACCTGGATCGGCCCCACCCCGCAGGCGATCCGCGACCTGGGCGACAAGGTCACCGCCCGGCACATCGCCCAACGGGCAGGCGCGCCGCTGGTCCCCGGCACCCCGGACCCGGTGGCCAGCCCGGACGAGGTGATGGCCTTCGCCGTCGACCACGGCCTGCCGGTCGCCATCAAGGCCGCCTTCGGTGGCGGTGGGCGCGGCCTCAAGGTCGCCCGCACGATGGAGGAGATCCCCCAACTGTTCGAGTCGGCCACCCGGGAGGCGGTCGCGGCGTTCGGTCGGGGCGAGTGCTTCGTCGAGCGGTACCTCGACCAGCCCCGGCACGTCGAGGCGCAGGTCCTCGCCGACCAGCACGGCAACGTGATCGTGGTGGGCACCCGCGACTGCTCGTTGCAGCGACGCCACCAGAAGCTCGTCGAGGAGGCGCCCGCGCCGTTCCTCACCGACGCCCAGCGCGCGCAGATCCACGAGAGCGCCAAGGCGATCTGCCGCGAAGCCGGCTACCACGGTGCCGGCACCGTGGAATACCTGGTCGGCGTCGACGGCACCATCTCCTTCCTGGAGGTCAACACCCGACTCCAGGTCGAGCACCCGGTCACCGAGGAGACCGCCGGCATCGACCTGGTCCGCGAGCAGTTCCGGATCGCCGACGGCGAGAAGCTGCGGATCACCGAGGACCCGACGCCGCGCGGGCACGCGATCGAGTTCCGGATCAACGGCGAGGACCCGGGCCGCAACTTCCTGCCCGCCCCCGGCACGGTCACCGCGCTGCGCCTGCCCAGCGGGCCGGGTGTGCGGGTCGACACCGGCATCTCGGCCGGCGACGTCATCGGCGGCAACTTCGACTCACTGCTCGCCAAGGTGATCATCACGGGTGAGACGCGGACCGAGGCGCTGGAGCGCGCCCGCCGCGCGCTGGACGAGATGGTCCTGGACGGGATGGCCACCGCGCTGCCGTTCCACCGGCTCGTCGTGCGGGACGAGGCGTTCACCGCCGAGCCGTTCACAGTGCACACCCGGTGGATCGAGACCGAGTTCCACAACACCGTGCCGCCGTTCACCGCCGCCGCCGGCACCGCCGAGGCGCCGGCCGAGCGCGACACCGTCGTGGTCGAGGTGGGCGGCAAGCGCCTCGAGGTCAGCCTTCCCGCCGGCTTCGGCGGGAGTACGACCACCGCGGCACCCCGCAAGCCGACTCGGCGCGGCGGCGGCGCCAAGGCCGGCGCCCCGGTCGGCGGCGACGCGCTCACCTCGCCGATGCAGGGCACCATCGTCAAGATCGCGGTGGCGGACGGCGACACCGTGGCCGAGGGTGACCTGGTCGTGGTGCTGGAGGCGATGAAGATGGAGCAGCCGCTGCACGCGCACAAGGCGGGCACGGTCAGCGGCCTCAGCGCCGAGGTCGGCGCCGTCATCACCGCCGGCGCTCCCATCTGCACCATCGCCTGAGCCGCCCGGCGGGCGGTCAGCGCAGGGCTTCGGTGGCGACCGCTCGGACGGCGGCGGTCAGGGCGTTCAGCACGTCCGACTCCAGCCTCCAGTGCTGCCAGTACAGCGGGACGTCGAGGTGTCGGCCCGGTGCGAGGTCGACACAGCCGCCGGCGGTCAGGTCGGCCTGGGCGATCTGTTCCGGCACCATACTCCAGCCCAACCCGAGCCTGATCATTTCGCTGAACGCCGGGATCGACGGTACGTAGTGCACCGGCGGGTCGAGCGGTCGACCGGCCACCGCCCGGATGAACCGGTGTTGCACCCGGTCCTTCCGGTCGAAGACGACAAGCGGGGCGCTCGCCAGCGCGGCGGCGGTGAGTCCCTTGGCGAAGTGGGCCGCCGCGAATTCCGGCGTGGCCAGTGTGCGGTAGCGCATGGACCCGAGCCGCAGCACCCGGCAGCCCTGCACGGCCTCCCGCTGGGCGGTGACCGCCGCCGTCACCGAACCGTCGCGGAGCAGTTCGGCGGTGTGGTCCTGATCGTCCTGCCGTAGGTCGAACGAGAGCCCGGCCCGCTGCGGCAACCGGGCCAGCGCGGCGGGAAACCAGGTGGCCAGCGAGTCCGCGTTGACCACCACGGCGACCCGGATCCGGCCACCGCCGGCCAGCGGGCCGCGGGCGTCGGCCAGCGCCTCCCGTTCGAGCAGCGCGAGCTGGCCGGCCAGGCGCAGCAGCGGGCGGCCGGCGTCGGTTGCCACGCACGGACGAGCGCGGCGGACCAGCACCTGACCGACGGTCTCCTCCAGCGCCTTGATGCGTTGGCTCACCGCCGACGGCGTGACGTGCAGCAGCCGGGCTGCGGCGTCGAAGCTGCCCTCCGCCACCACCGCCGCGAGTGTCCGTAGCTGCGCCGAGTCGAGACCATTCATTAGCTGAGCTTAAGTTGCGTCAGAATCTTTAGTTGGACTGGTGGCCGTCGACGGCCCTAGCGTCGAGTCCGTGCTCACCTCCGCCCTCGCCGGCTTCTCGATCTCCATCGCCCTCATCGTCGCCATCGGCGCCCAGAACGCCTTCGTCCTGCGCCAGGGCCTGCGACGCGAACACGTCGTACCCGTGGTGCTCACCTGCGCCGCGTCGGACGCGCTGCTGATCATGGCGGGGGTGGCCGGGGTCGGTTCGCTGGTAACCGGCCGACCGGGCCTGCTGATGGCGATCCGGTGGGGCGGTGCGGCCTTCCTGCTCTGCTACGCGGGGCTCGCCGCCCGCCGCGCCCTGCGTCCCGGCGCTCTGCTACCCACCGAGCGGCCGCCGGCCACGTTGGGGGCGACCCTGCTCGCCTGCGCCGCCTTCACCTACCTGAACCCGCACGTCTACCTGGACACCGTCCTGCTCCTCGGCAGCGTGGCCCAACAACACCCGCACCGGTGGGTCTTCGGCGCCGGCGCCGTCCTGGCCAGTGTGGTCTGGTTCACCGCGCTCGGCGTCGGCGCGCAGCGCCTCGCGCCGCTGCTCGCCCGCGCCATGGCCTGGCGGGTGCTGGACGCGGTCATCGCCGTGGTGATGGCCGGGCTCGCCGCGGCACTCCTGCTGGGCTGACCGGCTCCCACGGCGAGCACCGACGACGCCGCAGGGACCAGGCCCAACGACGATGCGAGTGTTTTCCGCGACCACCGGCGGTGGAACTGGCCGCGAGCGGGAATGATTGCCGGGTGCGGTTCCTTCACGGCGCGGCTCCCGCGCACGACCTGACCTATACCGACGTCTTCATGGCGCCGGCCCGCTCCGACCTGGCCTCTCGGCTCGACGTCGACCTCTCCACCGGCGACGGCACCGGCACCACCATTCCGTTGGTGGTGTCGAACATGACCGCGGTCGCCGGACGGCGGATGGCGGAGACGGTCGCCCGCCGGGGTGCCATCACGGTGATTCCGCAGGACATTCCGATCGAGGTGGTGGCGAATGTCGTCGCCTGGGTCAAGCAGCGCCACCTGGTCTACGACACGCCCATCACGCTGGGCCCGACCGACACCGTGGGCGATGCCATCCACCTGCTACCCAAGCGCTCGCACGGTGCGGTGATCGTGGTCGACGACGCCGGCCGGCCGATGGGTGTGGTCACCGAGGCGGACACCACGGGCGTGGACCGCTTCGCGCAGCTGCGTCACGTGATGTCCACCGAGCTGCACACCGTCCCGGCGGACGCGGATCCGCGTACCGGCTTCGACCTGCTCTCGGCGGGCCGACGCCGACTCGCCCCGGTGGTGGACGCCGAGGGTCGGCTGGTCGGGGTGCTGACCCGACAGGGCGCGTTGCGCGCCACCCTCTACACGCCGGCCGTGGACGACCGGGGCCGGCTGCGGATCGCGGCGGCCGTCGGGATCAACGGGGACGTGACCGGCAAGGCAGCGGCGCTGCTGGAGGCGGGGGTGGACACGTTGGTCGTGGACACCGCGCACGGCCACCAGGCACGGATGATCTCCGCACTCCAGGCGGTCCGGAAGCTCGACCCGGGGGTGCCGGTGGCGGCCGGCAACGTGGTCACCGCCGAGGGCGTACGCGACCTCGTGGAGGCGGGGGCGGACATCATCAAGGTCGGCGTCGGCCCCGGCGCGATGTGCACCACCCGGATGATGACCGGCGTGGGTCGACCGCAGTTCTCCGCCGTGCTCGACTGCGCGGCCGCCGCCCGTCAACTGGGGAGGCACGTGTGGGCCGACGGCGGGGTGCGGCACCCCCGGGACGTGGCGCTCGCGCTCGCCGCCGGCGCGTCGAACGTGATGATCGGCTCCTGGTTCGCCGGCACCTACGAGTCCCCCGGTGACCTGTACACCGACGCGGACGGCCGGCGGTACAAGGAGAGCTTCGGAATGGCCTCGGCTCGGGCGGTCAGCGCCCGTACCGCCGACGACAGCCCGTACGACCGGGCCCGCAAGGCGGTGTTCGAGGAGGGCATCTCCTCGGCCCGGATGCACCTGGACCCGGCCCGCCCCGGTGTCGAGGACCTGATCGACGAGATCATCGCGGGGGTACGCAGCGCCTTCACCTACGCCGGCGCACGGGACCTGACCCAGTTCCACGAGCGGGCCATCGTCGGCGTGCAGAGCGCCGCCGGCTTCACCGAAGGAATGCCCCTCCCCACCAGCTGGTAACCCCCCGCCCCCGCCCCCTCCCCCGACGCGTCGATCATGGAGTTGTGGTGCCTCACAAAAGGGGCACGAGTGGGTGAACCGCCCACCACAACTCCATGATCGACGTGCAGGGCCGGGGGCGAGGGCGGGGTGGGGTGGGGTGGGGTTAGGTCGTCAGGCGGCGCAGTACGGCGCGGGCTGCTTCGCGGGGGTTGTCGCCCACTCGGTCGGGTAGTGCGCCGGCCAGCCAGAGGGTGGCGAAGCCGTGCGCGATCGACCAGGCCGCGAGCGAATCCCGGTCGGTGTCGGCGGGCGCGCCGCCGGTGGGCAGCGCCGCCACCCCGGAGCGGAGCGCGGCGCCCGCCCGGCCCCGTGCCGCGCTCAACTCGGCGTCGTCGGCCCGGTAGAGCTCCGGCCGGAACATCACCTCGAAGTACGCCCGGTGCGTGACGGCGAAGTCGACGTACGCGACACCGGCCTCCAACAGGTCGTCATCCGCCTCGGTCAACGTCTGGGCCAGCAGGTCGAAGCCCTGCGCGGCGAGCGCGGTGAGCAGGCCCGCCTTGTCGCCGAAGTGGTGCGCGGGCGCGGCGTGCGAGACACCCGCCCGCCGGGCCAGGTCGCGCAGGCTCAGCGCGGCGGGCCCGACCTCCGCGACGGCCTCCAGCGCCGCGGCGAGCAGGGTGCGACGCAGATCGCCGTGGTGGTAGGCGCGGGTGTCGGTCATACACGAATCCTATCTTGCCATTGACAAGATGTGCCCTTGGCGCGCAATCTTGTCACTGGCAAGTTTCCCCGAGGAGGATTCCTATGGCACCCCTGATCGCCTTGATCGTCGGCACCGCGCTGGCCCGACTCGCCGGCCTGGCCGGCATCTCCGCACTGGACGGCTGGCACCCCGCACTGCGCGTCGGGCTGGCCGTGATGTTCATGCTGACCGCCGTCGCACACTTCGTCGGCCAGCGCCGCGCCGACCTGATCGCGATGGTCCCGCCCCGACTGCCCCGACCTGACCTGCTGGTCACCGTCACCGGCGTGCTGGAACTGGTCGGCGCGGTCGGCCTCCTGGTGCCGGCGACCGCCCGGGTCGCGGCGGCCGGGCTCGGCCTGCTCATGCTCGCCATGTTCCCGGCCAACATCTCGGCCGCCCGTCGCGAACTGACCCTCGCCGGCCGCCCGGTCACCCCGCTCGCACAGCGCACCGCCCTACAGATCGTGTTCGTGGCCACCGCTGCGGCAATTTCGTTTGGCCCCTGACTATCAGGGGGCTAACCTGCCTGTCGTGGAACTCGTGACCCTCCAGGACGTGCCGCTCGGCCGGCTGCTGGTGGTGGCCGGGCACCTGGTCGGGCAGCGGTGGAACCGCTACCTCGCCGAGGAGCACGGCCTCACCCAGGCCGGCATGATCACCCTGATGACGCTCGCCCGACACGGCGAGTTGCCGCACCGAGCGGTCGCCGAGAAGGGGTTCGTCCGCCCGGCGACGCTGACCGGCATCGTCGACACGCTCGAGCGCGACGGTCTGGTCGAGCGGCAGCGCGACGACAACGACCGACGCAGCATCCGACTCGCCATCACCCCCGCCGGGCGGGAACGGGTGGCCGCGCTCGGCGCGCTCATGCACTCCGGACGGCCCCTCACCTCGGTCGACGCCGACCCGGCGAAGGCCCAGGTGATCCGGGAGTTCCTGCTTGAGGTCATCGGCAGCGGAGACGACCCGCGGATGACCGGACGCCCTACCGAAACGAAGGACCCGGCGTGCTGATCCGACTCCTGCGCGGCCAACTGCGCACCTATCAGAGACCGTTGCTGGCGGTCGTGCTGCTCCAGTTCGTGGGCACCATGGCCTCGCTCTACCTGCCCAGCCTCAACGCGGACATCATCGACCAGGGCGTGGCCCGGGGCGACACCGACTACATCGTGCGCACCGGTGGTTGGATGCTGCTGGTCAGCCTGATCCAGATCGTCTGCTCGATCGCCGCCGTCTACCTGGGCGCCCGGGTCGCGATGGGCTTCGGCCGCGACGTACGCGCCGAACTGTTCGGGCACGTCAACCGCTTCTCCGCCCGCGAGGTGGCCCGGTTCGGGGCGCCGTCGCTGATCACCCGCAACACCAACGACGTGCAGCAGGTGCAGATGCTCGTGCTGATGAGCTGCACGATGCTCGTCGCCGCACCGATCATGAGCGTCGGCGGCGTGTTCATGGCCCTGCGTGAGGACGTCGGGCTCTCCTGGCTGATGCTGGTCAGCGTGCCCGTGCTGGCCATCGCCCTCGGCGCGATCATCCGTCGGATGGTGCCGGGCTTCCGGCTGATGCAGACCCGCATCGACACGGTCAACCGGGTGCTGCGGGAGCAGATCACCGGCATCCGGGTGGTCCGCGCGTTCGTCCGCGAGCCGTACGAGACGGACCGCTTCGGCGTCGCCAACGCCGACCTGACCGCCACCGCGCTGCGTACCGGTCGGTTGCTGGCGTTGATCTTCCCGGTGGTCATGCTGGTGCTGAACGTCTCCAGCGTGGCGGTGCTCTGGTTCGGCGCGCAGCGGGTGGACGGCGGCGCGATCCAGGTCGGCGCGCTCACCGCGTTCCTGCAGTACCTGATGCAGATCCTGATGGCGGTCATGATGGCCACCTTCATGCTGATGATGGTGCCGAGAGCGGCGGTCTGCGCCGAGCGGATCGTCGAGGTGCTGGACACCGACTCCTCGGTGGTCCCGGCCGCCGCGCCGGTCACCGAGCTGCCCACCCGAGCCGAGCTGGAGCTGCGCGGGGTGCGCTTCCAGTACCCGGGCGCGGTGGAGCCGGTGCTGCGCGACATCTCCTTCCGGGCGACCCCGGGCACCACCACGGCGATCATCGGCAGCACCGGCGCGGGCAAGACGACGCTGCTGTCGCTGATCCCCCGCCTGGTCGACGTCACCGCCGGCGCGGTGCTGGTCGACGGGGTGGACGTGCGGGAGTTGGCGCCGGACGAGCTGTGGCGGCGCATCGGCCTGGTGCCGCAGAGGCCGTACCTGTTCACCGGAACGGTCGCCAGCAACCTGCGCTACGGCAACCCGGACGCGACCGACGAGGAGCTGTGGACGGCGCTGGAGATCGCCCAGGCCCGGGACTTCGTGGCCCAGATGCCCGGCGGGCTGGACGCCCCGGTAGCGCAGGGCGGCACCACCGTCTCCGGTGGGCAGCGGCAGCGCCTGGCCATCGCCCGGGCCCTGGTCCGGCAACCGGAGATCTACCTCTTCGACGACTCGTTCTCCGCGCTCGACCTGGGCACCGACGCGCGGCTGCGAGCGGCACTGCGGCCGGTCACCGCGCAGGCGGCGGTGGTGATCGTGGCCCAGCGGGTCTCCACGATCATCGACGCCGATCAGATCATCGTCCTGGAAAACGGAGGCGTCGTCGGAGTGGGACGACATGCGGAGTTGCTGAAAACCTGCCCGACGTACGCCGAGATCGTGGCCTCGCAGCAGACCACGGAGGTGGCGGCATGAGCGAGCGTGACGAGCCGCGCACCGCGGCCGTACCCAGTCAGAAGCCGGCCGGCGACGGACGGACGCCGGATGAGACCGCGCAGCAACCCGGCGGAGGAACCGCGCCGGAGACCGGCGGTGGCGCGGCGACGCCGAAGCGGCTGCCGCCCGGCGGTCAGCGCGGCGGCCCGGGATGGATGAGCGCCGGAATGCCCGCCGAGAAGTCGATGAACTTCGGGCCGTCGGCCCGACGGTTGCTCGGCCGGCTGCGCTCGCACCGACTGCACCTGGCCGCGATCATCACGTTGGCCGTGGTGAGCGTCGGGTTCAGCGTGGCCGGGCCGAAGATCCTCGGCCACGCGACCGACCTGATCTTCACTGGGGTGATCGGCCGGCAACTGCCCGCCGGCACCACCGCCGAGCAGGCCGTCGCGGCGGCCCGGGCCAGCGGCAACAACAGCTTCGCCGACATGCTGGCCCGGATGGACGTGGTGCCCGGGGTGGGCATCGACTTCAGCGCCCTGAGTCGGGTGCTGCTGCTGGCGCTCGGGCTCTACCTGGCGGCGAGCCTGCTGTCCTGGTGGCAGGGTTGGCTGCTCAACGGGGTGGTCCAGCGCACCGTGCTGCGGCTGCGCGCCGAGGTGGAGGAGAAGCTCAACCGGCTGCCGCTGCCCTACTTCGACCGGCAGCCGCGCGGTGAGTTGCTCAGCCGGGTCACCAACGACATCGACAACATCTCCACCAGCCTCCAGCAGACCCTCAGCCAGTTGCTCACCTCGCTGCTGACCGTCGTCGGCGTGCTGGCGGTGATGTTCTGGATCTCGCCGGTGCTGGCCCTGGTGGCGCTGGTCGCGGTGCCGCTGTCGGTGCTGGTCACCCAGCGCATAGCCAAGCGCTCGCAGAAGCAGTTCATCGCCCAGTGGACGCACACCGGCGAGTTGAACGGCCAGATCGAGGAGGCGTACACCGGTCATGAGCTGGTGAAGGTCTTCGGCCGGCAGCGTGAGGTCGAGGCCGCGTTCCACGCGAAGAACGAGGAACTGTTCCGAGCCAGCTTCGGGGCACAGTTCATCTCCGGGATCATCATGCCGTCGATGATGTTCATCGGAAACCTGAGCTACGTGGCGATCGCCGTGGTCGGCGGGCTGCGGGTCGCCTCCGGCACGATGAGCCTCGGCGACGTGCAGGCGTTCATCCAGTACTCCCGCCAGTTCACCCAGCCGCTCACCCAACTCGCCTCGATGGCCAACCTGCTCCAGTCCGGGGTGGCGTCGGCCGAGCGGGTCTTCGCGGTGCTCGACGCGGACGAGCAGACCCCCGACCCGGTGAAGCCGACCCGGGTCACCGACCCGCACGGTCGGGTCGAGTTCGAGCACGTCTCGTTCCGCTACGAGCCGGACAAGCCGCTGATCGACGACCTGTCGCTGATCGCCGAGCCCGGGCACACGGTGGCCATCGTCGGCCCGACCGGCGCCGGCAAGACCACCCTGGTCAACCTGGTGATGCGGTTCTACGAGCTGGACGCCGGCCGGATCACCCTCGACGGGGTGGACATCACGACCATGCGCCGCGATGACCTGCGTGGCCGGATCGGCATGGTGCTCCAGGACACCTGGTTGTTCGGCGGCACCATCCGGGACAACATCGCCTACGGGCGGCCGGACGCGACCGAGGAGGAGATCCTCACCGCCGCCCGGGCCACCTTCGTGGACCGGTTCGTGCGCAGCCTGCCCGACGGCTACGACACCGTCATCGACGAGGAGGGCAGCAACGTCAGCGCCGGCGAGAAGCAGCTCATCACCATCGCGCGGGCGTTCCTCGCCGAGCCGTCGCTGCTGATCCTCGACGAGGCCACCAGCTCGGTGGACACCCGCACCGAGGTGCTGCTGCAACGGGCGATGGCCGCGCTGCGCTCGGACCGGACCAGCTTCGTGATCGCGCACCGGCTCTCCACCATCCGCGACGCCGACCTGATCCTGATGATGGAGAACGGTCGGATCGTCGAGCAGGGCACCCACGAGCAGTTGCTCGCCGCCCAGGGCGCGTACCACCGGCTCTACCGCTCACAGTTCACCGGCGCGGTGGTCGACGAGGAACCGGCCGCCCAACCGGCGTCGGTCTGAGGTCGGGCGGCCGTGCGCGCGAGACGATCGGTGGGCGGGTCAGTCCGGCGGCAGCAGGTCGGTCGCGCGGGCGGCGACCTGCCCGCCGATCAGGGCGAGCGCGGCTTCGGCGGGCATCGGGGCCAGGGCGCGGCCGCCGCGCAGGCGCAGCGCGAGGTGCCCGTCGGCCACCTCCCGGGCACCCAGCACCCCGAGGTACGGGACGCGGCGGCGGGCCGCGTCCCGGACCCGGGCGCCCAGCGAGCCGGCGGCGTCGACCTCGACCCGCAGGCCGGCGTCGCCCGCCCGTCGGGCCAGGTCGGCCGCCGCGTCGGCCTGGCCGTCGTCGACCGGCAGCAGCACCAACTGGACGGGCGCGTACCAGGCCGGGAACGCGCCCTCGTGCACCTCGATGAGGTACGCGAACAGCCGCTCCATGCTGCCGACCAGGCTGCGGTGCACCATGACCGGCCGACGCCGGCTGCCGTCCGAGTCGGTGTACGACAGGTCGAACCGTTCCGGCTTGTCGAAGTCCAGCTGGATGGTGGAGATGGTCGACTCCCGGCCGGCGGCGTCGACGATCTGAATGTCGATCTTCGGGCCGTAGAAGGCGGCCTCCCCCGGTGCCTCGACGTACTCCACCCCGGCCAGCGCCTCCCGGAGCAACTCCTCGGCGCGGGCCCACTGGGCGTCGTCGCCGACGTACTTCTCGCCCGGTCCGCGCAGCGACAGCCGGAACCCGGCCGGCCGGACACCGAGCGCGGCGTGCGCGACACGGATCAGCCCGAGGATCTCGACGACCTCCGCGCCGACCTGCTCGGGGGCGCAGAAGGTGTGCGCGTCGTTGAGCGAGATGGCGCGTACCCGGGACAGCCCGCCGAGCACACCGGAGCGCTCCGAGCGGTACATCCCGCCCAGCTCGGCGATCCGCAACGGCAGCTCCCGGTAGGAACGGCCCCGCGCCCGGAAGACCAACGCGTGGTGCGGGCAGAGCGCCGGTCGGAGCACGAACTCGTCGTCGGCGCTCAGCCGCATCGGCGGGAACATGTCGTCGGCGAAGTAGCCGAGATGGCCGGAGAGTTCGAAGAGTTCCCGCTTGCCCAGCGGCGGCGAGTAGACGTGCTGGTGGCCGGAGCGGCGCTCCAACTCCCGGACGTACTCCTCGACGGCGTGCCGGGCTGCGGCGCCGGCCGGCAGCCAGATCGGCAGGCCGGCGCCGGCCAGCGGGTCGGAGACGAAGAGGTCCAGCTCGCGGCCGAGCCTACGGTGGTCGATCATGTCGGGCTCCTGGATCGGGTACGACCCGGAGGCGACCTGAGCTCCGAACGGCGCGCTGCCCTCGGGGGCGGATCGCCCCGGGGCCTGTTCGACGGTGGTTACGTCAGAGCGGCGCGCCGGGGACACCCGGCGTCGTGGTCATCACTACCGCGCTGCGCATACGGCGACCGTACCCGCCAGACGATCGGGGATGCACCCGGATTTGCGGCGGAGGGGTGGGCCGCCGGCGCGGGACCCGCCGGCGGCCCTGGCGGCCGAATCGTCAGGAACGGGGGACCCGACGGGCATGGCCGCGCCGACAACGGTACGCCGACGAACGCCGTTCTGCCGCCCGCCTCGGACGGGTGGAACAGCCTCCGAACCCGTCACCCGGCAGCGATCGGCCTCGTTGTAGGCGGGTGGCCCAGTCGTGTCGACGGTCACGACGGGCCGGGGCCGTCCACCGTGACGCCGGACACGACGTCAGGCTCAAGACACCCAATCGGCCGCATCCGGCGAGGTGGCAGGCGTGCCCGAACTTCTGACTGACGTCGCGTCGCCGACGTGGGCGTACCTGGTGCTGCTCACGCTGCTGATCGCGGACGCCTTCGTGCCGGTGATCCCCACCCAGATCGTCATGATCACCAGTGGTGCGCTCACCGTCTACGGCGGGCTCAGCCTGCCGGTCACCATCGCCGTCGGCGCGCTCGGCGTATTCGCCGGCGACCTGGCCTGCTACCTGTTGGGGCGCAGCGCACCGGACCGGCGGCCACCCCGGCACGCCGAGCTGAGCCGCGCCCGCCGGGTGGCCAGCCGGGTCACCCAGGGGCTGCGACAACCCGGGCCGCTGGTCATCCTGCTCTGCCGGTTCGTGCCCGGCGGCCGGATGGCGGCCTGCTTCTCGGCCGGGCGTAGCCGCTACCCGTACCGCCTGTTCGTGCTCTACGAGGCCATCGCCGCGTTGGGCTGGGCCACCTACGGCGCGCTGGTCGGGCACCTGGGCGGCACCGCACTGACCGAGTCGGCCTGGCGGCTGGCCATCATCGCCACCGCCGCGGCGGCCGGATTCGCCGCGGCCGGATGGGCGATGACACTGGTCAGCGCCCGCCACGCCCGCGCCACCGCCGCCGCCGCGGTCGACGTCCCCATCGACTGAGTGCCGCCCCCAGCCTTCGCGATCTTGCACTTACTGTGCCAGCAATTGGGGCATGCCGCACATACGAACGACCGAAAATGCGAGATCGCGGCGGGTTGTTGGCAGGACCTCTAGGGGTGGTCCCGGGGGGCGATTTCGGTGGCTGTCCCGGATTCGGCTGGGGTGTCCGCGGCGACAGGCTGAGGCATGCCTGTTACCCGGAGTACCGGCCTGCTGGCCCTGGGCGGGATCGCCCTGGCGGCGCTGCTCACCGTGATCGGCCACCTCGAAGTCAACGACGACCTCAACCCGTGGGCGTTGACCATCAGCGACTTCGCGGTCTCCGACCGGGGAGGCGTCATCGACATCGCCATGGTGGTGCTCGCGCTCGCCACCGTGGCGTTGCTGTACGGACTGCGCCGCGCCGGCCCACCCCGGCCGCGCTCCGGTCGAACGGCCGAGCTGCTGCTCGGCGCATGGGTGGGTGGGCTGCTGCTGGCCGCCGTGGTGCCGACGAACGAGCCGGGCACCGCCATGACCACCGCCGCCTACCTGCACAGGTACGCGTCGGTGATCGCCTTCCTGGCGTTGCCGGTCGGCGGCTGGCTGCTCGCCCGGCGGGACCAGCTCACACCGGCCGCCCGATGGCTGCGCGGGCTGGCGGTGGCCAGTCTCGTCCTGGCCGCGGCAATGGTGTGGTCGGCCTATCCGGGAGAGCGTGTGTTGCTCGGACTGGCCGAGCGTCTGCTCATCCTCACCGAGGTCGGTGTGCTCACCGTGGTGGCACTCGTCCTCGCCCGCTCCGGATCATCCACCCGAGCCATCGCCGTTTAAGCTCCCACCCCGAGACGACGGAGGGTGGGCGCGGTGGGCGACAGGAATCGGCCGGTCGGCCACCCGGTCGGTCTGCTGCTCCTGTTCACCGCGGGCGTGGGCTGCACGGCATCGGAGCCCGCCGCCGTCACTCCAGCTCGTGCAGCATGAGCTGGCGGGCCGCCTCGGTGATGGAGCCGGACAGCGACGGGTAGATGGTGATGGTCTGGGCCAGCTCGTTGACGGTGAGGTTGTTCTCCACCGCCATGGTGATGGGCAGGATCAGCTCGCTGGCCTTCGGAGCGACCACCACACCGCCGATCACCTGACCGCTGGCGGGACGGCAGAACAGCTTCACGAAACCGTCGGAGAGGTCGTCCATCTTGGCCCGGGCGTTGCCGGACAGCGGCAGCATCACCTGCCGGGCCGGCACCTTGCCCGCGTCCACCTCGTCCTGCGAGACACCCACGGTGGCCAGCTCCGGGTCGGTGAAGACGTTCGCCGCGACGGTACGCAGCCGCAGCGGGCGGACCGCCTCGCCGAGCGCGTGCCACATGGCGATCCGGCCCTGCATGGCGGCGACGCTGGCCAGCAGCAGCACGCCCGTGCAGTCGCCGGCGGCGTAGATGCCGGGCACGTTGGTCCGGGAAGCCCGATCGACGGTCAGGTAGCCGCCCCGGCCCAGCTCCACCCCGTACTCGGTCAGGCCCAGGTTGGCCGTGTTGGGGATCGAACCGACGGTGATCAGCGCGTGCGAGCCGGTCACCTTACGACCGTCGGAGAGCTCCACCTCGACGCCGTCGGCGGTACGCCGGACCGCGTCGGCCCGGGAGTTGTTGAGGATCTCCATGCCCCGGTTGCGGAACACCCGCTCGATGGCGGAGGCGGCGTCGGCGTCCTCGTGGGGCATCACCCGGTCCCGGCTGGAGACCAGGGTCACCTCGACCCCCATCGCCAGGTACGCGCTGGCGAACTCCGCGCCGGTCACGCCGGACCCGACCACGATCAGGTGCTCGGGCAGCTCCGGCAGGTCGTACACCTGTCGCCAGGTCAGGATGCGCTCGCCGTCCGGTACGGCGGTGGGCAGCTGGCGGGGTGTCGAGCCGGTGGCCACCAGCACGGTGGACGCGTCGATCGAGTACTCCTCGCCACCATCAGCAGGGGTGACGACGACCCGGTGGGTGTGCCCGAGGGAGTCCTCGCCGAGCCGGGCGGTGCCGGCCACGAAGGTGACCCCCGCCTTCAGCAGCTTGGCGTGGATGTCCGCGGACTGCGCCAGTGCCAACCGCTTGACCCGCCCGTGCACCGCCCGGGCGTCGACGGTGACCGCCTCCAGGCCGTCCGAGTGCACCCCGAACTCCTCGGTGTCGCGGTAGCCGGTGACCACCTGCGAGCTGGCGATGAAGGTCTTCGACGGTACGCAGTCGGAGAGCACGCAGGCGCCGCCAGCACCGTCGGCCTCCACCACTGTGACATCGGCGTCCAGCTGGGCGGCGACCAGAGCCGCCTCGTACCCGGCCGGCCCCCCACCGATGATCACGATCCGGCTCACAGCGTTCGCCCTTCGTCCATGCTCACAGTGACTTTCTTCTCCCGAGCGCATTCGACACGCACTGTCGTATTCTCCCCCACCCGTCGGCCGGGCTATCGTCATCGCCGTGCGTCATCACGCCGCCTACGGCTCAAATCTCGACCCCGCCCGGATGCGCGCCTACTGTCCGCATTCGCCGATGGTGGGCACCGGCTGGCTGGAGGGCTGGCGGCTGACCTTCGCCGGTGCGGACGTGATCGGCTGGGAGGGTGCGGTGAGCACCCTGGTCGAGTCTCCCGGTGACCGGGTCTTCGTGGCGCTCTACGACATCCACCCGTACGACGCGGGCCAGCTCGACGAGATCGAGGGGGTGACCGCCGGCACGTACCGCAAGCTGCACGTGCGCGTCTCCACCCTCGACGGCGACGTGACCGCGTGGATCTACGTCTTCAACGGGTACGAGGGTGGCCTGCCGACCTCGTGGTATCTGTCGGAGATCGCGAACGCCGCCGAGAAGGCGGGCGCCCCGGACGACTACGTCACCGAGCTGCGGGCCCGCCCCACCGGCACCGCCTCGCCGTAGCAGCGCGTATCGCACCCCTCCAGTCTGCTACCGCTGTCCACCGGAGCGCCGGGCGGGCCGGACCGGGGTCGTCAATCACACACCGGCCGCCGGAACGGAAAGCTCGTACATGTCGGTCCACCGGGTCTCCCGCAGGCCCACCGACCGGTACAGCGACAGCGGGGCGGTCGGGTTGGTGAGGTCGACGCCCAGGCCGACCGACCGCCGCCCCTTCTCGGCGTAGCGGACAAAGGCGCGGCGCAGCAACGCCGCACCCACCCCCCGGCGCCGGTACGCGGACAGCACCGACAGACTCTTCACCCAGCCCGACTGCTGGTCGAGCGCCTGATCCGAGGACTGCAGCGCGCCGACCGGCACCCCGTCCACCTCGGCGACGAACCACTCGTCCCAGGCGGTCAGGTCGCCGATCCGGGCCCGCCACCGCTCGTACGACAGCGGCTCGTGATCCGGGGTGTCACCGAAGGCGGCCTCGTAGATCCGGTGGAACTCCACCAGGTCGGCCTCGTCGTCCGGGCGGACCGGCCGCACCGTCACGGCCGATGGCCCGGCCGGCTCGTCGGGCAGGTCGTCCAACGGCCGGCTCATCCGGACGTACCGCTTCACGAGGGCGAACCCGAGCCCGCGCAGGGTGTGTTCCCAGTCACGTTCCGGGGCGAAGACCGCGCAGCGGACGGTGAGCGACGGCAGCCCTCGCTCGGCAGCGCGCTCGGCGACCCGGTCCAGTTGGCGGAGCAGCAACGGCGCGCGGAAGGCGGCGGCCCGTACCGGTTCGACGTAGACCTCCACGAACTCGCGGCCCACCCCGGTCGGGTTGTCCACCGTCGCCCAGCCGACCACTGTGTCGTCCGGGTCGATGGCCAGCCAGGAGTCCCGGGTCGGGTCGAAGTGGGGGGCGGTCAGCGACGCCGCGACGTCCTCGGCGTCGAAGTCGGGATGGCCGATGGCGAAGGTGTCGGCGGCGTGCACCACCGCGAGGATCGCCGGCACGTCGTCGAGGGTGGGCCGGCGCGTCGTCCAACCAGCGGGAAGGGTCACGGCAGGACATCCTGGCAGCCGATCCGCTGCGGCGCCGCCCATTTTCCCGGCCGGCGGCAGGCTCAGCCGAGGTCGACCCGGGTGCGGTGCAGCAACTCCACCAGCTCCGCGCCGTCGGCGGGGCCGAGGGCCGTGAACGCCGGCGCGGCCAGCCGGTTGGTCACCGCCTCCGCCCAGAGTCGGCGGCGCACCAGCGGCCCGATCGGCGGGTACGGCGGCGGCCAGCCACAGGCCAGCGCCCCGGCCTCGCCCTCCGGCCCGGCCAGCACGGCCTCCAGCGGGGTCATCCCGGCGGCGCGTACCGCCAGCAGGTAGGCGCCGGTGAAGTGTTCCCGGAGCAGCCGCAGCCCGGCGGCGCTGCGGGCCCCGGGAGAGAGGTCCGGAAGCGGCATGGCCCGCCACGCGGCGAAGAGCGGCATCGCGCTGGCCTCCGCGGCCACCACGGCCCGCTCGACGAGCGCCGACAGGCGCTCGGTGCCGGGCAGGGGGCCGAGCTGCTGGGCCCCCCACCGGCAGCATTCGGCGAGGCTCGCGGCCGCCACCTCGAACGGCGGAACGACCCGGGCGGCGGCGTCCCAACCGTCGGCGACCGCGTCCGGGGCGATGAACCCGAGGGCGGCGGCGGCCGTCTCGGCCCGCACATCGCCGAGCGCGCCAGCCCGGCCGCTGATGTAGAAGGCCCAGCCGGAGATGCCGAGCAGTCGGGCCCGACGCAACGTGGTCGGGTCCCGGCTGAAGGCGTCGCCCAGGTCGAGCACGACGGGCTTACTGGCGGCCGCGACCTGCTCCGGAGTCACCGCGATGCCCCGCTCGGGCAACCGGACCCGCCGACCACGACCACGCCCCGACCAGGGGCCACTCGCCGTGTACGGCCCGCACACTCGTAGTCGTCCATCGATGGTCAGTCTGCCGCGCCACCGCCCGCGTCCGCATTCCCCTCTTCGGCCGCCAGTGCCTCGACCGCCGCCTCGACCTCACCGGCGCGCCGCCGGGCAACGGTGACCGCCCGCTCGGCGGCACGCCGGGCCAGCTTGGCCCGGCTGAGATCCTGCTCGGCGACCGCGCGCCGCCGCTCCAGCTCGGCCAGCTCGGCCTCAAGGCGATCGAGTACGGCCGCACCGTCGCGCTCCTGCCCGGTCGCCTCGGTCAGCTCGGCCTCGGCCCGCTCCTGGTCGGCCTGGGCCTTCGCCAACTCCCGGTCCAGGGCGCGGCGCTGCCGGGCCCGCTCGGCTCGGGCCGCCCGCTGTGCGACCCGTTCGGCCTGCTCGGCACGCTCGGCCGCCCGGTCCGTGCGGGGTGCTGCCTCCGCACGCCCCCGTTGGGGGCCGGGTCGGCGGGCCGGGCGCTCATCCTCGCGCTCCTCCTCGCGCTTCTCGTCATCGCCGGTGACCAGCCGCAGTTGCGGCCGGGGCACCTCACCGAAGCCGGCGTAGCTGGCCGCCCGCAGCAGCCGGCCGGCCCGCACCTGCTCGGCGACCTCCACGTCGGAGAACGCCGCGTTCAGCGTCGCCTCCACCTCGGCCAGGGGCAGCCGGCTCGCCGGTGGAGCGTCCGGCTCGGCCGCGGCGAGCTTGCGCACCTCGGCGACCAGGGCGCCGACCACCGCCCGACGCTGCGCGGACAGCTCCCGCAGTCGGGGCCCGCGCAGCTCCCGCTGGGCGACTCGCAGTGCGTCGGCGAGCTGCACCAGATCGGCGACCAGCTCCGGACGTCGGATGGCGAGCAGGTTCACCAACCAGGCGGCCACCGTCGGGCGACGCAGCCGGGCCAGTTGCCGGGCGGTGGTCGGGTCGCCGGACCGGCGGGCCTCGGCCACAGCGGCGTCCCGGGCGGCCACGAACCGGTCCGGTGGGGTGCGGTAGAGCTGCTGCACCAGCTCCGCGGAGAGGCCGGGCATCGGGTCAGACGTCCACCCGGCTACCGGGCTCCAGCCGCTGGTATTCGGTGCCGGACAGCGCTGTGTACTGCCGGTCGAGCACGCCCAGCCCGTTGTCGTTGAGCAACGCGTCGTGCAGGGCGTACGCGCGCCGCGGCGCGACCGCGCGGATGAAGTTGACCACCTCGGAGAACTTCGACCAGGGAGCGTGGATCGGCGCGAAGAGCGTGTCGACGGGTGTCTCGTCGGGCACCACCAGGGAGTCGCCCGGGTGGTAGACCACGTCGTTGATCAGGTAGCCGAGGTTGTCGACCACCGGGATGTCGGGGTGGATCACGGCGTGCCGCCCCCCGTACGCGCGCACCGCGACTCCGGCGGCGGTGAACGACTCACCGACGCTGACCGGGCGCAGCACGTCGGCCGCGTCACCCAGGGCCTCGCCGAGCGAGGCGGGCCCGTGGATCGGGAACGGCTGTCGGTCGAGCTGGCGGCGCACCGCTGCCAGGTCGAGGTGGTCGGGGTGTTCGTGGGTGATCAGCACCGCGTCCGCACCGTCCAGCGCCGCATCGGCGTCGCTGAACACACCGGGGTCGACGACGAGCACTCCCCCGTCGTGTTCCACCCGAAGGCAGGAGTGGGCGTACTTGGTGAGCCGCATCGTGACTCCTCGATTATCGAATCGTGACGTCCTCAGCGCAGTCTGCCGGAACCAGCCGGCGTGCGCGTCGCGTCCGAGCTATCGCCACACCGGTTGACGACGATGGGAGCGGGGATGGACGGACAGGTGGGACGACGCCGCAGTGCACTGCTGGCGGCGACGACACTGGCGGCGGCGCTGGCGCTGACGGGGTGCGGCGCTGGCGACAGCGGGTCGAAGGACGCCGCGGGCTCGGCGGCCGAGGCGCCGGCGGCCAACGGCGGCGAGGCGGGCCGGGACGCCGCCGCAGGCGCACCGGAGGGGGCCGGCGCCGGCGCGCCGGACCTGCGGGTCGACCAGCGGGCGATCATCTACACCGGAGCGATGCGGGTGCAGGTGGACGATGTGGACTCGGCCGCCCGCGAAGCCACTGCCGTGGCCACCCGCGCCGGTGGCTTCGTCGGTGGTGACGAGCGGCGCAGTGCCGACGACGACGACGCGGTGGCGGAGCTGGAGCTGCGAGTGCCGGCGGCGAAGTTCACCGACGTGGTGGAGGAGATCGCGAAGCTCGGTCGGCAGCAGAGCCGGGAGATCAACACTCAGGACGTCACCGAGGAGACCGTCGACCTGGACGCCCGGATCACCAGTCAGCGCGCGCGGGTGGAGAGCGCCCGCCGGTTGCTGGCCAGGGCTTCCTCCATCACCGACCTGGTGTCGTTGGAGAACGAGTTGGGTCGCCGGGAGGCCGACCTGGCCTCGCTGGAGGCCAAGAAGCGACGCCTGGCCGACCTGACCGCCCTCTCCACGATCACCGTGTCGCTGGCGGGCCCGGCGGCGAAGGACACGGAGGAGGAGGCCGAGACCGGCTTCCTGGTCGGGCTCAGGGGCGGATGGAAGGCGTTCGTCGTCTCGATGACCGTCCTGCTCACGGTGCTGGGCGCGTTGCTGCCCTGGCTGGTGGCGTTCGGCGTACCGCTGGTGGTGCTGCTGGTGGTGCTGCGCCGGCGGCGCAAGGCACCGGCTCAGGTCACGCCGGTCAGCGCGCCGCCGCCAGTGCCCTCAGCGCGGTCTGCACCATGACGCGGACGCCGACCGGGATGGCCCGCTCGTCCACGTCGAAGCTCGCCCGGTGCAGGTCGACATTGGGGCCGGAGCGACCCACGCCGAGCCGGGCGAGGGCGCCGGGGACGTACTCCAGGTACCAGGAGAAGTCCTCGCCGCCCATGCTCTGCGGTGTCTCGGCGATCCCGTCGGGGCCGAGTGCGGCGGCGGTGGCAGCGGTCAGCACCTGGATGGCGCGGGCGTCGTTGCACACCGGCGGCCGGCCGCGCAGGTATTCGAGGTCAACAGTGGCGCCGGTCGGCGCGATCACGTCCCGCACCACCTGAGCGACGATCTTGGGAGCCTGCTCCCAGGTGTCGCGGTCCATCACCCGGAGGGTGCCGGAGGCGCTCGCCTCGGACGGGATGACGTTGTAGCGGGTGCCGGCCGAGGCGTGGCCGAAGACCAGCAGCAGGCCACTGTTGGCCGGCACCCGGCGGCTGACCAGGGCGGGCACCTCGGTGATCAGCCGACCGAGGGCGTCGACCATGTCGACGGTCAGGTGCGGGCGGGCGGTGTGCCCACCCGGGCCGGAGAGTCGGACGGTCACGTTGTCGGCGGCCGCGGTGATCGGGCCGACCCGCAGGCCGACCTGGCCCACCGGCAGGTTCGGGTCGCAGTGCAGCGCGAAGATCTGCACCACGTCGTCCAGGCCGCCGGCCTCGATGACCTCCAGCGAACCGCAGGGCAGGATCTCCTCGGCCGGCTGGAAGATGAGCCGGACCCGGCCGTCCAGCTCACCGAGGTCGGCGAGCTGGGCCAGCAGCATGCCGACGCCGAGCAGGATCGAGGTGTGCACGTCGTGCCCGCAGGCGTGGCAGACGCCCTCCACGGTCGACCGGTACGGGACGTCCTTGGGGTCGTCCAGCGGCAGGGCGTCGATGTCGGCGCGCAGCGCCACGACCGGGCCGTCCGGCCTGCCGTTGACGTCGCAGATCACGCCGTTGCCCTTGGGCAGCAGGCGCGGGGTCAGCCCGGCCAGCGACAGCTCCCGGGCGATCAGCGCGGCCGTCTCGAACTCGTTGCCGGAGAGCTCAGGGTGCGAGTGGAGGTGACGGCGCGTAGCGATCAACCCCGGTGCCCGGAGCGCGAGAAGGTGGTCCAGCTCGCGGGGCAGGGGCTGGGATCCCGGTGGCGTCTCCGGCCAGGACGACGCCAGCTGGCCATTTGTGGGCAGCGTCAACGCACTCGTCACGTCGAATTCTCGATCACTAGGAATGGATGGATCATCGGGGACAGCAGACAGCCTAGACCTCCGACGGTGACGCTGCGCAACCTCGTTACGGTAATGATCGGACCGCGCAGAGTCACGTATGCCCTGCTGGGGGCGCTCGTCAAGGCGGGGGACAGCAGGTAGATCACGGTCGAATGCCGTCATCAGCCCCTCACCTCCTACAACGCGTAACCGATCGCGGCGGTCGCGAATCCCGACGCCAGTCGGAGCCCCGTTGCCAAATTGTCGCATTAGTCGGGGTGGTGAACTGACACTCCGACAATTAGCCGACCACACTCCGCAACGAGCCGGATAAGGACGCTCACACGCACCCACCCACCGTGGGCGCACAGGGTGTGCGTCCCGACTCAACCGACCGGATACCCGCTGCGAGCGCTGGACACACCGCGCCCCGAGGCCGCAGTCGCGGCCGGGCGCTCAGAAGCAGCCGCGGCCGGGCGCTCAGAAGCGGTCGGTGGGCCGGTACAACCCCCACACCTCACGCAGCGTCCCGCAGACCTCGCCCACTGTCGCCCGGGCCCGCAGCGCCTCCTTCATCGGGTACAACACGTTGTCCGTGCCCTCGGCGGCGGCCCGAAGGTCGGCGAGCGCCCGCGCCACCGCGTCGGCGTCCCGCTCGGAGCGCAGCCGGGCCAGGCGGTCGGCCTGGGCCGCCTCGATCGTCGGGTCGACCCGCAGCGGCTCGTACGGCTCCTCCTCGTCGACGGTGAACCGGTTGAGCCCGACCACCACCCGCTCCCCCGAGTCGATCTCCTGGGCGATCCGGTACGCGGACTGCTCGATCTCCCGCTTCTGGAAACCGGCCTCGATCGCGTCCACCGCCGAGCCGTGGTCGGCCACCCGCTCCATCAACTCGACGGCGGCGGCCTCGATCTCGGCGGTCATCGCCTCCACCACGTACGACCCGGCGAACGGGTCGACGGTGGCGGTCAGGTCCGTCTCGTAGGCCAGCACCTGCTGGGTACGTAGCGCGAGCCGGGCCGCCTTCTCGGTGGGCAGCGCGATCGCCTCATCGAAGCTGTTGGTGTGCAACGACTGGGTGCCACCGAGCACGGCGGCCAACCCCTGCACCGCCACCCGAACCAGGTTCACCTCCGGCTGCTGGGCGGTGAGCTGCACGCCTGCGGTCTGGGTGTGGAACCGCAGCATCATCGACTTCGGATCCTTGGCGCCGAAGTCGTCCCGCATCAGCCGGGCCCAGATCCGCCGGGCGGCGCGGAACTTCGCCACCTCCTCCAGCAGCGTGGTGCGGGCCACGAAGAAGAACGACAGCCGGGGCGCGAAGTCGTCGACGGCGAGCCCGGCGGCCAGCGCCGCCCGTACGTACTCCACCCCGTTGGCCAGGGTGAACGCGATCTCCTGCGCGGGCGTCGCGCCGGCCTCCGCCATGTGGTAGCCGGAGATGGAAATGGTGTTCCACTTCGGCACCTCGCTGCGGCAGTACGCGAATGTGTCGGCCACCAGGCGCAGCGACGGCTTCGGCGGGAAGATGTAGGTCCCCCGGGCGATGTACTCCTTAAGGATGTCGTTCTGGATGGTGCCGTTGAGCGCCGTGCCCGGCACCCCGTTCTCCTCGGCGACGAGTTGGTAGAGCAGCAGCAGCACCGAGCCGGGCGCGTTGATCGTCATCGAGGTGGACACCTTCTCCAGCGGGATGTCGGCGAAGAGCAGCCGCATGTCCTCGATGGAGTCGATCGCGACACCCACCTTGCCGACCTCGCCGTGCGCGATCGGCTCGTCGGAGTCGTAGCCCATCTGGGTCGGCAGGTCGAACGCGACCGAGAGGCCCATAGTGCCGGCCCGCAACAGCTGGTGGTACCGCGTGTTGGACTCGGTGGCGGTGCCGAAGCCGGCGTACTGGCGCATGGTCCACGGGCGGGAGGTGTACATGGTGGGGTAGACACCCCGGGTGTACGGGAACTCGCCCGGGCTGCCGAGCCGGGAGTCCAGGTCCTCCGGAAGGTCGGCCTCCGTGTAGACGCCGTTGATCGGGAAACCGGACTCACTTGACCGCCGTTGGTTCATCCCCGGATGGTAGGACGCCTGGCCACGTCGCCGGGTGAGGGATACCGCACAGTGCGTCCCGACCGGTCGACACCAGGTGAACGACAGGGCACGTTCTGTCGACTTCGACAAACGTCCGTCGCGTCGGCTTTCGCATCGGGCGTCGGAACCAGCAAGATAGGGGGGTTGTGTCCCAGCCCCCCTCGATTTCCCCCGGTGGCTTTTCTGTGACTCAGATCCCGACGTGGAGCGGCGGACCAGTTAGTCCCGCCAACGGACGAGCGGCGCCCGGCACCACCATTGGTGGCCGGTACTCGCTGCGGTCCTCGGTGGGCAACGGCGGCATGGGCACGGTGTGGCGCGCCACAGACACCCTGCTGCGCCGTGACGTGGCGGTGAAGGAGGTCGTCCTGCCCCCGGGGCTGGCCCCCAGCGACCGCGACGCGATGTACGAACGCACCCTGCGCGAGGCCCGCGCCGCCGCCGCCATCCAGCACCCCGCGGTGGTGCAGGTGTACGACGTGGTCACCGAGGCCGGCCGGCCGTGGATCGTGATGGAGCTGCTGGACGCCCGCAGCCTCGCCGACATGGTGATCGAGGACGGGCCGGTCGCGCCCCGCGCCGTCGCCAAGATCGGCATCGCGCTGCTCGGCGCGTTGGAGGTCGCGCACGCGATCGGTGTGCTGCACCGCGACGTCAAACCCGCAAACGTGCTGATCTGCACCGACGGGCGCTGCGTGCTGACCGACTTCGGGGTCGCCCGGATGCCCACCGACGTGCAGCTCACCACCCCCGGCATGGTGCTCGGCTCGCCGCACTTCATCTCGCCCGAGCGGGCCATGGGTCAGGAGTTCGGCCCGCCCAGTGACCTCTTCTCGCTGGGTGTGACGCTCTACACCGCGGTCGAGGGGCGGCCCCCGTTCGACAAGGGCGACCCGATCGAGACCATGCACGCCGTGGTGGAGGACCCGCCCGCCCCACCGCAGCGCAGCGGCCCGCTGACCCGGGTGCTGATGGGTCTTTTGGAGAAGGACCCGGCGCGCCGACTCGACGTGCACACCTCCCGGGCGATGCTGCGCGAGCTGCTCGCCGGCCCGCTGGGCAGCACGGCGACGGCTGTGCACTCGGTCACCGACCCGTACGCCGTGGTGCCGGTGCAGCAGCGCCCCATCCCCGTCCTCCCGCCGGCCCAGCCGGAGCCGAAGCCGGACAGCCAGATCGGCGGCCCGGCGATGCTGGCCCCGGGCGAGTCCCTGACCGACCGGCTGGCCGCCTTGCGCCGGGGCGAGCGCCCCCCGGCAGCTCGCGCGGCCGGCGCCACCGGTGGGCTCGACGAGACCAGCGCCGACGCGTTGGCCGGCCCACTGCACACGCCGACCGGCGCGATGCCGACCCCCGGCCGGCCGGCGGCCGGGCGCACCTACGGCGGCAACGCGGACGCCACCCAGCGGGTGGACGCCGGCGGACACCCCGACGCCACCCAGCGGGTCAACTACGGCAGCCCGGCCGACGCCACCCAGCAGGTCGGGTACGGCGGCGCACCGGAGGCCACCCAGCGTGTCGGCGGCACCTACGGCGGCGGCAACCAGTGGTCGGTGCCGGGCACCGGCCAGCCCTGGGCCACCACTCCCGCCGCTTCGGGTGGCAGCGCGCTGGACAAGGTCCGGGCCACCGGTGGTCAGCTCGTCACCACGGTCAAGGGCTGGCCGCGCAAGGTGCAGCTCGCCGCGGCCGGCGGTCTGGTCGTCGTGTTGCTGCTCACCGCGGTCGCGCTCTCCAGCGGCGACGACCCCCCGCCGAACACGCCGGCGGCGCAGCCCACCGCGTCGTCCGCCCCGGTGGCTCCCACTGTCGAGATGCAGGAGCACACGTCCCGCGGAATCCAGGTCATGGTGCCGAAGGGCTGGAAGAAGACCACCGGCGGCTCGTACACCGACTACGTCGACCCGGCGGACAGCGGCCGCAAGGTCCGCATCATCACCGAGAAGTGGAGCAGCAGCTCCACCCGGTGGGCCGAGACGGCCGAGAACGGCCTGAAGACCCGGAGCACCTCCTGCGTCAAGCCGTACAACCAGATCTCCTCCACCGAGACCGAGCTGGCCAGCAAGCCGGCAGCGGAATTCGAGTACACCTGCGGTGAGGGTGACGCGATGCGGCACGGCGTCTGGCGGGGCGTGGCGCAGGACGGCAAGGCGTACTCGTTCTACCTCACCGCCACAGACGCCAAGTTCGCGGAGAGCAAGCCGATCTTCGAGGAGATGGCGCGGACGTTCCAGCTCACCGGAAACGGCTGAGCCGGAGGGAACCCACAGGGGTGATCCGTCGCCGTGCTATCAAGGGGCATGGCGGCGGACACCACTGACATCGACGACATTCGCGAGCAAGCCCGGCGCTGGCTGGCCGACGACCCCGACCCGGCCAGCCGGGACGAGCTGACGGCGGTGCTCGACGGGCTGCCGGCGAGCGCCCCGGAACTGGCCGACCGGTTCGCCGGCCCGCTGACCTTCGGCACGGCGGGCCTGCGCGGCCCGCTGCGGGCCGGCCCGAACGGCATGAACCTCGCCGTGGTCACCCAGGCCGCTGCCGGCCTGGTCACCTGGCTCGCGGCCCAGGGTGGCACCGGCCCGCTGGTGATCGGGTACGACGCCCGGCACGGCTCCCGGCAGTTCGCGGAGCGCACCGCCCAGGTGGCCACCGGCGCGGGCCGCCCGGCGCTGCTGCTGCCTCACCCGCTGCCCACCCCGGTGCTGGCGTACGCCGTGCGGCACCTCGGCGGTGTCGCGGGCGTGATGGTCACGGCCAGCCACAACCCGCCGCAGGACAACGGCTACAAGGTCTACCTCGGCGCGGAACTGGGCGGCGAGTTGGGCGCGGGCGCCCAGATCGTGCCGCCCGCCGACGCCGGTATCGAGGCGGCCATCCGATCGGTCGGGCCGCTGGCCCAGGTGCCGTTGGGCGAGCCCGGTCAGGTGCTCGGCGACGACCTTGTCGCCTCGTACGTCGAACGGGCCACCGCGGTGATCGAGCCGGACGGGCCGCGGGATCTGACGGTGGCCTACACCCCGCTGCACGGGGTGGGCGCGGCGGTGCTCACCGCCGCCTTCGCCCGCGCTGGCTTCCCGACCCCCGGGGTGGTGCCCGACCAGGCCGAGCCGGACCCGGCGTTCCCCACCGTGTCGTTCCCCAACCCGGAGGAGCCCGGTGCGGTGGACCGGCTGATCGCCCTGGCCGACTCCACCGGCGCGGACCTCGCCATCGCCAACGACCCGGACGCCGACCGTTGCGCTGTGGTCGTCCGGGACGACAGCGACGGCTGGCGGATGCTGCGCGGCGACGAGGTGGGTGTCCTGCTCGCCGACCACCTGATGCGCCGGGGGGTGACCGGGCTCTACGCCACCACCATCGTGTCGTCGTCACTGCTGCGGGCGATGTGCGCGGCCCGGGGCCTGCCCTACGACGAGACGCTGACCGGCTTCAAGTGGATCGTGCGGGCCGGCGGCGGGAGTGCGCCACTGGTCTTCGGCTACGAGGAGGCGCTCGGTTACTGCGTCGCCCCGGAACACGTCCGGGACAAGGACGGCATCACCGCCGCGCTGACCGTGGCCGAGTTGGCCGCCGGCCTGAAGACGCAGGGTCGTACGCTGACCGACC
The DNA here is from genome assembly GCF_050516465.1 of Micromonospora trifolii. Lineage (NCBI taxonomy): Bacteria > Bacillati > Actinomycetota > Actinomycetes > Micromonosporales > Micromonosporaceae > Micromonospora > Micromonospora trifolii. Next base: position 6,904,822 of record NZ_CP191526.1, on the reverse strand, counting down.
GGCTGGACGAGCTGGCCGCCGAGTTCGGCGTACACCACACCGACCAGCTCTCCGCCCGGGTGGACGACCTGCGGGTCATCTCCGACGCGATGGCCCGGATCCGGGCGGCCACCCCGGCCACCCTGCTCGGGCAGCCGGTGGACAGTGTCCGGGACCTGCTGCCCGAGTCGGACGTGGTGATCCTTCGGACCGCGGTGGCCCGGGTGGTGATCCGCCCGTCCGGGACCGAGCCGAAGCTCAAGGCGTACCTCGAGGTGGTGGAACCGGTCGAGGACGGTGACGTCCAGACGGCCCGCAGCAGGGCGGCGTCGGCCGTCGCCGCCCTGCGCGGCGAGATCGCCGCAGCTCTGGGGCTCTGACCGGCGCGCGGGGTCAGCGGCGCGGGCCGAGGGCCTGGTCGACGGCCTTGGCCAGGGCGGCGACGACCAGGCCGACTGACGGGCGGACCACCGAGTCGTCGGTGCTCACCTCTCCGGAGAACCCGGCGCCGGTGGCGATCTCCGTCAACCGGCGACGGGCGTCGGCGGCGGCCTCGCCGCTCACCCCGAGCGCGGACTCCATCCGGAGCACCACGACCAGGGTGGCCAGCGCGGCGGTCCGCTCGTCCGGGGCTGCCGCGCCGGTCAGCGCCTCGGCCAGCCGCTGCCGGGTCTCCGCCTCGACGGAGGAGTCCACGACCGGGTAGCGGTGCACGTGGATGAAGCCCAGCTCGGTCTCGTCGATGTCCCGGACGACACCCTGCCGGCACAGGTCGGCGAGGATCCGGTCGCGCAGGCCGTGCCGCAGACGCTGCACCCAGGACGCCGGGGTGTGCGGGGTGTCGGCGGTGATCCGGCTGAGGACATCGTCGCTGAACGGCTCGCCGGTCGGCGTCGGGTCGATCACCGTCAGGGATCCGTCGGCGTACGCGATCCGGCCGGCCAGGGCCAGCTCGACCAGCACCGCGGCGGCCATGCCCAGGTCCAGGCTGATCCGTGGCATGGTCGCCTTGCCGGTCGTGTCGTCGTAGGCGAGGAGCAGCAACTCCTCGGCGAGCGCAACACCAGTCATGGCCGGAGACGGTAGCGGGTCCACGCACCGCGCGCACGGACCCGCCGGACCCGGCACCGACCGGGTATCCCCTCAGAAGCGGGGCATGCCACCAAACTGGCGGTCGCCGGCGTCGCCGAGGCCGGGGACGATGAACATGCTGTCGTTGAGCCCTTCGTCGATCGAGGCCGTGACCAGGCGCAACGGCAGGCCGGAGCGCTCCAGCCGCTCGATGCCGACCGGGGCGGCGAGCACACAGAGCACTGTGATGTCGGTGCAGCCCCGATCGGCCAGCAGCCGACAGGAGTGCTCCAGCGAACCTCCGGTGGCCAGCATCGGGTCGAGCACCAGCACCGGCAGCCCGGCCAGGTCGCGCGGCAACGACTCCATGTACGCGCGGGGCTCGTAGGTCACCTCGTCGCGGGCCAGGCCGACGAAGCCCATCGACGACTCGGGCAGCAGGCCCAGCGCGGCGTCCGCCATGCCCAGGCCGGCCCGCAGCACCGGGACCAGCAGCGGCGGGTTGGCCAGCCGGGTGCCCTCGGTGCCGGTGACCGGCGTCTGCACCGGGTACCGCTCGACGGGGAAGGTGCGCGCCGCCTCGTACACCAGCATGGTGGTCAGTTCGTGCAGCGCCGCCCGGAACGTCGAGGAATCGGTGCGCGCGTCCCGCATGGCGGTCAACCTTGACTGGGCCAGCGGGTGGTCAATGACGTGTACGTCCACGATCGCTCAACCTACCGGTCCGTACCGCGCGGCGGTGCGGGTGCGGTCGGACCAGGGACGTCGCTCACGTCGGCAGGTCACCGAGCGCTCGTGAGCAAGATCACTCGGCGGTCCGGTGCGTAGACTTCTCGGCATGACGGCGACAACGACGTCGGCCCGGTCGGAGCTCTCCGAGCTGGGACGATCCGAGACCGCTCTGCGGACCTTCCTGCACGGCCTGCCCGGCGTGGACCAGGTCGGCGCGGAGCAGCGGGCGGCACAGCTCGGCACCCGCTCCATCAAGACCACCGCCAAGGCCCAGGCAATCGACCTGGCGATCCGGATGGTCGACCTGACCACCCTGGAAGGGGCGGACACCCCGGGCAAGGTGCGCGCGCTCGCCGCGAAGGCGCTGCGCCCGGACCCGGCCGACCCGTCCTGCCCGCACGTCGGTGCGGTCTGCGTCTACCCGGCGATGGTTCCCCACGTGGCCGAGGTGCTGCGGGGAAGTGGCGTGCACCTGGCCAGCGTGGCGACCGCGTTCCCGTCGGGCCAGGCGCCGTTGGAGATCAAGCTGGCCGACACCCGGGCCGCCGTCGCGGCCGGCGCCGACGAGATCGACATGGTGATCAACCGGGGCGCGTTCCTGGCCGGGCGCTACAAGGAGGTCTACGACGAGATCGTGGCCACCAAGGAAGCCTCCGGGGATGCCCACCTCAAGGTGATCCTGGAGACCGGCGAGCTGGCCACCTACGACAACGTCCGGCGGGCCTCCTGGCTGGCCATGCTGGCCGGCGGCGACTTCATCAAGACCTCCACCGGCAAGGTCCCGGTCGCGGCGACGATGCCGGTGACCCTGGTGATGCTCGAGGCGGTCCGCGACTTCCGCGAGGCCACCGGGCGGCAGGTGGGCGTGAAGCCCGCCGGTGGCATCAAGACCACCAAGGACGCGATCAAGTACCTGGTGATGGTCAACGAGACCGTCGGCCCGGACTGGCTCGACCCGGACTGGTTCCGCTTCGGCGCGTCCAGCCTGCTCAACGACCTGCTGATGCAGCGCACCAAGCTGACGACCGGCACCTACTCCGGTCCCGACTACTTCACCCTGGACTGATAGCCGATGTTCGAATACGCCCCCGCCCCCGAGTCCCGCTCGGTGGTGGACCTCAAACCCTCGTACGGGCTGTTCATCGACGGTACGTTCGTCGACCCGACCGACGGTGGCAGCTTCAAGTCGATCAACCCCGCCTCCGAGGAGGTGCTGGCCGAGGTAGCCGAGGCCGGCCCCCAGGACGTGGAACGCGCGGTCCGCGCCGCCCGCAAGGCGTACGACAAGGTCTGGGGCCCGATGTCGGGCCGGGACCGGGCGAAGTACCTGTACCGGATCGCCCGGCTCATCCAGGAGCGCTCCCGCGAGCTGGCCGTCCTGGAGTCGCTGGACAACGGCAAGCCGATCCGGGAGAGCCGCGACGTCGACCTGCCGCTGGTCGCCGCGCACTTCTTCTACTACGCGGGCTGGGCCGACAAGCTCGGTCATGCCGGCTTCGGCCCGAACCCGCAGCCGATCGGCGTGGCCGCACAGGTCATCCCGTGGAACTTCCCGCTGCTCATGCTGGCCTGGAAGATCGCCCCGGCGCTCGCCGCGGGCAACACTGTGGTGCTGAAGCCGGCCGAGACCACCCCGCTGACCGCGCTGCTCTTCGCCGAGATCTGCCAGCAGGCCGAGCTGCCGGCCGGTGTGGTCAACATCCTCACCGGCGCCGGCGACACCGGCCGCGCGCTGGTCGAGCACCCCGGCGTGGACAAGGTCGCCTTCACCGGCTCCACCGACGTGGGCCGGGCCATCGCCCGGTCGATCGCCGGCACCCGCAAGAAGCTCACCCTGGAGCTGGGCGGCAAGGCCGCCAACATCGTCTTCGACGACGCACCCATCGACCAGGCCGTCGAGGGCATCGTCAACGGCATCTTCTTCAACCAGGGGCACGTCTGCTGCGCCGGCTCCCGACTGCTGGTCCAGGAGAACGTGGCCGACCGGGTGCTGGAGTCGCTGAAGCGACGGATGGCTCAGCTCCGGGTCGGCGACCCGCTGGACAAGAACACCGACGTCGGCGCGATCAACTCGGCCGCCCAGCTGGAGCGGATCCGCGAACTGTCCGACGCCGGCTCGGCCGAGGGCGCCGAGCGCTGGTCACCGCCGTGCGACCTGCCCGACCGGGGCTTCTGGTTCGCGCCGACCATTTTCACCGGCGTCACCCAGGCACACCGGATCGCCCGCGAGGAGATCTTCGGCCCGGTGCTGTCGGTGCTCACCTTCCGCACCCCGGCCGAGGCCGTGGAGAAGGCCAACAACACGCCGTTCGGGCTGTCGGCCGGGATCTGGACCGACAAGGGCTCCCGGATCCTGTGGATGGCCGACCGGCTGCGCGCCGGCGTCGTCTGGGCCAACACCTTCAACAAGTTCGACCCCACCTCGCCGTTCGGTGGGTACAAGGAGTCGGGCTACGGTCGCGAGGGCGGCCGGCACGGGCTGGAGGGCTACCTCAATGTCTGAGCGGGTCGCGGTACGCAAGACGTACAAGCTCTTCATCGGCGGGAAGTTCCCGCGCAGCGAGTCGGGACGGTCGTATCTCGTGCAGTCCTCGAATGTGTCACTGGCCTCCCGCAAGGACGCCCGGGACGCGGTGGTCGCCGCCCGCGCCGCCGTCAAGGGCTGGGCCGGCGCGACCGCGTACAACCGGGGTCAGATCCTCTACCGGGCCGCCGAGATGCTGGAGGGCCGCCGCGAACAGTTCGTCGCCCTGGGCATCCCCGGCGACGAGGTGGACGCCGCGGTCGACCGCTGGGTCTGGTACGCCGGCTGGGCCGACAAGCTCGCCCAGGTGTACGGCGGCGCCAACCCGGTCGCCGGCCCGTACTTCAACATCTCCGCGCCCGAGCCGACCGGCGTGGTCGCGGTGGTCGCCCCGGAGCGCCCGGCGCTGCTCGGCCTGGTCAGCGTGATCGCCCCGGCGATCGTCACCGGCAACACAGTGGTGGTGGCGGCCTCGCCGAGCGAGCCGCTGGCAGCGGTGACGCTGGCCGAGGTGCTGGCCACCTCCGACCTGCCCGGCGGTGTGGTCAACATCCTCACCGGCGCGATCACCGAAACCGCGCCGACGTTGGCCGCGCACATGGACGTCAACGCGATCGACCTGACCGGGGTCACCGACGCCGCGCTCGCCACCGACCTGGAGGTCAAGGCGGCGGAGAACCTCAAGCGGGTGCTCCGACCGGCCCCGGCCGACCACGACTGGACCGGTGACCCGGGGATGGCGCCGATGACCGCGCTGTTGGAGACGAAGACGGTGTGGCACCCCAAGGGGGTGTGATCGTTTTCCTCGTCCTTCTGGGTTTTCCGGGGGAGCCCCGCCCGCTCCGGGCGGTCAGGCTTGATCCCTGCGCGGGCGGGGCTCCCCCGGAAAACCTGACGTGGGCCGGGTTCGTCGGGTGGGTCAGCTCAGGGGTTCTGCCTCGGGTAGGGCGGCCCCCCAAAGTGCGGTGATCATGGGGTTGGCGGGGGTGTTGATCTCCTGGGGGTCGGTCAACCTCATGATCGCCCGGTGGGGTGGGTGGGGGTCTACTACCGGGGGTAGGATTGGTTTGTGACTCGGTTAGGCGATCTTGAGCGTGCGGTGATGGACGTGCTGTGGGACGTGGTTCCCGGCACGTCGGACGGGGTGACCGTGCGCGAGGTGGCCGACGCGCTCGATGGCCGTGAGTTGGCATACACCACGGTGATGACCGTGCTGGACCGGCTCGCCGGCAAGGGCATGGTGCAGCGGGAGCGGGAGGGTCGGGCCTGGCGGTACCGTCCGGCGGCCAGCCGCGAGGCGCACATCGCTCAACTCATGCTCGACGCCCTCGATCTGGGTGGCAGCCGGGACGCCGCGCTGGTGCGGTTCGCCCGCTCGGTGACCGGCACCGAGGCCGAGGTGCTGCGAGCAGCCCTGGGCAGCGAGGCCGGCCTGACCGGGCCGGGCTCCACCGGCAGTGACGCGGGCGGGGCCGACGCCCTGACCGATCGGGTGGACGGGCCGGCGGGCCGACGGCCCGCCGGCGAGGCAGCGGAGCGGTAGGGCGCACACCATGGCCTACGCCGTGCACTTCGCCGCCACGATGCTGGCCTGCTATCTGACCGCCCAGGTGTTGGCCCGCTCCACCTGGACGTGGCGCAGCCCCCGGGTGGCGATCGTCTGCTGGCAGGCCGTCGGGCTGGCGTTGGGCCTCTCGGCGATGGGCCTACCGATGGCGCTCGGGCTGAGCGCGTACGACCGGCCGACCGGTAGCGCACTGCTCGCCCTGGCAAACGACCTCGCCCACGGCGCCCTGCCGATCGGGGTGGGCACGTTCCACCTGGCCGGCGTCGGCGTGGGCTTCGGCATCGGGGCGGTGCTGGTCACGACGACCGTGCGCAGCATCCACGGCACCGTACGCGCCCAGCGTCGCCACCGGGACCTGCTCTCCCTGGTCGCCCGGAACGACCCGGCCGCGCCGGGCGCGCTGGTGCTGGATCATCCGAGCGCCGCCGCGTACTGCCTGCCGGGCGTGAAGCCGCAGGTGGTGGTCAGCGCCGGCACCCTGAGCCTGTTGGACCGGGCCGAGCTGGCCGCGGTTCTCAGTCACGAGCGTGCGCACGCCCACGAGCGGCACGACCTGGTGCTGCTGCCGTTCACCGCGCTGTGCCGGGCGCTGCCGTGGTTCGGCTGGGTGCGCGACGCGCACGAGCGGGTCGCCCTGCTGGTCGAGATGCGCGCCGACGACAAGGCCCGCGAGCTGCACGCCGAGGCCCCGCTGGCGGGGGCGCTACGCCGGTTCGCCGCCGCCGGGCACCGGATCACCCCGGCCGGCGCGCTCGGCATGGGCGACCGGGATCTTGACGTACGGGTGCAGCGCCTGCTGGTCAGCGACCGGCCGCCCCGGGTGCTGGGCGCCACCGCCCTCGCGGTCGCCACCACGCTGGTCGCCCTCCCGGTCACCCTCTTCCTGAGCTGACGCCCACAGGGCGCCACTGAGCCCACGCGGGCAGGACCGCGCGGGATGCGCTGCCCCACGCGCCCCTGCGGTGCCGCGTCCCGCCCCACCCCGCGCCCTCGCCCCACGCGCCACGCGCCCTGCGCGCGCCACGCGCCCTGCGCGCGCCGAGCGCCCCCGCGCCCCCCGCACCCCTCGCAAGATCGCGCTCGATCCTGGATCGAGGGGCATCCCGGGGCCGCGAGGCCACTGCATCCAGGATCGAGTGCAATCTCCCCCAGTTACTACGTGACGTAGTAGGGTTGCCTACGACAGGGCGTAGTAGTTCCTACCAGTAGGCAAACTACGTGTAGGGTGGCTACGACAAGGCAGCCAACGCTATGGAGGGCTGGTCATGGACACCCTGCTCCTCGCCCGCCTGCAGTTCGCCACCACCACTTCGATCCACTTCCTGTTCGTCGTCGTCACGCTCGGGCTGGTCACCCTGCTGGTCGGTATGCAGACCGCCTGGGTGCTCACCGGCAACCCGAAGTGGGAGCGGCTGACCCGCTACTGGGGCCAGCTGTACGTGATCAACTACGTGCTCGGCATCGCCACCGGGATCGTGATGGAGTTCCAGTTCGGGCTGAACTGGAGTGGCCTGTCGCGCTACGTCGGCAACGTCTTCGGGGCACCCCTGGCCATCGAGACGCTTGTGGCGTTCTTCCTGGAGTCCACGTTCCTCGGCATGTGGATCTTCGGCTGGCACCGGCTCGGCAAGGGCGTCCACCTCGCGCTGCTCTGGGGCGTGGCGATCACCGCGTACGCCTCGGCGTTCTGGATCATGGTGGCCAACTCCTGGCTCCAGAACCCGGTCGGGTACGAGGTCCGCGACGGGATCGCCCACCTCACCGACTTCGGCGCGCTGCTCACCAACCCCAGCCTCGGCATGGCCTTCGGGCACGTGGTCTCGGCGGCGCTGCTGGTCGGCGGGATGCTGATGGCGGCGGTCAGCGCCGGGCACCTGATCCGGCGTACCCCGGACTTCGCGCTCTTCCGCACCTCGCTGCGGATCGGCCTGGTCACCGCGGCACTGGCCATCACGATGGTGCAGGGCTTCGGTTTCGCCCAGTTCGGCCCGGTGGGCTCGGTGCAGCCGACCAAGTTCGGCGGCGACAGCCTGGAGAGCCAGGCGCTGATCGCCGAGTGGACCACCCGGTTCGGCCCCGGCGACTACACCCCGCCGGTGCTGGCCAGCGTCGGGTTGGGCTTCATGATCCTGATCGGCTTCACCCTCGGCTGCGTCTGGCTCCTGCTGCCCCTTCTCTTCCGGGACTGGGTCATCCGACTGCGCTTCCCGCTCTGGCTGATCCTGCTCGCCCTGCCGCTGCCGTTCATCGCGGTGATCCTCGGCTGGATCTCCCGGGAGGTCGGCCGTCAACCGTGGGTGGCGTACGGGCTGCTCCCCACCGAGCAGGCCGTCTCCCCGGTGAGCGCACCGCTGATGCTCGCCTCGCTGATCGGGTTCAGCCTGCTGCTGGGCACCCTCGCCGTCACCAACTGGGTGCTGCTCGCCCGGCACGCCAGGCGCGGTGCGGCCGACCCGGCGCTCGGCCGCCCACCGGCACCGCCCAGCGAGCCGGCCCACCCCGAACCCGCCCTCATCTGAGGAGTAGACCGTGGACCTCGCCTGGTACGCCCTGCTCGGCCTCTTCTTCGCCAGCTATCTGGTGCTCGCCGGCTACGACTACGGCGTCGGGCTGCTGCTCGCCCGCGGCGTCGGTCCGGCCGGCCGGCGGGAGGCGCTCACCGCGCTCGGCCCGTTCTTCCTCGGCAACGAGGTCTGGCTGGTGGCCGCCATGGGCATCCTCTTCGGCGCGTTCCCCCTCCTGGAGGGCGAGTTGCTCGCCGGCTGCTATCCGGTCGTCGTCGGCGCCCTGGTCGGCGTCATCCTGGTCACCGTCGGGGTGCAGTTGCGCAGCCGACCCAGTGACGAGCGGATCCGTGCCCGCTGGGACCGCGTCGTGGTGATCGGAAGCGCCCTCGCCGCGCTGGGCTGGGGTGCGCTGCTCGCCGCGCTGTTGCAGGGCGTACCCCTCCAGGCCGACGGGCACGTGGCCGGGGTGACGCACCTGGCAACCCCGTTCGCGGCCGCTGCCGGGCTGGCCATGGTCACCCTGGTCGCGGTGCACGGGGCGACCTTCCTCACCCTGCGCCTGTCGGCCGAGGCCGCCGCCGCGGTCGGCCGTACGGCCCGCCGGCTGGTCCCGGTGGCGCTCACCGCCGTCGTCCTGGCCACCGTCGTGGGCCTGCTCTCGGCCCGGGTACGCGACGCCGTGCAGCGGCCGGCGGTGGCCGTACTCCTGCCGGTGCTGCTCGTGGCGGCGCTACTGGCGGCCCGCGCGGCGCTGACCCGGCGGCGGCCAGGTTGGGCTCTGGTCGCCACCGGCGCGGCCCTGGCGCTGCCGGTGGTGCTGGTCGGAGCGGCTCTCTGGCCCTACGTGCTGGTGTCCACGACCGACCCGGACGCCTCGCTGCGGGTGGCCGACGCCGCCGCCAGCGCGCCGACCCTCCGGCTGCTGGGCTGGGTGGCGCTGCCGCTACTTCCGGCCCTACTAGGCTTCCAGGCGATGTGCTGGTGGGTTTTCCGAGGACGGACCGACGGTAGGGCACCGGTGTACTGGTGAGCCGCCGTCCGTTCGACCCGCGTCTGCTGCGCCGGGTCCCTGCGGCCCGGGGCGATCTTGCTGTGCTCGCACTCCTGGGGGTGCTGGCCGCCGGGTTGATCGTGGCGCAGGCCACCGCGCTCGCGTCGCTGCTGGCCACCGCGATCGACGGTCGGCTGGATCGACCGGCGCTGGCCGGCTTCGTGGTCGCGGTCGCCGCCCGCTCGGCCCTGGTCTGGGCGCAGGGCACGGTTTCGGCGCGGGTCGCCGCCACGGTCAAGGCCACGCTGCGGGCCGACCTGCTCGGCGCTGTGGGCCGGCACGGGCCCGGCTGGGTGGCCGGGCAGCGGGCCGGTGAGATCGCCACCCTGGCCGGGCGTGGGTTGGACGCGCTGGACGCGTACTTCACCGGGTACCTGCCCCAACTGGTGCTCAGCGTGACGGTGCCCCTGGCGGTGCTGGCGCGGGTCGTCTTCGCCGACTGGAGTTCAGCGGTGATCATCGCGCTGACCCTGCCGCTGATCCCGGTCTTCGGAGCGCTGCTCGGCTGGCAGGCGCAGGCCGCCACCGAACGGCAGTGGCGGCGGCTCGCGTTGCTCGGCGGGCACTTCCTGGACATGGTCGCCGGGCTGCCCACGCTGCGCGCGTTCGGGCGGGCCCGGGCGCAGACCGACGTGGTGCGCCGGATGGCCGACGGTCACCGCGTCGCCACCATGAAGACGCTGCGGATCGCGTTCCTCTCCGCGCTGGTCCTCGAGTTGGTAGCCACCCTCTCGGTGGCGCTGGTCGCGGTGCCGGTCGGCATCCGCCTGCTCGGCGGCGGGCTGGCCCTGCAGACCGCGCTGCTGGTGCTGCTGTTGACCCCGGAGGCGTACCTGCCGCTGCGGGCCGCCGGCAGCCGTTTCCACGCCAGCATGGAAGGGCTGGCCGCGCTGGATGAGGCGTTGACCGTCTCCGCCGCACCCACCGCGCCCCGGGCCGCCGAGGGCGCTTCCGTTCCGAACGCGCGGGCCGAGATCCGGTTCGAGGGGGTGACAGTGGCGTACGAGCGGACCACCGCGCTGCGCGACGTGACCCTGACCATCCGGCCCGGTGAGCGGATCGCCATCATCGGGCCCAGCGGCGCCGGCAAGAGCACCCTGCTCGGCCTGCTGCTGGGCTTCGTGGTGCCAACCAGCGGCCGGATCACCGTGGATGGGGTCGACCTCGCCACCGCCGACCCGGACGCCTGGCGTCGGCAGCTCGCCTGGGTGCCGCAGCGGGCGCACCTCTTCGCCGCCTCGCTGGCCGACAACATCCGCCTCGGCGCGCCGGACACCCCGGCCGACGCACTCACCGCCGCGGTGCACGATGCCGCCCTGGACGACGTGGTGGCCGGCCTGCCCGACGGGCTGGACACCCTGCTCGGCGAGCGCGGTCACGGGCTGTCCAGCGGGCAGCGGCAGCGCGTGGCACTGGCCCGGGCGTTCCTGCGTGCCGCCCCGGTGGTGTTGCTCGACGAACCCACCGCCCGACTCGACACGGCAGCCGAGGCGGTGGTGCTCGACGCCACCCGTCGCCTGGTCGCCGGGCGGACGGCGCTGCTGGTCGCGCACCGACCGGCGTTGCTGGCCGACGCCGACCGGATCCTGCGTATCGAGGACGGTCGGGTCACCGAGTTGACGCCCGAACCGACCGGGAAGGCCACCCGATGACCGGGGAACACGGGCCGGCGGTGGCCGACACGGCACCGGCCGGGCGGGCCGCCGCCGAGCGGGCCGTGCTGCGACTGGCCCGGCCGTACCTGGGCCGCCTGGTCGGAGCCGGGCTGCTGGCGGCCGCCACCGAGTTCGCCGGGCTCGCCCTGATGGCCACCGCCACCTGGCTGCTGATGAGCGCGGCCGGTCAGCCTCCGCTGGACCGCCTCACCGTGGCGATCGTCGCGGTCCGGGCGCTGGCGATCAGCCGGGGCGTGTTCCGCTACACCGAACGGCTGGCCGGGCACGACGCGGTGCTCCGCATGATCACCGACGTCCGGGCCCGGGTCTTCGCCACTCTGGCGGCCCGCCGTGGCACGACGCACCGCTCGGGGGACGTGCTGAGCCGCCTGGTCTCCGACGTGGAGGCCGTCCAGGACCTGTTGCTGCGGGTGCTGGTGCCCGCTTCGGCGGCGGCCCTGGTCGGGGTGTTGGCGGTCGCCGTGGCGGCGCTGATCTCGCCGCCGGCCGCCGGCGCGCTCGCCGTCGGGCTGCTGGTTGCCGGGGTGGCGCTGCCCGCGTTGGCCACCGCGGTCACCCGCCGCAGCGCGGCCGAGGTGGCCCCCCTGCGGGGCGCGTTGGCCACCGACGCGATCGACCTCACCCACGGTGCCGCCGACCTGGCCGCGTTCGGGGCGACCGAAATCACGCTGCGCGCCGCCGAGCAGCGCGCCCACCGGCTGGCCCGGCTGGAACGTCGGCTGGCCGCCACCGGGTTCGCCGTGGACGCGGCCGGAGTGCTGGCCGCCGGCGTGGCCGCCGCAGCGGTGGTGCTGGTCGCGCTCGCCGCCGATGTGCCGGGGGTGCTGGTGGGCGTCCTGGCCGTCGGCACACTGGCCGCCGTCGAGGTGACGCTGGCGTTGGTCGCGGCGGCCCGGCAGTGGACGCAGCTGCGGCCCGGCCTGACCCGGGTGGCCGATCTGCTCGACACCGACCCGCCGACCGCGCCGCCGGCGACCGGTCCAACGGACCTGACCGGTCCACACGAGCTGCGCTTCGTCGACGTGACAGTGCGGTACCGGGCCGGTGCGGCGCCCGCCCTGGACGGGGTCAGCCTGGACCTGCCGGCGGGACGCCGGATCGCGGTCGTCGGCCCGAGCGGCGCCGGCAAGAGCACCCTGGCCGCCGTGCTGACCGGCACCGTGCGGCCCGCGTCCGGCCGGGTCACCCTGGACGGTCACGACCTCTCCACGTACGCCGAGGAGGCGCTGCCCCGCGCGGTCGGCGGGCTGCTGGCCGAGGCGTACGTCTTCCATGCCACGGTGCGGGAGAACCTGCTGCTCGGGCGGGCCGCAGCGGGCGAGGAGGAGCTGACCGCGGCCACCGAGGCCGCCGGCCTGCTGGAGTGGGTCCGCGCTCAGCCCGCGGGTTGGGACACGCTGGTCGGCGAGGAGGGCGGGCAGCTCTCCGGCGGGCAGCGGCAGCGGCTGGCGCTCGCCCGGGCCCTGCTCGCCGCGCCGCCGGTGCTGGTGCTCGACGAACCCACCGAAGGTCTGGACCCGACCGCCGCGGACGCGGTGCTCGGGTCCGCCCTCGCCGCCACCCCCGCCGGGCACTCGGTGCTGCTGATCAGCCACCGGCTCAGCGGGTTGGACGAGCTGGACGAGATCGTGGTCCTGGACGGCGGCCGGGTGATCCAGCGCGGTCGGCACGCCGAGTTGGTCGCGGCCCCGGGCTGGTACCGGGACCAGTGGCTGCTCCAGGCCGCGGCCGAACGGGGTTACCTGGCGCTCGCCCCCTGACCCGACTCGGGGGCGGACCAGGGTTGTCCCGGACGTCGACCGGCGGGAGTCCGTGGCAGGGTGGTGCCATGGCGCGCGGTGAGGACGTGATGGTCGACGAGCACCTGCGGGAGCTGGCCGCTCGGTTGCAGGGGCCGGCGCGTCTCAAGTCCGACCTGCTGACCGAGGCCCGGCACGGGTTGCTGGACGCCGTCGAGGCGTACCGCGAGAGCGGGGTGCCACCCACCGAGGCGCAGCGCCGGGCGGTGGTGGAGTTCGGCTCACCGGCGCAGGTGCTTCCGTCCTGGCAGGCCGAGCTGGCGGTGGGCGCCCTGCGTGGGCTCTCGCTGCGAATGCTGGCGATCGCCGGGGTGGGGGTGGTCGCCGGTGATCTGACCTGGCGGGGGTCGAGCTGGAGTGGCGGCCCACGTCCCCCGGCCGGCTACCTGCTGCTCTCCAACTCGGTCGACTGGATCTGGATGAGCGCGTTGCTGCTCTCGGTGGCCGGTCTGCTGGTGGTCTGGGCGAGCGCGCGGGCGCCCCGGCCGGGCCTGGCTCTGGCCCAGCGTGCGGTTGGCACCGGCCTGACCGGCGTCCTGATCCTCGGCATAGTGGCCGGCAGCGCCCTCTTCACCTGGTCGCTGAACCTCTGGGACGCGGCGTTGCACTGGCCCCCGATGATCATCGGGGCGGTGTTGGTGGGCGTCGGATACTTCTCGCTGACCCGCGCGGCGCGCGGCTGGCTGCTGGCCACCACCCGCTGATCGGCAGCGGATCCGAGCGGATCAGGCCGGGGTGGGCGGGCTGCCGGGATCGAGGAACCGGCCGACGGTCAGTTGGAACTCGCGCCAACCGGCCCGCTCCCCGGCCAGTGCCCGCCGGCCGGAGTCGGTGAGCTGGTACGTCCGCCGTTCCCGGCCGCTGACCGTGCTCCAGGTGCTCGCCACATTACCGGCGCGTTCCAGGCGACGGAGCGCCGGATAGATGGTGCCGGTGGGCAGATCCAGATTGCCGTCACTGCGGGCGCGCAGCGCCTCGATGATCGCGTAGCCGTGCAGCGCGCCCTGTTCGAGCACGGCGAGCAGCAGAGCGTCGAGATGGCCGTGCAGCGCCTGGGCCTTCATACGTAGCTACGCTACTTGTCGAAGCGCCGCTTCGCCAGCGGTGACGACCAGCAGGTCGGACCCGTGCGCCAACCGGCCACCGGGGTGCGGGCATCGGTCACCCAGGGCCGCCGACTAGGGTATGTGCCCAGAGTCACTCGCCGGTCAGAGACCCCGGTGGGTGGGCAACCCGAAGCACACGGAGGTCAGCGTGGCCCGCCAGTCGCCCCAACGGCCCGACGCCGACGAGCCCGAGCTCGACGACACCACCGGCGCGGCCGAGCCAGACGAGACCGAGACCGACCTCCCGTCGGCGTCGATCGACCGTTCACTCTGGGACGAGCTGCGCATCGACCCAGTGGAGATCGCCCTGCCCGCCGGCACCGGCTTCACGCTCCGGGCGTACCGACCGGCCAGCTCGCTGACCCCGACCGACGTGACCGAGCGCGACCAGGACGACCCGTTCCTCGCCCGCCGCCAGGCGATCGAGGAGGAGGAGGACGACGAGACCGTCGTCATCCTCGACGAGGAGCTGGCCCAGGAGTTCGCCGAGGACGACGACGAGTCGAAGCGCCGCCGGGACGGCGCCGCCACCGACGACGAGTCGGACGAGGCCGTCACGGACGAGGCGGACGAGGCGGACGACGAGGAGGTGCCGGTCTTCCTCAGCAACCGAGGCAAGCTGCTGCTGTTCAAGACCCCCGAGTCGCTTGTCAGTTTCATCCGATCCGGTGCGCCCAACGATCTGTCCCAACTGGACAGCTGGAATGAATTGTCCGAACGGGTGGAGCCGGCAGATATCGCTCCGCTCGACGAGGACACCTACGAGCTCGACCTGGTCGTGGAGAACCTGCGCGGCGGGCACGACACGTGGGATTCGACCCTGCTGATCGAGGCGGGCGAGGCTGCGCGTGACCTCTCGTACGCATTGCGGCTGCCTGCGGTACTCGACATGCTCTCCGCCGGCTCCAGCCTCGACGACCTGGACGAGGCGCTGCGTGCCACCGCCAACGGTGGGATCGGCGCGTTCATGGGTCGGCGACGGCTGAAGAAGATCGGGGCGCAGACCGCAAGTTTGGGTTGGCGCACCATTGTCGGCAAGATCTCTGCGGTGGTGGACTGGCGCGACTGACCCGTACCGGGGAGCATCAGTTGCTGGCAGAGGAAAGACCTGTCCCGGGAGGAGGACGACGCCGTGGCGCTCGTGCGCGTTTACTGCGGTCTGGCCTCGGCGGATCCGGCTGACCGACCGGCCTCCGCCGGTTCGACGCTGACGTCCGCTGTGGTCGACGACGCAGGCCGTCTGCTGCATGTCTGCGAGATCAGCGATGACGCCGCTGGCTACGCCCAGCTCGTCGCGCTGCTCGTGGAGCGGTCGGGCGGGCCGAGCGGTGCGGCCATCGCCGCCGACAGCGACGACCACACGGTCACCTCGCTGCTGAGCGCGGCGGGGCGACCCCTGGCGATCGCCGACGACGACTCGGTGGACGACTTCGCCGAGCGGTTCGCCGACGACGACTCCCTTGAGGAGATGCAGTCGCCTCCGGCCGAACGGCGGGCGGTCGGTCTCGCCCGCGCGTTGCAGGCGGGGGCGCTCTCCGCCGTCACCCTGCCGGCACCCCGGGACCTCGCCGGGTACAAGCAGGTGCTCTCCGCGCACGCCGCTCTGGCCAGCGGGCGACACTCCGCCGCCGTGGCGCTCCGCGAGGTTCTGCGGGAGCTCTACCCGGCGGCCCTGCGCGCCTACCCGGACCCGGCCGAGCCGGTCTCTCTGGCCGTGCTGGACGCGCTGCCCGAGCCGGGCATGCTCGGCGGCACGGTGGCCCGAGGCCGCGAGGTCTCGGTCGCGGCGGATGCCATCGCCGCGCACCTCGCAGCGGACGGGGTCGCCGACGCCGAGGAGATCAACGAGGCGGTCACCGCCCTGCGGGTCGCCATCTCCGAGACACCCCGACGGGCTGCGGTCAACCGGGCGCTCACGTCCGCGGTGGCCGAGACGGTCCGCCAGGCCGTCGCCTCCGTACGGGCCTGCGACGCCGGGTGCGAGGCGCTGGTCAGCGCGCTCAGCTCACGGGTCAGCACGCCTGCCCAGGCACCCGGCCGCCGGGCCGCGGCCCGCCGTGGCGAGTCCGTCGGCGAGCTGACCGGCCTGGCCGGCACCAACGCCGGGATGGCCGGCCTCGCCGGCACCAACGCCGGGTTGCGGTCGGTCCGACCCGCCCCGCCGGCCGCCGACCCGGCACCCGCCCTCGGGCGGCGCAGCCGTCCCGAGCCGATCCCCGGTAACGCGCCATTGGCGTCGCCCCGCCCGCTCGGGCCACCGCCGGTCGCCCCGGCGCCGGTCACGCCGCCACCGGTCGCACCCGCGCCGATGACGCCGGCGGCGATGGCTGGTCCGCCGGCCTCCACGCTGCCCAGTCGCAGCGAACCGCTCCCCAGCCGGATCGACGGCCCGACCAACCGGCCCGTCTCCTCGCCGCCGCCTCCACCGCCCGGGATCACCCCGATCGCGCCGGCACAGCGCGGCATGGTGCCTCCGGCCGAGGCCGGCGAGCCGTTCCGGCCGACGCTGACCACTGCCGCGATCAACAACGCGCGGGCCGAACGTCAGCGGACGGTCATTCCGCCCCGCCCCAAGACCAACGGCGAGCCCCGGCCGAGCCACCTGCAACGCCCGGTCGACGAGCCACCCACCGGCGGGTTCAGCGCCACCGATCTCAGCATTCCGGTGCCGACCCCCCGACCCGGGCAGGAGGCCGCACCGCCCGGCTCTCGTGCCAACTGGCCGCTGGTCAACAACCCGGAGGACCCGTCCGACAGCTCACCGAACAACCCGGTGGCCTACTCGTACGGCGGCAGCCGCGGTGTCGACGCCCCGACCGACCCGGGCCGGGCCGACGGTCGGGTCACCCCGCCTTGGTTGGCGGACGACCTGCCACCGGAGCCGCCGATGCTGCGGCTGGTGGAGCCGCCGCCGCTGGCCGACCGGGCGCTACGCGAAGGGCTCAACCCTCCTGCGGACCAGCACCTGGAGACACCACCGCTGCGCCTGGTCGACCGCGAGCAGGCCGCTCGCAACGGAAGGGCGGCTGCCCGCACCGAGCGTGCCGTCGAGCATCGGCCGGCGCCCCCGGTCGAGCACCGGCCACCACCGATGGAGCACCGGCCGCCGCCGGTCGCCGACGAGGGCGACGGCGATCTGCTGATCTTCGCCCAGGCCAAGTCGGCCTGGTTCGTCGGGCAGCCTGAGGAGTCCGACCTGGACTGGTCGACCACGGCTGACACCGGCTGGCAGGCCGCGGAGCAGGCCGCCCGCCCGGCGGTGGGCGCCGAGACCAACGCCGGGCTGCCGAAGCGCGTGCCGCAGGCCAACCTGGTGCCGGGTTCGCCGCTGCGCGAGGAGCGCCCATTGCGGATAGTGCGTGATGCGGCAAGCCTCGCGGAGAACACGACCGGCTACTTCCGTGGCTGGCGTCGCGGCCAGGAGATCGGCGGTTTCGCGGTGGGTGGTCGGCCCGGTCGTGAGGCGGCCGGCGGCTGGGACTTCAGCCGCGACCACGGGGACCGCGACGACGACCGGGAGTACGAGTACCGCTCGGCGGGCTACCAGTCCTGATCCTTGTGCTACGTGAGAGCGCCCTCAGTCAGCTGACTGAGGGCGCTCTCACGTATGCCGGAGAACCCCGGACACGACGACGCCGCCTCCTCGACGATCGGCGAAGAACCACGGCCCTCAGGGTTGCAGGGCCGGCAGCTTCCACGATCGTCCAGGAGGCGGCGTATCGGACGCGCTGGCGCACGGCGGCGCAGCGGGCATGGTGCTACGCCCGGTGGCGGCCGGAGCCACCACCGGGGCGTGCAGCGTCCCGGATCAGGCCGGGGCGACAGCGCGCGTACGGCGCATGGTCAGCACGTACTCGACCAGCGAGATCAGCACGTGCTTCGTCGACTCCCGGTTACGGGCGTCGCAGGCCACCACCGGCACGTCGCTCGAGATCGCCAAGGCGTCCCGAACGTCCTGCGGGTCGTGGTACTGCATCCCGTCGAAGCAGTTGATCGCCACCAGGTACGGCAGGCGTCGGTGCTCGAAGAAGTCGATCGCCGCGAAGCAGTCGGCCAGCCGGCGAGTATCCACCAGCACGACCGCACCGATCGCACCCCGCACCAGTTCGTCCCACATGAACCAGAAACGGGTCTGACCCGGCGTACCGAACAGGTACAGGATCAGGTCACGGTCGATCGAGATCCGGCCGAAGTCCATGGCCACCGTGGTCGTCGTCCTGCCCGGCACCTGCCGGGTGTCGTCGACGCCCACGCCAGCGGAGGTCATGATGGCCTCGGTGGTCAGCGGCGTGATCTCCGAGACCGAGCCGACCAGCGTCGTCTTACCGACGCCGAATCCACCGGCAATAACGATCTTCGCCGACGTCACGCGGCCGCTCGGGTTCGGCGGGCGGTGCGACATGTCAGAGCCTGCGAAGTCCACTCAGCACCCTCTCCAGCAGTTCAGTGCCCACCGCGTCGTCGGAGTCGTCCAAAATGGTCGGCTCGTGGACCGCGACCAGGCCGTCCGTCGCCATGTCGGCGATGAGCACCCGGGCCACACCGAGCGGGAGCTGCATCCGCGCCGCGATCTCTGCGAGCGATTGCACGCGTCCGTCACACAGCGCGGCGATGTACTGGTGTTCGCGGCCGCCACCGTTGCCATTGGCAGCGGTCCGGCCGCGCACCGTCGTCTCGACGAGCGCCTCCAGCGCGATGTCGAGCCGAGGACGGGTGCGACCACGGGTCACGGCGTATGGACGGACCAACGCTCCGGTTGGTTCGTCACGATCGGCCATCTCGCCGCTCACCTCCTTCGCACCCGTTACCGGCTCCCACCGGTGAAACCCGTCGTTGTCGTTGTTGCAGTCGCGCCGACCCCACGATCGGCGAAACGTCAGCCCAGCATGCCCGCAGCCGCACGCGGCTGCGGGGTCAGCGCGTCGCCCACCCGGTCGACCAGCAGCGCCATCTCGTAGCCAACCTGGCCCACGTCGGAGCTGCGGGCTGCCAGCACGGCGAAGGACGAGCCGTCCGAGATGGACATCAGGAACAGGAAGCCATTGTCCATCTCCACGACGGTCTGCAACACCGCGCCTCCCTCGAAGCAGCGTGCTGCCCCCTGGGTCAGGCTGACCAGACCCGATGAGATCGCGGCGAGCTGGTCTGCCCGGTCGCGCGGCAGATCCCGTGACGACGCGAGGAGTAGGCCGTCCGCCGATACGGCGACCGCATGCGCGACGCCGGGCACCCGGTCGGCGAAGTTGGCCAGCAGCCAACCAAGATCCTGCGTAGTTGTCATCCTTCTTGCTCCTTCTGCCCGCTCCCGGCCACCGGGCCTGAGCCAGACTGCGAGGATTGCCCTCCCGGAGTCGCCTCCGGGCTGGTCGGGTTGTCCGAGGTGCTACGCCCTCGCTGCACGCCCCGGTGGTAGGCGGAGAGCAGGCCACGAACCGCCTCCGGGGAGCGCCGCTGGACCGAGGTGGTGGGCTTCTCTACCGCACCGGGCACCAGCTGCGCCATCGGCTTGCGCTTCGGCAGACCGGTCGTGGTGGTCTCGCTCACCGGCGTCGCGCCAGCCGCCGCGGAGGCAGCACGCCAGCCGTCGTCGGCGGCGGTCTGCCAGCCGTTGCTCTGCGGTTGGGGCCGGCGGTTCGGCAGGCTCTCGGCGAGGCTGGGGCGGGTGCCCTCGCTCGCTGTGGAGCCGTTGTCCCGCGGCGCTCCTCCAACCGTCGGAGTGTCTGCCATCGGTGTGTTACCTGTCGTCCCGGGTGGTGTCTTGTGGACTGCCCGACCGGTGGCCTCGACCGTGGCGAACTGCTGGGTCGCGGAGTCGCCGTTCGTCGCTGGCTGCGCGCCGGCCGCGGTCTCCTCGGAGCCCGGGCGACGGGTACGGAACCAGGCCGACTCGAGCTCCCGGAAGATCGGCAGCTCCATCGTCTCATCCGCGTACCGCTGACGGTTCTGCGCCTGCGGCTGCTGCGGCGCCGGCCGAGCCTGCGAAGCCGGCCGAGCCTGCGGAGCCGGGGCCGGCGCTGCGGCCTGGGTCGGGGCGGGAGCCGGAGGCTGGGCTGCGGCCGGCTGCTCGCCCGGTCGCGGCACCCGCGGCAGCTCCGTGGTCATGTCCAGCGCGGCGGCGAGCCGCTCGGGCACCGGCGGGGTGGCCGTGTCCCGCTCGCTACCCGGCACTGGCGGCCAGGCCGGCGGCGCCGGGGCGCTGGGCGCCTGCGCGGGCGGGGCGGATCGTGGCGCGAAGCCGCTGAACGACTGGCTGGAGGCCGGCGGCGCCGAGTACGGCTGGTTCGAGTACGGCTGACCGGACGCCGGCGAGGCCGAGACCGGCGACGCGGACACCGGCGGACCGGCGTACGGCTGCCCGGAGGCTGGGGCGGCGGACACCGGCGCGCCGCCGTACGGCGCACCCGAGTAGGGCTGCCCGGAGTACGGCTGCCCGGAGTACGGCTGGCCGGAGGCCGGCGAGGCGGAGACCGGCGCGCCGGAGTAGGGCTGCGCGGAGACCGGCGGCGCCGAGTACGGGTGCGCCTCGGGGCTGCTCGGCAGCTGACGCGGGATGGACGGCTGCTGGCCGGTGGTCGGGGTCTCGTCCCCGGCCCGGCGCTGCGGCAGCGGGTCGATCCCCGGGCCGTTGGCCGACCGGGGGGTGAACCCGTCGCCGCCGTTGACGCCGTTCGTCCCGGCCGCGCCGGTCAGATCGGACCAGGCCGGCATCGACCGGTATGCGCCGCCGTTGGCGGGGGTACCGGCACCGTTGCGCGTCGCGGGGTCGAACGGGCGACCGCCCAGGGTGACCTGGTTGCCGGACTCGCTCGGGCGAGGGCCGTTGCCCAGCGCGGGCAGCGCGCCGAACACCGGCGCGGGCCCACCGGACTGCGGACCACCGAACTGGGGAGCACCGGCCGCCGGCAGCGCCGGGGGCTGCTGCACCCGACCGGACAGCGCCCGGGGCACCAGCACCGAGGTGGGCAGGGTCACGTCGGCGACCGTGCCGCGTTCGTTGCCGGGGCGCAGTTCGACCCGGACACCGTGCCGGGACGCCAGCCGGGCGACCACGACCAGGCCCATCATCCGGGACACGGCCACGTCCACCTGCGGCGGCGTCGCGAGCCGCTCGTTCAGGTCGTGCAACTGCTCGGCGCTGATGCCGATGCCGCGGTCCTCGACGTACAGCGAGGAGCGGTCGCCGACCCGGCGTGCCTCGACCATGACCTGCGAGTCGGGCGGGGAGAACGCGGTGGCGTTGTCGAACAGCTCCGCGACGAGGTGCACCAGGTCGTTGACCGCGTGCGCGGCGACCTCGATGTCGCGGTCGATGACACCGAACTCGATCCGGGTGTAGTGCTCGACCTCGGACTGCGCGGCGCGCAGCACGTCGATGAGAGCGGCCGGCTCACGCTGCACACGGGTGGAGTCGGCACCGGCGAGCACCAGCAGGTTCTCGTCGTTACGGCGCATCCGGGTGGCCAGGTGGTCGAGCTGGAACAGCTCGGCCAGCCGGTCCGGGTCCTCTTCGCCGCGCTCCAGCCGGTCGAGGTGCCCGATGAGGCGGTCGACCAGGATCTGGGAACGGCGGGCCAGGTTGACGAACATGGTCGCGACGGAGGCACGCAGTGCCGCCTGCTCGGCGGCCGTACGGACGGCCTCCAGGTGGACGGCGTTGAACGCCTCGGTCACCTGGCCGAACTCGTCCTTGCTGCGCACCGGAAGCGGTTCGGCGATCTGGTTGGCCAGCTGCACCGGCGAGAGCTGCCCGACGACTTGCGGGTCGCGCAGTCGGGCCACCGCCTGTGGCAGGCCGTACTGGGCCACGGAGAGCGCGCCCTGCCGCAGCTCACGCAGTGAGCGGGCCATCGAGCGGGCCACCAGGTAGGCGAAGAGGATGGCCAGCAGCAGCATGCTGAGCAGCAGGCCGGTCTCCAGGAAGACCTGGCGCTGGACGTCCGAGCGGAGCGTGTCGGCCTGGTTGACCACTTCGCCGTCGAGCTTCGTCTCGACGGTGCGGATCAGCTTGGCGTTGGCCGTCATGGCGGCTTCCCACTGGTCCGGGCCGAACGGCGCACCGCGCATGTTGCCGGTGGTGTTGCCGTCGATCCAACCGGTGTAGTTCTGTGCCTGCCGGCGGTCGCCGCCCGCGACCGTCTGGTCGTGGAACTTCGCGTCGTCGGGAGTGGCGACGGCCTTGAAGCTCTGCAGGGCCTGCTGCTGGCCGGTGTCACTGGCGACGTAGTCCCTGCGCAGTGCCGGGGTCAGGCGTTGCCCGCCCTTCACGCCCAGCGCGCGGTGCACCACGACCCGGCGTACGGCGAGGAACTCCTTCTCCCGGGCGACAGCCGCGGCGGCGCGCATCCGGTCGCTCAGCTGGTTGTCACCGGCGAGCTGGGTGGAGGAGTCGCGGATGGCGAGCAGGTCACTGATCAGACCCTCGTACGCCTGCACGGTCTCGGTGAGCGCGAGCTTCCCGTTGAACACCTGGCTGCGGACGCCCGACAGGTCCTGAAGGTTCTGGTCGATGCCATCGAGCAGACTCTCCAGGCTGCTCGGCAGGTCCTCGATCTCGGTCCGCTGCTGCCGGTAGGGCGCCGCTGCCTGGTCCACCCGGGAGTTCACCCGGTTGTAGGCCTCCTGGTACTGCGCCGTCGGCTGCGTCCCGTCCGCACCCAGCAGCAGCACGGCGGCGGTCCGCTCGTCCTGGAGGGTGTCGACCAGGTCACCTGAATAGCTCGACAGGTTGGCCAGGTCGCCAGCTCGGTTGGCATTGTTGAGCGTCTCCACGTGGTCGACAAGACCACTGGTGCCCACCACGACCGTGGCGATGGTCGGCACGATCATGATGAGACCGAGCTTGGACCAGATCGGCATGTCCCGGAGCCGGCTGGCCGGCCGGCGCAGCCGCGACAGGAAGGAGCCCGCCGTCTTTGGCCGTTTGCTCACGTCACCGCCCTCGCGATTACAGCTTGAACGCGTTGCCCCGGGCAACGCCCAGCGACCGACCCGGCGGGTCGGACCCCCGAGATTCCATCACGCCGGTCGACAAGAAGAAAGCCCAGGTTGTCCCCAACCGAAGGTGTGATGAGATGTTGATGCGATTTGATAGCAGTCTGTCTGGCCGGAGTAACTGAAGGTAATGGAACATCCGCACCGAGTTGTCCTACTGGCCGGCCCATCAGGGTCCGGAAAGTCGTACATAGCGCAGCAAACCGGCTTGCCGGTGCTTTGCTTGGACGACTTCTACAAAGACGGCGATGACCCTACGTTGCCGAGACGAAACGGCCAGGTGGATTGGGAATCGCCGCACTCCTGGGACGCCCTCAGTGCGGTGGAAATCATTGCCCAACTTGCCCGCGAGGGCCGAGCCGATGTGCCGGTTTATGCGATCGGCGCAGATCGACGGGTAGCCACCCGGCCATTTGATGTCGCCGGATCGCCACTTTTCGTGGCCGAAGGGATCTTCGCCGCCGAGATCGTCGAGGAGTGCCGTCGCCGTGGCCTGCTCGCCGGGGCGTACGCGCTGCGCCGTCCGCGCGGGGCCACCTTCGTGCGCCGGCTCGCCCGTGACCTGTCCGAGCAGCGCAAGGCGCCTCGGGTGCTGATTCGGCGCGGGGTGGCGCTGCTGCGGGCCGAGCCCGCGGTGCTGCGTCGGCAGATGGGGCTCGGCGCGGAGGCGGCCCGGGCTCGGGAGGTGCTGCGCCGGGTGGCCGGGCTGCTCGCCGGCCACCCACATGGCTGAGCTCAGGCCAGCAACTTCGCGTACGCCGGCTTGATCACGTCATCGATGATCCGCAGCCGCTCGTCGAACGGGATGAAGGCGCTCTTCATCGCGTTGATGGTGAACCACTGCAACTCTTTCCACCCGTAGCCGAACGTCTCCACCAGCAGCGACATCTCCCGCGACATCGAGGTGCCGCTCATCAGCCGGTTGTCGGTGTTGACGGTGGCCCGGAAGCGCAGGTCCCGCAGCAGGCCGATCGGGTGGTCCGCGATCGAGGCCACCGCGCCGGTCTGCACGTTCGACGACGGGCACAGCTCCAGGGGGATCCGCTTGTCCCGGACGTACGCGGCCAACCTGCCGAGCGAGCCGTCGGGGGCGATGTCGTCGACGATCCGCACCCCGTGGCCGAGCCGGTCCGCGCCGCACCACTGGATCGCCTGCCAGATCGACGGCAGACCGAACGCCTCGCCGGCGTGGATGGTGAAGTGGAAGTTCTCCCGCTGGAGGTATTCGAAGGCGTCCAGGTGCCGGGTGGGCGGAAAGCCCGCCTCGGCGCCGGCGATGTCGAAGCCGACCACCCCGGCGTCCCGGTGCCGCACGGCCAGCTCGGCGATCTCCTGGGAGCGGGCGGCGTGCCGCATCGCGGTGAGCAGGGTGCCCACCCGGATGGTCAGGCCCGCCTCGACCGCCTGGGCGGTGCCCTCGGCGAACCCGACCAGCACCGCCTCGACCACCTCGTCCAGGCTGAGGTCCCGTTCCAGGTGCTGCTCCGGGGCGAAGCGCACCTCGGCGTAGACCACTCCGTCGGCGGCCAGGTCCAGGGCGCACTCGCGGGCCACCCGACGCAGCGCGGGCGCGGTCTGCATGACCGCCACGGTGTGTGCGAACGTCTCGAGGTAGCGCTCCAGGGAACCGGAGTCCGCCGCGTCCGCGAACCAGCGTCCGAGCGCCTCCGGGTCGGTGGTGGGCAGTTCGTGGCCCACCTCGGCGGCCAGGTCGACGATCGTCGCCGGCCGCAGCCCGCCGTCGAGGTGGTCGTGCAGCAGCGCCTTCGGGACCTTGACGATGTCCTCGTACCGGATAGTTGCGACCATGCTCAGACCCTAGTCAGCGGCCTGGGCGGACCGGTACGGGACCGGCCGGGCGTCATGGCCGCCAGCCGTACACCCGGTGTACGTCGAGGCGGATCACGAGCCTCCCGTCGGCAACCATTGCGGCGCGGTAGTCCGCCCAGTCCGGGTGGTCGCCGCGAATCCGGCGGTAGACCTCGACCAGCTCGTCGACCGTCTCGTCGGTGGTGGCCACGGCCGGCTCGGTGAGCGTCACGGTCCCCTCGGCGACCGCGTACGCGCCGCCGTCCGGCGTGGTCACGTGGAAGCTGGCCCGGGGATCGCGGCGCAGGTTGCGCACCTTCGCCCGATTCCCGGTGGTGGAGCAGCGGATCAACCCCGGCTCGGCCAGGTAGTCGAGGTTGGACAGCTGGGGCCGCCCGTCCCGGCGCAGGGTGACCAGCACGCCGCGCCCTCGCTGACCGAACAGCTCCCACAGTCGGTCGCTCACACCGGCATCCGCGCGGCGGCCGGTCGGATCACCCTGGCGGGAATTGGTTGACATGTCATCGAAGCTAGAGGCAAATCGATGACATGTCAACGAAAGCGCTAGACTCGCCGCATGGACGCACCCCGGTGGCTGGACGAACGGGAGGACCGCGCCTGGCGCGGCTACCGCAGGATGCGTCGACTGCTCGACCTGGAGCTGGCCCGGGAGCTGACCCAGGACGCCGGCCTCTCCGAGCCGGACTACGACGTGCTGTCCGACCTCTCCGAGACACCCCAGGGGCGCCTGCGCCTCAGCGAGCTGGCGGACAGGATGCTGTGGTCACGTAGCCGGCTCTCCCACCACCTGAGCCGCATGCAGCAGCGTGGCCTGGTGACCCGCGAGGAGTGCGCCGACGATGCCCGCGGCTCGATCGTCGTGCTCACCCCGGCGGGCCGGCAGGCCATCGAGTCCGCCGCACCCGGTCACGTGGCCGCCGTCCGCCGGCACCTGATCGACCTGCTCACCCCCGCGGAGGTCGACGCCCTCGGCGCGCTCACCCACCGGGTGGTCGAAAACCTCGCCGAACCGGGCCCTCGGGCCACCCGGCCGCAGCCCGCAGCGGAGGCCTGACGTGGACCCCCGCATCCTGGACCGACTCCGCTGCCCGGTCTGCGGCGAGCCGCTGGCCGAGGCGACCGCCGGCACCACCAGTGCGCTGCGCTGCCCGCGCCGGCACAGCTTCGACATCGCCCGGCAGGGGTACGTCAACCTCCTCGCCGGGCGCGCCCCGCACGTCGGCGACAGCGCCGAGATGGTGGCCGCCCGGGCGGACTTCCTCGCCGCCGGCCACTACGACCTCATCTCGGCCGCCCTCTCCGACGCCGCGACGGAAGCCGTCGGTCGGCTCCGCGCGACGCCGACGCCCGACTTCGAGGCGTACCCCCTGGTGGTGGATGCCGGCGCCGGCACCGGCCGATACCTCGGCGCGGTGCTGGCGGCGTTGCCGGACGCCGTGGGTCTGGCCCTGGACGTGTCCAAGCCGGCGCTGCGCCGCGCGGCCCGCGCGCATCCCCGGGCCGCCGCCGCGCTCGCCGACACCTGGCAGCGACTGCCGCTCGCCGACGCCTCGACCGCCGTGCTGCTGAACGTCTTCGCCCCGCGCAACGGCCCGGAGTTCCACCGGGTGCTCGACCCGGCCGGCACGTTGCTGGTGGTCACGCCCGACACCGACCACCTCGCCGAGTTGGTGGACGCCCTCGACCTGCTGCGGGTGGACCCGGACAAGGCCGACCGGGTGGCCGGCAGCCTGGGCGGGCACTTCACGCCGGTCAGCTCGGCCGTGCACCGGGCGGAGCTGGCGTTGACCCAGCCGGAGGTCGCCACCCTGGTCGGAATGGGCCCCAGCGCCTGGCACACCGACCCGGCCGCGCTCGCCGCCCGGCTGGCCGCGCTGCCCGAACCGGTCCGGGTCACCGTGGCGGTCCGGCTCGACGTCCTGCGACCTCGCTGACCTCAGGTGGAGAGGTCGACCTCTTCCCAGCCGGGCGGCTCGTCGTGGTACGGCCCGCGCAGGATCACCGCCCACTCCAGCGCCCAACGCCGCTGCCCGATCGCGTTCGCGTCGACCAGGCCCGGCGCACGCCGGCCGCCGCGCTCGGTCTCCAGGTACGCCCAGTCCAGGCAGTAGTGCAGATCCAGCAGGGCGGCCGCGTCGGCCGGGTGCTGCGGCGCGGTGAGGATCCGGGAGCGCCAGTGCGGGAAGGTCTCCCCCTCGGCGATGTGCGGCAGCCGCTCGACCAGCCGCTCGTCGACGGCCAGCGTCGGGTCGAGCTGCTTGCTCAGCCCGAGCACCCAGGCCAGCGCGAAGAGCGCGTCGTGGTGCAGCACGAACGACCGGTGGTCGCCCTTGCCGCCCATCACGAACTGCCACTCCGGCGGGGTGACCATGTCGACCAGGTGCGAGCCGAGCAGCCAGCTCATCGCCGCCTGCGGGGGCATCCCGAAACAGCGGGCCAGGATCAGGTGCAGCACCGCGATCCGCGCCTCGATCTCCACGGTCGGGCGCAGATCGATCTGGTCACCCGGCTCCCAGACGAGGGGAAACTGGGCCGGCGGCAACGGCAGGCCGAGCCGGGACAGCTCGTCCAGGCTCGCCTCGCGCACCTCACGTGGGTCGGGGGCAGCAACGGTCACGGCGGATCTTCCTGTCTGCTCGCGCCGGCGCAAGGCCGGTTGTCCCCCCTTGGCCTGGGACAATAGCGCTCCCAGGTGACCGGCACCACGCCAGGGCGACGCCGGATCGATCAGCCGATGCGTTCGATGACCAACGACGTCGCCGCCGGGGCCGTCGACGCGATCCGCACCGCGTTGGCGGCCTCGGTCAGCGCGGCCGGAATCCGCGTCACGTCGTCGGCACGCAGCTCGTAGAGCGGGTCACCGGCCCGCACCTCGTCACCCGGCCGCTTGTGCAACACCACACCGGCCGGAACGCTGACCGGGTCCTCCTTGCGCGCCCGACCCGCGCCGAGCCGCCACGCCGCAACCCCCATGGCGTACGCGTCGACGGCCGCGACGTACCCGTCCCGCTCGGCGCGGACCACCTCCACCTCGGCGGCCGCTGGCATCGGCGCGTCCGGGTCGCCGCCCTGCGCCCGGATCATCGCCCGCCAGGAGTCCATGGCCCGGCCGTCACGCAGCGCCGCCGCCGGATCGGCGTCCGGCAGACCGGCGGCGTCGAGCATCTCCCGGGCCAGTGCGAGGGTCAGCTCCACCACGTCGGCCGGTCCACCACCGGCCAGCACCTCGACCGACTCGGTCACCTCGACCGCGTTGCCGATCGCCAGGCCGAGCGGGGTGGACATGTCGGTGAGCAGGGCGACCGTCCGCACCCCGTGCGCACCGCCCAGCTCGACCATGGTGCGCGCCAACTCGCGGGCCTGGTCGACGGACTTCATGAAGGCGCCCGAGCCGACCTTCACGTCGAGGACGAGCGCCCCGGTGCCCTCGGCGATCTTCTTACTCATGATCGAGCTGGCGATCAGCGGGATCGCCTCGACGGTGCCGGTCACGTCGCGCAACGCGTACAGCTTGCGGTCGGCGGGGGCGAGCCCGGCACCGGCCGCGCAGATCACCGCACCGACCTCGTCCAGCTGGGCGATGAACTCGTCGTTGCTCACCGTGGCCCGCCAGCCCGGGATGGACTCCAACTTGTCCAGCGTGCCGCCGGTGTGCCCGAGACCCCGCCCGCTCAGCTGCGGTACGGCCGCGCCACACGCGGCCACCAGCGGGGTGAGCGGCAGAGTGATCTTGTCGCCGACGCCGCCGGTGGAGTGCTTGTCGACAGTCGGCCGGCGTACCGCCGACAGGTCCAACCGCTCACCGCTGGCGATCATCGCGGCGGTCCACCGGGCGATCTCCGGGCCGGTCATGCCGTTGAGCAGGATCGCCATCGCCAGCGCGGACATCTGCTCGTCGGCGACAACCCCCCGGGTGTACGCGTCGACCACCCAGTCGATCTGCGCGTCCGACAGCACACCCCCATCCCGCTTCACCCGAATAACGTCAACAGCAGCAAACCCAGAACTCATCAGAAGATCTTTCCTAGTCGAATGGCGGCACCGACGCACGGCCGGTTACCACGACGGGGGCGGGGCCGACCGTGCCCGGCGGAGGGATCAAGCCTGACCGCCCGGAGCCGGGCACGGCCGGCCCCGCCCCCAAACAGCAACCACAGTCAAGACCAGCGCACGGGGATCTCCGCTGGCGGCTCACCCTCACCGGCCCAGAAGATCGTGCCGGTGGCGTCCACCACGACCACCCGGGGCGTCCGGGCCAGGCCCCAGGTGATCGCCTCGGCCGGGTCGTCCCAGCTCGGCGCCTCCTCCAGCACCCCGGTCTCGGCGCCGGCGTCGTCGCCGGCCGACCGCTCCCAGTACGCCGTCCAGACCTGCTGACCGGCGGACATGTCCGGGTGCACGAAGACGGTGCCGCGCCCGCGCCAGGCAGCGAGCCGCTCCGGGACCACCGGCACCGGCGTCTCCCCGGTGACGGCCTCCAGGTCCTCCACGCCGAAGGCGTGCGGCAGCAGCTCGGCCATCCGCAGTGGCCGGGTCTTGCTCTCGATCAGGCACTCCGGCCCGCCGTGCTCCCAGAGCAGCTGGCGGCAGCGGCCGCACGGCATCAACGGCTCGCCGGTCGCGTCGACGCAGGAGAGCGCAACGAGCCGACCGCCGCCGGTGGCGTGCAGGCTGGACACGACCCCGCACTCGGCGCAGAGCGTCACCCCGTACGCGGCGTTCTCCACGTTGCAGCCGACCACCACCCGGCCGTCGTCGACCAGCGCGGCCGCGCCGACCGGGAACGTCGAGTACGGCGCGTACGCGTGCCGCATCGCGTCGGTGGCGGCGGCGCGCAACTGCGCCCAGTCAATGTCGGTCATGCCATCATTCTGCCGAAGTAACCCAGGTCAGAAGCGGGCAGGGGCCGGGTCCCCGGCCCCTGCCAGCGCAGCGGACTGCGGTGATCGGTCAACCCTTGATGTACGGCTTGCCGTCGGCGGCCGGTGCCCGGACCCGGCCGACCAGCCCGGCGACGGCCAGGATGGTCGCCAGGTACGGCAGCATGGCCAGGAACTGGCTGGGGATGACGCTGTTGATGGCCCCCAGGTAGGTGGCGAGCTGGTCGGCGAAGCCGAAGAAGAGCGCGGCGAGCAGCGCGCCGGTCGGGTTCCACCGGCCGAAGATCAGCGCGGCCAGGGCGATGAAGCCCTTACCGCCGATCATGTTCTTGGTGAACGAGTAGAGCGCCAGCGTGTAGGACGCCCCGCCGATGCCGGCGACCACGCCGGCCAGCAGCACGTTGCGGTAGCGGACCCGCAGCACCTTGACACCGAGCGTGTCGGCGGCGATCGGGTGCTCACCGACCGAGCGGGTCCGCAGCCCCCACCGGGTGCGGAACAGCCCGATGTGGATCACCAGCACCAGGAGCAGCCCGAGGTAGAGGAAGATGTTGCCGCGGAACAACGCCGGCCCGAGCACCGGGATGTCCTTCAGCAGCGGGATCTCCCAGTTGCTGAAGCGGGGCGCGCTGTTGTACTTCGCGGCGTCGGTCTGCATCAGCCGCTCGTAGAGGAAGCCGGTGACGCCGACGGCCAGCAGGTTCAGCACGATGCCCATGACGACCTGGTCGACCAGGTAGCGGATGGCGAAGACGGCCAGCAGCAGCGAGATGAACGCGCCGCCGATGGCGGCGGCGACCAGGCCCACCCAGACGCTGCCGGAGATGCTGCCGAACAGGGCACCGCTGAACGCGCCCATCAGCAGTTGGCCCTCGATGGCCACGTTGACCACGCCGGACCGCTCGCAGAGCACCCCGGCGAGCGCGCCGAAGATCAGCGGCAGGGCCAGGATGAACGTGCCCCGGATGATGTTGACCAGCGGCATGAAGTTCTGCCCGGCCGGCGCGGCGGAGACCTGCCAGCAGAGGAACGACAGCACGAAGGCGACCAGCCCGACGCCGAGCACGGGAAGGAACCACCGCTTCGGCACCCCGGCGAGCAGCGCCGCGCCGGCGGCGATCGTGATGATCCCGAACAGGATCGCCCCGATCGTTCCGTTGATCTCCAACGCGGCACCGGCCGCGTCGTCGCTGAGTGTGAACCGGGCCTGCTGGTCGGTGGCGAGCGCGCCGAAGAGCACCGCGGACAGCAGGCCGAGCCCCAGCAGCGTGAGACCGACCTTCCGGCTGCGGGTCCAGAAGCCCTCGTCGACCGGGGCGACCGCGATGTCGGGGACAGCCATGGTGGACATGAGTTACCAGCCCTTCGCCAGGCTCGTCTGCAACCGGGCGGCGCGCGCGGCCCGGAGCTGGAAGATCGCCTTCACCAGGGCCGGTGCGGCGATGAAGATGACGATCAGCGCCTGGAGCACTGTCACCAGCTCCAGCGAGATCCCGGAGTACGACTGCATCCGGTTACCACCGGCCTGAAGCGCACCGAACAGCAGCGCGGCCAGCAGCACCCCCCAGGGCTTCACCCGCCCGAGCAGCGCCACCAGGATGCCGTCGAAGCCGATCTGCGCGACCACCAGCGGAGTCAGCGCGCTGGCGGTGGAGCCGAGCACCATGTTCGAACCGCCGAGGCCGGCCAGGATCCCGGCGAAGACCATGATCAGGATGTACGTCCGGGTGACGCTGATGCCGGCGGTCCGGGCGGCGTCCGGGTTGGCGCCGACCGCGCGCAGCTCGAAGCCGAGCGTCGAGCGGTTGAGCAGCCAGGCGACCGCCCAGGTGGCCAGCACGGCGAGCAGGATGCCGGCGTGCACCCGCAGGTTGTCGCCGAGCAGTCGGGGCAGCTGGGCGGAGTTGTCCACCGCCTTGCTGATCGCGTCGGTACGGTTCGGGTCCTGCACGCCGTTCTGCACGATCAGCCAGGTGAGGAAGTACGTGGCGACGTAGTTGAGCATGATCGTGTTGATCACCTCGTGCGCGCCGGCACGGGCCTTGAGGATGCCGGGGATGAAACCCCAGATCGCTCCACCCAGCGCGCCGGCCAGCACCGCCACCAGCAGGTGCAGGCCGGGCGGCAGCGGCAGCAGGAAGCCGGCCAGCGCCGCCATGATCACGCCGATGGTGGCCTGGCCCTGGGCGCCGATGTTGAAGAGGCCGCCACGGAAGGCCAGCGCCACCGACAGACCGGTGAAGACCAGCGGCGCCGCGTAGGTCAGCGTCTCCGAGATCGGCGCGAGCACTGCCTGCCAGCCGTTGGCGCCGTCCAACCAGCCGGAGAACGCCTCGGGGTCGAAGACCGAGCCCTTGAACAGGTTCGCGTACGCCTCGCTGACGAGCGTCCAACTGGAGTTGATCGCGTCGGACGGGCGCGAGGTGATGTACGAGTAGGTGGCGAGCACGTCGGGATCAGAAATGATCATCAGCACCGCGCCGACAACGATCGCCAGCACCAACGACAGCAGCGTCACCGTGAAGGTGTTGGCCGCCCAGAGGTTGTCCAGGAACAACCGGCCCAGGCTCGGCTTCGGCTCCGGCTCCGGGCCCGGCTTCGCCACCGAGCGGTCCGGCTCGGTCGCCACCTCGGCCCGTTCGGTGTTGCCGAGAGCGTTCTGCGCGGCCTGCGCCTCGCTCGCCGGCTCCTTGTCCGGCGAGCCGGACTGCGGGTTGGGGTTGGTCATGCCTTGTCCTCGCTCGCGGAACCATCGGCGCTCGCCGGGCCCTCGGTGGCGTCGTGGGCCGCGTCCGGGCTGATGCCGGCCATCAGCAGACCGATCTCCTCACGCGGGGTGTCCGGGCCGACGATGCCGATGATCCGACCGCGGTACATCACCGCGATCCGGTCGGCCAACCCGATCACCTCGTCGAGTTCGCTGGAGACCACCATGACGGCGGTGCCGATGTCCCGTTCGTGGATGATCTGACTGTGGATGAACTCGATCGACCCGACGTCGACGCCACGGGTCGGCTGGGCGGCGATGAGGAGCTTCAGCGGCCGGGACAGCTCCCGGGCCACGATCACCTTCTGCTGGTTGCCGCCGGAGAGGGTGCCCACCGCCGCGTCGGCCGATGAGGTACGGACGTCGAACTGCTCGATCCGCTCCTTCGCCGAGGCGGCGATCGCGTCCGGCTTCAGCGCGAGCCCGGCACCGAACGGCGGTCGGTCGTAGATGTCCAGCACCAGGTTCTCCGCGACGCTGAACTCCTTGACCAGGCCGTCCACGCTGCGGTCCTCGGGCACGTAGCCGACGCCCGCCCGGAGCACCTTCTTGGGCTTCCAGCCGTCGATCCGGTCGCCGGCCAGGCTGATCGTGCCGGCGAGCACCGGGCGCAGGCCCATGACCGCCTCGATCAGCTCGGTCTGACCGTTGCCCTGTACGCCCGCCACGCCGAGCACCTCACCCGCGCGCACGGTCAGGTCCACACCGTCGACCGCGCGGATCTGCCGGTCGTCGTCGACCACGAGCCCGGCCACCTCCAGCACGGGCTCGCCCGGCGTGGCCGGGGTCTTGTCCACGGTGAGCCGGACGTTGCGCCCGACCATCAACGCGGCCAGTTCGTCCCGGCTGGCCTCGGGCGAGGCGGTGCCGACGGTCTTGCCGCGTCGGATCACCGTGATCCGGTCGGCGATGGCCTTGACCTCGCCGAGCTTGTGGGTGATGAAGACGATCGACTTGCCGGCCGCCTTGAGCGTCCGCATGACCGTCAGCAGTTCCTCGGTCTCCTGGGGAGTGAGCACCGCGGTCGGCTCGTCCAGGATGAGCAGGTCGACGTCGCGGGTGAGCGCTTTGACGATCTCGACTCGTTGCTGGATGCCGACCGGCAGGTCCTCGATCACCGCGTCCGGGTCGACCCGCAGGTTGTAGCGCTCGGACACCTCGGTGACCTCGCGCCGGGCCCGACGCCGGTCCAGGAAGCCGGCGATGCCGCCCCGGACCTGCTCGGCGCCGAGCATGATGTTTTCGGCGACGGTGAAGACCGGCACCAGCATGAAGTGCTGGTGCACCATGCCGATCCCGGCTCCGATCGCGTCGGAGGGGCCCTTCAGCTTCAGCGGCTTGCCGTCGACCAGGATCTCGCCCTCGTCGGGCTGGTAGAGCCCGTAGAGCACGTTCATCAGGGTCGACTTGCCCGCGCCGTTCTCGCCGAGGAGGGCGTGAATCTCTCCAGGCTCCACCGTCAGGTCGATGTGATCGTTGGCGACCAGATCACCGAACCGCTTGGTGATGCCGCGCAGTTCGAGTCTCAGCGCAACCTCCTGGAGTGCGAGCGATGGTGCAGCCTAGCTGCCGTGGAACCGACCGGACCGGACCGGCCGCCGTGGTGCGCGATCGGCCGCTCCGACCCCGCGGGGTATCCGCAGAGCCGGAGCGGCCGATCGGTCGTACCTGTCCCCCGCCGATCCTCCCGATGATCTCATCGGAGGGGCCGGCCGGTTGTCACTTGGTCGGCTGGGCCTTCGAGGTGACGGTGATGGTGCCGGCGGCGATATCCGCCTTGATCTTGTCGACCTCGGCCTTCAGCTCGGCCGGAACCTTGCTGTCGAAGTCGTGGTACGGGGCGATCGAGACACCGCTGTTGGCCAGGGTGCCGACGAAGCCCGGGTTGGCCGGCAGCTTGTCGCCAGCGGCGGCCTTGACCACGGCCTCCTTGACGGCCTCCGGGATGTTCTTGACCACGGTGGTGATGATGGCCGCGCAGTCCGGGGTGCTCTCGCAGCCGTCGACGTCCACCCAGATGGTGCTGTACTTGCCACCCGAGGCCTTGGCCGCGGCGGTGGTGCCGAGGCCGGAGCCACCGGCGACCGGCATGATGATGTCCGCACCCTGGGCGACCAGCGCGTCGGAGACCTTCTTGCCCTCGTCCTGCTTGGCGAAGTCGTTGGTGAAGGAGCCCTTCTGGGTCTCCTTGTTCCAACCCAGCGCCTGGACGTTCTTCTTCTTGGTGGTGTTGTAGTACGTCACACCGTCGACGAAGCCGTCCATGAAGATGGTGACCGGCGGGATCGGCAGACCACCGTAGGTGCCCACCTTGCCGGTCTTGCTCATCCCAGCGGCGAGGTAGCCGGCCTGGAACGCGGCCTGGGCGGTGTCGAACTGCATCGGGTAGACGTTGGCGTCACCCGG
The DNA here is from genome assembly GCF_050516465.1 of Micromonospora trifolii. NCBI lineage: Bacteria > Bacillati > Actinomycetota > Actinomycetes > Micromonosporales > Micromonosporaceae > Micromonospora > Micromonospora trifolii. The sequence goes on along the minus strand of NZ_CP191526.1, from coordinate 6,869,936 downwards.
GTTCGCGTCGACGATGCCGAACTCCTGGTTGGGGTTCGCCTTGGCGATCTTCGAGGTGGCGTTGGCCATCAGGCCACCGACCGCCAGGATGAAGTCGCACTTCTGGTTGACGTACTGCGTCAGGTTCGGCTCGTAGTCGGCCTCGGCCTTGGACGCGACGAACTTGATGTCGATGTTGTCGTTGGCGGCCTTGGCCTCCTGCAGACCCTTCCAGGCCGAGGTGTTGAACGACTTGTCGTCGATGCCGCCGACGTCGGTCACCATGCAGGCGCTGAACTTCTTGGCGCCACTGCCGGCGTTGTTGTCATCCTTGGGGGCCTCGCCACAAGCGGCGGCGGTGAGCGCGAGCCCACCCACCGCGAAGATCGAGGCGATCCGCATCCCACGCACCGAGCGCAAGACGTCTCCTTCCCATTGCACACCGCGCCTAATGCGGTGGCAGCCCATCAGCCGACCTGCGGTATGCCGCCGGCTGTCCCACGTTACGGACGGGAGCGTACGCCCGCGCCCACCCACCGGCCGACAATCGTGCACGACTGTTGAGCGCCTGTTACCCGCGTGTAACCCTTGCGTGGGGCAAGTCACTCTTCGTGCTGGTAACCGAGCGCCGAGGCGTCCGCAACGTCCGTTTTCTGGAGGCGCTTTCCTCCTCGGACGTTACCGCCAAAAGACCGCGACCGCCGCGTTGACCAGGGTCAGACCGACGATCGCGAGGAAATGACCGCGGTTGACCACGTCCCGCTTCCGGGAGAAGAAGACCATGACGAAGATCAGCAGCGCGATCACCAACTTCGTCACAAGTTTTGCCGGGGCCGGCTCGTCGCCGTCGCGCAGCGGCGCGGAGAGGCCGAGCCCGGTCAGCAACTGGATCACCGCGCCCCACAGCATGGCCGGGTTGATGCGTAGCCGACCGCTGGCGTACTGGGCGATCGAGCCACCGAGCAGCAGGGCGAACCCGATCAGATGGACGTAGAGGAGGATGAGTCTGAGAGCTTCCACGGTCGCCATACTTCCCTATGAACGACGGATCGTAGTAGTGGGAACCGCCGACGGGCGCGGATCAGTCGATCAACCGGTCGCTGTGGGGGGTGGCACCCGACAGGGCCGGCTCGCGCGGCTGGTCGAGCACCGGTTGCGACTCCGCCCGGCTGTCACCGCCGAACGCGACGGCGACCCAACCGGCGAGGCTCACCGCAGCCAGGAGCAGCACCGGCAGCGTCACCCGGTGCACCGAGGTCGCCAACCACCACTCGATGTCGTTCGGGCCGGACAGGTACGTCCCGACCAGAACAGCCAGGTAGTAGCCGTTGGCCGCCCACACCCAGCCGTCGGCCGCCAGCCCGGCGGCACGCCGTCGCCCTCGCAGGAACAGCGTGCCGAGCAGCGCCACCACGGCAGCACCCACCAGCACCGGACCGACCACGTCCCACAGCGCCGCGATGGTGAACTGGAACCGCTCCACCACCTCCGCGCCCCGGTCACCCGAGCCGCCGTTGGTGATGTCCGACTGGGCGTCCAACAGGCGGGCCAGCACCGCCCAGGCGCCCCCGGCCAGCACCGGCAGCCAGACCAGCGCGGCTCGCCGCAGGTCGGCGCGGGCCCGCACGGTGACCAGCACGGCCAGGCCCGCGGCGGCGATCAGCCCCTCGTTCTTACTGAGCGCCGCGACGGTCAGCAGCAACAGCGGCAACAGGGGTCGGCGCAGCGGTTCCGCACTGAGCAGCAGGGCCACCACCGCTCCGGCGAAGGCGGCGGACCAGAGCGCGTCGGCGAGCCCGCCGGTCACCGCGTACGGGACGTTCGACCAGGTTGCCAGGCCCACCGCGATGGCCAGCGCCCAGGCCACCCGCGCGGACACCCGGCCCAGCGCCCGCCGGACCAGGTAGACCAGCATCGCGACCGCGGAGACGGTGACCAGCGCGCCAACGAGTTGGGCGGTCCGGAAGTCCGGCTCGACGACGCTCCACACGGCCGCGACGGGCGCGGAGGCCAGTGGCGGATAGTCGGTGTGCGAGAAGACGAAGGCGGGGCTGCCGATCGTCGCCCGCGCGTACTCGCTCCCGTTGGCGAAGTAGCCGGCGTGCAGCCACCAGATCGAGTGCGCGTCCCACTGGTGGGCCGGTTCGAAGATCATGAGGCACGGCGGGAGCAGTGGTAGCGCGATCAGCAGCGCGTGCGACCACCGCCCGTACGGCGCGGGCTCGCCGGGGCGGCGCAACAGCCACCAGGCGCCAGCCGCCCCGGCGGCCAGCACCAGGGCTATCCAGAGCGGCAGTGGACCGCCGACGACCAGCATCAGGACCACCGCGACAGTGCTCAGCAACGCCGCCACCAGGGGCGCGAGCAGCAGGGCGAGGAAGGGACTGCGCAGTATCGCGAAGGCCAGCGGGAAACCGGCGACGAGGAGGGCGAGTACGGCGAGCACCGGGGTGGGATCCATGCCGTCAGTCGACCTTCCGTACGACCAGCCGCACGCCGGCGCTGGTCGGCCGCTTCCGCTGCACCGAGGCGACGCCCACCGAGTAGTCCTGCGGCGCACCCTGGACGACCACACATCCGTGCAGCACGGCCAGCTCACTCAACCGCTGACGCCACAGGTCCTTGTTGGCCCGGGCCGGGGTGAGCGAGATCCGGCTGCCCGGCGGCACCTGCTCGACGAACTGGCCCCAGAGCGTCTCCAGGTCCACCTGGTGCTGGAGTGCGGGGAGGTCGTGTTCGCGGTCACTCATCAGGGCGGCGCCGCGGCCGGTGGCCTGCACGGCGCCCTGGACGGTCAGGAGCAGGCAGCCCACCCCGACGAGCGCCACGACGATCCGAGCGATAGTGGTCGGGTTCCGGTGCTTCGTGGTCGTCATCGGTCAGCGAGCGTCTTGGCGGGGACGCCGTCGGGACGACGCCGGGCCCGTTCCCGGCCCAGGATCCACAACGCCTCGACCCCGTCCCGCCAGGTGATCTTCTTGCCCTCGTCCCGGCCCCGCGCCCGGTAGGTGATCGGCACGTCGTAGGGGCGGATCCGCCGCCGCAGCAGTTTGCCCGTCACCTCGGCCTCCATGCCGAACCCGCGGGAGCGGATGTTCAGCGACCGGTACAGCTCCACCGGCATCAGCTTGAAGCACGTCTCCAGGTCGCCGATGTAGGAGTTGAACAGGACGTTCGCCGCCGTGGTGACCCCTCGGTTTCCGACCACGTACCAGAAGCTGTAGGCGCTGTGGCTGCCGAAGGTGCGGTTGCCGTAGACGACTGTCGCGTGCCCCTCCAGGACCGGTGCCAGCAGCCTCGGAATGTCCTGTGGGTCGTACTCCAGGTCGGCGTCCAGGATCACCATGTATTCGCCGCGGGCGCTGTCCACGGCCGTCTTGATCGCCGCGCCCTTGCCCGCGTTACGCGGGTGCGTCACGACCCGCAGCCGCGCGTCATCCATCCGACCGAGGATCTCCGCAGTTGCGTCAGTACTACCGTCGTCGACCACCACGATCTCAATCTCGCACGGGTACCGCACGGCGAGGGCCTGCTTCAGGGCCTCCGCGACGCGTTCCGCTTCGTTGTAGACCGGCATCAAGATCGACAATTGCACGAGAGTTCTCCCCGGGAACCGCACCGGACGGCGGATGAAGAGGCGGCGAAACCGCCAGCGGCTAGTGAAGCAGGCGCGCCACACGTTCGCTGGCCCGCTCTCGCTGAGCAGCGTCGTGGCGGTGCCGAAGCACCCTACCTCGCGCCACCGGAGATCGACCGCCCCCAGGTCTCAACCCTTGACGGCGCCCGAGGTCAGCCCGGAGACGATGTACCGCTGGAGGAACTGGAAGACCAGCACCGTCGGGATCGCGGTCAGCAGGGTGCCGGCCGCGAAGATGCCGAAGTTGTTGTTGCGCTCATTGCCCTCCAACAGGCCGTACATCCCCACCGCCAGGGTCTTGGAGTCCGTGCTGGTGAGGAAGACGTTGGCCATCAGGAACTCATTGATGGTGCCGATGAAGGCCAACAGCCCGGCGACCGCCAGGATCGGCGCCACCAGCGGCAGCATGATCCGGAAGAAGACCTGGGCGTGCGAGGCGCCGTCCATGGTCGCCGACTCGTCCAGCTCCCGGGGCAGCGTGTCGAAGAAACCCTTCATCAACCAGGTGTTCACCCCGAGTGCGCCACCCAGGTAGAGCAGCAGCAGGCCCCAGGGAGTGTTGAAACCGATCGACGGCCACAGGTCGGTGATCGTGCCGAAGATCAGGTAGATCGCCACGATCGCCAGGAACTGCGGGAACATCTGGATCAGCAGCAGCGAGAGCAGCCCCACCCGGCGGCCGCGGAACCGCATCCGGGAGAACGCGTACGCGGCGAGCGCCGAGAGGAACACCGACGCGAACGACGCCACCCCGGCGATCAGCAGCGAGTTGAGGAACCATCGCCCGAAGGCGGTTCGCTCGAACAGTCCGCCGAAGTTGCCGAGGGACACCCCGCCGGTCGGCACCAACTCGGTGGTGGACAACGTGCCGAGCGGGTTCAGTGCGGCGGAGAGCACGAACACGATCGGGAAGAGGCTGAACAGCACGCCGAGCAGGGCCACCAGATGCCGCCAGCCGACCTGGGCGAACCAGCGATTACGCCGCCGTGCGGGGCTCGCAAGCTCACTCCTCGCGCTCACGCGAGCCACCTTTCGTTCGCGACTGCGGGGCTCGCAAGCTCACTCCTCGCGCTCACGCGAGCCACCTTTCGTTCGCGACTGCGGGGCTCGCAAGCTCACTCCTCGCGCTCACGCGTACACCTCTTCCTGTTTGCGGGTCCGCCGGAAGCTGACCGCGGAGACCACCGCGACGATGGCGAAGATGAACAGTGAGATCGCGGCGGCGAAGCCAAACTGCGCGCCCTGCCCGCCGAAGGCCAGCCGGTAGGTGTACGTGATGAGCAGGTCGGTGGCGCCTCTGGCCGGGTTGTCGGCGGGGAAGGGAGCACCCTCGGTGGTCAGGTAGATCGCGTTGAAGTTGTTGAAGTTGAACGCGAACGACGAGATCAGCAGCGGGGAGAGCGCGACCAGCAGCAGCGGCAGGGTGACCGCACGGAAGGACTGCCAGGGCGAGGCGCCGTCGACCGCTGTGGCCTCGGTCAGCTCACGCGGGATGGCCTGCAACGCGCCGGTGGCGACCAAAAACATGTACGGGTAGCCGAGCCAGAGCTGCACGAGGATGACCGCGAAGCGGGCCGTCCACGCCTGCCCGAACCAGTCCACATTCACCCCGAACAGGTTGTTGATCAGGCCAAAGTCGGCGTTGAACATGTCCCGCCAGGCCAGCAGCATCGCGAACGACGGCATGGCGTACGGCAGGACGAGCAACACCCGGTAGAGGTTGGTGCCGCGCATCCGGGGCGAGTGCAGGACCAGGGCGATCAGCATGCCGAGCAGGAACGTTCCGCCGGTGGAGCCGATGGCGAAGGCGAAGTTCCAGATGAGACTGCTCAGGAACGGGCCGGAGATGTTCTCGTCGGTGAGCACCCGGGTGAAGTTCGTCAGCCCGACGTTGACCTTCCAGCCCTGGGCCAGCCGCTCACCGTCGGCGGCGACGAAGGCGCCCGCCTCGGCGTCGGCGGTCCAGGTCTGCCCGGTCTCGGTGTCCCGGACGCAGTCGCAGCCGGCGTCGTACGCCCGCACCGCCTTGCCCTCGTACGCGCGGGACAGACCGCTGGAGCGCACCGCGCCGCCCGGGGTGGGCACCACCAGGTCGGTGATCTCCTTGCTGCGGGAGCTGGCCTGGCCGACGGTCAGCACTGTGTACCCGTCGGCGGCGGTGACCCGGCCACCGGTGGCGACAGTGACGTCGGCGGGGTCGAGTCGGCGCAGCCCGTCGGTGTCGCCGACGGAGACCGCGCCGGTGCCCGGGTCGGTGACCAGGAAGACCAGCGCACCGGTGGCCGGGTCGCCCTTCGTGGCGATGGACAGGGCGTACTCGGCGGATCCGGGTACCTGGGTGACCGACGAGGACTGGATGGCGACGATCGCGTCGTCCTTGCTGCCCCGGTGCCCGTCGCCGAAGTTGGTGAAGGCGGTGCTGGCGGTGTAGAGCACCGGGAAGACCTGGAAGGCGATCAGGAACAGGGTCCCCGGGACCAGGTACTTGGCCGGGATGTGCCGGCGGGTGAGGTACAGGTAGAACAGCCCGGCGGTGGACGCCGCCAGCAGTGCCAGGCCGGGCCACATTCCGGCGGCGATGAGCGGGAACGCCGCCCAGACCGCGACACCGGCGGTCAGGCCGAGCAGGAGCACCTTGCCGGCGAGCCCGGTCAGGGTGATCGGCGCGTCGTCGCGGGTACGCGACGGACGAGATCGCGGAGGGCGGGAGCCGGCGGGCTCCCGGCCCGGGGCCTGCGTGGCAGACCCCGGGCCGGACAGCGGCGTACTCATTACTTGATCTGGCCGGAGATGGTCTTGCCGGCCGCGGTGATGGTGCTGGTCGGGTCTGCCCCGCCGATGACGGCTGCCTCGGCCTTGCCGAACGGGTCCCAGATCGCGGCCATCGCCGGGATGGCCGGAAGCACCTGCCCGTTCTTGCCCGCCTCCTGGAACTTGGCCAGGTCCGGGTCGGTGCCCTTGACCTGGTCGAGGGCGGCGTTCAGCGCCGGCGGCCGGGGCTCGGCGTTGTACAGCGCTACGGCCAGCTCGGGAGTGGTGGTGTAGTTGGCCACGAACTCCTGGGCCAGCGCCTTGTTCTTGCCCTTGGCGGCGACGTAGAACGCCTGCACGCCCACGAACGGCTGGGCCTCCTTGCCGCCGGCGAAGCCGGGGATCGCCGAGATGTCGTACTTGATGTTGGCCTTCTTCACGTCGGCCACGGCCCACGGCCCGGAGACCAGGTACGCGCACTTCTTGCCGGTGAAGGTGGCGATCGAGTTGGTGTCGGCGATGGAGCGCTTGAGCACGCCCGCGCCCTTCTCGCCGAGCGCGCCGATCTTCTTGAAGGCTTCGATCGACTCGGGCTTGCCCACGCCCAGGTCCTTCGGGTCGTAGTCCCCGTTGGCGCCGGTTCCGAAGAGGTAACCGCCGGCCGAGGTGTACAGCGGGTAGATGTGGTACGCGTCGCCGTTCTGGCCGACCTGGAGGCAGAGCGTCTCGGTGGCCTTCTTCGACGCCTTGAGCGTCCTGCCGTTGGCGACCAGGTCCTCGATGGTCTTCGGCGCCTCCGGGGCCAGCTCGGTGTTGCGGATCAGCGCCAGGTTCTCCTGCGCGTACGGAACGCCGTAGAGCTGACCGTTGAAGGTGACCGCCTTGATGGCGGTCGCGTTGAAGGCGCTCTTCTGCTCGGCGGCGAGCTGCACCGGGTCGATGGCGCCGTTCTGCACCAGGTTGCCGATCCAGTCGTGCGCGCCGACCACCACGTCCGGCCCGCTGCCCTGCTGGGACGCGGTGACGAAGTTGGTCTGGAGGTCCTTGCTGACGGCCTGGACCTCGACGGTGACGCCGTTCTCCTGGCCGAACTTCTCGGCGAACGGCTTGAGGGCGGCGGTCCGCTTGTCGTCCGCCCAGATCACCAGTTTGCCGCCGGCGGCCTTGGGGGTGTCCTTCGCGGCCGGCTCGTCGCTGTCGCCACCGCAGCCCGAGGCGGCGAGCGCCAGGGCGAAGAGGGCGACCACACCCGCGGTACGGATGCGCATCGGTGCTCCTGTCGTCATGGCGGGTCCGCCGGGGGAAGGGCGGCCCGCCAGTGGAAACCTCTGGAAGTTCTTGCCATCCGGCGCACGGATGCTGCGCCGCTGCTCTCGCATGTTGCGGGGACGTTAGCAAGACGTTGCAAGTAATGGAAGGGCTTGCAGAGCACCCCGCAAGAACTTGCCGGTGGGCTAAAGTGCCGCCATGCGCGCTCGACTGTCCGACATCGCCCAGCAGGCCGAAGTCAGCGAGGCCACGGTGTCGCGGGTGCTCAACGACCGCCCCGGCGTGGCCCCGGAGACCCGGCAGGCCGTCCTCACCGCCCTCGACGTGCTCGGGTACGAGCGCCCGGCCCGGCTGCGTAAGCGCAGCGCCGGGCTGGTCGGCCTGGTGGTGCCGGAGCTGGACAACCCGATCTTCCCCGCCTTCGCACAGGTCATCGAGTCCACACTGGCGCAGAGCGGGTTCACCCCGGTGCTCTGCACCCAGACCGCCGGCGGCGTGACCGAGGACGAGTACGTGGAGATGCTGCTGGACCGGCAGGTCTCCGGGATCGTCTTCGTCTCCGGCCTGCACGCCGACACCGCCGCCAACCACGACCGCTACCGGGCACTGCTCGCCCGGCCGTTGCCGGTCGTGATGATCAACGGGTACGTGCCCGGCATCGGCGCGCCCTTCGTCTCCTGCGACGACCGGGAGGCTGCCGAACTGGCCGTCGCCCACCTGGTCGCGCTCGGGCACCGGCGGATCGGCCTGATCACCGGCCCGGACCGGTTCGTCCCGGTGCAGCGCAAGGTGGCCGGCTGGCGCTCCGCGATGACTCGACTGGCCGGCGTCGCCGAAGCCGACCTGGGCCCGCTGGCCGAGTTGTCACTGTTCGGTGTGGAGGGTGGCGAGGCGGCGGCCGGCCGCCTGCTGGACCGCGGCGTCACCGGCGTGGTCTGCGGCTCCGACCTGATGGCGCTCGGCGCGATCCGGGCCGCCCGCCAGCGCGGCCTCAACGTCCCCGACGGCCTCTCCGTGGTCGGCTACGACGACTCCCCGCTGATGGCCTTCACCGACCCGCCGCTGACCACCATGCGGCAACCGGTCACCGCGATGGCGGTGGCCGCCGTCCGCGCCCTGGTGGACGAGATCAACGGGCACGGCGCCCCGCACTCGGAGTACCTGTTCCGCCCGGAGCTGGTGGTGCGCGGTTCCACAGCTGTCGCGCCGAGTTCCGCCCGCCTGTCTTACGCAAGATCTGCTTGACTCTTGCAGCGGCGGGCCGGCATATTGCTCGAATGATCAGCGCTGCCACCCCGCCGCACGCCACCGACGACGACTGGTGGCGCTCCGCGGTCGTCTATCAGGTGTACGTCCGCAGCTTCGCCGACAGCGACGGCGACGGCACCGGCGACCTCCAGGGCATCCGGCAGCGCCTGCCGTACCTGCGCGACCTCGGGGTGGACGCGCTCTGGCTGACCCCCTTCTACACCTCGCCGATGATCGACGGCGGGTACGACGTGGCCGACTACCGGGACGTCGACCCGATGTTCGGCACCCTCGCCGACTTCGACGCGATGATCACCGACGCGCACGCCCACGGCCTGCGGATCATCGTCGACCTGGTGCCCAACCACACCTCCAGCGCGCACCACTGGTTCACCGCCGCGCTCGCCGCCGGCCCCGGCTCGCCGGAGCGGGCCCGCTACCTCTTCGCCGACGGCCAGGGCGCGCACGGTGAGTTGCCCCCGAACGACTGGGAGAGCATCTTCGGCGGCCCCGCCTGGACCCGGATCGCGGACGGTCAGTGGTACCTGCACCTGTTCGACCCGTCGCAGCCGGACCTGAACTGGCGCCACCCGGAGGTCCGCGCCGAGTTCGAGGACGTGCTGCGGTTCTGGCTGGACCGGGGCGTCGACGGATTCCGCGTCGACGTGGCGCACGGCATGATCAAGGCGGAAGGGCTGCCGGACGTCGGCTTCAGCTCGGCCACCACCGGTCAGCGCCAGGTCGAACTGCTCGGCAAGGGCCGGCTGCCGTACTTTGACCAGGACGAGGTGCACGAGATCTACCGGGCCTGGCGGCCCATCCTGGACAGCTACCCGGGCGGTCGGATGGCGGTCGCCGAGGCGTGGGCCGAGACGCCACAGCGCCTGGCCCGCTACATCGGCCCAAACGAGCTGCACCAGGCGTTCAGCTTCGACTTCCTCGACGCCACCTGGTCGGCCGACTCGTTCCGCAAGGTGATCGACACCGCGTTGGCCGAGGCGACAGTGGTCGGGGCGCCGACCACCTGGGTGCTGTCCAACCACGACAAGCAGCGGCACGTCACCCGGTACGGCGACGGCGTCGAAGGGCTGCGCCGAGCCCGGGCCGCCAGCCTGCTGATGCTCGCCCTGCCCGGCTGCGCCTACCTCTACCAGGGCGAGGAACTGGGCCTGCCGGAGGTCCTCGACCTCCCCGACGAGCTGCGCCAGGATCCGGCGTTCCTGCGCACCGGCGAGAGCCGCGACGGGTGCCGGGTGCCCATCCCGTGGAGCGGCGAGCTGGCCCCGTACGGCTTCGGACCGGCCGGCAGCGAACTGAGCTGGCTACCCGCCCCGGCACTCTGGCAGGCGCTGTCCGTCACGGCGCAGACCGACGTGCCCGGTTCGACCCTGGAGCTGTACCGGGCCGCGCTGCGGATCCGCCACGTTCATCCCGCGCTCGCCCTCGACGCCGACGAGGTCACCTGGCGGGAGAGCGAGCCGGGCGTGCTGGCCTTCTCCCGCTCCGCCGGCGCGACCGTGCTGACCTGCGTGGTCAACTTCAGCGGCGCGCCGGTCCTGATCGACGGGTACGGTCAGCCGCTCGTCGCCAGCGACGAGCTCACCGAACAGGGCTCCGGTCAGCTGCTGCCAATTGACGCGGCAGTCTGGTTGGAACAGCGCTGAACGGGTAACTCGTTCTCGACCTGGTCGTTCGTCGTGCCCCGCGCCGACGGGCGACTGGGCTACCGGCCCCTTGTGGTGGGGGGTGAGGTGCCACCGGCGCCGCGCGGAGTCCGCTCCGCGTGGCGCCGGTGTCCGTGTAACGCCAGTGGTTAGACCCGCAGACGTCACGGGTACCGCATCGGGCACCATCACTACGGAGGTGAGCCCATGGTGGTACGGATCGCCCAGTGCACGCTCGACGTCGAGGATCTGGACCTGATGGTCTCGTTCTGGTCCGCTGCGCTCGGCTACGAGGTCGAGCAGGGCGACGACGGCAGCGCCAAGCTCTGGCCGCCGGGGCAGCCGTCCGCCGCCGCGCCCACAGTGTGGTTGCAGGGCTCGGGCACCGCCAAGCGGGGCAAGAACCGGCTGCACCTCGACCTGGTCGCGGACACGGACCCCCAGGCTGAGGTACGACGGCTGCTGAGCCTCGGCGCGCGGCAGGTCGACGTCGGGCAGACCGGGGCCGAACAGTTCACGGTGCTCGCCGATCCCGAGGGCAACGAGTTCTGCGTGCTGGACCGCACGCCGACCCGCTGACCTCTCACTTCGCGGTGAGCAACGCCGCGATCCGGGTGAAACCAGCGCGTACCTCGGCCTCGTCCGGCGGTTCGGCGGGCTCACCGTGGCCGGCCTCGTCGGCTGCCGCGTCCAACTCCTCGTCGATCACGTCCTCGAAGTCCCCGTACAGGTCGGCCCCCTCCACCTGGCGGGCCTCGTCCTCGGCGGCGACCTGCGCGGCGGCGATCTCGCTGCGGATCTCGTCGGCCGACAGCGCCGGCAGCAACGGCTCCACCACCGCCATCAGCTGCTCCTCGGCCACCACCGCCTCGGCCAGGGCCAACGCGTGCGGTCGCTCGTACGGCCCGCAGACCACCGGCTCCCACTCGTCGAGGTCACCGAGCGGCCCGAAGGTGATGATCCACGGCAGGCCGAGGAGCGGTGAGTCCGCCGGCAGGTCCAGTGTCATGAGTGCGCCCACCGGCTCATCATGGTCCGCGAACGCGAGCGACGACGCCGTTCTGCTCAGTTATCGCCCGTCCGACGGTCGATCGGCGGCCGGTTAGCCGGGGCGGACGGCGTCCAGGGCGGCGCGGACCAGAGCGAGCGCGGTGGCCGGCGGCACGCCGAGCCGGGCCGCCTCCGCCGCGTAGCCGGCCGCCGCACGCTGCAACCGGTCGACGGCGTCGTCCCGCCCGGGGGCGACGAAGGTGCCGTTGCGACCCCGGGTCTCCAGCAGCCCGGCCGCCTCCAACTCCCGGTAGGCGCGGGCCACCGTGTTCGCGGCCAACCGCAGGTCGGCGGCGAGCTGCCGGACGGTCGGCAGCCGGCTGCCCACCGGCAACCGGCCGTCGCCGATCAGCTCGGCGAGCTGCACGCGCACCTGCTCGTACGGGGGCACCGACGAGTCCGAGTCGACCGAGATCAGCACCTGTGCGCCTTCCGTCATCAGCCCGCACCGCCCGGCGTACCGGGGTCGATGCCCTCGTCGACATCCTTCGGTGGCGCGGGGGTTTCCGCCAGGTCCACCACTCGGCCGTTGGTGCTGGTCGCCAGGAGCGCCGCGCCGAACAGCACCAACTGGTTGAGCAGGTAGAGGTAGAGCAGCAGACCGACGGCGCCGGCCACCACGGTGTACGCCGGGTTCCGCTCGGTCCGCACCACGTAGTACCGCCCGACGGTGTTCAGCAGCGTGATGCCGACCGCCACCAGCACCACCACCGGGCGCAGCCGGGACCGGCTCATCCGCAGCCGGGGCACGGCCAGCAGCAACGCGGTGGCGAGCACTGTGTTGACCAGCACGCTGAGCACCGCGCTGATGGTGGTCAGACCCACCGACCCGGTGCTGCGCAGCAGGAAACGCAGCAGCGACTCCAACGCGTCCACCGCCGCGACCGAGACGCCGAGCAGCACGAAGACGCCGATCATCACGCCCAGGTCGACGAGCCGCCGCACCACCAGATTGCCCGGCTGCTGGTTGAGCTGGTACATCAACCGCTGCGAGGACCGGATGGCCTCGACCCAACCGATCCCGGTGAAGACCAGGATGACCAGGCCGACCACACCGACAGTGCCGCTGGAGTTGGCGATCTGCTCGGCGTCCAGGAACGGCAGATTCTCCTTGAGGAAGTCGGCCGCCGCCGCGCTGACCTCGTCGTTGTCCTCCAGGATCGCGCCGAAGATGGAGAACGCCACCAGGGCGAGGGCGAACACCGCGAAGAAGCCGTAGTAGGCGATCGCGGCGGCCAACCGGCCGGCCAGCACCTCGCCGTACAGCACGCCGGCCCGCCACACATGATCGAAGAGCCCCGACCGGTGGCGCGCGGCGCTCACCCAGCGGTCGATGCCCGCCTCGATCCGGCCGATCACGTTCACGCGATCATCCTCGCCGATCTCCCACCGCTGTAGTGGCAACCGGCTCCCGATGCTCGCCGGCCGGCGCGTCGCCGACGCTTCAGGTGCTGGCGGTTCGGTTGCCGGCAATTCGGTTGCTGGCGGTTCGGTTGCTGGCGGTTCGGTTGCCGGCGCTTCAGTTGCCGAGGCAGAAGTCCCGACGCGGCTGCCACCTGGCCTGCCCGCTGTGCGAGAAGAGGGTGAACCCGTCGACCTCGAACATCGCGGAGAAGTCGGCCAGATCCTCGTACACCTTGTCCAGGGCCTCCGGTGCCACGTCCTGAGCCACTGTGACGTGCGGATGGTACGGGAACCGGAGTTCGCGGTGCAGACCCGGCGCCGCGGCGATGGCCGCGGCCAGGAGCTCGCACTCGCTGATCCCGGCAGCCACCGCGACGAACACCACCTGGGTGACCGGACGGAACGTGCCGGTGCCCCGCAGATGCAGCGTGAACGGCAGGTGCGCGGCGGCGACGGCGGCCAGGTGCCGCTCGATCGCCGGCAGGTTCGCCGTCCGGATCTCGGTGGGCCCGAGCAACGTCACGTGCGCGGGCACCGCCAGCGGGTCACCGGCCTCGACCCGCCGCCGGGTGAGCAGGGCACCCCACGGCTCGGGGATGTCCACCGCGATGCCGATCTGGATGGTGTCGCCGGTCGGCGGCACCCCGCCACTGCGATCCACGCTTCGCGCCGCCCCTCCGACCACCGAGCCGTCCACCTGTACCGCGGAGCTACTCGCCGCGCACGGGCGGGAAGAACCCAACCCGCTCGTACGCGGACCGCAGGGTCGTCGCGGCCACCGCACGGGCCTTCTCCGCGCCGGCCGCGAGCAGCTTGTCCAACTGCGCCGGGTCATCGAGGTAGGCGCGGGTGCGCTCCTGGATCGGCCGGACGAAGTCCGTCACCACCTCGGCCAGCTCCTTCTTCAGATCGCCGTAGCCCCGGCCCGCGTACGCGGCCACCAGCTCGTCGATGCTGCGGCCGCTGAGCGCCGAGTGGATGGTCAACAGGTTGGACACACCGGGCTTGGTCTCGGCGTCGAAGACGATCTCCCGACCGGTGTCGGTCACCGCCGAACGGATCTTCTTCGCGGACCGGGCCGGATCGTCCAGCAGGTCGATGATGCCGGCCGGCGAGGACGACGACTTCGACATCTTCGCGGTCGGGTCCTGCAAGTCGGTGATCTTGGCAGTGTCCTTGACGATGTGCGGCGCGGGCACCGTGAACGTCGCGCCGAACAGCGAGTTGAAGCGCTGGGCCAGATCGCGGGAGAGCTCCAGGTGCTGGCGCTGGTCCTCGCCGACCGGCACCGCGTTGGCCTGGTAGAGCAGGATGTCGGCGGCCTGGAGGACCGGGTAGGTGAACAGCCCCACGCTGGCCCGCTCGTTACCCTGCTTCTGCGACTTGTCCTTGAACTGGGTCATCCGGCTGGCCTCGCCGAAGCCGGTGATGCAGCCGAGCACCCAGGCCAGCTGCGGGTGCTCGGGCACCTGCGACTGGACGAACAGGGTGCTGCGTTCCGGGTCGAGCCCGACCGCGAAGAGCTGGGCCGCAGCCACCCGGGTCCGCTGGCGCAGCAGCGCCGGATCATGCCCCGCGGTGATGGCGTGCAGGTCCACCACGCAGTAGAACGCGTCGTGGGTGTCCTGTAGCGCCACCCAGTGCCGCACCGCGCCGAGATAGTTGCCGAGGTGGAACGAGTCGGCTGTCGGCTGGATGCCGGAGAAGACGCGGGGCCGGGCGGGAACGTCGGACATGGCGATAATTCTGTCAGCAAGCAACCCGGTCCGTCATGACGGGCCGGCGGGTCGGCTGCGGCCCGCCGGTGCCGGGGTGCTGACCTCGCGTGGTTCGCCCGCGCCGACCCGGCGCGTCGGCCCGACCGCGACCCGGCGGTGCTGCCCCGCCATCGCCTCCCGGGCCTGTTCGGGGCCGCCAACCGAGGCCGAGGCGGCGTCGTACTCGCGGCGCCGCCCGGGGCGCTGCCCGGTGCTCTGCTCGGTGGTGTGGGCGGCGGAGACGGCGAGTCGGGCCACCCGGCGGCCGTCCAACGTGAGCACCCGCAGCAGCCAGCCGGCCGGCAGCTCGGCCGGATCGGGCGCGCCGACCTCGGCGGGCGCACCCGACACCGGCACCTCGTCGCCGGTCACCGGGAGCCGGCCCAGCGCGGCCATGACGAACCCGCCCACCGTCTCGTACGGTCCGGCGGGTAGTGCCACCCCGGTCCGCTCGGCGAAGTCAGCGAGGTTGAGGCGGCCGTCCACCACGGCGGGCAGGCCGGCGTGCACCGGGTCCGGAGTGGCGTCGTACTCGTCGTGGATCTCGCCGATCAACTCCTCGATCAGGTCCTCCAGGGTGACGATCCCGGCCGTGCCGCCGTACTCGTCGACCACCACCGCGAGGTGCTGGCCCTCCCGGCGCATCTCGGTCAGCGCGGCGAGCACCCGTTTGCTGCCCGGGAGCCGCTTCACCTCCCGGGCCAACTCGCCGACGGTGAGGCACGGGTCGGCGTCCGGACGCAGCAGCACGTCACGCAGGTGCACGAAGCCGACCACGTCGTCGTGCGTGCCGTCGGTGACCGGGTAACGGGTGTGCGTCTCGGCGCGGACCAGTCGGGCGGCTTCGACGATGGTCAGCCGCGCCGGGAGGAAGACCACCTCGGTGCGCGGCATCATCACCTCGCGGATCAGACTGGCACCGGCCACCAGGACCTCGTCGATGATCCGCCGCTCGTCCGGGTCGAGCACCGTGTTCGCCGCGACCAGGTCACGCAGATCGGCCTCGGAGATGTGCTCCCGGCCGGCCGTCGGACCGGTCCCGAGCAGGTCGGTCACGAGTCGGGTGGCGCCATCCGCGGCGCGAACCAGCACCCGGGCGACGGCCCGGGCGAGCGGGCCAGGGTCGCGGCGGGGGTGTGCCCGCGCGTGTCGCCGGAGCCCGGTACGGGCCGCTTCCCGCATGACAGAGATGGTAGACACCGTGGGCCCACCGCACCGGGGATCACGCGGAGCGGCGGACAGATGTTCGGCTCTGTTTAATCATGAGAGATTATGATGGAATGGGGTTGACGGTGGTAACGGCGAGAGCGCCGGCCACCGCCCTAGTGTGATCACCGAAGGGCCACGTCCCGGGCGGGCCAGGCAGGAGGCAACGACGTGAAACTGCTCGTCACCGGGGGCGCCGGCTTCATCGGGAGCGTGGTGACCCGGATGCTGCTGGACGCGGGTCACCAGGTGGTCATCCTGGACGACCTACGCACCGGCCACCGCGAGGCCCTCGCCCCGGACGCCACCCACGTGGAGGCGTCCATCCACGACGCCGCCCAGGTCGTCACCGCGGACGCCGGGTTCGACGGGGTGCTGCACTTCGCCGCCCTGATCGCCGCCGGCGAGTCGATGGTCAAGCCGGAGCTGTACTGGCAGAACAACACCATCGGCACGCTCGCCCTGATCGACGCGGTCCGGGCCGCCGGAGTGCCCCGGATGGTCTTCTCCTCCACCGCCGCCGTCTACGGCAACCCCACCGAGCTGCCCATCACCGAAAACGCGGTCAAGGCACCCACCAACACGTACGGCGCCACCAAACTCGCCGTCGACATGGCACTCACCTCCGAGGCGATCGCGCACGGGCTGGCCGCCGTGTCGCTGCGCTACTTCAACGTGGCCGGCGCCCACCTCGACGGCGACATCACGCTCGGCGAGCGACACGACCCGGAGACGCACCTGATTCCGATCGCGCTGGACGTCGCCGCCGGCCGCCGGGAGAAGCTCCAGCTCTTCGGGGACGACTACCCCACAGTGGACGGCACCTGCGTCCGCGACTACATCCACGTCGCCGACCTGGCCCGCGCGCATCTGCTGGCGCTGGACGCGGCCACCAGCGGCCAGCACCGGATCTACAACCTGGGCAACGGCAACGGCTTCACCAACCGCCAGGTCGTCGACGTGGTCCGTGAGGTCACCGGGCACCAACTGCCCGTCGAGGTCGCGCCGCGCCGCGAGGGCGACCCGGCCGAGTTGGTCGCGTCCTCCGCGCTGGCCCGCGAGGAGCTGGGCTGGGTGCCGCAGAAGCCGACCCTGCACGACATGGTCGGGGATGCCTGGGCGTTCTACCGCACGCACATCCTGGGGCAGTCATGACCCATCCGAGCGGTGATGTCGCCGCGCGGGCAGCCGCCGGCTTCTCCGCGCAGTTCGGTGGCGAGGCTGCCGGCCGCTGGGCAGCCCCGGGCCGGGTCAACCTGATCGGTGAGCACACCGACTACAACGAAGGCTTCGTGCTGCCGTTCGCGCTGCCGATGCGCACCGTCGTCGCTGCCGACCGGCAGGACGGGGAGCACTGGACGGCCTGGTCCGAGCTCTCCGGCGAGGCGATCACGTTCGGCGCGGACGACGTCGCCGAGCCGGGTCGAGTCACCGGCTGGGCCGCGTACGTCGCGGGTGTGGTCTGGGCGCTGCGCGAGGCCGGTCACCCGGTGCCCGGTGCCCGGCTGGCGATCGCCTCCGACGTGCCACTGGGCGCCGGGCTCTCCTCCTCGGCCGCGCTGGAGTCGGCCGTGCTGGCTGCCCTGCTGGACCTCGGCGAGCTGGAGCTCGCCCCGGAACTGCAACCCCGGCTGGCGCAACGGGCGGAGAACGTCTACGTGGGCGCGCCGACCGGCATCATGGATCAGTCCGCGGCCATCCGTTGCCGCGCTGGGCACGCCCTCTTCCTCGACTGTCGGGACGAGTCGGTCGAGCACATCCCGTTCGACCTGGACGCCGACGGGCTGGCTGTGCTGGTCATCGACAGCCGGGCGCCGCACCGCCACGCCGACGGGGAGTACGCGGCCCGCCGTCGCTCCTGCGAGGCCGGGGCCAGCGCGCTCGGCGTTGCCGCGCTGCGGGACGTGGGCGTCGACCAGCTCGACGCCGCGTTGGCGCAACTCGACGACGAGGAGACCCGGCGACGGGTCCGGCACGTGGTGACCGAGGACCAGCGCGTACTGGACACGGTGGCGCTGCTCCGCGCCGCCCGGGTCCGTGACATCGGCCCGTTGCTGACTGCCTCCCACGTCTCGATGCGCGACGACTTCGAGATCACCGTGCCGGAGATCGACACCGCGGTCGAGGCGGCGTTGGCGGCCGGCGCGCTGGGTGCCCGAATGACCGGCGGCGGCTTCGGCGGCTGCGTGCTCGCGCTGATCGAGGCCGACCGTGCCGACGCGGTAGCCGCCGCCGTGACCGACGCGTACGCGGAGCGAGGTTTCACCGCCCCCGGCACCGTGACGGTCCTCCCCTCCCCCGGCGCCACCCGCCTGCCCTAACCCGAACCGCTCCCCACCCACCCCCAACTCCACCCACCTCTGCCGGTGGCCGGGCGGAGGGCCGGGCGGGAGGCGGGGATGGAGATCGTGCTCGTTCATTGAAGTAGTGGCCTCGCCCATTGGGCGAGGCCACTACTTCCTGGATCGAGCGCGATCTTGCGGGCAGCCGCGCGCTGGCGGACCCGGCGAGCTGGCGGGTGGGGCTAGCTGGCTTCGACGATCATGGCGGCGCCTACCGTGCGGTTGGTCGCCTCGTCGATGATGACGAAGCCGCCGGTGGTGCGGTTACGGCGGTACTCGTCGGCCAGCAGCGGCACCGTGGTGCGCAGTCGCACCCGGCCGATCTCGTTGAGCCGCAGTTCGTCGGCGGACTCGTCGCGGTGCAGGGAGTTGATGTCCAGCCGGTAGTACAGCCCGCGCACGATCGCCCGCGCCGACCGGGTGGTGTGCTTGATCGCGTACCGGCCGCCAACCCGCAGGGGGGCCGTCTCGTCCATCCAGCAGACCATCGCCTCGATGTCCTGGGCCACCGCCGGTGCGTTGTTCGGCCGGCAGATCAGGTCACCCCGCGAGATGTCGATCTCGTCGGCCAGTCGTACCGTCACCGACATCGGCGGGAACGCCTCCGGGACCGGCCCGTCGGCGGTCTCCACGGCGGCGATCCGGCTGGTGAAGCCGGACGGCAGCACCATCACCTCGTCGCCCGGCTTCAGCACGCCGGAGGCGACCTGGCCGGCGTAGCCGCGGTAGTCGGTGACCGTGGTGGACTGCGGACGGATCACGTACTGCACCGGGAACCGGACGTCGACCAGGTTGCGGTCGCTGGCGATGTGCACCCGCTCCAGGTGGTGCAGCAGCGACGGGCCCTCGTACCAGGGCATGTTGTCCGACCGGGTGACGATGTTGTCGCCGCGCAACGCGGAGACCGGCACCACGGTCAGGTCCGGTACGTCGAGCTTCGCCGCGAACGCGGTGAACTCGTCGGCGATCCGCTCGTAGACCTCCTGCGACCAGTCGACCAGGTCCATCTTGTTGACACAGAGGACCAGGTGCGGCACCCGCAGCAGGGAGCAGAGGAACGCGTGCCGGCGGGACTGCTCGACGAGGCCCTTGCGCGCGTCCACCAGGATCAGCGCCAGGTCCGCGGTCGATGCGCCGGTGACCATGTTGCGGGTGTACTGGATGTGGCCCGGGGTGTCGGCGATGATGAACTTGCGCCGGGGGGTGGCGAAGTACCGGTACGCCACGTCGATGGTGATGCCCTGCTCCCGCTCGGCACGCAGACCGTCGGTGAGCAACGCCAGGTTGGTGTATTCGTCGCCGCGGGCCGCGCTGACCGCCTCCACGGCGGCCAGTTGGTCGGTGAAGAGCGACTTGGTGTCGTAGAGCAGCCGGCCGATGAGGGTCGACTTGCCGTCGTCCACGCTGCCGGCGGTCGCGAAGCGCAGCAGGTCCATCGGCCGCGCCTCGGCCGTCGGGGCCACGATCTCGGTGCTCATCAGAAGTAGCCCTCCCGCTTGCGGTCCTCCATGGCGGCCTCACTGACCCGGTCGTCACCACGGGTGGCGCCGCGCTCGGTGATCCGGGTGGCCGCCACCTCCTCGATGACCTTCTCCACGGTGTCCGCGTCGGAGCGGACCGCGGCGGTGCAGGAGGCGTCGCCGACGGTGCGGTAGCGCACCTGCGCCTTGAACCGCTCCTCACCCGCGCGGGGGCGGAAGAACTCGTTGACGGCGTAGAACATGCCGTCCCGCTCGATCACCTCGCGCTCGTGCGCGTAGTAGATCGACGGCAGCGGGATGCGTTCCCGGGCGATGTAGTGCCAGACGTCCAGCTCGGTCCAGTTGGACAGCGGGAAGACCCGGATCGACTCGCCCGGGTGGTGCCGGCCGTTGTACAGCGACCACAGCTCCGGCCGCTGATTCTTCGGGTCCCACTGACCGAACTCGTCGCGGAAGCTGAACACCCGCTCCTTGGCCCGGGCCTTCTCCTCGTCCCGGCGGGCACCTCCGAACAGCGCGTCGAAGCGGTGCTTCTCCACCGCGTCCAGCAGCACCGGCGTCTGGATCCGGTTGCGCATGCCGTCACCGGACTCCCGGACCATGCCGCTGGCCAGGGCCTCCGGCACGCTCGCCACCACGAGCTGCAACCCCAGTTCGGCGACCCGTTGGTCGCGGTATTCCAGGACCTCGGGGAAGTTGTGCCCGGTGTCGACGTGCATGACCGGGAAGGGGACGTTGGCCGGGGCGAACGCCTTCTGCGCGAGCCGCAGCATGACGATCGAGTCCTTGCCACCGGAGAAGAGCATCACCGGGCGTTCCATCTCGGCGACCACCTCGCGCATCACGAAGATGCTCTCCGCTTCCAGGGCGTCCAGGTGGGAGACCTGGTACGCCGCGGGGGTGGTCATGACACCGGCTCGATTCGCTCGCTCATCCGATTTCCAGACCTTTCCGGTCGGGCATGTCAAGAAAGTTCGCTCAGGCTACCCGGAATGTTTTTGCAGCGCTGCAAGCAACCGGGTGGCGAGATCCTCGCGGCAGACCAGGAGGTCGGGCAGCCGCGGATCCGCCTCGTTGTATTTCAGCGCAGAACCGTCGATCCGGGAAGCGTGCAGTCCGGTGGCCGTCGCCACAGCGATCGGGGCCGCCGAGTCCCACTCGTACTGCCCACCTGCGTGGATGTACGCGTCCACCTCGCCGGTGACCACGGCGGCGATTTTCGCTCCGGCCGAGCCCATCGGCACCAGGTGGGCCCCGACGTCCTCGGCCAGATCGGTCAGGAAAACCGGTGGCCGGCTCCGGCTCGCGGCCAGGCGGATCTTCCGCTCGCCGGCCGTCGCCGCCTCCACCGTCATCGGCGGGTACGCCGGCGGGTAGTCCGTGCCCAGCACCCGTTGCTGCGCCGGCAACCCCACCGCCCCGGCGACCAGCCCGTGCGGACTCGGCGCGTTGCGTGCCCAGAGCGCCACGTGCACCGCCCAGTCCGAGCGGCCCTCCTCCGAGAACTCCCGGGTGCCGTCCAACGGGTCAACGATCCACACCCGGTCCGCGTTCAACCGCGACACCGCTCCGGTGTTCACCTCCGCGGCCCAGGCCAACCGCGACCCCTCGTCCTCCTCGGAGAGCACCGCGTCACCCGGACGCCACTTCGCCAACTCCGTGCGGATCAGGTCGTGCGACACCTTGTCCCCGGCCGACTTCAGCGCGCCGGCGTCGGCGAAACCCATCTCCGTGCGCAGGTCGAGCAGCGCCTGCCCGGCCCGGGACGCCAACCATCGGGCGAACGCGCCATCGATCATCGGAGGACTGCTCATCTGTCCGCTCCCGTCGCCTCGCCGCGCTGCCCGCACGGGCCGATCCGCCGCGACTCGCGTCGCCGGTCGCGGCACGCTGAAAGGCGCAGACTACCGGCCCGCCGTTTCCGATTCGGGTACGCCCCGCCCGGCTCAGCTGCCGTGGTAGAGGTTCTGGGTCGGCTCCACGCCCTTGGTGATCACCGACTCCACCACGTCGGCGGCCCGGTCCACCAGGAAATCGAGTTCCTTGCGCTCGGCCGCGCCAAAATCCGACAGCACGTAATCCGCCGGATCCTGCCGCCCCGGCGGGCGGCCAACGCCGAACCGCACCCGGGCGTAGTCCTTCGTCCCCAATGACTTCGACATCGAGCGCAGGCCGTTGTGCCCGCCCTCGCCGCCGCCGAACTTGATCCGCACCTGACCGAAGTCGATGTCCAGCTCGTCATGCACCGCGATCACCTGCGTCGTCGGCACCTTGTAGAACTGCGCCAACGCCGCTACCGGCCCGCCGGACAGGTTCATGTACGTCAGTGGCTTCACCAGCACCAGCTTCGGCCCACCGAACCCCAGCCGCGCCTCGGCCACCTCGGCCACCGCCCGCTTGTGCCGCCCGAACCGCGCACTCACCCGCCCGGCCAGCAGCTCGGCCACCATGAACCCGACGTTGTGCCGGTTGCCGGCGTACTCCCGACCCGGGTTGCCCAGGCCGACCACCAGCCACGGCCCCGCCTCGTCCGTCACGACCCGTCCCTTCCGACGCCCATCCCACCGACTCCCGATATGCCGACAGGCGCCCCCGAACATTCGGGGACGCCTGTCGCACAGTACGAACCGATCAGGCCTCGGTGCGCCCCTCGGTGGCCTCGGCGGCCGCCTCGGTGTCCGCGCCCTCGGAGCCCTCGGTGGTCTCGCCGACCTCGGCCTCGGCCTCGTCGGTGGCGGTCTCGACCTCGGGCAGCGTCGCCTCGAGCTGCTCGGCGGTCGGAGCGGCGGTGATCGACGCGACGGTCAGCTCCGAGTCGACGGCCAGCTCGACGCCGGCCGGCAGCTCGACGTCACCAGCGGTCACCTGGGTGCCCGCCTCCAGGCCCTCGATCGACGCGTCGAGGTGGTCCGGAACCTTGGTGGCGTCCGCGGTCACCGAGAGGGTGTCGTGGTCGTGCACGATCAGGGTGTCCCGGGCGGCCTCGCCGGTCAGCTGGACCGGAACGTCGACGGTGACCTTCTCGCCCCGGCGGACCAGGATCAGGTCGACGTGCTCGAAGGTGTCGCGGATCGGGTCACGCTGGATCGCCTTCGGCAGCGCCAGCACCTGGGTGCCGTCGGTGATGTCGATCGCGAAGAGCTGGTTGGCACCGCCCTTGCGGATCGCGGCGGCGAACTCCCGCGACGGCAGCGCGATGTGCTTGGGCTTCTCGCCGTGGCCGTACAGCACGGCGGGCACCTTGCCGGCCCGGCGGGTACGGCGGGCACCACCCTTGCCGAACTCGGTACGGGGCTCGGCGCTGATCTTTACCTCGGACACGGGGAAACTCCTGATGCTTTTCGCTGCGGCGGCTTGTCGTCTAACGGTGCTGGGGCGAGGGGCTCGCTGGGGCTCATGCGTCATGAACGACTGCCCGGAGCACCGCGTCGATGACGGTGCCTCCGTGCGGCGCTTTTCAGCGGCCCGCCGGGCACCCTCGCCGTGGCAACCGCACCAGTCTACCCGAGCTGTTTCCAGGGTTTCCGGCAGTCCCCGATCACGGCTCAAGACCGGCGCGTCGGTGGTGCTCCCACCAGCGTGCCGGCCCCGTTTCCACCAGTTTGCCAGCCCCGCCCCGCCAGCGTGTCGAGTGGCGGAAACGGGGCTCAGGATCAGCTCAGGCCACCGAAGAGGGTGGTCACCGAGCCGTCGTCGAAGACCTCCCGGATCGCCCGCGCCAGCAGCGGCGCGATCGACAGCACGGTGAGCTTGTCCAGCTGCTTCTCCGGCGGGAGCGGCAGGGTGTTCGTCACCACGATCTCGCTGATCGAGCTGTTCTTCAGTCGCTCGGTCGCCGGGTCGGACAGCAGCGCGTGGGTGGACGCGACCACGATCTCCGCCGCGCCCGACTCCTTGAGGATGTCGGCGGCCTTGGCGATGGTGCCCCCGGTGTCGATCATGTCGTCGACGATCAGGCAGACCCGGCCCTCCACCTCACCGACGACCCGGTTGGCCACGACCTGGTTCGGCTTCATCGGGTCACGGGTCTTGTGGATGAACGCCAGCGGGCAGCCGCCCAGCCGGTCGGTCCACCGCTCGGCCACCCGCACCCGGCCCGAATCCGGCGCCACCACGGTCATCGGCCGGCCGGCGTACTTGTGCTCCACGTACTCGGCCAGGATGTCCATCGCGAAGAGGTGGTCCACCGGGCCGTCAAAGAAGCCCTGGATCTGCGCGGTGTGCAGGTCCACGGTGAGGATGCGGTTCGCGCCGGCGGTCTTCAGCAGGTCCGCCACCAGTCGGGCCGAGATCGGCTCCCGACCACGGTGCTTCTTGTCCTGGCGCGCGTACGGGTAGAACGGAAGCACCACGGTGATCCGCTTGGCCGACCCCCGCTTCAGCGCGTCCACCATGATCAGGGTCTCCATGACCCAGGTGTTCACCCCGTGCGTGACGGACTGCACCACGAAGGCGTCCGAACCACGTACCGAGTCCTTGAACCGTACGAAGATCTCGCCGTTGGCGAACTCGTACGCGTCGGCCGGCGTCGGCGCGACGCCGAGCACCTCGCCGATCTCCTTGGCCAACTCCGGAAAGCCACGTCCGGAAAAGAGCATCAGGCTTTTGCGGTTTTCGGCGACGATGCTGCCCATGGGCCCGTCTGCTCCCGTTATGTCGGCGGTACCCGACCCGGTGGTGGTGGGTCGGGGACTATTCGGTTGCAGTATCTCCCGCGCCGGATGCGCCGCCCACCGTCTCGGTCGCCCCGTGGATTGCCTCACTGTGGCTTGCGGCACCAGTCGTACCGGACGCACCCTTCGCGTCGCGGGCCCGCTGCGCCGCCTCCGCCGCGGCAGTGCCGGCGCGCCGCTTGACCACCCAGCCCTCGATGTTGCGCTGGCGCGCCCGGGCGACGCCCATCGCTCCTGCCGGCACGTCGTCGACGATCACCGAACCAGCTGCCGTGTACGCCCCGTCACCCACCTCGACCGGTGCCACGAACATGTTGTCCGCACCGGTCCGCGCGTGGCTGCCGATCACCGTGCGGTGCTTGTTGACCCCGTCGTAGTTCACGAAGACCGACGCGGCGCCGATGTTGGTCTGCTCGCCGATCGTCGCGTCGCCGACGTACGTCAGGTGCGGCACCTTCGCGCCGGCGCCGATCTGCGAGTTCTTGACCTCGACGAACGTGCCGACCTTCGCCTTCTCGGCCAACTGGGCGGCCGGCCGGAGGTACGCGTACGGCCCGACGGTCGCGCCCGCGCCCACCTCGGCGCCGACGGCGTGGCTGCGGACCACCGACGCGGCGGGGCCGACGATCGTGTCGATCAGGGTGACGTCCGGCCCGATCAGCGCGCCCGCGCCGACCACGGTGCCGCCGCGCAACTGGGTGTTCTGGTCGACCACCGCGTCCCGGTCCAGCGCGACCGTCACGTCGATCCAGGTGGTGGCGGGGTCGAGCAGGCTCACCCCGGTGCGCATCCACGCCTCGTTGATCCGGTCGCGCAGCAGCCGGCGCAGCGTGGCCAGCTCCACCCGGTCGTTGCAGCCCAACGTCTCGACGTGGTCCACGGCGACGTGCACCGCCACCGGCTCGCCGGCGGAACGGAGCAGACCGAAGACGTCGGTCAGGTACTCCTCGCCCTGGTCGTTGTCGGTGGAGAGCTTGCCCAGCGCCTCGCGCAACCGCACCGCGTCGAACGCGTAGATGCCGGCGTTGATCTCCCGAATGGCGCGCTGCCTCGTGTCGGCGTCGCGTTCCTCGACGATCTGCTCCAGGCGGCCGTCGGCGTCCCGGACGATCCGCCCGAGGCCGGTCGGGTCGGGCACCTCGGCGGCCAGCACAGTGGCCGCCGCGGCGGCCTCCTCGTGGGCGGTCACCAGCGCGCCCACCGTCTCGGGGCGCAGCAGGGGCACGTCACCGTTGATCACCACGACCGTGCCGGCACCGTCCGGTACGGCCTCCAGCGCGATCCGTACGGCGTGCCCGGTGCCGAGCTGCTCGGCCTGGAGAACCGGCGTGGCGTCCGGGGCGACCTCGGACAGGTGCGCTCGCACCTGGTCGGCGCCGTGCCCCACCACGACGACGGTGCGGTCGGCGCCCAACGGGGCGGCGGCGCTCAGCACGTGACCGAGGAGCGTCCGACCGAGCAGGGGGTGCAGCACCTTGGGCAGTGTCGACTTCATCCGCTTGCCCTCACCGGCGGCAAGTACGACGACGGTACGGAGGTGGGGCTGGGGCACGACGTGGCTCCCGTCGGGACGGCGGACACTCTCGCGGCCATGCTAGCCGCGAGGCCCGGCACGTTCCCCTCTTACCCCCACCGGATCCTAAAACGGACGTAGGTGGGCAGCTCGGCCGCCAGGGTTCGAACCTGAAATACGGGTACCAAAGACCCGGGTGTTGCCAATTACACCACGGCCGATCAGCGACGCGAGCACGTCGCACGAGGGATGGACATCCCGCCGCTACACCTTAGCGCCCCGGCCGTCGGGCGCCAGCGCTCATCCCGCCGCACGGCGAGCGATCGATGCCGTCGACAGTCCTGGGGTGGTCGGCCCGCACCTCGGCCGCCCGCTTCCCGGGCCAGTCAGGTACCCGCCACCGGGCCGACTGACCTGCTACTTCGAGCAGTTACGCGAAGGCGATTCGAAACTTCCCCGTGCGATCTACGGTGCCGTAAGTTACGGTGACGTAGGCGTAGCTTCGTGATCGTAACCATCCCCCTGCGAGGTCCCATGTCCACTGCTCTGCTCGATCCCAACACCGCCGGACCCGGCCCCAAACCACTCACCGACGGCAGCCAGTCCCCCGGCATCCTGGCCGCCCTCTGGGCCTTCGTGGTGATCCCCTTCGTCGCTCTACTGGTCGCCGTGCCGGTGGCGTGGGGCGGCTGGTTGGGCTGGTCTGACGTGATCATCGGCCTGGTCTGGTACGTCGTCTCCGGGCTCGGCATCACCGTCGGCTTCCACCGCTACTTCACGCACGGCTCGTTCAAGGCCAAGCGGTGGCTGCGGGTGACTCTGGCGGTCGCGGGTTCGCTGGCGGTGCAGGGCGAGATCATTCAGTGGGTCGCCGACCACCGGCGCCACCACGCGTTCTCCGACCTGGAGGGTGACCCGCACTCGCCGTGGCGCTTCGGCACCAGCTTCTGGGCGTTGACCCGGGGCCTGTTCCACGCACACGTGGGCTGGCTGTTCCGCCGGGAGCTGTCCAACCGCGGTCGTTTCGCACCGGACCTCATCGCCGACCGGGACATCAGCCGGGTCGATCGACTCTTCCCCGCGCTGGTGGCCATCTCGCTGCTCGGCCCGGCGCTGATCGGCGGCCTGGTGACCTGGTCATGGCAGGGCGCGCTGACCGCGTTCTTCTGGGCCGGGCTGGTCCGGATCGGCCTTCTGCACCACGTCACCTGGGCGATCAACTCGGTGTGCCACGTCTACGGTGAGCGTCCGTTCGCGATGCGCCAGGGCGACCGCGCGTCGAACTTCTGGCCGCTGGCGATCCTGTCGTTCGGCGAGAGCTGGCACAACCTGCACCACGCCGACCCGACCAGCGCCCGACACGGCGTGTTGCGCGGTCAGGTGGACATCTCCGCCCGGGTGATCTGGTTGTTCGAGAAGGTCGGCGCGGCAACGCAGGTGCGCTGGCCAAAGCCCGAGCGCCTCGCCGCCAAGCTGGTGAAGCCGGTCGCACCCCGCTGAAACCGGGCGGTGCACGACGATGCCGCCTGGCAGGATGGCCGGGTGATCGAGCCATGCGGGGGGACCGGGCGGCTCGGCGGACGGGGGGCCGAGCCCGATCCGGGTACGGTCGAACGGCGCGTCAGGGTGCTCGGACCGCCCGACAGTGAGGCGACGACGTGAACGGGCACAGCGGAGGCACCATTCCACGGCAGGGCGTCACCGAGCGCCAGCGAGGCGGCGACATGCCTGAGGTCAGCGACGACGCGGCGGCAGCTGTCGGCGGCCGACGGGCGACGCCGACGGCGGCGGCACCGAAGGCCAAAGCCCCTTCCCGGGTCCGCATGTCGGCCGCCCAACGCCGGGAGCAGTTGATCGCGACCGGCCGGCAACTCTTCGCGGAGCGCGGTTTCGACGCCACCTCCATCGAGGAGGTGGCGTCCCGCGCCAAGGTCTCCAAGCCGGTGGTGTACGAGCACTTCGGTGGCAAGGAAGGGCTCTACGCGGTGGTGGTGGACCGGGAGGTCCGGGCCCTGTTGGACCGGATCACCACGGCGTTGACCGCCGGGCATCCGCGGGAGCTGCTGGAACAGGCGGCGCTCGCCCTGCTGACCTACATCGAGGAGGAGACCAGCGGTTTCCGGGTGCTGGTCCGCGAGTCGCCGCTGATGTCCGGCACGGCCACCTTCAGCAGCGTCATGAACGACGTGGCGCACCAGGTCGAGCACATCCTGGGCGCCGAGTACAAGAGCCGCGGGTACGACCCGAAGCTCGCCGAGCTGTACTCGCAGGCGCTGGTCGGCATGGTGGCGTTGACCGGCCGCTGGTGGTTGGAGGTGCGTAAGCCGCGCAAGGAGACGGTGGCGGCGCACCTCGTCAACCTGGCCTGGAACGGGTTGTCGCACCTGGAGGCGAAGCCGACGCTGATTACCGCGCGGCGGACCTGACCCCGATCAGCTGCGGTGTACGTCGGCCACCGGGTGCTTGCGGTGCTCCAACTCCGCCTCGGCGGATTCCGGTGGGCCGACCTTGTCGTAGAGGCCGGTGCCGAGCAGGATCAGGCCGAACAGCATCGACACGACCACTGTCGACATCGAGAAGTTGAGAAAGTTCGCTCCGGTCTGCAGCACCGACATCATCAGGATGCTGGTCACCAGGAACACCACGCCAGCGGTGAGGTTCATGTAGTGGCCGAGGTTGGTGCGCCGTGAGGCCCCGATGATCAAGACGACCCCGAAGATCACCGAGGCGAGCGAGAAGGCCAGGTTGGTCCGGAGCCCGAGGGCCCAGGTGCTGCTGCGGGCAAAGAGCGGATCCCCGATCGTCTCGGCGACGCCCCAGACGCCGAAGACCAGGATGTAGACGCCGATCAGCCCGGAGAGGACCCGGTAGAGCGGCCGTGCCGGATGGTTGACCGGAAAATGCGGCATGCCCAGACCCCCTGATGTGACCGTTTCAGGGGAATTGTCGCCCAGGCCAGACCCAACTGTCCGAAGAACCACAAAGCCGACGGGGTCCGCCGAAAGGCTGGACCAGGTCAGGTTTTCGCCGGAGCCCGAGCTGCGCAGGGATCAAGCCTGACCGCCCGGAGCAGCTCGGGCTCCGGCGAAAACCCACGGCCGCAACCAGCGGCCGCAACCACCAAGAGGAAGCTCAGAGAACGAGCCGAGCCTTCTGGAACGCCTCCGCCTCATCCTCCGTGCCGACCTTGCCGTACATGCCGACCATGAGCAGCACCAGGGCGGCCGTCATCACCACGACCACTGTGGTGATGCTGAAGTTGAAGATGTTGGCGTCGGTCCGGATGAACGCGAGACCGGCCAGGCTGACCACCATGAGGCTGTACGCCAGCCACTGGTTGATCGCTACGTCGATGTTGCGGCCGAGCGCGGTGCCGACCAGTACGACGATCCCGAGCAGCACGCTGAGCAGCGAGAATCCGAGGTTGGTGCCCTGGCCGAGGACGCGGGTGTCGTCCTGGGCGAGGATCTCGTTGCCGGTGCTAGCGATGATGCCGAGCACACCGAAGACGACCAGGTACAGACCGGTCAGCCCGCCGATCGCCCGGTAGATCGGCCGCGCGGGGTGGTTGACGGGGGTGTGTGCCATGTCTGTGTCTCCAACGCCGTGGGGTAGGTGTCGCCGACGATTGTCTCGCATGTGGTGGTGTGACGCCGCACACGGGGCCCGGGCCGGCGCGCCCGACCGGTCAGCTCTCGGGCAGGTCCTCGGCGAGGGTCATCCAGCTCTCCTCGATCCGCTCCCGTTCGGCGCGCAGATCCTTGAGCTGGGTGTCCAACTCGGCGACCCGGGCGTAGTCGGTGGCGTCCGCCGCGAGCTGATCGAGCAGCGTGGTCTCGCGCTGGTCGAGCTTGCTGAGTTGCCGCTCCAGCCGGGTCAGCTCCTTGCGGGCCTGACGGACCTCCGCGGCGGACATGCCACCTCCCGAGGGGGCAGCGGGTGCGGAGGTCGAGGTGACGCCCGCCCGAGGAGAGCCGGCCCGCTCGGCGGTCCGCGCGAGGTACTCGTCCACACCGCCCGGCAGGTGCACCAGCCGGCCGTCGCCGAACATCCCGTACGCCGTGTCGGTGACCCGCTCGATCAGGTACCGGTCGTGGCTGGCCACGATGATCGTGCCGGGCCACGAGTCGAGCAGGTCCTCCAGCGAGGCGAGGGTGTCCGTGTCCAGGTCGTTGGTGGGCTCGTCGAAGAGCAGCACGTTGGGCTCGCCGGCCAGCAGCCGCAGCATCTGCAACCGGCGGCGTTCCCCACCGGAGAGGTCACTGACCGGGGTCCAGAGGCGGCGGTCGTCGAAGCCGAACACCTCGGCGAGCTGCGCGGCGGAGACCTCCCGGTCGCCGAGCTGAACCCGGCGGGCGACCTCCTCCACCGCCTCCAGCACCCGCAGGTGCCCGGGCAGCTCGGTGAGCTCCTGGGAGAGGAACGCGGGCCGCACGGTGGAGCCGGTGCCGAGGCGGCCACCATCGGGGCGGGTGATGCCGGCGAGCATCCGCAGCAGCGTGGTCTTGCCGGCGCCGTTGGCACCGAGGATGGCGATCCGGTCGCCGGGGCCGACCAGCCAGGTGACGTCGCGAAGGATCTCCTTCGGGCCGGCGTGCAGCTCGACGTTCTCCAGGTCGTACACCTGCTTGCCCAGCCGGGAGGTGGCCATGCGCTGCAACGACATGGTGTCGCGCGCCGGCGGCACGTCGGCGATCAACGCGTTCGCGGCGTCGATGCGGAACTGCGGCTTGGAGGTCCGCGCGGGCGGGCCACGACGCAGCCAGGCGATCTCCTTGCGGAGCAGGTTCTGCCGGCGGGCCTCGGTGGCGGCGGCGACCCGCTCGCGCTCGGCGCGGGCGAGGGTCCAGGCGGCGAAGCCACCCTCGTAGGCGCGAACGGTCTGGTCGGCGACCTCCCAGGTGTTGGTGCAGACCGCGTCCAGGAACCACCGGTCGTGGGTGACCACGACCAGGGCGCCCTTGCGGCCGACCAGGTGCCGGGCCAGCCAGTCGACCCCGCCGACGTCCAGGTGGTTGGTGGGCTCGTCGAGGATGAGCAGGTCGGAGTCCCGGACGAGCAGCGCGGCGAGCGCCACCCGGCGGCGTTCGCCACCGGACATCGGGCCGACCGGCTGGTCGAGGCCGAGGTGCGGCATGCCGAGGCCGTCGAGGATGGCCCGCACCCCGGAGTCGCCGGCCCACTCGTGCTCGGCGCCCATGCCCTCGGCGAGCCAGGCGGTGCCGAGCACCACGTCCCGGACGGTGGCTTCGGGAGCGAGGGTGAGCTGCTGCGGCAGCCAGAGCACACGCAGGTCACGGCGGTGGGTCACCCGACCGTCGTCGGGGTCCTCCTGCTTGGTGAGCAGCCGCAGCAGGGTGGACTTGCCGGCGCCGTTGAGGCCGACCACGCCGATCCGGTCGGCGTCGTCCAGGCCGAGCGAGACGTCCGTGAGCAGCCGCCCGGCGGCGCCGTACCCCTTGGACACCCGGTCCAGATTGACGATGTTCGCCACGTTCCACCCTTCATGATCAAGGCGTCCCGGTGCCGGCGGGCACCTGGACGCCTGTCCCAAGGGTACGCGGATGCCCCGAACGCCCGCGCCGCGCGCCAGCAGCTCCGGTGGAATGCGTCGTCAGCCGACGCGGGCGCCAGCTACCGGACCGTGCGCGACCCGCGCCTCCCGGCAGACACCCGCGGCGGTCAGCTCGGCGGCGATCCGTTCCGCGTCGGCCGCGTTGGCGGCGAGAAACACGCAGGTCGGGCCGGAGCCGGAGACGATGCCGGTGAGCGCGCCGGCCGCCTCGCCGGCCTTGAGCGTGTCGGCCAGCGCCGGGCGCATGGCCAGCGCGGCGTCCTGGAGGTCGTTGCCGAGCGTACGAGCGAGCACCCGGGGGTCACGCTGGCGCAGCGCGCCCAGCAGGGCGTCGGTGCTGCCCAGCGGTGCGCCGGCGGCACCGGAGTCGCGGAGCCGATCCAGCTCCCGGTACGCGGCCGGGGTGGACAGGCCGACGTCGGCGATCGCCACCACCCAGTGCCAGGAGGTGGGGCGGGCCAGCACCGGGCTGATCGCCTCACCCCGGCCGGTGCCCAGCGCGGTGCCACCGTAGATCAGGAACGGCACGTCAGAGCCGAGGTCGGCGGCGATGCCGGCCAACTCGTCGCGGGACAGCCCGGTGCCCCAGAGCGCGTCGCAGGCCACCAGCGCGGCGGCCGCGTCGGCGCTGCCACCGGCCAACCCGCCGGCGAGTGGGATCTGCTTGCGCAGGTGCAGTCGGGCGTGCGGCAGCACCCCCGCGTACCCGGCGAGGGCATGCGCGGCGCGGATCACCAGGTTGGTGTCGTCCAGGGCCAGCTCGCCGGTGCCCTCACCCTCCATGGTCAGGGCGAGGGTGTCGCCCCGTCGGGCGGTCAGCTCGTCGTAGATCGAGATGGCGTGGTAGATCGTGTTCAGCTCGTGGTAGCCGTCCCGGCGCAGCGGGCCCACCCCGAGGTGCAGGTTGACCTTCGCGGGCACCCGTACCCGCACCGGGCCGACGGCCCCGCGCCGCTCGTCGTCGTCCGGTCGCCAGGCCTCGGTCACGGGGTGATGTCCCGCACGCGCAGACGGATGTCGAACGGCTTGGCCACGATCAGCTCCTCAGCGTCCTGGGCGGGCACGGCGTCAGCCTACTTCCCGGCCGGCGTACCGACCGGAGCCGACGCGGCGATGGCGGCGAACTGCTCGACGGTCAGTGACTCCCCGCGGGCGCCGGGGTCGACGCCGGCGGCGGTGAGCGCCGCGGCGGCCCGGTCCGCGCCACCGGCCCAGCCGGCCAGCGCGGCCCGCAGCGTCTTGCGCCGCTGCGCGAACGCCGCATCCACCACGGCGAAGACCCGCTCCCGCGGTACGTCGGTGCGGGGCGGCTCGTGGCAGGTGAAGGAGACCAGGCCGGAGTCGACGTTGGGCACCGGCCAGAACACGTTCGGCGGCACCTTGCCGGCGCCCCGGGCCTGGGCGTACCAGGCGAGCTTCACCGACGGAATGCCGTACACCTTGGAGCCGGGACCGGCGACGAGCCGGTCGGCGACCTCCTTCTGCACCATCACCAGGCCGTGTCGCAGGGTGGGCAGCACGGCGAGCAGGTGCAGCACCACGGGCACGGCGACGTTGTAGGGCAGGTTCGCCACCAGCGCGGTCGGTGCCGGGTCGGCCAGCTCGGCGGCGGCGATACGCAACGCGTCCGCGCGGTGCACGGTGAGCCGGGCGGCGTCAGCCCCGGCGTGCCGCGCGGCGGTCTCCGGGAGCGCCCCGGCGAGCACCGGGTCGATCTCCACGGCGTGCACGTGCCCGGCGACCGGCAGCAGCCCCAGGGTCAGCGAACCGAGCCCGGGCCCCACCTCCAGGGCCACGTCGTCGGGGGTCAGGCCGGCGGCGGTCACGATCCGGCGCACGGTGTTCGGGTCGTGCACGAAGTTCTGGCCCAGCTTCTTGGTGGGCGCGACGCCCAGCCGGGCGGCGAGTTCCCGGATCTCCGCCGGGCCGAGGAGACCGGTCATGGCTGGCAGCGTAGCGACGGGGTCGGTGCCGACCGTCGGGCCGGGCTCACCATGGGCCGAAGGCCCGGTCGCCGGTGGCGGAGATGGCCGCGCACAGCTCGTCCAGGTCGCTGCCGGTGGTCGCGGCGAGCGCGCGGACGGTGAGCGGGATCAGGTACGACGCGTTCGGCCGGCCGCGGTACGGCATCGGGGTGAGGTACGGGGCGTCGGTCTCCACCAGCATCTGATCCACCGGGGTGAGCGCGGCGGCCTCGCGCAGCGCCGTCGCGCTGCCGAAGGTGACGGTGCCGGCGAAGCTCAGCAGGTAGCCGCGGCGGACGCACTCGCGGGCGAAGTCGGCGTCGCCGGAGAAGCAGTGCAGCACCACCCGGTCGGGAGCGCCCTCGTCGTCGAGGATCCGCAGCACGTCGGTGTGCGCGTCGCGGTCGTGGATGACCAGCGTCTTGCCGTACCGCTTGGCGATGGCGATGTGCGCCCGGAAACTCTGCTCCTGCGCGGCGCGCCCCTCGTCGCCGGTCCGGAAGAAGTCCATTCCGGTCTCGCCGATCCCCCGGACCCGGTCGCGGGCGGCGAGTGACTCGATCTCCCGCAACGCCTCGTCGAGGTCGCCGAGCCGGGGTGCCTCGTTGGGGTGCAGCGCCACGGTGGCCAGCACGGCGGGGTACCGGTCGGCAGTGTCCGCGCCCCACCGGGAGGAGGCGACGTCCACGCCCACCTGGACCAGCCGGTCCACGCCGACCTTCGTGGCCAACGCGATGGCCACGGCGACCGGGTCGTCGGCCGGCCCGCCGCCGGGCACACCGGCCTCGCTGACCGTGATGTCCAGGTGGGTGTGGCTGTCCAGCACCGCCCGGGGCAACGACTCGGGGGCGGGCGGAAACTCTCCGGCCCGCCGGGCGGCACGCTCGCGGCGGGATTCAGTGGGCTCGCTCATCAGCGACAGCATCACACACCGGGCCTGTCCATCTGCCCGCCACCCGACGTTCACCTCGACTACGCCGCGCGACTCTACGGTCGCTCACGAACGGACGCGACAGCGTGCGAACCTCATCCCACCGAGCAGGGAGGCGACGGCGTGAGCGTCACCCCCCAGGCCGGCGGCAGCGCCGGCGAACGGACCGGACTGCACGTGGCGTTCGACGGCGGCGTGTACCCGGCCGAGGAGATTGCCCGAGGCGCCGCGTACGAATTGTTCAGCGCCGACGAGGTGGCCGGCTTCGAGTGGGCGCCCCGCCCGGGTAGCGCCCTGCCGTGGCGCCGGTTCGTGCACGTCACCGAGGTGACCGCGGTGCACGGGGCGACGGAGCCGGCCGACGAGCCGGAGACGCCGCTGCTGATGCCCGCCCACCGCGAGCGGGGTTGGGCGTACCTGCACCAGCTCAGCCAGCAGCCGGCGGCGGCGGGCGACCCGATGCTGGCGGTGGCGCGCGCGTCGGCGGTGGTCCGGCGGGGCACCCGGATGATGAAGGTGCTCTCGGCCCAGCAGCTCGCCGGCTTCGTACGGGGTTGGCTGCCGCACGGCTTCTGCTACCGCGAGCACGATGTGGCGCACCTGCGTACGCCGGCGACGACGACGGTGCTGCGTACGGATGGCGACGCTGGCCGGGACGGCCCGGACGTCGCGTACGCGCTGCGCTGGCGCGCGTCCGACCCGGGTGACTATGACGTGCCGGTGGGCCTTGCACACCGCGGCCTGACCGCGCTGGCCTCCCGGGACCGGCTCGGCGCCCCGGTGCTCGGCACCGGCTTCGTGCCCAGCAATGGTCAGCTCATCCCGGAGTTCATCACCCGGGACTTCGCCGACCTGCCGATGCCGGCGAACGCCGCCCTCATCGCGTACCCGGCCGAGGGGGTGGAGGTGGTGCTGTACACCTACCAGGCCGAGCAGCGCGGGTGGCTGCGGATGGTGGGCCCGCAGTGGCGGCACCTGCTGGCCGCGGTGCCGGGCCTCTCCCCGGACCAGGAGTACGTGCCGAACGGCGACGCCCCCCGCTCCACCCAGCTGGTCGGCATGTACGGCGACAGCGAGTACGAGGCGGTCGCCGACCTACCCGGTGGGTTCCGAGTGCTGGCGATGACCCGGGCGGCCCGTTACCCGGTGGACGCGGTGGCCCGCCGGGTCCGGTTCGCCCAGTGGCGGGGGGTGCCGTGCCTGGTGCTGCGGGA
This sequence comes from Micromonospora trifolii, assembly GCF_050516465.1. Taxonomy (NCBI): domain Bacteria; kingdom Bacillati; phylum Actinomycetota; class Actinomycetes; order Micromonosporales; family Micromonosporaceae; genus Micromonospora; species Micromonospora trifolii. Next base: position 6,834,278 of record NZ_CP191526.1, on the reverse strand, counting down.
GGAGGCCGGCTGGCTGCGGGTGCGCCTGCGCTACCCGAACCCGGACACCGTGGTCACGACCGGCGCGCAGTGTCAGGAACGTGGCGTCTACGAGGCCTGGGCGCCCGGCGCCGAGGTGACCGACGACCAGGTGATGGACACCCGGTACGCGATGTGACGGCGCGCGGCGGCAGGGCACCCCGCCGCCGCGCGCCGTGTGCTCAGTCGGCGAGCCGGGCCAGTTCCTCGTCGACGATCGACGGGTCGAGCTTGCGGAACACCGGCTTCGGCGCGGCCAGCGGACGGCCCGCCTCGATCGACACCGACTCCCAGCGCGCGCCGACGGTGTAATCCCCGGTGAGCACCGGGTACGCCGGGCCGCCGTCCAGGTCGTCGACCTGCTCGATCACCGGCATCGGCGCGTGCACCCCGGTGCCGCCGAGCAGCTCGTGCACCTGCTGCGCGGAGTGCGGCAGGAACGGGGTGAGCAGCGTGTTGGCATCGCTGATCACCTGGAGGGCGACGTGCAGGATGATGCCCATCCGGGGCTTGTCCGCCTCGTCCTTGAGCTTCCAGGGCGCCTGCTCGGAGAGGTACCTGTTGGCCTCGGCGACCACCTTCATGGCCTCACCGATCGCCTGCTTCTGCCGGTGCCGGCCAATCAGGTCGCCGACAGTGGTGAAGCCGGTCCGGGAGACAGCGAGCAGCGCCTCGTCGGCCTCGGTGAGCCCGGCCGGGTCGACCGGCGGGATCGCCCCGAAGTTCTTCGCGGCCATCGAGACGCACCGGTTGACCAGGTTGCCCCAGCCGGCGACCAACTCGTCGTTGTTGCGGCGCAGGAACTCGGCCCAGGTGAAGTCGGTGTCGTTGCTCTCCGGGCCGGCGGCGGCGATGAAGTAGCGCAACGCGTCGGCGTCGTAGCGCTCCAGGAAGTCGCGAACGTAGATGACCACCTTGCGGGACGAGGAGAACTTGCGCCCCTCCATGGTCAGGTATTCGCTCGAGACCACCTCGGTGGGCAGGTTGAGCCGACCCAGCTCGCCCGGCTCACCGTCGCGGGACCCCTCACCGGAATAGCCGGAGAGCAGCGCCGGCCAGATCACCGAGTGGAAGACGATGTTGTCCTTGCCCATGAAGTAGTAGGACTGGGCGTCCTTCCCCGCGCCGTCGGCGGACCAGTACTTCCGCCACGCGTCCGGGTCGCCGGACCGGCGGGCCCATTCGATCGAGGCGGACAGGTAGCCGATCACGGCGTCGAACCACACGTAGATCCGCTTGTCCGGCCGGTCGCGCCAACCGTCGAGCGGGATCGGTACGCCCCACTCCAGGTCACGGGTGATCGCCCGGGGCTGGAGGTCGTCGAGCAGGTTGCGGGAGAACCGCAGCACGTTGGGCCGCCACCCCTCACGGGTGTCCAGCCACTGCCGCAGCACCTCGGCCAGGGCCGGCAGGTCCAGGAAGAAGTGCTCGGTCTCGACGAACTTCGGGGTCTCCCCGTTGATCCGCGACTTCGGGTTGATCAGGTCGATCGGGTCGAGCTGGTTGCCGCAGTTGTCGCACTGGTCACCGCGGGCGCTGTCGTACCCGCAGATCGGGCAGGTGCCCTCGATGTAGCGGTCGGGCAGGGTGCGCCCGGTGGACGGGGAGATCGCGCCCATGGTGGTCTTCGGCACGATGTAGCCGTTGCGGTACATCCCCTCGAACAACTCCTGCACCACCGCGTAGTGGTTGCGGGTGGTGGTGCGGGTGAACAGGTCGTAGGAGAGGCCGAGGCCGTGCAGGTCCTCGACGATCACCCTGTTGTACCGGTCGGCCAGCTCGCGCGGGGTCACACCGTCGGCGTCGGCCTGCACCTGGATCGGGGTGCCGTGCTCGTCGGTGCCGGAGACCATGAGCACGTCGTGGCCGGCCATCCGCATGTACCGGGCGAAGACGTCGGAGGGAACGCCGAAACCGGAGACGTGGCCGATGTGGCGGGGGCCGTTGGCGTACGGCCAGGCCACTGCCGCGAGAACGTGACTCATGAGCAGTGAGCCTAGTGACCCGTCCGGGGCGTTCGCGAACCAATGGGGGGTGCCCGACCGGCGGACCGGTCCAACCACCTCGCCCGTTGGTCCGATTTGTCGTCGACACGCGGCTCACCTGCCCGTTTCACCTCCTGGCGCGGTGTGCAATGAACGTCGTGACGGGCAGAGGAGCGGCGCGGGACCACGAGGACCGTCCCACCGGGCCGGCGGTCGGTGACGACCCGGGGCCCGAGCCCGCCGCGCCCCGGGTCGCCGGGGTCGCGCCGCAGCCCCGGCTGGTGCCCAACGCCGACCCGGGAGCGCACCGGCCCACCCCGGCGGGGAGGTCCGCCGCCCCGGCCCGCCCCACGCCGGCGGCGCCGTCGCCCACCCCGACCCGTCCGACCCCGGGGGCACCCGTACCCAGCCCGGTCCGACCCGGCTCGTCGAGCCCGCCGGCCGGCTCGGCACCGGCCAACGCGGAGCCCGTCGAGGTGGAGCCGACCACCGGCGCGCCGGTGGACGCGGTGCCGCGTCGGGTGCCGGTCCGGCAGCAGGGCCGCCGGCAGCGGGACCATGGGCCCGACGGCGACCCGATGGGCGACGACGGCGGCGCTTTCTGGGCCCCGATCGAGCAGGTCCACTGGGACGGCACCCCGGTTCGCGAGGACGCGGCACCGGCGCGGCTTCGCGGCTTCCGACTGGCGCGGCGCCAGGCACCCAGCCGCACGCCCCCACCGCCGGATCCGCTGCCCGGGCTCGCCGCGCTGGTGGTGCTGAGCCTGGTCGCTGCCTTCTTCGCCTGGGTCAGCGCCGGCCCGTTCTGGCTCGCGGTCGGGCACGCCCGGACGGGCACAGTGGTGATCGACGACTGCTCCGGCGGCGGGCTCACTCAGCGGTGCCGGGGGATCTTCACGGCCGAGGACGGGCGGTTCATCGCCCATGGTGTCCGGGTCAGCGGCGTGCCCGTCGAGGGGAGCGCGGCCGGCACCCCGCTGCCGGCGCGGATGACCGGCCCGGACAGCGGCACCGCGTACGCGGACGTCGGAGTGGGCCGGCACCTGCGGTGGCTGCCCGGTCTGCTGGTGGTGCTGGCCTGCACCGCCGGCATCGTCCGGTGGACCGGCTCGGCCCGGCTGCCCGGTCGACGGCACCGTCGCTGGGCGATGGCCGCCGCCGTCGCCGGCCCCACGCTGATCACCGTCGGCTTCCTGGCCGCCGCGTGGTGAACCCGCCGTCCGGCGAGCCGGACCATCTTGGTCAGCTGTGCACGATCGTGTAGACGTCCCGGCGGCGCATCGCGTACTCGGTGGCGACGTCGGTGATGGCGTCCCGGCGGGACCGGCCGGCGGCCTCCCGCTCGGCGACGGCTGCGCGCAGGGTGTCGTCGTCGGGGCGTTCGGCCGCGGTCACCGGGGCTCCGGCCACCACCAGGGTGATCTCTCCGCGCGGGTCCCCCTCGGTGGCCCACCGGGCCAGCTCGCCGAGGGGGCGGCGGAGCACCTCCTCGTAGGTCTTTGTGAGTTCGCGGCAGAGCGCGGCCGGCCGGTCCGCCCCGAACGTGTCGGCCAGGTCGGTGAGTGTCGCTCCGATCCGGTGTGGCGCCTCGAAGAAGACCAGGGTGCGCTCCTCGGCGGCGAGAGCGCGCAGCCGGGATCGACGCCCGCCGGGGGTGCGGGGCAGGAAGCCCTCGAAGCAGAACCGGTCGCAGGGCAGCCCGGAGACGGCCAGCGCTGTGGTGACCGCGCTGGGCCCGGGGGCGACGGTGATCGGCGCCCCGACATCCAACGTGGCACGGACCAGCCGGTAGCCGGGGTCGGAGACGCTGGGCATCCCGCCGTCGGTGACCAGCGCCACCACGTACCCGCCGAGGATGGCCTCGACCAGCTCGGGGGTGCGCCGCTCCTCGTTGCCTTCGAAGTAGGAGACGATTCGACCGCCGACGGTGAGGTCGAGGTCGCGGGCCAGCCGGGTGAGCCGGCGGGTGTCCTCGGCGGCGACCACGTCGGCGCTGATCAGCACCTCCCGGAGCCGGGCCGACGCGTCGGAGGGGTTGCCGAGCGGAGCACCGAGCAGAATCAGGCGCCCAACTTCGGACATTTCACCCACGAATTCGTCTCCTTCATTGCTGGGAATACCGGTATCAGGGACGACGGACGCCACCGGACACCTTGGCAGCCTACGATCGCCGGGTGACGAGTGCGTCGACAGCGCAGAGCCCGAGCGCGGATCCGGACAAGATGATCCAGGTGACGGGCGAGCCCAGTGCCACCCAGGAGCCGACGGCACCGAGCGCCGAGGGCGGCGGGGTGGCCGCCACGGTCCGGCGACGGTTCGCCACCGTCGACACCCAGGTGGACCGGTTCTCCTGGCTGGCCACGGCAGTGGTGGTGGCCATCGCGGCGATCGTGCGCTTCGTCGGGCTGTCCAGCCCGAAGGGCAAGATCTTCGACGAGACGTACTACGCCAAGGACGCCTACGGGCTGATCTCCCGTGGCGTGGAGTGGAACTACAAGGACAACGTCGCGTCGTACGTGGTGCACCCGCCACTGGGCAAGTGGTTGATCGGCGTCGGTGAGTGGGCCTTCGGCTATCAGGACGCGGATTCCAAGGTCTCCGTCCCCGGGCACCTGATGACCACCGCGCCGGAGTTCGGCTGGCGATTCTCGGCGGCGGTGATCGGCACGCTGTCGGTGCTGCTGCTGGTCCGCATCGGTCGGCGGATGTTCCGCTCGACGGTGCTCGGCTGCGCGGCCGGCCTGCTGCTCGCCCTGGACGGGTTCCACCTGGTGCTGTCCCGCGCGGCCCTGCTCGACATCTTCCTGCTCTTCTTCGTGTTGGCGGCGTTCGGTGCGCTGGTGCTCGATCGGGACGCCCGCCGTCGGCGCTGGGCTCGGGCTCTGGACGACGGGCTCGATCCGAGCCAGCCGGGCCGGGCCGGCCGCCCGCCGACCGGTTGGCGCACCTGGCCGTGGTGGCGGCTGGCGGCCGGGGTGCTGATCGGCTGCGCGTGTGCGGTGAAGTGGAGCGCCCTGTACTTCGTGCCGGCCTTCGCGCTGCTGGTGCTCTTCTGGGAGGTCGGCGTCCGCCGCTCGGCGGGGGTCCGCCGGCCCTGGCGGGACACGCTCGTCGACGAGCTGCCCTGGCTGGTGCTCGCCGGCGTGGTCATGGTGGGCACCTACCTCGCCACCTGGTCGGGCTGGCTGCTCACCGACGACGGTTACTACCGGCTCGCGTCGGCCCACCCGGGCGCCCCGCTCAGCGACCGCCCGGTGATCGGCCCGCTGATCAATCTCTTCGAATACCATCGCGCGGCGTACGGTTTCCACGCCCAGCTCGACGACGCGCACAAGTACCAGTCGTGGCCGTGGCAGTGGCTGCTGTTGGGCCGGCCGGTGGCGTTCCACTACGCCAGCAACGGCGTCTGCGGCGCGCCGACCTGCGCCTCCGAGATTCTGCTGCTCGGCACCCCGCTGCTCTGGTGGTCGTTCCTGCCCGCCCTGGTGGCGCTGGCCTGGCTGGGTGTGGCCCGTCGCGACTGGCGGGCCGGCGCGATCCTGCTCACCGTGGCCGCCGGGCTGCTGCCGTGGTTCTGGTTCGCCCTCGACGGCCGGACGATGTTCTCGTTCTACGCCGCGCCGGTGGTGCCGTTCCTGGTGCTGGCCGTGGTGTACGTGCTGGGCGCGCTGATCGCGCCCGCCGGGGGTGACGTGGGTGCGGTGGCGCCACTGGTGCCCGGTGACCCGAGTTATGAGCGCCGGCTGGTGGGCAGCATCGCGGCGGGGGCGTACGTGCTGCTGGTGGCGCTCTGCTTCGCGTACTTCTATCCGATCTTCGTCGGCCGGGTGATTCCGTACTCGGACTGGCTGTCCCGGATGTGGCTCGACGGTCGGTGGATATGAGCATCGACAGGCGACGCGCCGCATAGCGCGACGGAAGAAGGGCCCGCACGCCGAAGCGTGCGGGCCCTTCTTGACAAAGACGCGCGCCCCGATCGCCTGCCACGGGGGAAGCGGGCGATTGGGGCGCGCATGAAGAGCTTAACCACCGCGCACCACCGGCACAACGGGTCGACTTGGGTCAGATTTCCGACGGATGCTGGCCGGGCCGACACCTCTCCTCGCACAGTTGACCGAGGGTGACCCGCCGTGGACCCTGAGCGCGGGCGCGGCCGGTCAGAGGCGGTTCCCGACCCGGCTGGAGCCGTCGGTTCCGTCCCCCTCCACCCAAACGATCATCCAAAGTGGATCTCACTACACTGCGGATCGTGATCAACTTCAGACGATCGACGGCGGTCCTTCTCGGACTGCTGGCGACCACCGCGCTGACCGGGCCGGCGCAGGCCGACGAGGAGCCGGCGCCCGAGCCGCCCCGGGTCGAGCTGGTGCTCGACGTCAGCGGGTCGATGCGCGCCGCCGACATCGACGGACGCACCCGGATCGCGGTCGCCCAGCAGGCCTTCAACGAGGTCGTGGACGCGCTGCCCGAGGAGACACAGCTCGGCATCCGGGTGCTCGGCGCGACCTACCGCGGCAAGGACAAGAAGGTTGGCTGCCAGGACACCCAGCAGATCGTTCCGGTCGGCCCGGTGGACCGGTCCGCTGCCAAGGCGGCGGTGGCGACACTTCGGCCGACCGGGTTCACTCCGGTCGGGCTGGCGCTGCGCTCCGCCGCGCAGGACCTGGGCACCGGGGCCACGACCCGGCGAATCGTGCTGATCACCGACGGCGAGGACACCTGCGCTCCGCCGGACCCGTGCGAGGTGGCCCGGGAACTGGCCGCCCAGGGCACCAGCCTGGTCGTCGACACCCTCGGCCTGGCCCCCGACGAGAAGGTTCGCCGGCAACTGCTCTGCATCGCCAGCGCAACCGGCGGGACCTACACCGCCGCGCAGAGCGCCGAGGAGCTGACCGACCGGATCAAACAGCTCGTCGAGCGGGCCGCCGACACGCACACCCGGGCTCCGACCGTGGTCGGCGGCACGAACGCGTGCGACTCGGCGCCGCTGCTCGCCCCTGGCGTCTACGCCGATCGGGAGGCGTTCTCCGAGCATCGCTACTACCGGGTGCCGATCCGCCCCGGGCAGGAGCTGAGGGCCTCGGTGAGCATGGCGTTGGACCGGGCCGTCAACCGGGACTACGGGGTGCTGCTGCGGGCCACCGCGGCCGACGGCCGGGAACTCGTCCGGGGCGCCGATGCCGGCAGCGGACGGGCCGACGTCCTCTCAGCCGGGCTGCGCTGGTCGGCCACGGCCGACGACGAGGATGCCGACGAGACCGAGGAGAGCGCGGCGCCGGTCATCGAACCGACCACCGTCTGCCTGGTGGTCAGCAACTCGTTCGCCCCACGTCCCGGCACCGCGGCCACCCCGGGCATGCCGGTGGAGTTGACCATCGACGTGGTCGCCGCCGCACCCGCACCGGACGGACCGGACCTCGGCCGGGGCTGGGTGCTGCTCGCCCTGCTCACCATCGCCGGGCTGATCACCGGTCTGCTCGCCGGTCTGCTCACCCGCTGGTGGGTCGCCACCTGGAGGGAGAACTGATGCGTACCGCACTGTTCCGGTCGATGGCGGCGCTGCTCGCCGCCGGCGGGGCCGCTCTGCTTCCCGCTGCGGCCGTCGCCGCACCGACCCCCTCCCCGGGTGCCACGCCGGTGAACCGTGCCGGCACGTCGTTCCTCACCGCCACCCCGATCACCGCCGGACAACCGGTACGGGTGGACGCCTCGATCGGCGACCACCTCTACTGGTCGTTCCCGGCGACGGCCGGCCAGGTGCACGAGATCAACGCCACCGTCACCTTCCCGAAGGGACGCAGCGGCGCGTCCACCTGGACGGTGGACGTCTTCGACGGGCTGCGCCGACGCCAGGCGTGCACGGCGGGAGCCCAGACCCCGACCGTGGACGCGAAGGCGTCGAGCGTGGTGCTGGGCTGCACGCTGCGCGAGGTGCGGCCGTGGGCGGAGCCCTGGTCGGCCGACCCACTGCCCGGCACGTACGTCGTCCGACTGTCCGTGACCGAGCTGCCGGAGCCGGATCTGGGTGCGCCGATCGACGTCGACCTGCTGGTCGGTACCGTCGCCGACCGGGGCGCCTCGGCTGACGACGGCGAGTTGGCCGCCCCGCTGGTGCCGAACACCAAGGCCGGCACGGTGCTCAACGCCGTACCCCCGGTGGACGCGGAGGCCGACGACGAGGGCGGCCTGCTGGCGGGCTGGTTGCCGGATCTGGGCTCGCGCTGGGCCTGGACCAGCATCGGCGGCGCGCTCGCCGCGGTGGCTGGCGTGTTCGGCTTCGCGGTGACCCGACGGCCTCGACGTCGCTGAGACGCTCCCTCTGGTGGCCCCGCCCAACGGCGGGGCCACCAGAGGCTCAGCTACGCCGGGAGCCGCGCGGCAACCAGCCGATGAACCGGTCCTGGAGCGACATCACCGGGGCGGCACGCAGATCTTCGGTGGCAGCGGCGAGGCAGGAGCCCAGATAGACGCTGAGCATGGCGCGATCACCCCCGTACTCCGCCAGCAGCCGGGTGCGCTTCGTCGCGCACGGCCACTCGTCACCGCAGGAGCCGCAGCTCCAGCAGGGGGTCTTCGGGGCGTGCTCGTCAGCCCGCACCCCCGGCCGTTCCGGACCATCGGTCATCGCGCGTCCTTCCAGATGTCCACGGGACTGGCGGCTGCCGTGCCGGCCAGCATTGATGGTGGTCCCCCCGGAGCCATCAGAGAGGGCGCTGCGCGTCCCTCCGGTGTTACATCCTTGCGGTACCTTCAGCGGTCGTGGGAGTCGGAAAGTTGACGGTTGACCCGATGCGCCATTCCTACCGACCAGTAGGTCACCGGAATGCGTGACCTGCTGCCATCGACGGTCGCAGTCGCCATCGCCGGGCCGGCGGACTGGACGGGTGAGTTGCTCCCCGCTGAGCAGGCATGTCTCGGCGAACGAGCGGCGCAGACCCGTCGGCGGGACTTTGCCGCGGGGAGGATTTGCGCCCGCAGGGCATTGCGGGACCTCGGGCTGCCGCCGACCGCCGTGCCGGCCGCCGCCGACCGCGCGCCGGTCTGGCCGGCCGGGGTGGTCGGCAGCATCACCCACACCGCTGGCTACTGCGCCGCCGCGGCGGCGCACAGCACCGACATCCGGTCCGTCGGGATGGATGCCGAGCAGCACCGCGAGGTCAATCCGGGAGTACGCAGACTCGTGCTGCTGCCCGAGGAGGAGGCCGCGTGCGCGCGGCTACCCGGCGGCACCTGCTGGCCGGTCGTGCTGTTCAGCGCGAAGGAGACCGTCTACAAGGTGTGGTACCCGATCGTCCGCGGTTGGTTGGACTTCCACGACGCCCGACTCGACATTGATCCGGATGCCGGCACGTTCACCGCCCGGATCGCACCGGCCCGGGTCGACGCGGCGGGGGTCGACGACCCGCCGGCATCGATCAGCGGCCGATTCGTGATCGCGGACGGGCTGGTCCGCACCGCCGCCGTACTTCCGGCGCGTTGACCTCGCCTGGTTACTCATAGCGATGAATGGGATACCGATCCACATTGGCGTTCGGTGACCATTCGAACACCGTCCACGCTGGCCAGAGCGGTCTCGCGCCCTCACGGTGGGAAGCCCTCCGGCGTGGCGGCTGGACGTTCCGCCACCCACGGTAACGTCGAGGAGTTCCCGCACCGCACGTACCGAAGCGTCAAGGAGTACGGTGACCCACCCCCAGCCCCCCGTCAGGCCGCACGACCCCCAACAGCCGAACCGGCAGCCGCCGACCCGCTCGTTCGCGGCGACACCGCAGCCGCCGTTCTCGGGGGCTGCGTACCCGGCGGCCAGCGGGTACGCGGACACTGGCGGCGGATATCGGGCACCCGGTGGCCCCGGCTACCCGATCATCGCACCACCACCGGCGCAGACGGAGCGCGCCAAGAGGTCCGTCGTGGTCGTCGCGGTCACCGCGGCCGTACTCACCCTGCTCTCCTGCGCCGGTGGCATCGTGGCGGTCGTCATCGGCACCAAAGGCACCTCGACCACTGTGAGCGAGGCGCGGGCCACCCCGCCGACGCCACCGTCGACGCACGTTGACACCCGCGGCATGTCGCCGGGCGACACCCTGGTCGTCAACAGCGAGGCCGGCACCGTCGAGATCACCGTGACGAAGTTCAGCAGCGCCACCAAACCCTGCAAGTCCCACGGACTGAAGCCCGGCGAGGGCATGTACGTGATCGCCGACGTGACGGTGGCCGTCACCAAGGGCACCGCGTCGACGAACCCGCTCTACTTCCAATGGGTCGCCGCCGACGGCACCAAGACCACCGCGATCGGTGGAGCATTCTCCGGCTGCGGCAAACCGATGCCGGCCGTCGACGACCTGACCGCCGGCACCAGACGCACCGGCAGCGTGGTGTTCGACGTGCACGACACCTCGGGCGCATTGGAGTACCAGGACCATTTCCAGACCGCCGGTTCCTGGAAGCCGTGAACGTCCGGGCCCGGGGCTGGCCCAACCGGTCCAGCCCCGCCCACGGCGCCGTCAGTAGGCGTAGCGGGCGAGCAGGTAGACGCTGAGCGCGTTGCCGTCGCGCACCGCCGCCACGTCTCCGGTCACGAGGTCCCCCTGGCGCCGGTAGACCTGGTACGACGGCGCGTCGAAGCGCCACCCGATCGTGTCTGGAATGGACGCGGCGGGAAGCGGGAACCCGGGATCGGACGGCGCCATCGTCGACGGCTCCGCCGGTACGGCGGCCCAGCCGTCGAGGATCCGGTCCAGGCACTCCCGGGACGTGGTGAAGTGCAGATACAGCTGACCCATCGGGCCGGTCATGTCCTCGGCGTTGCTGTACCGGAGGCCGTCCACGTCACACGGCAGGCTGACCTGGTAGTGCGGCAGTATGTCGTCCTCGAAGTCGCCCCGGGTCACACCGAACAACCCGTCCGGGTGCCGGTAGGGCCTCGGACCCCAGAAGTGCGCGGGCGGGTAGAGCGCCACCGCCAACCCGACGATCACCAGCGCGATCGCTCCCCAGCGCCAGAGCCGAACCCTGCGTCTCATGTTGCTCCCCCGTTCTTTCCCGATCGTGGATTACCGTCCCCACGCCTCGGTGGCGGTGACGACCGGCTGGCCGGTGCGTACCGATTCTTCGATGGCGAGGCTGATCAGGTGGTCCTGGCAGGCCTCGGCGAGTGGGTACGGCGCCGGACCCTCCTGTCGCGCCCACGCCCCGGCGCGGGCGACGATGTCGGCCACCGCGATGTCGTCGTCGGACATCCCACTGCCGACGAACGGATTGCGGTAGACCACGTCGCCGTCGAAGCTGATGTGCTTCAGGTCGAGCCCCTCCAGGTTGAGGTCGAGACCCGTCTGGCGTCGCACGAGCGATGACTCCACCGGCGTGGTCGGGTCGACCAGGCGGACCACCAAGTCGTCCACCAGCTCACCGCGCGAGCCCCGGACCACCAACCGGCGGGTACGCAGCGGGTTCCACCACTGGTTGTCGGTGAAGTCGTACAACCCCATCCGCCCGCCGAAGTCGATGGTCGCGAGGGTGGTGGTGAGCTGCTGCGGGGTGTCGTCGCCGCTCCAGCCGGCCGGCGAGAGCGGGTTGGCCAGCGGCGCGACGAAGGCGCGAGCGCTCACCTCGGCGCTCTCGTGACCGACGCCGAGCAGACCCCGGATCAGTGAGACCGCGTGGTACAGGTGGGTCGAGGAGATCTGCACCGACGTCGGCTCACCGAGCACCCCGGCGCGGACCAACGCCAGGCGCGCAGCATGCCCGGGCATCAGCAGGTACTGCTCGGCGACCTGCACCAGGCCGCTGCCTCCGACGTCGGTCCAGAGCGAGCGCAGACCCGCCAGGTCGGGGGCGGGCGGCGTCTCGGCGAGCACCGGTACGCCGGCCGCCACCAACTCCCGGGTCACCTCGGGCGTCACCGGCCACGGCACCGACACGATGACGAAGTCCGGCCGCTCGTGGGCGAGCAACTCCGCCGTCGTGCGGAACGTCGGCACGCCCCAGTCGGCCGCCACGGCAGTTCCCCGCGATTCGGTACGCGTCACCACCCCGGTCACCCGGAACCGCTCGGGGAGCAGCCGGGCCAGGCGAAGGAAGAACTCACCCCGCCAGCCGCTGCCGACGATGCCGAACCGGGTCTGGGTCACCGCAGTCATCTGGGCTCCTCACGTAGAGGTCCGGATGCTAACCGTTCTCCTTCGGTACGGTTGTGTTGATGACCATCGACCCGATGCGCGCCGTACCCGTGCTGGTACCCGACGCGGGACCGCGCCTGGACTACTACCTGGTCCTACCTCCACTCGGCGACCGTGGCCCGGCCACCACTGTGGAGGGGATCGTGGTCGAGGAGTTCACCCGCCACCACGACTTCACCACGACGGGGCTGGACAGCGCTGGCTGGACGCCGGAGGCCGGGTGGTGGAGTTCCGTCGCGCTGAGCCGCGGCATGCGCACCGACCCCGAGGTGCTGGCGCGGGTGGTGCCGACCTCGCGCCGCGAGGCCGAGGCCGTCTACCGCGCGCTCGGTGGTGGGCAACTGCCGGACGAGTGGGTGCTTCGTACGCACTTCCTCGACCATCAACCGATCGCCACCGCCCCGCCGCTGCGGCTCGGCCCCGCGCAGGCACCGGCCGGCTTCAACGAGCGGCGGGTGTACCGCGTCCTCTTCGCCGGGGATCTCCGCGCCGAGCAGGTGGCCAGCCTCCGGACGGCCTGGCGAACCCCAGATGACAGCACCAGTGCATCCGTCGCGGGCGGTCGTCTTGAAATGGGTGGCGACCAGATCACCTGGGACCTGCGACGGGTCGGCGGCAGCCTTGCCTGGGGTCTCGACGTGACAGTCCTGCTGAGCACCGATGCGACCGACACGGTGGGCTCGGCCCTGACCGACCTGACCAACGTCCTGCGCGAGCACGGTCTGATACCGGTGACGACCGAACGCTTCTCCTAACGCTGAAGAGGGCGGTGAGAATCCACCGCCCTCTTCAGGATCCATCAATTACCTCGGTGCCACCAAGTACTCCCGAGCCGCCCTTCCACGACGGACAGCAGCAGCGATCAACAGTCGTCTTCGATATCTGATGCCTGGGCAATGGCCCCAATACCGGACAGATAAGCGATGGCCGCCGCGACGCTTGTCCCGGCGGTCGGAACGGCTGTCACGACAGCGGCCACCGTCAGTCCGGCTGCGGCGACCGCCATGAGCACCGTGCTCTCACAGGACAGGCCGGTGGGATCGACGTTGTTGACCGGATTGTCGGCGGCGTAGGCGTAGCGGTTGCCCTCGTTCACGTCCCCCAGGAGTTCAACGGCGTCCTGCTGGGTGAAGCGCCCGGTGTTCGGGTCGTACCAGCGGCGACCGAACTTGGTCAGGTCGTCGTGACGGGTGCCGCTGGCGAAACCGATGGCGTTGTCGATGATCTCGTTGCTGCTGCCGACCGTCTTGACCACCTTGCCGTACGGGTCGTAGGTGTAGGAACCGGACAGCGACCCGTCGTACTTGATCAGGGCGACCACCGAGCCCAGCCCGTCGAACACGTAGAAGTAGTGGTGGAAGGTGCTCCCGGTCTTGCCCCGGAAGCCGAGCGGCGTGCCGAGCTGGTCACGCTCGATGTAGTGCCGGCCGTAGGTGCCCGGCACTGTGTAGCTCTGCACCACGCTCTGACCGTTCTGGTCGTTGCGGCCGAAGAAGTACTCGTACTCGAACCGGGGTGTGCCCTTCCAGCCCAGCTCGATCTGGTCGGCCCCGTTGTACGCCCAACCCAGCTCCGCGCCCCCGGCGGTGAAGCCGCGCATCAGCTGACCGGCGGAGTTGTACTCGAAGTCGCGCAGCGCCGAACCGCCGAGCTGGTTGCCGGCACCGTCGTAGGAGTAGCCGGAGCTGGTGATCTGGTTGCCCGGGTTGTACGTCAGCGTCTGCCTGGTGACTCCGTTCACCTTCTCCGAGGTGCGGTTGCCGTTGCTGTCGTACGTGTAGTCGTAGGTCTTGCCGTCGATGTCGGTGGCCTTGGTGAGCCGGTTGCCCTTGTCGTAGGTGTAGAGGCTGACCGCGCCCCCTCGGTGGTGGTCGGTCTGCCACTGCCGCAGGCCGGTGTCATCGGCCTTGGCGGTCGAGCAGGCGGCGGTGCCGACCCGCTTGGCGTAGCAGTAGGACACGTCGAAGACGGTGCTGGCCGTGCCGGACTGCCACCGCTTGCTGGTGGTGCGGCTGATCCGGCCGGACTGGTCGAGGGTGTTGACGGTCTCGGCCACCTTTACCGAGGAGACGGCCAACGTGGTGGAGGTGCGGCGTCCCTCGTCGTCGTAGCCGAAGGTGTAGGTGCCGTTGGCGGCCACCAGCTTGGTGAGCAGGTTGCGCGCGTTGTAGGTGTAGTACGAGCTGCCGCGCTCGTCCTGCTGCTCGATCAGGTTGCCGACCGGGTCGTAGACGTACCACAGTCCGCCGACGCTGCCGGTCCGCCGGCCGGTGAGCCGGTTCAGCCGGTCGTAGAAGAAGTTCTGGTAGGCGTTGCCGTCGATGCGGGCGTAGACGTTGCCGCCGCCGTCGTACTCGTAGGCGACGTCGGGGATGTCCGGGTACTTGATCCGGGTGACCCGGTCGTCCAGGTCGTACTCGTACTCCTGGGTCCGTCCGGTGCCGTCGGTCGTCGTGCGTACCCGGCCGAACTCGTCGTAGGTGAACTGACGGGTGCCGAGCGTCGTCCCCGTCGGTGGGGTGATCGAGGTCAGCTGCTTGTTGGCGTCGTACTGGTAGGTGGTCCTGTTCGTGCCGTTGCCGGGGTCGGTCGACGAGGCGATCGTGCCGTCGGTGTTGTACTCGACCTTGGCCTCGGCGGCCAGGGCGTCCGTCGCCGACAATCGGTTACCCGCCCCGTTGTAGGTGTAGAGGCTGGCGTTCCCCTGGGTGTCCGCGCCGGACGACGGCTGGAAGTTCGCCGTCGGGTTGGTCGGTGTCGCCACGTTCGCATAGGCGAGGGAGGACTTCGCCCCGGTCGGCGCGACGACCAGGGTCGGCGACTGCCCACCGTTCGCCTCGTACGAGATGCTGGTGACGCCGCCGGTGCCGCTCTGCGTCGACGCCACGTCGAGGCTGGGCGTGTAGGAGATGCTGCGGGCCTTGCCGTCGGGGTCGACCAGGCCGGTCACCCGCTTGTCGGCGTTGACCGTGTACGTGCTGCGCGGCACCGAGGTGACCGGCTGCGACTGGTTGGTGTTGGCGTCGGCGACGAGCGTCTGGGTGGCCGACGGGTACGCCCACCGGGTGGTGGCGCCCACCGACGGGTTCTGCGGCTGGAAGGCCCGGGTCAACGAGGTCACCCGGTGCGCCGCGTCATAGGTGATCGTCGAGGCGTTCCCGAGATTGGAACCCTGGATGCCGCCCGAGATCTTGGTGACTCGGCGGGACGAGTCGTACTCGAACCGGGTGTCCGTTCCGGTGGCCGAGCGGATCTGGGTCAGGTTGCCGTTGCTGGCGTAGCTGTACTTGACGCTGCGGTACTGCCCACCGGCGACGGTCTGCTCGATCGCCGAGAGGTAGCCGTTCGAGCCGTAGAGCACCTTCGCGGTGCGGACGCCCGTGGCGCCTCGGTTGGAGGTCACAGTGGTCAACCGGCCGCTGCCGTCGTAGCTGTAGTCGGTCACGCCCTCGTTGCGGTCCTGGCTGCGGTCCAGCTGCCCGGCGGAGGTGAAGAAGAGCTTCCGGCCGCTGTCGTGCTCGACCAGCTTCCAACCGGTGCCGTCGGTGGTGAGCGTCGCCTTGAACTCCTTCGCGGCGGTGTAGCCGGACCCGCTCGGGGTGAACCGCCCGATGACGCCGTCGGACGCGACGTACGTGACCGAGTTGTCGTCCGCCTTGATCAGCCTGACGTCCACACCGGCCCGCGTACGCCAGCTGTAGCCGAGCGAGCCGGTCGGCACCTCGCTGCCTGTGAGAAGGCTGTTGTACGCCGCGCCCAGCACGAGGCTGTCCGCGATGCCCGGCAGGGCCAGGTCGGTGCTGCGGATGAGCAGGTTTCCCGAGCCGATGTTGACCTGGGCGGTCAACCGGTCGGTCAGTTGGAACGTGCTGAACGTTCCGTTGCGGACCGGCCCGGTGCCGATCGGGACCGAGATCGGCCCGTCGAGCTGGCTGACCGGAGCGTTCGACGGTCCGAGCGCTCGCTGTTCTGGCGAGCCGGGCGACGCGGGCTGGGACGGCGGGGCCGAGGCGGGCTTCGCAGCCGCCTGCGGTGGCGCGGCGTGCGCCGGCACGACCACCACACCGGACGTGGACACCAGTAGGACACCCAGCGCGACTCCGGTGGCACGTCGTCGGCCACCCGCCCTTGGTAGGAACCTGAGCATGCAACTCCCCCTTGACGATCCTCGAGACAGGAACGGCTCCGCGGACGCACTGGTACGCGGCGCGGCCGTATGAGCTGCGGTGGTCGCCGCTGGTCAAGGACCCGCGCGCATGCCGTCGGCCGCAGTCCCCGACCGTCCGATCAGGACTGCGACGACCCGCCGCGAGATCGAGTAGAGCATCGATGATCGCCGTTTCCGGCAGAAAGGCTGTTCGGGACCGTTCGGGCCAGTACGGGCCCGTTCGGGACAGGTCGCGCCTGCCGCTACACAAGATCGAAAAAGGCCGCCTCCCACACGGGAGACGGCCTTTTACCTGGGGTGGAGCTGAGGGGATTTGAACCCCTGACCCCCTCGATGCGAACGAGGTGCGCTACCAGTCTGCGCCACAGCCCCCCGCCGGCGAACCGGCTTCGGTCCCACCCGGCTTACACCGGGCGGGCCGGCAGCAAGGCTAACAGGTCGCCGGGCTCCACCGCGAATCCGCCCCCCGCCCGGCGCTCCGGCCTACGCGAAGATCGACTCGGGTTCCTTGAAATCGGGGCATCCCGGACGCCGCGACCACCCGACTTTCAGGATCCCGAGTCGATCAAGCCGGCCGGGCGCGACCGAGCCCAGGCGCGGCCGGGCCAGGGCACGGCCGGCCCGGACCGGGTCAGGCGCCTCGGCCGGCCTCGTAGGGGCGGCCGCGCAGGCCGCCCGACCGCCGGTACGAGACCGATCCGCCGTTGACCGCCGCCGGCAGGTCGCCCGGCCGGTCCAGGCCCATGGCGGCTCGGCGTACCCCCTCGCGCTGGGCGGCCAGGCGGCGTTGCGCCTCCCGGCGGGCCGCAGCCCGGCGGGCCTGCTCCCGGCGTACCTCGGCCTGCCGGTCGGCCAACCAGGCGGCCTCGCGGGCCCGGGCGCGGCGGCGGCGACGCCCGGCGAGGGCCTGACCCCGCAGGTGGACGACGTACAGGGCCAGGAGCAGGAAGGTGACCCCGAAGCCGACCCAGAAGCCGGGGCTGACGAACAGCACGCCGATCAGCTCGACGACGTTGAGGAGCAGCAGGGCGGCGAGCACCCGGCGACGCCGGTACACGGCGGGGGTGTGCTGTCGGCGCGGTGGCGGGCGGCGACGGGACCGCTTCGGTGCGGCGGGCACGGCGCGCAACCGACCGGAGCGGCGGACGGCCGGGGGCGCGGAGACCGGCGCGCTCAACGCACCAGTAGTCGCGTCTTCACTGAGGGTGACGACCAGTGAGCGCGGAGGATGGACGGGTCGCCGTCCCGGCACAGTGCGGCGCCGCCGGCGGCGCTGGAGCACCCGCGCCGTCGACTGCGCCCGCTCCGCCACCAGCCGCTCGGTGGCGTCGTACCGGCGAACCAACGCCGGAGCCAGGGCGAGCAGGCCGGCGGCGGCGAGGACGGCGAGGAGCACCGAGGTCGGCACCCTCACCCCTCCCGTCACCGAATTCGAAGCAACCGCCATCCGGCCGCAGGATCTTCCACCGATCGCGCCTGGGCGCGTGGATCGTCCGGCCGGGGAGCGCTTGCCGCAGCTTGCAGTTACTTGAGGTTACGGCGCGCCGACCGGGATGCCACCGCGCCGCGCCGATCCCGTTCGTGGGACGAGTGGGCGGATCTCGGGAAATCCTCCTACCGCGCGTTGGCGCGAACCCGGTGCCAACGGGCCAGCAGGCCACCCTCGGCGGCGATCTCCTCACTCGTCATCGCGTACCCGATGTGGTCCCGCCACGCGCCGTCGATGTGCATGTAGCGCACGTGGTACGACTCCTCGCGGAAGCCCAACTTCTCCACCACCCGCCGGGACGGCCGGTTCTCCGGACGGATGTTCACCTCCACCCGGTGCAGCCCGCCCGGGCCGAACGCGTGGTCCACGGCGAGCGCGAGCGCCGTCGGGATCACACCCCGCCCGGCGACCCGCGCGTCCACCCAGTAGCCGACGTAGCCGGAGCAGAGCGCCCGCCGCACGATGCTGCCCACGTTGATGTGCCCGACCAGCCGGTCCCGGTCGGCCTCCCGCAGGCAGACCGCGAACGGCATGCCCTCACCCTCGCGGGCCGAACGTCGCTGGTCACGGTGCACCCAACGGAACGCGGCCGGCGAGTTCATCTCGTCCCAACCGCCGGGCAGCGACGACTCCCACGGCGCCAACCAGGCCCGGTTGGCCCGCCGCACCTCCGACCACGCCGCGGCGTCGGAGCGCCGGTAGGGCCGCAGCAGCACCGGGCCGTCGGCCAGCTCCATCGGCCAGCCCGGTGCCCGCGCGGGTCCGAAGAGACTCACCTGAACAGTCTCCCGCGCGGGACCGTGTCGCGCACAAGTGGCCCCACCGCGTTCACCGCACAGATCCGACGAGCGCCCGACGCGGGCCGCGAGCGGACCGGCCGGGACGCCTCACCGGCGGCGGTCCAGCAGCAGGACGTCCACCGTGGAGCCGGCAGCGGCCGTGGTGACCCGCTCGCCGAGCACCAGCAGCCCGTTGGCCTCGGCCAACCCGGAGAGGGTGAACGGGCCGCCGCTGAGCGGCTGGACCGTGTACCCGCCGCCGCGTCGCTCGGCGACGTGCGCCGGCCGGAACTCGCGCAGCCCCGTCGGCGACGACACGGTCTCCAGCAGGTGTGCCCGCACACTGGGTCGGAACACCGGCTCGGCGCCAGCGAGCAGTTGGATGGCGGGGCGGGCCAGCACCTCGAAGCCGATCAACGCAGCGCCCGGGTCGCCCGGCAGGCAGACCACCGGCACCTCCTCGGCGCCGACAGTGCCGAACCCGAGCGCGGTGCCGGGATAGAGCGCCACGTCGGTGAAGGTGACCGGCCCGGCGCGACCGCCCTCACGGCGGGAGAGGATCCGGCGCACCATGTCCCCGGGGCCGGTGCCCGTGCCACCGGTGGTGATGATCAGGTCGGCGCGCAGCGTCTGGTCCTCCAGCAGTCCGCGCAGCCCCTCCGGGTCGTCGTCGCAGATTCCCACCCGGTACGCCAGTGCGCCCACCTCGGCCGCGGCGGCGGTCAGCGCGTGCGAGTTCGCGTCCACCACCTGACCGGGCTGACTGCCCCGGCCCACGTCGACGAGTTCGTCACCGGTGGCCACGATGACCACCCGTGGGCTGGGCCGGACCACCACGTGCCCGATGCCGGTCGCCGCGAAGACGGCGACCAGGGCCGGGGACACGTAGGTGCCGGCCCGAGCGAGCAGGGTGCCGGCGGGCAACTCCTCACCCGCTCGGCGTACCCCGTACCCCCGTTTGGGGGTGCGGAAGATCTCCACCGCGGCCATGCCCTGGTCGGTCCACTCCACCGGTACCACGACGTCAGCGGCGACCGGCAGCGGCGCCCCGGCGGCCACCGAGAAGCACGAGCCGGGGGTGAGCCGGACCGGCCGCCAGCTCGCGGCGCCGAGATCGCCGACCACGTTGAGCCGGATGGTGCGGCCGCCGGGCGTGCCGGAGGGGGCCGGGACGTAGCTCGGCCCCCGGCCCCCTCCGGAAATGTCCTCCCAGCGCGCGGCGTAGCCGTCCACGGCCGCCTGGTCGAAGGCCGGGAAGGCGTGCGGCGCGACGACGTCCTCGGCGAGGACGTTGCCGTGCGCCTGGGTGAGGTCGAGGTCGAGTGGCGGCAGCGCGCGCAACCTGCGCAGCACGCTGCCCAGGTAGTCGGCGAGCGGCGTCAACTCGTTCGCGGCCGCCTCGGCGTCGGCCGTCGCGGTCATGTACCAGATCCGCCTGCCGCGTCGGCCTTGACGAAGTCGGCCAGCCAGGACCGGAACTCGGCGCCCAGGTCGTCGCGCTCGGCGGCGATCTGCACCACCGTCTGGAGGTAGCCCAGCGGCATACCGGTGTCGTAGCGGGTGCCCCGGTAGACGATCGCATGCACCGGGACGCCCTCGGTACGCAGCAGCTCCATCGCGTCGGTCAGCTGGATCTCGCCGCCGCTGCCCGGCTTGGTCCGCCGGATCGCGTCGAAGATCTTGCCGGGCAACACGTAGCGGCCGAGCACCGCGAGGTTGCTGGGGGCGTCCTCGGGCTGCGGCTTCTCCACCATCCCGGTCACCTTGACGACCTCGCCGATGTCGGTCAGCTCCGACTCGGCCGGCTCGACCGAGGCGATCCCGTACCGCTTGGTCTCGGCCGGGTCGACCTCGAAGAAGGCGAGCACCACACCGCCGGTGCGGGCCTGCAACTCCAGCATCGCCGGCAGCAGCGGCTCCGACGGCTTGACGAACTCGTCGCCGAGCAGCACCGCGAAGGGCTGGTCGCCGACGTGCGACTCGGCGTACCCGATGGCGTGGCCGAGCCCGAGCTGTTCGGGCTGCCGCACGGTGTAGATCTCGGCCAGCTCGCTGGGCCGACGCACGGCGGCCAACCGCTCGGAGTCGCCCTTCTCCTCCAACCTGGTCTCCAGGTCCGGGCGACGGTCGAAGTGGTCCACCATCGACGTCTTACCCCGACCGGTGATCAGCAACACGTCACCGATGCCAGCCTGCGTGGCCTCCTCGACGATGTACTGCAACACCGGCCGATCCACCACCGGCAGCAGCTCCTTGGGCACCGCCTTGGTGGCCGGCAGGAACCGGGTGGCCAGTCCGGCGGCCGGGATGACGGCCTTGACCGCCAGGGGACGGCCGTTTGCGGCGACCGTCGATGAGGGGTTCGCTGAGTGCTCCGACATGCCGCGAGACTATCGGCCACGGCTCTGCCGCGGCGGGTGTGGCCCAGAAGACGCGCCGCCACCCGGCCCCGGCCGCGCCGCCTCCGGGCCGGCCCGCGCCGCGCCCGTCGCGCTGTCCGGCATGTCGTCGGCCGAATCCGGTCGGGCGTGCGCCGGGCCCGCCAGCGATGATTCCGGTACGCCCACCGCCGGATCGGACCGGGCGGGCCCGCCCGGCTCCCGGCTGGCCTGCACCGGCTGGCCGGCGCGCGGCAGCCCGTCGGGTGGGCTCACCGCACACGCGAGCACCGGTATCTCCCGCGTCGGCAGATCCGAGCGCACCTCGGCGACCCGGTACGTGTCGCGGCCCGCCGCCTTGGCCGCGTAGAGCGCGTCGTCGGCGGCCTCCAGCACCTCCCGCCCGGTGCTGCCGTGGTCGGGGAAGACGGCGATGCCCACCGACACCGTCACCAGGACCGGCCCGGCGTACGCCTCGACGGCGATGGGCGTGTCGCGCACCGCCGCGCCGAGCCGCTCGGCCACGATCGCCGCGCCCCGCGCGTCGGTCTCCGGCAGCAGCAGCACGAACTCCTCACCACCCTGGCGGAAGGCCAGGTCGACCTCACGGATCTCCCCGCGCACCCGACGGGCGAACTCGGCCAGCACGGTGTCCCCCGCGGCGTGCCCGTAGGTGTCGTTGACGTCCTTGAACCGGTCCAGGTCCAACGCGAGGACGCTGAGCATCCGCCCGAAGCGGCTGGCCCGTTCCACCTCCCGCCGGATCGACTCGCGCAGGTAGCGGTAGTTCCACAGCCCGGTGAGCGGGTCGGTGAGGGAGAGCCGCTGCGCCTCCTCGTGCACCCGGACGTTGTCCACCGCCACGGCCGCGTGGCCGGCGAAGGTGCGCAGGGTGGCCAGGTCGTCGTCGTCGAACTCGTCGGCGCCCAGCCGGTCGTAGAGGGCCAGCACGCCGAGCGCGGCCGCCGCGCCCGCCTCGTCGACCGGCCCCGAGGGCCCGCCGAGGGTGGCCGTGGCACCGCCGGGAGGGGCGGCGAACGGAACCGCGACGTAGGTGCGGCAGCGTGGCTCACCCGTTGGCGCCTCGGTCGGCTCCGCCCTGCCCCGCTGCGGTTCCCCGGTTGCCGCGACCTCACCGACCACGCCGACGCCGACCGGCACCCGGAGCGTCTGCGACCCGTCCGCCGCCTCGGCCGGCCAGCGCCCGTCCAGACCCTCGGTGCACTGCGCGACGAGCACCCCGCCCGTCTCCACCAGCAGCACGGCACCGGCACGCGCGCCGGTGGCCCCGATGGCACTGCGCAGGATCACCCGCAGGATGCGTTGCAGGTCATGCGTGCTGGCCAGGGTGTCGCCGAGCACCGCGAGGTGCCCGCGCAGCTGATCCCGGTTGCTGGTCAACGCCGCGACGTAGGAGCCGGTCTCCCGAGTCATCCGGTTGAACGCGGCGGCCAACCGTCCCACCTCGTCGCTACTGCGTACCGGCACCCGGGCGGTCAGGTCGCCCTGGGCCACCCGGTCGACCGCCCCGGCCAACTCCGCCAGCGGTCGGGTGGTCACCCGGGCCAGCCGCCAGGCGGTCAGCACGGCGAGCAGCCCGGCCAGCACGACCACCCCGACCAGCGTGGCGTGCAGCCCCGGTGGCCGTTCACTGGGCACGGAGAGCACCAGTGGCAGCGGCTGCGCGTCGGAGGGCCCGAGCCGGCGCACGTACCGGCCCTCGTTGGTCTCGGTGACCTGCTCGCCCCGGACGCCGACGGCGGCGGCCAGCACCGCGTCGCGGACGTCTCGGGACTCGGTCGTGTGGGTGACCCGCGCGGCGCTCGCCCCACTGTCGAGCAGGGTGACCGCCACCCCGGTCACCGCCGCCAGTCGGGCCACGAAGGCCGGGTCGACCAGTTGCGCGGCGGTCACCGTGCCCAGCCGGGTGCCGGCGCGATCGTGCAGGTCGACCTGGGCGGCCAGCGCACGGACCGGGCCGGTCGAGCCTGGGTCCGAGCCCCCGTTCGAGCCCTCGGTCGAGCCGGCGCAGTCCTGCCACGGGGTCGACGGCGCACCGGGCGAGACGTAGGTGACCTGGCCGGCCACGTCGGTGATCAGCACCGCGGCGGCCAGGCCCCGACCGACCAGTTGCGCGGCGGCGACGGCCGGATCGGCGGTGAGCGCCACCGCGTCGGCGGTGGCGCGTAGCTGCTGGCAGAGCGCGTCGACCGAGGTACGCACTGTGGACGCCGCCACCGCCAGGCGCTCGGTGGAGCGGCTTCGGTCGACCGCAGCGACCGTGGAGGCGACGAAGAGCGCGCCGAGCAGGACCGGCCCGAGCACCACCACGAGGAAGGCTGCCGTCAACCGCCCGCGTAGCGTCACTCGGTCCCCCCGGAAGTTCCGCCTCCGTTGCTTGCGATGCTGACACAGAGCAACCGTGGGAGAGGCGTTGCGTCAGGAGTGTTGCGTGCCGGAATTTTCTGATGAAGCGGAAGTGACTCGAATGGCGAAGCGGGACACCCGTGTCGAACTGCTCGCTCGCCGCCGGTCGCTGCCCGCCGAGACCCGGGCAGCCGCCGCCGGGCGCGTGCAGGCCGAGCTGGTCGCCCTGGTACGCCGGCTGCGCCCACACCGGATGACGGCGTACGTGCCGGTCGGCTCCGAACCGGGCGGCGCCGACCTGCCCGAGGTACTGCGGGCGGCCCTGCCGACGGACGCCGAGTTGCTGCTGCCGGTGCTCCTCGCCGACCTGGATCTGGACTGGGCGGCGTATACCGGGCCGGCTGCCTTGATCGCGGCGGGTCGGGGTATCCGAGAACCAGTCGGTGCCCGTCTCGGCGTGACCGCCGTGGCGCACGCGGAGCTGGTGGTCGTACCGGCTCTCGCGGTCGACCACCACGGTCGGCGGCTCGGGCGCGGTGGCGGCTCGTACGACCGCGCACTCGCCCGGGTACCCGAGGCAGCCCTGACGGTGGTGCCGCTGCACGACGGTGAGCTGGTCGAGGCGCTGCCGGCGGAGCCACACGACCGTCGGGTGCGCGCGGTCGTCACCCCCGCCGACGGGGTGCGTACGCTTGACGGCGGCCCGGATGCGGCGCACGGTGTCGCGCCCCACACGTCCGCTGGACGAACCCGGGCCGAATGACGCACCATTGGCACTCGAATACGTCGAGTGCCAACTGGCCGAGCCCAGATCCGGAGGAGAACGTGCCCACGTACCAGTACGCCTGCACCACGTGCGGTCACCAGCTCGAGGCGGTGCAGTCCTTCTCTGACGAGCCGCTGACCGAGTGCCCGGCGTGTCAGGGGCGGCTGCGCAAGGTCTTCAACTCGGTCGGCATCGTCTTCAAGGGTTCGGGCTTCTACCGCACCGACTCCCGGGCGTCCGGTTCCGAGACGACGGCCGGCGGCACGGCCACCAAGCCGGCGAAGTCCGAGTCGTCCTCCGGTGACAGCTCGTCCTCGTCGTCCTCTTCGGGGTCCTCGTCCTCATCCGGGTCGTCCTCGGGCTCGTCGGGGTCGTCTTCCGGTTCGTCCTCGGGTGGATCGGGCGGCGGCAAGACGGCGGCGGCAAGCTCCACGTCCTGATCGCCGAAGGCCCGACCCCACCTCGGGTCGGGCCCCGATCAACTCGGGTTCCAGAAAGTCAGCCTGTCCCCGTCGCTCTGACCGCCCGGATTCCTTGATCGCGAGTCGATCGAGGCGGGTGCCGTAGCAGATCGCACCGACGGATGGGCGTTGTCCACAGGCCGCGCGGTTGTCCACAGGCGTCGGCCAGAGGGTCGGCCGAGGCGGTTGGAACTGCCTAGCCTGCCGTCCATGGGTGCCACCGCGGCGCTCGGGGACGGGAGGCGGCAGAGGCGATGGTCGATCCGGATTCCGCGCGGGCGTTGCGCCCGCTGCGCCAGCTCACGCTACCCGGCGGGCGCGCCCTGCTCCGGGCCGGTCTGGTCGCCGCGCTGCTCGGCCTGGCCGCCGCAGTCCTGCACTCCCCGGCCGGATGCCCGCCGGCCGCCGTCCCCGCCGACGCACCCTCGGTGGCAGACCGAACCCCACCACCACAGACTGCACCGCCGTCAGCGGGGGCCGGAACCGAGGGCGCTGACCCGCTCACCGACGGGTACGACCACGACGGGGCAGGTTCCGCTGCGAGACCGTCCGCCCCGGTCATCCCACCGTCGGCTGTCGGATCGACGTCGTGAGGGTCTGGCCGCGCCGCCGAGGTCAGTCCCAGTGCGGGGGGCGTTCCGCGAGCAGCCAGTCGTCGTTGCCGCCCGACCGCTCGCCCCAACCACGGTCGGTGTCGTCAGTGGTCTGCTCGGGCAGCACCACGAAGTCTTCGCTCAGGTCGACGGCGCGGTCATCGTCTCCACGTGCGCCGTGCGTCCCAGGGTCCTCGGTGCTCACGAGCGGCAAGACTAGCGCAGCCGACGGCGGTGGACCGGGCATCGACAGTGGGCGCGCCGGCCAGACCAGCCGGACCGCCGACCGTGGGCACGCCGGCCAGAAGCGACCGGGCCGCCGGTGGCGTTGGTAGCGTCGGACGGCGTGACGACCCCCAGCGGTGGCAGCACCCCGGACGACTACTGGCGACGGCCCGACACCGGTGACGACGCGGTGGCGGACCAACCTCCCGCCGCGCCCGCGACCACACCACCGACCGGCCAGAACGGGCAGACCGGCCCAGCGGCGACGGGGGGCACTGCCAGCGGCTACTCCGGCCCGCCCCCGAGCGTGCCGCCGCCGGCGGGTTGGCGTCCACCCGTACATCTGCAGCCGGCGCCACCGCGACAGCTGCCACCGCAGGACATGGCCGGCCTGGACGCGGCCGAGCAGCGTTCGCAGCGGGTCACCTACGGCTTCGGCGCGGCGGCCGGCGTGGTGCTGCTGGTCCTGCTCTGTCTGCTCTGCTCGCGAGTCGTCTTCTGATGCCCATCCCCGGGCAGCAGCAGAGAGCAGCAGCTCAGAGGGTGGTGCCCCAGACGGTCTCGGCGCCGGAGTGGCCGGTCAGATAGACGTAGATCAGGGCGGCGATGGCAAGCCCCACGGCCGCCACCGCCAGTACCGGGATGACCAGCGCGGGCAGCTGCGGCACCCGGGGGTGCCCACTTGTCGCCACGAGCAGCAGGATGGCCACGATCCCGAGCGGCACCACGATGCGGAACAGGATGTCGCCGTGACGGGAGTGCTCGAAGATCTGATCGAGGATCGGCCCCTGGAAGCCCCGGGCCACCAGCGCGTCGGTGAGTGCCTCACCCGACTTGACCGCGACGTAGGCGGTCACCGGCGCGGCCACGGCGAGGAGGCCCAGGGCCCAGTCCAGCCGGTGCCGCCACCGCGGCAGCCCCACGTACGCGATGGCCAGCACCGCCAGCAGCGGCACGAACACGACGACCGCGTGGATTACCAGGACGTGCACCGGTAGACCCAGGATCTCCTCGAACATCGAACCCTCCAGGTGGATCATGGTCAGGGGTGGTCAGCCTATGGTCCGCCGATCGTCCCCAGGCTCTCGACCGGTGACACGCGCGCCGCGTCGATCGGGTTCATCCGCTGGGCCGTACTTCCGATCTTGCCTGGTTGTGTCGGTGGCCACCCGGAGCGGGCGACGGTTGTCGATGCGGACCGCGCGTGCTGTCATTGGCCAATGTCCGGTGCCGAGGAGCTGCTGCGGTCGAGGGGCCTGCGTGTCACGCGGCCACGCCTCGCGGTGCTCGACGTGCTGGCCGGCGGCGGCCATCTGGAGGTCGACGAGATCACCCGGCGGGTTCGCGAACGCCTCGACTCGGTCTCCACCCAGGCGGTCTACGACGTGCTGGGCGCGCTGTCCCGGGCCGGACTGTCGCGCCGGATCGAGCCGGCGGGCAGTCCCGCCCGCTATGAGGCGCGGGTGGGCGACAACCACCACCACGTGGTCTGCCGGGGTTGCGGCGAGATCGCCGACATCGACTGCGCGGTGGGCAGCGCCCCGTGCCTGGAGCCGAACAGCGCGCACGGGTTCGAGGTGGACGAGGCCGAGGTGACCTTCTGGGGCCTCTGCCCGGGCTGCCGGGCCCGCCGCTCCGCCGACGTCTGACCAGCGACGCCGCAGTCCAGGCACGGCACCGGCGGCAGGTGAACGGCGAGGCCGGCCCGACCGTGGCACTCTTGGACGGTGGACTCCGATGACCTCGGCCTCTTCGGTCCGGGTTCGGTCACGTGGAAGGTGCACGACGAGCCGATCCTGATCGTCGCCGGCCTGCGTTCGCTCTACCTTCAGGCGTTGCACCCTCGGGCCATGGCCGGGGTCGCGCAGAACAGCAACTACCGCACAGACGCCTGGGGCCGACTGATCCGCACCGCCACCTACGTGGCGACCACCGTCTACGGGACCACCGCCGAGGCGGAGGCCGCCGGGGCCCGGCTGCGCCGCCTGCACGACCGGCTGCGGGCCACCGACACGCTCACCGGTGAACAGTTCCGGATCGACGAACCGGACCTGCTGCGCTGGGTGCACGTGACCGAGGTCGAGTCGTTCCTGAGCACGGCCCGACGCGCCGGGCTGCCGCTGAGCGACGACGAGGTGGACGGCTACTACACCGAGCAGCGCCGCGCCGCCGCCCTGGTCGGCCTGGACCCGGCCACCGTTCCGGGGACCGCCGCCGAGGTCGCGGACTACTACGAGGCCGTACGGCCACAGTTGCGGATGACCCGGGAGGCCGCAGAGACGGCGGTGTTCCTCACCGCCCCGCCGCTGCCGTGGAAGCTCAGCCTGCCGGTCCGGTTGGGGCTCACGCTGGGCCCGCCGCGCTGGGCGTACCTGGGAATCGCCAGCACCGCGTTCGCGCTGCTGCCGACGTGGGCACACCGGATCTACGGAGGTCTCGGTCTACCGACCACAGCGCTGTCGGCGGACCTGACCGTGCGCGCGCTGCGGCTCGCGTTCGCCGCCGTCCCCCGCCGTTACCTGGAGGGGCCGTTGATACAGGCAGCCAAGGAGCGGGCCGCGCGGCACGCAGCCGCCTCGCTGGCCGGCTGACCCGGCCCTCGGCGGGGGATCAGCCGTCGGCGGGCCGGTCCATGGCCGCCCACGGCTCCTTGCCCGGGACCTGCGAGCCCGTCGGGCAGTGCCGCCGGAAGTCGCACCAGCCACAGCGCGGGCTGGGCGCCACCGGGAAAGCCTCGTCCGCGTCGGCGCCGTCGGCGACTGCCCGCTCGGCGGCCATGATGTCGCGGGCTGTCTCTTCCGCACGGGTCAGTTGTCGGGCCAGTGACTCGACGGTGTGGTCGTGACCGGCGACCGTGCCGGTCGGCAGGTGATGCAGCTCCACCCGGCGGCACGGCCGACGGAACACCCGCTCGGCGGCGTACGCGTAGAGCGCCAGCGCCTGCGAGCCCCGGGCGTCGTCCGTGTCCAGCCCGGTGCGACCGGTCTTGTAGTCGACGATGACCAGCTCCGGCCCCTCCGGGCCGGGCCGCGAGTCGATCCGGTCGGCGCGGCCGTTGAACGCCAACACCGCGGTCTTGACCGCCACCACCCGCTCCACACCGAGCGGATCGGAATCCGGCTCCAGCGTCTCGATGTACGCCTCCAGCCACCCCAACGCCCGCCGGTAGGCGGCCCGCTCCTGCTCGTCGTCGCGGTAGCCCTCGCGCACCCAGGTGCCCTTGAGCAGCGTGGCCAGCGCCTCGGGGCGCCGCCGGTCGGCGGGCAGCGCATACCAGTTTTTCAGGGCGGTGTGCACGCTGGCGCCGAGCGAGTTGTGCGCCCACGGCGGGCCCTTGGGTGGGGCGGGCCGGTCGACGTAGGAGTAGCGGTAGCGACGCGGGCAGTCCGCGTACGCGCCGAGCTTGCTCGGGGTGCAGACGAACAGCCGCTCCGGCATGCCCTCGAAGCCGAGCTGCTCGGCGTCGCCGGCCCGCTGCCGAGGGGCCCGGCCGCCGGCGGCCGGCCGCCCCGCTGATGAGGATCGTCGCACGCCTGCGATCCTGCCATCCGCCCCCGACATCGCGCGCGTGCCGTCAGGCCATGTTCACGTACTGCGTGACGAAGGCGGCCACCGCGTCGGCGATGAGCTGCACGGCGATCGCGGCCAGCAGCAGTCCGGCGATCCGGGTCAGCACCTCGATCCCGCCCGGCCGGAGGATCTTCACGATGCCGCCGGAGAAGCGCAGGACGATCCAGACGGCGACCATCACGGCGAGGATCGCCACGGCGATGGCGCTGAACTCTCCCAGCCCGTCGGCCTGCTGAACGAAGAGCATGGTGGCCACGATGGCGCCCGGGCCGGCCAGCAGCGGCGTGCCCAGCGGCACCAGAGCGATGTTGGAGGTGACCTGCTGGCTCGGGTCGTCGGCCTTGCCGGTCAGCAGCTCCAGCGCGACGAGCACGAGCAGCAGCCCACCGGCCGCCTGCAACGCCGGCAGGTCCACGTGCAGATAGTCGAGCAGGGTCTGCCCCGCCACCGCGAAGATCACGATGACGCCGAGCGCCAACGCGACGGCCTGCCAGGCTGCCCGGTTGCGATCGCGGGCGGGCAGCGGGCCGGTCAGCGCCAGGAAGATCGGCATCATGCCCGGCGGGTCGGTGATCACCAGCAGGGTCACGAAAACCTCGCCGAACAGCTTCAGATCCACGTGATCAACCTAGCCGCGCAACGATGGGCGAAATACCCGGATCAGCCCGAAGCGACCTCGGTCACCCCCTCGGCGACGATCCGCTCGTACGCCTCGACGCCGGTGCTGAACGCGCCGAGTTGGACGGTCTTGTGGGTGCCGTGGAAATCCGAGGAGCCGGTGACGAGCAGACCCAGCTCGGCGGCGAGCGCCCGCACGTGTTCCCGCTCGGCCGGGCTGTGGTCCTCGTGGTCGGCCTCGAGCCCGGCGAGCCCGGCGGCGGCCAGCTCGGCGATCAGCTCGTCGGGCACCACCCGGCCGCGTCGGGTGGCCCGCGGGTGGGCGAAGACCGGCACGCCTCCGGCGGCCCGGACCAGTCGAACGGCCCGGAACACGTCGATGTCCTCCTTGGGCAGCCGGTACCGCTCGCCCAGCCAGTCCGGGCCGAACGCCTCCCGGACGCTGTCGACCAGGCCGGCGCGGATGAGTGCCTGCGCGAGGTGCGGGCGTCCCACGGTGCCGCCACCCGCGCCAGCCAGGATGTCCGGCCAGTTCACGTCGATGCCGTCGGCCCGCAGGAGGTCGACCATCCGTTCGCCGCGCTCTTCCCGGGCGGCCCGGACCCGCGCCAGCTCGGCCACCAGCTCCGGGTGGTCCGGGTCGAACAGGTACGCGAGCAGGTGCAGCGGCACCGCCGGCTGCGCGCCGGACCAGCGGCACGACAACTCCGCACCCCGGATCAGACGCAGACCTGGCGGCAGCGCGCCGACGGCCGGCGCCCAGCCGGCCGTGGTGTCGTGATCGGTGATCGCCAGCACGTCCAGCCCGGCGTCGAAGGCGGCGCCGACCAGCTCGGCCGGGGTCAGCGTGCCGTCGCTGGCCGTCGAGTGGGCGTGCAGGTCGATCCGGGGGGCGGGGCCGGTACGCGAGGTCACCGCCCGACGCTACCGAGGAAACAGTGAGCCCGGCTCACATGGGTCGTCCAGGTCACCCGGGGTCAGAAGCCCTTCACCAGGATCGGCCGCTCTCCGGCTGGCACGCCGGGCACCGCAGCGGGGCTGGCGGGCTTTCCCGCCCGCACCTGGCCGACGTCGACCCGGACAAGCGCGCCGGTGCCGTCGAGGTAGGAGGCCTGGGTCTCGTCGCTCCACACGATCGCCCCGGTCATCGGCGGACCGGCCGCGACGGCGGTCGCACCCGGCCCGAGCCGCTGGAGGTCGACCAGCAGGGACCGACCGGCCTTGCCGCTTCCCCCGTTGACCAGCAGCCACCGCCCGTCCGGCGAGACCCCGCCGACGCCGTCCTGGCTCAGGTCTGGACCGCAGCCGGTGCGTACCGGGTCGAGGTGACGTGTCGGGGCGAGGATGGCGAGGCAGGTCCGGCCCGGGTCGGTCGTGGTGACCTGGCCGACGAGCCGCCCGTCGGGCAGCCCCCCGTAGACGTTGAGGCTCTTCCGGTCGAGGGCGTCGGGCAACGGCCCCGCACCGGGCCGCCAGAGCGTGTGACCGGCGCTGGCCGGGTCGAGTCGGACCAGCACGCTGTCAGCGACGAACCGGACGGGCTCCGCCGACGCGGGCACCGGGGTGCGCACCGCCCCGATGAGTTGGGTGCCGACCACGCCTGCCACCAGCAGATCGTCTCCGTCGAGCCAGGCGACCTGGAGGCTGTCCGGGGCCAGGACGATCGCGCCGGCCCCGGCCAGCAGCACCTGCACCAGGCCGTCGTCCTGCACCACCGACAGCGAGCGTCCTGCGATGCTCGGCGCGCCGACCACCAGCCAACCGCCGCCGCTGGGCAGCGGCTGGACGCGTTCGGCAGGCCCGACGTCGGGCAGCACCAGCCGCCGCCCGTCGGCGTTGACCAGCGTCTCGCCGACGAGGTGAGAGGACGACGTCGTGGGCGAGGGGGCGGGGCCGGGAATGCTGGCCGTCGGGAGCGGTCGGTTGGTCGGGCCCGGGTCACCGATCACCACGATGGGTGTGCCGTCCCGCCTGGTTTCGGCACCGAGCTGAGCCATGCCGGCGCTGAGCAGCACTGTGGTGACCGCCGCGAGGGCGAGGCCGGCGGCGGTGCGTCGGCGTCGGATGCGGTTCGCGCGGCGGATGGCCTGGCCGGCCGGATCGACGCTCAGTGGGCGGGCAAGGGCGACCTGGTGCGAGAGTGTCTCCCGCACCGCACCTTCCAGCTCGTCAGGCCGCACCTGGTATGAACGCTGCGGGCCGTCCGTCAGGTTGTCGCGCCGGCCTGGGAACTGACTCACTGCTGTTCCCCGGAGCCCGTGCCGACGGGCACGGCCGCCGGGGCGGTGGGCAGCACGACCTGCGGTGTGATCGCACGCGGCACGGCGGGGCGCGACGCGGCCGGGCGGGGCACGGGTTGGCTGGCCGCCCGTCCGGGCCGGGGTGGTGCAGCGGCACCGGTGACCGGGACCCGCCCGGTTCGGGAACCCGAGCCCGTCGTCCGGCCGGCGATGCCGGCGGCGGCCGCGAGCTCCGGTGCGTCCGCGCCGAGCCGCCGACGCAGCGTGGCGAGGGCCCGGGACGCCTGGCTCTTCACCGTGCCCGGTGAGATGTCCAGCATCGCGGCGGTCTGCGCCTCCGACATGTCCTCGTAGTAGCGCAGCACCAGCACTGCCCGCTGCCGGTTGGGCAGCTCCCGGAGATGCCGCCAGAGCAGGTCACGGTCCAGTTGCTGCTCGATCTCGTCGACACCGGCCCGCTCGGGCAGCACCTCGGTCGGGCGTTCACCGTGCCAGCGCCGCCGCCACCAACTCGTCGACGTGTTCACCATCACACGTCGGGCGTACGGCTCGACCGCCTCGATACCGCCGAGCCGCTTCCACGCTAGGTAGGTCTTGGTCAGCGCCGTCTGGAGCAGATCCTCGGCCGTGGCCCAGTCTCCGGTGAGCAGATAAGCGGTGCGTAGGAGCGCGGCGGAGCGGGCCGCGACGAACTCGCGGAACTGCTCCTCCAACGAGTCCTTGCTCGCCACCGCCCACCTCCACACCCCTGCCGTCCTGGCAGAGTGCCACGTCAGGGGCGCTCTGGTCCATGACGAAAGGTGCGCACTTGCTCCGATGTTCGGTCGAAAACCTTCACGCCCCGTCGTCGGCCTTGGCCTCGTCGGCCTCCTTGCCGAGCCGCGCCTCGACCGCCTGCGGCTCGTACATCTCCTCAACGACGCGCAGGTAGAGCTCGTTCGGGTTGGGCAGGTTCTTGATCTCGCGGAGCGCCTGCTCCTGGCCGGCGGACTCCAGCACGAAGGTGCCGTAGTTGAGCGCGCGACCGGTCGGGGTCTGCTCGTACTTCATGTCGGTGACCCGGACCAGCGGCATCATCGCCACCTTGCGGGTGACGATGCCGTTGACCACCATGACCCGCTTGTTGGTCAGGATGAACCGGTCATACCACCAGTCGGCGACCTTCCACGCCACCCAGCCCATCACCGCGAACCACAGCAGCACGGCGATGGTGGTCAGCGCGCCGACGTCCTGGCCGGCGAGGAAGCCGGAGAGGTAGCCGAGCACGAAGGTCGCCGCGACGCCGATCAACAGCGGGTTGGTGAGGTGGATCCAGTGTCGCTTCCACTCGCCCCGGTAGCGCTCGGTGGGGAAGAGGTAGCGAGCCACCAGCGAACTGGGCTCGTCTTCCAGTGGCAGCACCCGCCGGGGGGTCGAGCCGGTCGCGTCGGCGCGCAACCCGGCCAGCTCGTCCTCGGAGATCTGCGGCGGCTGGTAGCTGGCCTCCGGATCACGGACCCACCCCCGACCGGAACGACCCTGGCCGGCATAGCCGGGCCCGTCGCCATAGCCGACGTCGTCCGAAAGGGACGGACCGTCGGACAGGCCGGGACCGGCCCCGTAGCCCGGGCCGTCATCAGGCCCGATCCGCGGGATCGGCTCGGTGTCGCGCTCGCGACGTTCCCGGTCGGGGTCGTCCGGGTCGAAGGGTGGTCCGGAGGGGCTGCCCATCGGCGGCTAGGCGACGAGGCTGGTGAAGAAGTCGCCAAACCCCTGGGCGATATCCATGATCCCGCCGCCGAGCGACTTGAACACGTCCGCCGCAGAGTTTGGCCGGTAGGCGACGAAGAAGATCAAGAATGCGATTCCGGCCCAGGTGAGGACCTTCTTGACCATGGCGGGCCATCCTCTCGCGCGGCGCCGGGTCCCATTACCGCAGCGGCACCCAGAGTATCAGTGTGGTGTCGTACAGTGAATATCTGCGTCCGTTCTCCGTCAATCCGGAAGAGTTGTCAAGCTCTACCGGGTAGATACGGGGACGGTGCGCCGTACACGAGCTCGGGCGGAGTCCACTCGGTCAGGTCGTGTAGCACGACGTCTTCCGCGAGCAGGTGACCCGCACTCGCCGGCCAGGCTATCGCATGGAGCCACATTCCCCGAGCCTCGCCGGCGTACGCGCTTCGATCCATTGGTGAATTAACCAACCACAGTGGAGTAGGGTGCCCGCCGACCTTGATCTTCGCCTGTCCGACGTGGTCAGGGTGACCCGACCCCGGGTCGGTCAGCGCGTCCACCAACTCCGGTCCCGGATCCGGGCCGGCCAGACCGGCGATCCGGGTGCCCAGGCCGACACCGGGTTCCTCGGCCACGAAGACCAGATCCGCCGGGCCGCCACCGAGCGGCGCCGGGCCCGCGCAGGCCACCACGGTCGCCCGCACGCCCGTCCGGTCGTCCCCGGCGTACGCCACGCCGGTGAGTGTCCAACCGGGCGGCAGCGGCCACGGGCACCACAACGGCGTCACCGGCGGATCGCCGGTCGCGGTGATCCGTTCCACCACGCTCGCCACGATGTCCGCTCCGATGCGCTCGGGCACGTGCAGCGGCGGCACCGGGCCGCAGCGCACACACCTCGAGTCGGTGTTCATCAGATCCGGCGCCCGTACCGGGCCCCCGCATCTCGGACAACTCACCGCGACACTCACATCCCCACCGTCTCCCCGGAGCGGCGGCACGTCAAGCCGGAACGTCCGATTCGGCACCGTACGTGGGTCAGTCCGGCGGCGTACCGGCGTGCGCACGGATCCAGGCGTGCATGGCGATTCCGCTGGCCACGCCCGCGTTGATCGACCTCGTCGAGCCGTACTGGGCGATGGAGTAGAGCTGGTCGCAGGCAGCACGGGCCGGCGCGGAGAGGCCAGGCCCCTCCTGACCGAACAGCAGCACGCAGTCCCGCGGCAGGGTGCCGGTCTCCAGCGGACGCGACCCGGGCAGGTTGTCGATGCCGAACACCGGCAGCTGCCGCTCGGCCGCCCAGGCGACGAACTCCTCGATCGTCTCGTGGTGCCGTACGTGCTGGTACCGATCGGTCACCATCGCGCCGCGCCGGTTCCACCGTCGCCGTCCGACGATGTGCACCTCGGCGGCGTTGAAGGCGTTGGCGTTGCGCACCACAGTGCCGATGTTGAAGTCGTGCTGCCAGTTCTCGATCGCGACGTGGAAGCCGTGCCGGTGCCGGTCCAGGTCGGCCACGATCGCCTCGTGCCGCCAGTAGCGGTAGCGGTCGACGACGTTGCGCCGGTCCCCCTCCGCCAGCAGCTGCGGGTCGTAACGGGGGTCGTCCGGTGGGTCCCCCGGCCAGGGGCCCACACCCACCTCAAGCTGGTCGTCGGTCACGGTCATCAGAGGGTACGGACCGCGTCGGCACTCGCCGCGACGACCTGCCGGTCAGCCCAGGTCGAGGGCCGCACCGAGCCGGTCCAGGAAGCGCCGGTCCGCCGGGCTGGCCGGTGGGTCCACCCGGCTCGCGCCGGCGCCGGGCACCGCTCGACAGACCCGGGCCGCGACCGACTGCACCCACTGGCGGTACGCGGCCGAGTCGGCGGGGTCGGCCCGTCGCCGGAGGACCCGGCTCGCCGCCCGGCAGGCGGCCAGCAGGTCCACCAGGTCGGTGAGCCGCTCGGCGGGTTGTGGGGCGCCGTCGTGGCGGGCGTAGATCGTGGCGACCACCGCGCGGACCAGGTCGCTGTCGGAGGCTCGGCCCGCGGCCACGGCATCCAGGCCGGTCAGGCTGGCCATCACTCCACGCTCCGTCCGGCCAGGACCGGGTGCCGCGGCGGCCACGAGAACCCGACCGGGCAGGCTGGTGAGCAGATCCCACTCGGCGGCGGAGTAGACAGCGGTGGTCAAGGGTGCGGCTCGGCGGCCGGCAGAGGACGGCTCTCCCGCTACGGAGTGGCTCATCGGAACCTCCGGCGTCAGCATATGGCCTCGAGACGGGAACAGGGCCCCTTCCCCAGCAGACCCGCGGTGAGGAAGGAGCCCCGTGTTCGTCGACGGTCGAGCCCGCCGCGCGACGGTCAGCGCGGCTCGGGGAAGCTGGGCCGCTCCGGATCCACGCCGTCGGGCATCGCAGCGGCCGCGTACTCCCGCTTGGGGACCATGACCTTGCGCCGGAAGACGCAGACCATCGTGCCGTCCTGGTTGTAGCCGCGGGTCTCCACCGACACCACGCCCCGGTCGGGTTTCGAGCCGGACTCACGCTTGTCCAGCACCGTGGTCTCGCCGTAGATGGTGTCGCCGTGGAAGGTCGGCGCGACGTGCCGCAGCGACTCGACCTCCAGGTTGGCGATCGCCTTGCCACTCACATCGGGCACCGACATGCCGAGCAGCAGCGAGTAGATGTAGTTGCCGACCACGACGTTGCGCTTGAACTGGCTGGCTGTCGCGGCGTAGTGCGCGTCCATGTGCAGCGGGTGGTGGTTCATGGTGAGCAGGCAGAAGAGGTGGTCGTCGTACTCGGTGACGGTCTTGCCCGGCCAGTGCCGGTAGACCGCGCCGACCTCGAACTCCTCGTAGTAGCGACCGAACTGCATGCTGGTCCCTTCGACGGGCGGCGATGGAGTTCGGCACAGCATGCCTTACCGATGGTTAAGGCGACCGGCGGGGCGCGACGGCGGCGGAAATGTCACACCGGTCACTCGCCTGGGGGGAGACGCAATGAGCGGCGGGGCCCTCCCCGGCACCCGCCGCCCACGCTCTGATGTGAGGAATTCTGCCCTACGTCTGCGTAGGTTCAACAGAGATCGCGGTCACATTTATCTTTTTGTAACACTACTGTCAGTGACGAGGCGGAGGTTGATCAGCGATCTCCGCAGGCCGGATACCTCCTTGTCAAGGCCCAAGTTACCGATTCGTAGTGCTCAATCGCGTGGATCTCCCTGGAAACGCTCCCATTACGGCAGGTCACGCAAGTGCGTCGTGCACTTGCGTTCCGCAGGTCGGGTGTGAACAGACGCGTGTCGATGACCTGCGGCACCCCCCGGCAGCCCCGAGCACGTTTCGTGCCCCACCGCCCGGGAATTCGATACGGTCAGCCCTGGTTCTACGGGACGTAGATAAACCGCGGTGATCGGAGAGTGCAATGGCAACCGTTGAGCTGACCTCGACGAACTTCGACGAGGTGACCGGCAACGACGGCATCGTCCTGGTCGACTTCTGGGCCGACTGGTGTGGTCCGTGCAAGCGGTTCGCCCCGGTCTACGAGCGCTCCTCGGAGAAGCACCAGAACATCGTCTTCGGCAAGGTCGACACGGAGGCTCAGCAGGAGCTGGGCGCCAAGTTCGACATTCGCTCGATCCCGACGATCATGGCGATCCGTGACGGCGTCATCGTCTTCGCCCAGCCGGGCGCCCTTCCCGAGTCCGCGCTGGAGAACCTGATCGAGCAGGTCGAGGCGCTGGACATGGACGACGTCCGCAAGCAGCTGGCCGAGCACAACCACTGAGTCGTCCCCACGACGACACGCGAGGCCGGGCCCGATGCGGGCCCGGCCTTCGTCGTACCCCCACCAACTCCCGCATGATCACCTGCCTGGTCAGGCCGAACTGGCCGTCGGAGGGACCCGAGGCCGTCGGTACATCCCGTATCGTCACGACCCGATGGAGAACCTGACCACCCGCGGGCGCGTGACCCGGCTGGGCGCGACCGCACTGGGTCTCGTCCTGCTCGTCGTCGGCACCTTCTGGGGCAGCGACGACGACTTCCCGTTCGGCCCGTTCCGGATGTACTCCACCTCCAACCCGCCGAACGCCCCCGCACCCGACACCCGCGTCGAGGGGGTGAACAGCTCCGGGACGGTGATCGACCTCGACCAGAACGCGACAGGTATCCGCCGCGCCGAGATCGAGGGACAGCAGGCCCGATACGCCGCCGACCCGACGCTGCTCACCGAGGTCGCCGACGCGTACGCCGAACGCCACCCGGACGCCCCCGCGCTGGTCGAGGTCCGCATCGTCATCCGCTGGCACGGCATTCGCGCCGGCCGGCCGACCGGCCAGCACACCGACCAGACCGTCGTCCGCTGGCAGGCCACCCGATGAACCGCTGGCTGACCGAGGCCGTACCCCGGGGCCGGGTGGCCGCCTTCCGCACCCTGATCTACCTGTTCGTCGCCGCCGATCTGGTCATCTTCACCCCCTGGGTACGCACCCGGGTCAGCGTGCCCGGCGACCTGTACCAGCCGCTCCTGATCGGCCGCCTGCTCCCACTGCCGACGCCAACCGAGACGCTGGTGACGGTGATCTTCTGGGCGTTGCTGCTGCTCGCCCTCCTCGCCGCCACCGGACGGGCCCCCCGGCTGCTCGGCTGGGCGGTGTGCGCGCTGTACCTGGAGTGGATGATCATCGCGATGAGCTACGGGAAGGTCGACCACGACCGGTTCGGGCTGCTCGTCGCGCTGGCCGTGCTGCCCACCGCCGGTCGCGCCCGACACGGCGACACCACCCGCACCGAGGCCGGCGGCTGGGCGCTACGCGCCACCCAGATCGCGGTGATCTGCACGTACTTCCTGGCCGCCTTCGCCAAGCTGCGCTTCGGCGGTCTGGACTGGCTGACCGGCTCGGTCCTGGCCCGCGCGATCATCCGGCGCGGCACCGACCTGGCGGACCTCATCGCCCAGGTGCCGCACCTGCTGATCGTCGCCCAGTTCGGCATCGTGGCGTTCGAGCTGCTGAGCCCGGTGGTCTTCCTGCTGCCACCCCGCTGGCGACTCGCCATGGTCGGCTTCTTCTACTCGTTCCACGCGGTCACCATCGCGACCATCACGATCTCGTTCGCCCCGCACCTGGCCGCGATGACCAGCTTCCTACCGCTGGAGCGGGTGCGCCCGCTGGTCTGGGCACGCCGGCTGATCGGGCGTGGCCCTTCCGAGGCGGCGACCGACGTCCCTCCGACGGACGCCGACACGGTGCCGTCCGGCCAGGACCCCGTGGGAGCTGGCGTGGAGCGGGCGCTGGACGATCAGGCGCCGGTGGTCGGGCGACCAGCCGGCCCGTAGAGCCGCTCCCGGGCCTCCTGAGGCAGGGAGCAGGCCGCCGTGCCACCGGGAAGTCGGTGCCGGTTGCGCGCCACCCAGCGGTACAACGGCCAGGCCGCGACGCGTACCGGAGGAATCCGCAGGCCGGCGCCGGCCACCCGCCAGAGCGGGCCACTCGCGGCGAGCAGCTTCGCGATGGCGTCCGGACCGGCCGCGCGGGAGCCGTCCGCGCCGACCCACTGCACGGCCTCCTCGCACTCGGCCACTGTGAGGCCGAGCGCGTCCAGGTCGGCGAACTGCCAGGGCACCACCCGTGCGGCGGTGGGGATGCGGCGCTCGATGAACTCCGCACAGCTCGTGCAGAACGCGCAGTCCCCGTCGTAGACGAAGGTCGACGTCTCCATGGCGTCCATCCTCCCCTCTCCGACCACCCGGACGCCCACCGGTGTACGGCGGGTCACTTGCGCTTGCCTCGTACACGTGTTCGAATAATGGCCATGCGCTGGGACAACCTCACCGCTCCCCCGGTCGAGGGAGACCCCGAGCGGGCAGCGCCAGCGACGCCACCCCTGCCGCTGGCGCTGCCCGGCGCCGTCGCCCGCACCTTCGACACTCCCGAGTTCGCCGGGATGACCTTCTACGAGGTGCAGGCCAAGTCCATCCTCAACCGGGTGCCCGGGCAGTCCCGCGTCCCGTTCGAGTGGACGATCAACCCGTACCGAGGCTGTTCTCATGCCTGTGTTTACTGCCTGGGCGCGGAAACCCCGATCCTGATGGCGGACGGTCGCACGAAGCCGATCAGCGAACTGGAGCCGGGTGATCGCATCTACGGGACCGAGCGACGGGGCGCCTACCGCCGATACGTGATCACCACCGTCCTCGACAAGTGGTCCACGGTGAAGCCGGCGTACCGGGTCACCCTGGAGGACGGCACGACCCTCATCGCCAGCGGGGACCACCGGTTCCTCTCTGAACGTGGCTGGAAGTACGTCACCGGGGCCATGCATGGCAACGCCCGACGCCCCTACCTGACCACCAACAACCGCCTGATCGGCACCGGTCGTTTCGCCGTTGGACCCAAGGAGTCACTTGACTACCGCCGGGGCTACCTGTGCGGCATGGTCCGCGGAGACGCGCACCTGGGCACTTTCTCGTACTCGTACGGGACGGTGCACCGGTTCCGGCTGGCGCTGGCCGATGACGAGGCATTGAGCCGCAGTGAGCGGTACCTCGCCCTCGAAGGGATCAAGACGCAGCGTTTCACCTTCGCGCAGGTCAGCACCACGCGACGTGCGATGACCGCCATCCGCACCTCGAAGCAGCGGGACATCGAGACGATCGGTGACCTTATCCGCTGGCCGGTCGAGCCCACCGACGACTGGCGGCTTGGCTTCCTGGCCGGCATCTTCGATGCAGAGGGCAGTTGCAGCAGAGGCGTCCTGCGCATCAGCAACAGCGACGACGCCATCCTCGACCAGACGACCGCAGCACTGCG
The DNA here is from genome assembly GCF_050516465.1 of Micromonospora trifolii. NCBI lineage: Bacteria > Bacillati > Actinomycetota > Actinomycetes > Micromonosporales > Micromonosporaceae > Micromonospora > Micromonospora trifolii. The sequence goes on along the minus strand of NZ_CP191526.1, from coordinate 6,793,936 downwards.
CCATTTCGGGCTGACCGGCGTGCGAGAAGACCGCGGCCTACCCAACCGTGTGCGGGAGATCAGGCTGACCGGGGGCCTCGCCGCCCGGCTCCGGTTCTTTCACCTGACCGACCCTGCCATCACTCGGAAGCGGTCAATCGAGGGTGGCGCACTGAAGCATCAGGGCGCCCTCCGGGTTGTCGGCATCGAGGCACTCGGGCTGGAGTTGCCGCTCTGGGACATCACCACTGGCACCGGGGACTTCATCGCCAACGGAGTGGTCAGCCACAACTGCTTTGCCCGAAACACTCACACCTATCTCGATCTCGACGCCGGCGCCGACTTCGACCGGAAGGTGATCGTCAAGGTCAACGCCGGTGAGCTGGTCCGGCGGGAGCTGGCCGCGCCGCGCTGGCGGGGCGCGCACGTGGCGATGGGCACCAACGTGGACTGCTACCAGCGCGCCGAGGGTCGTTACCGGCTGATGCCGCAAATCATCGGCGCCTTGCGTGACTTCGCCAACCCGTTCTCGATCCTCACCAAGGGCACGCTGATCCTGCGCGACCTGCCCCTGCTGCGCGAGGCCGCCGAGGTGACCACGGTTGGCATCTCCTTCTCGGTGGGGTTCGTCGACGAGCACCTCTGGCGCACCGTCGAGCCGGGCACACCGCACCCACGCCGCCGACTTGACGCCGTCCGGGCACTCGCCGACGCCGGCTTCTCCGTCGGAGTGCTCATGGCCCCGATCCTGCCCGGCCTCAGCGACAGCGACGAGTCGATCGACGCCACCGTCTCGGCGATCGCCGCCGCCGGTGCGACGAGTGTGACCGCCCTGCCCCTGCACCTGCGTCCCGGTGCCCGGGAGTGGTACGCGCACTGGCTCGCCCGCGAGCACCCACACCTCGTGCCCCGCTACCGCGAGCTCTACCGGGCCGGTGCGTACGCCCCGCAGGCGTACCAGCGGGAGTTGACCGCGCGGGTGCGGATCGCCGCCCGCCGGCACGGGCTGCACCGCGGGGAGCGGGGCGACAACCGCAACCTGCCCGAGCCGCCGCCACCGGCGGCGGCCGAGCAGCTGACGCTGCTGTAGGGCGTGTTTCAGAAGAACTGGCCGGCCTGCGGCGGGCCCAGGCGACGACCGGCGGCGTTGCGGTTTCGTCCGGATACAGCACCGGTATCCGAACCAAAACCGCGCCTTGCCGGACCGCCGCCTGGACTCCGCCTCGGCTCGACCGCCCTTCTGAAACACGCCCTAGTCGGCGCTACAGTCGGCGGGTGCGTACCGCTCAGCAGATCCTCGCCGACTCCGCCGTGATCGCCGTCGTGGGCGCGTCCCGCGACCCGTTCAAGGCCGCGCACGGCGTGCCGTTGCAGATGCAGCAGTACGGCTGGCGCATCATCCCGGTCAACCCGACGGTCGACGAGCTGTTCGGGGAACGGGCCTACAAGACGCTCGCCGACATTCCGCACCCCGTCGACCTGGTGGACGTGTTTCGACCGGCGGCCGACGCCGTGCAGGTGGTCCGGGACGCGGCGGCGATCGGCGCCCCTGCGGTCTGGCTCCAGCTGGGCATCGTCTCGGCCGAGGCACGGCGGATCGCCGAGGAGGCCGGCATGGACTACGTCGAAGATCGCTGCCTCATCGTCGAACGCGCCGCCGCCAACCTGACCCGCCTGACCTGACCCACCTGGGGTCAGAGCTTGTACTCCTTGAGGAGACCTCGGGAGATGATGGTCTTCTGAATCTCCGAGGTGCCCTCGCCGATGAGCAGGAACGGGGCCTCTCGCATCAGCCGCTCGATCTCGTACTCCTTGGAGTAGCCGTAGCCGCCGTGGATGCGGAACGCCTCCTGGACGACCTCGGCGCAGTATTCCGAGGCGAGCAGCTTGGCCATCCCGGCCTCGACGTCGTTGCGCTGGCCCGCGTCCTTGAGCCGGGCGGCGTTGACCATGAGGGCGTGCGCGGCCTCGATCTTCGTGCCCATCTCGGCGAGCTTGAAGGCGATCGCCTGGTGCTTGGCGAGGGGCTGGCCGAAGGTCTTGCGCTGTTGGGCGTAGCTCACCGCCAGCTCGAAGGCGCGGATGGAGATGCCGCAGGCGCGGGCGGCCACGTTGACCCGGCCCACCTCGATGCCGTCCATCATCTGGTAGAAGCCGCGACCCACCTGGTCGGCGCCGCCGAGGATCGCGGAGTCGGGCACTGTCACGCCGTCGAGCACCATCTCGGTGGTCTCGACGCCCTTGTAACCCATCTTCTCGATCTTGCCGGGGATGGTGAGGCCGGGGGCGGTCTCGCCGAAGCCCGGCTCCTTCTCGAGCAGGAAGGTGCTCATGTTGCCGTAGACGGACTCGGCGCCGGTGTCGGTCTTGACCAGGGTGGCGACCACCGAGGAGTACGCCCCGTTGGTGAGCCACATCTTCTGCCCGTTGAGCACGAAGCGGTCGCCGTCACGGACGGCCCGGGACTTGATCGCGGAGACGTCGGAGCCGGTCTCGGGCTCGGACATGGAGAACGCGCCGCGCACCTCGCCGGTGGCCATCTTCGGCAGCAGCCGGGCCTTCTGCTCGACGGAGCCGTGCTGGGAGATCAGGTACGCCACGATGAAGTGGGTGTTGACGATGCCGGAGATCGACATCCAGCCTCGGGACAACTGCTCCACCACCAGCGCGTAGGTGAGCAGTGATTCGCCGAGGCCGCCGTACTCCTCGTCGATGGTGAGGCCGAACAGCCCCATCTCGCGCATGCCGTCGAGGATGTCGGTGGGGTACTCGTCGGCGTGCTCCAGCCGCTGCGCGTGCGGGATGATCTCCTTGTCGGCGAAGTCCCGAACGGTCTCCAGGATCGACTGTTGCACATCGGTCAGGCCGGGCGTCTGGGCGAGTCGGGCCATCTCAGCCTCCGGGGATCCGCGCACTACTCATGGGTAACTGAACGCTGGGTCAGTATCGGCCCCTCGGGTCGGCGAGGCCAAGGTGACCAGTCCACACAACCGCTGTGAAAAGGTTCACCGCTGCGGGTAGCGTCCGGCAAGAGGGACTTTTCCGGCACCGGCAGGAGGAGGACAGCTGTGAGCTACCCGCCGCCGTCGGGACCGCCCGAGGACGAGCCACCGCCGTCACCCTACGAGCCACCGAAGGACCAGTCGCCGTACGCGCCACCGCCGGCCGGCCAGCCGCCGTACGCGCCGCAGCCGGACCAGCCGGCGTACGAACTGCCAGCGGAACGCTCACCGTACGGGCCACCGGCGGGCGAACCGTCGCCGTACGGCCACCAGGGGCCGCAGCAGTCGGCGCACTGGAGCCAGCAACCGCCGTACCCTCCGCAGGGCCCCTACGCCCAGTACGGCCCACCGCCGTCCGCGCCGGGTCGGGGCACCAACGTGCTGGCGATCCTGTCGCTGGTGTTCGCCTTCGTCTTTCCGCCGGCAGGCGCCGTCCTCGGCCACGTGGCCAAGCGGCAGATCCGCACCAGCGGCGAGGAGGGCGACCAGCTCGCGACCTGGGGGCTGATCCTGGGCTACGTCTTCACCGGGCTCACCGTGCTGGCCTGCTGTGGCTGGCTGGCGCTGGTGGCCTTCAGCAACAACGGCGACAGCGGCGGCTACTGACGAACCGGGGCGGCGCGGACCGTCGCGGTCAGCGGAAGCGGGCCTCACGGACGCTGTTGCCGCCGTCCACCACCAGCATCTGCCCGGTGATGTACGAGGCGGCCGGCGAGCAGAGGAAGCTGATCGCGGCGGCGACCTCGTCCGGCGTGCCCGGTCGCCCCACCGGGGTGCCCAACCCCTGCTTGATCTCGGCCATCGTGGACGCCGCGGTGTAGATGGTGCCGGGCGCCACCGCGTTGACGGTCACGCCGTCGGCGATCATCTCCATGGCCAGGGCCCGGGTCAGCCCGACGACCCCGGCCTTCGCCGCGGCGTACGCGGCCTCGGTGGGCAGGGCGTTGACCGGGCCGGCCGTGGCCGACAGGTTGACGATCCGACCCCAGCCCCGTTCGGCCATCCCCCCGATGAACGCCCGGCTGCACAAGAACGCTGTGGAGAGGTTGCGGTCGATCTCACCGCGCCACTCGTCGTAGGTCAGCTGCGCTACCGGCCGCAGCACCCCCTGGCTGGCGCGACTGGCCAGGCCGGCGTTGTTGACCAGCACCTCGACGTCGCCCAACTGCTCGGCGACCGCGTCGGCCAACGCGCCGACCTCGGACTCGTCGGTCAGGTCGGCGACGAAGCCGGTCACGCCCAGCTCGGTCGCCCGCTCGTGGATGCGTCGGGTGGTGGAGACGATGGCCACCCGCGCGCCCAGGTCGGCGAGTCGCCGGGCGGTGGCGTACCCGATGCCGTCCGGGCTGCCCGCCCCGGTGACCAGGGCGACCCGCCCGTCGAGGCGCATGGTGACCGGGTCGGTGAGCGCAACCGGCTCGTCGGGGCCGGGGCTGCCCGCCGGGGCGGCCGTCCGGGCGCGCCGGGCCGCACCCGGGCGGCTGACGTCCCGTCGGGGTCGACTGCCGGAGCGGTCCGCGGCGCGCGCGTCGTATGCCATGTCAGGGATCCTGCCCGTTACGACCGGCCCGAGCAACGCGGCACCCGGAAGCAGGGGCGTCGGGTTTGGGCGGCGCTGGCTACCCTGTCTCCGCACCCCAACCTGACGGAGAGTTCGCATGACCAATCCCCCGCCGCCCGGCAACTGGAGCGATCCCACGTGGTCGGCCCAGCCGTCGAGCCCCACACCGGATCCGACCCTGGTGGCCGGTCAGCCGGTGCCCGCGCAACCTGGCCCGGTCGACCCGTACGCCCCCGACCCGTACGCCCCGAACCCGTACGCCCCGGTCGACCCGTATGCCGGCGCGAAGCAGCCAGCGACCCAGCCGATGCCCGGATACGCCCCGCCCGGTTATCCGCCGCAGTACCCCGGCTACGGCTACCCGCAGCCGCCGAAGACCAACGGGATGGCCATCGCGGCGTTCGTGCTGGCCCTGATCGGTTTCACGTCCTGCATCACCGCGCCGATCGGCGCGATCCTCGGGCACGTGGCGCAGAAGCAGATCCGGCTCAGCGGCGAGGGCGGCGCGGGGATGGCGAAGGCCGCCATCATCGTCGGCTGGATTCTCACCGGGTTCCTGGTGTTGGTGATCGCCATCTACGCCGCCGCGATCATCTACGCGATCGCGACGAGCGACAACACCAGCAGCAGCAGTAGCTACTGACCGGCGGACGGGCCGGCGTACCACCGATTGTCGGGCCGGACCGACAGCCGGCGGCGGTCGTCCCGGCCCGGCCGGTCACTGCGCCGGTGGGGTGAACGACGAGGTACGACTCATCCCGGCGGCCCGGCCCTTGGCGGCGACCACCAGCGCCATCTTGCGGGACGCTTCGTCGATCATCTCGTCGCCGAGCATCACGGCGCCGAGCCGGCCGCCGGCCTCGGAGGTGTAGTGCTCGTACGCGTCGAGGATCAACTCGGCGTGGTCGTAGTCGGCCTGCGCCGGCTGGTAGACCTCGTTGGCGGCGTCGATCTGGCCCGGGTGCAGCACCCACTTGCCGTCGAAGCCCAGCGCGGCCGAGCGCTTGGCCACCTCGCGGAACGCGTCGACGTCGCGGATCTGCAGGAACGGGCCGTCGATGGCCTGCTTGTCGTGCATTCGCGCGGCCATCAGGATCCGCATCAGGATGTAGTGGTACGGGTCGCCCGGGTAGTCCGGGATCAGGCCGCCGACCACCATCGACTTCATGTTGATCGACGCCATGAAGTCGGCCGGGCCGAAGATGATGGTCTCCACGCGCGGCGAGGCGGCGGCGATCGCGTCCACGTTGACCAGACCGGCGGCGTTCTCGATCTGCGCCTCGATGCCGATCCGACCGACCTCCAGGCCGATCGTCTTCTCGATCTGGGTGAGCGTCAGGTCCAGCCACTGCACCTGGGCGGCGGTCTGCACCTTCGGCAGCATGATGCAGTCCAGGTTGGCGCCGGCACCCTCGACGACCTCGATGACGTCCCGGTAGGTCCACGGGGTGGTCAGGTCGTTGACCCGGACCACCCGGGTCTTGCCGGCCCAGTCACCCTCGTTGAGGGCGGCCACGATGTTCTTCCGCGCGTCCGGCTTGGCCAGTGGGGCGACGGCGTCCTCCAGGTCGAGGAAGACCTGGTCGGCCGGGAGCCCCTGGGCCTTGCCGAGCATCTTCACGCTGGAACCCGGCACGGCGAGGCAGGACCTGCGGGGGCGACCGACTGCGGCCATGGATGCGCTCCTTCCAGCGTCCGGCGGGCATGCCGACGCCACCTGACGACAGATCCGAAACCTTAACGATCCCAAAGGGCGTTGTGACGCCACGGTAACCTCGCGCCATGACCGGGGTGAATGGACCTGTGGAAGATCTCACTGGGCGTCGACTGGTGGTGGTGACCGGGGCCAGCTCCGGCATCGGGCTGGCCGCCGCCGTGCACCTGGCCTGCCGGGGCGACCAGGTGGTGCTGGTCGGGCGGGACCCGGCCCGCCTACAGGCCGCAGCCGAACGGGTACGGGAGAACTCCGGTGAACGTCCGGAGCTGTTCCGGGCCGACTTCGCGATTCTCGACGACGTACGTCGACTGGCCGAGCAGCTCCGGTCCGCGTACGACCGGATCGACGTGCTCGCCAACAACGCCGGCGCGATCGCGCTGCAACCGCTGAGCACGGTCGACGGTTTCGAGATGTCGATCCAGGCCAACCACCTGGCGCCGTTCCTGCTGACCAACCTGCTCGCCGACCGGGTGGGCCGGGTCGTGGTGACCGCCTCCGGTGCGCACCGCTTCGGCGCACTCGACCCGGACGACCTCAACAAGCCACTGCGTGGCTACCGGCCGATGGGCGCGTACGGCACCAGCAAGCAGGCGAACGTCCTCTTCACCGCCGAGGCGGCCCGGCGCTGGCCGCACGTTGCCGCGTACAGCTTCCACCCCGGGGTGGTCCGTACCCGGTTCGCCAACGACAGCAGGCTGGTCGCGTTCGGCATGCGGTTCATGCCGTTCCGTAGCCCGGAGAAGGGCGCCGAGACCCTGGTCTGGTTGGCCAACCAGGAGCGTTCCCGGCTGATCAACGGGGGTTACTACGTCGATCGTCGGCCGCGTCGGCCGCTCCGGAAGGCGGCCGACCCGCAGCTCGCCGCCCGGCTGTGGGCGGCGAGCGCCAAGGCCGTCGGTCTCGATGACTGACCGGGCCGGTGTGCTGACACTCGTCGCGATCGTCGAGTTCGCCGTCGGGGCCGAGGCCGCCGGGCAGCGCTACGAGGATGCCGTGCTGGCCCTGCTCGAACGGCACGGCGGTCGGTTGGAGCGGCGACTGCGCGGCACCGACGGGCAGGCCGAGGTACACGTGATCCGGTTCGACGGGCGGTCCGGCTACGAGTCGTTCCTCGCCGACCCGGACCGGGCTGCCCTGCGTACCGCCCTCGGCGAAGGCGCGCCGACGACCCGGGTCATCGAGGTGCACGAGGGCTAGCCGCCGCGCACGCGCCGGTACGGCCGTCGAGCGCGCCAGCGTTGCAGCCACGCCAGCACCGGCAGCGCGACGAGGACCGCCAGGACGAACCCCACCGCGAGCGCCCAGAACGGCAGCGGCCCGTAGTCCGGGCGACCGGATTCGCGTACCGCCCCGTCGATGGCGAGGTCGGCCGCGACCGACAACTCGGTAACTCCCGCCGGGGTGCGGAAAAGCACCTCCGGCGCGGTCGCGCCCCGGCGCAGCACTACGACTTCCACCGCCTCGGTTCCGGGCTCGTGGAACGGCCCCCAGGCCACGTCGTGGTCGTCCGGGCCGTCCACCGCCGCCGGACCCGGCACACCGACCAAGGCGACCGCCTCGTCCGCCGAGCGCCAACCGAGCAGTTGCACGAACGTGCGGGAGGGCAGCGGGGGGAACGCCGCACCGGCCACCGGCGCCCCGTCGAGGGTGGACCGCAACGCCAGCGTCCAGGTGCGCCGATAGGACGGCACCGGGCAGTCGGCGCAGGTGGACCGGTCCAGGACCGCCACCGTTCGACCGTCCGGCAGCCAGGACCCGGCCCCGGCGAGCCGGCCGCCGGCGAGCGGCAACTTCCGGTACGGCTCGGCGACCCGCTCGGCGCCCGCGTCGGCCACCCGGGTGAGCCAGACCTCGTCGCGGACCTGGAGGGCCAGCTCCCCGCCGTCGGGCGAGAGCGCGGCCGTGCGTCCGGGCGGAACCCAGGCAGTGCCGACCCGCACCCGCAGCACGTCCGCCCCTCGTTCCCGGTCGTAGACACCGACGTGCGGGGTGCCGTAGCTGTTCGGCGGGGTGAACGTCGTGTCGTCCTCGGCGTAGACGAGACGCTCCCCGTTCGGCGCGAAGGCGAGCGGGTAGCCGCCCGTGCGATCCGGGGTGAGCTTCCCGGTCCGCAGGTCGAGCAGTGTCGTACCGATCGAGGCGTACCGGCCGTCCGGGGACAGCATCGCCTCGAAGCCCGCGACGGCCGAACCGGCGTCCAGCACCCGGTAGCGGTCGGCGTCCGCGGCGAGCACCCCCATCCGGGTCTCGAACCAGTCGGTGCGCACGGCCGGACCGCCGAAGAGCATCGCCGCCGAGCCAGGTGCCGAGGCCCGCACCGAGGCGGTTCGCAGCGGCGGGTCGACGAGTCGGGTGGGCAGGCCAGGGGCGTCGTGCCGCGGGCCGGCGGGGATCGGCAGGGCGACCGGATGCAGCGCGTACCCGGTGCCCAGGAGCAGGATCAGGACGGCGAGCGCGCCGGCGACGGCGGCCCGGCGACGGCGGTGCCGGGTCCGCGCCGCGTCGAAGAACCCCTCCGGTACGCGCGCGGGCGGCACGTCGTCGGCGAGGCGGCGCAGCGCCGCGGACAACCGGGCGGTCACCGGGCCACCTCCTGCGGATCACGGCCGACAAGTTCGGCCAGTTCGGGGGCGAGGACGCGGAGTCGGCCGAGGGCATGGCGAGTCTGACTCTTCACGGTGCCGACCCGGCAGCCGAGCAGTTCCGCCGTCTCCGTCTCGGTGCGGTCCTCGTAGTAACGCAACACGAGGACCGCGCGCTGCCGCACGGTCAGCCGGGCCAACGCCGCCGACAGGACCAGCCGCAGATCGTGGTCGTCACCCGGGCCGGATCGTTCCGGCAGCGCCCCGCCCAGCCGCTCCGCCGGGCGAGCCCGCCGCCAGCGCCACCAGCTGGCGGCCTGGGTGCAGAGCACCCGACGCAGATAGGCGGGTGGGTCCTCGATCCGCTCCCAGCGCACCGCGACGCGGGCCAGCGCCACCTGGACCAGGTCCTCCGCGTGGTGCCGGTCCCCGGTCAGCAGGTACGCGAACCGGGTCAGCCCGGCGGTCTCGGCCCGGACGAAATCGGCGAAGCCGTCCCGGGCGCGGTCCTCAGTCGTCAACGGATCGCCCTCCTCACCCGGACAGACGCCGGGCGGGCCCGCCGCGGAGGGAACCAGTGTCCATGTTCCTCAGGTCGTGGCAGCACAGTGTCGGGCGATCAGTCGGCCAGTGGGGTCGGGTCGGCCGGCAGGGCGGTGGGTTCGCTCCGCCGGCCACCGAGCACCACCACCGCCACGCCGGCCAGCAGCAACGCCATGCCGAGCAGCGCGTACGGGCGGGGCAGCTGACCCAGCCAGGCCCAGCCGAGCAGGGCCGCGCCGGGCGCCTCCAGCAGGATCAGCACGCTCACAGTGGTCGCGGGGATCTTCCGCAGGGCGTAGTTGAACATCGAGTGCCCGAGCAGTTGGGCGCCGGCCACCAGAGCCAGGATCGCCAGCCAGGTACGCCCGTCGAAGCCGGTCAGCCGTACGCCGCCGACCAGGCACAGGGCCAGCAGGATCAGCGCGCAGATCCCGTAGCAGATGGTGGTGTAGGTGGTGGTGCTGATGCTGACCCGGGCCCGTTCCCCGAAGGCGGTGTAGACGGCGGCGAACATGGCGCCGATCAGCGCCAGCACGTCACCGAGGACGGCCCGGCCGGAGACTCCCACGTCCACCCCGGTGGCGACCGCCGCGCCGCCGACCGCCACCGCGATGCCGATCCACACCACCCGGGGCAGCGGGCGCCCCTGGGCGCGGGCGATCAGCCCCTGCCAGACCGGTTGGGTGGCGACCAGGGCGGTGGACGTGGCGACCGAGGTGAGCTGGGCGCTCGGCACCCAGGTCGCGAAGTGCCCGGCCAGGGCGACCCCGGACAGAACGCAGAACAGGCCCTCCCGCCGGCCCGCGCCCACTGTCAGTCTGCGGAACTCGGCACGCCGTCGGGCCAGCGCGAAGGGGCTCAGCACGGCCACCGCGAGCAGGTTGCGCCAGAACGCGATGGCCAGCGCGGGGGCGGCGGCGTACGCGATCAGCGGCGCGGACGACGACACGGCGACCACTGCCAGCCCGACCGCGCCGGTGGTCAGCGGGTCCAGGGACGGCCGGGGTGAAGGTGGGGGCACGGGACGTAATCCTCACACGTATGACGGTCAGCACGGAGGGTCATCACTCCGTTACGATCACGCGGGTTCGCGCCAGCGACCCTCGACCGCCCGGAGGCGCTCCCCTCATGCCCAGCTACCGGGCGGTGCTGTTCGACTTCTTCGGCACCCTGACCCGTTCGGTACAACGCGGTGTCGCGCACGTCGGCACCGCCGAACTGCTCGGGTGTCCCACCGAGATCTTGACCGAGGTGCTGAACCGCACCTACTACGAGCGGGCCAGCGGCCGGCTCGGCGACGCGGAGGCGACCCTGCGCTGGGTGTGCGCCCAGGCCGGCGTGCACCCCAGCGACCAGGCGGTACGGGCGGCGGTGGCGTCCCGGCACCGGGCGGTCCGCGCCGACACCTGGCTACGGGCCGACGCGGTGCCGGTACTGGCGGCCCTGCGCCAGCGCGGCCTGCGCACCGGCGTGATCAGCGACTGTACGCACGAACTGCCGGCCTTCCTGCCGCAACTCGCGGTCGCCCCCCTGCTCGACGTACGGGTCTTCTCGGTGCAGGTCGGGCGGTGCAAACCGGACCCGACGCTCTACCTGACGGCCTGCCACCGGCTCGGGCTCGCGCCGGGCGACTGCCTCTACGTCGGTGACGGCGGCAGCCAGGAGTTGACCGGCGCCGAGCGGGCCGGGATGACCGCCGTCCGGCTCGCCGCATCGGATCTGGCCACGCACATGGTGTTCAACGCCGACCGGGACTGGCGCGGCCCCACCCTCGGCACCCTGGGCGAGGTGCTCGCCCTCGTCGACGCCGACGCCGCGGTGGCGGGCGTCGGCGGTCGGGCCGGCTGATCAACCGATCAGCGGCGGCGGACCCGGTGCAGCCGGAACGGCTTGCGGGTGGCCCGGACCGCGGGAGTCGCCCGGGGTGGCTCGGCCTGCGCGTCGGCCGGCAACTCCGCTCCGGCCAGCGGCGCACCAGCCGGGGCGAGCCGGTTCACCGCGCATCCGTCGGTGGCCCACCGGGCCACCAGGTCGGCGGTCGGACCGGGCGCGTTGAGGCGCTTCGCGGCCACCAGCGGCGCGGTGACGTCCCACGCCTCGGTGCCCGGCTGCAACCGGCTCACCCGGGCCGGCCAGGTGACGATCCGACCGCCGTGGTCGCCGCGCAGGGTGACCTGGGCCTCGGTCGCGTCGGCCAGACCCGGTGCGGCCTGCTCGCCCGGCCCGCTGACCACCAGCAGCGCGCCTTCCAGCGGGGCACACCAGAGCGCGAGCGCCGGTCCGCCGGCAACGCTGACCCAGGCCACGGCGGCCTTCTTCATCGCCTCGTCGACCAGTGGGGTGCCCCCGGGGGCGTCCTCGTCCGTCACACCCGCATCCTCCCGCATCGGCGCCTCCGCTCAACCCACGAACGGCGGCACGGCGATCTCGCCGCGGGCCACCGGCACCACCTGGCCGGCGACCGTCGCGCCCACCGCAACCCCGTTCGCCGCGGTGACCGTGCAGGCCAACGCAGACGGACGGTTCATCTCCACACCCTGACGGACCGCGTACTCCGATCGCCCCTCGCCGGGCAGCAGACCACTAGCCACCAGCCAGACACCGAGGCCGAGCGCCGCCGAACCGGTCGCCGGGTCCTCCGGAACGCCGATCCCCGGCACGAAAACCCGGGCGTGCGCGGTTTGCGCGGCCGCGTCCCAGGAGAAGACGCTGACGTGCGACACCCCGTACCGCTGCGCCGCCGCCGGGTCCACCCGGGCGCGGGCCACCGACTCCGGCCGCACCGGCAGGTACGGGAACTCCAGCCCGCAGCCGGCGACCCGTGGCGCGGGCCCGATGTGGTCGTCGGCGACCAGCCCGGCGATCTCCAGCAACGGCTCCGGGTCCAGCTCCGGCCCGAGAGTCGGGGCGCCACCGGTCAGCGTCGCCCCGGACGCTGTCACCTCGATCGGCAGCACACCGGCCCGGCACTCCTGGGTGACCTGCCCCACACCGAACATCCCCCGCCGGCAGGCGGTGACCGCCGCACCGACGCTGGGGTGCCCGGCGAACGGCAACTCCTCCACCGGAGTGAAGATCCTGGCCCGGTAGGTGACGCCGACCTGGGTCGGCGGCAGCACGAACACCGTCTCGGACAGGTTGAACTCCAACGCGAGCGCCTGCATCTGCTCGGTGGCCAGCGCCTCCGCGCCGAACACCACTGCCAGCGGGTTGCCGGCGAAGGGGCGATCGGTGAAGACGTCCACGATCTCGTAGGCCAAGGTCGACATGTTGATAAACACTAGGCGCTTAGGCTGGTGCCCGTGAGTACGCCGACCCGGGTCTACATCGCCCGTCTCGCCGGAGTCGCCGTCTTCGACCCGAACGGCGATCAGGTGGGGCGGGTTCGTGACGCCGTGGCACGGCTCCGAGCGACCAAGCGTCCGCCCGAGGTGGTGGGCCTCGTCGCCGAGATGCCGATGCGTCGTCGGATCTTCCTGTCCATCAACCGGATCACCTCCATCGACGCGGACGCCGTCGTGCTCGGCTCCGGCACCCTCAACCTGCGCCGGTTCGAGAAACGCCAGAACGAACTGCTGGTGCTCCAGGAGCTGCTCGACCGACGGGTGCAACTCGACCCGGGCGGCCAGCCCGGCGCCGTCGTGGACGTCGCGATGGAGTGCACCCGGGGTGGCGAGTGGTCGCTGACCCGTGTCGCCGTACGCGAGCAGACCGGTCGGCTCAGCCGCCGCGGCCACCTGCACCAGGTCGAGTGGGACCGGGTGCGCGGGCTCAGCGGCATCGCCGACAACCGGGGTACGGCGAACCTGCTCGCCGTCCTGGAGGACATGCGCCCCGCCGACCTGGCCAACGCGTTGCAGGATCTGCCCGACGCGCGACGCAACGAGGTCGCGGCCGCGCTGGACGACGAGCGACTGGCCGACGTGCTCAGCGAGCTGCCGGAACACGACCAGGTGGAGATCCTTGCCGCCCTCGACCGGGAGCGGGCGGCCGACGTCCTCGAGGAGATGGACCCGGACGACGCCGCGGACCTGCTCAACGAACTGCCCCCACCCGAGCAGGACGTGCTGCTGGACCTGATGGAGCCGGACGAGGCCGACCCGGTACGCCAACTGCTGAAGTACACCCCCGGCACGGCGGGCAGTGTGATGACCTCGGAGCCGGTCATCCTGCCGCCGGACGCCACCGTCGCCGAGGCGCTGGCCCGGATCCGGGAGCCGCAGCTCTCCCCCGCCGTCGCCGCGCAGGTCTTCGTGACCCGGGCACCGCAGAACACGCCGACCGGCCGCTACCTGGGCATGGTGCACTTCCAGGCGCTGCTGCGCGAACCCCCTGCCGACCTGCTGGGCAAGGTGGTGGTCAACGACATCGACCCGCTGCGCCCCACCACGCCGCTGCCGGAGATCACCCGCCGGATGGCCACCTACGACCTGGTCGCCATGCCGGTGATCGACCGCAACAACCGGCTGGTCGGCGCCGTCACTGTCGACGACGTGCTGGACCACTCGCTGCCCCGGGACTGGCGGGACCGCGACGCCATGGCCGCCCCGGGCACCACCGACTCTGCGCTGGACGGCGCAGATGGCTGACCAGCGTCGGACGGAGCGTCTCGACCAGCCACGCGAGCCCCGGGGCGTCAAGCTGCCCCGGTTCGACGCGGAGGCGTTCGGTCGGTGGTCCGAGGGCATCGCCCGGGGCATGGGCACCGCGAACTTCATCGTCGTCATGACGGTGGTGATCGCGATCTGGTTCGTCTGGAACACCCTGGCCCCGGCGACCCTGCGCTTCGACCCGTACACCTTCACGTTTTTGACCCTGGTGCTGTCGTTGCAGGCCAGCTACGCGGCCCCGCTGATCCTGCTGGCCCAGAACCGGCAGGCCGACCGGGACCGGGTGGCCCTGGAGGAGGACCGGCGGCGAGCCACCGCGCAGAAGGCGGACACCGAGTACCTGGCCCGGGAGATCGCGGCCCTGCGGATCGCGCTGGGTGAGGTCGCCACCCGCGACTTCCTCCGCTCCGAGCTGGCCCGGCTGGCCGAGGAACTGGACGAGGTGGGGCAACGCCGGCAACGGCTGGAGCGCCGCCAGCAGGAAAAGGACAGCCGGCAGGAGCGACGTGGCCAGCGGCCGACCGACGGCGTCGGCCTGGAAGAACCCCGCGACGACCTGGACGGCGACTTCACTCGGGACGCCCGGCCGGACGGCACCGGCCCGCGCCGGTCAGAGAGCTGACCGACGGGTCATCGATTGGCTCACACCGCCCCGGGCAGCGGCGGCAACGGATGCCCCGCGACGTAGCATTGCGGGCATGTCAGCACCCGTGAGCACCGTCGAGGACGCGATCCAGGCCGCCCTGGCCACCGTCAACGACCCGGAGATCCGCCGGCCCATCACCGAGCTGGGCATGGTCCGCTCCGCCACGATCGGTGCCAGTGGTGTCGTCCGCGTCGAGCTGCTGCTCACCGTCGCCGGCTGCCCGCTGAAGGACAAGCTGCGTACGGACATCACCGCCGCTGTCGCCGCGGTGCCCGGCGTCACCGGTGTGGAGATCGACTTTGGGGTGATGACCCCCGAGCAGCGACAGTCGTTGCAGTCGCAGCTGCGCGGCGGCGCCACCGAGGAGCCCGTCATCCCGTTCGCCCAGCCCGGCTCGCGCACCCGCGTGTACGCGGTGGCCAGCGGCAAGGGTGGCGTCGGCAAGTCCAGCGTCACGGTCAACCTGGCGGCGGCGCTCGCCGCCCGTGGGCTCTCCGTCGGGGTCGTCGACGCGGACATCTACGGTCACTCGGTGCCCCGGATGCTCGGCACGGAGGCCCGGCCCACCCGCGTCGAAGACATGATCATGCCGCCGCAGTCGCACGGCGTGAAGGTGATCTCCATCGGCATGTTCACGTCCGGCAACGCCGCCGTCGTGTGGCGTGGCCCGATGCTGCACCGGGCATTGCAGCAGTTCCTGGCCGACGTCTACTGGGGCGACCTGGACGTGCTCCTGCTCGACCTGCCGCCGGGCACGGGTGACGTGGCCATCTCGCTGGCCCAGTTGCTGCCCAACTCGGAGATCCTGATCGTCACCACCCCGCAGACCGCCGCCGCCGAGGTCGCGGAGCGGGCCGGGTCGATCGCCCTGCAAACCCACCAGCGGGTGGTCGGCGTCATCGAGAACATGTCCTGGCTGGAGCTGCCGGACGGCTCCCGGATGGAGATCTTCGGCGCCGGCGGTGGCGAGGCGGTTGCCGAGTCGCTGAGCCGGACCATCGGCGCGCAGGTGCCGCTGCTCGGTCAGATCCCACTGGACACCCGGGTCCGCGAGGCCGGCGACGCCGGCAACCCGATCGTGCTGGCCGAGCCGGACTCCCCGGCCGCTCAGGCGCTCGGCACGATCGCCGACCGGCTCGCCCTGCGCCGCGAGTCGCTGCTCGGCAAGCCACTCGGCCTGAAGCCCGCTGGCCGCTGACCACCGCGAACACCGTCAGCCCGTCGGCCACTGTTGGCCGGCGGGCTGAGTCGCGTCGGTGGGTGGTCCAGCCAGGCCGTCGCGACGTGGCCGGCTTGGTCAACTCGGGTTTCAGGAAGTCGGCCCTTCAACCGGCGTGGAATACCGCGACTTCCGGAAAGCCGAGTTGATCCGAGCAAGCGCCGGGCCGGGCGGGTAGCCGGTCGGGGCGGGTACGGGTCGGTCAGGTGGCGTCGTCGTAGCTGACGCGGGGGGCCGGTGCCGAGGGGCTGCTGGTGGCCGTGCCGGCGGACGGGGTCCCGTTCGACCGCAGGTCGGCGGCGTTGGCCACGTCCTTCAGGTCGTTGTGCACGCCGCTGACGTCCGCGCGCAGGTTGTCGTAGACGCCCTGCAACGGCTTGCGGATCGCCGCCTCGTCCTCCTCGCTGAGGAGGTGCTTGCGGATGAACGCCTTCGGGTGCAGGTCTTCCAGCTGGATGTCGGTGCCCAGCTCGCGGCTCAGGTCGCCGGTGGCGTTGCGGGCCATGTTGCGCAGGTTGCGCACCAACCGCAGGCCGTCGGTGATGACGGCGGGGAGCCGGTCGCCGAAGATCAGCAGCGCCAGGAGCAGCAGCGCACCGATCTCCCACCAGTTCAGGTTGTCGAGCATCCCGCGGGCCTCCTCTCGGCGTCAGCAGCAAGACTACGCACGCCGGACGGCTTTCGGGCAAGGGGTGCGCCGCTGTTCACTTCACCTCCGCGGCGAGTCACTTCGCGTCCGCGGCGAGAGTTACCGAGGTGTTCTGCCGGGCGGAGCCCCGCCGATACTCGACGGTCACGACCGAGCCCGGCGCGTACTTGCGGACCAATGCGGTCAGGTCGGTCGGCTCGGTCATCGGCCGACCGTTGATCTTGAGGATCACATCGCCGACCTTCAGCCCGGCGCCGTCCGCGGGGCCGGACGGTTCCACCTCGGCCAACCGCAGGCCACCCCCGACGACTCCGGTCGGGCCGTCCGCCCGGGCGCCGATCACCGTACGCCGGGCCTTGCCGGTGCCGATGATGTCCTGGGTCACCCGCTTGGCCTGGTTGATCGGGATGGCGAAGGCGAGCCCGATGTTGCCCGCCTCATGCCCCTCGGCGACAAGTGACTTGATGGTGGAGTTCACGCCGACCACTCGGCCGGCGCCGTCGACCAGTGGGCCGCCCGAGTTGCCGTGGTTGACCGCGGCATCGGTCTGGATGGCGGCGTAGTAACGCACCGGGCCGCCCGGCTCGCCGGCCTGCATCGTCCGGTCCAGCGCACTCACGATGCCGGCGGTGACCGTGTTGGCCAGCGACAACGGCGAGCCGATGGCGAGCACGGGGTCGCCGACCGCCAGTGCGTCGGAGTCGCCGAACTCCACCGGTCGCAGCCCGGGACGACTCACCTTGATCACCGCGATGTCCGACTCCGCGTCCTGACCGACGATGGTCGCCGGCGCGGTGCTGCCGTCGTTGAAGACCACCGAGGCCTTGCCGGCGCCGCCGGCCACCACATGGTCATTGGTGATCACATGGCCGTCGGCGGTGGCGATGAACCCGGAGCCCTCACTGGTCCCGCCGAGGCTGCTCACCCGTACGGTGACCACGCTGGGCAGGACCCGTTCGGCGACCCCGGCCAGCGACTCCGGTTTGCGCTGGGCCAGCGCAGGCACCTCCGCGGGCGCACCACCGAGGACCGCCGCTCCAGCGCCGCCGCGCACCGCGAACGCGTAGCCCAGCGCACCGCCGAGGGTGCCGGCCAGCAGCGCGGTGATCACGGGAATGAGCAACAGGTGGCGCAGTGTCGGCCGGCCCGGCGCGTCGGGGTCGGTGACCGGCTCGGGCTCGCTGCCGGGGGCCACCACCCCGGGCACCACCACAGCGGTCGGGGCCGCCGGGTCGCGCCAGGGGTCGGCGAGCGCGTCCGACCACCAGGCCGACGCGTCGGCCGAGTTGGGCCCGCCCGCAGCCGGCGTCGGCCAACTCGGTGCCGGCCCGCCAGAAGACGCCGGCCAGCCCGGTGCCGGTCCGCTGCCTGGCGAGGCGAGGGGTGCGGGGTCAGACCCCGGCATGGTCGGCGGCCCCACCGACGGGGCTCCTGCCCCGGGCGGTCGCGCCGGAGCCGGAGTCTCACCGCCCCGGCGCCAGTCCCAGCCGTCGGTCACGTCGGTGCCTCCCAGTCCGTCCCCGGATCCCGCGCCGCGTCGCCCGGCCACGGGCCGGTCTGGTCGCGACTGACGGGATACCGCCTCCAGGATTGCACGGATGGACGCGGTGCAGTCAGCGGTTGCCCCGGTGATCGCTTCCGACGGAGGCGCGGCTGCGCCCCACGACGGTCGCCTCTACGCTCACAGTGCCAACCCGCCCCCGCACCACGCACCGCCCCCGGAGGTGCCCCATCGCCACGGTCGCCGGTTCCGGCAGTTCGACGACACAGGCCCAGCATTTCGCCGAGTCGTACGTCACCGAGGATCTCGTTCTGCGTACCGCCCGCAGCCTGGCCCGTGAGGTGGGCCTCGACGCGGTCACCCCCGGCGCGGGGGCGGCGCTGCGGCTACTGGCCGCCGCCGGCAATGCCCGTGCGGTGGTGGAGATCGGCACCGGCACCGGGGTCAGCGGCGTCTGGTTGCTGCGCGGCATGCGCGCCGACGGCGTACTCACCACCATCGACGTGGAGGTGGAGCACCAGCGGATCGCCCGGCGGATCTTCGCCGAGGCGGGTTTCGCGGCCGGGCGCACCCGGATCATCACCGGTCGGGCGCTCGACGTCCTGCCCCGGCTCGCCGACGGTGCGTACGACCTGGTCTTCGTGGACGCGGAGGCGACCGGCTTCCACGCCTGTGTGGAGGCGGCGCTGCGGCTGTTGCGCCCGGGAGGCGTGCTGGCGCTCAACGGCGTGCTGGCCAGCGACCGGATCGGCGACCCGGCCGCCCGGGACGCGGAGACGGTGACGGTTCGCGAGACGATCAAGGCGGTCCGGGAGTCGGAGCACTGGATTCCCGCGCTGCTTCCGGTCGGGCACGGGCTGCTCGCCGCAGTGAAGTGCTGATCCGAGCCCAGGACGGGTCAGAGCCTCGGTCGCCCCGAGGCTCTGAACCGCGCCCTAGTTGACGTCGGCCAGCCAGCGCAGCAACGAGCGGACGCCCCAGCCGGTGGCGCCGCGGCTGACCTCGGCCTGGTCGCCGTCGGCCCAGGACGGGGCGGACATGTCCAGGTGCAGCCAGCGGTCCCGTAGTTCGCCGGTGAACTCGCGCAGGTAGAGCGCGGCCAGCACCGAGCCGGCACCCTGCGCGGGTGCGCTGTAGAGGTCGGCGATCTCGCTGCCGAGGTAGTCGACGTAGTCGGTGTGCAGCGGCATCCGCCACGCCGACTCGCCGGCCGCCTCGACCGCCGCCAGCACGCCGGCGGCCAGTTCGTCGTTCTCGCTGTACAGGGCGGCGGTGCGCTTGCCCAGCGCCACCGAGTTCGCGCCGGTGAGCGTGGCCAGGTCGAGCAGCAGGTCCGGCTTGAGCTGCTGCACCGCGTACGCCAGCGCGTCGGCGAGGACCAGCCGACCCTCGGCGTCGGAGTTGGTCGTCTCGCTGGTCGTACCGCCGTAGTGCCGGATGACGTCGCCGGGGCGGAACGCCGAGCCGCTGACCATGTTCTCGGCCAGCGGGGCCAGCGTGGTGATCCGGACCGGCAGCCGCAGTGCGGCGGCGCCCAGGGTGGCGGCGACGACCGCTGCCGCACCGGCCATGTCCTTGCGCATCAGCTTCATCGACGCCACCGGCTTGATCGAGATGCCGCCGGTGTCGAAGGTGATGCCCTTGCCGACCAGCACCACGTGGGTGCGCGCGTTGGCGGGGTGCCAGTCCAGTTCGACGAGCCGGGGTCCGCTGGCGGAGCCACCGCCCACGGCGAGGATCCCGCCGAAGCCCTCGGTGGCGAGTTCGGCCGGGCCACGGACCCGCAGCCGCAGGTCCGGAAGGTCGGCTGCGGCGGAGGCCACCTGGTCGGCGAACCACTGCGGGGTCTTCACCGACGAGGGGGTGTTGGTCAGGTCCCGGGCGAGGTGGGTCATCGCGGCCGTGGTCCGGGCCGTGGGGACAATGTCCTCGTACCCGCTCGGGTCGTGGAGCAGCAGGTCAACGTCGGTGAGCGCCGGTCGGTCGCCGGCCTCGGTGAGTCGGAACCGGTACGGGGCGAGCAGCAGCCCCTCGGTCAGTCCGCGAACCGCGGCCGGGGTGACCTCGGCCGGCAAGGCGATGGTGATATGCGTCTCAGCTGAAGCTGAGCGGGCCAGGGCCGCGCCGGCCGTCCGCCAGGCCGCCTCGCCGCCGTCACCGATGCCGAGCAGCAGCAGCCGGCCGGGGGTACGCCCGGGACGCAACTGGGTGTGGATCTCGCCGGCTCGGCCCGTCAGTCGGGCCGCTGACGCCAGCGCTGCCGCCTCGTCGGCCGTGCCGTCCGGGGCCGCCACGGCGGTCGACACGGGCTCGGCCGAGGTGTCACCTTCCGCCGTCGAATCGGCGGGGCGGACGGGCAGGACGAGGACGTCGAGCCGGTCGGGCTCGGCGATCAGACGGACGGCGAGCACGCGGAACCGCACCTCCAGGAAAGTGTCGCGGGCCGGCGGCGAAGCCACCTGCCCACAGCGTTGAAGACCCTGAGCCACCGGTGATTCCGGTGGCTCAGGGCCTGAAGAACGTTCCGGGCGGCGTGAGCCGCCCGGAGCACTCCTTACTCAGCCGGCCGCTGCCTTCAGTGCGTCACCGAGCGCGTTGGCCTCGTCGGGAGTCATCTCGACGACGAGCCGGCCACCGCCCTCCAGCGGGACCCGCATGACGATGCCCCGCCCCTCCTTGGTGACTTCCAGCGGACCGTCGCCCGTCCGCGGCTTCATCGCCGCCATGTTGTCTCCCCTCAGACCTACACCAGGGTCGGTGGGTTGCCCCACAGCCACTTCGTCACGACCACCCGCAACGGTCACGGGGGTGTCGACCAACGATTTTCCCTGATGAACACCGCCGGACCCAAACCGGAGCAGCATTGATGTAACAGCATCTAGCTTATCTTGAGAAGGCCTGTCACAATGTGCGGTCATGCAGGCACGGTCGGCACTCTTCGACCTGTACGGCGACCACCTCCGTCCGAGGGGTGGCCGGGCACCGGTTGCTGCCCTGGTCAAGCTACTGGCGCCGCTGGGAATCGCACCGCCGGCAGTTCGCACCGCCGTCTCCCGGATGGTGCGTCAGGGCTGGCTCGAACCCCTCCGATTGGTCTCCGGACCGGGATATTCGATCACACCGAAAGCTGCCCGCCGACTCGACGAGGCAGCGGCCCGGATCTACCGGACCGGCCGGGTCACCTGGGACGGCCGGTTCGATCTGCTGGTGTTGGAGGCTCCGGGCTCCCGGCGGGACCGCCAGCGGCTCGCCGCCAACCTGAGCTTCCTCGGCTACGGGACACTCGACGAGCAGACGTGGGTCGCCACCCGCCCCGCCGAGGACGTCGACCTGCTCCTCGCCGAGACCGGCATCCGGTTCGAGCGGTTCACCGCCTCGCACTTCTCCGGCACCCCCGGCGCGATGGGCGTGGTCCGACGCGCCTGGAACCTGGCCGAGATCGGCCGCGCCTACGAGCGGTTCGTCGCGGACCAGCGTCCGCTGCTCGCCGCGGTCACCGTGCGCAGCAGCGACGAGGAGGCGTACGCGACGCGGTTCCGCCTCGTGCACGCGTGGCGTACGTTCCTCTTCCAGGATCCGCAGCTGCCCCCGGCGCTGCTGCCCGAGCGGTGGCCTGGCACCGCCGCGGCCAGTTTCTTCGACCGGCACGCAGCCCGCCTGCGCCCGGCCGCCGACCGGTACGTCGAACAGTGCCTCGACGCCGGCAACCGCATCGTCCGACAGAAGGGTCGTTAGACACGTGACCGAGCCGCTGCTGGTCGACCGGACCGATGCCGTCGTCACCCTCACGCTGAACCGGCCGAACGCGATGAACGCGCTCGACGTGGCGCTCAAGGAGGCGCTGCGGGACGCCCTCGCGGAGCTGGAGACCGACCGGTCCTGCCGTGCTGTCGTCCTGGCCGGGGCCGGCGGGTCGTTCAGCGCCGGTCAGGACCTGCGCGAGCACGTGGCCACCCTGGAAAACTCCGCCAGTGACCCGCTGGGCACCGTGCGGGCGCACTACAACCCGATCGCCGCCCGGCTCGCCAACCTGCCCAAGCCGGTGATCGCGGCGGTCCGTGGGATGGCTGCCGGGGCGGGCGCGTCGCTGGCGTTCCTGGCCGACATCCGTATCGGCGGCCCGACCACCAGTTTCCTGATGGCCTTCGCCAAGGTCGGTCTCGCCGCCGACACCGGCGCCTCCTGGACGTTGCCCCGACTGGTCGGCCACGCCAAGGCGGTGGAGCTGCTGATGTTGGCCGAGCCGGTCCGTGCCGAGGAGGCCTGCCGGTTGGGCCTGCTCAACCGGTTGACGGACGACGACGAGCAGGTGTTGCCCGTCGCCCAGGAGTTGGCCGCCCGCCTCGCCGCCGGCCCGACCGTCGCGTACGGGGCGATCAAGCGACAGCTCTCCATCGCCGACGCCGGCACCCTCGCCGACGCCCTCGCCGCCGAGGCGCAGGCCCAGTCGATCTGCGGTGCCACCGCCGACCACCGGGCGGCCACCCTCGCCTTCGTCGGCAAGCAGAAACCGGTCTTCGAGGGACGCTGAACGCGATCCGGACGCCGCCCTTACCGTCCTCGAACACGGGCCGCCTAGCGTCGTCCGGTATGAGCGATCGTGAAGCGGTGGCACACCTGCTGCGCCGGGCCACCTTCGGGCCGACCGCCGACGAGGTGGACGCGGCCGAGCGGGCCGGACCGGCGGCGACCCTGGACCGGCTGCTCAAGCCGCCCGCTACGGACCGGGGTGCGGCGGCCACGCCCGTCCCGACGCTGCCCCCCGACCCGTACGCCGGGCTGACCAAGGACTCCACCCGCGAGCAGCGGCAGCAGGCCAACGCGGAGCGCCGCAAGCAACTCCAGCAGGTCACCGAGTGGTGGTTGGACCGGATGGTGGCCGCCGAGGACGGGCTGACCGAGAAGTTGCTCTTCTTCTGGCACGGGCACTGGGCCACCAGCGCGCAGAAGGTCAAGTCGGCGCGGCTGATGGTGGGCCAGTTGGAGACGCTGCGCAGGCACGGTCGTGGGCCGCTGGGCCCCCTGGTCGCCGCGATGGTGCGCGACCCCGCCCTGATCGTCTGGCTGGACGGGCAGAAGAACACCCGCAAGGCGCCGAACGAGAATCTGGCCCGCGAGCTGATGGAGTTGTTCACCCTCGGCATCGGCGCCTACAGCGAGGCCGACGTGAAGGCCGGCGCGCGGGCCCTGACCGGCTGGGTGGTCGACCGGCGTACCGGCGCGGTCCGCTTCGAAACCAAGCGGCACGACCCTGGCGAGAAGAGCATCCTCGGGCAGAGCGGCCGGTTCGACGCCGAGGCGTACGCCGGCCTGTTGGCGGCCCAACCGGCGGCGGCGACCTTCGTGGCCGGCCGGCTCTGGTTCCGCTACGCCGGCAGTGAGACCCCGGCACCGGATGGCCTGGCCGGCGCGGACACCACCGCGACCCTGCGCGCGCTCTTCTCCGCACCGGCCTTCGCGCAGACCCGGGGCACGCTGGTGAAGCAGCCGGTGGAGTGGCTCGTCGGTGCGCTGCGGCAGCTCGGCATCCGACCGTCCGCGCTGCCCGAGCAGCAACGCAAACCACTGCTCGCTGGTCTGAACGCGCTCGACCAGGTGCCGTTGCGCCCACCGAGCGTGGGCGGTTGGCCGGCCGGGTCCGCCTGGCTGACCACCTCGTCGTTGCAGGCCCGGCTGCGAACGGCCGGGGTGCTCGCCGCCGCCACTGCGCCAGCAGTGCTGACCCGGCTGACCGCCGCGCCCACCGCCGGCCGACCGGACGCGCTGGCCCGACTGCTGGTGGTCGACGGCTGGGGCGCACGCACCCGGGCGGCTCTCACCCCGCTGGCCGGCGAGCCCCGCAAGCTGCTGGCCGCCGGCCTGGTCAGCCCCGAATACACAGTCAGCTGAGCGGAGGAGTCGACATGGACACCCTGACCCGACGCAGGTTCCTGCTCACCAGCGGGGTGGTCGGCGCGGGCGCGCTGGCCGCCGGGGCCGGCGCGTACAGCCTGCGGGACCTGCTGGACACCAGCGGAGACCGCGACCCGCAGTCCCGCACGCTGGTGCTGGTGACCCTCTACGGCGGCAATGACGGGCTCAACACGGTCATCCCGTACGGCGACCCGGCCTACCGGGCGGCACGGCCAGAGCTGGCGTACCCGGACGGGGAGGTGCGGCGGTTGGACGACGACTTCGGCCTCAACCCGGCGCTGGCCGGCCTGCACCAGCGCTGGTCCGGCGGTGGGCTGGCGATTGTGCGCGGGGTGGGTTACCCGAAGCCGGACCGTAGTCACTTCCGGTCGATGGACATCTGGCACACCGCGCAACCGGACCGGCCGGGCAACACCGGCTGGCTCGGGCGGTGGCTGGACCGCGCCGGTGGCGACCCCCGGCTGGCGGTCTCCTTCGAGTCGGCCCTGCCGCCACTGCTGGCCGGGGCGCAGAGCGCCGGTGCGGCCGTGCCGGTGACCGACCGGAAGGCCGCCAAGGGGCTGCCCGCGGAGACGCTGACCGCGTTCGCCGCCGCGGAGGCGGGCGAGTCGGCGGCTCGGGGTCGAGCCGCCGCCTGCTTCGCCGACCTACGGTCGGTGGACGAAATGATCCGCCAGGTACGCGACTCCGCCGACCCGGACACGGCGGACCCGGACGGCGAGCAGGCCCCCGCGACGGCCACCGGCGGGGCCCGCACCCCGCTGGACGCGCAGCTCGACCTTGTCGCGCAGTGCGTCGAGGCGGGAGTGTCCACCCGGGTCTTCTCGGTGTCGCTGGGCGGCTTCGACACGCACGCCGACGAGAAGCAGTTGCAGGCCGTGCTCCTGGGTCAGCTGGACCGGGCGCTGACCGGATTCGCCGACCGGATGAGTCGCACCGAGGCGGGCCGGAAGGTGGTGGTGGCGGTCTACTCCGAGTTCGGCCGTCGGGTACGGGCCAACGCCTCGGACGGCACCGACCACGGCACCGCCTCCGACGTGCTACTGCTCGGCGCGGGCGTCCAGGGCGGCTGGCACGGCGCACCACCGAGCCTCACCGACCTCGACGACGGCGACCTGAAATACACCACCGACTTCCGGGACGTCTACGCCACGCTGCTGGAGCGGGTGCTGGACACCGACCCGGGCCCGGTCCTCGCCGACTGGCGGGGACGAGTGGACAAACTTTTCTAGGGCGCGCCCTAGTCGTCCTCTTCCGGGTCCTGGTTGGCCTGCTCGCCCAGCACGAACGCCTGCATGGCCAGCTCGTCGCCGGCCGGCGAGACGAAGGCGGGCAGCTCACGCGGGCCCAGCTCCTGCACGTAGGACCAGAACAGCCGAACCGCCTCGGCCGGCGTGCCGGCCTCGATCGGCAGGTCGAGGCTGACCAGCCAGGTGCGCCGCGCCGGGGGCGGGCCGAGCTGGTCGGCCAGCGCCCGGAAGGCCGCCGGCTCCACCGCGGTGACCGGCCCGTCGAGCGTCAGCAGGTCGGCCGGCACCGGCTCGTCGAAGGCCCGCCGGGTGTACGCGACGACGAGCGTGCCCGGCTCGACCGGGGACTGCGGGTCGTCCGGGTCTTCGCGGTGGCGTCGACCCGGCGCCGTGACCCGGCCGAGGGCCACCAGCCGTGGCGGCGCGTCGACCAGCACGG
This sequence comes from Micromonospora trifolii, assembly GCF_050516465.1. Taxonomy (NCBI): domain Bacteria; kingdom Bacillati; phylum Actinomycetota; class Actinomycetes; order Micromonosporales; family Micromonosporaceae; genus Micromonospora; species Micromonospora trifolii. Next base: position 6,768,325 of record NZ_CP191526.1, on the reverse strand, counting down.
CCACCTGGTCTCCCGGCCCTGGCCGGGAGACGTCGGTCAGCCCGGTCAGCTCCAGCGTGTCGTGGTGCACGAGCCGCTCGGCCTCGTACCGTTCGGCGGGCAGCAGCACAGCCCAGGTGCCCACCCCGTCGGCGTTGCCGGCCGCACCGGCCCGGTGCGCGGTCTCGGTCGTCATGCCTGCCATCTCATCACGCCGCCGGTGGGAGGGTGACGTGACAGCCGACGATGTGATCGTCGACCATCCCGGTGGCTTGCATCAGCGCGTACGCGGTGGTCGGGCCGACGAACCGGAAGCCGCGCTTCTTGAGTGCCTTGGCCATCGCCGTCGACTCCGGGGTGATCGGCGCCAGCTCGGCGAACGAGGCGGGACGAGCTGGCCGGGCCTCCGGCGCGAAGGACCAGAGCAGCGCCGACAGGCCCTCCGGCAGCTCCAGTGCGGCGCGGGCGTTGGCGATCGCCGCCTCGATCTTGGCCCGGTTGCGGACGATGCCGGCGTCGGCGAGCAGCCGGGTCACGTCGGCGTCGTCGTAGCGGGCGACGGTCGGGATGTGGAACTCGTCGAAGGCCAGCCGGAACGCCGGACGCTTTCGCAGGATGGTCAGCCAGGACAACCCGGACTGGAACGCCTCCAGCGTCATCCGCTCGTAGAGCGCGTCGTCGCCGTGCAGAGGCCGCCCCCACTCGGTGTCGTGGTAGATGGCGTAGTCGGGGGTGCTCGACCCCCAGGCGCAGCGAGCCAGCCCATCGGCGCCGATCACCAGGTCAGTCACCTCGTACACGCTAGGGCATCCGTCCGACACCCCATTGCCACCGGCCGCCCGGCTGCCTATGGTGCTTGTTACCGACCGGTAGGTCGGGGTCACCCGACGGTGCGCCCCGACCGGTGACGGCGAGCGGAGGCCGCGCGGTGAAGGAATTCCCTGACGTCATCGCCTGGTCGATCCCGGCCTTCGTGCTGCTCATCGTGCTGGAGCGGGTCTCCTACCTGCTGCACCGCGACGACGACGAGGTCGGCTACGGCGGCGCCGATACCGCGACCAGCCTGACGATGGGGCTGGGGAGCATCTTCGCCGACCTGCTCTGGAAGGTGCCGATCGCCGCCGCGTACGCACTGCTCTACGCGCTCACCCCGCTGCGGGTCGCCGAGCTGTGGTGGACCTGGCCGCTGATCCTGCTCGCGCAGGACTTCTGCTACTACTGGTCGCACCGCGGCCACCACGTGATCCGCATCCTCTGGGCCTCGCACGTGGTGCACCACTCGTCGCAGCGGTTCAACCTCTCCACCGCGCTGCGTCAGCCGTGGACCGGCCTGACCAGTTGGGTGTTCTACATCCCGCTGATCGTGGCCGGCGTCCACCCGGCCGTGGTCGCGTTCTGCGGCTCGGTCAACCTGCTCTACCAGTTCTGGATCCACACCGAGCGGATCGACAAGATGCCGCGCTGGTACGAGGCGGTGTTCAACACGCCGTCGCACCACCGGGTGCACCACGCGTCGCAGGGCAGCTACCTGGACCGCAACTTCGGCGGCATCCTGATCGTCTGGGACCGGCTCTTCAAGTCGTTCGCGCCGGAACGGGAGCGTTGCGTGTACGGCCTGACCAAGAACGTCGGCAGCTACAACCCGGTCCGGGTGGCCTTCCACGAGTACGCCTCGATCGCCCGGGACCTGCGCGCCGCGGTGACGTGGCGGCACCGGGTCGGGCATCTCTTCCGCGCGCCCGGCTGGCAGCCGGCACCGGGCTCCCCGGTCAGGGCAGTCGGCCCTGCTCGACCAGACGGGCAAACTTCTTCAGCGCCTGGGTGAGGCCGAGCTTGGAGCCGGGCCAGAGCACCGGCCACGCCAGTCGACCGGCCCTACCGCCCGGCAGGTGGAACCACTCGTGCCAGACGACCTGGGTGCGGTCCCGGCCCAGCTGGGTGCAGCGCAGCACCCCCGGGCCGCGCAGCAGTTGGCCGTGGTGCACGACGCCGATCTCGTACGGCTCGTCGACCCGGGCCACCAGCATCTCGTCGCGCAGCGTCGCCCGGCCGAGCGCGGTCACCGCCTCGATCCGGCTGCCCTCGCGCCCGTCGCCCTCGACCACCCGCACGCGGGTGAACGGGATCCAGTCGGACTGACGTTCCCAGGCGAGCAGCGCGGCGAACACCCGCTCCGCAGGGGCGTCGACGATCACCGTGGCGGTCACCTCACCGGCACCGGGTCGGGCCGCCTCCCGAAGATCGTCAGCGCCCTCCGGCTCGGTCACGCCGACTCCGACCGAACCACCGCGTCGCGCTGCTCGGTGCCGTCGGCGGAGGCGCCGGCGGTCTGCTCACGATCGGCCGACTCGTCGTCGACGAGCGCGGCGGCAGGCGCCACCCCATCGGAATCGGCCGGAGACGAGGTCGCGGTGGGCAACGGGCCGGGGGTCGTCGAGCCGACCGGGGCCGAGCCCGCCTCGCCGGTCAGCGGCACGTCTCTACCCGGCTCCACTGCCTTGCCCGGCTCGGCCGCCTCGGCCGCCTCGGCCGGCTCCGCCACGTCAGTGGTGGTCACCTTGCTGGCGGACTGCTCGCGGGCCTGCCGCAGCACGTCCGCATCGTCGGTGCGCCCCTCACGCAAGGCGATGACCTCCGACTCCAGTACGCCGATCAGCTCGGACTTGTAACCGATGTCGTAGGCGGCACGGCGCAACGCCTGATCGACCTGGTCCATCCGGTACCCGCGCAACCCGGTGTCGAAACGGACCGCCCCCACGTCGGTTTCGCGCAACGGGCGAGTGCCCGGCAACGCCACGGCCTGCGAATCCGGCTCGGCCGGCACCAAGCCGGGATCACGGCCACTGACCAGCACCGTCACGCCGAATATCACCGCCGCGACGGTCAACGCCACGACCAGGAGGAGCAGAAGCTGACCCATGTACTGATCGTGGCATGGCGGCCGGCCGGTAGCGACCCCGCCACCCGCCTCGATCACGATCGGTGCCGACGCCCGCTCGGAATGGTGGACGGGCGACCGACTAGCGTCGGGACCGGCCGACGCGGCGGCGACGGCGCGAACTTCCAGGAGGCGGGCATGGCCGGGGCGCTTCGGCTGGGTGGGCACACGTTCGCCCCCGGCGAGCTGGTGGTGATGGCGATCATCAACCGCACGCCGGACTCGTTCTTCGACCGAGGGGCCACCTACGCCGCCGACAGCGCTCTGCGCGCGGTGGAACGGGCGGTGGACGAGGGCGCGGCCATCATCGACATCGGCGGGGTCAAGGCCGGCCCCGGCGCGGACGTGGACGTCGCCGAGGAGATCCGGCGCACGGTGGACACCATCGCCGCCGTCCGAGCCGCGTTTCCGGAGGTGGTGATCTCCATCGACACCTGGCGTGCCGAGGTGGCGACGGAGGCCGTGGCGGCCGGCGCCGACCTCCTCAACGACACCTGGTCGGGCGCCGACCCCGCGTTGGTCCGGGTGGCCGCGCGGACCGGCGCCGGCCTGGTCTGTTCGCACGCCGGCGGGCTGACGCCGCGGACCAGGCCGCACCGGGCCGCCTTCACCGACGTGGTCGCCGACGTGGTCGCGACGGTGACCGGGCTCGCCGAGCGCGCGGTGGCGGCAGGGGTACGCCCCGACGGCATACTCATCGACCCGGCGCACGACTTCGGCAAGAACACCCGGCACTCGCTGGAGATCACCCGCCGACTGGACGAGCTGACCGGAACCGGCTGGCCGGTGCTGGTGGCGCTCTCCAACAAGGACTTCATCGGTGAGACATTGGGCCTGCCGGTGGCCGAACGGCTGGAGGGGACGCTCGCCGCGACGGCCGTCTCGGCCTGGTTGGGCGCCCGGGTCTTCCGGGCCCACCAGGTCGGCCCGACCCGCCGGGTGCTGGACATGGTGGCCTCGATCCGAGGCGACCGCCCGCCCACCGCGACCCGCCGAGGACTCGCCTGACCGGTCGTCGCCGTAACCGACCGCGAACGGCCGGACGGACCGACACGATCGCCGGAGGCCGTGGCGCTCAGGTCCAGCGGAGGATGTTCCTACGCCAGGCGTAGAGGATGCCGAGCGCGAGCACCGCCACGAACACCGCCATCTCCACCACCGTCACCAGACCGAAGCCCGGCCGGTCGAAGACGACCGCCCACGGGAAGAGGAACACCGCCTCGACCGCGAACAGCACGTACAGGTAGGCGTACACGTAGTAGCGAATCTGCATCTGCGCCCAGTCGGCACCGACCGGGTCGAGCCCGCACTCGTAGCTGGTCCGCTTGCCCGGCGGATCGGCCGGACGCGCCGGGCGTAACACCCGGTTGGCCGAGAACGCCGTAACGAAGAAGAGAACGCTGGCGAGCAGCAGGAGCCCGAGCGTCGCGTACGAGCCCAGGTATCCGGTCACAGTCGGCAGCCTACCGTCCGCCCGGACGGGCCGTCCCAAACACGTTACGGATTTGTTTCCGGATGGGACTAGTGCACCGGGGCAACTGTTACCGAATATTGGACACCCACCCATGTCACCGGAGGACAGATGGCCCGCGTGAAGGCATCGCCCGGTAACCGGGCGGAGGGGCGGCGTTCCACGCCCCTGCTGGCGACCGCGCTCGCGCTCGGCCTACTCACGGCGCTCGCCGTGGGGCCGACCTGGGCCAGCGCGGCCGCACCGGACGCGGACCCGGTCGCGACCTCGGCCGAGCCGATCAACGAGCCGGGAGGGGAGGGGCCTCCGACCACACCGGCGGAGGAGCCCACCCCGACCGAAGACCCGGGCGGTGAACCGGAGCCGACCGACCCGGCACCGGAGACCACCGCGCCACCACCGGAGACGACGCCACCGGCGCCGGTGACCACCGCCCCGGAGGTCCCGCCAGCGCCGACCACCAGCGCGCCAGCGCCGGGCGGCACCACCCGACCGCCCAGCCCGGCTCCCCCGGTGCCACCGACGATGCCCCCGGCCCCGCCAACACCCCCGGCGCCGACGGTCCGCCCGCCCGCGCCGGGTTCGGCGCCGCCGCCGCAGAGCCCGCTGGGCGTGCAGGTCACCACCGGCGACGTCACCCTCACCGAGGCGTACTGGAACACGCCGAGCACGGCCGTCACCCTCCAGGTCACCGTGCACAACACCGGTACCACCACGGAACAGATCCGACTCTCGTACACGCTGCCCGCCGGGCTGACCGACGCCGGCACGAAGGGCTGCGCCGCCACCGGTGGTGGGACGTACCGCTGTGGGGCCTGGGCGGCCGCAGCCGGCGTCCGGTTCAGCACCGTGCTGCGGCTACGGGTCGCTGGCACGGCGTGGAAGCAGATGCCGCTCAGCGGCTCCGTCCAGGTCATCGCGGACGCGCCGGGAACGGCCGGGGAGGCGACCGACGACCAGGGCTTCGCGGTGCTCTTCCCGCCCGGCCCGCCGGTGCCCGGGATCGCGCTCGCCGCCGACGAGGTGGCCTTCGACATCAGTGGCGGCCCCAGCACCCTCACGCTGCGGCTGGGCAACACCGGCGCGGTGGACGCCGCCGGCCGGGTCGAGGTCGTCCTGCCGGCCGGAGTGACAGTGCCGACCCCACCGCTCGGCTGCGTGGCGGTCGACCCGACGCGTACCCGCTGCGACGCCGGCCTGGTGCTGGCGGGCACGACCGCCGAGGTGCAGCTACCGGTGGAGGCGACGCCGCAGGCGCAGCGGGAAGCGCCGCTGTCCGGGGCCGTGATCGGTCAACTCGATCCACGCAGCGGCCCGACCCGTCGGGTGCAGATGAGCTTCCGGATCACCGCGGCGGCCGCCCTGGCCACGCCGGTGGTCTCTCCGCCCGCGCCGACCGGCTCGCAGGGCGTACTGCCCGCCGGTGCCGCGACCCGAGACGGCGGGTTGACCTCGGTGCAGCGCACCGCGGTCATCCTGATCGCGGTCTCCACGCTCCTGGTGGTGTTGGCTCTCACGCTGGCCACGACCTCGCTACGCCGCCGGTTCGGCGGACCGCCGCCCGAGCCCGCGCCCAACCCGGCCGACTGATCGACGGACGACCCCGGCAGCGCGCGGCCGGGGTCGTCGGCGCAACCGGTGGTGATCTGAATTACGGCGGGCGGGGCGTAACACCGCAAATGTGGGCGTTTCGCGACCACTTCGGGTCCCAGTCGGCGGACCTCCGGGGATGGTTAGGGCTCCCTTAGACGTAGGCTCTCAGGTGAGGAACGACAGCGGCCGGACCAGCCTGGGGCGGTGCGGTGAAGCGTTGCGTCAAGGAGGTTCCGTGGCCGGGCAAGCCCCGCAGTCGCGAACGAAGGTGGCACAGTGACCAAGCAGATCCGTCAACTCGACCGGGTGGTCATCCGGTTCGCCGGTGACTCCGGCGACGGCATGCAGCTGACCGGCGACCGGTTCACCTCGGAGACGGCGCAGCTCGGCAACGACATCTCCACGCTGCCAAACTTCCCCGCCGAGATCCGGGCTCCCGCCGGCACCCTGCCCGGCGTGTCGAGCTTCCAGGTGCACTTCGCCGACTACGACATCCTCACGCCGGGCGACGCGCCCAACGTGCTGGTGGCGATGAACCCGGCGGCGCTCAAGGCCAACCTGGCCGACCTGCCGCGCGGCGCGGACATCATCGTCAACACCGACGAGTTCACCAAGCGCAACCTCGCCAAGGTCGGTTACCAGGCCAGCCCGCTGGACGACGACTCGCTGGCCGGTTACGTCGTGCACCCGGTGGCGCTGACCTCGATGACGGTCGGCGCGCTCGCCGCCCACCAGGTGTCCAAGAAGGACGCCGAGCGGTCGAAGAACATGTTCGCCCTCGGCCTGCTCTCCTGGATGTACTCCCGGCCCTACGAGTCGACGCTGCGCTTCCTGGAGCGCAAGTTCGCGGCCCGTCCGGAGCTGGTCGCCGCGAACGTCGCCGCCTTCAAGGCCGGTTGGAACTTCGGCGAGACCACCGAGGACTTCGCAGTCCGCTACGAGGTCAAGCCGGCCAAGATGAAGCCGGGCACGTACCGCAACATCACCGGCAACGCGGCGCTCTCGCTGGGGTTGGTCGCCGCCGGGGTCCGCTCCGGGCTGCCGGTCTTCCTCGGCGCGTACCCGATCACGCCCGCTTCGGACATCCTGCACGAGCTGAGCAAGCACAAGCGTTTCGGCGTTCTCACCGTGCAGGCCGAGGACGAGATCGCCGCCGTCGGCGCCGCGCTCGGCGCCTCCTACGGCGGGTCGCTCGGCGTGACCACCACCAGCGGCCCCGGCGTGGCACTCAAGAGCGAGACCATCTCGCTCGCGGTGGCGCTGGAGCTGCCGCTGGTGATCGTCGACGTGCAGCGCGCCGGCCCGTCGACCGGCATGCCGACCAAGACCGAGCAGGCCGACCTCAACATGGCGCTCTACGGTCGGCACGGTGAGGCGCCGGTCGCGGTGATCGCGCCCCGGTCACCGTCGGACTGCTTCTTCGCGGCGCTGGAGGCGGCCCGAATCGCGCTGACCTACCGCACCCCGGTGATCCTGCTGTCCGACAACTACGTCGCCAACGGCTCCGAGCCGTGGCTGCTGCCGGACGTGGAGTCGCTGCCCGACCTGCGGGTGGAGTTCGCCACCAAGCCCAACGGCGAGGACGGCACCACCTTCCTGCCCTACCTGCGTGACCCGGAGACCCTGGCCCGGCCGTGGGCGATCCCCGGCACCGCGGGCCTGGAGCACCGGATCGGCGGTCTGGAGAAGGCCGACAAGACCGGGGACATCTCCTACGACCCGGCCAACCACGACTTCATGGTGCGCACCCGGGCCGCCCGGATCGAGACCATTCCGGTGCCGGACATCGAGGTGGAGGACCCGGACGGCGACGCCCGGGTGCTGGTCCTCGGCTGGGGCTCGACGTACGGGCCGATCGGCGCAGCGTGCCGCGGGGTCCGCCAGCGCGGCCTCTCCATCGCCCAGGCGCACCTGCGGCACCTGGCACCGATGCCGGCCAACCTCGGTGAGGTGCTCCGCTCGTACGACAAGGTGGTCATCCCGGAGATGAACCTGGGCCAGCTGGCCCACGTCATCCGGGCCCGCTACCTGGTCGACGCGATCAGCTACAACCAGGTCCGCGGCCTTCCGTTCACGGCCGCCGAGCTGGAGACGACGCTGGAAGAGGTGCTGAAGAATGTCTGAGCCCGTCGCCGTCAAGCTCACCGCGAAGGACTTCAAGTCCGACCAGGAGGTGCGCTGGTGCCCCGGCTGCGGTGACTACGCGATCCTGGCGGCCATCCAGCAGTTCATGCCGGAGCTGAACATCCCCCGGGAGCGCACCGTCTTCGTCTCCGGGATCGGCTGCTCGTCCCGCTTCCCGTACTACATGAACACGTACGGGATGCACTCGATCCACGGTCGGGCCCCGGCGATCGCGACCGGCCTGTCGGTGTCCCGGCCGGACCTGTCGGTCTGGGTCGTCACCGGCGACGGCGACGCGCTCTCCATCGGTGGCAACCACCTGATCCACGCGCTGCGGCGCAACGTCAACCTCAAGATCCTGCTGTTCAACAACCGGATCTACGGTCTGACCAAGGGTCAGTATTCTCCGACGTCCGAGGTCGGCAAGATCACCAAGTCGACACCGGCCGGCTCGGCGGACGCCCCGTTCAACCCGCTCTCGCTCGCCCTCGGCGCGGAGGCCAGCTTCGTGGGCCGCACCATCGACTCCGACCGCAAGCACCTCCAGTCGGTGCTGCGGGCCGCCGCGGAGCACGAGGGCTCGGCCTTCGTGGAGATCTACCAGAACTGCAACATCTTCAACGATGGGGCGTTCGACCAGCTCAAGGACCCGTCCACCCGGGACGACTACCTGATCCGCCTGGAGCACGGGCAGCCGATCACCTTCGGCGCCGACGGGCGGTTCTGCGTGGTGCACCCGCCGGGCGGCTTCGGCCTGGAGGTCCGGGACACCAGCTCGGTCCGCCCGGAGGAGATCGTCGTGCACGACGCGACGGTGGCCGACCCGGCGTACGCCTTCGCGCTGTCCCGGCTGCCCGGCCTGGACCTGCGCAACACTCCGATCGGGGTGTTCCGCTCGGTGGACCGGCCGTCCTACGACAGCGTGGTGCAGGCTCAGCTCGCGGCCGCCAAGGCGAAGGTCACCGAGACCCCCGAGCAGCAGCTCGCCGGCCTGCTGGGCAGCGGCGACACCTGGACGATCATCTGACGCTCGGAAATGGGACAGGGCCCGCAACCGTTCGGTTGCGGGCCCTTCCCGTTACTGCTGCGGACAGCCTGATCAGAAGACCAGGTTGAAGACTCCCCAGCCGGTGCCGATGACCCCGCCGCTCGAATCGATCCACTGGCCGTAGCCGTTGGTCGTGTAGAGCCGCATCCGGCCATTGCCGTCGACGCCGAGCATGTCCATCATGTTGTCGCCGCTCCAGTCGCCCGGAACCATGATGTTCTTGAAGCCCTGCCAGCCGCCACCGATCTTGGTGCCGAGCGGGTTGGTCCAGCCGCCCTTGCTGTCGGACTGGTACATCTTCAGGTCGCCGGTCGAGGTACGACCGATCAGCACCTCACGCCCGTCGCCCTTCCAGGCCCCCGGGGTGAGGAACAGGTTGAACCCGTTCCAGCCGTTGCCGATCTTGGTGCCCAGCGGGTTCTCCCAGCCGCCATTACCGTTGCTGGTGTAGCGGATCAGGTCGCCGTTGGACTTGCGCACCAGAAGGCTCGGCCGGTTGTTGCCCAGCCAGTTGTTCGTCACCATGAGCGCGGTGAAGCCCTGCCACCCGGTGCCGATCTTCTTCGCGCCACCGACGAAGTTGCCCTTGCCATCGGTGTTGTAGATGAACAGCTCACCGTTGGGCTTCATCGCCATGATGGACGGCTTCTTGTCGCCGTTCCAGTTGTAGACGCGGAAGACCCGGCTGTAGATGTTCCAGCCCGCGCCGATCTGCTGAACCCCGTAGAAGCCGCCGTACCCGTCGTTGGAGAAGCCACTGCCGTACCACAACGCCAGGTTGCCGGCGGCGTCGCGGGCGAGCAGGTCGGTGTGACCGTCGCCCGTCCAGTCCGCGTTGACCAGCGACGGACGGGTGAGGTCCGCCTTGATGGAGTTGTTGTAGTAGCTCAACCGCTCGTAGTAGCCGGGCGACGAACCACACGGCTGGAAGCCCCAGTCGGTGATGCCGACCTGGACCCCGTTGACGAGCAGCGGACCGCCGGAGTCACCCCCGCAGGTGTCGCTGCTCGGCGTGGCGTCGGTGCCCGCGCCAGCGCAGATCATCCGGTCGGCGAGGTAGAGCCCGGGGATGTTGCAGTCCTCGTTGGACCGCATCGGAACAGTCGCCTTGCGCAGCCGGCTGTCCGGGTTCTCGTCGTCGGACGCGGTGACGCCGTAGCCCGCGATCTGGGCCTGCGTGCCAGCCACGTACGGAGTCTGGTCACCCTGGGCGCTCAACGACACCGGCTTGTACACGCTGGGCAGGTTCTGCTTCAGCGTGAGGACCGAGACGTCGTCCACGATGGGCGCGGTCTCGGGGTTCTCGTACTGCTCGGCGATGTTCCAGCCCGGGTGGGTCCAGGTCGAACTGACCTCGGCGACGAACCCGCTGCCACCGACGATCTGGCCGTTGCTGTCGACCAGCCGGTCGTTGCCGGCGATGACCCGAGTGGTGCCGGGCCCGTCGGCGGTGCAGTGCGCGGCCGTCAGCACCTTGTTGGGGGCGATGATCGTGCCGGTGCACCAGTACCAGTAGAAGTCCGGGCCATCCTGGAAAGTGGTGACGATACCCACGATGTACGGAAACTCGGAGGCGCTCGCCAGGGTCCCCTGGAAGACCTTGGGAGAGGCACCGGTGCCGGACTGGAAGGTCCGGCCCTGGGCGCCCGGCTTGGGAAGCGTGAGCTTCCCCTTGTGCAGGTTCGGCAGCTTGCTCAACCGGTCCGGTCGCTCGCTGCTCGCCACGTCGTACGCGCCGCCGGCGGGGGCGGCTTGAGCACTGGTCGTGGGTGCCACGGCCGCCACGCCCGTGAGGGCGAGGCCCGCCATGACGCTGGCGTACCACCGCCGCCGGGCTCCTGCGGATGTTGCCACTTCAGCCACTGATTGCTTCCCGTCGTTCGATTAACGAGGCACTCGGAACTGCCCGGGATGACCTGCGTGGGACGCGACGGGTGAACGACAAACCACACCAGGGCGGAGTCCGCCCGGAACTAGAAAAATTTCCCCGTCGTGCCTGCGCCAACGACGCTGCACCGGCAAGCCCCGGCAGCGACACCCATTGACAGCTCTAAGCCGGGACACCGTAGCAAGGGTTCGATCGGGAAGCTGCCCGGTAACGAGGTTTTTCCATGATCCGCAACCAGACCGCGACGAACCGACGGGGTCAGCGCAGCCGCGACTCATCCGGACGGGTTGCGACCTCCAGCCGCCTGGTGTTCAGAACTGGATGTCCCGCCACGGAGGGCAACCGTCCGGTGTGGAGCGGACACCCTCCGTGCGACGAGCAACGAGCGACGGGCAGTCAGCGGGCAGCGCCGGCTGGCAGCCAAAGGTTGTCGATCTCCTTTTCGGTCGCCGCGAGGCTCGCCTCGTGCAGCGGGATCAGCTCGGCCATCGCCGGCACCGACGGCGCCAGGGTCAGCTCGGTGCTGATGAAACGCGGCTCCATGCCGGTCAGCGACAGGCCGTGTGGGAGCCACGGCTCCGCGTGGTCCCAACCGTTGCGCGGGGTCCCCTCGCCGTAGCCGCCACCCCGGGTCGCCAGCACCACGAATTCGCGTCCACCGAGCAGGCCCTGCTGGGTCGTCGGATCGAACGCGAGGCCGGGCACGATCAGGTGGTCGACCCACGACTTGACACTGCTCGGCGCGCCGTAGTTGTAGAGCGGCAGCCCGAGCAACACCACGTCGGCCTGCCTCACCTCGTCGACCAGCCGCTCGCTGAGCTCCCAGGACTCGCGCTGCGCCGGCGTGTGCTGGTCCGGTGGCGTCATCCGCGCCAGCCCGCCCTCCGAGTCCAGGTGCGGCAAGGGCTCGGCGCCCAGGTCCCGGTAGGCCACGGTGCCGTCCGGGTGGGCCGCACGCCATGCGTCGACCGCGCGGGCGGTGAGCCGCCGGCTGACCGACCAGTCACCGCGGATGCTCGAGTCGATATGCAGCAGATGCATTATTCCTCCTCTAGGAATCGTCTGTGAAGCACCAACTATTTATAGCAGGCCGATGTTCCGCCGAGTCGGTAGACTGGGTCACATGTCCGCGCAGCCGCTCGACTCCTCCGAGCACCGCTCGGGCGCACTCCTGGACCATCTGGCCCGGCGGATGCGACTGCGGTCGGAGTCGGTGCTGGCGCCGCTGGGGCTACGCCCCCGGCACCTGGTCGCGCTCACCGTGCTGCGCGCCGGCGGTGGCACCGGGCAACAGGCGCTCGCCGCCATCCTGGAAATGGACAGCACCAACATCGTCGGGCTGCTCAACGACCTGGAGGCGAAGCAGCTGATCGAGCGGCGGCGCTCACCCGAGGACCGCCGCCGACACGTCGTCGAACTCACCGACAATGGAGCAAAACGCCTCAGTGAGGCCGAATGCGCCCTGGCCGGCGCCGAGAACGAGGTGCTGGGCGCGCTCGATCCCGCCGAGCGGGAGACGCTCTACGAGCTGCTCAGCCGGGCCTCCAGCGGCACGCCGATCAGCTGCACCGAGGCGATCTGCGCCACCGACGCCACCTACTGACGCCGCGTCACCACAACGGCGGAGCAGTCACGCCAGCCGGCCCGGCGGTCACACCGGCAGCGCCGGGATGATCAGGCGGTGGTGGCCGACTGGGGGCGGTCGTCGCGTACGTGCACCAGCATGTCGCCGGTTTCGATCACCGCGCCGGCCCGGTCGGCCAGGGTGACCACCTTGCCCCGCCGCACCAGGGCGATCACCAACGACTCCAGCTCTCGCGGCGAGCGACCCACCTCGTCCCGCTCCGCGGAACGCATCGCCAGCGCCATGCCCTGGCCGGGAGTGAGCAGATCCTCCACCACGTCGATCAGCGGCGGCGCCGAGGTGGACAGGCCGAGCAGCCGGCCCGCCGTGGCCGAGGAGACGATCACATGGTGCGCCCCACTCTGCTTGAGCAGCGGGGCGTTCTCCGCCTCCCGGGCCGCAGCGATGATGCGGACCTGCCCGGCGGTGAGCTGCCGTACCGTCAGCGCGACCAGCACCGACGCGTCGTCACTGTCGGTCGCGATGATCACGGCCTTCGCGTTTTTGACGTGCGCCTCGTTCAGCACCGACGAGCGGGTGGCCGAGCCCTCGATCGCCACCAGCCCAGCGGAGGTGGCCTGCCGCAGGGCGGCGGCGCTGCGCTCCACCACCACGATCCGCGAGCGGTCCAGACCGTTTTCCATCAGGGCGGAGACAGCGCTGCGCCCCTTGGTGCCGTAGCCGCAGATGATGACGTGGTCCTTCACGGCTCTCCTCCACCGCGACAGGCGACGGCCGGTCCGGTACTGCTCGGTCAGAACTTCCAGGGTGGTACCGACCAGGATGATAAGGAAGATCACTCGGGCCGGGGTGATGAAGAGGACGTTGACCAGCCGGGCCGACGGTGCGGCCGGGGTGATGTCCCCGTAGCCGGTGGTCGAGAGCGACACGACCGCGTAGTAGAAGCAGTCGAGGAGGGTGAGGCCGTCCTCGTTGACATCGCGGTAGCCGTCCCGGCCCAGGTAGACCGCGGCGACCACGGCGAAGACCAGGCCCAGGGCGGCGGCGAGCCGAAGGCTCAGCGCGCTCAGTGGGCCCCGGCGCTGTGCGGGAAAATGGATCACCGTCGAACCTGCTCCCCCGCCGTCGCCTGCACGCCCACAACATAGCGGGTACACCGTCGACCGCACGTCCGGGTTGCGGCGGACAACCGGCGGCGCGCCCGCACCCGACTACCGGACGACAACGACGAACCGGTGCAGGCCGGCAGACGGAGGGGGCGCGACCCTCGTGACGACGAGCGGCAGACGGCGAGCCGAGGCCGACGACGAATACACCGAGTACGTCCAGTCCCGGATGGTGCAGTGGCGGCGCACCGCCTACCTGATGTGCGGGGACTGGGACCGGGGCGACGACATCCTGCAACGGGTGCTCACCGAGTTGTACCGCTCATGGGCGCGGGCCCGGCAGGCCGATCACCTGGACGCGCTGGTCCGCACCATGTTGGTGCGGCGACTGATCGACGAGCGGCGGTTGCGGTGGGCGCGGGTCCGCCTCGGCACCGCGCTGCCCGATGTGTCCAGGGCCTTCGCCGACCCGACCGACCGGATCACACTGGTCGGCGCGCTGCGGCAGGTGCCACCGCGCCAACGCGCGGTGCTGGTGCTGCGGTACTTCCAGGACCTCAGCGTCGAGGAGACCGCCAAGGTCATGGGCTGCTCGACGGGGACGGTGAAGAGCCAGACCGCCAAGGGCCTGGCCACCCTGCGCGCCCTGCTCACCCCCACCCTGACCGGCAACTGAGAGGAGCGATGATGCTGGACGAACGCCAGATTGGCGACCTGATGCTGACCGAGATCGAATCGGCCGAGCGGCCCTCCGACGTGCTGGACGTGGAGCGGGCGATGCGCACCGCACGACGGCAACGCCGCCTCGCCCAGGGAGCTGGCGCCGCGCTGCTGGCGGCGGCGCTGACCGTCGGCGGGCTCACCGTCCCCGACCTGCTCACCGCGGACCGGCCGCCGGCCCCCGCTCCGCTCGGCGCGGCGCCCGTCGATGGCGAGACCGGCCTGCCGGTCGCGCTCACCACTGTCGACCCACAGCGGGTGTACGTCCGGTTCGGTTGGCTGCCGGACGGGATGCGGGATCTCCAGTACCAGGCCGGACTGCTCCTCTCCGGCCCTGGTGTGTACCTCGGCGCGTCCAACGGCCACACCGACGACCAGCGGCAGTTCGTGACGGTCTCGCTCCTCCCGAAGGGCGTGGAGCCGTCGGCACCGCAGCGGGACAGCGGTGAGCCCGCCGTGGCCGGCGACTCCGACCGCGGTCCCCGACTGAACGGCGGGGACAGCGTCTTCGCCAGCTACTCGGGCGCCGAGAAGCCGGAGGCGATCCTGCGCTGGCAGTACGCCCCGGACGGCTGGGCACAGGTCCGGGTGTTCGGGACCGAATCGGACGTGCGGGAAACGGCGACGCAGGTAGCCCGGTCGCTGCGCTTCGGCGCCGACACCGTCCCGATGCCGGCGACGGTGGCGGGCGTACCGGCCAACCTGCGGATGATCAACGTCAGCGTGTCCGAGTCGCTGGACCAGCCCAGATCCTGGTTTGCCGGGTGGACCTGGACCCCGGAACCGGCTACCGCCGAACCCGGCCGCCAGCGGGCCCACACGCTGACCGTCGGCGTCTCCCTGTACCGCAACGTCACCGATCCCACCGACAGGGCGTACGTCGACCCGAACACCACCCTTGCCGGGCACCAGGCCCGGTTCGGTGGAAACAACGGCAACGAGTCGCTGATCGTCTACGACGTCAACGGGGCGAACGTGTCGATCGACGACAGCGCTCTGCTCCCCACCGGTGGCACCAGGGCATTGTTCCCCGCAGTCAAGCTGGTGGCCGAGCCGGTCAACTGGCACACCCACCTGTACCGGTGAGAGCCCCGGGCCCGCGCCGTCTGAGCGGCGCGGGCCCGGACGGGTCGGTCCGAACGGCCGAGGACGGGCATGATGAGGGTGTTCCCGACGACGACCGCGAAAGTGAGGCCGGCATGTCGTTGCTGCGACGAGTCATCGGCGGAGTGCTCCGCCGCCACCGCCAGCGTCAGGGCCGCACGCTGCGCGAGGTGGCCGCGTCGGCAGACGTCTCCGTGCCCTACCTCTCGGAGGTCGAGCGGGGTCGAAAGGAGGCCTCCTCGGAGGTGCTGGCGGCGATCTGCCGAGCGCTCGGCATCAGCCTCGCCGACCTGCTCGGCGAGGCCCGCGACGACATGCGCCGGGTCGAACCCCGCCTCCCGGCCGCGCCGCGCGCCGCGCTCACCCACCTGGAGCGGGTCGATGCGACTCGGCGGGAGATCGGCAACGCCACCCTCCTGGTGGGTCCGCGTGTCGGCGGGTTCGTCCTGCACCGCGGGCCGCTGGCGAGCGAGCCGACCCTCAGCGTCGGCGAAAGAGCCTTCGCTGGTGGCTCGCGCCCCGGTCCGCGTACCGCCGCCCTGGCTGACTGCGCACAGACCCGGCTGGGCCTGCGGCGGCTGACCGTCGCGTAGGCCGCGTGGGTTCTGCCGTCGGCGGATCTGCCGGCGGCAGAATCACTGGGCCAGCCACCGCCGTCGCCCGCACGCTGAAGGGGCCGGTCCACCGGGTGGTCCTCACCGCCCGCCGGCGCGGTGGAAGGCGGCGGCACATGATCGGGTACGACGTGCGAATGTTGGAGGGCGGGCAGCCGTCCTTCGGTGACCATGTGTTCGAGCGGCTGCTGCGGGAGCGGATCGTCTTCCTCGGCACCGAGGTGACTGAGGAGTCGGCCAACCAGATCTGCGCGCAGATCCTGCTGCTCGCCGCAGAGGACGACGACCGGGACATCTACCTCTACATCAACTCGCCGGGCGGTTCGGTGAGCGCGGGGATGGCGGTCTACGACACGATGCGCTACGTCCGCAACGACGTGGCGACGCTGGCGCTCGGGTTCGCCGGCTCGATGGGGCAGTTCCTGCTCTGCGCGGGCGCGGCCGGCAAGCGGTACGCGCTGCCACACTCACGGATCATGATGCACCAGCCGTCCGGCGGGATGGGCGGAACCGCCGCCGACATCACCATCCAGGCGGAGAACATGCTGCACGTGAAGCGGACGATGCAGGAGCTGATCGCCCAGCACAGTGGACGAACCCTGGACGAGATCCAGCGGGACTGGGACCGGGACCGGTGGTTCACCGCCGAGCAGGCCCGCGAGTACGGCCTCATCGACCAGGTGGTCACCCGAGCCGAACAGCTGCCGACGTCCTGATCAACGTCTGGTGGCACCGGTACCGCCAGACCACCCCACCCCATTAGCCTCCGTAGATATCTTGGCGGGCGCAGAAGGAGTGGGAATGACGGACGGTTACGAAGGCAGCTGCTGCGGCGACGACACGACCACATCCGCCGTGAGTCGCCGCACGATGTTGCGCGCGGCGGTGCTGGGTGCGGGCGCCATCGGCACCGGTGGCCTGCTGGTCCCCGAGGCCGCACAGGCCGCGCCGGCGATCTACAACCCGTTCAGCGCCTACCCGATCACCGACACCTGGGAGGGTCACCTCAGCCGCGGTTCACTCGGCGGCATCGACTTCGGGATGGGGGTGGGTACGGCGTTGCCGGCCTGCGGCGCCGGCACCATCCAGAACATCCCGAACAACGGCACGGGCGGGCACACCGTCACGATCCAGCACACGGACGGGTACCGCAGCCAGTACCTGCACCTGTCGCAGTTCCTGCTCGCCAACGGGACCAGCGTGGGCGCGGGCACGATCGTGGGCCGCTCCGGCGGCGCGGCCGGCGCACCCGGCTCGGGCAGCTCGACGGGCCCGCACCTGCACTGGCACATGATCGACCCGTCCGGCACCCGGATCAACCCGCTGGCCTTCATCCAGCACAACCCGGCCGACCAGCCCCGTCAGGTGTTCGAGGCGGCCAGCAACACCGGCTGGCGCGCCCTACCGGTCGCCGGCAGCGCGGGCGCGGTGACCGGCACGGCGACGACAGCGATCACCCAGGGATCCACGAAGATCCTCTACACCCTCAACGGCGGCCGGATCCACGAGGCCGCCAGCAACGCCGGCTGGACCAACCTGTGGACCGGCATCCACGGTGCACAGGGCACCGCCCTGGCCGCGATCAACCTCGACGGGGTGAAGCTGGTCTACAACGTCGTCGACGGGTACGTGCACGAGGCCGCCAGCAACAACAGTTGGCGCAACCTCAACACCGGCATCGGTGGCGCCAGCTCGTCCTCGATCTCGGTGATCGTGCTGAACGGCGTCAAGTACGTCTACAGCATCGTCGGCGGTTACGTACACGAGGCGCACAGCGCCAACGCCTGGCGGAACCTGAACACGGGCATCCCGGCCTCGGCGGTAGCGGCCATCACACTGGGCACCACGAAGATCCTCTACACCCTCAACGGCGGCCGGATCTACGAGGCCGCCAGCAACGCCGGCTGGGCCAACCTGTGGACCGGCATCTACGGCGCGCAGGGCACCTCGCTGGCCGCGCTCAACGTCAACGGGGTGAAGCACATCTACAACGTCGTCGACGGGTGGGTGCACGAGGCGGCCAGCAACAACAGCTGGCGCAACCTGAACAGCGGGGTCCGCGGCACGCGGGCAGCCGCCTTGGGACTGGACGGCGTCAAGCTCATCTACGCCGCCTGAGTCGCCCTCCGCGCCGCGAGCCCTCTGAAGTTGATAAGGGCTTCGCGGCGCGGAGCACCACTTTTGCGGATCCCGCGCAGCGTGCCGACCACGTTTGGTGATCGCGCTGGCGTGCCGAGAGGGAGCGCGCAGCCGCTCAGCCATGGGCATTGTCAAACCGTGGTCTGACGCGGCGGACAGGGTCCCGTTGGCAGGCTGAGGGCATGATCGAGGCGACTGAGCTGACCAAGCACTACGGTGCCAAAACTGCCGTCGACGGGCTCACGTTCACGGTGACGCCAGGGCGGGTCACCGGCTTTCTCGGGCCCAACGGGGCCGGGAAGTCCACCACCATGCGGCTCATGCTGCAACTGGACCGGCCCACGTCGGGGCACGTCAGAATCAACGGCAAGGAGTACGGCGAACTGACCGAGCCCCTACGGCAGGTCGGTGCGCTGCTGGAGAGCCGGGCGGCGCACCCTGGGCGATCCGCGTACAACCATCTGCTCAGCCTGGCGGCCAGCAACCGCATCTCGCGGCAGCGAGTGCGTCAGGTGATCGAGATGGTCGGGCTGGAGAGCGTCGCCGGCAAGCGGGTTCGAGGGTTCTCGCTGGGCATGACACAGCGGCTCGGGTTGGCCGCCGCGCTGCTCGGTGATCCGCCGGTGCTGCTGCTGGACGAGCCGATCAACGGGCTCGACCCGGAGGGGGTCCGGTGGATCCGGCAGCTGTTGACGGGGCTGGCGGCCGAGGGGCGCACGGTGTTGCTGTCCAGCCACCTGATGACCGAGATGGCGGCCACCGCCGATCATTTGATCATCATCGGCCGGGGGCGGATGCTCGCCGACATTCCGACAAGTGATTTTGTGGCCCAGCATGCGGGTTCGTACATCCGGCTGCGCTCACCCGAGGCTGCGCGCCTACGCAGCGCCTTGACCGCCCGTGGGATCCAGGTGACCGAGGCGGGGGACGGCACACTGCACGCGCTGGGCGCCGAGCTGGAGCAGATCGGCGCGGTCGGTCGGGACGAAGGCTTGATAATCACCGAGCTCACGCCCTGTACTGCCTCGCTGGAGGACGCGTTCATCAAGTTGACAGCCGATGCCGTCGAGTATCGCGGCGGGATCACGGAGGCAAGCCGGTGAGCAGCAACACGGTACCCGCAGTCCTGCACTCGGAATGGATCAAGGCACGGTCAACGGTGGGCAGTCTGGTGACGCTGCCACTGGCGCTGGTCATCAGTCTCGGTCTGGCACTGGCAGGTGGCTTGTCCACTCGAAACGCCATCGACAGCGGAAGCAACATGCTGGCGTCGGACTTCAACCCCATCAACTCGGGGTTCAACGCCCTCCTCTACGGCAATCTGGCCTTCGTCGTGTTCGCGGTGCTCGTGTTCAGTTCCGAGTACACGAGCGGGATGATCCGCGCCTCGCTGGCAGCGGTGCCCACCCGGGGCCTGTTCTACCTGGCCAAGCTGTTGGTCGTGGCGGCAGTCGCGCTGATCGTCGGCGGGACAGCCGTGATCGCGTCGTTTCTGATCACCCAGAGCGCGTTGGGACCACATGGGGCGAGCCTGTCCGACCCCGGGGCCATGCGGGCCGTACTCGGGGGAGTCGCGTACGTCGTTCTGATCAACGTCTTCTCCGCAGCAGTCGCGGCACTGCTACGCAGCACCGCGCTGACATTGGGCATCCTCATGCCGCTGTTCTTCGTGGTGGGGCCGGCGCTCGGCACGATCTCCGGCACCAAGCCGGTGGCGCAGTTCCTACCGGACCAGGCCGGCATGCGCGCGATGCAGGTGACGGCCGACTCGGGCGAACTGACCGCCGGGCAGGGGATCCTCGTGCTTCTGCTCTGGACGCTCACGGCCGCAGCGGTCGGGTACTGGTTGATCCGTCGCCGTGATGCATGACAGATGCCCCCTCCGCACTGACGCATGGCGGCTGAGTCCTCTTTCCCATTTCGCCGGACGCGTGGCGCTCGTAGCGTCTAACCCGGGCCTTCGCTGAGGCCCGCCGCCGGCGGAAAAGTCCAGCATTACGAGGGAGAGAAAATGAACCAGACCGAGTACGTCACGCCTGCGATCACCGACCTGGGCGACTTCACCGAGCTGACCCTGTGCACCCCGTGGGGCGACTGCCGCGACTTCCTCGGTTGCGCCCGTGCGCCGATCTGCATCTGATCACGGAATCGGCACCGCAACTGCAGAACGAGCAGCTGAGGTGATGTGAGCAGGTAGCAGTCCGTCGGCGGCCGGCTCACTTTCGGCCGGCCGCCGACGTGTGGGTCACTGCGGGAGAAAGGGCGTCTCGCCTCGTGGAATTCGTCGTCCTGCCAGATCGGGAATTCGTTTCGGAAAAGCTCCAGTTAACGACGGAAAGAGTGGTAGTGCACGCCTCCGGGCGGCCATGGATTGTCGGGCAATGGGATTCTGGCGAAATCACCGTCCTGACCGCCGGAAACACTCGGCTCGCCATCGCCGGTCGGACCGAGATTCGGGAGCCGGAGGTATCCCGGGCACTGGCCGCCATCACGTCGCCGTCCGGTCTGGACAAGCTGGCCCGGCGGATTCCGGGAGCAGTCCACCTCCTCCTTTCACAGGACGGCGCCACCCGTTCGCAGGGAACGGTGTCGACCGTACGACAGATTTTCTACGCGACCGTCGATGGCTTCACGGTGGCTTCCTCCTCCATCGCCCAGCTGGGCCGACTCGCCGGTGCCACGATCGACCCGGAAGCACTGGCGTTACGACTGCTGTCGCCGCTCGGCGCGCCCTGGCCGCTCTCACAACGGACGTTCTGGACCGGCATACAGGCGGTACCAGTTGGTCACTGGCTGGCGGTCGACCGCGGCGGGTCGGCACGGACACACCGGTGGTGGCATCCTCCCGAGCCGGTCAGGTCGCTGGAAGCGGCGGCAGCCGAGGTGCGGGAGTCCTTGTTCCGAGCAGTCGCCAGCCGCGTGCCGGGCGGCCGGATGGTGACCGCGGACCTCTCCGGTGGACTCGACTCGACCAGCGTCGCGTTTCTAGCCGCAGCGGCTGGCGCCGACCTGACCACCTTTCATGTGCAGCCACTGGACCCTGCGAACACCGACACCGTCTGGGCAGAACGGGCCGCCGCGGCACTACCCGGCGCACGCCACCGGGTCGTACCGCGCAGCCGTCCGGCGAACCTGTTTCAGGTCGACGTCGAGCAGGGCACCGGCGCGGGACAGTGGGAGGGGCCACAACTCTGGATCGGCGGCTGGGCACACCTTGCGGACCTGGAGCGACGCGCGACGGCTGAGGGTTCAGACCTGCACCTGATGGGGTTCGGCGGCGACACGCTCTTCGGGGCGATGCCCGCACACCTGTGGTCGTTGGCACGCCGGCATCCGCTGCGCGCCCTGCCGACGATCCGCCGTTCCCGACTACTCAATCGCTGGTCCTGGTCGGACTGCCTGCGCGGGCTCACCGACCGGTCCACCTTCGCGCAGGCCATCGCCGCGCTGCCGGCGCAGATCGATGCGCCACCCCCACGTCCACCCCACTTGGACCTGGGCTGGGTGCCAGCGGCACGAATCCCCCCATGGGCGACGGGAGCCGCAGCGGAGACCGTGCGAAACGCCCTGCGTACGGCTGCGGCCTCCGATCCGCAACCCCTGGATCCCGACCGGGTACGCCATCAGGTCCTGGAGGCAATGGCGTTCGAGGGCGCACTGCTACGCCAGATTCGTGCGGCCACCGGACCTGGCGTGGAATGGGACGCACCAATGCTGGACCATCAGGTCGTCGAGGCAGCGCTGTCGGTCCGGCTTGCGGAGCGGAGCGCTCCCGGGCAGTACAAGCCTCTGCTCACCGCCGCCATGCGCGGACTCGTGCCGGACGCGATCCTGAACCGTCCGGACAAGGGCGAGTTCAGCGCCGAGATGCACGAGGGACTGCGCCGCAACCGGCAGACCCTGCTGGAGTTGTGTGACGGATCCCAGCTGGGCGAACTTGGCCTCATCGACGTGGCCGCGCTCCGCGCCCGTCTGCTGAACCCGGGGCCGGTCGCCCATCACCTCACCATTCTGCAGAACACCCTTGCCTGCGAGAGCTGGCTGCGATCCTCGGTCGTGGCGTCCGCTTGGTCGGGACGGAAGACTGGAGTCTTGCGATGACCCTGTCACTGCGCCGTGACGTCGTGCTCAACGAGGTGGACGACGGGCTTGTCCTGCTGGATGAACGAACCGGCCGCTACTGGCATCTCAACAGCACGGCCGAGCAGATGCTGCGTGACCTTCTCGCTGGGCACTCGCCGGCCGAGACCGCGCACCGGCTGACCGCCGGTTCAGCCGGTGGCCCACCTGTCGACGACGAATTCCGAAACCGGGTCACTGCGGACGTGCAGGAGTTCGTCAACGGCCTCAGGCGAGCCAAGTTGGTGACCACATGAGCATGCCGGTCACCGCGGAGCGAGGCGTGCGGCTCACCGTCGGGCAGCGTGTCATCGCGCTGGCGGCGGTTGGTGTGGCCCGCCCACTCGCGGCGCTACCTCCGCGCCGGTTACGTCAGGCGCTGCGGCTGCTCAGCAGGGGCGCGGTTCCCGGCCAATTCGAGGAGACCCTGCATGCCCGGTCGGCGACCGTGACCGTCAGCACCCGCTGCGCGGGGCTCGGTTGCCTGCAGCGATCGGTGGCGACGGCATTGATCTGCCGTCTGCGTGGCCGATGGCCGGACTGGTGTACCGGCTTCCGGACCAACCCGTTCGGGGCTCATGCGTGGGTCGAGGTGGACGGCCGCCCGGTTGGCGAACCCGCGGACGTGGCACGTTTCGTGACCGTGCTGGCCGTGCGATGCCCGGAAGGGAGATCGACGTGACCGCGATCAGTGTGCGAAATCTCGCGAAGTGGTATTCGGACCGCATCGCGGCGGTCGCTGATCTCAACTTGGACGTCCCGACGGGCTCGATCTTTGGCTTCCTCGGTCCCAACGGTGCGGGTAAGACCACCACCATCAGCATGCTCGCGACGCTGCTGCGGCCGACCGCCGGTACCGCCGAGGTGGCCGGCTTCGACATCCGTCGGCGACCGGACGACGTGCGGCGGTCGATCGGTATCGTCTTCCAGGAGTCCACGCTGGACCCGGACCTTTCTGCCGAGGAAAATCTGCGCTTCTACGCCAGCCTCTTCGGCATCGGCGGCCGCGCCGTGCGGGGCACCATTGCCGATCTGCTCACGCTGATGGACCTGCAGGATCGTCGGAACTCGCCGGTCCGGACCTTCTCTGGAGGGATGCGCCGCCGGCTCGAGATCGCGCGGGCCTTGCTGCACGCGCCGAAGGTCCTGATCCTGGACGAGCCTACGACCGGACTCGATCCACAGACCCGCATCCTGATCTGGGACCAGCTGCGGCGCTTCCGCGCCGAGTACGACCTGACCGTCTTCATGACGACGCATCACCTCGAAGAGGCCGAGCACTGCGACCGGATCGCGATCATGGATCACGGCGAACTGGTCACCGAGGGCACGCCGGCCGAACTCAAGGCCGTGGTCGGGGATGACCTGGTGGAGATGCGTACGGAGGACGACGAGGCCGCCGCAACCAGCATCCGCACGCAGTTCGACCTGGATGTCGCCGTTGGGGCTTCGAACCTCCGCATGCGGGTTCAGAACGGGGCCGCCCTGGTGCCCCGGTTGTGCGCGGCGATTCCGGTGCCGGTGATGTCGGTGACCGTCCGGTCGCCAAGCCTTGATGACGCGTTCCTGCACTACACCGGCCGCACCATTCGCGAAGAGGAAGGGCCGCGGAAATGACCATCACCCATGCGGACCAAATGCCCGTCGCGTTCACCCCGGCCCAGCCGCTCGACACCCCGACAGCTGGCATGCGCCGCAACCTCGGGGCGATTGGCATGCTCTGGCGCCGCGAGGTCATCCGGCTCACACGCAACCGGCTTCGCGTGGTGATGGGCCTGGTGACTCCGCTGATGTTCATCGTCGTGTTGGGCACCGGACTCGAGGCGGTCGGTGGCGATGCGGTGGTCATGGAGCATTACCGCACCTTCCTATTCCCCGGAATGCTGATGATGGCTGTCCAGTCGCCCGCGATGGGTGTCGGCATCTCCATCGTCTGGGACCGGCAGAGCGGTTTCCTGCGGCAGACTCTCGCTGCCCCGGTCCGGCGGATCAGCCTGCTGATCGGTCTCTGCCTGGGCGGCGCCACAGCCGGTGCGCTCTACGCGTTCCTGGTGCTACTCGTCGCTCCGTACGCCGGCATGAGCTACAGCCCGCGCCTGCTGCTTGGTTTGGCCGTGGCCGCGCTCATCGCGTTCACGTTCACCGCGTTGGGAATTCTGGCCGCGGTGACGATCCGGTCGGTCGATACGTTCGAGGTCGTGGTCAGCCTGGCGCTGACGCCTCTGCTCTTCCTGTCCGGTGCCGTGTTCCCACCGAACGGACTGCCCGGCTGGCTAGGCACGCTGGTACTGATCAACCCGCTGACGTACGCGATCGACGCGACCCGCCGGGTCCTGCCCGGTGACTTCTTTCTCGACGGCATGTCACAGTCGCCGCAACTCTGGGGCTGGACGCCGCCAGTCTGGGCCGAGCTGCTAATGATCACCACACTGGCGCTGGGCACCCTCGCAGTGGCCGCCAACCGCTTCGCCAAGGCCCAGCAATGATCGGTTCTGCCTGGTTCACCACCGTGGCGCGCACTGGGTTGGCCGCAGTGTGGCTCCTCGCTGGTGCAACCAAGATCGGCGACCTGGCCGCATCCGGCCGCACGGTCAACGCCTACCGCATCCTGCCGTACGAAGCGGCCACCGCGTTTGGCGCGATGCTGCCGTTCATCGAGCTGGCATTGGGGATGTTGCTGCTGCTCGGGCTCGGAACGCGCCTGGCCGCCGGAATCTCGGCCGTGCTGCTGATCGGCTTCCTCGTGGGAATCGCCTGGGTCTGGGCACACGGCTACCGGATCGACTGCGGCTGCTTCGGGGGCGGCGGTGAGCTGGCCGCCAACCAGAGGCCGACCTATCTCCTCGACCTGCTACGCGACGGCTTCTTCCTGCTGATCGCTGGCTTCCTGACAGCTCGGCCGGCCAGCCGGCTGGCGATCGACAACTGGCTGCAGGCCACTCCCATGGCCGCCGGCCGAGCGGAGGTCTCATGACAACCAGTCGCACTCCAACACCCAGCGCGGCGGTGGCCGCACAGTTCGCGGCCGATCGCCGCCGGCGGCGTACGGTGTGGTCGGCCGTGATCGTCGTGGCCGCCCTCGCCGCCGCCGGCACCGTGGGCTACCAGCGTTTTCAGAGCCAGTCGGCCGAGCCGGTCTTGTACCCAGCGGGAACAGCCGCCTATGGCGGCACCGGCGTGGCCCGCGGCAGCGGACCGGTCACCATCGACGTGTACGCCGACTTCATGTGCCCCAACTGCAAGCAATTCGAAGATTCGACGGCGACCACGCTCGACGAAGCGGTGACGGCCGGTCGAGTCACGGTGGTCACCCACCCCGTGGCGTTCCTAGACCGCATGAGCCAGGGCGAGAAGTACTCCACCCGGGCTGTGGCCGCTGTTGGATGCGCCGCCGACGGCGGTCGGTTCACCGAGTACGCGCGAATGCTGTTCCGCCACCAGCCGGCAGAACAAACACCGGGGCTCAGCGACGACCGGCTCATCACTCTCGGCCGGGACGCCGGACTCACCGAAAGCTTCGCCCAGTGCGTCCGCGACGGGACGTATCGCAGCTGGGCCGCACACGTCAGTGAGCGGGCTGCCCGCGCCGGTGTGATGGGTACCCCCACGGTCAAGGTGAACGGAGAGGTGACGGACGCGGACTCGACCTCGGTCAGAGAGGCCCTCGGCGATGCCGGCTGACCTCGGCCTGCGCCCCGGCGCTAACCAGCCCGTTCTCGTAGGCGGCGATCACCAGTTGGGCGCGGTCGCGGAGACTGAGCTTGGCCAGAATCCGGTTGAGGTGCGTCTTCACGGTGGCCATGCTGATGTGCTCGCGGTCGCAGATCTGCGTGTTCGAAAGGCCGTTGGCGACGAGCGTAAGGATCTCCCGCTCCCTGTTGGTCAGGACATCCAGGCGACCCGTGTCGGAAATGGCTTCGGCCGCACTGAATCGAGCGATCATCCGTCGGGTGACGCTGGGCGCGAACAGCGCGTGCCCGCCGGCCACTACATGAACGGCTGCCAGCAGGTCGGCGGGGGCGATGTCCTTGAGCAGGAAACCGCTGGCACCGGCGCGCAGGGCCGAATAGACGTACGGATCCAGGTCGAACATGGTCAGAATCAAGATTCGGACGTCCGTGGTGGCCTGGTCGCCGGTGATCAGGCGAGTGGCCTCAAGGCCGTCGGTGTGCGGCATGCGCACGTCCATGAGCATGACGTCCGGCCGCCTGCTCTTCGCCAGCCGGACCGCGGCCGCGCCGTCGGCCGCCTCCCCGACGACCGTGCACTCCGGATCCGAGCTCACCAGCAGGCGGAAGCTCTCGCGCAACATGGGCTCGTCGTCGGCGATCGCGACCCGGATCACTGCCGACCACCCACTGGTGCATACGGAATCCTCACGTGGACCTGGAAGCCGCCGGACGCCAGCGGCCCGGCCGTCATATCACCGTTGTGCATGTCCACCCGCTCCCGCATACCGGCCAGGCCGAACCCCTCCGCTGCGGAAGGGCGGATCGGCCGGCCGCCCACCGGCCCGCCGTCCGCGACCTCGACGAGGAGCTCACTCCCGGTGCTCCGGACCGTCAGGCTGCAGCGGGTCGGCCCAGCGTGATTGATGACGTTGGTCAGTGCCTCTTGAACGATCCGGTAAGCGGTCAACGACACGCCCGGCGGGACGTCGTCCTGCTCCGGCAGTTCGCTCCGGACGGTCAGGCCCGCTTTCTCGGCACGGCGCACCAGCGTGGGGACGTCGGGCAGACCAGGAGCCGGTCCACGAGGTTCGTCGCTGTCCCGGAGAAGCCGGAGAGCTTGCCGCATCTCGGCGAGCGCCTCTCGGCTGACCTGCTCGATCACTGCGAGCGAGGCCAGCGTCTCGGCCGGCCGGTCCCGAGCCAGGTGTCGGGTCACCGCTGCCTTGACCGCGATCACCCCCAGGTTGTGCGTCACGATGTCATGCACCTCGCGGGCAATTCGCAGCCGTTCGTCGGAGACCGCTCGCTCAACCCGGTCGGCAGCCCGCCAGACCGCGTACGCCCGCCGCTGCGCAACCGCGATTCCGGCGGCCCAGGAGGCGCCGACCAGGGCGAGGCCGGGCAGCAGTGTTCCGAATCGACTCGGCCACGGTTGCGGCGACCCGGTGGCGACGGCCAGAAACGTCAGGACCACGCTGGACGACACGATCACCAGCCAACTGCGACGGCTTCGCTGACCATCGATGGCCGCAGCCGTGTAAGCGGTGAGGGCCGCCGCGAGGAGAGGGTCCGGCAGGACCCCCAGTGACACGCTGACGATCGATGCGAGGGCGACGCTCGCGAAGACTGGCATTGGCCAGACCCTGCGGACTGCGACGGGGAGCGCGATCAGGGAGACCAGCACGCCGTGTGGCCAGTCGGGAAGCGTGCTCGACCGGGGCAGGGCTGTCAGGTAGACCGTGGCGAGCAGCCCGGCGACGACGATGTCGACGGCGACCAACTCACTGTGGGTCAGCGGCCGAACCGGCAGCCGGGCACCTTCTACCGCTCCCTTCGGGTGCACGAACGCCCCTTCTAAGCAGGGTCCCCGGAGAGACTCATCAATCTACGTGCCACCAGCGCCGCACGGAGCCGATCCTGCACGCCGAGCTTGAAGAAAATTCGACTGAGGTGATTTCGGACCGTGCGCTCCGAAATGTTCAATCTCCGCGCAATACCGCGATTGTTCTGACCATCTGCCAATAACGCAACCACCTCACGCTCCCGGTTGGTCAGCGAGTCCAGTAGGCCCTCCGCAGACGGCGGCGCGGAATTCCTCTCCTGCCCCGCCAGTGCGGCTAGGCGCGGTGCCGCCGAACCGGTGATTCCAGTGCCGCCGCGTGCCACGAGACCGAGGGCCAGACACAACGAGTCGAAATCAGCGTTATTGCCGAAGTAGCCCCGAGCCCCAGACCGCAGGCACCGGACCATCTCGTCATCGCTCTCCGATCCAGACACCACCATCACGTGGGTGGCAGAACCGGCGGCGACGTCTCGCACTGCGGTTTCGATCGCGCAGTCCACCTGCGCGACATGCAAGATCAGGACGTCCACAGTTCGTCCGGCCCAGGCATCCCCGTCGACCAACTCCGCCATCGATGTGACGTGCGCCACGACCTCGACATTCCACTGCTGCGAGAACAGTTTGTTCAACATCCCGGACAGTAGTGGATGGATATCAGCGATGGCGACCGACACTGACCTTTCATCGCCTTTGTTCGTGGCGGAGATCAACGAGTGCGCAGAACTCATCCTTTTCCCCTGTCAAGCATCGAGGTTCCCCGACAAGCATCGAGCTGACTCCGGGAGCCTAGCATCGAAGCCGGGGAATGCGAGACCCGTTGCGCCGGAGGCGTCGTGACCCGACGGGCGCGATATGCGCATCAATACTGGGAGTCGCCAGCAAAACTGAACGGTGACTCACCCCCCTGGCTTTTGATACTCAGGGATCGTCGGCGCGCGGTCGGCATTGCCGGAACGACTCCGTGACCAGGCTGCCCGGATTCCCGATTCCCCATCGGATTCGCGGGAAATGACGCAGAGGATCGACAAGGAACCACCACGGCTGCCAGCGTTCGAGGTGCCCCCGGCAGGATTCGAACCTGCGACACACGGTTTAGGAAACCGATGCTCTATCCCCTGAGCTACGGGGGCGCGAGTGGTCAGTGTAACGACCTGCGGGTTGACCCGCGCTGGCAGGGAGTGGCCCTCGTTGACCTGCGTCGAACCCGCGAATCGCCCCCGACCGACGACCGAACGGCGACTACGACACCGTCGACCGGCTAAGAACTGGAGGAACGGGCGGCGCGGCGACGCTCGGTGAGCCGTCGCGCCTTCACCGCGTTGCCGCAGTCGGCCATGCGACACCAGCGGCGGGAACCGTTGCGGCTCTGATCGAGGAACAGCCAGCCACAGCCCCCTTCGAGCACCGGGCAGCGGCGCACCCGGGTCAGGTCGGCCGTCAACATGACGTCGAGGGCGGCCTCGGCGATCCGGTCGGGCACCAGCATGGCCGGCACCGCGCCGTAGACCAGCCGCACCTGCGACGAGTCGAGCACGAATCTTGCTCGGGCGGCTGCGCCGGACCAGCGCTGATGTAGTGCGACCAACGCGGCACCGGCGGCGATGGGGTCACCCGCCGTACCACCGTCCGCGTCGGTGATCGCCGCGAGCAGCACGAGATAGAGGCTTTCACGGATGTCCCGCACGGCGGCCAGTGCCGCGTGCGCCGCCGCAGGCTCGTCGCGCCACGCCCGGCCCACCTGGCCGGCCTCCGCGTCGCTGACCACGCTCACCCGCACCGACCAGCGCAGCAAAGCGGAACTGTCGGTCAGGAAGTCGTGCGGCGACTCGCCCCCTCGTTCGAGGGTGTTGGCCAGTTCGAGTGCCGGGTGGCCGCCGACCAACGGTAGCTGACACACGTCGAGTGACATGCGGCGATGCTACCAGCTATACGCTCAGAGGTGGTTATGCTCCGCGTCCACACCTCATGCCTGCGTTCGATGCGCTACCGATCCAGGCATGCCTTCCGCACGAAGACATCGAGGAATACACGGCGACCTATGCTACCTTCAAAACCTAGTTAGCCGGGATCACACGAGCCACGTGCGTCACGGCTGCTTGCTAGACCTCGTCCAGGATCCGGGAGGTAGCTCATGGTGCACCGACGACGCGCGGTCTATGCCCTCGCCGCGTTGTCCGCCGCCACTTTCTGTTACGTCACCACCGAGGTGCTTCCGATCGGGTTGCTCACGCTGATCGCGCCAGACCTGGGACGCTCCAGGTCCGAGGCCGGTCTGCTGGTGACCGGGTACGCCGTGGTGGTCATGATTGTGGCGCTCCCGCTGACCCGGGTCACTCGACGTGTGCCCCGGCGCCCACTGCTCGCCGGCGCCCTCGGCGTGTTCGCCGCGGCGACGACGGTGTCGGCCTTCGCCACCTCCTACGAGGTGTTGCTCGCCGCGCGGCTGGTGTCCGCCACCACCAACGGCGTCTTCTGGGCGGTGGTGTTCCCGGTAGCGATCTCGATGTTCCCCCCGAACATCCGAGGCCGCATCGTGGCTCGACTGTCGATCGGTAACGCTCTCGGCCCCGTCCTCGGCGTGCCGCTGGGCACCTGGTTGGGCGGGCAGGCCGGGTGGCGGGCCGCCTTCGTCGCGATGGCCATCTTCGGCTTCGTCACCTGCGTCGCGGTCGCCCTGCTCCTGCCGAGCGTCACACCGCAGCAGAGTGCGGGCGACGTCGGGCCGATGCCGGACCGGCACCGCTTCGTCGTGCTCCTGATCGCCACCATCCTCGCGGTCACCGGCGCCATGGGCGCGTTCACCTACATGACCGTCTTCCTCCTCGACGTCAGTGGGTTCGCCGCGGCATCCCTCGGCCTGCTGCTCTTCGTTCAAGGCTCGTTCGGCGTCGCCGGCACCTGGGCGGTCGGCCGGGTGCTGGACCGGTTTCCACTCGGTGTCGTGCTGGTCCTACTCGGGCTCCTTACCGCCGCGATGCTCGGCCTCTACGCAGTTGGCGCAAGCAAGGTGTTGACGATCCCGTTGCTCGCCGTGGCGGGGATGTCGTTCAGTTCGCTGATCGCGGGAATCCAGCACCGCGTCATGCAGGTGGCCCCGTCGACCACCGACATGGCGTCGGCCAGCCTCAGCGTCGCGTTCAACTTCGGCCTCGCGGCCGGCTCGTTCATCGGCGCGGGCCTGCTGGCGACGGCCGGGGTGCGCGTCATCCCGTTGTTCGGTGGCCTGCTGACGGCCGTGGCGATCGCGTTGCTCGCCGGCCACGAAATGTCCCGCAAGAGAGAAAGAATCCACAAGCCTGACCACAGCAACTGGTCGGCGCGACAGATCCACAGCCGCGATGCCGAGAAGCCACAGGCCACCAGCGTGCAGACGTAGATGGGGCAGCCCGGCTCGTTCCGCAGGCACGGGGGGCGGGCCCGGCGCGGAGAGTGGTCCTCCACGCCGGGCCCGCCGCATCGGTTGGGTCAGCTGGTCACGCAGTCGGCCAACACGCCCGGGCCGGTGCCGGTGCCCTGGAAGCCGAAGTTGGTCGACTGCCGGCCGAGGACCCGCCCGTTGTAGCTCACGTTGGTGAACCCTACGGTTCCGCTGGTGCCGCTGACCTGCGCGTTCCAGGCGCTGGTGACCGCACCGCCGGGCAGCGCGACAGTCACGTTCCAGCCGTTGATGTCCGACTTGCCGGCGGTGACCGTCACGCTGGCGGTGAAACCGCCAGCCCACTGGTTGACCGCGATCGACGCGTAGCAGCCGTCACCGGCCGGCGGCGTGGTGTTCGGCGGAGGGGTGGTCGGCGGCGGGGTCGTCGGCGGGGTCGTGGTCGGGGGAGTGGTCGTCGGCGGCGGCGTGGTCGGCGGGGTGGTGGTGGGCGGGTTGGGCGCGCCATTGGCCAGGCTGAAGGCCAGGTCGGGCTGGAACGACCCGGCCGTGAAGCGGCAGCCGTCCGCCTCCCCCGGCGGCTTCACCCAGAGGTACGCGTCGATGTTGGCGTCGCCGGTGTTGGTCGTCGGGTACTGCCCGATGCGCCGGTCGGTGTTGTCGTCGCCGCACCAGTCCCCGCTGGCGCCCCCGTTACGGCTGGTGTCGATGACCTGGCGCTTGCCCGAGATCCCCATGCCGTTGAGGGCGGAGATGACCGCTCGACCGAAGTTCGCCTCGCTGGAGGTGGAGTTGTAGTTCGACACGTTGGTGAAGAAGCCGTCGGCGTACTGCACGCCGGCTGCCCGGAGCCGGTTGGCCGTCTCACCCGCGCTGTTCCAGGTGGAGTGGCCGCCGTCGAGGTACACCTTGGCGTTGGGGTTGCCCGACTTGATGGTCCGGGTGGCCGTCGAGATCGCCTCGTTGCGCGCGTTGATCTCGGCGCCACTCAGGCACGTCAGCAGGGCGAGCGAGTCGGTTTCCAGGATGATGATGACGGTCTGGTTGCCCAGTCCCCTGGCGAAGTTGGACACCCACGTCTGGTACTGGTTGAGGTCCGGCGCCCCACCGGCGCTGGCCCCGCCGCAGTCCCGGTTGGTGATCTCGTAGACGGCCAGCACCGGGATCTGCTGCGCCGCGTTGGCGGCGCCGATGAACCCGGAGACCTCGGACTGCACGGTCGAGGGATTGAAGTTGGCGAACCAACGCGCCTGCGGCTGACTCGCGATCTTGTCGCGGATGACGGCCGTACGCGAGTCGCCGGGGTTGGCGGCGACCCAGCGGACCACGGCCGAACTCGGGTCGCGGTAGAGCGACCCGGACAGCGTGCCGGCGGAGGCGCTGCTGACGGCGAGGCAGACGCCGACGGCGGTGGCGCCCGCGACGGCCGCCGCGCTGATGGCCGCCGATCTGCGGCGGAGCGAGGAGAGGATAGCCACGACGTGTTGCCTCCAGATCACATAGATGTATCTAAGTTCATGGGAGCGTTCCCATGGACGTTAGCGGAGGCGCGCACCGCTGCCAAGGTGTGAACACTCATCAATGAGGCAGATGCCCGCGTTGGGGGTCGAGGCCGACCCCGCACAACGCCGGGGCGCTATGGGCGGCCGAGTGCGACGGCGAGTCGGCGGACCGCTTCGTCCATCAGTACCGCCGGGGCGGCTGGCCAGGGCGGGCTAGCCTGTCGCGGTGGCGAGTAATTTTCAGCTAAGCGGCGAGCGCTCCCGCACGCTACGGGCGATCCTCGGTTGCGTGGTCGCACTAGCGGTCGGGGTGGGCGCGATCTACGTCCTCGGCCCTTGGTCGGCGGACTCGCCCGCGCCGGCTGAATCGCCTGCCTGGGCTGATCCGCCCCACCCGGTGGCGGTCGCCGACCGTACGGTCTCCGTGCTCGGTGCGGGGGACATCCTGCTGCACCCCAAGCTGTGGGAGCAGGCCCGGACAGACGGCGGCGGCGAGTTGGACTTCGGCCCGATGCTGGCACCGGTGAGCGAGACCGTTTCCAGCGCTGATCTGGCCCTGTGCCACCTGGAGACTCCGCTGGCACCGCCGGGAGGCCCGTACATCGGCTTTCCGAATTTCAGTGTGCCGCAGGAGGTGCTCAAGGGCCTCAAGAGCATCGGGTACGACGGTTGCTCCACCGCCTCGAACCACACCCTCGACCATGGGTACGACGGCGTCAAGCGGACCCTCGACGCGATGGACAAGGCGGGTCTGGGGCACGCCGGCAGCTACCGGACCAAGCGTGACTCCGGCATCGTCAAGATCTATCAGGCCAAGGGCGTGAAGATCGGGCACATCAGCCTCACCAGAAGCTTCAACGGCCTGCACCCGCCGGCCGGCAAGGAGTGGGTGGCGAGCCTGATCGACGTGAAGACCATCCGGCGGGACGCGGCGGCAGCTCGGGCGGCGGGCGCAGAGATCGTGGTGGTCAGCCTGCACTGGGGCACCGAGTACGAGCACGAGCCGGACGCCGACCAGCAAATTCGGGCGCGTCAGATCGCCGCGATCGACGACGTGGACGTCGTCTTCGGGCATCACGCGCACGTCGTTCAGCCGGTGGAGCGGATCGGCGACACCTGGATCGTCTACGGGATGGGCAACCAGATCGCCCGGCACGAGAAGCCCATCAACGCCAACCGTGACGGCGCGATGACCCGGGTGACGTTTGGTCCGGCGAGCGAGCCGAAAAGGTGGAAGGTGGTGGCCATCGAAGCGATCCCCACCTTCGTCGATCTGAACCCGAAAATCCGTCTGGTTGATCTAGAGCGGGCGTTGGCGGATCCGACACTGTCCCCCGGGCGACGTGGGATCTACCAGGCCGCGGTCAAGCGGATCGAGGGCAACCTGTTGACCAGGGCGGCTGACACGGCGGGACTGGTGGTGCGCGGGGCGCCCGGCCGGTAACGGCCCCGAAAGGTCGGGGTCCTCACCAGGGACGGTCGAGCACGCCGGCTGGCCCGGTCAGACCCGGGCCAGCCCCAGCGCACGCACATCGACCGCGACGTCGGAGCCGTAGGAGTCGGCGATGCGGCGCTCGAAGGCGTCGGCGTCGATCGTGTATTCCTGCGGGCCCTCGACCTCCAGCACGTGCGCCGCCAGGACGCAGCCCACCTGCGCCGCTCGCTCGATGGGCAGGTCGGCGGCGAGCGCGGCGAAGAAGCCGGCCCGGAAGCCGTCGCCGACACCGGTCGGGTCGACGATGGCGTCCACCCGCGCCGCCGGTACCAGGAAGTCGCCGTCCTGCCCGGTGATCCGTACCCCGTTGGCACCCAGGGTCACGACCCGCACGCCCACGCGGCGCAGGATGTCGTCTTCGCTCAGCCCGGTCTTCGACTCCAGCAGCGCCGCCTCGTACTCGTTCGTCAACAGGTAGCGAGCGCCGTTGATCATCGCCTCGATGTCGGCCGACGGCATCCGGGCCAGCTGCTGTGACGGGTCGGCGGCGAAGGGCAGGCCCAGTCGGCGGCAGGCGGCGGCGCGGGCGAGCATCGTGTCCGGGTTCTCCGCTGCGAGGATGACGAGCCCGAGCCCACCGGCCCGGGCGGCGACCCCGTCGAGGCTGATCCGGTCGGGCTCGCCCATCGCACCGGGATAGAACGACGCGATCTGGCAGAGGTCGGTGTCGGTGGTGCAGATGAACCGGGCGGTGTGTGCGACGGAGCTGACCTGCACCTCCGAGCAGTCAACCCCGTGCCGCTCCAGCCAGCTGCGGTAGTCGCCGAAGTCGCCGCCGACCGCGCCGAGCAGCACCGGCCGGTGCCCGAGTTGGGCCAGCCCGAAGGCGATGTTGGCGGCGACCCCGCCGCGTCGGACGACGAGGTCGTCGACGAGGAACGAGAGCGAGACGGTGTCGAGGCTGCCGGCGATGAGTTGCTCGGCGAAACGCCCCGGGAAGCGCATCAGATGGTCGGTCGCGATCGAGCCGGATACGGCGATCATGCGGACGGGCCCTCTCAGTAGCGGTAGTGGTCGGGCTTGTAGGGCCCTTCGACCGGGACGCCAAGGTAGTTGGCCTGCTCCTTGGTCAGTTCGGTGAGGCGGACACCCAGCGCGTCGAGGTGGAGTCGGGCCACCTTCTCGTCCAGGTGCTTCGGGAGGGTGTGGACACCGATCGGGTACTGGTCGGTGCCGGTGAACAGCTCGATCTGCGCGATGGTCTGGTTGGCGAAGCTGTTCGACATCACGAAGCTCGGGTGCCCGGTGGCGTTGCCCAGGTTCAGCAGCCGCCCCTCGGACAGCACGATGATCGAGTGACCGTCCGCGAACCGCCACTCGTCCACCTGCGGCTTCACCGTGATCCGCTCGACGTCTCCGCGTTTCGCGAGACCGGCCATGTCGATCTCGTTGTCGAAGTGGCCGATGTTGCCCACGATCGCCTGGTGCTTCATCCGGGCCATGTGCTCGTTGGTGATCACGCTGAAGCAGCCCGTCGCGGTCACGAAGATGTCGGCGGTCTCAACCACGTCATCGATGGTCGCGACCTGGTAGCCGTCCATCGCCGCCTGGAGGGCACAGATCGGGTCCACCTCGGTCACGATGACCCGCGCACCCTGACCGCGTAAACTCTCGGCGCAGCCCTTGCCGACGTCGCCGTAGCCGAACACGACGGCGACCTTCCCGCCGATCAGCACGTCGGTGGCCCGGTTGATCCCGTCGATCAGCGAGTGCCGGCAGCCGTACTTGTTGTCGAACTTGCTCTTGGTCACCGAGTCGTTCACGTTGATCGCCGGGAACAGCAGGTTCCCGGCCTGTTGCATCTCGTACAGCCGGTGCACGCCGGTCGTGGTCTCCTCGGTCACTCCCTTGATCCCGGCGGCGACCCGCGTCCAGCGGCGGTTGTCCTCCCGCAGCGACCGCGTCAACACACCAAGGATGACCTCGTACTCCTCGGAGTCCGCGCTCTCCGGCGACGGGACCGCCCCGATCGCCTCGAACTCGGCGCCCTTGTGCACCAGCAGCGTGGCGTCACCACCATCGTCGAGGATCATGTTCGGGCCCTGCCCGTCCGGCCAGAGCAGCACCTGCTGGGTGCACCACCAGTACTCGTCGAGGGACTCGCCCTTCCAGGCGTAGACCGGGACACCCGCCGGGGCGTCAGGGGTGCCGGTCGGGCCGACAGCGACCGCCGCCGCCGCGTGGTCCTGGGTGGAGAAGATGTTGCAGGACGCCCACCGGACCTGCGCGCCGAGTGCCACCAGCGTCTCGATCAACACGGCGGTCTGGATCGTCATGTGCAGCGAGCCGGTGATCCGCGCACCCTTCAACGGCTGCCGCGAGGCGTTCTCCCTCCGGATCGACATCAAACCCGGCATCTCATGCTCGGCCAGCTCGATCTCCTTACGCCCGAAGGCCGCCAACGACAGATCCGCCACCTTGAAATCGCTGAAGTCGCCAGTCATGCCCGCACCCTCCCCCACCCGCGTCGAGGACCGTTGGAGTCCCGTTCAACCGGGCCCATGCTCCGCACACCGGGCCACCCGGGCCCGGGTGCGGAGCAAGCGCCGTCAGGAGTTGCGGCTGGCCGGGTCGACCCGGGCGTACGTGAGCAGGTCGGCCATCGTGAACTGGCCCGAGAAGCGGGCGGGCAGGGTCGGACGCCAGTTGGGCTGGACCTTCAGGTAGCTCGCCGGGTCGAGCTGGGCGATGCCGATGAGCACCTCTGCCACGATTCGCCCACCCACCGCGCCCAACGAGCCGCCGCCGGCCTGGAGCTGCGCCTCCTTGAGGATGTAGTAGAAGAGCGGGGTGTTGGAGTCCAGGCCGAGGCCGTACCCACTGAGCTCCGGGAAGTTGAAGCTGCCGAGTGCGGGCGCCCCGATGTGGGCGGCGATCCGCTGGCCCGACGGAATGCCGAAGGTGAGCTGACGGAGCAGGTCGCGTCCGAGCAGGTTGGCCGACGGCGAGCCGGACGGCGGCGGTGGCAGCGGAAAGCCGAACAGCGGCGTGGAGTTGCGGACGTCGATCCACTTGCTCCAGCGCACCTGGCCGTCGAAGAACTGGAACCAGAACTGGTAGTCGAGGTAGCGACGGGCGGCCCGCTTCCCGCCGCGCAGGTCGGCCGGGTCGGCGCCGCTCAGCGCCGGGTCGAAGAGCATGGCGTAGAACTCGTCGCCACCGTTGCCGGTGCGGTTGACCAGGTAGGCCGGTCGGGGCTGGCTGTGGCCGAAGCGGAACGCCGCCGCGGTGAACTCGACCGGGATGAACGTCGCGTTCGGCTCCGGCTTGTAGAAGCGGCGGCCTCCGTTGAGCACTGTGAAGACCGTGCCCGGCCCGGCGATCAGCGGAAGGAACTCGTTGAGCACGATCCACTGGTAGTGCCAGGTGACGAGTTGCCGGGCGGCGCCGAAGACCTGCGCAGCCGGTGTGCCCTGTGCGCGCACCAGGTCGACCACCCGGTTGTGGAAGAGGATGAACGCGGCCGTGATCTGCGCGATCGGCAGGTTCTCGTCGTTGCGGACGTCGAAGACGATCGCCCTGCCACTGGAGTTGCGCGGCAGGTCTTCGAAGCGTCCGCCCGACTCGATCTTGAGTTTGGCGGGATCGGCCGAGTTGTACAGCTCCGGGTTTCCGGTCGGCCCGCCACCGTAGAGCGAGTCGAGGTCGAGGGCCGGCGTCCGGGGGTTCGGCACCGTGGTCGGGTCGACCGGCGTGCCCAGCGGCGCCGTCGTCTCGAAAGCCAGGTCGTGGTCGACGAACTGCCCGAAGTACGTCATGCCCTGCGGGATGGAGAAGTTGTCGGGGTTGTTGATGCTGTGCTGCTGCTGGTCGGCGAGCGCCTCCGCACCGACGCTGAGCGGGTCGCGTGCGTCCATCGGGCCGCCGACGCGCGACAGGTCGATCAGCGCGTTCCGCATCTGGGTCGTCGCGGATCCGAACGCCGGCAGCGACGGGAACATCCGACCGAACCGGTTGGAGAACGCGGCCGCCGCCGGCGTCGCGTCGAGCAGGACTCCCCCGGTGCCGGCCACGAGCGCCCCCGCGCCGACTCCGGCCAATAATCGCCGTCGGCTGACACCTCGAGAAGCGTTGTCAATTGCCATGTCGGCCACCTTCCGTCCGCAGGCGCCCGCGTGGACGCACGGGCCGCAAACCCGCGAACCGGCAGCAGTGTGAACCCTTCGGTTAGTGGCACCCTGGAGCTTCGGTGGTGTCCGGCTGGAGGCCGGTGAGCATGGTGTCGACCAGCGAGGTGTCGTGTTTCGCGGCGCGGAACAGCGGGTGGTCGAGCGTCGATCGGAGGAAGTCGCGGGTGGTGGCCACACCTGGCCCTTCGACGGCGCACTCGTCGA
This sequence comes from Micromonospora trifolii, assembly GCF_050516465.1. Taxonomy (NCBI): domain Bacteria; kingdom Bacillati; phylum Actinomycetota; class Actinomycetes; order Micromonosporales; family Micromonosporaceae; genus Micromonospora; species Micromonospora trifolii. The sequence goes on along the minus strand of NZ_CP191526.1, from coordinate 6,729,676 downwards.
GGGCGCGGGCCATCCGGGCCAGGGCCTGGGTGCGGTCGGGCGCCCAGACGACCACCTTCGCGAGGAGGGAGTCGTAGTCGGCCGGCACCCGGTAGCCGGCGTACCCGTGCGTGTCGACGCGGACGAACGGGCCGGCCGGCAGGTCGAAGCGGGTCAGCTCACCCGGCGTCGGTACGAAGCCGCGCGCCGGGTCCTCGACGTTGAGGCGACACTCGATCGCGGTGCCGCGCGGCGTCACGTCGGCCTGGGTCAGCGCGAGCCGTTCGCCGGCCGCGACGAGGATCTGTTGCCGCACCAGGTCGACGCCGGTCACCAGCTCGGAGACCGGGTGTTCGACCTGGAGCCGGCAGTTGACCTCCATGAGGTGGAAGTCGTCCCCACCGCCGACCAGGAACTCGAAGGTGCCCGCGCCCACGTAGCCGACACCGAGCGCGCCGGTGACCGCGGCGGCGGTCATCCGGTCGACCATGTGTTGAGGCAACCCGGGCGCGGGCGACTCCTCGATCAGCTTCTGGTGACGCCGCTGCACCGAACAGTCGCGCTCGCCGAGGTGGATGCCGTTGCCGTAGCGGTCGGTGAGCACCTGCACCTCGACGTGGCGGGCCGACTCGAGATAGCGCTCGATGTAGACCCGGTTGTCGCCGAAGAGCAGCTGCGCCTCGGCCCGCGCGGAGGCGAACTCGCCCAGGAAGAAGGCCGGGTCGCGGACCACCCGTACGCCTCGACCGCCGCCACCGGCGACCGCCTTGATGATCAGCGGGAAGCCGATCTCCTCGGCGACCGCGCGGGCGTCGGCCGCCGACTCGACGGCGTCGGTCGTGCCGGGGAGCACGGGCAGGCCGAGGCCCGCCATGATGCCCCGCGTCCGGGCCTTGTCGCCCAGCGCGGCCATCACGGCGGGCGGCGGCCCGATGAACGTGATCCCGTCGGCCTCGCAGATCTCCGCGAAGTCCGGGTCCTCGGAGAGGAATCCGTAGCCCGGATGGATCGCGTCGGCCCCGGTGCGGCGGGCCGCCTCGATGATGGCCGGGGCGCTCAGGTAGCTGCGCCGACTCGGACCCGGCCCGATCTGGACGGCTTCGTCGGCCAGCCGCACCACCGCCGAGTCGCGGTCGACGGTCGAGTAGACCGCCACGGTGCGCAGCCCCATCTCCCGGCAGGTCCGGGCGATCCGGACCGCGATCTCGCCCCGATTGGCGATCAGTACCGACTCGAACACTGGGTCAGCCCTCCGACACAGCTAAGGCGATCAACCGTTCGCCGTACTCGACCGGGGTCGCGTTGGGCACCAGCACCTTCACGACCTCGCCCGCGCGGTCGGCTTCGACCGGGATCATCATCTTCATCGCTTCGAGGATCGCGACCTGCTGGCCGGGCACGACCTGGTCGCCCTCCCGGACGAACGGGTCGGCGCCGGGCGACGGCGCGAGGTAGAGCGTCGCGACCATCGGCGCGCACACGTAGTGCAGACCGGCGTCGGCCTCCACCGGCGGGGCCGCCGGGACCATCGCCACCACTGGTGCGCCGTCCGGCCACTCCACCTCGACCACCAGGTCGCCGTGTTGCAGCCGGGCACGGCGAACCGGACCTGGCGTCGACCCGATCAGCCGCGCGAGACTGCGGACCGCGGCATCCAGCGGGTCGGCGTTACCCTCCGGCATTCGTCAAACCTCCGATCTGTCGGAAGCGGGCCCGGCGCTGGGCCCGCACCTCCTCGCGGGTGAGACCGACCAACTCCGCGAACGCGTCGACGACCGCCCGGTGTACGGCCGACGCGGTCGCCCCGGGATCGGCCGGTGCCCCGCCGGGCGGTTCGGGAACCACCCCGTCGACGATGCCGAGCGCCAGCAGGTCGCTGGCCTGGAGCTTGAGCTGCGCGGCGGCGTCGTCGGCCCGACCGGAGTCGTTCCAGAGGATCGCGGCGCAGCCTTCCGGGCTGATCACCGAGTACGTTGCGTTGGCGAGCATCAGCACCCGGTTGCCGACGCCGAGGGCGAGCGCGCCTCCGCTGCCACCCTCGCCGGTCACGATCGCGACGACCGGGACCGTCAGACCGGCCATCAGCCGGATGCTGTCGGCGATGGCGAGGGCCTGCCCGTTCTCCTCCGCCGAGATGCCGTGGTACGCGCCGGGCGTGTCGATCAGCGTCACGATCGGCGTGCCGAGCTTCTCGGCCAGGCGCATCAGTCGGGCCGCCTTGCGGTAGCCAGCCGGTGTCGCCATGCCGAAGTTGCGGCTGGCCACCTCGGCGACCGTGTGGCCCTTCTGGTGGCCGATCACCACTGTGGGCCGGCCGTCGATCAGGCCGACGCCGCCGACGATCGCCGGGCAGTCACTCGCCAGCCGATCGCCGTGCAGCTCCACGAAACCGTCCACGAAGTGGCCGATGTAGTCGAGAGTGGAAGGTCGACCGAGATCGCGGGACAGCGCCACGACCGCCCACGGGTCCGCCGGCTCGGGTGCCGCGGTCGCCCGTACCGGGTAAGGATCCGGCGCGGACCGGTCGGCCCCCGCGAAGGCCAGCAGCCGGCCGATGGTCGGCCGCAGGTTCGACCGGGGCACCAGGTCGTCGAGCATGCCGCGGGCGAAGAGGTACTCGGCGGTCTGGAAGCCGGCCGGCAGCGGCTGACGCAGCGTCTGCTGGATGACCCTCGGCCCGGCGAAGCCGAGGCGGGCCCCCGGCTCGGCGAGAATGACGTCGCAGAGCGTCGCGAACGATGCCGCGACGCCACCGTAGGTCGGGTCGCTGACCAGCGAGATCGTCAACACCCCGGCCTCGTCGAGGGCCCCGAGCGCCGCGCTCGTCTTGGCCATCTGCATGAGCGACAGCACGCCCTCCTGCATCCGGGCGCCGCCCGAGGCGCTGACGATCAGCAGCGGCGTACGGGTCTCGAGCGCCAACTCGGCCGCCCGGGTGATCCGCTCGCCGACGCCCGTGCCGAGGCTGCCGCCGAGGAACCGGAAGTCCATGACCGCCGCGATCAACGGCTGTCCCTCGACCGTGCCCCGGACGCAGACGACCGCCTCGTCGAGCCCGGTACGCCGGCGGGCGGCCTCGATCCGTTGCGGGTACGGCAAGGTGTCGACGAACCCGAGCGGATCGCCGAAGGCGCCGACCGGTGGCAGCTCCTCGACCGAGTCGAGATCGAAGAGCTGCTCGATCCGCTGGTGTGCGGTGACCTGGTCGTGGTGGTCGCACTCCGGGCAGACGCCCAGGTTGCGTTCGACCCGGCGCTGGTAGAGCAACGCCCGGCAGCCCGGGCAGATCAGCCAGCTCTTGCCGACGGGCGCGTTGACGGTGGCGGTCATGACTGCCCGCGTTCGGCCGCGGCCTTCTCCACGATCTCCCGGATGCGTGCCTGCTGCTCACGTGTGGTCCGGTTGAGGTGGGCGGTCATGCCCTCGTCGTCGGCGTGCCCGCCCGGCCGCATCTCGAAGTCCTGTACCCACCGCATCCGCACGCCGCCGTCCGGGATCTCGGTGTATTCCCAGAACAGGTTCATGTACTTGAAGGCGCCGGTCTCCAGCCGCCGTGCCCGCACGACCCGGTCGCCGCGGTCGGGCACCCGCTCGGAGACCCAGCTCCAGACCCGGCCGGCCGGGTCGGGGTGCATGGTCAGGCGGAAGACGACGGCCCCGTCGGCGGACGTCGAGAGGACCTCGGTGCTGGCGTACTCGCTGAACAGGGAGGGCCAGTTGGGGATGTCGTTGGTCAGGTCCCAGACGAGGTCGAACGGTGCGTTGATGACGACCGCGTTGTCCGTGTGTCCGGCCATGGGGTCACCGATCCGCGAGTCGTTGGTTGACGTAGTCGACGGCGAGCCGCGGCGTCTTCATGATTGACACGGCGTCGTCGGGGATGCGCACCTCGTACTCCTGCTGCACGCGCGCCGCCAGCTCCAACAGCGCGAGCGAGTCGTAGCCGAGGTCATCGAACGGCGCGTCGAGCGTCGCCGGATCGGCCCAGTCGGTCTGCTCGACCACACCGGAACTGGTCTCCAGGATCCGACGCAGGTCGTCGAGGGTCAGCTGGCTCATGAGTTTCCTCCCGTCGGTCGCTGCCACCCGTCGCGCACGCCACCGACCTGCGGCACCGGCGACTCGGGGTGCGGGACCTCCTCGGTGTCGACGTGGCCCAGCTCGGGGCGCGGCGCGAGCGGACTGATCTGGAACACGATCAGCGCGGTCTCGCCACCGGCGTTGACGATGCGGTGCCGCTGGCCGCGACGGACCATGAGAGCTTCGTCGGCCGCGAGCTTGACCTCCGCGCCGTCGACCCGGATCACGACCTCGCCGCGCACCAGATAACAGAACTTGTCCGAGTACGGGTTGTACTGCTCCGCCAGGAACTCGCCCGGCTCCAGGCGGACCGTGCCCATGAAGCCCTCCGTCGCGTCGACGGTCTTCGGGCTGAGCAGGATCCGCACCTCGCCGCCGATCCGGTTGATGCCGGGCACGTCGGTGGCGGCGACCTTCACGATCGGTTGCCGATGCATGATCATCCCTTCTCTGCGACGAGCACTCGGAACGGCAGGTCCGTCGGGTGGACGGTGGCCGGGCCGAAGCCCGCCGCGGCGAGGGCCCGGTTGTAGGCGGCGACCGAGTGCGACTCCCCCTCGAAGGTCCAGACCAACATCAGCACCGAGAAGAGGTACGGCGCCGGGTCCAGTGCCGGCGACTCGTCGCCCGTGGTGAAGCCGACGATGACCAGGCGCCCACCCGGCTTGACCACGGAACCGAGCCGGATCACCAGCTCACGCACCCGCTCCTCGGAGAAGTGGTGGGTGACGTTGGTGAGCAGCACGACGTCGTAGGGGCCGCCGAGATCGGTGGTGAACATGTCGCCCGGCAGGAACGACGCCCGGTCGCGTACGCCGAGCCGCTCGGCGTGCTTCTCCGTCACGGCGAGCACGTTGGGCCAGTCCAGCGAGGTCACCGCCGCCTGCGGGTTGTGCTGCGCGAGCGTGTAGCCGTAGACGCCGTGACCGCAGGCGACGTCGAGGATGTCGAGCTCCGCGCGCTCCTTGGTCCACGGCGCGAGCGCCTCGGCCATCACCTCGGCGGTCGGCTGGGCGACCTTCGTCGCGTACGCGGCGAAGTCCTCCCAGTAGGTGTACTCCGGGGTTTCGGCGTGCACGTCGAGGACGGTGCCGCCGGCCCGGACGGCGGCGCTGAGGTCGCGCAGTGCGTCCCACTCCCAGTCGCTCGACATCACCTTGACCATTCCGCCCAGGTAGTCGGGACGGGTGCTGACCAGGTGGTCGGCGGCCGCCGGGGTGAGCGAGAAGTGCTCGCCGGTCCGGTCGGTGAGACGGATCGCGGTGAGCGCGTCGAGCAGGATCCGCGCGCCCCGCGGGTGGATGCCGAGCTTCGGAGCGAGCCCGCTGGCCGTGGCCGGGCCCGCGGCGAGCGCGTCGAACACGCCCAGCTCGACCCCGGTGCGCAGCAGGCTCGTCTTCTTGTATGCCTGCATCATGTCGTTGATGTCGCGGCGGGTCAGCGTCACGTGATGCTCCCTGTCTCGGGGCTCCAGGTGTAGAAGGGCGTGGCCTTCGAGTCCTGCAACTCGGTCATGCTGTCCGGCGCGTAGCGCTGTAGGTAGGCCGAGAGGCGCCGGTTGACCTCCTGGAAGTCCGCGCGGGCTCGGGCCGCGAGGAGCTTGTCGAAGACGTCGGTGTCGGCCTCGAGCAGGTGCATGTAGAGGTCCTGGTATTGGAAGAGCGTGCGCCGCGAGATGCCGACGACGTAGGGCATGTCGCCCTTGTCGTGCTCGGCGAAGAGCTCGGCGACCGCGTCGGCGTGACCGGGGGCCATCCGCATGACCATGAGGGCGCGGTAGGACATGTGCTCACGCTCCCCGCAGGATCGTGGCCAGGGCGGCCGCGAGGGTCTTCGCCTGGTCGTCGACCGGGCCGGCGCTGCGGAAGGCGACGATGCCGTCGGGGCGTACCAGCAGCGCCCCGCCGGGGCCGACTCCACAGCTCGCCAGCCACGAACCGTCGTCGGCGAGGTCACCGTCGGGGCCGGCGGTCAGCGCCTTGATCGGAAGCCCGGTCTCCGCCGAGACCGCCTCGGCCGCCGCGAGCCACGCGTCGTCGCCGGGAGCCGTGGCCAACGTCCAGCCCTCGGTCAGCACGTCGATCGTGGAGACCCGGGCGCCGTCGTGATCGACCCAGCCGTGCGGGGCACGCGATCCGGGTTGGCCGGTGAAGGTCAGCTCGCGGGGCAGCAGCTCAGTGTCGGCGGGCGCGCCGACGATCGCGTTCGAGGTGTACCGGTAGCCCATCGTCACGATGACGAAGTCCCGATAGGCGGCCTTGTCCTCGTCGGCGAGCTGACCCCGGGTGCGGAAGAGCATCCACGCCTGGTCGGCGGTCGCCGCGCCGACCGGACGACGCTCGGCTTCGTAGGAGTCGAGCAGGCTCTCGTCGGCCCGCCCCTGAAGCACGTCGGCGAGCTTCCACGCCAGGTTGTGCGCGTCCTGGATGCCGGCGTTGACGCCGAAGCCGCCGGCCGGCGGGTGGGCGTGGCAGGCGTCGCCGGCGAGGAAGACCCGCCCTGACTGGTACGCGTCGGCGACCATGTGCCGCGCGTCCCAGGGCTGGGCCGACTCGACCTCGACCTCCAGCTCGGGGTCACCGGCCGCGATCCGGGCCAGCTCGACGCAGCGTTCCGGGGTGAAGTCGGCCGGCGACTGCCCCCGCTCGGGGTAGTAGTTGACGCCGAACATCCACCGCCCCGGCTCGATGAAGAGCAGCAGACCCTGGGCCAGCTGGTTCATCAGGTAGATCAGCGTGAACCGTGGCGCCGTGTCGGGCAGGTCGACCTTGGCGCGGAAGATGATGCTGACGAAGTTCCCGGCGACGCCGTTGCTGCGGTCTCCGATCTGGAGCAGGTTCCGGACGGGGCTCTTCACACCGTCGGCCGCGACGACGTAGCGCGCCCGGATCGTGCGTGTCGTGCCGTTGTCGGAGACGGTCGCGGTCACCCCGTCCTGGTCCTGGGTCAGCCCGATCAGCTCGTTCTGGAAGCGGATCTCCGCGCCCGCTTCGACGGCGGCGTCGTAGAGCAGCGGCTCGTAGTGGTCCTGGCCGCACCAGATCGGCCAGCTCGGCGTGAACTTGTCGTAGTCGACGTCGTGCGCCTCCATGACGAACGACTTGTGGAGGTCGGCCAGCGACTGGGCGCCGAGCATGACCAAAGGCGTGGCACGGCCGGCGCGGACGAGGTCGAGTTCGGCGCCCGGCCCGACGATCTTCATGCCAGCCTGTTGCACGGCCGGCTCCAGGCCGACGGTGCGGAAGATCTCCACCGTGCGGGCGTGCAGACCGGTCGCGCGGGGGATCGTCGACAGTCGGGGCCGACGTTCGACCAGGATCGGCCGGATCCCCTTGCGGGCCAGGAAGAGCGCGGTCGACAGGCCGACCGGGCCGCCGCCGACGATCAGGACGTCGGTGCTTCCGTCAGACATGAGCGTCCTCCGTGTAGACGACTTTGTAGAGGTGGCGTTCCGGCGTGGCGATCGCGCGTACCTCGCCGAAGTGGGGGTGGACCTCGGGGTTCTGAAGCATCGCGGTGAAGTGCTCTTCGCTCTTCCACTGCGCGTAGTTGACGACCCGGGTCCCGTCGAGGCTGGCGTGGATGTTCGCCGACACGAACCCGTCGACCTTGGACATCACCGCGTCGGTCGCCTCGATCAGGATGTCGACGAGCTTCTGCTGGTTGGCCGGCTCGACGGTGAAGACGTTGACCATCGTCACGACCGGCTGGTCGATGCCGATGTGTGCCATTGCGGACTTCCTTTCCTAGATCGGACGCGCTTCGAGCAGGGCCCAGCCGCGGGACGCGGGGGTGTTGACCAGCTCGAAACCGGACGCGGTGAACAGCGCCTGCCATTCGCGGAGGTCGCGCTCCTTGCCGCCGAAGAGCACCAGCATGTCGATGTCGATGATCTTGGCGTGGTCCCACTGGTTGCGCGGCGGCACGATCTGGTCGATCGCGATGAGGCGCGAGTCGGCGTCGCCGATCGCCGCGCGGATCCGCCGCAGCAGCGTGACGCAGGTGTCGTCCGGCCAGTTGTGGACGATCGACTTCAGGATGTACGCGTCGGCGCCGGCCGGCAGCTCGTCGGTGAAGAAGTCGCCGCCCCGCACCTCGACCCGCTCGGTGACACCGTGCTCCTTGAGCAGCGGTTCGGCGTCGGCCACGACCTCGGGCAGATCGAAGAGGACACCGGTGCCCTCGGGGTGGCGCTGGAGCATCTTGGCCAGGAAGTAGCCGTTGCTGCCGCCGATGTCGGCGATCCGGCCGAACCGCTCGGGTGCCAACTCTGCCGCGAACCGGTCGGCGAGCCGCCGGCTCCAGTGGGCCATGAAGCCCTCGAAGAACCGGTTGGCCTCCGGGTGTGCCTGAAGGTAGTCGTAGAAGCCCATGCCGAAGACCTTGTTGAAGGCCGGCTCGCCGGTGCGGACGCTGTGCAGGATCTCCGCGTACGGGAGGCGGTTGAAGTCGGCGCCACTGAACTGCACCATCGGTCGCAGCCCGCCGATCCGGGCCGACGTCAACCCCTCGCCGAGCGGCGTCAGCGCGAACGACCCGTCCTCCTGCTCGTCGAAGATGCCGACCGCGGAGGCCGCGCGGAGGATCCGCCGCAGCGCGTCCTCGTGCGACTCGGTCGCCGCCGCCAGTTGGGCGACCGGCACCGGTCCGTCGACGAGCAGATCGGCGACGCCGAGCTCGGTGACCACGTAGATCACGTTGGCGATCTGTTTGGCGCTTCCCAGCACCGCGATCTGCCGTTCACGCAGGTCAAGTGCCTGCTGCTCGTCGAAGTTCGCGACGGCGGCGAGGCTCGCGTCGGTCATCGTCCATTCCTTTCGTCGGTCACGACCATGGCCGCGTTGAACCCGCCGTAGCCCCTGGCGAGCACGAGCGCCGCGCGTACGGGTGTCTCCCGCGCGACGTCGCGCACCAGGTCGAGGTGCAGGCCCTCGGCCGGCTGGCGGATGTTGGTGGTGGGCGGGATGACACCGTGCCGGATCGACAGCAGCGCGGAGACGAGGTCGAGCGCCGCCCCGCCCGAGTAGAGCCGGCCGGTCATCGTCTTGGGCGCGGTCACCGGCACCCCGCGTGGGCCGAAGACCGCGGTGATCGCCTCGGCCTCGACGCGGTCGAGTTCCGCGACACCGGCCCCGTCGGCGAAGACGACGTCGATGTCGGCCGGCGTGAGACCGGCGTCGGACACTGCCATCTCGGCCGCCCGACGCAGACCCGGCGGACGGCCGGAGCCGGGCCGGGGGTCGAAGGTCGCGCCGTATCCGGCGATCACGCCGTAGACGGCGGCCCCGCGCCGGGCAGCGGCGTGCTCGTCCTCCAACACGAGGATCGCCCCGCCCTCGCCCGGCACGTAACCCGACGCGTTGGCGTCGAACGGCAGGAACGCCGTGGCCGGATCGCGCCCCGTACTGAGGAGGCCGTTGGCGAGCTGGGCCGTCCAGCCCCACGGGCAGAGCGACGCATCGACGCCGCCGGTCATCACGAGCTGCACGCCCTTGCGCACCTGGCGTCGGGCCTGCGCCACCGCGTCGAGCCCACCCGCCTGCTCGGTGACGAGCACCCCGGTCGGCCCACGCATCCCATGGCGGATCGAGATCTGGCCGGTGTTGACAGCGTAGAACCAGGCGAACGACTGGTAGGCGCTGACGTGCTCCGAGCCCTTGCTCCAGAGCTTCTCCAGCTCGCGATGACCGAACTCGAAGCCGCCCGACGCGCTGGCCGTGACGACACCCATGCCGAACTCGGGCAGCGCCGACGGGTCGACCGACGCATCGGCCAGCGCCCACTGCGCCGCCGTCAACGACAGCCGGGTCATGTGGTCGGTCTGCGCCATCAACCGGCTCGGAATGTGATCGGCCGCCTCGTATCCGGGAACCTCGCCGGCCAACTGGGCGGGGTACCCCGAGGGGTCGAAACGGCTGATCGGCCCGATGCCACCCACCCCACCGACGGTGGCCGCCCAGAAGGCGTCGCGGCCCAACCCGTTGGGCGCGGCCACGCCGACCCCGGTGACGACAGTGGTCATGCCACACGCGCCAGGAGCATCGCGCTCTGGAAGCCGCCGAACCCGCTGCCCACGCTCAACACCACGTCGGTCTGCTGCTCGCGGGCGGTGAGCGGCACGTAGTCGAGGTCGCACTCCGGGTCGCGTTCATGCAGGTTGGCCGTCGGCGGCACCGCCCCGTGCTTGATCGCCAGGGCCGACGCCGCGATCTCGATCGACCCGATGGCACCGAGCGAGTGGCCGATCATCGACTTGATCGAGCTGACCGGGGTGCGGTACGCGTGGTCGCCGAGGCTCCGCTTGAACGCCGCCGTCTCGTGCCGGTCGTTCTGCTTCGTACCCGAGCCGTGCGCGTTGATGTAGTCGACGGCGTCGCCGGGCAGCTGTGCGTCGGCGAGCGCGACCCGGATCGCCTCGGCCATCTCCCGCCCGTCGGGCCGCAGACCGGTCATGTGGAACGCGTTGGAGCGCGAGGCGAACCCGACCAGCTCGGCGTAGATCTGCGCTCCTCGCCGTCGGGCGTGCTCGAGCTCTTCGAGGACGAACATCGCCGAACCCTCGCCGAGGACGAACCCGTCGCGACTGTTGTCGAACGGCCGCGAGGCATGCGTCGGGTCGTCGTTGCGGGCCGTGGTCGCCTTGATCGCGTCGAAGCAGGCCACCGTGATCGGCGAGATCGGGGCGTCGGTCGCGCCGGCGATCATCACATCGGCCGAGCCCTCCCGGATCAGCTCCCGGGCGTGGCCGACCGAGTCGAGGCCCGACGTGCAGCCGGTGGAGACCACCGTCGCCGGACCTTCCGCCCCGACCGACCACGCCACCTCGCGGGCGAACGAGCTCGGCACCAGATAGTCGTAGAGGTGCGGGGTGGCGTACCGGTGGTCGGTCAGCCATTTCCGGCCGCCGTCGCTGACCACGACGTACTCCTCTTCGAGGCTCATCGTGGCCCCGACCGCCGTGCCGACGCTGACGCCGACCCGGGTCGGGTCGGCGACCTCGAAGCCGCTGTCGGCCAGTGCCTCCCGGGTGCAGACCACTGCCATCTGGGCCGCCCGGTCCATCCGGCGGACCTCCTGCGGCGACAGGCCCTCGGCGACCGGGTCGAAGTCGGCCTCCGCGGCCACCCGCGACCGGAAGGGGGTGGCGTCGAAGAACGACAGGGTACGGGTGGCCGTGCGGCCAGCGGTCAACAGTTCCCAGAACGCCTTGGTGCCCAGTCCACCGGGGGCGATGACGCCAATCCCGGTGATGACCACCCGACGGTCGGATGTGCTCGTCATGGAAGACCTCCTGGCCGCGATGTCCGTGTGAAAGCTAGGGACGGCCGGTCGAACGGCGCTGGAGCGTCGGTCGAGGGCCTGTCACGAGGCCCTGGCGAGCCCCGGGCGCAGTGGCCCGCCGGCGGCCAACACCTCCCGCTGGAGCCGCTGGAGGTCAGGCGAAGGGTCCAGGCCCAACTCCTCACTGAGCACCCGGCGCAGGTGGTGGTACGCCTGCAACGCCTCACCACGGCGCCCGGAGCGGCTGAGCGCCACGATGAGCTGGCGGTGGAACCACTCGTTGAGCGGGTACGTGCCCACGAGATAGCGCAGCTCGCCGATCAGCTCGCGGTGGCGGCCGAGTGTGATGTCGGCCTGGATGCGTAGCTCCAACGCCCGGATCCACTGCTCCTGGAGGTGGATCGCGTGCGCCTCCAACGCCGGCCCGAACGTCACGTTGGCGCCCACCGGCCCCGTCCACATGGCCAGCGCCCGCCGCAGCACCTCGGCGCCCTCCTCGGGCCGGTCCGACTCGATGTGCGAGCGGCCCTGGTCGAGCATCGTCTCGAACACCTCGGCGTCGAGCTGGCCCGGCTCCACCTTGAGCAGGTAGCCGCGCGCACGGCTCTCCAGCACGGTCCGGTCCGGGGTCTCTATGCCCTCTTTCGCGAAGAGCTTGCGCAGGTGGTAGATGTAGGTCTGCACGGTGGTGACGGCGCTGCGCGCCGGATCGTCACCCCACAGCTCCCGAATTATCGAGTCGACCAGAACGACCCGATTGGCCCGCATCACCAGCAGCGCCAACACGGTCCGCACCTTCGGCGGCGTCGGCGTGCAGATCCGGCCCTCGTGGATCACTTCCAGCGATCCGAGGATCTCGTACCTGACCACAGTGGTCCCCCCATTCCCCATAGCACTCGTCGAGACGCTCTCAAGCTATGGATGAGCGGGACGTGTCGGAACGACCGCAGGTAGCGACATCGCGGGTTCTTCCGAGGATCGATGCGTGTCGAAAGTTGTACGGCGGATACCCCTTCGATCGCTCGATGCTCCCTCCACGCAACCTCCACCAGAGGCGGGAAGACTCGCCGGGCCCCCACGCCCCTCGGGTTAGGAGTCACACATGTCGCGCCGCCTCTTCACCTCCGAGTCGGTCACCGAAGGTCATCCCGACAAGATCGCCGATCAGATCAGCGACGGGATCCTCGACGCGTTACTGGCACAGGACCCGCACAGCCGGGTCGCCGTCGAAAGCCTGATCACCACCGGCCAGGTCCACGTCGCGGGCGAGGTCACCACGCAGGCCTACGCCGACATCCCACGCATCGTGCGGGAAACCGTCCTGGGCATCGGGTACGACTCGTCAAAGAAGGGCTTCGACGGCGCCTCCTGCGGCGTCAGCATCTCGATCGGCGCCCAGTCGCCCGACATCGCGCAGGGCGTCGACACGGCGATCGAGCTGCGCGACGGTTCGTCCGGCGGCGGGCTCGACGCCCAGGGCGCCGGTGACCAGGGCATGATGTTCGGCTTCGCCTGCTCGGAAACGCCGGAGCTGATGCCGCTGCCGATCGCGCTGGCCCATCGGCTGGCCCGCAGGCTGGCCGCCGTCCGCAAGGACGGCACGGTGCCCTACCTGCGGCCGGACGGCAAGACCCAGGTCACCGTCGAGTACGACGGTCTACGCCCGGTCCGGCTCGACACCGTCGTGGTCTCCACGCAGCACGCCGCCCACATCTCCCTCGACGAGTTGCTCACCCCCGACATCCGGGACCACGTGATCACGCCAGAGTTGGAGGCGCTCGACCTCGACACCGAGGGTTACCGGCTGCTGGTCAACCCGACGGGCCGGTTCGAGATCGGTGGCCCGATGGGCGACGCCGGCCTGACCGGACGGAAGATCATCGTCGACACCTACGGCGGTTACGCCCGGCACGGTGGTGGCGCGTTCTCGGGGAAGGACCCATCGAAGGTCGACCGCTCGGCGGCGTACGCGATGCGGTGGGTGGCGAAGAACGTGGTCGCCGCGGGCCTGGCCGAACGGTGTGAGGCGCAGGTGGCCTACGCGATCGGTAAGGCCCACCCGGTGAGCCTGTTCGTAGAGACGTTCGGCACGGAGACGGTGCCGCTCGACCGGATCGAGAAGGCGATAGGTGAGGTCTTCGACCTGCGCCCGGCGGCGATCATCCGCGACCTGGACCTCCTGCGTCCGATCTACCAGCAGACGGCCGCCTACGGCCACTTCGGTCGTGAACTCCCGGACCTGACCTGGGAGCGCACGGACCGCGCCGCCGACCTCAAGGCCGCTTGCTGAGGAACGTCGCCGATCGCTAGAACGGCGGGCGGCGAGGGCGCGGCACCAACCGGTCGTGTGGCAGCGTCACCAATGACGCTGCCACCGCCTTGTTGACCGCGTCGATGCGGGAGACCGCGCCGAGCTTCGCGAAGATGCGACGCAGGTGACTCTTCACCGTGGCCTCGGTCAGGTCGAGTCGGCGCGCGATCTGGGCATTGGTCATCGCCTCGGCCGCGAGCTGGAGGATCTCCAGCTCGACCGGAGACAGAATGGCGGACTCCGCGTTCTGCACCTGCACCAGGCTCTGACCGGAGACCGAGAGCAGCACCGAGCCGCTGCCGTCGCGCGCCTTGCGGATCGCGGCGACCAGCTCCTCACGACCCACGCTCTTGAGCAGGTAGGCGCGCACCCCGGCGGCGATCAGACGGCGCAGCAGGTCAGGGCTGTCGTACATGCTGAGGATGACGACTGAGCTGTCGGGCGACACCTCACGGATGCGGCGCACCGTGACCACCGGGTCGTCGCCGGGAATCTCGACGTCGAGCAACACCACGTCGGGACGCTCCGACGCCGCCTTGGCCACCGCGGTGGCCGAGTCGCCCGCCTCGTCGACCACGTCGAGGTCGGCGTGCACCTCGAGCACCCAGCGCAGCCCCTCGCGAACGAGAGCGTGGTCGTCGACTATGAGGATGGTGGTGGCGCCGGCGGGAGACCCGCCGTCGGACCGCGTCAACCTAACCCCCAGACCCCGTCCCCCGCCGCCAGCGTGCACATGATTGGCACCGTATCGCGGACGTGTGACGCCACAGCTATCGTGGCGTCCTCCCGACACGAAGAACGCCACGATCGCCGCGCGATTCTGTCAGTCTCGTGTGGACAGACGGACCAACTCGCCGATGCCGAGGCCCTTGTTGGCGATGTAGAAGCTGCCGTCCTGAGCGATGGCGAACGACATCGGGGAGTCCAGGCCGGCGCTCGCCAGCTCCCGGTGGCTACCGTCGCGCTCCACCCGGATCAACGCACCGGTGGAATCCCCCGAGCTGAGGCCGTTCTTCGCGATCTCCAGCACGACCAGTCGACCCCGCTTGTCGAAGGCGATGTCGATGATGTTGGTGAAGCCGGTCGCGAAGATCGTCGGCTCCTGCCCGGGCACCAGCCGCCACACCCGGGCGCCGCCGTTCGGGAAGGGGTGCCCGGTCAGCTGCCCGATGTAGAAGGCACCGTCCGGCCCGCGGGTGATGGTGACCGGCACGAACTGGATCGGCGTCGTCGAGCCGGGCGGCAGGCCCCACTCCGGCGGCGCCGGAACCTGCTCCTGCGGCCAGACGTGTTCGGCCGTGACCACGCCACGGCGGTCGATCCGGAGCACGTCGTTGGCGGCCGCGTCGAGCGCGTAGACGTCACGCCCGTCGGCGACGACGGCGTACGGCTGGCTCTCCGGAATGACCCCGTCCGGGTTGTTCTGCCCCTCGAAGGCGGAGAGGTCGCCGACGACCGACCAGCGGTGCTTCCCCTCTACCCGGAGGATGGTTCCCATCGTGGCTCCGGCCGCACCGAGCAGGTCACGCGAGACCGGGTCGGTGCTGTAGCCCATCGCCACCAGCAGCTTGCCCTGCCGATCGAAGGCCAGGTCGTGGGCGCCGTAGACGGAGAAGCCGGCGCCGGTGCTACGCAGCGACGGCAGACCCGTCACGACTCGCTTCTGCCAGCCGTGACGGACCGCCGTGATCGCACCGGTCGAGCCGTAGCAGAGGTTGGTGCCGAACGTGCCGGGGATGCACACGTCGTCGCCGCCGAGCCCGGCCTCGGCGACGTAGACGATGCCGGCCCGGTCGATGGCGACACCGCGCGGGTTGTCGAGGTTGCGGGCGACGACGGTCAGTCGCCCAGTGGTCGAGGTGGCCGCAGTGGCGGGCGCGGCAATGCCGGCCACCAGTACCAGCGGCACAGCCAGCGACAACGTTCGTCGCATCGCGTCGAGCATGGGTTCTCCTCAGCAAGAGGGGTTCGGATGCGAACGACGCTGCCGGCGTGGCCTCGAGGCCCGGTGGAGGAAGGCTCGACAGGCCCGCCTACTCCGGCTGGTTGGGAGTGCTGCGCCCCAGCTCATAGGGGGATGTCACGCCCTCGTAGGCGAGGTGCATCACCATGCCGTTGGCCGCGTGGTCGAGGTTGTGGCAGTGGTCCATCCAGAGCCCCGGATTGTCCGCCTTGAAGCCAATTTCGTAGATCTCACCGGGGATCACGTCGAGGCTGTCGATCCACCACGGTGACCCGGTCGCGCGGACCCCGTTGCGGGACAGCACCAACGCGTGATGGCCGTGCAGATGCATCGGGTGGTTCTGGTGGCTGCGGTTGACGATCCGCACCTTGACCACGTCGTCCATCCGGACCATCAGCGTCGGCGTGTTGGGGAAGCTGTGCCCGTTGATGATCGGCACCAGGTGGAGCCCCCCGTTGTAGAAGGACAGCCGGTCGTCGAGGAGCTGGGTGAACGAGCGGTCGTACGACGAGCCCGCGTCGAAGGGCCGGGAGCCGCCAGAGCCGTACGAGAGCGGGTCGAACTGGTCCCCGTCGTCGACGATCTTCGGAGTCGAGGTGTCACCCGGTGGCGCCAGGACCAGCCCGCCGTCGCGGTTGGCGAGGTCGGTCAGGCGCACCGGACCCGCCGGCATCGTGAACGTCACGTCGTAGCGCCCACCGGTCGCCAACCCGAACCGCGGGTCGGTCAGCGGAGTCGGGCCGTTGACGTCGACCCCGTCGATCGCCGCCACCCGCACCGGCGTGCCGTTGACCGTCAGGGATCGCGGACGACTGTCCGTGGACGGGTTGTTGTCGGTGTTGATCAGACGCAGTCGCACCGGCGTGCCCGGGGCGACCTCCTGGCGTTGCAGCGTGTCACTGGTACCGAACGAGACGATGTTGTCGTCCGGCGTACGCCACTCGTGGGCCTGCACGACGAAGTCCCGCTCGCCGGGTGGCGGGCCGCCGCGCGGCTCGACGATCAGCGCGCCGAACAGACCCCGCCGGATCGCCTCGAGCGGGTTCTGGTGGGTGTGGTACCAGAACGTGCCGACCTGCTCGGCGAGGAACCGGTAGGTGAAGCTGCCGCCCGGCTCCACAGCGTTCTGCGTCGCGCCGGCCACGCCGTCCTCACCGTTGGGGACGTCGAGGCCGTGCCAGTGGATGGTCACGTTCTCGTCGGGAATCTCGTTGTGCAGCGTCACCTCGACGAGGTCTCCCTCGCGGACTCGCAGCTCCGGCCCGGGCGACTGTCCGTTGTACGTCAGCGCCTTGATCTCGGTGCCCGACGAGAGCCGTACCGTTGCGTTCTTCGCGGTGAGGGTGAAGGCCTTGTTGGGCTTGCCGTTCTGCGGCCCGCGCAGGTCGTCGACGGAGACCCCGCCGTGACCGCCGTGACCGATCGAAGGGCCGCCACCGTAGTCGACGTTGTCGTGCGATGTCATGGTCATGCGGTCGGGCAGCCTGCTGCTCTGGGCCACGTAGGTGATGCCGGCGGCGACGACCAGCACCACGACGGCGGTCTGCGCGGTGGCGCGCAGGGCGCTGGCACGCCGGCCCCGGCGCGCGAAGTCGGTCGCGGTGACGACCCGCAGGCGACGCCCCTGCCAGAACCACAGCACCAACACCGACAGGAGGATCGGCGCGGCGTGGGTCGCGATGTCGTCGAGGTAGGACGGGACCGGGCGGGACACGTAGGCGAAGTAGACGCCGACGACCGTCGCCACGGCCGTCACCTGGACCGGCACGACGAACCTGGGATTGGCGGCGGCGGAGCGCGTCTCGACGTCGACCGGCGCGTCGTCGCGGTTGGCCAGGGCGCGCAGGCCCGGCACGGTCCAGACGGCGACGGCCAGCATCGGCAGCAGCAGGAGCGGCATCTGCACGATCACGCGGTTGTCAGCAAAGATCCAGTCGACGGCGAGCATCAGCCCGATCGCGACGCACTTGACGACCAGCACCACCAGCGCGGCAACGAGCAAACGCAGCAGCCGACGGGCGCTTTTCCGCAGCGCCTCGGGCGTCGGCCGCCAGGCCAGCCGCGTGGCGAGGATCGCCGCGGACAGCCAGATCAGGAACAGGACCCCGGCCAGGATCCCATCGGCGTTCTCTCCGACCTCAAACATGACGCCAACATACGAAGGATCCGCACCACCCGGCATCCGTTGAGGAACGGCCAGGGTGTACGGCGATCGCCGTAGCCGGCACCGCCTGCGAAACAAGGGCCGTAGCTGGCTAGCTGCCGGGCGCGACGAGCCCCGTCTGGTAGGCGAGCACGACGAGTTGCGCGCGGTCGCGGACGCGGAGCTTGACCATGGCCCGGTGAACATGGGTACGGGCCGTGGCCGGGCTCATCGACAGCCGACGCCCGATCTCCTCGTTCGTCAGCCCGCTGGCCACCAGGCTCATCACCTCGCGCTCGCGGTCGGTCAACACCGCCAGCCGGCCGCCGTCGACCGGCGCCGGCGCGACCTTGCTGACGAACGCGCTCACCAGCCGGCTCGTCACCCGCGGCGAGATCAACATGTCGCCGCCGGCCACCACCCGCACCGCCTGGCGCAGCTCGTCGGGCTCGATGTCCTTGAGCAGGAACCCGCTCGCGCCGGCGCGCAGCGCCTCGAAGACGTACTCGTCAAGCTCGAAGGTGGTCAGGACGATGACCCGCACGGCCGGGAACCGCTCGACGATCGCGGCCGTGGCCCGCACGCCGTCGAGCACCGGCATTCGCACGTCCATCAGCACGATGTCCGGCCGGGTCGCGGCGACCATCTCGACAGCCTGGGCGCCGTTGGACGCCTCACCAACCACCTCCAGGTCGTCGCTGTGGTCGAGCAGGCCCCGGAAGCCGGCCCGCACGAGTGTCTGGTCGTCCGCCAGCACCATCCGGATCGTCACGCTGTCTCCTCCACCTCGACCGGCAGCCGCGCGGCCACTCGGAACCCCCCGCCCTGCGGCCGGGGCCCGGCCTCGAGCGACCCACCGGCGGCCGTGGCCCGTTCCCGCATGCCGGCCACCCCGTGCCCCCTCCGGCTCGCCCCGGCCCCGACCCCGTCATCGACGATCTCAACCGTGACGGCGTCACCCGCGTACGCGATGGTGACGTCGACGGTCGTCGCTTTGGCGTGTTTGACCGTGTTGGTGATCGACTCCTGCACGATCCGGTAGACCGAGAGCGCCACCTCCGGCGGAATCGGACGCGGGGTGCCGGCGATCCCCGACCGCACCTTCACACCGGCCTGTTCGGCGACCGCGAAGACGCGGGCCAGATCGGGCACCTCCCCGGCGTCGCGGAGCATGCCGATCGCCGAGCGGACCTCGTGCATGGCGTCGCGTGCCGCGCCCCGGATGCTCCGCAGCGCGGCCCGCGCCTCGGCCGGCTTGCTGTCGAAGATGTCGTCGGCGAGGCTCGCCTGCACACTGATCGCGGCGATCGTGTGGCCGAGTACGTCGTGGACCTCTCGGGCGATGCGGAGCCGCTCCTGGGCGACCTCGTGTTGACGCTCCTGGCGCATCACGGCGAGACGCTGCTGCGCCTCGGCCAGCCGGACCCGGCGGGTGCGGATCGTCTCGGCGAGCAGCACCACGGCCGCGAGCAGCGAGCCCTCTTCGAGGGTGGCCGAGAGGGCGGGGAAGAAACCCTCGCCGAGCAGCGTGTACCGCATGATCAGCTCGAGGACGACGAAGAACCCGGCGACGACGAGCGCCCAGGTGAACCGGCCGGCGGCCGCGACGGAGAAGAGGGCGGCGGCCAGCGGGAGGGCGGGCGGGATGCCCGGATACTCGAGCGCGTAGTAGATCATCAGCGCGGTGACCGAGCCGACCAGCACCAGCAGCGGCCAGCGGCGCCGGAAGACCAGCAGGAGCCCGATCACCGCGCCGATCGCGTAGGCGCGCGCGTCCGGCGGCCGGGCGCCGGGCTCGTCGGCGACTCGGATCGCCACCGCCACGACGGCCGCGACGACGACCGCGATGAGGGCATCGATCGCGATTCGTCGGATGGCCGGGTTCATGTCCGCAACGGTACGACGCGCGCACGGTCCGTTAGCGAGGGCCCCTTCCCAACCGGAAACCGTCAGCAAGGGGCCCGTCGGCTCAGCCGCGGCGGAGAGAGAGCAGGGTCTGCCCGGTGGGGATGACCGTGCTGCCGTCCACCTGGAGCCCGGCCTTCTCACCCAGTTCGGCGTACTCGCGCCAGGTCCTCGCCTTACCCGCCATGAGCGAGAGGAGGCGCAGGTCCATCTGGGTGATGAACATCAGCCGGGCCGGGTCGTCGGGGAAGTTGTCGTTCTCGTCCTTCACCAGGATCTGCACGATCAGCACCTTTCCGGTCGTGCCGATCGCGTCCGCCGCCCGCTGGAGGATCTTCTCGGCGGCGTTGTCGTTCCAGTCGTGCAGAACGTTCGACAGGATGTAGACGTCGGCGCCGGCCGGGAGCGGGTCGAAGATGCTCCCGCTGACCACCTCGGCGCGGTCGGCGATGCCCGCCGCCTCGAACCGGGCCCGGCCCTGCTCGACGACGCCCGGCAGGTCGACCACGGTGCCGCGCAGGTGCGGCTGGGCCTTGAGGATCTCGGTGAGCAGGGCGCCGGTGCCGCCGCCGACGTCGATGACGTGGTTGACGGTGCTCCAGTCGTAGCCCTGGACGACCTGGTCGAAGTAGCTCGCGTGGGTGGCCATCAGCGCGCCGAACGACGTGGCCCGGTCGGGGTTGGTGGACAGGTCGTCCCAGAACTCGATGCCGTAACGCACGGGGTACGCCGCGTCGCCGGTGCGGATCGAGTGGGTCAGCGAGCTGAACGTGCCCTCGATCCGCCCGGCCATCGAGTCGACGTCGAGCCACGGACGTTGGGCGGCGGGGTGGTCGGTCTTGAGGAACTCGGCGGCTTCCGTCAGGGCGTACACCCGCGGCTCGGTCTCCTTGAAGACGCCGCGGACCGAGAGGTAGCGCAGCAGCCGGTGCAGCGCGTCGGGATTGGCCTTCGTCGCCGCGGCGAGCTCGTCGAGCGTGGTGGTGCCCGCGGCGATCAGGTCGGCGAGGCCGAGCGTCGCCGCGGCCCGCACTGCCCACGGCGTGATCGTGTCGGTCAGCGAGTAGAGATTGACCCGATTTTCCGTCATGGCGGCGAGCTTCGACGACGGCGCTCGAGACCGGCTCGAAGCCGCGTCGATCGACCGGTTCTCCAGCCGGGTTCGAGTGGGCGGGCGCAGGCTGCGCCTGTCACGGCCGCCATGCGAAGGGGACACGATGGGCGCCAGCCACCAGGAGCGCGGAGCGATCGAGGTCATTCAGGACCTCATGCAGCAGAAGTGGGTCTACGAGCTGTTCGGCGAGATCGGCGCGCGCCAGGGTGCCTCGGCCGCGCACGTCGAGCAACTGAGGGCGGTCGACGCCGCAGCGCACGTGTTCTGGCCGTTCCAGGCACCGCCATTTCCGGTCATCGCGGCCACCGCGAGCGGGTCGACGTTGACAGACATCGACGGCAACGACTACCTCGACTGCCACATGGGATACGGCGCTCAGGCGCTGCACGGGCACAACCCGGCGCCGGTCGTCGACTTCGTCCGCGAACACCTCGGCAAGGGCACCGGCAACGGCTACACCAACGCGTTGGAGCTGGAGCTCGCGACGCTGCTGCGGGAGATCGTCCCGCACAACGAGAAGTTCGCCTTCCAACACTCGGGTACGGGTGCCACCCAGTCGGCGATCCGGCTCTGCCGTGCGCACACCGGGCGGCGGATGGTCGCCAAGTTCGAGGGCACCCTGCACGGGTCCCACGACCTGGCCGTCCACAACACCGCGCCCTGGTACCACGGGCATCCCGCGGTGCCGTTCCCGGAGATCGGCAAGGACGGCATCCCGCTGGTCTCGGCGTTCGCCGGCGTCACCCCGGCCGAGCCGCGCGACCTGCTGATCCTGCCCAACGACACCGCGCTCGCGGTCGAGTTGATCGAGCGCCACGCGGGCGAGTTGGCCTGCATCCTGGCCGAGCCGGCCGCTTCGTCGTTCCCGTTCGAGGAGACGACGATCCCGATGATCCGTGAGGTGGCGGTGGCCGCTCAGCGACTCGGGGTGCCGTTCATCCTCGACGAGGTGCTGACGGGCTTCCGTTCGGGGCTCGGCGGCGCCGCAGAGAAGTTCGACATCCCGACCGACCTCGTCACCTACGGCAAGGTGATCAGCGGGCTCGGGCTGCCGCTGTCGGCGATCGGTGGCCGGGCCGACATCCTCGACATCTCGCAGACCAGTGGGCAGTCCTGGACCGACTTCGGCCAGAAGACCGGCCTACAGGGCAGCCACACCGGCAACTACCTGTCGGTGGCGGCGTCGCTGGCCACGCTCCAGCTGCTCCGGGACAAGGGGCCCGCCTACTACACCGACCTGCGGGCCAAGGTCGACCGGGTCCAGGCGCGGCTGGCCGCATTCCGGGCGGCTGAGGGGATCCCGCTGCGCATGGTGGGATTCGGCGACTACATCGGGTGCTTCCAGTTCCTTCCGGAAGACTCCTACACCGACTACCGGGTCTACTCGCGGGCGCTCAACCCGGCGACGTTCATCCTCACGCTGCTGCTGCGCAAGCGCGGCATCTACACGCTCGGCATGCCGATGTTCTTCGCCGGCGGCGCCCACAGCGACGCCGACGTCGACCGGCTGACCGACGCCGTGCTGGAGAGCACGCTGGAGCTTCGCGCCAACGACTTCCCCTTCGACCTGGCGTGGCCGGCGACGTCAGCGTGGGGCTCCGGTTCCTCCGAGTGGGGTTCGGGTTCCTCCGACTGGTCGTAGCCACCTCTGCGTCACCGGGCCCGGGTCAGCTCCTGACCCGGGCCCTCCTCATGTGCCGTACAGGTCATACGCAAATAGCCGTACTTGACTATTCGTACGCGACGGCGTGTAGTCGAAGGGTGGGTCCGCTGTCGACCCCCGTCCGACTTCAGGAGGAACGCGATGACGGAGAGCTGGACCGACGAACGCAGCGCCGCCCCACCCAATCCGCGCCGATGGCTGATCCTGGCCGTCATTCTGGCCGGGGCATTCATGATTCTGCTGGCCACGACGATCGTCAATGTGGCGGTCGCGCCGATCCAGCGCGACCTCCGGTCGACCTACACGGCCATGGAGTGGGTCATCGCCGGCTACGCGCTCGGCTACGGCCTCCTGCTCATCCCCGCCGGCCGGATCGGCGACCGCCTCGGCCACCGCAAGCTGTTCCTCATCGGCGTCGCGGGGTTCACGCTCGCGTCGGCGGCCTCGGCGCTCGCGGCCACACCCGGTCAGCTGATCGCGTTCCAGGTGGTCCAGGGCATGATGGCCGGCATCCTCAACCCGCCGGTGCTGGCGCTCATCCAGACCACGTTTCCGGCGAAGGAGACCGGCAAGGCGTACGGGATCTACGGCGCAATCGGCGGCATCGCGACCGCCAGCGGCCCACTCCTCGGCGGCCTGCTGATCGCGTGGGACCTCAACGGCTGGGACTGGCGACCGGTGTTCCTGCTCAACGTGCCGATCGGCCTGGCCACGTTCGTCGCCGCGCTGATCCTGGTGCCCGAGTCGCGAGGCCGCCGCGGTGGGCTCGACGTGATCGGCATGCTGCTCGTCTCGGCGGCCGTCCTGCTGCTGGCCGTCCCCCTGGTCGAGGGCCAGCGCCTGGGTTGGCCGGCATGGACGTTCGTCTCGATGGCGGCGGCGCTGCCCGCGCTGGCCGTCTTCGCGGTGTGGGAGTTGCGCCGCGCCCGGCGCGCCCAGGTCCCGCTGGTGAGCATGCGCCTCTTCGCGCACCGCTCGTTCTCCGCCGGCGTCGGCATCAGCCTCTGCTACTTCGCGGGCTTCATCGGCCTGCTCTTCGCGCTCTCGCTGCACCTTCAGATCGGTCTGGAGAAGTCGGCCCTGACGACGGGCCTGATCCTGCTGCCCTTCTCGTTCGGCACACTGGTCGGCGCGGCCATCTCCGACAACGTCGCCCGGGCACTCGGCCGCGGCGTCCTGATGCTCGGCGCGGGCATCGTGATCGTCGGCATGGTGGGCATCATCGCCACGATCCACTGGTGGGGCTCCGGCCTGGAGCTACTGCCGGCCCTGCTCTTCGCCGGCTTCGGCTCGGGCCTGGTGATCGCGCCGAGCGTCGAGATCGTGCTGGCCGGAGTGCCCTGGCAGGACGCGGGCGCGGCCAGCGGCGTGCTCGGCACCGCCCAGCGTCTCGGCCAGGCGATCGGCGTCGCGGTGGCCGGCGTGGTCCTCTTCGGAACGCTCGGCTCCTACTCGGGGACGGCCGCCGAGAAGGCGAGCCCGGAGCTTCAGGCATCGCTCGTGGCGGCGGGCCTGCCGTCGGCGGAGGCGAGCGCGGCGACGACCACCTTCGCCGACTGTTTCATCCGCCAGTCGCGCGCGTCGGATCCGACGGCCACGCCGCCAGGCTGTGCGGACTCGGCGCCCGGTGCGGTCGGCTCGGCCTTCGACAGCGCGGCCACGTCGGCGCTGGAGACCAACTTCAACCGCGCGGTCCAGTGGACCGTCGGCGCCGTCCTGATTGGGGTGATCCTCACGTTCCTTCTCGTCTACCTGCTGCCCCGCCGGCCCGAAGAGCCCTGGGCCGAGGCGAGCAAGCCCGATTGGAACGTGACCACCCAGCCCGAGCCCGCTCAGTGACAAGCCGCCAGCCCCGATCCCGGAAATGCCACCGGGGCCGGGGCTGGCAGCGTCACGAGGTGGTCATCGATGTCGGTTGGTTGGCCATCAGCTTGGGCAACTGGTCGAGCAGCTCGTCGTGCCAGGCGAGCTCGGTACGGAGTCGGAGCTCGGTATGACGGAAGGTCGTCCACTCCAGACCACGGATGTGCGGCGCCGCCAGCTCTCGGAGCGCGAGCCACGAGTCGAGCTGCGCGGCGAGGGCCTTCCGGCGCGCCACGATGATCGCTCGCAGCTCGTCTTCCCCGAGGTCGATCACGTTCTGCAAGGCCAGGTCGACCGGGTCGTGACGGAGCTTGGTGTCGCGCAGCGCCTCGTCGCGGTGGTCGATCAGCTCCGCAGCGCCGGCCGAGGTGAGCGCGTAGATCGTGCGGGCGGGCCGGTTGCCCTCCTGCTCGGTCCGGACCGCCTCGATGACCCCCTCGACCTGCATCCGGTGCAGCGCGCCGTAGAGCGACCCCGGCTTGACGTCGCTCCACAGCTCGGTACGGTCGACCTGGGCCGCCCGGCGGATCTGGTGCCCATGCATGGGGCCCCCGCGCGCGAGCGCTCCGAGTACGAACAGGCGAGTGCTATTCACGGCATTAGTCCAACACGAGTGCCCGTTTGCGGGCAAGTTACCCAGAGCAATCCTTGAGCGGCCCGCTATCCGTGAAACGACGGGTCGACGCAGAGCCTCGGCAGAACGATCAGCGAAGCCGCGATGGCCCTGTTGACCGCGTCGATCCGGGAAACCGCGCCGAGTTTGGCGAAGATGTTGCGCAGGTGGCGCTTGACCGTCGCCTCCGACAGGCAGAGCCGACCGGCGATCTGGGCGTTGCTCATCGCCTGACCGACCAACTGCAGGACCTCACGCTCACGGTCCGACAGCGTGCTGTGCACCGGTCCTTGCACCTGGGTCAGGCTCTCCCGCGAGACCGCCAGCATCACCGGCGCGTCATCGGCGCGGGCGCCGCGGATTGCCGCCACCAACTCCTGGCGGGTCGAGTTCTTCAGCAGGTAGCCGCAGATGCCAAGGGTCAACAACTCACGCAACAGCGTCGGGCCGTCGAACATGCTGAGGATGATGACCCGGCTCGCCGGCGCGACGTCACGGATCCGGCGGACCGTCGTGGTCACCCGGTCGCCCGGGATCTGCACGTCGAGCAGCACGATGTCGGGCTGGCGGATTCGGATCTCGTTGATCGCGGCAGAGCTGTCGCCGGCCTCGCCGACGACCACGAGGTCGCGCTGGGCGTCGAGGATCTCCCGGAGGCCGTCGCGCACCACGACGTGGTCGTCGACCAGCACGATGCGGGTCGGCTCGATCATAGTGACGGTCACCGGCCGGCCCCCGCCCCGACGGCGAGCAGCGGCACGACGAGCTCGACCGAAGCGCCCTGCTGGCCCGCCGCGCGCACCGCGAGGCGACCGCCGACGACGGCCGCGCGCTCAGCCATCGCGCGCAGGCCGGAGCCGTCGCGCACCGTCGCGAGGTCGAAGCCCACCCCGTCGTCGGCGACGGTCGCCCGCAACTCGTGCGGCGTGATGTCGATGACCGCGTGGATCACCCGAGCGCCGGCGTGGGCGACCGCGTTGCGCAGCGCTTCGCGGACGACCAGGAACACCTCGTCGAGCACCTCGGGCGGCACCCACGACTCGTCGCCGTTGATCTCGGTGTGCAGACGTGTCTCGCCCGTCTCGACCGTCGACAGGAAGTTGGCCAGCGCCTCGTCGAGTGACCCGAGCGGCTGAGAGAGCCGGAGGTCGGCGATGAGCACACGCAGATAGCCGACCGCGTCGTGGAGCGACTCCCGGGCGATGACCACCCGCCGGTCGACGTCGTCGTGGCGTCGTTCCTGGGCGAGTTCGTGGGCCTCCAGGTTGCGGTACGCCGCGCTGAGGCTGTGGCCCAGCCGATCGTGCAGCTCACGCGCGATCAGCGAACGCTCGGCGATCTGCGCCTGGTGGACCTCGTTCATCAGGCCGGCGGCATAGCGCGAACTCGCGTCGACCAGCCGGGTCAGTGTGGTACGGGTGAGCGCGTCGGCGACCAGCGCCAGGATCGCGCCCTGGTCGGGCTGGCCAGCCAACTGCTCCAGCGCGTCGGCCAACACGATGTCGGCCAGCACGACGACAGCACGGAAGCACTCGCGTGGGTGAAGCTCGACGCCCTCGGTGGACGCCGCCGGCGGCGGCGGTGTCGAAAGTGGATCGTTTGTCTCGCGACGAATCTCGGCCATCGTCTCCCGGAGCAGGGCGTCGGCCTGCGCCGGGTAGCTGTCGATCAGGTCAGCGGCCCCGGCGAAGTCGTCACTCGCAGCGGCAAGACGCTGACGGTAGGCGGCAAGAATCGGTTGATGCCTGCGTTCGAGAACCTCGGCAGCGGTCCTCCGCAGCGCATCGTTTCCAACAACCATTGCGGATCCCCCGGTGTGTGCCCTATTGCTCCCCAGGTGCGGGCACGAACCGGCTCTCCCCAGCGCCGGCTGCCCGCTGTGTCGCCGACTCCCCCCGTCGTGGGCGACAAAGCACTCAGATCGGATCGGCCTTCTACGAGTTGTCACGGCCGACTACTCGCACGAGTCTACGGTCTCACCGCGCGCCGTTGGAAGCATCGAAGCTTAGCTTTTGGTAGTCACACCAAAACTTAAGGTGAAATCCATATTTGGCCGCGACCAGTTTTCGACGGCGCGTCGAGGGACCTCCCTGACAGTTCACCCGAGACCTCGACCACCAGGAGTGGAGCGACCAATGGTGAGCAGACGCAACGTCATGAAGGCCGGTGCCACCGCGGGAGCAGCCGCGCTGGTCACGGCCACCGCGGCGGCAGCGGCCCGCGGTTCCACCCCGTCCGCGACGCCGGCCCACGGCACCCACACCGGCCACGGGAAGACGGCACACGTCGCGGCCGTCACCGCCCCGTTCGCTGTCCGGATGCCGATACCGCCCGTGCAGCAGCCCATCGCCTCGGTAGCCAACACCGACTTCTACGTCGTTTCCACCCGTAAGGCTCAAGCGGAGATCCTGCCCGGAACGCGTACCGACGTGTTGACCTATGACGGGCACTTTCCCGGCCCTACGTTCCGGGTCAAGACGGGCCGGCTCGCGGTCATCGCGCACAGCAACCACCTCGACATGCCGACCGCGGTGCACGTGCACGGAGGCCACACACCGTCGAGCAGCGACGGGTTCCCGACCGACGTGCTCGACCCGGGCAAGAGCCGGATCTACAGCTATCCCAACAAGCAGCGGGCGGCCACGCTCTGGTATCACGACCACGCCCATCACATGGAGGCCGAGCACGTGTTCCGCGGGCTCGCCGGCTTCTTCCTGATCGACGACCCAGCCCAGGCCGAACTCCGGTTGCCGTCCGGCAACTACGACGTCCCGATCATGTTGCGCGACGCGCGGTTCGCCGACGACGCGAGCCTGATCTTCGAACACGACGACTTCCAGTTCCGCAACACGATCCTCGTCAACGGAAAGCCGCAGCCCTACTTCCAGGTGGCCGCCCGCAAGTACCGACTGCGCTTCGTCAACGCGTCCAACCTCCGCACGTTCACCCTGCGGCTCGGCAACGACGCCGAGGTCGCCCAGATCGCGAGTGACGGCGGGCTGCTCGCCGGGCCGACGCCGATCCGCTCGTGGAGCCTGACGCCCGGCGAGCGGATCGAGATCGTCGTCGACTTCGGCGCGTTCCCGGTCGGCAGCCAGGTCTTCCTCGACGACGCCGTGGCCGGGCCGGTGCTGCGCTTCGACGTCAACCGAGCCGCCGCCGACACCAGCCGCGTGCCCGACCGGCTGAGCACCATCCCGGCGCTGCCAGCGGCCACGAAGGAACGCGCGTTCACGCTCAACTTCAACCCGTCGACCGGGCAGTTCCTCATCAACGGGCAGCAGTTCGACGCCGATCGGGTCGACACCGAGATCAAGCGCAACACCACCGAGGTGTGGACGGTGACCAACGGCGACACGCTCTTCGGCATCCCGCACAACTTCCACCCCCACCTTGTCCAGTTCCGGGTGCTGGCCCGCAACGGCCAGCCGCCGGCGCCGGGCGAGGCCGGGGTGAAGGACACCATCTCGGTGGGGCCGGGCGAGACGGTCCGACTCCAGGCGACGTTCGGGCCGTACCTTGGCCGGTATGTCTACCATTGCCACATGATCGACCATTCCGCGAGTGGGATGATGGCACAGATGAAGATCGTTCCCTGACCTCTGAGAAAGGTTTCTTGTGCCCTCGGCAGAGAAGACTGTGCAGATCGGACGGACTCCTGAGGTCGTCTTCGCCTTTCTCGCCCGTGGCGAGAACGACGCGCGCTGGCGCCCCAACGTGCTCGACGTCGCGCGCGTCTCCGGCGAGGGGGTCGGCGCTCGCTACAAACAGGGACTCAAGGGCCCCGGTGGGAGCCGCATCCCGGCCGACTACGAGGTGACCGGGTTCGAGCCGGGCCGGCGTCTGGCCTTCCAGGCCACCGGCAGCGTGGTACGCACCCAGGGCGAATACACACTCACGCCGGCCGGTGGCGGCGGGACTCAGCTCACGCTGAAGCTGGCGTGGCAGCCGAGCGGGCTGTCGCGCTTCCTCGGCCCGGTCGTCGGCAAGACGTTCGAGGAGGAGATCGCTGCCCTCGACGCCCTTCGCGACCTGCTGGAGCGCGAAGCCTGAGCGCAGCGTGAGCCGGTAGCGCCGGCGGCAACCGCCGCCAGCGGACGTCACCCGCGGGCCCGGAGCCAGTTGGCTCCGGGCCCTCACCCTGCCCGGGTCAAGGGCTGGTGCAGGTGACGTTGCCGGGTGCGGTGGCACCGTTGCCGGTGGCGGTGAACCCGAACGTCGTCGACGCGTTCGGGCCAACCGTGCCGTTGTAGGTGGCGTTCCTGACGGTGACGCTGCCGGTGGTGCCCGTGTTGGTGCCGCTCCAGAGGCTGCTGATGGCCTGACCACTGGCCAGGGTCAGGCCCACCGTCCAGCCGTTCAGGGGCGCTGTGGAGTTGTTGGCCACTGTCACCTCGGCCTGGAAGCCGCCGGGCCAGGTGTTGAGCGTCCGGTAGGTGGCGGCGCAGGTGCCCGGCTCCCCGGTCGGCGGCGGGGTGGTCGGCGGATCCGTGGGCGGCGGGTCGGTCGGCGGCGGGGTCGTCGGAGGCGTTGTCGACTCGAACTGGCTGAAGAACCGCCAGATCTCACCCGAGGTCCAGGTCCGCGAGTCGTTCGGGCTGCCCGACCCGTCCACCGGGCTGGGGGTGTGGTCCCCGTCGAACGCCGCCCACTGCACGGGGTAGCCGGCTCGGCAGCCCGCGTAGGCGGTGGTGATGTGGGTGAGGCTGCCCCGGCTCGGCTCGCGCGGGCTCTGCGCGGTACAGCCGTTGTTCCGCACGAACGTGTCGCGCAGCTGCCGGCCCTGGGAGATGTTCAGCACGCTGTCGTAGATGCCGTGGATGCCGAAGTAGGCGACGGGCTGGGTGCCCCCGTTGCATCCGCTGAGGTTGGCGCCGGATATGACGGTGACCGCGCGGATGATCGTGGGCCGGGCGCAGGCCACCGCGTAGCTCATCGCCCCGCCGTAGCTCCAGCCCAGGGCGAAGCGCTGGGTGGTGTCCACGCAGAGGTCGTTCTCGATCTGCCGGGAGATGTCGTCGAAGAGGGTCAGGTCCCGACCGTTGGTGTTGGCCCAGCCGGCGTTGAGACCCTGCGGAGCGACGAAGATGGTGCTGTTGTTCGACAGCGGCTGGAGACCGTAGTAACCGGCCGATGTGACGTTGTTGGCCGAGCCGTTCAACCAGTGGAAGCCGAAGATCAGTCGGTAGGGGTGGTTCCGGTCGTACCCGTCCGGGATCCGCAGGTTGTACGTACGACTCTGTCCGCTGCTCTGAATCGTCCGCGTCCCGCTGGCGAGGGTGGGGGCCTTGCCGCAGCCGGCGGTCGCCGCGAGGGTGCCGTTGGTGGCGGCCACCGCCGTCGCACCGAAGCCGCCGCTCAACACGCCGCCGGTGGTGGCCGCGAGGAGAAGCGCCGCGGCCGCGATGGATGGGAGGAAGAACCTACGTCTCAGCATTGCTTGGGCTCCTTGCCGTTCGGCGACCAACCATGGTCGCCTGGCGTCGACGGGCGCCCGGACTGGTCACCGAACGGGAAGGCGGCGGGAGGGGCGGGCCCCTCGGCGCGTCTTCGCCGGCTGGCTCGGGTGACCGGGAGCGTGCCCTTCACTCCCGGATGAAAGATAGCATGTTATCGATAACATGTTGATCGAGATCGACCGTCCGGCGGGGCGATCGTGCGCCGAATCAGCGACGCCCCGCAGGCGCTCATCGGCCTGCGGGGCGTCACTCGACAGCTGCTGAAAGGCGTGGGCCGATCAGTCCGACTTCACCACAACGAAGTACCAGACCTCGTCGGTGGTGCTGCCGTCGGCCTTACGGCCCTTGACGACCAGGTAGGTGCCGGTTGCCTCGGTCGGCGTCCAGGTGATCGACGCGCGGCCCTCGGCGTTGGCCTCGACAGTCCCGGGGACGCCGCCGATGGTGTACTCGAACGACGTGATTCCGGCCGTTCCGCCGCTGAAGTCGAACCGGCCCTCGAGGCCCACTCCGCCGCCGGGGGTGCTCTGCGGATACTCCTCGGAGAAGACGTACGGCGCGGTGCCGACCTGGAACGGGTATTCGGTGGTCGGCGAGAGCCGGCCGTCCTCGGTACGGCCCTGCACTGTGAGCATGTTGAGCCCGTTCCGATCCGGCACGACAGTGACCAGGGTGTTCCAGCTGTCCCCGATGGGCACTGTCAGTTCCGGGCCGTCGTTGAGCCGGTAGCGGTACTCCACCACCTCGGGAGTCCATGAGGTGCTGAAGCTGAAGTCGCCGGGCACACCGATGCCACCCCTCGGGCTCCACTCGGAGAACTCGCTCCACACCGAGACCCGCGTGTCGCGGACCGGGACCGTCATCGCGCGCTCCGGCGACGTCGTTCCGTCCTGAGCGACACCGGTGACCCTGGCCGAGAACCAGCCACCTCCGGACTGCGGTGTGAACGAGACGGTCGCCGTGCCATCCGGCCGCGCCGCGACGGTCTGATACTCGCTGAAGTCCAGCGAGTAGCGGAACTCCTTGGTGTCCGGCAGCACCGAGCGGAACGTCAGCGCCATCGGCTGACCTTCCGCACCGCCGTTCGCCGGGTCAGTGGTGACCACCGGCGCCTCGAACGGTTGCCAGGTGAAGGTCTTCTCCGGCGACCGGGTGCCATCGGCCAGCAGCGCCTGGACGATCAGCGTGTTGTCACCGATGTGCGTCGGCGTCACGGTGAACTCCGTGCTGCTTGCGCGGCCGTCGATCGTGACCTCCGGGCCGCCGTCGAACCGGTAGGCGAACCCGGTCACGTCCGGCAGCCGGCTGCTGACGTAGAACTCCACCGGCAGGCCGACGCCGTCGATCCGGTCCAGATGTTGGAGCGTCTGCGAGTACAGGTGCGGCACCGGGTCGATGACGTTGAACTGGTGGTACGTCTCCATCGACTTCTCGCCGTCCGCCCGTACCGACCGCACGACCATGTCGTGCCAGCCTGCGGTCGCCGTCCACGATACGACCGCGGTCTTGTCCGCGGCCGCCTGGACGGTCTGCGCGACGCCGTCCAGAACGTACTCGTAGGCGACGACGTCACTGTTGCGGGGCGTGAACGTGAACGATCCGGTCTTGCCGGCGATCTGGTCGGTGTCGAAGTTGAACTCGGCCGACTCCACCCCGGGAGCGTCGGTGACATAGACCCGCAGGGTGTCGTGACCGATGAGCTTGCTCTTCACGTAGCTGCTGACGACAACCTCGACCTCGCCGGTCGCGGTGAACGTCAGCTGACCGGTGGCTCCGCCGTCGACGGCCGGCACCCGGGTCTCCGGCCCACCCTTGATCTGATAGCCGAAAGCGGTCGTCTCGGGCTTCCGCGCGGTGAGGGTGAGCGTGCTCGGAAGCCCGACCCCGCCCAGTTCGATCTGCGCGCTCGGTGCGGTGTCGGCGATGTTGAAGCGGTAGCGCTTCTCCGGCCCCTGGTTGCCCACCGCGTCGACCGAGCGGATGGTCAGCTCCTCGAACCGGTCCCGCTTCGGGGTGTATTCGAGGACCGCCGTGCCGCCCGGCTGCCGCGCCTTGACCTGTCCGCTGTAACCGCTCGAGTCACGCCACACGAACCCAACCACGTCGAGGTCGCCCTCCGCGTCGAGGCGGAACTTCCCCTTGAGGCCGGTGCCCCCGCCGGGCGTGGTGCCCTCGGGGTAGAGCTTCGAGGCGACGGCCGGCGGGTTCGCCGGTGCCGTCTTGTCCATGACGAGGTAGCAGATCTTGCTCCACGGGCCGGCGTCGTAGTAGTCACGGGCTTGTGCCTGCCAGGCAAGAAGCTCGCCGTCGGCGTACTGACTGAGGTCCGTTCCGTAGTTGTAGCTGGAGAACTCGCGGCGCTGGTCCGGGTGGTCGACCGGCCAGATCGCGTAGAGGATCGACGGTGAGTCGCCCTCGTCGGGATCGTTAACGGTGGCCTTGAACAGGGTCGAGGCCGCCGCCGGCGAAGGCTTGTCGACGGTGCCGCACGGCCGGGTCGGGCTCTCGAGGCGCGGTTCGGTCACCGTTGGCGGGTGGTTGGACGTGGAGCTCAGCGTCGGCTGCTGGAAGGTTCGGCCGGCCCGCGGGTCCGCCTCCTGGGCTGCCGTGATCCGGTATTCGATGGTGATCGACTTCTCGTGCCGGCCGAGCGCGGCGTTGAGCGTCGACACCATGTCGATGCCCAGGTAGCCGGGGCAGTAGTACGCACCTTCCCCGCGGTTGACGGAGATCAGCTTGTCGAGCTCGGCGGGCGGGTTGTTCCAGGTCGTGCCGGTCTTGACCGGGGCGGTCCGCCACAACTCGATCGTCGCGGCGGTGGAGCAGTCGGTAACGGTGTCCTCGTACGTGTACAGGTACGAGTTGTGCACCACAGTGCCCTTGAGCTGGGTCAGGTCGTAGGTGAAGTAGGAGCGGTAGGTGTGCGCCTTGTTCGCGTCGTCGAGCAGGGTGCCGACGGGCGGCGCGACCGCGGGGTTGACGAACTTCGTCTTGGGGCTCTGCGAATCGAGATAGGCCCAGCTCGACAGAGGTAGATTGACCGAGGTGGCGGCGAGGGCCGGCTGACTGGTGGCCAGAACGACGGCAGCAACACCCACCACGGATGCCAGCATCGCTGATCCGATGCGCTTCATTTGGACGGTTACCTCCACTTTACGGCGCCTTGATCGACTCCGTTTCGCGTTATAGTAACGACGAGCGACATCGATTATTCGCCGGGCAATCCAATGTGGAGTTAATCGGCGATCCGTGCGCTTTTGCCACTCGAATCAGCCCGCAGCTCCCGTTCCGCCCACTCGGTAGCAATCCCGCTCGGATTGCCGTTACGAAAAAGTGGAGGCTCGTGCAGCAGGAAGTCGCGGTGGCTGATGTTCCAGGCGTACGCGCCGGCCATGGCGAAGGCCAGCACGTCGCCCACGCCGATCGGCCCCGCGGTGGCGGACCGGGACAGCACGTCCTTCGGGGTGCAGAGTTGCCCGACCACGGTGACCGGCCCGCCGTCGGTGCGCGGGCCGTCGGCACCTTGTCGCGGGTGCACTGTGAACGGCTGCGCGTGCCCCTTCGCCGCCGGAGTCCGCAGGTGGTGCGTCCCGCCGGCCACCACCACGAACCACTCGCCGTAGGAACGCTTCACGTCGATGACCTCGGTGAGGTACGCCCCGCAGTGGGCGGTGACCGACCGGCCCGGCTCGATGCGCAGCCGCACGCCCGGGTGCCGGTCGAGGACGTCCGCCAGGGCCTGGCCGTAGCCCTCCCAGTCGAATCGCGCGTCCGGGTCGGTGTAGTCGACGGTCATGCCGCCGCCGACGTCGACCTCGGCCGCGTCGACCTCGGCCGCCGCCCAGCCGACCACGGCGGCGGCGACCGTCGCGGCGAGCGGTGCGTCCAACCCGCTGGCCAGGTGAGCGTGGACTCCTCGTACGTCGATGCCGGCGGGCGGGCGGCGGGCGCACACGACCGCGTCGGCCGGGTCCATGCCGAACGGGCTGGGCCCACCGCCCATGACCAGGCTCGCGCCCGGCGCGTCGACCGGCAGGTTCACCCGCAGCAGCACCTGGGCCGACCGGCCGGCGGCGGTGGCCAGCGCGCCGAGTCGCGCCAGCTCGGCGGGCGACTCGACGTGGATGCGGTGCACCCCGGCGGCGAGAGCGGCGGCGAGGTCCGCGTCGGTCTTGCCCGGCCCGGCGTACGCGGCCGGCGCCCGTCCCGGTAGCACCTCGGCCAGCCTCCGCAGCTCACCCCGGCTCGCGGCCTCGAACCCGTCGACGATCGGGGCGAGGGTTCGCAGCACACCGGGATCCGGGTTGGCCTTCACCGCGTAGAGCAGCTCGACCGGCCGGGGCAGCGCCGCCCGGATGGCCCTGGCCTGCCCGGCCAGCGCGTCGAGGTCGTGGACGTAGATCGGTCGGGTCATCGTGGCCCACCCATCGGGTTCGGCACCGGCACGAACGGTGCGGCCCGGTCGGCGTCACGCCGCCACCGGACCAGCAGGTTCGCCTTGGCCAACAGCGGCTCCCCGGTCAGCAGCGCGCGCAGCTCCGCCGGCTCACCGAGGTCGGCGGCCACCGCCTCGACGACAGCGCGCAGCTCCTGCCACAGCCGCCGTTCGATTCCCGGCCGCGCGTCAGCGAGGGCCCCGCTGACCCCACCGAGGTGGTTGACGAACAGGCAGTAGACGATCCGGCGGTGGGCGGCCCGGGGACCGTAGCGGACCTGCGCCGGAACGCCGTCCGGCCAGGTGCCCCACCGATCGGCGTCCAGCTTCACCCCCTCCAGGTCGCGCAGCAGCATGCGTACCGGGCGGCGATCCCGGTCGAGCACGACGACCACGTTCTGCAGGTGCGCCTCGTGCACGACGCCGTGGCTGAGCCAGCTGCGCAGCACCGCCGGCACCAGCAGGCCGACGTACGCGCGCCACCAGGCCACCGGATCCGGCGTCACCAGCGGCGTTGCGGCCAGCGCCGCCGCCAGCACCGGGGTGTCGCCGGGACGCAGGTGCGGGCGCAGACCGCCACGCAGGATCGTTCCGTACGCCTCGTCCGGGCCGGGGACGTCGACAGTGCGGTAGGCGGGCTCGGCGAGCAGCCCCACCCCGTCCGGCAGCGGCACCCGGGCCAGCAGGTCGGTCAGCGCCACCGCGCCGGTGAGCTCGTAGCGGGCGTTCTTGCGCAGGCAGTTGGTGATCCGCACGTGCAGGCTGGTCTTCACGAACAGGTCGGCCACGGGGGCGTAGAGGGTACGGACGCTCGCCGTGGGTCGTACCGGCACACCGGCCGCCCCCAGGTCGCGCAGCCGTGGGTGGGTGGGCGGGATCAGCGACAGCTGCCAGGGGTGCACCGGCAGGACGCGGTGCCCGCGCGGGGGCCGTGGTGGGTCTAGGGCGGCCACCAGCGGATCGAACGGCCCCGCCTCGGCGGTCAGGTCGTCCGGTACGGCCAGCCAGTGCAGCCGGAACGCGGTGCGCAGCTCCGGCGCGTACGCCCGCCAGCTGTCCGGATCACCGCTGCGCCACTTCGGGGTGGGGTGGTGCGGGTGGCCGAAGACCAGCGACTGCTCGGAGTCGACGTACGCGTCGATGGCGGGCTCACCGGTGGGGGTCGGATCCTCGGCCGGTCGGTCGGCCAGCAGCCGGGCCACGGTGTCCCGGCTGGCCCGGACCTGCTCGGCGAACTCGTCGTTGGCCAGGCCGGTACGGGTGGTGAGCTCCGCCGCGACCAGGGCGGCCAACCCGTCCGCGTCCAGGTCTTCCCACCGTCCTCCGCCGGAGCTGCGTTGGACCGGGCCGGTGTAGCGGTGCGCGCCGAGCGGCGAGGTTCGCGCGACCTCGCACCGCACGGTGACGTCGAGGTGCCGCAGCAGCAGCCGGACGGCGCTGTCGACCACGGTCGGGGTGCCGTCCGGCGGGGCCAGCTCGCGCAGCAGGCAGCCGAAGACGGCGTGGGCGGCGGCCAGGTCGGCGCGCTGACCGGTGTCGGTGGCCGGCCGGGAGCGCAACTGCGCGCTCGTCATCGTGTCTCCCGGAGGTAGTTCGGGCCGGTACGCAGGTAGTACTTGTTGATGTCGGCGCAGCCGAGCCGCTGTTTGGGCAGCAGGGTCCCGGCGGTGAGCATCGCCTTGATGGGCAACTGGGTGGCGTGCAGGACCCGCTCGGTGAAGGTCCGCGCCGCCGGTCCGTCGCCCCACCGGTCGCGGGCGGCGCCGAGCCGGGGCACCAGCGCCTCGGCGGGTGACGGCACGGGCAGCCCTCTGGCGGCCAGGGCGACCAGGGGCGCGGCCGCGGCCAGGTGCAGGGTGATGGTGATGAACACGTCGGCCAACTCGTGCGGGTCGCGCGCCCACATCCGGTCGTCGTGCAGGGCGAGCCCGTTCGGGCCGCCGTGCCGCGGGTCGAGCCGGGCGCCGTCGTTGTCCTTGTAGAGCAGGCCGACCGTGCCGTCCGGGTGCACCAGCAGGTGGATGTTCTGCGGGTGCGCCTCCAGGGCGATCCCGTGGCGTAGCCAGAGGAGGACGTGCCAGTCGAGCAGCAGGTCCAGGTAGGACTCGAGCAGCGCTACGGGCCGCTGCGGGCTGATCCGTTCGAGGACCGTGCCCGCCACCGGGTCGGCGGCGGCGAGGGCCGCGACCGGCACCACCTGGACGCCGGCCAGGTCGCGCGGAAATCGGCGCAGCAGGAAACCGCGCCGCTCGTCGCCGTCGACGTGCGCCCAGGTGCTCTCGTCCGCGTGCCGGATCCGACCGGCGAAGCTGGGTTCGGCGGTGGCGATCCGGTCGAGCAGTGCGGCGACGGCCGCGCCGTCGGCGAGCGAGCCCGGTTGCAGCGTGCGCCGGTTGCGCGCGCCGAGACTCGCGGTCGGCAGCGGCAGTTTGAGATGCAGGTACGGGTCGTGGTCGAGCGCCACCGTCCGCATGGAGAGGGTGGGGCGCACCGGAGTCACCGGCAGGTCGACCACTGGAAGCGCGTCGCGGGCCACTGTGATCGGATGCGCCGGCAGCAGCAGCTGATCCGGTCGCGGCGCGCGCGGCCACCACGACGGCAGCTCGCCCGCGAGCCGGACGTCCTCGGCCGGGGCGGCGTACCAGCGCAGCGCGAAACGTGGGGCGTGCTCCGGGGCGTACCGGAGCAGTTCGTCGTCGCGAAGACCGTGCCGGCACCGGTCGGTGGGGTAGACGGGGTGGCCGTGGTGGGCGGCGAGCACGTCGTCCAGGAGCGCCGCCGGCAGGCCGGTCGGGGTGTGCACGCGTTCGGCGGCCACCTCGGTGAGCACCCGTGCCCGGTCGCGGGCGGCGAGCCGTCGGGCCCGCAGGTCGGCGTGGCACTCGACGCCGAAGTCCCGCCAGCCGGCCTCGGCCTCGGCGTTGTCGCGTGGGGCGAGCAGCGTCAACAGCCCGTCCAGCGTCTCCGTGCGCTTTGCTTCGCCGGCGTGGGTCATTAGCAGCACCATCGGCGCGGCGCTGCGCAGGGCCTGCTGAAACCCGTCGGCGCGGACCGGAAGGCGCAGCAGGCCAGCGGGGTGTGGCACCTGCCACCAGTCGGGCCCGTCCGGTCGGCCGGCGCTGCGCAGCCCGAGGTGGTCCTCGCGCAGCAGGGCGTCGAGCACCCGGGCGAAGACCTCCCGCTCGCAGTCGTCGCTCACTCGACGATGGTCCACTGGAGGTCGCTGCGGAGGGCGGCCAGCGACTGCCGGACGGTGCCCTCGTCGGGGCCGATTCCGTGCAGCACGGCGAGGTAGTCGCGGTTCGTGCCGGTGTGCTCGGCGGTGCGGCCCACCTCGCGCAGCGGACGGCAGCCCAGCCGGACGTCGCCGTGGACGGTGTCGAGTGGGCCCGGTGCGGCGACGAGACGGCCGGACCGGTCCGCGCAGACGTACTCGACCCGGGCGTAGCGGTCGACAGTGTCGGGCAGGCCGAGGGCGGTCAGCGGCTCGCCGAGGTGCAGCCGGATGACGTACTCGAACAACGGCACGCCGAGCAGTTCGGCGAGGATCAGGTCCATCCGGTCGCCGATGAGGCGGTAGTTCACCTCGATCAGCCGGACCCGGCCGTCGGAGACGACGTACTCGGTGTGGCAGGCGCCGAAGCCGACCCCGAGCGCGTCGAGCCGTGCCCGCAGCTGGGTGCGCGCCGGCTCGGCCGGGGGCGACCAGGCGAGGCTCTCCTCGGTGAAGGTCGGCGGCGGGCCGAGGCCGGTGCGCCACCCGCCGAGGGAGGCCAGCTCGGTGCCGTCGCCGAGGGTCTCGAAGGTCCGCAGCTCGCCGTCGAGGTACTCCTCGACCACCAGGGCCACGTCCGGCCGCCGGCCACGGATCTCGGCGACCCGGGCGACCAGCTCGGCGTGGTCGGCCACCAGGTACGCGTCCTCACTGGCCACCCCCTCGCGGGGTTTGACGACCGCCGGGAACATCCCGGTCGGCACCTCCGGCGCGGCGCCGGGGTCGACGGTGACGGCGCGTACCAGATCGAGGCCCGCAGCGGCGATCGCCCGGCGGGCCGCGGCCTTGTCCTTGCAGAGACGGGCGGCGTCCGGGTCCTTGCCGGGCAGGCCGAGCTTTCGGGCGGCGATCGCGGTGGCCTCCTGGAGATGGTCGCTGTTGGACAGTAGCGCCACCGGTCGGGTGGGTGCCGCCGCCGCGACCACAGCGGCCGGGTCGCGGACCGTGCAGCGCGCCACCCGCACGTCCGCCGGCCATTCGGCGGGCCGGTCGGTCAGCACGGTCGCCGACAGCCCGAGCGCCGCCGCCGCCGGGAGGAACCCGTCCAGGACGGCGTCGGTGGGGTTGAGCGCGGTCAGGTAGAGCCGCATACCGCCTCCGTCGACTACCACGATGTCACTATTAGGGTAGCCTACCCTTATTAGGCGGATTTGGTGCGGTCTGCCCGGTGTAGCAAACCGGCGGCCACGAGGCCACCGATCAACACCGCAGCCGCGCCCACCAGCTGCCCCGTCTCCAGCGCCGAGGCGAAGGCGACCGTCACGGCCTCCCGTTCCGCCCCTTCACCGGCGGCGGCGAGAGCCGCGGGAAACGACCCGGCGCCGGCCAGAGCCGCCGGCAGCAGCGCCGCGAACCGGGCGTTCAGCACGGCACCCAACACCGCGATGCCGAGGCTGCTGCCCACCTCGGTCATGGTGCCGTCGACCCCCGCGCCCGCGCCGGCTTTCGCCGCCGGGATCGCGCTCATCACCGCCTCGACGATGGCCGGATTGGCCAGCGCGCAACCGACACCCATGACGAGCAGCCCGACCAGCAACACCCCGTACCCGTCGGACGGAAATAGGGTGATCAGCGCAAGACCAGCCGCGAGCAGCGTCATGCCAACGGCGATGGCGACCGCCAGGCCGAGCCGACGGATCACGCTCGCGACGACGCCGCTGACGTTGAGCAGCACGATGGACAGCGCGAACGGCGCCATCCGCAGACCGGCCTCCCAGGCGGGATAACCCCGGACGAACTGGAGGTGCTGGGTGAGCAGGAACAGCGCGCCGGTGGCACCGAACGTGATCAGCACGACGCCGGAGATCGCACCGACGAAGCGCCGGTCCCGGAAGAAGCGCATGTCCAGCATCGGGTGCGCGATCCGTAGCTCCCACCGCACGAAGATCCCGAGCAGGAGTACGCCGACAATCGCCGCGCCCATCACCTCGGTCGACGCCCACCCGCGCTCCGGCCCGGAGATGATCGCCCAGACGACCGCGGTCAGGCCGGCGGTGGAGAGCACGGCGCCGAGCACGTCGAGTCGGCCGCCGGCCGGCCCGCGGGACTCGGGGACCAGCGCGCGACCGACGAGCAGGCAGACCAGCACGATCGGCACGTTCATCAGGAAGATCGCGCCCCACGGCAGATGCGCGAGGATCGTGCCGCCGATCGGCGGCCCGATGGCGAAGCCCAACGCGCTGGTGGCGGCCCAGATGCCGATCGCCCGGGACCTCTCGGCGGCGTCGAAGACCTGCATCGCCACCGCGAGCGTCGCGGTGACCAGCAACGCGCCACCGATGCCCATCCCGGCCCGCGCGGCGATCAACTGCCCACTGGTGCTGGCCAGACCGGCGGCCAGCGAGCCGACCCCGAAAAGGACCAGCCCGGCGAGCAGCATCCGACGGCGGCCGTACCGGTCGGCGGCGCTACCGGCGGTGAGCAGCAACCCGGACAGCACCAACGCGTACGCGTTGATCATCCACTGCGCCTCGGCGGTGCTGGCACCCAACTCGGTGGTGAGCACCGGCACCGCCACGGTCAGCACGGTGTTGTCCAACACCACGACCAGTTGCGCGACGCACAGCACGGCCAGGATGAGCCATCGCTGTGGCAGTCGTGCCGATGTCGCGGTGTCGGTGGCCGGCTGGACGGTGGTCACGCCACCGCCTTGACGCCGTCCACTGCGGGCTGCTCGGTGGGCTGCTCGGCCGTCGGGTCGACGGCGGAGCCGGGCCGGTGCGGGAATCGCCGCTGATGGGCGAGGCCGAGGGCGACCCCGGCGGCCACCAGCACGATGGCCGCGACCGCTACCGCCGGATAGCCGACCCGGTCGGCGGCCGCGAGACCGATGGACGCCGCCACGAACGAGCAGACCAGACCGAACGACGACAGCACGGTGAAGTCGGTGCCACCGGTGTCGGGCCGGGAGTAGTCCATGTTGACCGTGTAGAGCACGACGTTGGCGATGGTGTAGGCCACCATGAAGCAGCAGAGCGCGGCGACCGTCCCGGCCAGCGGCGCACGGCCGTTCATCAACGGCAGCAGCAGCAACGTCGACACAGTGAGCGCCACGCCCCCGACCACGAGCACGCCACCGCGCCCGAACCGCCCGATCCCGAGCCCCGCGACCAGACCCGCCACGATGGCCGGGGCGCTGATCACCACGCCGGTGACGACGCCGATCCGACCCAACGACCAACCGGCGTCGACCAGAGCCGGGGTGACCAGGGCGTACGCCATGCCCGCGCCGACGTAGACCAGCGGCACCACACCGAAGGTCCACCACCGGCAGCCCGGCTGGCCGAACACCGACAGCAACGCCCGGTAGGCCGCGCCGACCCGTTCCACCCGATCGGTACGGGGAGGCTCCCGGAACCGCCACACCACCAGCAGGCCGACCGCCGTCATCGCGGCCAGCAGGCCGATCGCCGGCGCCCAGCCGAACTGGTCGTAGACCAGGACGCAGGCTCCGCCGCCGAGCAGGTTGCCGAGGTAGCTCGCGGCGACCTGGATGCCGTTGCCGGTCCCCCGTGCCGAGTCGGCGAGCATCCGGACCGCGACGGCGTCCACGGCGATGTCCTGGGTGGCCGAGAAGAACACGTACGCGGCGCAGATCGCGATGATCGGGCCGAGCGCGTCGGCCGGGCTGGCGAACGGGAGCAGCGCCAGCAGGGTGAGCACCAGGGCGGTCTGGAGCACGAGCAGCCAGGAGCGGTAGTGGCCGCGGTGCCGTGAGCCGTACCGGTCGAGGATCGGCGCCCAGAGGAACTTGATCGGCCAGATCAGGCCGACGATCTGCAACAGCGCCAGCGTGTCCAGCGAGGTGCCGCCGTCGCGCAGGATGGCGGTGAGCCCGACGGTGATGAAGCCGACGCCGAGGTACTGGGTGACGTACAGCGCGGTCAGGGTGCCGAGCCGGCCCTTCATGCCGCTTTCCAGTAGCCGAGAGAGGTCAACCTGTCCTTGTCGACGCCCAGCGTCTTGCGGAGGTGTCGGGTGATGCCGCGGGTGGTGGCCGCCTCGCAGGCCACCCAGTAGTGGCCCGCGCCGGTGGTCGGCAGGGCGGCGCAGACCGTGTCGACGAGATGCTGACCCGCGTCGCGCCGTGGCACCCAGGTGACGTCGTGGTGCGCCCGGGCCCGCAGCGCGAGCGCCTTCTCACCCTCGTGGGCGTACTCCAGCCAGACCGTCGCCGGGATGTCGGCACCGGCGTCGAGCAGGCTGTTCACCGCGGGCAGGGAGGCCGCGTCGCCGACCAGGTAGAGGTGCTCGGGCGTGGGGTCGGGAAGCTCGAAGGCGCTGCCCTGCACTGTCGCGCTGATGGTGTCGCCGACCTTGGCCGTGGTGGCCCAGCGGGCCGCACAGCCGTCGTGGATGGCGAATTCGAGGGTGAATCGGCCGGTGGTCGGGTCGGGGTCCACCAACGTGTACGCGCGCTGGTGGGCCCGGCCGTCGTTGTCGAACCACAGCCGGATCCACATCGTGGGGTGCACCCCACACGTCTCCAGCAGGCCGCCCCCGTCCAGGAGAAGCCGCTGGTAGTGCCCGTCGATTGACTCGGTGCTCAGGACGGTCAACCGAAAGTCCCGACCTCCCATGGCCTTGAGGACCAGGGCCTCCCAGTTCCGTTTCACGCACCCCTCCAGGTAAGGTCATCCTTGGTTAGGGGAGGTTAACCTAAGTTGCGCCCCGGATGGAACAGAGGACAGCGCCCGATGACGTACCAGGAGAAGATCGCCGGTCTCGGCGAGCTGTCGTTGGTGACCGTGGACCCCGACCGGGACGCCGCACTCCTGCACGGTTGGGTGACCCTGCCCCGCAACTCCTTCTGGGGCATGGGTTCGCACACCCTCGAAGAGGTCCGCGAGATCTACGCCTTTGTGGACAGTCTGCCCACGCACCACGCGTACCTGATCAAGGTTGACGGGGAGCCGGTCGGCCTCTTCCAGAGCTATCAGCCCGAGGCGGACCCGGTCGGCGAGCGCTACCCCGTCCAGCCCGGCGACGTCGGGATGCACCTGCTGCTCAGCCCCGACCGGCGCCTCGCCCGCAGCCTCACCAACGCGGTCGGCCCGGCCGTCGCCCGCTTCCTGTTCCGCGACCCGGCCGCGCAGCGGATCGTGGTCGAGCCGGACGTCCGCAACCACCTCGCCCTACGCCGACTGGAGATCGAGGGCTTCACCTTCGACTCCGAGATCGACATGCCGGACAAGCGGGCCCAGCTCGCGTTCCTGACCCGCGCCCGGTTCACGGCGAGACACCCGACGCCAGCCTGACCGTCAGCCGTTGGCGTTCCAGAAGCCGACGAGGGTCGCGGTCCACCAGGCGACCTGCGAGATCGTGGCGGCGGCGACACCGGGCAGCAGGGCGGACCAGGGTGGGCGGCCCTGCACGGCCACGAGTCGATCCCGGACCCGGCCGAGGAACAGCCCGTTGATGCCGACCACCAGCACCGCGAGCAACTTGACCCAGACCAGCCCGGACGACGTGTCCGGCCCGAGGGCGGCCCCACTGGCGAGCAGACCCACCAGACCCAGCCAGATGAGCAGGTGCGCGCCGCGGGCGGCGGTCAGCACGGTGCCGAGCGGTTCCCGGCGCAGCAGCCAGCGGAGGCTGAACCAGTCCACCGTCAGCACCGCGCCGAAGCCCACCACGAGGCAGGTCAGGTGGCCGAAGAGGGCGACCATCCGCGCACCCGGAGAGAGGGTGACGTGCGGCGCGACGAGGATCGCGAGCAGCCACCCGAGACTGACCGTCAGAACCGAGGCGACGATGGTGGCCCGACCGGCGGCGCGTCGGTGGCCACCGCGCCAACCTGCCGCCGGCACCGGGGCGACCGCGTCGGGCGGTGTCGCGCTCCGGGTCCGGTGCGTCGGGCGTCGCACCGGGCGGACGGCGTCCGTCGTGACGGCACGGTGGGCGGGGCGGGACGCCCGGGACGAGGGGTGGACGTCGGCGTGCAGGTCAGACGTCCGCATCGGCCGGTCCCCTGGGCCGCATGCTCAGCCGCCCGGTACGGCGGTGGGCGCGCCGGGCTGGTTGTCCAGCGTGTTCAGCTCGGCGGCCCGCGCCTGCTGGATCCGGCCGGCGAGCGCCTTCAGCTCCGGGCTTCCCCCGGCGGTCTGCTCGCCCCGGCACAGCACCACGGTCTGCGCGAGGTGCGCCCGGATCAGGGCAGCCGCCCGCGACGACACCTCCGCGTCGGACGCGGCACGTAGCTCGGCGAGGCGGGCATCGGTGACCATGCCGGGCATCTGATGCCCCTCGTGGATGTTCAGCTCCGGCACGTTGCCTGCGCCCAACAGCCCACGTAGGTCCCGCAACTCTGCCTGATGGGCCTTCCGGACCTCGCCGAGGAGGGCCCGTAGCGACGGATCCGCCGGGCGGGTGTCGAGCTGGTCGATCAGCGCGAGCGCGCCCTCGTTCATCGGGATCAGCAGTTGGATGAAGGCGTCGTCGGTGCCGTTGAGCACCACCGGCGCGGTCGGCACCACAGCGGCCGGCGACGCTGTTACCGACGACGCTGCCGGTTCCTGGTTGGTGCGGCCCCACCCCTGGGTGAGCCCGACGGCCAATGCCGTGGCGACCAGGGTCGCGACAACGCCGACCAGCCGCCCGGCCCGTACGCGAAGCCCTCGGCGCACCATGATCTGCTCGTCCATTCGTTCGCCAGTGCTCAGCGGGCGGCTTGGAACGCGCGGCCGACCACTGTCGCCTCGGTCCCGTCGCTGAACAACCCGGACCGATCCTTGTCCGTGGC
Organism: Micromonospora trifolii; assembly: GCF_050516465.1. NCBI lineage: Bacteria > Bacillati > Actinomycetota > Actinomycetes > Micromonosporales > Micromonosporaceae > Micromonospora > Micromonospora trifolii. Next base: position 6,684,851 of record NZ_CP191526.1, on the reverse strand, counting down.
GGGTAGCCCGAACCAGGCGTAGCGCTGCAGGTAGGGGAGTTGGCCGAGCATGGCGGTGGCTGCCGTGAGGAAGGCCGCCTGCTGCTGCTGACTGGGAAATTGCGAACCGCCCCCGGCGAAGCGGATCAGCGCGAACTCGGTCAGCCAGATCGGCTTCCGGTACCGCTGGTAGACGGCCTGGAGGTACTGCCGGAGTTGGGCCACCGCGGTGGCGGTCGTGAAGTCGGCGCCGAACCAGTGCAGCGTGATGAAGTCCACCCGGTGGCCGCGGGCCTGGGCGCCGGTCATGAACCTGTCCAGCCAACCCTGCGGGTCAGGCCCACCCCAGGCGACCGCCGGGCTGCCCAGTTTGCTGCCCGTCGCCATCAGCTGCGGCCACAGGTCCAACGCCTGCTCGACGGTCATGTTCGCCTGCTCGGGCAGGTCCGGCTCGTTGAAGGTGAGCAGGTACGGCCCGGCGGCCTTGGCCCGAGCCAGCTCCGCGGCGGTGACGTTCTCCGCGCTGCGGATCATCGGCACGAACGTCGCACCGCGCGGCGTGCTGATCCCCGGGTGCTGGGTGCCCCAGGTGTAGTACCAGCTGGCCTTGGAGTTCGCCAACGCCTGGCTCGCCCCGGCGAAGTTCCACACCCCGACGCCCTTGCGGGCGGAGCTGACCGCCGGAACCACCGGAGCTTTCGACGAGGGCCGCGCGCTCGGCGAGGGCGCGACGCTCGGGGTGGCGATGACGGTGGGCGCAGCAGACGGCGGCGCCGCCCACGAGGGTGCGGACGGATCGTCCGGCAGGATCACCACCGCCATGGTGATGGCCAGGACGGCGGCGGCCACACCAGCGGCGAGGGACGGCACGAGGCCACGGGGCCGGTTCACCGCGAGGTCGACGACGCTCGGGCCGCCGCCCGCATCGGTGGGCACCGCGCCGGGTGGGGTCGGCCCGGCGGCGGGTCCGGCCGTCGGGCTCGGCGGCGCGACGGCCTGCGCGGCGGCGGCCGGGGCGGCCGCGCTCGGCAGGTGGGCGCCGAGACCCGCCGGCAGCGGCAGCAGCGGCATACCGGCGAGCAGCCGATCGATCGGCAGGAGGGTGGTTCCCAGCCGTCCGCAGAACGCGCAGTCGCGGACGTGTCGAGCCAGTCGCTTGCGCCACAGCGAGCTGGGCGTGCCGTCCCACTCGGCGGTCACGGCGCCCAGGTCCGGGCAGCCAGGGCGGGCGCGGAGCGCGCGTACGACGCCGCGGGCGCTCTGGATCTGCTCCTTCATCCGGTGGATCCGCACCGCGACGTGCCCGGGTGACAACCCGAGCGCGTCGGCGACCTCGTTCCGGGTGATCTCGCCGGTCTCCTCCAGCCACCACAGCGAAAGCAGTTCCTGGTCGTCCGGGTCGAGCCAGCGGGTCGCCTCGGCGACCTCGCGTCGTTGGTCGGTGAGGCCGAGCCGGAGGATGGTCATTCCCGCGAAGTCGGAGGCGGGGTCGGGCACGTTGTGGATCGCGTCCAGCCCGGCGTCGCGGTTGAGCGCGACGCGGCGGCGCGTCTCCCAGTCACGCACCTGACGGATGGTGATCGCCACCAGCCAGGACCGGTACGCCGCCGGGTCGTTGAGCGCGGGCAGGTACCGGATCACCCGTACCAACGTCTCCTGGACCACGTCGTCGACGTCGGCGTGACCGCGCAGCGCACGCCCGACGATGTTGTACACCAGCGGGAGCGAGGCCGCGACGACGTCATCGAGAGCGCGCTGGTCGCCCTGCCGGGCCGCGACGACCAACCCGACATCGGGCAGTGCTCGACCGGCTGACGACATGGGTCTCACTCCTCGGGTGCTCATCCGCGCGGCGCCCACGCTGGGTGTGCTGACCGCCCTCAAGATCGGAGACTCGCGGCAGCGGGTGGGATTACAGAATTCCCGGGCGCCCGGTTCGCCACAAGCGAGACGGGTCCGTCGGCGGCGCATAAGGGGCGGCTACGCCGGGTATGGTGCGGGGTGTCGGTGTCGCCGGGCGCTCGCCCGTGCACAGGACACCAGCATTCGGGCGCCAACGTGTGCGCCGAAGCGTCACCAGGTCGCACGGCCGACGTTGCCGAGGCCCCAGACGCACCCCTTTCGTAGAGACAGGATCCCTGCATGACATCGAACGACAACGGCCGACCCGCCCTGTTCCTCGCCACGTCGCACGGCGACGGGCTGGACGGACCGGCGGTGACCTTCGACAGCAGCGAGGAGGCCATGCGGCGACTGCGCCACCCGTTCGCGGTGAAGCCGGCCCAGTCGGCCCCGGCCGCTGTCGACGCCTCGGATGAGCGCGGCTGATCTCAACGCGCTGCCCCTACCCCGAATGCTTGGTCTCATACTTTCGGCTAGAAAATAGTCAGTCTTTCGGGTAGTGTCCGGGTCATCAAGTGAACGACATGACGCGGTGGCGAGGCCCGTGTTCGTGGCCTTGCGACAGCGCACCTTCGCCCGTACGTGCGCCCCGGCGGTAGCCGGTTCGGAGACCCTTCCGGTCGACTCGATCGACGGGCCTGCGGGAAGGACCACCCAGATGGCCACCATCGTCGACAACGCCACCAGCGCCGGCATCGATCCGCGGAGCAGCGAGCAGAGCCCGGACGACCTCCTCGCCGCCCTGGCGGCGACCCCGGCAGACGATCCCCGCCGTCCGGCAGTGCGGGACCGCGCAATCGAGGCGTGGCTGCCGCTCGCCCGGCACCTGGCCCGCCGCTACGGCGGACGCGGCGCACCCGATGACGACCTGGCCCAGACCGCCTTCGTCGGGCTCATCAAGGCCGTGGACAACTTCGACCACGACCGAGGCGTCGACTTCAGCGGGTACGCCATTCCCACCATCGTCGGCGAGATCAAGCGCTACTTCCGGGACCGCACCTGGGCGGTGCGCGTACCCCGCCGCCTCCAGGAGCTGCGCCTGTCGATCAGCGCGGCGAACAGCGCCCTGACTCAGAACCTCGGCCGCTCGCCGACCGTCGCCGACGTCGCGTCCTACCTCGACGTGACCGAGGAGACCGTCCTGGAGGGGCTGGAGGGTGCACGCGCCTACCGGGCCACCTCGCTGTCCACCCCGACCGGGGCTGACGGCAGCCGCGAGCTCGGGGACACCCTCGGCGACGACGACCGCGCGTTCGATCTCGTCGAGATCCGCGTCGCCCTCGGCCCGGCCCTCGCCACGCTGCCGGCCCGCGAACGCGAGATCCTGAGCCTGCGCTTCCACGGCAACCTGACCCAGGCCCAGATCGCCGACCGGATCGGCGTCTCACAGATGCACGTGTCCCGGCTGATCACCCGCTCCCTGGCCGCGCTGCGTCACCAGCTCAATCCCGACATCGCAGCCTCAGCCTGATCAGAGTTGGATGACGTGGCCCACCCGTGGCGGCGTACGACCAGCGAGAACGTCGAGCCAGGCGTGTTGCAGCGCCGCCGGCCCGGCACCCACCCGAACGTCCAGCCACCCGCTCACCACGGCGGCGAAGCGTTGCCATGCCTCGGTGAACCGCTGGTCGAGGCCGTCGCGGCCCCAGTCGTGGCTGCGCTTGCGCATCTGCACCGGCGCGAAGAACACCTCCTCGGCGGCTTCGGCGTTCGGCGTCTGGTTGGTGAGCCCGACCGCGATGTCCCGGACGAGCCGGTCGCCGAGGCGCCGACGCAGGGCGGCACGGGTCGGGGGCGCGCCGGACAGGTCGAGGTAGACCGTCGGGACCACGTCGAGGGCGTCGATGTCGTCGTACGACACGACCTCGTCGTAGCAGCCGAGCGACCGGGTGAACGCCAGGTTGCCGGGTGAGGTGAGACCGACCAGGCGCGGCCCGCGCCGGTGCAGCTCGAACGCGGCGGCGTACGCGGTCTTGCTCGACGCCGACGACACCAGCAGCGCCTCGGCGCCGTAGAAGTCGTTGTCGACGACCTGGTCGGCCAGCATGAACGAGGTGAAGAACAGCGGCCGGAACAGGATCAGCAGATCCTCCTGGTCGCGCTGGTACGCCGGGTCGCCGGTGGTCGACCGGTACGCGTTGTACGGCGACGGCAGCTCGGCCCGGTGCGGGCTCGCCTCGCGGAACCCGGACGCGTCCACCCGGTCCGGCCGCACCACGAGGTGACCGGCGGGCGGGAGATAGCCGTAGAACCGTTGCCCCACCTCGACCCCCGCCGCCGCCGAGGCGACCACGTCGGCGAAGCCCCAGAGCGGCGGCAGGCCCCACTGCGGCCCGAGGCCCTGGGCCGCCGGCGGAAAGAACTGCCAGTAGCGCATCGAGTCGCCGAGCACCGCGTAGGTCACGTTGTTGGCGGTGAGGCCGACGCGGTCCACGCGCAGCAGCGCCTCGCCGTCGGCCAGGGCGGGAGTGGAGCCATCGACGAGCGTGGTCTGCCCGAGGTCGTCACGCGCCACGGCGAAGGTCCATGAGTCAGCCATGAGGTGACGCTAGACAGCCCCGCAATCGGAGACAAGTGCACTGCGAGTGCAAAATCCCACTGCGCGCGGTCAGGGTCGGAGCGCGGCGAGGTCGCGCAGGTGCGCGAGCGGCAGGTGCGGCGGCCGCCACTCCACGAACAGGGCGGTCGCGTCATCCTCAAGCTGGTCGTCCTGGTAGCCGACGACCGCGCGGACCAGGCGACGCATCGTCTCCGGGCTGGGCAACCCGTCGTTCAAAGCGCGGTTGACGAAGTCGACGAGCCGGTCCAGCCCGAACTGCTCCCCCTCCGCGCTGCGGGCGTCGGTGATGCCGTCGGTGTAGGCGAGGATGCGGTCACCCGGGTGCAGGTCCTCGACGTGTACCCGCGGTCGGCGGGGAGTCAGGTGACCCAGGCCGAGGGGCAACGCGGTCGGCCCAGGGAGCTCTCGGATGGCCTTGCCGTCGCGCAGCAACATGGCACCTGGGTGACCCGCGTTGATCATGCTGAGCCGGCCGGTCTGACGGTCCAACTCGATGAGCAACCCGGTCGCGAAGAAGTTCGGGTGCTCGGACCGCACCCACCGGTCGATGCTGATCGCCGTGTCGACCAGGTCGAGGCCACACCGACGGGCGTTGCGGTACGCGCTGACCACCAGTGAGGCCAGGGTGCTCGCCTTGATGCCGTGCCCACAGGTGTCGAAGAGCCCGACGCTGAGCACGTCGTCGTTCAACGCGTAGTCGAAGATGTCGCCGCCGACGTCGTAGCACGGTTCGAGGATGGCGGTGACCACCAGGTCGTCGGTGGCGAAGGTCAGCGGTGGGAGCAGACCCCACACGATCTCGGCCGCGACCTGCATCGGCATCCGCCGCCGCATCCGCTCGACCACGTCACCGTAGAGCCGGCGGTTGACCAGGATCTGGGCGACGTTGACCGCCACCTCCCAGGCCGAACCGTCCATCGTCTCATCGGCGGCGACCGGGGAGACGATCTCCAGTACGCCCATCCGCTCGCACCCGAGCAGCAGGGGCACCCAGACCCGGTCCGGGTTGTCGGGCGCGCGCTGGATGTCGAGGGTGGTGAAGGCCCGGCCGGCGAGCGTCGTCTCGATCGGCAACTGGTCCCGGTCGAGACCCGCGCCGAGCAGCGGCACGAGGAGGGTCTGCGTGTAGTCGGCCAGATAGATCACGATCTCGCTGGCGTCGATGGCGGGCGCCGCACGGGCGACCAGTTGCGACACCTCGTCCGGGCCACCCCGGGGCGCGTTGAGCTGCAACCACCGCACCACCTCGCCGACGTCGGCCATGCTCCACCTCCCCCTGTCCTCCCGATCGCAGGAGCACGTAGTGCGAGCGGTGAGGCTACCGCGCCCCGCCGCGTTCCTCGCCTGCCGATCGTCCACGCCTGACCGGTCGCCCACCTTTCGCCCCACCGACCTCATCCATCTCGCTGGTTTTGCAACTTTTGCGAATTAGGTGTGCAAAAGTCCGGTTGAGAACCTCTGTGGCTCGTGCGGCCTCCAGCCGCCGCACAACTGGCGTCTGGTGAGATGCCTTCGCGAAAGGGCACGTCGTGACAACCAAACTATTCAGCCAACCGAGACGGGTGGCCCTGTCCGCACTGGCGGCAATCGCCGCCAGTGGTACAGCCGTCGCCGTCCTTCTCGTCAGCGGCACCGGCGCGAGCGCCGCCGAAGCACCGGTGGGACTCGGGACGGCGGCGAACTTCTCCGTACTCGCCGGCTCCACGGTCACCAACACCGGTCCAAGCTTCCTCGCCCAGAGCCTCGGCGTCAGCCCTGGCAACACCGCGCCCGGCTTCCCGCCGGGCATCGTCGGCGGCGAGACCCACCTCGGCGACGCCGTCGCCCTGCAGGCCAAGAACGACCTGACCACCGCCTACAACGACGCGGCCGGCCGGACCCCGTTCACCAACCTGCCGGCCGAGCTGGGCGGCACCACGCTGCTCCCTGGCGTCTATCGGATCGGTGCCGCGCAGCTGACCGGAACCCTGACGCTCGACAGTCAGGGTGACCCGGCGGCGGTGTTCATCTTCCAGATCGCCTCGACACTCATCACCGCGCCCAACAGCAGCGTCGTGTTCATCAACGGGTCCTCGCCCTGCAATGTCTACTGGCAGGTGGGCAGCTCGGCCACGCTCGACACGGGCACCCGGTTCATGGGCAACATCCTGGCCCAGACCTCGATCACCATGAACACCGGCGCCACCCTCCAGGGCCGCGCCCTGGCACAGACCGGCGCTGTCACCCTGGACACCAACACCATCAACGCCCCCGTCTGCCTCCAGCCGACGGGGACGCCCACCCAGACCCCGACCGGCCAGCCCACAGGTACGCCCACGGGCACGCCGACCAGCACCCCGACCGGCCAGCCCACAGGTACGCCGACCGGGCAGCCCACGGTCACGCCGACCGGGCAGCCCACGGCACGGCCCACCCGCAGCGAGTTGCCCGTGACCGGCAGCAGCGGCGATGCCGCCCTGCTTCCCGTCCTGACCGGAATCGGCAGCGTCGCCGTCGCCACCGGCGCGGCTCTGCTGCTCCTCTATCGACGCCGCAGGTCTGAGTCCTGACCGATGCGCCCCGGCGGCCGGTGACCAACCGGCCGCCGGGGCAGCACCACCGCGCTCATTCGTTCCGGCTGCCCGATTCTGGGGCCTCGACCATCGCGCTGAGGAGCGCGGACAGCGGCACGGTGGCGAATCCCACTCGCGCGTCACTCGCCCCGTACGGCACCCACAGCTCACCGTCGTGCACCAGCGCACCGCAGGAGTAGACGACGTTCGGCACGTACCCGTCCCGGTCGTCCTCGTCGGGTGCGAGGAGCGCACCAGGCAGGTGGGCGACGACCCGCTCCGGTGTGTGCAGGTCGAGCAGGAGCGCACCGATCGCGTACCGACGCATCGGCCCGACGCCGTGGGTGAGCACGAGCCAGCCGGCGTCGGTCTCGATCGGTGATCCGCAGTTTCCGACCTGGATCAACTCCCAACTCTCGCCCGGTGCGTGCAACGGGGTCGGGGCCTGCCAGCGGCTCTCGCCGTTCAGGGCGGTCAGGCCGATGGTCTCGCCGTCGGCACGGCAGAGTGCCAGGTGCCGGCCGCCGACGGTACGCGGGAACAGCGCGAGCCCCTTGTTGCGGGCGCCCGGTCCGCGCATCGGGGTCATCTCGAACCGGCGCAGGTCGTCGCTGGCCAGCGCGCGGGTGGCGATCTTCCGGCCGTCGTAGGCGGTGTAGGTGGCCCGGTACACCGGTCCGGATTCATCGACGAAGCGGACGAACCGGGCGTCCTCCATGCCGTTGCTCTCCGCCGGGATCGCTGGCCACAACACCCGTTGGTGCAGGACCGTGTCCGCGGGGAAGCCCGTGGCGTAACTGCCGGCGTTGGTACGACGCAGTTGTTCGACGGTCCCCAACCCGGTGCTACGGGAGAGCAGATCGGGTGGCAGGTTGCCGAGCACCCGCTCGAAGGCGGCCTCGTCGTACCACTCGGGCAACGCGTCCAGCACCGTGGCCGCGACCTCGTTGTCGCAGCCCTCCTCGGCCAGGCCGGCAACGAGCAGGTCCCGACGGTGCCGTACACCCATCCGCTGCCCGACGGCCAACGGCCCGGCCCGGTCGGCGATCGTGAGCTGTTCCCCGGGTCCGACGATCGCGGTGGCGAATCCGATCGAGGACACGTGGCCCTCCCCGACCTGGCGCAGGCTGATGGCGACGCGCAGCTGCCCCGGGCCGAGACCGCTCTGGTCCGGGTGGACCACCATCGACGGGTTGCACAGGGCGGCGGCCTCGACGGCGTACTCGTGGCTGAAGTAGGCGCCGACCAGCAGCCGACTGTTCGGTGAGAGGTCCCGGGCCCGCGCGGCGCGATGCCGGACCAGCTCGTAGTGGTGGTGGAAGGTGCCGGCCAGGTCGCGGTGCCGGGCACCGAACCGGTCGAGGGTGTCCCGCAGCAGTCGTGCGGTCTCCTCGTCGTCGAGGTGCGCGACCCGGTCGATCAGTGCCTGCGCACGGGTCCGTACCACCGCGGCGTCCTCACCCGGAACGAAGAGCTTGACGATGACGCGGCGTGGATCCGGGGTAAGAGTGACGTCCTGCCGGACGGCCAGACTCCGGGTCACGACCACCGCCGGCCGTGCTGAAGCGTGGAGATGAGCGCGAGGGTGGACTCGGCGCCCTGGTTGAGGTTGGGCCCGTGCGGGGTCAGCCCGTCGTAGCCACCGCCGGTCGTCGGATCCCACATCGGCGTGCCGAGGTCGTTGTCGCCGAGGAACCACCCGACCGCCTGCCGCACCCCGTTGTCCCACTCCGGGTCACCGGTGACCGTGGCCGCCGTGGCGCAGGCATCGGCCAGGGCGGCGACCTCGATCGGCTGCTGGTCGTGGTGCAGCCGTACGGCGCCGCGCCGCCAACCCCCGGCGGGTACGACCGACAGCCGCCCATCGCGGAGCTGAACATCACGCAGCCAGGTCAACATGCGCAGGCCATCGTCGAGAGGTGGGCCACCTTCGCGAAGCTGACTCGCGGCGATGACCACTTCGGCGAGGGCGGCATTGGCGTACGTCAGCTCCTGCCGTGGCCACGGCCACCCCGCATCGGAGGCCGGCGGGCCGATCGTGCTGGCCGCGTCCGCCAGCAGGGACGCGGCGGCGACGTGGCCCGGGTGACGGCGAAGCACCTCGGCCGCGCCCAGACCGGCGAAGGCCATCGTGTGCGGGGCCTTGGCCCGCCGGGTGGCGCCGCGACTGAAGGCGACCAGCGCCTCCTCGCGTACCCATGGGGCGGGGCTGCGGGCGACGGCAGTGCCCAGGCCCCACAGAGCTCGACCCCACCAGTCGCCGAGCCCCGGCCCGTCGACCCAGCGCCGGTCGTACCCGAGCCGGTTGTGGAACGCTCCGCCGGCGTCCTGCGCGTGGGTCAGGAACGCCAGGTAACCCTCCGCCAGCCGGAGCAGTTCCTCGCTCGGCTCCGGCTCGCGACTGACGACCAGCAGGCCACGAGCCACGTCGTCGGTGCAGTAACCATGCTCACGCCGGACGATGGCATGCCGTGCGTGCTCGAACAGACCGGTGTCATCGCTCAGCCGAGCCAGATGCGCGAAGCTCGGGGCGGGTGCCGTCACCCAGCGCCCACGCGTCGACGTCCGGGGGTGTCCGGTGGTCGCCGTCACGCCGGCACCGCGCTGACGGCGGGTGAGCGGGCGTCGACGAGCTCGTCGGCGAGGGCGCCGTAGCGGGCCGCCACCGCAGGCCAACGCAGGTGCGCGGCCAGCGGGCGGACCCGTCCGGCCAAACGGGCGGCCAGGCCCGGTTCGATCAGGACCCGCCGGATCGCCTTGGCCAGTGCCGCCGGGTTCTGGTGGGGTACGACCAGACCGGGCCCACCGGTCAGCAGCTCGACGGCGTGCGGGAACGCCGTCGCCACGACGGGCACTCCGGCGGCCACCGCTTCGATGAGTACCCCGGAGGTGACCTGTTCGCGGGAGTCGTAGGGCAGGACGACCACGTCGGCGGAGCGGATCAACCGGCCCAGCGCCTCCTGGTCGTGGTAGACGTCCTGGTAGTCGACGGCGTGCGCGACGCCCAGCTGGGCACCGAGCTGGTGCAGCCCCGCCCGGTACGCCTCACCGTGGTGCTCGATCACTTTCGGGTGGGTCCGCCCCGCCACCGTGTAGGTCGGAGTCGGTTCCAGATCCTGCAACCGCGCAAGGGCCCGCAACGACCACTCGATGCCCTTGCCCGGCCCGAGCAGCCCCCAGGTCAGCAGGTGCGGTCGGGTACGCCGGTCGGCGGGTACACCGGCAAGCTCGGCCGCGCCGTGCGGGATCACCGTCACCTTGCCCGCAGGCACGGCGTACCCGACGAGCAGCCGGTCGCGAGCCGTGTCGGTCATCGTGACGACCGCCCCGGCGGTCGCCACGATCTGCTCCAACAGGGACTTCTGCCGGGCCGAGGGCTGGCTGAGCACGGTGTGCAGAACCACGATGCTCGGCACGCTGAGCCGCCGCAGCAACGGCAGGACCTCCTCGCCGTCGGTGCCGGGGTAGATGCCGTACTCGTGCTGGACGATCGCCACGTCGTACGCGTTCAAGGCGGCCGCCGCCTCCCGCCAGCCGGCCGGGTCACGCGCCGACCAGGTGTGCACCACCCCGGGTACGGGCCGCTGGTCGTCGCCGTGATCGGTGACCCGGACGATGCCGCTGCGGGTGCCGTCCGCGGTCAACTGGGCGGCGAGGGCCGCGTTGAAGGTGGCCAGTCCGCACCGGGTCGGTGGGTGGGTGCTGAGGAATCCGTAGCTGGGCATGAACGTCGGGCCTTCCGGTTGTCGGCCACCGCAGTAGTACGGGTGAGCCTCACGCGGGGACGGCGCACGCCGGTCAGCGTGTGTGACCGGCGGAACGGAGAGCGGTGCAGCTCAGTCAGTTGTGGACGAGCTTGTCGTAGACGGCGAGATAGTCGGTGACCATCCGGTCCGCGCTGAAGCGCTTGAGAGCCCGCGCCCGACACTCCACCCGGTCGAGGCCGGCGACCCGGGTGATCGCTTCGACGGCCTGGTCGACGGTGGAGACGAGGAGACCCGTCACCCCTTCGTCGACGACCTCGGCCATCGACCCTCGCTTGTAGGCGACGACCGGGGTGCCACAGACCATCGATTCCACGACCGACAGCCCGAACGGCTCGTCGAAGGCGATCGGGTGCAGCAGTGCGGTGCTGTCACCCAGCACCTCGGCACGCCGCCGCGGACCCACCGAACCGAGGAAGACGACCTGGTCGCCGTCGATGTGCGGGGCAACCTCTTCGGCGAAGTACCGCTCGTCCTGCACGATCCCGCAGATGGTCAGGGGCCGGCCGGCTCGGCGGGCGATCTCGATCGCGGTGTGGGTGCCCTTGTCCGGGTGGATCCGGCCGAAGGCGGCCAGCCCGGGACCAGCCTCACTGGTGAACGGCAGTCCGCCGACATCGACGCCGTGGTAGACCGTGGCCACGTAGTCGAGCTCCGGCGCCCGGTCGGCGTCGGAGATGGACACGTACGACGAGCGGGCTCGGCCATAGGCGGGCAGGATCCCCGCGCCGGAGAAACCGTGCACTGTGGTCAGCAGCGGCGCGCGGCAGTGTTCCGCGAACGCCAGGGGCAACCAGTCCAGGTGACTGTGTACCAGGTCGAACTGCGCCGAGCGGGCCATCGCGTGGGAGACGTGCATCGCCTCCCACACCCGACCGTCCAGGTCCGGGTCGTCCGCGTACCCCCGTGGGCAGACTCCGTCGAGCTGGGCGGACGTGACGGAGTCCAGTGTCGCGAAGAGCGTCACGTCGACCCCGCGGCTGACCAGCCCCTCGGCGAGCAGGCCGGTCACCTGCTCCCACGGGCCGTAGTGATGTGGGGGCGTACGCCAGGCGACCGGTCCGAGCAGCGCAACCCTCAAGGGGAGGACGCGTCGACGAGATCAGCTGGGTTGAGGTTCAGGGTGGCGAGCAGCCCGGTGTGCTTGGCCGGGTCCACCCACTCGGGCAGTTCGCGCTCGACCCAGGCGGCCCGGGCCACCTGACCCCGGTCGCGAAGTGCGGTGACGATCCTGTCTCTGGCGATTCTCATCTGGCGCTCCCCTGGTTAAGGTGTTCAAAACGATCATTCGCACGGACAGTGCTGCGCACGTGCGGTTGGATACCGGACCACCAACCGTTCCGACCGCGATGACGGGCGAACCCGACGGCCGGGACGTGGTCGGCGATCGGCCAGCACGACCAGCGAGTCGCGGCGACGGGGATGACGTTCGGTAACACCCCTGATGGGCTGATGGCGACGGCGTCTGGCGGCCACCGGGGTCCCGGGCGACTTGTTCACCGTACGCCCTCGTGACGTGCGGCTGCACACGCACGGGCAGCCGGGCCGGTCGGAAGGTGCTGCCCAGCGGCCTGGATCCGGCACCTCGACGAGGCCGGCATACCGGCTTTGCCCGAGTTACCACCGAAATCTCACTAGCATTGAGGGCCGGAGCACGTAGGCGGGCACCTGATGACGACCGACCAAGCGGTGGGGCTGACCCGCGAGGATGAGGGGCCCCAGCGGGCGACCCTGTTGGAATTGTTCCTCGATCTGGTGTTCGTCGCCGCGCTCGCTCTGACTTCACAAACCCTGGCGCAGCGCCTCGACTGGGTCGGGGCCTTCGAGGCCGCGGTGCTGCTGATGGCCATCTGGTGGGTCTGGGCAGCCAACGCGCTGGCAACCGAACTCCACCGCCCCGGCCGGCGTCTGATCTTCGCCATCACGGTCTGGGTCATGTTCGGGACGATCCTGATGGCGGGTTCGCTGCCCGGAGCCTTCGCCGAGCACGGCCTCGTCTTCGCGGGCGCGTACGTGGCGATTCAGGTGGGGCGTGGCACCTTCCTCGTCGCCGCGCTGGGCGCCCACCTGGAGCAGCAACGCTCAGGTCGGCTCATGTTCTGGTTCGCTGTGTCCGCCGTGCCGTGGCTAGCTGGCGCTCTGGTGAGTGGTTCGGCGCGGGGCCTGCTGTGGACCGCCGCGCTCGCCATCGACTACGGAGCCGCCTGGCTCCGTCACCCGACGCCGGTAATCGGCCGTCTACCCACACCTGACTACGCGGTGGCGGCCGACCACCTGGCCGAGCGCTACCAGCAGATCTTCACGCTCGCCCTCGGCGATCTCATCCTCGTCATCACTCTGACCTACGCCGCCCACGACCTGACCATCGACCGGACGGCGGCACTCCTGGTCGGGTTCGCAACGGCCGTGCTGCTGTGGCAGATCTACGTCCACCGCGCCGGGGCCCTGCTGAAAGCCGCCATCGAAACCTCCCGGGACCCAGGCAGGTTCGTGCGGTCCGCGCCCAACACTCACCTACTCATGGTGGCCGGCATCGTGGCCGCCTCCGCGGGCTTCGAAGCCGTCATCGCCCACCCCGCCGAGGAGGCGTCGCCGTGGTTGGTCGGCGTCCTTCTCGGCGGGCCCGCGTTGTTCCTGCTTGGACGCGCTCGGTTCGAGTACGAGGTGTTCAGCCGCGTGTCGCCGTCTCGACTGCTCGCGCTGCTCGCGTTGGCGGTCGCGGGACCCGTCCTGATGCTCACCCCCGCGCTGGTGGCCGGCTTCGCCGCAACCCTGGTGCTCGCCGGGGTTGCCGTCACCGACAGCATCCGGGCCCAAGGGCGCGCGCCCGAACCACCAATGCCCTCGACGTAGTCGATGATCAGGGCTCCAGTACCACCTTGCCGGCCCGGCTGCGGTTCTCGGCGAACACCAGTGCCGCGGAGACCTCGCTGAGCGGGTAGCGGGCGGCGATCTGCGGCACGATCACTCCCTCCCGCAGCAGGTCGAGCACGATGCCGAGGTCGGTGCGCAGGCGACGGCGGAACGCGGCCCGCCGGGTGAGCTGGCCGGCCCAGAAGTTGTAGAAGCCGGCCCGGTGGCCGTTGGGCAGCGCGTTCCAGGTGTAGAGGCGGGTCAGCAGCTTCACGAAGACCCACGCGACCGACTGCCCGGTGCCGACGGCGGCGGCGTTGCCGTAGACGACCAGCTTGCCGCCGGGGGCGAGCAGGGCGTACGAGGTGCGTACGCCCGGGCCGGCGACCGGGTCGAAGACGGCGTCGACACCGCCCGGCGACAGCTCGCGGACCCGCGCGGCCATGTCCGGGTCCCGGTAGTCCAACGGTTCGACGCCGAGTTCGCGCAGCCCGGCGTGGTGCCGTTCCGCGGCGGTGCCGATGACCCGCAGGCCGAGGTGTCGACCGAGTTGGACGAGCACGCTCCCGACGCCGCCGTTCGCGCCGTGCACGAGGATGGTCTGCCCGGCCGTCAGGTCGGCGTCCCGCAGCATCTGCCAGGCGGTCACCCCGTTGACGACCACGGTCTCGGCCGCGGCGGGGTCCAGACCTCCCGGTACGGGGGCCAGGGCGTCGATGTCGACAAGCGCGTGGGTGGCCCAGGCACCGGTCTTGGTGACCGCCGCCACCCGGGTCCCGACGAGCGCGTCGTCGCCGCCGGGACCGACCGCCCGGACGGTGCCGACGAGGTCGTAGCCGGGCACGAACGGGAACTTCGGCTGGCCGGGGTAGAGCGCGTGGCGCATCTGCTGCTCGGCGAACGAGATGCCGGTGGCCTCGACCTGGACGAGCGCCTGCCCCCGGGCGGGGACGGGCATCGGGCGCCGGTGCAGCAGGAGGCCGTCGGGCTCCACCACGCCGGGCAGTACCACTTCGGTGATCGTCGTGTCGGTGGTCATCGAGCTTCCCTTGTTTGTAAGTGTGTACTCACACACTTGGCGGGCTCAAAAAGTGGGCCGCCGAAGCGGCCCGGCAATCGGGGTCGGTCAGGGGTGGCGAATGCCGGCGGTCAGGGCACGGGCCCAGGGTTCCGGGACCTGCTCCAGGCCCGCGGTCACGATCAGGTGGCACAGCTGGCCGTACGCGAAGAACTGCTGCACCTGCGCGTCGCTGGCGCCGGCCCGACTCTGCACGAAGGTCGCGACCCGCCGGTAGCCGGCCCGCACCGCCTCGGCGACCTCTGGGATGTCCGTGACGGCCTGCGCCTGCACCTGGAAGAGCAACAGGTCGCGATCGGCGATCAACTCCGCGTAGGCACCGCCCATGGCGTCGAGGATCTCCTGCGGGCTGTCACCCCCGGCACGCTCCGCACCCGCCTCGATCGCGTCGGCAATCCGGTCGAAACACGCCCCGGCCGCCGCCACGAACAAGCCGAGCTTCCCGGAGAAGAGCCGGAAGACGTACGCCTCGGAGATGCCGGCGGCCGCGGCCACGGCGGTGACCGGGGTGGCGTGGAACCCGGCGCGCGCGAACACCGACACTGCGGCGTTCAGGACGGTGACCCGGCGGGCCTCGGCGGTGGATCGCATGTTTGTAAGTGTGCACTCACAAACAAGTGCCGTCAAGCCCGTCGCTCCGTCATGCCGTCCGCCGCTCGGGCCCGTGACGCGATCCGGCCATCAGGGTGCGATGCGCAGCTGCCGGATCGCTGTGTCGTCGTAGTCGCTGAAGCGGTACCGGAGGCCGGCGAACGGACTGCCGGGAAAGTCGCCAGTGATCGTCGCGGTCACGACGGTGCCGGCGGGAGTCTCCTCGACGTCGGTGATCTCGTACGACACCAGCGGCACGGCGCGACGCCACTGGCGGATGGCCTCGATGCCCCGGTGCTCGGTCGACTCGTCCTCGACCACGGCGTCCTCGGCGAAGAGGCCGAAGTAGTCCTCGGAGTCGGGCTGGCCGGCTAGCTCGAAGTAGCGACGGATGATGGCCGGTGCGGCCTGGGTGACGGTCATGGCGGGAACCCCTTCCGGACGTCGCTGGGCAGCATGGGGCGCACGTCACCAGGACGTCGTATAGTTACTTCTGAACTAGCACCTACTAACTTCGACACTAGCACCTACTCGGGAGAGGGCACAGTTGTGGCCGGGAAGATCCGCTTGGAGGACCGCGAATGCCCGCTGTCCAGCGCGCTGGGCCACGTGGGCGAGTGGTGGACGCTGCTGATCCTGCACGACGCCTTCGACGGGTACACCCGGTTCGACCAGTTCCAGGCCAACCTGGGCGTCTCGTCCAGCATCCTGACCAGCCGGCTCAGGACCCTCACCGGCCAGGGGTTGCTCGAACGTCGCCGATACCAGACCAGGCCCGACCGCTACGAGTACGTCCTCACCGACCTCGGCCGCAGCCTGCGCCCCGTCGTCGTCGCCCTCGCCGCCTGGGGTAACTCACGCCTCGATCCGAGCGAGCGCAGCATGATCCTCGTCGACCGGACCACCGGGGTGGAGGCCGACCCGGTGATCGTGGACCGCCGCACCGGTCGCCCGCTCGACGACGCCGATTTCGTGTTCGCCGCCGGCCCGGCCGCCAGCGAGACCATGCGCAAGCGCTACGAGCACATCCCCACTCAGGCGACCCCGTAGCGCCCCGAAGGGGCTCACTCCAGCGGATAGAGGCGGGCCGGGTCGCCGGGTCGGAGGCTGTCCGGCACGTCGTCGGCGCTGCTGGCGGCGATCGAGCCGAGCAGCGCCAACGAGCGGGCGGACTCCGTACCGGGCTCGGCGTGGTAGATCACGAGCAGTTGCCCGTCCGCGCCCGCCACCGCGAGCTTGTCGCAGTACAGGTCGAGGTCGCCCACCTCGGGGTGGTGCAGCCGGCTGACGATGCCCTCCCGTCGACGCACCTCGTGGCGCGCCCACAGCTGCCGAAAGCAGTCGCTCTTGAGTGACAACTCCCCCACCAGCGCCGTCAACCGTGGGTCGTCGGTGGCCCCGCCCGAGTCGGCACGCATCTGCCCCACCACGCTCTGCATCGCCTGCCGCCAGTCGCGGAACAGCTCCCGCTCGGCCTGGTCCAGGAACACCGCGCGGAGTCGGTTGGCGCCCGGGGCGAGATTCGGCGACAGCGCCCTCGCCATCGGGTTCGAGGCCAGGATGTCGAGGTAGCGATTCTGCACGAAGGCCGGCATGGAAAGCTGCCGCAGCAGGTGCAGGATGCTGGCCGGCACCCGCTCGGCGGCCGGTCGGGCCGCCCGGCGCGACCGCGCACGGCTCAACCCGATCATGTACGCGGTCGCCTCCGGATCCAGATGCAGCACCCCGGCGAGGGCATCGAGGACCTGCACGGAGGGGTGCCGCTCGCGACCCTGCTCCAATCGGAGGTAGTAGTCGGCGCTGATGCCGGCCAGCATCGCCACCTCCTCACGCCGCAGCCCCGGAACCCGGCGCAGGCCCACGCCCGGGCCGAGCCCGACGTCCTCGGGCCGGGTCTGCTCCCGGCGGGCGCGCAGGAATTCGCCGAGCGGGTTCGTTGCGTCCATGCCACCGACGGTAGATCGCCGGACGGCCCGGTGACTGGCTGTGTCACTACCAGGAACAGCTCGCCCTGCCGCCCGGGCCGTTCCCGGCGGACAGTCGTCGAAGGGCCGGTTCCGAACGGCCGCAGATGTCACGACGACTACTGACAAGAGGATGAGATGAGCGAGAACCTTCCCGGCGGTGCCCTCACCCCCGCTGACGGCCTCACCCTGAGCCGGATGGGCTACGGGGCGATGCAGCTGGCCGGCCCGGGTGTCTTCGGCCCGCCCCGCGACCGCGAACAGGCGCTCGCCGTGCTCCGCGAGGCCGTCGACCTGGGCGTCCGACACATCGACACCAGCGACTTCTACGGGCCCGTCGTGGTCAACGAACTGATCCGCGAGGCGCTCCACCCGTACCCCCAGGGTTTGCACCTGGTCACCAAGGTCGGCGCTCGCCGCGGCGCCGACCGCTCCTGGATCCCGGCGTTGGAGCCGGACGATCTCAAGGCCCAGGTACGGGAGAACCTGGAACACCTCGGCCTGGACGTGCTCGACGTGGTCAACCTGCGGGTAGGCGTGGCGGAGGGCACCGGCGACGAGCCGCTCGGTGCGCAGTTCACCGCCCTGGCGGAGCTGCGGCAGGAGGGCCTGATCCGGCACCTCGGGCTCAGCAACGTCACGCTCGACCAGCTCACCGAGGCCCAGGCCATCGCGCCGGTGGTCACCGTGCAGAACCTCTACAACCTCGCCAACCGGCAGGACGACGCCCTGGTCGACCGGTGCGCGGAGGAGAACATCGCGTTCGCGTCGTTCTTCCCGCTCGGCGGGTTCACGCCGTTGCAGTCCGACACGCTCGACGGCGTGGCCGCCCGACTGGGTGCCTCACCGCAGCAGGTCGCCCTCGCCTGGCTGCTCCAGCGCTCCCCCACCACCGTGCTGATCCCCGGCACCTCCAGCGTCGCGCACCTGCGGGAGAACATGGCGGCGGCCGACCTCAAACTGCCGACCGACGCCATCGAGGAGCTGGACGCGCTCGGCTCCTAGTGTTGGTGCGGCCGGTTGCGGATCAGGGTGAGCGCAAGCACAGCGGTGAGCAGGAAGACGACGCCGTTGATCCGCAACCCGGCCTGGACACCGGAGGTCAGTGCCTCGGCGATCGCCGCTCGGACCGGGTCGGGCAGCGGTTGGCCGCCGTTGGCGCCGGATGCCACCGCCGCCTGGACGGCGGCACGGGTGGGTTCGCCGACCTGGTGCGCGGCGAGCCGGTCCGGCAGGTCGGCCACCATCGTGGTGGTGAGGAGCGTGCCGAGCAGGGACGAGCCGAGCACCGAGCCGACCTGGCGGGCGGCGTTGACCGCGCCGGAGGCCATGCCGGCCTGGGCGGGCGAGACGCTGGCCAACGCCGCCGCCGTCGCCGGCGCCACCACCAGGCCGCCGGCCGCGCCGAACAACGCGAACAGCGCCCAGCGGTCACCGAACGACGTGGTCGGCCCCTGGTTCGCCAGCGCGAAGCTGGCCACCGCACCGAGGACCAGGCCGAGGGTCAACGGCGCCTTGAATCCGGTACGACGAATCGCGCGCCCGGCACCGAAGGCGACCAGCACGTACGCGCCGAAGAGCACCAGCATCCGCCAGCCGGTGTCCAGCGGGCTGAGCGCCTGGGCACGTTCGTGGAAGAGGACCAGCAGGATCGCCACGCCGGTGAAACCGAACAGCGACACCGCGGCGACGACCATGACAGCGCTGAACGACGCGGACCGGAACAGCCGCACGTCGAGCATTGGCGCGCTGGTCCGCAGCTCGACCAGAACGAACGCGACAAGTGCGACGACCGCGACGACCCAGGCCGTCGACACCACCGGGCTGGTGTAGCCGACCTTGCCGCCCTGGATCAGCGCGTAGACGGCGGCCGCGATGGCGACGGTGCCCAGCAGCAGGCCGGGCACGTCGAGTCGGGCGGCGCTCGGCCGGGACTCGGCCACCCCGACGGCGGCGACGACGAGGGTGACCAGACCCAACGCGATCGTCGACAGGTAGACGCTGTGCCACTGGTGGTGCCGCAGCAGAGTGCCGGCGATGAGCGGGCCGATCGCGAGCCCGATGCCGGACGCCGCCGACCACGCGGTGATGACCTCGGTCCGTCGGTGCGGGTCGGTGAAGGTCGCGCCGAGGATCGCCAGGCTGTTCGGCAGGATCAGGGCACCACCGAGGCCGGCGACCAACTGCCCGACGATCACCCACGCGACGGTCGGAGCGCCCGCCACGACGGCTGCGCCGACGATCATCGCGACGACCCCGGCGCCGAACATGCGCTTACGCCCGTAGCGGCTGCCCAGGGTGGCCGCGGACAGCACGACGCTCGCCACCATCAGGGTGTAGGCGCTGGGGATCCAGATCAGGGTGGTCGGGTCGACTCCCAGGTCCCGCTGGATCGTGGTCAGCGCGGAGACCGTTGCGGTGATCTGCAGGAACGTGATCATCGCGCCCAGGCACATGGCGATCAGGGTCACCGGGCGGGAGCCGCGCAAGGATGAGCGGGCGGTGCCGGCTGGCCCGGGTGCCGCCGGTCCAGGTGGGGTCTTCCCGGGTGGGGTCGCTCCGGGCGGGGTCGGGGCCGTGGCGCTGGTGGTCACTGAAGATCCTTCAGGCTGGTGGTCTGACTTGCGTATGCTGAAGTCAGACCACCCAGTGAAGCACCTGGCTAGCCTTCATGCAAGTCAGGTAGGCTGGACGGCATGGAGGACCTACGAGACGATCGCGATTCCTGGACGAGCGAAAACTGCTCGGTGGCCCGGGCGATGGACATCGTGGGCAGCAGGTCAACGGTCCTGATCATGCGCGAGGCCCTGCTCGGCACGCGCCGCTTCGACGACTTCGTCCGCCGGGTCGGCGTCGGCGAGCCCGCGATGGCCGCCCGCCTCAAGGAGATGGTCGCCGCCGAACTGCTCGAACGAATCCCCTACCGGGAGCCCGGGCAGCGCACCCGCCACGAGTACCAACTCACCCGCAAGGGCCGCGAACTCCTGCCCGTCATCACCGCGCTGCGCAACTGGGGCGACACCTGGGCCGCCACCGACACCGGCCCGTCCGTCGTCGCGACCCACCACGACTGCGGCGAGCCGATCCGCGCGGTGCTGCGCTGCGCCGCCGGCCACGAGATCGCGGACGGCGACATCGACATCATCGCCGGCCCGGGCCTCGTCCGGCGCAACTGACACTTCGAACACGGCCGGACCGGCACCCCTGCCGCCACTCAGGTCGCGCGGCACCCCCGGTCCGGCAACTCTTCCTGGCCGCCCGCCTTTGCCGCACCCGTCGCCGCGCTTCACCACGCACTCTGCGGCGTTGTCTCGCAAGCCAGCACACTTCCAGCCGTAGCGCGGCCCTGCCAGCTCAACGCCGATCGCACCCGAAGCAATCGATCATGGCGACTGAAAGTGTCGTACACCTGTTCTAGTCTCGGGTCATGCTCGAGGAGTTGGCGCAGGCAGACGACGCGGTCGCCGCCTGCGCCGACGCCGCCGCCTGGGCCCTGCCGGAGCACGAGCTGATCGCCGCACTCGACGCCGCGCACCGCTTGGAGCAACGGCTCGCCGCCGTCAAACTCGCTCTGGTCCGCGAGCTCGACGGCCGCTGCACGCCCCGCGCGCAAGGGGCCTCCTGCACCGCGGTCTGGCTACGCGAACGACTGCGGCTGACCGTCCCCGCCGCCCGCCGCCTGATCGACCTCGCCACCGCCCTGGACGCCGGCAACCCCGGCATCCGACAAGCGCTGGCTGATGGTGCCATCAGCCTGGACCAGGTCCGGGTCATCGCCGACACCGTCGACGCCGTGAACAGGTCGGCCGACGCCGAGGCCGCCGACAAAGCGGTCGGTGTGCTCGTCGGCTGGGCGAGCCAGTTCGACCCCACCCACCTACGCAAACTCGGCGCCCGCATCCTCGACCACGTCGCCCCCGACATCGCCGACGCCGCCGCCCAAGCCGCCCTCGACGCCGAAGCACGCCGCGCCACCCGCGACCGGCACCTCACCCTGTCCGAACAGAGCGACGGTCGACTCCGACTCACCGGCACCCTCGACCCCGAAACCGCCGGCCTCTTCCGCGCCGCCATCGACCCACTGACCGCCCCGTCCGCACCGGACGACTCCCGTTCCCCCGGGCAACGCCGCCACGACGCCCTCGCCGAACTCTGCCGACTCACCCTCCGGACCGACGAGCTGCCCGACAGCGGTAGCGATTGCGCTCAGATCGTCGTCACCACCGACTACGACGCGCTCACCGCAAAGCTCGGCACCGGCACCCTCGACACCGGCCTGCAACTCACCGCGGAAACGGTGCGCCGACTCGCCTGCGACGCCACCATCCTGCCCACCGTCCTCGGCGGCGCTGGCCAGGTCCTCGACGTCGGTCGACAACGCCGACTCATCAGCGGGCCGCTGCGCCGCGCCCTCTTGCTGCGCGACCGGGGATGCGCGTTCCCCGGCTGCGACCGACCACCCCGCTGGTGCCACGCCCACCACATCCACCACTGGGCCGACGGCGGCCAGACCAGCCTCAACAACGCCGTCCTACTCTGCGGCCACCACCACCGCCACCTGCACCACAGCGACTGGACGGTGCGGCTGGCCGGCGACGGCCACCCCGAGTTCGTGCCGCCGGCCTGGCTCGACCCCGAACAACTCCCCCGCCGCAACCACTACCACCGACGAACGTAAGAGCAGCCAGCCGACGCCCGAGCAGCCCTTCAAGCCGGGCAACCACATCCGCGCGTGGCTCCGAGGCGACCGGACTTGCCACTGGTGGCGGGCCGGGGCGTGCTGGCGCTGCGCTTCGCCGACTCGATGGGACGCAGCGCTGGGCTGCCCGCCTAACAACGCGGACGGACACTCCACCTGTTCACCGAGAGCGGGCTGCTCCACGCCACTCGACAGCGCGGGCTGCGCAGATGCGTCCGTTCCTACAACGCGCCTAGCCGCTCTTCCCGCTCGACTGCGCACGCACTACTCCGGATACTCAGCGACGCGGGAAGCCGCCCGGCCGCACGCCGCGGAACACCGAGCAACCGCACGCCTGGCCCGCGCCTGCGGTAATGCACCACTGCCCAGCTCAGGGTGTCGCCAGCCGCCAGGCGCGGACCAGTGCTGGCACGTCGGGATACCGGGCGGCCGGCGCCTGTCTCGTTGCTCGTTCCACGACCCCGTAGGACAGGCATCCGGAGTCCTGGGCGCCGAAGACCACGAAGGCCGACTCGACCGACGGCACAGGCAACCGACCAAATGGCACGGATCCCCCATGTCTGCGCTCCCAAATGACGCGCAAAGTACCCGTTGTGTTACGAGCTTGTTTCCAAGATGACAGCCAGGTTACGGGTGCTTCTCGATGATCGATACCGATCCTAGGTTTCGGCCACCGTCATCAGTCGTGGCGGCCGGCACCGAACGTGGAGGCAACGACGTGCCACAACCGAACGCACATCGGACCGGACGGGCCAGGTACGGGGTCAGCATGCTGGCCGCCGTGGCGCTGACCGCGGCCGGCCTGACCAGCCTGCCCGCCAACGCAAGCGCCGCGCCGGCGAGCAGTGGGCCGACCGCCCGCTACCTCGTCCAGCTCGCCGAGGAGCCGCTGGCCACCTACACCGGCGGGGTTCCCGGGATCGCGGCGACCAAGCCGGTCGACGGGGCCAAGCTGAACCGCACGTCCGGCAGCGCCAACGCGTACCGGGATCACCTGCGCCAGCAGCGTGAGTCGGTGCTGGACCACGTCGGTGTTCCGGCCGAGCGCACCCGCGTCACCATGGAGACCGCGTTCAACGGCTTCGCCGCCGACCTGACCGGGCCGCAGGCCGCCCGGCTGCGCGCCACCGACGGTGTCCGAGCGGTGTACGAGAGCCAGAAGGTGCACGCCGCCACCTCACACACCCCCGACTACCTGGGCCTGACCGGCAAGGGCGGGGTGTGGAAGAAGGAGTTTGGTGGGGACTCCCACGCCGGTGAGGGCGTGATCATCGGGGTCATCGACAGCGGTTACTGGCCGGAGAGCGCGAGCTTCGCGCCGCTGCCCAGCCCGCGCCCCGACCAGGCCGTCATCGACGCCAAGTGGAAGGGCACCTGCGACGTCGGCGTCGAAGCGCCGGTCACCTGCAACAACAAGGTGATCGGGGCGCGCTGGTACAACGACAGCGGCATCGCCGAGGCGTTCCCGGACGACTACTCCTCGCCGCGCGACCGCAACGGCCATGGCACCCACACCGCCAGCACCGCGGCCGGCATCCACGGCGTGCGGGCCACGTCGGGCACCCAGGACCTGGGCATGATCTCCGGCATGGCGCCGGCCGCGCGGTTGGCGATCTACAAGGCTTTGTACGACAACGGTGCGGGCGGCGCGACCGGTACCGACATCGACATCGTGCACGCCATCGACGACGCGGTCGCGGACGGCGTCGACGTGATCAACTACTCGATCGGTGACGACACCGAGCGGTTCGGGGCGGTCGACGCGACGTTCTTCAACGCGGCCGCCGCCGGGGTGTTCGTCGCCGCCGCCGCCGGCAACTCCGGCCCGTTCGCCAACACCGTCGACAACTCGACGCCCTGGCTGACCACTGTGGCCGCGAGCACTACCGATCGGCAGAACACCCGGAAGCTCACCCTCGGCAACGGCACCACCATCGCCGGTGTGGGCATGGGCGAGACCGGCGTCGGGCCGGCCCGACTGGTCTTCGCGAAGGACAGCGCAATCGACCCGGACGGTGCCTACGGTGCCGGTCTCTGCGCCGACGACACGTTGGATCCGGCCAAGGTCAAGGGCGCGATCGTGCTTTGCCTGCGGGGCGAGATCCCGCGTACCGACAAGAGCATCGAGGTGGCGCGGGCCGGCGGCGTCGGCATGGTGCTGTACAACGACGAGCTGAACTCCCTGAACGCCGACGTGCAGGCCGTGCCGACCGTGCACATCAACGAGGTCGACCTGGCCACGGTCACCGCGTACGTCGCCACGGGCAACGCCACGGCGACCATCTCGCCGAGCAAGCTGGAGACGGTCGAGGCGCCCTCGGTCGCCGCGTTCTCCTCGGCGGGCCCGTCGAACCTGAACGCCGGTGAGCTGCTCAAGCCGGACATCAGCGCGCCCGGTCAGGACATCGTCGCCGCGTTCTCCCCGTCCATCGGCGGCAACGACTTCGCACTCGAGTCGGGCACCTCGATGGCGGCACCGCACATCGCCGGTATCGCCGCCCTGCTGCTGGCCAAGCACCCCGGCTGGTCGCCGGCGGCGGTCCGCTCGGCGCTGATGACCAGCGCGGTGGACAAGACCGACAAGGGCAACCCGATCAAGATCGGCACGTACGACGCGACTCCGCTGAACTACGGTGCCGGCCAGGTCGAGCCGGGCAGCGCCTTCGACCCGGGCCTGGTCTACGACTCCAACCAGCAGGACTGGATCCAGTACCTGTGTGGGGTATCCGCCGACCGTGGCGGCGACTACGGGCTCGGTGACCTGGACGGCTGCGATTCGGTCGGGCCGATCGACACGGCGCAGCTCAACTACCCGTCCATCTCGCTGGGCCGGATGGTGGGCAAGCAGACGGTGACCCGTACGGTCACCAACGTCAGCGACGAGAGCAGCACCTACTCCTCGTCGGTGCAGGCCCCGCCGGGCTACACGGTCAAGGTCACCCCGAAGAAGCTGCAGATCCGCCCGGGCAAGAGCGCCCGCTTCACCGTTGAGGTCACCAACACCGGTGGCGCCTTCGACACCTGGGCCGACGGTTCGCTGACCTGGCGCGACCAGTTCAAGCACGCGGTACGCAGCCCGCTGGTCGTGCACAACTCCGGGCTGGTCGCCCCCGACGCCATCACCGGCAAGGGCACCTTCGGCAGCGTCCGGATCGCCGCCGAGGTCGGCTACCAGGGTCAGCTGATCTCCCAGCTCTCCGGCCTGACCTCGGGCACCAGCAACGTGGTCACCCTGAAGGGCGACGGACCGAGCTGGGACTGGAGCACGTCGAACAACCTGCCGGTGCCGCTGCCCGCGTCGATCAGCAGGACCACCCTGCACGTGCCGGCCGGGACCCGCAGCCCACTCGTCCAGGTGACGTCGCAGCGGCCCACCTGCTCCCACATCGACTGGGACGACGAGGAGGGGGTGATGGAGTGCACCGAGTTCAGCCTCAACGTCTACGACAAGTTCGGGAAGTTCGTCACCGCCACGGCCAGCGGTCGGGACGGCGCCAAGGTGACCCTGCCGGACGGCGCCGGGGACTACATCGTGGTCGTCGAGCAGGAGTTCACCGAGAACACCAAGGACGGCGCGAACGCGTACACCGTGACCAGTTACCTGCCGGGCGCGCCGGGGACCTCCACCGGCCGCTTCACCATCGACCCGAAGCAGCGCAGCGTGCGGCCGGGCACGACGGCGAACCTGACCCTGCGATGGTTCGGCCTCGCCCCGGGTCAGCGCTACCTCGGCGTGCTGGAGTTCCGCAACGGTGACGGCTCGCTGAAGACCGTGCCGGTCACCGTCCAGTCCTGACCGTGCCGACGGGCCGGCGGAAAGGCGTGTGACCCAGGTCACCGCCGGTCCGCCGGCCCACCGTCGCGTCGGGCAGAGGTGATCTGCTCGGCCCCACGGTGATCGACGGTGGCGAGGACAAGACACGGGGCGGCGGGAGCCCAACTCCCGTCCGCCCCGAACGTCTGCGCGGACCCGTCGAGTTCGTCGGCCGGGCGGCGGAGCTGGCCCAGTTACGCCGGCTCGTCGCAACCCCGCCCTGCCTGATCCTGTTGGAGGGTGAGCCGGGGATCGGCAAGAGTCGACTCGTCGCCGAACTGCTCGCCGAACTCCCCGGGCGGCACCTCATCGGCGAGTGCGACGACGTGCCCGAGCCCTTCCCGCTCGGCGTGCTGCTGGACGCGATCCGGGGCAGCGCCGACCGACTCGGTCCGCTCAGCCCGGTGGCCGGCGCACTCGCGCCGCTCCTGCCCGAACTGTCCGACGTCCTGCCGGACGCGCCGCCCCCGTTGGTCGACCCGGCCGCCGAGCGACATCGCCTGCTCCGCGCCGTCGCGGCGGTGCTCGCCGCGCTGAGCCCGGCCACGCTGTTGCTGGAGGATCTGCACTGGGCGGACCCGGCGACCTGCGAACTCCTCGCCTACCTGAGCACGCACCCGGTGGAAGGGCTGGCCGTGGTGCTGACCGCGCGTACGGCGACGCCGGGGAGCAGTACGCCGATCCACGACGCCCTCGCGCGGACTCCCCCGTGGAGCGTCACGCGCGTCGCGCTCAGCCCGCTGGACGCCGACGACGTACGCCGATTGGCGGCCCGCACCCTGCGGCTCGATGATCCGCCGCAGCAGCTGACCGCCACCCTGCTCGACCGCACCGCCGGCATCCCGTTCGTGGTCGAGGAGGTGCTGCGGACGCTCGCCGAGCGGGGCGGCGACCCGTTGGCGGACGACAGTGTCCCGTTCGTCCTGCGGGACGTGCTGCTCTGGCGGCTGCGCCCGCTGGACGAGGCCACCCGGGAGGTGCTCGGCGCGGCTGCCGTACTGGGGATGACGCCCGATCAGCGCATCCTCGCCTCGGTGCTCAGCCTGGACCGGGTGGCGATCGGCGCGGCGTTGACCGCCGCGCACCGGGCGGGTCTGCTGCACGACGCCGGGGACGGCCTGCGGTTCCGCCACGACCTGGCCCGACAGGTGGTGTACGACCTGGTGCCCCGGGAGAGCCGGGAGTGGCTGCACCTGCGGGTGGCGCGAGTGTTGGAGCAGGAGCTGCCGAGGCCGGTGGCCCAACTGGCGCACCACTACCGTCGGGCCGGCAGCGGGGCCGACTTCGTCCGCAACGCCGAGGCGGCGGCCGACCTGGCCACCGAACGCGGCGACGACGCGACCGCCGCCAGCTTCCTGCTCCAGACGATGGACATCGCCGAGCTGCCCCGACCGGTACGGGTTCGGCTCGCCGCGAAGCTGGGCCGGTCGGCCATCGACGGGCTCAGCCAGGCCGAGGCGATCCCCGTGCTGGAACGACTGCTCGCCGACCGACGGCTGCCGCCGGGCGCCCGAGGTGAGCTGGGTCTGGTGCTCGGGCGGATGCTGCGCCAGCAGGGCGAGGCGCTGCGCGGGTACACCGAGATCGAGCGTGCCGTGCCGTACCTGCGCGCGCCGCGCCGCAAGGCCCCGGCGCTCGCGGTGCTGGCCGCCCCCGACACCGTCGTCGGCCGGCACGTCGACGACCACCTGGACCGCTGCGCGGAGGCGGAGACCGCCGCGGCGGCCAGCGGGGATCCGGCGGCGCACCTCGCGGTCCGCATCGCCCGAGCCTCGCTGCTGCTGGAGTTGGGCGACCCGGTGGCCTGGGCGATCATCTCCGAGCTGCGCGCGTCCGCCGAGTTGGCCGACCGGCCCCGCGAACATGCGCGGGCCTGCCTGAACTGGGCGCAGGGCGCGCTGCACGCCGGTCACCCGGAGCAGGCCGACGCGCTGCTGGCGGCCGGTCGGGCGCTGGTCGACGAGACCGGGTACGAGCGGCTTACGTCCCTCGTGGAGGCGACCGAACTGTCACTGGACCGGGCCGCCGGCCGACTGGACGGGCTCGCCGAACGGCTCCGCCGGTTGGTTGCCAGCGCCGAGCGGATGCCGGTCACCCTGCTGGACGCGCGGGCCGAACTGGCGACCGTGCTGGCCCGTACCGCCGGCACCGCGGGCGACCGCAGCGCCGGGGGATGTGCCTGCACCGCAAGCGGCGGCAGCGCCGAGGAACCCGGCGACAGGGCCGAAGGCCACGGCGGCGGCGAGGGGCGCGACGACGTGGAGGTGGCCGAACGGGCGCTGCGGGAGGTGGTGGCCGACGCCCGGCGGGTCGGTGCGATCTGGCCGCTGGTGCAGGCGCTCTCGGCGCTGGCCCGGCTCACAGTGGCCGAGCGTCCAGAGGAAGCCGTCCGGCACGCGGCGGACGCGCTGTCGCTGGTACGCGGAAAGGGCATCCTGGCGTGGGCCGCCGAGGCCGTATTGGTGCTGGCCGAGGCGGCAGCCGCAGCCGGTGATCCGGGGCGGGCCGCGGGAGCGGTGGCCGAGCTGGAGGCCGGGATCGCGGGCCGGGACGCGCCGCTGGCCCTGGCCGTCCTACGCCGATGCCGGGAACTCGTCCCGGCCTGAGCCACGCTGACTGGGTGGCGGGCCGTCAGGTCGACGGCCCGCCACCGTGGGTCAGAGGGTGACCTGGTGCACCCGGTCGTCGACACCGCGTACCGCCAGCCAGGCGCTGCCGTTGGCACCGGCGGCGGCGCCGGGCGCACCCCGGAACGCGTCGGTGGCGAACTCACCGCGTCGGAACCAGCCGCCCCAGGCGCCGTCGGCCAGGTTGCGCTGCCAGAGCCGGTTGTCGGCGGCCAGCGCGAACAGGTAGACCCGGCCGGACGTGGCGAGCAGGGTCGGGCTGCCGCTGGTGGTGCCGCCCAGGCTGGTCCAGGCCGACCAGGTGGTGCCGGTCCGGCTGCTCCACCACACCTCGTCGGTGCGGCTACGGACCGCCACGTGCAGCACGCCGGCGTCGTCGACGACCGCGCTCGGCCGACCGTAGAACGGCCGGTTCTCGGGAGCCCCGACGCCGGTCCAGCCGGCGCTCGGCGTACGCGACCAGAGCTTGCCGTCGGCGCCGCGGGCGACGAGGGTCCACTGCGTCGGGTTGGTCCAGGCCACAGTGGGCGCGTCGGTCAACGTGCCCCCGAGGCTGCGCCACGGTCCCCAGCTGCCGGCCGCGTAACTGCGCTGCCAGGCGGCGTTGTCGGTGCCGCGGACGAAGACGTCGAGCCGCCCGTCGGCGGAGCCGTACGCCGCCGGCTGGCCGAGGATCCGGCCGCCGACCGGGCCGCCGAGGGAGGTCCACCGGCTTCCCCAGGTCGTACCGGAGCGGGTGTTGACCGCCAGGGCGCCCCGCGCGTCGCGGACGAAGGCGGTGGCGTGCGTGTCGTCCACCCGGACCAGCGCCGGGCTGGCGCTGGCGGTGCCACCGAGGTCGGCGCCGGCGACCTGGTCGGTGCCGGTCAGGCCGAGCATGGCCACCCCGTGCGCCGGCACCTCGACGGTGTACGAGCCGGTGAACGGCTGCGCCCCCGGGGTGTTCGGCTGGGCGTCCACCGTGGTGCGGGACCACAGGTCACGAACCTTGACCGACCCGCCGAGGGCGACGTCGGCGAAGTTCACAGTGATCTGCTGAGCGCTGTCGTGCCGGTTGAGCAGTGCGACGGCCCGCTTGCCGGAGCCAGCGAGGACCTTGCTCCACACCTGCGCGTCGGTGCCGGTGTCGGCGACCTTGACGCCCTGCCGGACCAGCGGGTCCTGGTCCACCGCGATGATCTCCGGGTTGGTCAGCGCCGAGATCATCTCCTTCGGCAGACCACGCGGGTCGGAGCCGATCACCAGCGGCGCGGCCATGATGGCCCACATGCCGAGCTGCGTCTTGGACTCGTCCAGGCTCAACTCGTACCCGCCGTCGGGCAGCGGACGCATCGGCAGCAGGTAGTCCGGGTCGTTGTAGTGCCCCGGTCCGGTGGCCGCCGGGTGGTACGCGTTGACGTCCATGTTGCGCAGCACCCACGGGTACGCCCACTGCGGGCTCGGGTCGGTGAGCCCCACGTCGGTGTAGGTCCGCCAGGAGTCGGCGATGGTGGGCGCGTACGTGTAGCTCCAGGTGGAGAGCTGCTCCGGGGTGTACGGGCCGCCGCCCCAGTCCGAGCTGACCGGGTTGCAGATGTTGAGCAGCATCGGTCGGGGCGACTGGCGTACCGCCTCGGCCAACTCCCGGAAGGTGGTCTCCGGGTCGAGGCCGGCGGCCCGGCCGCAGAGCCAGTCGGCCTTCAGTGCGTCGAAGCCCCAGCCGGCGAACTGGGCGATGTCGGCCTGGTAGTGGCCGTTGCTGCCGAGCCCACACTGCCCCGGCAGGTACGGGCCGGCGTCGGTGTAGATGCCGGCCTTCATCCCCTTGCTGTGGATGTACGCGGCCAGCGCGGCCATTCCGCCGGGGAAGCGGGCCGGGTCGGCGACGAGCTGACCGGCCTCGTTGCGCGGGGTGGGCGCGGCCCAGTTGCCGTCGATCCAGACGTACGTGTAGCCGGCGTCCCGCAGGCCACTGTGGACCATGTAGTCGGTGACCGACCGTACTTCGGCCTCGGTGGGGTCACCACCGAGACCGAAGTAGGTGTTCCAGCCCTGGTAGGGCGTCGGGGCGAGGCCGCTGTTGAAGAAGGTCGGCGCGCCCTGGTCCTCCGCCCCGGTGGCGGCCGGGGCGTGACCGGGACGGCCGGGCCCGTGGCCGGCCTGCGGTGGGTCGGCGTGGGGTGGGCCGGCCATCGCCGGCGTCGGGCTGGCCAGGCCCAGGCCGAGCACGGCCAGGGCAGCGGTCAGCTGTCGGTTCAGGCGCATGGAGGTACTCCTGTCCCTCGGGGGTGGGGGTGGTGGTGCTCCGATCTCAGTCGCGGGTCAGCACGATGAGGTCGGCGTCGTGGGTCGCGCTCCATTGCACGGGCAGGCCGACAGTGGCGAGGTGGCTGCCGGCGTAGTGCCGATCGCCGTGCGAGTAGCGGGCCGTCGGGTCGAGGCCGCGCAGGGGTAACCGGACCGGGCGGGACGGAAGCAGCCCCGCGCCGTCGAGCCGGCCGGTGTGCCAGGCCAGGACGACCACCTGGTTCTCGTCCGGCGCGGTGTACTGCACCGCGCAGCGGGCCTGGTCGGGGCCGCCGACCAGGTGCACCTCGCCGTGCGTGACGACGTCCCGGATCTCCTTGTAGCGGGCGATCCAGCCGGCCGCCTCGGCCCGCTCGGCAGGGGTCCACGCCCGGATGTCCGCGCCGATGCCGAGCACACCGGCCATCGCCAGGACGAACCGGAACGCCAGCGTTCGGGGGCGGGGGTCGAACAGGCCGGGCGCGTCGGTGACCCAGGAGCTGAGCAGGTGCGGGGCGTTGGCGTGCAGGAAGCCGTACTGGATGGCCAGCCGGTCCAGCGGACCGGTGTTGTCGCTGGGCCAGAAGACGTCGGCCCGGGCGGCCATCGCCAGGTCGGTCCGCGCGCCCCCGCCGGCGCACGCCTCGATCAGCACCCCGGGATGGTCCCGGCGCAACCGCTCGTAGATCCGGTGCAGGTTGGCGACGTGCGCGCCGTCCAGGTCGAGCGGGCCCGTTCCACCGGACCGACCCGGCTCGGTACGCGGCCGGTTGAAGTCCCACTTCAGGTAGTCGATGTCGTACCGGCGCAGCAGGTCGTCGACTGTGGAGTGGACGAACTCGGCGACCTCCGGCCGGCCCAGGTCGAGCAGGTACTGGTTACGGACCGGGGTGAGCGGCCGGCCGTCGACGGCGTAGACCCAGTCGGGGTGCTCGGCGTACAGGGAGGACTTCGGGTTGACGCACTCCGGCTCGACCCAGAGCCCGAAGTTCAGT
This sequence comes from Micromonospora trifolii, assembly GCF_050516465.1. Lineage (NCBI taxonomy): Bacteria > Bacillati > Actinomycetota > Actinomycetes > Micromonosporales > Micromonosporaceae > Micromonospora > Micromonospora trifolii. The sequence continues at coordinate 6,653,208 of NZ_CP191526.1, read as the reverse complement.
CCGAGGGCGCGGACGTCGGCGATGAAGGTGTCGAACCCGGCCGGGAACTTCGCCGGGTCGGGTGTCCAGTCGCCCAGCCCGGCGGTGTCGTCGTTGCGGCCGACGAACCAGCCGTCGTCCACGACGAACGTCTCCACGCCCAACTCGGCGGCGATCCGGGCGAGCGCGAGCTGACTCTGCGCCTCGACGGCGAAGTAGGTCGCCTCCCAGGAGTTGTAGAGAACCGGGCGAGGGCTGAGCCGCTCCCCGGCCAGCATCCGCTGGTGGGTGTGCCAGACCCGGGCCAGCCCGTCCAGGCCGTCCGGGCTGTACGCCCCGGTGACCACCGGCAGGGCCAGCCGCTCGCCAGCGGCCAACTCCAGCGGGCCGTCGACCAGTTGACGGCCGACCCGGACCCGGGTCAGACCGCCGGTGTCCCGCTCTGCGCTGATCTCCCACGAGCCGGTCCAGGCCAGCGCCATCCCCCAGGCCGGTCCGGCCGGCTCGGCGGTGTCGCGCACGGCCAGCCAGGGCACGTGCAGGTGCCCGGGTACGCCCTGGGAGCTGCCGATGCTGAACGCGCCGTGGCCCAGCTCGACGTGGGAGAGCTGGAACTCCTGCGCCCACTGCCCCCACTGGTGGCTGAGCAGGGCGCCGTGCGGCGTCGGTACGCAGAACCCGCCCGATCCGGCCCGGACGACCCGCAGCGCGTCGGTGCCGTCGTTGGCCAGGTCGACCCACCGCTGCACCACGTCGGTGCCGACGGGCACCCGGTAGTGCACTGTGGCGCGCAGCCCGGTGACCGGGTCGGCGAACTCGACGGCCAGCTCCCGCTGGTCGGCGTCGATCCGCGCGTCGGTGTGCACGAAGCCCACCCGCCGCTGCCCGTTCGACGTCTCGATCACCAAATCGGCGCCGGTGAACGGGCGGTCGGCGTCGGTGGCGTACTCGATGGGGGCCGCGTCCCCGGCGGTGAGGAACGGGACCGGGCCGTCGTAGGCGACCGGCGAGGGCCCGTCGGAGACGCCGTGCGGCCCCCACGCGACGAGTTCCAGCCAGCGACCGTGCGCGGGCACCCGCACTGTGTACTCGGTGTGCGTGCCCCGCAGCGTCCAGCGCTGCCCGGCCTCGGCGGTCACTTGACCGCTCCGAGCGCCAGACCGGAGACGAAGTGCCGCTGGAAGCGGAGGAACACCGCGACGGTGGGGACGGCCGCGATGACCGTACCGGCGGCGATGACGTTCCAGGACGACACGAACTGGCCCTGGAGGGCGAGCAGCGCCGGGGTGACCGGCATGTTGTCATCGGTACGCAGCACGGTGATCGCCCAGAGCAGGTCGTTGAAGATCCAGGTGAAGGAGAGCGCGCCGAGAGCGGCCAGCGCGGGTCGGGTCAGCGGCAGCATCACCTTGGTGAAGATCTGCGCCGTGCCGGCGCCGTCGATGGTGGCCGCCTCCTGGATCTCGCCCGGCAGATCCCGCATGAAGCCGTGCAGGACGAACGTGTAGAAGCCGAGCCCGAAGCCGACCTGCACCGCGATCAACGCCCAGAGCGTGTCGTAAAGGCCGGTCAGCTCGCTGAACTTGGCCACCGGGATGAGCAGGATCTGCGGTGGGAGCAGGTTGCCGGCGAGCATCAGCAGCAGGATCGTGCGCCGCCCGGGGATCCGGAAGCGACTCAGCGCGAACGCGGCCATCGCGGCCAGCCCCAGGCTCAGCGCCACCGATGGGACGGTGACCAGCATGCTGTTGATCAGTGCGCGCAGCTCGCCACCGTCGGTCCACGCCTGCCGGTAGGTGTCCAGGGTGAACGAGCGGGGCAGGCTGCCCACGCCGTGCGCGGCGATGTCGTCGAACGACCGGGTGGACATCACCACCACCCAGAGCACCGGGCCCAGCCAGAGCAGCGAGAGCAGGATCATGCCGGTGTGGAAGGCCCCGGTACGGAGCTTGTTCATGACGCTTCCTCCCGGAACGCGCGGACCAGGTAGCCGAGGATGACGGCCAGCGCGAGCACGAAGATCACGACAGCGATCGCCGAGGCGTAACCCAGCCGGAGGCTCTGGAACGCGGTCGAGTACATGTAGGTGCTGAGCAGCTCCGACGAGTGGTACGGCCCACCCTTGGTCAGCGACCAGACGATGTCGAACGAGCGCAGCGAGTCGATCACGATGACCGACAGCACCACGGCGTTGACCCCCTTCATCTGGGGGATGGTGACGTGCCACAGCCGCTGCCAGGAGTTGGCGCCGTCCATCCGGGCCGCCTCGTGCAGCGCCGGGTCGATCGCCTTCAACCCGGCCAGGAACAGCACCATCACGTACCCGATCTGCCGCCACAGCGCGGGCAGGATCACCGCGTACAGGGCGGTCTGCGGGTCGGCGAGCCAGGGCCGGATCAGCTGTTCCAGGCCGACCGCCCGCAGCAGCGTGTCGGCGATGCCGTCGGGCTGGTAGAACACCCGCCAGACCAGCGCGGTCACCACCAGCGAGAACACCACCGGGGTGAACAGCGCGGCCCGGTAGAAGCCGACACCGCGCCGCTCCTTCTGCAGGACGAGTGCCATCCCGAAGCCGCCCAGCACGGAGAGGCCGCCGAAGAGCACCAGCCAGATCACGGTGTTGACCAGCGCACCCCGGAAGGTGGCGTCGCCGGCCAGCTCGACGTAGTTGTCGGTGCCGACGAAGGTCGGCGGTGTCATCCCGTCCCAGCGGGTGAGGGAGAACCAGAAGCCCTGGATCGCCGGCCAGAAGACCCAGACGCTCTCGACCGCGAACGGCACGAGGACGAACGCCACCAGCAGCGGCGACAGTCGAGCCGACCGTCGCCGCCGCCGGGTGGGGGTGACCGAAGTCGTGGAGATCGTTGCTGTCACGTCAGCCCTTGAAGACCTTCTCGGCGCCGGCCTGCCACTCCCGCAGGATCGCGTCGATCTGGTCCGGCTTGTCGATGAACTTGGTCAGCGCGGTGTCCGCGGTCGGCTGGAGCGCGTCGCTGGAGTCGCGGTTGAAGAACTGGGTCAGCTCCTCGGCCTCGTTCAGCATCGCCTTGCCCTTGACCACCAGGGGCGAGTCCGACGCCTTGGCCTTGGGGTTGGCCGGCAGCACGATGCCGGAGCTGGCCTTGACGTACGCCTCCTGGGCCTCGACCCCGGCCAGGTAGCTGAGCAGGGCCTTGGTGCCGGTCGGGTTGGCGGTCTTCGCGCTGGCGAAGAAGCCGTCGGTCGGTGCCTCCTCGGCCAGCGGCACCGCCGGGTCGATGATCGGGAACCGGAAGAAGTCCAGGTCGCCGAGCGCGTCCTTGGGTGCCGCGTCGGCGAAGAACGTGCCGATCAGGAACATGCCGGTCTTGCCGGCCAGCAGCGCGGTGGTCGCCTCCTGGAACGGGTACGCCTTGCCCTTGGGGTCGAAGTAGGGCAGGGCCTCGCGCCAGCGGGTGAAGACCGCCTTGACCTTCGGGTCGTCGAAGCGCTGCTTGCCGGCGAGCAGCTCGCGGTGGAACGGCGCGCCGTTGATCCGGATGTTCAGGTAGTCGAACCAGGCCGAGGCAACCCACGGGGTGTCGCCGAGGCCGATACCGATCGGCGGGATGCCCTTGCTCTTCAGCGTCTCGCACAGCGCCAGGAACTCGGTCCAGGTCTTCGGCTCCTGCACGCCCCACTTGGCGAAGTTGGACTTGCGGTAGAAGAAGCCCCACCAGTAGTTGTTCATCGGCACGAAGATCTGCTTGCCGCTGGCGTCGGTGGAGAGGGTGCGCAGCGACTGGGGGTAGTCGTCCAGTGACTTCCACACCTCGGACACGTCCAGCAGCAGGTTCTTGCTGGCGTAGTCGTTGGCGACCGAGCCCGCGTACCAGGTGTAGAGGTCCGGCGGGTTGGCCGAGGTCAGGTAGGTCGGCAGCTGGGTCCGGAAGGTCTCCGAGGCGATCGTGTTGAGGCTCGCGGTGCCCTTGCCCTGCGCGTTGAAGGTCTCGATCAGCTTCTCCATCGCCGCCTTGGCCTGCGGCGAGGAGAGGTTGGACTGGATGGTGACCGCGCCCGAGCCGTTGCTCGTGGTCGGCCCGCTGGCGGAGCTGGCACACGCGCTGAGGAACGAGCTGGCGCCGAGCGCGCCCAGTCCGGCGAGCCCAAGGTGGCCAAGGAATCGCCGGCGACCGGGGTCGAAGTCGCTCACGGAGGTATCCCTTCCTTTACGACACTCAGCGTCACCACGCGATGTGTCGTCCATGTGAATGCTGTGACCAGAAGGTTGCATCGACCCTCGCCGGCTGTCAAGATATCTTCGTAATTAATGATTAGACGAGACCAAGGCGAGGGTCAGGTGGATCAGCCTATGCGCCGGCTTGAGGGCAAGAACGCGCTGGTCACCGGCGCGATGGGTGGGATTGGCACGGCCATCGCCCGGCGGCTCGCCGCCGAGGGGGCAGCGGTTGCGCTGCTCGACGTGGCCGACCCGGCCCCACTGGCCGACGAACTGACCGCGCGCGGCGACCGCGCACTGTCCGTAGTGGGCGATGTCAGCGACGAGGCCGACTGGACGGCCGCCGTGAGCGCCGTACGGGACCACCTCGGCCCGGTCGACATCCTGGTCAGCACCGCTTACGCCGTGCGGGTCGCCCCGGCGCACGAGACCAGCCGGCAGTCCTGGGACCACCAGCTCGGCGTCAGCCTCACCGGCTCCTTCCTCGGCGTCCGCGCCTGCCTGGACGACCTGCGGGCACGCTCCGGCGCGGTGGTGCTGATCTCCTCGGTGCACGCGCTGGTGGGGTTGCCCGGCCGGCCCGCGTACGCCGCGGCCAAGGGTGGCCTGGTCGCGCTCGGCCGCCAACTCGCAGTCGAGTACGGCCCGCCGGTCCGGGTCAACACCGTGCTGCCCGGGCCGATCCTCACCGCCGCCTGGGCCGACGTGTCCGAAGAGGACCGCCAACGCAGCATCGCGGAGACCGTCGCGAAGCGCTTCGGCACACCGGACGAGGTGGCCGCCACGGTCGCCTTCCTCGCCTCGCCGGACGCCGCCTACATCACCGGCGCGAGCCTCGTGGTGGACGGTGGCTGGACAGCGGTGAAAGCCTCGGCCTGAGAGATCGATACCGACCAGCGAAAAGGCCAGGAGCATTGGCACAGTACGCACGCCGCGGCGTCCACGGGCAGACCGTCGAAGCGATCGCCCGTCGCATCCTCACCGGCGAGATCGCCGCCGGCGCGACCCTGAACATCGTCGCGTTGCAGGAGGAGTTCGGCGTCAGCCTCACGGCGCTCCGCGAGGCGCTGAAGGTCCTCTCAGCCAAGGGCATCGTGGACGCCCGACAGAAGCGCGGCACCTTCGTCCGACCCCGCGCGGACTGGAACCTGCTCGACGGCGACGTGATCCGCTGGCAGTTCGCCGAGGGCACCGACCAGCGGTTGCTCGACCAACTGCACGAGGTGCGCGCCATCATCGAACCGGCCGCCGCACGGCTGGCCGCCACCCGCGCCACCGAGGACGACCTGACCGCCCTCGACCGGGCGCTGGCCGAGATGGCCCAGGCCAACGGTGATCCCGCCGCCGCCATCGTCGCCGACCTCGCCTTCCACCGCGCGCTGCTCACCGCCACCCACAACGAGCTGCTCGAGCGGATGGAGGTGGTGATGGAGACCGGGCTCGCCGAACGGGACCGGCTGGTGCACGGCGGCACCGCGCACGACGACCCGGTGCCCAGCCACCGCGCGGTGGTCGACGCGCTGCGCGACCGGGACGAGACGGCGGCCGAGACCGCGATGCGTCAGTTGCTGGACAAGGCCGTCCGCGACGTCGAGAAGGCACGGGGACGAAGGGGCAGTCAGTGAAGATCGCGCGGATCGAGACCTTCCTGGTCGCGCCACGGTGGTTGTTCTGCCGGGTGGAGACCGACGACGGGCTGGTCGGGTGGGGTGAGCCGGTGGTCGAGGGCCGCGCCGAGGTGGTGCGCAGCGCGGTCGAGGTGCTCTCCGAATATCTGATCGGTGCGGACCCCCTGCGCATCGAGCAGCACTGGCAGGTGCTCACCAAGGGTGGCTTCTACCGGGGCGGCCCGATCCTCTCCAGCGCGGTCGCCGGCCTCGACCAGGCGCTCTGGGACATCGCCGGGCAGGCGTACGGCGCGCCGGTGCACGCGCTGCTCGGCGGGCACGTGCGCGACCGGGTCCGGATCTACTCGTGGATCGGCGGGGACGAACCCGGTGAGGTGGCCGACGCCGCCGCCGCGCAGGTCGCCGCCGGCCTCACCGGGGTCAAGATGAACGCCTGCGGGCGGCTCTCGCCGATCCCCACCTCGGCCGAGGTGGACGCGGTCATCGGCCGGGTGGCCGCCGCCCGCGAGGTGCTCGGGCCCGACCGGGACATCGCTGTGGACTTTCACGGTCGCGCCGGAATGGCCGCCGTCCGCCGGATCCTGCCCGAACTGGCCGCCCTGCGCCCGTTCTTCGTGGAGGAGCCGGTGCTGCCCGATCAGGCTCACCACCTGCGCGACATCGTCGCCAGCACGCCGATCCCGGTGGCCACCGGCGAGCGGCTCTACGGGCGGTCCGAGTTCCTCGACCCGTTGCAGGCCGGGGTCGCCGTGGTCCAACCGGACCTGTCGCACGCCGGTGGGATCTCCGAGGTCCGCCGGATCGCCGCGCTGGCCGAGACGTACGGCGCGCTGCTCGCCCCGCACTGCCCGCTCGGCCCGATCTCGCTGGCGGCCAGCCTTCAGGTGGCCTTCGCTACGCCGAACTTCCTGATCCAGGAGCAGAGCATCGGCATCCACTACAACGCCGGCTCGGAGTTGCTGGACTACCTGGTCGACCCGGAGCCGTTCCGGTTCGTGAACGGGCACATCGCCCGCCTCGACCGACCCGGGTTGGGCATCACTGTCGACGAGGCGGCGGTCCGCAAGGCCGCCCAGACCCCACACGCCTGGCGCAACCCGGTCTGGGAGCACGCCGACGGGTCCTTCGCCGAGTGGTGACCGACGTGCGGCCGGTGGCGCTGCGGGCGGCGTACGACGCGGCGCACGGCGGCCGGTGGACGAGTCTGCGCGGCGGTGGCCGGGAGTGGCTCTGGCGTGGCCCGGAACCCGGCCGCCACGAGGTACGCCCCGACGACGCGTTCGTCGACGCCGGTGGGCTGGAGGAGTGCCTGCCCACCGTGCGCGGCGAGCCCGACCACGGCGAGGTGTGGTCGCGGCCGTGGAGCAGCGCCGGGCCCGGGACCGTGGTCATCGAGCGGCCGACGTTCACCCTCACCCGCCGGATCACCGACTCCGGCGGCGCGGTGGTGGCCGACTACCGGCTGGCCGCCGACCCCGGGCACCGCTTCGTCTGGGCCGCGCACGCCCTGCTCGACCTCTCCCCGGCCGCCCGCCTCGACGCGCCCGCCGGCACCCCGACCCGGCTGCACCCGGAGGCCGCCACGCTCCTGCCGCCGGGCAGCTGGCCCACCGGTGACCCGTGGTTGACCGGGCCGTGGCCGACCCCGGCCGGGTTGACAGTGGCCGGGCTGACCCTGGACATGTTCGGGCCGGACGACGGGACCGCGCTCGGCGCGGTGCTGCTCGACTGCGCCCGGGTCCAGGTGGTCGACGGAGCCGACCGGCTGACTCTGGAGCTGGAGTGCGCCGACCAGCCCCGCAGCACCGCGCTCTGGCGCAACCTGGGCGGCTGGCCGGCGAACGGCCCGTACCGGAGCGTCGGCATCGAACCAATGCTCGGCGCGGCCTTCGACCTGGCCGACGCCGGCCCCTCCGACGCGGCGGTCGTCCCGCCCACCGGCGAGGTCACCTGGCGACTCACCATCTCCGCCCACCGCAACCACTGAGGACACCGTGATGAACCTGCTCGACGAGCTGCGTACCCATCGACTGTTGGCCATCGTGCGCGGCCCGGACCCGGCCGCCGCGCTGACCGCCGTGCTCACCCTGGCCGAGAGCGGCGTCGCCCTGGTCGAGGTCTCGATGACCAGCGCCGACGCGCTCGGCATCATCCGCCGCGCCCGCGCCGCCCTCGGGCCCGACTTCGCCCTGGGCGCCGGCACCGTACTCAGCGCCGAGGACGCCCGTGCGGCGGCCGACGCGGGCGCCGGTTTCCTGGTCACCCCGGCGATCGCACCGAGCCTCGCCGAGGGTGGCCGGCTCGGGCTGCCGGTGCTCGCCGGCGCCCTCACCCCCACCGAGGTGGTGCAGGCCGTCGACGGCGGGGCCACCGCGATCAAGCTCTTCCCGGCCTCGCTCGGCGGGCCCGACTACCTCGGCGCCCTGCGCGACCCGTTTCCCGGTATCGCGTTCGTGCCGGTCGGTGGGGTCGACGCGGACGGTGCGCGGCGCTACCTCGACCGGGGCGCGACAGCGGTCGGCGTCGGTTCCCCGCTGCTCGGCGACGCCGTCCGAGGCGGCGACACGGCGGCGCTGCGGGAGCGCGCCGCCGCCTTCCTCGCGGCGGTCCGGCCGTGACCGACCTGCTCACGCTCGGAGAGACGATGGCGGCGTTCCGTACCGCCGGCCCACTGCGACTGGGCGGCACCGCCGGGATCTCCATCGCCGGCTCCGAGTCCAACGTGGCGATCGGCCTGGCCCGGCTCGGCCACCGGGCCGCCTGGGTCGGCGTCACCGGCGCCGACGAGCCCGGCGAGCTGATCCGCCGTACGCTGCGCGCCGAGGGAGTCGACCTCACCTGGTCCCGGGTCGACGCGACCGCCCCCACCGGGCTGATCCTCTTCGAGAACCGGGTCGCCGACATCAACCGGGTCACCTACCACCGCGCCGGGTCGGCCGGCTCCCGGCTCGGTCCGGCCGACGTGACCCGGGCCTTCGACGCGCCCGGGTCACCACCCCGGCTGCTGCACGTCACCGGCATCACCTGCGCGCTCGGCGTCGAGCCGTACCAGGCGGTGGTGGAGGCCGTGCGGCGCGCCCGCGCCGCCGGCAGCACGATCTGCCTGGACGTCAACCACCGCAACCGACTCTGGTCGGTCGCGGAGGCCGCCGCCGCGCTGCGCCCGCTGCTGCCCTCGATCGACCTGGTGATCGCCTCCGACGACGAGCTGGCCGTGCTGACCGACGCGACCGACCCGGCCTCGGCGCTACTCTCGGCCGGCGTCACCGAGGTCGTGGTCAAGCACGGCGCCGGTGGCGCGACCAACCACAGCGCGACCGACGCCATCCACCGTCCAGCCCGGACGGTGCCGGTGGTGGACACCGTCGGCGCGGGCGACGCCTTCGTCGCCGGGCTGCTCTCCGGCTGGCTCGACGGCGTCGACGCGTCGACCCGCCTGGACCGGGCCGTCACCACCGGCGCGTTCGCGGTCGCCACCCGGGGCGACTGGGAGGGCCTGCCCGACCGGGCCGAGCTGGCGCTGCTCGACCACGGCCCCGGCGGTACGGTCCGCTGACGACCCTTTGGAGGAGCACCATGGAGCTGACCGAGCCGACCGTCTGGAGCAACGACCGGCTGGAGTTGGGTGAGGGCCTGCGCTGGGTCGACGACCGGCTGGTCCTGGTCGACCTGCTGGCCGGGCGACTGTTGGAGACCGACGGCGACGCCCCGACCCCGCTGCGGGAGCTACGCCGCCTCGACGTGCCGCTCGGCGCGGTCGCCCCGGTGGCCGACCGACCCGGCGAATGGCTGGCCGCCGCCGGGACCGGCGTCACAGTGCTGCCCGCCGCAGGCGACCCCCGACCGGTCGCCGACCTGGTCGCCGACGCGCCCGAGCCGACCCGGATGAACGACGCGGTCGCCGACCCGCACGGCCGCTTCTGGGCCGGCAGCATGACGTACGCGATGGTGCCCGGCGGGGGCACGCTGTTCCGCCTCACCCCGGGCGCCGAGCCGATCCCCGCGGTGACCGGGCTGACCATCCCGAACGGGCCGGCCTTCGACGCGACCGGCACCACCATGTACCTGGCCGACACGCCGCGCGGTGAGATCGACCGGTTCACCGTCGACCCCGCCACCGGGGCCCTGCGGGGGCGGGAGCCGTTCCTGCGGCTGTCCCCCGCCGACGGCGGCCCGGACGGCATGACGCTCGACGCGGCCGGCCACCTCTGGATCGCGCTGTGGGGCGGCTCCGCGGTACGCCGCTACCGGCCCGACGGCACCCTCGACCGGGAGATCCGGCTGCCGGCCAAGCAGCCGGCCGGCATCTGCCTGGGCGGCCCCGACCTGCGGCGACTCTTCATCGGCACCGCCCGGGTGGGGCTGGACTCGGCGGGCCCGCAGGACGGCGCGCTGCTCGCGGTGGACGTCGCGGTGCCCGGCCTGCCCGCCGCGCGGGCCACTGCGCCAGTGAGCTGACCGGAGGCATACCGGACGCCAGGGCGGGAACAACCGCACCGGAGCGCGGTAACGACCGACCGGTAGGGAGCGAGCCGATGAGCACCGTGGGGCGGACGTCATGAACGGGCCGGTCGGCGACGAGCCGATGGGCGAGCTGGAGCTGGTGCACACCTTCACCGGCCCGATGCCGACCGGGGTGAGCGTCTCGCACCGGGGCCGGATCTTCGTCAACTTCCCGAAGTGGGGTGACGAGGTGCCGGCCACCGTCGTCGAGCTGCGCGACGGCCGGGAGATGCCCTACCCCGACCAGGCCTGGAACGACCCGTCCGGCGACGACGACGCGGGCGCGTTCGTCTCGGTGCAGAGCATCGTGGTGGACCCGGCCGACCGGCTCTGGGTGCTGGACACCGGCAGCCCGATGTTCCAGCCCACGAAGCCGGGCGGCCCCAAGCTGGTCCGGATCGACCTGGACACCGACACGGTCGCCCAGGTGATCACCTTCCCGGCGGACGTGGCGCTGCCGACGACGTACCTCAACGACGTCCGCTTCGACCTGCGGCGGGGCGAGGCGGGGGTCGCGTACATCACCGACTCGGCGGACTCCGGGCCGAACGGGATCATCGTGGTGGACCTGGCCAGCGGGGCCTCCTGGCGGCGGCTGCACGACCACCCGTCCACCAAGGCGGAGCCGCTGACGTCGTTCCGGCCGGTGGTGGAGGGTCGGCCGTTCCTCGAACGGCCGGCCGACGGCCCTCCGAAGCCGGTGAGCATGGGCTCCGACGGCATCGCCATCTCCGCGGACGGCGATCGGCTCTACTACTGCCCGCTGGCGTCCCGGCGCCTGCACAGCGTCTCCACCGAGGCGCTGGCCGACCCGGGCGTCACCCAGGAGGCGGCCGCCGCCACAGTGGTCGACGAGGGCGACAGGGGCACCGCCTCGGACGGGTTGGAGAGCGACGACGCGGGGCGGCTCTACCTCACCTCGTACGAGCACAACGCGGTGCTGCGTCGACTGCCCGACGGCGAGTACGAAACGCTGGTGCACGACCCGCGTCTGCTCTGGCCGGACACCATGTCGGTGGCCACCGACGGGTACCTCTACGTCACCGCCAACCAACTGCACCGGCAGCCGCAGTACCAGCGGGGCAAGGACCTGCGGCGCAAGCCGTACGCGCTGTTCCGCACCCGCATCGACGCCGGCCCGGTGCTGCTGCGCCGCTGAGCGAGCGAGTCGCGCAGAAGTTCGCGCCGATCTTGCAGTTGTGGTCGTCGACATGGGTGGGATGCACCTTTTGCCAGGACAGAAAGTGCAAGATCGCGAAGGGGGGAGGCGCATACCCGACGCAGTGGAGACTTGTCAGCTCACGGGCAGGGTGCGGTCCAGGAGGTCGAACAGGGCGACCCAGTGACGCTCGGTGGCCTGCTCGTCGTACGCCGGGGTGTCGGACATGGTGTAGCCGTGGTGCGCCCCGGTGTACACCTCGGAGCGGTAGCGCACCCCGGCGGCGTCCAGCGCCTCCTCCAGCGTGGCGATCTGCTCGGGCGTCATCGACTGGTCGGCGTCGGCGTGCCCGAAGTACACCTCGCCGGTGATCGAGGCGACGCCCAGGTGTGGGCTGTCCGGCGCCTCGGTGACGATCCGCCCGCCGTGGAAGCTCGCCACCGCGGCGATGCGGTCCGGGTGCGCCTCGATGGCCCGCAGCGCGTTCGTGCCGCCCATGCAGTAACCGGTGATGGCGACCGGACCCGGTCGGACGTCGTCGCGGGCGGCCAGGAAGTCGAGGAACGCGGCGGTGTCCCGGTTGATCACGTCGGGAGTCAACACGCCGACCAGCGGCATGATCTTCTCGAAGAGGGCGCCGCGCTGGTCGGCGTCGCCGAGGCGGGACAGGTCGAAGAGCGGTGCGCGGCCGGCCCGGTAGAACAGGTGGGGCGTCAGCACCAGGTAACCGCGTTCGGCGATCCGCTCGGCCATCTCGACCAGGCGCGGGCGCGGCCCGAAGGCGTCCATGAAGAGCAGCACCGCCGGGAACGGGCCGTCGCCGTCCGGTCGGGTCAGACTCGCGTCCGCCACTCCGTCACTGGTCGGGATGTCCACCGTCGTCGTCAGCACCGTGCCTCCTCGTACGCCGATCTTGGTCCGTTTGGAACGTTACTCGCCGTGCCGGTGTCCCTGGCGGGCAGCCGCGTGAACGCGGCGTCAAGAAATGGCGGTGGTCTGTCGAAACCGCGTATCGAGTGGTGCCCCGCCGTCGCGCGGTGGTGACGATGGGTCCATGAGTCCTTGGCGGATGACACGCTGGGAACGCGGCGAGCCGCCACCCGGCACCGACACGGCCAGCGACCCCGGCGAGCCCGCGGCCAGAGCGGACGAGCCGGAGCGGCGGCACGAGGCGCTGGTCAGCGTCCGGCTCGGCCCGTCCGCGCCCGGCAGTCACCTGGTGGAGTACCTGCGGCACGAGCCGTGCGCGGTCGCGGCGTGGTGGATCGCCGCCGACGTCGACGCCGTGGTCCGCCTCTCCGCCGGCAGCATCACAGTGCTGCACCGCGCCGTGGCCGACCTGCGCCTGCGCGCCGGGGTGGAGGTGGCGGAGGCCAACTACATCCTGCGCGCGCTCGACCTGACCACGCCCACCGACCCGCGTACCGCGAAGAAAAGCCCGGCCCGGGTGGGATCCGCCGCATGAACCGCCGCACCGGCGCCCAGCGCTTCCCGACACGTGTGGAAAGGACCAACCCGACCATGGACGAGGCCCCGATAATCTTCGCCGTTCCGGTGCGCGACCTGCCGGGACGGCTGGTGCGGGCGGTTCGGACCGGCCGTTCGCCGCAGGGGCAACGGGTGGGCATCGCCTTCACGCGGCCCGAGCTGCTGGTCGCCGCGATGGGCGCGGACCAGCGCTGGGAAGAGCTGTGCGAGTCGGCTCTGCGGGGCATGCTGCGCCCGCTCGGCATCGAGGTGATCCAGGTCGACCCGCTGCTGGTGGCCCCGCCACTTGACCGGGTCGACCCGGCACCCGCCTCCGGTCAGGCGCGCACGAAGCGCACCGCGTCCGCGACCACGTGGCCGTCGGTGTCCTCGGTGCGGATCAGCACGCTTCCGTCGCTGCCCGCCGTGAACTGATAGGTGCCCAACGGCACCCACTGGCCGCCGGACTGTCGCTGGTTGACCGTCCGGGTGACCAACCCCCCGGAGTACGCGATGTCCACCGGCACGTTCGTCGCGCGGTTCGGGTCCGCGGTCCAGCGCAACTGCACGGTCCACGACCCGGAGGCGGGCAGTGTCGGGCGGAACCGCAGCCGGTTGACGCCCTTGGCGGTGTTGCCGTCGTGCTCGTAGTCCGAGCCGTAGTAGCCGCCGATGCTGGTGCTGCGCAGCCACGTCCCGGCCCGGGTGATGCCGCTGGACGCGGCGTTGTCCAGGATCACCTCGCTGGTCGAGCCCCACTCCAGCACCGCGCCGTCCTGACGCAGCCGGGTCTGGAGGGCGGGCACCGACACGGTCTGCACGGCGGAGTTGCCGGCGAGCGCCAGGGACGCCGCGGTGGCCGCGGCCTGCCCGAGGATCATGAACACGGGTTCCATCCGGATCGAGCCGTACGCGATGTGACTCGCCGAGAGGCAGACCGGCACCAGCAGGTTCGCGCACTGCGCCTGGTGCGGCACGATCGCGCGGTAGCTCACCGGGTACGGCGCCGGCACGCCGATCTGCACGTCCCCCTCGTTGCGCACCTTGCCGTCGACGACCACCCGCTGACAGTTGTGCGAGTCCATCGTGTAGCTGGCCAGGCCCACCGAGTCGGTGGCGCGTACCCGGCTCCGACAGTCGGCCTCGGTCATCACGTACGCGGAGATCATCCGGCGTGCCTCGCGGATGTAGAGCATCGGCGGCCAGCCGCCCGTGCCGGTGAACTCGTCCACCGGCAGCCCCCACCGGGCCGTCGAGTCGCGGACCGACGCCGGCAGTCGGGGGTCGTTGGCCAGGAACCACATCAGCCCCTGCTGGTAGGTGCGGTGCTCGGCGATGATGCTCTCCCGCGTGGCCCAGCTCGCCGTCGGGTACGCGTAGTTGAAGCCGATGTTGTCGGTCGACACGGCGCCGTTGTTGTTGGAGTCGGTCTTCCCGCCGCCGACCGAGTGGGTGGTGAAGTACGGCCCGGTGTAGCCGGCCTGGATGTGCCGCAGCAGGAGCTCGTAGCGGATCGGGTCGTAACCGGACGGCTTGCCGAACGGGATGCGGTTGGCCGCCTGGGTCAGGCACATCCGGAAGCAGTACGCCTGGATCTTGTCGTCGCCGCTGCCCTGCGGGGCGAGCGGGGTGGCGGAGATGCCCGGCAGCAGCCCGCTGGCGGGCGAGCCGGCCGTCACGTACGGGTCGATGGGGTAGGCGAACTGGTGGGTGTTGCGCGACTGCACCCCGTTGATCGTCTCGCCGTAGGTGTCGTTGGACTCCCGCCCGACGGTGAACCCCACCCCGGCCATGGCCAGCAGGTCGCCCTCGTAGGTGGCGTCGACGAACACCCCGCCCCGGTAGATCGACCCGTCCTCGGTGCGCAGCTCGGTGATCCGGTTTCCGCTTCGGCCCAGGCCGGCCAGCCGAGCGTTGACGATTACCGGCACGCCCGCCTCGGCCAGCAACTCGGCGAAGACGGCGGTGGCGACGTGCGGTTCGAAGGTCATCCGCAGCGGCGACGTCGGCGTGAGGGTTCCGCCGTGGTACTTCACGTACACCCGGCGGTAGAACTCGGCGGCCAGCCCGCCGATGGACGCCTGGACGCCGGTGTCGGTGGCGCCCAGCCCGGCGGTACTCAACCCACCGACGTGGCCGGTGGGCTCCACCACCACGGCGGTGCGGCCGAGGCGGCGCATGGTGATCGCGGCGGCCAGCCCGCCGGAGGTGGCGCCGTAGACGACCAGGTCGGCGGTGGTGACGGCGGCTCGGGCGGGGTCGGCCCGGAACGGGTCGGTGAGGCCGGCCAGGACGAGGCCGGCACCGCCGGCGACCAGCAGCCGGCGACGGGACAGGGGCAGGGGCACGGACACGGCGGGCTCCCGAGGGGTAACCGGTGAAGGGGACGGTTACAGAAGCACGCCGCTGCCGCTGCGAACGAGATTCTTCAATCTCTGCCGGCGGCTGTCAACGGTTCACGGCCGGTAGCGGTAACCCATTCCCGGCTCGGTGATGAGGTGGCGGGGGCGGGCCGGGTCGTCCTCCAGCTTGCGCCGCAGCTGGGCCAGGTACTGCCGCAGGTAGTTGGTCTCGTTCTGGTATTCCGGCCCCCACACGTCCTGGAGGAGCTGACGTTGGCTGACCAGCTTGCCGGGGTGACGCAGCAGCTTCTCCAGCACGCTCCACTGGGTGGGGGTCAGCTTGACCTCGGTGCCGTCGTCCCGCAGCACGCTGTGGTCGGCCAGGTCGACGGTGTGCTGGCCGATCCGCAAGGCCGGCACCGCTTCGCTGGGCGCGCCGAGGCGGCGGGTCACCGCGCGGATGCGGGCCAGCAACTCCTCCACCCCGAACGGCTTGGTGACGTAGTCGTCCGCGCCCGCGTCCAGCGCCGCGACCTTGTCCTCGCTGCCGGCCCGGCCGGAGAGCACGATGATCGGCACGGTGGTCCAACCGCGCAGGCCCCGGATCACCTCCACGCCGTCGATGTCGGGCAGGCCGAGGTCCAGCACCACCAGGTCGGGCGGGTGGCTGGCGGCGGCCTTCAACGCGGCGGCCCCGGTGCCGGCGACGTCCACGTCGTACCGGCGGGCGCGCAGGTTGATGCGCAGGGCACGCAGGATCTGCGGTTCGTCGTCGACGACCAGGATGCGCGTCATTCCTGCGGCCCCTCGAAGGTGGTCTGCGCGGCCGGCAACCGCAGCACCATGGTGAGCCCACCGCCGGGGGTGGTCTCCGGGGTGATGCTGCCACCCATCGCCTCGGCCAACCCCCGGGACAGGGCAAGACCGAGACCGACGCCGGTCTGGTTGTCCCGGTCACCGAGGCGTTGGAACGGCAGGAAGACGTGCTCCCACTGGTCCTCCGGGATGCCCGGCCCTCGGTCGATCACCCGCAGCTCCACCTGGCCGGCGTGGGCGCTGGCGGTGATCGTGGGCGGCTGACCGGGCGGGCTGTACCGCAGCGCGTTGGCAACGATGTTCACCAGCACCCGTTCCAGCAGGCCCGGGTCGGCGGTGGCGGCCGGCAGGTCGGCCGGGATGTCAGTGCCGACCGTCGCGGCCGCCGGGCCAAGTTCGTCCAACGCCAGGGGTACGGCGTCCTCCAGGCCGATCGCGGTCGCCGAGATGCCCAGCACACCCGCCTGGAGCCGGCTCATGTCCAGCAGGTTGCCGACCAGCCGGGCGAGACGGTCCAACGACTCCTCGGCGGTCTCCAGCAACTCCTCGCGGTCGGACTCGTCGAACTCGATGTCATGGCTGCGCAGGCTGGTCACGGCCGCCTTCGCGGACGCCAGCGGGGTACGCAGGTCGTGGCTGACCGCGGCGAGCAGCGCGGTGCGCATCCGGTCGGCGGCGGCGAGGGGCCGGGCGGTGGCGGCCTCCTCGGCGAGCCGTTCCTGGCGCAGCGCGACGGCGGCCTGGGCGGCGAACGCCTCGACGATCCGCCGGTCGGCGGCCTCCAGCCGCCGGCCGCTGAGCACGACGGTGATCCGGTCGTCGACCGGCACCGCCGTCTCGCCGCCGTCGGGCGTGCAGGCCGGCTGCTCGCCGACACTGGCCACCACACACCAGGCGTGCTCCTCGCGGGCCCGCTCCGGTCGCCCGCTGGCCTCCTCGGCCAGCTCCAGCACGCTCACCGCGCGCAGCCCGAAGGTCTCCCGGAGCTGATCCAGCAGGGCGGGCAGCGGACGTTCGCCGCGCAGCACCCCACCGGCCACGGCGGCGAGGGTCTGCGCGTCGGCGGCGGCCCGGGCGGCCTCCCGGGTACGCCGGGCGGCCACGTCGACGATCCAGCTCACCGCCAACGCCACCCCGACGAAGACGGCCAGGGCGAGCAGGTTGTCCGCCTCGGCGATGGTCAGCGTTCGGAAGGGCGGAGTGAAGAACCAGTTGAGCAGCAGCGAGCCGCCGAGCGCGGCGACCAGGGCCGGCCACACCCCGCCGACCAGCGCGACCCCGACCACCCCGGCGAGGAACAGCAGGATGTCGTTTGTCAACGTCAGGTCGGGCAGGGTCTTCAGCAACAGGGTGAGCAGTGGCATGCCCAGCCCCGCCAGGCCGAAGCCGAGCAGCCGGCGGCGTCGGGACAGCGCCGCCGGCACGGCCGCCGCCCGGCGACCCTTGCCGGCCTGCTTGTGGGTGACCAGGTGCACGTCGATCGAGCCGGAGAGCGCGGTGGTGGTCACCCCGACACCCCGGGCGAAGATCTGCGCGAGGCGACCACGCCGGCTGGCCCCGAGCACCAGCTGGGTGGCGTTCACGCCCTGGGCGAAGTCCAGCAGCGCGGCCGGCACGTCGGTGCCGAGCACCTGGTGGTACGTGCCGCCCAGGCTCTCCACCAGCACTCGTTGCCGGGCCAACTGGGCCGGGTCCGCGCCGGCCAGGCCGTCGCTGCGGGCCACGTGCACGGCGAGCAGGTCGGCGCCCTTGCTGCGGGCCGCGACCCGGGCCGCCCGACGGATCAGCGTCTCGCCCTCCGGGCCACCGGTCAGCGCGACCACGACCCGTTCCCGGGCCTCCCAGGTGGCCGCGATCCCCTGCTGGCTGCGGTAGCGGTCGAGCTGCTCGTCGACCTTGTCGGCCAGCCAGAGCAGCGCCAGCTCGCGCAGCGCGGTGAGGTTGCCGACCCGGAAGTAGTTGCCCAACGCGGCGTCGATCTTGTCGGGTCGGTAGATGTTGCCGTGCGCCATCCGCCGGCGCAGCGCCTCCGGGGTCATGTCGACCAGCTCGACCTGCTCGGCGGCGCGGACAATCTCGTCCGGCACGGTCTCCCGCTGGGTGGTGCCGGTGATCTGCGCGACCACGTCGTTTACCGACTCCAGGTGCTGCACGTTGACCGTGGACAGCACGTCGATCCCCGCGTCGAGCAACTCCTGGACGTCCTGCCAGCGCTTGTCGTGCCGGGAACCGGGCACGTTGCTGTGCGCCAGCTCGTCGACCACAGCGATCTGTGGCCGGCGGGCCAGCACCGCGTCCAGGTCCATCTCGGTGAACGCCGCGCCGCGGTAGTCCATGCTCCGGCGGGACACCTGCTCCAGGTCGCCGAGCATCGCGGCGGTGTGTTGGCGGCCGTGGGTCTCCACGAAACCGATCACCACGTCGGTGCCGCGCGCGGCCCGCCGCTGGGCCTCCTCCAACATGGCGTACGTCTTGCCGACGCCGGGGGCGGCCCCGAGATAGATGCGCAGTTCTCCGCGTGGCACGGGGACCATCCTCCCTGGTCAGATCGGCGGGCGGGGCCGCGCCCGGTTGGCACGGCCCCGCCCGCGAGGGTGCTCAGCGTGCGGCGAACTGCTTGTCGAGCGCGAGGTTGAGCTCCAGCACATTGACGCCGGGCGCACCCATGAAGCCCAGCCCACGCCCGTCGGTGTGCTCCTTGACCAGCTTGCGGACCGCCGCCGGGTCCGCGCCGCGCTCGCGCGCGACCCGGTTCACCTGCAACTCGGCGTACGCCGGGCTGATCTGCGGGTCGAGACCGCTGGCGCTGGCGGTGACGGCGTCGGCGGGCACCGCCGGGTCGGCGGGCGCGTCGCCCCGGATCGGGGTGACCACCCCACCGGCGGCCACGTAGTCCTCGCCGGGCTGGGCCGGCTCCACCGTCACCCCCTGGTACTCGGGGACGAACGGCGTGGCCGGGGCGGCCTGGTTGACGCTGACCACCCGGGTGACCGGGCCGGTCAGACCGTCGGCGCGGAAGACCGCGAGCACGGCACCCACTCCGTCGTCGGTGCAGTAGGGGCGTCGGCCGTCGACGCCGTTGAGCTCGCCGACGGACTTGCTGCGCCCGCACACCTGGGTGAGCAGGCTCTCGCTGGATTCCTCCGGGTCGGTGGCGATGGTGTCGACCACGCTCTCCGGGCCCAGGTTGCTGGCCGAGGTGGAGGTTGGGTCGTAGCCGTCGCCGGCGGCGGAGGGGCGGGACTGGAAGTACCGGGCGATCGGGTTGCCGTCCGCGTCGGTGAAGGACTGGCCGATCAGCGCGCTGCCGACCGTCGTCCCGCCCGAGGAGATCAGCGAGCCGTCCGTCTTGTGGTTGAGGCCGGGCAGCTGACCAACCGCTACCAGGGCCAGCGGGTAGACCAGGCCGAGCAGCACCGTGAAGACGAGTACGGCGCGCAGCGCGGCGAGGTGTTGGGCGATCCAGGTGGGTAGGCGCATCACGAAATCCCCGGGATGAACTGGATGAGCAGGTCGATGAGCTTGATCCCGATGAACGGCACGATGATGCCGCCCAGCCCGTACACCAGCAGGTTGCGGCTGAGCAGCTTCGACGCGGCGGCCGGCCGGTACCGCACGCCCCGCAGGGCGAGCGGGATCAGCGCGATGATCACCAGGGCGTTGAAGATGACCGCGGACAGGATCGCCGACTCCGGGCTGGACAGCCGCATGATGTTCAGCGCGTCCAGGCTCGGGTAGAGGCCGGCGAACATGGCCGGGATGATCGCGAAGTACTTCGCGATGTCGTTGGCGATGCTGAAGGTGGTCAGCGCGCCACGGGTGATCAGCAACTGCTTGCCGATCTCCACGATCTCGATCAGCTTGGTCGGATCGGAGTCGAGGTCGACCATGTTGCCGGCCTCTTTGGCGGCCGACGTGCCGGTGTTCATGGCCACCCCGACGTCGGCCTGCGCGAGCGCCGGCGCGTCGTTGGTGCCGTCACCGGTCATCGCGACCAGCCGGCCACCCTCCTGCTCCCGCTTGATCAGCGCGAGCTTGTCCTCCGGCGTCGCCTCGGCCAGGAAGTCGTCCACCCCCGCCTCGTCGGCGATCGCCTTCGCGGTCCGCGGGTTGTCGCCGGTGATCATCACGGTTCGGATGCCCATCCGGCGCATCTCGTCGAACCGCTCCCGCATGCCGGACTTGACCACGTCCTTGAGGTGGATGACGCCCAACGCGCGGGCGGGCTCACCGTCGACGTGCTCGGCGACGACCAGCGGGGTGCCGCCGGTGCCGCTGACGGCGTCCACGATCTCGCCGACCTGCTCGGTCGGGTGGCCGCCGTTCTCCCGTACCCACTTCATCACCGCGGCGGCGGCGCCCTTGCGGACCCGGCGGGCCGCGCCCACCGCGCCAGCGTCCACGCTGGCGTCCGGGGTGAGGTCGACGCCGCTCATCCGGGTCTGCGCGGTGAACGGTACGAAGGTGGCGTGCGGCATCACGCCGGGCTCGCGCTCGCGCAGCCCGAACTCGTTCTTCGCGAGGACGACCACCGAGCGCCCCTCCGGGGTCTCGTCGGCCAGGCTGGACAGCTGCGCGGCGTCGGCCAGCGCCGCGGGGTCGACCCCCTCGACCGGTACGAACTCGGCGGCCTGCCGGTTGCCCAGCGTGATGGTGCCGGTCTTGTCCAGCAGCAGGGTGTTGACGTCGCCGGCCGCCTCGACGGCCCGGCCGCTCATGGCCAGGACGTTGCGCTGCACCAGCCGGTCCATGCCGGCGATGCCGATGGCGGAGAGCAGCGCGCCGATGGTGGTGGGGATCAGGCAGACCAGCAGCGAGATCAGCACCACGCCGGTGACACCGGAGTCGGTGATCGCCCCGCTGTTCGGGGCGGCCGCCTGGTACGCCTTGGAGAAGATGGCCAGCGGCTGGAGGGTGACCACTGCCAGCAGGAAGATGACCGTGAGCGCGGCGAGCAGGATGTTCAGCGCGATCTCGTTCGGCGTCTTCTGCCGGTTGGCCCCCTCGACCAGGGCGATCATCCGGTCGATGAAGCTCTCCCCCGGCTTCTGGGTGATCTTCACGATGATCTGGTCGGAGAGCACCTTGGTGCCGCCGGTGACCGCGCTGCGGTCGCCGCCGGACTCCCGGATGACCGGGGCCGACTCGCCGGTGATGGCCGACTCGTCGACGCTGGCGATGCCCTCGACGATGTCGCCGTCGCCGGGGATGATGCCGCCCGCCTCGACGAGCACGACGTCGCCCTGACGCAGGTCCGGCGCCGGCACCGCTTCATCGCGGTAAGTGTTCGCCCGCGCGCCCGGCTTCCAGTCGATCAGCCGGGTGGCGATTGTGTCCTTCTTCGCCTGCCGCAGGGTCGCCGCCTGGGCCTTGCCCCGACCCTCGGCGACCGCCTCGGCCAGGTTGGCGAAGACCACTGTCAGCCAGAGCCAGATGGTGATCGCCCAGGCGAACACCGACGGGTCGATCACCGCCAGGACTGTGGTGAAGGCCGCGCCGACCTCCACGATCAGCATCACCGGGTTGCGCCACAGCGTGCTGGGGTTGAGCTTGCGTACCGCGTCCGGCAGGGACCGGATCAACTGCTTGGGGTCGAGCAGGCCCCCGCCGATCCGGTTGCCCTGGGTGGCGGGTGTGCCGGGGAGTTGCTCTGTTGGGGCGGACGTGACGGACATGTCCTCGTTCCTCATGATGGTCAGAGCCCCTCTGCCAGCGGACCGAGCGCGAGCGCGGGCAGGAAGGTCAGTGCGACGAGGACCACCGTGACGCCGACGACCATGCCGATGAACAGCGGTCGGTGGGTCGGCAAGGTGCCCTCGGACGCGGGGGTGGGTGCCTGGCGGGCCAGCGAGCCGGCCAACGCGAGCACGAAGATGAGCGGCAGGAACCGGCCCAGCAGCATGCACAACCCGAGCGCGGTGTCCCACCAGGTGGTGTTGACGGTGATGCCGCCGAACGCCGAGCCGTTGTTGTTGCTGGCCGAGGTGAACGCGTACAGCACCTCGGAGAGGCCGTGCGGGCCGACGTTGAGCGCCGTGGAGTTGTTGCCGGTGCCGAACGCCGCCGCCGTACCGACCAGCACCAGGATCGGCGTGATCAGGAAGTAGAGCGAGGCGAACTTGATCTCGCGCGATCCGATCTTCTTGCCCAGGTACTCGGGAGTGCGGCCCACCATCAGCCCGGCCACGAAAACCGTGATCACAGCGAGGATGAGCAGGCCGTACAGCCCCGAACCGGTGCCGCCCGGCGCGACCTCGCCGAGCATCATGTTGATCATCGTCATCATGCCGCCGAGCGAGGTGAACGAGTCGTGGAACGAGTTCACCGCGCCGGTCGAGGTGAGCGTGGTGGCGGCGGCGAAGGTGGCCGAGTTCGACACGTCGAACCGCACCTCCTTGCCCTCCATCGCCGCACCGACCGCCTGC
The DNA here is from genome assembly GCF_050516465.1 of Micromonospora trifolii. Classification (NCBI taxonomy): domain Bacteria; kingdom Bacillati; phylum Actinomycetota; class Actinomycetes; order Micromonosporales; family Micromonosporaceae; genus Micromonospora; species Micromonospora trifolii. The sequence goes on along the minus strand of NZ_CP191526.1, from coordinate 6,630,691 downwards.
GGCACCGTGCCGTGGCCGGCCAGCTCGAAGATGTTGGTGATGGCGACGCTGAGGAACGCGAGGATGCCCATCACCGCGGCGATGGCGTAGCCCTGCCGGTTCTGCCCGACCATCCGGCCGAAGACCCGAGGCAGGCTGAACGGGATCAGGAGGATCAGGAAGATCTCCAGCCAGTTCGTCCAGGTGGTGGGGTTCTCGAACGGGTGCGCGCTGTTGACGTTGTAGAAGCCGCCACCGTTGGTGCCCAGCTCCTTGATCACCTCCTGGCTGGCGACCGGACCACCGGTGATGGTCTGGGTGCCGCCGGTCAGCGTGCTCACGTCGGTGCCGGCGGAAAGGTTCTGCACCGCCCCGCCGATCATCAACGCGATCGCGCCGAGCACCGCGATCGGCAGCAGGATCCGCAGCGTGATCCGGGTCAGGTCGACCCAGAAGTTGCCGAGCTGCCCGGTGCGGCTGCGGGCGAAGCCGCGAACCAACGCGACCGCCACCGAGATGCCGACCGCCGCCGAGACGAAGTTCTGCACGGCCAGGCCGGCCATCTGCACCAGGTGGCCCATCGTCGACTCACCCGAGTACGACTGCCAGTTCGTGTTGGTCACGAACGACACGGCCGTGTTCCACGCGCCGTGCGGCACCACCGGGTCGAACCCCAGCGACAGCCACAGGTGGTTCTGCACCCGCTGGAACAGGTACAGGAACAGGATCGAGACCGCGGAGAACGCCAGCACGCTGCGGGCGTACACGCCCCAGGTCTGCTCGGCGGCCGGGTTGACCCCGACCAGTCGGAAGATGCCCCGCTCGACCCGCGACTGCTTCGTGCCGGAGACCGCCCGGAACATGTAGTCGCCGAACGGCTTGTAGACGGCGACCAGGGCCGCCACCAGCGTCAACACGAAGATGACGCCCGCTGTTGTCATGGTCATCAGAAGCGCTCCGGAAACAGCAGGGCGAACACCAGGAACGCGCCCAGGACGACCGCGAGCACCAGACCGACGGCGTTGACCGCGTTCACAGCTTCTCCACCGCCCGGACCACCAGGGCGAGCACTGCGAACAGCGCCACCGTCAGGACCACGAACACCACGTCAGACACGCTGACTCCTCAGCCGGAAAGGTTCGTCGCGACCGCCTTCCGGTCGCGCCGGGCAATCAAAGCCCCACCACCCGTCGAACGGCAGGGGTCATAACGCGACCATGACGGGGGCGAACCTTTTCTTGACGTGGTTTTCACACCTGCCCTCTGAACAGGTGAAATGCGGCACAGACCCTCGGTGGTCCACGAGGTCAGGACGAGAAAAACCACGCGCGACCCGGATGGGGTGGCGCATGGTGCGGCGAGGGCGGAGGTGCGAGGCCGTTCAGGCCGGGCGGCGGGCCACCAGCACGTCGCGCATGATCGACTGGTCCACCCGGTGCCGCAGCGCGCGGTAGGGCTCGGCGTCGACCACGGTCAGGCCGGCGTCGGCCAACGCCGCCGCCGCGTCGTCGCGGCTGGCGACGTGGGTGTTCCAGGAGATCCCGAGCGCACCACCGGGGCGCAACAACCGGGCCCAGACCGGCGCGGCGTCCGCGAGCAACGCCAGCGGGTCGCGGGTCAACCCCTGCCCAGCTGTACGACTGCCGTGCTGCACGCCGTACGGCGCGTCGGCGACGACCAGGTCCACGGTCTCCGGGCGGAAGAACTCCGCCGAGCGGGCGGTGTCGGCGTTGACCACGTCCAACAGCTGCGTCTGGCCGGCCTTGTGCTCCTCACGGGTCGGTGCCAGCTCGATCCGCACCCGTCGGCCGACCACCTTGCGCTCCCGCCGCACCGGCCCCGACTCCAGCACCCGGTGCTTGACCCGCTTCTGCTTCAGCCAGGTGGTGATGAACGCCCGGTACGCCTCGACGTCCTTCTGGTCGCGCTCGATTCCGGCGGCGTCGAAGCCGTACATCAGCGCCTGGTTGAGGGTGGTGCCCCGGCCACAGAGCGGGTCGAGCACCCGAAACCGGCGGCTGGTCATCTCGGCGGCCCAGTCCGAGGCGAGCAGGGTGACGTTGAGCAGCAGCTTGGTGAACTGCTCGTTGGTCTTGCCCGGGTACTTCTGGATGGTGAGCAGATCGTCGTCGTAGCGGTCCAGACGGCTCCACTCGATCGGCCGCAACAGCTCGCCGACGATCTCGAACAACGCGTATCCGGCGGAGAGGTTGCCAAGGACGGTCAGGTCACGCTCGGTCAGCCCGTCGCCGGTGAACGTGATGTAGGACGCCCCTCCGACGACCTCGGTGTCCAGCTCGCCGATCCGGCCGTCCAGCGCCGAGCGGCCGAAGATCTCCAGCTCGGCTCGGGTGAGGTCGACGGCGGCGCGGGCGTACACCCGGTTGGTGGCGGGCAGGATCAGCAGGCCGTAACGCGTCATGATCCGGCGAGTATTCCACAACCAGTCACGGTCGCCGGGAACCGGAGCGGCTGCCGGAGCGACTACCGATACATGGGGTGTGAGCAGTGGCGGGAGGTCCTGTCCGCGCAGCTGGACGGGGAGGAGACCGCCGCCGAACTGACGGCGGTGCAGGGGCACCTGGACGGGTGTGCCGAGTGCCGGGCCTGGTTCACGGCGGCGGCCGCGGTGACCCGTCGGGTTCGTACCCGACTGGTGGTTGAGGTGCCCGACCGGACGGCGGCGATCCTTGCCGCCACCAGCGCGGCCCCGGCCCGCCGGTCGCGGTGGCGGCGTTCGGACGGACGTGGCCCGCTGGTCGCCGGCCTGCGGAACGTACTCGGACGGGGCCAGCTCGCGGCCGGGCTGCGTGCGGCGTTCGGACGTGGCCCGCTCGTCGCCGGCCTGCGGTCGGCGCTCGGGCTGCTCGGCGCGGTGCAACTGGTGCTCGGCCTGGCCCAGGTGGGCCGGGGCGCGACCGCCGACCACCTGCACCCCACCGGCCAGCACCTGTGGCACGAGTCGGCGGCGTGGAACGTGGCCGTGGGCGCGGGCTTCCTCTTCGTGGCGCTGCGCCGCAGCCCACCCGCCGGGCTGCTGCCGATGCTCAGCGCGTTCGTCGGCACGTTGCTGCTGCTGTCGGTCAACGACCTGGCCACCGGTTCGGTGGGCGGGGAACGGCTGATCAGCCACGGCTTCCTGGTGGTCGGCTACCTGATCACCGTGCTGCTGTCCCGGCCCGGACTGCGCCCGGGCGGCCCGGCACCACAGCGGCAGCCGACACCGTCCCGCTGGCGGTTCGGGGCCGACGAGGTGGATCGGCCGCTGCGGGTGGTACGCCCCGAGTCCTACCCGGCCCAGGCCGCCGATCGCTACGCCGCCCCGGCGGCGCAGAGCGGGCATGCCACGCGTACCGATCACGCCGGCGGACGCCGCGCCGCCTGATCGTCGGCGTCATCGACCACCCGGTGGATTCTCACGTCGTGCGCTTGTTCGGGCCCTCGCTGTGGCGCGTTCCGACGACGCCGACGCCACTGCCGGGTAGCAGCCCGGGTTCCAGCGTCTCGTCGGCGTGGCACCGGGGATCGTGAGCTGCGTAGAGCAGGGACAGCTGTCGGTGCAGCTGGTGCCGCTCGTCTTCGCCGAGGGGAGCGAGGAAGTCGTCCTCGGTGCGGCGCATCGCCGTGAGGGCTTCCGACAATACGGCGCGGCCGTCGGTGGTGACACTGATGACCTGTTTACGGCGGTCGCTAAGGCTTCGCTCGCGCCGGACGTACCCGTTGCGCTCAAGTTCGTCGATGACTGCGACCATCGTGGTGCGGTCGAGTCCGGTCTGCTGACACAGGTCGCGCTGGGACAACTCCCCGTCCTGGACGAAGGCCAGCACCCGCAGATCCCGGCCGCGTAGGCGGAGGGGCAGGAGCACCTCTTCCATCCAGACGCTGGCGAGGTTCGCCAACTTCATCAGCAGATACCCGGTGGCGGAGGAGAGGGTTTCGGATGAGCGCATAACCTTCAGCCTAGTCTATCGCAGAACTGATTATCAGCTACGCTGACGATCAGCGAGTCTGACTCACTGGGAGGGTCGTATGAAGATGCGCGTCATCCTCACCATCGTCGGCGTGATCACCGCAACGCCCGCGCTTGCCTTGTTCTGGCCGCAACTGCTGACGAGCAGTTATGGCCTGGCCGACCCCGACCGCATGACCACTGCGCTGCTCCAGCACCGGGGTGTGCTGCAGGCGGCTCTTGGCGCGGCCATCATCTGGGGAGCCTTCTACCTGCCGGCCAGAGTCCCGGCGGCGGCGACCGCCGTCATCACCAAGTCAGTGTTTCTCGCCCTGACCGTCGTCGACGTCGGCATGCGGGCCGACATGAACCTCATCTCGCTGGTGTTCGACCCGATCGCCATCGTCATCCTGACCATCGCCATCGTCCTCCACCTCCGCGAATCGTCCCCCGCTGCCGCACCAGCCTGAAGCCCGGCGCTGGTGCGGCCCAGGCGAAGCGTGCGTTCCGTCAGCGGCGGCGCGGCCGTCCAGCGAGGGCGGGGCAGGCAGCTCAAGCGGGAGGCGCTGGCCGGGTCGAACCGGCACCGGCGATGACCTGCGGGATGACCTGTTCGACGATGGTCAGCAGGGTCGTGGTGAGCAGCAGGTGCACCTGGGCGCGGGTCAGCGCGCCACGCTGGAGCCATTCGCGGGCGGTCGACGTGGCCAGCCCGCCGTAAGCCCGGACCATCCCGCGCAACTCCTCGCGGTGCTCCGCCTCACCGGCCAGCCCGACGGCGACCAGCATGCGGTCCGCGGCGACCTCCTCGGCCTCGGCGAGCACCCGCTCCACGTCGGCGTCGCCGCCCATCCCCCGGGCGGTGACGGCCGCCAGCCATGAGGTGCTGTGTCGCGACACCACGTCGAGGAACCAGGTGACGCTGGCGTCGACCCGGGTCCGGAGATCACCCTTGGGCAGCCGCTCCAGGGCAACCTCGGGGATGGTCACCATGACCCGGACGACCTCCAGGTAGAGGTCCTTCTTCGCCCCGAAGTAGTGGTTGACCAGGCCGCGAGCAACACCTGCCTCGCGGGCGACGTCGGTGGTCGACACGTCCGCGTACGGGCGCTCGCCGAACAGCCGGACCGCGCAGGCCAGGATCTGCCCACGCCGGGCGTCCGGCTCCAAACGGCGGCGGCGCGGAGCCGTCTCGACACTCATCTGCCCGACCCTATCGACAGCTCACCCCCGGGATCAGCGCGGCGCAGGCCTCGCGGCGGGCCGAGATCTAGCAATCTTGGACAGTTTCCGTTATCTCGGTGGGCTCAACCGGTGGTTGCAACACCTAGAAGTTGGGTCATCTTCTCACCGGGGGTGGCCCAGCCCAGGGTCATGCGGGGGCGGTCGTTGAGTTCGTCGGCGACGTGGTCGAGGCCGGTTTGGTCGATGGTGGTGAAGTCGAATTGGCCTTTGGGGAAGTACTGGCGGAGCAGCCCGTTGGTGTTCTCGTTGCTGCCACGCTGCCAGGGGCTGTGTGGGTCGCAGAAGTAGACCGGGCAGTCGGTGGCGATGGTGAAGTCACGGTGCCGAGCCATCTCGACGCCCTGGTCCCAGGTCAGCGAGGCTCGTAACCGCTGCGGGAGCCAGCTCATCGCCGCGGCCAACTGGGACACGACGTGTTCGGAGACCTTGCCCTCGGGCAGTCCGACCAGGATCACGAACCGGGTAGCGCGTTCGACCAGCGTGGCGATCGCGGAACCACCGCGCCCACCCCGACGGACGCCCTCGAGGAGATCACCCTCCCAATGACCGGGCACCGCCCGGTCAGCGACCTCAGCCGGACGGTCAGCGATACGCAGGTCGACCCACGGCCGAGCCGAGCGCACCGCCCCGCCCGGCGCGGCCCGACGGCGACGAGCGGCCCGCCCCGATCGCAACGCCACCTGCCGCGTCAACTCCGCGCGGAGGTTGCCCCGCGCCTGCAGGTAGATCGCCTGGTAAATCGTCTCGTGCGACACCCACATCTCCGGCGTGTCCGGGAACTGCACCCGCAGCCGAGCACTGACCTGCTGCGGCGAACGGCGTCGCCGCAGCATATCCAGCACCACCTGACGCAACGGCCCGCCGTCAGCCAACCGCGGCACCCGCCCGGACCGGTTATGCCGCAGAAACGACGCCCACTGCGCCATCAACGGCTGATACCGCTGCCCATAACGCTCGAACCGACCCACCTCCCGCGAGATCGTCGACGCCGACCGCTCCAACCTTCGCGCGATCGACCGCAACGACTCACCCGCAGCCCGACCCAACCCGATCTGCTCCCGCTCCAGCGGACTCAACCTCGACGCCATAGCCACCCCAACGAAAATCACCGAAGGGTGTTGCAACCACCGGTTGAGCCCGCCGAGCTAACGGAAACTGTCCAAGATCTCCGGGGCGCCCGGGCGCCCGGCCGCTGATCACGACTTATTGACATGCCGCCAACAGCGCGCGAGGGTGGTGCACATGCCGACCCCCCCGCCCGACGGCTCCCCCTCACCCTGGCGCGAGCCGGAGCATGACGACCTGGCCGACCTAACCCGCACCTTCTTCACCAAGGAGGTGCTGCCGCACGCCGAACGTCTGCAAGCGCAGGGCCACCCGGACCGCGAGCACTACCGGCGCGCCGGCGAGCTGGGGCTGCTCGGCCTGTCCGTCCCGGAGGAGTACGGCGGTGGGGGCGGCGGGTTCACCCACGAGGCGGTGCTGCTGCACGAGCAGGCGTACGCCGGGGAGAGCAGCCTCGGCCTGGCCGTGCACAGTGGCATCGTCACCGGTTACCTGGTGGCGTACGGCAGCGAGGAGCAGAAGCGGCGCTGGCTGCCCGGCCTGTGCAGCGGTGAGCTGGTCGGCGCCATCGCAATGACCGAGCCGGACGGCGGCTCCGATCTTCAGGCGATGCGGACCCGGGCGGTCCGCGACGGCGACGAATACCTGGTGACCGGCGCGAAGACGTTCATCACCAACGGCGGTCTGGCCGATCTGGTCATCGTGGCCGTGAAGACCGACCCCGAGCAGCGGGCGTCCGGCGTCTCGCTGCTGGTCTGCGAGGTGGGTGGTGACCCGGCGGGGTTCCGGCGAGGCCGGCTGCTGTCCAAGATCGGCCTGCACGCCAACGACACGGCGGAGCTGTTCTTCGACGAGTTCCGGGTGCCGGCGGCCAACCTGCTCGGCGGCGCCGAAGGGCTGGGCTTCATCCAGCTCATGCAGCAACTCCCGCAGGAACGGCTGGTCATCGGCGTCGGCGCGGTCGCGGCCATGGAACGGGCGGTCGCGCTGACCGTCGCGTACGCCAAGGAGCGCACCGCTTTCGGCAAGACCCTGATGGGTCACCAGAACACCCGGATGGTGCTCGCCGAGTGCGCCACCCGCGCACGGGTCAGCCGGGTCTTCCTGGACGACTGCATCGTGCGACACACACGGGGCGACCTGGACGTGGCCACCGCGGCGATGGCGAAGTCATGGCTCACCGACGGGCAGTGCGAGGTCGTCGACCGGTGCCTTCAGCTCTTCGGCGGCTACGGCTACACGACGGAGTACCCGATCGCCCGGATGTACGCCGACGCCCGCGTCCAGAAGATCTACGGCGGCACCAACGAGATCATGAAGGAGTTGATCGCCCGTGCTCTCTGAGGCGTACGTCTATGACGCGGTCCGCACCCCGCGCGGACGCGGCCGGGACACCGGCGCGCTGCACGGGGTCAAGCCCATCTCCTTGGTGGTCGGCCTGATCGACGCGTTGCGGGAGCGCAACCCCGGCCTGGACGTGGGCCGGCTGGAGGATCTGTTGCTCGGCATCGTGACCCCGGTCGGCGAGCAGGGCGGCGACCTGGCTCGGGCGGCCGCGCTGTTGGCCGGGCTGCCCGACCAGGTGGGCGGGGTGCAGCTCAACCGGTTCTGCGCCTCCGGGTTGGAGGCGGTCAACTCCGCCGCCGCGCGGATCCGCTCCGGCTGGGAGCATCTGCTGCTCGCCGGCGGGGTCGAGTCGATGTCCCGGGTGCCGATGGGCTCCGACGGCGCGGCCTGGGCCACCGATCCGCAGACCGCGCTGGCCACGTCGTTCGTGCCGCAGGGCGTCAGCGCGGACCTGATCGCCACCCTGGAGGGCTTCACCCGGGACGATATGGACGGCTACGCGCTGCGGTCGCAGGAGCGGGCCGCCAAGGCGTGGGCCGGCGGGTACTTCGCCCGTTCGGTGGTGCCGGTCCGCGACGGCAACGGGCTGGACATCCTCACCGTCGACGAACATCCGCGCCCCGAGACCACCCGGGAGGCGCTGGCGAAGCTCACGCCGTCCTTCGCCACGATGGGCGAGGCGGCCGGCTTCGACGCGGTCGCGTTGCAGAAGTTCCACTGGTTGGAGGCGATCGAGCACGTCCACCACGCGGGCAACTCGTCCGGCATCGTGGACGGCGCCGCGCTGGTGCTGATCGGCTCGGGCGACGTCGGTCGGGACCTCGGCCTCACCCCGCGCGCCCGGATCGTCGGCGCGGCGGTCACCGGCGCCGATCCGACGCTGATGTTGACCGGTCCGATCCCGGCCACCCACAAGGCGCTCGCCGTCGCCGGGCTGACCCTCGACGACATCGACCTGTTCGAGATCAACGAGGCGTTCGCCGCGGTGGTGCTCAAGTACGTCCGTGACCTGGGCCTCGACCCCGACCGGGTGAACGTCAACGGCGGCGCCATCGCGCTCGGCCACCCGCTCGGCGCGACCGGAGCGATGCTGCTCGGTACGGCGTTGGACGAGTTGGAGCGCCGCGACCTGCGCCGCGCCGTGGTGACCCTCTGCATCGGCGGCGGCATGGGCGTCGCCACCGTTCTCGAGCGCTGCTGACCCGGAGGACGACCATGACCAACACCATCCGGTACGACCGCGGCGCCGACGGCATCGTCACGCTCACCCTGGACGACCCCACCCAGTCCGCCAACACCATGAACCGGGCGTACGCCGCCTCGATGAGCGCCACCCTGGACCGGCTGGAGGCCGAGCAGGATCTCGTCGGCGTCATCGTGACCAGTGCGAAGTCGACCTTCTTCGCCGGCGGCGACCTGCCCGAGATGATCCGGGCCACCCGCGCCGACGCGCCCGACCTGGCCGACCTGCTCGGCACCATCAAGCGGGACCTGCGCCGGCTGGAGACGCTGGGCCGGCCGGTGGTCGCCGCGGTCAACGGCTCGGCGCTCGGCGGTGGCCTGGAGATCGCGCTCGCCTGCCACCACCGGATCGCGCTGGACGCGCCGGGCAGCCGGCTCGGGCTGCCCGAGGTGACCCTGGGCCTGCTGCCCGGGGCGGGCGGCGTCACCCGGACCGTACGGATGCTCGGCCTGGCCGGCGCGCTGACCACAGTGCTGCTCACCGGCCGGCGGATGCGCCCGGCCGACGCCCTGTCCGCCGGGCTGGTCGACGAGGTGGTCGCCACGCCCACCGAGCTGTTCGAGCACGCCCGGGCTTGGATCGCGGCGAACCCGCACCCGGCGCAGCCGTGGGACCGGCCGGACTATCGGATGCCCGGCGGCACCCCGGCCAGCCGCTCGCTGGCCGCCCAACTGCCCGCCTTCCCGGCGACACTGCGCAAGCAACTCAAGGGCGCCCGGCTACCCGCGCCCGAGGCGATCCTGGCCGCCGCCGTCGAGGGCGCACAGGTCGACCTGGAGACCGCCCTGACCGTGGAGACCCGGCACCTGATCGGCCTGCTCACCGGGCAGGTCGCCAAGAACATGATCGGTGCGTTCTTCTTCGACCTGAAGGCCGTCAACGGTGGCGCGGCCCGGCCGGCCGAGGTGGACGCCGCACCGGTACGCCGGGTGGCGGTGCTCGGGGCCGGCATGATGGGCGCGGGCATCGCGTACGCCTGCGCGAGCGCCGGGCTGGACGTCGTGGTCAAGGACGTCACGCCGGAGGCCGCCGGCCGGGCCCGGGAGCACGCCGAGCGGTTACTTGCCCGCGCGGTACGCAAGGGCCGCACGACCGAGGCGGACGCCCGCGCCGTACTGGACCGGATCATCACCACCGACCAGGTGGACGCGCTGGCTGGCTGCGACGCGGTCATCGAGGCGGTCTTCGAGGACCCGGCGCTGAAACAGCAGGTCTTCGCCGAGGTGCTGCCCGTGCTGGCGCCCGACGCGCTGCTCGCCTCCAACACCTCCACTCTGCCGATCACCGGGTTGGCCGCCGGCGTTGACCGGCCGACGGACTTCATCGGCATGCACTTCTTCTCCCCGGTGGACCGGATGCCGTTGCTGGAGATCGTGGTGGGCGAACGGACCGGGGACGTGGCGCTGGCTCGGGCGTTCGACCTGGGCCGTCGGATCGGCAAGACCCCGATCGTGGTCAACGACGGCCGGGGTTTCTTCACCAGCCGGGTGATCGGCAAGTTCATCGACGAGGCGGTCGGCATGGTCGCCGAGGGTGTCCCCGCCGCATCGGTGGAGCAGGCCGCCCTTCAGGCCGGCTACCCGACCGGGCCGCTGGCGCTGGCCGACGAGGTCAGTCTCACGCTGATCCAGCGGATCCGCCGCCAGTTCGAGGCGGCCAGCGAGGAGTTCCGACCGCTGCCGGCGCACCGCCTGGTGGACGAGCTGGTCGACGCGTACGACCGGCCGGGGCGCGCCGCAGGACGCGGCTTCTACTCCTACGACGACGGCACCCGGGGCCGGCTGTGGCCCGGTCTCGCCGACCTGACCACCGACGCGGGTCGGGCGGTGCCGTTCACCGACCTCCAGGAGCGCATGCTCTTCGCCGAGGCGCTGGACGCGCTGCGCTGCCTCGACGAGGGGGTGCTGCGCACCGAGACCGACGCCAACATCGGCTCGATCTTCGGCATCGGCTTCCCGGCCTGGACGGGAGGGGTGATCCGCTACGTCCGGCAGTACGCGGGCGGCCCGGCCGGCTTCGCGGCCCGTGCCACCGAGTTGGCCGGCCGCTACGGCGACCGGTTCACGCCCCCCACCGACCTGGCCGACCGGCTCGACGCCCGTCGGGCCGAACCGGTGGACGTCGCGTGACGGCGGCACGCGGCGGGCCGCTGGCCGGGGTGCGGGTGGTCGAGCTGGCCAGCCTCGCCCCGGCGCCGTTCGGCTGCATGGTGCTCGCCGACCTCGGGGCGGACGTGGTGCGGGTGGACCGGCCGGGCGCCCCGGGAGCGGGCCGGCTGGCCGCACCGACCAGCGGACCGTTGCAACGCGGCCGGCGGGTCACCGCGCTGGACCTGAAGTCCCCGGCCGGGGTGGCGGACCTGCTGCGCCTCGCCGAACGCGCGGACGTGCTGGTCGAGGCGTACCGACCCGGGGTGGCCGAGCGGCTCGGCATCGGGCCGGAGGTGTGCCAGGCCCGCAACCCCCGACTGGTGTACGCGCGGATGACCGGCTGGGGTCAGGATGGCCCACTGGCAGCCCGAGCCGGGCACGACATCGACTACATCGCGGTGGCCGGGGCGTTGGAGCCGCTGGGGCGGGCCGGCGAACGCCCGTACGCGCCGATGAACCTGCTCGGCGACTTCGGCGGCGGCGGCATGCTGCTCGCCGTCGGGGTGCTGGCCGCGCTGCTGGAGCGGGAGCGCTCCGGCTTCGGCCAGGTGGTCGACGCGGCGATGGTGGACGGCTCGGCGCTGCTCACCTCGTTCCTGCACGGGCTGCTCGGCACCGGCCTGTGGGCGGCCCCGCGTGGGCGCAACATGTTCGACGGCGGGGCGCCGTTCTACGACACGTACGCCACCGCCGACGGTGGCTACATGGCGGTCGGCGCGATGGAGCCGGCCTTCTACGCCGTACTGCTCGGCGGCCTCGACCTTGCCGACGACCCGGACCTGCCCGTTCAGTACGACCCGAGCGGCTGGGACGAGCTGCGCCGCCGGTTCACCGAGCGGTTCGCCGAGCGCTCCCGGGACGAGTGGACGGCCGTCTTCGCCGACCTGGACGCCTGCGTCGCACCGGTGCTCGCCCCCGGCGAGGCGCATGCGCACCCGCACAACGCGGCCCGGGGCACGTTCGTCGAGGTGGGCGGCGAGATCCAGCCGGCCCCCGCACCCCGCTTCGACCGCACCCCGACCGACCGGCCAACCCCGGCACCCGACCCGGAGCAGGATGTCCTACCGGTCGAGGAGATCCTCACCAACTGGCAGTGAGGACGAGATCCGCTCGTTCTTCCGCCGACTCTCCGCCGCACTGCCCACCCCGCCTTCGAGCTGATCAAGAGGTTTGCGTCAAGGAATCGCCCTCCGGTGACGCAAAATTCTTGATCAACGGGGACGGAGATGGGGTCGGGCGGGGGCGGGGGCGGCGGGAGTGGTACCAGGTGGCGAAGAGGGCTGCTGCCAGGAGCAGTTCGGCCAGGTCGCCGCCGTAGTACATCAGTTGGGCGGCCTCGCGGAACGCTTCCGGGTCCCGGTCGGTGAGGCCGGGCGGGAGGGTTTCGGCCTGGGCGTACAGGTACTTGGCCAGCACCGCGTGGCCGGCCGACGTGGCCAGTAACGCGCCGACCCGTACCGTCAGTCCGGGGCGATGCGGCGCCGGGTCGGGCCCGGCCAACGACCAGGCGAAGAGGTACCCGGCGGCCAGGTAGTGCAGGTGTACGGCGTGGTGCAGGACGGGTTGCCGTTCGGCCGCCGCGTACAGCGGGGTGAGCAGCACCAACGCCAACCCGCCGGTGGTCAGCAGCGCGGCGGTGACCGGGTGGGCGAGCAGGTGCAGCGGGCGGGCGCGCAGCAGCCGGCCGACCGCTCGGCGTACCGGCGGCGGCGCGACCCGCAGCAGCAGCGTCACCGGGGCGGCGAGCACCAGCCCCAGCGGGGCCAGCATGCCGAGCAGCAGGTGCTGCGCCATGTGCCCGCTCGGGTTGTCGGGGAGTTGGGCCAGCGGCCCGACGGCGACCGCCAGCAGGGCGCAGCCGACCAGCCAGGAGGCGGTGCGCCGGTGGTCCCAACCCCGCGAGTCGCGGACGGCGGCCAGCACGTAGCTGGCCGCCAACACCGCAACCGGGAACAGCGGGAGCCAGGTCGGCCCGTTCGCACCGTGCCCAGCGTGCGCCAGCGGCCCGGCCACCGTCATCGGGGGCCGGCGCCGGGCCGGCGGGCCCGGGCCCGGGCCCGCCACAGGACAGCACCGCCGGCCAGCAGCAGCACCGCGCCGGCCACGTTCCAGACCACGTCGTACGGCACCAGGTGTACGCCGTAGCGGATCTGGTGCAGCCGGAGCACCTTGTGGTCGACGAGCCCGTCGAAGAGCTGGAATCCGCCGGCGCCGAGCAGGAAGCCACCCCAGGCCAGCCGGCTGGACAGGGCACCCCGTCGACGCAGGTCGGCGAACCAGAAGAACCCGCCGACCAGGGCGATCACCTCGGCGGCGTGCAGCAGCCCGTCCGAGAGCAGCGCCACCGAGGGGGTGGAGCGGTCGTAGAAGTGGTGCCAGGCGAGGAGTTGGTGAAAGACGATCTCGTCCACCGCGGCCATGATCGCGATGCCGATCAGGACGCCGACGAGGGTGGAGGAACGAACGTCGGCGGTACGGGTCCTCGGCAGGCTCGAATCGACCACCACACACCTCGCAGTCAGCTCGGATCAGGTCGCAAATACCCCGAAGCGCATGAAACATGCCGGGTCATCGCGGCGGGAAGGCCCAATGGGCCGGTGGCACATCCCCGTTTCGTGACTCCCGGGCCACGGGCGGCATGATCATGGAGCCTAAAGGGGCAGCGACAGCCAGATCCCGAGAAGGAGGTGCCCGTGCCGGACGCGGACGAACTCGTCGCCAACGCGCTCGCGGCGGTGCGCGGCACTGACGTACGGCAGGCCGAACGGCAGCTGGACCAACTGATGGTCGGCACCGGCGCCGCGGACGGCACCACGGCGGTGGACGCCGCTCTGCTGCGTCGCCTGGTCCGCGGCCTGGGCCGGCTGTGGCCGCGCGGTTGGCAGCCGGCCGACGTGGACCGGATCACCAGTCGACGGCTCGACGCCCGTGCGGCCCGGCTGGTGCGTGCCGCGATGGCCGCCCAGCGGCGCGACCAGGCCGAGCCGGTCCCGGCCTGGTGGGACGACCAGCTACGCGAGTTGGCGGCCACCGAGGGCGGTGCCGACGGCAGCGTGTTGGCCGGCTGGGCCAGCCGGGAGGGTCTGGACCGGGCCGACGCGCTCCGCGCGGCCGTGGACATCCTCGCGCTGGTGGAGAGCCTGCCGCCGATCGCGGTGCTGCGCCCACCGCCGGGCACGAGCGGCGCGGCACTGCCCCGCACGGCGGGCACGGCTCGCAGCGGGTCGCCGATGCTGGATCGGGTACGCGCGCTGCTGGCGAAGGCCGAGTCGACCACCTTCCCGGCGGAGGCGGAGGCGCTGACCGGGAAGGCCCAGGAGCTGATCGCCCGGCACAGCATCGACGAGGCGCTGCTGGCGGCCGGGTCGGAGCGCGGGGACCTGCCCGGCGGCGTGCGCCTGAGCACCGACACCCCGTACGCGGGCGCGAAGGCGCTGCTGGTGCAGGAGGTCGCGGCGGCGAACCGGTGCGAGGCGGTCTGGTCCGACGATCTCGGCTTCGCCACCGTGCTGGGCTGGCCGGCCGATCTGGTGGCGGTGGAGCTGCTCTACACGTCGCTGCTGGTCCAGGCCACGGCGGCGATGCTGCGTGGGCGTGCCGAGCGCCGGGCGGGGTCGGGGCGACGGACGAAGGTCTGGGACGAGTCCTTCCTCAACGCGTTCGCGCTGCGCATCGGCGAGCGGCTTCGGACGGCCACCGAGGCGGCGACCGAAGCGGCGGACCAGGCGGCGGCCGAGACGGCCGGGGCGGAACGGCTGTTGCCGGTACTCGCGGCGCGGGGCGAGGCGGTCCGGGAGCGGTTGGACACGCTCTTTCCCGGCGTCACCCGGCACCGGCTCAGCGTGCGCGACGCCGAGGGTTGGTCGTCCGGCACCTCGGCCGCCGACCGGGCTTCGCTGGACGTCGGCGGCGCCCGGAAGCCCCGACAGGTGCCCGGCCGACCCGATCCGCGCTGAACCATTCGGCGTGGGACCGCCCCCGGCGGACGTTTCTGCGATTTTCTTCGGTACGCGGTAGGGATCGGGGGAACGGCTCCGACCCTCCGGTGAGCCGCACCCCGGTCGGGGTGCGACCAGAGCCTGAGGAGCATCGCCGTGAAGTACATGCTGCTGATCTGGAACCGGCCCGGCTTCACCGAGGAGCTGAGCGAGCAGGAGCGCACCACGCTCTTCGGTGAGGTCGACGAGATCATGAAGGAGCTGACCGAGACCGGCGAGCTGATCGGCGGCCAGGCGTTGGCCAATCCGTCGCAGTCGTTGACGGTCCGACTCGTGGACGGCAGCCCAGAGGTCCTCGACGGCCCGTTCATGGAGAGCAAGGAGCAGTTCGCCGGTTACCTGGCCGTCGACTGCGACAGCCCGCAGCGGGCCGCCGAGATCGCCGCCCGCTGGCCGGACGTCCGGTACGGCGGCGCGATGGAGGTCCGCCCGATCATGGACGAGGCCGGGACGGAGATGTGACCGAGGACCGGACGGTCGAGGATCTGCTGCGCACGTTCGCGCCGCAGGTCCTCGGCCTGCTGGTCCGTCGGCACGGACAGTTCGACAGGTGCGAGGACGCGGTCCAGGAGGCCCTGCTCGCCGCCGCGACGCAGTGGCCCGGCCAGGGCGTACCGGATAACCCGCGCGCCTGGTTGCTCACCGTGGCCACCCGTCGGCTCACCGACGAGTGGCGTAGCGAGAGCGCGCGCCGGGACCGCGAGGTGGCGGTGGCGCGGCGCGAGCCGGCGTACGCGGGGGTGGCGCCGGCGGCGGACGCGGAGCCCGCCGTTGCGGCCGACGACGAAACCCTCACGCTGCTGTTCCTCTGCTGCCACCCGGCGCTGCCCGGATCGGCGCAGGTGGCGCTCACCCTGCGAGCGGTCGGCGGTCTCAGCACCGCCCAGATCGCCCGGGCGCACCTGGTGCCCGAGGCGACGATGAGTCAACGGATCCGGCGGGCCAAGCAGCGGATCGAGGCCGCCGGGGCCCGGTTCATCATGCCCGGGCCTGCCGAGCGGGGCGAGCGGCTGGGAACGGTGCTGCGGGTGCTGTACCTGATCTTCAACGAGGGCTACACCGCGTCCAGTGGCCCGGACCTGCGCCGGGCCGAGCTGACCGGCGAGGCGATCCGGCTGGCGCGCATCCTGCGCGGGCTGCTGCCCGACGACGGCGAGGTGGCCGGGCTGCTGGCGCTGATGCTGCTGACCGACGCGCACCGGGCGGCCCGGGTGGGGCCGGACGGGGATTTGGTGCCGCTGGCGGAGCAGGACCGTTCCCGGTGGGACGCCGCCGCCATCGCGGAGGGGGTCGCGCTGATCACCGAGGCGTTGACCTGGTCGCCGCCCGGCCCGTACCAGCTCCAGGCGGCGATCGCCGCGGTGCACGCCGAGGCGTCGACGGCGGCGGAGACGGACTGGCGGCAGATCGTCGCGCTCTACCGACTGCTGGCCCGGATCGCGCCGAACCCGATGGTCACCCTCAATCAGGCGGTGGCGGTGGCCATGGTCGACGGGCCCCGGGCCGGGCTCGCCCTGCTCACGCCGTTGGACGCCGACGAACGCACGGCCGGGCACCACCGGCTCGCCGCCGTCCGGGCTCACCTGTTGGAGCTGGCCGGCGACGTCGGTGCGGCGCGGGAGGCGTACCTGGCGGCGGCGCGGGGCACCACGAGCCGGCCCGAGCAGCGCTACCTGGAGGTGCGGGCGGCCCGGCTGACCGCGCAGGGGTGAGCGACGCCGTCTTGCCATTTTGGCAACAATCTTTGCGCATGCCGCCGTCGCCGGTCACAGTCGTGGGCGACGCGCGAAGGAGCAGGCACAGATGACCGAGCAGCACGAGTTCGACAAGGACTACTGGGAGCGGCACTGGCACCAGGCGCACCACGATCGCCCCGGTGCGATGAGCACGAGTCCCGCGCACCCGTACCTGGCCCGGGAGACCAACGCTCTGGTGCCGGGCTCGGCGCTGGACGCCGGGTGCGGCGCCGGCGCCGAGGCGATCTGGCTCGCCGCCCACGGCTGGCAGGTCACCGCTGTCGACATCGCACCCGTCGCCCTCGCCCGGGCCGCCGAACGCGCGACGGAGAGCGGAGTCTCCGAACGCGTGCGGTGGATGGAGGCGGACCTGACGGCCTGGGCCCCGGAAACGCGGTTCGACCTGGTCACGACGCACTACGCGCACCCCGCGATGCCGCAGTTGGCCTTCTACGACCGCGTCGCCGGCTGGGTGGCCCCCGGTGGCACCCTCCTGATCGTCGGACACCTGCACACCTCGGACGCCACCGAGCCGGGGCACGGACATGGGCAGGGACACGGGCAGGGACACGGGCACCACCCGCCGGACGAGGCATCGGTCACCCTCGCGGACATCACCGCCGGCCTGGACAGCAGCACCTGGGAGATCATCACCGCCGAGGAGCACCGCCGCACGATGCCGGGCCGGGAAGCCCCGCTGCACGACGTGGTCGTACGCGCCACCCGGCGCCCCTGAGCACACCGCTGCCGACCGCCGGGCGATCCGGCGGCCGGCCAGCGGCGGTCACACCTCGGGTTTGATGGCCGGGCAGCTGGCACCCCGGGCGGGCACCACCTGGTCGATCAGGTAGGAGTCGACGGCTCGTTGCACGCACGGGCTGGTGCTGTAGCTGCCGTGCCCCCACCCCTGGTAGGTGAGCAGCGCGCCGTGCCGACCCAACTGGCGCGCCACGTTGCGCGCCCAGTCGTAGCCGCTGGCCGGGTCGTGCACGGTGGCGGCGAGCAGCAGCGGCACGGCGGTGTGGACCCGTAGCCGATGCTGCGGGTTGGCCACCGGCGTCGGCGTGCCCAGGCAGGTGACCAGGGCGAACAGGGCTGGCGGGTAGCGCAGGTCCGGCGCGAGCCGGGCCGAGCGGCGCAGATGTTCGACGTACTCGCGGTAGTCGCGGACCGGCAGGCTCCAGTCCTGGCAGAAGACCGCGAAGGGGTACGGAGCCACGGCCTCGCCCGCCAACGGGCGGACGCTCGGCGCGGTGGCGGCGTTCTCCAGTCGGACGATCCACTCGGCCAGCCCCGGCCACCGCCAGGTGTCGTAGAGCTTCTTGTGGGCGAGGCGGCTCAGCTCGAACGGGTCGAGCGTCGCTCCGGCCCGGTCCGGGTCGGTCAGCGAGCCACTCTCGGCCCGGGCGTGCAACCCGGCCCAGCTGGCACGGACGTCGCGATCGTGCAGGACGCAGTCGGCCGAGCGGGCGCACCAGGCCAGGAACTCGTCGAACGCGCCCTCCGCGGTGACCGCCTGGGTGTCCAGGAAGGCGCGGGTGCCGAGGCTGTGGTCCATCGCGGCCTCCAGCACCATGGCCCGGACCCGGTCGGGGTACAGCTCGGCGTACCGCTGCCCGAGCAGGGTGCCGTACGAGCTGCCGTGGAAGGTCAGCTGCCGTTCGCCGAGCGCGGCACGGACGGCGTCCAGGTCGCGGGCGGCGCTGGTGGTGTCCACGTGGTCGTAGAGCGCCCCGGTGCGGGCCCGGCAGTCGGTGCGCAGCAGCGCGTTGTTGGCCAGGACGGCGTCGAACTGGGCCTGGTCGGCGATCAGCTGCGGTTGCCGGGCGAGCAGGTCGCGGGCACAGACGACCGGGTGGCTGCCGCCGGTGCCGCGTGGGTCGAAGCTGACGATGTCGAACCGGGCCCGCAGGTCGGCACTGAACCGGGAGCTGCCGTTCACCACCCGGTCGACCCCGCTGTCACCCGGCCCGCCGGGGCCGAAGACCAGCGCACCTTCCCGGGTGGCCGGGTCGGCGACCCGGCGGGCCAGCGACAGGTCGAAGCGCTCACCCCGGGGTCGGTTCCAGTCCACCGGCAGCGACAGGGTGCCGCACTCGGCGCTGGTGTCCGTGGCGCAGGGCCTCCAGTCGATCGTCGGGGCGGGCCGTGGTCGGGCGGCGGCCGGGCTCGCCGGGGTCAGGGCGGCGGCCGTGAGGGCCAGGGAGACCGCCCAGCCGACGGCGGATTTGCGTACGCGCAGCATGAGGTGCTGTCCTCTCCTCGAAGGAGCGTTGCGGTGAAACTCGCCCACTGGGCGAGGTGATGCTGCTTCCACCCGGGCCGTCGAGTAGCCGCTCGACGGCCCGGGGCCTTTTTCGTCCGCCGGGTCAGTCGACCTCGCGCAGGACGCGTTCGAGCGTGGTCATCCGGGTCTCCATCCCGCCCAGCCGGCCGTCCATCGCCGCCAGCAGTCGGGCGTTCTCCGTCTGGGCCTGAGCGGCCGTCTCGGCGAGCCGGCGGTAGTCGTCCGCCCGGGCCGCCTCGTACCGGGCCCGCCGGGTCTTGGCGAGCTGAACGACGGTCACCGTGACCACGCTGATCAGGAAGGCGAAGATGCCGATCGCGCCGACCACCTCGGTCCAGTCGTGCTCGCTCATCGTTGCGCTCCCGGCTGCTCGCCCGAGTCGGGCACGGTCAGCGTCTCGACCGCCGCCGCGATGACCGCGGGGGTGAGTGTGAGCACGAACGGCTCCACCTCGTAGTAGTTCATGGCCTTCCCGTCCTCCGACAACTCCAGGCGGGCGGTGACCAGCCCGGCCGCCGCCAGCTTCCGTAGGTGGACCTGCAACAGCGCCCGGCTGATGCCCAGTTGCCGGGCCAGCCCGCTGACGTACGCACGCTCGCGGGCCAGCGCGGCGACGACCCGCAGCCGGTGCGGGTTGGCCAGGGTGGCCAGCACCCGGACCAGGTCGTCGCCGGTCGGCGGCGAAGCGGTGCTCATAACCAGCCCTTGCACATGCCAAGGAAAGTTAGCAGGTGTCGCCGTGCTGCGGTGCGGACGGAAAACGGAATCAGGGGGATCTCAGGGTCGACGAAAGAGGCCGGACACACAGCACGCCGGGCCGGTGATGATCACCGGCCCGGCGTGCGGGGTACGTGTACGTCAGCTCTTGAAGGCGTCCTTGATCTTCTCGCCCGCCTGCTTGAGCTTGGCGGTGGACTGGTCAGCGCGACCCTCCGCCTCCAGCTGCTCGTTGTCGGTGGCCCGACCGGCGCCTTCCTTCAGCTTGCCGGTCGCGTCCTCGGTGGCGTTGTTGATCTTGTCGTCGATACCCATTGCCAACCTCCATTGCAAGCGTCGCTACAACCACAGAGGTACCCCCGCCGTAGCCGGCCCAACCATTACCGTCGTCACAGATCGGCAGCGGCCGGACGAAAGCGGCGCAGCCGCAGACTGTTGGCCACCACGAAGACCGAGGACAGCGCCATCGTGGCGCCGGCGATCATCGGGTTGAGCAGCCCGGCGGCGGCCAACGGCAGGGCCGCCACGTTGTAGCCGAACGCCCAGAACAGGTTGCCCCGGATGATGCCGAGCGTGCGTCGGGACAACCGGATGGCGTCCACCGCGGCGTCCAGGTCGGCCCGGACGAGGGTGAGGTCGGCCGCCTCGATCGCCACGTCGGTGCCGGTGCCCATGGCCAGCCCCAGGTCGGCCTGGGCCAGCGCCGGGGCGTCGTTGACCCCGTCACCGACCATCGCCACCGACCGCCCCTCGGCCTGGAGCCGCTTGATCACGTCGACCTTCCCGGCCGGCAGCACCTCGGCGATCACCTCGTCGACGCCCACCTCGGCGGCGACCGCGCGAGCCACAGTGGTGTTGTCCCCGGTCAGCAGGACCGGGGTCAGCCCCAGCCCGCGCAGCCGGGCCACCGCCGCCCGGCTGGTCGGCCGGACCACGTCGGCGACCGTGAGTACGCCGCGGGCCCGTCCGTCCCAGCCGGCGACGATCGCCGTAGCGCCGGCGGCCTCCGCGTCGCGCACGGCCCACTCGACCTCCGGCGGTACGTCGATCTCGTGCTCGCGCAGCAGCCGGACCCGGCCGACAAGCACGGCTCGCCCGTCGACAGTGCCGGTCACTCCGAGCCCTTCGAGGTTGCCGAAGGCGGTCACCGGCGGCAGTGCGCCCGCGTCGGTGGCGGCGGCGGCGACCGCACGGGCGATCGGGTGCTCGGAGGCGGCCTCCACCGCCCCGGCGAGCCGGAGCAGCTCGGCCCGATCCACACCGCTCGCCGGCACCACGTCCACCAGGGTCATCCGGCCGGTCGTGACGGTGCCGGTCTTGTCGAGCACCACGGTGTCCACCCGGCGGGTCGACTCCAGCACCTCCGGGCCTTTGATCAGCACGCCGAGCTGGGCGCCCCGGCCGGTGCCGACCAGCAGCGCGGTCGGGGTGGCCAGGCCGAGCGCGCACGGACAGGCGATGATCAGCACGGCCACGGCGGCGGTGAACGCGGCGGTCGGGCCGGCCCCGGTGCCGAGCCACCAGCCGAGCGTGCCGACGGCGAGGGTGATGACGATCGGCACGAAGACCCCGGAGATCCGGTCCGCCAGCCGCTGCACGGCCGCCTTGCCGCTCTGCGCCTGCTCCACCAGGTCGGCCATCCGGGCGAGCTGGGTGTCCGCGCCGACCCGGGTGGCGGTGACGATCAGCCGCCCACCCGCGTTGATCGTGGCACCGACCACGCCGTCACCTGGGGCGACCTCGACCGGCACCGACTCACCGGTGAGCATGCTGGCGTCGACCGCGGAGGTGCCCTCGTCGACCACCCCGTCGGTGGCGATCTTCTCCCCGGGGCGGACCACGAACCGGTCACCGACGGCGAGCTGGTCCACGGGAATCAGGGTCTCCACGCCGTCGCGCAGCACCGCCACGTCCTTGGCGCCGAGGTCGAGCAGGGCGCGCAGGGCGGCGCCGGCGGTCCGCTTGGACCGGGCCTCGAAGTAGCGACCGGCCAGGATGAACACGGTGACCCCGGCGGCCGCCTCCAGGTAGATGTTGCCGGCGCCGTCGGTCCGGGTGATGTCGAAGCGGAACGGGTGCGTCATCCCGGGCATCCCCGCGTCACCGAGGAAGAGCGCCCAGAGCGACCAGCCGAACGCGGCCAGGGTGCCGAGCGACACCAGCGTGTCCATGGTGGCCGCGCCGTGCCGCAGGTTGGTCCAGGCGGCCCGGTGGAACGGCAGCCCGCCCCAGACCACCACCGGGGCGGCCAGGGTCAGCGACAGCCACTGCCAGTAGTCGAACTGCCAGGCCGGGACCATGGCCAGCAGGACCACCGGCACGCTCAGGGCCACCGACACCCAGAGCCGGGTACGCGGCCCCCGCAACGGGTCCACCGGGGGTTCCGCGCTGGGCGGAGCCGGCAGCGCCGCGGTGTAGCCGGTCTTCTGCACCGTTCCGATCAGGTCGTCCGGCGTGACACCGTCGGCGTACCGGACGGTCGCCTTCTCGGTGGCGTAGTTGACGGTGGCGCTCACCCCGTCCATCCGGTTGAGCTTCTTCTCGATCCGGGCGGCGCACGCGGCGCAGGTCATCCCGCCGATCGCCAGTTCGATCCGGTTCGGCGCCTCGGGCAGCGGTCTGCTGGTGGTGGTCATCGTCTGGTCCCGTCAGTTGTGTCCGTGCCCGGGGGTGCCGTGGTCGGCCCCGCCGGTCGGCGCGGGTCCGCTCGGGGTGGGGGCGTCTCCGGTCGGGGCAGCGCCGGCGACCACTGTGAACTCGGCGGTGTGCACCCGCCCGCCGTGTTGGAAGTCGAGGTAGAGCCGGTAGCTGCCGGCCGAGGGCACCTCGGCGAGGAAGGTGACGGCCGGACCGGGCCGGGTGCGCCCATCGCCGGGCGTCCCGTCCGGGTGCACGTGCAGGTAGGCCAGATCACCCCGGCGCAGCGCCACCAGGTGCCCGTACGCGCCCAGGTAGGGCTCCAGGTCGGTGACCGGCTGGCCGTCCCGGCTGACGGTCAGGGTCAGCGACGAGGTGCGACCGGGCTGCGGCGCACCGGTCAGGGTGACCGTGTAGCCGTCGACGGTGGTGCTGGTCGCCGGGGCGGGCAACGGCCGTTCGGTCAGCTCGCCGGGGACTGTCACGTCCACGCCGAGGGTCAGCGGCTCGCCACCGGTCGGGGTGAAGTCGGCGAACGCCCGCCACTGCCCGGGCCCGGTCAGCGGGGTGTCGACCCGCCAGGTGCCGTCCGGGGCCAGCTCGGGGTGGACGTGGCGGAAGCCGGAGAGGTCCCGGCGGGCGACGATCAGGTGCATCTGCTTGTCGTGCGCCACGTCGTACCGGGTGACCGGTTGACCGTCCGGCCCGGCGATCCGGAAGGCGAACTCGTCGGCCGGGGCGTCGAGCGGTTCGAGGGTGTAGCCCCGGTCGGAGACGAGCAGGCCGCCGGGGAGCCGGTCGGCCGTCTCGTCGTGCTCGCCCGTCGCATGGGCGGCGTCGCCGTCGTGCCGGCCCTCGACCACCGGGGCGCGGTCGACAACCCGACCGATCCCGTACGTCGTGCCGAAGATCGCCGCGAGGCCCACGGCGAACCCGGCCAGTCTCGTCACGGTACGCACGCCGGCCCGCCGATCACGCGTCGACGAGGTCGTAGCCGGCCTCGTCGACGGCGGCCCGGACAACCGCGGTGTCCAGCGGCTGATCGCTGCTGACGGTGACCCGGCCGGCCGCGAGGTCGACCTGGACGTCGCGCACGCCCGGGATCGCGCCGACCTCGGCGCTCACCGCGCTGACGCAGTGTCCGCAGGTCATGCCCTGCACCTGGTAGCTCGTGTCGATCATTGGATCGTCTCCTTCGCGGTACCGGTACCCGGTGGGGGTATCTCACCAGAACACGACCGTACCATACCCCCAGGGGGTACGCTATCCTGGTCGACATGACCGCACCCACCCCGATCCGCGGATACACCGCCAGCAAGGACCAGCTGCTCGCGCGGCTCCGCCGCGTCGAGGGGCAGGTCCGGGGCATCGAGAAGATGGTCGACGACGACCGCTACTGCATCGACGTGCTCACCCAGATCTCCGCCATCCAGGCCGCCCTCGACAAGGTGGCCCTCGGGCTGCTCGACGGTCACGCCCGGCACTGCATGCACGAGGGCGCCGCCGAGGGCCGGGCCGACGAGATGGCCACCGAGATGATGGCGGCGGTCGGCCGGCTCATGAAGCGCGGCTGACCGCGCTCAGTCCGGCGCGGGGTCGAGACGGACCCGGCGCAGCAACTGCGCGTTGAGCGCCACCACGATGGTGGACGCCGACATCAGCACCGCGGCCAGCGCCGGGCTCAACGCCACACCGGCCCAGGCCAGCACCCCGGCGGCCAGCGGCAGCGCCACCACGTTGTAGCCGGCCGCCCAGGCCAGGTTCTGTCGCATCTTCCGGTACGACGCCCGGGACAGCCGGACCACTGCCGCCACCCCGCGCGGGTCCGAGGACGCCAGCACCACTCCGGCGGACTCGATGGCCACATCGGTGCCCGCGCCGATCGCGATACCCACGTCCGCCCGGGCCAGCGCCGGCGCGTCGTTCACCCCGTCACCGACCATCGCCACGACCAACCCCCGCCGCTGGAGCTCGGCCACCCGATCGTCCTTCTCCGCCGGGAGCACCTCGGCGAAGACCTCGTCGACCCCAGGTCGGAAGCCGAGGTCGGCGGCGACCGCCTCGGCCACCGGCCGGGCGTCACCAGTGATCATGGCGATGGTGCGGACACCCTCGGCCCGCAACTCGTCGACGGCGCGCCGGGCCTCCGGACGCACCTCGTCGGTCAACGCGAACGCACCGAGCACGGTCTCCGGCAGCCGCACCAGGTGCAACACCGCGGCACCCCGCGCCGACCACCGCCCGGTCGCTGCCTCCAGCTCCGCCGGGAGCTGAAGGCCCAGCTCCCGCAGCAGCGCGGGCCCGCCCACCGCGTACTGCGTACCGTCGATGGTCGCCTGCACACCGCGGCCCGGCAGCGACCGGAACCCGGCCGCCCGGGCCGGGCCGGCGCGCCCGGCCGCCGCCACGATCGCCCGAGCCAACGGATGTTCGCTCTCCGACTCGACACCGGCCGCGATGCGCAGCACCTCGTCCCGCCCGACGCCGGACGCCGTCACCAGGTCGGTCATCCCGTGCTCGCCCCGGGTCAGCGTGCCGGTCTTGTCGAAGAGCACAGCGCCGACGGTCCGCATCCGTTCCAAGGCCAACCGGTCCTTGACCAGAATCCCGGAGCGCGCGGCGAGCGCGGTGGAGAGCGCGACGACCAGTGGGATGGCGAGACCCAACGCGTGCGGGCAGGCGATCACCAGGACGGTGACCGCCCGGACCACCGCCTCGTCCGGCTGACCGAGCGCCGTCCAGACCAGCACGGTCAACACGGCGGTGCCGGTGGCCAGGTAGAACAGCGCGGCGGCGAACCGGTCGGCCAACAGTTGGGCCCGCCCACCGGATTTCTGGGCCTGCGCGACCATCCGCTGGATGCCGGCCAGGGCGGTCTGCTCACCCAACGCCTCGACGCGCACCCGGATCGCGGAGTCGGTGGCGACGGTGCCGGCCACCACCCGGTCGCCCGTCGACCGGGCGACCGGGCGCGACTCCCCGGTGATCATCGACTCGTCCAGCTCGGCGCCGCCCTCGACGACCCGGCCGTCCGCCGGCACCCGACCCCCCGGCCGGACCAGGACCACGTCGCCGATCCGCAGACCGGTCACCGGCACCGCCTCGACCCGCCCGTCCGCCGCCACCCGTTCGGCCTCGTCCGGCAGCAGCGCGGCCAGCGCCGCCAGCGCTCCCCGGGCCTGCCCGATGGCCTTCATCTCCTGCCAGTGCCCGAGCAGCATGATGGTGACCAAGGCGGCCAACTCCCACCAGAAGTCCAGGTCGAAGGCGCCGACGCTGGTCGCCAGGGACGCGGCGTACGCGACGGTGATCGCCATCGCGACCAGCAGCATCATCCCGGGCGCGCGGTCCCGCACCTCCCGCACCGCACCGACCAGGAACGGCCAACCGCCCCACCAGAACACCACCGAGCCGAGCACCGGGCCCACCCAGGACCGACCGGGGACGTCGTCCCCGGCCAGGCCCAGCTGATCCGACACGAGATGACTCGTCAGCACCACCGGGATGGTCAACACCAGGCAGACCCAGAACCGGCGGCGGAACATCGCCGGATCGTGCCCGGAGTGCTTGTCGTGCCCGGAGTGCTTGTCGTGCGGCATTGGTCCGGCGCGTCGCGGTCGGTCGGGGCCGGGCGGTGACGGAGCGGGCATGGCTCCAACATGCCGCCCCGGGGACCGCCGCGCCGGCGGTTCGGCCGCCCGACACTCCGCCACGACCTGCAACCCCCAGGAGGGCTGGCTAGCATCTCCCACGATGGCTCTCCGTATGCCGCTGCCGCTGCACAGTCGGGCACCGGCGCCGCCCCGTCGTGGCGTCGCCCCCGGCCGGCCGGGCCGAGCACTGACCGTCAGTGATCAAGCGGTCGTCAGGCAGCGATCCGCCCCGCCGTCCGCCGCGTTTCCACCGCAACGGTGAACCGCCCGGCCCGCTGACCCGTATCACGCACCGGATCGTTGGGAGTCTCGCCTTGGCCGCCGACCACACTCACTCTGCTCCGTCCGCCCCACCACGGGTGCGACGGATCCTCGTCGTGACGGTGGTACCCCTCTTCGTCGCCACCGTGCTGGCCGCGGTGCTGCTCTGGCCACGCGGCGGGTCACCGCAGACCGATGGTGGTGCGGACGTGCCGCGCTACCCCGGCACGGTCACCCGGGTGGTGAGCGAGCCGTGCCCGCCGGTGCCGTCGGCCCCCGAGGGCACACCGAGGGTCGGCGACGGGCGGTGCGGCACTGTCGACGTCCGGGTGGACGACGGGCCAACCGCCGGCCAGCAGGTACGGACACCGGTGCCCGACGGGCCCGGCGCACCCCGGGTCGAGGTCGGCGACGAGGTCATCCTGGTCGAGCTGGCCGACCCGACCGATCCCACCACCAGCAACTGGAACATCGCCGAGCACCAACGCGGCACCCCGATGGTGTGGCTGGCCGTGATCTTCGCGGCCGCGATCGTCGCGTTCGGGCGGTGGCGAGGTCTGGCCGCGCTCGCCGGGCTGGCCGCCAGCTTCGCCATCCTGCTCACCTTCGTGCTGCCGGGCATCAGCGCCGGCAGGTCACCGCTGCTGGTGGCGGTGGTCGGCGCGGCCCTGATCATGTTCGTGGTGCTCTATCTGACCCACGGGGTCACCGCACAGACCTCGGTCGCGGTGCTCGGCACCCTGGGCAGCCTGGTGCTGACCGGCGTGCTCGCCACCATCGCCACGGCCGCGACCCACCTCACCGGCTTCGGCAGCGAAGACGCCACCACCCTGTCGATGTTCCAGGGCGACGTGGACCTGCACGGTCTGCTGCTCGCCGGGATCATCATCGGATCGCTCGGGGTGCTCGACGACGTGACGGTGACCCAGGCGGCCACCGTCACCGAACTGGCGAACGCCAACCCCGGGCTGACCCGGTTGCAGCTGTACCGGGCGGCCACCCGGGTCGGCCGCGCGCACATCGCCTCCACTGTCAACACCATCGTGCTGGCGTACGCGGGCGCGTCGCTGCCCCTGCTCCTCCTGCTCACCGCCGATGCGCGGCCGATCGGGCAGATCCTCACCAGTGAGTTCCTCGCGCAGGAGATCGTCCGCAGCGCGGTCGCCACCCTCGGTCTGATCGCCGCCGTGCCGCTGACCACCGGGCTGGCCGCGGTGGTGACCGCCGCGGGGCGTACGGCTGCCACGGCGTCCACCGGCGCTCCGGCGTCCCGGCCCCAGCCGGACCGCAGCGAGGCACTGGCCGCACTCATCTCACCGCGAACGGCCGGCTCCGACGAACCGGACCAGACGCGGACCGCACCCCCACCCGAGGCCACCGAACGGTGGCCGCAGTCGAACAGGAGCACGGATACGGCATGGTGACACTCCTCAGCGTGACCAGATCGGGCATCCACCCTGAGAACCGCGTCACTGGTCACTCAACGCCATGGCGAATTGACGCTTTTGGTCGGCATCCAGGCGTAGCTCACCCGGTCGACTCTCGGGTAACCTCGCTGCCGGTTACCGATGAAGGCGCGAAGCGGCGCCTGCGGTGCCACCGCCCAATCGCCAGCCGGCGAGCCGGGGACCCAGGTACCTGGGGTGAATCCGCGTCAGCGGTAGGGGCCACTTCCGCCCCGAACCCGTCAGCTAACCCGGTCGGCGGTCGACGGAAGGGAACATTGTGACGGCACCCCTACGCCGCTGGTTGACTCCCGTGGTGGCCGTGATCGCCGCACTGACCGTGCTCGCCGGGCCGCTCCCGGCGCACGCCGCCCCGACGAACCCCACACCGTCCGGGCACGAGGAGGACGGCGAGCCCAAGCTGCTCAACGACGTCATCGAGCAGGCCAACCGCGACTACTCCGCCGCAAAGTCCAAGCTGGACAAGTCCAAGAAGCGGCAGGGCGAGTTGGCCGCGGAGGTCGACCGGGCCAAGGCCGACCTGGACGCGTTGGCCCCGCAGGTCGGGCAGATCGCCGCCCAGGCGTACCGGACCGGCCGGATCGGCGCGGTCGCGATGCTGCTGGAGAGCGAAGCGCCCGACTCGTTCGTCCAGCGCGCCGGGATGCTCGACGAGATGAACATGGTCAACGAGAAGAAGCTCTCCGAGGTCAACGAGGTGAAGGCCCGCGCCGAGCAGGCCAAGCTGGCCCTCGACACCGAGGTCCGCGAGCAGCAGAAGCAGACTGCCCTGATGGCGAAGCGCAAGAGCGAGGCCGACAAGGCGCTCTCCCTCGTCGGCGGCAAGGGTTTCACCGGCGGCCTGGTGGATGCCACCTCCAAGGTCGCGAAGATCGGCCCGGGTCGCACGGCCGACGGTGACTGGAAGCCCCAGTCGTGCAGCGAGAAGGACCCCACCACGTCCGGCTGCATCACGCCGCGCACGCTGCACGCGTACAAGGAGGTCAAGGCGGCCGGCTTCAACCGGTTCGTCGGCTGCTACCGCCCCGGCGGGCCGTGGGAGCACCCGAAGGGCCGCGCCTGCGACTGGTCGCTACAGAAAAGCGGGTTCTCCCCGTGGCACAACAACGACACCCGGACGTACGGCAACAACGTCGCCGCGTTCCTCATCCGTAACGCCGACCGGCTCGGCATCTACTACGTGATCTGGAACCGGCAGATCTGGTTCCCGGCCACCGGCTGGAGTTCGTACAGCGGGCCGTCGAACCACACCGATCACGTCCACATGTCGCTGCTCTGACCCGCACGATCCCCGTCGAGGGCCGTTCCGCGTGACGCGGAGCGGCCCTCGTCGCGTCAGACAGTGGCAGCCGCGGCTGGGTCGGTCGACTCGGGCGATCCGGCCGGGGTCTCCAACGTCGCGAAGCCAGCCGGCACGGCGGCCACCGGGCGCACCGCTCCGGCGGCGAGTCGGTAGGACACCCCCACCACCGCGCACCGCCCCCGCGCCACCTCGTCGGCCAGCACCGGGGACTGACCGAGCAACGTCTCGACGGTCTGGGCGATGTGGATGTCGACGATGCCGTCGATGTCGTCCACGCCCTCGGCCTCGGCCCGGCGCAGGCTGGGCAGCACGGCGTCGACCACCGCGCGCAGATGACCACTCGGTGCGGTACCGGTCGCGGCGGACTCCCGGGCGGCCTGCACCGCACCGCAGGAGTCGTGGCCGAGCACCACCACCAGCGGGGTGCCGAGCACCGTCACCGCGTACTCGACGCTGCCGAGCACCTCGGGGCCGGCGGTGTGCCCGGCGGTGCGGACCACGAACAGGTCGCCCAGACCCCGGTCGAAGATGATCTCGGCGGCGAGCCGGGAGTCGGAGCAGCCGACGATCACCGCGAACGGATGCTGCCCGTCGGCCACGGCGGCCCGGTGCCCGGCATCCTGGTTGGGGTGGCGTGGTGCGCCATCGACGAAGCGCCGGTTGCCGGCGACCAGTTCGGCGTACGCCCGGGTCGGCTCGCTGAGCGTGGTGGCCCGGTCGGCGGTCCGCTGCGGACCCGGCTGACCGCCGGAGCTCCCGGTATGACTCATCCCGCACCTCGTCTCGACGCATCTGACCTGGTCAAGCCGGCTTTCCGCCGGCCGTGCGGGCGGGTGCTGGCTCGCGCTCCACCGTCACACGCACCGTAAGATGCGTCAAGGTATGCGTGATTTAGATTTCATACGTTGACTCCGACCACCCCCTGGGCAACCTGCCCGGGGCAGGGCGGACCAGACTCTCGCGAGGGCAGGCGGACATCCGGAAGGCGGTCACACGATGGCGAGCACGGTGACGGACGACACCGGCGGCGGGCGGAACTGGACGTTCCTCACCAATCACGGGCACGTTCTGCTGGCCATCGCCCGCGATCCGACCGCCCGGCTGCGCGACGTCGCGGCCGAGGTCGGGGTGACCGAACGGGCTGCGCAGGCGATCGTCGCCGACCTGGAGGCGGGCGGTTACCTGCACCGCACCCGGGTCGGGCGACGCAACGAGTACACCCTCAACCCGGCCGGCCGGTTCCGGCATCCCGCCGAGGCCGACCGGCAGGTCGGCGATCTGCTCGCGCTGTTCGCCGACGATCCCGCCGCGAAGGCACAGCCCCGGGCCTGACCCTGGTCACCAGGGGCCGCTGACCGACGGTCACGGCGGTAACCTTTGCGGGTGCGCGAATGCCCGCCGTTGAGCGCGACCCCGTCCCGCCGTGCCCTTCGCGGCGTCCTCAGTGGAACGCTGGCGGTCCTGCTCGGCGCCGGCCTGGTGGCACCCTCCCCCGCGACCGCCGCGCCGCCCCTGTGCGGTCCCACCGGCACCGACGGCCTGACCCAGATGCCGTGGGCGCTCCGCCGGTTGGAGCCGTCCTCGGCGTGGCCCTTGTCCCGGGGCGCCGGGATCACAGTGGCCGTGATCGACTCCGGAGTCTCCGCCGCCCACCCGCTCCTCAAGGGGCAGGTGCTCGAGGGTCGCGACTTCAACGGCCTGCCGGCCCGGCAGGGCCAGTGCGACGAGGCCGGGCACGGCACGCTGATCGCCGGCATCATCGCGGGCCGGGAGGGCACTGTCGTCCCCTTCAGCGGCATCGCCCCGGCCGCTCGCATCCTGCCGATCCGGGTCTTGCCGCAGCTCGGGGCGGTCAACAACCCGCAGCTCCCCGCGCAGATCGCGGCGGCCATCGACTGGGCGGTCGAGCAGGGCGCCGACGTGATCAACCTGTCCCTCACCACAATTCCCCGCCCCGAACTGACGGCGGCCGTCGAGCGCGCGCTGGCCAAAGGGGTGGTGCTGGTCGCCGCCGCGGGCAACCGGTCGGAAGATTCGCAGAACCTTCCGGGTTACCCGGCCGCGTACCCCGGGGTTATCGCGGTCGGCGGGGTGGACGAGCAGGGCGGCCACGTCGGCACCTCGATCAGCGGCGACTACGTCGACATCGCCGCACCGGGGATGAACATCGTCGGGCCGGCGCCCGGAAACACCGGCTACCGCATCGTGCCGGAGGGCGGCACCAGCTACGCGGCCGCGTACGTGTCGGGCGTGGCCGCGTTGGTCCGGGCCGCCTATCCGAGTCTCGACCCGCAGCAGGTCGCGGATCGGCTGAAACGCACCGCGGACAACCCACCCGAGGGTCAGAATGCCGACATCGGGTACGGGATGATCAACCCGTACCGGGCGGTCTCGAGCCTGCTCGGCACCCGGGCGAACCCGCCCGCCGGCGCGCTCCCGGCACCTGCCGTGCGGGACGACCCGCTGAGCTGGCAGCGCCCCACCGCGATCTGGGCGGCGGTCATCGGCGGGCTACTCGCCGCGCTGCTGCTGGTCGCGCGACCGATCATGGCCCTGGGCCGCCGACGCGACTGGCGCCCCGGCCGACGCACCGACGCACCAACTGCCGGCTGAGCGGCGCACCGCAGCCCGACGCCTACGCCCACCTACGCCAAACACAGAGCGGCTCCGGGCCGGGCGAACCGGACCGGAGCCGCTCGTGCGAATCCCTCAGCTCCACACCTTGGAGTTGCTCATCTCCGTGGTGAGGTAGTTTTCGCGGGCGATGCCCACGGCACCGCCGATCTCGTTCAGGATCCGGTTGATGTCCCGGACCGCCGCGTCCCACTTCGCCTGGTGCTGCTCGTAGGCAACCCGGTCCTCGCCGTCCCAGTGCAGCTTGGTCAGCATCGACCGCAGCGTGTCAAGCTTTTCCTCGAGGGTCTTCGAGATGGCCTGCATCTGCTGGTTGCTGCTCTCGAGGACCGCATAGTCAACTTTGATCGTCACGATTTCCTCCTCTGCCGGCTACGGATCACGGGTTGAGAGCAGAGTGGAACTTGTCCAGCATCTGCTGCTGCTCTTCGTCGTTGACCTGGTGCGTCGTACCCGACTTGTCGAGCAGGTCAGCGATGCTGTCCATCGCCGTCAGCAGTTTGACGGTGTCCTCGTTCCAGCGCGTCATCAGCGACTGGAAGCCCGTGGACGCCTGACCCTTCCACGCGATGGCCAGGTCATCGACCACGTTCCACAGCTTCTTGAGCTCGCCGTCGACCTCGCTGCGCGTGGACCGCACGTCACTCGCGGCGGTATGCAGAGTCGCAGCTTCGACCTCGAACGCCATGCTTCACACCCTTCCGTCTGTTGTGGTGGCGGCTTCGCCGCACCCTCCCCCGCGGCAAGGCAGCAACACCCCACCGACGGACACTCCTGTGAAGACCGTAGCGGAACGTGTCCAGCCCTCGCAGCCCTGACCGGTGACGTTCGATGGATGGTGGTGAATCGGACCGGAACGGCCGACCACCCCCTACCGAACGACCGACCGCGCTCAGGTCGGCTCGGACCAGGCGGTCTGAATCAGCTGCTGGCCATCGCGACGGCGAACCAGGGTGCCCCGGCCGGGCGGTTGCGGGCTCGGCCGCAACGTGCCGAAGACCGCGCCCTCCTCCCGGTTGCCGGACATCAGCAGGCCCGGCGAGTCCAACTCGCGCAGCCGTTGCAGCACCGGCTCGTAGAGCGCCCTGGACACACCACCGACCCGGCGCGTGACGATCAGGTGGAGACCGATGTCGCGGGCCTGCGGCAACAGCTCGTGTAGGGCGCTCAGCGGGTTGCTGCCGCCGGAGGCCACCAGGTCGTAGTCGTCCACCAGGATGTACAGATCCGGACCCTTCCACCAGCTCCGATCACGCAGCTGGGCGGTGGTCACGTCCGGGCCGGGCAGCCGGTTGGTGAGCGCGCTGCGGATCGACCCGAGCCCCTGGGCGAACGCCTGGTTCGACGGGGCGTAGTCGAGCAGGTGGTCACCCTCCACCGCCCCCAGCAGGCCACGGCGGTAGTCGGCGATCACCAGCCGGGCCTGCGCCGGCGTGTACCGCTCGGTGATCCCCCGGGCGATCAGGCGCAGCAGGTTGGTCTTGCCGCACTCCGCGTCGCCGAAGACCGTCAGGTGCGGCTCGTTGGCCAGGTCCAGGTAGACCGGCGCGAGTGCCGACTCGTTGACACCGATCGGAAGCCCGGGTGCCGAGCGGTCGATGATCCGGGCCAGCTCCGCCACCGGCAGCCGGCGCGGCAGCAACCGCACCTTCGGCGCCGGGCGACCCGGCCAGTTCGCCGCCACGTGCCCGGCCAGGGACAGCGAGGCCTCGCTCAGATCGTCGATGTCGCGACGCCCGTCGATCCGCGAGATGGCCGTGAGGAAGTGCAGCTTGTCCCGGGTCAGGCCCCGACCGGGCGACTTCTCCGGCACGTTGTTCGCCGCGCGGCGGTCGATCTCGGACTCCGACGCGTCGCCGAGGCGCAGCTCCAACTTGGTGCCGAGCAGATCCCGCATGTTGATCCGGATCTCCGCCCACCGTACGGCGGTGAGCACCACGTGCACCCCGAAGCCCAGGCCCCGGTTGGCCAACGTGGTAATGGTCTGCTCCAGCTCCTCGTACTCCTGGCGCAGGGTGTTCCACCCGTCCACCACCAGGAACACGTCGCCGAACGGGTCGTCCGCGAACTCGCCAGCGGCACGGCGACGGCGGTAGCTCGCCACCGAGTCGATGCCGTGCTGGGCGAAACGACCCTCCCGCTCGTCCAGGATGGCGACCACCTCGGCCACCGTCCGGCGGACCGCTTCGACGTCGCGCCGACCGGCCACCCCGGCCAGGTGCGGCAACCGCTCCATGCTGCGCAGCGCGCCCCCACCGAAGTCCAGGCAGAAGAACTGCACCTCCCGCGGCGTGTGCGTGAGCGCCAGCGAGGCGAGCAGCGTACGCAGCATCGTGCTCTTGCCACTCATCGACCGACCGACGATGACCACGTTGCCGCCGGCCCCGGCCAGCTCGACCATCATCGGGTCCCGGCGCTGCTCGTAGGGGCGGTCCACGACGCCGACCGGCACTGTCAGTCGCCCGCGCCCGGGCCAGGAGGCGGTGCACAGCCCGTAGGTCGGGTCGACCGCCAGCGGGCCGAGCAGCTCACCCAGACCCGGCGGGTCGGCGAGCGGCGGCAGCCACACCTGGTGCGCCGGCCGACCCCGACCCTTGAGCTGGTCGATCAGCACGTCGAGCATCGCCACGGCCTTGCCGTCGGCCGGCTGCTCCGGCTCCGGGGCGGTGGCCACCGGCACCTGCGGGACCTGCACCGGAACGAAGTCGAGGCCGTACGGCACGATCCGCCGCTGCACCAACGCCTGCGAGGCGGAGGCCTGCTGCCCCGGCGCCCGGTACGCCCCCGACACGTACGCGGCCCGGAACCGCAGCATGGTGCTGGTGTCCGTCTTCAGGTAGCCGTGGCCCGGCGCGTTCGGCAGCTCGTACGCGTCCGGTACGCCGAGCACGATCCGGCTCTCCACGGCCGAGAACGTCCGCAGACCGATCCGGTACGACAGGTGCGTGTCGAGGCCCCGCAGCTTGCCCTCCTCGAGGCGCTGGCTGGCCAGCAGCAGGTGCACGCCGAGGGACCGACCCAACCGGCCGATCATCACGAACAGGTCGATGAAGTCCGGTTTGGCGGCGAGCAGTTCGCTGAACTCGTCACAGATGATCAACAGGCTGGGCATCGGCGCCAGCGGCTCACCGGCCGAGCGCGCCTTCTCGTACTCGAAGCGGGAGACGTAGTTGCCGGCCGCCCGCAGCAGCTCCTGCCGGCGCACCATCTCGCCGGCGAGCGCGTCGCGCATCCGGTCGACCAACGGCAGCTCGTCGGCCAGGTTGGTGATCACCGCACTGGTGTGCGGCAGCGCCTCCAGCGAGGCGAAGGTGGCACCACCCTTGAAGTCGACCAGGACGAAGTTCAGTTCCTCCGACGAGTGGGTCACCGCCAACGCGGCCACCACCGTACGCAGCAGCTCACTCTTGCCGGACCCGGTCGCGCCGATCACCAGACCGTGCGGGCCCATGCCCTCGTGCGCCGACTCCTTGAAGTCGAGCTCGACCACGTTGCCGTCCGGCCCGACGCCGAGCGGGATGCGCAGCCGGTCCCGGTGCCCCCGTGGGCGCCAGGTGTTCTGCACGTCCACCGCCGCGGCGTCACCGACGCCGAGCAGGTCCGGCAGCTCCGTGCTGCGGGCCAGCGGCTCGTCGCCGCCGGTCTGCTGCTGGGAGAGCCGGAAGGGGGCGATCTGTCGGGCCAGCCCCTCGGCGGCCTCCGCGCTGAGCCGGTCGGGCCGACCCAGCGTCGACGACGAGCTGCCCCGGACCAGGTCGAGCGAGTCTCCGTCGCCCAAGTCGAGGCAGAGCAGCCAGCGGCCGGCGTCGCGCGGCACCGTCCCGGAAAGGTCGATCACGGTGGCGCCGAGCAGCCCCGGGCCGACCAGCTGGCAGGTCGGTGAGATCTCCCCGCCGTCGATCACCACGACCAGGTGCGGGGCGGTGGTCAGCGGTTTGGCCTCCGGCGCGAACCGAGGCCGCCCGCCCAGCTCGGCGGCGAGCGACGCCTCGGCCTCGGCCAGGCTGGCGAAGACCAGCCGGCGCGCGCCGGCCGCGTCCGTACGACCGCTGTGGTGGGCGTGTGGCAGCCACTTCACCCAGCCCCAGGACGACTGCCGGTCGGGTGCGGCGACCACCGCGATCACCAGGTCGTCCGGTGCGTGGAAGGTGGCCAGCTGGCCCAGCGCCGCCCGGGTCAGGTCGAGCACCGGCTCGCGGTCGCCGCGCAGCACCACCCGACTGAACGCGCGCACCGACAGCGCCGTCGGCAGGTCGGGCACCGTGGAGTGTGCCCGGACGAACCGGCGAAGCGCGATGGCGCTCATCGGCTCCAGGTCCTCCACCGGCTTCGTCTCCGGTGGAACGATCTCCACGGCGAGCCGCTGCGGGCCGAGGGCGATCCGGGTCTCGCCGAAGTCGTCCTCGGTGATCCGCCGCTCCCAGAGTCGCCGGGACGCGGCGATCGACCAGAGCGCGTCGGGCTCCGGGTGCCGCCAGGCCATCGCGGCCCGCTGCTGCTCGGCGGCGCGCCGGGTGCGCTTGCGCATCTGCGCCAGGTAGCGCATGTAGTCGCGGCGATCGGCGTTCAGCTCGGCCTTGTCCTTGCCACCGTTGTTGGCCAGCGAGCCGATCGCCATGCCGAGCATCGAGACACCGAACAGACCACCGGCGACGTAGGTCATCATGCCGCCGCCCTTGCCGGCGTAGAGGAACGCCATGGCGCCCACCCCGCAGAACATCGGCAGGATCATGAGCAGCTGCCCCATCCCGCGGGGCGTCGGCTCCGGTAGCTCGGGAGGCGACTCCAGCAGCACCTCGCCGCGCGGTAAGGCCGGCCCCGGCTGACGCGGGAGCCGGCGGAACACCACCGTGCTCACGGCTGTCTCCTCCCCAGAAGCGGCCCTGATGACGTGCGGCCCGTGGAACACCGCCCGCGGGTGGGCATCGTACGTGCCGTCATCGTAGGTAATCTGCCGTGTGCGCGGTGGACCCGGACCGCAGCATCACAGCCAGCCGATCACAGACGCACACCTGGAGGCCACTGTGGCGACGAAAACGGCGACCGGTGGTCTGAGCCGGATCACCATCGTGGCTCCACGTACCCGGATGGATCTGGCGCTGCCGTCGGACGTGCCGCTGGCCGACCTGCTCCCCACCCTGCTGCGCTACGCGGGCGAGGACATGGCCGACGAGGGTGCGCGGCACGGCGGCTGGGCACTGTCCCGGTTGGGCGGTGCGCCCCTCGACGGTGGTCGTACCGTGGCGCAGCTCAGCGTCCGCGACGGTGAGGTGCTCTACTTCAACCCCCGGTCCGACGCCGCACCGGAGATTGTCTTCGACGACGTGGTGGACGCGGTCGCCACCGCTACCAACCAGCGCCCCGGCGCCTGGCAGGTCGGCGCGACCCGTTCCTTCGCTGTGGTCTTCGCGGCGGCGGCGTTCGGCGCCGGCGCGCTGGCCGCCCTCTTCGCCGGTCCGCCGCACCTGCCCGGCGCGCTGGCCGCGCTGCTGGTCGCGGTGGCGCTGCTGGTGGGCGCCGCGGTGCTGTCCAGGGCCGCCGGTGACAGCGGCATCGGCGCGGTGCTGGCCCTGGTCGGTCTGGTGCACGCGGCCACCGGCGGCCTGCTGCTGCTCGCCGGAGATCGATCGCTGACCGACCTGGCCAGTCCGCATGTCCTGCTCGCGGCAACCGCCGCGGTGGTGGCCGGCGCGGTGGCCGTGCTGGCGGTCGGCGATCGGTACCCCCTCTTCTTCGCCGCGATCGGGGTCGCCGCCGCGACCGGCCTGGGCGCGGTGCTCTGCCTGGCCCTGGGCCTCGACGCGGCGGCCTCCGCCGCGGTGGTCGCTGCTGTCGCGTTCGGCGTGGTCCCGGCGCTGCCGATGATGGCCTACCGGCTGGCCCGGCTGCCGGTGCCGTCGATTCCGACCGGTCCGGAGGACCTGAAGACCGACAGCGAGTCGGTGGACGGCAGGCAGGTGCTCCAGCAGAGTGAGCGCGCTGACCAGTTCCTCACCGGTCTGCTGTGGACGGTGTCGCTGCTGGTACTGGGCGCGCAACTCGTGCTGGCCCTGGACGGGCGCCTGCCCGCGGTGCTGCTGTGCCTGGTGCTGGCCCTGCTGGCGCTGCTGCGGGCCCGCCCCCTCCTGGGCCGGGCCCAGCGCACCCCGGTGCTGCTGGCCGGCACCGTGGGTCTGGGCCTGGCCGCCGCGACCACCTTCGCCGGTGGGTCACTGCCGGTCCGGCTCGGCCTGATCCTGGGCGGGCTGGTGCTCGCCGCGGTGATCAGCCTGATCTACGGTCTGACCGTCGCCGGCAAGCGCATCTCGCCGGTCTGGGGCCGCCTGCTCGACATCGCCGAGATCCTGCTCATCATCTCGCTGGTGCCGCTCGCCTTCTGGGTCTGCGGCCTCTACGGCTGGATCGTCAACCTCCGGCCCTGACCGTGCGCCGCCGCACCGGTCAGCGCGACCGCGGACCGGTGGAGACGCCCAGCGCCGACGCGACCGGAGCGGTGGCGTAGACGCCCGGAGCATGCTGACCGTCCATCGGCCGGGTGGACGCGCCCACCCGGCCGGCGACCTCGCGAACCACCTTGACCAGGGCCTCGACGTGGTTGTCCATCGCCGCGACCCGCAGCAGCGGTGCCGCCACCCGACCGTCCGACGAGACGGTCACGGCCACCGTGTGCGACGGCGCCGAGGTCGCGGTGATCGCGTCCACGAGTGGACCGAGCGGCGCGTCGAAGCGGCCCCGCAGAGCCATGCAACGGTGCGTCCAGCCGCCGCCGCGCAATCCACTCCAACCCTCCGCCGGCGCCTCGGGCACCAGGTCCAGGCCGGCGGCCGAGACGATGGCCGTGCGTAGTTCCTCCCGGCCCAGCGGACGATGGGCCAGCCCCGCCGAGGTCAGCGCCTTGCCGAGCCGGCCGATCCCGGCCGCCACCGTCCGGTGTACGCCGGTCAGCCCGCCGCCCCGGCTCACCGCCTCGACCCGGGCGTCCCGGACGGTGAGCCGCACCGCCACCCAGACGGTCCGGTGTGCCGCCGGCGGCGCACCGGGCGCCGGGTACCAGACCAACGTGTGCGCGACGACCTGGGCTCGGGAGACCGGGGCGCTGAAGTCCGTGAGCACCCGCAGCGCGCGGTCCACCGCGGCGGCGTCGACGGAGCCGACCGCAGCACCGGTCGCGGACTGCAACGCGACGGCCGCGAACCAGCCCTGGTCGTCGCGCCCGATGCCGAGCCGGGTGCCTCGGTCGGTCAGCTCGATGACGCTGAGCTCGGGGGCGAGCGCAGCCAACCTCGGGTCGGTCGCCGTGCCGCTGGCCAGCGCGGCCGACGCCCGCTCACCGCGTCGCCGCAGCCGCCGACGCAGCAGCAGGTCCTCGAACCACCAGCGGCCACCCCGACGGGCGAAGGCCGCCAGGACGACCAGCAGCGCCGCCGCGCCCACCGCGGCGAGCACCCAGCTGGGTCCGGCCGTGGCGGCCCAGACGCCGACCACGCACAACTCCAGCACGACGAGCTGCCCGACCAGCACGGGGCCGACCCGCCCACGGCCGGGCCGCTCGGCCGGGGGCGCCGGCCGAGTCGGAACGTCGACAGGGTCCGTGACCGCTCGGGCGGGTGGCGCCTGAATCTGCGTCATCGCTGACTGTCCCTCCTGCACGGTACGACTCTGCGCCGGGTCGGTCCGGTGCCGGCCACGAGCGGTGGTCCCAAGGAACCACCGTCGGCCCCTTATCGTAGGGAAGCCCGCGACGGCACCCCGACCCTGATCGTCGCGGATCCACCCCGCCGGAGGTAAGTCATGCGGACCCGCCGCGATCAGGTGCAGGCGTACCGCTTCGTCACCCGCCGCATCGTCTCCGCCTTGCTGTCGGGCGATCCGGAGACCACCAACCTGCCGATGCGACGGCTCGGCATGGCCGTCTTCGGCAGTGTCCTCACCGCAGCCATCGTGCTCGGCGGGGTGGGTGCCTACGGCCAGTTGACCGGTGGCGCGGCGCCCCTGGACGACCAGACCCTGGTCATCGAACGGGAGACCGGCGCGACGTACGTGTTCATCCAGGGCAAGCTGCACCCGACGCTCAACTTCACCTCGGCGCGGCTCATTGTGAACGATGCGAGTGCCCAGGTGCGGACGATGTCCCAGGCGTCACTGCGGGACCGACCCCGCGGCGTCACCGTCGGCATCGTCGGGGCACCGGACGCCCTGCCGGACCGCAAGTCGCTGACCGGGCTGCCCTGGTCGGTCTGCGACGTGCCCGACCCGGTCGACCGGCAGCGGTCCAGCACCCGGCTGGTGATCGACCGGGCCCTGCCCGGCGGCACGCCGCTGGGTGACCGGGCGGTGCTGGTCTCGGTGAACGACCAGCGGTACCTGGTCACCAACAACACTCGACTCCAACTGCTCGACCCGTCCCGCACGATCACGGCGCTGCGGATGGCCGGCACCGAGCGACTCCAGGTCGGGCAGCAACTGCTCAACGCCGTTCCGGCCGGGCCACCGCTGCGCCGGCCGTCGCTGCCCGGTGAGGGCGAGCCCAGCAGCCGCAACGTGGCCGGGCAGATCCACAACGTCGGTTCGGTGTTCAAGGCCGCCGGGCGGCACTACGTGCTGACCCGGGACGCTCTCGTCTCGATCAGTGAGATCACCGCTCTGCTACTCGTCAGCAACGGCGGTCGGATAACCGACATCACCCCGAATCAGGCCAGCGAGGCGTTCGAGGAGCGGCGGATCGAGGAGGAGGGGGTGCCCCCGACGATGCCCGCCCTCTACCCGGCCCAGCCCGGTCAGACCACGCTGTGCGCGACGTACCGCAAGGGCAGCGCGGGCGGCCCGCCGACCACCACCCTGGAGGTCTTCGACCGGGTGCCGAGCGAGTTGACCGACAGCGATCCGGGCCTGGTGCCGGTGCGCCAGACCAGGCGCGACGCCGTACGCACCGCCGAGGCGGTGCTGCTGCCCGGCGGCAAGGGTGTCATCGCGCAGGCCTCGCCCGGTGCCGGGACCAGCGGGTCCGGCGCCGCCGGGTCGACGATCTACCTGATCAGCCCGCAGGGCATCCGGTATCCGCTCGGCTCGGCGGCGACCCTGGACGTGCTCGGCTACGGCGGAATCACCCCGCTGGCCGTGCCCGGCTCCCTGCTCGCACTGATCCCGACCGGGCCGACTCTGGACCGGGAGGACGCGTTCGCCGTCTTCGCACCCGACGGGCCGGCACCGGCCGCACCACCGTCGGCCACACCGAGGTCGGGCTCACCATCCGCGGCGCCACCGTCGGGGACGCCGTCCGTGGCGCCACCGTCGGGGTCGTCGCCCGCCGCGCCACCGTCGGGTTCGACACCGTCGAGTCCGGCCAGTGGCACCCCGTCGAGCGGCGGGACCGGCGGGGGCTCCACGGAATCGACGGGCGCCGACGGCTGAGCAGCTTCGACGGGTCGCCCAGAGTCGCACTGGTGGACTAACCTGGATGTCGCTGACGGTTGTCAACCAGAACGACGGGGATGTTGCCATGGCCGGGCGTACGGAAGTCGACCTGTTGTCCCTCGAGGACTTCCACGAGCACCTGGCGTCGCGGTTGAGCCAGGCCGAGTCGGTGCTGCGCAAGCTCAACACCGAGATGCAGTGCCGTCCTCCGGCGCTGGGCTCGTTCTTCGACGCCACCGACAAGGCGCGTCGCTACAGCGAGGTGCACCAGTCCTATGTCGACCAGGCCGAACGGATCCGGCAGGCGGTGCTGGCGGCACAGCAGGCGACCAGCACGATCCTGAGCAACTACCGCACCGCCGAGGCGCGTAACGCGGCCAACGCCGACGATGTCACCGCCGCGCTGACCCCGGTCGACCGGGCGTTCCAGCCGAAGGAGGACGGGCGTGTCTGAATACACCCAGCGCTACCAGGGCAACAGCCACCAGCAGCTGTACGACGGCCTGATGGCGGGCAAGCCGGAGCAGATCGAGGGCGTGGCCACCCAGTGGGCCGAGCTCAAGGGCATCCTCGACGGCCTCGGCCGGGATCTGAGCGGCGACCTCGACAAGCTCGGCAACACGTGGACGGGTTCGGCGGGTCGGGAGTTCCATCGGCGACTCAGCCTGATCGTCGCCCACACCGACGCGTTGGGCGAAGGGATGGCCGGGATCAAGCAGGGGTTGACCATGATGGCCGACCATCTGCGCGCCGCCCACAAGCAGGCTGAGAGCCCGGAGGAGACCGACGACAACGACAAGGCGATCGGCGGTGCGATCAAGGGTGGCGCCGTCTTCGGTCTGACCGGCCTGATCGTCGGGGGCATCGCGGGTCACCAGCAGGACAAGGCAGAGCAGGAGAAGGCCCACCAGCGGATGGTGAACCTGGTGGCCGGCCTGGCCAACAGTTATGAAATGTCCGCCTACGACCGGGTGGTCGAACCACCCCCGCCCGACCCGGATACTCCGACCACCGCCCGCAAGGATCCGACGACGCCACAGAGTGTCTCGGCCATCGCCAGGGTGTCCGGCGGTCCCAACACCGGCGCGGACACCGGGCACACCGGCGACGCGACCATCTCGTCGCCCGACCGGGTTGCCCAACTGCCGGGCGACGGTTCGACGCCGGGCGAGGTCGGCTCGGGCACCGGTGGCAGCCCGGCTGTCGGCGCCACTCCGATCGGCGCTGGCAGCGGCCTCGCTGGCAGCGGCGGCACCTCCCTCGCCGGAGCGGACCCATTGGTCGGCGGCGCCCTGCTGGGCGGGGGTGCCGCCGGGCTGGTCGGGCTGTCCGGGCCGGCCGGCGCGCCCGCTGCGGCGAGCACCGGTCCCGGCCTGCTCTACGGAGCACAGGGCGGGTCACCGGCCGGCGGGGTGTTGCGCAGCGGCGCGCTCGCGGGCTCGGGCAACGCACCTCCCACCTCGGCTCGACCGACCGGCGGTGGTGCGCCCCCGGCGGAGAATCGCGCCGCCAACGGGGTCGGGCGCAGCATCGACGGCCAGCGCGGTGGGAGCGGCGGACGCCCGGCCATGACCGGTGGCAACGCCCGACCGGGGTCCGGCGGCGGCCGTCCCGGCGTGCTCGGCGGGCGCGGTGCAGCCCAGGACGACGACACCGACGAGCGGCTGACCTGGTTGACCGAGGACGAGATGGTGTGGCAGGGCGACGAGAAGCCCGCGCCCCCGGTGCTCGGCACCGGCGACTGACCACGGCCTGACGCCGGCACGCGCGCACCACCGGCGGTGCCACCAAGACAGCGAGCGGTGCCCCCGATCGGACCCGATCCGGTCGGGGTCACCGCCGTTCCCGGGTCCCGATCGACGGCGTCCACAGTGCGCATGGTGGTGGCGGTCACGCCCGCGCGGTCCTTCGCCGTGCTGCGCCGGGCCAGGGCGGGCGATAGGTTGGTCGGGTGTCGTCCGCAGCGTCTGTCCGCCCCGCCAGGTGGGCTGTGCTGCGGTCACTGCGGGACCTGACCCGCCTGGCGGTCACCGCGCTGGTGCTCGCGGTCGGCCTCGGTGCCGCTCTCGCCGCGACCCCGCCGCCCGCCTCCACGCAGCTGCGGCCCAGTGCCGTGAGCAGCCGGGTGGCAACTGTCCGCCCCGACGCCGGCTCGGCCAACGAGCGGGCCGGCCAGCCCGCCGAGGCCCCGCCGGCTGGCACGATCGATACCGCCACGGCGACCGGTCCGGTCGCGGCGGGCCCGGTGCACATCCCGGCCATCGATCCCGGCCGTGGCACTCCTGCACGACGCGGCCCGCCCGCCCGCTGAGCCCGGCCCGGCGATCCCCGGGGCCCGATCCCGGCTGATCCTCCCGCACGGCACCTGAGTTCGCCGTCGACGGGACGACCCCGCCGCCGGGCCGACCGGTGCTGCCGCGCCTTCCTGCCGCCCGTCGATACCCGCTACCGCGAGGTGCTGATCATGCAAACCATCCTC
Source organism: Micromonospora trifolii (assembly GCF_050516465.1). Taxonomy (NCBI): domain Bacteria; kingdom Bacillati; phylum Actinomycetota; class Actinomycetes; order Micromonosporales; family Micromonosporaceae; genus Micromonospora; species Micromonospora trifolii. The sequence goes on along the minus strand of NZ_CP191526.1, from coordinate 6,587,128 downwards.
TCCGCCGTACTGCCAGACCTCTCCCGGGCCGCCGTCATCTGGCTGAGCCTGCTCGGGGTGGTCGCCGTCGCCGTCTCCGTGCTCCTGCTGCGGCCCGGCCGACTCCGCTTCGATCCGGGCGCCCGGATCCGCCGCGCCGCCATGCCGAGCCAACTCGAGCAGGCGCAGGAGGAGCGGGAGCAGAGCCGCTACGCGCAGGAGGTAGCGGTGGCGGCGGAGCGGGCGACCACCACCGTCCGGCGCCGCCGGGCGGAGTGGGAGGCCGCGCAGGAGGCGGTCGAGACGGCGTGGCAGGCGTACGAGGCGGCCGAGGCTGGCGTACGGCGGCTCGACGCGGCGGCCGCGATGCCGCTGCCGCACACCGCACGGACCCCCGCCGAGTACGCGGACCGCGAGCGCTACCTGCACCGGGCGGCGCTGGACGCGTACTGGCGGCGGGAGCTGTCGGTGGAGCAGCTCAGCGACGTCTTCGGACACCGCGACGGCTGGGACCCGCGACTGCACCCGGTCGAGCAGGAGCTGGTGCTCCAGCGTGCGATCCGGGACAACCTGGCGGCCCGGCACGCCGCAGCCCGCGAGCGGGAGCAGGCCGCGTGGCGGGCGGCGGAGTTGGCGGTGGCCGCGGCTCGCAGTCTGCGCGAGGAGGCGTACGCCGCGACCGGACGACGGGTCGCCGAGTCGGCGTCGGTGCTGCCGCTGAGCGAGGTTGGCCGACCGGTGGGCGCGCAGACCCGGGAGAACGTCGAGCAGACCCGGGAGAACAAGGTGACCGCGCGCGGCCGTGCGACGGTGCCCGCGTTCTGAGCCGCGCGGGCTCGGGTGGGTTAGCGTGACGACATGTCCCGACAGGCGTGGGTCCTCGTGGTGATCGCCAGCATCCTGGCGCTCGCCACACTGGTCGGTGCCGTGGTGCTGGCGGTGCGGGTGGTGCGTACCCGGCGGATGCTGACCGGGCTCGGCGCGGGCGGCAAGGTCGCCTTCTACGGGGCGCTGATCTACACGATCTTCCCGGTCGACGTGCTGCCGGACCCGATCTACCTGGATGACATGGGTGTCCTGGCCGCCGCCCTGATCTACCTGACCCGGCTGGTGCACCAACGTCGGGCGGCGGGTCGCCAGCTGCCCGGTCAGCCGGACGCCCCGCCGGATCGGGGCCAGGTGCGCCGCCGCGTGCCATGATCGAGGTCGGTTCGGCGGACAGGGCAGGGGACGGGCATGGCGGGCGATCATGGGTTGGACGTGCACGATGAGCGGGTTGTCGCCTTCTGCGCCGAACGACACCTGGCGACGCTGACCACCCTGCGGGCGGACGGCACCCCGCACGTCGTACCGGTAGGTGTGACTCTCGACCCGGCGGCCGGACTGGCCCGGGTCATCACCTCCGGCGCCTCCCGCAAGGCCCGTCAGGTGGCGGCGGCCGGCGCGTCGGGCGCGGCGGTGGCGGTGTGCCACGTGGATGGCCGCCGCTGGTTGACCATCGAGGGTCGCGCGGTGCTGCGGTCGGACCCGGCCGCCGTGGCTGAGGCGGAGCGGCGGTACGCCGAGCGGTATCGGACACCGCGCCCAAATCCGGAGCGGGTGGTCATCGAGATCACAGTGACCAGGCTGTTGGGCAGCCTCTGACCTGACCGTTCGTCCCCGATGACCGGTTCGGGTCGGGCAGGGATGCCGCGCGACGCCGGTGCCCGCAGCCGGCGGAATTCTCCGTGAAGCAGAGCGGTTACGCCCTCGGTACGCCCAGGGCCGAGACCACCGATGGTCGGCCCCCGTGTTGCGCCGAGCGCCATTCCCGGTGCTGCCGCCCTCCGCTGGCCGGAGGCGCCAACCCCCGAACGGAGACTCGACCATGAACCCGATCGTCCAGAAGAGCGGTCTGTCCGTCGTCGGCCTGCTGGTCGCCGGCGGCTGCGCCCTCGGCCCGGCGGTGGCCGCGCAGGCCGCCCCGACGCCTGCCGCTCCGGCCTCGTCGAGCCAGAACGACCGGCACGCCGAACGGATCCTCGGCGTCGACTACCAGGCCCAGCCGAACTTCTACTACTGCGGCCCGGCCGCGACCCGGATCGCGTTGTCGGCTCAGGGCAAGGCGCTCTCCCAGGACGAGGTGGCCCGACTGCTCGGCACCACCGAGGCGGGTACCCCCTCGGCCCTGGACACCACCCGGGTGCTGAACGAGCTGACCGGCGGCAAGTACCGGACCACCGAGATCCGTGATTCGGTGGCCCGCCCCGACCAGGTCGAGCAGCTGCGCCGTGACGTGCTGGCTGCGGTGGACGCGGGCCGCCCGGTGGTGGCCAACATCAAGGGCACGACCGTGGACACCGACGGCAACCCGCACTCGTACGAGGGCGGCCACTACCTGACCCTCGTCGGCTACCGCGACGGTGGTGACACGATCCGGGTCGCCGACCCGGCGGACCCGGCGTTGGGCGAGTACTGGATGAGCCTGCCGAAGGTCGCCAACTGGATCGCGGAGCGCGGTTACTCCTCCTGATCCGGACGGTTCACCGGGCCGGCCTCTCCCGTGCGGGGAGGCCGGCCCGACCCTCGTTACGGGCCCGGGCGGCGAGGTGTGCGCGTCGACGGGCTCGGGCGGCTCGCGTTGGCCGGGCCCGGTGCAGTTGCCGTCGGACCGGCGGGTGGATCTCCCGCTCGCCGGCACCGGCCGCCCGGCGCACGATCCGGTTGGCGTCGTCGGGTTCGCAACCGCATGCCCGGAGCAGGTCGCTGGCCGCGGTGCGCAGTCCGGTGACGAGGGATTCGCCGAACGAGCCGAGCCCACCCGCGGCAGCCCGCCCGGCCAACTCGGCGCACTGCTCGATCAACCGGCGTGTGCGCTTGGGGTCGTCACCGACCTTGCACTCGGTACGCATCTCCGCCACCGCCTGACCCAACCGGCTTATGGCGTCGGGCAGCTCCGGCGGAATCGGCTCGTCGTACTGCAACGCGGTGGACGACCAGCGGGCCATGGCGCGACTGTCCAACAGCAGCCGCTCCAGGTGATCCGCGCTGCGGGCGTAGCGATGGTACTGCTGCCGGCGGTGCCAGCGCACCGGGGCGATGGTCACCACCTCCTCGGCGCCGCTCAGCGCATCGTGCAGCCGGCCCAGGTCACCCTCGGTCCCCCGGAGCCGCTCCAGGACGGCCAGGGTCCGCTCGCCGTCGCGCTCCCGCATCGCCTGCGCCAGCTCGGCGAGCTGCTCGCAGAGAATCGCGAAGATCGGTGCGGCGGCCCGGTCCAGCACTCGCAGCGGGTTGATCGGCAGCAGCAGCGCGACCACCACCAGGCCGACCGCCCCGCCGACGAGAGCGTCGAAGATCCGGGGTAACTCCAGGCCACGCTCCATCGGGGCCAGCGTGGCGATCAGCACGGCGGTACCGCCGGCCTGACCGACCAGCGCACCACCCCTTCCGGCCACCAGCAACGCGGCGGCGATGGCCAACGCGACCACCGCACCGGTCTGCCACGGGCCCGAGCCGAGCAGGAAACGCAGTGTGTCGCCGATGATGATGCCCAGGGACACGCCGCCCAGCAGCTCAAACGTGCGCCGCGCTCGCTGCCCGATGGCGGTGGCGATCGTACCGACGGCAGCGGCGGGAGCGAAGACGTGCGCTCCCGGGCCGAGTAGGTTCTTGGCGAGCAGGGCGGCGATCGCTGCGGCCAGGCCGGCCTGAATGGAGATCACCAGAGTGACCTCCCACTGCCGGGCCCGGATCCGGCCGGCCTCTCCGCCACGGTGCCGCACCTTTCGGACGGCCCGCTCGGCGGTCTCGTCGAGCCGCGACTGACCGCGGTCGGCGGGTGGGCGGTCGTCGGCCATGGCGGCGGTTACCCCGGCGACGGCAGGGCAATCGCGGCAGCTCGACACCAGCGCCACCGCAGGTACCACCGACACCGTCAAACACATCGTCCACCGTAGGTTTGTGCAGCCCCTTAGGGGTACCAGAGCCCCACACTCCCACCGATCCGCAACCGGTAAGGGGCCGTGACATGACCGATCCACAGACCGCCGACGACCACGATGTCGTCGACATCCTGGTCTCCGATCATCGTGAGATCGAGGAAGTCCTCGTCGAGTTGGAGACCCGGCAGGGCACCCCCGAGCACCGCCGGCGCATCGCCGACGTGATGATCGCCGAACTCGTCCGCCACTCGGTGGCCGAGGAGACGTACGTGTATCCGATCGCCCGCAAGGTGTTGCCCGACGGCGACGAGATCGCCGACCGCGAGATCGCGGAGCACGCCGACGCCGAGCGGACCATGAAGGAGTTGGAGTCCGCCGACCCGGCCGACCCCCGCTTCGACGAGCTGCTCGCCCAACTGACCAACACCGTCCGACACCACGTGGCGGACGAGGAGAAGGAACTCTTTCCCCGCCTGCGCGCGGCGACGGCGCGGGAGGAGCTGGTCGAGATTGCCGCCAAGGTGACGGCGATCAAGGAGATCGGGCCGACCCGGCCACATCCGGGAAGCCCGGAGCACCCACTGGCGCACAAGCTGCTCGCCCCCGGCATCGGTCTGGTCGACCGGCTGCGCGACGCGTTGAACGGCCGGCCCACCTCGATGGACGAGCTACGCGACAAGCGCTGACCCGCGTATCAACCGGACCCGGGCACTCCCGGGTCGCCGACGGCTCGGCGGCCCGGGAGGAGCGCGGTGTGTCAGCGGACCTGGTCGCCCTCGCCGGTACGCGCCTGGGCCTGGTCCACGCCCTTGTCGATCTGATCGCCGTGCTTACCGCCGGTGCGCTTGTCGGCCATGTCGCCGGCCTTCTCCGCACCCTGGTCGACCTGCTTGTCGTGCTTGTCGGCGAAGTCCTTGGCCTTGTCCATGAAGTCACCCACGGCGTTCCTCCTCAGTCCGGTCCGTCCTCATTGCGTTCCCTCGGCCCGACCACGCAAACGCCGCCGTTCCGGGTGTGATTCGCGAAGCCCCACCCGCGTCAGTCCGGCCGACGTACGATCCGCGCGGGCGACGGCCAGCGATTCGGGTGTCGGGGCACGACCGACCGGGTACCGACCTCGTCGACATCGAGGAGGACCGACATGGCCGCAGAGGAACCCGCACCGACAGGCGGCCCCGGGCCGCGCCAGACCTGGGCGGCGCTGCCGTGGCTGGTCCGGACCGCGGTGTTGTGGAGCGCCTGCCTGGTGGTGATCGCCGCAGGGCTCTACCTGCTCGGCCGGATCGCCGTCCTGTTGGCACCGCTGGCCATCGCGCTGGCCGCCACCATCTTCCTCACCGCGCTGCTCGACCCGGTGCTGCTCCTGCTGCGTCGGCTGCGTCTGCCGGCGGCACTGGCCGCGCTGTGCACCGTACTTCTGCTGCTCGGCATCCTGGTCGGCGTCGGCGCGCTGGTGTGGAACCTGACCGCCAGTCAGTTCGACCAGCTCAGTCAGGAGTTGACGCAGGGCGTCGAGCGCAGTCGGGACTTCGTGACGTCGACGCTGCCGGTGACCGAGGCGCAGCTGGACCGGCTGGTGGACCAGGCCCGGCAGGGGCTGAGCGGCAGCTCGCCGGACCCGGTGGCGGGCGCCCGGACGGCCACCGAGGTGTTCGGTTCCGCGCTGCTCGCCCTGGTGCTGCTCTTCTTCCTGCTCAAGGATGGCCGGTCGATGTGGCACTGGCTGGTGTCCCGGATGTCCGGCGCGACCCAGCCCGTGATGGCCGAGGCCGGCCGGGCCGGGTGGCAGACCCTGGGTGCGTACAGCCGGGGCACCATGTTGATCGCCGCGATCGACGCGCTCGGCATCGGGCTGGCTCTGGTGGTGCTGCGGGTGCCGCTGGCCCTGCCGCTGGCCCTGATCACCTTCCTCGGCGGGTTCGTGCCGATCATCGGGGCGACGGTGGCCGGCGCGGTGGCGGTGCTGGTGGCGCTGGCCGCGAACGGTCCCACCACCGCGCTGCTCACCCTCGCGGCGGTGATCGCCGTGCAGCAGATCGAGGGCAACCTGCTGGAGCCGCTGGTCATGAAACGGCAGGTCCGGCTGCATCCGGCGGTGATCCTGGTGGCGGTCACCGCGGGCACGCTGATCGCGGGCATCGCTGGCGCCTTCGTCAGCGTCCCGATCACCGCCGTCCTCTGGCGCATTATCGACACCGTCCAACAGCGCCGCTCGGCCTCGGCTCTCCTGCCTGCGGACTGATCACCGACCGAGGTACGTGGTGAACCAGGTGCCAGCCTGATCGGCGACCTGCTCAAGGGTGCCGGGCTCCTCGAAGAGATGGGTGGCGCCGGGGATCACCCGCAGCTCGCCGACCTCCCCCAACTCGGCCAGCGCCCGCTCGTTGAGCGTGATCACCTCTTCGTCCAGCCCGCCGACCAGGAGCAACGTCGGGGTACGCACCTGGGGCAGCGCGTTCCCGGCCAGGTCCGGCCGGCCACCCCGGCTGACCACGGCGGCCACCCGATCGGCGCGGGACGACGCCGCGACCAGGGCAGCGGCAGCACCCGTGCTGGCCCCGAACAGGCCGATCGGCACGTCGCCGGCGGGACGCTCGACGGCCAGCCAGTCGACGATGCCGGCCAGTCGGCTGGCCAGCAACCCGATGTCGAAGCGCAGTTCGGCTGTTCGCGCGTCCACCTCGTCCTCGGCCGGGGTGAGCAGGTCCGCCAGCACAGTGCCGAGCCCACTGTCGTTCAGCGTCCGAGCCACCGCCACGTTGCGCGGGCTGTGCCGAGAACTGCCGCTGCCGTGCGCGAACAGCACCACGCCGACCGGCCGGGCGGGCAGCGTCAGATCGGCGGGGAGTTGGGCGTCCCCGATCGGAATGGTCACGCTGCGCTGCTCGTCCATGCCCCACCTCCGCGTGCTCGCCGGTGGTCCGGGTACCCCGCTCGCCGCCGGGCACGCACGACGCGACGGCGTCACCCTCCGGGCCGTGGGCCCCCGCCGGGCCGCGTTTGCCCGCTGAGGCGTCGGGTACGCGACGAACGACCGCAGACCGTGTCGGCGCAGCCGCGCCCCGACGGATCGCGAGGATCGCCATGGCCAAGCAGCAGATTTCCCGGCAGCAGCAGCTGACCGAGCGGACCCAGCGTGAACAGGACGCCGAGCGCAACCAGGACGTCGGGGACCAGGATTTCGGGGACCAGGCCGCTTCGGCCCGGCTGCCCGACGACCCGAAGGCGGCGGCGCCCCGGGACGCGATCGGACGACCGTCGACCGGTGAGCCGGTCTGACCTACCCGGGACCGGTGAGCCGGTCTGACCACCGGGCGCGGGCGGGTGGGGCGGGGAGACTCCCGCCCCACCCGTCACTGTTCGCGTTCGGGCAACCGCAGCAGCGGAGACCGGCCCGGTGGCTGCTCGGGCGGCGGGCCGGACGGCTCGGCCGGCGGCACCGCCACCGTCACCGGCTCGTCGCAGGTCACCCGCAGCATCTGGTCGTGGTGGCGCAGCTCCACCACGTCGTCCGGGCCGCCGTGGCGCAGCGAGTACGTCGTCTGGTGCGGCCGGACATCCACCCGCAGCGCCAACCCCCGCCACTGGAGCGAGAACTCCAACCGGCTGAGTCGGCTGGAGAGCCGGGGGGCGAAGGACAGCTCGCCGTCGTGGTCCCGTAGACCGCCGAGCCCGCTGACCAGGGCGAGCCACGCGCCGGCCAACGACGCCATGTGTACGCCGTCGCGGGTGTTGTCGTTGAGGTCGTGCAGGTCCATCAGCGCGGCCTCACGCAGGTAGGTGTGCGCGAGTTCGGGGTGGCCCACCTCGGCGGCGAGCACCGACTGGGTGCAGGCCGACAACGACGAGTCGCGTACGGTGCGGCGCTCGTAGTAGAGGAAGTTACGCACCTTCTCCTCGGGGGTGAAGGCGTCCCCCCGCCAGTGCATGGCGAGGACCAGGTCGGCCTGCTTCACCACCTGCTTGCGGTACAGCTCGAAGTACGGGTAGTGCAGCAGCAACGGGTACTTCTCCGACGGGGTGTGCGTGAAGTCCCATTCCTGGAGTCGGGTGAAGCCCTCCACCTGCTGATGGACCTCGAGCTCCTCGTCGTACGGGACGTGCATGGAGGTGGCGGCGTCCCGCCAGCTCGCGGCCTCCTCGTCGGTGACGCCGAGGTGGAACGCCTCATCCCGGTAGCGCATCACCACGTCGGCGGCGGCGAGCAGGTTCCGCTGCGCCATGAGGTTGGTGTAGATGTTGTCGTTCTTCACGGCGGTGTACTCGTCCGGGCCGGTGACACCGTCGATGTGGAACTGCCCGTGCCGGTCGTGGTGGCCGATCGAGCGCCACAGCCGGGCGGTCTCCACCAGCAGCTCCAGCCCGATCTCCCGTTCCAACTGGGTGTCCCCGGTGACCATCACGTAGCGGCGCACGGCGTCGGCGATGTCGGCGGCGATGTGGAAGGCTGCCGTCCCCGCCGGCCAGTACCCGGATGATTCCGGGCCTCCGATGGTCCGCCAGGGGAAGGCGGCACCCCGGAGGTTGAGCGTCTCGGCACGTTCCCGGGCCGAATCCAGCGTGCTGTGCCGCCACTGCAACGCGCTACGCACCGCGCTCGGCTGGGTGTACGTGAGCACCGGCAGGACGAACATCTCGGTGTCCCAGAAGGCGTGGCCGTCGTAACCGGGGCCGGTCAGCCCCTTCGCCGAGATCGGCCGCTGCTCGGCGCGCGCGCCGGCCTGCAACACGTGGAAGAGACCGAACCGGACCGCCTGCTGCACCTCCGGGTCGCCCTCGACCAGCACGTCGGAGGCGTCCCAGAACGCGTCGAGGTAGTTGCGCTGCTCCCGATGGAGCCCGTCCCACCCGTCGAGTCGGGCGCCGGCCAGTGCCGCGCCGACCTGGTCGCGCAGCGCCGGCAGGGACCGGCGGCTCGACCAGCTGTACGTCAGATACTTGATCACCCGCAGCTTCTCGCCGGGCTGGAGCACGCAGGCGATGGTGGTACGCACCCAGTCCTGGTATCCCTCGGACTCGATGGTGGTGTGGTCCGGGCCGTGCACCTCGTGCTCCATGGCGGCGGCGACCCGCAGACCGGAGACCTTGGTGCGGTGGATCAGCTGCCCGCCGTCGGGGGTGGTCAGCTCCTCCTCGGCCTGGAGCGGCGACTCCAGCACCGCCGCGACCCGGGGGTCCTTGCTCTGCGCGGGCAGCGACTCGTTCGCCACCAACTCGGACTGCACGATCAGCCGCAGCGGGCGGTCGACGGCCTCCACCTCGTAGCTGATGGCGGCCACGGACCGCTGGGTGAACGAGACGAGACGGGTGCTGCGGACCTTGACCTCCCGGCCGGCGGGCGAGCGCCAGTGCAGCTCCCGGTGCAGCGTGCCGGCCCGCAGGTCGAGGATCCGCTCGTGGCCGAGCAGGTCCCCGTAACGCACGTCGAGTGGTTCGTCGTCGACCAGCAGCCGGATCAGTTTGCCGTTTGTGACGTTGACGATGGTCTGCCCGGACTCGGGGAAGCCGTAGCCCGCCTCCGCGTACGGCAACGGACGCAGTTCGTAGAACGAGTTGAGGTAGGTGCCGGGCAGGCCGTGCGGTTCGCCCTCGTCGAGGTTGCCCCGCAGGCCGACGTGCCCGTTGGAGAGCGCGAAGACCGACTCCGACTGGGCCAGCACGTCCATGTCCAGCCGGGTCTCCCGGACGTGCCACGGCTCTACCGGATAGGCGCGCTCCCGAATCATCCGGAGCCTCGTTCGGCGGCGAGCGGATCGGTCGCGGTGCGGTTCGGCGCCGGTGGATCACCGCTGTCGAGCAGGTCGGCGAGGTCCGTCACCACGATGTCGGCGCCGTGGGCCAGCAACTCGTCGGCCTGCCCGACCCGGTCGACGCCGACCACGTAGCCGAAGCCACCGGCGCGGCCGGCGGCCACCCCGGAGAGCGCGTCCTCGAAGACGGCGGCCTGGGTCGGGTCGACGCCGAGCAGCCTCGCCCCGGCGAGGAAGGTGTCGGGGTGTGGTTTGCCACGCAGCCCCTGCGCACGAGCGACCAGCCCGTCCACCCGGGCCTCCAGCAGCGGCTCGAACCCGCCGGCGGCGACCACCTCGGCCCCGTTCGCGCTGGCGGTGACCACGGCTCGACGGAGCCCGGCGGCGGTCGCCGCCTTCAGATACCGCACCGAGCCCGGGTAGACCTCGACGCCTGCGGTACGCAGACGTTGCAGCAGCAGGACGTTCTTGCGGTTGCCCAGGCCGTTGACGGTCTCGGCCTCCGGCGGGTCGTCCGGGCCGCCCTCGGGCAGCACGATCCCTCGGGAGGCGAGGAACGACCGGACGCCGTCGGCCCGGGGGCGGCCGTCGACATAGCGGTTGTAGTCCGGGCCCGGATCGAACGGTTGGAACGGTTCGCCGGAGACCGTGGCGCGCTGGCGGAGAAACTCGTCGAACGTCTGCGTCCAGGCGGCGTTGTGTACGCGGGCGGTCTGCGTCAGCACACCGTCCAGATCGAAGAGACAGGCGGTCACGTGAGCAGGTAGGCCCAGCACGGTACGAATCTATCCACCCTGCTGGGCCCGCAAACCCATTTCGGCAGCCCTGAGGCGTTTCAGTTCGGTCGCAGCGTCCAGATCACCGTCATCTCCGAGGTCGGCTTGCCGTCCTCGGTGGCGATCTGGACCGCGACGGGGAATTCCGGGCGCCGACCGGCGGCCAACTCCTCGGTCACCTCGGCCGCCGGCCGGCCGAGTCGCGCGGTGGCCAGCACCGGACCCATGGCGAGTTTCCGGTAGGCGATCTCGGCCCGGACGGCCAACGGCACGGCCCGGTCGAGCAGCTGCCCGAAGGCGGCCAGCACGACCGCGCCGGAGGCCGTCTCGCCGAGGGTGAACATGGCCCCGGCGTGCGGCCCGCCGATGTGGTTGTGGGTGGCCGGCGAGTCGGGCAGCCGGACGACTGCCCGAACGCCGCCCTCCGCCTCGGGTGCCACCTCGACGAACTCGATACCGAGCGTACGAGCGAACGGCACCGCTTCCAGCATGCCGGCAGCCACCTGGCGGGAGTCGATAGTCATGGCCTGACGTTACTAACCGGTAACCAGGCCGGCAACCAGCGACTTCGCCGACGGGGCACGCTCAGAGGTTGGCGATGGTGCGCAGGATCTCCGCGTAGAAGTTGCCGTCGATGCTGCGGAAGAAGGCGAAATCCTGGCCGGGGTCGCCGAAGAACGGCCGCAGCGTCCAAGCCAGCTGGGTGCCGACGAAACCGAAGAGCAGGATCCAGATGTAGAGCAGGGTCATGCTGGCCGGCCGCTGCGTCGGCTCCCCGCGTCGGACCGGACGGCCGTCCCACGGGCGTTGCGCCACGTAGCCGGGCGGCAGCGTGCCGGGCGGGAGCGAGGCACCGGCCGGCTGCCCGGCCCACTGCGTCGGAACCTGAGCCGGAGCCGTCGCGGTGGTCACGGCACCGTTCGCAGTCGACTCGGCCACCGCGGCCCCGGCCGGCACGGCGACCGGCTCGGCGGTCTGGCCGGCGACCGGCACGGCGGCCGGCGTCGCCCCGGCGGGCACCGCGGCCGGCACGGCCTGGACCGGCGCCGGGGTGCTGACCTGCTCGTCGACCTTGGCGTTGGCGGCCTCCGGCGCGAGCAGGCCGTGGTCGTTGAGCACCTGCATCCCGCTGGTCAGGAAGCGCAGCCCGACCAGCGCCGACAGGGTCAGGATCGACACGTTGAGCAGCTTGAAGAACCCGTAGTCGTTGGCGGTGATTAAGAAGAAGAGGCTGATCGGCGCGAACGCCACCGCGAGCATCGAGGTGACCGTGATCGCCACCATCACCAGCGCCAACGACTGCCGCACCGAGAGCCGGGCGCCGAAGACCAGGTTGAACAGGTAGAGCGTGGGCAGGCAGATGGCCAGGGTGACCAGGAACAGCAGCGGCAGCTTCAGCGCCGAGGTCAGCGCCATCAGCGGGCTGTGGAAGAAGCCCAGCACCGCCCCGTAGCAGGCCAAGGCGATGGCGGAGCTGGCCAGCATCCGCCCGGTCAGGGCGTTGAGGTCACGCTCGGCCACGATCTGCTGCCAGATGCCCTCGCGATCCCGCAGGATGCGCTCGATGACGAGCGGACTGGGACGGTCACCCGACACGGGTGCACCCCTCTCGGTGGTATTTCACAGTGGACTGGGTGGGGAGACGGTAGGGCACCGGACGGTGGGCCCGCCACCCCGTCCGGGCACGTCGTCAGCGCCAACCCACGTCGATCCGGTCGCCGCGCTCGTCGAAGAAGTGCAGGGCGTCCATCCGTACCGAGACGGCGAGCGGGTGGCCGGCGCTGACCGCCGGGTACGGCGCCAGCCGTACCGCCAGCTCCGCCGGGCGGCGGTGGTGCCGGCCCGGATCGGGCAGCACGCTGGTCTGGACGCCACTGGCCGAGGCCTCCTGCGCCTCCACCGGCTTGCCGGTGAGCCGCTGCATCACCGAGCCGAACCGGCGCAGGCCGCGCTGGCCGACCGGCGGCGTTTCCTGCGGCGCGCCCATCTCGTCGACCACGATCGCGGTCGCGCCGATGTCGAGGAACGCCAAAGACTCGTGCCCGTGATGCTCCAGGTAGCGGATCCGCCCGCGCAGCACGTCGCCGGGGCTGTCCGGTGCGACCGGGGTGAGCGCCTCGGCCCGCATGCCGACCACGATCCGCTCACCGTGGTAGTGCGCCACCGCCCGACTGCGGATGTCGTTCCAGGGCAGGTAGAGCGACTGGTCGCCGAGGTTGAGCGTGACGTACCGGTCGAGATGGACGTAGACCGACGCCTCCAGCAGGTTCATCCGTGGGCTGCCCAGGAACGCCGCCACGTAGAGCGTCGCCGGTCGGCCGTACACCTGGGTCGGTGTGCCCACGTCCTGGAGCACGCCGCGGCGCATGATGGCCACCCGGTCGGCCATGGTGAGCGCCTCGGCCTGGTCGTGCGTGACGTAGACCGTGGTGACGCCCAGCTCGCGGGTCAGGCCGGAGATCTCCGCGCGCAACTCGGCCCGCAGGCCGCTGTCCAGGTTGGACAGCGGTTCGTCCATCAGGAACAGGCCCGGCCGACGGACGATCGCGCGCCCCATCGCCACCCGCTGCCGCTGCCCGCCGGAGAGCTGACCCGGCTTGCGGGCCAGCACGTCACCGATGCCCAGCGCGCTCGCCACGTCGCTGACCCGCTCGCCCCTCGGCTCGGGCTCGACCCCGGCCAGCCGCAGCGGAAACGCGATGTTGTCGCCGACGGTCATGTGCGGGTAGAGGGCGAAGTCCTGGAAGACCATGGCGATCTTGCGGTCCCGTGGGGGGAGGTCGTTCGCCAGCTCCCCGTCGAGCATGACCGCTCCGGTGGTCGGTTCCTCCAACCCGGCGATCATTCGCAGCACTGTCGACTTGCCGCACCCGGACGGCCCAAGCAGCACCATGAACTCGCCGTCGTTCACATCGAGGTTGACGCTGTCGACGGCCAGCGTGCCATCCCGGAAAACCTTGGTCACATCCTTGAGCGTGACGGTGCTCACCGTCTTCCCCCTCAGCGCGTCGGCCGAACCCCACAAGACTGTGACCAGGATCATGGGTCTAGGACATCGGGTAAACGTCTCATGTTCGATCGATGACACTGCTATTACACGACAGAAGCCTCGATCAGCAGCGCGTGGACCGCTCGCCCGGCTGACCGAGGAACACCTGCCGCACCACCCGCTCCGCCGCCCGACCGTCGTCCAACGTGCAGAACCGGGCCCGGAAGTGCTCGCGGGCCTTCACCGCCGCGTCCGAGCACACCCCGTCGGTACGGAACAGGTCGAGCAGATCGGCGAAAGTGGAGGCTACCGCGCCCGGCGGCTCGGCGGTGACGTCGAAATAGACCCCCCGGGCCAGCCGGTACGCCTCCCAGTCCGGGGTGTAGAGCACGATCGGCCGGTCCAGCACCGCATAGTCGAACATGGCCGACGAGTAGTCGGTGACCAACACGTCCGCCACCAGATAGAGATCCTCCACCCGCTGATGGCCGCTGACGTCACGGACCCGCTCCCAGTCCGTCGGCTGGCCAGGACGTCGATCACGGTCGTGGAAGTAGTGGCTGCGCATCAACAAACGGCCCGAGTCGCCCAGCGCCTGGACGAACCGGTCCGGGTCGAACGGCGGCCGGTAGCCGGGCAGGTGCTCGCGGTGCGTCGGGGCGTACAGAACGACCTGCTCGTCGGGGTCGAGGCCGAACTCCGCGCGGAGTCGGCGCACCTCGTCCGGGCCGGCGGTGACCAGGCGGTCGTTGCGCGGGTACCCCACCTCCAGCGTGGTGTACGTGGCCGGGTACGCCCGGTCCCACATCTGGGTGGAGAAGCTGTTGGCGCTGACGCTGTAGTCCCAGCGGTCCACCCGGCGCAGCAGCCCGGCGAAGTCCATCCGGCCCGCGCCGACCGGGTAGCGCTGCTGATCCAGCCCCATCACCTTGACCGGCGTGCCGTGGTGGGTCTGCACGTGCACCTGTTCCGGTCGCTTGCGGACGAAGTCCGGAAAGTTGACGTTGTTGATCAGCCACCGGGCGCGGGCGAGCACCCGGTAGTACGCCGGCGTGCCGGCCACCACGTACTCCACCCCGGCCGGCACGGTGTCCACCCGGTCCCGGCGCACCACCCACACCCCGCGCACCCCCGGCGCCAACCGGCGGGCGACCTCGTAGATGGCCGCCGGGTTGCAGGAGTAACCCCGGTACCAGTACGCCGCGTACACCGCGAGCGTCGGGTCGACCGGCCGCCGCATCTCGGCCCGGTAGTACTCGCGCAGCAGCCCGTCGCGGGTCAGCCGGGCACCGCGCCGGGCGACCGGGCCGACAGTGCGCCGGGCGGTGCGGGTGTGCCGGCGGGCGGCGTCGCGGGCCCGGCTGGCGGCCCGCAACGCGCTGAAGGTGCGCCACCGACCCGAGGCGACCAGCTTGTGCTTGATCCCCTCGACCCCGTCCGGCACCGGATAGCCGCCGGGCGGCAGCCAGCGCTCGTAGTCGGCGGTGATCTGCGCGAAGAACGCCTCCCGCAGCTCCGGCGCGATCCGCTGACCGTTGCCGAGCACGGTCAGGTAGTGCCAGATCATCCGTTCGAAGACCGCCGGTCGCAGGGCCTCCGTCGCCGACCCCCACGAATCCATCAGGTGGAAGACCCGGTGCCACTGCGGAAAGACCTCGAAGTGCCGGTCACCCCGGGTCCGGGTGATCGCGCCGGCGCGGCGTTGGCGGTAGTTGACGCAGACCCGATCCAGTACGCCGATCCGGTGCGCGGCCATCAGCACCGGGTAGCTGAACGAGACGTCCTCGTACCAGCCGGGCGCGAAGCGCAGCCCCAGCTCGGCGAGGAACTCCCGACGGACCAGCCGGTTCCACGCGGTGTGCAGCAGGTGCATCGCCTGCGGCCGGTCCCGCAACCGGAAGGTGCCCGGGCCCGGCGACTCCGGAAACACCTCAGCCATCGCGCTGCGGGTGGCGGTGTCATTCCAGTGGGTGCGGACATGGTCGACCAGCAGGACGTCCGGACGGGTGACCCGCAACCGCTCGGCGACCTCGGTCAGGCACTCCGGAGCAAGCCAGTCGTCGCCGTCGAGGAACCACACGTACTCGCCGACGGCCCGGTCCAGCCCGATGTTGCGGGCCGGACCGAGGCCGACGTTCTCCGGCAGCCGGACCGACTGGACCCGCCGGTCGCGGGCCGCGTACTCGTCGATGATGTCGCCGCTGGCGTCCGGCGAGCAGTCGTCGACGGCGATCACCTCGATGTCGGTCTCCGGCTGACCGAGGATGGAGTCCAGGCACTCCCGCAGGTATCCCTGCACCCGGAAGGCCGGCACCACGAAGCTGATCAGGGTCATCCGGCCGCCCTCCGTCAGCGCGGCGCGGCACCTCCAGCGCCCGCCGGCGCCACCGACGCCCGCGCGCTACGGGCCGGTCGCACGAACCAGGCCAGGACGACGCTCACCACGAAAACCACGAGAAGGTACGCACCGAGTGTAGCCAGTCCGATACCCGCAATACCGGCGATCGCCGCGAGGGCCAGCAGCACCGAGCGCCCCTCCCAGCCCAGCGTCGCCGCGTGCAGCGGCGGTGCCGCCTGCCGCTTCTCCAGCCGGGCGGTCAGGTCGTAGTGGTGCACGGTGAGCACGAAGACGTACCCGAAGATCAGCCAGCCGGGCACCGCACCGACCACCCCGACCGCGATGGCGAACAGGTACTCGGCGGCCCGCAAGGCCGCGGGCACCAGCCAGTCCAGCGGACCGTTGTGCGCCGCCCCGGCGCCCAGGCCAGCGACCAGCAGCACCAGCAGCGCCACCGGCACCGCCCAGCGCAGCCCGTCGGGCGCGTCACTCAGCAGCGCCCCGACCAGCAGCGCCGCCGGGCCGAGCGCGGCGATCACCGCCAGGGTCAGCGGCCCCATCGGACGGACCACCGGCAACCAGCGGGCCAACGGCCCGTCGTCGCGGTGCAGCGTGGCATCGACCGTGTCCAGCACCGGCACCCACATCCAGCGGGCCCGCAGCGTCCGCAGCGCCCCGGTGTACGCGAACGCCAGCACCCCCCAGACCAGCACGGCGATCAGGCTGACCAGCGGGTTGAACAGCGCCACGGTCAGCGCGATCAGCGCCCACCGCTCACCGATCGGGAAGACCACGGTCCGCTTCAGCCAGTACGACACCGAGCCGGTGTCCGCCTGCACCCGGGTCGACGCCGCGTTGAGCCGGTCACCGATCCCGCCGCTGGCGTTCGTCGCCGTACGCGGTCGACGGGCCGCCTCGTCGTGCAGCACCCCGTACCACGTGTCGGTCATGTGCCGGACGGTCTGCAACGTCATCGCGGCGATCGCGAGCGCCCACCCGTTGCCCAGCCCGGCGTGGCTCACCCCGAAGCCCAGCCCGGCGTAGACCAGGTACTCCTTGGCCCGGTCCGCCATCGTGTCCAGCCAGCCACCCCAGGCGCTGAAGTGCCGGGTGTAGCGGGCCAGCTGGCCATCCACGCAGTCCAGCACGAAGCCCAGGTAGAGCAGCACCGCGCCACCGACCAGCGCGGGCCGTCCACCGACCCCGAACAGCACCGCCGCGCCCAGCGCGAAGAGCACCGAGATCACCGTCACCCCGGTCGGGGTGAGCCGGAGCCGGGCCGAGAGCCGGACCACGTACGGCGACCAGGTGCTGACGAAGTAGGTGGAGAAGAAGTCGTCCTTCTCCTTCACCGACAACCGCAGCTCGGCTCGGTCCTCGTCGACAGCGGTCACCGCCGCCTCGGCAGCGGTCAGCCCGGCCTGGTCCTCGACCCGGTGGGCGACGAGCAGGCGTACCCGCTGGGCGAAGACCAGGGTGCCGAGCGCCGCGAGACCCGCGAAGAGCCGGTCCACGGCGGACCCGGGGCCACCGGCCGCGACCGACCCCCCGGACCCGGCCCCGCCGGTCACCGGCAGCGGTGCCACGTCGCCGGCCGGGCCGATCGGGGCGGCGACGGGGAGCATCCCCGACGCGGCGGCCCGAGCGGCGGCCGCGAGGGTCGGCAGATCATCCACGCCGACCCGCAACGCGCCGCCGAACACGCCGGTGGCGGTGCCGTCGAGGGCGTCCAACGCGCCGGCGTCGACCACCTGCCCGCGCTCCTCCCGCACTGCCGTCCGGCCGGGGACCGGCGGGTCGCCGAGCACCAGCGCCACCGTGGGCCCCACCGGGCTGGTGGCCAGGTGCCGCAGTACGGCGGTGTGCGCGACCAGGTCCGTGCCGGTGATCAGCACCGGGGCGGTCGCGGTGGTGACCAGGTCGGACAACTCGTCGAGGGTGGCGGCGAAGCGCACCTCGTCCGCCCCGGCCAGGCGCAACTGGGCGGCCAGCCGGTCGGCCAGCGGCTCACCGGTCGCGGTGGTCAGGCCCGCCGCGGGCATCCCGGCGGCGAGCACGATCGCGAGCGTCACCGCGGGACCGCGGCGTGGTACGCGTCGAGCGCCTCGGCGATGGTGCCGTCGAGCGTCAACCGGCCCGCGTCGAGGTACAACCCCCGACGGCAGAACCGGGTCAGGTCCTTTTCGTTGTGTGACACCAGCACGAGCGTGCGCCCCTCCCCGAGCAGACGATCAATCGTCGCGTAACACTTCTTGCGGAACTCCGCGTCCCCGACCGCGGTCACCTCGTCCATCAGCAGGATCGGGTGCGGCAGGTGCGAGATGATCGCGAAGCCCAGCCGCACCTTCATCCCCGACGAGTAGTGCCGCACCGACGTGTCGATGGCCCGTTCCACCTGCTCACCGGCGAACTCGACGATCTCGTCGAAATGCCGCTTCAGGTAGCTCGTCGACAGTCCGTGCAGCCCACCGACCAGGTGCAGGTTCTCCCGCCCGGTCAGGTCGTTGGAGAAACCGGCGGACAACTCCAGCAACGGCGCCACCGCGCCGTGCACCCGGATGCCGCCCTCATCCGGAATGAGCACCCCGGCGATCAGCCGCAGCAGGGTGCTCTTGCCGGTGCCGTTGCGCCCGATCACCCCGACGGTCTCGCCGGGTTGCACCGTGAACGACACGTCCCGCAACGGCCAGAACTGGCCGGGCAACGCGCCACGGCCGCCCCGGTGGATGAACAACTCCCGCAGCCGAAGCTGGCGGCGACGGTTACGGACGAACCGGATGCCCAGGCCGTCCGCCTCGATGATCGGCGCGGCCACGTCAGAGCTCCTTGAGCACGGCGGGCTCCAACCGGCGGAACGACCACCAACCGGCGGCCAGCACCAGCAGGCTGCCGACGATCGTGGTGGCGAGCAGCCGGGCGTCCGGGAACTCGTCCGGGTACCAGATCGCGTGGTGCAGCTGGAATATCCCGACCAGCGGGTTCAGCTCGTACACCACCTTCAACCAGCCCGGCAGCCCGGACTCCCGGACCAGGCTGAGCGGATAGATGATCGGCGTGGCGTAGAAGAGCACCCGGATGATCAGCCGCATCAACCGTTCCACGTCGCGCATCAGCACGTTCCACGCGGACAGCAGCAGGGCGAGGCCGGTCAACAGGACGGCCTGGACGGCCACCGCCAGCGGCAGGGAGAGCAGCGACCAACCGGGGTGGATCCGGCCGTGCACCACGTAGATCACCGCGATGGCGATCAGGATCGGCAGGCCGGCCGCGTACTCGGCGAACCGTCCGGCCACCCGGCCGATCGGAAAGGCCTGACGCGGCACGTTCATCGTGGTGATCAGCCGGGACTGGCCGGTCAGCGCGTTCGTCGCCTCGCTCAGCGCCGAACTGGTCCACATCCAGGCGAAGATGCCGGTGATCAGGAACAACGGGTACGACCCGGCCGCCTCACCGAGGTGCCGACCGGTGTCCCGGGAGTAGAGCACCCCGAAGACGAACCAGTAGATGGCGCCCATGCCGAGCGGCTCGATCAACGACCAGAAGTAGCCCAGCACCGACTGCTGGTACTTGACCGCCAGATCCCGCCTGACCAGGATGCGCAGCGAGTTGCGGTGCGACCACAACGCCGCGACGCCAGAGGTCACCGCAGCCTCCCGCCTCCTGAAACGGACGACAGGTTAGCAGTCGGTGAACGATTGCCCCGAATCGACCGGACTCAGCACTCGATCACGTTGACGGCCAAACCGCCACGCGCCGTCTCCTTGTACTTGACCTTCATATCGGCGCCCGTCTCCCGCATGGTCTTGATGACCTTGTCCAGCGACACCTTGTGCACCCCGTCGCCGCGCAGCGCCAGCCGGGCGGCCGTGATCGCCTTGATGCTAGCCACCGCGTTCCGCTCGATGCAGGGGATCTGCACCAGGCCACCCACCGGGTCACAGGTCAACCCGAGGTTGTGCTCCATCCCGATCTCGGCAGCGTTCTCCACCTGCTCCGGGGTGCCACCGAGCGCCTCGGCCAGCCCCGCCGCCGCCATCGAACACGCCGAACCGACCTCACCCTGGCAGCCCACCTCGGCGCCCGAGATCGAGGCGTTCTCCTTGAACAGCACACCGATCGCCCCCGCCGTCAGCAGGAACCGCACCACACCCTCGTCATCGGCGCCCGGAACGAACCGGGTGTAGTAGTGCAGCACCGCCGGAATGATCCCGGCCGCGCCGTTGGTCGGCGCGGTGACCACCCGGCCGCCCGCGGCGTTCTCCTCGTTGACCGCGAGCGCGAACAGCGTCACCCAGTCCATCACGTGCAACGGGTCGGCCGACCCGGCCTCCGCCTCCAGGCCACGCCGCAGCTCCGCCGCGCGCCGCCGAACCTTCAACCCCCCAGGGAGTACGCCGTCCCGCTCGCAGCCGCGCTGCACGCACTCCTGCATCACCCGCCAGATCTCCAGCAGACCGGCCCGGATGTCCGCCTCGCTGCGCCAGGAACGCTCGTTGGCCAGCATCACCTCGCTGATCGACAGCCCGGTGCGGGTGGTGACGTCGAGCAGTTGCGCCCCGGTCAGGAAGGGGTACCGCACCACGGTGCTGTCCGGCTTGATCCGGTCCGCCCCGGCTGCCGCCTCGTCCACCACGAACCCGCCACCGACTGAGTAGTAGGTGCGGCTGCGCAGTTCGGCGCCGGCCCTGTCGTACGCCACGAAGGTCATCCCGTTCGGGTGGTACGGCAACGACCGCCGGCGGTGCAGCGTCAGGTCCCGATCAGGGTCAAAGTCGATCTCGTGCGCGTCGAGGATGTTGATCCGCCGCTCGGCCCGGATCCGCTCGACCCGAGGACCGACGGTGTCCGTGTCGACCGTCTCCGGCGACTCGCCGGCCAACCCGAGCAGCACGGCCGGACCGCTGCCGTGGCCGTGCCCGGTGGCCCCCAGCGAGCCGAACAGCTCGGCCTGCACCCGCGCCGTGTCCGTGAGCAGCCCGTCGGCCTTCAGCCCGCCAACGAACGTACGCGCGGCCCGCATCGGTCCCACCGTGTGCGAGCTGGACGGCCCGATACCAACGCTGAAGAGGTCGAAAACACTGATCATGGCTGCGCTTCCTCGCCGTCGTCCCGGCGTACGGGACCCGGCCGGGTCGTGACCGCCGGTCTGGCGGCCCCGCTCGTGACCGTCCGGGGTATGGGGTGCCGGCCCTCCGGGGTGTGGAAGGCCGATCAGCCAGCCTACCCGCCCAGCTCACCGCCCACCCGGTCCGGGACGTGAACACCCGACCATCGTCTCCCACCCGCGCCTCACCGCCCCGCGCCACGCGCAAGATCGCGCGGCCCCCGGTTCCCGCTCATCCGCCCCACCGGCCCGTCCGCTTCGCTCAACCGCTCAACCGCCCGGCAGCCCGGCAGCCCGCAAGATCGTGCTCGATCCAGGATGTAGTGGTCTCCGTCCGCCGCGATGCCACTACAACCAGGATCGAGCACGATCTCCGCGTGGCTGCGGCGGACGCGGCAGTGCGGGAGGCAGGCGGGCGGGCGCGAGCAGGCGGGCAACCAGCCGGCAGGCGCGGGCGGTATCGGGTGCGGGCGGTCGGGTGCGGGCGGTGGCGGGCGCGGGCGGGGTGCGGGCGGGGTGCGGGCGGGGTGCGGGCGAGGGTGGCGGGCGGCGCGCGAGGGGCGGTTCGGGGAGGCGTCAGCGGGGGGCTGCCCGGGTAAAGCACTTACGGGTCCACGGGTCGCCGCTCCTCCTCGGGACCGAGGGCGAGGTGGCCATCCCTTTCTACCGTGGATTGCAGACGCGGCGCACCGCCGCAGAGTGGGAGTACGACGATGAGTCGCAAAATGGTCCGGCCTCGCGAGGGGCGCATGATCGCCGGTGTCTGCGCCGGCCTCGGACGGCGGTTCGGCATGTCGGCCGGAATGGTCCGGCTGCTGTTCCTGCTGTCGCTGCTGCTGCCCGGCACGCAGGTGATCGTCTACCTGATCCTGTGGGTGCTGATGCCGAACGAGGACCGCTACCTCGCCTCCACCGGCCACTGACCCGCCCCGCGCACCTGACGTAATCGCAGATCTTGGACAGTTTCCGTTAGCAGCTAACGGAAACTGTCCAAGGTTGCTCGGTCCGCCACCACGACGATGCCTCATATCCGTCGAATCGGCCGCGCGCCTCAGCAACGGGCCTCCGGACCCTCGGCTGCCGTGGCACGACGAAAGCGCCCGCCCCGACGAGAGTCGGAGCGGGCGCTTCGGCGTACGGAGGGCAGGTCAGGGAGCCACGTAGGTGACCGTGATCTGCTGGTAGCCGAGGGAGCGGAGCAGCCCCTCCAGCATCTTGCGGGTGTTCTCCTCGGCTCGGGCGGAGAGCCCGCTGTCCCGGGCGGCGGCGGTGATCCGGTCCTCGGCGAGCTGGTAGACCTGCTGCTGCCGGTTGGGATCGTTGCCGACCAGGTCACCGAGTCGGTTGAGCAGACCGCGCTGCTCGGCGAAGACGTAGCTCTTCTCCATGTCGAGGTTGGTCTCGCCGAGCTGCGGCGCGGGCAGCTTGATCTCGACCGACTTGCCGTCGGCGGACTGGACGATGGCGCCCTCAGCGATCTTGGTGAAGTCGACGTACGCCTCGACGCTGCCGGCCCCGACGAACAGGGTGCGCTCGTTGAGCAGGAAGTCCGGAACGTTGCGCCGGTCGTTCTGCGTGTCGACCACGACCTGGAAGTTGCCTTCGGCGGCCACGTAGCGGCTGAGGTCCTGGATCGACTTCAGCAGCGGTGGCTGACTGCGGTCGGTCTGCTCCTTGGCGAACGGGTTGCGGAACTCCGGCAGGATGCCGGTCGCCTGGATGCCGAGCAACACGACGACGGCCAGCGCGGCGGCGCCGAGCAGCAGGAGCAGACCGCGGGCCGCCCCACCGCCACCGCCGGGGCCATCGCCACCGCCCGTCGGGCCACCGGGGCCACCGGGGCCACCCGGACCAGCAGGCCCGCCCGGACCAGCAGGCCCGCCGGGGTCACCCGGCGTATCCGTGCTCCACTCGGGTGTCGCGCTCGACCGCGCCTTGAGATCGTCACCGGTCGGGTAACCGGGGAACTCTCTCGTGGGCTCGTTGCTGCCAGCGTCGCGGGCCATCACCCTCACCGTCCTCGTCAGACACGTCGTCTGTCAATGACGGTACGGCCCCGATACGACAGTCGCGCGGCGAGCGCCAGGAAGTGACAAACGGGCAGGTCAGGCGAATGCGGAAAGCCCGGTGAGCCGCTGCCCGATGACCAGTTGGTGGATCTCGGAGGTGCCCTCGTAGGTCAGCACGCTCTCCAGGTTGTTGGCGTGCCGCATCACCGGGTACTCACCGGAGACACCGTTGGCACCGAGGATGGTGCGGCACTGCCGGGCGATGGCCAGCGCCTCCCGCACATTGTTCAGCTTGCCCACGCTGACCTGCTCGGGCCGCAGCCGCTGGGCGTCGGCGAGCCGGCCCAGGTGCAGCGCGAGCAGTTGCCCCTTCACCAACTCGACGGCCATGTCGGCGAGCTTCGCCTGGGTGAGCTGGAAGCCGGCCAGTGGGCGACCGAACTGGGTGCGGGTGGTCGCGTACGCCAGGGTGGTCTCCAGGCAGTCGCGGGCCGCGCCGACCGCGCCCCAGACGATGCCGTAGCGGGCCTCGGTGAGGCAGCTCAGCGGCGCCTTGAGCCCGACCGCCTCGGGCAGTTGGGCGTCGGCCGGGAGCCGGACGTCGTCGAGCACGATCTCGCCGGTCACCGACGCGCGCAGCGACATCTTGCGGCGGATCTCCCGGGCCGTGACGCCGGGCGTGTCCATGGGTACGGCGAAACCCCGTACGCCCTCGTCGGTGCGCGCCCAGATCACCGCGACGTCCGCGATCGGGGCGTTGGTGATCCACATTTTCCCGCCGGTGAGCACCCAGTCGTCGCCGTCGCGGCGGGCCCGGGTGGCCATCGAGGCGGGGTCGGAGCCGTGGTCCGGCTCGGTCAGGCCGAAGCAGCCGATGGCCTCACCGGTGGCCATCGACGGCAGCCAGCGTTGCTTCTGCTCCTCGCTGCCGTAGCGCCAGATGGCGTACATGGCGAGCGATCCCTGCACGGAGACCAGGGAGCGGAGGCCGGAGTCGCCGGCTTCCAACTCCTGGCAGGCCAGCCCGTAGGCGACCGCGGAGGCGCCGGCGCAGCCGTAGCCGGTCAGGTGCATGCCGAGCAGGCCGAGCTTGCCGAACTCGCGGGCCAGCTCCCGGGCGGGCACCCGGCCGTCCTCGTACCAGTCGGCGACGTGGGGTCGCACCCGGTCGTCGACGAGTTGGCGGACGACGTCGCGGATCTGCCGCTCCTCCTCGCTGAGCGACGGGTCCAGGTCGAGCAGGTCCAGCGGAGCGGTCATGGACGCCACCCTAACGAAGGTTCAGCGTACGAAAGAAGGGCTCGTCACTCGATCGGCTCGGAGAGGACCAGCACTCGCGCGTGGATCTGGTTGCGCTGCTGGAGGGCGGCGCGCAGCGCCCGGTGCAGCCCGTCCTCCAGGTAGAGCCCGCCGTTCCACTGCACGACGTGCGGAAAGAGGTCACCGTAGAAGGTGGAATCCTCGGCGAGGAGCTTGTCCAGCGCCAGCTCGCGCTTGGTGGTGATCATCTGATCCAGGCGCAGTGGCCGCGGCGGGATCTCCGCCCACTGCTTGAGCGTCAGATTGTGCTCCGGATAGGGACGCCCGTCCCGGACCGCTCTGAAGATCACGACGGCACGCTCCCCTCCCCGTGGCCGGGCCGACCGACGGCGCCGAGCCGGGCCGCGGCGGGCACCGCGCGGCGCGGCACCGATGACCGTGCCAGCCTAGCCGCCCAGCGCACGCTACGTTCTGCTCCCTGATGTCAGTTTCGCTACCGCTCGTCCGATCCTCAACCGGACGAACGGGACGTCCGCCTCAGTTCCACCGGCCGCGCCGCACGACTTCGTCCATCGGGCGACGTCCACGGCGCAACGATGGTGACCGATGGTCGGCTGCCCGGTAACCGATTGTGACGGCGCCGATGGGTTGATACTCCGCCGGCACGCCGAACGCGTCCCGGTAGGCGGCGAGCCGCTGCGGCGGAATGCCGAAGAAGCACGCACCCAGCCCCTCGTCCACCGCGGTGAGCAGCATCAGCAACGCCGCGAAGCCGGCGTCCACGTGCCAGTACGGCACCGGCCACCGGTCCGGGGACTGATCCGTCCAGCCCTTGTCCGGCTCCGCGTACCGCCGCAGGTAGGCCGACTCGTTGGCGTGCGGCACCACGATCAGGGGTGCCCGGCGCATGCCCGCGAGCCAGCGTTCCCGCCCACCGCCATCGGGGGTGGTGGCGGCCCAGAACCGTTCCCGATCGGCCGGCTCCTCCAACACCAGGAAACCCCAGCCCTGGGCGAAGCCGGCCGACGGCGCGCGGACCGCGTGGTCGAGCAGCCGGTCCACCACGTCGGGCGGGACCGGACGGTCCGGGTCGTAGTTGCGCACCATCCGCCGACGGCGGACGACCTCGGCGAACTCCATCAGGCACCGGGGCGGATGCCCCAGGCACCTCGCCAGGTCGTGCCGGGCTTGAGCGTCAGCAGATCCTTGCCCGACCGGAACGCGTCCGGTGGGCAGGTCATCGGCTCGACCGCCACCGAGCGACGGTGCCGCTCGCCGGTGAGGGCGTCCCCGGTGAACACCTGCCACCAACCGAACTCGGCATCCGCCCAGATGCTCACCCCGGCCGATCCGTCCGGCGCGGCGAGGCTCACCGACGAACCGCCGTCGGCGTCCCGGATCACCTCGCCGAAGCAGGAGTCCAACACGGCCGCGCCGATCCGGCGAGGGCTGGTCCAGTCGTACTCGGTGCCGGCCACCGGGGTCACCCCCACCGGCAGCAGCCGACCGTCCACCAGCACCCGGCTCCGGGTGGGCAGCCGCAGCACCAGGTCGTCCACCGCGACGCCCGGCAGTTGCAGGTACGGGTGCACGGAGAAGCCGAACGGGGCCAACTCCCCGCCGATGTTTGTCACCTCGTGCTCGGCACGCAGCCCGTCCGCGTCGACGCTCCACCGGCTGCGCAGCCGCAGCGGCCACGGGTAGCCGGGCTGCGGCGGCAGGTCGTAGCCGACCGTCACGGCGTCGGCCGACTGCTCCAGCAGCTGCCACGGCACCCAGTTGACCAGCCCGTGGATGGCCACGTGCCGCTCCGGCTCGGTGAGTGAAAGCTGGTGCGTCCGCCCGTCGAACGAGTAGCGACCATCGCGGATCCGGTTCGGCCAGGGCGCCAGCACCTGCCCGGTGCAACCGGGGCAGACCTCATCGGTCTGGTACCCGTCGAGCAGGTCGACACCGTCGTGCCGGTACGTCCGGAGCCCACCGCCGACCTCCACGATGACGGCCTCGTGGCCGGCGGCGGAGATGGTCCACTGGGCGCCGGAGAACGGGCGCGGATCGGGGCTTTCCATGCCGGCGACCCTAACCGGTCAGGTCCGGTCGTCGCTCGACGCCGTCGCCGCCCGGTAGCGCAGCAGCGCCGGGAACGCGACAGCGAGCACCACCACGAGCACCGCGGAGGCGAGCCCACCGGCCACCCAGGCCACCCCGCCACCGAACCCGGCGGCCATGGTGCCGGCACGCAGGTCGCCCAGGCGTGGGCCACCCGCCACCACCACCGTGTTGACGCCCTGGAGTCGGCCGCGCATCCGGTCCGGTGCGTAGACCAGCAGCATCGACTGACGCAGCACCGCGCTGATCAGGTCGGCGGCGCCGGCCACGGCGAGCAGCACGACCATCAGCCAGAGCTGGTGGGCCAACCCCGCCGCGGCGATGGCCAGGCCCCAGCCGACCACCGCGAGCACCAGGCCGAGCCCTTGGCGGCGGAGCCGGCCGATCCAACCGGAGGTCAACCCACCGATCATCGAGCCGATCGCGATGGCGCTGTAGAGCAGACCGACCGCGCCACCGCCACCGAATCGCTCGTGCGCGATCTCCGGAAAGAGGGCCCGTGGCATGGCGAGGATCATCGCGATCAGGTCCACCCCGAAGGACAGCAGCAGGACCGGGGTGGTGGCCAGGTAGCGGAACCCGTCGACGACGCTGGCCAGGCCGGCGCGCCGGGCCTGGCCGTCGGCGGTCGGCTCGGGCGGGAGCGAGGGCAGCCGCAGCGCGGCCCAGAGCATCGCGGTGAACAGCACCGCGTCCAGCCCGTAGGCGATCGGCAGGACCACAGTGGTGTCCGGCGAGGCGGAGAGGATCAGGCCGGCGGCGAGCGGGCCGGCGACCGAGGCGGCGGTGAAGGTCGTGTAGTTCAGGGTGGTGGCGGACGCCACCAGGTCGTCCGGCACCAGCCGGGGCAGCATGGCGCTGCGGGCCGGCGAGCTGATCGCGAACGCCACCGACTGCAGCGCCATCAACGCCAGCAGCAGCACCGGGCTGCCCACGTCCAGCACCGCCTGGAGCAGCAGCCCGAGAGTGGATGCCCAGAGCAACA
The DNA here is from genome assembly GCF_050516465.1 of Micromonospora trifolii. NCBI lineage: Bacteria > Bacillati > Actinomycetota > Actinomycetes > Micromonosporales > Micromonosporaceae > Micromonospora > Micromonospora trifolii. The sequence goes on along the minus strand of NZ_CP191526.1, from coordinate 6,559,906 downwards.
ATGAGCCGCCGAGCAGCACCGCACGCCGATCGCGGGCGTCGGCGATCGCGCCGCCCCAGAGCCCGAAGACCAGCAACGGTACGAAGGCAGCCACGCCCAGTAGGCCCACCCAGAACGAGTCCCGGGTCAGGGCGTACATCTCCACCGGTACCGCGACGGCGGTGAACTGGAAGCCGAACATCGCCACGGTGTTGCCGAGCCAGAGCCGGCGGTACGCCGGAACCCGCAGCGGACGTACGTCGATCGCCCAGCGGCGCGCGGCGCGCGGCCGGGTCTCCCGCACACCCGTCACGGTGCCAACCGCTCGACGATCCAGCCACCCTCGTCGAGGCGACGGAAGCGGAGCCGGTCGTGCAACCGGCCGGCGCGGCCCTGCCAGAACTCCACCGACTCGGGTTGGACCCGCAGCCCGCCCCAGTGCGACGGGGTCGGGATCTCGGCCTGGTCGGCGAACCGCGCGGCCGCCTCCTCGTACCGCTGCTCCAGCGCCGCCCGACCCGACACCACCTGGGACTGCGGGCTGGCCCAGGCACCCAGTTGGGAGCCACGCGGCCGGCTGGCGAAGTACGCCTCGCTCGTGGCGCGGTCGACGTGCGCGACCCGCCCGGCGACCACCACCTGACGCTGCATGGGAAACCACGGAAAGACCAGGCTGGCGTACGGGTTGGCGGTCGCCTCGACGCCCTTGCGCGACAGGTGGTTGGTGAAGAAGACGAAGCCCTCCGGGTCGTACCCCTTCAGCAGCACCGTCCGCCCGCTCGGCCGGCCGGCCGAGTCGGCGGTGCCCACCACCATGGCGTTGGGTTCGGGTAGCCCGAAGGCCACCGCGTCGGCGAACCACCTGTCGAACTGGGTGTGCCAGTCGGCGGCCAGGTCAGCCTCGGTCAGGCCCAGGTCCGCGGCGTACTCGTTACGCATCGCGGCCGGGGCGGGTGTGTCACCCGTCACGTCCCCACTCCTTTTCGCAGGCCCCGCCAGCACCCTCCCGCGCTGACCAGCCCGCCCTGCCCAGTCTCACTGAGCCGAGCTGAGAATGCGCGTCCGGGGATGTCGCGTGCAGCACAGTCGCAGCGGGTCGCGTATCCCTTACTCAGCAGGCAGTATGTTCCGAACACATCCCTGAGGGTCGCCTAAGGCGCTCGGCCGATCGGGCCGGATGAGCGATCGGGCGCACCGACCAGATCCAGGAGAGCGACATGGCTGATTTCAAACCCGGGCTGGAGGGCGTCGTCGCCTTCGAGACCGAGATCGCCGAACCTGACCGTGAGGGCGGTGCGCTGCGCTATCGCGGAGTCGACATCGAGGATCTGATCGGCCAGGTGTCGTTCGGCAACGTGTGGGCACTGCTGGTCGACGGCCGGTTCGGGCCGGGCCTGCCGCCGGCGGAGCCGTTCCCGGTGCCGGTGCACTCCGGCGACATCCGCGTCGACGTGCAGTCCGCGGTCGCCATGCTGGCCCCGTACTGGGGTCTCAACCAACTGCTGGACATCTCCGACGAGCAGGCCCGTGAGGATCTCGCCCGGGTCTCGGTGACCGCGCTCTCCTTCGTCGCCCAGTCCGCCCGCGGCCTCGGCCTGCCGGCGGTGCCGCAGAAGGAGATCGACAAGGCGCAGACCATCGTCGAGCGGTTCATGAAGCGCTGGCGCGGCGAGCCCGACCCGCGGCACGTCAAGGCCGTCGACGCGTACTTCATCTCGGCCGCCGAGCACGGCCTGAACGCGTCCACCTTCACCGCTCGCATCGTCGCCTCCACCGGGGCGGACGCGGCTGCCTGCATCTCTTCGGGCATCGGCGCCCTCTCCGGCCCGCTGCACGGCGGCGCCCCGTCCCGGGTGCTCAGCATGCTGGAGGCGGTGGAGCGCAGCGGCGACGCGGAGGGCTACGTCAAGGGCGTCCTCGACCGCGGCGAGCGGTTGATGGGCTTCGGCCACCGCGTCTACCGTGCCGAGGACCCGCGCGCCCGAGTGCTCCGGCGTACGGCCAAGGAGCTGGGCGCGCCACGCTTCGAGATCGCCGAGGCGCTGGAGAAGGCCGCCCTCGCCGAGCTTCAGGCCCGCCGCCCGGACCGGGTGCTGGCCACCAACGTCGAGTTCTGGTCGGCCGTGGTGCTGGACTTCGCCGAGGTGCCGGCGCACATGTTCACCTCGATGTTCACCTGCGCACGGATGGGTGGCTGGAGCGCGCACATCCTGGAGCAGAAGCGCCTCCAGCGGCTGGTCCGCCCGTCCGCCCGTTACATGGGCCCGGAGACCCGCAAGCCGTCCGACGTCGAGGGCTGGGCGGCCATCCCGCACGGCGTCTGAGCTGGTAGGAAAGGGCCCCTCCCCGACGCCGGGCGTCGAGGAGGGGCCCTTTTCGACGCCTCGCGTCGAAGAGAGGTCATTGTCGACGACTACCGGGGCCGACTGTGGCGAAGGACTCAGACCGACCGCCGGGACCCCGCCCATCGCCGTCCGGCCCGAGTGCGAGGATGAGGGCCGGCAGTGTCGCCGGGCCCGCCCTCGCCCTTGCGGAAGGATCTTCAAGACCGTGGCTGACGCACCGATCATCCGGATTCCCGATGAGATCAAGCCCGCCGACGGACGCTTCGGCTGCGGCCCGTCCAAGGTCCGCCCGGCGGCGGTGTCCGCTCTCGCTGAGGTCGCGACCACCTACCTCGGCACCTCGCACCGGCAGAAGACGGTCCGTGACCAGGTGGCCCGGCTGCGTTCCGGCATCGCCGAGTTCTTCTCGCTGCCCGAGGGCTACGAGGTGGTGATCGGCAACGGTGGCACCACCGCGTTCTGGGAGGTCGCCACCTTCGGCCTGATTCGCGACCGGGCCCAGTTCGCCAGCTTCGGCGAGTTCGGCGCCAAGTTCGCCAAGTCGGTCAAGGACGCCCCGTTCCTGGGTGAGCCGACCGTCCGCAAGTCCGACGCGGGCAGCGCGCCGACCCTGGTCGCCGAGTCCGGCGTGGACACGTACGCGACGCCGCAGAACGAGACCTCGACCGGTGTGGCCGTCCCGATCAACCGGGTGGCCGGTGCCGACGAGGGTGCGCTGCTGCTGGTCGACGCGACCTCCGGCGCGGGTGGCCTGGAGGTCAACGTCGGTGAGACCGACGTCTACTACTTCGCCCCGCAGAAGTGCTTCGGCTCCGACGGCGGTCTCTGGCTGGCCCTGATGTCCCCGGCCGCACTGGACCGGGCCGCCGAGATCAAGGCGTCCGGGCGCTACATCCCCGCCTTCCTCGACCTGGTCACCGCGATCGACAACTCGCGGCTGGAGCAGACCTACAACACCCCGGCGCTGGCCACCATCTTCCTGGCCGCCGAACAGACCGACTGGATGAACGCGCAGGGCGGCCTGTCCTGGGCGGCGAAGCGCACCGCCGAGAGCGCCGCCGCGGTCTACGGCTGGGCCGAGCGGTCCAGCGTGGCCACCCCGTTCGTCACCGACCCGGCGCTGCGCTCGAACGTGGTCGCCACCATCGACTTCGCCGACGGGGTGGACGCCACGGCGATCGCCAAGGCGCTGCGCGCCAACGGCATCGTGGACACTGAGCCCTACCGCAAGCTCGGTCGCAACCAGCTGCGGGTGGCGTTGTTCCCGGCCGTCGAGCCGGCTGATGTCGAGGCACTCACCGCGTCCATCGACTACGTGGTCGAGCGACTCTGACGTTCGTCACGGTCGGTGTCCGTTGGGGCCTCCACGGACACCGACCGTGATCATCGCCGCAGCTCAGTCACGACATGCGGGGTGTCGCTTCCCCCACCCCGAGGCAGATGCGCGTACGGTGGTCCGAGACGCCTGGGTGGCCGACTCGTGGCGTGCGGCCAGCGAAGCGGGACGGAGGCAACGCTATGCGCCCAGTACGCTTCGTCGCCCTCTCCGAGGACGGTCAGGCGCTGGTGCTCGCCGACGAGGTCGGGCGACTCCTCGCCCTGCCGATCGACGAACGCATCGCCGGCGTGATGCACCCCGAGCCGGGTGCCCCGCCGCTCGCGGTGGCACCGAGCACCGTCGACCCGGTTCCGTCGCTGTCTCCTCGGGACATTCAGGCCCGCATCCGCTCCGGTGAGTCCGCGGAGGATGTCGCCCGGATCGCCGGGGTGCCGGTCGACCGCGTGCTGCGCTATGCCGGCCCGGTGTTGCAGGAGCGGGCGATGCTCGCCCAGCACGCTCGCCGCACCCGCCTCAAGGGCGCGGAGAAGCCCACCCCGCTCGCCGAGGTGGTCAACGGTCGGCTGAGCCAGCACGGCATCGACACCGAGAAGATCTCCTGGGACGCGTACCGGCGTGACGACGGCACCTGGCGGATCATCGCCACCTGGCCGTCGGGCAAGGCGACCGCGCAGGCCATCTGGGACATGGACAAGGCCCGGCAGGTGGTCGCGCCGCACGACGACATGGCGCAGTACCTGTGCGCCGAGCGGCCCACGCCGATCCTCGGTCAGGAGCCGGCGCCGGAGCGGGGCGGGCACGCCCTGCCCGGTCCGTCGCGTGGTGAGCCGAGTCGTGGCGGGCACGGGTTGCCGGCGGCGTCCGAGCACCCGCGTCCTGGCCGTGATCCGATCCGGGCCGGCCGTGATGCCCTTCTCGCCTCCCTGGACCGCCCGCTCGGCGCCTCGTCGGGTCGAGGGCTGGAGCCGCGTACCCCGGCTGCCCTTGCCGGGTCGGACGCGCCCCGGCAGCGGCCGGTCGGTGGGGGTGCCGCCGCGCTGCTCGGCGGTGGCCAGGGCTCGGCCTTCGACGATGATTCGGACGCGCCCAAGGAGGTGCCGGCCGTGCCGTCGCTGGCGGTGCTGCGGCCCCGCCGGACTGGCGCTGCGGCGGCCGCCGGCGGCGAGTCCACCGACGCCAACGGCAAGCCGCGCAAGCGGCTGCCAAGCTGGGACGACGTGCTCTTCGGCAGCGGCCCGGCCGCCCGCGAATCCTCCTGACGCTTCGCGTTGACGGGTGACAGTGCGTCACCCGTCAACGCGAGCGTTCGGACCTCACCGAGTGTCTCCGGCGTCTTCCCGATGAGGGGCGGCGACCCCGCGTACGGCCTCGGCGACGGCACGGAAGTCCTTCTTGAGGATCGCACCGTGGTTGCTGGCGACCTTCGCCCCGATGGTGATGTTCGGGTTGCGGGCGGTCACCGCGTCGAGGCTGGCGCGGATCTGCTCCTGCTCGTCCCCGCGGCTGCCGAGGGACGTTCCCGAGGCGACCACGTACCGCACCGGGACGGTGATGGCGTCCAGCACTGGGCCCAGTTCGCGCTCGCGGGAGAGTTCGCCGAGTTCGATGTTGCTGTCCGCCATCTGGTCGGCGTTCATCCGTGGGGTCAGGCCGGTCGGGCGGAGCAGCGGCATGAACAGGTTCATCCGTCGGAACATCTTGCGGATCCGCTGCGCCATGGCCTCGTCGAGCCAGTCGTGCGGGAACGCGCCGTCGACCAGGACCGCGCCCAGGGCCCGCTCCGGGTTCCGGTTGGCCCAGTGTGCCCCGACCACCGCTCCGTAGGACCAGCCCACCAGCACCGCCTGGTCCACGCCTCGGGCGGCGAGAACGGCGTCGACGTCCCGGACGGCCGCCTCGAACGAGTAGTCGACTGAGCGCTTCGACTTCCTGCCGCGAGCCCGCTCGTCGTAGGTGATGTGCCGGAATTCGGTGCCAAGCTCGGCGATGACCCGCCGCCAGTAGCCCTGGGTGGCGAACTGGCCGTTGAGGTAGACCACGGGGATGCCGGGACCACCGGTGTCGGTGACGGCCAGGGCCGTGTCGTCGACCGACACCATGCCGGTCCACGGCGAGTTGGTTGAGGGCATGCTGTTGTTCGTCATCTCGATCCGTCCTTTTCAGAGGCTGCGGGCGTTGATGTCGCCCTGCAGGGTGCTGGCGTGGATGTCGAGCTCGACGGTGCCGTCGTTCTTGAGGGCGTTGCTGACGCGGCCGTGGCCGGTGCCAGCGTCCAGGGCGGCCGAGACGCCGGCCGCCGCCGCGACCGAGATGTCGCCGGACTGGGTACGGAGGACGACAGTGCCGCGCATGGCCTCGGCGACCCTGATGTCACCCCGGGCGGTGCTGATCTCGGCGGGCCCGTTGAGCCGGCCGATCTCGACATCGCCGTCGATGGCGGTGAGGCGCACACTCGCCGCCTCGTCAATCTTGATTTCCCGGTACGCCCCGTCGACGGTGACGTCGCCGAGGCGGCCGACGCCCCGAAGCTCGGCGCTGGCGGCCCTGGCCTCGACATGGGAGTCGGCGGGCACCCGGACGGTGACCTCCAGAGAGCCGGAGGGGCCGAAGAGCTTGTTGATGGGACGTGCGGTCGTGATTCGCAGGACGCCGTCGGCGTAGGCGACGGTGGTCTGCTCGGCGGCCCTGGTGTCGCTGCTCTTGGCGGGGTCGGCCGGGAGGACCTCGACGGTGGTGTCGGCGCGGTCCGCGGCGATGAGCTGGATGCGTCCGGCGGGGATGTCCAGGACGGCGGAGATGGGGGCGGGGGTGTCGAACGTCTGCATCGTGCTCTCCCAGGTTCGTGCTTGTTTCTGATGTGGGAAACGCTACGTTGCTTTCCAATTTCCGCAACACCCTCGTTGCAGTGAAACGGTGTTTTAGCTGTTCAAGCTCCTGCGATTGTTGCAACCATCCAGAATCTAATGCAACGATTCCCTCGTCGTCGTTGCATTGATATGTGGGTTAACGCTATGGTGACGGGGTCTGGGCCGCCGCCCTACGGGACCACGAGGGAGATCGCGATGCCGGGAGGCAGACTCAGCCAGCAGGAACGCCAGCAGATCGCGCTGGGGCTGGCCGACAGCCTCTCCTACGCCGAGATCGCCCGACGCCTCGACCGTCCCACCTCGACGGTCACGCGCGAGGTGATGCGCAACGGCGGCCCCACCGGCTACCGCGCCGATCTGGCCCACCACGCGACCGAGCGCCGCGCCCACCGGCGCAAGCCCGCCCCTTCCCATGGGGCCGAGGCGGCCCGCCGACCAGACGGACGCGACGCCCAGGCCGTGGCCGACTACGAGCAGGCGTTCACCACCGTCCTCATGGCCTCCGGTCTGAACAAGATGGGAGCCCGAGTGTTGACCAATCTGTTCCTCACCGACTCGGGCAGTCTCACCGCGTCTGAACTAGCCCAACGCCTCCAGGTCAGCCCGGCGTCGATCTCCAAGGCGGTCACCTTCCTGGAGAGCCAGAGCCTCGTCCGCCGCGAACGCGACGAGCGCCGCCGCGACCGCTACGTCGTCGACGACGAGCTCTTCTTCCAGGCGACGATCGCCAGTGCCCGGGCCAACGACCATCTCGTCGCGACCGCACGCCAGGGCGTCGCCCTCCTCGGGGCGCACACCCCCGCCGCCGCCCGTCTGGAGAACATCGCCCGCTTCCTCGACTTCATCAGCGAGAGCATCACCCGCGCCGCCGAACAGGCCCGCGAGGTCCTCCGCAGCAGGCCTTCCAGCGCGACCAGCCACGTGCCGCCGGGTCACAGCGACCAGGCGGCAATCCGCTCGTAGCGCGGTCGGCCGCCGGGGTGGCTGCGCACCAGCAGCAGCTCCGACGCCGCCCACGATGGCCCTTCGTACCCGTCCAGGCTGGCCCGGTCGGCCTCGACGTCGGTCGGGTCCATCCGATCGCCGGGCCGGGCAACGGTCAGATGCGGCCGGAACGGTTTCTCGTCGCACGGCAGCCGGCCGTGGCTCAGCCGGGACCGAATCAGCCCGGCCAGCACGTGCAACGCCTCGACCTCCCCCCGCAGGTCCACCCACAGCACTGTGGTTCGGCCGCGGCCGAATCGGCCACCGCCGCCGAGACTCAACCGCGGTAAGGCGTCCCGGCCGTTCCGGAACCGCTCGGCGGCCAACCCGAGCGCACTCTCCACCTCGATCAGCCGATCAGACTCGACGGCGCCGAGGAACGTCAGGGTGAGGTGCAGGTCGGCCGGGTCGGCGAGCCGGACGTTGACGCCAGCGGCGGTCGCCGCCGCGACGCGCAGACGGGCGACCTGTGCGCCGAGGTGATTGACCGCCTGGACGGACGGGCGGACCGCGACGAAGAGTCGCACAGCGTGCGGCCGCTCAGCGGTGCCGCTGCCGAAGCCCAGCCCGGGCCGCCGGAAGGGCCAGCCCGGCGGCGTGCAGCACGCCCTCCACCCGGACCCGCTCGATCTCCTGGTCGACGCCCTCCAGCTCGGCGAGGTGTTCGGCGATGCCGAGGGCGCGGCAGGCGAGGCGAAGCCGGTCGTCGTACGCCTGGAGCAGCGCGCTGTGCCAGACCATTGATCGACCGCCGCCGACGATCCGCTGACCACCGAGGCGGCGCAGGTCGGCGGCGAGCTGCTCCAGCGGCCGGCGGTCAACGCGGTCGAACTCGCTGAGGTCGATGTCCCGGGTCAGCGCGTCGGCCTCGATGGCCCGGTCGAGTCGGGCGATCGTCCGCTTCTCCCGTCGGCGGTCACGCCACTCGGACCAACCGCAGACCGCCCGGTCGACGATCTCGTCGTAGCAGAAGAGCAGGGCGAATGCCGCCGGCAGAGTGGCCACGGCGAGGAACGCCAGGGCCAGCATCAGCGCGCGTCCGACTCCCACGTATCGACGCTAAGCCCCGCCGTGCCACCCCGCCAGCGGTTTGGCCGCATCCGCGCAACCGGACGCGGCCGGCGCCGGTGGTAAACCTCAGCAGTCGGTGGAGGTGACGTAGAAACGGGGCATCGGCAGCACCCGGAACCGCAGCCGGGCACCGGAGTGGCGGAGCTGCCAGGTGAGCGCGACCAGAGCGGCGGCCAGCGAGATGAGCCCACCCATCCAGATGCTGGCACCGGCACCGTAGTGCTCCGCGACCCAGCCGATCAGCGGCGCGCCGACCGGGTTGGTGCCCAGGAACACCAGCACCCACAGGGCCATCACCCGTCCCCGGAAGGCTGCGTCGACGCCCATCTGGATCCGCTGGTTGGCGGCCTGGGCGAAGAAGACCATGCAGAAGCCGGTCGGCACCAGCAGCGCCACCACCAGCCAGTACGCAGAGGAGAGGCCGACCAGGGTGCCGAAGCTGGCGCAGGCGATCGCCGCGCCGAGCACCAGCCACACCGACGGGCGGCTACGCCGACCGGTGCCACTGAGCGCGCCGCCGAGCGCGCCGACGGCCAGCGCCGTGCTGAACAGGCCGAAGGAGGCGGCGCCGGTGTGGAAGACCGTCTTCGCCAACGCGGCCAGGGTGAGCTGGAAGTTGAACAGCGACATGCCGATCACCGACATGATCGCCATCGGCAGCAGCAGGTCGGGGCGGCGCCACACGTACCGCAGCCCGTCGACGACCCGGGCGGACGCCCGCTCGTCGCGGGGCAGCAGAGCGTCGCGGTGCAGCTCGGTCGTACGCATCCGGACCACGTTGACCAGGGGCGCGACCGAGCTGAGGGCGGTGAAGAGGAAGACCGGGCCCACGTCGAACGCGGCGATGGCCAGGCCGGCGACGGCCGGCCCGACGATCCGGGCGGAGTTGAACACGGCGGCGTTCAGCGACAGCGCGTTGGGCAGCAGAGGCGTGCCGACCAGTTCGGAGACGAACGCCTGCCGGACCGGGGTCTCCACCGCGTTGGCCGTGCCGAGCAGCGCGGCGAAGGCGAAGACGTGCCAGAGCTGCACCATGTCGGTGAGGACCAGCACCGCCATGCCGAGCGCCAGCAGGCTCCAGAAGGCGTTGGCGGCGAAGAGCAGCACCCGCTTGTCGTACCGGTCGGCGAGCCGGCCGGAGAGCAGGGTGAGCAGGAGCACCGGGGTGAACTGGCAGGCGGTGACCACGCCGAGCGCGGTCGCCGAGTTGTTGGAGAGCTCGAGGACGAGCCAGTCCTGGGCGATGAACATCATCCAGACGCCGATCAACTTGATCAGCTGCCCGGATGCGAAGAGGCGGTAGTTGCGGACCTGTAGGGACTGGAACATCGTGCTCAGCTTCGCCTGCACTCTTGGTGCGCCTCCTCCGGACGTACGCGTCATCGACAGGTGACGGCACGGACCCGGTGGCGCGGGTGCGGCTCAGGCGCGAGCGAGCTGCTGAAGAATCTCGGCGGCCCTCTGCAGGGTCTCCCGTTCGTCCTCGTCGAGTGCGGCCAGCCGGTGGGCCAGCCACTCGTCGCGGGCCCGCTCGAACTGGTCGAGCACGGCCTGCCCTCCTTCGGTCGCCGCGAGGATGACCTGCCGCCCGTCGGTCGGATGGGGTGTCCGCCGCACAAGGCCGCGGTCCTCCAACTTCCCGACGATCTTGGTCATCGTCGGCGGCTGCACCCGCTCCACATCGGCCAGCTCCCGGGGTGTCATCGCGCCAGCCAGCCGCAGGCTGGTGAGCGCGGAGACCTGGGTGACCGTGAGGTCGCCGACCGGTCGGGCCTGTCGGACCCGCCGGTTGAGTCGGGTGATCGCATCACGCAGCTGGGGAGCCAGCTGCGCCGGTGGCACGCGTTCCGCCGTCACCGTCCGCTCCGTCACAGTAGTTAGCTTAACTAATGAGCCTGGCTAACGACATCCGTTATGACCAGGCTCACGAGGGGATTCGAATGGTACGGGCGGGGAATCCTGATCGACTCCCCGCCCGGATGTGCCTCAGAGCACCAGGGACTCGATGGGCCCACGCAGGAAGTACAGCACGAAGAGTGCGGCCACCCCGTACAGCAACGGGTGGATCTCCCGGGCCTTGCCCCGCGCCAATTTGACCACCACGAAGGTGATCAGGCCAGCGCCGATCCCGTTGGAGATCGAGTAGGTGAACGGCATCAGCACGATGGTGAGGAACGCCGGAATGGCGATCTCGTAGTCGGACCAGTCGATCGTCCGCACCGCGGTCATCATCAGGAAACCGACCACCACCAGGGCCGTCGACGCCGCCTCGAACGGCACGATCACGACCAGCGGCGCCAGGAACATCGCGAGCAGGAAGAGCGCGCCGGTGACCAGGTTGGCCACGCCGGTCCGGGCGCCCTCCGCGACACCGGCGGCGCTCTCGATGTACGACGTGTTGCTGGAGGTGCTGGCCGCACCGCCGGCCGCCGCCGCGATCGAGTCGACCAGCAGGATCTCCTTGGCCTTCGGCGGGGTGCCCTGCTCGTCGAGCAGGCCGCCTTCCTGGCCGACCGCGACCATCGTGCCCATGGTGTCGAAGAAGTCCGTGATCAACAGCGTGAAGATGAACATCAGCACGACCAGCCAACCGGCCCGGCCCCACGAGTCGAGCACGTTGAACTTGCCGAGCAGCGACAGGTCCGGCAGGTCGACCACCGACTTCGGCAGCTCCGGAACGTTCAGCGACCAGCCCTTCGGGTTGGGCTGACCGTTGACGAACGACGGGCCGATGTTGCCGACGGCCTCCACGATCACCGCGAGCACCGTCGAGGCGAGGATGCCGATCAGGATCGCGCCCTTCACCCGACGGACCACCAGCACCAGCGTGATCAGCAGGCCCACCACGAAGACCAGCATCGGCCAGCTCACCAGCTTGCCGCCGATGCCCAGGCCGACCGGAACTGTGGTGTTGGCATCATCCGGGATGCGTCGGACGAAGCCGGCGTCCACCAGGCCGATGATGGTCAGGAACAGACCGATGCCGACCCCGATCGCGCTCTTCATCTGGGTTGGCACCGAGCGGAACACCGCGGTCCGAAGACCGGTCAGCACCAGCACCGCGATGATCAGACCCTCGATCACCACCAGGCCCATCGCGTCGGCCCAGGTCATCTCGGGGGCGATCTCGTACGCCACCAGCGCGTTGACACCCAGACCGGCGGCGAGCGCCAGCGGGAACCGGCCGACCACACCCATCAGGATGGTCATCAGGCCGGCGACGAGCGCGGTCGCGGCAGCCAGCGCGGGAATCGGGAGGCTCTTGCCGTCACCGTCGACGGCGCCGCCCAGGATCAGCGGGTTGAGCACCACGATGTACGCCATCGTGAAGAAGGTCGCCAGGCCACCGCGTACCTCACGGCTCAACGTCGAGCCACGGGCGGAGATCTCGAAGAAACGGTCGAAACCGTTACGCGGATGAGCGGGGTTGGGAGGTGTGCCGTTCTCGGGCGGCGCTACGGCCATCAGGTCCTCGCAGGTGATCTTCCAGTTGTCGCGCGCATCGTCCCAGATCGTCGGTGGGCAGGGGAAGTAGATCCCGTACGCTTGCCGGATGCCGAACGAGCAGCCACCGCGGCCCGCACCACTGGATCCGCCGATGGTGCCGTTCGCCCTCGCCGGGTTGATCGCGTGGGCGGTGGCCGGGCTGGTCCTGCTGATCTTCTTCCGGGGCTGGCTGACCGACCACGGTCACCAGAACTGGCTCTGGACCTGCCTCGCCGGTTTCCTGTGGGGTTTCCCTGGCCTCGCCGTGATGATGCGGCACGACGCCAACCGACGCCGCCGCCGCGCGAGGTGAGCTGGTTGCCGCGCCGGAGCGCTCCGGCGCGGACGATCAGGAGTGCCCGTACGGCTCCGCCGGCTCAGCCGCCTCGACCGAGCCCGGAGCCCGGCTGACCGACATGGCCTCCACCGCGCTGTCGTCGTACACCGTGGGGAGCTCGTCGACAGAGGTCTCGGCCACCTCGATCAACGTCTCGGAGTGGGCGCCGCAACCGTGGTCGGCGCTCACCACCCGGCCGTCGTCGGGGGCGTAGAAGTTGCCGCACGCCCCGAAGGCCTGCCGCATCGCACCGGCCAGCGGCAGGTAGAAGCCGCAGGTGCCGCAGCGGGCGGCGGACGGAGCGGCGGACGAGATGGCCGCGGCGGGGCCGTGGTCACCTTCGTACCAGCGCTGCGCCGTGTCGATGCGGCCCTCCCGGGAGAGCACCCGGGCGCGCCCGAGGCCCAACTCCCAAGCCGTCTCCTCGACCGCAGGGTCGTCGGAGAGCAGGTAACCGGGGACCAGTCGATCGTCGTCGGGCGAGGTCGGGAGCAGGTCACCCGGGCCCAGGTCGCCCGGCTTGAGCCGCTCCTGCCAGGGCAGCCAGCCGGGCGCGAGCAGCGCGTCCGGGCCGGGCAGCAGGACCGTCTCGCAGATGGTCACCGTCTTGCTGCGCGGTACCCGGGTGACGGTGACCGCCCAGCGCCAGCCGTTGTAGCCAGCGAGGCGACATTCGAAGTAGTGGGTGACCAGCCGATCACCTTCGGCAACGACCTGCAGGTGATCGCCGACATCGTCGGCGTCCACCTCGGTGATGCCGGCGCGGGCCACCTCGACGGCGGCGGCGCAGACCTGGTCGAGACGGGCGGCACGGGTGGAGACGGGCCTGGTCACCTCACCATTGTTCCCCATGCGCCTCGCAGGGGTGACAGGGACTCCCGGGGAACCTTTCCCAGCGGTGGTGCGGCGTACCCGGATCAGATGGGCGAGGATGGTGCACATGCCGTCGTACTCCCGCTCCGGGCGATCCGTCCTCGGGCGGACCGTCGGCACCGGCATTCGCGCCATCCGTCTGCTGCTGCGCGGTTCGGTGGGCAGCGGCCGCTGGGTGACCCGCCGGGCCGGTCGGGCCCGCGCCCGGGGTGCCGGCGGTGAGGTCGGCATGGTTCGCCTGTTCGACCTGCACGCGCTGTCCTGTGCCGGTGACACCCTGATCGCCATCGGTCTTGCCGGCACGATCTTCTTCAACGTGCCGCTCGGCGAGGCCCGCAGCAAGGTCGCGCTCTACCTGCTGGTGACCATGGTGCCGTTCGCGATGCTCGCCCCGGTGGTGGGCCCGCTGCTGGATCACTTCCGGCACGGCCGGCGGTACGCCCTGGCCGCGACGATGCTCGGCCGCGCCTTCCTGGCTTGGTTGATCTCCGACTACATCCACGGCTTCGGGCTCTATCCGGCCGCGTTCGGGGTGCTCGCGCTCTCCCGGGCGTACGGCGTGGCTCGCTCCGCGGCGGTGCCCCGGTTGCTGCCGGAGGGCCTCGGCCTGTCCCAGGTGGGTGCGCGGGCCAGCGTCTACGGCACGGTCGCGGGTGCGCTGGTGGCGCCGATCGGGTTGGCCGCGTTCTGGTTCGGGCCACAGTGGCCGCTCCGGGTCGCGTCGGTGATCTTCCTGGTCGGCATGGTGATCTCGTTGCGGCTGCCGCCGAAGGCCGACTCGGAGCCACCGGAGCGGGTCCCCCGGCCACTGCGCGCGCTGGGCCGCCGCCGTGGTGATCGCCCCTTGGGTCGGGGCCGGCCGTCCGGCCGGCTGGTGATCGCCACGCTGATCGGCGCGGCGACGCTACGCGCGCTCTACGGCTTCCTGCTGCTCTTCCTCGCCTTCGCGATCAAGAAGGGCGACCTGACCACCGTGGTGTTCGGTCGGGAACTGGGCGCCGAGTGGGCGTTGGGCGTGGTCGGCGGCGCGCTCGCGGTCGGCACCTTCCTGGCCACCGCCATCGGCACCCGACTGCGCATCCACCGGCCGACCGCCATCCAGTCCAGCAGCATGATCATCGTGGCCGGGGTGGCGGTGCTCGCCGTCATCCAGTTCTCGCTGCTGATGGTCGCCCTGCTCTGCCTGGTCGCCGCGATGGCCAGCGGGATAGCGAAGCTGGCCGTTGACGCCTCGATCCAGGAGCGCATCCCGGAACGGCTGCGGGCCAGTTCCTTCGCCCACTCCGAGACGGTGCTGATGCTCGCCTTCGTCGCCGGCGGCGGGCTCGGGCTGGTGCCGTTCGATGGCCGGATGGGCATCGCCGTGGCCGCCGGGGTCGGCGTCCTGGCCGCGATCCGGGGTGTGCTGGCCGCCGCCCGGCTTCGCGGCGAGAAGCTGGCCGGCCGACCGCTCGGTGACGACGAACTGACCGAGGACGAGCCGGCGGACGAGCCCGGCGACCCCGCGCCCACCTCACCGGCACCGGCCCAGACCAGCTCACCGCAGTACGACGACCCGAGCCTCGCCCCGCCGGGCTACCACATCTACCGCCCGTCGTCTGCGGTTGGCGGGCCGGGTGGCGGGGCCGACGACGAGACCCGCCGGGAGTCCCCCGGCTCACTCTCGTGACCGGTCTGCTGGTGGTGACGGCGGTTCCCGCCGAGGCGGACGCGGTCCGCGCAGGACTGACCGACCCCACCGTGACAGTCACCCCGATCGGTGTGGGCCCGGCCGTCGCCGGTGCCGCCACCGCCCGGCTGCTGGCGCTGGCCGAGGCCGCCGGCCGCCCGTACCGTGCGGTGGTCAGCGCCGGTGTGGCCGGCGGCTTCACCGGGCGGGCCGAGGTCGGCGACACGGTGCTCGGCACCGCCAGCATCGCCGCCGACCTGGGCGCGGAGTCGCCCGACGGCTTCATCCCGGTCGACGAGCTGGGCATGCCGCCCGCGCTGCTCGGTGCCGGCAGCAGGGTGCCGGCGGACCAGGGCCTGCTGGCGGCACTGCGGGCCGCCCTCCCGACGGCCACGGCCGGCCCGGTGCTCACGGTCAGCACCGTCACCGGCACCACGGCCAGCACCGACGAGCTGCGCCGGAGGCATCCGGAAGCGGTCGCCGAGGCCATGGAGGGGTACGGCGTGGCGGTCGCCGCGGCGCAGGCCGGGGTGCCCTTCGCGGAACTGCGCACCATCTCCAACCCGATCGGCCCCCGCGACCGGGACGCCTGGCGGCTGCGCGAAGCCCTGGCCGCCCTGACCACAGCAGCCCCGGCGCTGCGCTGACCCAGGCGGCCTTCAGGAAAAACAGCGTTTGCCCGGGTGGCCCAGGCGCAGTGCGGTTGGGCGGCGTGCCTCGATCTCGAAGCCGCACGCCAGCAGCAGGTCGGTGCCGGATCCCTCGGCTATCGCTGCCGCGTCGTCGATGCCTGCCTCACGCATCCCGGTCACCAGTGCGGTGACCAGCCGACGCCCGAGCCCCAACCGCCGGTACCGGGCGTCGACAAGCACGCCGTCGAGCACCATCTCCCGCTCCGGCTCGTCCGGATGCCACTCCCCGTGCTCCAGGAATGGGCTCCGCTCGTGGGCCCGCAGCTCACCAACCAGCTTCCCGCCGGGAAGCTCGGCGACGTAACGCCAGGAGGTGGCCGGCAGGTCGCTACTGAGCACCCGACGCACCTGCGCAGTCCGCCGGACCTCGGCAGCCCACCGCCGGTTGTCGCGATAGCGCCGGTTCAGCTCGTACGCTGCCGGTGGCAGCGGGAGTGGATACCGCTCGGGCGGCAACCGGTACCACTCCGCCCACCAGGCGCCGGGCCAGTCCCGAGGCTCGTGGACCGGCCAGACGTCCAGGTGAGCCGGGTACCGGCGGCCTGCCTCGTCCCACATGTCGTCGTGCGGGACCGGCGTGGGTTCGGTGACGCCGGAGCTGGATGGTGGGACGCCAACGGCCAACGTCCCGCCCGCCGCCTGGACGAGGCGTTCCACCGTCCGGAATCGGGGATCGACCGCCCGCCCCGACTCGATCCGGGCCAGCGTCGGCTGCGGCACCCCGGATCTCTCGGCCAACTGCCGCTGACTCAAATCGGCCCGCCGACGCAGCGCGCGGAGCGCCCGACGAGATCGGCTGCGCCGGCCTCGTCGGTGTGGTCACTCGCCTCGGTCACAGGCCGATGTTCCCGGCTGGTCGACGAGCTATCAACACCCCGCGCCAACCTGTGGATAACGCTGTGGACAACCTCTCCGACCGGTGGACGAACTACCCCCGCGATTCCCTTTGGAGCTGAATCGTTTGCGGCATCACTACCCTGTCAGAGTCCCCAGCTCCGGACCACGGTCACCGACGCTGGGCGATTCGTCTACGACATCAGCTCCAAAGGGAGACTAGGCAGGGTGCTCGACCCTGCTGGGCCGATCGCGCCCACGCGTTGTTCCACCCGGCGGCGTCCGCCGCAGTCGACGCCGCCGCCTCGCTCCGACCTAGAGCACAGCTGCGGATCACACCTGCACGGCCCGGTCGCGGGTCACAGTCGTGGGGTGGGCACGGACCCCGTGCGGTGGGCGGGGCTACCGTGGGGGTGTGGCGCTCTCCCTGGCGATCTCGCCCTGCCCCAACGACACGTTCGTCTTCCACGCGCTGGTGCACGGGCGGGTGCCCGGCGCGCCGCCGGTCGAGGTGACGTACGCCGATGTGGACGTCACCAACACGGCGGCCGAGCGGGGCGCGTTCGACCTGGTGAAGGTGAGCTTCGCGGCGCTGCCCTGGCTGCTCGACGACTACCACCTGCTGCCCTGCGGGGGCGCCCTCGGTCGCGGTTGCGGTCCGCTGGTGCTCACCCGGGGCGACCGTGACGGCGGGCCGGACCGCACCGACCTGACCGGTGCCACGGTGGCGGTGCCGGGCGACCGGACCACCGCGTACCTGCTGTTCCGGCTCTGGTCGGCGGGGCGACCGCCGGCCCGGATCGAGGTGGTTCCGTTCCACGAGATCATGCCGGGCGTGGCGGCTGGGCGTTACGACGCCGGGCTGGTCATCCACGAGGCCCGGTTCACCTACCACCGGCACGGCCTGAGCGCCCTGGTCGACCTCGGTGAATGGTGGGAGGCCGACACCGGCCTGCCCATTCCTCTCGGCGCGATCCTGGCCCGACGCGGGGCGGTCGACCCGGAGGCCGCGGCCGGCTGGGTCCGCGAGTCGGTCCGGCAGGCCTGGGCGGACCCGGCGGCCAGCCGGGAGTACGTGCTGGCGCACGCCCAGGAGATGGAGCTCGACGTGGTCGACCGGCACATCGGTCTCTACGTCAACGAGTTCACCGCGGACCTGGGCGAGGCCGGTTTCGCCGCGGTGGCGGCACTGCTCGACCGGGCCGCCACCGCCGGCCTGGTGCCTCAGACCTCCAGCTCGCGGGCCACCGCGTGGACCAGCTGAGCGATCTTCTGCGCGGCCTTCTTGTCCGGGTACCGACCCCGGCGCAGGTCCGGCTGGACCTTCGCCTCCAGCACCTTGATCATGTCTTCGACCAGGCCGTGCAGTTCCTCGGCCGGCCGACGGCGCAGCTCCGACATCGACGGCGGCGCGTCCAGCAGCTTGACCCCCATGGCCTGTGCGCCCCGGCGGCTGTCCACCACGCTGAAGTCGACCCGCTGGCCACCCTTGAGGTCGGTGACGCCCGCCGGCAGCGCCCCCTTGGGCAGGAACACGTCGCCGCCCTCGTCACTCGTGACGAAGCCGTATCCCTTGGCCGTGTCGTACCACTTCACTCGACCCGTAGGCACCTGAAAACCCCTGCTTCACTTGAGCCGCTACTGCTCCAAGGCTAGCTGGATCATCCCGTCGAGCGCCGCTGGGAATTCGGTGAGCTCGTCCAGCACCATTTCCGCCCCGGCCGCGCGCAGTTCATCGGCGGAGCACGGGCCGGTTGCCACACCGATGCCGGGCACGCCGGCCGCAGCCGCCGCCACCATGTCCGCGACATGGTCACCTACGTAGTGGGTCGCGCCGTGCTCCCGCAGAGCGGTCGCCTTCTGCTCGGCGAACAGGTCGCCGGCCAACTCGTCGACCGCGAGACCGAGGTGGTCCAGGTGCAACCGGGCCAGCCGGCCCATCTTGGCAGTGACGACCAGCACGCGGCCGCCGCGGGCGTGGATCGCCTCGATGGCCTCCCGCGCGCCGGGCAGCAGGAGCGTCGGGGTGATCGCGTACGCCGGGTAGAGCTCGCGGTACGCGCGTACCGCCGATTCGACCTGTTCCGCCGGAAACCAGTGCTCGATCTCGGTACGCAGCGGCGGGCCGAGCCGGGACACCGCCAGTTCGGCGTCCACAGGCACACCGGTCCTCGCGGTCAGTGCCCGGAAAGCCGCGGCGATGCCGGGGCGGGAGTCCACCAGGGTCATGTCGAGGTCGAATCCGACGGTGAGTGCGGGCATGTCGAGAAACGTACCGGCTACTCCCAGTCGGCCGGACGTCCGAGGGGCGCGGAAGCCCGGTGCCGGGCTAGCGTGGAAAGACGATGACCACCTCACTCGCCGACCACCTGCGGTCGCTGCCCGACGAGTCACTGGCCGCGCTCCTCCAGCTGCGGCCCGACCTCGTCGTGCCCGTGCCGGCCGACGTCTCCGCCCTGGCCATCCGGGCCCAGTCCCGGGTCTCCGTGGCCCGCGCGCTGGACGGTCTGGACCAGTTCACCCTCCAGATCCTCGACGCCGCCCGCCTCACCCGGAATCCGGACGACGCCACCACGGCCACCGACACCGTGCTCGCGATGGCGACCTCGGGGCCGCAACCGCCGGCTCCGACGGCCGTCCGGGCCGCCGTGGGCCGACTGCGTGCGCTCTTCCTGCTGTACGGCCCGGAGCACGCGCTCCAGGTGGTGCCCGCCGTCGACGAAGTCGCCCCGTACCCCGCTGGGCTCGGCCGGCCGGCCGCCGAGCTGGACCCGCGCACGGCCGCGCTCTGCGCGGACCCGGCGAAGCTGCGACGGACGGTGCTCGCCGCCCCGCCCTCGGCCCGGGCGATCCTGGACCGGTTGGCGGCCGGCCCACCGGTGGGCAGCGTGCCGCCAGGGGCGTTGCAGGCGCCGCCGCTCGGCGCGGCGGACCCGGTCCTCTCCGACCCGACCAACGGCGGCGCGCCGACCGGCTCCCCGGTGCGGTGGCTCGTCGACAACCGGCTGTTGGTCCCCGTGACGACCGGCTCGTCCACGGCCAGCGGAACTGTGGAGCTGCCCCGCGAGGTCGGCCTGCTGCTGCGCCGCGACAGTGGCCCGCTCGGGGCGCTGCGTACCAGCCCACCGTCGGTGGCCGCCGCGCCACGGGAGCCGAAGGCGGTCGACTCGGCCGGGGCCGGGCAGAGCATGGAGGTGGTCCGGCACACCGAAGGGTTGCTGGAGCAACTCGCCGACGAGCCCGCGCCGGTGCTGCGTTCGGGTGGCATCGGGGTGCGGGACCTGCGCCGGTTGGCGCGTGCCGCCGGGCTGGACGAACCGACCACCGCGCTGCTGCTGGAGGTCGCGTACGCGGCGGGGCTCCTCGGTGAGCTGGAGATGCCCGGTACGACCACCGGCCGGTACGGGGCGGATCAGCAGGTGCTGCCGACCGGCGGGTACGAGGTGTGGCGGGCCGCCTCGCTGGCCCAACGGTGGGAGCAGCTCGCCCGAGCGTGGCTGACCATGACCCGGCAGGTGGGGCTGGTGGGCCGCCGCGACGAGCGGGACCGGCCGATCACCGCACTCTCCGCCGAGGCCGAGCGGGCCAGCGTGCCGGCCACCCGACGGGCGGTGCTCGGCGTGCTCGCCGATCTGGAGCCGGCGACGGCGCCCACCCCGGAGGAGGTGCAGGACCTGCTGGACTGGCGGGCCCCGCGTCGCAGCCGGGGCCGGGACGCCGCCCACCGGGAGGTGCTGGCCGAGGCCGCACAGCTGGGCGTGACGGGGTTGGGCGCGCTCACCTCGTACGGTCGGCTGCTGCTGGGGGACCTGACGTCGACCGACGAGCGGGGTGACGACCCGCTGGGCGTGCACGCGGACGTCGAGAGCGGCGACCCGTCCGGTGCCGCGCGGGCGCTGGACGCCCTGCTGCCCGCACCGGTCGACCACTTCCTGGTGCAGGCCGACCTGACCGTGGTGGTGCCCGGCCCACCCGAGCCGGCGCTCGCCGTCGAGCTGGAGGCGATGACCGAGCTCGAGTCGGCCGGCGGGGCCAGCGTGCACCGGGTCACCACGGCGAGCGTGCGACGGGCCCTGGATTCCGGCTACACGGCCGACGACCTGCACGACGTGTTCCGGCGCCGGTCGCGCACCCCCGTGCCGCAGGGGCTCACCTACCTGATCGACGACGTGGCCCGTAAGCACGGTGGGTTGCGGGTCGGCCTGGCCGGGGCGTACCTGCGCAGCGACGACGAGACGCTGATCAGCGAGGTGTTGGCAGATCGGCGGCTGGAGTCGTTGGCGCTGCGCCGGCTCGCGCCGACGGTGCTGTGTACGCAGTACCAGGTTGGTCGGCTGCTGGGTGCGCTGCGCGACGCGGGGTACGCCCCCGTGCAGGAGGACGGCACCGGCAGCACGGTGCTGGCCCGGCCGCGAATCCGGCGGGCCCCGCCCCGGGTGTCGGTGACCACCCGGACGATCGACCCGCTGGCCGCCCCGAAGCTGCCCATGCCTCGCCTGCTCGGCGTGGTGGAGCACATCCGGCGGGGTGACGCGGCAGCGCGGGCCGCCCGACGGGCACCTGCGGTGGTGCGCGGCGGCGCGCCGGGGCTGGGCGGCGGCCCGGTGCCGGCGCACACCCACAGCGAGGCCCTGGCGGTGCTCCAACAGGCCGTCCGGGACAAGGCGCTGGTCTGGGTGGGTTACGTCGACGCGCACGGGGCGACGGCGTCACGCCTACTCAAGCCGGTTTCGATCGGTGCCGGCTACCTGCGGGCCGAGGACGAACGGACCGAGATGCTGCACACGTTCGCGCTGCACCGGATCACCGCGGCGGTGGTGGCGGACTGACCGACGGCGCCACCGCGCGGGCGCTGTCGGTCAGCGGCGGCTGCGGCGTACGGTGCCGACCACCGAGATGATCAGCAGCAGCCCGAAGCCGGCGCCGGCGGATTCCCCGACCGAGTCGACGAAGCCCTGCTGGAGCACCAGCCAGCCGAAGAGGAACCACCCGAGGAGGAGCGTCGCCGCGACGGCGTACGCGATGACTGTCGCTCGGGACACCTCGTCGGGTGGTGCTTGCTCGTGCTCCGCGAATACGTCACGGTCGACCGTCATGCCCAGCCTCCCCGCCCGGTACGGCACTGGACTCCCAGGGTGACACTCGAAAGTCCGGTCGGACAGGGGGTCATGCCCCCGATTCGCTCCGTGTCGGTCAGGTGCCGGGGCGCCGGCCGATCAGCACCACCCGGGTGCCGACCTTGCCGAGCTCCCACATCCGGACGGCGTCGGCGTGCAGCAGGTTGACGCACCCGTGCGAGCCGATCGACTTGTCGTGCAGGTAGGTGGTGGTCTCGTGGAAGCCCATCCCCTGGGTGAAGTGCTGCCAGTACGGCAGCCACACCTCGTACGGGTCGGACCACTCCTTGGGGTTGCGGTAGTTGACGGCGTACGTGCCGGCCGGGGTGCGGTAGCCGGACATGCCGGTGCGGGTCACCGTCGGCGCCATGATCACCTTGCCGCCCCGGAGCGCCCAGACGGTCTGCCGGGTCAGGTCCACGCAGAACGTGGTGCCGGTGCCGGCCTTGCAGCGGGTCGTGTCGGTGGTGGCGAGGCGCTGGGCCACGTCGAGGGTGGTTGGTCCGGCGCGACCCTCGACGGGGCGAATGCCGTACCTCTTCTGGAACTTCTTGATCGCCGCGCAGTCGGCGGCGGACTGCCGGCCGTCCACGGTCACCGCCCCGAACCCGCCCAACCGGGCCAGGTGGGTCTCCACCGCGCGCTGGTGCTGCCCCTGGGGGCAGCCGGCGACCGTCGGCGTACCGGTGCCGGGGGTTGTGGTGGGCGCCGGGCGGGTCGGCTTCGGCGTGGGTTTCCGGGAGGGTTTCGGGGTGGGCGCGGTCGGCGTGGGCCGGCCGTGCTGGTCGGGCCCGGGCGTGTCGCCCGCCCCCGTTGCCTGTTCCGCCGCACCGGCTGGGGCGGCTCCCCCGCCACCACTCCCGCCGGACTGCGGATCGAACGCGCACGCTCCCGCGCCGACCAGCACGACCACCACGAGGGCAACCAGCCGGGAAGTGACCCGGACATGCTTCATGGGACCTCCCCAGACAGTCGTCCCTTTACTAGACGTTCGTGAGTGCCATCACGGTTGCGCCCGGTGAGCATCTTTCTTTCGCCGTCCCGCATCGTGCAACACTGGATGGTCGGCCAGCAGCGGGTATGCGACCCGTTCCGGCCGGTCGGCCAACCGAGGAGAGGACGCTGGCGTGAGCGGTGGACCACTGATCGTGCAGTCGGACAAGACCCTGCTGCTGGAGATCGACCACCCCGACGCGCAGGCCTGCCGGATGGCGATCGCGCCGTTCGCGGAGCTGGAACGCTCGCCGGAGCACGTGCACACCTACCGGCTGACCCCGCTGGGTCTGTGGAACGCCCGCGCGGCGGGGCACGACGCCGAGGGTGTCGTGGATTCGCTGCTCAAGTACTCCCGCTACCCGGTGCCGCACGCGCTGCTGGTGGACGTGGCCGAGACGATGGACCGGTACGGCCGGCTTCAGCTCGCCAACGACCCGGCGTACGGGTTGGTGCTGCGCGCACTGGACCGGCTGGTGCTGATCGAGGTGGCCAAGAGCAAGAAGCTCGCCGGGATGCTCGGCGACAAGATCGACGACGACACCATCCGGGTGCACCCGTCCGAGCGTGGCCGGCTCAAGCAGGCGCTGCTCAAGCTGGGCTGGCCGGCGGAAGACCTGGCCGGTTACGTCGACGGTGAGGCGCACCCGATCGAGCTGGCCGAGGCCGGCAAGGACGGGCGCAAGCCGTGGACGCTTCGCTCGTACCAGCGGGAGGCCGTCGAGGCGTTCTGGGCCGGCGGGTCGGGAGTGGTGGTGCTGCCCTGCGGCGCCGGCAAGACCCTGGTCGGCGCGGCGGCGATGGCCGAGGCGAAGGCGACCACCCTGATCCTGGTCACCAACACGGTCGCCGGCCGGCAGTGGAAGCGGGAGCTGATCGCCCGCACCTCGCTGACCGAGGAGGAGATCGGCGAGTACTCCGGCGAGCGCAAGGAGATCCGCCCGGTCACCATCGCCACGTACCAGGTGCTCACCTCGCGGCGCGGCGGCGCGTTCACCCACCTGGACCTCTTCGGGGCCCGCGACTGGGGTCTGGTCGTCTACGACGAGGTGCACCTGCTGCCCGCGCCGATCTTCCGGTTCACCGCGGACCTCCAGGCCCGCCGCCGGCTGGGGCTCACTGCGACTCTGGTACGCGAGGACGGCCGCGAGGGTGACGTGTTCAGCCTCATCGGTCCGAAGCGGTACGACGCGCCGTGGAAGGACATCGAGTCGCAGGGCTGGATCGCCCCCGCCGAGTGCACCGAGGTCCGGGTGACCCTGACCGACGCGGAGCGGATGTCGTACGCGACGGCGGAGGCCGAGGAGCGCTACCGGATGGCGGCGACCGCCCGCACCAAGCTGCCGGTGGT
Organism: Micromonospora trifolii; assembly: GCF_050516465.1. Lineage (NCBI taxonomy): Bacteria > Bacillati > Actinomycetota > Actinomycetes > Micromonosporales > Micromonosporaceae > Micromonospora > Micromonospora trifolii. The sequence goes on along the minus strand of NZ_CP191526.1, from coordinate 6,535,969 downwards.
CAAGGCGCTGGTCGACCGGCACCCGGACGATCAGGTGCTGGTGATCGGCGCGTACATCGACCAGCTGCACCAGCTCGGCGAGTACCTCGACGCGCCGATCATCCAGGGCTCGACCACGAACAAGGAGCGGGAGCGGCTGTTCGACGCGTTCCGCACCGGGGAGATCCGCACCCTGGTGATCTCGAAGGTCGGCAACTTCTCCATCGACCTGCCCGAGGCGGCGGTGGCGATCCAGGTGTCCGGGACGTTCGGGTCGCGCCAGGAGGAGGCGCAGCGGCTCGGTCGGGTGCTCCGGCCCAAGGCCGACGGCCGGCAGGCGCACTTCTACACGGTGGTGTCCCGGGACACGATCGACACCGAGTACGCGGCGCACCGGCAGCGCTTCCTCGCCGAGCAGGGGTACGCGTACACGATCGTCGACGCCGACGACGTCCTCGGCCCGAAGCTACCGACCGTCGACTGACCCGCGCGCGGCCTTGATCGACTCGGTTTTCAGGAAGTCGCGGTGTCCGGGGCAGGTTGATGCCCCGGTTTCCTGAAACCCGAGTCGATCATCGCGGGGAGAAGCGGTCCACCAGGACCGCGAGCCGGCGGTCGTGGTCGGCGCGGCGGAGCCGACCGCTGCGCATCAGTGTGACCAGCCCGTGCAGGCCGGCCCAGAAGGTTTCGGTGACCGTCTCCAGGTCGTCGGCCGCGGCGACCGGGCGCACCGTCTCGGACAGTTCGGCGAAGCCCCGGGCCAGGTCGGTTGGCACGTCCTGGCTGGCGAACGGCAGGTCCACGGCGAGGGTGAACATCGCGTCGTAGATCGCGGGCCGCTGCTGGGCGAACGCGACGTACGCGGCTGCCACGTCGGCGACCGCCTGCCGGGGGTCGGCGGCGGAGGCCCGGGCCGAGACCAGTGCGGTTGCCAGCTCGGTGAAGCCCTCGACGGCCACCGCCGCCATGATGGCGTCCTTGCCCTTGAAGTGGCTGTAGAGGACGGGCTGGCTGTATTCGATCTCGGCGGCGAGCCGTCGAGTGGTTACCGCGTCCCAGCCTTCGGCCAACGCCAGGTCCCGTGCCGCGGTGATGATCGCCTGCTCCCGCTCAGCCCGCTCACGCTGCCGGCGCGACTGTGTCGACATGACAGCAACCCTAGCACCGCTAGCGATCCTGTCGGCGCTCTGCTAGCGTCGCTCTCATATCTAGCAGCGCTAGGAATTGGAGCAGACTCATGCTGGCACCCCTCGCCTACGGACTCGCCGTCGTACTCAGCCTCTTCGTCGCCTTCATCGGCGCGCGGTTCCTGCTGGTGCCGCAGGCTGCGGCCGCCGGGTACGGCGTACCGGCCAGGCCGGACGGTGACCCCGCCTACCTGACGGTCAAGGGCCTACGCGACTTCAGCTACGGGCTGATCGGCCTCGCCCTGATCGCCTTCACCACCGCCGACGCCGTCGCGTGGTTCATGCTGATCGTCGCGCTCAACCCGCTGGGCGACGCCGTCGTCGTGCTGCGAAACGGCGGGACGAAGGCGGTGGCTTTCGGCATCCACTTCGCCACCGCCCTCGTCGTCCTCCTGGACGCCGCCCTGCTGTTCGCCCTGTAGCTGCCGAAATCGCACGGCCGCGCCCGACCCCGGCCGGGCCGCGCCCGCCTTGATCGACTCGGCTTCCTGGAAGTCGCGGTGTCCTAGGCAGACTGATGCCCCGGTTTCACGGAGACCGAGTCGATCAAGGCACGCGGCGAGACGGCCTCAGAGGACCCGGGTCACCTGTTCGGCGGCGACGACCGCGTCCCGCCGCGCCGGGTCGAGGTTGGCGCTGATCACCACGGACGCGCCGGCCGAGAGCGGCGCGAGCAACCACTTCAGCGGCTGCTCGGTCTCGGCGGCGTCGACCAGCAGGCGGTCGCCGGCGCGCAGGTCCAGCATCGCGGCGAACTCCTGGGCGAGCGCACCCCACTGACCGTAGGTGGTGCCGTCAGCGGTGGCCGGGTCCGACGGGTGGATGGCGGTGTGGTCGGGCGCCCCGTCGCCGTGCCGAAGCACCTCGGCGGACCAGTCCAACCAGCCCAACGGCACGTCGTCCAGCCGCCCCGGCCCGGTGCCGACGAGATAGCGGTGCGGCGCGTCCGGCACGTCCTCCAGCCAGTCGTCCTGCCGCTCCGGCGTCACGAAGACCGCGTCGAACGGCCGGTCGCCGCCCGGTTCGAGCACCGCCAGGCCCGCTGTGGCGCGCGGTCGGAACGACACCGCCAGGCCGGAGGCCCAGGCACCCAACAACACCGCGGCGGTACGCCAGTGCGGCGGCAGCAGAACCGCTACGCGGCTGCCGGGGCCGAGCCGGCAGCCGTCCCGCAGCAGGCTCGCGCTGCGTGCCGCCCACTGGCCGACCTGCTGTGCGGTCAGGTCGACGCGCTCGCCGGTCGCCTCGTCGCGGTAGCTGAGCAGCGGACGTTCGGCCTCGACGGGCCGGGCCGTCAGGTCGGCCGTGACGGTTGGCTGCATCCCCACGCTCCCCGGGTCGACGTCGGCACCACAGTACTCAACGACTTTGGTCGCACCGGTCGTCGGCCGATGGCCGTATCGGGTGACCGGGTGGCCCGCGCACGGTGCAGGTGACCCCCGAAACGCCGTTGAGGAGCGCCCATGCCGACCGGACCCGACCCCGTCACCGGCGACCATCCCGCCGCCGACAATGCCGCCGCTGACCGCCCGGTCGCCGCTGACCATCTGCCACTGCGTCGGCGGCTCCTGCCGGTGATCGCGTTGCTGCTGCTCGCGCCGTGGGCGGCCGAGTGCTCGTGGGGTGGCTTCGCCATCGACGACTTCCTACCGGTGCTGATCTTCCTGGGCCCGATGTACGGCGGCGCGGCGATCCTCATTCGGGAGACCGCCCGGCACCTCGGCGCGGGTTGGCCGACCATCGTGCTGCTCGCCGCCGCGTTCGGCGTACTCCAGGCCGGGCTGGTCGACCAGTCGCTGTTCAACCCCGACTACCTCGACGACACGCAGTACGCCGACACCCGCGCCGCCGCCGAGGCGTCGCTGGTGCCGGGGCTCGAATTCAGCCTCCGGCAGGCCTTCGACTACGTCGGCAACCACATCGTGCTGACCATCTGCGCGCCGATCGTGCTGATCGAGTCGATCCTCGGGCCGAAGCGGCGGCTGCGGCCGTGGCTGGGCCGGCCCGGTCTCGCCATGGTGGGCGTGCTCTACCTGCTCGGTAGCCTGTTGATCTTCTCGGACATCAACGATGACAAGGGCTTCCTGGCCAGCCCACTCCAGCTGACCTTCGCGGCGTCGCTGGTCCTTGCCCTCGTCGCGACGGCCCTGCTCCCCCGCTGGCGTCACCCCCGCCCGCGCCGGGCCCGTCGGGTGCCGCACCCGCTCTGGGTGGGCCTGCTGGTCGTCCTCGTCCGAGTCGGGGCCGACCTGACGCCCGGCTGGGCGGGGGTGGCCATCGCGCTGGCACTCGCCGCCGTCGTCGGAGGGCTGATCGCGTACTGGTCGTCGGGCAGCGGCTGGGGGCAGCGGCACGTGCTCGTGGCGGGCACGGCGGGCCTGGTCACCGCCGCCGCGTTCGCGTACCTGGTGCCGCCGTACTCCCCGGCGAGCCCGGCAGCGGCCCTGGCCGGCGACGTCGCTGTCACCGTCGTCACGGTCGCCCTGGTCGGGGCCGCCTGGTGGCGGCTGCGCCGTGCTTCGCCGACTGTTCATGTCGGCGCAAGCTGACGCTCCCCAACGACTGTCAGCCTCCGTGCGGGTACGACCTAACGGAGGAAGTCCTTGACACTCAGAAGAGCCTTCACCGCGCTCACCGCAGCCGGTGTCGCCGCCGCCAGCCTGACCGGGGCCACCCCCGCGTCGGCCGGCGCGAACCACCACCCAGGCCTGTCGCTCGCCTTCGACCGGGTCGCCACCTACCCGGTGTTCCAGAACCGTCCGGCCGGCGAGGATCCGACGACCGCGACGGTCGCCGAGATCTCAGCGGTCAGCGAGGACGGTCGCACCCTGATCCACACCGACGCGCTGGCCCGGCGCATCGGCTTCCTGGACATCTCCCGTGCCGACCGGCCGCGCGGCCTCGGCACGCTCTCCCTGGCCCAGCTCGGCAACGCCGAGGACGAGCCGACCTCGGTCGCCGTGGTCGGCAGGTACGTGCTGGTGGTGGTGAACACCAGCGCCAGCTACACCGAGCCGTCCGGCCGCCTCGACGTGATCGAGCTGGCCAGTCGCCAGCGGGTGGCCAGCTTCGATCTCGGTGGTCAGCCCGACTCCATCGCGATCAGCAAGGACAAGCGGTACGCCGCGATCGCCATCGAGAACGAGCGCGACGAGGAGGCCACCCCGCCCGGCGGCGAGGAGGGCGACCTGCCCCAGGCGCCCGCCGGTTTCGTGCAGATCGTCGACCTGGCCGGGAAGGCACCGGCCGGTTGGCGGCTGCGGCCGGTCGCGCTGACCGGGGCCGACGGCAGCGCGCTGCCCGCGCTGGCGCAGGCCGGCCTCGCCGCGCCGACCGACCCCGAGCCGGAGTACGTCTCGATCAACAGCCGCAACCAGTTGGCCGTGACGCTTCAGGAGAACAACGGCGTCGCCCTGGTCGATCTGCCCACCGGCCGGATCACCAAGGTGTTCAGCGCCGGCACCGCCACGATCAGCGGCATCGACACCAAGAAGGACGGTGTCATCGACCTGACCGGCGGCATCACCGACGTGCCGCGTGAGCCGGACGCGGTGGCCTGGGTCGACGACCGCTATCTCGCCACGGCAAACGAGGGCGACTGGCACGGCGGCACCCGTGGCTGGTCGGTCTTCGACAGCCGCAGCGGACGCGTGGCCTGGGACGCCGGCAACACCTTCGAGCGGCTCGCCGTCACGTACGGGCTGCACAACGAGGACCGGGCCGCCAAGAAGGGCACCGAGCCGGAGGGCGTGGCCGTCGCCGAGTACGACGGCGTCCGGTACGCCTTCGTCGGCTCGGAGCGGAGCAACTTCGTCGCCGTCTACGACCTGGGCGACCCCACCCGGCCGGTGTTCCGGCAGGTGCTGCCGACCACCAACGGGCCGGAAGGGCTGCTGCCCATCCCGTCGCGCGGGCTGCTAGCTGTCTCCAGTGAGGAGGACGACGCTTCGGTCAACGTTCGGGCCTCGGTGTCGCTCTTCCAGCTCGGCAAGGCCACCCCGGCGTTCCCGAGCATCGTCTCCGGCACCGACCGGGCCGGCACCCCGATCGGTTGGGGCGCACTCGGCGCGCTGAGCGCGGTCCCGGGCAAGCGGGACCAGCTCTACAGCGTCACCGACGCGGCGTACGGCCAGACCCGCATCCTCACCGTCGACGCGAAGCGGACGCCGGCCGTGATCACCGGTGCGCTGCCGGTGCGGGACGCGGCCGGCACACCTGTCGGGTACGACGCGGAAGGCATCTTCGCCCGCCCGCAGGGCGGCTTCTGGCTCGCCGTGGAGGGCGCCAAGGGCGCGGAGAACAAGCTGGTCCGGCTCGACGCCGCCGGGGTGACCCGGCAGACCGTCGCGCTGCCCGCCGAGGTCGCCGCCGGCCTCGGCAAGCAGGGCCTGGAGGGGGTCACCGCGACCACCGACCGTCAGGGCCGGGAGATCGTCTGGGTGGCCGTGCAGCGGGAGTTGAGCACCGACCCGGCCGGCATCGTCCGACTCGGCCGCTACGACGTCGCGGCGGGCACCTGGAGTTGGTTCGGCTACCAACTCGGGGCCACCACCGTGCCCGGCGACTGGATGGGCCTCTCCGAGATCACCGTGGTCGGTGACCGGCTCGCGGTCATCGAACGGGACAAGCTGAACGGCCCGGCCGCCGCAGTCAAGCGGATCTACACGGTGTCGCTGCCCGGTGCGGCGGCGACCGGCCCGCTGACCGTGCTGCCGAAGACGCTCGCCGTCGACGTACTGCCCGCGCTGCGCGCCACCGACGGATGGACGCAGGAGAAGCTGGAGGGTCTGACCGTCGCCGGCAACGGCGAGGTGTACGCGATCACCGACAACGACGGGGTCCAGGACGCCACCGGTGAGACGGTGCTCCTGCGCCTCGGCTCCAGCCGCAAGGTCTTCGGCCGCCGCTGACCCGGCAGCCGACCCGGCCCGGCGTCCACCAGGGTGGACGCCGGGCCGCGCTGTTTCGCGTCTTCCGGACGGTGTCGGAACCCGTCAGCGGGCGGGCAGTTCCGGGCCGCCGTCGAGCAGGGGGCCGAGCAGGTCGTCGTACTCCTCGACCCGGGCCAGGACCTCGGCGGCGGTGAACTGGCGGACGGCCGGCTTCCGGCCGCGCGCGCCGGCCTCGACCTCGTCCCAGGTCAGCGGCGTCGACACCGACGGCACCGACTGGGCCCGCAGCGAGTACGGCGCCACTGTGGTCTTCGCCGCGTTGTTCTGGCTCCAGTCGATGAAGACCTTGCCCGGGCGGAGGTTCTTCGCCATCTTCGACACGATCAGCGTCGGGTGGGCCTTCTCCAGCTCCTGGGCGATCCGTCGGGCGTAGTCGGAGACGAGGTCGGAGGACTGGGTGCCGGCGATCGGGCAGCAGAGCTGCATGCCCTTCTTGCCGGACGTCTTCGGGTACGAATCGATGCCGTCGTCGGCGAGGCGGTCGCGCATCAGGACCGCCACCGGGCAACACTCGGCGAGCCCGGCCGGCGGCCCCGGGTCCAGGTCGACGACCATCATGTCCGGATGTTCGCCCACCTTCCACTGCGGCGTGTGCAGCTCCAACGCGGCCAGGTTGGCCAGCCAGACCAGGGTGGGAAGGTCGTCGGCGACCACGTAGTCGATGGTCTCCCGGCCCTTCGTCGAACCGGGCGCCGGCAGGTTCTCCACCCGCACCCAGTCCGGGGTCGCGGCCGGTGTGTTCTTCTCGAAGAACGATTTGTCGTCCACCCCGTTGGGGTAGCGGATCCGGGTGACCGGACGGTCCCGCAGGTGCGGCAGCAGCACCGGGGAGATCCGGGTGTAGTAGTCGATCACCTCACCCTTGGTGAACCCGGCCGCCGGGTAGAGCACCTTGTCCAGGTTGGACAACTCCAGCGCGCGGCCCTCGACGTCCACCCGTAGCCGTTCAGCCGGCATCGTCGACCTCCTCCGGAGGCTTGTCCGGGCGCAACCGCAGCACCCGGGGGAAGCGCAGCCGGCCGTCGGGGGTGCGCTGGCCGTACTTCACCTCCACCACCACCTGGGGTGTTACCCAGATGGCGCCCCGCGCATCCTCGCGCGGCACACCCGGCGCGAACGGTGACACGCCGGAGCGCAGTGGTTCCAGCTCGGCGAGGAGCTGCCGCTCGATGGCCGCGCCGATCCCGCCGCCGACCCGACCCCGGTAGATCAGTCGGCCGTCCGGGCCGGGCACCCCGACCAGCAGCCCGCCGATCCGGCGGGCACCCGGTCGCCAACCGCCGATGACGAAGTCGCCGGTCACCTCCAGCTTGACCTTCACCCAGTCCGGCGAGCGCACCCCCGGGCGGTAGACGGCCCCGACCCGCTTGGCCATCACCCCCTCCAGGCCGTGCTCGCCGGCCGCCTCGTAGGTGGCCGGCCCGTCGGTGAACATCGGCGGCACCGCCCACCGGAGGCCACCGAGCGCGAGCGCGTCCAGCGCCTCCCGGCGGCGCTCGTACGGCCAGCCGGTCAGGTCGTCACCGTTCAGCCGGAGCAGGTCGAAGATCATGTACGTCACCGGCATGACGGCGGCCAACCGGGCGGCCTTGGCCCGGTCCCGGACGTGCATCCGCTCGGCCAGCGCGGTGAAGGACGGCTGCCCGCCCTGGCCGAGCAGCACCACCTCACCGTCGAGCAGCGCGTCGTCGACCTGCTCGGGCAGGGTGGCCAACTCCGGGTACGCGGCGGTGATCTCCACGCCGGAACGGGCATACAGGTGCTGACCGCCGTTGGAGATGTCGGCCAGGGCGCGGACGCCGTCCCACTTGAACTCGTACGCCCAGCCGTCACCCGCCGGGAGCGGCCCGGTCATCGCGAGCATCGGCTTGAGCGGCGCGCCGGGCACGACCCGACTGTAGTAGCAGCCCGAACACCTCGCGTCCGGTTCTTTCGGATGCGAGCATGGTCGATACCGGGGAAGGGAGCGCAGGATGCGTGCCATCTGGAAGGGAGCCGTGTCGTTCGGGCTCGTCTCGATCGGGGTGAAGCTCTACTCCGCGACCGAGGAGAAGGACATTCGGTTCCACCAGGTGCACCGCGAGGACGGCGGCCGGATCCGCTACAAGCGCACCTGCTCGGTCTGCGGCGAAGAGGTCACCTACGACGACATCGCCAAGGGCTACGACATCGGCGGCGGCGAAATGGTGATCCTCACCGACGAGGACTTCGCCGACCTGCCGTTGACCAGCTCCCGCGCCATCGACGTACTGGAGTTCGTGCCGGCCGAGCAGGTCGACCCGATCCTCTACAACAAGGCTTACTTTCTCGAGCCGGAGGGCGCGGCGACCAAGCCGTACGTGCTGCTGCGCGACGCGCTCATCGACTCGGAGCGGGTGGCCATCGTCAAGGTGGCGCTGCGCCAGCGGGAGCAGCTTGCCACGCTGCGGGTCCGCGAGGGTGTGCTGCTGCTCAACACCATGCTCTGGCCGGACGAGATCCGTACCCCGGACTTCGGTTTCCTCGACGAGGACCTCAAGGTGCGCCCGCCGGAGCTGGCCATGGCCAGCTCACTGATCGACTCGATGACCGGCGAGTTCGAGCCGGACGTCTTCACCGACGACTACCGGGCCGCGTTGCAGGAGGTCATCGACGCCAAGGTGGAGGGTCGGGAGGTCGTCCAGCCGGAGGAGGTCGAGGAGGCCCCGGCCGCGGCGGTGGACCTGATGGCGGCGTTGAAGGCCTCGGTGGAGCGCGCCAAGGCGGCTCGCGGCGAGCAGCCAGCCCGTGGTGGCGGTGGCGGTGGTGGCGGCGGCGAGCCGACGCCCATCTCGTCGGCGCGGTCGGCGCAGAAGGCAGCCGAGAAGAAGGCAGCCAAGGCACCCGCGAAGAAGACCGCGGCGAAGAAGACGGCCGAGAAGAAGGCGGAGCCGGCGAAGAAGACCGCCGCCAAGAAGACCGCTGCCAAGAAGGCGGAGCCGGCGAAGAAGACGGCCGCGCGCAAGACCGCACCCCGCAAGAGCGCCTGACCGTACGGCAGCGGCGGCGGTGTCCGCCTCGCCGGGTACGCTCCGCCGGCCGCTGGCGACCGGAGGAGCCCCCATGCCGTACACCCCTGATCTGGACCGGTTGCTGACGCCCGGCGCCCGCTTCACCGACCAGCACGGCGGATACCTGATCGAGGTCCACCCGGTGGGCGACATCGTGTTGCCGACCGGCCGCGTGGTCGGGTGTGACCCGCTGGTCTGCCCGGAGGCCGAGCCGTTCACGGTGACCGTGCCGCCGGGGCGGCATCCCGCCCGCGCCTGGGTGGCGGTGGTGCTCCGGGAGGATGCCGAGGTGGACCGGCGGGTCGCCGCGCTGGAGCTGGTCGTCTCGGCTGAGCCGACGATCCGCTGGGAGCCGGCCGTCGCGGGCGACCAGGACGTCGCCACGCTCGGCGCTGACGACTACTTCGGCTACGGGGTGGACGCCGGCGTCGGCACCTTCGCCGACCCGACCGCGCTCGCCGTCCTGGAGGGCTGGGACGAGGACCGGGTCGAGGAGGTCTTCATCCCGGCCGAGCTGCCATCGTCCCCGGTCCCGGGGCTGATCACCGCCGTGTTGGACGAGGCCAGCGGCGCCAACGTCGTCACCGTGTCCACGGGTTGGGGCGACGGCTGCTACGGCACCTGGATCGGCCGTGCCGCCGACGGCCGGGTCACCTCGTTCGTGACCGACTTCATGGTCGTCCCGGAATAACCGCCCGGGAAGCTCCGGAAGTGCCGCGCTGGGCGATCCGAGGCGTCCGCGGCGGGCACGGTAGGCCGCGGTGCGGGTACCGTGTGCGTCGGCTTTCCCCCCGGCACCGGGTGCCGGCCACACTTCGCAGCAGGGAGTCGACGACGTGAGCGAGCGGACGCAGCAGACGGGCCCGGACCAGAGCCCGGCAACCAAGTCGGGGCGCCGCCTGGCCGCCCAGTTGGCGGAGAAGAAGGCCGCCGACGCGAGGCGCAAGCGCAACGCGTGGGCCAGCGGCCTCGCCGCCGTCGCCGTGGTCGGGGTGCTGATCGGCGTCTTCGTGACGATCGGCGGGGGCGACGACAAGCCCAAGAACCAGGCCGACGCGACCCCGTCCGCCTCCGCCCCGGCCCCCGACGAGGCCGGCGCGCCCCCCGCTCCGCAGCTGCCCGAGGGCGCCGATCCGGCGCTGGGCACCAAGCCGGCGGTGACGCCGGGCACGGGCGAGCTCAAGAAGCTCACGGTCACGCCGCTGATCAAGGGCAAGGGCCCGGCCGTGCAGAAGGGCCAGAACATCACCACCAACTACGTGGGGGTGTTCTTCAAGGACGGCAAGGAGTTCGACTCCTCCTGGAAGGCCGGGCAGCCGGCCACCTTCCCGATCGGCGTCGGCCAGGTCATTCCCGGCTGGGACCAGGGTCTGGTCGGGGTGACCGTGGGCAGCCGGGTGCAGCTCGACATCCCGGGCGAGCTGGCGTACGGCAACGACGAGGCCGCCGCCGGTGGACGTCCGACCGGTCCGCTGCGCTTTGTGGTGGACGTGCTCGCCGCCCAGTGACCTGTCCGGGTCGTCCCGGTTGTCGCCGGGACGCGATGGAGTTGTTCACATGGGGCTTCCGGCCCGTCACCCAGCGGCAGTAGGTTCGGCGTCACCCCGGGCGGTTCGCCGCCCGGGGTGAGCATCCGGAACCTGGGACGCGGAGGTGCATGTGACGGCGCTGGACGAGCCTGGGCGGACCGCCCGGTCGATGTGGGCTTACTTCGAGCCGGTGCACACGGTCACCTACCTCCACCCCCGGGCCCGGGCCGCGTACGAGGCGGTCGGGCTGCGCGGTTACTGGCGCGGTTATTTCGCCGGCCGTGCCGCGCCGCTGGGAGCCGCCGAGGCGGCCCCGGTGATCGCCGCCTTCTTCAACTTCGCGCCGCCGATGGTGGCCCGTGCGCTGCCGGCGGTGTGGCGGTTGGCCACCCCGCAGGAGGCGCTGCGCGCCCGTCTGACCGGTGCGGTGCAGGCGCTCGCCGAGCTGACCTACGAGCTTCCGGAGTCGCACCTGGTGGAGGCCGCCGACCTGCTGGAGCGGGCCGCCGCGGCGGCGCAGACCGCCGGCCGGGTGCTCGGCGCCGCCAACGCGGCCCTCCCGGCCGGCGAGTACCCGCTGGCCCGGCTCTGGCAGGCCGCCACGACGCTGCGCGAGCACCGGGGGGACGGGCACGTGGCCGCGCTGGTGGCCGCCGGCCTGGACCCGGTGGAGACGCTGACCGGGCGGGTCGCGCTGGACGGTTCACCGCCGCAGTACCTGCTGGGACGAGGCTGGTCCGAGGAGCAGTGGCACGCCGCCCGCGAGCGGCTCACCGAGCGGGGTTGGCTCACCGGGGACGGTGCGGCCACCGACCACGCCCGGGCCGAGTTCCAGGCCATCGAGGACGCCACCGACCGGGCCGCCGCGCACCCGTGGCAGGCCCTCGGCGCCCACGACACGGACCGGCTCCGGGAGCTGCTGGAGCCGATCGCCCGGTCCGGCCACACCCTGCTCCCCGCGAGCAGCCCGCTCGGTCTGCCCGCGTTGCCCAGCTGACCGGGCACCCACCGGTCGGGCAGGATGGGCCCGTGACTGATGCGGTGGTCTTCGACCTGGACGGCGTGATCGTGGATTCCGAGCCGGTGTGGGAGGAGGTCCGCCGGGCGTACGTGGCGGCGCACGGCGGGACGTGGCAGCCGGACACGCAACGCCGTCTGATGGGGATGAGCACCGGTGAGTGGGCCGACTACCTCAGCGGAGAGCTGGGCGTCGACCGCACCGCCGAGCAGGTCGCCGTCGAGGTGGTCGAGGAGATGACCCGACGCTACCGGGAGCACGTACCCCTCATCGACGGCGCCGACCAGGTCGTGCGCCGGCTGGCCGCGCGGTGGCCGCTCGGGTTGGCCAGTTCGTCGCCGACCCGGCTGATCGAGGCGGCGCTGGCGGCGACCGGCCTGACCGACGCGTTCGGCGCGACCCTCTCCACCGAGCAGACCGAGCGGGGCAAGCCCGCACCGGACGTGTACCTGAGCGTGGCGCAGCGCCTCGGCGTCGACCCGACCCGCTGTGTGGCGGTGGAGGACTCGTCCAACGGTGTGCGCTCCGCCGCGGCGGCGGAGATGCGGGTGGTGGCGGTGCCGCACGGCTCGTACCCGCTCGATCCGGACGCCGCCGGGCTGGCCGTGGTGACGCTGGACGCGATCGGTGAGCTGACCCCGGAGCTGGTGGACGAGCTGGGTTGACAGGGGTCGAGCCGGGTAGAGACCACGGATGAAGGCCATCGTGTACGAGCGCAACGGCGACCCTTCGGTGCTCGATCTGGTCGACCGGCCGGTGCCGGAGCCGGGCGCGGGCGAGGTACTGGTGCGGATGGCGGTCTCCGGGGTGAACCCGACCGACTGGAAGTCCCGCCGCAACGCCCCGCCGAACGGGTGGCAGATCCCCGGGCAGGACGGCGCGGGGGTGGTCGAGGCGGTCGGCGAGGGGGTCGACCCCGACCTGATCGGTGAGCGGGTGTGGGTCTGGGAGGCCGCCTGGCAGCGACAGTGGGGCACGACGGCGGAGTACACGCTGGTGCCGGTCCGGCAGGCGGTGCGCCTCGGCGCCGCCCCGTTCGAGCTGGGCGCAGCCCTGGGCATCCCGTTCCTCACCGCGCACCGCTGTCTGACCGCTGGCGAGTTCATGCCGGACACACTGCGGGCCGGCGCGCTGGCGGATCACACGGTGCTGGTGCAGGGCGGCGCGGGCGCGGTCGGCAACGCCGCGATCCAGCTCGCCCGCTGGGCCGACGCCACGGTGATCGCCACGGTGAGCAGCGCGGAGAAGGCGCAGCTCGCTGCCTCGGCCGGCGCCTCCTTTGTGATCAACTATCGGGAGCAGGACGTGGTCGAGGAGGTCCACAAGATCGCCCCCGACGGGGTGCACACGATCGTGGAGGTCTCCCCTGCCCGCAACGCCTCGGTCGACGTACGGGTGCTGCGGCACGGCGGCGCGGTCTGCATGTACGCCGACAACGGCGGGGATGAGGTGAGCATCCCGATCCGAGCGATGATGGCGCCGAACGCCCGCTGGCAGTTCGTGCTGGTCTACACCGAGCCGAAGGCGGCCAAGGCGCAGGGCGTGAAGGACGTGGCGGCGGCGGCCAGCCAGGGTGGCATCCGGGTCGGCGCGGACGCCGGTCTGCCGCTGCACTACTACCCGCTGGCCGAGGCGGCAGCGGCGCACCAGGCGGTGGAGGACTCGACGGTGGGCAAGGTGCTCATCACCACCAGCGACGCCTGATCGGGTCGCTGACCACCCGATTTCCCCGTCAGCAGGACAGAAGCGAACAATTTTCGCAACAATGACGGTGCGGGTCACCCCGCGTGGAGCGGGCGGCCCCGGCGCGGTGCGAACGCCGGGGCCGCCCCTGGGGAGGGTTTAGGAGTACTCCCGCCCCAACAGGCGACAGTGCCGGGGGAAACGTTACGGGGCTGTCAGCTCCCGGACAGTCAGCTCACCCCCGGCGTACCGCGAACGGACGACCTTCTTGTCGAACTTGCCGACGCTGGTCTTCGGCACCGTGTCGATGAACGCCCAGCGCTCGGGCAACTGCCAGCGCGCCACCGACCCGGCCAGGAAGTCCCGCAACTCCTCGGCGGTCACCGAAGCGCCCTCCCGAACCACCACTGTCGCCAGCGGACGTTCGTCCCACCGCTCGTCCGGGACCCCCACCACGCACGCCTCCAGCACCGCCGGGTGGGCCATCAGCGCGTTCTCCAACTCCACCGACGAGATCCACTCACCCCCGGACTTGATCACGTCCTTGGCGCGGTCGGTCAGGTTGATGTACCCGTCCGGCGAGAGGGTGCCCACGTCGCCGGTACGCAGCCAGCCGTCGCGGAACTTCTCCTCGTCCGGGGCGTCGTCACCGACGTACCGGGCGGTCACCCACGGCCCACGAACCTCCAGCTCGCCCACGGCCGTGCCGTCGGCGGGCATCGGGTCGCCCGACGGGCCGACGATCCGCGCCTGCACGCCCGCCGGCACCCGCCCCTGGGTGTAGCGGTAGCGCCAGGCCTGCTCACCGGTCGCACCGGCAGGCGGACGCGAGACCGACCCCAGCGGGGACATCTCGGTCATCCCCCAAGCGTGAATGACGTCGATCCCGTGCCGCTCGTCGAACGCGTGCATCAGCGCCGGCGGGCACGCCGAGCCGCCGACGATCACCTCACCGAGCGAGGAGGTGTCCACATCGTGGGTGTCCAGGTAGGCCAGCAGGTCGGTCCAGATGGTCGGCACCGCACCGGCCAGGGTGGGCCGCTCGGCGACGATCATCTCGGCGATCGGCGCGGCCTGGAGGAACCGGTCCGGCATGATCAGCGATGCGCCGGAGAGGAAGGCCGCGTAGGGCAGGCCCCAGGACATGGCGTGGAACATCGGCACGATGGCCAACTCGCGGTCGGTCGGCCCGAGACCGAAACCCTCCGGCATGCAGACCTGCAACGAGTGCAGATAGATCGACCGGTGCGAGTAGGCCACGCCCTTCGGGTTGCCGGTGGTGCCCGAGGTGTAACAGAGCGCGGCGGCGTCGCGCTCGTCGACCTCGGGCCAGTCGTACGTGTCCGGCCGGTCGGCGAGCAACGCGTCCCAGTGGTGCACCGCGATCCGGTCGCCGGCCGCCGCCACCAGCGGCGCCGGGTCGCCGCCGCCGACCACCACGACATGCCGCACAGTGGTCAGCTCACCGATCACCCGGGCCAGCAGCGGGATGAGCGTGCTGTCGACGAGCACCACCCGGTCCTCGGCGTGGTTGGCGATGTAGACGACCTGGTCGGGGAAGAGCCGGATATTGAGCGTGTGCAGCACCGCACCCATGCTCGGCACCGCGAAGTAGGCGACCAGGTGCTCGTTGTTGTTCCACATGAAGGTGGCGACCCGCTCGTCGCCGGTCACCCCACACTCGTCGCGCAGCCCGTGTGCCAGCCGGGCGGCGGCCCGGCCCACCTCGGCATACGTCATCCGGCGGGGTTCGGCGCCCGTCCAGGTGACCACCTCGGCCGTGCCGTGCACCCCTGCACCGTGGTCGAGGATCCGGGAGATCTGCAGAGGGGCGTCCATCATCGTGCTACGCATGGGTAACAAGCTAGTGTCGGCGGTCACACGTTGGGAACCCCCGTAAGTTGTCGCAGGTGAGCATCTCCTGGGCCGACTCATACGTGGGGCAGTTGCGCGCGCTCGCCGGGGACCGGACGCTGATGTTCGTCGGCGCCCGAGCCGTGGTCAACGACGACGCCGGCCGCATCCTGCTGATCAAACGCTCGGACAACGGCCAGTGGGCCATGCCGGCCGGCGCGATGGAGCTGGGCGAGTCGATCGCCGACTGCGCGGTACGCGAGGTCCGCGAGGAAACCGGGCTGCGCGCCCTGCGGGTCTGCGCATTCGCCCTCTACACCGGCCCCGACCGGACGAGCACCAACATGTACGGCCACACGTACCAGGTGTTCACGACCGCGTTCAAGGTGGAGGAGTGGGACGGGCAGTTGGCCCGGGTCACCGACGAGACCACCGACGCCGGCTTCTTCGCCCGCGACCGGTTCCCCGCCCCACTCTCCACCTCGGTCGTCGAGACCCTGGCCGACCTGGACGTCTTCGAGCAGACCAACCGGCTCATCCTCAAGTAGGGCGGCCCCGGGGCCGTGCCTCACTGCGGCAGGCGGAGCCCGGCGAAGAACCCTTCCTGGATCCAGTTCGGGTATGCGACCGGCAGCTTGGTGGCCTCGTCCAGCTCGGTGAGATCCTCCGCGGTCAGGGTGAGGTCCGTTGCGGCGATGTTGTCGACCAACTGCTCCTGCTTACGGGCACCGACGATCACGCTGGTCACCGCCGGCCGGGACAGCAGCCAGGCGACCGCCACCCGGGCCGGGCTGACCTCGTGCCGCTCGGCGACACCCTTGAGCACGTCGACCACCCCGAAGGCGTGCTCGGGGTCGAACGGGGTGAAGCTGGCGTAACCGGGCTGGGCGCTACGCGCGCCACTGTCGGCGACGGCGCCGTCCCGGCTGACCTTGCCGGAGAGGAAACCACCGGCGAGCGGGCTCCACACGGTCAGCCCGACACCCTCGTTGAGCGCCATCGGCACCACGTCGCGCTCCACGTCCCGGCCCAGCAGGGAGTAGTACTCCTGCACCGAGACGAACCCGGCCAGGTTCTCCCGCGCGGAGATGCCCAGCGCCTTGGAGATCTGCCAGGCGGCGAAGTTGGCGGCGCCGATGTAGCGGACCTTGCCCTGCCGGACCGCGTCGTCGAGCGCGCGCAGCATCTCCTCCATGGGAGTGATGTGGTCGAAGTTGTGGATCTGGTACAGGTCGATGTGATCGGTGCCCAGCCGGCGCAGGCTGTCCTCCAGGTTCTGCATGATGTGCAGCCGGGAGGTGCCGACGTCGTTCGGTCCGGGGCCCGTCCGGGAGTGCACCTTCGTCGCCAGTACGACGTCGCGACGCCGCTTGCCGAGCGCCTTGCCGAGCAGCTCCTCGCTCTCGCCGTCGCTGTAGCCGTCGGCGGTGTCGACGAAGTTGACGCCCGCGTCCAGCGCGGTGTCCACCAGCCGCTGCACCTCGGGCAGCGCCAGCCCACCCAGGGTGCCCCAGAGCGGGTGCCCGCTGCCGCCGAAGGTCATCGCGCCGAGCGAGATCTCCGAGACGTACACCCCGGTGGTGCCCAGCAGTCGGTACTTCACGTGTATTGCTCCTCGTGGTGGGTCGGAGGCCGAGGTCGGGCACTCCGTGGTCACTATGTCGGACACTGTGTCCGGCAACGAGCGTACGTCGCCCACCCGACCCCCGGCCACCTAGGATTCCGGCTATGCCCTCGATCACCCGCCGCCGCCCGCGCAACCCCGACGGACGCGCGGCAGTCGAAGCGCGGGTGCTGGCGGCCACCGAACGACTCCTGAAGGAGGGGATCCGCTTCACCGACCTCGGCGTGCAGCGGATCGCCGCCGAGGCCGGTGTGGCGCGGTCGACCTTCTACACCCACTTCCGGGACAAGACAGAGCTGCTCATGCGCCTCGCGGGCACCATGCGGGAGAGTTCGTTCGACCGCACCGGCGACTGGGACCCGGGCGGCCCCGGCGACCCGCTCGCGCGGCTCACCGAGGTCTTCGCCGACGTGATCCGGATATACCGGACGTACGCCCCGGTGCTGGCCGCGGTCAGCGAGGTCGCCGCCTACGACGAGGTGGTCCGGGAGTACTGGGCGGCCGGGCTGGAGCAGTTCGTGGCCCGCACCATCGACGCGCTCCGGATCGAGCAGCAGGCCGGGCGTACCCCCGCCGACCTGGACGTGACGGCGGCCAGCCGGCTGATCGTGATCGGCGGCGACCGCTTCCTGGCCGACCACGTCAGCACGGCCTCGGCAGACCCCGAGACCGACGCGGCGGCCGCCCGGGAGTTGGCCGCGACCTGGTGGTACGGCGCCTACCGTCGCCCCGCCTGACCGGCTGACGCCGACCGCCCCGGAGCGGTCCGGGGCGGTCGGCGTCGAGACACTCAGATCATCGTCTGGGACTTGGCCTCCATGTCGGCGGCGGCCTCCTCCTTGGACTCACGGGTCAACGGCTTGCCGCCCGGAGCCGGGGCCTCGCCGCCGAGCGGGTCGGCGCCACCGGTGGCACCCTTCGGGCCGGCACCCCGCAGCTGCGTGTTGGGAAGCGTCAGGGTGACCAGCACCGCCACGATCGCGATCAGGCCGGCGGTCAGGAAGACCATGTCCAGCGCGTCGACGAAGGCGCCCTGGATGGCAGCGCGCACCGGCCCCGGCAGGGCCAGGATGGTGGCCGGGTCGTTGATCGAGATGTTGGCGCCGCCACTCGCCGCCACGGCGGCCTGCTCCTGCGGCGGCAGCTGCGCGATCGCGCCGGGCAACCGGTCGGCGAGCCCGCCGGTCAGCCGGGACGAGAGCACAGTGCCGAGGATCGCCACCCCGAACGATCCGCCCAGCGACCGGAAGAAGGTCGCCGAGGAGGTGCCAGCACCCAGGTCGCGTACCGAGACCGCGTTCTGCACCGCCAGGATCAGCGACTGCATACACAGACCCAACCCGACGCCGATCACCACCATGAACCCGAACGCGACCCAGAGCGAGGTGGCCACCTCCAACTGGGTGAAGAGGAACATGCCGACCAGCAGGGTCACCGAACCGGCCACCGGGAACCACTTGTACCGACCGATCCGGGTCATCGCGCGGCCGGTCAGGATCGAGGTGATGATGATGCCGGCCATCATCGGCAGCATCAGCAGACCGCTTCGGGTCGGCGAGGCGCCCTTCACGATCTGCAGGTACAGCGGGATGAAGATGATCGAACCGAACATCACCAGACCGATGATGAGCAGGGCCGAGTTGGCCAACGCGAAGGTGGCGTTCCGGAACAGCCGCAGCGGCAGGATCGGCTCGGCCACCCGGGCCTCCTGGAGGACGAAGAGCACCCCCAGCACCGCACCGACGACGAAGAGTGTGATGATCACGCCGGAGCCCCAGGCGTACTCGTTGCCGCCCCAGCTCAGCGCGAGCAGCAGGGAACTCACCCCGGCCACCAGCAGGCCGGCGCCGAGCCAGTCGATCGAGTGGTCCCGACGTTCGAACGGGATCAACCGCATCACGTGGTAGCAGACGACGATCGCCAGGATCGCCAGCGGCACGTTGATGTAGAAGATCCACCGCCAGTCGGTCTCCGCGAAGTAACCGCCCACCAGCGGCCCGGCGACCGACGAGATCCCGAAGACCGCGCCGAACAGCCCCTGGTAGCGGCCACGCTCCCGGGGTGACACCACGTCCGAGATGATGGTGAACGCGAGCGTCAACAGACCACCGGCGCCGAGACCCTGGATACCCCGGGTGACGATCAGCTGGGTCATGTTCTGCGACAACCCGGCCAGCAACGACCCGAGCAGGAACGTGCCGATCGAGAAGAGGAAGACCGGCCGACGCCCGTACAGGTCGGCCATCTTGCCGTAGAGCGGCGTCGACGCGGTCGAGGCGAGCAGGTACGCGGTGACCACCCAGGAGTAGTGGTTGATTCCGCCCAGCTCGCCCACGATGGTCGGCAGCGCCGTACCAACGATGGTCTGGTCGAGTGCGGCCAGCAGCATGCCGGTCATCAGGCCGAACATGAGCAGCCGGATCTGCTGACGGTTCAGCACCGGCGCATCTGAGGCTTCGGTGGTCATGTGCCCTTCTATCCCGCGAGCCGCAGAACATGCGCGGAACCACCAAAAAACCAACCCCTACCGCAGCCTCCTCGCGCTCCCGCGTCCTGGCGTTGATCAAGAGATTTGCGTCAGGACGGACGGCGGTTTCGTGACGCAAACCTCTTGATCAACGGGGGAAGGGTGGGGCGGAGGGGCAGGGGTCAGGGGGTGGCGAAGGTTTTGGTGATTGCTGCGCAGAAGGCGGGGAGGTCGTCGGGTTTGCGGCTGCTGGTCAGATTGCCGTCGGTGACGCACTCCTCGTCCACCCAGGTGGCTCCGGCGTTGGTCAGGTCGGTACGCAGGGTGGGCCAGGAGGTGATCCGCCGACCGCGCACCACGTCCGCCTCGATCAGCGTCCACGGGCCGTGACAGATCACCCCGACGGGCTTGCCCGCGTCGAAGAACGCCTTCACGAACCGCACCGCGTCCGGGTCGCCCCGCAGGAAGTCCGGGTTCGCCACCCCTCCGGGCAGCACCAACGCGTCGTAGCCGGCGGCGTCTGCCTTGTCGACGGTCACGTCCACGTCGTACGTCTTGGAGTGGTCCAGGTGGTTGAAGGACTGGATGGAGCCGGGCTTCAGCGAGACCAGCTCGGCCGTCGCGCCGGCGTTCTCGACCGCCTCGCGTGGTTGGACGTACTCGACCTCCTCGACGCCATCGGCGGCCAGGAAGGCGATCCGCTTGCCCTGCAATGTCGCTGCCATCTCGGTACATCTCCTTTCCGGGGGTACCTCAATCCCCTTCCCGCCCTCGAACGCCCGAAACAGGTCGGACAGGTTCGGACTGGTTCGGACCGGTCAAGGGCCGTCGAAGGCCGCCTGACCAGCGGCGGGACCGGTCGGCGCGCAGGTTTGTCCGCCAGGCCGCTGGGGACCCGGGGAGGCATGGCAGGAGCAGCAGCGGAACAGCGCCGGTTCGCCAGCGTCGTGGAGAGCTGGCTCGGACGCCCCGTCCTGATCGTCGGTGACGCCATGTTGGACGAATGGCGGTTCGCCGACTCCGACCGGCTCTGCCGGGAGGCGCCCGCCCCGGTCCTCACCCTGCGCCGACGGATCTCCGCAGCCGGTGGGGCCGCGAACACCGCCGTCAACGTCGCCGCCCTCGGCGGACGGGCGGTGCTGGTGGCACCGGTCGGCGCCGACGTCGCCGGGGACGAACTGCACGACTGCCTGGACCGCGCGAGCGTCTGGGACCGCACTGTCAACCAGCCTGGGCGACCCACCCCGGTCAAGCGGCGGATGTTGGCCGGCAACCAGATCCTGCTGCGTGAGGACTCCGGCGACCCGGAGGACGCCCTGGACCACGACGGGGTGACCCGGCTGCTCACCGCCCTGAGCTGCGCCACCGAGGAGTTGCGCGCCGCCGCCGGTGGGGAGGCGCCGACCCTGGTGGTCTGCGACTACGGCCTGGGCGCGCTGCCCGCGCCGGTCCGCGCGTGGCTGGTCGAGAACCGCCAGCGGTACGCCACGGTCGCGCTGGACGCCCACGACCTGGCCGACTGGCGGGGCCTCGCGCCGACCGTGGTCACCCCCAGCTTCGCCGAGGCGACCCGGCTGTTGGCCCGCGCGGGCGGTACGACCCGACCGACCGGCGGGACCGAACTGCACCTGGAACACCCGGACGGCGACCCGGTCGACGGGCCCTCCGAAATGACCGTCGGCGCGGCACCGGGCGCGATACGCGCGGAAGACACGGCCGCCGAGGTGGCCCGGGCCGACCGCCCGGGACCGGTCGGCGAGCCCACCCCGGGCGAGGGACGGGTCGCCCTCACCGGCGACGGGCTCAGCGTCACCGGCACCGGCGTCACAGTGAACACCCGGGCCGGGGAGGGCGTCGACCGGGCCGTCCTGGCCGAGTCGCGGCTGGCCGAACTGCGTGCGCACACCGGTGCCGACGTGGTCGCGGTGACACTGGACACCGAGGGTGCGGTGGTCGGCGGCGCCGACGGGGAGCCACGACGCAGCCACAGCACCCCGGTGCCGGCGAGCCACGCCGTGGGCGCCGGCGACGCGTACCTGGCGGCGATGACGTTGGCCCTGGCCGCCGACGCGCCCCTGCCCACCGCCGCCCAACTCGCCCAACTGGCGGCCACCATCACCGTCTCGGACACCGGCACCTGCGTGTGCCGACGGGACGACCTGCTCGCCGCGCTCGACCAGCCGACCGACACCACGAGCCACCCCGCGCTGGTCGGCGGCGACGAGTTGGACGCGATCGTCGCCGAGTACCGCGAGGCGGGACGGTCGGTGGTCTTCACCAACGGCTGCTTCGACGTGCTGCATCGCGGGCATGTGCGCTACCTGGAGCAGGCCCGCGCGTTGGGCGACCTGCTCATCGTGGCGGTCAACTCGGACGGCAGCGTACGACGGCTGAAGGGTCCGGACCGGCCGGTCAACCCGGTCGAGGACCGGGGTGCCCTGCTCGCCGCGCTCGCCTGCGTGGACCACGTGGTGGTCTTCGAGGAGGACTCACCCGCCGCGCTGATCGAGGCGGTCCGACCGGACGTGTACGTCAAGGGCGGCGACTATCCGCCGGAACTGGTGCCGGAGGCGCCGCTGGTGCGCCGGCTGGGCGGCCAGGTGCGCACCCTGGGGTACGTGCCGGACCGGTCCACCTCCGCGATCATCGAGCGGATCCGGTCGCACAGCCAGGACCCGTCGCCACACCTCGACGACCGGGAGCCTGACCCGTCGCTGCGCACCCGCACCCAGGCGTCGTGAACCGCCCCCTCGACCTCGGTACCCCGGAGGCGTTTCGCGCCGACCGGCTGGTCGACGTGCTGATTCCGACCCGGAACCGGCCCGCCGAGTTGGCCGTCACCCTGGGCGGGCTCGCCGCCCAGGACGGGGTACCCGGCTTCGGCGTGGTCGTCAGCGACCAGTCCGACGGGGATCCGGCGTACACCCATCCCGCCGCGGCCACCATGGTCCGGGCGCTGCGGCACCGGGGTCACCCGGTGCTGCTGACCCGCCGGCTGCCCCGGCGGGGGTTGGCCGAACACCGGGCGTACCTGCTCGCCGCCTCGGCTGCCCGATACGTCCTCAGCCTCGACGACGACATCTGGCTGGAACCGGGTGCGCTGCACCGACTGGTCACCGCGATCGGTGAGCTGGGCTGCGGGTTCGTCGGCAACGGCGTGCACGGGCTCTCGTACACCGACGACGTACGGCCGGAATCGCACGGCCACTACGAGGAGTGGGCCGGCCCGGCCACACCCGAGCGGATCCGACCCGGCACCCCGGAGTGGGACCGGGCCCGGATCCACTCGGCCGCGAACCTGCTGCACATCACCGAGCGGTTGGCGCTGCCGCCAGGCGCGTGGCGGGCGTACAAGGTCTCCTGGATCGGCGGGTGCGTGCTCTACGACCGGGCCAAGCTCGTCGACGCCGGTGGCTTCGACTTCTGGCGGCGGGTGCAGGAGAAGCACCAGGGCGAGGACGTGGCCGCGCAGCTCGCCGTGTTGTCCCGCTACGGCGGCGCGGGCATCCTGCCCAGCGGCGCGTACCACCTGGAGTCCCCCACCACGGTCACCGACCGGAACGTGGAGGCGTGGGAGGTCGTCCTCGCCGAGGAGGACACCCCGCAGCCGGCCTGAACTAGTGGGTGAGCAACTCCCGGGCGGCTTCCAGCACCTCGATCACCGGTACGTCGGTCACGAACGAGTCCCGGTGCGGGCACTCACCGTCGCCGGGCCGGTGCGGGTAGATGCCCGGTGTGCAGTCGACCCCGCAGACCGGGCAGTGCACCGTCCACGAGCTGATCGGCCGGTGCCGGGCCCGCAGCGGGCTGGCCCCGTTGATCAGGTTGCCGACCCAGAAGATCCCCACCGTGGGCGCGCCCACCGCGGCGGCCAGGTGCAGCGGGCCGGTGTCGTTCGAGACGACCAACGCGCAGTCGGCGTAGCAGCCAACCAACCCACCCAGGCTGAGCGTGCCCACCTGTGGGCGCACCGGCACCTGCGCCGCAGCGACGACCCGGTCCACCACCTCCTGCTCGGAGGGCGTGCCGGTGACCAGCACCTCGTAGCCGTCCTCGTGCAGCGCACGGGCCACCTCGGCGAAGCGCTCGGCGGGCCAGCGCCGGCGGGTGTCGGTGGCACCCGGATGCAATGCCACCCGGGGACGGCCCGCCGGGCCGAGCACCTGGGCGGCCTCAGCCCGGTCGGCGTCGGTCACCGCCAGCGTTGGCGTGATGGTGGTGGCCGGCGCTCCCGCGAGCGCCACCACCTCCAGGTAGCGGATCACCTCGTGCTGGTAGTAGACGTAGCGCAGCCACCGGTCCAGCGGCGGCGCGTCGTCAGCGCGCAGACCCACCGTCAACCGGGCACCGAGCCGACTGATCAGCGGGTTGGAGTTGGCACCACCGCCGTGGATCTGCACCGCCAGGTCGAATTCCGCACCGGCGGCAGCGGCCACGAAGTCGTCGATCGACGACTCCGGCTCGCCCGGCTCCGGCGTACGGATGCCGGCGGCCGGCGGCACCACCAGCACCCGGTCCACCGGGCCGGGCCGGTCGCGCCAGAGCTTCGCGTGCCACGGCGCCCCGAGCAGCACGATCTCCGCCGAGGGGTACGCGCTGCGCAACGCCTCCAGCGCCGGCAGGGCGAAGATGAAGTCACCGAGCGCGTTGGCGCGCAGCACGGCGATCCGCCGCACGTCGGGAAGGCGCTCGGCCGTCGGGCCGAGCACGGACGGGGTGACCACCCGGTCCGCTACGGCCGGTCGATCTCGCCCGCGGTGTCCGGGCGGTGCAGCTCCCGGTCCGCGGCGGGATCGGCTGACATCGGCGTACCCGTGGAGAGGTCGCCGGAGCGCGGCCCGGTGCGGCCGACGGTGATGGTGCGCGGCGCGGGCCGGGTCGCCCGCGGCAGCCGGACCCGGAGCAGGCCGTGGTCCATCACCGCGTCGATGGTGTCCGGGTCGACCCGCGCCGGCAGGTTGACCCGGTACTCGAAGCCGCGCGTCTCGAAGCCGCCGGGGATGCCCTGGTCGGCGTTGACCTCCGCCTCCGAGCGGGCCCGCACGCACAACTCGCGGTCGTCCAACTCGACGGCCACCTCCTCCGGCGCCACCCCGGGCAGCCGGACGACGACCTCCCAGCCGTCCGAGGTCTCGGTCAACTCGACGTCGGACGCCCCGCCGCGACCACCGACCAGGCGACTCAACTCGGAGCGCAGCGACTGCAACTCCCCCATCGGGTCCCAGCCCTGCTGCCGGCTGCCGCGCCACCCCCGGCCGAAGCCGCCAAACTGCTGCTCGCTCATCGCACCTCTCCGATCCGCTGGGCGGCCGTCGGCGGCCGTAGTGAGCTGGGCGCGTCCAGGCCGGCGTCGCGGTCGACGCCCACACCGAGCCGGTCGACCAGCTCACCACCGAGCCAGGCGCTGATGCCGAGAATCGCCAGCGCGACCACCTCGATGGCGACCAGTGCCCCGCCGGCGGCCCGGGAATCCGCGTTGAGCCGCACCGCCCACACGGCGGCGAAGAGCAGGATCACCGCGACGTTGGCGCCTGCGTGCAGCAGACCCACCCGCTTGGCGCGGGTGCCGGTCGGGATCGCGAGCAGGTCGAACGTGCCGGCCGCCGCGGCGAGCAGGCCACCGATCAGACCGACGGTGATGTTCCAGTACGCGACCTCGCCGAGGAAGTCGGGACCGCCGACGGTGTCCACCACGTCGAACAGCACCGCCGTGGCCAGCAGCGCGACCGGGAACATCACCAGCATCGGGTGGACTGGGTGCCCCAGCACCTTGAGTCGGCTCTCCATCTCCCGGCCTCCACTGGTCGGCGTTCTGCGGAACGGTCACGTGCGGCGGCGCGTCGGGTGAGGCCGTACCCCCGGCAACCAAGCACAAACCTCGCGCTGGTCACGGCGGCCTAGGCTGACGACGGTGGTGCCCGCCACCGGGTCAACGGCTGAGGGAGGATCAACGTGACGGTGGAGATCACCTCGCACGAGGAGTTGCGCGAGCTGCTCGGCGTGCCGACCGCGCGGGTCGTCAACAAGGAACGCACCCGCCTGCACGAGCGGGACCGCGAGTGGCTCGGTGCCTCGCCGTTCTGCCTGATGGCCACGGCCGGCGCGGACGGCAGCTGCGACGTCTCACCCAAGGGCGACCCGGCCGGGTTCGCCCTGGTGCTGGACGACACGACCATCGCGCTGCCCGAGCGGCCCGGCAACAAGCGGGCCGACGGCTACCGCAACATCCTCGACAACCCACACATCGGGTTGCTCTTCCTGATCCCCGGTCGGACCGACACGCTGCGGATCAACGGGCGGGCCCGCCTGGTCAGCGACGCGCCGTGGTTCGACGACATGGTGGTCAAGGGGCACCGACCGGTGCTCGCCGTGGTGGTGGAGATCGAGCAGATCTTCTACCACTGCGCGAAGGCGTTCCTACGGTCCGCGCTGTGGCGGCCGGAGACCTGGCAGCCCGAGGCACTGCCGTCCCGGGCACGCCTGATCAAGGAGGTCGAGGCCCCGACGGAGAGCCTCGAAGACCTGGAACGGCACTACGGCCCGGCGTACGCCACGAAGATCTACGTCTGATCCCTCCGCACGACAGGAAGATCGTGCTCGATCATGCGCGTTGACCTACGGTTACCGATAGTCACGGTCCCGTGGGTGACCTGATAGCTTTCGTCGATGAGTTCGGCAACTGAACGAGGCGCGTCTGGCCACGTTGATCGCGTCGCTGACTACTACGACGACAACACGCGTCGGTTCCTCCTGGTTGCCGAGAGCCCAGGCATTGACGCTATCCATCGCGGTGTGTGGACGCCGGACGTCGCGAACACGGCAGCGGCCATGGACACCGTCAACCGCCTGATCATCGAGCGCTTGCGCGGGCAGGTCCCTGCGGGAAGCGCGAGGGTGCTTGACCTTGGCTGTGGTGTCGGCGGGACGATGGTTCGCTTGGCCCGCGAGGTGGACGGGTTCGTCTCCGGGGTGACCATCAGCCGCGTGCAGGCCGAGATCGCAGCGAAGCGGTTTGCCCGCGAAGGACTGACCGGCCGCTGTGACGTGATCTGTGCCGACTTCGCCGAGCTGCCCGCGGAACCGCACTACGACGCCATGGTCGCCGTGGAGGCGGTCGTCCACTCGCCGTCGCTGGAGAACCTGATCCCGTCCCTGGTGGAGCGGCTGCGCCCTGGTGGCCGCCTCATCCTGTGCGACGACTGGATGACCGAGAAGGATCGTGGGCTCGCCGCTCGGGAGCGTTGTCTCGACCAGTTCCGCGCCGGCTGGCGGGTCGGAAGCTTGCACACCGTGGCCGAGCTGGTCGCCATGTCCGAGCGCGCTGGCTTGCGCTTGGTCGAGGACCTGGATCTCACCCCATACCTGCACCTGGGGCGGCCCCGCGACCGCGTGATCAAGCTGGCTGTCGGCGCCACAGCCGCGCTTCCACGGCTTCGCAGCCGTCTTGTCGAGAAGCCATTCTGGGCCAACATGATTGGCGGTTCAGCGTTGCAGGCTGGATTGTCACGGCGTTGGTTGGAGTACCGCTTGATCGTGCTCGAGAAGGCCTGAGGTATCGCCCGTCGTCGCGGATCGGCATGTCTGTTGAATGACACTCACCGATGACGCTCGCACGCCTACGCTGGATCCCCACGGGAAGGGGTCCAATGAGGACGAGCTGGCCTGGGTCGCACCCCGTCATCCGCAGGGCCGGCCGCTTCTGGGTCGCTCGTGCCTCCGCCTGGCAGCTGGTGACGGCGCTGGTTCTCTTCGTCGCGGCCGTCTCGGCGGCCTTCACCGTGGCCGCGATGCTCACCACCGGCCCCGAGCCGACCGACCGTGGCGGACCGAACGGTTTCCCGCAGACCTGGCTGGCGACCGCTCGGTCGCTCCTCGGCGCGGAGGACTTTCCCCGGCAGGATGGGAACACCTGGCACGAATTCCTCGCCACACTGGCGAGCCTTCTCGGCGCGGTCACCCCGGCCGCGATCATCGGCATCGTCATGATCCGGGTCTTCGCCACTGAATTCTTCACCTGGCGGGCCAAGGGAAGTCTGTCCAGCCTCGCCGAACTGCGGTCGGACACCGCCGGGCCGGTGCAGGTCAGCACGGACGGAATCATCGCGATCCGCTTCTACAAGAAGATTCACGGCGTCGCACTGAGCGACATCCGGGCACGCGCCTACCTGGCCTTCCGTTCTACGTCGCTCATCGACGGCAGCACCTTCTTCAAACGCGAGCAGCTCCAGGTGCTCAGCCCGGAGGCCACCGAGGTGGAGGAACGGGTGTGGCCCCGGGTCGACTCGTGCATGCCGCTGACCCTCTGGATTCCGCTCAGGGCGCCTCTGCGCGACGGGCGGGCGACGAGTGTGCAGGGCCGGCAGCTCGACAGCCGCACCTACCACATCTTCGTGGTGGTGGAGGCCAGGGTCGCCGGGTTGAACATCAGCGTCCACGACCAGCGCAGCTATGCGCTCGCCAAGGATTTCCACGAGGGTAGGGCGGTGCCGATCGAACCTGACCTGACCCGACGGCCTCGCGACTGGCGCGGCTGGGATCGCTTCGACGAGCCGGCGACGTACGGGATCTTCGCGTACGGGTCACTGGTCGCGCCCGAGACGGTCAGCGACCTGCTCGGTCGACCCGCTCGGGAGGGCGTCGACTACTGCCGTGCCGCCCTGGACGGCTGGCGCCGGACGTGGAGTGTCTGCACCGACAACACCGGACCGGGCCGTATCCGCTACCAGGACGTGGCGAGCGGTGACGAACCCGAGATCCAGGTGCTGTTCCTCAATGCCGAGCCGGACGTTGATGCCTCGGCGGCCCTCGACGGAATCCTGATCCTCGTGCGGGGAGAGCAACTCGTCGAGCTGGACAAACGCGAGGGCAACTACCAGCGCACGGTGCTCACCACCGGGCTTTCGGTGCCGGCCGGCACAGTGGTGCCCGACGTGGTGTGGATCTACACCGGGCGGCAGGAGCAGGTCGACCGGGCACGCCAGGGCATCGTGATGGGCACCGCGCGGATCCGGCAGGAGTATCTGGACAGCGTCTGCAAGGCACACGCGCGACACCAGGGCCTGCTGGAGAACCTGGAGCGGTATACCAGCACTCCGCCGGGCGTCTCGGTGGTCAGCCTCCGCCGGATCGAACTGCCGGCGACGGAAGCAGCCCCACCTCAGCAGCGCAAACCGGGCTGATGCAGACGGCAACGATCAGGCCGACCAGCCGGCCGGGTTGCCGAACGACTCCCGGGAGATCCCCGAGCCGGTCTCCGGCCACGAACCGAACCGTTCGTTGTGCAGGTGCGCGAAGAAGTAGCACATGCCTTCGCAGTCGGCGTCCAGCAGAGCCAGCGCGGGGTCGGCGCGGACCGCCTCGTAGTACGACCGCCCCAGGGCCACGATGAAACCTCGGGCGTAGAGGAAGCCGTCGTCCGACCCGTCGGTCACCTCGTGGATGTCCTCCCGATCGATGTCGTGCAGCTTGCGCTCCACCACCCGGTCGAGATCCGTCAACTCCTGCCCGGTCAGCTCGACGGTCAGCTGCCCGAGGTGGTCCAGGAAGGCATCAAGCCAGGCGTCGATCGCGTAGGACGGGCTGTCATCGTCGTCGCCGTCGTCGCCGTCGGGGTCGCGCTCGACGAGGGCCTGCCGCAGCGCCAAGGGCTCGGCGCCCAACTCGGCCCAGGCAGCCTCGATGAGTGCCCACAGCCGGGCCTCGTCGGCGGGGGTGGGCAGCGTCCCAGGGGCATCGGTGGTCACGGTCACCGCCGGACCATATCGACCACCGCCGACACTTTCACCGCCACCACAGACCGCCGGCCCCGTCAGCTCTCCACATCGGTCGGTCGTCGTGCCGCTGCTCTAGCGTTGCCTGATGAACGACGACGATTGGTTGACAGCGACCCGCACCTCCTACGACACGGTCGCGGTCAGCTACGCGCACCTGGTACGTGACCTCCTGGCGGAGGCACCGTACGAACGAGCCGCCCTGGCATCGTTCGCCGAGCTCCTGCAGGGTGCCGGCGGCGGGCCGGTCGCGGATGTGGGCTGCGGGACGGGGCGGATCACCGCCCACCTTCACACGCTCGGCGTCGACGCCTTCGGGATCGATCTCTCGCCCGGAATGATCGACGTGGCCCGCCGTGACCACAGTGAGCTGAGGTTCGAGGTCGGCTCGATGACCGACCTCGATCTGGCCGACGGCTCGGTCGCCGGCCTGGTCGCCTGGTACTCCCTCATTCACATCCCCGACGACCAGATCGGTGTGGTGTTCGCCCACTTCCGGCGGGTGGTCCGGCCCGGTGGCCCGCTGCTGCTCGGCTTCCACGTGGGCGACGAAACGACCCTCAAGACCGAGGGCTACGGCGGGCACCCGATGAACGTGCACGTCCATCGTCGGCAGCCAGCCCAGGTGGCGGCCTGGCTACGCCAGAGCGGCTTCACGATCGACTCGCAGACCACCGTCACCTCGGCGGAGAGCCGGCTCGGCGGGATCATCCTCGGACGACGGGAGCCCTGAACGGCACCGCAACCCTTGTCTATCCTCCGCCACCGCCGCTACGCTAAACTGCGTACAGCGTTAGCAGTATTCGACTTCGAATGAGGCGACTGATGTCGGACGACGCGCGGCCCGTCTGGGTGCTCGGCGGCGGTGGAGTTGCCGGCATCGCCTGGGAAATCGGCATCCTCACCGGGCTAGAGGACGAGGGAGCGACAGTGGCCCCGGAGGCCGTCCTCATCGGCACCAGCTCCGGTGCCGTTGTGGGCGCTCAGCTCGCCAGCGGCACCCCACTCGCGGAACTCTTCGAGGGCCAGCGCGCCGGCATCGCCCACGAAACCTCACCTGCGCTGGGCCTTCTCCACCTACTTCGGCTCGCACGGGCACAACTGTTCGCGCGCAGCCCCGAGCAGGCCGCTCGCCGCCTCGGTCGACTCGCCCTCGCCGCACGCATCGACGACCCGTCCCGGCAGCGCCGGATAGCCGAGGCCCGCCTGCCCAACCACGCCTGGCCGGACGACGCGGACCTTCGCATCGTGGTCGTCGACACCGAGACCGGCGCCAGTCGCACCATCAGCCGGCACGATGGCGTCCCCCTGGTCGACGCCGTCGCCGCAAGCTGCGCCATGCCGATCTCCGCAGCCCCGGTCAGCATCGGTGACCGCCGCTACATGGACGGCGGCATGCGGTCGACCCTCAACCTCGACCTCGCCCCCGGAAACGGCCCGGTCATCGCCCTCGCGCCGAGCACCGCCGCGATCGGGCCCTGGGCGCGCATCGACAATCAGCGAGCCGCGCTGGAAACGGGTCGCCGGGTGGAGTTGCTGCTCCGGGACCCAGCCTCCAAACGAGCCCAGGGGACCAGCGTGATGGACCGATCTGTCGTGCCCGCGCTCGTGGCCGCAGCCCGCGAGCAGGGCCGCCGCGAGGCGCCCCGGGTGGCGGCCGCACTCGCGGAAACAACGCCGGGGCGGGAACCGCGAGGCTGACAAGCCCAGGCCTCCGCGTGCCGTCGTTCCGCACACGACAGGCACGGTGGCGGTTTCCCAGCATGGGCGTCGCGCCTACTGCGGGCCAACCGGCTGTCCCGGACGAGCCTCCGGGTCGTGGCGGTCATCCACCGAAGAACGTGACGAGTCCTTGGGATCGGCGGCCCACAACGCGGCGGCCAGGACTTATGCCCCTATCGCAAATAAGTTCCGCCTTCTCCTAAATGTACCCAAGTACGGCCAAAACCTCTCTCGACCAACCAACTGGTCGAATACGCTACGACTCGCCCATAATGACGGCAAGTGACTAGCACGTAGCTCTGGGTGTATCCGGGGCGGCTCTGGAGGGGTCATGAGCAACAACCGACGGCTGCGGCGCAGCCTGAACCATGGCCGGGCCGCTTCAGGGCTGAGCTCCGCCCTACTGGTAGTCGGGATGACGGGTGGGCCCGCAGCCGCGGCGCAACCGGTGGAGACGAAGCCGTCCGCACAGGACGTACACATCGGTACGCCCGGTCCGCTGGGCCAACGCGGCGGGTGGCCGTCATCCTGGTCAACTGTCCGCCAAGACGACGACGGACCCGGCGATTCGTGGGACCAGTACCCCGACGGACAAACGGACTACGGTCCGCAGGGCTGGCAGAGCCCCTGGGGTGGTCACGACAAGGACAAGCACGACAAGGACAAGGGGGACTACCCGCACGACAAGCATGGCGCTCAAGGCCCCCAGGGTGCTCAAGGCGCCCAAGGCGACGCAGGCGCTCACGGTGCTCAAGGTGCCCAGGGCGACGCAGGCGCTCAGGGCGCACAAGGCTTCCAAGGCGAGGCGGGCGCTCAGGGCAACACGGGCGCGCAAGGCGCGCAGGGCGACGCAGGTGCTCAAGGTGCCACCGGCGCCCAGGGCCCACAGGGCGACGCGGGGGCTCAAGGTGCCACCGGCGCCCAAGGCCCACAAGGCGACGCAGGCGCTCAAGGCGCCCAAGGCTTCCAAGGCGCCACCGGCGCGCAGGGCGACGCAGGCGCCCAAGGCGCCACCGGAGCCCAGGGCCCGCAAGGCGACGCGGGCGCCCAAGGCCCACAGGGCGACGCGGGGGCTCAAGGTGCCACCGGCGCCCAGGGCCCACAGGGCGACGCAGGCGCTCAAGGCGCCCAAGGCTTCCAAGGCGCCACCGGCGCGCAGGGCGACACCGGCGCGCAAGGCGCGCAGGGCGACGCGGGTGCCCAAGGTGCCACCGGCGCCCAGGGCCCACAGGGCGACGCGGGTGCTCAAGGCGCACAAGGCTTCCAAGGCGCCACCGGCGCGCAGGGCTCGCAGGGCGACGCGGGGGCTCAAGGTGCCACCGGCGCCCAAGGCCCGCAAGGCGACGCGGGCGCTCAAGGCGCCACCGGCGCGCAGGGCTCGCAGGGCGACACGGGGGCTCAAGGTGCCACCGGCGCCCAAGGCCCGCAAGGCGACACCGGCGCCCAAGGCGACGCGGGCGCCCAAGGCCCACAGGGCGACGCGGGGGCTCAAGGTGCCACCGGCGCGCAGGGCCCACAGGGCGACGCAGGCGCTCAAGGCTTCCAAGGCGCCACCGGCGCGCAGGGCGACACCGGCGCGCAAGGCGCGCAGGGCGACGCGGGGGCTCAAGGTGCCACCGGCGCGCAGGGCCCACAGGGCGACGCAGGCGCTCAAGGCGCCCAAGGCTTCCAAGGCGCCACCGGCGCGCAGGGCGACACCGGCGCGCAGGGCGCGCAGGGCGACGCGGGTGCCCAAGGTGCCACCGGCGCCCAGGGCCCACAGGGCGACGCGGGTGCTCAAGGCGCCCAAGGCTTCCAAGGCTTCCAAGGCGCCACCGGCGCGCAGGGCGACGCAGGCGCCCAAGGTGCCACCGGCGCCCAAGGCCCGCAAGGCGACGCGGGCGCTCAAGGCGCCACCGGCGCGCAGGGCTCGCAGGGCGACGCGGGGGCTCAAGGCGCCACCGGCGCCCAGGGCCCACAGGGCGACGCGGGTGCTCAAGGCGCCCAAGGCTTCCAAGGCGCCACCGGCGCACAGGGCGACACCGGCGCCCAAGGCGCCACCGGCGCACAGGGCCCGCAAGGCGACGCGGGCGCCCAAGGTGCCACCGGCGCCCAAGGCCCGCAAGGCGACGCGGGCGCTCAAGGCGCCACCGGCGCGCAGGGCCCACAGGGCGACGCAGGCGCTCAAGGCGCTCAAGGCGCCCAAGGCTTCCAAGGCGCCACCGGCGCGCAGGGCTCGCAGGGCGACGCGGGCGCTCAAGGTGCCACCGGCGCCCAAGGCCCGCAAGGCGACGCGGGCGCTCAAGGCGCCACCGGCGCGCAGGGCTCGCAGGGCGACACGGGGGCTCAAGGCGCCACCGGCGCGCAGGGCCCACAGGGCGACGCGGGGGCTCAAGGTGCCCAAGGCTTCCAGGGCGCCACCGGCGCGCAGGGTCCGCAAGGCGACGCGGGGGCTCAAGGTGCCACCGGCGCCCAAGGCCCGCAAGGCGACGCGGGCGCCCAAGGCCCACAGGGCGACGCAGGCGCCCAAGGCTTCCAAGGCTTCCAAGGCTTCCAAGGCGCCACCGGCGCGCAGGGCTCGCAAGGCGACGCGGGCGCTCAAGGTGCCACCGGCGCCCAAGGCCCACAGGGCGACGCAGGCGCTCAAGGCGCTCAAGGCGCCCAAGGCTTCCAAGGCGCCACCGGCGCCCAAGGCCCGCAAGGCGACGCGGGCGCTCAAGGCGCGCAGGGCGACGCAGGGGCTCAAGGCGCGCAGGGCGACGCGGGCGCTCAAGGCGCCACCGGCGCCCAGGGTTTCCAAGGCGCCCAAGGTGCGCAGGGCGCCCAGGGAGACACGGGGGCACAAGGACTTCAGGGCGTACCAGGACCGCAGGGCGCCCAGGGCGCGCAGGGAGTGGCGGGCAACGGAATCGAGGCCGCCTACATTCAGGGCCCTCTGACCGTTATTGCAGACACCCCTGTGAATTTCGGCTGCCAGGCCGGAGATATTGCTGTGGGAACCGGATACCAGCTCTCGGGAGCAGGCGTCAACCCTGTGCTCATCCAGCCACTCTCGACCAGTGGCTACCAGTTCACCTTCACCGGCGGAGGCGCCGACATCTGGGTCTCCTGCATTTCACTCGCCACACCGTTGGCATTGACGGCTCCGTCCAACACGTCGGGCCGGGCGACATCAAACAGTAGCGACGCCAACCGGCCGAACAGCAGGTCGAACCGCCCCGTTACCGTCGAGGAGGAGTAATGGACATGCGTCAGATATTCGGGTCGCTCGCCTGCGGTGCGGTCCTGCTGACCGGAGTCACGGCATGCAGCGACAAGCCTGCCGAAAAGCCGCAGACGAACAACGCCGGCAACACCGACAAGTCGAACGGCGGCACCGAAACTACGCCGGCGGATCTGCTCAAGCTCGGTGTCGAGCAGGGCCAGGCCGGGAACTTCGACGCGGCGAAGGCCACCTTCGAGAAGCTGCTGGACGCCGAGGCCGACAACAAGTTCGCCTGGTTCAACCTGGGCTACATCGCCCAGTCTCGCAACCAGGGCGACGAGGCGATCAGTAACTACGACAAGGCACTGGCGGCAGACGCCAACTACAAGCCGGCCCTTTACAACAAGGCCATAGCAATGGAAGGCAAGGCGCCGACGACGGCGATAGACATCTACCGCAAGGTCGTGTCGATCGACGACAAGTCGTCAACCGCTTACCTTCGACTGGGCATGTTGCTGTCCCAATCCGGTGAGGACGCGGCAGCGCGGGACGCCTTCAAGGCGGCGATCCGTCTGGACAAGGGGCTCACCTCAGCCGTTCCCGCGAAGTACCGCACGACTCCTACCGCTCGGTCTTCGACTTCGGCGGGTCGGTGATTGGCTCAATGCGCACACCTCGCGTAACGGTGTTCACGGGGAGCAACCGCACCCGCTTCATCGACGAATGCTTCGAATCGCTCGTCGCGCAGACTTTCACCGACTGGGAGTGGGTGGTCATCCTCAATCAGGGGTCGCGTTGGCGGCCCGAGAGGCACGACGATCGGATCAGGCTCATTGTCCAAGATGACCTGAACGGCGTCGGCGCGGTGAAGGGGTACGCCTGCGCCGAGGCTACCGGTGACATCCTGGTCGAGCTTGACGACGACGACCTGCTCAGCAGTGACTGTCTGCAAGAGATCGTCGACGCCTTCGACTCCAACCCGGAGGTGGGGTTCGTCTACAGCGACACGGCGCAGATCCAGGAGGACGGCGGCCGCTCTGAAGACCGTTTCGCGAGTTCGTTCGGCTGGCGGCACTACGACGACAAGGTGGACGGCCGCGAGGTGCTGGTCTGCCGGGCGTTGCCGCCGACGCCACACAACGTGAGCTACATCTGGTACGCACCGAACCATGTACGGGCGTTCCGCCGGGACATCTACGAGAAGGTCGGCGGGTACGACGAGTCGCTCGACGTTGCGGACGACGCCGATCTCATGGCTCGGATGTACCAGCTGAGCGAGTTCCATCACATTCAGAAATGCCTGTACCTCCAGCGCATGCACGCCAAGAACACGCAGCGCATTCCAGAAGTCAACGCTCGCATCCAGCAGCGCACGGTGGAGATCTACGACCGGAACATTCAACATAACGTGCTGGCCTGGTCACGTCGGCAGGGACTTTTGGCGCTCGACCTGGGCGCCGCGCACAACAAGCCGGAAGGGTACCTCGGTCTGGATTACCACGACGGGTCAGGTGTGGACATCGTCTGCGACATCACGAAAGGTGTCGACCTGCCGGACAACAGCGTCGGGGTCATTCGGGCGGTGGATTTCCTGGAACACATCCCAGACAAGATCGCACTTTTCAACGAGCTGTACCGGCTACTCGCGCCGAACGGGATGTTGTTGTCGCTGACGCCCAGCACCGACGGTCGAGGCGCCTACCAGGATCCGACGCATGTGGCGTTCTACAACGAAAACTCGTTCTGGTACTTCACGGACGGCAAATATTCTCGGTTCGTACCTGAAATCAAATGCCGATTTCAGGCTTCGCGGCTGGTTACGTACTTCCCGAGCGAGTGGCACCAGGCGCACAACATCCCGTACGTATCCGCGAATCTCATCGCGATCAAGGATGACGCCCTGCGCAACGGTGGCCTGCTGAACATATGACATCACGTGCGGTGTCCGAGCACCCAGGGAGCCTTCAGGGCCGACTGTGGGCCGGAATACGACGGCGGCGACGGTCCATGGATCGCCGGGTTCGGCCTCCACCACCTACTGTCGACTCATGGTTGACACTGACGAGGCTGTCCAGATCGCGATGCGATTCCTGGCCCGCCGCCTTGGCGAGCGTCAGGATCTGCGCGAACTGCCAAGCGTGCAGGGGGTGACTGTCGAGCAGGTGGTCACCGTGACCGGTACGCGGCGCTGTCACATCGTGAGTTTTGCCTGGCCGCTGCGGGTGGCTGTCGATCATGAAACGGGCGACGCGGACATGCTGCGGTAGGAGCGATCTGATGCGGACCGCTGCTACGTGCGGAGGAAATGTGTGAGGTCGCCCGGCCCGTCGTGCCGAGCGTCGATCACCAGCTCGCGTTCCATGGATGTCCAGGTACCGGCGCCGCCCCAACCTTCCCAATCGGCAGCGAGCCTCTCCAGGAACCCGGGCAGCGTCGTATCCAGAGGGCGTGGCGCTTATCAACTCTCAGGACCGTGCGAGCGGTGTCAGGCGGGCCGCCACTCGTCGTGGGCGTCGAACTCGCCGAAGGGGTCCTCGGTCCAGCCCAGGTCGCGCCAGGTGCCGGTGCCGTCCAGCGGGCCCTCGTAGAGCAGCTCCACGTAGCTGCCGCGATGGGCGGCGGGGCCACGTCGGGGCGGCCGTCGATGATCTCCATGCCGAGGACACCCTTCCAGGCCAGCTGGAAGCCGGACGTGGGGACGGCCGGGCCACGCAGCAGACAGGAGAAGGCGTCGATCCGCCGCCGACACGGCCGCCTCCGCCGGATCCGCGCCCGGCGCGGACGCCCAGGCGGCGTTCACCGCCTCGATGATCTCCTGCTGGAGCTCGTGTCGCGGCAACGACGTCGAGCGCTCGTCCAGTAGCAGCCCAACCAGCCGTCCGTCCGCATCCATCTGCGCACGCACCAATCCGTCCCCGGCCGTACCGACGCCGATGGCATGGGGATCCTCGAGCATCGATGGCGGCGTGGGCGCCTGCATCGCACCGACCTGAGCGCGGGCCCGATCCAGCAGCTCTGCGAGTTCACCGCCCGCCTGATACGCATCCATTCACGCTCCTCTCTGTCCGCCCGGCATCCCAGGAACAGCCCGCAACCCCAGAACACCGGTGAGGAGAAATAGAGCGATCGCGATCAGCGACGGTCAGACCGATGGGGTGAGGCCGACCAGGGCGCCGACCAGGAGGGCGAGTGAAGGTGCATGCGGAAACACGCGCGAACCGCGGCGCGTCGGGCGGTGGTCTGCTCGGCTCGTCCCAGGTCGATGCCAGGCGGGAAGGCCTACCGCAACCACCCACGGCCGTGACCCGCCGGCGGTGCCCCGGCCATCCTGGAGCCGGAGCTCCCTCGCCGGAAGGCGCACTGACCGCGGCCCCGCGACCCGCTGCCAGGTCGCTTGGCTGCTCGCCTGGCGAGGGCAAGCAAAAGGCCCAGGTCATGGTCGGCGATCAAGCCGGTGACCTGGGCCTTTCAGTGGAGCCGCCTGACGGAATCGAACCGTCGACCTACGCATTACGAGTGCGTCGCTCTAGCCGACTGAGCTAAGGCGGCAACGATCAGCAAGTGTACGGCACCCCGGCGGCACCGACCGAACGGGATACCCCCGTCGCGCCCGCCAGCACCAACCGGACATCGGCCGCCATCTGGACGCTTACCGGACAGCGGATGATCGGGGCCGGGACTACGCTGCGGCGGGTGAGCGACGAACGCGACCACCCCGAACGTCAGGACGAGCCCACCGAACGCCCTGACCGTGCGCCAGCCGGTGAACGCGCCGCCCATCGGCCGCGCAGCACCGACCCGCTGGAGCTGGGCTTCACGCCGCGCAAGCCGGTGCCGTGGCTGGCGCCGTTTCTGTTGATCAGCACCGGCATCCGGACGCTGCTGGCGGTGCTCTTCGGGGCGTACCTCGACAAGCGCGAGTTGCAGAACGCGTTCGGCGACGGCGTCTTCCGCCAGGTCGGGCCGGACGGCGGACTGTGGCTCGACTACGTGGCCGACCTCGGTGACGGCTTCAACGCCACCTACTCGGTGGCGTACCTGCTGGCGCAGCCCGAGCTGGCCGTCGACGGGCACCGCCTGCCCCGGGCGCAGACCCTGGTGATGGGCGGCGACCAGGTGTACCCGTCAGCGGCCTACGCCGCCTACGAGGACCGGTGCAAGGGCCCCTACCAGGCCGCCCTGCCGGTGGCGCCGGCCGAGAAGCCGACGCTCTTCGCCGTGCCGGGCAACCACGACTGGTACGACGGCCTCACCGCGTTCCTGCGGTTGTTCGTCCGCTCCCGGGACCGCAACTTCGCGGGCTGGGGCACCGGGCAGTCCCGGTCGTACTTCGCCGTGGAGCTGCCGGCCGGCTGGTGGTTGCTCGGCGTGGACGACCAGTCCGGGTCGTACCTCGACGACCCGCAACTGGCCTACTTCGACGAGGTGGCCCGGCGGCTCGGGCCGGAGTCCAAGGTGATCATCGCAGCGCCGGCGCCGACCTGGGTCAAGGCCGCCGACAACCCCACGGCGTACGACTCGATCGACTACTTCATCCGTACGATCATCGACCCCACCGGGGCGCGGGTGCGGCTGCTGCTCTCCGGCGACCTGCACCACTACGCCCGCTACTCCGGGCCGGACCGGCAGCTGATCACCTGCGGTGGGGGCGGCGCGTACCTCTACCCCACGCACAAGCTGCCGGAGCGCATCGAGGTGCCACCGCGGGACACGCTGGCCCGCAAGGCCAGCTCCGCCCAGCCGTACGACCTGGTGGCCCGTTACCCGGATGCCGCGCGGTCCCGCCGCTACGGCTGGGGCATCTTCCCCCGGTTGCCGTTCCGCAATCCCGGCTTCACCACGTTGCTCGGCACTTTGCACACCCTGCTGATGCTGGCCATGGCGGGTGCGACGGCGAACTGGGCCGACAGCACCAACCAGCGGCTGTTCAGCGTCCCGCTGGTGCTGATGGTGCTCGTGACGGTGATCGCAGCGGCCCTGTTCGCCAAGCCGCCGAGCGCGAGCGGCAAACGCCACGCGCGGCACTGGATCCTCGGCGTCGGCCACGGCGTGGCGCAGGTGGCTCTGGCGGCGGCGGGCACCTGGGCCTGGTTGGCGCTGCCGTTCTACGACTGGCCGTGGCCGCTGCCGGCGGTCGCCGCGGCGGTGCTCTACGGCCCGGTGATCGGTCTGGTCGCCAGCCAGCTGGTGGCGGCGTACCTGCTGGTGGCGGGCTCGTTCGGCGTGAACGTCAACGAACTCTTCGCCGGCCAGGGCATCGAGGACTCCAAGTCGTTCCTGCGACTGCGCATCGACCCGGACGGCACGTTGACCATCTACCCGCTCGGGGTGGACCGGGTCTCCCGCGACTGGCGGGTGAACCCCGACCAGTCCCCCACACAGAGCTGGCTGATCCCCAAGTCCCCCCTAAACCCCCACCTAACCGAACCCCCCACAGTCCTGCACTAACCCCCCGGGTTAGGGGGTGTAGTGCTGGTCGTGGGCTTGGCGGGGGGCGCAGACGGAGGCTCGGGAGCAGGAGCAGCGGGAGCCGTCGGCGTCCAGGCGTACGGTCACCGCGTCGCGGGGGACGCTGTGGCCGACGACCCGACCATCACCCTCGGGGGTGGAGACCCGACTGCCGACCGCCGGGGCGGTCTCCTGAAAGCGCTGGTACAGCGGGTGCTCGTACTTGAGGCAGCACATCAGCCGACCGCACGCGCCGGAGATGCGCAGCGGGTTGAGCGGCAGGTCCTGGTCCTTCGCCATCCGGATGGTCACCGGCTCGAAGTCGGTGAGGAACGTGGCGCAGCACAGGTCGCGACCGCAGGAGCCGATGCCGCCCTGCACCCGTGCGGAGTCGCGTGCGGAGAGCTGGCGCAGCTCCACCCGACAGTGCAGGGTCGCGCCCAGGTCGCGGACCAGGGAGCGGAAGTCCACCCGGTGCGGGGCGGTGAAGTACACGGTGCTGCGCTCACCGCCGCTCTCGGCGGAGCCGAGCACATGGTCGACCGCCACCACCTTCATCGGCAGGCCGTGCGAGCGGATCAGCCGTTTCGCGGCCACCTTCGCCTCGGCCTTACGCCGACGCAACGCCTCATCCCGGTGGAGGTCGTCGTCGCCGGCCAGCCCGACCAGGCGGGGGAAGCCGTCGGTGTCCTCGGTCACCCACTGCGCGGCCCACACGCACTCCGCCACCTCGGGCCCGTCATCGGTGGGCACCAGCACCCGGTCGCCCACCTGCGGACGCAACTCACCGGGGTCGAGGTAGTAGAGCCGCCCGTACCGGTTGAAGCTGACCGCGCAGAGCATGCCCATCCCCCCACCCTACGACGGGTCACGCCGCGAAGCGCAGCGGCCGGCCACGCCCCGCTGCCATTCATGACCGTCGACTTGACCTATTGCCGGGCGTCCCGTCGTGCCGTTGCTGCTCGCCCGGACGGTTGAATCCGGGGCCGGGCAGGAGACAAGACGTGCCTCGGCGGCGTTGAGTGGAGGCAGACCTGCGGGGGGTGCAGGGGGAAGACCACGGCGTCGCCGTGGGCGTCGGCTCAGGCCAGGCGCCCGCGAGCGACGCCGTGGCCTGTCCGGGGCAACCCGGCCACGGCCATGGACCGAAACCCGAGGCGATACGGCCGCAGCCAGAGGACCGAGATCCGGGGCGACCCGGCCACGGCCGGAGGACCGGGCTCGGTTACCAGCCGACCCGGGTGGGCTGGTCGTAGCGGGGGCGCCCGTCCGTTGGCGGACGCCACGCGGTTTCGGCCAGGCTCGGCGCCCACTGACGCAGCAACGTCTCCGCACCGTCGTACGCGACGCAGAGCACCGCCAGCACCCGTGCGGCGATCTCGGCGGCGTCGGCCACACCGGGCCCGACCGGCCCGGGGCGCGTCGACGCACCGGTGGCGGCGACCACGGCGACCGCTTCGGCCGAGCGGAGCACGTCGGCCAACGTGCGGGCCAGCGCGAGACGGCTGCCCTCCACCCAGTCGGCGAGGGCGTCGGCGTAACCGGCGGTGGATTCGAGTCGGCCGACCAGGCTGTCCGGCCCCTCGTCGAGGTGGCGTAGCAGCGCCGCCCGCTGTTGCCCGTACGCCGTGGCGGCCGGACCGGACCAGAGCACCGAGTCGGTGAGCGCGGCGGAGACGTCGTCGTACCCCCGGACGAGCCGGCGCACCGCGTGGCCGGCGCTGGCGAGCGGCACCGGGTGCAGGTCGAGGAAGCCGCGAACCGCGTCGCCCGGCAGCACCTGCATGCGGCGCAGCAGCGGCCAGACCCGGTGCCCCTCGGGGACGCCGGCCGCGATCAGCGTGTCCACCCGGCGGAGCAGGTCGAGGCCGGGTTCGGCGAGCCGGTCCAGCGC
This sequence comes from Micromonospora trifolii, assembly GCF_050516465.1. Lineage (NCBI taxonomy): Bacteria > Bacillati > Actinomycetota > Actinomycetes > Micromonosporales > Micromonosporaceae > Micromonospora > Micromonospora trifolii. Next base: position 6,494,629 of record NZ_CP191526.1, on the reverse strand, counting down.
GTCCATCACGGTTCCCCGGTGAGCCGGCGGCGGGCCGCCCGGTCGACCTCGGCGTAGCGGTCGGCGGCCTCCCGCACCGCCGCGGCGGCGGCGGCCAGTCGACCGGCGGCGGCGCGGGCCTCCCGGGCCCGGTCGTCGGTGGCGGTGGTCCACTGCCGGTGCAGCGCCCGACCGATCTCGCCCGGGCGGCCCGGGGCGCCGGCGCCGAACGCGACCTGGGCCGGATCGCTGGCGGTGACGGTGTGCGAAACGACGGTGAGCGTGGCGCTCGCCTCGTCCAGTCGGGCGGAGAGCGCGCGCAGTGTGTCCATCTCAGGCCCCCGCGAGCGGTCGGTAGGCGGCGAACGTCTCGTTGTGCAGCTTCTCCCGGGCCCATTCGGCGGCGTCGGCCGCCGCGGTGACCGCGGCCTGCACCGACCCGGCCACGTCGCGCGGGCTGCGGGTGTGCAGCGGCCCGAGGAACCGGACGTCGGTGATCCGTCCACCGGCGGTGACCACCACCTCGACCAGGCCGTCCGGCGAGCGGACGGTCACCTCGACGGTCGACACCGCCTGGTCGAACTCGGCCTGGAGGGACTCGATCCGGCGGTAGCGTCGCACCGCCTCCTCGATCCAGGCTTCGTCGATCTCCCCCCGCGGCATCGGCCGACTCCTCCCGGGTGATCCATCACTCAGTGTGGTGCCACCGTCACCACGGCACTGGGACCGTACCGCACCGCAATCGGGCCTGTCGATGCCTGTGGACAACGGCCGGGAAGCGCGGGTCAGCCCTTCCAGAGGGCGAGCATCATCGCCTCGACCGCGATCCGCGGCTTGACGTTCGCCTCGATCGCCGCGCGGCAGGCGAGCACGGCCTCCAACCGGCGCAGCGACCCCTCGGCGTCCCACTTCTGCGCGCCGGCGCCGGCCAACGCGGCCGTGTCGGTGTGCACCGGGGCGACGGGCGCGCGCAGCGCCATGGTGAGCGCGTCCCGGTAGAAGCCCGCGAGGTCGACCAGCGCCCGGTCCAGTGCATCCCGCTGGGCCCGGGTGGCCCGGGACTTCTGCCGCTTCTCCAGCTCCTTGAGCTGCCCGGCAGCGCCTCGCATGGCGCCGGCCGCGCCCCGGCCGGTGCCGCCCGCGCCGAGCGCGGTCTCCAGTGCCGCCCGCTCGGTCGTGTCGGCCTCGGTGACCGACGCCTCGGCCTCCGCCTCGGCCGCCTCGATCAGCGCGGACGCCGCGTCGAACGCCGCGCCGACACCTGTCAACCGGCGGGGCACCGCGAGCACCGCCTCACGCCGTTTGCGGGCCTCCGGGTCGCGGGCCAGCCGGCGGGCCCGACCCACGTGACCCTGCGCGGCCGCCGCCGCCCACTGCGCCACGTCGGGGGCTATGCCGTCCCGACGAACCAGCACCTCGGCCACCGCGTCGGCCGGCGGCTGCCGCAGGGGTACGACCCGACAGCGCGACCGGATGGTCACCGAGATGTCGTCCGGGTGGGTGGACGGGGCGCAGAGCAGGAAGACCGTCCTCGGCGGGGGTTCCTCGATCGCCTTGAGCAGCGCGTTGCCGGCGGCCTCGGTGAGCCGGTCGGCGTCCTCGATGACCACCACCTGCCAGCGCCCGCCGGACGGGGTGCTGGCCGCGCGGAGCACCAGCGCGCGCATCTCGCCGACGCCGATGGAGAGCCCTTCCGGCACCACCATCCGCACGTCGGCGTTGGTGCCGCCCATCGTGGTGTGGCAGCCGGGGCACTCACCGCAGCCGGTGCCGTGCACGCACTGGAGTGCGGCGGCGAACGCCCGTGCGGCGACCGAGCGGCCGGAGCCGGGTGGCCCGGTGAAGATCCACGCGTGCGTCATCCCGGTGGACGGGTCCACCGCGCCGGTCACGGCGTCGTCGGCCGCTGACGCGTCACCGCTGACCTGGCCGGCGGCGACCAACGCGGCCGCGCCAGCACGCAGCACGGCGGCAGCCGCGGCGGCGGCGCGCCGCAGCTCAACCACCGCCTCGTCCTGACCGACCAGGTCGGCGAAGACGTCCGGCATCAGGTTTTGTGCTCCATCGTCACCAGCTCCGCGTCGGATAACTCAGGCTGCACCGAGGTGTCCGGGCCCTGCGCCGGCCGCGGGTGCACGATGCCGCCCGGCTTGCCGAGCATCTCCTCGACCCGCCGGACCACCAGCCCGGTGATCTCGTCGGCCGGCCGGGACGCGTCGAGCACCAGGTAGCGCTTCGGGTCGGCGGCGGCGAGGTCGAGGAACGCGTATCGGACGCGCTCGTGGAAGGCGACCGACTCGGCCTCCAGCCGGTCGGTGCCGGTGTTGCGCGAGGCCACCCGGGACTGGCCGGTGCGCGGTTCGACGTCCAGCAGCACCACCAGGTCGGGCTTGAGCCCACCGGTGGCCCAGGAGGAGAGCCAGGAGACCTCGTCGACGGGCAGTGTCCGGCCGGCGCCCTGGTACGCCAGGGACGAGTCGACGTACCGGTCGCTGATCACCACGCCACCCCGGACCAGCGCGGGCCGAACGACGGTGGCCACGTGGTGCGCCCGGTCGGCGGCGTAGAGCAGCGCCTCGGCCCGGGGAGAGGGTGCGTCGTCGCCGGAGGTGTCCAGCACCAGCGACCGGATTCGCCGGCCGACGCCGGTGGCCCCCGGCTCGCGGGTGACCACGACCTCTCGGCCGTGGCCGCGCAGCCGCTCGGAGAGCGCGGTGAGCTGGGTGGACTTCCCCGCACCCTCGCCGCCCTCGAAGACCACGAAGAGCCCGGCGGAGACGAACGGCTCGGAGGGCATCAACGGACGACCCCGGATGGAGCCCCAGAGGTCGGCGAGGACCGGTACGCCCTTCTTGTCGTCCATCTGGCCGAACGCGCTGATCCCGGCGAAGATACCGGCGGCACCGGCGGCGAGCAGCAGCAGTCGGGTGGAGGAGACGGAGATGCCGAGGTCGGCGATCTCCAGCTTGCGCGAGCCACCGACACCGACCAGCACGCTGCTCAGCCCGATGGCCAGGATCAGCACCAGCCGGGTGCCGATCTGCACCACCGCGAAGACCCGGCCGCGCACCTCGTCGGCCACCTCTCCACCCAGCAGCGTCGTGCCGGCCAGGAAGGCCATCCCGGCGCCGGCGCCGACCAGCACCGCGCCGACGATCGCCATGGACAGGTGGATGGCGAAGGCCAGGGTCATCACGGCGGCGCTGGCCAGCACGATGCTCATGCCGAACCAGCGACGCCGGGACATCTCCTTGACGACCATCGGGCCGAGCCCGATGCCGAGCGCCAGACCGACGAAGATGGCACCGAAGAGCAGTGAGAACGCCGCGTCGCCAGCGCCGAGCGAGTTGGCGAAGAACTTGGCCGTGCCGACCACGATGCCGCCGCCGGCGAACGCGCCGAAGATGCCCAGCACCAGGCCGCGGACGAGCGGGGTCTGACCGATGTACTTCCAGCCCTCGGAGAACTGCCGGAACATGCTCTGCTCGGCGCGCTCCGCCTCGCCGCGCTGCGCCTCGCTGATCTCCTTGATCCCGAACGCCACCACCAACGCGGTGGCGAGCCGGGAGAAGGAGTTGAACCAGAGCGCGAGCTGGGCCGGCTCGGCCCAGGAGGGTAGGTCGCCGCCGACGGCACCACGGACGCCTCGGTCGAGCACGGCAAGGCCGATGGCGGCGGCGACCGGGGTGAGGCCGTACGTGGTGATCAGCGTGAGCTGGTTGGCCGCCTCCAGCCGGGCCCGCGGGATCAGGTTGGGGACCGCGGCCTCCTTGGCCGGGATCCAGAGCAGGGTGAGCGACTCGATCAGGAAGGTGGCGATCAGCGCCCAGCCGACCACCAGGCCGCCTGCGGCGCCGCTGAGGGCGTAGAGCGGAATGGAGGCGAAGAGCACGAAGCGCAGCAGGTCGCAGATGACCATCGTCCAGCGCCGGTCGAACCGGTCGGCGAAGACGCCGGCCACCGGGCCGAGCACCAGCGCGGGCAGCAGCCGGATCGCGGTGACCCCGCCGAACGCGGCGCCCTGGGCGGTGCTGCCCTGCACCTGCGAGGCGGCGAAGAGGGCGGTGGCCAGCAGGCCGAGCCAGTCACCGAAGGAGGCCGCGCCGAGCACGATCCAGAGCCGGCGGAACGGCCGGATGCGCAGCACGGACCGGATCGCGGCATAACCGGACGGATCAACCTGACCGCCGTTGGGCTGCTTGGCGGCGTTGCCCGACTGGTCGCCCGAGCGCGACACGCCGGGCGACTCGCCGCTGTTCTGGCTTTCGATGGCCGTACCTCCACGTGCCGGCCCATCGCTGGGCACCTCCGGTGCAACACTCTAGACCCGGTGGGGGCCACCCCCCCCGGGCGACATTCTCCTGCTCGCTGAGCCTAGGCCGCCGGAGGTACCGGCCGCAGCCCGGACGTACGCGAGGGTATTTCGCATTCTCCGTCAGACAGTTAGCGTGCACACGTGGCCATCGAAAGCGACAAACTTCGCGAACGCCTGGATCGGGCGACTGCCCACCTCGACCCCCCGTACGCGGTGGTCGACCTCACCGCCTTCGACGCCAATTCGGCCGCCCTGGCCGATCGCGCCGCCGGAAAACCGGTCCGCCTCGCCAGCAAGTCGGTCCGCAGCCGGGAGTTGATCAGTCGAGCCCTCGCCCGGCCCGGCTGGCAGGGCGTGATGGCGTTCACAGTGCCCGAGGCGATCTGGCTGGTCCGTGCCGGCGTCAGCGACGACGTGCTGGTCGCGTACCCGAGCGCTGACCGCGCCGCCCTCGCCGAGCTGGGGGCCGACCCCACGCTCGCCGCCGCGATCACCCTGATGATCGACAGCACCGGCCAACTCGACCTCATCGACGCCATCCAGGCCCCGGGGCAACGCGCCGAGCTACGGCTCTGCCTGGACTTGGACGCCTCCTGGCGACCGCTGCGCGGTCGGGTGCACGTCGGCGTCCGCCGCTCACCGGTGCACAGCGCGCGGGCAGCCGGCACGCTCGCCGCCGCCGTCGCCGGTCGGCCCGGCTTCCGGCTGGTCGGGCTGATGTCGTACGAGGCGCAGATCGCCGGCCTGGGCGACGCGCCGCCGGGCAAGACGCTGCTGGCGGGCGCGATCAGGCTGGCCCAGCGCGGGTCGTACCGCGAGTTGCTGGCCCGCCGTGGCGCGGCGGTCGCCGCGGTACGCGAGCACGCCGACCTGGAGTTCGTCAACGGCGGCGGCACCGGCAGCGTGGCCGCGACCAGCGCCGATCCCGCGGTCACCGAGATAACCGCGGGATCGGGCCTGTACGGGCCGACGCTGTTCGACGCCTACCGCGCCTGGCGGCCCACCCCGGCGGCGTTCTTCGCCTGCGCGGTGGTCCGCCGACCGACGCCGGAGCTGGCAACGGTGCTCGGCGGTGGCTGGATCGCCTCCGGCCCGGCCGCCGACAGTCGACTGCCCCGGCCGTGGCTACCGGCGGGGCTGAAGCTGGTCGGCACCGAGGGCGCCGGCGAGGTGCAGACTCCGCTGTCCGGAGCGGCGGCGGCCGAGCTGCGCGTCGGCGACCGGGTGTGGTTCCGGCACGCCAAGGCAGGTGAGCTGTGTGAACGGGTCAACGAGCTGCACCTGATCGAGGGGGACGCGGTCGTGGCGACCGTCCCCACCTACCGGGGCGAGGGGCAGGCCTTCCTCTGATTCCGGGCAGCCGCCGCCCCCGTCGGCCGAGCCCGCCCGCCGCGCCGACTCAGGCGGGTTGGGGCGCCTCGGCCTGCTTGCCGACGGTGGACCGGCCGTTGTCCGGGCCGTCGACCTGGCGGTGCAGGTACTCCCGGATCAGCGCCTTCGCCTCGAGCAGCACCCGCTCGTCGCCGTCGGACTTCCGACGGAACGCGAGCTTGATCAGCGCGTCCGCCGCCTCGACCGCGATCTCCAGCACGAAGCGCAGCTTTGGCACGTCGGTGAGCCCGAAACGCTCGGTGAGCACCCGGGCCAACTGGTCGGCGATCACGCCGTTGTTGTCCCGCTGCTCGTCGAGCAGGTGCAGGTCGACCACATCGCCGAAGTGCAGGGTACGGAAGCCGGGGACGGTGCGGTGCATCGTGATGTACTCGTCGATGCCCGCGTCGACGCCGTCCCACCAGTGGGTCATCTCGTCGGAGGCGAACCGCTCGTCGAGGCGCTGGAGGTAGGACTCCATGGTCCGCAGGGTCAACGCCTGCACGATCGCCCGCTTGTCCGGAAAGAACTGGTAGACCGACCCGATCGCCACCTCGGCCCGCTCGGCGAGCAGGGTGGTGGTCAGCCCCTCGTACCCCACCTCGTCGACGAGTTCGGCGCAGGCATCCAACATGCGCTGTACCCGCGCGACACTTCGACCTTGCACCGGTACGCGGCGCAGCGGCCCGGTCGTGGCGGCTGGTGTGGACACTCTGCGCCACCCCCCTTCGACGGATGAACATATCTCCACGTCACGAGTCCGTGACTACCGGTACAACGAGCGGATCGCAATTGCGGTATTTACCAGCTAGAACGTTCCTGATATGAAGTCAGTTCATATTCATGAATGAGGAGCGCGCATGGTCCGCACCGCACCGCTCGGGGCTGGATGGTCCAACTGGGCCGGGAACCAGCGTGGCAGCGCCAGCGCGATCCTGCGCCCCGGCTCGCCGACCGATGTCGCAGAAGCCGTCCGATCTGTTGCCGCCGAGGGCGGTCGGATCCGGGTGACGGGCAGCGGGCACTCGTTCACCGCCGTCGCGCTCGCCGACGACCGTCGGATGGACCTGTCCGAACTGGACACCGTCGTCAGCGTGGACGTCGCACACCGACTGGTCACCGTGCCGGCGGGAATGACCCTGCACGTGCTCAACGGCCTGCTCGCCCGGCACGGCCTCGCGCTGCCCAACCTCGGCGACATCGACGCGCAGACCGTCGCCGGGGCGATCTCCACCGGCACCCACGGCACCGGAGCCGGCTACGGGTGCCTCTCCACCTTCGTCGAGGCGATCACCCTGGTCACCGGCACGGGCGAGGTGCTGCGTTGCTCCGCCGACGAGCATCCCGACGTCCTCGCCGCCGCCCGGGTGTCGCTCGGCGCGCTCGGCGTCCTGGTCGAGGTGACCCTGCGCTGCGTGGACGCGTTCGTCCTGCGCGCCCACGAACGCCCGGCCGAGCTGGCCGACGTGCTCGGCGAACTGCCCGAGCTGATCGGCCGGCACGACCACGTCGAGTTCTACTGGTTCCCGTACACGTCCCGGGTCCAGGTCAAGGCCAACGACCGGGTGCCCGCCAACGACCGGCCGCTGTCCCGCTGGCGCGGCTGGGTGGACGACGACTTCCTGTCCAACCGGGTCTTCGCCGGCGCCTGTCGACTCGGCCGGGCCGTGCCCGCGCTGGCCCCGGGCATCAGCGCGGTCTCCGCCCGTGCCCTCACCGAACGCCAGTACACCGGTCGCTCCGACCGGGTCTTCTGCACCCCGCGCCGGGTCCGCTTCGTGGAGATGGAGTACGGCCTGCCCCGCGAGGCGTTGCCCGAGGCGCTCGCCGCGCTCCAGCGGATCGTGGACGGCCTGCCGTTCAAGGTGCTCTTCCCGGTGGAGGTGCGATTCACCGCCGCCGACGACATCTGGCTGTCGCACGGCTACGGCCGGGACAACGCCTACATCGCCGTGCACCAGTACGTCGGCATGCCGTACGAGCCGTACTTCCGGGCCTTCGAGCAGGTGGCCGCCGGGCTGGGCGGGCGCCCGCACTGGGGCAAGCTGCATTACCGCGACGCCGCCTCGCTGGCCACGGCGTACCCCCGCTTCGCGGACTTCCAGGCCGTCCGCGACCGGCTCGACCCCGACCGCGTCTTCACCAACGCCCACCTGAACCACGTCCTCGGGGTCTGACGGCGCAGGTTGTCGATCGCGGTGACCAGCGCTAGAGCGCGAGGTCGTCCAGGTTCACCGCGGCGGCCATGGCCTCCGCGCCCCTGTCGTTCAGGTGCATGCCGTCGCCGCTGTCCAGCGCGGGGTGGATGTGGTCGGGGGCGTGCGGGTCCGCGACAGCGCGCGCCACATCGAAGACGGCGTCGAAGGCGTCCGTCGTACGGATCCAGTCGTTCACCTCGCGTCGGGTGGCGAGGCCCGCCGGCGTACTGATCTCCGGGCCGGCGCCCGCGAACGGGCCGATGGTGGCGACAACGATCCGCAGACCGGCGCCGTGGGCGCGGTCGGCCAGCGCACGGAAGCCCTCGACGAGGGCGTCGGCGGTGACGGGCGGCTCGCCCAACATGGCCGGAAGGCCGAGGTCGTTGATACCGAAGTGGACCAGGACGTGGGTCAGCGCCGGAATGGCGAGGACGTCACGGTCGAAGCGCGCCAGCCCGTGTTCGCCGACGCCGTCGCGCAGGAGTCGATTTCCGGCGATGCCCTGGTTGACCACCCACCCGCGCTTCAGACGCCGGTTGAGGAAGTCGACCGAGCGACGATTCGCGCTCGTCGTGGTGCCGACTCCTTCGAACCAGGAATCGCCGAAGGCCGCGGCGACGGCGGTGTCCCGGTGGGCGAGCACGTCGACGCCCGCCAGGTAGAACCTGGCCTCGACCTGCTCGGCCCCAACCAGCACGGGCGACGTGACGTGATTGCCGTCGACTATCCGGGCCAGCTCCGCCGGCTTGTGGGAATGGGTCGCCAGACCGGTCCGCTCCGGAAGGTAGAGGCTCACCACCAGATCCGTGCCGGCCGAGACGGGGATGCCCACCGGGTCGGTGACGGCCTCCTCGCCCGCCGGAATGACGTGGCGCTCCACGCCGTCGACGGTGAGGGCGGCCCACTGCCCACCGACGGCGACCGTGGCAGCCGCGATGGTCAACGGAGTGCGGCCGTAGCGGTTCGTCAGCCGTACCCGGAATGCCTCCCCGCCGCCGGCCAGGTGCAGCACCTGACGAACGGTCTGGTCGGCGAAGCTACGGGGTTCGCTGAACTGGAGCTGCTCGTACGGACTGAGCACCCCGGTACGGAAACCGGCGGTCCAGATCATGGCTGGTCCAGGTCGGTCGTGGTGCCCTCCTCCATGCTGATCACGGATTCGATCAGGGAGAAGAACGTCTGGATGCCGGGCAGGTTGGCGCCTCGGCGGCGGGATTCGGCGTAGTCCTCGGACGAGTTCCAGAAGACGATGTCCAGCCACTCGTCGGCCGCCAGCCGGATCAGTCGCGCGCCGAGGAAGCCGGCACGATCGGCCTGGAAGTCGCGCAGCATCGCCGGCCGCGCGGCCAGCAGGGCGTCCGCGCGCTCGGCGGGGACGCGTAAACGGGTGATTTCGACGGTGGTCATCGTGTTTCGATCCGTTCGGGTTGGGAGCCGTTGACGCCCAGCATCAGCCGGAGCTGGGTCAGGAGGACATCGCGGAAGTCCGCGGGTGCCGGTGTGGGGTCGCGCTGGACGCGAAAGATGATCAGGCCGGCCAGCGCCGAGAGCAGGAGGTCCGTCACCGCCTCGGCGTCATGGGCCAGCGTGAACGCACCCCGGGCGGCGCCTTCCCGGACGGCGGCCAGGAAGGGCGCCCGGTACCTCTCCTGCACGTTGGCGCTGTAGTCGCGCAGCTCGTCGTCGCGCATCGCGGAGCGCCAGAACTCCACCAGCACCTGCCGGGTCTGCTCCGAGTTGTGCAGGCTCCGGTCGACCAACGCGACGAGTCGTCGCCACGGATCGTCCTCGGCGGCGGAGACGGCCCGCAGGGCCTCCACCTCCCGGTCGGTGAACACCTGCATGGCCTCGATGATCATGTCTTCGCGGGAGCCGAAGTAGGTCTGGAGGGTGCTGATCGCGACCCCGCCGGCCGCGGACACGTCCGTGAAGCGGGTGTTCTCGTACCCGCGGGTGGCCAGCACGCCTGCCACGGCGTCGAGAACGGCATCCCGCTTCTCCCCGCCCGCACGCCTCTTCCTCGTCGGCATGGCCATACGGTACGACCGTACCGGCGAAACCGCGAAGGCCTCGACCTCTCGCGTGACCCGAAACACCGCAAAATAGATCTTGGATCTAAAGCACGGATCAGACGGCGCGGAGGGCTACTCGGTGCTGGTCGCGGCCTTGCGCGGGGCGGCCTTCTTCGCCGGAGCCTTCTTCGCCGCCGTCGCCTTGGCCGTGGTGGTCTTCTTCGCGGCCGTGGACTTGCTGGCGGCGGCCGTCTTCTTGGTGGCCGTGGCCTTCTTCGCGGGCGCCTTCTTCGCCGCCGCCTTCTTCCGCGGCGCCGGACCCTTCGCCCGCTTCTCGGCCAACATCTCGGACGCTTCCTCGATGGTCAGCGCCTCCGGCGTCTGCCCGCGCCGCAGCGAGGCGTTGAACTCCCCGTCGGTCACGTACGGGCCGAACCGGCCGTCCTTGATCACCAACGGCTTCTCGGTCGCCGGGTCCACGCCCATCTCGCGCAACGGCGGTGCCGCGGCTCGCCGTCCACGGGCCTTCGGGGCGGCCAGCAGAGCCAGGGCCTCGTCCAGACCGACGGTGAACATCTGGTCCTCGGACTCCAGTGAACGGAACTCCTCGCCCCGCTTGACGTACGGGCCGTAGCGACCGTTGTTCGCGAAGACCTCGACGCCGTCCGGCGCGACACCGATCAGCCGGGGAAGGCTGAGCAGCTTGAGTGCCTCCTCCAGGGTCAGCGAGTCCGGGGTCTGCGTCCGCAGCAGCGATGACTTCCGCTCGCCGCTGGACACGTACGGGCCGAACCGGCCGGACTTGAGCACGATCGGCTCGCCGGTGCCGGGGTCGTCGCCGAGCTTCCGCTCGCCGCTGCCGCCGAGGAACAGCTCGTGAACCTTCTCCGGGGTCAGCTCGTCCGGGGCCAGGCCCTCGGGGATCGGCGCCCGGTCACCCTGGGTGCCGCCCTCCTCGCCCTCACCCGAAGCCGGTGCCGGCTGTTCGCCGCCGGGCAGCTCCCGCTGCAGGTACGGCCCGTAGCGGCCGACCCGCACGACGACCTCGCGGCCGTCGTCGTCGGTGAAGAGCGGGATGGAGTTGACGCTGCGGGCGTCGATGTCGCTGAGGTTCTCGGTGACCAGCTTCTTGAGCCCGCCGGAACGGGCGATGTCCTGGTCGCCAGCACCGTTGGAGCTGCCGAAGTAGAACGCCGTGAGGAAGTCGACCGCCGCGTGGTCACCGCCGGCGATCTCGTCCAGCTCGTTCTCCATCGTCGCGGTGAAGTCGTAGTCGATCAGGCGGGGGTAGTGCCGCTCCATCAGCCCGATCACCGCGAAGGCCAGGAAGGTCGGGATCATCGCCTGGCCGCGCTTGGTGACGTACCCCCGGTCCTGGATCGTCTGCATGATCGACGCGTAGGTGGACGGGCGGCCGATGCCCAGCTCTTCCAGGGCCTTGACCAGCGACGCCTCGGTGTAGCGCGACGGCGGCTGGGTGTGGTGGCCCTGCGCGGCCAGCTCGTCGGCGGTCAGCGGCTGGTCCTTGACCAGGGTGGGCAGCCGGCGCTCGGCGTCCTCGGCCTCGGCGTTCTCGTCGTCGCTCGACTCGACGTAGGCGCGCAGGAAGCCCGGGTCGGTGATGGTCTTGCCGGTCGCGCCGAAGTCGGCCTCCTCCTGCGAGGTGGAGACCGCCCGGATACGCACCGACACGCTGGAGCCGACCGCGTCGGTCATCTGCGAGGCGATGGTGCGCCGCCAGATCAGCTCGTAGAGCTTGAACTCCTCGGCGGACAGCTCCTTGGCCACCTCGCCCGGGGTACGGAAGTTGTCCCCCGCCGGGCGGATCGCCTCGTGCGCCTCCTGCGCGTTCTTCACCTTGCCGGTGTAGCGGCGCGGCTCCGGCGGAACGCTGCGCTCGCCGTACAGCTCGACGATCTGTCGACGGGCCGCCGAGATGGCGGTCTCCGACAGGTTGACCGAGTCGGTACGCATATAGGTGATGTAGCCGTTCTCGTACAGGCGCTGCGCGGTGCGCATCGTCTGCTGCGAGGACAGGCGCAGCTTGCGGGCCGCCTCCTGCTGGAGGGTCGAGGTGATGAACGGCGCGTACGGGCGACGGCGGTAGGGCTTCTCCTCGACCCGGGTGACGGTGAATGGCCGCCCCTCCAGCCGGGCCGCGAGACCCCGGGCGCCACTCTCGTCGAGGTGCACGACACCAGCGCCGGCCCGGACACGACCGGTGGTCGGCTCGAAGTCCTTGCCGGTGGCGATCCGGTCGCCGTTCAGAGCGATCAGGGTGGCGTTGAACGCACGCGGGCCCTCACCGGCGTTGGCCACCGCGAGGGTGGCCAGGATGTCCCAGTATTCGGCGGTGCGGAAGGCCATCCGCTGCCGCTCCCGCTCGACCACTATGCGGGTCGCCACGGACTGCACCCGGCCTGCCGAGAGCCGCGGCATGACCTTCTTCCACAGCACCGGGGAGACCTCGTAGCCGTACAGGCGGTCGAGGATCCGGCGCGCCTCCTGGGCGTCGACCAGATCGCGGTCGATCTCCCGGGGGTTGGCCACCGCCGCCTGGATCGCCGGCTTGGTGATCTCGTGGAAGACCATCCGCTTGACCGGGACCTTGGGCTTGAGCGTCTCGACCAGGTGCCAGGCGATCGCCTCGCCCTCGCGGTCCTCATCCGTCGCCAGGAAGATCTCGTCGACTTCCTTGGCCAGCTTCACCAGCTTGCTGATCTGCTGCTTACGGTCGGCGGAGACGACGTAGAGCGCCTGGAAGCCGTTGTCGACGTCCACCCCGAGCCGGGCCCAGGGTTCCTTCTTGTACTTGGCCGGCACGTCGGCGGCGTTGCGCGGCAGGTCGCGGACGTGACCGAAGCTGGCCTCCACGACGTACCCCGGGCCAAGGTAGCCCGAGATCGTCTTGGCCTTCGCCGGTGACTCGACGATGACCAGACGGGTGGTTCCAGCGTTGCTCGGCACGTCTCTCCCCGACCTCACTCCTGCTCGTGGCCTGCCGGCGCCCGGACAGCGACCGCTTTCGACCCCGCCGTCGCACCGGCGGTCCGGATGTCCAACGTAACGCGCCGCCCGCGTTTCGGGTTTCGCGGGCCGCAAACCGCTTCAAGGCGGCGGTCGACGCCGCCCCGCCGCGCTCGGCACTGCCGGACGGCGCCACCGTACACCGTGGGTAGGGCTCGAAGCGGGTCACTGTGACGATGGCGGACCCACGACCGAGGCGCGACCCGCCCGTTTTCCGCCTGGATCGACCCGCCGGCTGTCCGGCACCGGACACCCGGCCTGCACCGCCGACCTGGGCGGAATGACCGATTCAGGGCCGAGTTGGCCAGGCGCCGGCCGGCGCCGCGTTCGGCGCTCCGCCGACCAGCTCGGCGAGCCGCGCCAACCGGCGACGGCCGGTGATCCGGTACGCCGGGCCGCCCTCACCCGGGCCGAGCAGCGTCCCAGCCAGCCCCGCCGAGGCGAGCGCCACCCCGATCGACTCCCAACACTCCTGGTCGTCGGCCCCCAGCCGCAACAGAAAGCAGTCCGGAGGCTCCGGCGTCCCGGCGGCGGCGAGCCACAGCCGCAACCGCCGGCCGGTCAGGTGGAAGGCGGCCGGCGGGCGTTTCGTCGTACCGTGCAGCCAGGCGGCCGCGAGCGGCTTCAAGACCCGGGTGTACGACGTACGAACGGCGTGTCGCGCGCCCTCGGTCGGCTCCCAGCTCGCCGCCAGTCCGCGCGACGCCAGCTCGGCGACGAGCACGTGCACCCGCCAGGCGGCGTCCACCTGCACCGAGAGCCGGGCGGTGCCGCCCATCCGGACCACCTCACCTGGCCCGGCGAGCAGCCCGGCCAGGTCGGCGACGGTCGGTTCGGCCGCGTCCGCGCCGAAGAAGACAAGTTGCCGGCCCGCGTCGTCATTTTGGGGCGGGCCGTTCTGAACTGAGCCGTCCTGCGACGAGCGGTTCGGTGACGCGCCGCCGCGGCGTCGCCCGGGAGTGGGCGTGTCGGACTCGGGCGCGGGGAACAGCGCCGGGGGCGGCTGTGCCTTCCCGGTGTCACCGAGCCCGCTCAGCGACACTCCGGCACCTCGTCGAATGCCTGTTTCAACTCCTCGGAGTTGAGCTTGCTGGTGTCCAGCGCGCTGGCGTCGTACTCCTTGTTGAGGGTCTCCACGGCGGCCCGCACGCCGTCGTAGAAGGCGGTCGGCTCGCCGGTGCCCAGGCCGTCGATGGTGTCCCGGGCGCGACCGTACGCGTCCCGCATCTTCCCCAGGGAGCTGCGGAAACCCGCGGAGATGGCCTCGCCGTTGTCGGCCTCCGGGATGCCCGCCTTCTCCACCTTGCGGCGCGCGGCCTCGCTGGCCTGCTCCGCCCCATCGAAGAGCCGCACCAGGTTCTCCTTGGCCTGCGCCGGCGTGGTCTGCGCGGTCATCTGCTCGTCAGTGCTGCTGGTCAGCTTGTTGATCTCGGAGCGCCACGGGGTGAGGGCACCGCAGACCGAGGCCGCCCAGGCCCGTGGGCTGGGGCCTCCGCCGCAGCCGGCCAGGACGACGATCGTGGCCAGGACCACCGTGAGCTTTCCGGCGGCAGACGCCCGGCACGTACGCATGCGTTGCAGCGTACGGCCTTTGGCCAGGTGTGGCATCGGGCCGGACGGCCGGGGTCCCCGGTCGACGGGCTACGTCGACCGGGGACCCCGGGCCGTTCCTGGGTCAGGCGTTGACCGTCTCCGGGCGGTGATCGGTGCTGCCCGCGCCGGTGTTGCCATCGGCGTCCGAGTCGGACATCGCGATGCCCTTGCGCTTGCTGAACACCACCGACGCCACGATGATCAGCGTCGCTACCAGCGCGATGCCGACCCGCAGGCCGACGTTGCGCTCGTCGCCGACGCTCCAGGCCACCACGGCGGGCGCGATCAGCAGCGAAACCAGGTTCATCACCTTGAGCAGCGGGTTGATCGCCGGGCCGGCGGTGTCCTTGAACGGGTCACCGACGGTGTCGCCGATGACAGTGGCGGCGTGCGCCTCGGAGCCCTTGCCGCCGTACGCGCCGTCCTCGACCAGCTTCTTGGCGTTGTCCCAGGCCCCACCGGAGTTGGACAGGAACACCGCCATCAGCGTGCCGGCGCCGATCGCACCGGCCAGGTACGCCGCGAGCGCGCCGGGCCCGAGGCCGAAGCCGACAGCGATCGGCGCCAGGATGGCGAGCAGGCCGGGGGTCATCAGCTCGCGCTGCGCGTCCCGGGTGCAGATGTCGACGACCTTGCCGTACTCCGGGCGCTGGGTGCCGTCCATGATGCCGGGCAGCTCACGGAACTGCCGGCGGACCTCCATCACCACGGCACCGGCCGAGCGGGACACCGCGTTGATGGCCAGCCCGGAGAAGAGGAAGACCACCGCCGCGCCGATGATCAGGCCGACCAGGTTGCGCGGGTTCGCCACGTTCAGCGCGTTGAGGATCTCGTTGCCGACGTCGTTCACGCCAGCCGTCGCGTACGCGCTGCTGAGCGTGTCGGTGTACGAGCCGAACAGCGCGGTCGCGGCGAGCACCGCAGTGGCGATCGCGATGCCCTTGGTGATCGCCTTGGTGGTGTTGCCGACCGCGTCCAGCTCGGTCAGCGTGCGAGCGCCGTGCTCGTCGATGTCGCCGGACATCTCGGCGATGCCCTGGGCGTTGTCGGAGATCGGCCCGAAGGTGTCCATCGCGACGATCACGCCGACGGTGGTGAGCAGGCCGGTGCCGGCCAGTGCCACCGCGAACAGCGACAGCGTGATGGAGCTGCCGCCGAGCAGGAAGGCGCCGAAGACGCCGGCGCCGATCAGCAGCGCCGAGTAGACCGCCGACTCCAGGCCGATGCTGATGCCGGCCAGGATCACTGTCGCCGCACCGGTCTGCGAGCTCTTGCCGATGTCCTGCACCGGTCGGCGCTTGGTCTCGGTGAAGTAGCCGGTCAGCGCCTGGATCGCGGCGGCCAGCACGATGCCGATCACAACAGCGCCGATGGCCACCAGTCGCGGGTTGCCGGGGGCGTCGGTGAGGCCACTGTCGAACTCGCCGAAGGTCGCCGGCAGGTACGCGTAGGCGGCAATCGCCACCAGCACCGCGGAGAGCACCGCGGACAGGTAGAAGGCCCGGTTGATCGCGGTCAGGGCGTTACGGTCGGACGCGCGAAGCCGGGTGATGAAGACACCGACGATCGCGATCAGCACGCCGATGGTGGAGATGATCAGCGGGAAGACCAGACCCTGCTCGCCGAACGCGGCGCGGCCGAGGATCAGCGCGGCGACCAGCGTCACGGCGTACGACTCGAACAGGTCGGCGGCCATGCCGGCGCAGTCACCGACGTTGTCGCCCACGTTGTCGGCGATGGTGGCGGCGTTGCGCGGGTCATCCTCGGGGATGCCCTGCTCGACCTTGCCGACCAGGTCGGCGCCGACGTCGGCGGCCTTGGTGAAGATGCCGCCACCGACCCGCATGAACATCGCGAGCAGCGCGGCGCCGAAGCCGAAGCCCTCCAGCACTGTGGGCGCGTCACCCCGGTAGACGAGGACGACCAGCGCCGCACCGAAGAGGCCGAGGCCGACGGTGAGGAAGCCGACGACACCGCCGGTCCGGAAAGCGATCTTCATGGCCGCCTCACGGCCGCCTGCTCGCTCCCGTGCGGCGGCTGCCACACGCAGGTTGGCTCGGGTGGCCAGCCACATGCCCGCGCCGCCGATGAACGCGCTGAACAGAGCGCCCACCACGAAGAAGAGCGAGCGGCCGATCTTCACAGCCAGCTCACTGCCATCGGTGTCGTGCACCGGAAGCAGGAAGAGCAGCACGACGGCGACGACGACGAAGATCGCCAGGGTGCGGAATTGACGGAGCAGGTAGGCCGAGGCGCCCTCCTGGACCGCCCCCGAGATCTCCTGCATTTTCTCGGTGCCCTTACCAGCGGCCAGCACCGTTTTTGTCAGGGCGGCAGCGAAACCGAGTGCCACCAGCGCGACAACCGCGGCGATGACGACGTAGGTGACATTGCTTCCGGTAAGGGAAAGCCCGCCGCCGTCGGCGGCCAAGGTCTCGGACATCTGTGTCCTCCTGTTACCGAACAATCGCGCCGGTGAGTGGAGACGCACTGACCGACGCCTGGATGCGGACTCGCAAGCGCGCGCCAACCCACCAGCGGACCAGCGATGAACACCCATACCCGCTGGCTGCGGGATAGGTCACTTGCTGACAACCCGGGTACTGTAGCCCTCCGCAGTGTTGGAGGTCACACCCAGGTGGCACCGTGTCGCGATGATCTTCGTCGCTGTGTTATGAAACGAAATCTGATATAGGGCCCGATCCATGCGAAGAAGGCCGCATCCCCAGCAGGGGACGCGGCCTACGCAGCGGAACTGATCAGCGGCCGACCGGCCACACCATCCGCACCTCGGTGCCGATGCCCACGTCGACCGGGCGCACCTGGAGGTCCTCGACGAAGCCGGCGAGCAGCGCGAAGCCGACGCCGGTGGTCAGCGCTTCATCGGTCAGCGACTCGTTGGCCAGCTCGTCCGGCGGCAGCGCGGTCAGACCGATACCCGCCTCGATCGGCGCCCGGTCCACCACCCGCACGGCGTACGAGCCACCGTCGGACATCTCCACCAGCACCGGGTCGGCCAGGCCGTACTGCCGGTGCAGGGCCACCGCGCGCGTGCACGCCTCACCGATGGCCAGGCGCACCTCGTCCAGCAGGTCCTCCCGCACGCCGGCCCGCCGGGCGACGGCGACGCCGACCAGGCGGGCGGTGCGCACGTGCACCGGGGCGGGCGAGAACGAGAGCTTGACTGTCGCCATCACGCGCCGGCGCCCGCCGAGTCGGCGCTGATCGCCGCGTCGACCGTCGGGTGCAGCGGAAACACCTGGTCGAGCGCGGTGATCCGGAAGATCTTGAGCAGCGGCTCCTTGTCGCAGACCAGCGCGAACGAACCGCTCGCCGAGCGGAGCCGCTTGAGCGCGCCGACCAGCACGCCCAGCCCGGTGGAGTCGAGGAAATCCACCCGACCGAGGTCGACCACCACGTGACGGGCGCCACCGTCGATCAGTTCGAGGAGTCGTTCACGGAGCCGGGGCGCGGTGTAGACGTCCACCTCACCACCGACCTCGAGCACCGTGTGCTCGCCCACGGTGCGGGTCGCCAGTGACAGCTCCATCGGTCCTCCTCGCCAGAGCCGTAAACTCTCGTGGGCATCTAACCACTACCGCCGAGGCGGCCTGCGGACGCCAGCGGAGGCTTCCCCTTACCCCGGTGTCCGACTTTTCATCTCCGAACACCAGTGCGAGAGTGCAGGGCGTGACCTCCGACGACTTCAGCTCCGCGCGCCACACGCCGCGCCGCGACCTGGAGTCGTCGTCCGCGGCCACCGTATCCGCTGGTCCCGGCCCCGGGCCAGCGCCGGCCGACCTGCTGCGCCGGCTACGCGCCCGGGGCGCCGCCGACCCGGTCACCCACGTCGAGCGGGTGCCGGCCCGCGCCGGGGTGCCCGCCCCGTGGCCGTCGTGGGCACCGGCGGAGTTGCGCGCGGCGTTCACCCGGCGTGGCGTGGTCGCGCCCTGGCAGCACCAGGCCGAGGCGGCCAACCTGGCGTACGAGGGCCAGCACGTGGTCGTCGCCACCGGCACCGCGTCCGGCAAGTCACTGGCGTACCAACTGCCCGCCCTGGCCACCCTGCTCGCCGACCCCCGGGCCACAGTGCTCTACCTGGCGCCGACCAAGGCGCTCGCCGCGGACCAGTTGCGCGCCGTCGCCGCGCTGGAGCTGGAGGGCGTACGCCCCGCCTGCTACGACGGGGACACTCCACGCACCGAGCGGGAGTGGATCCGCCGGCACTCCCGGTTCGTGCTGACCAACCCGGACATGCTGCACCACGGCATCCTGCCCGGGCACGCCCAGTGGTCCGGCTTCCTGCGCCGACTCGCGTACGTGGTGATCGACGAGTGCCACACCTACCGGGGCGTGTTCGGCTCGCACGTCGCGCACGTGCTGCGTCGGCTGCGTCGGCAGTGCGCCCGGTTCGGGGCCACCCCGGTGTTCGTGCTCGCCTCGGCCACCTCCGGCGACCCGGCCACCGCGGCCGGACGGCTGACCGGCCTGCCGGTGACAGCGGTCACCGAGGACGCCTCCCCCCGCGGCGGGGTGACCTTCGCACTCTGGGAACCGCCGCTGCTGCCACCCGACTCGTCGGCCTCTTCTCCGGTGCCGCCGCAGGCGACGGGCGACCACGACGAGCTTCGCCAGGTCCGCCGGTCGGCGCTGCGCGAGACCGCGGACCTGCTCGCCGACACGGTCGCCGAGGGGGTCCGCACCCTCGCATTCGTCCGCTCCCGCAAGGGTGCCGAGGTGGTGGCCGCCAACGCGCGTCGAGCGCTGGACGACGCGGTGCCGGGGCTCGGCGACCGGGTGGCCGCCTACCGGGGCGGTTACCTGCGGGAGGAGCGGCGCGAGCTGGAACGGGCCCTGCTGCACGGCGATCTGCTCGGCCTGGCCTCCACCAACGCGCTGGAGCTGGGCGTGGACCTGGTCGGGCTCGACGCGGTGCTGATCTGCGGCTACCCGGGCACCCGGGCGTCGCTGTGGCAGCAGGCGGGCCGCGCCGGGCGTTCCGGGCAGGAGGCCCTCGCGGTGCTGGTGGCCCGGGACGACCCCCTGGACACCTACCTGGTGCACCACCCGGAGGCGATCTTCGGCGCGCCGGTGGAGGCGACGGTGCTCGACCCGGCCAACCCGTACGTGCTGGCACCGCAGTTGGCCTGCGCCGCGGTGGAGGCGCCGCTCACCCCGGCCGACCTGGCGCTCTTCGGCGAGGGAGCGAAGGAGGCGGTCGACGAGCTGGTCGCGGCGGGGGCGCTGCGGCAGCGGCCCACCGGTTGGTACTGGCGGCACCGGGAGCGGCCCGAGGTGGACCTGCGCGGCGAGGGCGGCGCCCCGGTCGCCGTGGTGGAGTCGTCGACCGGCCGGCTGCTCGGCACTGTCGACGGCGGTTCCTCGCACTTCCTGCTGCACTCCGGCGCGGTCTATCTGCACCAGGGCGTCTCGTACGTGGTCGACCAGCTGGACCTGGCCGACGGTTGCGCGCTGGTGCGCGCCGAGGAGCCGGACTGGTCCACCCACGCCCGCGACGTCACCGACCTGTCCGTGGTGTCGGTGCGCTCCTACGTTGACGCCGGGCCGGTCGGCATGTTCCTCGGCGAGGTGGATGTGACCAGCCAGGTGGTGTCGTACCAGCGGCGGCGGATCGCCACCGGCGAGGTGATCGACACCCGGCCGCTCGACCTGCCCGCCCGGGAGCTGCGCACGGTGGCGGTCTGGTTCACCCTGTCACCGCAGTCGTTGGCCCTCGCCGGGGTCCAGCCGGCCGACGTGCCGGGTGCGCTGCACGCCGCCGAACACGCCGCGATCGGCCTGCTGCCGCTGATGGCCACCTGCGACCGGTGGGATATCGGCGGGCTCTCCACCGCGCTGCACCCGGACACCGAGGCGCCGACCGTCTTCGTCTACGACGGGCATCCGGGTGGCGCCGGGTTCGCCGAGCGGGCGTACGGGACGGCGGCGGCGTGGCTGCGGGCCACCCGGGACGCGATCGCGGAGTGCGGCTGCGAGGCCGGCTGCCCGTCCTGCGTGCAGTCACCGAAATGCGGCAACGGCAACAACCCCCTCTCCAAGCCGGACGCGATCCGGGTGCTCGACGTGGTGCTGACGAACCTGCCGGACTGAGCGGCTTGCATGAATCGGCATGGCACGGGGCACAATGGTGTGGGAGCGCTTCCATCGATGCCAATGTTGCTGATCGCCCCCCGTGCCCGAGGAGAAGCTGTGGCCGACACCATCGCCGAAACCGTCGACCTGCTCTACACCATCGACCAGGACAATCTCACCCTCGACCAGCAGATCGCGCTGGGGTCGGCACTGGCCGCCCTGGCCCAGGCGGAACGGCTGGAACAGATCAACGAGCGGCTGCGCGGCATCCACCAGGTGCTGAACACCTGGGCGCTGCGGGCCGCGACCTCCGTCGACAGTCGCTGAGGTCTCCCGGAGTGATCCTGCTAGGGCACCAGTGATCACTCCGTGCTGGGTAGTCGTCCGGCGACCTCGACGGCTACCCAGCAGCAACTGATCATGGATAGCAGGGGGCACGACGGTTGTCGGGCTGTGCGAGACTCCGGCGCACCGACCCAGAGGAGTACACATGCAGCTCGACAACTTGCAGGGCCAGCACCAGTTCCACATCCGCCAGCGACTTCGCATGATGGTCAACCAGTACGAGGTCCGGGCGGTCTCCCCCGACGGCACCGAGGGTGAGCTGCTGGCGTTCGCGCAGCAGAAGCGGCTCGCCTTCAAGGAGCAGGTGACCATCTACACGGACGACTCCAAGCAGCAGCCTCTGCTCGGCTTCAAGGCCCGCCAGCGCATCGACCTCGGCGCCACGTACGACGTCACCGACGCGGCTGGCAACCCGATCGGCCTGTTCCGCAAGGACTTCGCCCAGTCGCTGCTGCGGTCCACCTGGCACGTCGAGCAGGGCGGCCTGCCGCAGGTGACGGGCCAGGAGCGAAGCATGCCGGTGGCACTGCTGCGTCGATTCGTCGACTCGCTGTCCTGGCTGCCGTACCACTTCGACTTCACCGCGGGCGGCCAGCCGGTCTTCACCGTGGTCAAGAAGTGGGGCCTGCGCGACAAGTACATCGTCGAGGTGCAGAACCCGCAGATCGACCGTCGTCTGGTCATCGCGATGGCCGTCGCCCTCGACGCGCTCCAGGCCCGCTGACACACCCGGCCCGGACCAGGGCGGTGCGGCGATGCTCCGCGGTCGCCGTCGCGGCCACCCAAACCTCGGCCGCCGGCCGGGACCTGGACCTCGACCAGTCCCGGCCGGCAGGCCGTCGGGCCGCACTCTGCTCTGGCCGCGCCCGCCGCCACGGCGGCGGTGGCAGCGGCGGTCAGCAGAGACGCCGCCGCGACCCTCAGCCGCGCGGCTCAGCCGCGTACCGGGCCGGCACGAGCGCTCGCCGCGGCCACCCGGGTCAGCCCGGGTAGTGGCGTGAACGCCACCTCGACCGTCACCAGCAGGTCCAGCCCGTCGAGGTGACAGCCGACCAGCCGGCCATCGTTGCGACCGGCGAGGTCCGCGGCGGACGCGCAGGCCACCGCGTCGCCGTCGAGTGCCCGGGCTGCCCCGGCCAGCGCGCCGAGGTCGGCTGCTACCGCCGCCCGTTGGCTCGCCATCCCGGCGGCGACGATGGCGGCGCCGAACGTTCCGAACACCACGAAGACGAGCCCTATCGCCAACAGCAGGACCGTCGCTCCACCTCGCTCCGGGCCCGGCCCACCGTCAACGAGCCCTCCGACAGCGGGTTCGCGACCGGCGCGGGGTGATCGATCGCCAGTTCGTCGCACTACCAACTCCCCTCGTGAGCGCCCGGCTCGACGACGGCGACGGCGGTGGCGACCACTGTGATTCGCGGTAGCCGGCCGCCCAACGTCCGGACGGGTGCCCGTACCGTCGCCTGCACCCGGTCGCCGTCGACGGACACCGACACCGCTGCCCCCGGCGGTGCCGCACGACCACCCTCCGCGCTGCCGTCCGCGCCCCGGGCGGCGGCGAGCGCCGCCTCCCGGGCCGCGTGCAGGCAGCCCGCCTGTGCGCTGACGGCGTTGACCGCGGTCAGGCCGGCCAGCAGGAGCAGGAGCAGCGCCGGCAGGCCGGCTGCCAGTTCGGCGGTGAAGGACCCCCGGTCCCCGCCAACCGCCCACGCGAGGACGCGAAGTCTCCGCCCGCCGCGTGCCGCCAGCCCGGGAACGCTCGACCCTGAATCGCGGCCGACCTGCCGGCGCTCGATCACTTCAGTGCCCGGTCGATGACGGCGGTCAGCGCCGACTGGACGTTACCGGAGGTCAGCACCTTCAACAGGATGCCGGCGAAGGCGACCGCGGCGAGGGTGCCCACGGCGTACTCGGCCGTGTTCATTCCGGCATCGCCGCGCAGGCGAGCGATGAGTTTGCGCATGACTGTTTCCCTTCTCGATGGGTCAGAGCACATCGCCGAGAACGGCGACGATCACCGGCACGAGTCCGGCGAGAATGAACGCCGGCAGGAAGCACAGCCCCAGCGGCAGGACGATGAGCACACCCGCCCGGCGGGCCGATGCCTCGGCAGCGGTGGCCCGGTCGGCGCGCAGGTCGTCGGCGAGCCGGGTCAGTGCGCCGGCCAGGGCGGCACCACTGTTGGCCGAGCGCAACGCCGCCGCGGTCAGGCGCTCCGCGCCGGGCACTCCGTCCAACGCGGACCATGCCTCAGCCGGGCCACCACCAAGCAGCAGCGTGCGGCCGACCCGGGCCAACCGGCCGGCGAGCGGCCCGTCCAGCGCCTCGGCGACGGCCAACACCGAGCGATCCACCGGGGCGCCCGCCCGCATCGCAGCGGCCAGCAGGTCGGCGGCGAGCGGTAGGTCGGCGGCCTCCTGCTGCCGCCGCCTGCGCACAGCGGGCGACTCGATCCGCCGCAGGAGGACATCAAGCAGGAACGCGGCCGGGAGTGCCCCGAGCAGCCCGAGCCAGCCCTCGACGACGATCGCCACGGCAAACCCACCCAGCACCGCCGCGAGCCGGATCGCATCGAGCCGCCGCCTGGTTGAGCCGGGCTGGCTCGCCGAGTTGGGCCGGCCGGCTGGGCTGCGTTGGCCGGCTGAGCTGAGCTGGCCGGCTGAGCTGGGCTGGCCGGCTGAGCTGGGCTGAGCGGCTGGGCGGCGGGCCGTCATTCGCCCCGCCCCGGTGTCGCGCCCAGCCGTTCTGCCCAGAGGAGGCCGACGGCCTGAAGGGCGACCGCGACAACCGCGCAGGCTCCGCCGACCGTGCTGTGCAGGAGCACGGCCATGGGGTCGACACCGATGCCGTACCCGAGCCCGATCCCGCCAATCGGCAGCGCAGCCAGTAGCCAGGCCGTGGCCCGGGCACCCGCCGCCTGGGCCGCCGCTGCGGCCAGACCCCGGTCGGTCGCCCGAGCGTCCGCCTCGATCCGCTCCACGAGCTCCGCCAGCGGCGCGCCGGTCCGGTCGGCCAACCGCACCGCCGCCGAGGTCAGCTGACGTAGGCGGTTCGCCCCGTCACTCTCGACGGCCGTGACGTCGAGCGCGTGTGGGACGGGCAGGCCAGCCCGCAAATCCGCGGCGAGGCCGCAGAGCTGGTCCAGCCCACGTCGTCGGTCCCGCTCGGCGCTCCGGTTCACTCGCCAACGCAGCGCGGCGCGCACAGCCAGCGTGCCGTAACCGGCCAGCGCGACCGCCGCCACCGGACCGCCGACCACGGCTCCCACACCGCCACCGAGCAGACCGACCACTGGCAACACGCGGGCCGTTGATCGCGAGATGTGCACCGACGGAGGGGTTGCCGGACCGGAGACGTCGTTCCGACCGTCCACGTCCAGACCGCTGACACCGGTCGTGATCGTGGCCGCCGGTGCGCCTGGCCGTCGTCCGGCATCGAGCGTGGTGGGGGCCACCTCCGGCCGGGCGGTGCCGGTCGGGCGTCGGGGATCACGACGGGCCGGTGGGCGTGTCGGGCCCTCCGGACGCGTGAATCCACCTGTCGCTCCCGGCCACCTCGGGCTACGGGTGACGTCCCGATCGGGCCAGCCGAGTGCCGTCCGCCTACCGCTGGAACCCGCAGTGGTACCCGACTCGATTGCGATGCCGACCGGATGACCCGAGATCGGGGCAGCGCCGGTGCCGTCGACCGGCCCGTCCGGCGTGCGACCGAGTTCCCTGATCCACTGCACCAGGGCGTCATCCGGATCGGCACCGCCGCCCCTCCGTGCCGGTGCCAGCACGCGACGTCGACGGGCCCGGATGCTCCGCACGGGCCACGCCACCAGGGCAGCGGCGACCAGGAGCAGCGCCGCCGCCACCATCGTTTCGGCGGTCATGCCGGGCCCGCCGATCCGGGCCACGGCTCGCTGAGGATGGGCGGCACCGCCACCCCACGCTCCCGCAGCAGCGCCCCGAGGGCACGGGCGGCGAGCCCGAGCCCACTGCCGCGCACCCAGGCGGGCACCACGGTCACCATCCGTTCGGGCCCCTCTGGCAGCAGCAGGCAGACCGACTCCAGGACGCGACCCCGGTCGCCACGTCGCACCTGGAACAGCACCTGCAACGCGGCGGCCACCTGAGCGTGCAGCGCGGCACGAGGCAGCCCACCCAACATGCCCAGGGCCTCCAACCGGGCCGGCACGTCCGACGGTGTGTTGGCGTGCAGCGTGCCGGCACCCCCGTCATGGCCGGTGTTGAGCGCGGCCAGCAGGTCGACCACCTCACCGCCCCGGCACTCACCGACCACCAGCCGGTCCGGGCGCATCCGCAAGGCCTGTCGGACCAGGTCCGCCAGGCTGACCACGCCAGTTCCCTCCACATTGGCGGTACGGGCCTGGAGCCCCACCACGTGCGGATGCCCCGGACGCAGCTCGGCGGCGTCCTCCACCAGCACGATCCGTTCGGTGGCCGGCACCATCCCCAGCAGGGTGTTGAGCAGGGTCGTCTTGCCCGACCCGGTGCCCCCGGTCACCAGGTACGCCAGCCGGGCAGCGACGACTGCGGCGAGCAGTGGTGCCAGCGGTCGCGGCACCGTACCCTGGCGCACCAACTCATCGAGGGTGAACGGCCGGTGTCGGAAGGTCCGCAGGGACAGGTACGGACCTTCGGTCGCCACCGGCGGCAGCACGGCGTGCAGTCGGGTGCCGTCGGGAAGCCGCGCGTCCGCGTACGGGGAGCCGTCGTCGAGCCGCCGCCCCGCGCTGGCGATCAGCCGCTGCGCCAACCGGCGGACGTCCTCCACCGAGCCCACCGGGACAGCGACCTGGTGCAGCCCCGACCCACGGTCGACCCAGACCCGCGCCCCGTTGACGAGGACGTCGGTGACCTCCGGGTCGGCGAGCAGCGGCGCCAACGGCCCCGCGCCGACGAGGTCGTCGCGCACCCGGTCGGCGATTCGCAGCATGGCGGTGTCACCGAGCACTGCGGCGGCGGGCTCGGCCCGTACCGCGGAGACGATGGCCGCCGCGGTGACCGGGGTGGTGGCGGCGGCGATCCGTTGCCGTACCCGAGCGGCAAGCGTGCCGTCCTCCGGCCCGGCGGTCATGCCGCACCCGTAGCCGGCACGCCGGTGAGGTCGGTGACGATCCGTTGGCAGAGCGCGGCCAGTGGGCCCTTGCCCCCGGCGGCCGGCGCCTCGCCCCGTTCCAACCCACGGCAAAGCCCCGGCTCGGGGCGCAGCGTGCCGGCCAGCGGGAGGCCCAGCGCGCGTGCCACCTCGGTCGCCCGCAGCCGCCCGGGCGCAGGCCCGCGCACCACCACCGAGAGCGCAGCGCAGTGCGGGGCGGCCGCGGCCACCACCCGAGTGGCCGCCGCAGTGGCCCGCAACTCGGCCGGCACGACGACGAACGCCTGGTCGGTGGCTTGCAACGCCACCACGGCCGCATCGTCCAACTGCCGGGGCAGGTCGATCACCACGAAGTCACGCCCGCGCCGGGCGGCGTCGACCGTCGCCGCCATCGCCGTCGCCGGCAACGCCAGCATCTCGCCGCGGTCCCAGGAGAGCACCACGAGATCACCCCGGCTGGGCAGGGCCTGCACCAGCGCCGGGGCGTCCACCCGCCCGTCGGCGCTGGTGAGCGACGGCCAGCGCAGGCCTTCCAACTGCTCCCAGCCCAGCACAAGGTCGAGGCCACCACCGAGCGGGTCGGCGTCGACCAGGAGAGTGCGCAGCCGGGCCCGGGCGGCGGTCACCGCAAGACCACCGGCGAGCACACTCGCGCCCGCACCGCCCCGACCACCAAGGACCGCGACGACCCGGGCGCCGACGCCGGCCGGACGGTCCGGGTCATGCTCTGCGAACCGATCCACCAGCCACGGCTCCGCGGCCGGCAGCGTGGCGACGTGCTCGGCCCCGATCAGCTCGGCGATCTGCCAGCCGGGGTCGAGCTGACCGGCCCGGCCGAGCAGCACCAGCCGGGGCCGCTGCGGCAACCGGGCGCGCAGACAGGCCTGTGCTTGATCGGCGCCGAGCAGCACCAGGGGCGCGGAAAGCCAACGGGTACGGGCAGCCGCTGGGTCGCGGGCGAGCTCCACCTCGGTGCCACCGACGGCGGCGAGCCGGAGCACATCGTCGAGCAGATCGTCGTCGCCGGTGACGACCAGCGGAAGCCGGCGGATCGGCGGAACCGTGGTACGGGGTGGCATCGCGGCCTCCAGCGGTCGGACTCTGGTATGCCGCCGACCCTGCTCGGAATCCGCCCCACGAGCCGACCCGATGTCGTCGCCTGTGGACAACCTGGTGGCCTGTGGAAAACCCCCGCCGAAACAGTTGATCTGTTAGGAGCGCGGGCAACGCCGCAGCTACTGCCACTGCGGGAAAACAGCGGGGCCGCTCCCGGGAAGGAGCGGCCCCGCAAGTCGGCGGTCAGCCGGGCTGATTTGCCCAGGCGGTATCGAGGATCACGTTGTACGAGCTCATCCGCACGGGCGACAGGGTCAACAGCTCATCGGCGAGCAATTCGCCCGTCTTCGGATCGAAGATCAGAAGTGATTGCTGGTCGTGCTCGCGGTCGTCGAAGGTGACGGCCACTCCGTGCCGGCCGGCGCGGTCGGTGACCTGCCCCCGCCAGCGGAAGCCGGGCACGTCGGCGAGGACCCGCAGGACCGCCGCTCGGGTCGCACGCGGTACGACGTACCGCCCGTAGAGCGTGCTGACCCCCTTGCTCGCCGCCCCCGCGCCGTACTCGACCTTCAGCCGCTCCCGCAGCTCCGACGGGACGGCCGACGGCGGCGTGAGCTCCTCGGGCGGTAGCGGCATGACGCTCGGTGCGGGGGTGCCGGTGGTTGCTGGTCGCCCAATGCTCTCGCGCTGCCAGTAGTCCCGAGACTCCTGGTCGGGGTACTGGGGCTCCAGTTGAATCCTGATCTGGTTACCGGTCCCGTCTGCGGCCTGCCAGAGCTTCGTCTCGCTGGCGAAGGCCACGTGGTGGCGGCCGTCGGCAGACGTCATCACCGGATCGCCCCACAGCTTCGTGTGGTGATACATGTAGCGCCCGCTCTGGTGGTCGTACGCTGCGTCTTTGATCTTGTCGGCCAGCATGCGTAGCTGCGGGCCGGCGGCCGGCGGATCCGCGTCGAACTGGTACGCGACCGGCACGAGCACCAACCCCGCTGCCGCCGGTTCGCCCGGAGTGTCCGGTGCGCCCCCGCCGAATGGCTGGAGCGCCGCCACAGCACCGACCGCGGCGGCCAGCGTCCCGGCCGCCAGGACCAGCCGGCGTGTCGGGTGTACGCGACGACGCCCGGCGACCGTCTCGGTAGCGCCGGCGCGGTCGATCAGCTCGCGCGCCGAGACCAGCGGTGGCCCGACGGCGGCGTTCCGGGCCGGGTCGGCCGGGCCCAGAAGAGTACGGGTTCGCTCGGCTCCGAACATCACAGATCCTCTCGAATGGTCACCAACACCGGTCGACGCCGGGTCTGGGCGGGCCGGTCCGACATTGCTTCGGCAAGACGACGGCGGGCGCGATGCAGCCGCACTGCCACGGTCGCCCCGGTGCAGCCGAGAACCTTGGCCGCCTCGGACACCGTCAGCTCCTCCCAGCCGACCAGCCGGAGGATTTCCTGGTCGAGGTCGTTGAGGGTGGCCAGAGCGGACCAGATGTCGGCGACCCCGACCCTCGTGTCGGCACCCGAAGATCCGGCCAGTCGCTCGAGGTCGACGTCGGTGATCGAAAGGAGGTCCGGTGCGCTGCGTCGCGACCGCCACTGGTTCGCCAGAAGGCGCCGGGCCACCCCGTACAGCCAGGGCAGGCTGCGATCCGGCACCTCGACGCGGCGACGCCAGGCGACGACGAAGACCTCCTGGGCAAGCTCCGCCGAGGCATCCCGGTCAGCGAGCCGACGCAGGCCGTATCGGACTATGTGCTCGTACTCGGCGGCGTAGAGACTGGTGAACCAGCCCTCGTCCCGCTTCTTCGGTGGACCCACCCGAACCCCCATTGCCTCGGCGACTCTCACAGTGGCTTGTGTCGCTGGGGGCCCCGGGATTACCGCGCGGCCGAGGGCGGGTGCCGCCCACCGGGAAACGAGCGATGCGGTCAGTCGTCGATTGCCTGGTAGACGGTGGTCCAGAAGTCGTGCCACATCGGCAGCCGCTGGTCGCCCGCGTGCGACCGCTGCATGAACACGATCGTCGTCAGGTCCTCGGCGGGATCGTTGTACCAGGCGGTGCCATAGAAGCCGGGCCATCCGTAGCTGCCGACCGAGGGCCCGAGGTGTGTGCGGCGGGTCCGGATCGACAGTCCGAACCCCCAACCGATGGCGTCGAAGTATCCGGGCCAGAACCCGGAGATGGCCTTCTGCGTCGGGGTCAGGTGGTCGCTCGTCATCAGCGACACCGCCGGCCGCGACAGCACCCGCTCGCCCCGGTGGGCGCCGCCCGCGAGCAGAGCCGAGGCGAAGGCGAGGTAGTCCTGGGCGGTCGAGACGAGCCCGCCGCCACCGGACTCGAACATCCGCGGTCGACTGAACCGCCCGTCGGGAGCGTCTTCGACAACCGGCTCGCCGGTGGCGGCGTTGTCCTGCTCGTACGCCGTCGCGAACCGGCCGATGCTCTCGCTACCCACCTTGAAGGCGGTGTCGGCCATCCCAAGCGGCTTGCAGACCCGCTCACGGATGGCATCCCCGAAGGACATGCCGGTGGCCCGGGCGATGAGCACACCGGTCACGTTGGCGGCGGTGTCGTACATCCAGCGCTCACCTGGCTGGTGGACGAGCGGAAGGTCACCGAGCTGGCGGATCCACTCGTCCGGCGACGGATATTCGAGTGCGTTCAGCGCGTCGGCGATCGGCACCGTTCCCGGCTCGGCGGGGACCATGCCGGTGCCAAGGGTGCCGTCCAGTACGTCCCGCAGCGTTATCGGGCGTTCCGCCGGGACGGTGTCGTCCAGTGGGCCGTGGGGATCGGCGAGCACTGTCATGTCCGCCAGCTCCGGGAGGAGATCGTCGACCGGGTCGTCGAGGCGGAGTGTGCAGTCCTCGACGAGGGTCATCGCACACGCGGCGACGATCGGCTTCGTCATCGAGCCCAGGCGACAGATCGTGTCGACCGCCATCGGCATCTGCGACCCTGCGCCCTCGAACGCGAGATGACCCGTTGCCTCGACGTGCACCTCGCCGTGCCGGGCGAGGACGACCACCATGCCCGGGACGAAGCCGGAGTCGACGTGGCGCTCAAGCAACCCTTGCACCCGAGCCAGCCGTTTCGACGAGAAGCCACCAGCAGCCACGTGTTTCCTTCCCAGCTCGTCCCGTTTGGCAAATTACACGCCACGCGGCGATCGCACGGTCCACGACGAGCTGGGGAGGGGACCTCGTCCGAGCGGTACCGCTCATCGACAGCCCCCCGCTGAATCGCACGAGCGCGCCTCATGTTGCGGGGTTGTGTCGCGCAACGAGCCCGGTGGCCAGAGACCGGCAGCCGGCGCGCTTGCAGCAATGGCGCGCTTCCAGGGAAAAGGGACGACCCCCGTCGGGGGGAGACGGGGGTCGTCGGAGGTTCGGCTCCGGGGGGGTCGAGCCGAACCACTCAGCGGTCACGGGGGGTGCAACCGCTGAGGGTCTGCCTGTTTCGAGGATGTGAAAGCTCGTCGTACGGACAAGTCTGCCTGAGCGGGCCCGTCACGTCGAGTGGTGCTGCCTCCACTCACTGCGAAAATCTCCTCGCAGAGTGTGAGCGCGATCACGCGGAGCGGAGAGCCCGCAGGTCTGAGGGGTGGCATGACCCCGGGCACCCGCCGACGATAGACCATCCGGCTAGACTTTCGCGCCGTGGGCCGAAGTGCCGCTTTCTTCGATCTGGACAAGACCGTCATCGCCAAGTCGAGCGCCCTGGCGTTCGGTCGGCCGTTCTACCGGGATGGGCTGATCACCCGGCGTGACGTGGTCAAGTCGGCGTACGCGCAGCTGATGTTCCGGCTGGGCGGCACCGACGAGCAGACCATGGCCCGAACACGGGACTACCTGGCTGCGCTCTGCAAGGGCTGGCAGGTGGAGCAGGTCCGCCAGATCGTCGCGGAGACGCTGCACGAGCTGATCAACCCTTACGTGTACGCGGAAGCCGCCGCCCTGATCGTGGAGCACCAGGCGGCCGGGCGGGACGTGGTGCTGGTGTCGGCGTCGGGCGAGGAGATGGTCCGGCCGATCGGCGAGCTGCTCGGGGTGACCGACGTGATCGCCACCCGGATGACTGTGCGGGACGGCCGGTACAGCGGCGAGGTCGAGTTCTACGCGGCCGGCCCGAGCAAGGTCGAGGCGGTCAGCGAGTTGGCCGCCGCCCGGGACTACGACCTGGCTGATTCGTACGCCTACTCCGACTCGTACAGCGATCGCCCGCTCCTGGAGTGCGTCGGACACCCGAGTGTGGTCAACCCGGACCGGCAGCTGCGCAAGCTGGCCTCGGAGAACGCGTGGCCGGTGCTGGAGTTCCGGCACCCGATCCCGCTGGGCCGGCGCCTGCGGGAACGGCCCGCGGTCCCGGTGGCCGCGGCGGCCCTGGGGGTCGGGGTGGGTGTCGCCATCGGCATCGCCTGGTACGGCCGGCACCGCCGCACCCGAGCCGCCACCACCGCCTGATCCCACCCACTCAACCGCTCAGGCGGCGGCGAGGATCTCGTCCCCGATGGCGGTGAGCTGGTCGGCGCCGACCTCGACGGCGGCCATGTAGTGGCGTAGCCAGGAGCGCAGCCCGTCCGGGGTGCCGGTGGCGAAGGCACCGGCCGCGCCGACGTACTCGGGCTCCCGCTCGCGGTGCCCGACGTCGACGGCGAGCAGGCCACGCGGGTCGAGGCCGCTGGCGAGCAGCACCAGCCGGGCGGCCCCGCGGGCCACCACGCCGGACGGCCCGGCGAACGGGCGCAGGTTCAGCAACTCCCCGTGCACGACTGCGGCGAGCACCAGCGGGGAGACCTTCGTGCCGCCGGCGACGAGGCCGGCCAGCCCGTCCAGACGGGTGGCGACCACCGGGTCGGCGACCGGGCGGCCCAGCTCGGCTTCCGACACCAGGTCCCGGGCGGCGAGAACGTGCAGTTTCGCGAGCGCCTGGCGGGGTGCCTTCGGCCACAGCTCACTCAGGCCGGGCAGCGCTCCGGCGACCCGCAGCGCCCCCTGGAGCACCGGGTCGGTGACGGTGCCGGCCCGGACCGCCTCACGCTCGTGCCCGGCCCCCTCGAGGGCCGCGCTGGCCACTGCGGAGCGGAGGCTGACCTCGGCGGCAACCTGTCCACCGTGCCGGCGCAGCGCCCGGTGCCCGAGCGCCTGGTCGAACCGCTCGCGGGCCTGCTCGACGGCGGCGGGGATGTCGGCGAGCGCGAGCAGCGGGGCGAGCGGGTCGGTGGTCACCCCGCCACGCTAACGACCCGGCCCGGCGTTGCGGGCCGCACCCGCCCGCAACGCGACCCGGACCACCCGCCCGACGCGGCAGTTCCGGCAACGTCAACACGGGTTCATTGAAGTTG
Source organism: Micromonospora trifolii (assembly GCF_050516465.1). NCBI lineage: Bacteria > Bacillati > Actinomycetota > Actinomycetes > Micromonosporales > Micromonosporaceae > Micromonospora > Micromonospora trifolii. Next base: position 6,462,202 of record NZ_CP191526.1, on the reverse strand, counting down.
GGGTGTCCGCCTGGCCTGGACACCGCGACTTCCATGAATCCGTGTCGATCAAGGCACTTCGCGCAGCGACGGGCCGTCGGGCGCGCGGCGGGGGCCACTCGGCGCGACGCAGCGGGCAGCCGTGGCCGGTCGCAGGCCTCGCGACTACCCTCGTGCCATCGAGACCCAGGTCACCCCGAGGATGAGGAGTCACGGCATGAGCGAGGCATTGGCCAATCTGCTGAACGAGACGCGCCAGTTCCCCCCGCCGGCCGAACTCGCCGCGCACGCCAACGTCACCGTCGACGCGTACGCCGAGGCCGAGGCCGACCGGCTGGCCTTCTGGGCGAAGCAGGCCGACCGGCTGGCCTGGTCGAAGAAGTGGGATGAGGTGCTCGACTGGTCGAACCCGCCGTTCGCGAAGTGGTTCGTGGGTGGGCAGCTCAACGTCGCGTACAACTGCCTGGACCGGCACGTCGAGGCGGGCCGGGGCGACAAGGTGGCGATCCACTGGGAGGGCGAGCCGGGCGACACCCGCACCATCACGTACGCGGACCTGCACGAGCTGACCTGCCGGGCGGCGAATGCGCTCACCGACCTGGGGGTGACCGCCGGCGACCGGGTGGCGATCTACCTGCCGATGATCCCGGAGGCGGCGGTGGCCATGTTGGCGTGCGCCCGGATCGGCGCCGCGCACAGCGTGGTCTTCGGTGGCTTCTCCGCCGACTCGTTGAGCAACCGGATCCAGGACGCCAGCGCCAAGGTGGTGATCACCGCGGATGGTGGTTACCGGCGGGGCAAGCCGTCGGCGTTGAAGCCCACTGTGGACGAGGCGGTGGCGAACTCCCCGTCGGTGGAGCACGTGCTCGTGGTCCGCCGCACCGGCGAGGACGTGGCGTGGTCGGAGAAGGACCACTGGTGGCACGAGACGGTGGAGACCGCGTCGGCCGAGCACACCGCGCAGCCGTTCGACGCCGAGCACCCGCTGTTCATCCTGTACACCAGCGGCACCACTGCCCGCCCGAAGGGCATCCTGCACACCACCGGCGGCTACCTCACCCAGGCGTCGTACACGACGCACGCGGTGTTCGACCTGAAGCCCGAGACGGACGTCTACTGGTGCACGGCCGACATCGGCTGGGTCACCGGGCACTCCTACATCGTGTACGGCCCGCTCTCCAACGGCGCCACCCAGGTGATGTACGAGGGCACCCCGGACACGCCGCACAAGGGTCGGTTCTGGGAGATCATCGACAGGTACGGGGTGAGCATCCTGTACACCGCTCCCACCCTGATCCGGACGATGATGAAGTGGGGCGACGACATCCCGGCGGGCTTCGACCTGTCCTCGCTGCGCCTGCTGGGCAGCGTCGGCGAGCCGATCAACCCGGAGGCCTGGATGTGGTACCGGGAGCACATCGGCCGGGGCGAGCTGCCGGTGGTGGACACCTGGTGGCAGACCGAGACGGGCGCCATCATGATCTCGCCGTTGCCGGGGGTGACCGCTGCCAAGCCGGGGTCGGCGATGACGCCGCTGCCGGGCATCGTGGCCGACGTGGTGGACGACCAGGGCCAGTCGGTGCCGAACGGCGGTGGCGGCTACCTGGTGCTGCGCGAGCCGTGGCCGTCGATGCTGCGCACCATCTGGGGTGACGACGACCGGTTCATCGACACGTACTGGTCGCGTTTCCAGGGCATGTACTTCGCCGGCGACGGTGCGAAGAAGGACGACGACGGGCACATCTGGCTGCTCGGCCGGGTCGACGACGTGATGCTGGTTTCCGGGCACAACATCTCGACGACCGAGGTGGAGTCGGCGTTGGTGTCGCACCCCTCGGTGGCCGAGGCGGCGGTGGTCGGCGCGACCGATCCGACCACCGGTCAGGCGATCGTCGCGTTCGCCATCCCGCGAGGCAGCACGGACATTGCCGGTGAGGCGGGCGAGCAGCTCATCTCCGACCTGCGCAACCACGTGTCGAAGACGCTCGGCCCGATCGCCAAGCCGCGGCAGATCATGCTGGTGCCGGAGCTGCCGAAGACCCGCTCCGGCAAGATCATGCGCCGGTTGCTGCGGGACGTGGCGGAGAACCGGTCGCTGGGCGACGTGACCACGTTGCAGGACTCCTCGGTGATGGACCTGATCTCCTCGGGGATGAGCGGTACGAAGTCCGACGAGGACTGACGGTAGGCGTACCCATTGGAGGGTGGCGGTCCGGGCGGACCGCCACCCTCCGTCATGTCTTACGGGTACGGTTCGCGCCGCCTCGCCACTGTCACATCGGTCGGTCGGAGGAGTCGGGAGAAGCTGAACGGGCACAGGCACAGGCCACCGCTGTCCTTTCGGCCGGTTGTGCTTTAGGTTCACGCAGGTTGGAAGAGTTCGACACACATCACATCGATGGTCGACCACGCCAACGTCCTCCTCCCCATGCCCGAGAAACGGAGCGGCATGAACCACAAACCGCAGTCCAGGGCGCGGCGACGACTACTCGTCGCGCTGCCCGCCATCGCCCTCGCGGCCACGTCACTGACCGTGAGTGGCAGTGCGGCGGCCCAGTCGCCGTCCGGCACCCCCCAGGCGGTGATCGGCGCCGACGAGCACTACATCAACTACGCCGAGCCCGAGGTGCAGCCGGACACCACCGGCCGTGAGGTGAAGGGCAAGGGTGGCATCTACACCCCTGCCGCGGAGTCCGCGCGCGCGTTCGACCAGAAGCACGCTCGGGGCAACCCGGTGACCGCACGGCAACTGGCCAAGGACGAGGCCAAGTCGCTGAAGACCGGTCAGAACCCCCGCAAGTTCAAGAAGGCGCCGACCACCCAGACGGCGAAGCTGCTGACGCTGCTGGTGGAGTTCAACGACAAGGCCAACGACGACTTCACCGGCGTGATGGTCCCCAAGACGGTGTTCGAGGACCGCACCTGTGTCCCCGGCACGGTCCAGAACGGCCCGAAGCACAACAAGATCCCGGACCCGGCGCGCCTGCCCCACGAGGACAACAACTCGATGTGGGTGCCGAACTTCTCGCCGCAGCACTACAACAAGATGCTCTACAGCAAGAAGGGCATCACCGAGCGGGTCCGCACGGACCTGAAGGGCCCGGACGGCAAGAAGGGCATCGACCTGTCCGGTCGCACCATGCACAACATGTACCTGGAGATGTCCAAGAACGCGTACACGGTGGACGGGCAGGCCAGCCCGTGGATCACCGTGCCGCACTCGGAGGGCTGGTACGCGGCCAACCGCTGCTTCCAGGACGAGACCGGCGCGTGGGTTCCCGGCCGTGAGCAGTCGATGAACGGCCACCCGGACAACCCGGCCGGCGCGGGCCGCCTCGCGACCGACGCGATCGACGCGCTCGTCGCGAAGGACCCGAACTTCCCGTGGGCCGACTACGACATCGAGGACCAGGCCGACCGCGACGGTGACGGCAACGTCTTCGAGCCGGACGGCGTGATCGACCACCTCGTGCTGGTGCACGCCGGTCAGGGCAAGTCCCGTGGCGGCGGCGCCGAGGGCGTGTACGCCGTGTGGGCGCACTCCTCCACGGTCGCCGGTGGCTACACCATCCCGGGCACCAACCTGAAGGCGTCGAACTACATCGTGCAGCCGGAGGACGCCGGTGTCGGCGTGTTCGCGCACGAGTTCGGCCACGACCTGGGCCTGCCGGACCTCTACGACACGTCCGGCAACGCCGACTCCGACGTGGACTTTTGGGACCTCATGGCCTCGGGCTCGCACTCGGGTGAGATCTTCCAGGCGCTGCCGACGCACATGGGCATCTGGGACAAGTGGGTGCTCGGTTGGGCCGACCCGCTGACCATCCGCCCCGGGTCGAACCCGCGCGAGGTGAAGCTCGGCCAGACGTCGCGCACCCCGATCGACTCCGAGGACGGCATCAAGGTCGACCTGCCGGACAAGGTGACCACGCTGGCCACCCCGCACAGCGGCACCAAGATGTGGCACAGCAACAACGACCAGGAGTGGGCCGACGTCAAGCTGAGCCGCTCGGTCGACGTGCCGGCAGCCGCCGACTCGAAGTTCTGGATGTGGAACAACTACATCATCGAGGAGGACTGGGACTACGGCTTCGTCGAGCTCTCCACCGACGGCGGTACGACCTGGACCGAGCAGAAGGTGTACGACGAGGGCGGCACGGTGGTCACCACGCCGGACGGCTACCCGGACCCGAACGGCCGCATGAACGACTTCGGCGGCAAGAAGTACGGCCTGACCGGCAGCACCGACGGCTGGCGCCACGACTACGTCGACCTGTCGGCGTACGCCGGGACGACAGTGCAGGTGCGGCTGCGCCTGGCCACGGACGAGGCGTTCGAGGAGCGCAACTGGTTCGTCGACGACTTCTCGGTCACCGGCGGCGGCGCCACCACCTGGAGTGACGACGTCGAGGGTGGCGACAACGGCTGGACGGCCACCGGCGGCACCTTCGTCGACACCACCGGTGGGGGCTGGAAGGTCTCCAGCGGCACCGAGGTCCACGCCCAGTACTACCTGGCGGAGTGGCGCAACTTCGACGGCTTCGACAAGGGACTGAAGTACGCCTACGACACCATCTACTCGCACGAGGCGTGGAAGGTCGACCGGATCTCCTACAACGCCCCGGGCATGCTGGTCTGGTACCGGGACACCGCGCTCGGCGACGTCAACCACGTCACCGGGCAGATGACCGCGCTGCCCAGCTACGGCGCGAAGGGCGGGTTGCTCATCGTCGACTCGCACTTCGACCCGTTGCGGCGCACCGGTGAGGCGGCCGTGAAGGATCCGTCGGTGACGGACAACCTGCCGAGCCGCCCGCAGTCCTCGAACGCGGCCTTCACGTTGCAGCGGACGTACCCGTTCACCGAGTGCCTGGAGGCGGCGGACGAGCCGTACAGCTCGTACTGCACGAAGTTCAAGGGGTTGGCGCCGGTGAAGGCGTTCACCGACGCCAAGGGCTGGTACCCGGGTATCGAGATGCGCGATGGCGCTGCCTACGCTCGGGACAACGACGCGTCGGTGGTCCTGCCGTCGCGTAACAACGCGCCGTACACCACCCGGGTCACCCACCCGGACGGCAGCCCGGCGCCGGAGTTCTACGGCGTGACCCTGGGCGGTGGCGCGATCGTGCTGGGCACCGGAAACCCCGGCGACCAGGGCGTGAACTACGGCGTCTCGCTGACGATCAAGAAGGCTGCCGGGGACAACTCGTCGGCCATGATCTACGTGACGCCGGCGAAGAAGTAACGGTTTCACGGATCGAGAACTGATGGTGGGGCCGGTGGCGGAGACGCTGCCGGCCCCACTGTCGTATGTGCGATCAGCTTGATCGAAAAATGTCGTTGTATACGTTCGCGTCCGGGGCCGCGCTGGTCAGCGCGGCTGATGAACCGGCGGGGTGTGACGGTGAAAAGCATTCCCAACAAAATCTTGCAACAAATCGACGCGTTCGTCTTCCCACCCGTCCCGCCAGTAACTATGTTCACCAATGGTCCCACTAGTGGGATCGATCTCCCACCGGCCCCGTACCCCCGTTGGGCCGGTTCCCTCACACCGGAGGTACCACGTGCGCAAAGTCGCAGTGGGTCTGCTCGGGCTCTCACTGACGGCGACAGGCCTGGCTTTCGGCCCGTCCGCCTCGGCGGCGCCTCAGCCCAAACTGCCGGCCGCAGCACCGGCCGCTGCCGAACCACAGGCGCTGAAGGATGAACTCCCCGACAAGCTCGAGGAGAAGCGCCGCGCGCTGCGTGAGCAGGGGCTCAGCGATGTGCTGAGCGGTCGTAGCAAGCCGATCGAGCGCAACGGAAGCACTGTCGTCAAGGTCGGCGAGGTCGGCAAGGCGGCCGGAACGGGCGCCAACGCCCGCACCACCGCTGGTGCGAAGCAGACCAAGGACCAGTACGTCGAGCTCAAGCGCGAGCGGACCGACAAGATCTTCGTGATCCTGGCCGAGTTCGGGGACGAGCGGCACCCGTCCTACCCGGACAAGGACATGAACCCGGACATCGCCGGACCGACGACGTTCCAGGGTCCGCTGCACAACAAGATCCCCGAGCCCAACCGGGCCGTGGACAACTCCACCATCTGGCAGCCGGACTTCAGCCCGGAGCACTTCCGCCAGCTCTACTTCGGCACCAACCCGGGCGACGAGTCGCTCAAGCAGTACTACGAGGCCCAGTCCTCGGGTCGCTACACCGTCGACGGTGAGGTGACCGACTGGGTCAAGGTCCGGTACAACGAGGCCCGCTACGGTCGCTCCGACGACCCGATCCCGGACCCGCCGCCCGGCCAGAAGCCGGACCCGCGGGACGATCTGGCCGTCTGCCCCGACAACGTCTGCGCGAACACCTGGAACCTGATCGCCGACGCCGCCAACCAGTGGGTCGCCGACCAGAAGGCCAAGGGCCGGACGGACGCCCAGATCGCCACCGAGATGAAGTCCTTCGACCAGTGGGACCGGTTCGACTTCGACGGTGACGGCGACTTCAACGAGTCGGACGGCTACATCGACCACTTCCAGATCGTCCACTCCGGCGGCGACCAGGCCGACGGTGACCCGCAGCAGGGCGAGGACGCCATCTGGAGCCACCGCTGGTCGGCGTTCAACAGCTCGCCCGTCGGCCCGCCGAACTTCCCGATCGGCGGCACCCAGATCGGCAACACCGGCGTCTGGATCCGCGACTACACGATCCAGCCGGAAAACGGCGGCCGCAGCGTCTTCTACCACGAGTACGGTCACGACCTGGGCCTGCCGGACGACTACGGGCCGGCGGACAACAGCAACGAGCACTGGACCCTGATGGCCCAGAGCCGGCTCGGCGCCAAGAACGACGTCGGCATCGGCGACCGGGGCGGCGACCTCGGCGCGTGGAACAAGCTCCAGCTCGGTTGGCTCGACTACGAGGTGATCGTGGCGGGGCAGAAGCGCTCGCTGGAGCTCGGCCCGCAGGAGTACAACTCGGACAAGGCACAGGCCGCCGTGGTCGTTCTGCCTCAACGGGAGTACACGTTCAACTACGGCGCGCCGTTCGAGGGCGCCAAGCAGTACTTCTCCGGTAACGAGGACGACCTCGACAGCAAGATGACGAGGACGTTCGACCTCACCGGTAAGTCCGCGGCGGCGTTGTCGCTCAAGGGCAAGTACAGCATCGAGGCCGGCTACGACTACCTCTACTTCGAGGCATCCACCGACGGCGGCAAGACCTGGACCGACCTGAACGGCACCGTCAACGGTTCGCCGATCGGCGTCGACGGCGCGGGGCGTCCGGCCCTCGCCGGCACCAGCAAGGGCGCCTGGGCGGACATCAACATCCCGCTGACCTCGGTCGCCGGGAAGGTGGCGCAGGTCCGCCTGCACTACGTCACCGACGGCGGTGTCTCCGAGGGCGGCTTCTTCGGTGACGCGATCACCGTGACCGCCGACGGCCAGACCGTGTTCAGCGACGGCGCCGAGACCGACGCTGGCTGGGCGCTGGAGAAGTTCCAGGTGGTCGGGGCGACCTACACCCGGCTGTTCGACAACTTCTACATCGCCGGCAACCGGTCGTACGTCTCGTACGACAAGTACCTGAAGACCGGCCCGTACTTCTTCGGCTACGCGAACACCCGCCCGGACTGGGTGGACCACTACGCGTACCAGGAGGGCCTGCTCATCTCGTACTGGAACACCCGCTTCTCCGACAACAACACCGCCCCGGCGTCGGAGTCCAACCCGGGTGGTCACCCGGGTGAGGGTCGCAACCTGTACATCGACGCGCACCCGCGCCCGATCTACAACCTGACCGGGGCTCCGTGGCGGGCCCGCGTCCAGGTGTACGACGCACCGTTCAGCCTGAACAAGGCCGACTCGTTCACCCTGCACCTCAACAGCCAGCCGCAGTACATCCGTGGCCAGGCCGCTGAGCCGCTGTTCGACGACACCAAGAAGTACTTCTACGAGGAGCTGCCGAACCACGGCGTCAAGCTCCCCGCGGCCGGTGTCAAGATCAAGGTTCTGGAGCAGGACGGCACCTCGATGAAGATCCGGGTCAGCTGACCACTGATCCCGCACCAACCAGCGACGCCCGGGCAGGTCATCTGCCCGGGCGTCGCCCTTTGTGCGCCACCTCCCGGATGTCCCGGACCGGATTTCGCCAGGGACAGTTCGGCCCGGTGCCCTGGTCGCGGTCCGGGGCAACCCGGGGCTTTCCCCTGTTCAACGCGACCACCAGGGTCGCCTGCGGCAACCGGGTCCTAGGCTGTCTGCCATGACCGACCAGCGCGGCGGGGCCGTCGACGAGTCCTGTGTCCTCACCGAGGGGCCGTGGACGCACCGTTTCGTCGGCGCCAACGGCAGCCGGTTCCACGTGGTCGAGGCCGGCACCGGGCCGATGGTGCTCTTCCTGCACGGCTTCCCGGAGCACTGGTGGGCCTGGCACCAGATGCTGCCGGCGATCGCCGACGCCGGCTTCCGGGCGGTCGCCGTCGACCTGCGCGGCTACGGTGCCAGCGACAAACCACCCCGGGGGTACGACGGCTACACCCTCGCCGCCGACATCGCCGGGCTGATCCGCGCGCTCGGTGAACGATCCACGACGATTGTCGGCAGCGGCCTCGGTGGCATGGTGGCCTGGACGGTTGCCTCGTTCCACCCGTCCCTGGTCCGCCGCCTCGTCGTGCTGGGGGCACCGCACCCGCTGCGACTGCGCGCCGCCATCTTCGCCGACCCGCGCGGGCAGTTCACCGCCTCGACTCCGGCGCTGAAGTTCCAGCTACCCCGCTACGAGCACGTGCTGACCCGCGACGGCGCGGCGGCCGTCGGCGAGATCATGCGCCGCTGGGGCGGCCCACAGTGGGTGGCCGGGCCGGACTTCGAGGCGTACGCCGAGCGGTGCCGGGAGGCGATGTGCATCCCGCAGGCCGCGTTCTGCGCGCTGGAGGGTTACCGCTGGGCGTTCCGCTCGCTGCTGCGGCTGCACGGCTACCGGTTCGTCCGCCTGATGCAAAAGCCGCTGTCCACCCCGACCCTGCAACTGCACGGCGCCCTGGACACCGCCTCCCTGCCCCGCACCGCGCTGGGTTCCGGCCGGTACGTCGTCGCCCCGTACGAGTGGCGACTGCTCGACGGGGTGGGGCACTTCCCGCACCTGGAGGCACCGGAGCTGGTCCTCGGCGAAATCCTGCGGTGGGCGAAGACCTGACCGGTCAGACCCGCTGCTCCCGCAGGTCGGTGACCTCGGCGGCCGGCGCCCAACCCTGGTAGACACCGAAGTCGAAGACCTCCAGCCGCATCGCCTCGGCCACCGGCCAGCGACCACCGGTGTACTCCACCCGCAGCCAGGCGTCGTGCTCGCCGAGCACGATGAACGGCTGCCCCTTCCAGGTGCAGGTGGTCCGCACGTACGCCAGATCCTCGATCTCGCTCGCCGGCAGCACCCGGACGTAGCGGCCCGCGCGGACCTCGTCGAAGCCCTCGCCCGGCTCGGGCTGATAGAGGCGGATGGCGTCGCCGTCCGGACTGGCCTGGTATTCCCGACCCTGCCAGCGGGCCACGTAACCGTCGCGCATCACGCCTCCCCGACCCGTCGCCAGGTGACCGAGTCGGTGTCCAGCTCCGCGACCACCCGCTCGCTGCCGTCCGCGCCGATCCGCCAGAGTTGGGCGCCGTGCGGCAGGCGTGCGCTGTCCACCTTGAACTCGGCAACCACGTCGCTGCTCTCGCCCGGGGCGAAGCCGTTGCCCCGGAACGGCGGGCGTTCGATGACCCAGCCCTCCATGGCCCGCATCGCCGGCTCGTTCTGACCGCCGTAGGGGATGCGGTAGAGGCTTGGGCGGTGCGCCGGCCAGCGCAGCACGTAGATCTCCTCGGCGTCCGGGGCGAACGGCGAGCCGGGGTAGCTGAGGCCCAGCGCCTCGTGCAGCTGAGTCGGCGTGGTCAGGTGGGACAGTTCACCGGCCCGGTGCACGAACCCGGACACCCGGTCGTACCCACGATCCAGGTAGTACGCGAGCTGGCTGGGCGCGATCGCCTTCTGCATGACCGTCGGCCGGGTCGGGTCGACGGCCGCGGGGGCGTACCGGGGGCGGGCGGCGGGTTCGGCCACGGCCGGCGCTTCCACCTGGTCCACTTCCAGGTCGTCCCCGAGCCCCACCTCGGCGGCCCAGTTGGCCAACGCGACGATCTGCTCGCCGGGCAACTTGGCGCCGACCGGCGTGCCCGGGTTGACGGCGAAGGACCAGTCCTCGTCGGGCCAGCGCCGGATCAGTTGGGCGAACTTCACCCGGACCGTGTCGACGTCCCCCTCGACATGGTCGGCGAGGCGCTCCGGCGACGTGTAGACCACCACGTACGTCTCGCCGTCGAGCTGCCCGGTACGCCAGATGAAACCGGGGTCCCCGGGGCGGCTTCCCCGCACCGAGTCCGGTGCTGCCGGCAGTAGCACCCGGGCCAGCAGCAGGGTGGACAGGAACGTGTCGGTGCTGCCGGAACCTGCGGCGTTGAGCAGGTCCTCCTCGACCGTGTTGGCCGGCTCGAACTCGACCGGCGCCGGCTCGTCGGCCGGCGGGTGCGGAACGTCGCCCGCGATCACGCTCTCGCCGCCGGCCTGGTCCGTACCGGCCGGGCCGGCCGACGAACCAGCACTGTCGGCGCGGTCGTTCCTGAGCGGGGCGTCGACGTGGCCGTCGATAACCGGATCACCAAGGCCACCGCCGGTAGCGCCGGCCTCTGTCGGAATCACGGGGCGCGGGACGGACGGGCTCGGAGCGGGCTGACCGGGGCTGAACGAGGCGGGCCCGGACGGGCTGGGACCGAAGGACGACGGACCGAACAGGCCCGGACCGGGGGGCGTCGAGCCGAACGGCGGCGGGGCGGCCTCGGCGGAGCTGGGCCGACGGGGCGCCTCGACCGGGGCGCTGCTCTCGACCGGGTCGGTGAGGTCGCGGGACTCGATGATGGTGCCCTCGATGACGATGGGCGTGAAGCCACGGCGCGGCGCGGGCGGCCCGGAGACCGGTTCCGCGACGGACGCCGGCAGATCCTCCGCCGGCTCGAACCGGCCCGGCCGGTCCCGGGGAATCGCCTGCGTCTCCTCCGCCGATGGCCGCCCAGGCGCACCGGCCAGGGGAGGCTCACCGGTCATCCGGAACGCGCGGGTGGGCTCCTCGGCCAGCGGGTTGTGCCGGCGCGGCGGCAACGGCTGGGTGATCTCCTCGCCGGATGGCGGTGCGCCCACCCCACGGGACGAGCCGAGGCCGCTCTCCGGCCGTCGTATCGGCTGGGTGGCTGCCGAATCCGCCGTCATCGGAAAGGCCCGCGTCGCGGTCTCGTCGACCGGCGCATCGGCTGGGCGGCGGCGAGGGAAGGGCTGGCTGCCTCGCCCGAACCGGGTCGGCGGGGCCGCCCGGTCACCGGGGCGTCCCCCGCTCGGGGCCGGGTCCCGGGTCGGGCTGGGGTCGAAGAAGGAGCGCCGGGGTGCGGCCTGGGGGCCACCGTTGCCGTTGCCCGGGGCAGGGCCGTCGACGTCGCCGGGCCGGGTCGCTGCCGGCCAGCCCACGCTCGGCCCGGGCTGATCGGTGGTGGGGCCGGCGGTCGCCAACGGGGTGAACCGGGACGGCCGGCCGGTGCGGGGCAGGGCTCCGTTGCCCGCCGCGGGCCGGGGCGGCTCGGTGGGGTGCCGCTGACCGGCGGCGGGCAGGTCCTCCTCGGGTCGGCGCGGCGGCTCAGCGGGGACGGGTGGCCGGGGCGCCGGACCCGGCACCGGCGGGGCACCCACCCGAGGGGCCGCGCTCCGCGCGGACCTACGGGGTGCGAGCGGAGCATTCTCGGGCCCGGACGAGGCCGCCCCCGTCAGCGGAGGCGATCCAGCGGCTGGCGCGGCGTCCCGCGGTGGCGCGCCGGGCCGGGTGCGGGCCAACGTCTCGGCCCGCTCCAGTCGAGCGCGGGCACCCATGGCACGGCCGGGCAGTCGCACGTCGCCTCGGGACAGCTGCGACACGAACCAGGCCGGCAGGTAACCCTCGACCGGCAGACCCGGATTGACGGCGAGCCACCACTCGTGGTTGGGCCAACTGGCCGCGAGATCGGCGAAGGGGATGCGTCGGTTGCTGCCGGCGTGATCGCCGAGGCAGGCCCGCAGGGCGGCGGCGGAGGTGAAGGCCAGGACGTGGGTCCGGCCGCCGGTGGTCCAGGTGCCCCATCCGGCGGGTGGCTGGCCGGGCTGCGTCGGCGCGGAGACCGGCAGCAGCACATCGGTGCGGGACAGGAGCCGGAAATACAGCTCCTGGTCGTTGGCGCGCAGCGCGTCGCGCATCGCCACCTCGGCCTCCGTGGCCGGCTCCCATGCGGTCACGGCCACCTCCCCTTCCGAGAACAGGCCACAGGTATCGCGTACAACCTACAAGGTGGTACCAAGATCACAATGGCTGGCCGGCGGCGGCCTGCCAGGGCGCGGAGGAGGCGATAACATCCCGTTCCGGAGCCGACACGATACGGAGGGTGTCGATGTCCCGATCGATCACGCGCCCGGTCCTCGCAGGTCTGGCCGCCAGCCTGTTGACCGTACCGGCCCTTCCGACCGTCGCCGCCACCGCCGGGCTCCGGGCGGCACCGGCCTGCGCGACCCCGCTCGCCCCCGTCCGGCCGGTCGCGGCCAGGCCCTGGCCACAGCAACGGTACGACCCGGCACGGCTCGCGCCGCTGGCCACCGGCGCCGGGGTGACCGTCGCGGTGGTCGACTCCGGGGTGGACCGGGTGCACCCGCAGCTGGCGGGGCGCGTGCTGGCTGGCGCCGACCTGCTCGACCCCGGCGGGGACGGTAGTCGGGACTGCGCCGGGCACGGCACCGGTGTGGCGAGCATCATCGCCGCAGCACCCCGCCCAGATGTCGCCTTCCGCGGTCTGGCCCCGGGTGCCCGAATCCTGCCGGTGCGGGTGAGTGAGCAGCAGGTGGTGCAGGGGCGGGAGTCGGGGCGTACGGTCAGCGCCGACGAGTTCGCCCGGGCAATCCGGTGGGCCGTCGACCATGACGCCGACGTGGTGAACCTGTCCGTGGTGCTGTACGCGGACGACCCGGAGGTCCGTTCGGCCGTGCGGTACGCGGTCGACCGGGACGTGGTGCTGGTGGCCGCCGCCGGAAACCTGCACGACAGCGGGGACCCCCGACCGTTCCCCGCCGGCTACGACGGGGTGCTCGGCGTGGGCGCGATCGGGGCGGACGGCGGGCGGGCGACGTTCTCGCAGACCGGTCCGTACGTCGATCTGGTGGCGCCGGGCAGTGAGGTGCTGACCGCCGCACCCGGTGCCGGCCACCATCGGGTCGAAGGCACCAGTTACGCGGCGCCCTTCGTGGCCGCCACCGCCGCGTTGCTGCGGGAGTACCGGCCGGAGCTGACCGCCGCACAGGTGGCGGAGCGGATCATCGCCACCGCCGATCCAGCTCCGGGCGCGGGCCGGGGCGGCGGATACGGCGCCGGGGTGTTGAACCCCTACCGGGCGGTCACCGAGACCAGCGGCGGCCGTGCTGCCGGCGCGCGGCCGGTCGCCGCGCTCGCCGACGATCGGGCCGACCCGGCGCAACTCGCCCGCCAGGCCCGCCGGGCCGCCGCACGGGACCGAGCTCTGCTGGTCGGCGCGGTGGCCGGCATCACGGCGGTCACCGTGGCGCTGCTCGCCCTGGTGGTGCCCCGGGGCGTCCGTCGACGCTGGCGCCCGGCCGGCCCGGTCTGAGCCCGCCCGCACACGGTCTGAGCTCGCCGACACACTGCCTGAGCCTGCCCGCGCGCCGCCCTGCCCGCCGACCGGCTGCGGGCGGGGCGCTGGCCCGGACACGGTCAGCGCTCCCGGCCCACATCGCTCACTGGAACAGCCCGGTGTTCTTCTTTTCGGTGTCCAGGTAGTCGGTGGCGGAGTCGTTCACCGCCAACCTGATGTCACGCAGCATCCCCTGTAGGTCCTGCGAGGCCGAGCGCCACTTCGCCTGCCGCTGCTCGTAGGCCTGCCGCGCCTCGCCCGTCCAGCTCGCCACCAGCGGGGCGGCGTCGCGTTCGAGTTGGCCGAGTTGCGCGTCGAGGGTGTTCAACGCCTTCTGAATGTCAGCGCCGGCCTGCTGCAGCGCGGCGAAGTTGACGACCAGCACACCATGGTCCATCGGATTCCCTCCCCAGCGGGATCAGAGCGGCAGCTGGATGCCGCCGCGGTTGGTGCCGGCGACCCGGCTGGCCACCTCGTCGTCGGACGCGTGGTACTGCCGACCGGCGGTGCGGATCGCACCGGCGGTCTCGCGCAGCGCGCGGTGCAGCGTCGCCTGGTCCTGGGACCACTGCTGCTTGACCTGCTCGAACGACCGGCCACCAGCGCCACGCCAGGCCTGCTGCAACACCTCCAGCTCGGCCAGCAGGCCGGTCAGCATGGACTGCAACGACTGGTCCACCTGCTCGAACTTCGCGGCGGTCTGCTGCATCACCGCTGCTTCTGCCTTGGTTTGGGACATCCGGACGTCACCTCGTCTCTCGGATCGCACCTGGCCGTCGACGCGCCCACCCTGGCCGACGCGTCGTCGCTTGGCCCGGTCGTCGAGCACTGAGACACGGGTCAGCGAAGGACTTCGTGGCTGACGGTAGCGACCTCGTAGCGGTTCTGCTACCCCACCGGCTTCCCCTGTGGACAACCGAGGCGGCCATCGGTCGCTTACGATGTGCCGCAGCCACGTCGCGGCGCGTGACGGGCCGCCGGAGGGCGGCCGGCCGCCCGACCCGGTCCCCACTGGTCGAGGAGGCACGGTGCCGGCGATCACCACCGGAGGGCCGCACCCGCCGACCCCGGTCGGGTCCGAGGCAGGTGCCTCCCCACGGGTGGGAGCGCCGGGCCGACCCACCGACCGTGGCCCGCTGTCGGTCGATCAGCGCACCCCCCGTCGCCGGTCGCCAGTGGCTGACTGGGTCGCGCTCGGCCGTCGGGTGGGCGCCGGAGCGCGAGCTGGCCAACTGGTCACCGCACAGGTCGCGGCGGCGCTCGTCCTCGTCGTCCTCGGCCGACCCGCACCGGTCGTCGCGGCGGCCGTACTGGTGGCCGTGCTGCTGGTGGCCGCGGCCTGGGTGCCGGTGCGGGGGCGGTGGCTCTTCGAGTGGCTGGGCACCGCCATCGGGCACCTCACCCGCCGGCGGGCGTTGACCGGGCCGGCCGACGCGGCCGAACTGCTCGACCTGGTCGCCCCGGGCACCGTGGTCCGCTCGACCGAGTTGACCGGCGGGCCGGCGGCCGTCCTGGAGGACACCACCGGCATGGTCGCGCTCCTGGAGTTGGGCGACCCCGGCGACCTGTTGGGCGACGTTTCCCAGGCGATCCCCGCCCCGGCCGCGTTGCTTCCCCCGACCGGGCCGGACCAGCCCCCGCTGCTGGTCCAACTGCTGCTCGCCGGTGCACCGGCGCCGGTGCCGAGCGCCGGTGGCACGGTCGGCACGTCGTACCGGCAGCTCACCGACGGACGGCTCGCCGGGCGCGAACGGGCGGTGGTGGCGGTCCGGGTGCTGCGGGTGAACGGTTGGTCCGAGGAGGACCTGCGCCGGGTTCTCGCCGGCACGGTCCGCCGGATCGTCCGCCGGCTCGGGCCGTTGGCCGCGCGGCCGCTCGGGGTGCCGGCGGCGCTCCGCGTCCTGGGCGAGCTGGCCCACCACGACGGCGAACCGGTCCGCGAGTCCTGGCCGGCGATCCGGTCCGGCACCCTGGTCCAGGCCACCTTCCGACTGGTCCATTGGCCCGACGCGGGCGCTGCGGCTGGACGCCGGCTGGTGCCCCGCCTGCTCGCACTGCCGGCGACGGCCACGACGGTGTCGATCTGCTCAGGCCCGTCGCCGACGATGTCGACGCCGTCGGGTCCACCGGTGACCCGCGGAGTACCGACCGAGCTGACCGTACGCCTGGCCGCCGGGACGGCGACCGAGTTGGCGGCGGCCACCGAGGCGCTGGTCCGCCTGGTGACCGACCTGGGCGGAAAGCTGCGACGGCTCGACGGCGCCCACCTGAGCGGGCTGGCCGCCACGCTGCCGTTGGCGCTGACGGCACCCGGGGCGCAGCCCCGCCCACCGGTGCCCGGGGCGCGACCCGGCCCAACGGTGGACGACTGGGAGCTGTCCCTGGGCGACGCGGGCATGATGGTCGGCACCAACCGGCACGGCCGAGCCGTCACCGTGCGACTGTTCCGGCCGGAGAGCACCCGCGTGCTGCTGGTCGGTGGGGTGCGGGCAGCCCAGCTGGTGGCCCTGCGCGCCCTGGCACTCGGTGCCCTGGTGGTGGTGCAGACCGCCCGGCCACGCGCCTGGGAGCCGTTCATCCGAGGGGTTGGCGCGCCGGGCGGCACGATCCCGTTGCTCCCGCCCGGTCGGGCGATCGCCGACGGGGTGGGCACCGCGCTGCGTCCGTTGCTCCTGATCGTCGACGCCGTGGCGGCCGAGGCCGCGCCTGGCTCGCCGTGGCGGGCCACCCTTGTGGTACGCGACGAGCTGACCCCGGCCGATGTGGACGCGTTGAGCCGCGCGGACCTGGCGTTGCTCCAGCCGCTGACCTCGGCCGAGGCCACCCTGGCCGGCGCCGCGCTGGGGCTGGGCGGCTCGGCCGAGTGGCTGACCCGGATCCGGGAGGACATGGTGGCCGTGGTCAACCGTCGGGCGCTGCGCTGGGCACTGCTCTCCCCCACTCCGATCGAGGCACAACTGATCGGACCGCCGACGCGCGGCTGAATCCACCGGGACGGCCGGCTGCCGGGTTACGCCGGTGCGGTGTCCGTGGCACGATCCCCGCCATGGGTTTTCTGAAAGGTCTGCTGATTCGGCTGGCCAGCACAGCTCTGGCTTTCTGGCTGGCCACGCTCCTCATTCCGGGCATCTCCCTGGATTCGAACTCGGCCACCGAGACGGTGACCACGCTGCTCCTGGTGGCGGTGATCTTCGGTGTGGTCAATGCGGTTCTCCAGCCGATCATCAAGACCGTCGGCTGTGGCTTCTACCTGCTGACCCTGGGTCTCATCGCCCTGGTGGTGAACGGGCTGCTCTTCCTGTTCACCAGCTGGATCGCGGACCAGGCCGGGCTGCCGTTCTCGGTGGACGGTTTCTGGCCGGCGGCCGTGCTCGGCGCCCTCTTCGTGAGCATCGTGACCTGGATCCTCGGCGCCGTCCTCGACCGGGACTGACCGGCGACCAGCCAGCACCGACCCGGCCCGCCCGGGGCTCCGACCTCGGCCGGGGCCCCGGCGGGCCGATGACCAGAGTTCGGGAATTGGCCGGTCCGAGTGCCCACCTCGACGGTTAGCGTCGCGGCATGTTCTCGCTGACCTACCCCGACGGCCACCTGCTCAGCACCGATCCGGCGCGGATCGATCTGGACCTGGTGCACCACTGGTTGTCCACCGACGCGTACTGGGCGCTCGGACGAGACCGGGAGACCACCGAGCGGGCGTTCGCCGGCTCGCTGCCGTTCGGCATCTACCGGCCGGAGGACGGCCGTCAGGTGGCGGTGGCCCGGGTCGTCACGGACCGCGTCACCTTCGCCTGGCTCTGCGACGTGTACGTCGACCGGGCCGCCCGGGGTCGCGGGCTGGGCGGGTGGCTGGCGGGCGCGGTCCGCGACCACCTGGCCGAGCTGGGCGTACGCCGGATCCTGCTCTGCACCAGCGACGCGCACCAGGTGTACGAGCGGGTGGGCTTCACCCCGCTGGACGTGCCGCAACGCTGGATGCAGCTCGACCGGCGACCCCCGGTGACCCCGATCACCGGAAAGGAACAAAGCAGCACTACGCCCCTTACGGTGGAGGCGTGACGCCACTCCGTCTGGGATACCTCTACGGCCTCGGCGCGTACCTGCTCTGGGGTTTCTTTCCGCTCTACCTGAAGCTGCTGCGGCCCGCCGGCCCGCTGGAGATCCTGGCCCACCGGATCGTCTGGTCGGTGCTCTTCGTGGCCCTGCTGCTGGGGGCGCTGCGCAACATCGGCTTCCTGCGGGCGCTGCTGCGCCGCCCCTGGGCGGTGGCGGGGATCGTCGCCGCCGCCGCGCTGATCGCTGTCAACTGGGGCACCTACATCTACGGGGTCAACTCCGACCGGGTGGTGGAGACCGCGCTCGGCTATTTCATCAACCCGCTGGTAGTGGTGCTGCTCGGGGTGACGGTGCTGCGCGAGCGGCTACGCCCGGCGCAGTGGGTGGCGCTGGGGATCGGCGCGTCGGCGGTAGCGGTGCTGGCCGTGGACTACGGCCGGCTGCCCTGGCTGGCGTTGACCCTGGCGTTCAGCTTCGCCGGCTACGGCCTGGTCAAGAAGCGGCTCGGGCTGCCGGCGGCGGAGGGGCTCTTCGTCGAGTCGGCGGTGCTGGCGTTGCCGGCACTGGGCTACCTGGCCTGGCTGACGGCGAAGGCCGACCTGACCTTCGGGCATGTCTCGGCCGGGCACACCGCGCTGCTGGTGCTGGCCGGCGCGGCCACGGCGATCCCGCTGCTGTTGTTCGCCGGGGCGGCCAACCGCCTGCCCCTGAGCAGCCTCGGCATGGTCCAGTACCTGGCGCCGATCCTTCAGCTCGGCTGCGGAGTGCTGATCTTCCACGAGCCGATGCCGCCGGCCCGGCTGGCCGGCTTCGCGCTGGTCTGGCTGGCCCTGATCGTCTTCACCGCCGACGCCGTCCGAACCTCCCGCCGCACCCGCCAGTCCCGCCGCACCCCACCCCCAACCACGGTCGATCATGGAGTTGTGGTGCCCGCCCAGCACTAGTTCGGGCGATTTGCCACCCACCACAACTCCTTGATCGACGCGGATGGCGGGGCGGGGCGTGGCCGGTGGGTGGGGGTGGGTGGGTGGGTGCGGTTACGGGACGGCGTAGGTGAGGAGAGGGGTTCCGTCGGCTTTTTGTAGCTCCACGCTGACCAGCTCGGCGTCGGTGAACCTCGTCGCGCCGGTGAAGCTGAGGTCGTCGCCGGGAGCCGCCAGCCAGGAGCCGATCTGCTCGGTGGCGCCGTTCGGACCACGGGCCACCAGCCGGAACGGGTACGCCTTGCCGTAGCTCGTCCGCGCGTCGTACCCGCAACGCATGGTCACCTCGGTGCCCCACTTGGTGCCGGTGAGCCCGAGGTCGGCGTGCACCGGCCCGGCGGCGGCCACCGGTCGCATGGCCACCATCGACACCTGCGGGCCCGGGTTGCCCTGCGCGCCGGGCGGCCCGGACGGGTCGACCGGTCGAGGCAACGCCACGGCGGTGCCCACACCGACCACCAGCGCCAGCCCGGCGGCGGCCAGTGTGGTCAGTGCGTACCGTCGCCGGTCCGCGGCGCGTTCCCGACGACGGCGGTGGCGGGCCTCGTCGAGCAGCGCGGGCACCCGGGGCGGGGCCGGCGGCGGCAGGATCTGCTCCAACCCCGCCGGGTCGAGGCGCCCGAGCAACCCGGGCAGGACGGCGATCTCGGCGACCGCCTCCCGACACGAGGCGCAGCCGCCGAGGTGCCGCTCGTAGGCCGCCCGTTCGGCGGGGGCGAGGGCGCCCAGCACGTACGCGCCGTCGTCGTACGCGAACTCGCACCGGGTCATCCCGTCACCCCCATCTCGGCCAGGACCAACCGTAGAGACCGCAGCGCGTAGTGGGTGCGGGATTTCACGGTCCCTGGCGGTACGCCCAGGCGGGACGCCGCCTCGGCCACCGACCGCCCCTGGTAGAAGCACTCGACCAGCACTTCCCGGTGGGTCGGGCTGAGCCGGTTCAGCGCCTCGGCGACGGTCCACGCCTCCACCGCCCGTTCGGCCTCGTCGATCACCTCGGGCGGTTCGGGCAGATCGTCGGTGAACACCTCCCCGACCCGGGTGGATCGCCGCCGCCAGGCGTCGATGGCCAGGTTGCGGGCGGTGGTGAACAGCCAGGACCGCACCGATCCGCGCCTCGGGTCGAGCGACTCCGGATGTCGCCAGGCCCGCAGCAGCGTCTCCTGCACCAGGTCCTCGGCCCGCTGCCGGTCCCCGTTGACCAGCCGGAGGGCATGGGCGTACAGCGCCTCCGCGTGCTCGTCGTGCAGCGCGCGCAGCAGTTGGGCGTCGTGGTCGCTGATGGCGGTCTCCTCGCTTCCGGCGCGCGTCCGGCGGTGCGTCCGCTCGGGAATACGTGCGGTCACGCCGATCGGTTCAGCCCGAGGTCAGACCGGTTGCGTGGTGTTGCCGCCGACGAAGGTGTTCATGCCCGGTTCACATCGCGGCTGACGTGCGCTCACCACGTCCTCCTAGCGTCCGGCTGGTACGCCGCCTGTCGTGACACCGACTTCTCTGGAGGCCTCCCCCATGAGCGACCGTCCCCGGCTGCTCCCCCTGTTGAACGGCACCCGCCATGGCACCCGTGATGCCATGACCTGTCTGTACCGGTGCGGAAACGCGTGTGACCACCCGGTCCCGAACACCTCCGACAACGCGTACTTCGGTGACGTGGTGAACGCCGAGGTGTCGCGGCGTGGCGTGGTCCGGGCCGGCGCGGTCGGCGCGCTGGTGCTCGGCTTCGGCGGCGCGGCAGCCGGAGCGCTCGCCGGGGCTGCTCCGGCCATGGCGGCCCCGGCCGCCCCGGACGTACCGGAGAACTTCGGGTTCGGTCGTCCGAGCACCGGGGCCGGCAGCGGCGCGCTGACCTTCAAGCCGATCCCACCGAACAAGCTGGACACCCTGGTCGTGCCGAACGGCTACGACCACGCCGTAGTGATCAAATGGGGTGACCCGGTGCTGCCGGGCGCGCCGGAGTTCAACCTGCACCACCAGACCGCCGCCGCGCAGTCCAAGCAGTTCGGTTACAACAACGACTTCGTGGGCGTGTTGCCGCTGGACAAGCAGGGCAGGCGGGCGCTGCTCGTGGTCAACCACGAGTACACGAACGAGGACCTGATGTTCCCGGGCTTCCCCGGCCTGGACGGGCTCTCCGTGGAGCAACTGCGCACCGCCATGGCCGCCCACGGCATGTCAGTGGTGGAGCTTGAACGGGTCGCGGGCACCGGGCAGTGGAAGCCGGTCGGCAAGGGCCCGCGGCCGTACAACCGGCGGGTCACCGCCCTGAGCACCAAGTTCGACCTGACCGGCCCGGCCGCCGGCTCGGCCTGGCTGAAGACCGCCGCCGACCCCAAGGGCCGCACTGTCGTCGGCACGCTGAACAACTGCGCCGGTGGCGTGACCCCGTGGGGCACGGTGCTCTCCGGCGAGGAGAACTTCAACCAGTACTTCGTGGGCGCCGACGCCGCCCCGGCCGAGCTGAAGCCGAAGCTGGACCGTTACGGCATCAGCACCGCCAGCCGCTACCCCAGCGGCAGCCGAAAGTGGGAGCGCGCGGACGAGCGCTTCGACCTGGCGAAGAACCCCAACGAGGCACACCGGTTCGGCTGGGTCGTCGAGATCGACCCGTTCGACCCGGAGAGCCGCCCGCGCAAGCACACCGCGATGGGCCGGTTCAAGCACGAGGGCGCCAACGTGATCGTCGCGAAGGACGGTCACGTGGTCGCGTACATGGGCGACGACGAGCGGTTCGACTACCTCTACAAGTTCGTCTCGGACAAGAAGTTCATGAAGGGCAACTCCTGGGCTGCCCGCAAGCACAACCTGACGCTGCTGGAAGCCGGCACCCTCTACGTGGCGAAGCTCGACCAGACCAGCGCCGCCGAGATCGACGGCTCGGGCAAGCTCCCCGCCGACGGCGCGTTCAACGGCCGGGGTCGCTGGATCAAGCTGGTCAGCGGCAACCGGTCGTTCGTCGACGGGATGACCGCCGCGGACGTGCTCACCTTCACCCGGCTCGCCGGTGACAAGGTCGGCGCGACCAAGATGGACCGCCCCGAGGACGTCGAGCCGAGCCTGCTCACCGGCAAGGTGTACGTGGCGCTGACCAACAACACCAACCGGGGCGTCGGCAGCAACCCGAAGGCGGACGAGGCCAACCCGCGTAACGCCAACAAGCACGGGCAGATCCTGGAGCTGGTCGAGGACCGCAACGACAACACCTCGGAGACCTTCGCCTGGTCGCTACCGATCGTCTGCGGCGACCCGACCGACCCGTCGACCTTCTTCGCCGGGTACGACAAGACCAAGGTCTCCCCGATCTCCTGCCCGGACAACGTCGCCTTCGACGCCACCGGCAACCTCTGGATCTCCACCGACGGCAACGCGCTGGGCAGCAACGATGGCCTGTTCGCCACCGCCGTGGAGGGCCCGGAGCGGGGTCACCTCAAGCAGTTCCTGACCGTGCCGCTCGGCGCGGAGACCTGCGGCCCGTTCATCACCGGCGACAACCGCTCGGTCTTCGTCGCCGTGCAGCACCCGGGCGAGATCACCGGGGCCTCGGTGGAGAACCCGGCCTCGAACTGGCCGGACGGTGACTACGCCAAGCCGGGCGTGGTGGTCACCTGGCGCCTCGACGGCGGCCCGGTGGGCAGCTGACGTCGTACGCGCGGCCGAGCGGCCGCTGACGTTGCTCTGGCGGTCCGGCGCTGGACCGCCCCGAGAGGCCCTCTCCCAGCCCGGGAGAGGGCCTCTCGGCGGTCAGTTGTCGGAGGCGATGCCGTCGGCCACGCTGCGGGCCACGGTGAGCAGCTTGGCGCGTACCACCCGGGCGGAGGTCATCATCTCGCTGGCCGGCAACGCGCAGGCCAGCACGACGCGGCGCTCCATGTCCTTGTCCGGCGCGACGAGCACAGCGGCGCAGGCCACCCCCTGCCGGAACTGCCCCATCTCCAGTTGCATGCCGCGCCGGTCGCCGGCGGCCAGGTCGGCCTCGAAAGTCTCGGTGGTGGTCAGCGTGGCGGTGGTGAACGGGCGCATGCCGTACTCGCGCAGATAGCGGTAGCGCTGGTCGGTCGTGAGGGTGGCGAGCAGCGACTTGCCGAGCGCTGTCGCGTGCGCCCCCTCGTCGAAGCCGGGGACCAGATCCTCCAGGTAGGGCGAGCGGTGCCCCTCGGCGACCGCGGTGAGGGCCACCTGACCGCCGACGAACCGCCCGAGGTAGTGGCTGTAGCCGGTGTCCAGGGCTGCCCGCCGCAGCGTCTCACCGACCGCCGGCGGGCCCCGGAACGCCGTCACCAGCTCCCGGTACCGGTCGGCCACCTCCAACCCCACGATGTACGTGCCGTCCTCGCGACGGATCACGTAGCCCTCGTAGGCGAGGGTGCGAACCAGGTGGTAGGTGGTGGCCACGGTCAGCTCGCAGCGCCGGGCGATCTGCTTGACGGTCAGGCCCTTCGGGGCGCGACCGACCGACTCCAGCACCCGTAGCGCTCGGGACACGCTGCGAATCAGGTCCGAAGGTTCTGCCAAGGGGTCGCGCACAACCACCTCCGCCGCCGGGGACTTACACCATATGAAAAACAGGCCCGGTGCGAAATGCCTGTTCGGGTCGAGGATGCCAGATCACCATCCACAGCTTGTGCCCCGCCAGTCACCAGGAGTGCTGTGAGCGGGGCTCGCGTAGGTTTGCCGAACGATGACCGACACCTCCAATACCCCCGATCCGGCCGTTGCCCAACCCCATCCGGTCCGGGCCAGCGCTGGCGCAGTCGTCACCACAGTGGCCTGCGTACTCCCCGTCTTCCTGCTCGGCGGTCTCGCCGTGCAGATGGGCACGGACCTCGGCTTCTCGCCGGCCGGGCTGGGCCTGGCCGTCTCCGTCTACTTCGGGGTCAGCGCGCTGGCCTCGGTGCCCTCCGGGCGGTTGGTCGAACGGTACGGGCCGGCCCTGGTGGCCCGCTGCGGCATTCTGCTGGCCGCCGGGTCGATGCTGGCCGTGGCCGCCTTCGCCCGGTCGTACCCGGTACTGGTCGGCCTGCTGGCGCTCAGCGCCGCCGCGAACGCGCTCGGCCAGTTGGCCAGCAACGCCGCGCTGGCCCAGCACGTGCCGGCCCGGCGGCAGGGGCTGTCGTTCGGTGTCAAGCAGGCCGCCATCCCGGTCTCCACACTGCTGGCCGGGGTGGCGGTGCCCACCATCGCGCTCACCGCCGGCTGGCGCTGGGCGTTCGTGGCCGCCGCCGTGGCCGCGCTGACGACGCTGGCCGCCGTACCCCGGCAGTTGCCCGGCCTGGCCCGGCGGGCCGGGGCCGCGCGCGCCGGTCGGGCGACGACGGCGCTGGTGGTGATCGGCGCGGCGGCGACGTTGGCCTCGGGCGCGGCCAACTCGCTGGGCACCTTCCTGGTGGACTCCGCCGCCGCCCGGGGCCTGTCGCCGGGCCTCGCCGGCCTCACCCTGACCCTGGGTAGCGCGGTCTGCGTGGCAGCTCGGGTGGGCGCCGGCTGGTTGGCCGATCGCCGCGAGACCGGCCACGTCGCCCTCATCGCCGCGATGCTGCTCGTCGGCGCGGTCGGGTTGGGCCTGCTCGCGTTGACCGGCTCGGTGCCGTTGGTGGTCGGCGTGGTGCTCGGCTTCGGCCTGGGCTGGGCCTGGCCCGGCCTGATGAACTTCGCTGTGGTCCGGCTCCACCCACAGTCACCGGCCGCCGCCACCTCGATCACCCAGACCGGGGTGTACGCGGGCGGCTGTCTCGGCCCGCTGAGCCTGGGCCCGCTCGCCGCCCACCTCGGCTACCCGGCGATGTGGACCATCGCGGCCGTGGCGATGCTGCTCGCCGCCGCCCTCATGCTCGTCGGCAGCCGGCTGTTGACTCGCGCCGCCGTAGCGGCCCGGGGCGTGGATCAGCTGGTGCGGTCGGCGATGTAGTCGCAGAGCGACTCGAGCGCGCTGCGGGACGGGCCGTGCGGCAGCGGGGCGAGCTGCGCGCGGGCCTCCTCGGCGTAGCTGCGCACGGTCTCCCGGGCCCGCTTGAGCGCCGGGCTCTCCCGGAGCAGCCCCAACGCCTCGGCGTGCAGCGCGTCGTCGGTCAACGGGCCGGTCGCCAGGATCTCCCGCAGCCGCACCGACGACGCGTCGGAGTCGTCCGCCTCGCGGGCGTAGAGCACCGGCAGCGTCGGGACACCCTCGCGCAGGTCCGTGCCGGGGGTCTTGCCCGACTGCACCGACTCGGAGGCGATGTCCAGCAGGTCGTCGGAGAGCTGGAAGGCGACACCGATCGTCTCGCCGTACCCGGCGAGGGCCTCCACGTGCTCCGGTGCGGCACCACCGAACATCCCACCGAAGCGGGCGGACGTGGCGATCAGCGAGCCGGTCTTCTCGGCGATCACGTTCAGGTAGTGGGCCACCGGGTCGTCGTCGGCGCGCGGCCCGACCGTCTCCGCGATCTGGCCGTGCACCAGCCGGGCGAAGGTGCGCGCCTGCAACCGGACCGCCTCGGGGCCCAGGTCGGCGGCGATGTCCGCCGCGCGGGCGAAGAGGTAGTCGCCGACCAGGATGGCGACCGAGTTGGTCCACCGGGAGTTCGCGCTCGGCGCGCCCCGACGGACGGCGGCCTCGTCCATCACGTCGTCGTGGTAGAGGGTGGCGAGGTGAGTGAGCTCCATCACCACGGCGGCCGGGACCACCTGCGCACCGGTCGGATCACCGAACTGGGCGCCGAGCGCCACCAGCAACGGCCGGAATCGCTTCCCGCCGGCCTCGACGAGGTGCCGGGCGGCCTCGGTGACGAACGGGTCGGCACTGGACACGCTGGCCCGCAACTCGACCTCGACCGTGTCCAGCAGACCCAGCACGGACGCCTCGACACGGGGATCGGAGAGGTTGAGGCCAAGCGCGCCGAACTGACTCGTGCTCGCCCGACCCCGTCGACCGCCGGAGCCGGAGGCACCTGAACGCTCGCCCGCCGGTTTCACCACGCTATCAACCATGCCACACCCGTTCGACCTGCTCCGGTCCGGGGATACGCACCGGGGGCCGGCACGTGAACACGCGCCGACCCCCGGTGATCGATCCTTCGGTCATCGAACGAATTCGGCGGCTCCGGTAGCCAGGTCGAGCAGCGGCGCCGGGGCGACGCCCAACACCAGGGTCGCCAGCACACCGATCATCAGCGCGGCGGAGGTGAGCCCACCGGGCACGGTGACGGTCGGGGTGGACTCGCCCGGCTCGGAGAGCCACATCATCACCACGACCCGCAGGTACGGGAACGCGAGCACCATGCTGGTCAGCACACCGGCGATCACCAGCCAGGCCTGGCCACCCTCGAGCGCCGGCCCGAAGATGGCGAACTTGCTGGTGAAGCCGCTGGTCAGCGGGATACCGGCGAAGGCCAGCAGGATGAACGTGAACAGTGCGGCGAAGAACGGTGACCGACGGCCCAGCCCGGCCCAGCGGGACAGGTGGGTGGCCTCGCCGTCCTCGTCGCGCACCAACGTCACCACGGCGAACGCGGCCAGCACCGAGAAGCCGTACGCGACCAGGTAGAACATCGTGCCGGCGAGCCCGTCGCGGCTCGGTGCCAACACACCGACCAGGAGGTAGCCGGCGTTGGCGATCGAGGAGTACGCGAGCAGCCGCTTGATGTCGGTCTGGGTGACCGCGAGCACCGCACCCACCAGCATGGTCAGCACCGCCACCGCGCCGAGGACCGGGGTGAAGTCCCAGTTGGCGTCGGCGAACGCGACCTGGAAGACGCGCAGCAGGGCACCGAACGCGGCGACCTTCGTGCAGGCCGCCATGAACCCGGTGACCGGGGTCGGAGCGCCCTGGTAGACGTCCGGGGTCCAGACGTGGAACGGGGCCGCCGCGGCCTTGAAGAGCAGACCGATGGCGAGCAGGGCCATGCCGGCGAAGAGCAGCACCGGGCTGGCCGGCGACTCGCCCACCGCCGCGTGGATGGTGGCGAAGTCGACGCCGGCAGTCCGGCCCGGGATGCCGGAGGTGAAGCCGTAGATCAGGGCCACGCCGAACAGGAAGAACGCCGAGGCGTACGCGCCGAGCAGGAAGTACTTCATCGCCGCCTCCTGGCTCAGCAGACGCCGGCGACGGGCCAGCGCGCAGAGCAGGTAGAGCGGCAGGGAGAAGACCTCCAGCGCGATGAACATGGTCAGCAGGTCGTTCGCCGCCACGAAGATCAGCATGCCGCCGATCGCGAACGTGGTCAGCGGGTAGACCTCGGTCAGACCGTTGCGCCCCTCGGCCTGCCGCCGGTCGTCGGCCGACTCGGCGGTCACCGCGGCCTGGGCGACGAACGCCCCGCCCCGCTCGACCGAGCGATCACCGATCAGCAGCAGCGCCATCGCGGCCAGCACCAGGATCGCGCCCTGGAGGAAGAGCGTCGGCCCGTCGATCGCGAGGGCCTGGCCGGCGGTGATGATCCGCTCGTCGGCGCTGAGGACCACCATGGTCAACGCCGCGAGCACCGCGAGCAGCGCCAGCGTCAACTGCACCACGTGCCGCCAGCGACGAGGCACCAGCGCCTCGACCAGCACGCCGAGCAGCGCCGTGCCCAGCATGATCAGGATCGGAGAGATCGCCGCGTAGTCGATCGACGGCAGTTTCAGCTCGGTCACTTTGCCGGCCTTTCGTTCGCGACTGCGGGGCTCGCAAGCTCACTCCTCGCGCTCACCGGCCTGCCTCCTGGACGGTGCCGCCCACGGACGGCGCCGGGTCGGTTCTGCCGATGTCGTCCATGGTCGCCTGGACGGCGGGGTTGATCACGTCAGTGACCGGCTTGGGGAAGAAGCCGAGCAGCACGATCAGCGCGATCAGCGGGGCGACCACGACCTTCTCGCGCAGGTTGAGGTCCCGGCGCATGCCATCGACCTCGGTCAGCGCCGGGTTGAGGGTGCCCTGGGTGGTGCGCTGCACCATCCACAGCACGTAGGCGGCGGCCAGGATGATGCCGAGCGTGGCGATGACCGCGACCGGCTTGTTCACCGTGAAGGTGCCGATCAGCACCAGGAACTCGGAGATGAACGGCGCCGTACCAGGCAGCGCGAGCGAGGCGAGACCGGCGAAGAACAGCACCCCGGCGAGCACCGGGACCAGCTTGCCGGCGCCACCGAAGTCGCTGATCAGCGCCGAACCACGCCGGGAGATCAGCATGCCCACCACCAGGAAGAGCAGGCCGGTGGCCAGCCCGTGGTTGAGCATGTAGAGCACCGCGCCGGTGCCGGCCTGGGTGGTGAAGGCGAAGATGCCCACCCCGATGAAGCCGAAGTGCGCGATCGAGGTGTACGACACCAGCCGCTTGAGGTCGTTCTGGCCGACCGCCAGCAGCGCGGCGTAGACGATGCCGATCACGCCCAGGGCCAGCGCCCACGGCGCGAACCACTTCGACGCCTCGGGGAACAGCGGCAGGCAGTAGCGCAGGATGCCGAACGTGCCGACCTTGTCCAGCACGCCGACGAGCAGCGCCGCCGCGCCCGCCGGGGCGGCGCCACCGGCATCGGGCAACCAGGTGTGGAACGGGAAGAACGGCGCCTTGATGGCGAACGCGAGGAAGAAGCCGAGGAACAGCCACCGCTCGGTGCCGGTGCTGATGTCGACCTGCGAGAGCGCCTGCCAGTCGAAGGTCTTCCCGCCGACCACCCACAGGCCGATCACCGCGGCCAGCATGAACAGACCGCCGACGAGCGAGTAGAGGAAGAACTTCACCGCCGCGTACTGCCGCTGGTGGCCGCCGTAGCTGCCGATGAGGAAGTACATCGGCACCAGCATGACCTCGAAGAACACGTAGAACAGGAAGACGTCGGCGGCCGCGAAGACGCCGATCATCGTGCATTCGAGGACCAGCAGCAGCGCGAAGTAGACGGGCACCGACCGCTTCGACGACTCGGCGTCGTGCCAGGACGCCAGGATCACCAACGGCACCAGCACCGCGATCAGCATCAGCATCACCAGCGCGATGCCGTCGGCGGCGAAGGTGAAGCTGACCCCCCAGTTCGGGATCCACGAGTACGACTCGCGGAACTGGAACCGGTCACCGCCGGCGTTGAAGCTGACCCACATCACCACCGAGAGCACCAGCACGAGCAGCGACCAGGCGAACGCCACCTGCTTGGCCAGCTCCGGGCGGTGGCGCGGCAGGAAGGCCACCACCAGGGCGCCCACCAGCGGCGCCACGGTGAGCACCGAGAGGAACGGGAAGTTGGACATTATGCGGCCTTACCTCCGTCGTCACTGCGTGGTCCGCCGGCGGGGGCGGCCGGAAAGAGGTCGATCACGCCAACCACCCCGCCTGCACCGCCAGGAACGCCGCCATCACCAGCAGCGCACCGGCCAGGATCGAGGTGGCGTACGAGCGGACAAAGCCGGTCTGCATCCGACGGAGGCGACCCGAGCCCCCGCCGACCGCGGCGGCGAGCCCGTTGACGAGCCCGTCGATGCCCCGGTTGTCGAGGTACACCAGCGCCCGGGTGAGGAAGATGCCCGGCTTCTCGAAGACCGCCTCGTTGACCGTGTCGGTGTAGAGGTTGCGCCGGGCGGCGGTGACCAGCACCCCGGCCGGCTGCGGCGCGGTGGCCGTGCCGGCCCGGAACAGGAACCAGGCGAGCCCGGCACCGAGCACGGTGACCAGCAGCGACAGGATGGTGATCACGGTGTGCGAGAGGACCGCCTCGTGCTCGGCGTGCTCGCCGCCCAGCCCCGCGGTCTCCGTGAGCCAGTCCGGAACGGACGTGGCGAGCAGGAAGCCGGCACCGACCGAACCGACCGCCAGCAGGATCAGCGGGATGGTCATCAGCTTTGGCGACTCGTGCGGGTGCTCGATGTCCTCGGTCCACCGCTTCGGACCGTGGAAGGTGAGCACGAACAGCCGCGTCATGTAGAACGCGGTCAGCCCGGCGCCGAGCAGCGCCGCACTGCCGAAGAGCCAGGCGGTCCAGTCCTCCCGCTCGAAGGCGGCCACGATGATCGGCTCCTTGGAGAAGAAGCCGGAGAACGGGAACATGCCGATGATGGCCAGCCAGCCCATCATGAAGGTCAACCAGGTGATCTTCATGTACTTGGACAACCCACCGAAGCGGCGGATGTCGACCTGGTCCTTCATCCCGTGCATCACCGAGCCGGCGCCCAGGAACATGTTGGCCTTGAAGAAGCCGTGCGCCAGCAGGTGCACGATGGCCAGCGCGTACGCCGCGCCGCCGAGGCCGACACCGAGGAACATGTAGCCGATCTGGCTCACCGTCGACCAGGCGAGCACCCGCTTGATGTCGTCCTTGGCGGCACCGATGATGCAGCCGATCAGCAGGGTGAGCGCGCCGACGCTGACCACCACGAGTTGCAGCGTCGAGTTGGCGGAGAAGATCGGGTTGGACCGGGCGATCAGGTAGACGCCCGCGGTGACCATGGTGGCGGCGTGGATGAGCGCCGACACCGGGGTCGGGCCCTCCATCGCGTCCGGCAACCAAGCCTGGAGCGGGAACTGGCCGGACTTACCGGCCGCGCCGAGCAGCAGCAACAGGCCGAGGACCAGCACTGTCGTGCCGGTCAGCGCGCCGACGGAGTTGAACACCTCGTCGTACTGGGTGGTCCCCAGGGTGGCGAACATGATGAAGATGCCGATGGCCAGGCCGGCGTCGCCGACCCGGTTCATCAGGAACGCCTTCTTGCCGGCGGTGGCCGCGCTCGGCCGCTCGGTCCAGAACGAGATCAGCAGGTACGACGCCAGACCGACGCCCTCCCAGCCGAAGTACAGCATCACGTAGTTGTTGCCGAGCACCAGCAGCAGCATCGCCGCGACGAACAGGTTGAAGTACGCGAAGAACCGACGACGGCCCGCGTCGTGCGACATGTACTCCACCGCGTACAGGTGGATCAGGAAACCCACCCCGGTGATCAGCAGTACGAAGACCGCGGCCAGCGGGTCGAAGAGCAGGCCGAAGTCGACGCGCAGATCACCGACCGCGATGAAGTCCCAGAGGCTCAGCTCGACCGACTTGTTCTCCAGGCCACGCAGCTGGAAGAAGAAGCTCAGGCCGAGCACGAACGCGGCGCCGATGGCGGCGACGCCCAACCAGTGCCCCCAGCGGTCGGCCCGGCGGCCGAGCAGCAGCAGGATGGCCGCGCTGACCAGCGGGATCGCCACCAGCAGCCAGACGCCCCCAAGCAGCCCCGTGGCCTGGGCGTATTCCACAGTCTCTTCCACCGGTGGACCCCTCTAGTACTTGAGCAGGTTGGCGTCGTCGACACTCGCCGAGCGTCGCGTCCGGAAGATGGACATGATGATCGCGAGCCCGACCACGACCTCGGCCGCCGCCACCACCATCACGAAGAACGCCATGATCTGACCGTTGAGGTCACCGTTGATCCGGCTGAAGGTGACCAGCGTCAGGTTGGCGGCGTTGAGCATCAGCTCCACGCACATGAACAGCACGATCGCGTTGCGCCGGATCAGCACCCCGGCGGCGCCGATGGTGAACAGCACCGCGGCGAGGACGAGGTAGTAGGTCGGCTCGACCGAGAAGAACGTTCCCATTACTTGTCCGTCCCCTTCAGCGCGGTCTCCTCGGCGGTCAGCTCGCGCTGCGGAAGGATCGCCGGGGTGCTGCGGTCGGTCAGGCGGCCGTCGGGCAGCCGGGCCGGGGTGGCCACCGAGGAGGAGGTCGCGAAGACGCCGGGGCCCGGCTTCGGGCCGGGGTAGTTGCCCGGGGCGAAGCGCGCCCGCATGGTCGACACCTGGTCCACCTTGTCCTGCTTACGCCGCTCGACGTGGGCCAGCACCATGGCACCGACCGCCGCGGTGATCAGCAGCGCCGAGGTCAGCTCGAACGCGAAGACGTACTTGGTGAACAGCAGCCGGGCGATGCCCTGCACGTTCCCCTCGGCGTTGACCTGGTCCAGACCGGCCGTGGTGGTGCGGTCCAGTGCCTGGTAGAGGCCGGTGCCGACCAGGCCGGCGAAGCCCAGGCCGAGCACGATCGCGGCGACCCGCTGGCCGCGCAGCGTCTCGATCAGCGAGTCGGTGGAGTCCCGTCCGACCAGCATCAGCACGAAGAGGAAGAGCATCATGATCGCGCCGGTGTAGACGATGATCTGCACCATGCCGATGAACGGACCGGCCTGGAGCACGTAGAACACGCCCAGGCAGAGCATGGTCAGCACCAGCCACAGCGCCGAGTGCACGGCGTTGCGCGCGGCAACCATCCCGATCCCGCCGATCAGCGCGAGCGGGGCGAGGATCCAGAAGGTGACCGCCTCGCCGGTGGCGACCGAATTCGCCGCGGCGAGCACCGTAGACGTGGTCATGCTTCCTCTCCCTTGCCGGCCGCCACGCGCTGGGCGGCCTGCTCGGCGCCCGGGAACGTCACGCCTGGGTGCTCCTCGACCTGGTAGCGGCCGGGGCCCATCGGGGACGTCTCCGCACCGGCGGAGGTGCCCGGGTTGTCGAGCGCGCCGACGTAGTAGTCCTTCTCGCTGTCACCCAGCCGCATCGGGTGCGGAGGCTGCTCCATGCCCTCCAGCAACGGCGCGAGCAACTGCTCCTTGGTGAAGATCAGGTCCTGCCGGTTGTCCCGGGCCAGCTCGTACTCGTTGCTCATGGTGAGCGACCGGGTCGGGCAGGCCTCGATGCACAGTCCGCAGAAGATGCAGCGGGCGTAGTTGATCTGGTAGACGCTGGCGTACCGCTCACCCGGCGAGAAGCGCTGCTCGTCGGTGTTGTCGCCACCCTCGACGTAGATCGCGTCCGCCGGGCAGGCCCAGGCGCACAGCTCGCAGCCGATGCACTTCTCCAGGCCGTCCGGGTGCCGGTTGAGGATGTGCCGCCCGTGGTAGCGCGGCGCCGACACCGGCGGCTTGAACGGGTAGTCGGTGGTGACGACCTTCCTGAACATGTGCGAGAAGGTGACACCGAATCCCTTGAACGTTCCGGTGATCGCGCCCACGTCACACCTCCCTGGAGTCCGAGCCGGCAACGATGTTGGCCGGCTCCCGCTCGGCGACCACGCGCGTGATACGCGGGCTCGGTGGTACCTGAAGATCCATCGGTGGCAGCGGGAAGCTCCCGTGCGGCCGGTTGTCGACCTGTTCCTGCGTCGTCGGCGTCGGCTTCGGCTTCCGGCTGGGCCAGAAGATCGTGGCGATCAGCAGGATGCCGGCCGGAATGCCGACGGCGATGACCTTGCCGCGGGTGTCCCAGTCCTCGATGGAGCGCAGGCCCGAGAGGACCAGGATCCAGACCAGGTTGATCGGCAGCAGCACCTTCCAACCGAGCCGCATGAACTGGTCGTACCGCAGCCGGGGCAGCGTGCCACGCAGCCACACGAAGACGAAGACCAGCGCGATCACCTTGCCGAAGAACCAGAGCATCGGCCACCAACCGGAGTTGGCGCCCTCCCAGATGGTGATCGGCCAGGGTGCTCGCCAGCCGCCCAGGAACAGCGTGGTGGTGACCGCGGACATGGTCACCATCGCGACGTACTCGCTGAGCATGAAGAGCGCGAACTTCAGCGAGCTGTACTCGGTCATGAAGCCGGCGACCAGCTCGGACTCGGCCTCGGGCAGGTCGAACGGCGCCCGGTTGGTCTCACCCACCGTGGCGATGAAGAAGATGATGAAGCTCGGCAGCAGCAGGATGGCGTACCAGCCCGGCGCCGGGATGGTCTGGCCCCAGATGGTCAGCTGGGTGCCGTCGCCCTGAGCGGCGACGATCCCGCTGGTGCTCATCGTGCCGGCGGTCATGAAGACCGCCACGATGCTGAGCCCCATGGCGACCTCGTAGGAGATCATCTGGGCGCTCGACCGGAGACCGCCCAGCAGCGGGTACGTCGAGCCGGAGGCCCAGCCACCCAGCACGATGCCGTAGACGCCCATCGAGGAGCAGGCGAGCAGCAGCAGCACCGCCACCGGCACATCGGTGACCTGCAACGGCGTGTGGTGACCGAAGATGCTCACCATCGGGCCGAACGGCACCACCGACAGGGCGGTGACCGCGCAGATCACCGAGATGGTCGGGGCGAAGAAGTAGACGACCTTGTCGGCCGCCTTCGGGAGGATGTCCTCCTTGAAGGCCATCTTCAAGCCGTCGGCGAGGGTCTGCAGCAGGCCGAACGGGCCGACCTGGTTGGGGCCGGGCCGCACCTGCATGTAACCGACCACGCGCCGTTCGAACCAGACGCCGAGCAGGGTGGCCAGCAGACCGAAGGCGAACGCGAAGACAATCTTGCCGAGAACCAGCCACCACGGATCCCGGCCGAAGTCGGCCAGCGTCGGATCCTGGGCCAGGATTGACGAAGTCACTGGTTACCCCCGGAGTTGAGGAGCGGACCCGGGAGACCGGTCTCGTCGGCCGCCACGCGTCCGGCCGGGATGGCCGTACTCGGTGCGGGGACGGAGATCCGGACGACCGCGCCGGACGTCGCCCCGAGGCTGCGCCGCACGGTCGAGCCGGGTGAGTTGGTCGGCAGCCAGACCACGCCGTCCGGCATCTCGGTGAGTTCCGCCGGCAGGGTCAGCGCCCCCCGGTCGGTGCCGACCGTGACCGCGTCACCGTCGACCACACCGAGCGCCTCGGCGGTGCCCTTGCCCAGCCGGACCACCGGCGGACGGGCGGTCCCGGCGAGGTTCTCGTCGCCCTCGGTCAGGGTGCCGAGGTCCACCAGCTGGTGCCAGGTGGCCAGCACGGCCTCCCCGGCGTTCGGCTGCGGCACCCGGCCCGGCGCGACCGACGGCGCGGCCGGCCGGGACATCCGCGTCGCCGGCAGCGTCCCCAGCTCACGACGCACGCTCGGCACGTCGGCCGTGCCGAGGCGCACGTCGAGCAGCGCGGCCAGCGCGTCGAGCAACCGGCCGTCGGTCATCGCGGCGGTGTTCAGCACCGCCTCGAACGGGCGCAGCCGGCCCTCCCAGTCCAGGAAACTGCCGGCCTTCTCGGCCACCGGGGCGACCGGCAGCACCACGTTCGCCCGCCGGGTCACCGCGCTGGCACGCAGCTCGAGGCTGACCAGGAACGGCACCGCGTCCAGGGCGGACTCGGCCAGTCGCGGGTCGGCCAGGTCGGCCGGGTCGACACCGCCGACGACCAGCGCGCCGAGCTGCCCGTTGGCGGCCGCGGTCAGGATGCCGTCGGTGTCCCGGCCGGCCTGGCTCGGGATCACCCCGGCCGGGATGTCCCACGCCTCACCCAGCTCGGCCCGGGCGGCCGGCTCGGTGACCAGGCGTCCACCGGGGAGCAGGTTGGGCAGGCAGCCCGCGTCGACAGCGCCGCGGTCACCCGCGCGCCGCGGCACCCAGGCCAGCTTCGCGCCGGTACGCCGGGCCACGTCGGCCGCGGCGGAGAGCCCACCCGGCACGGTGGCCAACCGCTCGCCGACGATCAGGATCGCGCCCGGTGCGCTCAGCGCCTCGCTGACAGTGGCGTGCTCGGCGAGCACGCTGGCCTCCTCGCCCGGCACGACCCGGGCCAGCTTGGCACCGAGCTTCTCCAGGCCGCGGGTGGCGAAGGGCGCCAGCGCGTACACCGTCAGGGTCTTCTTCAGGTACGCCTTGCGCAGCCGCAGGAAGAGGATCGGGCACTCCTCCTCGGGCTCCAGGCCGACCAGCACCACCGCCGGCGCGTTCTCCACGTCGGTGTAGGTGACGTCGGTGACCCCGGCGACCGAGCTGGCCAGGAAGTCGGCCTCCTCGCGGGAGACCGGCCGGGCCCGGAAGTCGATGTCGTTGGTGTTCAACGCGACCCGGGCGAACTTGGCGTACGCGTACGCGTCCTCGACGGTCAGCCGACCGCCGGTGAGTACCGCCGTGCCCTGCCCGCTCTCCCGAGCGATGTGCAGCCCCTCGGCGGCGACGGTGAGCGCCTCGCTCCAGGACGCCTCGCGCAGTTCACCGGTGTGCTCGTCGCGGACCAGCGGAGTGGTCAGCCGGTCGGCGGCCCGGGTGTACTGGAAGCCCCAGCGGCCCTTGTCGCAGTTCCACTCCTCGTTGACCTGCGGCTCGTCGCCGGCCAGCCGGCGCAGCACCTTGCCGCGCCGCCAGTCGGTGCGCTGCCCGCAGCCGGCCGAGCAGTGCTCGCAGACGCTCGGGCTGGAGACCAGGTCGAACGGGCGGGCGCGGAAGCGGTACTGGGCACCGGTCAGCGCGCCCACCGGGCAGATCTGCACGGTGTTGCCGGAGAAGTAGGAGTTGAACGGGACATCCCCGGCGTCGCCCTCCTCGCCGTAGGCGTCGTCCCGGTAGATGTTGATCTCCTCGGCGGACGACCGGCCCATCAGGTCGATGAACTTGTCGCCGGCGATCTCCTCGGAGAACCGGGTGCAGCGCTGGCAGAGCACGCACCGCTCGCGGTCCAGCAGCACCTGGCTGCTGATCGCCATCGGCTTCTCGTACTCCCGCTTGTGCTCGTGGAAGCGCGAGTCGGTGCGGCCGGTGGACATCGCCTGGTTCTGGAGCGGGCACTCGCCGCCCTTGTCACACATCGGGCAGTCCAGCGGGTGGTTGAGCAGCAGCAGCTCCATCACCCCCTCCTGCGCCTTCTTGGCCACCGGGGAGGTGATCTGCGTACGCACGACCATGCCATCGGCGACGGTCTGGGTGCAGGAGGCGACCGGCTTGCGCTGGCCCTCCACCTCGACCAGGCACTGCCGGCACGCGCCGGCCGGGGCCAGCAGCGGGTGGTCGCAGAACCGGGGGATCTCGGTGCCCATCTGCTCGGCGACCCGGATCAGCAGCGTCCCCTTGGGGGCGGTGACCTCGACGCCGTCGATGGTGAGGGTGACCGTGTCGGTCTGCTTGGCTACGTCCGTCATCAGTGAGCTCCAACCAGCTGCTTGTCGGAGAGCTTCGGCGCGGTACGTCCCTCGATGTAGTCGAGGTAGTCCTGCTTGAAGTACTTCAGCGAGGAGGTCACCGAGCTGGTCGCGCCGTCACCCAGACCGCAGAACGAGCGGCCGAGGATGTTGTCGCAGGTGTCCAGCAGGGTGTCCAGGTCTTCGTGGGTGCCCTGACCGGCGAGGATCCGCCGGTAGACCCGGACCATCCAGTAGTTGCCCTCACGGCACGGGGTGCACTTGCCGCACGACTCGTGGTGGTAGAACTCCAGCCACCGGTACGTCGCGTAGACCGGGCAGTCCTGGTCGGAGAAGATCTGGGTGGCCGTGGTGCCGAGGATCGAGCCGGCCGCCGCCACCCCCTCGAAGTCCAGTGGCACGTCCAGGTGCTCGGCGGCCAGCAGCGGGGTGGACGAGCCGCCCGGGGTCCAGAACCGCAGGTTGTGGCCGGGCTGCATGCCACCGGCCAGCTCCAGCAGCTCGCGCAGCGTGACACCCATCGAGCACTCGTACTGGCCCGGGTTGACGACCCGGCCGGAGAGCGAGTAGATCATCGGCCCGGAGGACTTCTCGGTGCCCATGCTCTTCCACCAGTCGGCCCCACCGAGCACGATCGGCGGCACGCTGGCGATTGTGCCGACGTTGTTCACCACCGTCGGGCTCGCGTACAGGCCGTGGGTGGCCGGGAACGGCGGGCGCAGCCGGGGCTGACCCCGGAACCCCTCCAGCGAGTCCAGCAGCGCCGTTTCCTCGCCGCAGATGTACGCCCCGGCGCCGGAGTGCACCACCAGCTCCAGGTCGTAGCCGCTGCGCAGGATGTTCCGGCCCAGGTAACCCTTGTCGTACGCCTCCTGGACCGCGTTGCGCAGCCGACGCGCGGCGTGCACCGCCTCGCCCCGGATGTAGATGTAGGCGCGGGCGGCCCGGATCGCGTACGACGCGATGATGACGCCCTCGACCAGCGCGTGCGGGTCGTGGGTCATCAGCGGCAGGTCCTTGCAGGTGCCCGGCTCGCCCTCGTCGGCGTTGACCACCAGGTAGTGCGGCTTACCGTCGCCCTGCGGGATGAAGCCCCACTTGAGGCCGGTGGGGAAGCCGGCGCCGCCTCGGCCGCGCAGCCCGGAGTCCTTGATCAGCTGGATCAGGTCGTCCGGGTGGGCCTTGAGCGCCTTGCGCAGCGCGGCGTAGCCGTCCAGCTGCTCGTACGTGCCGATGCGCCAGGCGTCCGGCGACAGCCAGCGCTTGGTCAGCACCGGCGTCAGCTTGGCCAGCGTCTCCGGGCGGGGAGTGGTCACTTCTGGGCCCCCGTTTCGTTCGCGTCCGCCGCTCCGGCGCCATCGGCGTCCGTCCCAGCCTTCGCTTCGGTGAGGTTGCGCTCCTGCGCCCCGGCCTCGTCGCCGGCGGGCTTGCCGTCGCCGGCCGGCGGGTTGGCCGCCACGCCGGCGGCCTCCGCCGCCTGCGCGTCACGGGACGCCGGCGCCGTGGTGTCCGTCGGGACCTTGGTGCCAGGGGCGTCCGGCACCGCCGTGCCCGCGTCCGGCTGCCGGGTCTCGGCGGTACGCACCTGCGGCGACTTGTCGTCCGGTGCCTTGACGTCCCGCGTGGTGCTGCCACTCGCCTCTGCCGGCTTCGCCGGCCCGGTGGCCTCTGCCGGCTTCGCCGGCTCGGCGACCCCGGTCGGGGCGGACGCCCCGTCGCCACCCTTGACCGGCGCCGCGCTGGCCTCGACGGGCGCCGGCTTGGCGGCCTCCGCCTTCGCCTTCGCCTCGGCGGCGGCCTTGTCGGCCTCGGCCTTGCTGCGGATCGGGGTGTTCGGGTCGAAGCCCGGCACCGAGACGCCGTGCTGCTGGGCCAGCCGCAGCCCGCGCAGGGTGGGCTCGCCCGGCCCGCCGTCGGCGACCGCACCGTCGCGCTCGTCGGCGAAACCGGCGAGCTGCACCGCCATTTCCTTGAGGGTGCAGAGCCGGGCGCCCCGGGTCGGCATCGGCCGACCGCCGGAGCGCAGCTCGTCGACCACACCGACAGCGGTGGAGGCGTCCACGCCGTCGAAGAAGTCGTAGTTGACAGTCATCACCGGGCCGTAGTCGCACGCCGCCAGGCACTCGGCGTGCTCCAGCGTGATCGTGCCGTCCGCTGTGGTCTCGTCGTGCCCGACGCCCAGGTGCTCGGCGAGGGTGTCGTAGACCTCCTGGCCACCGAGCACATTGCACATAGTGTTCGTGCAGACGCTGACCAGGAAGTCACCGGTCGGCTTGCGCTTGTACATCGTGTAGAAGGTGGCCACCGCGCCGACCTGGGCCTTGTTCAGCCCCAGCACCTCGGCGCAGAACGTGACCCCGGCCGGGGAGACGTACCCCTCTTCGGCCTGCACCAGGTGCAGCAGCGGCAGCAACGCCGAGCGGGACCGGTCCGCCGGGTAACGGGCGATGATCTCGCGCGCCCGCTCCCGGGTCTCGTCAGTGAAAACACTCATCGGTCACAACCACCCATCACCGGGTCCAACGAGGCGCCGCCGGCGATCACGTCGGCGATCAGACCGCCCTCGGCCATCGCCGGGAGGGCCTGGAGGTTGACGAAGCTCGGCTCCCGGTAGTGCACCCGGTAGGGCCGGGTGCCACCGTCGGAGACCGCGTGGACGCCCAGCTCGCCGCGGGGCGCCTCGATGGCGACGTACACCTGGCCGGGCGGGACCCGGAAGCCCTCGGTCACCAGCTTGAAGTGGTGGATCAGCGACTCCATCGACTGACCCATGATCTTCGCGACGTGCTCCAGCGAGTTGCCCATGCCGTCCACGCCGATGGCCAACTGCGCGGGCCAGGCGATCTTGCGGTCGGCGACCATCACGGGGCCCGGACGGAGCCGGTCCAGCGCCTGCTCGACCAGCTTCATCGACTCCCGGATCTCGGCGAGCCGGACCTGGTAGCGACCCCACACGTCACCGTCGGGGTGGGTCGGCACGTCGAACTCGTACGTCTCGTAGCCGCAGTACGGCATGGTCTTGCGCAGGTCCCAGGCGAGGCCGGCGGAGCGCAGCACCGGGCCGGTGATGCCGAGCGCCACGCAGCCGGTGACGTCCAGCACCGCGACGTTCTTCGTCCGCTCGGTCCAGATCGGCTGACCGGAGAGAAGGTCCTCGTACTCCTTGAGCTTCTTCGGCATCATCTTGAGGAACTCGCGGATCTTGACGATCGCGTCGTCCGGCACGTCCTGTGCCACACCGCCCGGCCGCACGTACGCGTGGTTCATCCGCAGGCCGGTGATGGTCTCGAAGATGTCGAGGATGTACTCCCGCTCACGGAAGCCGTACAGCATGATCGAGATCGCGCCCAGCTCCATGCCGGTGGTGGCCAGCCAGACCAGGTGCGACGAGATCCGGTTGAGCTCCATCATCAGCACGCGGATCGTGGTGGCCCGCTCGGTGATGTCGTCGGTGATGCCGAGCAGCTTCTCGACGGCGAGGGCGTACGCCGTCTCGTTGAAGATCGGTGCGAGGTAGTCCATCCGGGTCACGAACGTCGAGCCCTGGATCCAGTTGCGGTATTCGAGGTTCTTCTCGATGCCGGTGTGCAGGTAGCCGACCACCGAGCGGGCCTCGCGGACCGTCTCGCCCTCCAGCTCCAGGATCAGCCGCAGCACCCCGTGCGTGGACGGGTGCTGCGGACCCATGTTGACCACGATCCGCTCGTCGTTGATCGGGTCGGTGCCCGCGACGATCGTGTCC
Organism: Micromonospora trifolii; assembly: GCF_050516465.1. Lineage (NCBI taxonomy): Bacteria > Bacillati > Actinomycetota > Actinomycetes > Micromonosporales > Micromonosporaceae > Micromonospora > Micromonospora trifolii. Next base: position 6,421,934 of record NZ_CP191526.1, on the reverse strand, counting down.
CAGTCCCCACCGGTGACGGTGAAGACCCGGCCCTCGTCGGTCTCGCGCTCGCTGGCGTAGTTCGACGTCGTCACAGCGCCGGCCCTCCGATCGCGACTGCGGGGCTCCGCTCCGCTGCACTCCTCGCGCTCACTGGTACGACCTCCGCTCGTTCGGCGGCTGGATCTCCGCGCCCTTGTACTCGACGGGGACGCCGCCGAGCGGGTAGTCCTTGCGCTGCGGGTGGCCCTCCCAGTCGTCCGGCATGAGGATCCGGGTCAGGCTGGGGTGGCCGTCGAAGACGATGCCGAACATGTCGTACGCCTCGCGCTCCTGCCAGTCCGCCGTCGGGTAGATGGCGGTCACGCTGGGCAGGTGCGGGGCCTCGACGGAGACCGCGGCCTCCAGCCGGACCCGCCGCCGGTACGTCATCGAGGTGAGCAGGTAGACCGCGTGCAGCCGGCGCTCGTCGGCACCCAGGTAGTCCGCACCGGACACCGAGGAGCACAGCTCGAACCGCAGCGCCGCGTCGTCCCGCATCACCTGGCAGACCTCGGCGATCCGCTCGGGGCGTACGTGCAGGGTCAGCTCACCCCGGTCGACAACTACCTTCTCGATCGCGTCGTTGAAGGCCGGGTAGGCCTCCTCCAGCGCGTCGCGGACCTCGTCGAAGTAGCTCCCGTACGGCCGGGACGCCTCCTCGATGGGCTGGCGCTGGCGGACCAGGCCGCCGTAGCCGGACACGTCGCCGGTGCCCTGGTTGCCGAACATCCCGCGACCGGCCGGGCTGGCCGGCGGGAACTCGGCGGGGGCACCGCTGGTGGCGCCGGCCGGCACCACCGGCAGCGGTACGCCGCCGTCGTTTGGCTTGTCCGTGGGTGACGTCATTTCGGGCCTGCCTGCGGGTGGAGGTGGTTCTGAGCGTTCATCCAGTTCTCGATGCGCAGCTGCTCCTCGCGGCCCTCGCGGACCGCCCGGGTCCACTCGGCGCGCCGGGCCTTGTCGCTGCGGTACGAGGAGGGCATCGAGCCGTAGGGCACGATCGGGACGTCGCCGCGCTCCTGGCGGGCCGCGAGCATCTTGCGACCGTTCGGGCCGAGCGGCTCGTACATGATCTTCTCGCGGAGCTTGAGGATCGCGTCGATGAGCATCTCTGGCCGGGGCGGGCAGCCGGGCAGGTACATGTCGACCGGCACCACGTGGTCGACGCCCTGCACGATCGCGTAGTTGTTGAACATGCCGCCGCTGCTGGCACAGACGCCCATCGAGAGCACCCAGCGCGGCTCGGCCATCTGGTCGTAGATCTGGCGCAGCACCGGGGCCATCTTCTGACTCACCCGGCCGGCCACGATCATCAGGTCGGCCTGCCGGGGCGACGCCCGGAAGACCTCCATGCCCCAGCGGCCCATGTCGTAGTGCGGACCACCGGCGGCCATCATCTCGATGGCGCAGCAGGCCAGGCCGAAGGTGGCGCCCCACACGGACGACTTCCGAGACCAGTTGACCAGCTTCTCCACCGAGGTGAGCAGGACGCCGGCGGGAAGCTTCTCCTCGATGCCCATCTGACGTTCCTTCCTCAGTCCCAGTCCAGGCCGCCGCGCCGCCACACGTAGGCGTACGCAACGAAGACCGCGACGATGAACAGGACCATCTCCACGAAGCCGAAGATCGGCAGAGCGTCGAACGAGACCGCCCAGGGGTAGAGGAAGATGATCTCGATGTCGAAGACGATGAAGAGCATCGCCGTCAGGTAGAACTTGATCGGGAACCGCCCGCCGCCGACCGGCTGCGGGCTGGGCTCGATGCCGCACTCGTAAGCCTCGAGTTTGGCCTTGTTGTAGCGACGGGGACCGGCGAAGCGGGCGGCGCCAACGGAAAACAGCGAGAACGCCGCGGCGAGGGCGAACAGCCCGATGATCGGTGCGTAAGGCGAGAGCGACATCGTTTTCTCCTGCTCGTCCTTCCCTGCCCTCGGTGCTTGACGAAAATCACACTATTCACGTCCCTCGCAGTGGCAGTCGGCGGGGGTCGATCTTTGTCAGCGTCGGGGCCGTGACCAGCGCCGATGCCGTCCTACTTATACGGCTGGGGCGGCCTTCGTCATCGCGTTGATGACCCGATCCATCGCGTCCCCGCCGCGCGGGTCGGTCAGGTTGGCCAACAGCTTGAGCACGAAACGCATCAGCGTCGGGTGCGGCATGCCGTGTTTGGTGGCGATCCGCATGATCTCGGGGCGGCCGATCAGTTTCACGAAGATGCCGCCCAACCGGTAGTAACCACCGAGCCGGGCCTTCAGCTCGTTCGGGTACGCCAGCAGAGCGCGCTCCCGTTCCGGGCCGGCCGGCCGGGCGAGGGCCTGGACCATGACCTCAGCGGCCAGTTCGCCGGACTCCATCGCGTACGCGATGCCCTCACCGTTGAACGGGTTGACCATGCCGCCCGAGTCACCGACCAGCAGCACGCCCCGGGTGTAGTGGGGCACCCGGTTGAAGCCCATCGGCAGCGCGGCGCCGAGGATCGGGCCGTCGGCGTTGGTCTCGTCGGTCATCCCCCAGTCTTCCGGGGTGTTGGCGAGCCAGTCGGTGAGCAGCCGGCGGTAGTTCGTCTTGCCGAACGCCGAGGACGAGTTGAGCACGCCGAGGCCGACGTTGACCCGTCCGTCACCGAGGCCGAAGATCCAGCCGTACCCGGGCAGCAGGTTGTCGCCGCTGTCCTTGCTGCGCAGCTCCAGCCAGGACTCCAGGTAGTTGTCCTCGTGCTTTGCCGGCGAGTTGTAGTAGCGGCGGACGGCCACGCCGATCGGCCGGTCCTCCCGCTTGGCCAGCCCGAGCGCGAGCGGGAATCGGCCGGAGACGCCGTCCGCCGCGACGACCAGCGGGGCGTGGAAGGTGGTGGGCTCCTTGCCCGGCCCGACCTCCGCCTCGACGCCGGTGACGCGGCCGTCGCCGTCGAGCACCGGGCCCAGCACGTTGACGCTGGTCCGCAGCTTCGCGCCGGCGGCCACCGCCCGCTGGGCGAGCAGGTCGTCGAAGTCCAGACGCGTGCGCACCAGACCGTAGTTGGGGAAGCTGGCCAGCTCCGGCCAGTCCAGTTCGAGGCGTACCCCGCCGCCGATGACCCGCAGGCCGCGGTTGTGCAGCCAGCCCGCCTCGGGCGAGGTGTCCACACCCATCCGGATGAGCTGGCGCACCGCGCGCGGGGTCAACCCGTCGCCGCAGACCTTCTCCCGGGGGAACTCGGTCTTCTCCAACAACAGCACCCGTACGCCGTGCCGGGCCAGGTGGTACGCAGTCGCTGATCCACCGGGACCGGCGCCCACGACAATGACGTCGGCATCATGTTCAACCGCGGTCATTCGCGCCTCCTCCCGCACGCTCGTGAAATGCTTCACAAGCCAGACGGGACGAGTGTATGACCGGCGTCATACCAGCGCAGGATCAGGGGTACCTAACTCGCCGATGTGACAGTTCATCACCGTCCACAGCAGTCAGGTGTCAGGCCGGGCTGGAGGCGTCCAGGCCCGCATCGACCCGAATTGTCTCCGGTAGATGCTCCCGGAGCGCCCCGCCCGCCGCCCGGTCCAGTGCCGCCAACACCTCGGCGACCACCTGCCGGACCTCCACCGGGTCGGCCCCGGCCAACTCGCGCAACTGGGCGATGAGTTCGGCCGCGTCGTTGTCGGTGGCGGCCACCGGGTCCGCCGGGTCTGCTCCGGTCATGCGATCGAGCGTACCGGGCAAAGTGGACTAAAGTCCGATATTAACGAAACCTGAATAATGTCCGTACCGGCTGGCGCGGAACGTCCGCTACTCGCGGATCCCCCGGTGCAGGGCCACCACGCCACCGGTCAGGTTGCGCCACGCCACACGCCCCCACCCGGCCGCGGCCACCCGGCCGGCCAGCGCGGACTGCGCCGGCCAGGCCCGGACCGACTCGGCGAGATAGACGTACGCCTCGGGGTTGCTCGACACCGTGCGGGCCACCGCCGGCAGCGACCGCATCAGGTACGACAGGTAGACCGTCCGGAAGACCGGGTTGACCGGGGTGCTGAACTCGCAGACCACCAGCCGGCCGCCCGGCCGGGTCACCCGGGCCAGCTCACGCAGCGCCGCGTCGGTGTCGTTGACGTTGCGCAGCGCAAAGGAGATGGTCACCGCGTCGAAGCTGGCGTCGGCGAACGGCAGCCGCAGCGCGTCTCCCGCCAGCAGCGGCACCTCGGGACGGGCCCGCTTGCCGGTGTGCAGCATGCCCAGCGACAGGTCGACCCCGACCGCGTACGCCCCGGACTGGGCCAGCTCGCGCGTCGAGACGCCGGTGCCCGCCCCCACGTCCAGCACCCGCTCGCCCGGCCGCAGCCCGAGCGCCGCCCGGGTGGCCCGCCGCCAGGAGCGGTCCTGGCCCAGCGAGATCACCGTGTTGGTCAGGTCGTAACGCTCTGCCACACCGTCGAACATCGCGGCGACCTCGTGCGGCTGCTTGTCCAGACTGGCGCGCTGGCCCTGCGGGGTACGGCTCACCCCTCCACTCTGCCAGCCGCCCGCCAACCGACGTTCGCTGGGTGGGGCGGCACGCCCCCGTACGCGAAAGGGCGGGGTGGTCGCCCACCCCGCCCTCGCGTCGTGCCCGCGTCCATGACACCTCGGTCAGGACGCCTGTCGCAGTCGCACCCGTCGCGGTCGCGCCGCTCGTGCGCGCCGCTGGTCAGGACACCGGTGTCAGTCGGTCGACTTCTCGTCGGTCGGCGAGACCAGGACCACCTTGCGGCGACGGGTGAGCACCAACAACGCCCCGCCCACCAGCAGGATGATCACGCCAATGCCACCGATCAAACCGACCTGCACACCGGTCACCGGCAGGCCGCCACCGCCCGAGCCGCCACCGACGGAGCCACCACCGGCACCCGGCGAGACCGTCGTGCCCGGCGTCGTCGTACCGCTCGGGATCGGCGTCGGAGTGGCCGTCGCGGTCGGGGTGAATGTCGCGGTCGGCGTGACAGTCGGCGTCGCCGTCGCGGTCGGCGTCGCCGTCGGCGTGGGCGTCGGCGTCGGGGTCGGAGTGGCCGTCGGCGTCGGGGTCGGCGTCTCGGTCGGAGTGGCCGTCGGCGTCGGGGTCGGCGTCTCGGTCGGAGTGGCCGTCGGCGTCGGGCTCGGCGTCTCCGTCGGGGTGACCGTCGGCGTCGGGGTCGGCGTCTCCGTCGGCGTTGGCGTTTCCGTCGGGGTGACCGTCGGCGTCGGGCTCGGCGTCTCGGTCGGAGTGACCGTCGGCGTGGGCGTCGGCGACTCGGTCGGAGTGACCGTCGGGGTCGGCGTCGGCGATTCCGTCGGGGTGGCCGTCGGCGTCGGCGTCGGCGTCGGGTCGACGGCGAGGTCGACGAAGACGTCGAAGATCGCCTGGTTGTCGCCCTCGTCGATCTCGGTGAAGGCCTTCCGCTGAGCGGCGCTGGCCCGCCGCGGCTGCTCCTCGGGCTTGCCGGCTGCCGCGTCCAGACCGTGCGCCACCAGCTCGCCGACCCGCAGCACCGGCTCGGTGACGTCCTTGCCGACGGTCACCTTGATGTCCGCCGTGTAGTAGTCACCGGGCCGGATCACCGCGCCGTCGTCCTGACAGAGCGCCTGAGCGACGCCGAAGGTCTGCGTGGTGCACGTGTCCGGCAGGGTGTCGAAGGTGACGCCCGCCGGGAGGGTGAGCACGTAGGCGAGGCCGGTGGCCTTGCGGCTGCCGTCGTTGTAGACCGCCCAGTCGACCGGCACCGTCTCGCCCGGCCGCACCGGCCGAAGGTCGGGGTCGTCGCCGTTGACGCCGTTCACCACGACGTTCGCGTTGACGTCCTGCACCCAACTGGTCAGGTCGTACCCAGGCTCGGTGACGGTGATGTCGTGCTCGACCTTGTTGTCTTCCTCGTTCGGGTCCTCGGTGGCCGAGCGGATGGTGACCACCAGAGTGCCGGCGGCGCCCTTGCCACCGGTGGAGAAGATCGGGATACCGAAGTCCTCGCTGGTGCCGGCGGCCAGGTCGCCGAGGCGGCAGGTGAACTTCTTGCCGTTCACCCGGCAGCCGTCGGGCACCACGACCCGGACCTTGTTCGTCTTCAGCTTGCTGGTGTCCACCGTGTAACTGACACCCTTGGCGTCTTCCTTGCTCCGGGTGTTGTCGACAGAGAACTTGAACGGCTTGCTCTTGGCCTCCGTGACACCCTTGGCCAGGTTGTAGCTGAGCGGCACCAGGGCCAGATCGGCCTCCTCGGCCGCCAGCACTGGGGCGGCCACGGCGGCGATGCCGCCGGCCGCGAGCAGCGCCACGACACTGGCGCGCACCAGCGTCGAGCGGTGGAACGCTGTCATCAGTCCCCCGGGGGTAGGGAAGAAAGAATGGTTGCGGAACGAGCGGACGCTATCGGAGGCCGATCTTCCACGCCAGCAGGCGGAGCCGTTTTCATCCGTCCGGTCCGAGCTGGGCAGACAGTACGGGCGGGATGGTCACCCATCCCGCCCGTACTGCCGTGCGTTATATGAACGACCCGCAGCGGGCCGATGGAGGACAGCCCCGTCGGTCGACGGTGGTGACGAATATGAGCCGGGACGCTAGCCGCCGACGATCATCTCCACCAGCCCCGCACCGGACAGGCTGACGCTGCGGCGGCGGGGACCACCCGTACCGCCGGGGGGTGATCCGGCGGGAGCATGAGCGTCGATCAGCCGAACGGCCGGGTGTCGACAATCAGCTGACGTCCACCAGGGGCAGGGACTTCCCCGCGCCGCCGCCGGGCAGCGCGATCGAGGAGAAGTGCGAGACCACCCGCTCGTCGGTCGGGTCGTCGGCCGGCGTGTGGTGCACGGCGAGCCGGTTGTAGAGGGTGTCGCGCTGCGCGGGGATCCGGTCCGCCGAGCGGATCATGCCGATCAGCTCGTGCAGGTTGGAGCGGTGCCGGGCACCGGCGGAGGAGATGACGTTCTCCTCCAGCATGATCGAGCCGAGGTCGTCCACGCCCATGTGCAACGAGAGCTGCCCGACGTCCTTGCCGGTGGTCAACCAGGACGCCTGGAGGTGCGGCACCGTCTCGAAGAAGAGGCGGGCCACAGCGACCAGACGCAGGTACTCCAGCGTGGTCGCCTGGGTGCGGCCCTTCAGGTGGTTGTTCTCCGGCTGGTACGTCCACGGGATGAAAGACCGGAACCCACGGGTGCGGTCCTGCACGTCCCGGATCATGCGCAGGTGTTCGATCCGCTCGGCGTGCGTCTCGCCGGTGCCCATCATCATGGTGGCGGTCGACTCGATGCCCTGCCGGTGGGCCAGCTCCATGACCTCCAGCCAGCGCTCGCCCGACTCCTTGAGAGGCGCGATGGCCTTGCGGGGCCGCTCCGGCAGCATCTCCGCGCCGGCGCCGGCGATCGAGTCCAGGCCGGCGGTCTTGATCCGGGCGATGGCCTCGTCCAGGCTCACCCCGGACACCTTTGCCATGTGCAGGATCTCGCTGGGGCCGATCGAGTGGATGACCAGCTGCGGGTACGCCTGCTTGACCGAGGAGAACAGCTCCTCGTAGTACTCCACGCCGTAGTCCGGGTGGTGCCCGCCCTGGAGCATCACCTGGGTGGCGCCCAGCTCGATTGCCTCGCCACAGCGGCGAAGGATCTCCTCGGTCGGGTGGGTCCACCCTTCCTTGTGCTTGGGCGCCCGGTAGAACGCGCAGAACTTGCACGCCGTCACGCAGACGTTCGTGTAGTTGATGTTGCGGTCGATCAGGTAGGTGACGACGTTGTCCGGGTAGCGTCGCCGACGCACCGCGTCCGCCGCCTCGCCCAAGGCGTGGAAGGGCGCCTCGGTGTAGAGCAGCAACGCCTCCTCGGGCGTGATCCGCCCGCCGTCCGCGCCGCGCTGCAGGATGTCGTCGATCTCCCGGCTCACCGTCACACCCCGAGCCTACGCCGGTCACGCGCCTCGGCCCTGAGGGGTGCTTAAGGCTGTGATTCGCTCCGCACACGGCTGAGATCCCGCTGGAGGCAGCGCCGAACGGGAGCGGACGGACGGGCGGGCGGACGGTCAGGCGTCGTAGTCGACAGTTAGCTTGTCGGTGGTCGGGCTGGACTGGCAGGTCAGCACGTAGCCGGCGGCAAGCTCGTCGGGCTCCAGCGCGTAGTTGCGGGCCATCGTGACCGCGCCGTCGACGACCTTCGCCTTGCAGGTCGAACAGACACCACCCTTGCAGGCGTACGGCAGCTCACCCCGCACCTTCAGCGCGGCGTCCAGCACCCGTTCCTCGCGACCCATGGTGAAGCTCGACGACCGGCCGTCCAGCACGATTGTCACCTCGGCCCCGGCACCAGCCTGGTCGACGGGTCGGCGCACCGGCTCCGGCGGCGTGTCGACGTGGAACAGCTCGGTGTGCACCGCCGACTCGGGCAGCCCGCGTTCGGTCAGCACGTCACGAACGTCGACCACCATGCCGTACGGGCCGCAGAGGAACCACTCCTCGATCAGGTCGCCCGGCACGATGGTGCCCAGCAACCGCCCCAGCCGCTCGGCGTCGACCCGACCGGAGAGCAGCGGCGACTCGCCCTGTTCCCGGGAGAGGACGTGCACCAGGTGCAGCCGGGTGGGGTGGCGATCCTTCAGGTCGGCCAACTCCTCGGCGAACATCACAGTGTTCGCCGTGCGGTTGCCGTACACCAGGGTGAAGGTGCTGGCCGGCTCGACGGCCAGGGCGGTCGCGACCAGCCCGAGCACCGGGGTGATGCCGGAGCCGGCGACGACAGCGCCGTAGTGCCGCACCCGGTCCGGCGCGAAGGCCGTCGTGAAGGTGCCCAGCGGCGGCAGCACCTCGACCGTGTCGCCGCCGCGCAGCGCCCCACAGGCGAACGCCGAGAAGGCGCCGCCGGGAATCTCCCGCACCCCGATCCGCAACCGGCCGTGCCGGGCCAGGTCGTCCGGGGTGGAGCAGATCGAGTACGACCGGCGCACGTCCGCGCCGTCCTCGGCCACTCGCCGGACCGTGAGGTGCTGGCCGGCGCGGAACGCGAAGGTCTCCCGCAGTTCCTCGGGTACGGCGAAGGTCACCGCCACGGAGTCGTCGGTGAGCCGGTCGACGGCGGCGACGGACAACGGGTGGAAGACCGGCCGGCGGCGGACCGGGCGGGTGATGGTGACAGTCACAGCGCCTTCAGGTGGTCGAAGGGTTCGGAGCAGGAACGGCACCGCCACAACGCCTTGCACGCGGTGGAGCCGAACCGGCTGACCTGCTCGGTGTCCGGCGAGCCGCACTGCGGGCAGCGGACCGCGAGCGTCAGCGACACGACGCCGGCGGCCGGCACCGGGGCCGGCGGGGCGATCCCGGCGACGGCGAGCTTGGCCCGCCCACCCTCGGAGATCCAGTCGGTGCTCCAAGGTGGGCTGTAGACGGTCTGGACCTCCGCGTCCGGGTGGCCGGCGGCGGTGAGCGCGCTGCGGATGTCGGCCCGGATCACGTCCATCGCCGGGCAGCCGGTGTAGGTCGGGGTGATGGTGACGATGACCCGGCCACTGGCCGGATCCTCCTCGACCGCCCGCAGGATGCCCAGCTCGTCGATGGTGATGACCCGGATCTCCGGGTCCACGACGCTCGCGGCGGCCTCCCGTGCGCTCACCACTTCGCTCCGGGGTGGGCGCGGTGCAGCACCTGCATCTCGGCGAGCAGGTAGGCCAGGTGCTCGGTGTGCACACCGGTCCGCCCACCGGCGGGGGCCCAGGCGCTGTCCGGCTGGGTGAGCGTCGCCTCGGCCAGCACCGGGCCGACGACCTCGTCGAACGCCGGCCGCAGGGTGGCCGGGTCGACCGGCGCCGCCGGGTCCGCGGCGAACAGCTCATGGGTGTACGGCCACACCTGGTCGACGGCCGCCTGCATCCGGCGATGCGACTCCTCGGTGCCGTCACCGAGGCGCTTCACCCACAGCGCGCCGTGGTCCAGGTGGTACGCCGACTCCTTGCGCGCCTTCGCGCCGATCGCGGCCAACCGCTCGTCCGCGCAGCCGGCCAGCGCCGTGTACATCGGCAGTTGGTACGCCGCCAGGAAGAACAGCTTCGCCATCGTCACCGCGAAGTCGTCGTTGGGCAGCTCGACCAGGAGCGCATTGCGGAACTCGCGGTCGTCGCGCAGGTACGCCAGCGCGTCCTCGTCGCGGCCGGCGCTCTCCAACTCGCCCGCGTACGACAGCAGCAGGCGCGCCGCGCCGAGCTGGTCGAGGGCGATGTTGGCCAGCGCGATGTCCTCTTCCATCTCCGGCGCGCGGGTGGTCCACTCGGCCAACCGCTGGGCCGCGATCAACGCGTCGTCGGCGAGAGCGAGGGTGAAGTCGAAGGGCCCGTTCACAGGTGGGCCACCCCGTCCGGCACCTCGTAGAAGGTGGGGTGGCGGTAGACCTTGTCGGCGGCCGGGTCGAAGAAAGCGTCCTTCTCGTCCGGGCTGGACGCGGTGATCGCACCGGCCGGCACCACCCAGATCGACACGCCCTCCTGACGGCGGGTGTAGAGGTCACGGGCGTTGCGCAGGGCAAGCTCGGCGTCGGGCGCGTGCAGGCTGCCGACGTGCGTGTGCGACAACCCGCGCCGGGCCCGCACGAAGACCTCCCAGAGCGGGGTGTGTTGCGTCATGCTGCGACCGTCTCCTTCTGAACCGCCCGCTTCGCGGCGTACGCCGCGGCGGCCTCGCGTACCCAGCTGCCGTCGGCGTGCGCGGCCCGGCGGTGGGCCATCCGCTCCCGGTTGCACGGCCCGTTGCCGGAGATCACCTGCATCAGCTCGTCGTAGTCCGGCTGGGTGTAGTCGTACGCCTGCCGCTCGTCGTTCCAGCGCAGGTCCTCGTCGGGGATGCGCAGCCCGAGGATCTCGGCCTGCTGGACGCACATGTCGACGAAGCGTTGGCGCAGATCGTCGTTCGAGAAACGCTTGATCTTCCAGGCCATCGACTGGGCGGAGTGCGTGGAGTCGCCGTCCGGCGGCCCGAACATGGCCAGCGACGGGTACCACCAGCGGTCCACCGCGTCCTGGGCCATCGCCTGCTGCTCGGGGGTGCCGTGCGCCAGGGTGTGCAGGATCTCGTAGCCCTGCCGCTGGTGGAACGACTCCTCCTTGCAGACCCGGATCATCGCGCGGGCGTACGGGCCGTAGGAGCAGCGGCAGAGCGGCACCTGGTTGACGATCGCCGCGCCGTCCACCAGCCAGCCGATGGCGCCAACGTCGGCCCAGCTCAAGGTGGGGTAGTTGAAGATGGAGCTGTACTTCTGGCGGCCGTCGAGCAGCAACTGGACCAGCTCGTCGCGGCTGATGCCGAGGGTCTCGGCGGCGGCGTAGAGGTAGAGGCCGTGACCCGCCTCGTCCTGCACCTTGGCCAGCAGGATCGCCTTGCGCTTGAGCGACGGCGCCCGACTGATCCAGTTGCCTTCCGGCTGCATGCCGATGATCTCGGAGTGGGCGTGCTGGGCGATCTGCCGGATCAGCGTCCGCCGGTACGCGTCGGGCATCCAGTCGCGGGGCTCGATCTTCTGCTCGGCGTCGACCACCTCGGTGAAGTACGCCGCCAGGTCCTCGTCCGGCGCGGGGCCGCCACGCCGCCCGCGCGCCGCCGCTGCCCGCAGCTCGGCCTCGGCGGCCTCGACCTCGCCCAGCAAACCGCCGGGCGCCTCGTCGGGAGCGCCGTTCGGGGCGGAGAAGTCGTTGCCATACATGAGGCTAAGTGTTACAGCTTGCACCGCGTTGCACCAGGGGGTGTAACAGGAATCCGAGCATCCCATCTGTGAGCGGATGAGCGCTTTGCGCTACCTGAGCACCGTTATATGGCCGTGACTTAGGCCACGAAACAAAGGTGAATCGCTGCAAAAACCTCATACCGGCCCCATATCCCGCCTTTATCGCAGGTTGCCTAGTGTCGAACCCTGGCGGTCCGCCGGTCCGGACGTAGACTTCTGCCGGACAACCGATCGGCTGCCGACATCGACATCTCCACAGAGGCCACCTCCCCCGGCCTCGGCGATCGCACCCGATTCGTCCCGACGACAAGCCGGTCCCCCCGGCCCTGACACCTGGAGTTCACCCACTCATGCGATCTCGCGTGACCCTGGTGCTCGCCATCACGGCGGTCGTGCTCGGCGGCGTCCTGCTGGTCCCCACCGCGTACGCCCGACTCGCCAGCGACGACAGCGGCGGAGGCGGTGGCGGAGGTACGTCGAGCGTCGCCGCTCCCGCCCCCACCCCACCACCGCCGCCCACCCTGGCCGCCGGTCCGGTGTCGGTGAGCTTCCAGGGTGAGTTCTTCTCGTGGGCTCTGCTGGACCGGAAGACGGGCAAGATCTCCGGGTCGCCGAACATGACAGCGACCAGCTCCACCGAATCGATGATCAAGGCTTGGATCGTCTCCGACTACCTGCGACAGCTCGGCAACAAGGAGCCGTCCGCAGCGATGAAGGAGATGGCTCGACTCGCCATCGTCGACAGCAACGACGGGGCGGCCAACAAGGTCTACGCCGCCGCAGGTGGCTCCTACAAAGCCTCGACCAGCAGCATCCCCGACCCGGTGATCCAGCGGGCGATCAAAATCTGCGGTCTGACCGACACCATGCGCGGCAACGTCAAGCCGTACACCGGCTTCTGGAGCTTCACCCGGATGTCCCCCCGCGACGCGGCCCGGGTCGGCGACTGCATCGCCGACGGTAAGGCCGCCGGCCCGAAGTGGACCAAGTGGGTGCTGGACCAGATGAGCAAGGTCAAGGGCACCACCGCGGCCAAGGACCAGCGGCCCTCGTCCGGCGGCGGCCGCTGGGGGATCATCGACGGCCTACCGAAGTCGATCACCGCACAGGGCCCGGTCAGCATCAAGAACGGCTGGACCCCCATCTACGGCGACGGCGACTGGCACGTCAACTGCCTCGCCGTCACCAGCAAGTGGAGCCTCGCGGTGATGTTGCGCTACCCGATCAGGACCGGTCTGGATTACGGCGCGAAGGTCTGCGCCAGTGTGGCCACCCAACTGGTCACCCCGCAGCCGGGCGCCGCGCTCAAGGTGCCGCAGCAGCCGGTCGGGAAGCTCTGATGGCCGGCAACCGTCGGGTCGACCGGCGCAACGGCGGCGAGGCCTCCCCGGTTCGGCTGATCGCCGTCGCGGTCGTCCTCATCGGGTTGGTCCTGGTGTCGCTGCGGCTGCTGCCCGGGTCGCCATTCGAGTCGTCCGCAGCGGCCAAGTGGGGTGACGCGGGCTCCAGCACCAGCGACCGCCCCACCGGCGCCGGCACCGACCGCAGCGCCCGCCAGCCGTCCTCGCCGTCACCGAGCCCCAGCCCGTCGCTGGAGCCGCTGCCCTTCGTGGCCAAGGACCTCAAACTGGACATCGAGGGCTGGTACTCCTGGAGCGTCCTCGACCGCCGAACCGGAAAGATCATCGGTTCGAAGAACATGGGCGAGACCAGCACGACCGCCTCGATGATCAAGGCCTGGATCGTCGCCGACTACCTGCGTCGCGCGGCCGACGCCGGCCAGACCCCGAGCGACGCGAAGCTCGCCGACGCGACGCGGATCATCCGGGACAGCGACAACACCCGGGCCGAACAGTTCTACAACCAGGTCGGCCGGGACGCCTCGATCAAGCGGCTCATCTCCATGTGCAAGCTGACCGACAGCAGCGTCGCCCCCGACGGCGGCTGGAGCCGGACGGCGCTCTCCCCCCGGGACACCGCCCGGATGGGCAACTGCATCGTCACCGGCACCGCCGCCGGGCCGAAGTGGAGCAAGTGGCTGCTCAACGAGATGAAGCAGGTTCGCGGTGCCGGCGACTTCGGTATCCGCAAGGCCTTCCCGGCCACCGAGCAGAAGAAGATCGCCATCAAGAACGGGTGGATCGACCGGACCAAGGAGCAGGAGATGCACATCAACTGCCTGGCCATCGGTGACACCTGGACGATGGGCGTGATGGTCAAGTACCCGATCAACATGGGCTACGACTACGGCATGAAGAACTGCGAGAAGATCACCGAGGCGCTGCTCCGCCCCGGCACCTGAGCCGCTCAGGCTGACGCCGCCCGCTCTGCGGGCTCTGGATTGCGGCGCCCCGGCTGGCAGCTCGGCTCTTTGCCGGGGCGGCGGCAGCGGTCAGCCGGCGAAGAACTCCGGGCCGCCGTCCGGCAGCGCCGGGGCCTCGCCGATGGCCGCGGCCCGACGGGCCCACTCGCGCAGCCCGGCGACCTGCCGGTCGCCAAGGGAGAAGTCGAGAGTCCGAAAGTACGTGGCCAGCGTCTCCGCGTCGAAGGTCTCCCAGCGGGCCGCCGCCTCGGCGACCTGGTCCAGCTCCGCCAGGCAGAGGTCCCGCGAGCGCAGGAAAGCCTCGTGTACCTCCTTGACCAGGCCCGGGTGGGCAGCGGCGAAGTCGCGGCGGACCGCCCAGACGGCGAAGACCATCGGCAGCCCGGTCCACTCCCGCCACGCCTGCCCGAGGTCGGTGACCGTGAGGCCCTTCTGCGGCGCCTCGTAGTACGCCCGCAGCGCCACGTCCCCGATCAGCACGGCGGCGTCGGCCTCCAGCAGCATCTGGGTCAGATCCGGCGGGCAGCGGAAGTACTCGGGACGCACGTTGTACTGCTCGGCGAGCAGCAGCTGAGCCAGCATGACCCCGGTCCGCGAGGTCGAACCAAGCGCCACCCGAGCGCCATCCAGCTCGGCGAGCGGCCGGGTGGAGACCATGTTGACCGAGAGCACCGGCCCGTCGCTGCCCACCGCCAGGTCCGGCAGGAGCAGCAGCTCGTCGGCGTGCTTCAGGTACTCCAACAGCGTGATCGGGCCGATGTCGAGGTCGCCGGCGACAAGCGCCGCGCTCAACCGGTCCGGCGAGTCCTTGTGCAGGTCGACGTCGAGCAGGGCCCCGGAGCGCATCAGACCCCAGTAGATCGGCAGGCAGTTCAGGAACTGGATGTGCCCGACCCGCGGGCGTGCGATGCGCTCAGCCATGGCCCGACCGTATCCCCGGCGGCTGGCCCCGGCTCGGCGGGCTGGCCCGGAGTGGCCAAGCCCGCACTTGATGACCGTCGTACCGCGCGGGTCACGACCGGCACGAAGACCAGCACCACCAGCAGCCCGACCACGCCGGCCCCGGCGATCAGCGGCCGAGGCGGAACGGCCGCGAGCAACGCCCCGCCGATCAGGAAGCCCGCCATCGAGCCACCCTGCACCGCCGCGCCATAGCTGGCGTACGCCCGGGCGCGCATCGCCTCCGGCACCCGCCGAGCGGTGAGCAGGTTGGCGAAGACGTTCTCGCCACCGTTGGCCGCACCACCCACCAGCCAGAGCGGCACCAACACACCTGCCGCCGGCACCGACGCCGCCAGCAACACCATCAGGCTGCACACGGCCAGAGTGGCCAGCACCCCACGTACCAACGCGCCGTCGTCGTCGAGCCGCCTGGCAAGTCGTACGGCGAGCCAGGTCCCCGGCAGCATGCCGGCCATCCACGCGGCACTGACCAGGCCGTACGTGGTCGCCGAGCCCCCCAACGTCTCCCGGATGAAGAAGACCTCGATCACGTTGATGCCGCCGATCGCCGCGATCACCACGGCGGTGCTCACCACCATGACGAGCATCAGCGGATCGCGGCGCAGCCGCCAGCTGATCTCCGTACCCCCGGGGGTTGGCACGCCGCCCGAGACGGCCGGGCTGCTCGCGGCGGAGGCCTCGCTGGCGGCGGCCTCGCTGGCGGCGGCCTCGCTGCTCACGGCGGCCTGGCTGGCGGCGGGCCGCCGGCCGCCGCGTCGGGTCCGCAGCAGCAGGCCGGCGACCACAAGCGCCAGGTAGGTCGCGGCATCGAGGAGCAGCGGTACGCGGGTGCCGAACTGCCCCACCAACAAGCCGGCCAGCACCGGGCCGCCGAGCGCACCGAGCGAGACGGCGGTCTGACTGATCGCGCTGGCTCGCGGCAGGTCGGCCGGGCGGACCATCGCCGGCAGCAGCGCGGCGAGGCAGGGTTGGGTCACCGCAAGCCCGCAGGCCAGCAGGGTGACGAGCCCGACCACCAGGACCGGTTGCTCGACGACGGCGAGCAGCGCGCAGATTGCGGCCTGCCCGAACCCGACGGTCACCAGCAGGGTACGACTGTCCGTCCGGTCGGCGAGTCGGCCCGCGAGTGGGGCGAGCACCACCAGGGGCAGGGTTGCGGCCAGAAGCAGCCCGGACACGGCCAGCCCGCCGGCACCGGCACCCTGAAGGGCCAGCGCCAGCGCCGTCGCGGCGAGGAAGTCGCCGCAGATCGTGGTGCCCCGAGCAGCGGCGGCGAGCCAGACGTCCGACCAGCGCGACTCATCAGTTGTGAAGGACATACTTCGAAAATAATCCTTCACAACTGATTCATGCAAGCCTGGCTATGCCAACGGCACCGTCCGGTACTGCACAGCGACCGTTCGCGCCCCCGGCGGCGGATCACCCTGCCGCCGCCGCGGGTGATACGGCCGGAGCAGCGCCAGCACCGCCTCGTTCAACTCGGCCAACTCGTCGGCGGTGAGCAGCAACAGCGTGTCGGTGAACAAGGCCGTGTCGTACCACTCGGCCGGCTCGTCCCCGGCGCGCCGCAACCAGTCCCGGGTCCGCTCCATGGCCCGGACCGCATGGGCCTCCACCAGCGCCTGCTCTGCCGCACGCGCCTCAGGCCCGGCATCACGACCCGCCTCGACCAGCACACTCACACTCGGTACGCGCCACAGCCGCTCACGCGCGTCCCCCCGGCTCGGCGCCTGCTCGACCAGGCCGAACTTCGCCAGCGCGCGCAGGTGGTAACTGGTTGCGCTCGGCGACAGCCCGACGATCTCGGCACACTCGGTGGCGGTCCCACCGCTCTTGCGACTGTTCAGGTACTCCATGATCGCGATCCGGGCCGGATGGGCCATCGCCCGCATCACCTGGGGGTCGCTGATCGTCATCCGGCGCGAATCGGAGCGGGCCTCGGTCATAGGCCCATGATCCCGGCAGACCCCCCAACCTGCCATCACCCCCGCGTCCCGCTCGACCACCACGCGTCGACCTAGCCCCACCCCCGGCAGCGAGCAGGCGGATTTGACGGCGGGCATGGCTTGGCGCAGTGGCCGACATGGCGGGCGTGGCCCAGCGGCCCGGTCCAGCGCTCACGATGATCGACAGAATCTGGTTCCCATTCATTGATCGACATGACTCAAAAGTGTCGTACACCAGTTCTATTTTGGTTTCATGTTGGAGGCTTGGCGCAGGTGGGCGGGGCGGTTGACGACTGCGCCGAGACCGCGCTCTGGGCGCTCTCCGATGACGAGTTGCTTGCTTCTCTCGACGCGACTCAGGTGGTGGCACAGCGTTTGGCAGCCGTTCAGCTCGGTCTGGTCCGCGAGTTGGACGGTCGCGGGGTGGCGGCCACCCAGGGCGCCTCGTCCACCGCCGTCTGGCTTCGGGAGCGGCTCCGGCTCTCCGGTCGCAATGCCCGCCAGCTGGTCCAGCTCGCCGCCACCATCGACGCCGCCCCGCCAGCGGTGCGCGACGCGCTGCTCAGCGGTGCCATCACCGTCGAGCAGGGCCGGGTGGTGGCCGAGACGATCGCCGCCCTCCCGGTCGAAACCGGTCCCGAAGTGGCGGACAAGGCCACCCAACTACTGGTCGCCTGGGCCGACCGTTTCGATCCGACCAGCCTGAGCAGGCTCGGCGAGAGAGTCCTCGCGCACGTCGCCCCGGAGCTGGCCGACGAGGCTGAGTTGAAGGCTCTGGAGCGGGCCACCGAGCGGGCCGAGGCCCGCCGGCACGTCACGCTCTCCGAGCAACAGAACGGCCAGGTACGCCTCAGCGGCAACCTCGACACCGAAACCGCGAGCCTGCTGCGCGAGGCGATCGATCCGCTCTGCGCCCCAGCTGGTGAACACGATGACCGCAGTCCTGGTCAGCGCCGCGCCGACGCGTTGGGCGAGATCTGCCGACTGGCGCTACGCACCGGTCAGCTGCCCGACAACGGCGGCGACCGTCCTCAGCTGGTGGTGACCGTTTCGCTGGACGAACTGGTCAACGGCCTACGCGCCGGAACACTGGAGACCGGCACGCGTCTCACTCCCGGTGCGGTCCGCCGCCTGGCCCGCGATGCGGGCGTGCTGCCGGTCGTGCTGGACGGCAACAGCCAGGTCCTGGACGTCGGTCGCCAGCGCCGGCTCTTCACAGGCCCGTTGCGGCGCGCGCTGGTTCTGCGAGACGGCGGTTGCGCCTTTCCTGGTTGTGATCGGCCGCCGAGATGGTGCGACGGTCACCACATCCGACACTGGGCCGACGGTGGCGTGACGGTGCTGGGCAATGCGGTGCTGCTCTGCGGCTACCACCACCGGTTCATCCACCGCGGCGACTGGACGGTCCGTCTCGCGGCGGACGGTCGACCTGAGTTCCTCCCGCCCAGCTGGCTCGACCCGCTGCGCACCCCACGTCGCAACCTCTACCACCTGCGCTGCTGATGCCGACGACCACGCCCACGCCGCCCGCGACCACGCCCCACGCCCCACGCCCCACGCCCCACGACCACGCCCCACGACCACGCCCCGCGCCCGGCGACCGCGCCCCGGGCCAGACATACGACAACCCCGCTGGCCCTGCCGCCCCAAGCCGCGTCTCCCGGTGATCGACTCGGTTTCCTGGAAACCGGGCCGTCCCACCGGCCCAGACACCGCGACTTCTTGAAAGCCGAGTCGATCAACGGCTCCCTCGGCGGTCGCGGCGTGAGAAAGCACGGCGCGGGGCGGGGCGCGGTCGCCCGGGGACACCCGACCGGGCAACACGCCGTCTCGGATGGGTGGTCGCGTCGGTAATTCGCTGGATGCGGCGGGTTGGGGAGCGTAGGGTTGCAGGCCGCTTGACGGCCGAGGTGAGCTGCACCGGAACGGACGTCTTCGCGCCGGGCGGGCGGCCATCCGCCCCCGGACACGCGAGCGCGCAGCAGATGTGAACGATGGGACGTCAGCATGCCCGCACTTGACCTCGACACCCAGCTCGACGCCGACCTCGACGCGGACCTGGCCGCCGAACGTGCACACCTCACCATCTCGCGGGCGGCGCTCGGTCGGATGCGGGAGCGGGCCGAGTCTCTCTTCGCCACCGGTGACCAGGTGGCCGGCGACGCGTACGCGGCTGAGACGCTCGGCCGCACCCTGGCCCGCCGGGTCGCCGAACTGGCCGACGACCCGACCACTCCGCTCTTCTTCGGCCGCCTCGACTTCGCCGGCGCCCCAAACAACAGCACCACCGACAGCGGCGCCACGGACAACAGCACCACCGACAGCGGGACCGCGAACAGCAGAACCACGAACAGCGACACCACGGCCAGCAGGCCTGCGAACGACCCGACCGCACCCGACGCCAGCGGTGATCATTACGGGCGGCGGTATCACGTGGGGCGGCGGCATGTCACCGATGAGCGTGGCGAGCCGTTGGTGCTGGACTGGCGGGCGCCGGTCTCCCGCTCGTTCTACCGGGCCAGTGTGCGGGATCCGCAGGGGGTGGCGGTTCGGCGGCGGTTCGGGTTCAGCAATGGTTTGCTGACCAGCTTCGAGGATGAGCGGCTGGATCGGGGCGAAGAGTTCGGTACGACCAGTCGGATCCTCACCGCCGAGATCGAGCGTCCGCGCGTCGGGCCGATGCGGGACATCGTCGCCACGATTCAGCCGGAGCAGGACGAGCTGGTCCGGGCTGACCTCGCCGACTCGATCTGTGTGCAGGGCGCGCCGGGTACGGGGAAGACGGCGGTGGGTCTGCACCGGGCCGCATACCTGCTCTACCTGCATCGGGAGCGGTTGCGGCGGGCGGGTGTGCTGATCGTCGGGCCGAACCGGGCGTTCCTGTCGTACATCGCGGCGGTGCTGCCGGCGCTCGGTGAGGTCGAGGTCGAGCAGGCCACGGTGGAGGAGTTGATCTCCCGGGTGGCGGTTCGGGCGGTCGAGACGCCGGCGGTGGCCGCGCTCAAACACGACGTACGGATGGCGAGCGTGTTGCGGCGCGCGGTGCAGGCGCAGATCGGCGCCCCGACCGAGTCGATCACCGTGTCGGACGGTTCGTTCCGCTGGCGCATCGGGGTGGAGCCGTTGCACCGGATCGTCGAGGAGACCCGCCGGGAGGGGCTGCCGTACGGCACGGGTCGGGAACGTGTCCAGGCGCGGGTGGTGAGTCTGCTGCAACGGCAGGCCGAGGCGCGGCGTGCGGAGTCGCCCAGCGATGCCTGGCTGCGTCGGATGAGCCGCTGCCGGCCGGTGCTCGACTTCCTGGACGCGGTCTGGCCGGCGCTCACCCCGGAAGGGCTGGTGCACGGCCTCTTCTCCGACCCGACCCGGCTCGCCGCCGCTGCGGACGGGCTGCTCAGCGACGCCGAGCAGGCGCAGTTGATGTGGGCGAAGCCGGCCCGCACGCCGAAGGCCACCCGCTGGACCGCCGCCGACGCGGTGCTGATCGACGAGGCGACCGGGCTGCTGGAACGGCTCTCCGGGTTCGGGCACGTGGTGGTGGACGAGGCGCAGGACCTCTCCCCGATGCAGTGTCGGGCCATCGCCCG
The DNA here is from genome assembly GCF_050516465.1 of Micromonospora trifolii. Lineage (NCBI taxonomy): Bacteria > Bacillati > Actinomycetota > Actinomycetes > Micromonosporales > Micromonosporaceae > Micromonospora > Micromonospora trifolii. The sequence continues at coordinate 6,401,422 of NZ_CP191526.1, read as the reverse complement.
GCGCAGCGAGCACGGCTCGGTCACGCTCCTCGGTGACCTCGCCCAGGGCACCGCGCCGTGGGCGGCGACGGACTGGAAGGAATCCCTCGCCCACCTGGGCAAGCCGGACGCGGTGGTGGTGCCGTTGACCGTCGGTTTCCGGGTGCCCGCCGCGGTCGTCGCATTCGCGAACCTGCTGCTCCCGGCGCTCGCGGTGGACGTACCGCCGGCCGAGTCGCTGCGCAACGACGGCGGCCTGGACGTGCGTACGGTGACCGACCTGACCTCGGCGACGGTGGCCGAGGTGCGCGCGGCGCTCGCGCACGACGGCTCGGTCGGTGTGATCGCCGCGGACGACGCGGTCGACGGCCTGCGCGCGGCGCTGGCCGAGGCCGGTGTCCAGACCGCGACCGCCGACGACGTGGCGGCCGCGGAGCGGGTCACCGTGGTGCCGGCGACGCTGGTCAAGGGCCTTGAGTACGACCACGTGGTGGTGGTCGAGCCGGCCGCGATCGTCGCGGCCGAGCCGCGTGGGCTGCACCGGTTGTACGTGGTGCTCACCCGGGCGGTGTCCCGGCTGGCGGTGCTGCACGTTGCACCGCTGCCCGCCCCGCTCGTCGGCGGGTCAGCCGGCTGACAGGGCCGCCGCGACCTCCCGCAGCGGGCGGCTGGAGTCGGCGAGCGGCACGTGGAACGACAGCCACGACCCGTCGGCGAAGTCGATCCGCAGCCGCTTCCAGTTCAACCGGTACCTGCCGACCCGGGCGGCGACTGTCGTTCGCGGCACGGACCCGAGCAGTTCGATGTCGGCCTGCGCCCGTTCGTCCGCCGCCGAGCTGGAGAGCAGCCCGACGGGTGCGGTCGCGCCGAGCAGCAGCCGCTGGTCGGTGACCCCCAGCACGAGGTTCCGGAGGCCTGAGCCCTTCGCCGCCACGGTCAGGGCATGGTGCAGCGCGGATGCCGAGGAATCCGGTTTGCCTCGACCTCCGACACCGAAGAAGAGCCAGTCGACGGCGTTGTCCGCCCGACCGAAGGTGATGTTCGGTGACAGCACGTTGAGCAGGACACTCAGGAAGCCCGGCCCACCCGTGGCGGGTGGAGTCGACGGCTGCGAGGGCGGTGCCGGCGTCAGCCCGCCGCCCGCTCGGACCTGGGCCACCGCGCGCACCTGCTCCCCGGCCGCCAGCAGCCGGGTGATTCCCTCGACGTACCGTGCCTGACTCTCGTCGACCGTCATCAGCGCCCCTCGTGGTCGGCGGGCCAGGACCCTCCCCTGTGGCCGGTCCGACGGGTCAGCCGCCACGACTGACCACCATAGGCACTGCTCGCCGTGATCGGGGGTCCCGCCGGTGATGACGGGGTCACTCGGCTCGACTTTGTGCCGTAAAGTAGTTTGCGTGGACCCCGACGATGATTCACCACCCACCGACGCCGCAGCGGCGCTCCGGCTGATCCAGGACCAACGGTCGGCGACGGCACGTCGGCTCGATCCCGACGCCCGCCTGCTCTACTGGCCGTGGGGTGTCGCCTGGCTGGTCGGCTTCGGGCTGTTCTTCCTGCGGTTCCCCCCGGGTGACCGGGCGCTGGTCCACCTGCCGGGCTGGCTCCCGCTGACCGTCCTCTTCGTACTGCTCGCGGCTGCCGGAGCGACCCAGGCGGTGGTCAGCACGCGGGCCTACGGCCAGGTGATCGGCGACTCCGCCCGGCGTGGGAGGTGGTACGGCTACGCCTGGGCCCTCGGGTCGGTGAGCGTCTACGCGGGGCTCGGCCGAATCTCCGAGCACCTGCCGCACGACCTGGCGGCGCTGCTCTGGTCGGCGACCGCCGTCGGGTTGACCGGCGCGCTGCACATGGCCGGCGGGGCGGTCTGGCTGGATCGGGACCTGTTCCGGCTGGGCGCCTGGATCAGTGTGATCAACCTGATCGGTGCGATCGCCGGGCCGGGCTGGCACGCGCTCGTCGTGGCGGTGGCCGGCGGCGGCGGAATCCTGGTGGTCGGCGCGCTCGCTCGACGGCGGCAGCGACAGCGACAGCTGCCGTGACCGAACTGGATCCGGTCATCCACGCGCAGGCCCGGCTGCGGGTGGTCGCCAGCCTCTCCGCCCTCAACGACGGCGACAAGATCGCGTTCCCCCGCCTGCAGGAGCTGCTCGCGATGACCGCCGGCAACCTCTCGGTGCACCTGCGCAAGCTCGAGGACGCCGGCTACGTGGAGATCAGCAAGACCCATCGCGGACGCACCCCGGCGACGCTGGTCCGGCTCAGCCGGCGAGGCCGGCTGGCGTTCGAGGAGTACACCGAAGCTATCCGCGCCCTGCTCGACCCCACCCCGTCGAAGGAGCAGTCATGACCCTCGCCCGCGCCGACCAGGCCAGCCGCCGGTACGGCGACGTCCTCGCCCTCGACCGCGTCGACCTGGAAGTCCGGGCCGGTGAGCTGGTCGGCCTGCTGGGGCCGAACGGCGCCGGCAAGAGCACCCTGATGAACCTGCTGGTGGGCCTGCGCCGCCCCAGCTCGGGGCGGGTCGAGCTGTTCGGTGGCGACCCCCGCGACCCGGCGAGTCGGCGGCAGATCGGGGTCACCCCGCAGGAGACCGGCCTGCCCGGCACGCTGCGCGTCGGCGAGGTCGTCGACTTCGTCTCCGCGCACTACCCCGACCCGGTGCCCCGGGCGGAACTGCTCGACCGCTTCGGTCTCGCCGACCTGGCCCGACGGCAGACCGGTGGGCTCTCCGGCGGGCAGCGCCGCCGGTTGGCGGTGGCGTTGGCGTTCGTCGGCCGGCCCCGGTTGGTGCTGCTCGACGAACCGACCACCGGCCTGGACGTGGCCGCCCGGCACACCCTGTGGGAAGCGATCCGGGCATTCCACGAGGACGGCGGCACCGTGCTGTTGAGCAGCCACTACCTGGAGGAGGTGGAGGCGCTCGCCCACCGGGTGGTGGTCATCGGGCAGGGCCGGGTGCTCGCCGACGACACAGTGGACGCGGTGCGCGGCATCGTGGGCGTACGCCGGGTCAGCCTGGTCGCCGACAACCTGCCCGACCTGCCCGGGGTGGTTCGCACCGAACGGGTCGACGGTCGGCTGCACCTGCTCACCACCGACGCCGACGAGCTGGTCCGAGCGCTGGTCACGGCCCAGACCCCGTTCACCGACCTGGAGGTACGGCCGACCTCGCTGGAGGAGGCGTTCCTTGCCATCACCAGCGGAGAAGCGCCTGGCGCAGACGCGCCCACCGGCACCGGCCGACCCACCACCGCCGCTGCCGGCGGCCGACCCACCACCGTCTGAGGAGGCGACCGTGCAGCTCGCCCTGGTCCACGCCCGCTACCAACTCCTGGAGATCATCCGGATTCCGGTGGCCGTCTTCGGCAGCGCCTTCTTTCCGGCCGCCGCCATGATCTTCTTCGTGGTGCCCTTCGCGGGTGACGATGCGGTCGGTGCCACCTACGCCACCGCGTCGATGGTCACCTTCTCGGTGATGAGCGCAAACATCTTCCAGTACGGCGTCGGCGTCGCCGAAGACCGCGACCAGCCCTGGAACCCGTACACCCGGACCCTTCCGGCCGGGCCGGCACCGCGGTTCGCCGGCCGGGTGCTGGCCGGCCTGGCGCTGACCTACCTCTCGCTGATCCCCGTCGTGGTGATCGGCGCGACGCTGACCGCGGCCCAGGTCACCCCGGCGGCGTTCCTGCTGGCCCTCGGCACCGTGGCCGTCATCTCGGTGCCGTTCACGCTGATGGGGCTCGCCATTGGCTACTCGCTGCCGAGCAAGGCGGCGATCGTGGTGGCGCAGGTGCTCTTCCTGCCGCTGGCCTTCGGCGGCGGCCTGCTCTCCGCGCCGGATGACGCGCCCGGATTCATCGAGACGATCGCGCCGTACCTGCCCACCCGTGGCGCTGCCGAACTGATGTGGGCGGCGGTGGCCGGTTACGACGTGGAGCCGCTGGCAGTGATCATGCTCGGTGTCTGGGTGGTGCTGCTCGCCGCGCTCGCCGGCTGGGCGTACCGGCGGGACGAGGGTCGCCGGTTCAGCTGACGATTCGTCCGTTTCCGCCCCGGGCCGCAGCGGGACGGTGCCAGGATTCCGGCAGGGGGCCGCCGTGGCCGCCCGGGCCGAGAGGGGTCTTGACGTGAGCACCGTCCCGCCGGGTACGCCCTGCTGGGCCGACCTGGCCACCCCGGACCTGACCGACGCGCGGCGCTTCTACCCGGAGCTGTTCGGGTGGACCGGCCAGGTCACCCCGGAGCCCGAGGCGGGCGGCTACACGGTCTTCCTGCTCGACGGTAAGCCGGTGGCCGGCGCCGGCCCGCCCGCGATCCCGGACCAGGTCCCGATCTGGTCGACGTATCTCGCCACCGACGACGCCCAACTGGTCGCCGGCCGGGTCGAACGGGCCGGCGGGCAGGTCGTCGTACCACCGTTCGAGGTCTTCGACAGGGGTTGGATGGCGGTCTTCGCCGACCCGGCCGGCGCCACCTTCAGCGTCTGGCAGCCGCTGGCCATGGCCGGTGCGGAGGTGTTCAACGTGCCGGGCGCGATGAGCTGGAACGAGCTGGTCACCCCCGACCCCGAGGGCGCGAAGGTCTTCTACGAGCTGGTGTTCGGCTGGCAACCCGACGACCAGGCGGTGGGCGCGATGACGTACACCGGGTGGCGGCTCGGGACGCAGATCGTCGCCGGCATGATGCCGCCGCTGGCCGACGACTTCCCGGCCAACCTGCCCGCGTACTGGACGGTGTACTTCGCGGTGCCCGACGCGGACGCCGCCGCGGCCCGCGCCGCCGAGCTGGGCGGAACGATCCTGGTCCCGCCCCGCGACATCCCGGCGGGCCGCTTCGCCGCCCTGCGCGACCCCCAGGGCGCCCTCTTCTCCGTCATCGACCTGGGCCCCTGACCCAGCGCCTGCGTGCTCAGGGGCGGGTGGGGCGGACGGGGACCACCAACGGGCCGTGGGCGCCGGAGACCACCCGGACGCTGGCCCGGTAGTGGGTGGCGAGCAGCTCCTCGGTCAGCACTTCGGGCGGAGTCCCGGCGGCCACCACCTGACCGGCGGCGAGCATCACCATCCTGTCGGCGTACTCACCGGCCAGGGAGAGGTCGTGCATCGTGGCCAGGACGGTCAGGCCGTGCTCGCGGCGTAGCTGGTCGACGACTTCGAGCACGTCCTGCTGGTGGCCGATGTCGAGCGCGCTGGTCGGCTCGTCGAGCAGCAGCAGCGTCGCACCCTGGGCGAGCGCGCGGGCGAGGAACACCCGCTGCCGTTCGCCGCCGGAGAGGGTGGCCAGTTCACGACGGTGGAAACCGGCGAGGTCCAACCGCCCCAGTACCTCGTGCACGGCGTCGACGTCGGCGGTCGACTCCCGGCCCAGGGTCGGGATGTACGGGGTGCGGCCGAGCAGCACGTAGTCCAGCACCGACATGCCGGGCGGCACCACCGGGGACTGCGCCACCGTGGCCACTATCCGGGCGCGGTCCCGACGGCGCAGCGCGGCACTCGGCGTACCGAAGAGAGTGATCGCCTTCGGCGCGGGCAGCAGGCCGCCGACGGCGCGCAACAGGGTGGATTTGCCGGCGCCGTTCGGGCCGATCACGGTGACCCACTCCCCGACGGCGACGGTGAGGTCGACGCCGGTCAGGATCGGCGTGCCGCCGAGGGCGACGTGCAGCCCGCGCACCTCGACGGCCGGCGTGCCGGCGGCGGGTTCGCGGCTCACGTGAGCACTCGCCGGGCGGTCCGCAGCACGAGGACGAAGAACGGGCCGCCCAGCAGGGCGGTCACCACTCCGATCGGCAGCTCGGACGGAGCGGCGACGGTGCGGGCCACCACATCGGTGAGCGCCAGGAACGCGCCGCCGAACAGCAGTGACATCGGCAGGATCACCCGGTAGCTGGATCCGGCGAGCAGCCGGACGGTGTGCGGCACGATGATGCCGACGAAGCCGATCAGCCCGGTCGCGGAGACCGCCGCCGCGGTGCCCAGCGAGGCGGCGGCGATCAACAGGTAGCGGGTGCGCTGCGGGTGCAGGCCCAGACTTCTCGCCTCGTCGTCGCCGACCGCGAGGACGTCCAGTTCGCGGCGGTGCAGCAGCACCACGACAGTGGTCAGCGCGGCGTACGGCAGCACCAGCAGCACGTCGTGCCAACCGGCGGTGGCCAGCCGGCCGAGCAGCCAGGAGTAGACCGGCTGGATGCTGTCGGCATGTCGTTGCAGGAGGTACGTCTGCCCGGCGGAGAGGAACGCGGAGACCGCCACCCCGGCCAGGATCAGCATCGCCGGTGACCCGCGTCGCCCGCCGGCCGCGCCGAGCACGTAGGTCATCGTGACGGCGAGCAGCGAACCGGCGAACGCGGCCAGCGGAATGGTCATCGGCAACCCGGAGAGCGTGCCCTCCCGGCCGGCGCCGCCGAGGGCGATCGCCGCGGTGACCGCGAGGCCGGCGCCGGCGGCCACACCGAGCAGGTACGGGTCGGCCAGCGGGTTGCGGAACACGCCCTGGTAGCAACCACCGGCGAGGGCGAGCAGACCGCCGACGAGCAGGCCCAGCACCACCCGGGGCAGGCGCAGCTCGGTGACGATCGCGATCTCACGCTCGGTCAGCCCGCTGTCGAGGTGTACCCCGGGGAACAGGTTGAGCAGCTCGGCGGCGACGCTGCCCGGGGGCAGGCTCACCGGGCCGAGCGACACCCCGACGACGAGCGCGACGAGCACCGCGACCAAGCCCGCGACCAACCACCGCAGGCGCAGCCCGGCGGGCCGGGCCCCGGACGGCAGTCCGGCGGCGCGGGCCCCGGAGGACGGCAGCCCGGCGGGCCGGGCCGGGGAACGTGGCTCGGCCCGCGGGGACGACGGCGGCGTCTCGGGCGGCCGACCGGTTGGTGCCGGATCGGACACCTGTCGCGGCCCGGTCACCGACGGACGACGGTCACGCGGGCACCTTGGCGACCGCGTCGATGATGACCCGGAGCAGGTCCACGACCCGCGGGCCCCACCGGGAGGCGATGTCATCGTCGAGGGCGACGACCTGGTTGTTCTTCACCGCGGTGAGGCCGGCCCAGCCACTGCGCGCCTTGACCGTGTCGGCGCTCTGCTGGCAGCACTTGGCATCGGCCAGGAAGACGAAGTCCGGGTCGGCCTTGACGATGAACTCCTGGGACAGCTGCGGGTAGCCGAAGTTCTTACCGTCCGCGTCGGCCGGGTCGGCGATGTTGGTCAGGCCGGCCTGGCTGTAGAGCGAGCCGATGAAGGTCTTGCTGGTGGCGCTGTACAGCTCCGGGCCCAGCTCGTGGAAGTAGGTGAGCTTCTCGGCGCGCTGCGGCAGGTCCTTGACCAGCTTGGCGATGTCGTCCTTCATCCGGGTGGCGACGTCGGTGGCCTGGTCGGCGTGCCCGGTCAGCGTGCCCAGCTCGGTGATCTGCCGGTACGAGTCGTCGAGCGTGACCGCCGCCGGGGTCTGGTACACCGGAATCTTCAGCTTGCCGAGCTGTTCGACGATCTTGTTGCGGTCGTCGGAGAGCACCACGAGGTCGGGGTTCTTGCCGGCGATCGCCTCGGCGTTCGGCTGGAAGGCGGAGAGGTCGGTCTTGGGCACGTCGGCCGGGTAGTTCGACTGGTCGTCGGCGGCGGTCACCTGCGGGCCGGCACCGATCGCGAAGAGCATCTCGGTGGCGGTGGGCGACAGCACGACGATCTTTTCGGGGCGCTTGTCGAGGGTGAGCGCGCCGACGGTGACCGGATAGGCGGCGGCAGCGGTGCCGGCGCTCGGCTGGTCGTCAGCCTTCTCGGCGCAGGCGCCGAGGGCGAGCGCGGTGACCGCGAGGGTCGCCGCGAAGAGCCGAGGGGTACGTCTGAACATGGGGGCCTCCTGTCGGTCGAGGAGTGTGGTGCTTCGCCGACAGGGACTTTCGTACGCCCGCCCACGAGGCGCCCTTCCTCGAGAGCGCGTTTCGCGACCGATCCGTAGGCGACCTGGCTCGTCCCCACCGAGCGGTGGGGCATCACAGTTGCGGGACAGCGCCGGGATGAGCACCGGCTTCGCTGCGGACTGGTCGCTAAGACGGTAGCGCACCGCCAGGACGTGCCGGATCGATCAAGGGCCGGTCGGCAGCCGTCGATACCGCAGACACCGACACCGCGCGGGGCGGGGAGGTATATGTCCGAGATCCTGGGGTTTCGGAGCGGGTGGTGGGGCCCCGCCGGGGCGGGACGGGGCCCCACCCGATCAGGAGGACGTGATGGTGACGTTGTCCACAGCCGCCTCTACCAGGCTGGCCCCGGACGCGTCCGCCGCCTCGACGAGCACGCGGACCGACTGGCCGGCGTACGGGGTGAGGTTGAGGTTGGCCACCGCCCAACTCCCGTTGCGGTTGCTGGCAGCGCCGGCCTGGGTGAGCAGCGCGGTGGTGCCGCCGTTGTGCACGACGCTCACCCGCAGGTAGTCCGCCGACGAGGCGTTCGAACCGTGCGCCAGGTACCAGGCGAGCGAGAGGGTCAACGTGCCGGACGACGGCAGGGTCACCGCCGGGGACCGGGCGCTGGTCACACCGCCGTCGACGTCGTAGTCACCGGCCGCCGAGCCGGCGAGCCGGCCGGTGACCAGGTCGTTGGACCCGCCGTACGGGGTGAGCTGCTTGGCCCCGGAGGACGTGGTCGCCTGGGCGACGCCCCGCTCGAACGCGCCGAGGGTGGCGGTGTCGGTGCCGCCCGGGTTGATGGTCCAGCCGGTGGCGGTCTCGAAGGTGTCCGACCAGACAGTGGTGCCGCCACCGCCGCCGCAGTACTGCGCCTGCTTGCCGATGGCCCGGTACGGGCAGTCCGCGTACTCGCTGAGGATCAGCACCGCCTCCCGGTTGCGCGAGGTCTGCGCCGGGATCACCTCGTCGGGCGGGTAGAAGCCGCCGCCGCCGGACGAGCCCGGGTACATCTCGAAGGTGTACGCCCAGATGTTGTGGGTGGCCCACATCCAGTCGAGGCTGTCTCCGTCGGTGATGTAGAGGTCGCTGGACTGTTCCGGGGTGTAGCCGTTGGTGGCCGCCATCTGCTGACCGATGGTGGCGAAGGTGTTGTACTGGTCCGCGTTCATCCCGGTCGCGGTGTTCGCGGTGGTGTAGCCGTACGGCCAGAGCACCAGCTGCGAGTACGTGTGGAAGTCGATGTTGGCCTTGATCTGCTGCACGCCGCCGACCACCCGGCCGTTGACGAAGTTGCGCAGCGCCTGCGTCTCCGGCGCGGAGAACGCCGACGGCCCCCGGTAGGTCTCCGACGAGGTGGTGCCGGACGAGCCGCCGCAGCATCCCCAGTTGTAGGACCAGTTGCGGTTCAGGTCGGTGCCGACGTTGGACGAGCCGCTGTTGGGCTGCCGGTTCTTGCGCCAGGACCGGTACGACCCGGTGGCGATGTCGTACTCGCTGCCGTCCGGGTTGACCGTCGGCACGATCCAGAGCTCCCGGCCGTTGACGATGTTGGTGATCCGGGAGTCGCTGCCGTAGCTGTCGGTGAACAAGTTGAGCAGGTAGATCGCCATCTCGACGGTCAGGTGCTCACGGGCGTGCTGCTGTGAGTTGAACAGGATCTCCGGCTCGTTCTCGTCGGTGCCGACGTTGTCGGAGATCTTCACCGCCATCAGGTCGCGGCCCTCGTACGACGAACCGATGCTGATCTTGCGGGCGATCGCCGGATGGTCCGCGACGACCTGGTTCACGACGGCGGTCAGTTCCGCGTAGTCGTGGTAGTTCGAGTCGGCCGGCGGGAAGGCCTGCGTGCCGAAGTCGCCCGCGCCGCGCTCGGCGTTGGGTGGCGGGGCGAGCGGTTCCAGCCGGAAGCCGAGCTTGCCGATCGCGGCGGCCTCTTCCGCGGTGGCCGAGATGTGCAGCACGCCGTGTTCGGAGTAGTCGATGGCGGCTCCGGTGCGGGCCACCGCGTTGCGGTCGGCGAGGGTCCGGGGCCCGAGCACCCGGTAGCCGGCGGCGGCCTGCTCGGCGGTGCGGTCCGGTGCCGGTCGAGCGGCGACCGGGCCGGCGGCGACGGTGACGATGCCCAGCCCGGTGACGACAGCGAGCACCAGGACACGGCGGAGGGGGATGGGCGTGCGGAGGGCCATGGACTACCTCCTCGATGGGCGGGAGATCCCGCTCGGTGAAGGACACTTCACCACCTGTCACATGGTCATATCAATATTGATCGCTGCGTTAGCCATCCCAGGCGGATCATCACGGCGGCAATGATTTTCCACCTATCAACATCTGGCGAAACTTCCCTCCAAGCGGAAAACTGACCAGCGACGATGCCCCCTCGACACCGCGGAGCACCCATGGCCAGATCCCGCCTGCGCGCGGCCGCCCTCGCCGGCGTCACCACGCTCACCCTGCTCACCAGCGCCGCGCCCGCGCTGGCGGCCCACCCGCCCGTCCCCGCCCACGACGAGCAGATCACCTACCAGGACTGGTCCGGGCCCGCCGACTGGCACCGGGGCAGCCGGGCCGGCACCCGCGTCGTGCCCGGCGCGCGAGCGGGCGTCACCCTGGCCCGCCCGGCCGGCACCATCGAGTACGCGGACCCGCACACCGGCGCCACCCGCACCTGGGAGTACGGCACCTGGACCTCGCCGGTGACCCGGGTCGGGTTCGACGCCACCGAGCTGATCGCCTCCTGGAACGCGGAGACCCCCGCCGGCACCTGGATCCAGGTGGAGATGCAGGGCAGCTACACCAGCGGCGACCAGACCCCGTGGTACGTCCTGGGTCGCTGGGCGTCCGGCGACACCGACATCAAGCGGACCAGCGTCAACCGACAGGGCGACCCCTGGTCGACGATCTGGACCGACACCTTCAGCATCGACGACGCCGCCGCCGGGGTGCTGCTGCGGTCGTACCAGCTCAAGCTGACCCTCTACCGCGCACCCGGGCAGAGCGCCGCCCCGGTGGTCCGGATGCTCGGCGCGATGAGTTCCACAGTGCCGGACCGGTTCACCGTGACCCCGAGCGCCGGGCACATCGCCTGGGGCCGGGAGCTGCCGGTGCCGCGCTACTCGCAGAACGTGCACTCCGGGCACTACCCCGAGTACGACGGCGGCGGCGAGGCCTGGTGCTCACCCACCTCGACGGAGATGGTGGTCGAGTACTGGGGTCGCAAACCGTCGACGGCCGACACCTCCTGGGTGGACCCGACCTACCCCGACCCGACGGTCAACCACGCCGCCCGGATGACCTACGACTACGCGTACGACGGCGCGGGCAACTGGCCGTTCAACACCGCGTACGCGGCCAGCTTCCCCGGGCTGGAGGGCCGGGTGACCCGGCTGCACTCACTGGACGAGCTGGAGCGTTTCATCGCCGCCGGCATCCCCGTCGTGACCAGCCAGTCCTTCCTCGCCAGTGAGCTGGACGGGGCGAACTACGGCACCTCCGGGCATCTCTTCGTGGTGGTCGGCTTCACCGCCGACGGCGACGTGATCGTCAACGACCCGGCCTCGTCCAGCAACGACGTGGTGCGCAACGTCTACAAGCGTGCGCAGTTCGAGCAGATCTGGCTGCGGACCAAGCGCACCAACGCCAGCGGCGGCGTCTCCGGCGGCTCCGGCGGCATCGCGTACCTGATCAAGCCCACCACAAAGCCCTGGCCGAAGGTCCCCGGCTCCACCAACTGGTAACCCGGCGCCTGCGTCAGCACGAGTTGATCAAGAGGTTTGCGTCACCGGAAGCCGTCCTGGTGACGCAAACTTCTTGATCAACGCTGGGAATCGGGGGCCTCGGTGGGGGGGTCGGGGGTGGGGGTTTGGTCTTCGCCGGCCAGGGCGGAGCGGAGGCGTTCCTTCTCGGTGCGGCGGCGCTCGGCTGCTTCGGCGATCTCCCCGGCCATCTCGTCCCGCCAACCACGCAGCAGGAAGAAGGAGAGCGCGGCGGAGAACACCAACGCCAGCATCAGCTTCAGGAACACGTTCATGTCGATCAGCCAGAGGCCGGCCAGCACGGCGACGAACAGCCCGATCCGGCCCAGCGTGTACTTGAGCGCGGCGCTCACCTGCACCACTCCGTTCTCTCCGTCGCCCGCCACTGCCGGCGGAAGGGTCGAGCCGCCCGACGGGCGGTCGTGGTCAGCCGGTCCGGCGGGCCAGCCAGCGGACACCCGGGAACCAGAGGGCCGCATACGCCACGGTGAACGCCCCCGCCGCCAACGCGCCGGAGAGCAGCGGCGGCAACCCCGCGCCCAGACCGGCGATCAGCAGCCCGGCGAACACCCCGACGGCAGCGGCGACCACCGCCGCCACCACCCGGGCCGCGCCGAACTCCCAGGCCCGGAAGTCGTCCCAGAACAGCCAGGCCGGCAGGATCACCGCCAGCCAACCGTTGGTGTGCCCGAAGTCGCCGGCGCCGATCGAGGCGAACGCCCAGTCGAACAGCACCAACGCGAGCGCGCCGATGACCAGGCCGGCAAGGCACACCCCGAGCAGATCGCCCAGGGTACGGATGCGGCCCTCGGCGTCCCGGCGGGGAAACCCGCTCTGCTGCTCAGGTCCTCGTTGCTCGGTCATCGACTGCGAGGGTACGTGGTGGCTCAGGCCCAGACCTGCTGCGGCTCGGCGCGCCGCTCGGCCAGCGACGGGGCCTTGTCGTACTCCCGGACCACGTTGTAGCGGGTGTCCCGCTCGACGGGCTGGAAGCCGGCGTCCCAGATCAGGTGCAGCAGGTCGTCCCGGTGCATCGTGTTCGGGGTGCCGTACGAGTCGGCGTCGTGGGTGATCTTGTATTCGACGACGGAGCCGTCCAGGTCGTCGACGCCGAAGTTCAACGAGAGCTGAGCCACCGACAGCCCGTGCATCACCCAGAAGTTCTTCAGGTGCGGCACGTTGTCGAAGAGCAGCCGCGAGACGGCGAACGTCTTCAGCGACTCTGCCGGCGAGGCCATCGTGGTGCGCGCCTGGATCCGGTTACGGATCTTGCCGTCCGCCGAGTCGACGAAGTCGTGCTGGTAGCGCAGCGGGATGAAGACCGCGAAGCCGCCGGTCTCGTCCTGCAACTCGCGCAGCCGCAGCACGTGGTCGACGCGGTGCCGGGGCTCCTCGATGTGGCCGTACAGCATCGTCGCCGGGGTCTTCATGCCCTTGCTGTGCGCCAGGGCGTGGATGCGCGACCAGTCTTCCCAGTGGCAGGCGTGGTCGACGATGTGCTGCCGGACCTCCCAGTCGAAGATCTCCGCGCCACCACCGGTCAGCGACTCCAGGCCGGCGTCCATCAGCTCGTCGAGGATCTCGTCGGCGCTCAGGCCGCTGATCTTCTCGAACCACTGCACCTCGGTCGCCGTGAAGCACTTGAGCTTGACGTTCGGCAGCGCCGCCTTCAGCTCGCGCAGCACCTTCGGGTAGTAACGCCAGGGCAGCGTCGGGTGCAGGCCGTTGACGATGTGCAACTCGGTGAGCTGCTCGTCCTCCATCTCCTTGGCCTTGCGGACCGCCTCGTCGATGCGCATCGTGTACGCGTCCTTCTCGCCCGGCTTGCGCTGGAACGAGCAGTACGCACAGGACGCCGAACAGACGTTGGTCAGGTTGAGGTGCCGGTTGACGTTGAACATCACCCGGTCGCCGTTCAGCTCGGTGCGCTTGTGGTGCGCCAGCCGCCCCAGCCAGGTCAGGTCGTCGCTCTCGTAGAGGGCGACCCCGTCCTCCCGGGTCAGCCGCTCACCGGCGTACACCTTCGCTTCGAGCTCACGCTTGAGTCCGGCGTCCATGGCACGTCCCTTCCACCTGCGGTCCGGATCGAGCGTACGTCGCGGCACCGACGGGCCCGGCGGCACGGTCGCCGGCAGCGACCCACTTCACCAGACTCTCAGCCTCCCGTAACCCGGCAACGCATCGACATGAGTGGCGAGGTGCGGTAGTAACAAGGTGGGGCGGAACACACACACTGGTACCGTCCCGGCGGTCGCGCCCACCGAGCGCGGCGACGAGTGGTTGGACGGGGAGCGGCATGGTCTACAGCGGGCGCGGGCGACGGCAGCGACGACGGAGCCCGGTGATCTCGCCGGTCCTGCGTCCGAAGCTCTGGGCCGCCCTGCTCGGCGCGATCGCCGCAGCCGTGCTGGCCACCCCCGCGTACGCGGAGCCCGGCGTGCCGACCACAGTGCCGGACACCGGCTCGCGCCCGGCGGTCACCGGCTCGCTTCAGCTGCCCGGCGGCGCACCGGTCGCCGGCGTGCCCGCCCAGCCGGTGGTCAACATCGGCAACGGCCCACTGGCCACCGCGATCTCCGCCGGCGAGGTTCAGGTCGGCGCGCTCGGCGAGGCGTTGCTGGTGAGCCGGCAGAAACGCGTCGACGCGCAGGCGCAGCTCGACGCGGCCGGCAAGGCGCTGGCGACCGCGCAGGACGCCCTCCTCCGGGCCCAGCAGACGGCCGACACCGCCGCCGCCGAGGCCGTAAAGGCAGCCGCCGCGCTGCCGCCGGGCGACTTCGCCGAGGACATCCGTGGGCTCAGCCGCCTCCAGGCGATCACCCGTGGCGAGAAGGTCGACGGCGGCACCACCGGGGTGGCCGGGGAGCTGTCCCGGGCCCGCGCCGGCGAGCAGGCCGCGTACCAGAAGCACACCGAGGCCAAGGACCGGCTCGCCGCCGCAGAAACGGAGTTCACCGCCGGTGAGACGGCGCTCCGCACCGCCGAGGCGAGCCTGCTCAAGCTGCGCCGGGACAACGCCGCCGCGCTGATCGAGATCGAACGTCAGCAGGAAGCCACCGAGCAACAGATCGGCGCCGGCTACGTCTCCAACCAGAGCATCAGCGGCATGGCCGCGCATCCCCGGGCACTGGCTGCGGTCCGGTACGCGCTCGCCCAGCTCGGCGACCCGTACAAGTGGTCCGAGGAGGGGCCGAACCAGTTCGACTGCTCCGGCCTGATGTGGGCGGCGTACCGGTCCCCCGGCGCCGACTACTTCGACCTGCCCCGGGTCTCCCGCGACCAGTACGCCGCCACCCGGGGCCGTACCGTCCCGCAGAGCGCGCTGCTCCCCGGCGACCTGCTCTTCTTCGCCTCGGGCAGCAGCTGGACGACGATCCACCACGTCGGCATGTACATCGGCAACGGCAAGATGGTGCAGGCGCCCACCACGGGCGACGTCGTCAAGATCTCGGTCGTCCGCTGGTCCCGGCTGTACGCGGCCACCCGGGTGATCGGCGCGGTGCCGGCACCGGTCGTGACCAACCCGACCCCGCCCGTCTCGACCCCGAAGCCGACGCCCACCCCGTCGCCCACGAAGACCACCAAGCCGACGCCGACGCCGTCGCCCACGAAGACCACCAAGCCGACGCCCACGCCCACGCCCACGCCGACACCGACGCTGACGACCACCCCGACGCCCACCCCGACCGGCAGCACCACGCCGACGCCGTCGAAGACCCCGAGCAACACTCCGACGACCCGGCCCTCGGCACCGACCAACGCGCCGACCAGCGCGTCTCCGACGACCACGCCGAAGGCCAGCACGAGCGCGACGGGCAGCGGCAGCGCGACGGGCAGCCCCAGCGCCACGGGCTGATCCGCCACGGCCGGCTCCGGCTGTCCGCTCGGGAAGATCTGTGGCACCGTGACAACCAGGCACATCCGGCTCGACGTCACGGGTCCGGGTGCGAGCATGGCGCGGAGGGCGGAAATGGTCGAGCAGAGAGATCCGGCGGAGACTGTCGACCCCGTGGTCGACCAGGCCGGCCCACCAGGGCCGGGCACCGCCGACCCGGTGGCCGCCAGCGACGCCAGCCCGGCTGCCACCAGCTCGACAGGCAGTGACACCAGCTCGGCGGACGCCGGCTCCGCTGACAGCGACGCCGCCCCGGCTGTCAGCGGCCCGGCCGGCAGTGGCACGGCAGCGGTCGTCGAGGACGCCTCGACCGACGCCGATGACGACGTACCCGCCGGCGACGACGAGCGCCAGAGCGCGGCCGCCGCACCGGTACGCGCACGCGCCAGCGTCGTGACCGCCGGCGCTCTCCGCAGCGACCTGCCGGCCAGCGCTCCGGTCACCGCGACCACCTACCGTGCGACCGGCTCGGCCAGCCCGGCCGACGTGTCGTTGCCGGGGCAGCGGAGCGACTCCCCCGCGTCGGCCCGGGCCAGCGCCACGGTTCCGAGCAGCAGCCGGGGCACTGCCAGTGCCCTGGGCACCCCGGACCGTCGCGAGAGCGCGCCCGGCGTCTATCGAGCCGCGCCGGTGGGTGCCGAGCCGGCCCAGCCCTCGACGCCGTCGACTCCGGAACCGGAGCCGGAACCCACGCCGCCCGGCCCCGGGCCGACCCAGCCGTCGCCACCGGAACCGGAGCCCGCGCCGGCCCCGGGCCCGTACCCGCCCGGTCCGGTGCCGACGCCGGGTCCTCGACCCACGCCGCCGCCCGGTCCGGTTCCGCCCGTTCCGGGCCCGCCCATCCCACCGCCCTCGCCGGTGCCGCCCATCCCCGGCCCGCCGACGCCGCCCGTCCCGAGCCCGCCGCTGCCGCCGCCCGGTCCGCCGGTGCCGGCACCACCGGCCCCGCCCGGCCCGATGCCGGCACCGCCGTTCCCGCCGCCGCCGGCGATGACCGACACGCCCGGGGTACGAGCCAGCGCTTCGGTCTCCGCACCGCCGGCCGGGTGGCCGTCCACCGGTGGGGCGACCCCACTGACGTCCGGTGCCGGATGGGCCGGGGCACCCGCCGCCGCGCCGCCGGTGGTGCCCGCACCAGCGCTGCCGAGCTGGCCACCGTCCACCGCCGGGGCTCCTTCCTCGACCGGCAACAGCACCGGAAACTCCCGCGCGACGGCGCCGCCGAGCGGCCCACCGGCTGGTTCCGCCGGACGGGACGCGGCCGGCGCCCGTGGTGGGCGGCACGACAGTCGCACCGACCTGGCCGGCACCGTCTACGGCAACGGCGAGGGGGCCGGCTTCACCACTGTCGCGATACCCGCCAACGCGGTGGAGACCTCCGGCTCGCTGACCGGGCACATCCTGGCTCAGGGCTGGTCCGACACGCCGGCCGAGCGGTCCAGTAACGCCCGGGTGATGATCGTCCTGGCCGCCGCTCTGGGGCTGCTGGTGGCGATCAGTGTCATGGTCGTCCTGCTGGCCGGCGACGCCCTGGACGGTCTGGTGGGCAGCGTGCTCAACGGGTGAGCCAGCGAGCGCCGGCGATGGTGAGTCCGCCCACTACGGTCGGTCAACCGGCTGGCGGCTTCGCCAGACCGCCGTACACTGGCTGAGATCACTGACCCGGCGCGCGTGGTGTGCGCCCCTGGGCGATCTTGCGGGCGATCCGGCGGTACAGCCGCGGCAGGCCATCGCGAAGATGCGCCCCGCTCGAAAGGTTTTTGTTGACCACCTCTGCTGACCCCAGCACCGTTACGTCCGTTTTCAACTCAGTCCCGGCGACCGACACCGCCCGGGAGCAGCTCGACGTCCCCCTGAGCGAGGCCGGCACCGCGCCGGTGGCGACCGCGCAGGCCGAGCCGACCGAGACCGCCGAACCGATCAGCTTCGCCGCCCTCGGCCTGCCCGAGCAGTTGGTCCGCGCGCTGGCGCAGCAGGGCATCACCAGCCCGTTCGAGATCCAGCGGGCCACCGTTCCGGACGCGCTCGCCGGCCGCGACGTGCTGGGCCGCGGGCAGACCGGTTCGGGCAAGACGCTCGCCTTCGGGCTGCCGATGATCGCCCGGCTGGCCACCCGCAACCGGGCCCGGCCGATGCGTCCGCGCGCCCTGGTCCTGGTGCCCACCCGCGAGCTGGCCATGCAGGTCAACGACGCCCTGGTGCCGCTGGGCAAGTCCGTCGGCATCTTCCTCAAGACCGCGGTCGGCGGTGTTCCGTACGACCGTCAGATCGACGCGCTGCGCCGCGGCGTGGAGGTCATCGTTGCTACCCCGGGCCGGCTCGGCGACCTCATCGAGCGGGGCATCTGCCAGCTCGACGACGTCGAGGTCACGGTGCTCGACGAGGCCGACCAGATGGCCGACATGGGCTTCCTGCCCGAGGTGACCGATCTGCTGGCGAAGACGCCCGCGAACGGTCAGCGGCTGCTCTTCTCGGCCACCCTGGACGGTGACGTCGACGCGCTGGTCAAGCGGTTCATGACCGACCCGGTCACGCACTCCACGGCGCCGTCCACCGCTTCGGTGTCCACCATGGACCACCACATGCTGTTGATCCCGCCGCACGAGAAGTTCCCGGTGGCGGCCTCGATCGCCGCCCGGGATGGCCGGACCATGGTCTTCGCCCGTACCCAGCTCGGTGTGGACCGGCTGGTCGAGCAGCTCGCGGCCGTCGGCGTACGCGCCGGTGGGCTGCACGGCGGCAAGACCCAGCGGATGCGCACCAAGACGCTCGCCGAGTTCCGTGAGGGCCGGATGAACGTGCTGGTCGCCACGGACGTGGCGGCCCGAGGCATCCACGTCGACGGGGTCACTCTGGTGCTGCACGTCGACCCGCCGAAGGACCCCAAGGACTACCTGCACCGTGCGGGGCGTACCGCCCGGGCCGGCGAGTCGGGCGCGGTCGCCACGCTGGTGCTGCCCAAGCAGCGCCGTACCACCCTGGCGATGATGGAGAAGGCCGGCGTCGCGCCGGCCGAGACCCGGGTCCGGGTCGGGGACGCGGCGCTGGCCGAGCTGGTCGGCGCCCGCGAGCCCAGTGGCGTCCCGGTCCGCGTCGAGGCCGAGCCCCGGGGCTACGGCGACCGCTCCGGCGGCCCGCGCCGGTTCGACGACCGCTCCGGCGGCCCGCGCCGGTTCGGTGACCGCACGGGCGGCGAGCGCCGCTACGGCGACCGCCCGCAGGGCGACCGGCGCTTCGGCGACCGGCCCACCGGCGAGCGCCGCTTCGGCGACCGCCCGCAGGGTGACCGGAGCTACGGCGATCGCCCGCAGGGCGACCGGGGCTACGGTGACCGCCCGCAGGGTGAGCGCCGCTACGGCGACCGGCCCACCGGCGAGCGCCGCTTCGGCGATCGGCCGCAGGGCGACCGGGGCTACGGTGATCGCCCGCAGGGTGAGCGCCGCTTCGGCGACCGGCAGCACAGCGACCGGCCGCAGGGCGACCGGGGGTACGGCGACCGGCCGACGGGCGAGCGGCGTTACGCCGATCGGGACACCCGGGGGCACGCCGACCGACCGACCGGCGAGCGGCGCTTCGGCGACCGTCCGCAGGGTGAGCGCCGCTTCGGCGACCGGGACACTCGGGGTGGTTTCCGCCCGGAGAGCCGGGTCCGTGACGACCGGCCCCGTGACGACCGGCCCCGTGACGACCGGCCCCGCGAGGACCGCCCGCGTGACGATCGGCGCGGTTTCGGCGGGCGACCGGCGGCGCGTACCCACTGATTGATCCACCGAACGCCGTCGTGAAGCCCAGGCTTCGCGGCGGCGTTCGCGCATGCCCTGCCGATGTCCAGCGGGTCGCGTAACGTCCGGCTCATGCCGACCATGCCGAAGTCAATCTTCTGGTCCCGGACGGACACCGCCGGCAGCGAGCAGGTTCTGCTCGACGACGGCCACGGGTTGGCGGCCCGGGGCACTCTGCTCGCCGTGGACCCGATCCCGTGGACCGCCCGCTACCAGCTGACCACCACGCCGGACTGGGCCACCACCCGGGTCGAGGTCGAGGCCGAGGGTCTCGGCTGGCTGCGCCGAGTGAAGCTGGAGCGGGCCGCGGGCCGCTGGCGGGTGACCACCGCCGAGCAGGGCGACCTGGACGCCGCCCTGGTCGCGGCCGGTCATCGCCGGGCGGGTCTGCCCGGTACGGACGACCCGGACCGGCTGGCCGACGCGCTCGACGTCGATCTGAGCGGTTCGCCGCTGTTCAACACCCTGCCGGTCCACCGGCTTCGGATGGCGGCCGAGCCGGCCGATGTGGCACACCGCATCACCGTTGCCTGGGTGCTGCTGCCCGGCCTGGAGGTGGTGCCGGCCGAGCAGATCTACACCGGGCTCGGGCCGGGTCGGGTGCGCTTCGCCAGCGGCACCTTCACGGCCGACATCGATCTGGACGACAGCGGTTACGTGGTGCGCTACCCCGGGCTGGCCGAACGAATTGACCCGCGCTGATCAGCGCCCCGGGCGGGCCAGGCTCCGGGCGGGCCAGGCTCCGCTGAGCGGTTCAGGCGGGCCAGGCTCCGCTGGCCAGGAAGCGGTCGATGGTGGCCAGGTGCGGGGTCAGGTCGAGGCCCTGGGCGGCCACCCAGTCGTCGGCGTAGTACGTGTCGGCGTACCGGTCGCCCGGGTCGCAGATCAGGGTGACCACCGAGCCGGTCCGACGCTCGGCGAGCATGGCGGCGATCAGGCCGAACGCGCCCCACAGGTTGGTGCCGGTGGACCCACCCACCCGGCGGCCGAGCAGCGCCGACCCGGCGCGCATGGCGGCCAGGGACGCCGCGTCCGGCACCTGGACCATCCGGTCCACCACCGAGGGCAGGAACGACGCCTCCACGGTGGGCCGCCCGATCCCCTCGATGCGGGAGCCCTTCCCGGTCCGTACCGACCAGTCGGCGGCCAGCCAGGCCGGGTAGAACGCCGAGTTCTCCGGGTCGACCACGCAGAGCTTGGTGGCGAGCCGGCGGTACCGGGCGTAGCGGCCGATGGTCGCGCTGGTGCCTCCGGTGCCGGCGCCCACCACGACCCAGGCGGGGATCGGGTGCCGCTCCAGCTCCAACTGGGCGTAGATCGACTCGGCGATGTTGTTGTTGCCCCGCCAGTCGGTCGCCCGTTCGGCGTAGGTGAACTGGTCCATGAAGTGCCCGCCGGAGTCCTCGGCGAGCCACCGGGCCTCGACCACCACGCTCGCCGGGTCGTCCACCAGGTGGCACCGACCGCCCTGGAACTCGATCTGCGTGATCTTCTCCGGCGAGGTGGAGGCGGGCATCACCGCGATGAACGGCAGGCCCAGCATCCGGGCGAAGTACGCCTCGGAGACCGCTGTGGAACCCGACGACGCCTCGACGATCGTGGTGCGCGGCCCGATCCAGCCGTTGCAGAGCCCGTAGAGGAACAGCGAGCGGGCCAGGCGGTGCTTCAGCGAGCCGGTGGGGTGTGACGACTCGTCCTTGAGGTAGAGGTCGATCCCCCATTCCCGGGGGAGCGGGAACGGCAGCAGGTGGGTGTCGGCGGACCGGTTGGCGTCTGCCTCGACGGCGGCGATCGCCTCGGTCACCCAGGTTCGGCTGGATTCGTCGCACCGGTCGAGATGAGTCACGCTCGGAAACCTAGCAAGCGGGCCAGCGGCGGTCAGCGCCGGTCCGGTGGCGTTGACCTGCGGCGTTGGCGTCGCTGACCGGCGCGGCCGGCGGCCCGGACGAGCGGGGTCAGTGCGACGGCCAACCTGGGCAGTGCGTCCAACAGGCGCACCTGCGCTCCCCGCCAGCGGGGCAGGCTGACCACCGGACGTGGCCGGCGGGCCAGCCGAACCGCCCGGGCCGCCACCTGCTGCGCGGTCAGCATCGATCCGGTGAACGAGGCCACCGCCCCCGGGTCGTCCAGCCGGTCGTGCAGCATGGGGGTCCAGATGCCGTCCGGGCAGAGGCAGGAGACGTGCACCCGCCGGTACCCGGCCATCCGCAGGTCGGACAGGGTGCCGAGGCTGAACGCCAGCAGCGCGTGCTTGCTGGCCGCGTACACCGTCTCGCCGGGCGCGGCGACCAGCCCGGCCAACGAGACGACGTTGAGCACGTGGCCGTGACCCTGCCGGCGCATCACGGTCAGCGCGGCGAGGGTGCCGTTGATGGCGCCGTGGGTGTTCACGTCGAGCACCCGACGGCGGGTCGCGGCGTCGTGTTCCCACGACGCCCCGGTGACCAGGATGCCGGCGTTGTTGACCCAGAGGGCGAGATCGCCCCGGCCTGCCGCGTTCGCGGCGGTGGCGGCGCAGGCGTCCTCGTCCCGGACGTCCAGGGCGGCCGACCAGCCGCCGAGTGGCGCCGCGGCGCTCTGCACCGCCGCCGGGTCGAGGTCGGTGAGCAGCACCGGCCAACCGTCGGTGTGCAGCGCGGTGGCGATGGCGCGGCCGAGGCCGCCGGCAGCGCCGGTCACCACGGCCACGGGACGCGCCGGCGGGGTCATCGGCGCACGCTACCGCCGGCCGCCCGGGCGACACCAGGGGTACGCGGCGGTCAGGCCGCGGGCGAGCCGACCGGCTGGGGGCGGTTCTCCCACTTCGTGGAGAGCGCGATGGCGGTACGGGTGGAGGCCACCCCCGGCGTCCGGTTCAACCGCACGATCAACTGCTCCAGCTCGGCGATCGTGCCGACCCGCGCCTTGAGCAGGAACGACTCCACGCCGGCCATGAAGTAGCAGGATTCGATCTCGGGCAGCACCCGCAGCGACTCGAGCATGTCGTCGGTGTCGGCGCCGGAGTCCTCGACGATGCCGATCAGCGCGGTGACACCCAGCCCGATCGACTCCGGGGCCACGTCCGCACGGTAGCCCCGGACCACGCCGCTGCTCTCCAGCTTGCCGACCCGCTCGTGCACGGCCGGGGCCGACAGGCCCACCTGTCGGGCCAACTCGGCGTACGAGAGGCGGGCGTTGCCGCGCAGTAGGTCGACGAGGCTCAGGTCGATGGCATCCACAGAGAGTGACCTTAACCGTTGACACGTAACGTGCGGCCTTCGGCACCCGTTGGACTGAGCGGTGAGTCACTGTTCATAAACCGCCGGTCAGGGCAGAGGTAGCACCAGTAACATTACTAACTCCCCACTCAGTGCATTTTTCGCGTTTGGGCGGACAGGCCATGTCCCTGGTGCTGTAATTGCCATACGTCCCTCATGACGGCTCTGGGCTACGCACCAGCCGGGGGCAGTGTGTTCAGCCGGGGGCTTCGTCGACGCGAGGAGGGGGCTGTGGACACTGGAGATCGCCTGCTGACACCGGGTGAGGTCGCCGCGCTGTTTCGGGTAGACCCGAAAACTGTGACGAGATGGGCGGCGGCCGGCCGGATAGGAAGCATCCGGACTCCAGGCGGGCATCGCCGGTTTCGGGAATCCGAGGTGCGAGCCCTGCTTGAGGGGGAGGGCATGCTGGACGAGGTGGATGAGGTCGGTAAGCCACGCAATGTGGGGCCGGCGGCATCCACGGGGCCGGGTCCGGCCAACGCCGGCATGTACTGAACTGGTGCGGACAACGCCACGCGGACCGGACACCAGTCCGGTCCGCGTCCCGCTTCGGCCAGGCGCCGGGCGGCAGCACCACTCGTGCTGAGCGGCACTATCGTGCCCAGCACGAGCGGACGGCTCAGCACGAACGGGACAGCTCAGCTTCGGGCTGCGCCGAGCTGGCCGGACCACCGCCGGAACAGGGTGTGCGGGACGCCGAGCGCGTCCAGCACCTTGCCGGCCACGAAGTCGACCAGTTGCTGCGCGCTGGCCGCCGCGCCGGCACCGTAGAAGCCGGGGCTGGCCGGCAGCACCACCGCGCCCGCGTCGTGCAGGGCGATGAGGTGCTCCAGGTGGCTGCGGGTCACCGGTGTCTCCCGGGGGACCAGCACCACGGGACGGCGTTCCTTGAGGTTGACCTCGGCGGCGCGCTGCAACAGGTCCTTGGAGAGCCCGATCGCGATGCCCGCGCAGGCGGCGGTGCTGGCCGGGACCACTGCCATCCCGCGTACCCGGTAGGAGCCGCTGCTCGGCCCGGCGGCCAGGTCACCGGCCGGCCAGTGCCGCACATCCGCCGTGGTCAGGTCCCGGTCGAGCCAGGCGGCGAGGTCCTCGGCCCAGTGCCCGTCCCGGAAGGGTCGGCCGGTCTCGTCGAGCACTGTGAGTCGTGCCGCCCGGGACACGATCAGGTCCACCGGCTCGCCCGCGTCGAGCAGCCCGCCGATGACGGCCGCCGCGTACGGCGTACCGGAGGCACCGGAGACCCCGACCACCCATGGTTCCCGCATGCCCCCAGCCTGCCTGGTCCGGCTGGTCCGCCGGTTGGCACCCCCGGGGTTGGGCCGGTCCGACATGTCCGGCGGGTACCTGCGCATCCCGCCGACCTGACATGCTGCCGCTGGCGATTCGCACCGGAACCATCTCGAAGAGGAGGCATCGGTGACGACCGGCGAGATCCTCCGGGCGCTGCGTGCCGAATGTCCGATCCCGCCCCGGCTTCCGCACCACGCCGATCGTGTGCAGGACTGGCTGCTCGGTCTGCTGCCCGAGCTTGGCCACTCACTGGACGACGCCGCGCTGCACCGGCTGTCCCGGGGCGCCTTCGCCCGGTACGCCGGGCGGCTCTACCCGGCGGCGACCGAAGCCGACCTGCGGGTGCTGGCCGCGCTGTTCACCTGGTTCTTCCTGGTCGATGACGCCTGCGACGGGCCGCATAGGTTGACGCCGGAGCAGATCCGGGCGCTGCGCAACGGCACACTGGCGCTGCTGCACGACGGCACCCGGCTGCGGCAGACCGGGCTGACCGGCCCGCTGCGGCGACTGCTGGTGCTGGCCTGGCGGGAGCCGCGCCGCCGGATGCCGGCCCGGTGGCGGCAGCGTTTCGCCGACGCCGTGGCCCGACACCTCGACGGCACCTGGCAGGAGGCCGTCAACAAGGAGGCCGGCCGCCGTCCCAGCGTGGACGAGTACGTCGAGCTGCGTCGGTCGACCTCGGCGGCGGAGGTGTCGTACCCGCTGGTGGAGTTCGTCAGCGGGCGGCCGTTGCCCGACCCGGTCTACCACCACCCGCTGCTGCGTCAGATCGCCCGCACCGGCAACGACCTGCTCTCCTGGTACAACGACATGGCCTCGCTGGAACGGGACCGGGTGACCGCTGGCGGGCACAACCTGGTCCTCGCCATCGAGGCCGAACTGGGCGTGCCGGAGGCGGAGGCGGTCGAACGGGCGGCCGAGCACTGGAGGGAGGCGATGCGGCGCTTCGTCGCGTTGCGAGCCGCGGTGCCGTCGTTCGGCCCGGCCTTGGACGAGGCGGTCGCCGACCATCTCGACGGGATCGCGAACGCCGTGCGCGGGACGGTCGACTGGACCTTCGAGAGCGCCCGCTACCCCGTCAGCGCCACCCCGCCCGCCTCAGGGCCGTAGGCCGACCCGGACCACCCAGCCTCAGGGCCGCAGGCCGAGCCGGATCACCAGGTCGAGCAGCGCGAAGAGGAACAACGCGATGCCGACGAACCCGTTGGCGGTGAAGAACGCCCGGTTGACCTTGCTCAGGTCGGTCGGGGTGACCACCAGGTGCTGGTAACCGAACGCCACAGCAGTCAGCGCCAGCCCGATCCACCAGAGCCAGCCGAGACCGATCAACGCGCCGAACCAGATGAACAGGGCGAAGGTCACCACATGCGCGACGGTGGAGGCGTGCAGCGCGAAGCGCCGGCCGTACCGGGCGGGCACGCTGTGCACGCCGATCTCCCGGTCGATCTCGGAGTCCTGGCAGGCGTAGATCAGGTCGAAGCCGCCGATCCACAGCCCCACGGCCGCGCCGAGCAGCCAGGCCGGCCCGGAGCCGTCCAGGGTGCCGGTGACCGCCAGCCAGGCGCCGACCGGGCCGACCGCCTGGGCGATCCCGAGGATGGCGTGCGGCCAGTTGGTGAACCGCTTGGCGTAGGGGTAGACGACCAATGGCACCACGGCGAGCGGCGCGAGCACCAGGCAGAGCGGGTTGAGCAGGGCTGCGGCGACCAGGAAGACCACAAGTGCGACGGCCGCGCCGGTCCAGGCCGTCCGCACGCTCACCGCTCCGGTGACCAGTTCCCGGCCGGCGGTACGCGGGTTCCGCGCGTCGATCTTGCGGTCGAGGATCCGGTTGGCGGCCATCGCGAACGTCCGCGCCCCGACCATCGCCACGGTGATCAGCAGCAGGTCGAGCCACCGTACGCGCCCGCCGGAACTCTGCATCGCGGCCAGCGCCGAGAGGAACGCGAACGGCAGCGCGAAGACGGAGTGCTCGACGGCGACGAGCTTCAGGAAGGACTTGGTCCGGCCCGGCTTCGCCGTCGGTGCGTCGATGACGGCCATCAGATTCCGTACTCCTTCCAGCGCTTGTCGACCAGGGCAGTGACCTCGGGGGCCATGCTCATTTCCTCCGGCCAACCGCGGGTGTAGCCCTCGGTGGGCAGCTTGCGGGTCGCGTCGACGCCAGCCTTACCGCCCCAGAACTGCTGGTACGACGAGTGGTCGAGGTGGTCCACCGGACCCTCGGTGAGCAGCAGGTCGCGGGCGTAGTCGACGTTGCCGAAGGCCCGGAAGGCGACCTCGTTGTAGTCGTGCACGTCGCAGTCCTCGTCGACGATCACGATCAGCTTGGTCAGCGACATCAGGTGCGCGCCCCAGATCGCGTTCATCACCTTCTGCGCGTGCTTCGGGTAGCGCTTGCGGATCGAGACGATCGCGCAGTTGTGGAAGACGCCAGCGGCCGGCAGGTCGTAGTCGACGATGTCCGGGATCATCAGCTTGAGCAGCGGCTGGAAGATCCGCTCGGTGGCCTTGCCGAGGCCGTGGTCCTCCTGCGGCGGCTTGGAGGTGACGATCGAGTGGTAGACCGGCTTGCGCTGCATGGTCATCGCCTCGATGTGCAGCACGGGGAACGGCTCGACCGGCGTGTAGAAGCCGGTGTGGTCGCCGAACGGCCCCTCGGGCAGCCGCTCGCCCGGCTCCAGGTAGCCCTCCAGCACGATCTGCGCGTGCGCCGGCACCTGCAACGGCACGGTGAGGCAGTCGACCATCTCCACCCGCTCGCCGCGCAGGAACCCGGCGAACAGGTACTCGTCGATGTCGCTGGGCAGCGGCGCGCTGGCCGCGTACGAGACGACCGGGTCGCAGCCGATCGCGATCGCGACCGGCAGGCGCTGCCCGAGCCGCTCGGCGACCGCGTGGTGCGCCGTCGAGTCCTTGTGGATCTGCCAGTGCATGCCCAGGGTGTTGCGGCCGTGCTGCTGGAGTCGGTACAGGCCGAGGTTGCGCTTGCCGGTCTCCGGGTGCTTGGTGTGGGTCAGCCCGTAGTTGTGGAAGATCCCGCCGTCGTCGGGCCAGACCTGCAACCCCGGCAGCCGGTTGAGGTCGACGTCCTCACCCCGGTAGACGACCTCCTGGCAGGGGGCGGTCTTCACCTTGCGCGGCGGCACCGACTTGAGCTGCATGACCTTGCCGAGGCCCTCCCGGATGCCCGACCAGCCAACCGGCAGCTCCGGCTTGATCAGCGCGCCGATCCGGGCGCCGACCTCGTCCAGCGAGTCGACGCCGAGAGCCATCGCCATCCGCTTCTCGGTGCCGAACAGGTTGATCGCCACCGGCATCTCGCCCCGGGTCGGACGCTCGAAGAGCAGCGCTGGGCCGCCGGCCCGCACCGTGCGGGTGACCACCTCGCTGATCTCCAGAGTCGGATCGACCGGGACGTCGATCCGGCGCAACTCCCCCGCGCGCTCCAGCGCCGCGATGAAGTCCTTGAGATCGGTGTACGGGAAGCCACGAGCCGCCATGTCGCCCAGTCTCCCGCACCGGCTTCCGCACGGCCCAAGCCGGGTGCTGTGACGCTCGCGATGACCCCTGGGTGAACGTTCGAGCGCAGATCCCGCAGGCATGGCGGTGGGTTGAGCGGGTAGCCGGGCAGCCGGCGGACGGAGGCGGCGAATGGGTGGGGATCGGGTTCCGGCGGGGTTCAGCGAAGAACGGGCGCGGGTCGGCCAGATCACCATGAACTACGTCCGTGGGGGTGCCGGCCCGCCACTGGTGTTGCTGCACGGGTATCCGCAGTGCTGGTACATGTGGCGGCACCTGCTGCCCGAGTTGGGGCGCTCTTTTGAGGTGGTCGCGCCCGACCTGCGCGGCTTCGGGGGCAGCGACGCCCCGGACGGCGGATACGACAAGAAGACGGTCGCCGCCGACCTGCACGGACTACTCGACCAGCTCGGCCTGGACAGTGACCTCCGGCTGGTCGGACACGACCTGGGGACCATGGTGGCGTACGCGTACGCCGCCGCCCATCCGCAGCGGGTCAGTCGGCTGGCGCTCACCGAGGCGCCGATCCCCGACGAGAGCATCTACACGTTCCCCGCGCTCACCTCGGCGGGGCCCGGGGTGTGGAACTTCGGCTACTTCTCCCTCGGCAACGGGCTTCCGGAGGCGTTGGTCGACGGGCGGGAGTCGCTGTGGGTGGACAAGTTCACCGACGCGCTGATGGTGCGCAAGGGCAGCATCGCCGCGCCCGACATCGAGGAGTTCGCCAGCCATCTGCGCGACCCGGCGCATCTGCGGGCCAGCTTCGCCTACTTCCGGGCGTTCGAGCAGGACATCGCCGACAACGCGGCGTACCGGGGCACGAAGCTGACCATGCCGGTGCTGGCCGTCGGGGCGGCGGCCAGCCTCGGCGGGCAGATCGCCGAGCAGGTTCGCCGGTACGCCGACACGGTACGCGGCGAGGTGATCGAGGACTGCGGGCACTGGCTGTACGAGGAGCGTCCGGACGAGATGCTCGCCCTCCTGCGGGACTTCCTTCAGGCGGCCTGAGCAGGGGTCCGCAGGCAGGTGTCCTCGGTCAGGCGGCGGGCGACCAGGCGTGGGCGGCCAGTGGCGGGTCGAGCGGCGCCCGGGTGAGCCGGTTGGCGAAGGTGGACATGGTGTACGCGCCGACACCGAGCACCACGTCCAGCGCGTGCCGGGGCTGGTAGCCGGCGGCCAGGAAGTCGTCCATCTCGTCGTCGGGCACCGCGCCCCGGTGGTCGAGCACGGCCAGCGTGAAGCGGCGCAGCGCCTCCAGGCGCGGGTCGGGCAGCACCGAGCCCGCACGCAGCGCGGTGATCAGCTCGGGGGTCGCGCCGAGTCCGGTGAGCTTGCCGGTGTGCAGGGCGACACAGAAATGGCATTCATGACTGGTGGAGACCGTCAGGATGACCACCTCCCGGTCCAGCGGGGCGAGGTCGGTCTGCTCGAAGCCCGTGCTGGCGGTGAGGAAGCCGGTAAGCAACTGCGGCGAATCGGCCATCAGGGCCACCGGGGTGGGCAGCCAGCCGAACCGGCCGCGTACTCCCTCGATGGACCGACGGGCGGCGGCGGGTGCGGTCTCAGCGGTGTGGGCGGTGAAGACGGACATGGTTACCTACTTTCCAGAACCTGGATCGGGGGACGTTACGATAGTCAACGTGGTTGACGAAATAGTAAACGTGGTTGTCGAAGATGGCAACCGCTGATCCCGCCCGGCCCGGTTTCCAGCTACCGCTGCTGCTGTTGGCCGGCTTCCGGACGCTGATCGACGACCTGCACACCGAGCTGGCCCGGGAGGGGCATCCGGAGCTGCGACCGCTACACGGGTTCGTGCTCCAGGCCGTCGGCCCGGACGGCACCACCGCCACCGAACTGGGCCAGCGGCTGGGCATCTCCAAGCAGGCCGCGGGCAAGACCGTCGACCGGTTGGTCGCCGTCGGCTACCTCGAACGGGTCGACGACCCCTCGGACGCCCGGCGTCGGCTGGTTCGGGTGACCCCACGCGGTGCCGACGGGCTACGCCGCTCGGCCGAGATCTTCGACCGGTTGCGGGCACAGTGGGCCGACACCCTCGGCCCGGAGCGAGTCACCGCAATGGAGGACGACCTGCGCACGATGGCCTCGGCCAACTGGTTCCGGCTCGACGTGCCCGGCTGGTTCGGTGGCTGATCGCGGGCTGCCGGGCTCAGTGGTCGGTCAGCGGGTGCGGGCCAGCTCGACGAAGGCCCGCCAAGCGGCGGGGGTGAAGGTCAGCAGGCCGCCGTCGCGGTCCTTGGAATCGCGGACGTGCACCCGGCCGGCCAGGTTGTCGGCGACCTCGACGCACGCACGAAGAGGCCGGCGTGCAGGCCCACGCCCTGCGGCAGCACGTGCACCCGGATGTGCGGGCGGCGGGCGCACGCCACCAGATGCCGGAGCCGCTCGGCCAGCACCCCGGCGCAGCCTTCCGCGAAGCGCTGCAACGCGGCCTCGTCGATCACGGCGGTGAGCTGCGGCGGGTGCTCCCGGTCGAGGATCGTCTGCCCCAGCTCGACGGCCGCCACCGCAAGATCCACTCGGGTTTCAGGGAGTCGGGCCGTCCCAGGGCGCAGGACACCCCCACTTCCTGAAAGCCGAGTGGATCAACGGCCGACCAGGCGCGGGGGTCAGTCCAGCCCGCCGTACGAGTGCAGGCCGGTGAAGAAGATGTTCACGCCGAACAGGTTCATCAGCATGGTGAGAAAGCCGAGCACCGCGATCCAGGTGGCCACGTTGCGCTTGACG
Source organism: Micromonospora trifolii (assembly GCF_050516465.1). NCBI lineage: Bacteria > Bacillati > Actinomycetota > Actinomycetes > Micromonosporales > Micromonosporaceae > Micromonospora > Micromonospora trifolii. Next base: position 6,371,282 of record NZ_CP191526.1, on the reverse strand, counting down.
CTGGGCGTCGCGCGGGCGTGCAGGTAGCCGGCGTACACCACCCAGGAAATGAACGCCCAGGTCTCCTTCGGGTCCCAGCCCCACGGCCGACCCCAGGCCGCCTCGGCCCAGATGGCACCGGCGATCACCGCGAAGGTGAAGATCGGGAACGCGAAGGCGTGCAGCGCGAAGGTCAGCCGCTCCAGGCCGACCGCGCCGGGCAGCCGCTTGGCCAGGGTGTACGGGAAACTCCGCTTGCCCTGCTCGTACCCGTTGCGCATCAGGAAGCCGACCGCAGGCACCACGCCGAGCAGGAAGATGCCGGACGCGAAGACGATCGTCGAGACGTGGATGACGAACCAGTACGAGTTCAGCGCCGGCACCAGCGGCACGATCGGCACGTACAGCACCAGCTCGGCGGTGGCGACCAGCAGCACCATCACCAGGGTGAGGAAGAGCCCGAGCTTGCGCAGCGACGGTCGCTTCCAGAGCACCACCAGCCAGGCGGCCACCCCGATGAACGTCACCGTGAGCACGAACTCGTACATGTTGCCCCAGGGCATCCGGTCCGCGGCGAGCCCACGGGTCACCAGCGCCGCCAGGTGCAGCGCGGCGGCGACCGCGGTGGCCCCGACCCCGATCAGGCCCCCGAGGCGGGCCCGCCCGGCGGGACGGTCGGCCGTGGGCGGCGACGGGACCGGCGCGGGCGGCGTCGGGACGACACCGCCGCCGGCGCCGACCAACTCGCGCGTCGGAGCCGCCGTGGCGACCCGGGTACGAACGTTGCCCAGCGCGTACTCGACGGCGTGGCCGATCATCGCGACCAGGTACGCCAGGATCGCGAAGGTCACCAGATTGTCGGAGAGTGCGGACATCACTCGGCTCCTTCTCGCACGCCGGCCCGGTCAGCGGAGTCAGCGCCAGCACCAGCCCGTTCGGTACCGCTGACGGCGGCGACCAGCTGGGTGAACTCGTCGGCGAACCCTGGATAGTCGGTACGCGGCAACCCACCGACCTCCATCAAGCTACTACCGCTCGTCGGAGATCCTTCGCCGGGGTCGGCCGGCACCACCCGGAAGAACACCCGGCGGCGCTTCCCGAACAGCGAACCCATCAGCCCGACCAGCAGCACGCCGCAACTGACCAGCAGCATCGTCGAGCCCGGGTCGTGCCGGATGGAGAGGGTGACGTACCGCTCGGTGCCCAGGAACTCGACGGTCGTGCCGTCGTCAAGCTTCCAGGTCTCGCCCTTGCGGAGCAGCTTGGTGCCGACCTCCTTGACCTTGCCGGCCCGCACCTGCCGCTGGTCGAGTTGGTAGACCGAGCCGGGGATGCCGGCGTCCAGGCCGAGGTTGCCCCGGTAGGCGACCAGGTTCAGCGCCGGGTTGCGCTCGGTGGGGTACTGCGAGCGGACGAACGGCGCCTGCTCGGGCGCCGTGGGCAGGTAGATGCCGGTGAACGCCATCTGCTGATCCGGTGCGCGCTGGCCGGTCGCAGGGTCGACGTTCGCGTCCGGGAAGGCCGCCAGCCCCTCGCTGGTCAGGCCCATGTCGCCGGTGGTCAGGAACGGTTCGTCACTGATCTGGCTGTTGCCGAACCGGTCGGTGTAGCGGATCACCGGGGCGTACCCGTGGCCGAGCAGGTAGACGCTCGCGTCGTTCAGGCGTAGCGGCGAGTTCACCGAGAAGTCGGCGCTGCGGGTCGGCTCGTCCGGGCCGTCGACGGTGACCGTGGCATTGAAGAACTCCGGCTGACCGGACGCCAGGAACCGGGCCTCGAAGTCGTCCAGCCGCAGGCAGAAGCGGGGCAGGTCCGCGCTGCTCACCTGGGGGCCGAGCTTCGCCTCGGCGTACTGCTGGCGGGTGTTGCAGAACGCGTTGTCCGCGCCGGCCACCAGCAGCCGGTTGCCGCTCCAGCCGTACCAGGAGCCGAGCGCCACGCCGATCAGCACCGCGATCAGCGAGGTGTGGAACAGCAGGTTGCCGGTCTCCTTGAGGTAGCCCTTCTCGGCGGAGACCTCGTCGCCGCGCACCTCCACGCGCCAGCGGCGCTTGCGCAGCGCCTCGGCGATCGCCGCCGCCCCACCGGGCGGGGCGGGCAGCACTGTGTGCTGCGGCAGCCGGGCCATCCGCTTCGGCGCGGCCGGCGGCCGGGACCGCAGCGTGCGGACGTGGTCGCGTAGCCGGGGTGTGATGCAGCCGATCAGGGAGGTGAACAGCAGCAGGTAGATCGCGGAGAACCAGACCGACCCGAAGACCTCGAACGCGCCGATCCGGTCCAGTCGGGGGGCCCAGTCCGGGTGGTCGACGAAGTACTCGTTGACCTTCTCCGGGCTGATCCCGCGCTGCGGCAGCACCGAGCCGGGGATGGCGGCGATCGCGAGCAGGAAGAGCAGGATCAGCGCCGTACGCATGCTGGTGAGCTGCCGCCACGAGTTGCGCAGCAGGGCCAGCAGCCGGTTCGGCCGGCGGCGTGGCGCGGGCGCCACGGTCTCCGGTCGGTCGTCGACGACCGTCATCAGATGCTCACCTCGCCCACCCCGACGGTGGTCTGCAACCAGATCACGAAGCTCTGCCATCCGCCGGTGACCAGGGCCAGGCCGATCAGGATGAGCAGAGCGCCGCCGACCCGGGTGACCCAGCGGCTGTTGCGCCGGACGGCGCGGAAGACCCCGAGCAGGCGTTCGAAGCCCAGCCCGAAGACGATGAACGGTATCCCCAACCCGAGGCAGTACGCCACGGCGAGCACCACCGCGCGGTCGCTCTGGCCGCTGGCGGTGGCCATGCCCATCACCGCGCCGAGCGTGGGGCCGGTGCAGGGCACCCAACTGAGCGCGAAGACCGCCCCGAAGACCGGTGCGCCGAGCAGCCCGGCCGACGGCAACCGGGAGATCCGGAACTCCCGTTGCAGGGCCGGGATCATCCCGAGGTAACTCAACCCCGCCACGATGACCAGCACTCCGACGCCGACCTGCAACTCGCGCTTGTAGTCGAAGAACACCCGGCCGATGCTGGCGAAGAGGATCGCGGTGGCCACGAAGACGACTGTGAAGCCGCCGATGAAGAGCAGCGTCCCGGCGAGCACCCGACCCTTGACCGCGCCTACTCGCGCGACCCGTTCCTTGACCGCGACACCCCCGGTGGCCGGCGCGGGATCGGCCGCCGGCCGGCGGCCCTCCAGGTCGGCGCCGGCCAGACCGGTCACGTACGACAGGTAACCGGGGACGAGCGGAAGCACGCATGGGGAGAGGAAGCTGACCAGGCCGGCGAGCGCCGCCGCGCCGATGGCGAGCAGCAGCGGCCCGCTGAGGGCCAACTCCCGGAAGGTGTCGCCCATCAGTTCGGCGCCGGCTTCTCGGCGGCGATCCGTTCGACGATCGGTTGCAGGCCCTCCTGCTTGACGGCGGCCCGGATCACCGCCGCGATCCGGCCGTCCCGGTCGAGCACCACAGTCGCCGGCACGCTGTTCGGCGGGATGTCCAGGGCGAGTGCCGTCTTGCTGGACGGGTCGAACAGGCTCGGATAGGTGACCCGGCCCTTCTCGAACGCCTTGGCCTTGTCCCGCGAATCCTGGACGTTGATGCCGAGGAAGTTCACCCCGGAACCCTTGGTGGCCTGGTAGACGGCCTCCAGGTCGTCCGCCTCGGCGCGGCACGGCGCGCACCAGGAGCCCCAGAAGTTGACCACCACTACCTGACCGCGCGCCTCGCTGACGTCGTAGCTGCCGCCGAGCAGCAGCTCACCGGCGACCTTCGGGGGTGCGGAGCGCTGGTCCGGTGCGCACTCGAAGATCCCGTCGGTGGTGGTCGTGCAGGTCTTCTCCTGCGCCTTCGACGACGTGCAGCCGACCAGCGCCACCGCGGCGACGGTGGCGAGCAGACCGGCGGTCCACCTCCGGGCGTTCATCAGGCCCCCTTGGCCGTCCGGGCTGTCGCGGAGAGAGCGATCAGGTGCGCGGCCGGCTCGCTGTAGCCGATGCCCACCACCTTCGCGTCGTCGAAGTGGAACGAGGTGAGGCTCGCCAGCCCGCACTGCCGCTTGCGCGGGTCGTGCCAGAGCCGCTTACGCTCGACGTAACGGCGCAACGTCCAGATCGGGAGCTGGTGCGACACCAGCACCGCCTCGCGCCCCTCGGCGGCGACCCGGGCGGCTTGCACGGCGGCGAACATCCGCTCGGCGATCACCCGGTACGCCTCGCCCCAGGACGGGGTCACCGGGTCGCGCAACACCCACCAGTTGCGCGGGTCGCGGAATGACCCGTCACCCGGGGAGACCTTCTTGCCCTCGAACCAGTTGGCGCTCTCGATCAGCCGCTCGTCCACCCCGACCGGCAGCCCGAACTGGGCGGCGATCGGCTCGGCGGTCTGCTGTGCGCGCTCCAGCGGGCTGGCCACCACGTGCACGATCTCCCGCTCCGCCAGGCCCTGCGCGGCGGCCTTGGCCATCTGCACGCCCAGCTCGGAGAGGCGGAAACCGGGCAGCCGGCCGTAGAGGATCTGGTCGGGGTTGTACACCTCGCCGTGCCGAAGCACGTGCACCACCGTCTTGCTCAAGGTTTTCTTACCCCCCGTGACCGGCCGCTGCCGCCGCGTTCGCCGCCGTGGGCAGCGCGTCGGCGATGTGTTCCAGAGCGGCGTCGTCCAGCGCCGCCGACACGAACCACGACTCGAACGCGCTCGGCGGCAGGTAGACGCCGGCGGCGAGCATCGCGTGGAAGAACGCCTTGAACGCCGGCACCTGCTGGGTGCGCGCGCTGTCGTAGTCGACCACGTCGGCGTCGGTGAAGAAGACCGAGAACATGCTGCCCGCGTACGACAGTCGGTGCGGGACCCCGGCGGCGGCCAACGCGTCGGACGCCAGCTTGCCCACGACGGCGGCCGTCTCGTCGAGGCGCTGGTACAGCGCGTCGTCGGCGAGCCGCAGGGTCGCCAGACCGGCGGCGCAGGCCAGCGGGTTACCGGAGAGGGTGCCGGCCTGGTAGACCGGGCCGGCCGGCGCGAGCCGCGCCATGATGTCCGCGCGCCCGCCGAACGCCGCGGCGGGCAGGCCACCACCCATGACCTTGCCGTACGTCCACAGGTCGGCGTCGGAGGCGTCGAGGCCGTGCCACCCGGCGCGGGAGACCCGGAACCCGGTCATCACCTCGTCCACCACGAGCAGGGCGCCGTGGGCGTGCGCGATCCGGGCGAGCTGCTGGTTGAAGCCGTCGCGGGGGGCCACCACGCCCATGTTGCCGGCGGCGGCCTCGGTGATCACCGCGGCGATGTGCTGGCCCTCGGCGGCGAACGCCTCCTCGACGGCCCGGATGTCGTTGTACGGAAGCACGATCGTCTCGCTGGCCGCCGCACCGGTCACGCCGGGCGAGTCGGGCAGCCCCAGGGTGGCCACGCCGGAGCCGGCGGCGGCGAGCAGCGCGTCGACGTGGCCGTGGTAGCAGCCGGCGAACTTGACGATCTTCGAGCGGCCGGTGAAGCCGCGGGCCAGCCGGATCGCCGACATGGTCGCCTCGGTCCCGGAGTTGACCAGGCGAACCTGCTCGACCGGGGTCCGGGCGACGATCTCGGCGGCCAACTCCACCTCCCCGGGGGTGGGCGTGCCGAAGCTGGTGCCCCGGGCGGCGGCGGCCTGGACGGCCTCCACCACCTCCGGATGGGCGTGCCCGAGGATCAGCGGACCCCAGGAGCAGACCAGGTCGACGTAGCGGCGACCGTCGGCGTCGTACAGCCACGGGCCCTCACCACGGACCATGAAACGCGGGGTGCCGCCGACCGCCTGGAAGGCGCGCACAGGAGAGTTCACCCCGCCCGGCACGAGGGCGCGGGCGCGGTCGAACAGGGCCTCGGAGGCCGGCGCGTCGGCTGGATAGCGGCCGGACCCGGCGGGAAAGATGTCGGTCACGATGCCGCCATTGTGACAGCGACGGACGGTCAACCAGCAGCCACCCCGTGGTGGGGTTATCCGGCTCACCCATGACGTGCGCCGGTCAGCGGCACCGACACGGGGGGCCTCGCGGCCTGGACGGGGACGGCTCGCGGCCTCGACAGGCCAGGTCGGTCGGATCGCGCTAGGCTGACCGGGTGGATCGTGCCGAACTGTCCATCACGCTACACCGGACGGGCGACGAAGCAGTCTTGCGCCTGGCCGGTGAAATCGACATGCTCACGGCGGCGCAGCTCTCCACCGTCGTCAACGAGGTGCTGGCCGACCCACCCCCGAAGATCGTGCTCGACCTCGGCGGTGTCACCTTCTGCGACTCGCAGGGCCTGGGCACCCTGGTCGTGCTCAGCCGCAAGGCCAGCCACGCGCAGAGCCTGCTGATGCTGACGCACGTGGGCGACTTCCTGATCCGCGTTCTGGACATCACCGGCCTGCGCAGCGCCCTGATGATCCGCAACGATCAGCCCACCGGCTGAGCCGCCCCGCCGCGTCAGGCGGTATTGCCCCAGCGGGCCTGTTCGAGCATCCGTACCGCCCGGTCGCGGACCTCCGGGTCGTCCGAACGGAGCAGCGTGGTCGCCTCGTCGACCGCGTCGGTGAGCCGCCGCCACTGCGTGTCGCGCTCCCGGACCAGATCCGACTGGGTGGCCAGCTGCCGGGTCTTCACCCACAGCTCGACGAAGACCGACACCTTGGCCCGGAGCACCCACGGGTCGAACGGCTTGGTGAGGTAGTCCACCGCGCCCACCTGGTAACCCCGGAGGGCGAGCTGGGCGTCCCGGTCGGCGGCGGTGAGGAAGATGATCGGCACGTGCCGGGTCCGTTCGCGGCGCTTGATGTGGCTCGCCGTCTCGAAGCCGTCCATGTCCGGCATCTGCGCGTCCAACAGGATCACCGCGAAGTCGTCCACCAGCAGCTGCTTGAGCGCCGCCTCGCCGCTCTCCACCGCCACGGACTGAACCGGCAGGCCCTGAAGGATCGCCTCCAGGGCCGTCAGATTCTGCCGCCGGTCGTCCACGAGCAGCGCTTTGGCCATCTGGGTCACGAAGTCTCCTCGGTCCGGCTGCCGTTGATCCAGGACGACATCAGTTCGATCAGGTCGTCCAGGTCGACCGGCTTGGTGATGTAGTCGCTGCCCCCGGCAGCGAGCGCCGACTCACGGTCACCCGGCATCGCCTTCGCGGTCAGGAAGACCACCGGAAGGTCGGCGAACCGGTGGTTGCGGCGAATCTGTCGGGTGGTCTCGTAACCGTCCTGGTCGGGCATCATGGCGTCCATCAGCACGATGTCCACCTCCGGATGCTCAGCCAGCAGGCGGACACCGTCCGCCCCGTTGTCCGAGTACAGCACGGTCATCCCGTGCAGCTCCAACGCGCTGGTCAAGGCGAAGACGTTCCGTACGTCGTCGTCCACGATCAGCACTGTGGCGCCGTCCAGTTGACGGGTGGCCGGTGCCTCCGGCCGTTCCGGCAGCAGTTCCAGCGGCGGCATCAGCAGCGACGACGGCAGCCCGGCGCGCTGCGGCGACGGCGTCTGCGGCGCGACCACGGCGTCCGGGGCCAGCACCTGCGGCACGAACAGGGTGAAGGTCGAGCCCTGACCGGGCGCGGACGAGACGGTGATGGTGCCGCCGATCAGTCGGGCCAGATCGCGGCTGATCGACAGGCCCAGGCCGGTGCCGCCGTACCGGCGACTGGTTGTGCCGTCGGCCTGCTGGAACGCCTCGAAGATGATCGACAGCTTGTCGTCGGAGATGCCGATCCCGGTGTCGATCACGGTGAACGCGATCACCTGCTGGGCGTTCGTCAGCGCCGGGACGTCGAAGACCGCGTTCTCTGCGGCCGGAGCGATCCGCAGCGTCACGGCACCGTTGTCGGTGAACTTCACCGCGTTGGAGAGCAGGTTGCGCAGGATCTGCTGCAACCGCTGCGCGTCGGTCACCAACGCCGGCGGCAGATCCTTGCTCACCCGTACCTGGAAGTCCAGGTTCTTCTCCTCGGCCTGCGGCGCGAACGCCTGCTCGACGTAGCCGCGCAGCTCGGTGAAGCGGATCTCGGTCGGCTCGACGTCCATCCGACCCGCCTCGATCTTGGACAGGTCGAGGATGTCGTCGATCAGACGCAGCAGGTCGGAGCCGGACCCGTGGATGGTCCGGGCGAACTCGATCTGCTTCGGGCTGAGGTTCTGCTCCGAGTTCTCGGCCAGCAGACGGGCCAGCAGCAGCAACGAGTTCAGCGGGGTCCGGAGCTCGTGGCTCATGTTGGCCAGGAACTCCGACTTGTACGCCGACGCCCGGGTCAGCTGCTGCGCCTTCTCCTCCAGGCCCAGCCGCGCCAGCTCGATCTCCCGGTTCTTCGTCTCGATGTTGCCCTTCTGCTCGGACAGCAGCGTGGCCTTCTCCTCCAGCTCGGCGTTGGTGCGCTGCAACTCCGCCGACTGCTCCTGCATCTCGTGCGCCAGCCGCTGCGACTGGGCCAGCAGCTCCTCCGTACGCCGGTTGGCCTGGATGGTGTTGACCGCGATGCCGATGGTGAGCACCAGCCGCTCCAGGAACGACAGGTGCAGCTCTGAGAAGGCCGACACGCTGGCGAACTCGATCACACCGAGCAGCTCGCCCTCGAACAGGACGGGGAGCACCACCAGGTCGGACGGGGGTGTCTCGGCCAGGCCGGAGCGCAGGGTGAGCCGGCTGTTCGGGGAGGCGCTGACCCGGATCGTGCGACGGGAGAGCGCGGTCTGCCCGACCAGCCCCTCACCCGGCCCGAAGGTGACGTCGTGCCCCCGCGCCACGTACCCGTACGAGGAGGTCAGCCGCAGCCGCATGCTGCCGTCGGTGTCGTCGGCCAGGAAGAAGGCGCCGAGCTGGGCGTCGACCAGCGGAGTCACCTCCGTCATGATCATGCGGCAGACCTCGCCGAGGTCGCGCTGGCCCTGCAGCAGGCCGCCGATCCGGGCGAGGTTGGAGTCCAGCCAGCCCTGCTCGGCGTTCTTCTTGGTCGTCTCCCGGAGGGTGACGATCATCTGGTTGATGTTGTCCTTCAGCTCGGCGACCTCGCCCTGCGCCTTGACCGCGATCCGCTGGGTCAGGTCGCCCCGGGTCACCGAGGTCGACACCTGGGCGATGGCCCGCAACTGTGTGGTCAGCGTCGAGGCGAGCTGGTTGACGTTCTCGGTGAGGTCGCGCCAGGTGCCGGAGACGCCCTTCACCTGCGCCTGACCACCGAGCTTGCCCTCGATACCGACCTCGCGGGCCACCCGGGTGACCTCGTCGGCGAACGACGACAACTGGTCGACCATCGTGTTGACAGTCGACTTCAGCTCCAGGATCTCGCCCTGGGCGTCCACGGTGATCTTCTGCGACAGGTCACCCTTCGCCACCGCAGTGGTCACCGAGGCGATGTTGCGGACCTGGCTGGTCAGGTTCGACGCCATCGAGTTCACGTTGTCGGTGAGGTCCCGCCAGGTGCCGGAGACGCCCTTCACCTGCGCCTGACCACCGAGCTTGCCCTCGGTGCCCACCTCACGGGCCACCCGCGTCACCTCGTCGGCGAACGACGACAACTGGTCCACCATCGTGTTGACAGTCGACTTCAGCTCCAGGATCTCGCCCCGCGCGTCCACCGTGATCTTCTGCGACAGGTCACCCTTCGCCACCGCAGTGGAGACCTGGGCGATGTTGCGCACCTGGGCGGTCAGGTTGGAGGCCATCGAGTTCACGTTGTCGGTCAGGTCCCGCCAGGTGCCGGCGACTCCGCGTACCTGCGCCTGACCACCGAGCTTGCCCTCGGTGCCCACCTCACGGGCCACCCGGGTCACCTCGTCGGCGAACGACGACAACTGGTCCACCATCGTGTTGACAGTCGACTTCAGCTCCAGGATCTCGCCCCGCGCGTCCACGGTGATCTTCTGCGACAGGTCACCCTTCGCCACCGCAGTGGTCACCGAGGCGATGTTGCGGACCTGGCTGGTCAGGTTCGACGCCATCGAGTTCACGTTGTCGGTCAGGTCCCGCCAGGTGCCGGAGACCCCCTTCACCTGCGCCTGACCGCCCAGGTTGCCCTCGGTGCCCACCTCACGGGCCACCCGGGTCACCTCGTCGGCGAACGACGACAACTGGTCCACCATCGTGTTGACGGTGTTCTTCAGCTCCAGGATCTCGCCCTGGGCGTCCACCGTGATCTTCTGCGACAGGTCGCCCTTCGCCACGGCGGTGGAGACCTGGGAGATGTTGCGGACCTGGCTGGTCAGGTTGCCGGCCAACTGGTTGACGTTCTCGGTGAGGTCCCGCCAGGTGCCGGAGACACCGCGCACCTGGGCCTGACCGCCCAACTTGCCCTCGATGCCCACCTCACGGGCCACCCGGGTCACCTCGTCGGCGAACGACGACAGCTGGTCCACCATTGTGTTGACGGTGTCCTTCAGCTCCAGGATCTCGCCCTGCGCCGCCACCGTGATCTTCTGCGACAGGTCTCCCCGCGCCACCGCCGTGGAGACCTGCGCGATGTTGCGGACCTGGGCGGTCAGGTTCGACGCCATCGAGTTGACGCTGTCGGTCAGGTCCTTCCAGGTGCCGGCCACGTTCGGCACCTCGGCCTGGCCGCCCAACTTGCCCTCGGTGCCCACCTCGCGGGCCACCCGGGTCACCTGCTCGGCGAAGAGCCGCAGCGTGTCGGTGAGGTAGTTCATCGTGGCGGCCAGCTCGGCCACCTCACCACGCGCGCCGACCGTGATCTTCTGCGACAGGTCGCCCTTGGCCACCGCCGTCGCGACCTGCGAGATCGACCGCACCTGGCCGGTCAGGTTCGACGCCATGGTGTTCACCGAGTCGGTGAGGTCCTTCCAGGTGCCGGCGACGCCCCGCACGTCGGCCTGGCCGCCCAACTTGCCCTCGGTGCCCACCTCACGGGCCACCCGGGTCACCTCGTTGGAGAACGACGACAGCTGGTCCACCATCGTGTTCACGGTCCGCCCGATGCGCAGGTACTCACCGCGCAGCGGCCGACCGTCGATCTCCAACGCCATGTGCTGGGACAGGTCACCGTCGGCGACCGCCACGATCACCCGGGCGATCTCGGTGGTCGGTCGACCCAGGTCGTCGATCAGCGAGTTGATCGCCCGCTGCCCCTCCGCCCAGGAGCCGTCCAGCCCCTCGTCGTCGAGCCGCTCGGTGAGCCGGCCGTCGCGACCGACGATCCGGCTGATCCGCCGCAGGTCCAGGTACTGCCGCTCCTGGAGCGAGACGACCTCGTTGAAGGCGTCCGCCACCTCGCCGGCCGCGCCGGCCCGGCGGGGAAGCCGGACCTTCAGGTCGCCGCGCCCGATCCGTCGCAGTGCCTCGGCCAACTCACCGAGGAGCGCCTCGTGGTCGGGCGCGGACGGATCCGCCACCGACTGCTTCGACGTGGTCATCATTCCTCGCTCAACTCGGGGGCGCCGGTCCGTGCGGACACACCGGCACCCCATATTGTGCCCGCGCGCGCCGTGGTGCCAGGGTGCGCGACCCGCCAGGTGGCATCGATCGCGCGTCGACCCGCCCAATTGGCGTCGAGCCGGCACGGCGCGGCGGAGACCTCGCCCGGCTCCCGCACCGGTCGTTTCGACGCGTCAGCCGCGCTGCCGCCGGTGCCGCTGACCGACGCGACAGCCCGCGATCGGTGATCGGCTTGGCACCCGGCAGGGGGACGGTGGAGGATACGGGGGTGTCAGCCGAGGCGGGGCCCGCGACGGCCGGGGCCCGGGACGGGGCCGTCCGGCGTGTGCGGCTGCCCGCCGACCGCCGTACGCCGGCCGCCGCCCGTGCCGTGGTCCGCTCGGTGTTGACCGAGTCACACCTGGACGAACTGGCCAACGAGGCGCTGCTGCTCACCACCGAGCTGACCACCAACGCCGTCGAGCACGCCCGTACCGAGCTGGACATCGAGGTCGTCGCGGACGAGATCGGGCTGACCGTCACCGTCTCCGACTTCGCCCCCGGTTCGGGCGACGAGCTGACCGTCGGCGACCGCAACGACTCCACCGAGATCAACGAGGTCTCCGTGCGGGGCCGGGGCCTGCTGCTGGTCGACCACTTCGCCAGCCGATGGGGCACCACGTACCTGCCCACCGGGAAGGGCGTCTGGTTCCGGCTGGACCGCCCCGGCACCGACCCGCCCTTGACGGGCGCCATCGGCGAGTCGACACCGGCCAACGCCGGCCCCCAGACGAGCGCCGACGGGTCCGCGCCGAGCGCCAGCGCGATGAGCGAACTCATGCAGACAGCCCCCGACCTGTACGGGGACGACCCGTTGCCCGACTTCGCCACCAGCCTGCTCAGCCGGGTCGCCGAGATGGTGGGCGCGGCCGGCGGCACGATCCGTCTGGACCGCGGCGACGGGCAGGGCCGCCAGGTGCTGGCCCGCTTCGGTCGGCCGCCCCGCCCCGGCAGCGAGCTGCTCCGGGTGCCACTGACGGTGCACCGCCCGTACGCCGGTGATCTGGAGTTGGATGCCGCGCCGTCGGCGTACGCCCAACCTTTGGCGGTGCTCACCGCCGAGCGGCTGTCGCTGCACCTGGAGAACGACCGGCTGCGCCGGGCCGACGTCCGCCGGCAGGTGTGGCTGACGTTCCTGGCCGAGGCGAGCGAACTGCTGGCCCAGTCGCTGGACGTCGACCTGACCATGGCGCTGGTGCCGCAGTTGGTGGTGCCGCGACTCGGTCAGTGGTGCGCGGTGCACACCGCCGACGAGTGGGGCCGGCTCCGGCTGGCGGCGGCCAGCCACGCCGACGAGTCGATGCTTCCGCAGTTGCACAAGGTGCTGGCGGAGACCGGGCCCGACTCGATCCAGGCCCGTCTCCGCGAGGCATCCCGCAGCGCGGCGCAGATCCCCCTGGGCGGGCCGATGGAGGGTTTCGCGGTCCCGCTGATCGCCCGCGGGCAGCGGCTCGGGACCCTGGCGGTGGGGCGGCACCAGCGGCACCGGCACGACCCCGACGAGGTGGCGGTGTTGGAGGACGTGGCCCGGCGGGCCGCGCTGGCCATCGAGAACGCCCGGATCCACGCCGAGCGCCGTCGGGTGGCGCAGACGCTCCAGCAGTCACTGCTGCCGCCGGTGCTGCCGCTGGTGGACGGGATCGGTTTCGCCGCCGAGTACGTCCCGACCGGCGACGACGCCGAGGTGGGCGGCGACTTCTACGACGTGGTGCCACTGCCCGACGGGCGTTGGCTGGTGGTGATCGGTGACGTCTCCGGCAAGGGTGTTCAGGCCGCCGCGGTGACCGGGCTGGTCCGGGACGTGATCCGGGTGCTGGTCGGCGACGGAAAGCCGTTGCCGGAGGCGCTGGCGCGGCTCAACGAGACACTTGTCGAGCGCGGTGGCGGCCGCTACTGCACCCTGGCGCTGGCAGCGGTCGGGCCGGGCGAGGGCGACCAGTTGGACGTGTCGCTGCACCTCGCCGGGCACGACCGGCCGGTGCTGCTGGCCGGTGCGGGCGGCGCCGAGTTCGTCGGCACCGGCGGCACCGCGCTCGGCCTGCTCGACACGATCACCTCGCCGACGGCGCAGATCACGCTGGCACCGGGCGATTCGTTGATCTTCTACACCGATGGCGTCACCGAGCGGCGGCGCGGCCGGGAGCTGTTCGGCACCGACCGACTGCGGGACGCCGCCGCGCCCCTGGCCGGATATTCGGCCGACGTGGTGGCCGCCCGGCTGCGCGCCGCGGCGATCAACTTCTCGGTCGAGCCGCCCCGCGACGACATCGCCGTCCTGGTGCTCCGCAACGACGCGACCTGACCGCCGCGCGACCCCCGGATATCGGGTCCGCTCGGTAGATTGACGGTCATGACGAGCGTTGCGCAGGTCACGTCGTACTCCCGGCCGGCGGTCCGGACTCTGATCGTCGCGCAGCTCGCGACCATCGGCGCATTCCTCGCCGTGCTGCTGCTCTACATCGGTCGGATGACGACGGCCGGCGTCGGCCAGGCCGAGATGCTGACCGGCGCGTACGACCCGAAGGACATGATCCCGTTCGGGATGGCTGGGCTGAACCCGTTCCTCTGGCTCTATGCCGTGGTGGGGATGCTCTACGTGGTGGGTGCGGTGCTCGGGCTGCCGTTGGCGATCGTCGCGGTGGCGCTGGCCGCCCGGGAGCGTGCGGCCCTGCCCCGGGCGACCCGGTCACTGCTGCTGGCCGGCGCGGTAGGCGGCCTGCTGGTGCTGGTGGCCCGCTTCACCCCGCCGCTGCTGGACATGCAGCGGTGGTGGCTGGACTGACCCAGCCGAGCGCCTTCGGCCGACGGGCTCAGACGGCCGCCCGGCCTCACAGGCCGCCGGGGAGCCGCCCGGGCGCGAGCCGGTGCTCCGGATCCAGGTGCCGCTTCGCGGCCCGCAACTGAGCCAGGCCGGCCAGCTCGCCCCAGAGGTCGACCGCCTGGCGGACCGCCGCCGGAGCGGAGACCACCACGCAGCGGCCCTGCCGGGCCAGCAGCACCCCTCGGACAGCGGCCAGAATGGACGCCACCCGATCGGCTGCCAGCGCCCCGGGCAGCGCCGCGTGCACCACGCCCAGCCCGGCGGACCCGCGCACCGGCACCGGAGCTCCGGCCGCGTCGCGTAGCGCGTAGACGGCGGCGTGCAGGTCGCCGATCGGCACTTCCAGGCGCAGCGCCGTGTCACCGGGCGCGAACGGGTAGCGGCGCCACCACGTCGGCGCGGAGTGGGCGATCGTCGCCTCCCCGTGCAGCAGGCCGACCAGCCGCTCGGCACGCTCGGTGACGTCGGCGGGGCCGCCCTCCAGCAGCACCACCAGGCTGCCGGCCCGGGACGGGGCGCCGGCCCGACCGGACATCGACGGGTGACGCTCCCGGGCGGTGGCCGCCGGGTGACCGGGCGGGTACGGCGTACGTGGGCGGGGGGTGCCCCCGGGCAGGTCCAGCTCGATGGCCGACGGCTCCAGTCGAGCGGCGAGGATCGTCCGGACCAGGTCGTGCACCTCCAACGGCGTCCACACCGGGCGGGACACCCAGAGCCTGCTCGCCGGCACCGGCTGCACCCGCAGGCTCGCCGACACCAGCACGCCGAGCGCGCCCTGGGAGCCGCAGAGCAGGCGGGCCAGGTCGAGCCCGGGCGCGCCACCGCCGACGCTGATCAACTCGCCGTCGGCGGCGAGGTAACGCACACCGAGCAGTTGGTCGCAGGGGCTGCCGTGGCGGTGGCGCAGCGGACCGGCCTCGCCGGCGGCGAGCACGCCACCCAGGGTCGCGCCGGGTGAGGGGGCGTCCATCGCGAGCCGCTGCCCGGTGCGCTCAAGGGTGGCCTGCACCGCCCGCAGTGGAGTGCCGGCACCCACGTCGGTCACCAGCGAGTCGACCGGCTCGTGACCGATGCCGGCCAGCCGGCCGGTGTCGAGCAGGATGTCGACCTGAACGGGGGCGGCACCCCAGTCGATCTTCGTGCCCGCGCCTCGGGGCACCACCGCCAGGTCGTGCACGGCGGCCAACCGCAGCACCTCGGCAGCGGCGTGCGGGCCGCCGGGAACGGCCACCCAGCGCGCCGGTCGCCCCGCCACCTCGTCGGCCGGCCCGGCCAGCCGGGAGAACGGTGGACCGCAGATCGCCGCCAACCGCCGGGTGATCTCGAGGGCTCCGGACCGGCCGAGGGAACTTGCTGCTGCCGCCATGCCGGCCATCGTACATGTGTTCGAAAGCCGTGGTGGCGAGCATCGGGATGCCGCTGGTCCGGCGCGCTGCGGCTGCCGGCCGGTAACGTGGCCGCCGTGACCACCGAGACTGCCCCGCCCGCGGCGAAGCGGGTGCCCAGCGAGCGCACCCACCACGGCGACACCGTCGTCGACGAGTACGCCTGGCTCGCCGCCAAGGACGACCCGGAGACGATCGCCTACCTGACCGCCGAGAACGAGTACACCGACGCGCGTACGGCACACCTGGCCGACCTGCGCGCCGACCTGTTCGAGGAGACTCGCCGACGCACCCAGGAAACCGACCTGTCCGTGCCGACCCGCAAGGGCGGGCACTGGTACTACACCCGGACGGTCGAGGGGCAACAGTACGGAGTGCAGTGCCGCCGGGCGGTCCGCGACGGTGAAACCGACCCGCCGGTCAGCGCGGACGGCGCCCCACTCGACGGCGAGGAGGTGCTGCTCGACGGCAACCTGCTGGCCGAGGGGCACGACTTCTTCTCGCTCGGCGCGTTCGACGTCAGCCCGGACGGTCGCTGGCTGGCCTACTCCACCGACTTCTCCGGTGACGAGCGGTTCACCCTGCGGGTGAAGGACCTGACCACCGGCGAACTGCTGCCGGACGAGGTGCCGGACACGTTCTACGGCACCGCCTGGTCGGCCGACGCCTCGGTGCTGTTCTACGTGACTGTGGACGACGCCTGGCGGCCGAACCGGGTCTGGCGGCACACCATCGGCTCCGCCGCCGCCGACGACGTGGTGGTCCACCAGGAGGACGACGAGCGGTTCTGGGTGGGGGTGGAGCTGACCCGGTCGGAGAAGTTCATCCTCGTCGACGTGCACAGCAAGGTGACCAGTGAGGTGCTGGTGATCCCCGCCAGCAACCCGACGGGCGCGCCGGCCGTGATCGCCCTCCGCCGACAGGGCGTCGAATACACGGTGGAGCACCACGGCCACCGCTTCCTGATCCTGCACAACGACGGCGCGGAGGACTTCGCGCTGGCGTTCACCTCGGCGGACGTACCGGGCGACTGGGTGCCGCTGATCGAGCACACCCCCGGCACCCGGCTGGAGGCCGTCGACGCCTTCGCCAACCATCTGGTGGTGTCGCTGCGCACCGACGGGCTCACCGGGCTGCGGGTGCTGCCGGTGGGCAGTGACGACGGGTACGACATCGACTTCCCCGAGCCGCTGTACAGCGTCGGGTTGGACGCCAACCCGGAGTACCGCACCGGCCAGGTCCGGTTGCGCTACTCCTCGCTGATCACCCCCGACTCGGTGTACGACTACGACCTGGTCACCCGGCAGATGGTGCTGCTCAAGCAGAAGCCCGTGCTGCCCGGGCCGGACGGACGACCGTACGACCCGGCCGAGTACGAGCAGCACCGCGACTGGGCGCTCGCCGACGACGGCACCCGGGTGCCGATCTCACTGGTCTGCCGGGTGGGCACCCCAAGGGACGGCTCGGCGCCCTGCGAGCTGTACGGCTACGGCTCGTACGAGGCGAGCATGGACCCGTGGTTCTCGGTGGCCCGGCTGTCCCTGCTGGACCGGGGCGTGGTCTTCGCGGTGGCGCACATCCGGGGCGGCGGTGAGCTGGGCCGACGGTGGTACGACCAGGGCAAGTTGCTGGCCAAGAAGAACACCTTCACCGACTTCGTGGCGTGCGCCCAGCACCTCGTCAAGGCCGGCTGGACGGCCAGCGACCGACTGGTCGCCCGGGGCGCCTCGGCCGGTGGCCTGCTGATGGGCGCGGTGGCCAACCTCGCGCCGGACGCGTTCACCGGGATCGTGGCGCAGGTGCCGTTCGTGGACGCGCTCACGTCGATCCTCGACCCGTCGCTGCCGCTGACCGTCACCGAGTGGGAGGAGTGGGGCAATCCCCTCGACGACCCCGAGGTGTACGCGTACATGAAGTCCTACACGCCGTACGAGAACGTGGCCGCCGTGGACTATCCCGCGATCCTCGCGGTGACCAGCCTCAACGACACCCGGGTGCTCTACTCGGAGCCGGCGAAGTGGATCGCCCGGCTGCGGGCGGTGGCCCCGAGCGGTGACTACCTGCTGAAGACCGAGATGGGTGCCGGGCACGGCGGCCCGAGCGGTCGCTACGACTCCTGGCGCGAGGAGGCGTTCATCAACGCCTGGATCCTGGACCGCATCGGCCGCGCCTGACCGTCGGTCGTCATGATCGCGCTCGATGGTGGGAGTAGTCCCCTCGACGGCTCGGGGAGACCACTACTTCCATGATCGGGCGCGATCATGCGTCGGGTCGCGTATGCGCGGGCCTCCCGCGCCGCACGGCCTGGCCTTTCTCGGTCGCAGCGGAGACCCCGGCCTAGACTTCCGGGGTGACCGGGGCTACGGATAGTGACGGCGACGCCGCCGATGACGTGCGCCGACCGAGCGTGGCGACGGTGGCGCGGGACCGCCGGGTCTGGCTGATCCTCGCGGTGGTCGCCGGCCTGCTGGTCTGCTGCTGTTCGGCTGTGGTCGGCACCCTGATCGCACTGTCCTCCGGCCTGCTCGCCGCCTGACCTGGCCGAGCGGATCATGCGGGCCGGCGGAGGCAGCTCGGTTCAGGTCGTCCGCAGCTCATCCAGGGCGGTGCTGGCGCGCAGGAACAGCAGGCCGACACCGATCGTCACCAGCACCGCGGCCAACGCGCCGGCGCCGAGCCACGCCAGGTGCTCCAGAGGTACGGGAACGGCTCGCTGCACCTCGGGGATGTGCACGAGTCGGTTGTACTGTGCGCTGGTGGCAGGGTCCTCACAGAGCGCCACAGTGGCCTCGCAGATCGTCGCCATCCCGCCGCCTCCTGACACCTCCCGCGCGGCAAGCCCTCGGCCGAGCAGCGTGCCCACTGTGAGCGCGAGCAGGATCGCCGGCACGGCCGGCGCCAACGCCTGCCAGGCCACCGAACGGCTCAGCGTGGCGCGGGGCACCCCGGTGGCGACCAACGCGGCGTAGGCGCGTCGACGGGCGACGATCCCCTCGACCAGCGCGACGATCAGCCCGCCCGTCGCGATCAGGATGGCCACGGCTATCGCTCCATCGACGTAATTCATCGTGGACAGATAGAAGGGGTCGGTGCCACCATCCAACCCGGCGAACCGGTTCTGCTCCTGCTCGAGCTGGTCCTTGGTCCCGAAGTAGGCCCGCTGGGCGGCGGCGCCCCCGCCGAAGATCAGGGCGGCGAGCAGCGCCGCCAAGGTCCGGCTGCCCGCCCACGGGTCGGCCATCAGCCGGCCCGCCGCGAGCAGGGCAGCCGGGCCGCGGGCGTGCCGACGAAGCAACCGCCCGCAGTGGTACGACAGCCAGCCGGTGCCGATCACCACCCCGATCATCGCCGCGAGCGCGCCCACAGCGAACAACGCCGGCACCAGCCAGGCCATCAACTCCCCGTCGTCGGCGAACTGGTAGACCACCGGGCGGATCACCGCGAACGAGGCCACGCCGAACCCGATCAGGAGCCCCGCCCACGGACCCGGGCCACGCTCGCGGGCGGCCTTGCGGCTCACCCCGAGCGGGCTGGTGGTGACCGTACGCAGCATGAGGGCTGTGGCCAGCGCCGCCACGACCGGCAGACCGAGCACCACCCCAGCCAGCGCGCCGGTCGACGGCAGCACGTCGGTGGGCAGGGCCAGTTGGCCTTGCGCGTCCGGGCGGTGCAGCAGATCGCGGCCGACCAGATAGACACCCAGCCCGACGAGCGTACCGAGCAGAGCGGCCACGCCGGTCTCCAGCACCACCAGCCGGGTGACCTGCCCGGGAGTGGCGCCGGCCAATCGGAGCGCTGCCAACCGGCGGTCCCGTGCCGGCGCGCCGAGCCGGGCACACTGACCGGCCAGCGCCAGCACCGGGACCATCAGCATCAGCAGCGCGAATGCCGTGCCACCTCGCAACCCGGGCTGCACCAACAGCGCGTTGTGGTACTGCTCCGACCACCTGTCCTGGTTCTCCACCGTCGCCGCTGGGGTCGGAATGGCCCATACGGTGAGCGCCGCGAGCCCGGCCAGGGTCGCCAGCAGGGCGCTGAGCGCGGTGAGCACCACCCGGGCGGTGTCGGTGCGGGTGCCGGCGAGCGCGAGGCGGAGCAGCGTCGTCGGCCTCACCGGGCGCCGCCGGCCAGCGGCACGTCGAGCCCCAGGCCGGTGTGGTCCACCAGGCCGTCCCGCAGCACGATCTCCCGATCGGCGTACGCGGCGATCCGCGGCTCGTGGGTGACCAGCACGACGGCGGTGCGCTGCTCGCGGGCGAGCCGGACCAGCTGGGTGAGGACCTGCTCGCCGGTGAGCGTGTCCAGTGCGCCGGTCGGCTCATCGGCGAAGAGCACCGATGGCTCGGTCACCAGCGCCCGCGCCGTGGCGCAGCGTTGCTGCTGCCCCCCGGACATCTCACCCGGCCGCACGTCGGCCACCTCGGCCACCCCGAACCGCTCCAGCCAGGTGAGCGCCGCCGTCCGTGCCTCTCGCCGCCCCGTGCCGGCGAGGAGCAGGGGCAGGGCGACGTTCTCGGCCGCGGTCAACTCGGCCACCAGCTGACCGAACTGGAACAGCACCCCGAACTCGGTGCGCCGCAGCCGCGACCGAGCCGCCTCCGACCAGGTGTCGATGCGGTGCCCGCGCCAGGTGACCTCGCCGGCGTCCGGCCGGAGGATCCCAGCCAGGCAGTGCAGCAGGGTCGACTTGCCGCAGCCACTCGGCCCGGTGACGGCGACGATCTCGCCCTCGGCCACCTCGAGCGTCACGCCGCGCAGCGCGGGCGTCGGGCCGTACGCCCGAACCACGCCGCGAGCCTGAAGTTGCGTCACGGATGCACCTCCCGGTGCCAGTCGGCGACCCGGCTCAGCGTGGCGTGCAGCCACCGCAGATCCGCGTCGAGATGGGCGATCGCGAAATCGGCCGCGACCACGTCGCTGAGGGTGGCGGTCGGGTCGGCCTTGACCACGGTCAGCTCACGCAGCCGTGCGGTGTGCGCGGCCCGCTGGGCGATCAGGTACGACCGGGCCCGATCGGCGTCGGCGACCAGCAGCGCCACCACGACCTTGGCGAAGAGCGTGCTGGCCACGTACGGCATGGGTGCTTCCACGGTGGACAGCCATTGATCCAGCGTGTCCCGCCCCTGGTCGGTCAGCGCGTACGCCGTGCGATCCGGCCCGCCCACCCGATCCTGCCCGGCGGCAGCCACCAGGCCGTCGCGTTCGAGGCGGCCGAGAGTGGCGTAGACCTGCCCGAAGGCCAGCGGCCGAGCCCGTGGCAGCCGCTCGTCGTGCGCACGCTTCAGCTCATACCCGTGCCGGCTGCCCCCAGCGAGCAACCCGAGCAGAACATGCGGCGTAGACACCCCACTCACTATTCACCCAGCGAATACCCAAGTCAACAACCCACCCCCACACCCACCCCACTCCCATCTGGTTGATCAAGAAGTTGCGTCACCAGCACGCCGGAATCTGACGCAAACTTCTTGATCACCGAGGGCGGGGGTGGGGGCCGGGGGTGGGTGGGGTTAGGGGGTTTGGGGCCAGGTGGGGGTGCGGCCGGTTTGGGTCAGGAGGTGGGCCAGGTCGGGCGCCAGGTCGGGGGTTGGGGTGGGTAGGGGATCGGCGAAGACGCCCATCTTGCGGGCGGTGGGGCCCAACTGCTCCACCAGCCCGTGCAGCTCGGCCACCGCCTCCGGGGCCGGGTGGTACGGCTGGCCGGTGGCGACCGCGAGGTCCCAGCCGTGCACGGTCAGGTCCAGCAGGGCCATGCCGCCGATGACAGACTGCGGCATGCCCATGCCCGGCGACACGCCCTCCAGGGTGGACGGATCCGACCAGGCGGCGACCAACCGGCCGGTCTCCGCCTCGAAGCGGTCCCGCCAGCCGTCGCCCAGGTGGTCGGGCTTCTCGGCCCACTCCACCTGCCGCTTCTCGGCCAGGTCCTGAAAGTTGACCACCACCTGGAAGAGGTGATTGAGCAGATCACGGACCAGGTAGTCCTGGCACGGCGTGGGCAGGTCCAGTTGGTCGTCGGAGATACCCCGCACGACATCGACGGTTCGCGGCGCGGCGGCCGCCAGCAGCTCGCTAGTCTGAGTGGACATAGGGCCAGCGTATGAGGGTGGTCTTGAACAAATGCGACAGCGACCGCGTGGCGACAGCCGGGGAATTCTCGACCCCGGGCGTCTGCTGCGCGAGATGCGCTTCCGTCGACACCTGCCGGCGGAGTCGCTGCGCCCGTGGGTCGAGCACTACTGGTTGATCGACTGGGTGTTGAGCGCGCCGTTCGAGCAGCGGGTCGTGCCGCACCCGGCGGTGAACGTGGTGTTCCGACGGGACGACGACGGGCCCGAGTCCGGCGAGGTGGCCGGGGTGGGCCGCGACCTGTTCCGGATCACGCTCAACGGCACCGGCCGGGTGTCCGGGGTGCAGTTCCGTCCCGGCGGCTTCCACCCGTTCTGGCGGCGCGCGGTCAGTGAGCTGACCGGCCGCAGGGTGCCGCTGCCCGCCGGCCGGCTGACCCACCCGGACGTCCCGGTGGGCGCGGGCGCATCCCCGGTGGCACCCACCTCGTCTGCCAGCGACGACGAGCGCTGCCGGGCGCTGGACACCCTCCTCACTGCCTGGCAGCCGGAGCCGGACCCGATGGCCGAGGAGGCCGTCCGACTGGCCGAGGCGATCCGTACCGACCGGATGGTGCTGCGCGTCGACGACTTCGCCGCGCGGCACGATGTTCCGGTCCGCCGGTTGCAGCGGCTCTTCGTGGAGTACGTGGGGGTCGGGCCGAAGTGGGTGATCCGCCGCTACCGGCTCCAGGAGGCGGTCGAACAGGCCGCCGGTGGCCCACTGAGCTGGGCTGACCTCGCCGCCGACCTCGGCTACAGCGACCAGGCCCACCTGGTCCGTGACTTCACCGCCGTGGCCGGGGTGTCCCCCGCCGCGTACGCCCGCTCGGTGCGCTGAGCGGCCGAAACAGCTGACAGATCAGCGGCGCCGCAGAACGACCACGGCGACGTCGTCCTGGATCTCCGGTGGAGCCAGTTCCACCAGCAGCCGGGCGCAGAACTGGTCCAGGTCACCGTCGACGGTCGCGGCGACCCCGGCCAGCGCGGCCAGTCCCTCGTCGATGGTGGCGTCCCGTCGCTCGATCAGCCCGTCGGTGTAGAAGACCAGCGTGGCCCCGGCCGGCACCACGAACTCCAGGTCGGCCGGGCGCGGGGCGCGGATGCCGAGCAGCGGCGCGGAGTGCTGCACGAACTCGACCTTGCCGTCCATGATCAGCAGCGGTGGAAGGTGCCCGGCACTGGCCAGCCGGACCCGCCCGGTCGGCGGGTGCATCAGCAGTACGCAGAGCGTCGCCACCTCGTTCGGCAGCAGGGTCCGCATCAGCTCGTTGACCCGGTGCAGGATCTCGCCGGGCTGGTGGCCCTCGACCGCGTACGCCCGCACCGCGTGCCGCAGCTCGGCCATCACGGTCGCCGCGTGCAGCGAGTGGCCGGCGACGTCCCCGATCGCGAGCAGCAGATGCCCGTCGAGCATCACCAGCTCGTAGAAGTCGCCGCCCACCTCGGTCTGCGCGCTGGCCGGCTCGTAGCGCACCGCGAGATCGAGGCCGGCCACTGTGGGCAGCCCACGCGGGAGCAGGCTGCGTTGGAGGGTGACCGCGATCCGGTGCTCCTCGTCGAAGGAGCGCTGCCCCTCCACGGCCGCCGCCACCGCCTGAGCCAGCTGCTTGAGCACCGGGGTCCGCGCGGTCTGGGTGGCGGTCGGAACCACCACGTACAGCGGGGCCCGGTCCTCGCGCAGTCGGGCGGCGGCGACGGTCACCGTGTCGTCCGCCGGCCATTCGACGAGCGCCCAGTTCGCCGGGGCCTCCACCCGCACGGTGGCACCGGTGGGCACGCCGGTGTCGTCGACGACCCACGGCACCACGGCGGCCACCGCGCCGGGACCGGCGCAGACGCCGGCGAGACAGTCCCCGTCGAAGGTTTCGGCGATCACCGCCGCCGGGCTCTTGAAGATCTGGGCGGCTCCCTCGGCGGCGGCCTCCAGCAGACGCGCGAAGGTCGGCGCCGCGTGCACCGCGACGGTCGTGTCGGCCAACCCGAGCAGCCGCTCGGCGAGCAGTTCGGCGCGCTGCCGGGCCTGGTAGTAGCGCAGCACCGCCCGCGTGGTGGCGATCAGCTCCTCGGGCTCGATCGGCTCGGTGAGGTACGCGTCCGCGCCCCGGGTCAGCCCCTGGGCGCGGTCGGCCACGTCCACGGCGTGCGCCGACACGTGAATGACCGGCATCGCCGGGTGCCGCGCCTTGATCTGTTCGCAGACCTCGTAGCCGCTCAGGTCGGGCAGGCGGACGTCGAGGACCACCAGGTCGATCCGGTCCACCTCGACCCGGGCCAACGCCTCGGCGCCGTTCTGGGCCTCCAGCACGGTGAAGCCGGCCCGGGTAAGCCAGCTGACCAGCAGGTATCGCTTGGTACGACTGTCGTCGACCACCAGGATGGTTGTCGGCATGCCGTCCACGCCGTCACGCCCCGCCTGTGGGCAGGGAGACGGTGAACGTGCTGCCTTCGCCCCGCGCGCTGGTCAGCTCCAGTGACCCGCCGAGCAGCGTCACCAACCGCCGGGCGTACGGCAGACCGAGGCCGGTGCCGCCGACCCGGGTGGCGCCGGGGATCTGGTAGAACTCCTCGAAGATCCGGTCGTGCAGCTCGGGAGCGATGCCCGGCCCGGTGTCACTGACCTCGAACTGCCAACGGTCGCCGTGTTGGCTGGCCCGCAGCCGCACCTCGCCGCGCTCGGTGAACTTCAACCCGTTGTGCAGCAGGTTGCGCAGCACCTGACCGAGCAGTACCTCGTCGGTGCGCAGCAGGGCCGGCCCGCTGGGCTCCTCCACGACCAGCTCCACCTCCGGGCGGGTGGCCAGCGCGCGCAGGGTGCCGCGCAGTTGACCGAAGACGGGCCGCAGGTCGACCTCGGCCAGCTCCGGCTCGATCCGCCCGGACTCCGCCTTGGCCAGGTCGAGGAGTTCGTTGACCAGGTTGAGCAGGTCCGCCGCCGAGGAGCGGATCAGATCAACCTGGCGGCCCTGCTCGTCGGTGAGCGGGTCGGAGGCGGAGTCGGTGAGCAGCCGCCCCAGGCCGATGATCGCGGTGACCGGGGCACGCAGCTCGTGGCTCACGTTGGCCAGGAACCGGCTCTTCGACTCACTCGCCGCACGGAGCTGGGCCGACTTCTCGTCCAACTCGGCGTAGAGGGCGACGACGCCCCGGTTGGTCTCCTCCAACTCCTCGGTGAGCTGGTTGTAGAGCGCCAGCACGCCGCGGTTGGTCTCGGCCAGCTCCTCGTTCAGCACGGCCAGCTCGTCACGCTGACTGCGAACCTCGTCGAGTGCGGCGATGAGCTGCCCGTTCTGCACAGTCAACTCGTCCAGCGCACTGCCCGGCGCGGTGCGGCCGAGTTCAGTACGGAACTCGGCGAGCCGCTCCGGCGTCGGTGTCGGCGCGTTGGCCGGGACTCGTCGGGACATCCGTACGACCGTAACCCCCTCGACGGTCGACACGCTCAGTGTGTCGACCAGTCGGGACACCGCGCCGGACTGCGGCTGGTAGCGGCCGTCCGGGAGTGGGGTAACCGGGGCCAGGTCGGCGCGCAGGTGGAACCGGCCGTCGGCACCCGCGTCGACGTGGAACGAGACGTCCGCACCGCCGGTCATCCGCAGCAGGTCCCGGGCGACCTCGCTGAGCGCGGTGGCGATCCGCACCTGGTCCTGGTGTTCCAGGCCGACCACCGTGGCCACCTCGCGCCCCCGCTGACGGATCACGAAGATGTCCTGCTCGACCCGCAGCGCCATCTGGAGCAGCGGCAGCGCGGCCGGCTCCGCGCTCATGCCCACGACCTCGCGACCAGTACGCAGGCGTCGTCACGTCGCACACCGGCGTCACGCAGCAGGGTCGCCGCCATGACCAGCGGGGACCGCTCCGCCAGGCCCGGGTAGTCGGCCATCCGCCACCGGTCGACCACCCCGTCGCTGTGCATCACCAGCCGGGCACCGGGACCGAACGGGTAGTCGTACTCCCGGATCGTCGGCCGTTGGTGGCCGGCGATGCCGGGCAGCGACACCAGCCCCCGGCGGTGGCCGTCACCCTCGACGACCACGCCGGAGATGTTGCCCAGGCCGGCGTAGTGCAGGACACCGGCCGTCGGCGCCAGCTCAGCGACCGCGAGCGCGGCGCCCCGGGTGTGCGACATGCTCCGGTGCAGGTGACCGACCACCGTCGCCGGTGGGCCGGCGGGGGCGTCGCGGAACGCGGCCAGCGCCGCGTCGGTGGCGGCCCCGGCCAGCGGGCCGTGCCCCAACCCGTCGCTCACCAGCACCTGGTGCCGCCCGTCGGCTACCCGCACCGCGTAGCCGTCGCCGCTGATCGTCTCGCCGGTCAGCGGTCGGGTGAGAGCACCGGCCCAGGACGGCCGAGCCGCCTCGGCCGGCCAGACCTGCACGGCGAGGACGGTGCCCTTACCCGGCAGCGAGTATCCGTCGAACCAACTGGCCTGCCGGACGATGGCACCCAGGCCGATGCCGAGCGTGCCAGTGGTGGAGTGTCCGTCGCGGGTGGAGACGGTCAGGTCGGCCATGCCGGGCCCGGAGTCGATGGCGATCAGCTCCACGCCGGCCTGCCCGGCACGGCGCACCGGCCGGAGCAGCAGCACACCCTCGTCGGCGTGCTTGACCAGGTTGCTGGTCAGCTCGGCGGCGACGATGGCCAGGTCGGCGATGCGCGCCGCACCCATCTCCACCTGTGCGCCGAGGCGCTCGGCGGCCCGCCGGACGGCGCTCGCCGCGCTGCTGGCCTCCACCCGGAACCAGATGCCACTGTCGGTGACCGGGTCGCCGTTCACCTGGACCACTTGGTGACCGTGATCCGCGTGCCGCTCTCCGTTGACGTCTCGATCTGGAACTCGTCGACCAGGCGTCGCGACCCACTGAGCCCGAGGCCGAGGCCGCCGCCGCTGGTGTAGCCGTCGGTCATCGCCAGGTCGAGGTCGGCGATGCCCGGCCCGGAGTCGGCGAACACGATCTGCACGCCCTTGCGTCGGCCGTTGTCCACGACCGTCACCTCGACCGAACCGCCGCCGCCGTACACCAGGGTGTTGCGGGCCAACTCGCTCGCCGCGGTGACCACCTTGGTCTGGTCGACGAGGGACAGCTTGACGGCAACCGCCACGGCGCGAACCAGCTGCCGGACGCGCACCACGTCCTCATCGCTCCGGACCGACTGCGCCTGTGGCTGGCCCAGGTCGATGCCCGCGGTCACGGCGTGGCCGTCTCGGCGTCCGGATCGTCGTCGAGCTGGTAGTCGAGCTCGTCGGCGTGGGCCGCCGCGATCAGTTCCATGCCGCGTTCCACGTTCAGCGCGGTACGGATGCCGTTCAGCGACAGCCCCAGTTCGACAAGGGTGATGGCGACGGCTGGACGCATTCCGACCACCACCGTCTCCGCGTCGAGCACCTTGGAGATCGACGCGATGGTGGAGAGCATTCGCCCGACGAAGGAGTCGACGATGTCCAGTGCGGTGATGTCGATGATGACGCCGTGGCAGCCGGTGTCCACGATCCGCTCGGCCAGGTCCTCCTGGAGCTGGACCGCCGTCTGGTCGGACATGTCGAGCTGGATGGAGACGAGCAGGATGTCGCCGATCTTGAGGATCGGTACGCGTTCCATCAGACGGCCCGACGCGGCTGGCGGCGGGCGGTCTCCACCCCGGTGAGTCGCAGCACGTGGCGCAGCGCGTCGGCGAGGCTCGCCTTGGTGGCGATGTCGCCGAACTCGATGCCGAGCGCCACGATGGTCTGCGCGATCTGCGGGCGGATGCCGGAGATGATGCAGTCGGCGCCCATCAGGCGGGCGGCCACCACGGTCTTCAGGATGTGCTGGGCGACCTGGGTGTCCACCGCCGGTACGCCGGTGATGTCGATGATCGCGTACGGCGAGCCGGTGTCGACCAGGGTCTGGAGCAGCCGCTCCATGACGACCTGGGCCCGGGCCGAGTCGAGGGTGCCGACCAGCGGCACGGCGACGACGCCCTCCCAGAGCTTGACCACCGGCGTGGAGAGCTCGAGCAGTTGCTCGGCCTGATCGGCGATCAGACTCTCCCGGGTGCGGACGAAGCTCTCGAAGGTGAACAGGCCCATCTCGTCGACCAGCTTCGAGAAGGCGACGTAGTCGTGCAGCGCGTTCGGGCCGCCGGCCTCCTGCACCAGCTCGGCCAGCACGTCCTTCAGCGCGAAGACGCTGACCGTGGTCTCGGTGGCGGAGAAGCCCTGCCGGGCCCGGCCACGGGACAGCTCGGAGAGCGCGGCGCGCAGTTCGGCGGCGCTGTCGGCGGACAGGTCGATGGTGCCCTGCTCGCTGGTGGCGACGATGGCACCGTGCAGGTCCTGGACCTGTCGGCGCAGCTCCGCCTGGCTCAGCCGGCCTCGCAACGAACTGGTGACGATCTCGGTCCACCGAGTTGTGACCCGTTCGTCCTGCCCGCTGAGCAGCGCGGCGAGCCGACCACTTTCTTCGGTGCTCAACGCCATTTCGAACCCCCTTGACCTGGACCGGGCGGACTCTATCACCGGGGTCTGACCAACTACTTGCCCCGTAGCAACGGAATGACGATGGCCACCGGATCCCGGCTCCCGTTCTACCTCCGACCATGGTCGTGGGATACCGTTCCCCCGATAACAGGAGGTCTGGCGAATGTCGTTGACGGTGCACACGGAACAACGCGGCGACGTGGTCGTCGTGGCGGTCGCGGGCGAGCTGGACATGGCCACTGCACCGCAGCTACAGGACCAGATCACCGACCTGCTCGACAAGGGCCGCAACCGGCTGGTGTTCGACCTGGCGGACGTCTCGTTCTGCGACTCGACCGGTCTGTCGGTCTTCGTCCGCGCCAAGAACAGCTGTGACGAGGCTGGCGGCGTGGTCCGGCTGGCCGCCCCGCAGCGCGGCGTGCTGCGCATCCTTGAGGTGAGCGGGCTGGTCGAGGTGCTGCACACCTACCCGACGGTGGATGAGGCAGTCGCCGGCGAATCGACGCCGGCTTCCTCCTGACCGTCCGCGTGCGTCACTCGTCCTCGACGTAACGGGGACGAGCGATCGCCATGCCCGCCGTCGTCTGCACGGCGAGGGCGCCCAGCAGGAACCCGATCGGCGCGGTCCAACCGCCGGTGGCCTCGTAGAGGATGCCGACCATCAGCGGGCCGAGGGCGGCGATCACGTACCCGGTGCTCTGCGCGAACGCGGAGAGCGCGACAGTGCCCTCGGCGGTGCGGGCGCGTAGGCCGATGGCGGTCAGGATCATCGGGAACGCTCCCTGACCGATCGCCAGCAGGGCGACCCAGAGCAGCGCGGCACCGTGCGGTGCGAGCGCCAACCCCAGGTAGGCCAGCGCCGACGCGGTGGTCAGCCCGAGCACCAGCGGCCGCAGGCTGCCGAGTCGACCGGCCAGGGTGGGCATCAGCAGCGCGATCGGCACGCCGAGCGCGGTCACCCCGGCGAGCAGCAGCCCGGCCGACTCCGGCTGGTAACCGGCGTCGCGGAACAGCTGGGCCAGCCAGCCCATGATCGCGTACCCACTGAGCGACTGCGCCCCGAAGTAGACGGCCATCGCCCAGCCGAGCCGGGTCCGCGCCGGCCGGACCCGCACCGGTGTGGCGACGACCGCCGTCGGAGTCGCCCGCCGCGCCGCGGCGCGGGCCCGCAGCGCCAGCGGCACCCACGGGAGTACGGCCACCGCGGCCATCGCGGCCCAGACGCCGAGCCCGGCCCGCCATGACCCGAAGGCGTGCGCGATCGGCACCGCGGAGGCGGCGGCCACCGTCGTGCCCACGGTCAACGCCATCGTGTACGCCCCGGTGACCAGGCCGGTGCGGTGCGGGAAGTGCTGCTTGACGAGCATCGGCAGCAGGATGTTGGCGACCGCGATGCCGGACAGCGCCAGCGCGCTGGTGAGCACGAAGATCAAGGCCGAGTCGGTGGCGACCCGGAGCACCTGGCCGACGGCGAGGGCGAGCATGGCGACCACCAGCACCCGGGCCGGTGCCACCCGGCGGACCAGCCATGGGGTGAGCGCGCCGAGGCCGGCGAACGCGATGGTCGGCAGGGTGGTGACCAGACCGGCGGTGACGCCGGAGAGGCCCAGCCCGTCGCGGACCTCGTCGAGCAGTGCGCCGAGGCTGGTCACCACGGCACGCAGGTTGAGCGCGACCAGCAGCATCCCGACCAGCACCAGCGCGCCACCGGTCGCCGGGTGCGTCCGCCGGCCGGCACCGGGGTCCCGCGTGGGGCGAGGGTCGACGGTGGCGGGGGCGGGCAGCGCCGGGGCGGCGGTTGGTGGCGGGGTCATGACCTCTAACCTACAATCATGGGATGAATTTGGGACCGGTGATGTAACCAGTGCCACCGTCGGTTGATTTCCCCTCCGCGCCGCCGGTGCCGCCCCGCGGCCAGCCCGCCGTGCCGCCCCGCGGCCACCGGGTCCGGCAGACCACCGAGCAACTCCGCGCCCGGATCCTCGGCGGCGAATGGCCCGTCGGCGGGCGCATCCCCACCGAGCCACAACTGGTCGCCGCGCTGGGCGTCGGGCGCAACACGGTCCGCGAGGCCGTCCGCGCCCTGGTGCACGCCGGGGTGCTGGAGTGCCGGCAGGGCTCCGGCACCTACGTGGTGTCCACCGACGAACTGGCACCGGTGGTCGCCCGCCGGCTCGGCGACGACCGGATGACCGAGGTCATCGAGGTACGCCGCGCCTTCGAGGTGGAGGCCGCCCGGCTCGCCGCGCTGAGGCGTACACCGGAGGACCTGGCGGCGCTCGACGGCGCGCTCGCCCAGCGCGAGGCCGCCTGGCACGGCGGCCGGGTCGACGCGTTCGTCGAGGCCGACGCGGCACTGCACACGGCGGTGGTCGCCGCCGCGCACAACACCATGCTCGCCGAGCTGTACGCCTCGGTGGGCACCGCCCTGCGCAGCACTGTCGCCCAGGCCATGGGTGGGGCGCTCACCCCCGAGCGCTACGTCGACCACACCCGGTTGGTCGAGGCGATCCGGGCCGGCGATCCCGGCCGGGCGGCGCTCGAAGCCGGCGCTTTTCTGGAACCCGCCGAACGGGCATAGGTTGTGCCCGACAGAAAAGCGGACACCTCGGGAGTACGAATGCTCAAGGGCTTCAAAGACTTCATCATGCGCGGCAACGTCGTCGACCTGGCGGTCGGTATCGTCATCGGCGCCGCTTTCACGGGCGTGGTCACCCAACTCACCAAGTCGTTCCTCGAACCACTGATCAAGGCAATCGGTGGGGGCAGCGGCCTCACCGCCGGGAAGTGGACGCTCAACGGGCAGATCTTCGACTGGGCGGCTTTCATCAACGCCCTGATCACGTTCGTGCTCACCGCCGCGGTGCTCTACTTCTTCGTGGTGTTCCCCATGAACAAGCTTGCCGAGCGTCGGCAGCGGGGTGAGGAGCCGCCGCCGGCGGCGCCGAGCGAGGAGGTCAAGCTGCTCACCGAGATCCGGGACGCCCTGGTCTCCGCCGGCCACACCACCCCGGGTCAGCAGCGCGGGGCGCTGGACGACGTGCTGGGCCGCCGTCCCGAGCCGCCGACGCAGCGCTGACCCGAACGGATGCACATCGGCCCCTGTGGGATTCCCGCAGGGGCCGCACCTTCTCGTACGTGTGTTCGATAGAGTCCCGCCATGGAGCAGCGAAAGCACTGGTGGAACGGGAAGTGGGGGCGGCTGGCCCGGCGGGACGTCTTCCTGCGGGTGGACGCCGATCGGTGGCACGTCGAGCAGCGGGCCGGCGGCGCCGAGGGCATCTCCCGTTTCTACGAGTACGGCAGTGCGGACGAAGCCGAGGACACCGTCCGGGCGCTGCTCGACGGCCCGGACACCTGGCGGGAGCTGTCCCCCCGCCCGCCCGGCGGCTGGACCCTCCCGAACGGCTGAGTGGGCGGAACGCCGCGCACGGGCCGCCGCCTCCAGGCCCGCCGCCTCCAGGTGCTGCCGCAGTTGCTGAGTCGGCGGACCGGCGGCGGCGTTTAGCGGCGAGCCGCCCTGGGAACCGCAGCGGGATGGACCAGCAGGACGAGCAGCAGGCGACCATCTCGCGGATCACCACTGGGATGCCGGTGATCGACTCAGCTGGCACCGAGGTCGGGACCGTGGACCTCGTCCAGCGGGGTGACCCGAACGCGGTGACCGTCCAGACATCGACCGCCGACCCGGGCAGCAGCCTGGACGAGCTGATCGAGGCGACTGCGGTCGAGGAACCGGACGTCCCGGCCGATCTGGCGGCGCGGCTGCTGCACAGCGGCTACCTGAAGGTCTCGACCGACCTGACCCGCACCGGCGCGGTCTACGTACCGGCCGACCGGATCGGGTCGGTGGCC
Source organism: Micromonospora trifolii (assembly GCF_050516465.1). Classification (NCBI taxonomy): domain Bacteria; kingdom Bacillati; phylum Actinomycetota; class Actinomycetes; order Micromonosporales; family Micromonosporaceae; genus Micromonospora; species Micromonospora trifolii. The sequence continues at coordinate 6,339,272 of NZ_CP191526.1, read as the reverse complement.
GACGGCCGGGTCCTCCTGGCCGTCGGGGTGGCCGACCTGCCGCCCGAGGAGTGACCCCACCGCCCTGATCGACTCGGGTTCAAGGAAATCGGGGCCTCCGGAGCCTCGGGACAGCCCGACTTCACGAGACCCGAGTGGATCTTCCCGGCGCAGCGGGGGCGGGTTGGTCCGGCGCCGCAGGGGCGGGTTGGCGGCGGTGGAAGAGCAGCAGCATCAGGCAGCCCGCGACGAGGCCCCAGAACGCGCCGCCCACGCCGATCAGCGTCACCCCGGACGCGGTCACCACGAAGGTGACCACGGCGGCCTCGCGGGTCGCCGGGTCGGTCACCGCCGAGGCGAGCGCGGTGGCGAGGGCGCCCAGTAGCGCCAGCCCGGCGACCGCCTCGATGAGGATCGGCGGGGCGACCGCCACCAGCGTGGTGGCCACCCCGGCACCCAGGCCGAGCACGGCCAGCCCAGCGCCCGCGGTGACCGAGGCGATCCACCGGCGCTCCGGGTCGGGGTGCGCGTCGGGGCCGGCGGCCAGCGCGGCGGTGATCGCCGCGAGGTTCACCGCGTGCCCGCCGGCCGGGGCGGCGAGCAGACTGGCCAGACCGGTGGTCCGCAGCGCGGCGCCGAACGGCGGCCGGTAGCCGTAGCCGACCAGCACCGCCATGCCGGGCACGTTCTGCGCGGCCATGGTGACCAGGAACAGCGGCAGGGCCAACCCGACCAGCGCGGACGCGTTCCAGGCCGGCGCGGTCAGCGTGACCGACGGGATCAGCGCGGCACCCCTCAGGCCGGCCGGCGGTGCGGTCAGTGCGATCGCCGCCACCGCCACCACCAGCGCACCGGGCACCGCCCAGCGGCGGGCGAACCGGTGCAGCAGCAGCCAGCCGACGACCACCGGCCCGGCCACCATCGGCAGCTCGACCAGCGCGCGGACCGGGGCGGTGCACAGCGGCAGCAGCACCCCGGCGAGCATCGCGCCGGCCACCGGCTTGGGGATGGCGGCCACCGCACGGCCGAGTGGCGGGAACAACCCGGCCGCGACGATCAGCACGCCGGAGACGAGGAAGGCGCCCACCGCCACCGGCCATCCGCCCGGCGGCGGCCCGGTCGCCACCAGCAGCGCCGCACCCGGAGTGGACCAGGCCGCGCTCATCGGGATCCGGTACCGCCAGCCCAGCCAGACGGCGACGAACCCACTCGCCACGCAGAGAGCGAGCAGGCCGGAGGCGGCCTGTGCGTCCGACGCGCCCGCCGCTCGGAGCCCGGCCAACACGACGGTGAACGAGCTGGCGAAGCCCACCAGCGCGGTCACCACCCCCGCCAGCACCGGTTGCACGCGTCCGGCCACCCCACCCTCCCGACTGTTCCGTTTACGGAACGGAAGCGTGTAGCACGATAGCCGGGTGCCGCACCCACCACCAGCCCCGCGCCCGGGCCTCGACGTGGATCCCGCCGTCGTCGGGCGCCGGGTCCGTGCCCTGCGCGAGGAGCAGGGGATCTCGCTGTCCACACTCGCCCGACTCGCCGGTGTCGGAAAGGCCACCCTCTCCGGCCTGGAGCACGGCACCCGCAACCCGACCCTGGAGACGCTCTGGGCGGTCACCGCGCAGCTCGGCGTACCGCTGACGGCGGTGCTGGCGGAGCCGGCCGCCGGGCCCACCGTGCACGGCACCGCGGTCACCGCGACCCTGCTGGAGGTCTTCACCGACACCGACGCGACCTACGAGCTGTACCGGATGCGGGTCGCGCCCGGCCCCGGCCAGCTCTCCCCCGCCCACCCGGCGGGAGTCACCGAGCACATCACCGTCTTCGCCGGGGTGCTGCGCGCCGGGCCGGCCGACGCACCGCTGACCGCCCCGGCCGGCGGTCACCTCCGCTGGGTGTCGGACGTGCCACACAGCTACGCGGCGGTGGGTGACGAGGAGGTCGCCGCCAGCCTGTTACTGCGCTATCCGCGCCGCTGAGACCCCGCCGATCGGTCACGGACCGTCGGCCCCGTCGACGAAAATCGCAATCATTTCTCGACCTAGGTAGGAGGCGTAGAGACGAATGCGGGTTGTTCTTGGCAAGCTTGACCCCATGACGCTGATCCTCCGCTCGGTCATCCTCAACGACATCGGCTTGGTGCGCACCAACAACGAGGACTCCGCCCTCGCCGGTGACCGCCTGATCGCCGTCGCCGACGGCATGGGTGGGCTGCCTGCGGGCGAGGTGGCGAGCGAGATCGTGATCCGGATCCTGGACGAACTGGCTCCGCCCACCGACCCCGACGGCGCCGCCGACGCGCTGCGTGCCGTGGTCAGCACCGCCAACCAGCGCATCCACGCCGCCATCACCGTCGACCCGAGCCGGGACGGCATGGGTACGACGCTCACCGCGGCGCTGCTGGCCGGGGAGACGCTGGTGCTGGCCCAGGTGGGCGACTCCCGCTGCTACCTGCTGCGCGAGGGGGAGCTGACCCAGCTCACCCGGGACGACACGTTCGTGCAGGCGCTTGTCGATCAGGGCACCCTCTCTCCCGAGCAGGCCCGCCACCACCCGCAGCGGTCCCTGGTGACCCGGGCCGTGCAGGGCGCCGACACCCCACCCGCGGTCGGGGTGCTCACTGTCGTCCCCGGTGACCGGCTGCTGCTGTGCAGCGACGGGCTCTCCGACTACGTCGAGGACGAGGCCATCGCCACGGCCCTGGGCATGTACGCGGACCGTCAGCAGTGCGGTGAGCAGTTGGTGAAGCTGGCCCACCACGCCGGCGCGCCGGACAACGTCACCGTCGTGGTCTCCGACGTCGTCGCCCGCTGACCCGCACGGCTCACTCGGCGGCTCACCCGAACCGACTGGTTCGGGTTCCGCTGCCTCAGAGTAGGTGGTTGTGCCATCTAGCTTGCGCCGCTACTGTCCGACGCGTGGATTCCGACCGGCGCGGGCAGTGGCTGCGGGGGGTGCTCGACATCTGCGTCCTGGCCCTGCTGTCCAAAGGCGAGTCCTACGGCTACCAGCTCGCCCAGGCGCTCGACGCGGCGGGCGTCGGGCCGATCCAGGGCGGCACGCTCTATCCCGTACTGCTGCGCCTACAGAAGACCGGCCTGGTGACCGCGCAGTGGCGGGAGGGCAGCGCCGGGCCGGCCCGCAAGTACTACCGGCTCACCGACGACGGGCAGGCGGCGCTCCGCGCCGGCGGCAGCGCCTGGCTCACCTTCGTCCGGCCGGTGAACGACATCGTCACGAAGGGGGTCACCCGGTGAACGCCGACGATTGGCTGCGTACGCTCACAGCCGAGCTGCACCAGCGCCGGGTCGCGGCGGACGCCGCACGGCACGTGGTCGCCGAGGCCGCCACCCACCTGCGCGAGGGCGGCGGCGACCCCTGGGTCGTCTTCGGCCCACCCCAGCAGTACGCGGGCGCGGTCGTGGAGAGCATCGGCACCGCACCCGGACCGCGCCCCGGGCCGGTCCGGCTGCACGCGGCGGGCATCACCAAGAAGTACGGACGACGAACCGTGCTGCGCGACGCCACGCTGACCGTCCGGGCCGGACAGATCGCCGCCGTCGTCGGCGCGAACGGCTGCGGCAAGAGCACCTTCCTCCGGATCTGCGCCGGACTCATGTCACCGGACGCCGGTGAGGTGACCGTCTCCGGGCGGCTCGGCTACTGCCCGCAGTCCGGCGGCACCGCCGACTTCCTGCTCGCCGACGAGCACTTCGTGCTGGTCGGGGCCGGTCAGGGCGTGGCCCGAGGCCCGGCCCGCCGCGCCGGTCGGGCGGCGGCTCGGCAGCTCGGTTGGGAAGCGGGCGGGGACATGCAGGCCCGCCACCTGTCCGGCGGCACCCGACAGAAGCTCAACCTGACCATGTCCACGCTCAGCGCCCCCGACGTGCTGCTGCTCGACGAGCCGTACCAGGGCTTCGACCAGGGCACCTACGTCAACTTCTGGGACCAGCTCAGCAGGTTGCGCGACGCGGGCACGGCCATCGTCGTGGTGACCCACCTGCTCAACCAACTCGACCGGGTGGACATCGTGCTCGACCTGACCCCGGCACACGAGACCGGGTGGCACGCGCCCGGCATGCAGGGAGGCCGCCCATGAACCGGCTCGTCACCGTCGCCGAGATGACCCTGCGGGAGCTGCTGCGGCGTCGGGGCGTACTCCTGCTGTTGCTGTTGATGCCGTTGACCTTCTACCTGATCCGGCGGGACGCCTACCTCGGGCAGTCGGTTCGCTCGCTGCTGCTCGGCGTGGGCTGGGCGGTGAGCACCGCCGCGCTCTTCGCCACGACTGCGGCCCGCGAGTTGGAGCCGAGGCTACGGCTGGCCGGCTACCGCCCACACCACCTCTATCTCGGTCGCATGCTCGGCCTGTGGACGGTGGGGCTGGTCATCTCCGTACCCTTCTTCCTGCTCCCGATGATCGACGGCGCGGACCTGCGGTACGGCGGCCTGGCGGCGGCGCTGCTCTGTTCCGTCGCGGTGGCGGCGCCGTTCGGGATGCTGATCGGTGCGCTGCTGCCCCGCGAGTTGGAGGGCACGCTGCTGCTGCTCACCGTGGTGACGGTGCAGATGCTGATCAACCCGGCCGGGTCCGGGGCGAGGTTGACGCCGTTCTGGTCGAGCCGGGAGATCGCCACCTGGACGGTCGACAACACCGACCAGGGCTACCTCTCCCGTGGCCTGCTGCACGGGCTCGTCGTCACCGCCCTGCTGGCCCTGGGCGTGGCCGCGGTGGCCAGCGTCCGCCTGCGCCGCCGTCGCCACCTGCGGCACCTGCCGGTCGGCTGACCGCCGCACCGGTCGTGGATCGGGCCAATCCGGTTGCTGCGATCCGCGCGGCGGGTTGAGATGGGCGAATGACCATCCGCCGGGTGACCGACGACGACCGTCTCACCACCAGCTTCCCGCTGGCCGCGTACGCCTTCGAGTCCTCGCCGCTCAGTGCTGCCCGCACTGCGGAGTTCCGCGACTACCTGCCCTACAACCAGGGCAACCGGACGCTGATCGCCGAGGAGGACGGCTCCACGTTGGCCGCCGTCTCGGCCATCCCGATGCGACAGAACCTACGCGGAGTGGTGCTGCCGATGGCCGGTGTCGCCGGGGTGGCAACCCATCCGCTGGCCCGCCGGCAGGGGCACGTCCGGACGCTGCTGCACCAACTCCTCGACGAGATGCGCGACGAGGGCCATCCGCTCAGCGCGCTCTATCCGTTCCGGCCCAGCTTCTACGCCCGGTTCGGCTACGTCGGGCTACCCAAGCCGCGCCGGGTCACCTTCACTCCGGCCAACCTGGCCGCGCTGCTCCGGGTGGACCTGCCCGGCGAGGTCGGCTGGGAACGCGTCGCCGCCGGCTATCCGGCGTGGCGGGCGTTCACCGAGCGCAACCTCCAGGAGCGACACGGCTTCGCGATCTTCCCCGACTACCGGGCGATCGGTTTGCGCGACCGTGACGAGTACTGGCTGCTCACCGCCCGGGTCGGCGGGGAGGTCACCGGAGCGGTGACGTACCGGATCGACGAACACGGCGGCACGCTGCACGGCAACGAGCTGTTGGTCACCGACCCGCTCGCGCGGGCGCTGCTGTTGCAGTTCTTCGCCCGGCACGTCGACCAGATCGAGCGGATCACCGTCCAGGTTCCGCCCGACGAGTTGCCCGAGCTGTGGCTGACCGACCTGGACGTGCACGTCGAGGCCCGCACGGCCGTGCCGGGTTCGTCCGCGCCGATGGCCCGACTGCTGTCGCTGGACGCGTTGAGCGGGCTGCCCGCCGGGCCGGGCCGGGTGCGGATCGAGCTGACCGGGGACCGCTGGTTGGCCGGCACCCACCTTCTCGACGGCACGACCGGCGCGCTGGAACTGGTCGACGACACCACCGGCCGCGCGCCGACCGCCACGCTCACCGCCGCCGGGCTCTCCGCCCTCGCGTACGGGGTGCTGGATCCGGCCGAGCTGCCGCTACGCGGTCTGGGCGAGGTACCGGTGGACGCCGCCACGGAACTGCGCGGCCTCTTCCCCCGACGGGTGCCGTACCTCTTCGCCGACTTCTGAGCCCTCCTCACAATCGGGTTTGTCGCCTCGGCGCCCGTGGGTACGGTCCCGCGAATGCCGGAGTGGTTACAGGCGGGTGGATGGGGGTTGCTGGCCGGGTCGGCGCTGCTGGTCGGGGCGGCGGTCGGCTGGTTCGCCCGGGTGCCGCAGCGCGTCATCGCGTCGATCATGGCGTTCGGCGCGGGAGTTCTGCTCTCCGCCGTGTCGTTCGAGTTGATCGTCGAGGCGCACGCGCAGGGCGGGCTACTCCCCACCGTTCTCGGCGCTGCCGTCGGTGCGCTGGTCTACACCCTGGCCAACCTGGCTCTCGCCCGGCACGGCGCCCGGCACCGGAAGCGGTCCGGCGATCAGCAACCCTCCGAGGGCGAGCAGCCTGGTTCCGGGTCGGCGCTCGCCGTCGGCGCGCTGCTCGACGGCGTACCGGAGTCGGTCGTGATCGGCGCCAGCCTGCTCAGCGGCGGCGCGGTCAGCCTGGTCACGGTGGCGGCGGTGTTCCTCAGCAACGTTCCGGAGGGGCTGTCCAGCGCCGCCGGCATGCGCCAGGCCGGCCGCACCCGACGGTACGTGTTCCTGCTCTGGACCGGGATCGCGCTGATCAGTGGCGTCGCCGCGCTGGTCGGCAACACGCTGCTGGGTGGCGCGCCGCCGGAGGTGCTGGCCGCCATCACCGCGTTGGCCGCCGGGGCGATCCTCGCCATGATCACCGACACCATGGTCCCGGAGGCGTTCGAGAACGCGCACCTGCTGGTCGGGCTGATCACGGTCGCCGGCTTCCTGACCGCCTTCGCCCTCTCCCACACCTGACCACCGGTCACCGCGCCACGACCGGCGCGGCGGTCCGCGGACGGCCGGCGGGCGTGGCGGTAGGCGGCGGTGGGCGGTGGGCGCGGCTTAGCTGCGCATTAAACCGGCTCGGCGGATTCGTCGCGATGCCGTCGCGGCTCCTAGCATCACGGGGTGCGCATGACGTCGCTTGCCGCTCTCCTCGTCCTCGGTGTCGCCACCGCGACCCTGCCCGCCTGCGCGCCCAACGACCCGGCCCCCGCGTTCGAGGCCGGCTCGACCGCCGCGCCGACGGCGCCGCCGACCGCCGGTCAGGGCGACGCGCCGGGGGCTCGCGACGGCCTCGGCGGCCCAGGGACCAGCGCGAGCCCGAAGCCCGCCAACAAGGTGCTCGCCGCCGGCAACCCGAACGGCAGGGCCACCGTGCCGGCCGAGGCACGGGCGGTGGACACCTCGAAGCCGACCCGGACCATCGGCACCGGCACCCCGGCAAGCTGCACCTCTGCGGCGGTAGTGAAGGCCGTGGCGGCCGGCGGTGTCATCACGTTCAACTGTGGACCGGCCCCGGTGACGATCAAGATGGCCGCCACCGCGAAGGTCCGCAACGCCAACGGGCCGAAGATCGTGCTGGACGGCGGCGGCACTGTCACGTTGAGCGGCCAGGGGCAGCGCCGCATCCTCTACATGAACACCTGCGACGAGGCCCAGGGCTTCACCACCTCGCACTGCCAGAACCAGGATCACCCGCAGCTCACCGTGCAGAACCTCACCTTCGCCGACGGCAACTCCACCGGCGAGAAGGCCGAGGGCGGCGGCGGTGGGGCGATCTTCGTCCGCGGCGGGCGGCTGAAGGTGGTCAACTCGCGCTTCGTCCGCAACCGCTGCGACCGCACCGGCCCCGACCTGGGTGGCGCGGCCGTCCGGGTGCTGAGCCAGTACGAGAACAAGCCGGTGTACGTGGTGGGCAGCACCTTCGACGGCGGTTCCTGCTCCAACGGAGGGGCGCTGAGCAGCATCGGCGTGTCGTGGGTGGTGCTGAACAGCCTGCTCAGGAACAACGAGGCGATCGGCAGCGGCGCCAACCCGGCCAAGTCCGGCACGCCCGGCGGCGGCAGCGGCGGCGCGATCTACTGCGACGGCAACGAATTCACCGTACGGATCGCCGGCACGATCATCGAGAACAACAAGGCCAACGAGGGCGGCGGCGCGGTCTTCTTCGTGAGCAACAACCGCACCGGCACGATGAAGATCGAAAACTCGACCCTGCGCCGCAACCCCAGCGCCAAGTTCGAGACCCGCGGCTTCCCCGGCATCTTCTTCCTGGGCGCCCGCAACCCCACGGTCACCAACTCCAAGCTCTCCTAACCTGGGCGCTCGGCCCCGACCAACGCCCCGCCGGCCCGCGCCAGTGATCGCGCCGGTGATCAAGAGGTTTCGGTCATCGGAGCGGCGTTTTCTGACCGAAAGCTCTTGATCAGCGAGCCGGGAGCGGGGTCAGTAGGGGTTTCCTTCGCCTGGGGGGCGGGCGTGGAGGAGGGCGGCGGGGCGGCCGGGCAGGTCTCGTGCGCCGGACATCGGGGGGCTTGCCGTGTGGTCGCCGTCGGCCATTCCGGCGAAGAGTTCCTTGAGCGCCGTCAGCGCACTGATCTTGGGCTGCCAGCCCAGCTCGGTCTCCGCGCGCTCGCTGGACATCAGCGGGGCGTTCAGACCCAGCTCCACCCAGCCCGCGTCGACCGGTTGCAGCCGCGCCCGCCAGGTCAGCGCCGCCGCCGCCCGCAGCACCGGCGCGGCGACCGGCACCGTCCACCCATGGAAGTGCCGGGCCACCAGCTCCGGAGTGAGCACCGGGTCCGCGGCGACATTGAAGGCGCCGCGCGCATCACCCAACACCGCCCGGGCGTACGCGTCAGCCACGTCATCGGCGTGCACCGCCTGCATCCGCAACCGGCGGTTCGTCGGCACCAGCGGGATCCGGCCGAAGCGCAGCAGCCGCACCGGCGCCAACGGGCCGAGGAAGTAACGCGTGATCTCCGCACCGGCGGCCCGTTGGAAGATCAACCCTGGGCGCATCCGCACCACCCGCAGTGTGGGGTGATCCTGTTCGAGCCCGTCCAGCAGCGCCTCCACCTCCGCCTTGTGCTCGCTGTACGACGAACCGGGCACACCGGTGGCCGGCCACCGCTCGCTGATCGGGTGGTCCTTCGGGCCGGGCGCGTAGGTGCCGACCGACGAGGCGTACACCAGGGCCGGCACACCGGCCTGGACCACCGCGTTGATCACCGCCCGGCTGCCCTCGACGTTGGTCCGGCGCAGCACCCGCTGGTCGTGGCTGGGCTGGATCTGCCAGGCCAGGTGCACCACAGCGTCCGCACCCGCGAACACCTCGGCGAGCTGCCCGACCGCGCCCGGCGCGCCGATGTCGCAGGAGTGCCACTCCACCTGGTCGTACGGCTCGCCGGCATCCGGGCCGGGCAACCGCCGAACGACACCGGCCAGCTCCACGCCCCGCTCCCGGCGCAGCCGCCGCAGCACCGCCGTACCGACGTTGCCGCTCGCCCCCACCACCACGATCCGCATGCCCGACCTCGTACCCGCCCAGCAGCAGCTCAACCACCCACCAGAGCGGCGGGGGCCTGCGGCGCGCGCGGCTTGATCCACTCGACTTCCTGGAAGTCGCGGTATCCGAGCGCACAGGACAGCCCGACTTCCGGGATCCCGAGTCGATCAAGGGCGAGGGGACTCCCGTACCCAGCCGTGCTTCTCCTTGCCCCGCCTACCGGCGGTGGCGGCCAGGCAGCGTGGGCAGATCCAGCCCACCGCGTCCGCCCCGGTGAGCACGTCGGTACCCGAGTAGTCGAAGGGCACATGCGGAAAGCGGCGCAGTCGGGTCCGGCTCAGCGCCAGGCCACAGACCGTCTGGTTCTGGCCGGGCAGCCAGGCGTGCACCTCGCCACCCGGCTGGCGTACGCCATCGCGCCCGATCTCCTCCCCGGAGGCCGCCACGGCCGGTATGCGGCTCGATCCCATACCGGTCCTGGTTCCCCACCGACCCACACCCATGCGCCGCCGCGCGAGGTCGCTTGATTCACTCCACATCACCGACCCGGCCTGCCACATCGCTGATCCCGCCGAAGTCAGGTCCCTGTCATCGCAGTCGAGCGGTGTCCGCAGGTCGGGCAGGCGTCGTCGAGCACTCGTCGACGTACGGTCCGGTGTCGGGCGGCCTGGCCGGCGAGGGCGGCTGCCAGGAGCGCCGCGCCGACGAGAAGGATCGACCCGGCTGTGACGGCAAAGGCCGTCGGGGCGGGTCCGCCGCCGCTGGTACCCCAGATCGCCTGGCTGAGCTGGTCGGCGCCGAAGAGGCCGGCCGGGGTGGCGAGCAGCAGGGTCGCCCAGAGGCCGGCGTCATCGGCTCGCAGGGCGCGGCCGAGGCCGACGAGCAGGACCAGTGCGAACATCAATCCCCCGGCCATCGCCAGCAGCTCGGGGGTCGAGCCGTACGAGGTGAACATGTTCCCGCCGTTCTCGACGGCGCTGAATGCCACCGATGCGGCCGTCACACAACCGGCCGTGAGCGGCGGCAGGCTACGCGCGACCCAACCGGGATGGGAGGGCAGCGCGAGCGTGGCCAGGCCGAGCGCGACGGCCGGGACCAGCACGAACAGCGGCGGCCCAGGTTGTCCGGTGACCGCGGCCACTGGCGGCACGGCGGCGGTCAGTAGGAGACCAACGGCTGCGACGGTTCGGGCCCAAGGCCCGGGCAGCGCCGTGGCGGTGAGGCCAACGACCAGCCAGCCCAGCCAGATCAGGGCGCCGAGGGTCTGGAACGGACCAACCGGGTCCAGCCGAGCGAAACGCGGATCTTCGAACTCGACCTGCAGTAGCAGGAAAGCGGAGACCGCTACCAGGGTGTTCAGCGCGGCGGTCGCGGCCAGCGGGAGAGCTGCAACCAGCCCGAGAGCGCCGTACCCGCGCAGTCGCTCCCGAAGCCCGGCGCCGAGCAGGTCGACGGCGTCGTGTGGGGATGGCCAGCGCCGCCCCGGATCGACGGTGTCGAGGTACGTCCCGACGATCTCGTCGCCCCGCTCAGCCTGGTAGTCACCCGGGTAGGCCCACAGCAGCCGCCGGTAGCGGGACTCCAGCGGCGACCCGACCTGTTCCTGCGCGGGGTTGGGCCGGTTCATGCCGGGCCTCCGGCCGGTCGAAGGATGGGGCGGGCGGCCGTTCCGGGGATGTTGAGAGGGCCGCGTGAGGTGCCGTCGGCGGTGCGGGTGCCCGCAGGCCGAGCACGTAACCGCTGCGTGGCGGCCTCGACGTTGCGGCGCAGTCGTTCGGTCTCGGCGGTGAGCACGGACCGGCCGGCGTCGGTGAGCCGGTAGTAGCGGCGCAGCCGTCCCTCGACGACCTCCTCGTGGTCCCGCTCGACCAGCCCTTCGTCGGTCAGGCGGTCGAGTGCGCCGTAGAGGGTGCCGGGCCGCAGCGCCAACCGCCCACCGGAGAGGGCCGCGACATCGCGGATGATGCCGTAGCCATGCATGGATTCCCGCGCCAGGGCGGTGAGGATCAAGAAGGTGGGTTCCCGCAGCGGCGTCGGTGTGGCCATGACGTTCAATGTATCGGTGATGAAGCTATACCGCTGACAAAGCGGTGCAGAAGTTTGCCGAAGGTGTCACGGCGGCAGCGGACGCGACCCACTCCGCCAGTTGTTCGTCTCGGCAGGCCGGCCAACTCTGCACCCGTCAACGGCGGTCGCCCGACGCCCACGCCGTCGCGTAGATCAGCATCGCTCCTCTGGAGCGGGGACGGACATCAGCCGGGGCGCAGACGGTCGGGTAACCTGAGCGCGCGGGCCGCTAGCTCAATGGCAGAGCTGTGGACTTTTAATCCATAGGTTCAGGGTTCGAGTCCCTGGCGGCCCACTCTTCCGCAGGTCAGCGGCCCTTTGCAGGGTCGCTGTTGGCGTGATCCGGGCCGGTACAGCAGCGAAGTACAGCAGTAGCGCCTTACCGATCCAGTGCGCTGCCGAGCCGCTTGAGGGCGTCGCGGGTGGCCGCCGAGGACACCACGGTGTAGATCTCCATGGTGATGGCGAACTGGGCGTGCCGGAGGATCTGCATCGCCACCCGGGGGTGCACGTCCAGGTCGGCCAGGAGCGAGGCGCAGGTCCGCCGGGCGTCTCGGACGGTGATCCGCCGGACTCCGGCCGCGTCGCAGCGCCGGTCCCAGAAGCGGTTGACGTTGCGCGGCTCGACGGGCCGGCCGTAGCGCGTGGTGAAGATGTGGTTCGAGGGCTGCCAGGCCGGTCCGGCGGCATCCCTGGCGACGGTCTGCGCCAGCCTGCGGCGGTCGAGCGCCACGGTGCAGATGTCGGGCAGCGGCAGGGTGGCGTCCGAGGCGGCTGTCTTCGTCTCCCGGTGCAGCAGCTCGGCACCGACCCGCTGGAGCTGCCGATCGATGGTCAACTCCCCCGCGTCGAGGTCGACGTCCGCCCAGGTGAGCCCCAGCATCTCGCCCTTGCGCAGACCGAGCACCAGGACCAGGACGTACGCGGCGTAGAGCGGGTCGTCGTCAGCGCGGGCCGACTCCAGGAAGCGCCGTGCCTCGTCGCTCGTCCACACCTTTCGCTTGCGCTTGCGTACCGGTGGCAGCTTCACCAGGGACGCGACGTTGCGGGTGATCAGCCCTTCGGTGATCGCCCGGGACAGCAACGTCCGGAGGACGGTCCGCAGATGGGTGACGCTGGTGGCCGAGGGCAGATCCCGGCAGCAGCGGCCGAGGGCACAGCAGCGACGCTGGGCGGGCTTGCGTCGCGCGTCCTTGCCCTGGGCGCAGCACTGGCAGGTCCGCCCGACCTCGTTGATCCAGGTCTGCACGTCGCTGACCCGCAGCTTGTCGAGACGTTTCCGGCCCAGCCCTGGCACGAGATAGAGCCGCACGACCACCTCGTAGGTGACGTAGCTCCCCGGGGCCAGGTTCGGCTTGACGATCTCCCGCAGCCAGTAGCCGGCGTACTCCCCCACCGTCGGGGAGCGCGTCGCCACCGGACCGGCCTTGGCCTGCCCGTGCAGCTTGATCCACTTGTCGTGGACCTCCTCGCGGGACTTGCCGTAGACCCACTTCCGGCCCCGCTTACCGTCAGGCTTCTCGACCCAGACGTACGCGGCAAAGCCGTTCCGGTACGGGAAGATCGAGCCCTCGCCGTTGGCTCGGGCACGTCCGGGCATCAGGCAGCCTCCTGGCGCTCGACCTGGTCGCGGATGTAGTCGTCGACCCACTCCGGGAGGACGCGGCGGTACTTGCCGTCCTTGATGGAGCGCAGCTCGCCCGTGGCGATCTTCATCTTGACCTTAGACAGACCGAAGCCGAGCAGGACGGCGACCTCGGCGGGTGAGTACCAGCGGGGGCGGAGGTCGTGGTTCATGCGGCGACCCCGGTGAGCCAGGCTTCGTGGGCGAGTTCTTCCCGGCCGATGCGTCTGGCCTGCCGGCGCTGCGCGGCGGCGGTGTTGGCCAGGAGGGCGTCACCTTCTGTGAGCCACCCTGAGCCCGAGTAGCTGAGAGCGTTGACGGTCATTGTCTCGGTGGTGCCTTCGTCGTCGCTGCGACGGTAGGTCGCGCGGGTATCCCGGAGCAGGCCGAAGGTGACCGAGTAGCGGCGGGCCTTGGTGAGGAAGTGGCCACCAAAGCCGAGCATGTGTGCCCAGCGGCGCAGCCGGGTGTAGGCGTTCGGTTCGGCGTCAAGGCTGCCTTGACGGTCGTCGGTCGTTGCGGCGCTGCTGGCGGTGTCGGTGCCGGTGGGCCGTCCTAGGTGCCAGCAAGCGTCAATGAGGCGGGCGAGATGGTCGCCTTCCGGGTCGGCGTAGTCGTCAACGGTGGCGGGGGTGAGTCGGGTGGAGCAGTGGCCGGTGACCTCAGTGGCCTTGGTGGCGTACTTGGCGAGGTACGCGGCCACCTTGCCGTCGGTCAGCTCACCGCTCCTGGTGTTGATCCGCTGGACGTCGACCTGCTTACCCCAGCCGATTAGCCAGCCCTGCGGCCGGTCGGGGTGCGGCGGTGTCTTGACGATGATCTGGGAGGCGGCGGCGTGCACGGCCGCCTCCAGGTCGTCGACGGTGATGTCGGCCGACGGCGGCACGTGGGCATCCGGACCGTGGGGGTCGACGCCGTCGAGCCGCAGCAGGACGTGGAAGTGCACGGCTGCCCGGCGCTGCATCTCGGCGACCTTGCCGTGCGACACCCGCACGGGCGGCACCCAGCGGACCTTGCCCGACGCGGTGACGACCCGGACGAAGGGAATGCGGCGTCGGCGGCACAGCGCGGCGAGGTGACGTTCAACTGCCTGCTTGGTGCGCCGCCACAGTTCTCCGGAGAAGTAGTTCCAGACGACCTGGTAGCCGTGGTCGTAGCAGTCCAGGCACAACGGCTGCCCGAGCTGCGGATCGTCGGCGTCGTGACGGGCGAAGCACACCGCAGGCTTCCCGTGCGGGCAGGTGCCGGCGGTGTGGCGGGCGCGGCAGGGGGCCGGGCGGCAGTCGCAGCGCTGCCGTGTAGCGCAGGTGTGGCGGGGAACGTGCCGGTGGTGGACCGCGCCAAAAGACGGGGCAGTGAAGGTGGCGAAGACGACCGGGTGCCGGCCGACCGAGTCGGGTACGCCTTTGCCGCCGGTCAGGCCGCAGCGGACGACCTGGTAGGCGTCGCCTTGGTAGACCCAGGCGCAGTCCGGGCACTGCGATTCGCGGCGGTTGCCGCACGCCTTGTACAGCGCCCGGTCGGGCAGTTCGTCGGTGTGCTGGTCGATCAGAACCCGGCCGGTGTCTCGCTCTACGGCGGCGATGGTGCCGGTGAGGCGGATTGGCCGGACACAGCCGCCGGCGGAAGCGGTGTGCTCCAGCCAACCGGAGAACTCCGGCGTGGCAGCGCGGTGCAGGACTTGGGCGTCACGGCCGCTGGCGACGCCGGGCCGGTACAGGGGGAGCGGGGTGGACACGGTCTTCTCCTCTGGGGGTGGCAGGGACGGGAGACGAAGCACCACCAGCCGTGGACGTTGGTCCGCTGGTGGTGTTCGTCGTGTCTCCTGGCACCGCCGGGAGGGCGGCTTACGCCGGAGGGCGGATTCGTGGTGGTGCCACGTCCCGCCGATGGTCGTGTCCTTTTGCCCTCGTGGAGTCGGTGACGGAGGCCGGCAAGGGTGGGGAGCCTGGGATGTCGGCATCCGGCCGGTTGCCGCAGGCTGCCCCACTCGTGGAGGTGTGCGAATCCGGGCCATGGTGGACGGCAGGGGAAGGCCGTGCTGGGCCGCTCAGCGGATTCGGGAGACCGGCGCAGCGGCCGGTGCGATCGAGAGCCGGTGGGACGTGACCCGTATCAGCGGCAGGAAGGCCGCTCGGAATCTCCAAAATCGAGTCCAGCGATCCGGCAGGAAGCGGCGCTGGCGTGCTCGACGAGCGCCAGAGTAGCACCGGGTTCCGACACGTCAACCCACCGTGATCCCGGAGGCTGTGGCGGGACGGCCGGCTGCCGGTGCGTGGGAGGACTTTCTGTACGTCTATCAAGGCGGCCCTAGACGGGCCGCACACGCCGCCGCCAGGGCGCGCGTCCGTCGCTCCGCTGGCGCTCCGACTCCGGCCACGCAACACGCCCGGCGGCTGGCGCGGAAGCGAGAAGCCCAAGGGGCCGCCGCAGAACGACAGGCCGTTGACCGGTGAGAGGTTGGGCCGGCAGCCGGCCGGTCCGCGCGGCCACGAGCCCGCGCGGCGTAGGGAAGCGCACGCCGGCGGCATCGGCGAGCTGGCGGCGGTCGCGGGGTTGCGGTCACTGCGCCTCCGGCGGGGGCGCTCGGGCTCCGAGATGGTTGCAAACCCGTCGGCGCCTTGCGGTCCCTGGGTGGTTGCGCGGGCCATCCCGCCTGCCATCGACCGGGGCAAGCCGAGCAGACCACCGCCCGGCCCGCCAGCGTCCGAACGGCCGTCAGGGTCCGCTTAACGTGGCAGGCCGGGCGGCGGCCCGCTCCCCAAGAGGGCGGGTCGACGGCAGACGGGATGGCGGACAGCTTAGGTAGAAAACAATGTGTTCGGGATGAAGATCTCTTTGGTAATCCGATATAGGTAGTCGCAGTTTTTGCCCGAAGCTTTTAGCTCTCCAGTCACACCAGACATAGCGCTGCCGGAGATGCCCATAAATTTAAGCCGCATGCGCGAAGCGGTATCAGCTGCGCCAAACTCGAATTCATTCTTCTTTACGTTAATCAGAGCGAAGTTGTTCTTGAAGCTATAGAAGTCGATGAACTCATTCGGTGTCATAAAGTTATGGGCTTCGGAGAGGCAGTCGGAGGTGAAGAACCATGCGCCGCCGTAAATCCGCCCCTCCTCTCCCATGGTTTCGCTAATAAAGATTCGCCGAATTTCTTGCCCGGCGGGCAGGAGCTCGGCCGTCAGTTGGAAGAGCTTTGTGATGCGTGAAATCGCGTGCACCGTCACATCAATATCTTCCAAGTAATCCCGCATCTCCTCGGAGATGTTCACAGAGCCCTCCCTCGCTTCCGAACCTCCATAATCATTCCCTCCATGTAGTGAAGAACATGCCCTAGGTAGTTCGGCAGAAACTCGGGGCTTTCGTAGTCCCACTGCCATTTCTTGTCGCCCAGTGGGCTGCGCGATCGTCGTCGTTCGTAGTAGTCGTGTGTCAGCTTGCGAATTACGTCTTGAAGTTGTGTCGTGACTTGAATTTCAAGGCGGACACGCACAACCTCTGTGTCCCAATCAATCTTCGGAATCTCTAGGTCGAAGCCTATATAGCAGTGGGCTGCGTAATAACCTTCATCGCGGGCCTCGAAGTCTACCGTGAATTGGTGCCCACACTCATCGGCCGTTTCTTTCAGTTTCTTGACAAGAAAATCGACGCCGTCGAGGTACTTTACTACAAGAGTCGTCCGAACAGTATCATTAGTTAGTCGGTACCAATTCCCGGGCGTAATCCAGCCCGAAGCTGGCGGCTCTGGCCATTGGTGGTTATTTACAACGTTCTTCCGGAAGCTCTTATCAAGAAGCGATTCGTAAGGCTTTAGATATAACGGGGGCGCATCTGCATTTACTAGGAGCTGATAACCTGTGGTGGTCAAGTACTCATCGTTGTATTCGCGCAGGCCGTCGGAAATCGCCTTCCATGCCTTGGAGGTCGCGACGTCGGCTTGAATCTTCGCGCCCACCGTCTCGTGGCGCCCCTTTGTGGCATATGGTGCTCCTGCCTTCGGGTCACACAACATTAACCATTGGGGGTACTCGTCATTCGTTGGACGAGTTGGCTCACCTGAGTCCTTTTCAACATCTTCCACCGAACACGTCCCTCACAGCTGCTCTTCATTCTCGACTTAGGCTGATACGGCGAGCTGTTGCCGGCCTGGTGCACTAGTCCACGAGGTGACTGCGTGCTGCTGGATCAGCGAGGGCCCGGTTGGCGATGCGTCGGGCAACTGCTCCAAGGCTGCAGACGGCCTATGGGCTCCCGCGCGCGAACGGCCAGCATAGCGATGGCTGACTTCGTAAACCACGAGTTGCTCCTGCCAGTTCGACCATCACTGCTACCCGCGACACTAGGGGATAGGCGGCTAGCTACGCGTGCCCTAGATCATCGATCATGGCGGCCCGCTAGGTACATCCCCGGTAGCACCCCTGGTTCATCCGGGGCTTTCTGCGGTAGATGCGCACTAGCGTGGCGCTGTCGGTTAGCAGACAGTCAGCCACTGGCGACCGAGGAAGCCGCCCGAGCTCGCGGTTGCGGGCGGACCCGCCGGACGGAAGGCCCAGAACTTCTAAGCGCAGCATCAGACAGCGGGGCAGCAAGAAGGCATCACGAGCATCGGTGCCGGTGGCTACGGACGTGAACCGACGACGCTCCCTGCGTGCTCGTCGATGCCGGCTGCCACCAAGTGGCAGCGGCCAACGGCTTAAGACCGCATCCCCCCGGCGGGGATCGGCCCGGGTCTCCTGCGAGATGGCTGTCGACAGCAACGCTGACAGCAACCGCGCCGGACTCCAGTGTGCTGACGAGTGCAGGCACGGACGAAGCTTCGAGCGTGCAGCCGTTCCCCGACGAGCGCAGACGAGGTGCACAGAGCTTGTAAGCGAGGTGTCACATGATCGATGGTCGGCACGAGCTAGCAGTCGGCAGGATGGGGGGCATCCCACCGACGTCGAGCTAAGGCTCGACACCGAGTCGCAGTCGGTTACCGTGGCCGTCCGTCGCCGCGGGTGCACCTTAGGCCTGGCTGTCGGCGCCAGGAGGCTCGTTGATGACCTCGATTAAGGCCTCGAGGTCCTTCTGCCGGGCCAGCATCTCAGCGAGTGTTGGCTCGTTCATGTTGCCGTCCTTGACGTCGATCGTGTTGTAGTCGACCTCAAGGTTCTCTGCCAGCCGGGCTGCCCTCTCGCGCACTGCCTTCGTTGGGTGGCTTGCGTGTAGCTTACGAAGGTCGCGAATGACGTCACCGACATCCGCATGGCCGCCGGATGGCAGATGGGCTGGAAACATGTCGTGGTCTAGGCCGTACTTTTCCATCGCCTCGTAAAAGTTCCATGCCAACGCGTTGCCAGCCAACTCAGCCGCCTCTTTACGGGCCTCAAAGTGGGCCTGCTGTTGCAACATCGCCTGTTGGTGTCGGTGATCCGCCTGCTGGCGTTCGCGCTGGCCTTCGAGGTCCAGCTTCTGGCGCTCCCGCAACCCGTCCAATTCCAGCTTCTGCCGGTCCCCTTGGCCCGCCAACTCCAGCCCTTGGCGTTGGCCCTGCTGGCTGCCAGCGAGCTTAAGGTTCCAGCGATCGAACGCGCCCTTCAGAGCTCCGCCCAGAACTCCCGACACGCCAATCAAGGCGAACCATCCGGTCCAGTCTGGCAACGGCACGTTGTCTCCTCGTTACGCCTCGAAGGATAGGCACCACTCCGCCGTCAGCTTGCCGGGCACGGATGTGGGCGGCAAGGGCCACAACCTCATAGCCGCCGTTCCTCGCGCAGCCGGCAGGCTTGCCAAGCAGCCAACCAAGCAGCCAAACCAGCGGTCGTAGGCGGACGATGGCGGACCGAGACAACAGGTCAGGCGTGAGGGCCAGACGGTGAGTCGGTGCCAGGGGGCCGACTCGTAATGCGCCAGTCAGATCGGTGCGTTACGTCGACAAGCCAAGCCGACCAGGCATGACTCTCCACTACCAACTTGGTCAACGGGAACGCTAGTCGCTGATGGAGGTGCAAGCCAGACGGACCGCGAGGCCAAGGTGACGTCCGGTAAACGGGTGCTGACTGATCAGAGCCGGGAAGGGTAGATTCCTGAGCATCAGCCGCTGGCACTTTTTTGCACGTGGAGGCTCGGTTGGCCGGGATGCTGTACTACCCCTTCGCAAACGCCCCGGCGGCAGTCCTGCACCAAGCGGTTCTGTACTGGGATGACCTCGCAACGGTCGTCGCTCCTGGGTGGGAACGCCGGCTCAGTGCACGGATGCGCGAGGTGCAGGACGCGGGACTCTATCGACCTCTGGAGGCCAACATGGCCTTCGGACCCTACGAGCTGAGCGAGATCGAAGGGGAGCTCGACCACGCTCTCAAGCAAGTTCCACCCGACGACCTGATTCCGCCCGTTAGTCCGCCGGACGCTGAGTTCAGCACACTTCACGTCGACAAGCTGCACGAGAGCGTCGTTGCAGAGCTGCTCGCCCGTCGGCTCGTCTACCCGCACCCACACAGCTCATCCCGGCTTGTCGCCGCGCCGGCCTTGCTGCACCTCGTCGTCAGCCTCATTGCCGGACGTATTGCCTTCGACAGCAACAGGCGATCAGGATGCATCGGTCCCCAGGGGCTACGGCCACACACCAACGTCCACACCGCTTATCGCCTCAGCACCGAACCCGCTCCAGGCTACGACGTGACGGCCTGCTGGCAGGTCGACGTGGGGCCCCTTTTGCCCGTGCCACGTGATGTCATGATCAGCGACCTTGTGGCCTTCAGGGCCAAGTACGACGCCGAGAGGCGCCACTTGATGCTCACCATCGACAAGCTCCTGCACGAGCTAAAGCAGGCCGGTCGCCACCCTCAGGACGCCTTCCGCCTGGTGGAACGAGAACTATCCAGCGCGGTGGCCGAACTACAGGCTGCCGCTCGTGCCACGAAGTGGGGTTGGGTTAAGCGATCGCTGGCCGTCACTGTTGCAAGCGGCGCTGGCTTCGGAGCATCTGTGGCGATCGCCCAACCGGAGCTGGCCGCACCGTTAACGGTTGTGTCCGGTCTAGCGGTCAACATCGCATCCAGCCAGTCCCGACGAGGCGTCGGCAGGACGGCGCTGGGCCAGCCAGCTGACTACACGTACCTGCATCGGACAACGGAGCTGGTCCGAGAAGCCATCTGAGCGAGGCAGCAAGAAGGCAGCGCCCACCTTGATGCGTGCTGAACCTGGACGTCAACCGACGAGGCCCGGCACCTGCTCATCGGTGAGCGCTGCTACCGGCTGGTAGCAGCCAACAACCTGAGAGCGCATCCCCGACGGGGGTCGCCGACGGTTGCGACAGGGGTCAGCGGCCGACGCGGATGCGGTCGGCGGCGTACAGCTCGCGGGATCCGTCGGCTCGAAAGATCACGATGACCGGAATGCCCTCGCCGATCTCCAGTTCGCGCCGTTCAGCCGGGGTCGGCATACGCGCGGTCGCGGTGTCGCCCTTGAGGAGGGTCACCGTTTCGGTCGGCTCGTCGGCGCGGACGAACGTGCCGCGCGGTGGTTCCACGATCACGAGCCCTTCCGACCGGAGTAGCGCTACCGCTTGTCGGACGCTCGTGCGGCTCAGCCCGTACTCCTGAGCCAACCGCAGCTCGCTGGGAAGCGAGGCCCCGGGCGCGAGGTCGCCAGACGCGATCCGGTCTCGCAGGAGGTCTGCGAGCTGCCGGAACACGGCACGATCCGCGCTGGGGTCGATCACAAATGTGACGCTACGTCTCCAACAGTTCTACATCTTATTGTATCTACAGTCCTACGTCGTTGGTGATATGAGCTGGGACAGCAGCCGCGATCGACTCCCAGCCCGCCCGCGACATCGACAAAGATCCGAAGGGAGGCCCATGACTCGCGTGTCGTACGAGGAGTATTTGGTGGCCGTCGCGCTGACCCTGGCCAGGCGGCACCGGCCGGTCTGGTCATGGCAGCGATGGCGGAAGGTCTGCCGGTGCGGGGGCGAGTTGCCCTGCCACACGAGGCATCGAGTCCCGATCAACCGAGGCCACTGGCCGTCAGAGGACGGCCGGCCATCTGCTCCATCATCGGAACCGCCGGCCGAGCGGGGGAAGCCGAAGTGACGAGCCACCTTCCGATCACGCCGGCCTGGATCTGCGGCGGCTGCGGTGCCGACTGGCCCTGCCACACCCGCCGTCGGGAGCTGCGAGCGGAGTACGACCGAGCCCCGGTGTCACTCGCCCTGTACCTGGCAGCCCAGCTCGTCGACGCCGCCCAGGACTTGGCCCACGTCCCCGCCGGCCACCTGCACTATCGATTTCTCGGCTGGACCCGTTGAGCATCCTGCGACCCGGTGACGAGAAGTTCCACTACAGCGACGGCTTTCACAAGTGGATCCCGCCGGACCCCGACTACGACCAGGACGTCTGGGACGAGCAGGTCCGCCAGCACAAGCACGGCCACCTGCGCAACGAGCGCCCGAAGGTTCGCATCCAGCGCCTCGTCTGACGCCAGCCGTACAGCAGCGAAGTACAGCAACTGTGCCAGCCAAACCAGAACGAGAAGCGCGCCAGCAGGCCGGATGACCTCGCACCACACCCCATCCGGCCGCCCCGCCGGCAATCCATAGGTTCAGGGTTCGAGTCCCTGGCGGCCCACCACAACGACATCCCCCCGTGCGGGCCGCAGCGGACGCCACGCCGAGCGCGACCAAGCGCCCGCCGACCGGCCGGATCGCCGCCATCGGGAGATCACCCAGTGGTCGCCGGGCCCTTCGGAGATCGATCCGCCCACTCCGGCGGCCTGACATACGGCGACATACCGCGTCGAGTCCGCTCCAATCGGTGACGAGTCCGGGATCTGGCGCCGAGGGCTGACGTAGATATCCTCTTCAGGTGCTGGCCCGTGTGGAGATCGTTGACGCGGGTCCGGCGCTGCGAAGGGACTATCGACATGCCCCGTGTGGTACCGGCGGTCATCCGCGCACTCGACGTCCTCGAACTGTTCCTGGACTGCCCCCAACTGTCGGCTCGCCAGGTGATGGAGCGGCTCGATCTGCCCCGCACGACTGTCCACGAGTTGCTCGTGACGCTTGAGGCTCGCGCGTACCTGATCTCCATACCGGGTCAGCCTGTGCAGTATCGGCTCGGCATGCCGCTGTTCCAGCTGGGCGCGGCGTTCGCGGGCCGGCTTGATCTGGTACGCGAGGCGCAGGGCGTCGCGCGGGACGTGGCCGCCGCGTGCGACGAGGCGGTTCATGTCGCGGTGCTCGACGGTGCCGATGTCATCTATCTCGTCAAGTTCGACAGCACCCACCCCGTTCGGATGGTTTCCGGGGTCGGGCTGCGGCTGCCCGCGCACTGCACGGCCGTCGGCAAGGTACTGCTGTCAGCTCTCGATCAGGCGGACCTGGACGTCGTCCTGCTCAAGGACCCCCTGCCGGGCATGACGCCGGACAGCATCACCGACCCGGATCTTCTTCGTGAGCATCTGAACCGTGTCCGGGCGGAGGGTGTCGCGGTCGACATCGGCGAGTCGGACACCGCGATGCGCTGTGTCGCTGCGGGGATCCGGGACCATACCGGCGCCATCATCGCTGGGATGAGCCTGTCCGCGCCGATCATTCGCTGGACGCCTCAGGTGCAGGTGGAGTGGACCGGGCTGGTTCGCGAGGGCGCGGCTGTGTTGTCGGCTCGCATGGGCTACCGGGCGCAACCTCGGTAGCCAACCTCCCGCTTTCGGTTCGAAACAACATCGAAACATTGACATCGCTCGTCACGTTGCCCTAGCGTCGCGACCACTCGATACGGTATATCGAACCTAGTTCGAAATCTCGAACGGCGGTGGTCAGGTGACCCGACCGAACTGGAACGTCAGCGCTACTACCTCGGCCCGGTCGCCGATCGCCTCAACCTCGGCGCGCTACCCGGAGAGCGCCACCCGACATGTCTCGGGTGGCTCCGACGAAGCGCGAGTGAGCGGACGTCCCACGGTGACGGGCGGGCCTGCTCACCACCGCAGGAAGCCACGAACGAACTGATCTCGACGGGCGCCCCTCGGTGGTCGCCGGCAGAAACCAACTGCAACACAACCATCGCGGTGTTCGCCAGCTAGGCCTTCGGCGTGCAGCCGTGCGCGGGAAGAAGAAGGAGGCGGGTGTCCATGGAGGACAAGTCGGTGTGGTCCCGGCGCGGCTTTCTGGGAGTAGGGGTGGGGGTGCTCGGGGCGGCCGGTCTGGCCGCGTGTGGGGACGGCTCCGATCCGCCCACCAGGGTGCAGCCGGAAGTTCCGCAGGAGCTGATCGACGCCGCGGCGGCGATGAAGGGCTCCTCGCTGGGCATGCTGTCGCAGAAGCTCTACTCGACAGCGGCGAACGAAGCCCTTGACGGCTCGATCAGGAAGTTCGCCGACACCACCGGAACGAAGATCGAGAACAGTCTGGTCCAGGCCGACGCCGGCGACGTGGTGGCCAAGATCCACGCCGAGGTCGAGGGCGGGGTGGCTCGCGACCTGGCGTTCATGACCGACTCGCGGTTCGTCGCGCAGTTCCAGGCACTGGGCGACCTGGAGGACGTGACGGACGTCGTCCAGGCGCTGACCGCCAAGTACGGCGAGCCCTGCGCTGAGGCCAAGAACTTTTGCGTCTTCGACGGCAAGTGGTTCGCCATCCCGTACCACTTCATCGGGATCGGATCGTTCCTGCGCAAGGACTGGATGCAGGACAAGGGCATCTCCCCCAAGGACATCTACAGCTGGGAAGAGCTGCGGGACCTGTGTCTGGAGATCTCCGATCCGGCCAAGCGCCGCTTCGGCTGGGGCATGACGGTGAACCGGTCCGGCGACGGCAACGGAATGATCGAGGCGCTGATCAACGCCTACGGCGGGTCGATCGCCTCCAACGACGGCAGGAAGGTCACCTTCAACACCCCGGAGACGGTGCAGGCGGTGACCTTCCTCGGCGACATCTACACCAACCCCAAGTACAAGCCGATGTTGCCACCGGGGATCGCGAGCTGGACCGACACCAGCAACAACGAGAACTGGCTCGCCGGAATCCTCGGTTACACCCGCAACCAGTTCAGCGTCTACGCGGACTCCAGGACCAAGAAGAACCCGGTGCACGCGAACACCCACGTGTTCTCCGACTGCATCGGGCCGGCGACCGACAATCCGCTGCTGCTCGGCCAGTCGCAGGGCTTCGTCGTCTTCAAGGGTGCCAAGAACCCGGCGCTCGCCAAGCTCCTGGCGCAGTACCTGGTCAGCGCGCCCGCGCTGCTCGGGGTGGCGAAGGAAGCGCCCGGTCTGGTGATGCCCGCCTGGGAGAAGGTCTGGGACGCCGACCCGTTCTTCACCAGCGGCGACCCGGCGTTCCCCATGCTGCGCAAGATCACTGAATTGAAGCTGCCGCTGAACACGAAGAACGGCCTGGCCTTCCCGCAGAAGGCCAGCGCGGGCCAGCAGGCGGTGGGGTCGGCCTACGTCCTCACCGACATGATGCAGCAGGTCGTCCAGGGAGCGGCGCCGGCGCAGGCCGTGACGACCGCCCACGCGAAGATGGTGCAGATCTTCAACCAGCAGGGGCTGCCGCAGTGAGGTCGGTCCGTCCTGCGCGGGTCCCGGCGGCGAGAAAATCCCCGCCGTCGGGACCCGGCTCCCTTACTGCGGTCCAGCGGCGGCTGGGGCGTGACTGGCGACTGGCGGCACTGTTCCTGGCGCCGATGGCCGTGCTGGTCGGCGGGCTCGTTCTCGTGCCGATCGCCCGGTCGATCATCACCAGCACCACGGAACGGCACGGGCAGGACAGCGTGTTCGTCGGCCTGGACAACTATCTCGCGCTCGTCGGCGACGATCAGTTCCACACGGGCGTGGTGAACTCGTTCGTCTTCACCGCGTACGCCGAGATCTTCAAGGTCGTGCTGGGGTTGGCCGCGGCCCTGCTGCTGCACCATCGACGCCGCGGACGGGCCGTGCTCGCCGGGCTGCTCCTGGTGCCGTGGGTGGTGCCGACGGTGGTGACGGCGTTCAGCTGGCGCGCGCTGCTCGACCCGATCTTCGGCAGCGTCAACACGCTGCTCACCGCTACCGGGATCGGGCCGCTGCTGGCCAGCGCGCACCTGGTGGACAGCTGGCCGGCGGGCTGGCTGTCCGACCCGTCGCTGGCCATGCCGTCGGTGATCCTCGTCAACGTCTGGAAGGGAGTGCCGTTCTTCACCGTCTGTTTCCTGGCGGGGTTGAAGGCCATCCCGGCGGACCTCTACGAGGCGGCGACCATCGACGGCGCCTCGGCGTGGCAGCGGTTCAGGAACGTGACGCTGCCCGGACTGCGCCACGTGATCACCGTGACGGTGACCCTGTCGTCGATCTGGACGTTCAACAACTTCGACCTCGTCTGGTTGCTGACGCAGGGCGGCCCGGGCGACGTGACCGCGCCGTACGTCCTCATCGCCTACTCGAAGGCGATCCTGCAACTTCAATACGGCGCGGGCGCGGCGGTCACGCTCGTCATGCTGCCGATCATCGGCGGGCTGGTGTTCGTCCTGGTCCGGTTGTTGCGCCAGGACACCAACATCAAACTGCCCCGGCGACGCCGGACAGCGCGGTGGATCGGGACCCAACGGTGGGCCGTGACGGCGCGGAAGGCCCTGCCGTGGGTCGTCGCCGCGCTGGTCACCGGCCTGCTGGCCTGGGCCTCACCGCAGATCTTCTGGAAGGCGGCGGTGGTCCTCGGTGTGATCCTGCTGATCGCGGCGGCGGTCGGCCGGGTGGTCTCGACTCTCCAGTCCCGAGGCGGTCGCCGGTCGTCGTCAGTGGTGTCGGGCCTGGGTTCCTGGGCCGCGCTGGCCGGGTTGCTCTTCTTCGTGCTGGGCCCGCTGTACTGGATCGCCGTCACGGCCTTCAAGTCCGAGGGCCAGGTCGTCATGCGGACCGACGACCTGTGGCCGACGCCGTGGACCTTCGAGCAGTTCGGCGCCCTGTTCGACAACCAGCCGTTCGGCCGCTGGTACCTCAACACCCTGCTGGTGTCCGCGGCGTCCACCGCGGTGGCACTGGTCTGCGCCGCCCTGGCTGGTTACGCGCTGGCCCGGCTGCGGTTCCGGGGTGCGCAGGGCTTCACCGTCACGGTGCTCCTCACCTACGTGATGCCAGGCGCGCTGCTGTTCATTCCGCTGTACCAGATGCTCATCGGCGCCCGGCTCACCGACTCGTTGTGGTCCCTGGTGGTGACGTACCCGACCTTCACGCTGCCGTTCGCCACCTGGCTGCTGGTGGGGTACTTCTCGTCGATCCCCATCGAGTTGGAGGAGGCCGCGCTTGTCGACGGTTGCAGCCGCATCCAGGCGTTCGGCCGGGTGGTGCTGCCCCTCGCCAAGCCAGGGCTGCTGGCGGTCGCGCTCTTCACCCTGACCAACGCCTGGAACGAGTTCCTCTTCGCGTTCGTGTTCATCACCAAGGACGAGTACAAGACGCTCCCGGTGGGGATGCAGTCGATGATTGCCGGGGACGTCGTACCGCAGGGACAACTCGCCGCCGCGTCGCTGCTCGTCAGCATCCCCGTGGTGATCA
The DNA here is from genome assembly GCF_050516465.1 of Micromonospora trifolii. NCBI lineage: Bacteria > Bacillati > Actinomycetota > Actinomycetes > Micromonosporales > Micromonosporaceae > Micromonospora > Micromonospora trifolii. Next base: position 6,312,703 of record NZ_CP191526.1, on the reverse strand, counting down.
TGTACGCCCTCGGGCAGCGCTTCCTGACCGAAGGGCTCACCGCGGGGGCGGTAAAGGGCTGATCGGGCCCGTCGGAACGATTGCCGCACCGGCAACGAGACGGACTCATCCGAGCGTTCGCCGCCGACCGCCGCATCTCGATCATCGCTGCTCACTCGAGATGCGGCGGTCGGCCCGACCCATCCGCTAGTCGGTGCTGACGAGTAGGGCGCCGCTCACGGTGTCCACATACCAGCGCTGGTACTGCTCCAGCCGCCATCCGCGTTGCCGAACGAGCCAGTCGAAGTTGCGGACGTCCTGAGCCAACCAGAGGATGTCGGCCACCTGTTCGACGTCCAGGTCAGGGCGAAGGCCGCCCGTGCCGACGAGTTCCGCAGCGAACATGGCCATCCCGCGGCGGCGATCGTCGATGTTCTTGCGCCAGATCTCGGCGGCGTCCGGGTCGGCCGTGGCGGCTCCGGCCAGGGCGAGCATCACCTGGGCCTGCCGGACGTTGACCTCGGCCAGGTGCTGGGCGTAGCGCACGAGCTTGGCGCGGGGGTCGGCGAGCTTGCGGATCTCGGCGACGAAGGGCCGGTCCGGCAGAGCCACCGGTTCGTCGTCGCCGGCCAGTGTGACGTCGACCAGTTGGGACAGCAGTTGCCGCTTGCTGCCGAACACCGCGTACAGGGTCTGGACCGCGACGCCGGCTTCCACTGCGACAGCGGTCAGCGGCGTTGCCGCGTAACCGGGGTCGACGAACAGCCGGCCAGCCGCTTCGAGGATTGCCCGCCGGGTCTGTCGAGCCTGCTCCTGTCGGCGGGAAGAGTCGTAACGCCTCTTGACAACCACCCGCCGAGTGTAGTGCTCTATCCGATAGAGCTTAACTCTATCGAGAGGCGGCGGCCATGCCGTTCGGTGTGTTGCAGGAGATGCCCGGCGTCAGCGAAGCGGAATACCGGCAGGTCGAACGGCACCTCGGGCCCGACCGGCCGCCGGGCCTGGTCGCCCATGTCGCCGGGCCGACCGAGGACGGCTGGCGGATCATCAACATCTGGCAGGACGAAGCGGCATTCCGCCGGTTCCAGTCCGAGCGGCTGGTCCGGGCTGCGGGCCTGGCGGCACAGGAGGACGGCTTCGACCCGACGAAGGCAGCCCACTTCCGCTCGATGAGCGTCGACGGCACCGAGATGCCGTTCTGATGGCCGACACCGCCAGCCTGCGTTCCCGCAACGCTGCCTTCTGGGCGGGGGCGGCAGCTGGCTGGATTCGCCACGCCGACAGACAGGACGAGGTCGGTCGGCCGCTGGGCGCACCGGCAATGGATCGACTGGCCGCCCGGCCGGGCGAGCGGATCCTCGACGTGGGCTGCGGCTGCGGCAGCACCACCGCCGAGCTGGCCACGGCTGTCGGCGAAACCGGCGCAGCGGTGGGTGTCGACCTCGCCGAGGCGATGGTGACCACCGCCCGACAACGATTCCGTCCGGACCGGTACCCGGGCATCCAGTTCCACGTGGCCGACATCGAGACTGTCGATGTCGTACCGGGTGGCCCGTTCGACGCGGCGTTCTCCCGAATGACCCTGATGCTGCTGGCGGATCCGGTCGCCGGCTGCGCCACGATCCGGCGATCGCTGCGAACGGGCGGGCGCCTCGCGGCGACCGTCTTCCGCGACGGAAGCGTCAACCCGTGGCTGTCCGCGGCGATGCTGGGCGCGGCACCGCATCTCGGGCCCCTACCTCCGCTACCGGTAGGTGACGAGCCTGGTCCACACTCCTTCGCCGACCCCGCGCGCCTCGCCCGAGTCCTCACCAGCGCCGGCTTCACCGCCATCACGATCACTGCGTGCGACGTCGCCCTGGAGGCTCCAGACGACGCCGACGCGATAGCCGAATGGCTTGTCGAGATCGGCCCCGCCGGTGCCGCGTACCGAATTTCTCCGCTGGCCAGGCAGGCTGCGGCCCGGGCGGGGGCGGTCCGGCTGCTCGATCGGTTTCGTGGCCCCGACGGCGACTATCGACTGCCCGCCGGCCTCTGGCTCGTCACCGCGATCGCCGCGGCCTGACCGCCGACGCCCGCACGGCTCGGCGACGGCCAGCCAGCCGCTTCGGCCCGTCCACGGGCGCCCACCACCAGCAACCACGTCAGGGAGACGCTTGATGAGAACGATCCGAACGCTCGCGCCGGCCCTCTGCCTCGTGCTGGCTCTGACGGCTTGTACCGACGCCGGCGCGCCCCCGCCCACCGGCGCCGCGACGCCGGGCACCCCCACCGCAACCAACGCCGCGACCGGCGCAGTCGGTGCCACTCCGGCCAGCGGCTCCGCCCCTGCTTCGGCGAAGGAGGTGTGTGCCTACCTGAATGGCCAGTTGCCGACGTTGAAGGGGATCGGGTCCGAAACGGGCGTGATGGCCAACCTCACGGTGAACCTCTATTCCTGGTATGAGAAACAGGGTCCCGTGCCGACCGGCCGTCAGATCGACGACCAGACCCGGCTGGAATGCCCGGCGACCCGGACCGAGGTGCTGAAACTCGCCGGCATGGAGAGCTTCGAACGGCTGTAGCCGCCGCGAGGTGGTCCTGACCTCGGCACATGGGACCGCTGGCTACCAGGCCATGTTGATGGCGCGCTCGAAGTTGACGTAGCCGGCCCGGGCGAAGGCGTTAGCCATCGGGGCATTGCCCAGGTCGGTGGCGGCGCGGATGCGTGGCACGTTCTCCTCGGCCAGGATGCGGGTGCCCTCGGCGAGGAGGCCGTCGACGTACCCCTGACCCCGGTGCTCTGGAACGACACCGAGGTAGGCGATCACCGGGTGGTAGGCGTTGCGGGCCGGGACGATGAACCCGACCGGCGCGCCGCCCTCGCCCAACGTGCCGATGCGCCACCACTCACGGGGGCTGGAGTACGTGGCGAACTCCTGCTCGTAGTGCTTGACCGCGGCCTCGTGCGGGGACATCTGCGCCAGGTCGCCACGACTGTGCGCGTCCAGGGTCCCGTCCAGGGTGCGGGTCATCAACGCGATCAGCTCGTCGGTGTCACCGACCGGGCGAAAGGCCAGGCGTCGGTCGGGCGTCGGTACGCCTGCCGCCGGGCTCCACTCCAGGCGGAGCCGTTCGACAGTCAGGTGAGCGCCGGTGTTCTCCAGTACGCCCATCCTCAGTCGCACCGCCCGGTGCGCGTCCGGGTCCTCCCGCCAGTCCGCCGGGATGAAACGCCCGTACTCGGGAGGGGTGGTCCCGGTTGGCAGGACCTGCCTGGCGGCCGTCTCGTACAACGCCTGCGCCACCTCGGTCAGATCCTCGGCGGTGTCGTCGACGTCGAGGATGTCCAGCAGCAACGGATTGCTGTCGCCGCTGCGGCCCCACCAGGCGACCCTGGCCAGCAGGCGGTCGCCGTCCAGGGCCATCCACATCCACTCCGGTCGGCGGCGCTTGTCGGCAAGGTCGTCGTCGAGCTCGTGATTGATGGTGTACGGCAGGCGGTTGAACAGGGCGATCTCGTCCGGCCCGGTGATGGGACGGATCGTGACGTCGTCATGGGAGGTGCTCATGCGGACTCGTTTCCGGTCTGTGTGCGCGTGTAGGTGAGGAAGAGAGCGCCACTGTCCAGAACGGTGTGGTCGGTCAGGCGCCAGGTGCGTGGTGCGAAGACGGCGTCGCGGCCGAAGAGCGGGATGCCGGCGCCAATGGTCAACGGGGCAAGCTTGATGATCAACTGGTCGATCTCGGGGTAGAGGGCACCGGCCAGCGCGCCGCCGCCGATCACCCAGACGTCCTTGCCGTCGTGCCGCTTCAGCTCTCGTACCGTGGCAATTGGGTCTTGACCGATGACCTCGACGGCCGGGTCCGGGCTGCTGCCCAACGTGCGGGAGAACACCAGGTGGCGCAGGTGCGGGTACGCGTCGGTCACGCCGGCCTTCAGGCCCACCTCGTAGGAGTGGCGCCCTTCCAGCACGGTGTCGAACCGGCTGCCCTGGTCGGTGATGCCGAACGCCTGCCGCGCCGGACCGGGGAGGGTCTCCGGATATTCGCTGACGAGGTGGTGCAGGTAGTCGTCCGGGATGGGCCAGAAGCCGTCGGGGCCGGTGGGGTCGGCGCCGTCGGGACCGGCGATGAAGCCGTCCAGGGTGGCGGCGATGTAATACACGAGCTTGCGCACGACGATCTCCTCGTTCAGGCTGCCGGATGCTGTTCAGCGGCGACGTCCATCAGCCTGCCGGGCGAGGCACCGGGCCACAAGATCACAACTGGTAACGTGCCATAACCCTTCGCTAATGCGTGGATCGGGAACAGTACATGGAACTCCGCGACATCGAGATCTTCCTGACCCTGGCGGAGGAACTGCACTTCACCCGCACCGCCGAGCGGCTGCACGTGACCCAGGCCCGGGTCAGCCAGGCGATCAAGAAGCAGGAACGTCGGATCGGCGCTGCGCTGTTCGAGCGGAACAACCGGCAGGTGGCACTCACACCGATCGGCCAACGGCTCTTCGACGACATTCAGCCCATGTACCGAGGTCTGCACGAGGGCATGGACCGGGCCAGGCTCGCCGCCCGCGGCAAGACCGGGGTGCTGCGGGTCGGGTCGATCGCCGTCAACCTTCACGATTTCCGCGAGTTGTTCGACGGGTTCGCGAAGGATCACCCTGAGTGCGAGGTGCAGCTCCGGCATGTCGACTTCGGCGATCCCTTCGGTCAGCTGCGCGCCGGCGACATGGACCTGCAGATCGTGTGGCTGCCCGTCAAGGAGCCGGACCTCACCGTCGGCCCGGTGATCTACACCGAACCCATCGTGCTGGCCGTCGGGGCTACCCACCGGCTGGCCGGCCGGGAATCGGTCTCCTACGAGGACCTGGCGGACGAAACAGTCATGGGCGGGGCCCGGCCGGACTACTGGCGGGAGATCCTGGTGCCCGTACGCACACCCAGCGGACGGTTGATCCCGATCGGCCCGTCGGTCTCCAACTTCCAGGAGATGATCCCGATCCTCGTCACGGGCGAAGCCGTCTCGCCGGTCCACGCCCAGGCCGCCCGCTACTACGCGCGGCCGGACATCGCCTACGTGCCCATCCACGACGCCCCGCCGGGCCGGTGGGGACTGATCTGGCGTACCGGCAGCGAGACGGAACTCATTCGGTCGTTCGCCAGCGCCGCGCACCACCTCAACTCCATCGAGTAGCCCGGCTGGCTCACCCCTGCCGCGTGGTACGAATGCCGCAGAGCGCGCATAACCCACAGGACGGGCGAGCCGATGACGACGCATAGTGCGGGCAAGCTGCTGCGGAAGCCCGGGGATCCGCAACGGGCCACCTTCCTGGAGCTCTTCTTCGATCTGGCGTTCGTCTACGTGCTCACCCAGCTCGGGCGGGTGCTCAGCCAGGACCTCACCTGGCGTGGCACCCTTCACACGCTGGTGCTGCTGCTGGCGGTTTGGTGGGTCTGGTGCAGCACGGCGACGGTCCCGGACCGATTCGACCCGCAGCGGGCGACGATACAACTGCTGGTCATCGCGACTCTGGTAGGCAGTCTGCTGATGGCCGTCGCGCTACCGGAGGCCTTCGGCGCGCAGGGCCTGGTCTTCGCGGGCGCGTACGTCGCCGTCCAGGTCGGTCGCAGCATCGGCCTTCTCGTCGCCCTGCGGGGCCACGAGTTGCAGCGCGGCGCCCTACGGGTGGTCATCTGGTTCTGCGCGTCTGCTGTGCCGTGGATCGCAGGGGCACTGGCGCACGGCACCGCCCGGGAGGCGCTGTGGGTGCTGGCGGTGGCCATCGACTATCTGGCGGGAAAACTTCGCTACCTGACACCCGGGCTGGGCCGCTCGCCGCCCTCGGAGTTGCCGAGCGCGGCCGAACACCTGGCCGAGCGTCACCGACAGTTCTTCATCATCGCGCTGGGCGAGATGATCCTGGTCTCCGCGTCAACCCTCGGCGGCAGCGGCTTCGCACCCGACCGGACCACGGCGTTCCTGGTGTCGATCGCCGCCACGGTGCTGCTCTGGCGCATCTACATCTACCGTGCCGGGGAGTTGTCGGCGTCAGCCATCGCCAACTCCCGCGATCCGGCCCGCCTTGGACTGTCGGCGTTCTACGCGCACCTGGTCATGGTGGCCGGTGTGGTCGTCGCAGCGGTCGGCGCCGAACTCGTCATCGCCCATCCGTCCGGGCATCCTGAACCGGCCTGGATCGCGATCATCCTCGGCGGACCGGCGCTGTTCCTGGCCGGGCGCTCCCGCTTCGAGTACGTGGTCTTCAGCCGGGTGTCCCGGGACCGGCCGATCGGGCTGCTCGCCCTGGCGGCCCTGACGCCGTTGATGCTCCTCGTACCGCCGATCGTGGCCGCCCTCGCCGCCGCTGCGGTCCTGGCCGGGGTCGCCATCTCGGACGCCGGCCGTACGCGGGGACGCCCACCCGAGCCGCCGTCACCACCCGGATAGCCGGCCAAGACCACGCCGGACCAAGTTCCGTCACCGTCGCAGCTGTTTCTCGAACCAGTGGTGGGCGTAGTGCTCGGTGTTGTACGCCTCGATCTCCCGGTAACCGGTCGCCCGGTACAGGGCGATCGCCTCGGTGAGGTTGTGGTTGGTGTCCAGCCGGACCGCTGTCGCGCCGCGCTCGGCGGCGTACCGTTCCAGTTCGCCCAGCAGCCGCCGCCCGACGCCGAGCCCGCGTACGGCGTCGGCCACCCACACGCGTTTGATCTCGGCGGGCGCGTCGGGGTGGAGTTTGACGGCGCCGCAGCCGATCGGTTCGCTGTTGAGGGTGGCGAGCAGGAGCACCCCGTTGGGCGGGACGAGCGCTTCGTCGGGGAGCGGTTTGCTCAGTTCGGGGTCGAACCCGCCGTCGAATCGTCGTGCGATGTCGCGGACGTAGGCCCGCAGGCACGCACGGGCTCGCGGGTCGCTCGGCGGGCACGGCTCGATGACGACCATCGAGCCCATGAGCAGCCGTTCGACCTCGGCCATGGCGGCGACGAGTCGTTCGCGGCGGTGTTCGGTGAGCGGTTCGAGGATCGAGGCGGCGAGATCGTCCGACCGCTGGTCGAGGTCGGCCCACTGGGCTCGACCGGCGTCGGTGAGCGTGGCGACGCGTACCCGGCCGTCGGCGCCGGTCCGGTCGGCTGGCCCCACGGCGATGAGGCCGTCGTTCTCCAGGGTGCGCAGGAGTCGGCTGAGGTGTCCGGAGTCCAGCCCGAGCCGGGCCCGTAGCGCGGCGACCTCGGCACCGGCGGGGCCGATCTCCCAGAGCAGCCGCGCCTGCCCCAGCGGGCGCCCCTGGGCCATGTACTCGTCGTCGAGCGCACCCACCCGTTGGGTGACCGTCCGGTTGAACCGCCGCACGGCGGCGATGAGAGCCGAGTCCATATGCCTGACTTTAGTCAGGCTTCTCGACTACGCGCCAGATCGGTGGCGGTAGGAGCCGATGCCGGCGTGGTCCAGGACGACCACCACGAGCACCACCCCGGTGGCGACCGCGCTGACCGCCAACAGCGGCAGCCGCACGACGGCCGCCGCACCTGCCAGCACCAGCAGGGCGGCGACCCGGGGCCAGGAGAGTCGCCGGTGGATCGCCGCCGAGAAGAGGATCCGCCCGACGAGGAACAGCAACGGGCCGCTCAGGATGACCAGGACCGCAGTGCGGTCACTGGTTCGCAGCGGGTGGGCGATGCTCAGTTCGGCGCCGACGGCGGTGACCACCAACCCGGCGATCATCACCAGGTGCAGGTACCCGGTGATGACCCCGAGTCGGGACGGGTCGGCGTGCTCGATGGCCGGGCCGAGGCGCTGGCCGGCAGGCGTGACGTAGAGCAGACCGATCAGCACCGCACTGGCGAAGACCAGCAGGAACGCGGCGGTCTGCGCGAGGGCGAGGTCGCTTTCGGCGTACGAGAGGCCCGCGACCAGGACGAGCTCACCGAGCGCGATGATCATGATTTGTTGGTACCGCTCGGCGAAGTGCTCACCGGCCAGATGCAACTCCTGCGGCCCGGTCCGGCCCATCAGTGGCGTGGGCCAGCCGAGTCGTGGGCCGGTGAAGTCGATGGCGAGGGCGAGCAGCCAGAGCGGCACCCGCCACTCCGGCAGAAACCCGCCGGCCAACCACGGTACGGCGGAGACGCTGAACCAGCAGAGGATGCGCAGCGCCCGGCTCTGCCGCGGGTGACCGCGTAGCGCGAGAGCGGTGACCACCCCCCGGGCGATGTGCACCGAGACGTACGCGCCGGCGAAGAGCAGGCCCCGCCCGTCCAACGCCTGCGGAATCGCCACTCCGGCCAGCAGGCTGCCCAGCGCGGCACTGACCAGCAGCCACCGCACCGCCGGGCTCTCCGGGTCGTACCAGTCGGCGAACCAGGTGGTGGTCACCCAGATCCACCAGACCCCGGTCAACAGCAGGGCGGTGTGCAGCGCGCCGGTCAGGCGGAGGTCGTGCAGCAGGTGGGCGGCCAACTGGCTCAGGGCGAGCACGAACGCCAGATCGAAGAAGAGCTCCAGGAACGAGGCGCTCAGCGGCGAGTCGTCGCCCCGCAGCAGCCGTTCGGGTCTGCTCGCCATCGGCGCTCCTCCCGCCGGCGCACGCCCTGTGTCCGTCGTACCACCCGAGGCCGGCCACCGGAGGCGAAAGCGGGGTCAGCGGCGGACGCCGACCCCCGCGTACCCGTGGGCGTCCACGGTCTCCGGCTCGCCGTCCGGTCGCCACCGGGTGGTGGCGACCAGGCCGGGTTCCACCAGGTCGTACCCGGCGAAGAAGCGTGCCGTCTCGGCGCGCGTGCGGGGCACCAGTGGGGCGCTGCTGTTGCGGTAGACGGCCTGGCCGCGCTCGGCCAGCTCCGGCGGGATGCCGTCCAACGTCAGATGGGACAGCACCAGGTGACTGCCGGGCGCGGTGGCGGCGCGCAGCCGGGCGATCGCCGCCCACGGGTCGTCGTGGTCCGGCACGAAGTGCAGCACCGCGAGGAGCAGCACCGCCACCGGTTGGTCCAGGTCGAGGGTCGCCCGCACGTCCGGGTGGGCCAGCAGTTCGTCCGGCCGTCGCAGGTCGCCCTGAACGACAGCGGTGCCGGGTACGCCAGTCAGCAACTGCCGGGCGTGCCCGACGGCCACCTCGTCGTAGTCGACGTAGACCACCCGCGCGTCGGGCGCCACGGCCCGCACCACCTCGTGCACGGCGTCCTGGGTGGGCAACCCGGCGCCGATGTCCAGGAACTGGCGTACGCCCTGCTCGGCGGCGTACCGGACGGCTCGGCGCAGGAAGTGCCGGTTGGTCTGAGCGGCGACCCCGGTCTCCGGGAAGATCTCCAGCACCCGGTCGGCGGCGGCCCGGTCGGCCGGGAAGTTGTGGCTACCCCCGAGGAAGTAGTCGTACATGCGGGCGACGTTGGGTCTGGTGGTGACGTCAGGTGCCGGCTGATCGGTCATGCGGGATCCCTTCGGCGGCGGGAGCGGAACTCGATGTCTAGCACCCGCGGCGACGACCCGCTGACCCCTCGTGTCGTTGATCCGGCTGCGCCCATGGTCACCGCTGACCACGGTGGGGGCACCGACTCAACGAGGAGGGACGCCGATGACCGCTCAGCGCGAGACCGTGCAGGTCGACCACGACCTGTTCCGCGCCGTGTACGACTCGCCCGCATCACTGCCCGGCCGACACCGCTGGACCACCCCCGAATCGGATGTCCGGCGGCTGGAGAAACTGCTCGGCATGCCGGCGCGCAGCATCGGTGCCCCGCTCTGGGTCAGCGGCGACGAACCCGACTGCCCGAAGTGCCGCCGGCGGGTCACCTGGTACGACATCGTCTCGTCGGCGCTCTCCGGTCTGCACGACAAGGCCATGATCGCCACGGTCATCCTGGGCGAGCGCAAGTACGTCAACACCGAGATCCCGGATGCCATCGCCGGGGTGCGCTGCTCCGACTGTCACACCGCGATCGACGGTCTGCGCAGCTTCAAGTGCCACAACTGGGCGTACGCCTTCGAGGAGCTGGAGGCCGTCCGCGAACGGATGGCCGGCGGTCCCGTGTCGATCTGAGGCGGCAGCGGGCTCAGTCCGCTGAGCGTCGGGTGGGGCGGCGGCCGGGCGGGGAGGGCGGCTCCGGGCCGGGGTCGGGCACCGGCGGCATCGGCCGGGTGACCGGTTCGGCGCCAGTGACCCGCAGCGACTCGCCGTGGTGCCACAGCTCGACCTCGGCATCGCTGGCGGCGTCGGGCAGCTCGTAGCGGGCCTCGGCCGGAGTCAACGTGACCCGCACCCGGTGGCCGCGCCACCGCAGGCTGAACGCCAGCCGGTCGATCCGGCGCGGCAGCCGGGGGTCGAAGGAGAGCACCCGGCGATCGTCGCGCAGCCCACCGAAGCCCTGCACCAGCGCCAGCCACGCGCCGGCCAGTGAGGCCAGGTGCAACCCGTCGGCGGTCTTGTCGCCCAGGTCGGCCAGGTCCTGAAGGACCGACTCGGCGAACAGGTCGTACGCCAGATCCAGGTGCCCGACCTCGGCGGCCAGCACGGCCTGCGGGGCCGCCGACAGCGACGAGTCGCGGACCGTGCGGGCCTGGTAGTAGGCCAGGTTGCGGGCCTTCTCGTCGGCGGTGAACTCACCGGGGCAGAGCTGCATGGCCAGCACCAGATCGGCCTGCTTCACCACCTGCTTGCGGTACAGCTCCAGGTACGGGAAGTGCAGCAGCAGCGGGTAGTCGTCGTCGCCGGTGTTCGCGAAGTCCCACTCGGGCTGTTCGGTGAACCCGGCGGCCTGCTGGTGCACCCCACGCTCGCCGTCGTACGGGATGGCCATCGCGTCGGCGGCGGCCCGCCAGCCGGCCACCTCGTCGCGGTCCACGCCGAGCCGGTCGGCCAGTTCGGGATGCCCCTCGGCGGCGTCCGCCGCACCGCGCAGATTGCGCTTCGCCATCAGGTTGGTGAAGACGTTGTCGTCGACCAGCGCCGCGTACTCGTCCGGGCCGGTCACCCCGTGCAGGTGGAAGTCGCCCTCGCCCGACCAGTGGCCGAAGCCGTGCCAGAGCCGGGCGGTCTCCACCAGCAGTTCCAGCCCCGCCTCGGCCAGGAACCCCTGGTCGTCGGTGGCCGCCAGGTAACGCAGCACCGCGTCGGCGATGTCGGCGTTGACGTGCAGCGCTGCGGTGCCCGCCGGCCAGTAGCCGGAGCTTTCCCGGCCACCGATGGTGCGCCACGGGAAGGTCGCGCCGGTCAACCGCAGCTCGGCGGCCCGCTCCCGCGCCTCGGGCAGGTGGGCGTGCCGCCACGTCAACGCCGAGCGGGCCACCGCCGGGGCCAGGTAGGTGAGCACCGGCAGGACGTAACTCTCGGTGTCCCAGAGGACGTGCCCGTCGTAGCCGTTGCCGGTCAACCCCTTGGCCGAGATGGTCCGGTCGGAGTCCGGGCGACCGGCCTGGATCAGGTGGAACATCGCGAACCGAACGGCCTGCTGAAGCTCCGGATCGCCGTCGAGCTGCACGTCGGCGACCTGCCAGGCCGCGTCCAGGGCGGCGCGCTGGTCGGTGAGCAGGGCGTCGAAGCCATCCGCGCGCGCCGCGTCCGCCTCGGCGGCGACCAGGGCGGCCAACTCGTCGGCGGGCGTCGCGTCGATTGCCGCCCACTCGTAGGCGGCGAACTTCGTCAGCCGCAACCGCTCCCCCGGGTGCAGGCGACCCGTCACGGTCAGCCGCACCCGGTCCGGGGTGCAGTCACCCGTGGTGGTCACAGTGCCCGGCCCCTCCACCAGGTGACTGACCGCGACCGCGACACGCTGACCGCTGCGCTCGGTGCGGTGCACCAGCACGCCGTCGAGGCCGGTCGCACGGTACGTCTCGGCGGTCAGCGGGTCGGTGGGCACCGAGGCGGCCCGAGGATCGTCCGAACGCTCCGGCACCTTCTCGTTGGCCAGCAGATCCGAGCAGACCCGCAGCTCGACGGCGGCGTCCACCGGCTCGACCTCGTACCGGACGGCGGCCACCGGGCGACGCGGCAGGGACACCAACCGGGTGCTGCGGATGCGTACGCCCCGCCAGGCCGGTGAAATCCACTCGGTCTCCCGGCGCAATACGCCGGTACGCAGGTCGAGCACCCGTTCGTGGCTGCGCAGCGTCCCGGTCCGGAGATCCAGCGGCTCGTCGTCGACCCAGAGCCGGATCAGTGCGGCGTTCGGTGCGCTGATGACGGTGTCGCTGGTCGGCGGAAACGCGTACCCCTCCTCGGGATAGCTCAGCTCGCGCCGCTCGTGGAAGCCACTGACGTAACTGCCAGGCATCCCGCACGGGGCACCCTCGTCGAGCACCCCGCGCCAGCCGATCCACCCGTTGCCCAACGCGAAGATCGACTCGGTCTCGCCGAGCCGGTCGACGTCGGCCGCCGTGCGCCGGATCCGCCAGGTCTCGTCGTCCGCCGTAGCGGCGGTGGACTGCGGTTGATCGGTGGCCGAACCGGTCTGCACGAAGCCTCCTGTCGATGTCGACGTTCTGCAACAGCCAACCAGAGCCGGCTGTGCGAATCCTGGACGACGAAGGTCGGGTGGAGCGCCCGACCTTCGACAGCAGCGATGCCCTCTGCCGCGTTCCTAGGGTGTCCCCAAGGTGAACAGGGTATGAACGTGAAGTGAGGTGATGCATGGTCGACAACGGCAGCATGGACGTTCCGGAGATCAGCGCCGAGTGGTACAGCGACGTCGTCGACGCCGCCGCCGGCAGCCCAGAGCCGGTGCAATGGTTCGTCGGACACGCCACCGAGGGGGTGATCCTGCTACTCGGCGCGCTGCTGGTGATGGCCGCGCTGAGCCGCCGGTCCGGCGGTCCGCACAACCGGGCACTCGCCCTGATCGCGCCGGTGCCGGCCCTCCTGGCGTACGTGGGCAGCGAGTTCTTCAAGACCGTGGTGGACCAGGATCGCCCCTGCCGGACCATCGGTCGGGAGATAATCGCGGGTGCCTGCCCACCTCCGGGCGACTGGTCGTTCCCCAGCAACCACGCCACCATCGCTGGCGCGCTGGCGGTCACCACGTTGCTGCTCTCCCGCCGACTCGGCCTGGTCGCGCTGCCCCTGGCCGCGCTCGGTGCCTTCTCCCGGGTCTTCGTGGGCGTGCACTACCCGCACGACGTGATCGCGGGTGTGCTGTTCGGCGCCCTGGTCGCCGTGGTGGTCACCCCGTTGCTGGCCCGCCCGACCAGCGAGGTGCTGCGCCGCCGCCGGGCGAACCGCCCCGACAGCCCGGTCCCCAAACTGGCCAGCCGCTCCCGCCCCTGACCACCGGCACACCCAGGGGCGAGCCGGCGGGTCAGGTCGTCAGCAGGAGGGCGGCCGTTGTGCCGAGCAGCAGGAACGGGCCGAACGGCAGGTGGCTGCTCCAGTTGACGCGGCGGGTGGCCAGCAGGCCCAGACTCACCAGGGCGGAGAGCCCGAAGGTGAGCACCAGCCCGAACAGCAGCACCGGCCAGCCGTACCAGCCGAGCAGCGCGCCGACGCTGAGCGCCAGCTTGGCGTCGCCCAGCCCGAAGCCGCGGCGGCCGAGCAGCACCGCGGTGCTGGCGAAGAAGAGCGCCAGCCCCGTGCCGCCGATGACGGCTCGCAGCCAGTGCCCCGGGTCGGCGTCGAGCGCGGCCACGCCGAGCAGCAGCCAGGTGCCGGCCGCCGCGGGCAGGGTGAGCCGATCCGGCAACCGGTGCACGGCCAGGTCGACGAGGATCGCCGGGATGGTCCAGGCGAGCCACCAGATCAGCGCCGGCAGCGTCCCGCCCGGCGGACCGGCGAACGCCAGCAGCACCGCCGCCGCGAGCACCGCCAGCTCGACGGTGACCGGCGGTGGGCCAACCCGGGCGCGGCACTGACCGCACCGGGCTGCCGGGCCGAGCGCCGGCCAGGGGCGGGTCAGGCCGGCCGGCGCGCCGCAGGCGTCGCACCCGGTCCGGCTGGGCAGACCCGGGGGTACGGCGTAGCGCAGCGCGGCCAACCGCATCAGCGGGCTGATCGCGAGGATCGCGAACACTGTCGAGACCCGGGTGCGTGCCACCACCGAGACGAGGCTCGCCGGTCGTTCGCGCGGCGGAGAGGGCGTTGCCTGGCTTGCGGGTTCCGTCGCATCACCGGACGGCGGGGGTGCCGGACTCCGATCGGGTGGGTCTTCCCGACCGGGGATGGCTGCCGGGGGGCCGGTCAGCGCCATGTCGCCTCCATTGCGGCCAGATGCTCCCCCGCGATGGTGAACACGGATCGTGATTGAACACTCGCTACGGTGTAGCGGATGGCGCAGAAAGCGACCTGCGGACCGCAGCCTGTGCGGGTGCTTTCGACCGCTTCCGGGTCAGGCGTGCCATTGGACGAGGTGGCCCGCCGGCAGGGTGTCGGCGTCGGTCGAATGCCGGGATGAGACCGCGATGTCCCACTCCCGCGACCGGTGACACGACTCCCGTGAACCCATCCGGCCCGACGACGCCCCATCAATAACGACGTTTCGCTCGCCCATTGCCCGGGGCGCAGTGCGGACACCGGCCACCACCACCTGTCATCACACTGAGTGTTCGCTTGAATTGCCTCTGTTGCATCGGCGAGCGTCAGCCTATGCTCGCCCCTTGGGTGTGACGCAAGCCTCACCTTCACCATCGGACGACACAGGACCCCGAATTTGTAAAAGATCCGTAACGGTGAATGCAGAAGCGCAATGAACAGCTCCGGGTGTGCTGATCCGGGCGCGCTTCCGCATGCCCGGCGGCGGTGAACCGTCACCGCCCCGGGCGACCACGAGGAGGCTCGACGGTGCGCGGACGGCAGCTCAGAAGAGCGGCAATCTGCCTGCTGGTGGGCGTGGCGGCGATGCCTGTCACCGCCTGCGCCAGCGGACGGGAAACGGTCGAACGGCCGACGGAAGTCCGCGACAACGGACCCCGGACCGATTCCGACGTCGAACGACGCGCTGCCGAAAAGGCGGCACTTGACGCGTACTCCGGGTATCTCGCGGCCTCGCGCACGGCGGGCCTGCGCAGTGATCCGCGTTCGCCGGAACTGTCCCGGTTCCTCGGTGATCCACTTTTGACTCGGGTTCGCGTCTCCATTCGCGAGGCTAAGGAGCACGGCGCTATGCGTACCGGGACGATCAAGTCCGACCCGACCGTGACCGCCGTCAGCCTGGACGCGAAGCCGGCCACCGTGGAGATCCAGGACTGCCTGGACACGACCGGCTACCGGCTGGTCTACGCCAAGGACAAGCGCTCGGTCCCGGGCAGCGGCGGCGGCAGACACCTCTCCACCGCCACCGCGACCCGCTATCCCGACGGCCGCTGGCTGATCAACTACGGCGCGACGCACCGGGACCAGCCGTGCTGAGCGGGGCCGCGACAACCCGACGGGCGCTCGCCGGGATCGGCCTCACGCTCCTGCTGGTAGTCGGTGCGACCCCGCCGGCCACCGCCGCCCTACGAGCCGACCCGGGAGCGGGCTGCCCACCCGACCAACCCGACTGCAGCGTCTGGGACGACGAGCCCGGCAATCCCGGTGACCCCGGGGGCGGCGGGGACAACGGTGGCGGCGGGGACGACGGCGGCGGTGGCGGTGGCGGCGTCTGCCAGTGGAACGGGCGGACCATCCCCTGCTACGACGAGGACCTGGGCTGGTTCAACAACGGCAACGGGTGCTACTACAAGCTGACCGAAGGGCCGGCCGAGCCCTCCGAGGGTCACCAGTGGTATCTGGAAACCTGCAACGGCGGCGACCTGGGCGCCCAGGACGTGGTGCAGCTGGCCGATCCGCCGGCCGGCTTCGGCGCGCCGCCGGACCCCGAGGAGTTGGCCCGTCGCGCCCTGGCGTCGATCAAGCTGCTGCCGGCGCGGCTGAAGGTCGCCCCCCGTAAGGACATCGGTCCGGGCCTGGTCGGCCTGCCCGTGTGGATGTGGGCAACCGCAGGGAAGAACTACTTCGGCCCCATATACGCCGACGAGTCCGACCGGGGTTTGACCGTCTACATCGAGGCGAAGGTCGACCGGATCGTCTGGGAAATGGGCAACGGCAAGACTGTCACCTGCTACGGCGCCGGCACCGAGTACAAGGCCACTGGCACGCGGGCGGGTGCCACCTCCCCGGACTGCGGCTACGACGAGGGCTACTCGAAACCCGCCACCTACAAGGTCACCGCCACCACGCACTGGACGGTGAACTGGTGGACCAACAGCGACGCCACGAGGCGGGTGATCCCGCAGACCCGGAGAAGCGGCATCGTGCAGATCAGGATCAACGAACTTCAGGTGGTCACCAGATGAGCCTCGCGACGCGCAACGGGACCCCGTCGGTGGACGCACCCGTCAACCCGCCCACAGTGGTCCGCCAGCGCCGGGTCCGCCCCGGGTTGCTCGGTCTCGCCGTTCTCCTGATCGCCCTGGGCGGGCTGGGCGCGGCCTTCGCGGTCACCTCGGTACGGGCCACCGGCAGCTATCTGGCGGTGGCCCGACCGGTCGAGGTGGGCCGGGAGATCAGCGCGGCCGACCTGGTCACCGTGCAGGTCGCCGGCGGCCAGGGGTTGCGCCCGGTGCCCGCCGCACGGCTCGACGAGGTGGTCGGCAAACGGGCCGCCGTCGCGCTGCTTCCGGGCACGCTGCTCACCCTGGGACAGGTCACCGACGACCCGCTGCTCGGCCCCGGCCAGCAGCAGATCGCGCTCGGCCTGAAGACCGCCCAGGTGCCGGCCCGCGAACTGCACCCCGGTGACAAGGTCCTGCTGGTCAGCACTCCGGACAACGATGCCGACGGAGAAACGGCCGCCGCCGGCACCCGGTTCGCGGCCACCGTCATCGACATGGTCAGCCCGGCCAACGACGACAAGGTGCTGTACCTGGCGCTGCTCACCCGTGATGTGCCGGCGGTGGTGGCGCTCGCCGCACAGGAACGGCTCGCCGTCGTGCTGACCGAGGCGGCCTGAGCATGGCGATCATCGCGCTGGTGTCCGCGAAGGGTTCGCCCGGCGTCACCACCTCGGCGCTGGCCTGCGCGCTGGCCTGGCACCGGCGGCTGGTGGTCGCCGAATGTGACCCGGCCGGCGGCTCGATCCTCGCCGGATACCTCGGCGGCCAACTGGACGGCCCGCGCGGCATCGGAGAGCTGGCCGTCGGCGAGTTGCGCGACGGCAACCTGGAAACCGCGTTCTGGTCGCAGCTGGTCGACCTGGACGCACCCCGCCGGGAACGGCTGCTGCTGCCCGGCCTCGTCGACCCGGCCCAGAGCGGCAGCGTCACCCCGCTCTGGCAGCGCTTCGCCGACTACTTCGACGCCCTCGACCGCGGCACCCCCGGCTACGACGTCCTGGTCGACTGCGGCCGGCTGCACGTTACCGGGCCACCGTGGCCGGTGCTGCGGGCCGCCTCGGTGGTGCTGCTGGTGACCCGGGCGCACCTGCCGGACCTCTCCGGCACCCGCGCGGTGGTAACCACGATCGAACGGGACTTCGCCGAGCACCGGGTGCCCCCGGGCACCCTGCGGCTGCTGCTGGTCGGCGACGGGCACGGGCGGGCCGAGATCAGCCGCGCCCTGAAACTGCCGGTCATCGCACGGCTGCCGCACGATCCGCGTACCGCCGGGGTGCTCGCCCTGGGCGGGACCGTGCGGGCCGGTCGGCCGCTGATGCGCGCGGCGGCCGCGCTGGAGGTCCCGATCGGGGCGCTCCTGGAACGGCGACGGGCCCGGTTGGCGTGGCCCGTGCAGCAGGGGGTGCCGGATGCGGTTTGAGCCGGTCTCCACCGATCCGCGCCAGCAGCCACCGGCCGTGACCTCCACAGCGCCACCTCTGGCCGTGCCGAACGGCCGGCACCACCAGTCCGGGGCGCAGCCGCAGCCGGCGCCCGCGGCCACCCCGCCGCCGGAGTCGCCGCCCCGGGCCCGGATGGACTTCCAGGTGGTCCGGGAGCTGCGCCGGGAACTCACCGAACGGCTCACCCTCTGGCAGCGCGGCCGGGAGTTCACAGTCGACGAGGAGGACACCGAGCGGGCCCGACTCGCCGTCACTGTGGTTTCCGCGTACGCGGACTCGGTACGCCGGGCCGGCACGCCGATGGCCGCCGGCGATGAACGCCTGCTGCTCGACCAGGTGACCGCCGAGCTGGTCGGGCTCGGCCGGCTACAGACGCTGCTTGTCGACGACACCATCGAGGAGGTGCACATCCTCGGCTGCGACCAGGTACGCATCACCCGGCACGGCGGTGGGGTGGACTGGGCGGAGCCGATCGCCGACAGCGACGCCGAGCTGGTGGAGATCCTCCAGGCGGCGGCCCGTCGGGCGGGCGCGACCGAGCGGTCCCTGTCCACGGTGAAGCCCACCCTCGACCTGCAACTGCCCGACGGCAGCCGGCTGGCCGCGGTGTTCCTGGTCAGCCACCGCCCGTACGCGGTGATCCGCAAACACAACACCCTGGAGGTGAGCCTCGACGACCTCGCGGGCGCCCGAGGTGACCTGGACGAGATGATCGATCCGCTGCTGCGCGACTTCCTCCGCGCGGCGATGCGCGCCGGTCTGAACATCATGGTCGCCGGGTTGGCCGGTGCCGGGAAGACCACTGTCATCCGGGCGCTGATGAACGAGATCCCGCAGGACGAGCCGTACGTGCTGCTGGAGGAGAGTCGGGAACTGCTTCCGGCCCGCCGCCGGGAACGGCACCGGGCGGTGATGAGCTTCGAGGCCCGGGAGGGGCACGGCGAGCGCGGCTTCGACGGCCGCCCGGCCGGTGAGGTGACCATCGCCGACCTGATCCCGCTGTCGCTGCGGATGGGGGTCCTGCGGATCATCGTGGGCGAGGTGCGGTCCCGGGAGATCGTGCCGATGCTCCAGGCGATGACCACCAGCCGGGGGTCGATGTGCACCATCCACGCCCGTACCGCCTCCGGTGTGGGTGAACGGATCGTCGAGCTGGCCCTGGCGCACGGCCGCGAGATGACCGTCGACCAGGCCCGCCGGATGGCCGGCAACGCGCTCGACCTGATCGTCTACGTCACCATCGAGGACGAGACCGCGATCGGCGGGCGGAAGCACCGGTTCGTCTCGCATGTGGAGGAGGTGATCGGGGCCGGCGAAGCTGGCCGGATCACCACCACAACGGTCTTCGGGCCGGGCCCGGACGGTCGTGCGGTTCCCCGGCACCTGCCGGAGCGGGTCCGCGACCAGTTGCTGCGGGTGGGTTACGACGCGCGGCTGCTGACCCGGTGGGTTGAGGCCGGTGCCGGTGCCTGGCGGCGGCCTCGGCAGACCCGACTGGCCCGGCGGTGACCTGATGCTCGACAGCCTGGAGTTGATCGCGGTGGTCTCCGGCGCCGCCTGTGTGGCCGGGCTGCTGCTCGCCGTGGTCGCCCTGGTCGGCACCCGCCGACCCCCCGGGCCGCGGCCGGGCAGCGGGCCGGGGCTGAGCCGACTCTGGCGCGGGCCGGGCAGCACTCCGGCCGAGCATCGGGCCTATCAGGCGCTGTTGGTCGCCGCGCTGGTCGCCGGCGCGTTGGCGTTCCTGCTGACCGGGCTGCCGGTGGTGGGCCTGCTGGTGGCGGTGGCGGTGCCCGGCACCCCGTGGCTGTTCGGTGTGGGCAGGGCCGAGCAGCGGGCGATCGCCCGGATCGAGGCCGTCGGCGAGTGGACCCGCCGGCTCAAGGACGTCTCCGGCACCGGGCAGGGCCTCCAGCAGTCGATCATCGGCACGATCGGCAGCGTGCCACCCGGCATCGAGGACGAGGTACGGCTGCTGGCCGCACGCCTCCAGGCCGGCTGGATGGCACGCTCCGCGCTGCTGGCGTTCGCCGACGAGATCGCCGACCCGGTCTGCGACCAGGTGGTCGCGGCGCTGATCCTGCACCTGTCGGACCGGGGTGAGCGGCTTGGTGACGTGCTCGGTTCGATCGCCGGCGCGGCCTCCGCGGAGGTGGCGACCCGTCGGGAGATCGAGGCCAAGCGCACCCAGCCCCGGTTCGCGGTCCGCTTCCTCACCGGGATGACGCTGGCGACCCTGGCGTACGGGCTGATCAACACCGAGTACATCAGGCCGTACGGCACGCCGGTGGGTCAGCTGGTGATGGCCGCCCTCGGCGCAGCCTTCATCGGCCTGCTGGCCTGGGTGCGGTCGATGAGCCAGCCGCAACGGCCGGCCCGGTTCCTGCCGGCGCCCAACCCGGCCGAGGTGATCGCGTGAGCGCGAGGAGTGCAGCGCAGCGGAGCCCCGCAGTCGCGAACAAAAGGCGGCTCCCATGATCGTGAACTGGCAGTTTGTCCTCGCGGTCTGCGGTGGCGCCGGGATCGGCCTGGGTGTGTTCCTGGTGGTTCGGGAGCTGGTGCCGGCGACACCGGCGCTCGGGCCGGCGCTGCGCCGACTGCACCAGCCGCCGGGCGTCGGCCGGGTGTCCACGCCCGCGTCTCGGCGACTCGACTGGCTGACCGGGATGTCCCGCTGGTTGCGGCCGCCGCAGATGCAGCTGGCGCTGATCGGCCAGACCTCCGAGCAGTACGCGCTGTCGGTGCTGCTCTCCGCGCTGATCGGGTTGGCCACACCGACTGTGCTCGGGGTGGCGCTGTGGGTGCTCGGCATCCCGTTCCCGCTGGTAGTGCCGGTGCTGGGCAGCCTCGGCCTGGCGCTGCTGGCCGGCCTGCTGGCGCACCGCGCCGTGCTGACCAAGGCCAACGCCGCCCGCGACGAGTTCCGCCAGGCGGTCTGCACCTACCTCGACCTGGTGGCGTTGCAGCTCTCCGCCGCGCACGGGCCCGTGCAATCGCTGGAGCGGGCGGCGGCGGTCTGCGACGGTTGGGTGTTCGACCGCCTCCAGGAGTCGCTGCGGATCGCCCAGATGCAGATGCACGCGCCCTGGGACGAGCTGCGCGACCTCGCCGACAAGATCGGCATTCCGGAGTTGGGTGATGTCGGCGCGATCATGCGCTCCTCCGGCAGCGAGGGCGCGCAGGTGCACGAGACGCTGCGCAGCCGGGCCGACTCGCTGCGCGACCAGATCCGCACCGACAACCTGGCTCGCGCCGAGGGAATCACCAGCAAGCTCGACATCCCGGGCGCGCTGCTCGTCTTCGTGCTGCTCGGGTTCGTCCTCTATCCGTTCATCGCCCGTGTGTGACCCCGTCCCCCTGAAGGAGAACGCCATGTCCATCCTCAGCTATCTGCACGTCGTGGTGACGACGCGCATGGCCGAGCTGCGCCGCGACGGTGAGCGCGGCGACAGCCCGGTGCCCACTGCGGTGATCATCGCCGGCCTGGTCGCCGTCGCCATGGCCGTCACCGCCCTGGCCCTGACCAAGGCCAAGGGCTGGATGGACGGCATCCCGGGATACACGGTCCCGAAGTAGCCGGAATGCGTCGAGCCAGGTACCCGAGATGGAGCCGAGCGGTCACCGCCGCCCGGCGCCGCCTCGCGGCCGGCGACCGCGAGCGGGGTGCCAACCCGGTGGAACTCGCCGTGATGATGCCGCTGATCCTGGTGCTGCTCTTCGCCTCGATCCAGGTCGCGGCCGTCTTCCTCGCCCGCTCCACGGCGTTGAACGCCGCGCAGAGTGGCGTCAACGCGCAGCGGACGTACCAGGCGCGCAACGGCGCCGGGGTGGACAGCGCCTCCCGCTTCCTGAGGGCCGCCGGCGGTTGGTTGGTGGGCTGGGACAAGGCCGGCCCGACCTGCGTGACCACCACGACCGACGTGACCTGCACGGTGAGCGGCCGGTCCCTGTCCGTGGTGCCGGGCGTGGACTTCGCAATAGAGCAGACCGCCCACGGAACGGTGGAGAGGGTGACCCAGCCATGACCCGTACCGCCGAGCGGGGCTCGGTCTCCATCGAGGTGGCGGTGCTCGCGCCCGCGTTCATCGCGTTGATGGTGTTGGCCGGTGTGGTCGGGCGCAGCGCGGTGGCGGCGGAGGCGCTTGAGGCGGCCGCGCACGACGCCGCCCGGGCGGCCTCGATTTCCCGGAATTCCGACGTCGCTAAAGATGAGGCGCGGGAGGCTGCCCAAAAGCAGCTGGACTGGCACGGCCTGGCCTGTACCAACGACCTGGAACCGGAATTCACCGGCAAGTCGCCCGGCAATGTGTCCAGCTTCGACGATGCCTTCAGTAGTTCGGTCGGTAGCAACGCCACGGTGACGGTGACGATCCGCTGCACAGTGTCCTTCAAGGACATCACACTCGACGTCCTGCCCGGAATGGAGATCGAGAAGGAGATCTCCGCGCAGTTCACCTCTCCGCTCGACCGTTACCGGAGTCGGCAATGACGGCCACCACGTCGGCTGCCAGGCCCTCGCGGGCAGGTGAGCACGGCCGGGTGAGCATCTTCTTCGCGGTGACGATGGTCGGTGTACTGGCCATCATCGGCCTCTCCTTCGACGGCGCCGGGCAGCTCCGCACCCTGCAACGCGCCCAGAACCTCGCCGCCGAGGCGGCCCGGACCGGCGGTCAGGCCATCGACCGGGCCACCGCCATCGAGGGCGGACCGAAGCGGATCAACGAGCCGGAGGCGCGCGAGGCGGTCGCCAGCTACCTGGCGGCCGTGAACACCGCTGGCCACACCGTGAACTTCCCCGAGGTCGACGGGGAAACCCTGATCCGGGTGACCGTCTCCATCACCTACCACCGCTCGATGGTCGGACCGTTCATCCAGAAGAAGACGGTCACCGTCACCGGCGAGGCGACCGCGCGTGCCATCACCGCAACACCGTAGGAAGGAAGGCAGCCATGCCCGTATCGGGTGGGTCCGTCGTACGGCGGACCGGACGGATCCTCACCGGCATCGGTGCGCTGGCCGTGCTCCTGGTGCTGCTGGTCGGCGCGCCGATCGCGCTGCTCGCCTTCGCCGGTAACCCGCTGCCCGATCACCTTCCCACGATCAGCGAGGTAGGCACCGCGCTGACCAGCCGGGACGACGGTCAGCTCTTCCTGCGGGCGCTCGCCGTGGCCGGTTGGTTCGGCTGGGCCACGTTCGCCTTCTCCGTCCTCGTCGAGCTGGGCGCCCAGACCCTGCGCCGGCCGGCGCCGAAGCTGCCCGGGATGGGCCGCCAGCAGAAGGCCGCCGCCGCGCTGGTCGGCTCGGTCGCGCTGATCCTGGTCGCCAGCCCGGCCGCCGCCAGCGCCGCGGCAATCTACGGAACTCCGGTGTACGCCAGTCCGAGCGCGCCGGCCGTCACCACCCTGGCCGCGCCGACCCGCGCCGCGACGACACCGGACACGGCCGCGCCGGTGGCCCGAGGAGGGCTGCTCGGCATGGCCGGGACGGGGGTGGCCGCACCCGGTGCCTCGGCGGCGAACGACGAGGCCGCGCCGGTGTACCGGGTGGCGCGGGGCGACTACCTCGGGGAGGTGGCCGAGCGGTACCTGGACGAGTTCGGCGACTACCGACAGCTCGCCAAGCTGAACAAGCTCGACGATCCGGACCGGATCCGCCCCGGCCAACTGCTCCGACTGCCCACTGAGGCCGCCGACCAGGGGGCTCGGCAGCACGCCACCGGCCGGCTCGTCGACCGGCCCGCGGCGCCGAAACCGCCCGCGCCCCGGCCGGCGCCCGAGCGGGCCGCACCGCCGCGGGTGGCCCCGGCACCACCCAGCGGTACGGAGTCAGCGGGCCAACCACCAGCGATGACGGTCGGTGCGGCCCGAGCCGGTGCCGCCGATCGGGTGAACCGCCCGCTGGCGGTCTCCGCCGTACTGGCGGTGGCGAGCATCGTCGGCGCCCAGATCGGCGCCGTCCTGGGGCTCCGCCGCCGTCCAGCCACCGCCGGCGCGTCTCCCCGACTGGCCGCGTCCTCCCGCACATCCCGGGGCGGCGCGGGCCGGCGGGGCAGTGGTGGGGCGGGCGGAAGTGGTGCCGCGTGGGCTGCCAGCCGGGCGGCGGCGGCCATCGAAGCCCCGGCGACTCCGCACAGCGGCGCGGCACCGAGCGGGAACGACTTCGCACCTCGTGGTGGCGGAATGACGCCTACCGGCAGTGGGGTCGCACCTGCCGGCAGTGGGGTGACGCCCGTCAGTAGCGGGATCGCCCCTGCTGGCAGTGGTGTGACGCCCGCCGGCAACGAAGTGGAACCCGCCGGAAGCGGAATGGCTTTCCCCGGCAGCACGGCGTTCCCGGGCAGCGGGATGGCTCTCTCCGGCGGCACGGCACCCCACGGCGGCGGAATGACGACCACCGGCCCTGGGGGCTGGAGTGGTGACGAGGGCTGGGCCGGTGCTGGTGGCGAGGGCGGGCTGTTCGACGGCGGGCACGGCCTCGACTCCGTACCGGATGGTCCGCCGGTCGGTCGACACCGACGCACCTGAGCGGGCCCGCACGACCTGGTGTCTCTGCCGCCTGCGGAGGCTCCGCAAACTCAGGCAGGGTTGCGCCGGGTGCCGGGGTGCCAGGCCGCAACGCTGGGGCCGGTCCGGGCAGGCGGGTCAGGGTAGGCGGGTCTGGAGCACGCCGTTCTGGATCCGGGTGGGCAGGATCTGCTGATCGTTGCCGGACGGCCCCTGCACGACCTCACCGCCATTGAGCCGGAAGGCGCTGCCGTGCCACGGGCAGACCACGCAGGCGTGGCCGTCGATCTCCTGAACTTCACCCTCGCCGAGCGGCCCGCTCTGGTGCGGGCAGCGCTCCAACATCACCGTCACCTCGTCACCGTGCCGGTAGAGGATGACCGAGATGTCGTCGTCCACCTCTCGGGTGATCAGGGTGCGTTGCGGCAACGTCGCCATGTCGGCCAGCGAGTGCCAGCCATCGGTCATCCGGTGCAGCTCGGAGACGCTCTGGTTGACCTGCGCCCCCTGCTTGTACGCCAGGTGACCCCCGATGTACGCGCCGAGGCTCACGGTGGAGAGCCCGAGGAAGCCGAGGGCGCGACCCACTCCGTGGCGGCCGGACAGTCGGGCGGCCAACGAGCCGGCGTAGAGCGTCATGCCGACGGTGTTGGCGGCGGCGTGCACCAGGCCGACCCGGCGCTGGTCCCGGGCGAGTGCCGCCCAGTCGTTCAGACCGGCGACCGCCGCCGGCAGCGCGCTGGCGGTGCCCAGACCGACCAGCACGGTGGCGGGCCGGCGCTGCCCAGGCATGAGGTCGAGCACCGCGGCGCTGATCCACGCGCCGACCGGCACCTGCACCATCGCCGGGTGCAGCGGGTGCCCGAGGGTCACCCCGTGCAGCAGGTCGCGCAGCCGGCGTGGACGCAGCGTCCCCAGGACGACCTTCTGCAACCGGTCACCCGCGCGGTCCAGCCGGGAGTCCTGCTCAACTTTCGTCAAAAGTGCTCGCACGAGTACCGACTTCCCGGCGATCGCCGTCGCAAACCGGTCGGCGGCGACAAACCTGCCGCGCCGTCCACACCGCCGATCTTGCAGTTCCTGCTCCGATAATCCGGGGCACAAGCCGCGAACCGGCAACCGGAAGTGCAAGATCGACGGGGCTGGTGGGGGTGGGGTGGGGCGGGCATGCTGGCGGGATGGGTGTGCGGGTGGAACGGGTCGGGGCGGTCAGCACCGTGGTGTTGGACCGGGCGGACGCTCGGAACGCCGTGGACGGTCCTACGGCTCGGGCGCTGGCCGACGCGTTTCGGGCCTTCGACGCCGATCCCGACGCGGCGGTGGCCGTGCTCTGGGGCGCCGGTGGAACGTTCTGCGCCGGTGCCGACCTCAAGGCGATCGGCACACCGAGCGGCAACCGGGTCGAGCCGGAGGGGGACGGCCCGATGGGTCCGACCCGGATGACGCTCAGCAAACCGGTGATCGCGGCGATCTCCGGGTACGCGGTGGCGGGCGGGCTCGAGTTGGCGCTCTGGTGTGACCTGCGGGTCGCCGAGTCCGACGCGACACTCGGGGTGTTCTGCCGCCGCTGGGGAGTGCCGCTGATCGACGGTGGCACCGTCCGGCTGCCCAGGCTGATCGGCGAGAGTCGGGCCATGGACCTGATCCTCACCGGCCGCCCGGTGCCGGCCGACGAGGCGTACACGATGGGGTTGGTCAATCGGTTGGTGCCACCCGGCCAGGCGCGGGCCGCGGCCGAGGAGTTGGCGGCGGCGATCGCCCGGCATCCGCAGACCTGCCTGCGCAACGACCGGGCGGCGCTGCTGGCCGGCGCGGGGCGAGAAGAGCCGGAGGCGCTGGCGACCGAGTTGGCGTACGGGATGGACTCGCTGGCCACGGACGCGGCGGCCGGCGCGGCCCGGTTCGCCGCGGGTGAGGGCCGACACGGCGCGACGCCGCCGGGAGGGGTACACCCCCCGGCGGCGTCGGCTACCGGCTAGCTCAGTTGCGGTTGATGGTGAAGGTTGTCGTGGGGTTCTGGATGTCCACCGCGTTGTTGCTCAACCGGAGGTTGTTGAAGGTGACCGACCCGACGGCCGGCCCCTGCCCGGCCTCCGGCATCGGGTTCGCCCAGATGGCGAAGCCGGACTTCGCGTCGTAGGCGTCCCCGCTCTTCCGGGCACCGCTGATGGAGATGTTCGTGAAGACCGTGTCGGTGATCGGGTTCTGCGGCTGCCCACCGACGTAGTTGGTCTGGAACATGATGCCGCTGTAGGTCGGATCGATGATGTCGACGTCGCTGACCCGGATGCCCTGGAACACCTTCGAGGCGGAGAAGACCCAGATCGCCGGGAAGGTTTGTGAGCCCCAGAAATGCCCACCGGCCCGCACGATCGAGATGTTCTCGAACCGGGTGGGCGGGCTGGCACCGAAGCCGTTCATCGGATAGCCGAAGTCGAGCGAGCTGATGGTGATGCCGGAGTAGACCAGCGTGTCCGCGATGTAGATGTTGCGGAACGTGTTGCCGTAGCCGCCGTACACGGCGACACCGGCGGCCCGCCAGGTCAGGGTCGAGGTCAGGTTCTCGTAGACGTTGTCCTTCATGTCGGCGCCGCCCGCGTCGATGGCCGAGAACAGCGCGAAGCTGTCGTCGCCGGTGGCCCGGGCGTCGTTGTTGCTGACCAGGTTGTTGGTGCTCCCGTTGGTCATGTTGATGCCGTCGGCGAACATGTTCCGGATCCGGGAGTTCTTGATCGTCATATAGTCGGTGTTCGCGCCCCAGTAGAGGCACACCATGTGCTCGTTCCAGATGTTGTCGATCACGATGTTCGACACGTTGGAGAAGTCGAACACCTTGCCCGGACCGTCGATCCGCGAGGTGTAGTTGCCGAAGTACGCGAAGTTCTTGAACGACGAGTTGGCCGCCGAGTTCTCGGCCCGGAAACCGATGTCGGTGTTGTCCTGGCCCGACGGCGCGTTGAACCGGGTGTACCAGGGGCCGGCACCGGTCACCTGGACCGCCTTGCCGTACACCTGGAACTTCGACGAGGTGGAGTAGTTACCGGCCGGCAGGTACACCCCGATCAGGTTGCCGGTGGTGTCCATCCGCACCCGGTCCAGGGCGTTCTGCACGTCCTGGTGGGTGAAGCCGGTCGGCGTGGTGTAGCGCGCCGGGTCCGGGTTGGCGACCGGCGCCACCTGCTCCGTGTTGATGAAGTCGATGGCGTACGTGGTGGTGTTGGCCGGGTCCTTCTGAAGGCGGATCTTGCTGCCGGCCGGAACGGTGGAGTTGAGCATGACGTTGGCTTCGTCGTAGATGTGCCGCGGACCGCCCGCGCTCGGCGAGTTGCCCGGGCTGGTCTCGTTGCCGTACAGCCAGGCGTACCGGGACGTCAGGTCGATGGCCTTGTGGAACGTGCCGTTGACGTAGACGTTCAGCGTCGAGTTGATCCCGCCACCGCCGGCGGCGTCCGGGATGGAGAAACGGGTGACCAGCGTGTTGGTGCTGGCCCGGGTGGTGAACTCGACATAGCTGCCGTTCGAGTTGAGGGTCACCGCCCGCCGACCGGACGCCTCGCCGGCCAGGTCGCCGACCTCCCGGTTCGGTCCGACGACGGCGGCGCCACCGCCGATCACGCCGTCCTCAGCCTCGTACATGTCATACGGCATGTTGGCGCCGCGACCGACGAAGAGCGGACGGTCACTGGTGTTGTTGGCCTGCTTCACCGGCAACTCGTTGCCGTCCACGGCGAGCACCACCCGGACGGTGTACTTGCCGTTCGCGGCGGTCCAGGTGCCCAGGCTGATCGGGCCGACCGTGGCGCCGGCGTTGATCACGCCGGAGTACGAGCCGGTCAGGGTACGGACCACGGTGCCGGACTCGTTGAGCACGGTCAGGGTGATGCCGTGCGCACCGGACGCGGAAGCCTGGTTGCCGGCATTGCGGATGGACACGGAGAAGTTCACCGTGTTGCCCGCCGACGGGTTGCCCGGCGACCAGGCGACCGCCGAGGCGACCAGGTCCGAGCTGGCGACCGCGGCGACGACCAACGGGCTGGGGTTCGTGTAGCTGTTGTTGGTGTCGTCCTGCTCGACGACGGTGTTCGACTCGTCGACCTTGGCGCTGAGCGGGTAGCTGCCCGAGTCCCGGGTGCCGATGCTGGCGCTGACAGTGGTCGAGGCGCCGGCCGCGAGACCGCCGACCGAAGCCGTGCCCACCCGGGTGGAGCCCAGGTAGAAGTTGACGTTGGTCGCGCCGGAGGCCGCCGAGCCCGCGTTACGCACCGTCGCGGAGAGCGTGATGGTGCTGGTCTCCACCGGTGCGGACGGGCTGAACGACATGCCGGTAACGGTCAGGTCCGGGTTCGGCGCCGGGGTGCCGAAGACCTGGAACTCGGCCACCTGACCGGCCGGAGCGCCGGTGTTCGAGGCGATCGAGAGCCGTACGTCGGCCGCCGCGCCGGAGACCGGGATGGTCACCGTGTTGCCGCTGCCCGGGTTGAAGCTGTAGTTCGCCGCGCCGACCAGGGTGGTGAAGCTCGACGAGCCCTGGTCCCGGCCGAGCACCGTGATGTTCTGGGTACGCGCACCCCACGCCGAGTCCGGGTTGAGCTTCACGACGACCTGGCTGAGGCTGGCGTTGGCGCCGAGCTGCACGGTCAGCGTGCTCGGGTTGCCGTTGCCCTCCCAGTAGGTGGCCACATTGTTGTCGTTGGCGTTGGTGGCCACGAACGTGTGCACGAACCCGGAGGCGGTGATCGGCTTGCCGATCGCCAGGTTGGAACCGGTCGGCGGGTTGCCGGTGCCGGTCCGGGTCACGGTGTTGCTGTTCGCCGACTGGTTGCCGGCCGCGTCCTTGGCCCGCACGTAGTACGAGACCGTGGCACTGGTCGGCTGGCTGTCGGTGTACGTGAGCGTCGAGCCGTTGACGCTGCCGCGCAGCGCGCCGTTGGCGTAGACGTCGTACCCGGTCACCCCGACGTTGTCGGTGGACGCCGACCAGGCGAGCCGAATCTGCCCACTGACCGGCTGGGTGTAGGCCAGGTTGCCCGGGACGCTGGGCGCCTGGGTGTCGTTGCTGCCGGTGGCGCCGTAGACCTCGACCTCGGACAGCTGGGCAGCCGGCCAACCGGTGTTGCCGGTCACCTGCACGCGTACGTAGCGGGTGCTGGCGGCGGTGAAGCTGACGGTGGCGGTGTTGCCGCTGCTCGGGTTGAAGGTGTAGCCGGCGGACGCCTTCAGGGTGGTGAAGGACGAGCCGTTGGTGGAGCCGAGCACCGACAGCGTCTGGGTGCGGGTCTGCCAGTCCGACGCGGGCGGCAGCTTGAGCACCACCCGGTCCACGCTGACCGTGGCGCCCAGGTCCGCCTGGATCCACTGCGGGAACGCGTTGTTGGCGCTCTCCCAGTAGGTCGACGCGTTGCCGTCGTTGGCGTTGCCCGCCACGTAGTTCTGGTTGTAACTGCTGGCGGTCATGGTCGCGGAGAGCCCGGCGAGCATGGCCACGCGGGCGGCGGCCGCGGACGGGTCGGCCGCCGGTGCCGCGCTCGCCATGGGGGTGACGACCGGGGCGGTGGCGAGGAGCATCCCGGCGAGCGCGCCGGCGAGCATCCGACGGCGGCCCGTGCGGGCGGTGCGGGGGACGGTGGTGGGCGCGCCGGTTGGCGGCGTGCCTCGTCTCGTGCCAGTCCTTGACATGGGGTCGCTACACCTCTTTCGGGGGTGGGTGTGTGTGCGTTGCCCGGGGACGGGTGCAGGGGTACGCCCGTCGTTCCGCGACAGGTGGGGGACGGTGCGGGTTGGGGACGGGGTCGGACGGCCGGCGCGGCGTTGCGCCGGGGCAACCGACCTAGCTGGAGTAGACCTCGAACTCGCTGAGCTGGCCGGCTGGCCAGCCGCTGTTGCCGGTGACGGTCAGCCGCAGGTACCGCTGGGTGGTCGCCGTGAAGGTCACGGTGACCGTGTTGCCGCTGGCCGGGTTGAAGCTGTAGCCGGCGGACGCCTTCAGCGTGCTGAACGTCGAGCCGTTCGTGGAGCCGAGCACCGCCAGCGTCTGCGTACGCGTCTGCCAGGCCGACGACGGTGGGAGCTTCAGCACGACCCGGGACACCGTCCGATTGGTGCCCAGGTCCACCGTCAGCGACTGCGGGAACGCGCTGTTGGCGCTCTCCCAGTAGGTGTTCGCGTCGCCGTCCACCGCGTTGGGGGCGGCGTACACGTCGGAGTGGCTGGTCTCGGTGATCGACCGCCCGGCCGCCAGGTTGCCGCTGGGCGGCGGCGTGGTCGGGGGCGGCGTGGTCGGGGGCGGTGTGGTGGGCGGCGGCGTGGTCTGGGTGCCGCCGTACACCTCGACCTCGGAGAGTTGCGCGGCCGGCCAGCCGGTGTTGCCGGTGACGGTGACCCGGATGTAGCGGCGGTCACCGGAGGGCAGCCCGATCGACACGGTGTTGCCCGCGCCGGGGGCGAAGACCCGACCGGCGGACGACGCCAGCGTGTTGTACGACGAGCCGTCGGTGGAGCCGAGCACCGACAGGGTCTGGGTGCGCTGCTCCCAACCGCTGGGCAGCTTGAGTACCACCCGGTCGACCGACCGGGACGCGCCCAGGTCGATGGTGACCGACTGGGGGAAGGCGTTGTTGGCGCTCTCCCAGTACGTCGACGCGTTGCCGTCCACCACGTTGGCGGCCGTGTAGCTCTGGTTGGTGCTGGTCGCGGTCGTCGACCGGCCCAGCGCCAGGTTTCCGCTGGTCGGGGGCGGGGTGGTCGGGGGCGGCGTGGTGGGCGGTGGGGTGGTCGGCGGCGGCGAGGTGGGTCCACCGCCCCACTGGGGGTTCGGCCACGGGCCGCAGTACGGGGTCGGGGTGTACCAGCCGGAGTTGCCCGAGCCCTGGGTGATCTGGAAGCCGGCGCCCACGCAGTTGTGCATCGGGTTGCTCTGCGCGATGTTGGTGGCCCGCACGTTGGTGAAGGACACCTGGCTGTTCGCCTGGACCTGGAGCGCGTACGTGCCGGCGCCGTCGATCCGTACGTTGTTGAGGTTGATCCCGTTGGTCTGGCCCTCGATCCAGTGCAGCGCCGCGTACGAGCTGTCCAGGATGTCGGTGTCGGTGATGTTGATGGTGGGGTTCTGGAACGCCTCGTTGAGCGCGGAGAACCAGATCGCGCCGACACCGAAGTTCCAGTTGTAGTCCGAGTTGCCGTTACGGATCAACGTGTTACGGGCGATCGTCCAGGTGCCCTGGACGCCGGTGGCGCCCTGCACGCCGGGGTAGCGGTTCGCGACGTGGATGCCGCCGCCGTTGGTCAGCGAATCGGCCGTCACGTTGTCGGTGATCTTGATGTCCCGACCGCCGTAGCTGACCAGGTGGTTCGCCAGCAGGGTCACCCCGATGGTGTTGTGGGTGAAGGAGTTGTTGACGTTCGGCACGCTCTGCGCCCACATCGCCAACGCGTCGTCGCCGGTGTTGCGGACGAACGTGTTCGTCACCGTCGAGTTGGTCACCCCGGTGTGGAAGTTCACCCCGTCCGCGGTCTGGTCCAGGATCCGGCTGTTGCGGATGGTGAAGTTGTCCATCGGGCCGTCCATCCACGCCCCGACCTTGGTGTTCTCCAGCCAGAGGTTGTCGACCACCGAGTTGGTCATCGCCCCGCCCAGTGCGTTGACCTGGTCGTCGTCGACCCGCTCGCGGATGTCGCCGATGATGGCGAAGTCCCGCAGCGTGACGTTGCGGCTGGGCCCGTTCGCCTCGTGCGCGCGGACCGGGCCGGTGTAGCCGCCACCGGGGACGTACTTGCCGTAGATGCCGACGGACCTGTTCCGCTCGGTGGGGTGCCGGCCGCCGAGCACCGAATACCAGGGGCCGGCGCCACGCAGTGTCACCCCGTCGACCACCACGTGGTCCCAGAGGGTGAAGGTGCCGGTCGGGATCCAGACCGCCCGGCCCTGGGCCCTGCCGGCGTCGACCGCCGCCTGGAACTTCGCCGTCGAGTCGGTCGCGCCACTCGGGTCGGCACCGAAGTCGGTGACCACGTCGAGCACACCGGAGGGCTTCGTGATCGCCGGGGCGACCAGCTCGAAGTCGGCCAGGTCGATGGTGAACGTGGGCGACTGCGCGGTCGAGGAAACCTGGAGCCGGATCTTCGTGCCGGCCGGCTGGGTGCTGCCGAACAGCGCCCGGGTCTCGTCGTAGAAGTGGTGCGGGTTGGTGTCGCCCGGGTTGTTGTTGAACGGGTATCCGCCGTAGTACCAGCCGTACTTCGACGTGACCGGGACCGACTTCAGCAGCGCCCCGTTGGCCCGCAGGTCGATGGCGGCGTCACGGCCGGTGCCGGCCGGGCTGTCCGGCAGGCTGTAGCGGAAGGTGACCGCGTTGGCCGGGGCGGTGAGGGTGAACTCGACGTACTCGCCGACGGCGTCGAGGGTGACCGCCTCCCGGCCGGACGCCTCTGACGGCAACGTGCCATAGCGCCGGTCCGGGCCGATCTTCGTGCCGTTGTGGGCGGTCTCCTCCGCCTCCTGCTCGACGAACGGAACTGTGGCGCCCCGGTTGGGGATGTCGAAGGGGGACAACCCCGCCGCCGAGGCCGGGGTCGCGGTGCCGGTGACCGCGAGGGCGGTGACCGTTGTGGCGGCGAGCAGGGTGGCGGCGATGGCGGCCAACCCTGCCCGGGCCGGGTGTCGAAGGTGGTGCGGGGTGCCGGTGGTGTGGTTGGCCATGAGCTGCGCTCTCCCTTTCGTCAGGCAGGCCAGATCCCCCCGTGTCGGTGCGGTGTCGCGCGTCCCCCCTCGGTTCTCCCTTCTTGGTGGCGTGGTGCCGGCGACCGGGACGGGCCGCCGGCACCACGGCGAGCAGAGTCAGGTCAGGCCGGGCCGTCCGCCCCGCGCGGCCCGTCGGTGGATTCGGCGGTACGCAGCCAGACCGCTGTGTCGGACGGCAGCAACCCGTCGTCGAGCGGCCCGCTGGCCAGCAGCAACTCCCCCCGAGCTGGCATCGGCACCGGCGCGGCGGAGAGGTTGACCAGGCAGGTGAAGCCACCGCCGCGGTTGAACGCCAGCACCCCGTCCGGGGCGGGCAACCAGGTCAGCTCGCCGTCACCGAGCGACGGGTCGGCCTTTCGGGCCTGGATCGCCGCCCGGTACAGCTCCAGCATCGAGGCCGAGTCGCCGGTCTGCGCGCTGGCCGTCCGGTCCTTCCAGTCGGCCGGCTGCGGCAGCCAGGGCGCCGCGGCACCCTCGGGGCTGAACTCGAACGGCGGCTCGTCCCCGGCCCACGGCAGCGGTACGCGGCAGCCGTCCCGACCGGGGTCGACCCGGCCGGACCGCTCCCACATCGGGTCCTGCCGCATCGCGTACGGAATGTCCTCGACCTCGTAGAGGCCCAGCTCCTCGCCCTGGTAGACGTAGGCGGCACCGGGCAGCGACAGCGAGAGCAGCGCGGCGGCGCGGGCCCGGCGGGTGCCCAGCTCCAGGTCGGTGGGGGTGCCCTCGCGTTTGGCCGCGAAGCTGAACCGGGTGTCCGCGCGACCGTAGCGGGTGACGTGCCGGGTGACGTCGTGGTTCGAGAGCACCCAGGTGGCCGGCGCGTTGACCGGCGCGTGCGCGCTCAGCGTCCCGTCGATGCTCTCCCGCAGCGCCGCGGCGTCCCAGGCGCAGCCGAGGAAGTCGAAGTTGAACGCGGCGTGCAGCTCGTCCGGGCGCAGGTAGTTGGCGAACCGCTGCCGGTCCGGCAGCCACACCTCACCGATCAGCGCCCGGTCGGCGTACTCGTCGGCGACCCGACGCCAGCCCCGGTAGATGTCGTGCACGCCGTCGAGGTCGTGGAACGGGTGCGGTTGGTCCTCGCGGACCTCGGGCAGCGTCCCGTCCTTGACCAGGAGCCCGGCCGAGTCGATCCGGATGCCGTCCACGCCCCGGTCGAACCAGAACCGCAGGATGTCCTCGAACTCCTCCCGCACCCGGGGGTGGTCCCAGTTGAAGTCCGGCTGCTGGGGGGCGAACAGGTGCAGGTACCAGTCGCCGGGGGTGCCGTCCGGGTTGGTGGTGCGGGTCCAGGTCTCGCCGCCGAACTCGCCGATCCAGTCGGTGGGTCGTTCGTCGCCGTTGGGACCCCGGCCGGGTCGGAACCAGAACAGGTCCCGTTCGGGCGCGCCGGGTCCGCCGGCGAGCGCGGCCTGGAACCAGGGGTGCGCGTCGGAGCAGTGGTTGGGCACCACGTCGACGATGGTCCGGATGCCCAGCGCGTGCGCCTCCGCGATCAGCGCCTCCACCTCGGCCAGGGTGCCGAAGACCGGGTCGATGTCGCGGTAGTCGGAGACGTCGTAGCCTGCGTCGGCCATCGGGGACGGGTACCAGGGGCTGAACCAGATCGCGTCGACGCCGAGCGCGGACAGGTGGTTCAGCCGGGACCGGATGCCGGCGATGTCACCGATGCCGTCGCCGTTACCGTCGGCGAAGCTCCGGGGATACACCTGGTAGATCACGGCTCCACGCCACCACGGACTTCTGTCAGCTGTGGACACGAGCACCTGCTTTCTGCGTCAGTACGTCGGCGGGTTCGCCGGACCTAGATATGTATCGGGCGAACGGTCGTTGTTCGCCGCGCGGGAGGACCGGTGGTCGCTATCCCTTGATGCTGCCCGTGGTCAGACCGGACATGATGTTCCGCTGGAAGATCAGGAAGATGATGACAGTCGGGATCGCGGCGATGACCGAGGCGGCGATCACCACGTTCATCGGTGTGCCGCCCGCGAAGGCGTAGATGCCGACGCTGACCGTCCGGGTCTCGGGCGACGGCATGACCAGCTTCGGCCAGAGGAAGTCCTTCCAGACCGCCGTCACGGCGAAGATCGAGACGACGCCGAGGATGGGGCGCGACAGCGGCAGGATGATCGACCAGAGCGTGCGCAGCGACGTCGCCCCGTCCATGAGGGCGGCCGCCATCAGCTCCTCGGGGATCGAGTCGAAGAACCGCTTCAACAGGAAGATGTTGAACGCGTTGGCGACCAGGGGCAACCAGATCGCGAAAGGCGAGTCCAGCAGGTTGATGTGCACGATCGGCAGGTCGATCACGGTCACGTACTGCGGAACGATGAGGACCATCGCCGGGATCATCAGCGTCCCCAGCATCAGGGCGAGGATCACGTTGCCGAAGATCGGTCGAAGCTTGGACAGCGAGTACGCGGCGGCGGTGTCGAAGACGAGTTGGAACAGCACCGCGCCGATGGCGTAGTAGAAGGTGTTGAACAGCAGCTTGGCGAGGGCCAGGTTGTTCCACGCGTCGATGTAGTTCTGCGGCTGCGGGTCCTTGGGGAACAGCGACGGTGGGGTCTGCGCGATCTCCTGGCCGGACTTGAGCGCGCCGGTGACCATCCAGTAGAGCGGCCCGAGGAAGACGAGCGTGAACCCCGCCACGACCACTACCAGCAGCGTCCAGTAGATGACCCGACCGCGCCCCCGGCGGAGCTGGGATTGGGAGATGAGGGTCCGGGTTCCGGAATCCTGTGCCATTCCTCGCCGTCCTAGTCCTGTTTCGCAGTCAGCCGCACGTACACGGCGGAGAAGCCGGCCAGCACCACGAGCATGATCACGCCCAGGGCGGCGGCGCCGTTGAGATCGTTCTGGAAGAACCCGTGCTGGTAGATGAGGTACGCCACCGAGGTCGCCGAGTCCTCCGCGCCCGCGCCGTTGGCGAGGATCAGTGGCTCGATGAAGAGCTGCATGGTGGCGACGATCTGCAACATCGCCAGGAGCGCGAGGATCAACCGGGTCTGCGGGATCGTCACGTGGACGATCCGGCGCCAGATCCCGGCGCCGTCGAGCTCCGCCGCCTCGTACAGCTCGCCGGGGATGTTCTGCAACGACGCCAGGTAGATCAGCACCGCGCCGCCCATGTTCATCCAGGTCGACGCGAGCACCATCGCCGGCATCGTCATCTCCGGCGACTGCATCCACTGCGAGGTGGGCAGGTGCAGTGCCTTGAGGATCGCGTTGAAGAGCCCGGCCTCGCTGGGGTCGTACGCGTAGAACTTGAAGAGGAACAGCGCCGAGGCCGGCGGCAGCATCACCGGCAGGTAGACCAGGATCCGCAGGTACCCCTTGGCGTGGCGGAACTCGTTGAGCAGGATCGCCACGAAGAACGGCACCACGTACCCGAGGGCCAGCGCCAGGACGGTGAAGTAGAACGTGTTCTGCCAGGCCGTCCAGAAGCTGGGGTCGGCGATGATGCGGGAGTAGTTGTCCCAGCCCACCCAGCTGGTCTCGCCGCGCCGGGTCCGCTGGAAGCTCATGATGATGCCGCGGACCATCGGGTACCAGGAGAAGACGACGAAGCAGAGCACCGCCCCGATCAGGAACGCGTGACCGGTGAGATTGTCCCGTACCTTGCGGCCGAGGCTCGTGCGCTGCGGCCTCGCCGAGTACGGCGACGGCGGGCGGCCCGGTTTCCTGGGGGTCTCCGGGACGGTGGTGATCGCCAAGGCAACTCCTGGGTGAGTCGGTGACGTCGAGATGCGGTGCGAGTGGCGTGGGGGTCGGGTCGGCGTCCCGACCCCCACACGATCGGTCAGCTCTCGGCGGCGAGGAGCTGGTTGACCTTCTCCTCGGCGGTCTTGAGCAGTGCGTCGATGTTCGAGTTCGGGTTGGTCAGCACACCCGACATCGCGGCGTCGAGCACCGCGTAGACCGCCTGGGCGTTGCGCGGCTCACCCTTGATCGGAACCGGGGTCGCCTCGAAGAGCGCGAAGTTCGCCGTGTCGACGTTCGCGTTCGCCTTACGCAGCTCCAGCTCCTGCTTCTGCGCGTCACTGCCGTTGGCGAAGAGCAGCGGCTGGGGCAGACCCACCGGGTAGTTCTGCGGCTTGGCCCGGACGTAGTCGAACTGGCCCTTGCCCGGGGTGAGCTTCTGGTACGCGATCCACTTCAGACCGGCCTTGACCTGCTCGGGAGTGAGGTCCTTCTTGAAGAAGTAGCCCTCGCCACCACCGAGCGTCCCCTTGGCCGCGCCGTCCTGGCCGGGCAGCGGAGCCATCGCCCAGTCCTGGAACTTGCCCTGGAACTGGCTGACGATCGCCTGGGTGGCGTCCGGCGCGCCGATGAACATGCCGACCTTGCCCGCGCCGGCGTTCGTCAGCAGGTCGCCCCACTGGAGCAGCTGACGGGCGCCCATGCTGTTGTCGCCGTAGCGCATGTCCTTGAGGTTCTGCAGGACCTGCTTGCCCATGGCGTTGTTGAAGTCGGCCTTCTTGCCGTCCTCGGTCAGCACCTGGCCGCCCTGCGAGTAGAGCAGGGAGGTGAAGTGCCAGCCACCGGTGTTGCCGGCGCTGTACTCCGAGTAGCCGGCGATGCCGTTGCCGAGCGCGGAGATCTTCTTGGCGGCGGCCCGGACCTCGGCCCAGGTCTTCGGCGGGTTGTTCACGTCCAGCCCGGCCTGCTGGAACAGGGCCTTGTTGTAGACCAGGCCCATCGAGTAGTTCTTCACCGGAACGGCGTAGAGCTTGCCGCCGTCGGTGAAGACCTCCTTGAGCGCCGGGTCGACGCTGTCCCAGGTCGAGATCGTGTCCTTGTTGACCTGCTGACTGATGTCCATCGCCTGACCGGAGTCGAGCACCTGCTGGAGATCGGTCATGTACCCGTAGAAGACGTCGGTCACGGTGCCGCCGGCGAGGCGGGCGGTGAAGTCCGGCGGGTTGTTGCACTGCTCGCCGACGCTGACGCTCTTGATGGTGATGTCCGGGTTCTGCTTCTGGAACTCGGCGACGTCGTCGTTCCAGTTCTTCAACAGCTCTTTCTGGGCACCGACCGGCTGGCAGTCGACCGTGATGGTGACCTTGCCGCCTGCGGTCGAGCCCTTGTCGTCGCTCTTCGTGGAGCATGCCGTGAGGCTGAGCCCCAG
This sequence comes from Micromonospora trifolii, assembly GCF_050516465.1. Taxonomy (NCBI): domain Bacteria; kingdom Bacillati; phylum Actinomycetota; class Actinomycetes; order Micromonosporales; family Micromonosporaceae; genus Micromonospora; species Micromonospora trifolii. Next base: position 6,274,633 of record NZ_CP191526.1, on the reverse strand, counting down.
GCCGGCCACGAGCGCAACCGCCGCAGCCTTTCGGTATTGCGGTACGGACATCTGTCCATCCCTTCGGGAACGGGTGTCTCCAATGACCTTCGCTGATCTGCGGTGATACGACCTGACGCCCAGTAGCTGCGTCGGAGCCAGGTGTGAGTGGAGTCACTGTAGCGAGGCCGACTCATTTCGGCAAGGTATCGACCCTGTTCCGAAAGGACACGACGCGATGACGACAGATGTTGGCAAACCTCTGAAAGCAGGCCGGTTTGCCGGCTATTGATCCCTTATGGCCGATCATTCGGCTTGGTCGATGGCGACCGTGACGAGCAACGACGAAAACGGCCGCCGACCGCGAGATGCGGTCGACGGCCGAAGCGTCGTTCGGTGTGGTGCCTAGCGGCCGGGGGCGGGCGCGGTGGAACCCCGCACCACCAACTCCGGCTCGAACAGCAACTCGTCCTGAAGGACGCCGGCACCCTCGATCTGGGTGACCAGCAGATCCACGGCGGCCTGCCCCATCGTCTCGATCGGCTGCCGCACCGTGGTCAACGGCGGGTCGGTGCACGTCATGAAAGCGGAGTCGTCGAAACCCACCACCGACACGTCGGCCGGCACCGAACGACCCAGCCGCCGGGCCGCGCGGATCGTGCCCAGCGCGAGCACGTCGCTGGCGCAGATGATGCCGGTCACGCCCCGCTCGACCAACTTCGTCGCGGCGACCCGTGCACCCTCCATCGAGAAGCTGGAACGCTCGACGCACTCGGCGTCGCCCTCGTCCCAACCGGCTGCCTTCATCATCGCGTCGAGCTTGCGCCGCGACGGCACATGCCCCTCCGGGCCGAGCACCATGCCGATCCGTTCGTGCCCGAGCGAGCGCAGGTGCCCGTACGCCTGCTCCACCGCCACCGCGTCGTCAGTGGAGACCCGGGGGAAACCCAGCTCGTCCACACCCGCGTTCACCAGCACGACCGGAAGCCCTCGGTCGGTCAGCCGACGGTAGTGGTCGTGCCGAGCGTCGGCGAGCGCGTACGAGCCACCAGCGAAGATCACCCCGGAGACCTGGTGGTCGAGGAGCATCTCCACGTAGTCCATTTCGGAGACCCCGCCGATGGTCCGGGCACAGAGCGCCGGGGTGTAGCCGCGCTGGGCGAGAGTGCCGGTGACGACCTCGGCCAACGCCGGGAAGATCGGGTTCTGCAACTCGGGCAGCACCAGCCCGACCAGCCGGGCGCGTTCGCCACGCAGCTTGGTCGGCCGCTCGTAACCGAGCACGTCCAGTGCCGTCAGCACGGCGGTGCGGGTCGCCTCGGAGACCCCGTCGCGGCCGTTGAGCACCCGGCTGACGGTGGCCTCGCTGACGCCCGCCTTCTTGGCAACTTCAGTCAACCGCTTGGTCACGGTCGCAATCGTACGTCACCTGAATGAAAGAAATGAACAGCAAATTGCCCGTCGTTTGCTGGCCGGCTGCCGCGCGACTTCCTGAAACGCGAGTGGATCATGCCGGCCGGGCTGAGGTCAGGACAGGTCGCGTAGGGCGGTTTCGATGGCCCGGTGAAAGGTCGGGTACGCGTAGATCATGTGCCGGAGCTGACTCAGCGGCACCGCCGCGTGCACCGCCACCACCAGTGCGGACAGCACCTCGCCGCCGGCCGGCCCGGCCGAGGTCGCGCCGATCAGCACGCCCTGGTCGGCGTCCGCCACGAGCTTGATGAAACCGTCGTCGCCGACCCGGTGGATCCAGCCTCGGGTCGAGCTGCCGAGTTTGGTGAAACCGACCTGCACGTTGATGCCGCGCTCGCGGGCCTGCTGCTCGGTGAGCCCGACCGCGCCGATCTCGGGGTCGGTGAAGGTCACCCGGGGCAGCGCGCGGTAGTCGGCTCGCGGGACGGTGCCGGCCGACCCGCTCGATCCGCTGGCGGCCAGCGAACTGGACGCGCCCATCGCTCCGCCGACCACGCTGGAGGTGCCACTGGCGTCCGCCCCCGCCTCCGCCTGCCGGGCTCGGGCCAGGATGTCGGCGATCACGATCCCCGCCTGGTACATGGCAATGTGGGTGAAGGCACCCTCGCCGGTGATGTCGCCGACCGCCCAGACGTGGTCGGTGACGTGCAGACGGTCGTCGACCGGAAGGAAACGCTGGCTGGCGTCCAGGCCGATGGTGTCCAGGCCCAGCTCGGCGAGGTGGGCCTTGCGCCCGGTCACCACCAGCAGCCGGTCGGCGGTGAACTCCGCGCCGCCGCCACCGCGCAGTGTGAACCTGGTCCCGTCGTGCTCGACCCGTTCGGCGCGTACCCCGGTGTGGATCTCCACGCCGTCGGCGCGCAGCGCCGCGGCGGCGACCTCGGACGCCTCGGGTTCCTCGATGGCCAGCACCCGGTCGAGCGCCTCGACCACTGTGACCCGGACCCCGAAGCGGGCGAAGACCTGCGCCAACTCCAGGCCGATCGCGCCGCCGCCGAGCACGAGCAGCGACTCCGGCAGCTCCTCGACCTCGATCGCCTGGTGGTTGGTCCAGTACGGCGTGTCGGCCAGGCCGTCGATCGGCGGCACCGACGGACGGGTACCGGTGCCCAGCACCACCCCGTGCCGGGCCTCGAACACCTGGTCACCGACGCGAACCCGGCGCGGACCGTCGAGCCGGCCGCTGCCCCGCACGAGCCGGCCGCCCTTGCCGACGAACCGCTCCGCCGCGACCGTGTCGTCCCAGGTGTCGGTGGCTTCCTCGCGGATCCGCTTCGCCACCGGCGCCCAGTCCGGCTGGACCTGCGCCGTCCCGGCGAGCCCGTCGACCCGGCGAGCCTCGGCGAGAGCGTTGGCGGCTCTGATCATCATCTTGCTCGGGATGCAGCCCCAGTACGGGCACTCCCCGCCGACGAGATCCCGTTCGACGCCGACGACGTTCAGGCCGGCCTCGGCAAGTCGCTCGGCCACCTCCTCGCCACCGACCCCGAGCCCGACCACGACCACATCCACCAGCTCCGGCTCCGCCACACCGAACAGCATCCCCCAGCGGCACCACCCCAACCACCGGGGTCGGCGGAAAAGTGGGCACGCGCACCGGCCCGGACGCCTACCGTGGCCGGATGCACGCACGCTTCGCTCCGGTCCGGGACTGCTTCCACGACCTGTTCGCCTCCGGCCGGGAAACCGGCGCGGCCCTGACCATCTGGTACGACGGGCGGCCGGTCGTGGACCTGGTCGGCGGCTCCCGCAGCGGCCACGGGCCTGGCGGCGAGCCGTGGCTGCCGGACACCCTGGTGAACGTCTACTCGGTGGGCAAGCCGGTGGCCGCGCTCTGCCTGTTGCTGCTCGTCGACCGGGGAACTGTCGATCTCGACGCTCCCGTGGACCGGTACTGGCCGGAGTTCCGCACACCCGCCACGGTGCGTCAGGTGTTGTCGCACACCGCCGGGTTGCCGGCCTTCCCGGTGCCCCGACCGGCCGCCGCGGTCGCCGACTGGGCGCTGCTGGCCGGCGACCTGGCCGCCGCCGACCCCGAGTGGTCGCCGGGCTCGGTCGCCGGGGAACACGCCTGGACGTACGGGCATCTGGTGGGCGAGTTGGTCCGCCGCGTCGACGGACGGTCGGTGGGCCGGTTCCTGGCCGAGGAGATCGCCGACCGGTGGCAGCTCGACCTCGGCTTCGGGCTGAGCGAGGCGGACCAGCTGCGCTGCGCGAACCTGCGGTACGGCGACCCACAGTGGCCGAGCCGGAAGCTCGGCGAACCGGGGTCGCTGCGGGCGCGGGCGCTGGGCAACCCGGCCGGCGGGCTGGACCTGGCCGTACTGAACAGCCCGCTGTGGCGGGGCGCCGAGATGCCCGCCGTCAACCTGCACGCCACCGCGCCCAGCCTGGCCCGGCTCTACGCCGGTCTGCTGGCCGGTGGCGTCCTGGACGGGATCCGGCTGTTCAGCCCGGAGCTGGTGGCGGAGGCGACCCGGGTCCAGTACGACGGGCCGGACCTGGTGTTGGACCGCGACGCCCACTGGACGCTGGGCATGCAGCGGGAGCCGGACGGCAGCTGGGGCATGGGCGGCATCGGCGGCAGCAGCGCGTGGGCCGACCCCGAGCGCGGCTACACCTTCGCGTACGCCACGGCGCACCTCGCCGAGCACGACCGGGTGGACGAGCTGGTCGAGGCGTTGCACTCGGTGCTGTGATCAGCGCAGCCAGACGGGGTCGGTGCCCGGCACCGAGAGGGGCGGTGGGTAGTCGAGCGTCTGGCGCAGGGCCTCGGGCAGCTTCCACGGTTGGTGGATGGCCTTGCCCTGCACCCTCGCCAGCTCCGGCACCCACCGGCGCACGTAGTCGCCGTCCGGGTCGTACCGTTCGGCCTGCCGGACCGGGTTGAACCCCCGGTAGGGCTTGGTGTCGTTGCCGGTGCCGGCGACCCACTGCCAGTTGCCGGAGTTGTTCGCCACGTCCCCGTCGAGCAGCCAGCGGAAGAAGACCGCCACCCCGGACCGCCAGTCCTGCCCGAGGTGCTTGGTCAGATAGCCGGCGGTGATCAGCCGGGCCCGGTTGTGCATCCAGCCCTGGGCCCGCAGCTGCCGCATCCCGGCGTCGACGATCGGCATCCCGGTGCGTCCCTCGGCCCAGGCCGCCAACGCGTCGTCGTCGTAGCGCCACTGCTCGGTGGCACCCCGCCGGTACGCCGCGGTCGAGATCTCCGGGAAGGCGGCGGTGACCTGGTAGTAGAAGTCCCGCCAGCAGAGCTGCCGGACGAACGGGCCGGACCGGTCCCCGGCGCGGTTCGCCACCGCCAGCGGCGACACACAGCCGAAGCGCAAATACGGGCTGAGTCGGGAAGTGTCGTCGCCGGCCATGTCGTCGTGCTGATCGCCGTACCGGGGCAGGTCGGGCAGGAAGTCGGTGAGCCGCTGCCGGGCGATCCGCTCGCCACCGCTGGCCGCGTCGGGCGAGTCGCCGGCCGGCAGCGCCGGTAGCCGGCCCACGCGTACCCGGTCGGGCAGCGCGATCCGGCGCGGCGCGGCCAACTCCTCGCGCCACCGGTTGGCCGCCCAGGCCCGGTGGTACGGGCTGAACACCCGGTAGTGGTCACCGCCGCCACCGGGCCGCAACGCGCCCGGCTCGACCACTGTCAGCCCGGGAAACAGTCGCAGGTGCAGCCGGTGCCGCTCGCACTCGGCGCGTAGTCGCCGCTCCCGGCGGCCGGCGTAGTAGCTGACGTCGGCCGAGAGCGCGACGGCGGTGGCCCCGACCTCGTCGGCCAGCCGGATCGTCTCGGCCACCGGGTCGCCGTGCCGGACCACCAGGTCGCCGCCACGCTCGCGGAGTTGATCGCGCAGGTCGGCGAGGGCCTGGTGCAGGAAGCGGGTGCGGTTGGCGGAGAGGTCGGCCAGCGCCGGGTCGAGCACGTACAGCGGCACCACCTGGTCGAAGGCCGCACAGGTGGTGGCCAGCGCCGGGTGGTCGTGCACCCGCAGGTCGCGGGTGAGGAGCACGATCGCCGTGCTCGCGGTCACCGGCTCTCCGGGTGGATCGTCGGCCCGGGGATGACGACCGGGGTACCGGTCGAGCTGAGCAGGGCCCGTGCGGCCACCGCCATCCGTCGCCGCTGCGGCACCAGGGCCCGCCGGACGAAGACGTCGTAGTCCTGCGCGGCCACCTCGTCGAGGATGCCGCCGTAGAGCGCGTACGCGGTGCGCATGCAGGCCTGCGAGGCGGGCGCCAGCATGGTGATGCCCGGTGCGGCGGCGGCGTAGTGCGCCTGGGCGCGGGTCACCTCGTACTCGATCAACTCGCGGATCCGGGGGGTGACGCGGCCCCGGGCGCGGGCCTCGGCCAACTCCTCGCGGGTGACCCCGAACTTCGCCATGTCCTCGTCGGGCAGGTAGGTGCGGCCCCGGTCGAGGTCCTCGGCGACGTCCCGGATGAAGTTGGTGAGTTGGAAGGCGAAGCCGAGCTGACGGGCCGGCTCCCGGGCCGCCACCGGGTCGGAGCTGCCCAGGATCGGCAGCATCATGGTCCCGATGACCGCCGCCGATCCCTCCATGTAGTCGAGCAGGTGGTCGTAGGTCGGGTACGCGGTGACGGTCAGGTCCATCGCCATGCTCTTCAGAAACGACGCAAAGTCGTCCCGGTCGAGATCGAAGACGGCGATCGTGTGCAGCACGGCCGGCAACAGTGGGTCGTCGACGGGCGCACCGTGCAGACCTGCCACGAACTGGCTGGCCCAGTGATCCAGCAGGGCGGCGCGCTCGGCCGGCGGCAGGTCCTCGGTGCGATCGACGATCTCGTCCGCGTACCGGGTGAACCCGTAGAGGGCGTGCACATGTCGTCGTTTCCAAGCGGGGAGCAGGCGGGTGGCGAGATAGTAGGTGCGGCCGTGGCGTTTGTGCAGCTCACGGCACCGGTCATAGGCAGCGGTGAGATCAGTTTCCACCGGCCCTCCTCATTATCGACGCACCAATCGACGCAACTCGTAGCCTAGGGTACGCTCAGCCGCATGGCCAACGACGCAGTTGCGGGCAACGTGACCCGCGTGGCGCCGACAGGGCCGGGGGACGGGGACGATCCGGTCCGCGCCGTTCTGGCCGCTTATACCCACGATCTGGTCACGGCGGTCGACGAGACCCTGGACACCTTCCTCACCGCCGAGGTCGACACCCTCAACGACATCGACGCGTCGATGGGCAGCTTCGCCGCCACCGCGCGGGAGGCCGTCCTGACCGGCGGCAAGCGGATCCGGTCCACGTTCGCCTACTGGGGGTGGCGCGGGGCCGTCGGTGGCACCGCGGCGCTGCCACCCGTGCTGCCCGCGCTGGCCGCGCTGGAGCTGCTGCACACCTTCGCGCTGGTGCACGACGACGTGATGGACGCGTCCACCACCCGCCGCGGCCGTCCCACCGCGCACGTCGCGCTCGCCGAACAGCACGTCGCCGCCGGCCACCGAGGTGATCCCGGCCGGTTCGGTGAGGCCGTCGCCGTGCTCATCGGCGACCTCTGCATGGTCTGGGCCGACCAGTTGCTGGCCCACGCCTCGGTGCCGTCGACACGGCTCTTCGAGGTGCGCCGCTGCTACGACCAGATGCGGGTGGAGACGGTCGCCGGGCAGTATCTCGACGTGCTCGGCGAGAACGACCCGGGCAGCTGGTCGGTCGACCGGGCGCTACGGGTGGCCCGCTACAAGACCGCCAGCTACACCGTCCAGCGACCACTGCTCTTCGGTGCCTGCCTGGCCGGGGTGCCCGCCGACGACCCGCTGGTCTCCGCGTACACCCGCTATGGCCTGGCTGTCGGCGAAGCGTTCCAGCTCCGCGACGACCTGCTCGGCGTCTACGGCGACCCGGCGGCCACCGGCAAGCCGGCCGGGGACGACCTCCGCACCGGCAAGCCGACCACGCTACTCATGCTGGCCCGTGAGCTGGCCACGCCGGCCCAGCTCACGGCGTTGGAGCGAGCCGCCGACGGGCCGGTCGACACGCTCGCCGGGCTGGTCGCCGAGACCGGCGCGGTGACCCGCGTGGAGCAGATGATCGCCGAGCGGGTCAGCGACGCGCTGGCCGCGCTCGACGCCGCACCCGTGGACCAGACGGCGCGGACCGCGCTGACCGGGCTGGCCACCGCCGCTGCCAACCGGCGGGCCTGATGAGCGACTTGAGCAAGGAGGTGGTCACGTGCGGACGGTGACAGGACGGACGGACCGGGTGGTGGTCGTCGGGGCCGGGCTGGGCGGGCTGGCCTGCGCGCTGCACCTGGCCGGCAGCGGTCGACAGGTGACAGTGCTGGAGCGCGAGCCGGTGCCCGGCGGGCGGGCCGGACGCCTAAGCGTGGACGGCTACGAGTTCGACACCGGCCCGACCGTGCTCACGATGCCCGACCTGATCGCCGAGGCGCTCGGCGCGGTCGGCGAGGAGCTGCACGACTGGCTGGACCTGACCCCGCTCGACCCCGCCTACCGGGCGTACTACCCGGACGGCTCGACCCTCGACGTGCTCACCGACACCACCCGGATGGCGGCCGAGATCTCCCGCGTCTGCGGACCTCGGGAGGCCGACGGCTATCTGCGGTTCGTCGAGTACGCGCGGGAGCTGTGGCGGCTGGAGCGCACCGATTTCATCGAGCGCAACCTGGACGCGCCGACTGACCTGATCACCGGCAACCTGCTCAAGCTGCTCAGCGGCGGGGCTTTCCGACGCCTCCAAACGAAGATCAACCAGTTCTTCCGGGACCCGCGTACCCAGCGGATCTTCTCCTTCCAGGCGATGTACGCCGGCCTCGCGCCGCACGATGCGCTGGCCATCTACGCGGTCATCGCGTATCTCGACTCGGTGGCCGGGGTCTACTTCCCGCGCGGTGGCATCCACGCGGTCTCCAAGGCGATGGCCGGCGCGGCCGAGAAGCACGGCGTGCAGATCCGGTACGACACCACGGTGACCCGGGTGGAGACCGTGAACGGCCGCGCCACCGGCGTGCTCACCGCCGACGGCGACCTGGTGCCGGCGGACGTGGTGGTGCTCAACCCCGACCTGCCGGTCGCCTACCGGGACCTGCTCCCCGCCGCGCCGCAGCGCCGGCTCACCTACTCGCCGTCCTGCGTCGTTCTGCACGTCGGCTCCCGACAGGCCTATGCGAAGATCGCCCATCACAACATCCATTTCGGACGCGCGTGGAAGGGCACCTTCGATGAGGTCATCCGACGGGGCGAGCTGATGACCGATCCGTCGCTGCTGGTGACCAACCCGAGCCGGACCGACCCTGCGGTGGCCCCGCCGGACCGACACACCTACTACGTGCTCGCCCCGGTGCCCAACCTGCACCGGGCGCCGTTCGAGTGGCGCGGCGACCTGACCCAGCGCTACACCGACCAGCTGATCGGCACCCTGGAGGAGCGCGGCTACGTCGGCTTCGGCGCCGGGGTCGAGGTGCTCCGGGCGATCACCCCCGCCGAGTGGGAGGAGCAGGGGATGGCCGCCGGCACCCCGTTCGCCGCCGCGCACACGCTCTTCCAGACCGGCCCGTTCCGCCCGTCCAACCTGCACCGCGACCTGTCGAACGTGGTCTTCGTCGGCTCCGGGACCCAACCCGGCGTCGGCGTGCCGATGGTGCTCATCTCCGGCAAGCTCGCCGCCGGCCGGATCACCGGAGAAGGTCGATGAGCAGCCGCGAGAAGCACCTCGTCGAACTCGTCGACGAGACCGGCACGGCCCACGGCGAGACGACCGTGGCGGCCGCGCACCAACCGCCGGGGCAGCTGCACCGGGCCTTCTCGGTGTTGCTGGTGAACCCGGACGGCCAGGTGCTGCTCCAGCGCCGAGCCGCCGTCAAGACCCGGTTCCCGCTGCGCTGGGCCAACTCCTGCTGCGGCCACCCCCAGCCCGGGGAGTCGCTCGCCGAGGCGGCCAACCGACGGTTGGGCGAGGAGTTGGGCGCGGGCCCGGTCGAACTGACCGAGGTCGGCATCTACGTCTACTACGCCGAGGACCCGGCGACCGGTCGGGTCGAGTTCGAGTACGACCACGTACTGCGAGGCGAGTTCCTGCCCAGCGCTCCGCTACTGCCCGACCCGGACGAGGTGGCCGAGCTGCGGTGGGCCGACCCCACCGCGCTGGAGGCCGAGTTGAAGGTCGACCCCCGGTCGTACGCGCCCTGGCTGGGCGGGGTGGTGAACCGGCTGCTACGCCCCTCGGAATCCCGGTCGGGCGCAACCGGCCCGGCCATGACGCCGCCCGGTTCGTCGGCGGATGACACGGCGGAGCGGTCGGGTGGTCGATGAGGCGCTGAGCGCGGGCGCGGTCGCACGTCGGTTGGGGGTCGCGGTGACCACCCTCCGCACCTGGCACCAGCGCTACGGGCTCGGGCCCAGCGAACACATCCCCGGTCACCATCGCCGGTACACACCCACCGACCTGGCCCGCCTCGAGATCATGCGACGACTCACCGCCGAGGGGGTGAGTCCCGCCGAGGCGGCCCGCTGGGCCCGCCAGGCACCGGACCCGATGCCCAACGGCACCGGCACCTCCGCCCTCGCCCGAATCCACCCGACCGGCCGTGACGGCGGCGGCTCCATCCCGGTCGGCCGCGCCGGCCCGGCGGCCCGCGGGCTGGCCCGGGCCGCCATGCGACTGGACGCGGCGGCGATCAGCGAGACGATCGCGCACGCCCTGGCCGCTGGCGGGGTCGTCGCCACCTGGGAGGGCCTGCTGCGCCCGGTGCTCGCCGGCATCGGCGAACGCCACGCCGCCACCGCCGGCCTCATCGAGGTGGAACACCTGATGTCCCGCTGCGTCTCGGAGGCGCTCGCGGCGGCCAGTCGGGCCAACGTCCCCACCGGGCCGGCCCGGATCCTGCTCTCCTGCGCCGACGAGGAACAGCACACCCTGCCGCTGGAGGCGTTGGCGGCGGCTCTCGCGGAGGCCGGTGTCAGCTACCGGATGCTCGGCGCCCGGGTGCCGGTGGCCGCTCTCGTCGAGGCGGTCAACCGGACCGGACCGGCCGCCGTGGTGCTCTGGTCGCACACCCGGGCCACCGCCGACCCGATCCAACTCAGCGCGCTGCTCGCCGCCCCCCGACGCCCGTTGCTGGTGCTCGCCGCCGGCCCCGGCTGGCGAGCCGACACGCTGCCCGCCGGGGTGGTGCGGCCGGTCGACCTGGCCGAGGCGGTCGCGCTCTCCGCCGCCGTCCGCGACTCCCTGGACCAGTCGAGGCGTGATTGATCGCACTGTCGCCGGATCGCGGCGTGAACTACCGTCGGGCGGGTCCGCCTACCCCGACCCTCCGGGAGCGAGCAGATGCAAGCCCGCGCCATCCTGGCGTCCGTCCTCGCCGTGGCGCTGGTCCTTTCCGGCTGTGCCAAGCCGGAGCGCACCATCGCACCCGCCGGCGCTCCACGGCCGGTGGAATCGACCACGCCGCCCACCCCGACACCGCACCCCAGCGTCACCAAGCCGGCCAAGCCGCCACTGCGGCCGCTGCCGGCCAAGCTCCCCGCCGGTCTGGGGCGCAACACCGGCGTACGCCCGGTGGCCCTGACGTTCGACGACGGGCCCAGCCCGGCCTGGACACCCAAGGTGCTCGACCAGTTGAAGGCCGCCAAGGTGACCGCGACCTTCTGCGTCGTCGGTCGTGAGGTGCAGCGGCACCCGGAGTTGGTCCGGCGGATCGTCCGGGAGGGACACCAGCTCTGCAACCACAGCTGGCGTCACGACCTCGATCTTGCCCGTCGACCTGTCGGCGAGATCCGGGCCGACCTGGACCGCACCAACAAGGCCATCCAGAAGGCCGCTCCCGGCGCGAAGGTGTCGTTCTACCGGCAGCCGGGCGGCCGGTGGACGTCGGAGGTGCTCGGGGTGGCCAAGGACCTCGGCATGCGTCCGCTGCACTGGTCGGTCGACCCGCAGGACTGGGACAAGCCGACCGCGGCCACGATCGGCAAGCGCGTCCACGCCGCCACCCGGCCCGGCGCGATCGTTCTCCTGCACGACGGGGGCGGTAATCGGGCCGCGACACTCGCCGCATGCCCGAAGTTGATCGCCGACCTGAAGCAGCGCTTCGGCATCACCCGACTCCGCTAGAACCGCTCTGACCTGCGGTTATAGCCCGTCCCAAGCCCTTGCCCATACCGATTTTGTCGACCGACGGAGCATCACGTATGCTTTCCAAGCCTCCGGCGGGGCCGGATGGGAGCAAGTCCGCTTGAAGTTGCGAATGTGCAATGATGGCGGGGCCGCCCTCATCGTCTAGCGGCCCAGGACGCCGCCCTTTCAAGGCGGTAGCACGGGTTCGAATCCCGTTGGGGGCACGACCGGCGCAAGCCGGAGCAAGGCAAGGCCGGCGCAAGCCGGAGCAACACAAGCTAGGTCCTGTGGAGCAGTTGGAGTGCTCGCCGCCCTGTCAAGGCGGAGGTCGCGGGTTCAAGTCCCGTCAGGACCGCAGCGCTGACGCCGCGCCTCGCGCGGCGTTCTGCGTATCGGAGCAGGTCGCCTTGCCGCCGGTTCGTCCGGTTGCCGGGTAACATGAGCCGAGCGACACGGCCAGGTAGCTCAGTTGGTACGAGCGTCCGACTGAAAATCGGAAGGTCGGCGGTTCGACCCCGCCCCTGGCCACATAGCCTTTCGCCGGGCTACAGAGGTCCCCACCAGCGGAAACGCAGGTGGGGATCTTGCTTTTTCCGGCGCTTGGGGCCGACACCCTGGTCGACAGCTCCTCGTCGACCCGCGTTCATCGTCCGCACCTACGCTCCCGCCCGTGGACAAGAGGCCTGGCGGGACCGTGGAAACCATCGGAACCCTCGGCGCCGTTGTCGGCGGCGCCCTCTTCGTCATGGGCCTGACCGGCGTCAATTCTCGCGGCGATTTTCTCGTGGCCGGCGCCCTGCTGGTGATCGCTGGCCTGCTGCTCCGCATCGAGGCAGCGGTGCTGGGATCCCGCTGGCGTGGACCAGGCTTCTGACCTGACCCCTCTCGCTTCTGACCTGGCCCCTGCCGCAGGCGAGCAGCACCACGGACCACATGATCGACTCGACTTTCCTGATGTCGGGGTATCCCAGCGCTCGCGACACCGCGATTTCAAGGAAACCGAGTCGATCACACGATGGCGCGGCGTCAGTGGTCGCGGCGACCCTGCGGGCGGTGCTGCGCCACGCTGCCCTGGATCGCCTCCCACACGCTGCGTCCGGCCTGTCGCAGCGTCTCCCCCGCCTGCTCGGCGAGTTGCGCCGCGCTCTGGGCCGCGCTTTGCGCCGCGGCCTGCGCCGCGCCCGGCAGACCACCGTCGTCATGCCCGGACGGACTCGGGCTGGGCCCAGCCGACCGACCGGGCTGGTTCCCGGCCGCCCCGACCGCCCCTCCCGCCGGTCCCTCGGGGCGCTGCTGGTCCCTGCCTGCCGCTCCCGGGCGCTTCCCGTCGCCCGAGCCTTCGGGCCGCTCCTCCTCGTCGTGACGCGGTCCCTCGTGCCGCTGGCCTTCTGGGCGGTTGCCACCTGGCGCGCCGACCTTTGGCTCACGGCCCTCCGGCTGCCGTCCATCTGGCTGCCGTCCCTGAGGATGCTGGCCCTGCGCATGCGGCCCCTCAGGACGCCGAGCCTCCGGCTGCGGGCCCTGCGGATGCGCCTGGTCAGCTGACCCCGGGCCGCCAGCTCGCGGCCCGGGTCCTCCAGCACCTCGTTCCGAGCCGACCGGGCCTGCCCCGGACCGACCCCCATCCGGCCGACCCCCATCCGGCCGGCCAGTACCGGGCCGACCAGGGCCCGGCCGATCGGAACCCGGCCGATCGGGGCCCGGCCGATCGGGGCCCGGCCGATCGGGGCCCGGCCGATCGGGGCCCGGCCGATCGGGGCCCGGTAGACCTGGATCCGGCCGAGAGGGAGCCAGTCGGTCGCGGTCGGCCACCGGGCTGGCCGCGCCGACCTGGCGGCCCGGCTCGTCGCGTGCGCCGTCCGAGCGTCGACTCGATGCCTTGATCTCCGCTGCGCCCGCGGCCAACTGCTGGGCGCTGCGGTTCACGTCGTCAACGGCGGCGCCGGCCGTGCGTGCGAGCGCCTCGATGATGTGTGGGTTGTGGTCGAGCGTGTCGAGCGCGCGTCCCAGGATTCGGGTCAGCTGCTCCAACCGCACCCGCAGCTGCGCCTCGGCGTTCACCCCGTCGATGTTCAACTCGCCGCCGTTGAGGTGCACGCGTACGCCGGCGTCGACCTGGAGCAGGTTGGCCACCCGGGCCCGCAGCGACAGGTCGGCCTCCAGACCGTCGACCGCCAGCCGGATGGAGTCGACGGAGACCTTCGGAATGTCGAGCAGGACGTCCGGGTTCCCGCTGTCGACGTTCCGGTCCGGCTCCCGCTGCTGCCCGCTGTCGCTCATGCTCTCCCGCCCCACCTGCACACCGGCCCGGTCGTCCGAGCCGTTGGGCGCGGTTACCCGCTTTCCGGCGGGCCATCCCGTCCGTGACGACTCGACGACCCTCTGTCTGGAACCGGGCACCGCGCGAAGCTGCACACCGAGGCATCAGCCGGTATGGTCCGGGCCTATGGGACAGGAATTGACTGATCCGGCCGACATCCGGCAGGACGTCGGCCAGTTCTCTCTCCGGTGCAGCCTCCTCGTCCCGGGCTCCGTCGAGCACGCGTTCGCGGTCTTCACCGACGAGCTGACCGACTGGTGGGTCACCGAATACACCTGGTCGGGCCCGGACGCGCTGGCCGAACTGGGCATGGAGCCTCGGGCCGGCGGCATGCTCTACGAGTTGGGCCCGTACGGCTTCCGCGCCGACTGGGGTCGGGTGCTCACCTGGGATCCGCCTCGCCGGCTGGTGTTCGTCTGGCAGATCGGCCCCGACCGGGCGCCGGTGCCGGACCCGGCCCGCGCGAGCGAGGTCGAGGTGCTGTTCCATGCCGAGGGGCCGGAACGCACCCGGGTCGAGCTGGAGCACCGGCACTTCGACCGGCACGGCGAGGCTGCCGAGGGTTACCGCAAGGCGCTCACGGCCGGCTGGCACGAGTTGCTCACCCGCTACGTCGCCACGGTGTCGCGCCACCGGCCCACCACGACGGCCTGACGACCCATCGGGTCAGCGGCCGAGCCGCCGACCGGCAGCGGCCCCGCCGAGGTCCCGACCACCAAGGTTCGCGCGTTGGCCGGCCTCTGCCCCCGAGCCGAAGCCGGTGCCGCCCAGCCGGCGTGGCGGTGCCGTACGCAGCCGTGGGTACTCCTCGCTGAGCCGGCGCTGCACCCGGTCGGACCGATCGGCCAGCACCAGCGCCATCGACGGTGCGCCCGACTCGCTGGCCGCCGCCGACTCGGCCGCCCAGAGTCGACCTCCGACCACCTCCGCGAAGCCGGCCAGCCAGGAGCGGCGGAAGGCGGCGGGGTGGTCGTCCGCGGGCACTTCGGTGGCGGCCAGGCCGTGTGCCGCCTGCACGAGCAGTGAGGTGAAGAGCAGGTCGACCCGTTCCAGGTCGCTGGCGAAGCCGAAGAGGTGTAGGGCGAAGCCGTTGCCCTGCCGACGGCGTACGCAGCGGCAGCGCAGGGGCTCGGCCACCGCGGCGAGCAGGCCGACCTTGTCTCGGGCGTACGGGGCGACGACGTCCAGCACGCGATCACCGACCGGGTCGGTGGTCGGGTCCCGGGCGGCGAGTAGCGCCCGGTCGACGCCGTAGCGGGCGATCAACTCGGTCGCCTTGGCGGTGAACGCGGCGGACTCGGCCGGCGTGCAGGCCGGGTCCTCGGCCTGGGCCAGCAGCTTGCGCACCTTGCTGAGCATGGCCTCGGACATGCCTACAGAGCTACCACACGGGCCGGACATCATCGGGGCCACGCCGCAATCGATCGATACGTATCATCGTCACGGTCAGATGATCAGTCCAATACGGACGGTCAGTCAACTGTTTGGAGGAACGAACGGATGCCATCCCCGACCGCTCGTCTGCTCGCCGTCGCCACGGCCACCGCACTGCTCTCCGTCGGTACGCCCGCGCAGGCGGAGCCGATCACACCGACCGCGCCGGTCAGCTCCGGGCCGAACGCGTTCGCCCCGCTCGCCACCTGTTACGGCGGGGCGGTCCGGTCGTACTTCGAGACCGGCCGCTACGGCGGCTCGGCCGGCCAGTACCGCACCACGACGCGCTGTCGCGACATCAACGTCCGCAACGCCAGCGTGTACGCCACCGAGGCGTGCGTGATCTTCGTCGACAAGACGAGCGCCTGCAACTACTGGACCTACCTGCCGGCCAACTCGGGCTGGATCACGGTGGCGACCAACGTCCGGGACGGTGTCAACTTCCGGGTCCGCTTCGAGAACCTGCGGTACGAGTACGAACCGCTGATCGCGTACCACGCGTTCTGACCGGCCCGGCGGGTCGCGGCGTCCGCCCCCGACGGACGCCGCGACCCGGCGGCGCGTCACCCGGCGCGGCTGCGCAGGGTGGCGATCGTCGAGCCGGCGAGTGTGAGCAGGCAGTCGGGGAGCAGCCCGTCGGCGGCCGCCGCGCCGAACAGCGCCTCACCGGTCGGTTCGTCCCGGTTCGCGTACGCACTGACGAAGCGGGCAACCCAGCGGGTGTCGTACCCGGCCTGATCGATCCCCGGAAAGTCGAGCGCCGCTCCGCTGGCCGCCGGCGCGTCGCCGAGCATGGTCGCGGCCAGGCACCAGGCGACGCCGTACGCGCCGTTCAGGCCGGCCCGGTCGACGACCGCGTCGAACGCTCCCACCACCGCGTCTCCATCGCCGGTCAGCGCCGAACGGAGCACGGCGGCCGCGTCATCGAACGTCTGCTGTGGTAGGTCGGTCACGCAGCGCACAGTAGGACGGGCGGTCAAGCGCCCCTCGCAACCGTCACTGTGCGTGTTCAACGCGAGCTACCTGCGCATTACGCCACCTCCACGGTCCCGCCGCCGGCCTCGGCACGCTAATGTGCGCAGCGGACCTTCGCCGGAGGAAGGACGACCATGTTCGTATCACGCCGCTCGCGGGTAGCCACACTGGCTGCCTGCGCGACGATCCTGCTCGCCACAAGCGCTTGCGGGGATGACAAGCCCGAGGAGGCAAGCGCCCAACAGGTGCGCCTCTACGGCACGGACGGCAACATGCTCAACTCCTATCCTGCGGAGTTGAAGGAACGGGCGAGTCTCGTCGACGGGATGAAGGGCACCACGCCCCTCGTTCCGCTGCCAGACGACTTCAAGGGCCGGCTACGGGCCGTCAATCCGGCGCTGACGGACTACGTGTACTCCGCCGAGACGTACGACGCGGTGGTGATCGCCGTGCTCGCCGCCCAGTTGGCCGGGAGCACCGACCCGGCCGCCATCACCAAGCAGATCGTCGCCGTGACGAACGACGGGCAGCGCTGCGAAGACCCGGCCAGCTGTCTCGCGCTGGCCCGCAACGGGCAGGACATCGAGTACCGCGGCGTGTCGCTTACCCGGGCGGGCTTCACCGACAAGGGTGAGCCGGCCACCGCGAGCTACGCCACGCTGACCTTCGACGGGCAGCAGATCAACGACGGCAAGACCGAGTTCGTTGGCGCGGGCATCGAGTCGGCGGCGAGCACCAAGACGCCGCCGAGGCCGAAGAAGCAGCGCCCGGGTGGCGCCGCCGACCAGGAGCCGCTGACCCTGGGCGGCCTGCTGCCGAAGACCGGTGACCTCGCGATCGCGTACCCGCCGATGGCCGCCGGCGCCGCGCTGGCGATCAAAGAGATCAACGCCGCTGGCGGCGCACTGGGCAAGCCGGTGACGTGGCTGGACGGCGACGACGGCACGAGCCCGACGGTGGCCAAGGCCACGGTGGCCAAGCACGTGACGGACGGCGTCAGCGTGATCATCGGTGCCGGCGGTTCGGGTATCTCCCGGGCGGTTCTGCCGGACGTGGTGCAGGCCGGGAAGATTCTCTTCTCCCCGTCCAACACCGACAGCAGCCTGACCGACGTGGACGACCAGGGCCTCTACTTCCGTACCGCCCCGCCGGACAGCCTCCAGGGCCGGGCGCTGGCCGACGTGATCCTCCGCGACGGGTCACAGAAGATCGTCATCGTTGCCCGCAAGGACTCCTACGGTGAGGGCCTCCAGGGCACCGTCCGCGACGAGCTGGAGAAGGCCGGTATCGCCAACGACCGGCTCAAGCTGTTGACGTACGAGCCGCCGGCCGACGCGAAGGCCGCGCCGGTCGACTTCAGCGGCGGCGCGAAGGAGATCAAGGCATTCGGCGCGGACGCCGTACTGATCATCGGCTTCGGTGAGTCCGCCCAGGTGATCCGCGGCCTGGCCGACGCCGGGGTGCAGATCCGGCAGTAGGCAGGACCCGAAACCACGACGGCCGCACCGGCTTCCCGCCGGTGCGGCCGTTTCTGGTACGCGGGGGATCAGCGGGGCCGGCGGCGCTCCAGGAACTCGGTCATCCGGCGGTGCTTCTCGTCGTCCTCGAAGAGCACCGCCTGGCTGACCAGGTCGAGCTGCGGGTGCGCGGCGACCGGGGCGTCCACCGCCAGCTTGGTCAGCCGCACCGCCAACGGTGAGCCCAGGGCGATCTCGTCCAGCAACGCGTCCGCCACCGCCAGCAGCTCGCCGGGCTCATCCACCACCCGGTTCACCAGGCCGATCCGCAGCGCCTCGGTGGCGTCCACCCGCCGGCCGGTGAAGAGCAGCTCCTTGGCCCGGCCCTCGCCGATCAACGCGGGCAGCCGGTGGGTCGCGCCGGCGCCGGCCAGGATGCCCAACCGGACCTCCGGTTGGCCGAAGACCGCCCGCGCCGTGCACACCCGAAGATCGCAGGCGTACGCCAGCTCCGCGCCACCGCCCAACGCCGGGCCGTCGACGGCCGCCACAGTCGGCATCGGCAGCGCCCGGATGCGGGCGAAGGCGGCCGAGTTGATCGCGGCGAGAGCGTCCGTGCGACCCCGTTCGCGGAGCTGGCCGATGTCGGCACCACCGGCGAAGATGCCCGCAGCGCCGCCGGTGAGCAGCAGCAGCCGCGGGCGCGCCTCCAACTCGGCGCAGACCTGGTGCAGCTCGGCGATCAGGTCCGCGTCGATGGCGTTGCGCTTCTCCGGCCGGTCCAGGGTGACCACCAGCCGGTCCGGCCGCTCCTCGATCCGCAACCCGCTCACTGGGCCCACCTTCCGTTCGCGACTGCGGGGCTCGCAAGCTCACTCCTCGCGCTCACTGCTTGCCCCCGGCTTCCCAGCGGTAGAAGCCCTGCCCGGACTTCTTGCCCAGCCGTCCGGCGGCCACCATCTCCTCGAGCAGCGGCGGCGGCGCGAAGCGGTCCCCGTACGCGGCCTGGAGGGTGCGGGCGATGTCCAGCCGCACGTCGAGGCCGACCAGGTCGGTGAGCTCCAACGGCCCGATCGGATGCCGGTAGCCGAGCACCATGGCCTTGTCGATGTCCGCCGGGCTGGCCACCCCGTCGGCGACCATCCGGATCGCCTCCAGCCCGAGGGTGACCCCCAGCCGGGAGGTGGCGAAGCCGGGCATGTCGCGTACGACGACGGGGTCCTTGCCCAACCGGCCGGCGAGCGTGACGGCCGCGGCGGTGGTCTCCTCGGCGGTGGCCGGGCCGACCACGATCTCCAGCAGCGCCATCGCCCAGACCGGGTTGAAGAAGTGCAGGCCGAGGAAGCGCTCGGGCGCGTCCAACTCGGCGGCCAGCGCGCCGATGGCGATGCTGGAGGTGTTGCTGCCCAGCAGCGCCGGGCGCAGCGCGGCGGCGTCCCGGAGCACCGCACGCTTCAGGTCGAGGCGCTCCGGCACCGCCTCCACGATCACCTGGGGGGCGGGAGCGACCTCGGCGAGGGTCGGACGCAGCGTCACCCGCTGCCGGTTGGTGGCGGCCTCGTCGGCGCTCAGCTTCCCGCGCTGCACCGCCCGCTCCCACAGCTCGGCGAGCCGGTTCAGCGCGGCCGCGCCCCGCTCGGGCTCCACCTCGACCAACTCGACGGCGTGCCCGGCGCCGGCCGCCACGTACGCGATGCCAAGCCCCATCGTGCCGGCACCGACGACCACGAAACGATCGCTCATCACGCCTCCCTGTCCCGCCCGCCGACGCGCGGGGTCCCCGCCACGCCGGCCCGGGTGTCCCGCCCGCTCCGCTCGCTCATGGTGCGACCCTAGACAGCGCGACGACCCGGCCCATGCGTGGGGGAGCGCCGGATCGGGTAATGACGGCCCGTCAACCGAGGGAAGGACCGCATCGAGATGAGCCAGGCACCGGAGAGCGTCACCGACGGGGAGATCGTGGAGACCCGAGGCGACGAGCGGGTCGAACTGCTGCGCGCCGACACCAACAACGACGGCAAGACCGACGTGTGGGTGGTGGACACCGACGGCGACGGCAAGGCGGACCTGTTCCAGTTCGACACCGACGGTGACGGCAAGGTGGACATCACCATGGTCGACATCGACGAGGACGGCCAGCCGGACGAGGTGGTCGACGGCGACGGCGGCCTCCCGCCCGAGCAGCTCCCCCCGACCGTTCAGGTCTGAGACGTACGACGGCCCCCCGCTCTCCGCCCGGCGGAGGGCGGGGGCCTCGCTCAGTCCGCGAGGCGCAGGGTGGCCAGGTAGTAGGGGGCGTCGCGGTCGTCCACATCGGTGAGCCGCCAACCGGTGCCGTGCACCAGGCTGGCGAACTCGTCCGCCGAGCAGACCAGGTAGTCGAACCACTCGGTGCTCAACTCGCGGTAGCGCAGCCGTAGCCGCAGCTGACCACCGAGCCGGCCGCGCCGACGATTGCGCTCGTGGTAGCCGGTGTGCAGCGGGTCGCGCGTGCCGTACGGGTCGGTGCCCTGCGCGATGATCTGCGCCCCCGGTCGGGCCAGCGCGGCGAGCGCGGCCAGGAACTCGGGAGCGCGCTCCCGCCCCTCGAACAGTCCGAGGTTGTTGCCGAGCAGCAGGAACGTGTCGTACCGCGACCCGTCGGCGACGTGCGTGTCGACGGTGCCGTGCACCAGCCGCCGGACACCGCGACGCCGGCTCACCTCCAGCGCGCCCGCGGAGGTGTCCAGCCCGGTGACCGGTACGCCGCGTTCCTGGAGCAGCAGCGCGATCCGGCCGGCTCCGGTGCCGACGTCCAGCGTCTCGCCGTACGCCCGGTCCACCGCGCGGTGGTCGTACGGCTGCCACTCCGCCGGCCCGTCCAGGTAGTGCGCGGCCGGGGCGCCGTTGATCAGACCGTCGTCCCGTTCGATGATCTCGATGACCGGTCGCGGCAGTCGACCACCGACCAGGGGCCGGGGGCCTACCCCGGTGGCCACGGCGAGCGTGTCTCGCAGCAGTTCGCCGATCACGTCACCGATTAAGGGCTCAACCGTCACGACGTTCACGCTATCCGGCCACTCGGTGGCCCGCGCCGGCCGTATCCTGGCGGCGTGACCATGCTGGACCGGCTGTCGGCCGAGAAGTACATCCTGCTCACGACCTTCCGCAAGGACGGTCGGGCGGTGCCGACGCCGGTCTGGGCAGTACGCGACGGCGAGGCGTTGGCGGTCTGGACCCGGGCCGACTCGGGCAAGGTGAAGCGGATCCGCCGCAACGGCGAGGTGACCGTTGCCCCGTGCGATGTGCGGGGTCGGCCCCACGGGGCGGAGGTGCCAGCTCACGCGACGATCTGCGGGGGCGGTGACACCGGTCGGGTCCGCGACCTGCTCAAGCACAAGTACCGCCTGATCGGTCGACTGAGCCTGCTGGGCAGCCGGTTGCGTCGCGGCGAGGGCGGCACGGTCGGCATCAGGGTGACGTTGGCCGAGCCGCGGCGCTGATCCGCAGCCGGTGTCGTGCTCGGCGGGGCATACGAAAGGGGCGGCGGATCGAGATCCACCGCCCCTGACGAAGAACTGTTGCCGGCTCAGTCGCCCTGCCGCTGCTGCGGGATCTGGCCCTGCAGCAGCGCCCTGACCTCCGACTCACGGTACCGACGGTGGCCACCCAGGGTGCGGATGGCACTGAGCTTGCCAGCCTTGGCCCACCGGGTCACCGTCTTCGGGTCGACCCGGAACATCGACGCCACCTCGGCCGGCGTGAGTAGCGGCTCTGGTTCGTGCGTTCGCGATGCCATCGGTCACTCCTCCACATGTATAGACATCGGCCGGGGTCCCGCCGGCCGACGCGTCTCCCATGGTCCGGCTAGTCCCCGATGTCCGACATGGGCCGAACGGATGAAGGTCCCTAGACGGACGGATGAACCATGCCCGATTTTTACGACTTTTACACGGTAGAAAGTACCTTATTCGGACTCATGATCACGGTTCGTGATGCGTCAACTACGAGCACAACTCACCTTGGGAGCGCTCCTAGGGTGATATGCCCTAGTTGCACCGCTCCAACAGCTGCACCGCGCGCCACCGAGCCACCAACTTGTCGTACGCGGCCGACGCCTCCTCGGCCTCGCCGCGTGACAGCCCCGCGAGGCCGCCGGCAACCAGTTCGGGCGAGTCGTCCGCGGCGAGCGTCTCGTCGGAGAGCAGGTCGACCAGACCGCCGTAGTCCAGCTCCACCACGGATCGCGGATGGAACTCCTCCAGCCAGCGGGCCGCCTCCTCCACCGCCTCGGTGATCGGCGCCTCGCCCACCGACTTGCGCAGCACCGACAGCGCCCGCGACGAGCGGCGTCGAGCCTTGGAGATCTCGGTGCGGTAGCGCAACGCCCGCCGGCCCGGCTGGGTGACCAGGTCCCGCTCCGCCGGGTCGAAGAGCACGAACCACCGCAGCGGTACGCCCCAGGTGGCGATCTGCTCGTGCACCCGGGGCACCCCGTGCTCCAGCACCCGGGCGCCACTGCGCCAGTCGTCCACCACCGCCCTGGCCTGCCCGGCGAGCACCGGCGGCACGAAGGCGTCGGCGAGCACCGAGGGCACCCCGTCCCGGGCGCTGAGCGCCGCCTCAGCGACCCGGATGCGCAGGTTCCACGGGCAGACCAGCAGGCCGTCGTCCGTCTCCAGGACGTACGCCTCCTCCGGCAGGTCCGGCAGCCGGGTCCAGCCGGCGCCCAGCGCCTCGATCACCGCCGTCCGCTGCCGACCGGGCCCCTCGACCGGGGCGACCGCGCGCCCCTCCGAGACGTAACGGCGCCAGTAGCTCTGCCGGTCCCGATCGAAGGCGGCCAACGGTTCGTACACGCGCAGGTAAGAAGCGAAGAGCGACGGCACCGCGCGATCCTCCCACGAACCACGCCCGTACGCGGTCAGCGGCCGGAGCACGCGCGCCGCACCGTGAGACGGCGGCGGCGCGTCGAGCGCCCGCCCGGCGGCCGATACTAGGCTCGATCACACCGGCAGCATCCCCGCCGGGGTCCACCAGGTCCGCGTCTCACAAGGACGCACACCACAGTAGGAGCCAACCATGGGCGTATTCGCGAGCACCGACGACCCGGTATCGACCGGTCACGAACAGGTCGTGTTCTGCCAGGACAAGCAGAGCGGCCTGAAGGCGATCATCGGGATCTACTCCACCGCGCTGGGCCCGGCGCTCGGCGGCACCCGCTTCTACCCGTACGCGAGCGAGGACGACGCCCTCGCCGACGTGCTGGACCTGTCCCGCGGGATGGCATACAAGAACGCGCTCGCCGGTCTGGACCTGGGCGGCGGCAAGGCCGTCATCTGGGGCGACCCGGAGCAGATCAAGAGCGAGGCGCTGCTGCGCGCGTACGGCCGCTTCGTGGAGTCGCTGGGCGGTCGCTACTACACCGCCTGTGACGTCGGCACGTACGTGGCGGACATGGACGTCGTGGCCCGGGAGACCCGCTACGTGACCGGGCGCAGCGTGGAGCACGGCGGCGCCGGCGACTCGTCGATCCTCACCGCCTGGGGTGTCTTCCAGGGGATGCGGGCCGCGGCCGAGCACGTGTGGGGCACCCCGAGCCTGCGGGGCCGGCGGGTCGGCGTGGCCGGCCTGGGCAAGGTCGGCAAGTACCTCACCGGGCACCTGCTGGAGGATGGCGCCGAGGTGGTCGCCACCGACGTCAACCCGAAGGCGTTGACGTGGGTGCGCAGCAACCACCCGCAGGTCACCCTCGTCGACGACTCCAGCGCGCTGGTCGCCGCGGACATCGACGTGTACGCGCCGTGCGCGCTGGGCGGCGCCCTGAACGACGACACCGTGCCGGCGTTGCGCGCCAAGGTGGTCACCGGGGCGGCGAACAACCAGCTCGCCCACCCGGGCATCGAGAAGCTGCTGGCCGACCGGGGCATCCTCTACACCCCCGACTACGTGGTCAACGCGGGCGGCGTGATCCAGGTGGCCGACGAGATCGAGGGCTTCAACTTCGACCGGGCGAAGCTGCGGGCGACCCGGATCTACGACACCACCCGCGAGATCCTGCACCTCGCCGACGCGGAGGGCGTGCCGCCGGCGGTGGCCGCCGACCGGCTGGCAGAGCGGCGGATGGCGGACGTCGGCCGGCTGCGCGCGATCCACCTGCGCTGAGCGTCCCCGGGGGCGGGTCGACGAGATCCGCCTCCGGGCCCCGGTGCCGAGCGTCGCTGGGTAAGCTGAGCCGGGGTCAATTTTGATGCGGTTTGTCCGGTGTCACGGGTGCTAACCGTTCCGCTCCTTACCCGGTACACTGGGTGACGGCCGGATCGACGCGACGCGCAGAGCCGGCTGACGGTAACCCGAGGTGCCGAACGGTGGCATCCCCATGTACCGTAAGAGCCACGAGAGATGCCTGACGTCATCGGGGCCCGCCTTCGGGCTGCCCCGCATTCTGTGCGAGGGGGTCGAGCCATGGGGCGCGGCCGTGCTAAGGCCAAGCAGACTAAGGTGGCGCGGGAGTTGAAGTACCACTCCCCGAACACCGACCTCACCGCTTTGCAGCGCGAACTGGCGGGTGCTGGTAAGTCTGAGCACCACTTCGACGACGACTCTAAAGAGTTCGTCGACGACGATGATGAGGATCACGCGGACGACGATCCGGATCCCTGGGTCCGTCCGACCCGCTGACCTCTCGACGCAGCTGAGCACGCGGTAACCCCCGCGTGCTCACGCACGTACCGTGCAAGTGCAGTCGCCGACGATCAGGGGCCTGGCCCGACCGGATCCACTCCGGCCGCTCGACAGGCCCCTGACAACGGCTCCCTCAGCGCGGGCGATTGTTCCAGTTGTAGAACGTCGGGATGTTCTCGAAGTGGTTCCAGGCGCAGACCGCGCTGGAGCCCTCTCCGCCCGACACCTCCGAACGCAGCCGCCGTGCGTCCTCGGCCTCCTGAAGCAGCGCTACGAGCGCGGGAGCCGCGTCCCGCACCCGTTCGGTGACTCCGTCGTCCGCTTCGCGCTCAGGCCGCCGGTGACTGGTGGTCTCGGGCATGCTCCAACACTCCCTCCAATAGGCGGATCTTGCTGTTGCGGCAGTGCTCGGTCTCCGTACCGTCAAAACGCCCCAGTTCGAAGAAACGGTTGGCGGCATGGCCGCCACCGCAGAAGCCGAAGTACGGGCAGGACGCCCGACACGCTTCCACCCCGGCCAGGAACTCCCCCACCCACGGCGTTGTCGCCGCGTTGCCGAGGATCTGCGCCAACGGGGTCGCCAGCACGTTGCCGCTGCTGAAGTCGCCGTAGCGGGGGTCGGTGAACCCGGCCAGCTCCGGGGAGAGCACGATCACCGAGCCGTCGTGACCGATCGTCGGGATCGGGTCCAGTTGACGGGGCAGCACCCCGTCCGCCGAGTTGTCGAGCACCGCCGCGGCGTAGCGCAACGACCACTCGACCTCGCGGAGGTGGATCCGGGGTTCCCGGCGCCACGCCCCGACCAACTCCGCCCAGAATGCGGAAACGGCCGACGGGTCGTGGCGGTTGTCGCGGGTGTTGACCCCCTCGGTCTCCTCGATGTTGATGCCCAGCACGTCGCAGCCCAGTTCGAGGAAGTAGTCGTACAGCTCGGTGGCGAGCCCCGGCTCCGGCCGGGACACCACGGCCAGCGCGGAGAAGGGCAGACCGCGCCGGCGCAGCACCGAGATGCCGTGCAGGATCCGGTCGTACGCCGGCTGACCGCCCCGATTGACCCGGTCGCCGTTGCGCACCCGGGGGCCGTCGACGCTCACGCTCACCCGCATCTCGTGCCGGGCGAAGAAATCGCACCAGTCGTCGTCGATGAGGGTGGCGTTGGTCTGCACGTGGTGCTCGACCTCTGGCCCGAACGGGGCGATCAGCTCGGCCAGGTGCTCTCGACCGGCAGCCAGGGGCTCGCCGCCGTGCCACACGACGGAGAACCGACCGTTCGCCGCCCAGGGATTGACAGCGGCCGCGACCGCCTCGGCCACCGCCACCGGCATCCGGCGGTCGGCGGCCCGAAACGGCAGATAGCAGTACGCGCAGTCGAGGTTGCAGAGGGTGGTGGGCTGCATGACGACGTACGACGGGACGGCGGCCAGACCGCGCATCCCGCTGAACGACTGTCCCCGAGCAGCCATCGCCCTCCTCCGCCTAGCCTGAGGGTGCCCTTCAGGCTAGGCGGCATTGGCCACTCGGGTGAAGCCCTGATCAGGTGCCCGTACGATCACCGGAGGGTGATCAGCCTCGGGTGTGCTGACCGACCATCTGCACGTTGCCGGTGCCCTCGATGATCTCGCCGGCCTGCCACGCCTCAACCCCACGGCCGGTCAGGGTGGCCAGCGCCCGGTCGGCGTCCTCGGCCGACACGATCGCGAACATGCCGACGCCCATGTTGAAGGTCGACTCCATGTCGTGATCGTCGATCCGACCCTTCGTCTGGATCAGGTCGAAGATCGGCTGCGGCTTCCAGGTGGACCGGTTGACCACCGCGTCGACGTGCTCGGGCAGCACCCGCACCAGGTTGCCGGGGATGCCGCCACCGGTGATGTGGGACAGCGCCCGCACCTCGGCCTCGGCGATCAGCTTGAGGCAGTCCTTGGCGTAAATCTTGGTCGGGGTGAGCAGCTCCTCGCCGAGGGTCCGCTGCCGACCGAAGTCGTCGATCACGATGTCCAGACGCATCCGGGCCGCGCCCAGCAGCACGTGCCGGACCAGCGAGTACCCGTTGGAGTGCAGGCCGGAGGAGCGCATGGCGATCACCACGTCGCCCACCTCGACCCGCTCGGGGCTGAGGATGTCGGCTTCCTCGACCACGCCCACGCCGGTCGCGGAGATGTCGTACTCGTCCGGGCGCAGCACGCCGGGGTGCTCGGCGGTCTCCCCGCCCAGCAGCGCGCAGCCGGCGTAGCGGCAGCCGTCGGCGATGCCCGCGCCGATCTCGGCGACCTTGTCCGGCACGACCTCGCCGGTGGCGATGTAGTCGAGCAGGAACAGCGGCTCGGCGCCGCAGGCCACCAGGTCGTCAACGACCATCGCGACCAGGTCGATGCCGACCGTGTCGTGAATGTCCATCTGCTGGGCGATCACCAGCTTGGTGCCCACCCCGTCGGTGGAGGACGCCAGGATCGGGCTCTTGTACTTCTTCGTGTCCAGCCGGAACAGGCCGGCGAAGCCACCGAGGTCACCGAGCACCTCGGGACGGCGGGTCTGCCGCACCTTCGACTTGAGCAGCTCCACCGCGCGGTCACCCGCGTCGATGGAGACACCAGCGTCGGCGTACGAGACCGAGCGTTTGCGCGCCTGGCGGCCAGCACCGCCCGTCCACGGCTGGCGGTCGCCGCCGGCGCCGGTCGGGCTGCTTCCTGCGCCGCTGCGCTCGGACACGTGCGTCACGGTTCTCCCCTTTGGTTCTCGGTGCCGCCGGCGGTAGCCGGGCCGCGCCGGTTGGTGCTACGGGCGGTTTGCGGTAACGCCACCCGGAGTGGCGACGGACGAGCCGTTGGTGTTCGGGGCCTCCGGCGCCGAGTTGGCGACGCGTCGACCCACCCCTTCGAGCACGTGCTTTCCGATCAGGTTGCCGGCCGGCAACTCGATCGGGTACTCCCCATCGAAACACGCCCGACACAACCGGGTCTTCGGCTGCTCGGTCGCGGCGATCAGGCCGGGAAGGGAGACGAAGCCCAGCGTGTCGGCGCCGATGGAGCGCCGGATGCCGTCGTTGTCCAACCCGTTGGCCAGCAGCTCCGCCCGTGTGGCGAAGTCGATGCCGTAGAAGCACGGCCAGCTGACCGGCGGGGAGGAGATCCGGACGTGCACCTCCAGCGCCCCCGCCTCACGCAGCATCCGCACGATGGCGCGCTGGGTGTTGCCGCGCACGATCGAGTCGTCCACGACCACCAACCGCTTGCCGCGGACGTTTTCCCGCAGCGGGTTGAGCTTGAGCCGGATGCCGAGCTGACGCAGGGTCTGTGACGGCTGGATGAAGGTGCGACCCACGTACGGGTTCTTCATCAGGCCGGCGCCGTACGTGATGCCGGACGCCTCCGCGTAGCCGATGGCGGCTGGGGTGCCCGACTCGGGCACCGGGATCACCAGGTCGGCCTCGACCGGGTGCTCCTTGGCCAACTGCCGGCCGATCTGCACGCGCGCCGAGTGGACGTTGCGCCCGGCGATCGTGGCATCCGGGCGGGCGATGTAGACGTACTCGAAGAGGCAGCCCTTCGGCTCCGGCGCGGCGAACCGGGTGGAGCGCAGCCCGTTCTCGTCGATCGCGATCAGCTCGCCCGGCTCGACCTCGCGCACCACGCTGGCACCGACGATGTCCAGGGCGGCCGTCTCGCTGGCGATGACCCAGCCGCGCTCCAGGCGACCGAGCACCAGCGGGCGGACGCCGTGCGGGTCGCGGGCCGCGTAGAGGGTCGACTCGTCCATGAAGACGAAGCTGAACGCGCCGCGCAGCTGCGGCAGCACCTCCAGCGCGGCCGCCTCGACCGACAGGTCCGGTCGGCTGGCGAGCAGCATCGTCACCAGGGAGGTGTCGTTGGTCGAACCGTCCGCGATGAGGCCGCGCTCGGCGACCTCCTTCTCCAGCTCGGCCGTGTTGACCAGGTTGCCGTTGTGGGCCAGCGCGATGGTCGTGCCGGAGGTGGTCGACCGGATCGTCGGCTGGGCGTTCTCCCAGTTGGACGCGCCGGTGGTGGAGTATCGGGCGTGCCCGATCGCCAGGTGACCACGCAGGCTGGCCAGGGTGGGCTCGTCGAAGACCTGCGCCACCAGGCCGAGGTCCTTGTAGACCACCACGCCGGAGCCATCGCTCACCGCGATGCCCGCCGCCTCCTGGCCGCGGTGCTGTAGGGCGTAGAGGCCGAAGTAGGTCAGATTGGCAACCTCTTCGCCGGGGGCCCAGACGCCGAAGACGCCGCAGGCATCCTGGGGGCCAGGTCGTTGGGGGTCAAGGTCGTGGCTCAGCCGGCCGTCGCCTCGGGGCACCTACCGCTCCCTCATGCTGGTCTGGACCGGCTGGGCGGGGATCACGGGCGGATCCACTCTCCTCTGCCGGGACCACTGTCGTCGCCTGACAGTGTACGCGAATCGACGTCAATACAGAAAGTCACGATTCCCCTGCTCAGCGTTACGGCGAGTGGGACATCGGGACGACTAGAGGGGCAGATACGCCGAGAGGTCCGCCCGGTTGCCACTCATCTGGACGCGACCGTCGGTGACCGTCTCCGCCCAGGCAACCCTGCCGGATGCCAGCTCCAACCAGGTGTTCGGGGCCATCTCGACCACGTTTGGTGGATTTCCTCTGGTGTGTCGAGGCCCCGGTACGCATTGGATCGCCCCGTATGGTGGGACGCGCACCTCCACCGATCGGCCGGGGGCGCGCTCCGCGAGGACGGCCAACAACGACCGGACCGCCTCTCGGTACACCGGCCGTTCGGGTGTACGCCCCTCGTCGAGCGCCGACAACGCGGCCGTGACAGCAGCGGACTTACTGTGCGGAGAGGACACGACGGGACGATACGACCCCCAGGCCAAACACGCGACGCTGGCCCTGGGTCGCGCTCATGCAGTCGGACAAGGCATAGTTGCCGACGGCGTATTCGAACCGTGATGATCCCCGGCCCGGCGCCCCGCCGGTCAGAGGGAAGTCAGCCCGGAAGGCGGTGGACGTGTCAACACACCGACGTGCCTGGAAGCAGCGGGCCGGTGTGGTCGTAGCGCTGGTTGCCGGCGCTCTGCTCGCCGTCCCCGCCACACCAGCCATGGCCGCAGAGGTCAGCGTTTCCCCCAGCTCGATCACCGTAAACGCCGGCAGCGACGCCACAATCACCGTGCGCGTCACTGGGGGTAATAACGACGAGTCGGCGAAGGTCAGCCTCTCCGGCCTGCCGTCCGGCGTCAGCTGCGCCAGTGGTTGCGGCGATGTCAAACTCTCCGGCGGCGGCCTGGGCAACCCCACAGGGTCGCAGCTGGTCAGGATCGCGGCCAACGACAACGTCGGCGACGCGACCGCGACCATCACGGTGGCGGTCGAGGCCGAGTCCGGCCCGGACACCGCCACCGTCTCGCTGACCGTGAAAGGTAAGGCCGCTCCGCCGCCGCCGCAGAACCAGACCGTGCGGTCGGTCGCCGGCAAGGTGGTCGCGCAGGCCGACGGCAAGGCCGTGCCGAACGCGTTCGTGGTTCTCCAGGACAGCGCCGGTCACCGCTACGACGCCACCAGCAACGGCAGCGGTGACTTCCGGTTCACCGGCACCACCGACAAGCCGATCGCGCCCGGACGGATCGACCTGGGCGCGTCGTTCGACAACATCAAGGCGTTCAAGTCCCTGAACGCCAGCGCCGGACAGGCCATCACCGGGCAGCGACTCAGCCTCGCGATCAAGGTCGAGGTGACGCCCAGCGCCACCCCGTCCGCCACCCCCGAGGCCACCCCCACCGAGGAGGCGACCGAGGAGGGCACCGAGGAGGAGCCCACCGAGGAGGCCAGCCAGGGCGCCCCGGCGAACGCCGCGAACAACGAGGACGGCGGCGGCTTCAGCTCGTACCTGATCATCCTGCTCGGTGGTCTTCTGGTCGCCGCCGGTGTCGGCACGATCGTGCTGCTCTGGATGAAGCGCAGGGAGAACGGCGACGACGACGACGCTCCGGCAGCTGCCGGTGGCGGCGGTGTGGTGCCGCCCTCGCGGGGCGGGTTCCGCGGTCCCGACGACCAGACCCGGGTGGTCGGCGGTCGTCCCGGCGGCGGAGCGGACCCGACCATGGTCGGCGGCGCGGCGCTGAGCGAGGCACCGACGATGATGCACCGCCCGGTGGTCGACGACGTTCCGCCAGACCCGTACGGCGCGCCTGCCCAGGCGTACGGCGGCGCGGGTCAGCAGGGCTGGGGCGGCGCCGGCTACGGCGAGGAGCCAGCGTCCGCTGGATACGGCGCCGGCGGCTACGGCAACGCCCCCGCTTCCGGTGGCGGCTACGGCGCTCCGGCCGGCCCGGAGGGCGGGTACGGCGCCGGTGCGGCCGGTGACGGTTACGGTGCCGCGCCCGGTGCCGGCTACGGCAATGCTCCGGCCTCCGGTGCCGGCTACGGGAACGCTCCAGCCTCCGGTGGCGGCTACGGCGGTCGTGATTACGACGCCCCGGCCGGCACCGCCGCCTACCCGCCGGCTCCCGCTGGCGGAGCGGCCTACGGCGAGCGGTTCGACGAGCCGACCGGCCGGTACACCGGCGACAGCACCCAGTACCCGGCCCCGGCCGACCCGTACGCCACCGGCGTGTACCAGCCGGAGCAGGGGCAGGGGTACGGCCAGCCCGATGCCGCCCCGTACGGTGGTCGCGCTGCCGAGCCGACCGCGGGATACGGCGGTCCGGAGGCTGGCGGGTACGACCAGGGCGGCTACGGCCAACCAGCTGGCGGGTACGACCAGGGCGGCGCCTACGGCCAGGAGCCTCCGCAGCAGCGCGGCGGCTACGAGGACCGGGGCTACGACCAGGGCGGCTACGGCCAGCCCGCCGGCGGATACGACCAGGGCGGCAACTACGGCCAGGAGCCTCCGCAGCAGCGCGGCGGCTACGACGAGCGGGGCTACGACCAGGGCGGCTACGGCCAGCCCGCTGGGCGGAACCGGCCGGACACCCCACCGCCGACCGAGCGCGGCGGTCGACGCCTCGACTGGCTGGACGACTGACCCCACCACAGTGCACGGAAACGGCCACCCGGGAGATCCGGGTGGCCGTTTCGCTGCAAGACCCATTCGCGATCACTGAAGTCGGGTCATCCTGCAAGGAGTGCGGTCAGGCGGCGGAGAAGACGCCCTGGTGGAGCACCGGCACGACGTCCGACACGCCGATCCGGACGGCGACGTCCACGTCAGCGGCGAAGCCGCTCTCGGTCAACTCCCGCCCGGAGACGCTGCCGCGCACCGCGGCGGGCAGATCCGGTGTGCTCGCCAGCGCGGCGAGCGCCATGGCCGCCTCCACCGAGAGCCCACCGGGCACACCGGAGAGGGCGTCCAGCACCGAGGCGGCGCCGAGTTGGTCCTCCACCGACGGGCGCAGCGACCCGTCCGGCCACCGCTCCCCCGAGGCGATCACGCCGATCGGGGCGTCCAGCGTGCCGTACCCCTGGCGGCGCAGCCAATGTCCTACGGCGCGTGCGTTGCGCAGGCACGCCGCGACCACCGGCAGGCCGGTGGCGCTGGCGGCGGCGCTGATGGCGGAGCCGTTCGGCGAGGGCAGCACGAGGTCCGCCACCACGGGTGCGCTGCTCAGCGCGGCGGGCGAGAGCGACCACGGATGTTCCGCGGTCGTCTGCCGCCGCCCGACAGCAGCTGTCGCACCGACCCGGACGGCGTACTCGGCGGCCTGCTCACCCCAGGGGAACGGGTGCACCCGCATGCCCCGGGCGACCGCCACCTCCACGGCGGTGGTGAACGAGAGGACGTCCACCACCACCAGCGCCGCGCAGACCCGGCCGAGCTCGGCCGCCCCGGTCAGCCCCCAGTCGAACCGGGCACCCGATCCGGGTTGGCCGTAGACGGCGGCCGTCAACGCCTCAGCGCTCGTCAGGCGACGGCTCGGTGACACCGGAGTCAGACTCGGACGCCCCACCAGGCTGCTCTGACCCGATCGGCTCGACCGCGCCGGTCTCCGGGGAAGGACCCGAGGAAGCGATCGGCTCGGAGACCACCGCCGCCGCGTCGACCGGCTCGGCCTGCGCGACCGGCAGCGGGACGGCCTCGACCGCACCCGCCACACCGGCAGCCGGCGCGGGCACCTCGACGGCCGCCGAGCCCCCGAAGAGGCGCGGCAACGTCTCGGTGTGCGCGGTGCGCAGCTCGTCGAGGCCGATCCGGAACTGGCCGTGCACCTCGAGCGCCCCGCCGGACGGGTCGGTGACGCCGATCAGCTCGAACGGCACGCCCCGCTCGGCGCAGAGCGCCGCGAACGCCTTGTCGTGGCCGCGTGGCACCGAGACCAGCGCCCGCGTGGCGGACTCGCTGAACAGGTAGACGAACGGCATCGAGCCCTCGCCGAACTGCTCCGGCACCGCGACCCGGGCACCGACGCCGCGACGCAGGCAGGACTCGACCAGGCTCTGGGCGAGCCCACCGTCGGAGAGGTCGTGCGCGGAGGCCAGGTGGCCGACGCGGGCGGCCTCGGCCAGCAACTCGGCGAGCGCCTTCTCGCGGAGAAGGTCGACCTGCGGCGGAATACCGCCGAGGTGCTCGTGCGTCACCCAGGCCCACTCCGAGCCGGACAGCTCCACGTTCGTCTCGCCGAGCAGGTAGAGCTGGTCGTGGTCGCCACCGGCGCGCGGCACGAAGCCCATCGGCACCCGGTCGGCGACGTTGTCCAGCACGCCCAGCACGCCGACCACCGGGGTCGGGTGGATGGCCGCCGCGCCGGTCTGGTTGTAGAAGCTGACGTTGCCGCCGGTCACCGGGATGCCCAGCTCCAGGCAGCCGTCCGCCAGGCCGCGGACGGCCTCGGCGAACTGCCACATCACGCCCGGGTCCTCCGGGGAGCCGAAGTTGAGGCAGTTGGTCACGGCGATCGGCTTCGCGCCGGTCACCGCAACGTTCCGGTACGCCTCAGCCAGGGCCAGCTTGGTGCCGTTGTACGGGTCCAGGCGGGTGTACCGGCCGTTGCCGTCGACCGACAGCGCCACGCCGAGGCCGGTCCGCTCATCGATCCGGATCACGCCGCCGTCCTCCGGCTGGGCGAGCACGGTGTTGCCCAGCACGTAACGGTCGTACTGCTCGGTGACCCAGGTCTTGTCGGCCAGGTTGGGCGACGCGATCATGCGCAGCACGGTCTCCCGCAGCGCCTCCGGGTCGGCCGGGCGGGGCAGCGTCTCGGCCCGGTCGGCCTGGAGCAGGATCAGGTCGGCCGGCTCACGCATCGGCCGGGCGTAGACCGGGCCGTCGTCGACCAGCGAACCCGGCGGCACATCGACGACCAGGTGGTCCTGCCAGGTGATCAGCAGGCGGCCCGGACGGCCGTCCGGCTCCGGTGCGGTGACCTCACCGATCGCGGTGGCGAGGACGCCCCACTTCTCGCAGGTCTTGAGCACCGCGTCGAGCTTGTCCGGCTCGACGACCAGCAGCATCCGCTCCTGCGACTCGCTGGCCAGGATCTCGTGCGGGTCCATCGAGGGCTCACGCAGCGGCACCCGCTCCAGCCAGACCCGCATGCCGGTGCCGGCAGCGGCGGCGGTCTCGGTCAGCGCGCAGGTCAGGCCGGCGCCGCCGAGGTCCTGGATGCCGACGACCAGTTGGCCGTCGTACAGCTCAAGGCACGCCTCGATCAGCAGCTTCTCGGTGAACGGGTCGCCGACCTGCACGGCGGGTCGGCGTGCCTCGCTGCCCTCGTCGAAGGTCGCGCTGGCCAGCACCGACACGCCGCCGATGCCGTCCCGGCCGGTCTTGGCGCCCATCAGGACGACAACGTTGCCCGGGCCGGCGGCGGCCTTGTTCTGCAACCGGTCGACCGGCAGCACGCCCAGGCAGAGCGCATTGAGCAGGGGGTTGCCCTGGTAGGAGGGGTCGAAGACCAGCTCTCCACCGATGTTGGGCAGACCCAGGCAGTTGCCGTAGCCGCCCACGCCGGCGACCACGCCGGTGAGCACCCGGGCGGTGTCCGGGTGGTCCGCGGCACCGAAGCGCAGCGGGTCCATCACCGCGACCGGGCGGGCGCCCATGGCGAGGATGTCCCGGACGATGCCGCCGACGCCGGTCGCCGCGCCCTGGTACGGCTCGACGAAGCTCGGGTGGTTGTGCGACTCGACCTTGAAGGTCACCGCCAGCTCGTCGGAGATCTGCACGACACCGGCGTTCTCACCGATGCCGGCGAGCAGCCGGTCGCTGTGCGGGGCCTTCTCGCCGAACTGGCGCAGGTGCACCTTGCTCGACTTGTAGGAGCAGTGCTCGCTCCACATGATCGAGTACATCGCCAACTCGGACTGCGTGGGCCGGCGGCCGAGGATCTGCCGGATCCGGTCGTACTCGTCGTCGCGCAGGCCCAGCTCCGTGTACGGCTGAAGCTCGCCCGGGGTGCCACCGGCGCGCGGCACGGTGTCCACGCCCTCGGTCCAGACGGCTGCGGCCGGCTGGGCGGGAGCGGTCGCCGGTGCGACCGGCTGCGCCGGGGTCGGCTCGGCCGGCTGCGCCGGGGCGGAGTACGCCTCCGGTGTGTCCCGTACCGGGTCCGGATGGGTGGTCATGACCTCTCCTCGCTGCGCTCGTGCCCGCCAGGCCGGCGGTTGAGCTGACCGATGATCGTGCCGCCGGTCATGCCGGCGCCCCCACCAGGTGCTTGAGGACCGACGTGAAGAAGCCGAGGCCGTCCAGCGAAGGGCCGGTGAGCGCCTCCACCGCGTGCTCGGGGTGCGGCATGATGCCGACCACGTTGCCGGCGGCGTTGGTGATCGCGGCGATGTCGCGCTGGGACCCGTTGGGGTTGCCGCCGACGTAGCGGGCGACCACCCGGCCCTCGGCTTCGAGCTGGTCCAGCGTCGCGGTGTCCGCGACGTAGCAGCCCTCGCCGTTCTTGACCGGGATGAGCACCTCCTGGCCGGGCTGGAACGCGTTGGTCCACGCCGTCCCGGCCGACTCGATGCGCAGGACCTGGTCCCGGTTGCGGAAGTGCAGGTGCTGGTTGCGGGTGAGCGCGCCGGGCAGCAGGTGCGCCTCGCACAGGATCTGGAAGCCGTTGCAGATGCCGAGCACGGGCAGACCACCCCGAGCGGCGTCCACGATCGTCTCCATCACCGGGGCGAACCGGGCGATGGCGCCGCACCGCAGGTAGTCACCGTAGGAGAAACCGCCGGGCAGAACGACAGCGTCGACACCGTGCAGCTCCGGGTCGCCGTGCCAGAGCCGGACCGGCTCAGCGCCGGCGATCCGGACGGCCCGGGCCGCGTCCCCGTCATCGAGCGAGCCGGGGAAGGTGACCACACCGACCCGGGCGGTCACGAGCGGGCGTCCGCAGTCTCGTCGGCCTCGACCAGGCGGACGGTGAAGTCCTCGATGACCGGGTTGGCGAGCAGTTTGTCGGCAATCTCCCGAGCGCGGTCCAGGTCCGGTTCACCGGTGAACTCGATCTCGATCCGCCTGCCGATCCGAACCGAGGCGACGTCACCGACGCCGAGCCGGGGCAGCGCGTTTGCGACGGCCTGGCCCTGCGGATCAAGGATCTCGGGCTTGAGCATGACGTCGACGACGACGCGAGGCACTGGGCACTCCTGACTGTGTACGCAGTTGGGTGCCGACCCACAATGGGCGAGCGCAGCCAGCGTACCTGGCAGATATCGCCGCGGACGCACCGGCCGGGTGCAGTTCAGGCAGTGATCGACATTACTGACGCTCAGGCGGACCCGCCAGGCGCGACAGGTGGCCTCAGCAGGACATATACGGCGCAGCAGGTGGCCGAATCGTTACATTGGGCAACCTCGATCACTCCCTTGATAACGACCGCGTCGGGCCCTACTCTACATCGACGTAAGTCGATTTCGCCGGCTCCGGGAACCCCCGCCGCCCGGCCCCATCCGCACCCGGCGACCCCGGGCCCGCCCCGTCCAAGGAGTCCACCCGATGCGCATCCGCCCCCTGCTCGCCGTACTCAGCACCGCGCTGGTCGGCGCCCTCGGCGTCACGTCCGCCGCGTCCGCCTCCCCGCCCAGCCCGAACATCATCGGTGGCGGCACCGTCTCGTCCGCCCCCTGGGCCGCCGCGGTGCTCAGCAACGGCTCGTTCACCTGCTCCGGCAGCGTCATCGCCGCGCAGTGGGTGCTCACCGCCCGGCACTGCATCAGCGGCACGATGTCGGTGCGGATCGGCAGCGTCAACCGCACCTCGGGCGGGGTCACCCGCACCGTCAGCGCCACCTACACCCGCAGCGACCTGGCCCTGATGCGGCTCTCCACCAGCGTCAGCACCTCGACCGTGACCCTGGCGAACAGCAACCCGCCGATCAACTCGACGAACTCGATCTACGGCTGGGGCATGACCTGCTACAGCGGGTGCTCCGCGTCCACCCAGCTGAAGACCGCCACCGTCCGGGTGACCAGCAACAACGCCACCGACGCGTACGGCGGCCAGGCGATCCGCAGCACCCGGATCAACGGCAACGCCTGGCGCGGTGACTCCGGCGGCCCGCAGTTCTACAACGGTCAGCAGGTCGGCGTCGCCTCCACCGCCGACGGGTCGAGCATCCAGAACTACGGCAGCGTTGCGTACAACCGGGCCTGGATCACCTCGGTGGCCGGTGTCTGACGGTTAGCGCCCCGCTCGGCGCGGATGGTCGGCCACGTGCCGGCCGTCCGCGCCGCGTCGTTTTGCAGCATCCGATCAGGTGAACAATGCACACGATCGGGTCGCGCCACTCCTGACAGCATCGGAACCGTGCTGGTCGTGACGACAGAGCAACTGCCCGGCTACGAGATCCGCCAGATTCTCGGTGAGGTGGTGTCATCGATGGCCAGGACGCGCAACCCGTACCGCGAGGGTGTGAAGAACCTGCGCGGTGGCGCGTACGACCCGATGGCCCCGGACAACCTCACCCGGTGGCGCACCGACTCGGTGGCCCGCCTCGGCGAGGAGGCCCTACGGCTCGGCGCGAACGCGGTGATCGGCATGCGGTTCGACAGCCGGGACTGTGGCGAGATGTGGATGGAGATCTGCGCGTACGGGACGGCCGTGGTCGCCGTACCCAAGATGCCCGAGGTCATGCCGGCCGACCAGCCGGCAGTCGCCGCGGAGACCGCGGAGATCGCTGGCTTCACCGAGTCTCCCGGCGGCATCGCCGAACCGGCCAGCGCCCCCAACCTGAGAACCGCCGCCGAAACCCCAACCGGCGAATAGCCCACCCATCCCGGGCCCCGCCCCTACCTAGAGGATGGGGGGTGGGCTGTAGGTGGCGGCGTGGGGGTGGGCTGTTACCACCTTGGTGATGCGACTCGTTACCGCTGCCACCTGGGCCTGGGCGGCGCCTACGAAGGCGTTGCGGTCGGCGACCAGAGTGTCGATGTCGGCGCGGGACAGGCCGAGTCGGCCGTCCGCCGCCAGGCGGTCGAAGAGGTCGTTCTCCGGTGAGCCCTTCTCGCGCATCGCCAGGGCCACCGCCACCGCGTGCTCCTTGATCACCTCGTGGGCGACCTCCCGGCCGACGCCCCGGCGGACCGCCGCTACCAGGATCTTCGTGGTGGCCAGGAACGGCAGGAAGCGCTCCAGCTCCCGGTTGATCACTGCCGGGTACGAGCCGAACTCGTCCAGCACGGTGAGGAACGTCTGGAACAGCCCGTCGGCGGCGAAGAACGCGTCCGGCAGTGCCACCCGGCGGACCACCGAGCAGGACACGTCCCCCTCGTTCCACTGGTCACCGGCCAGCTCGCCGACCATCGACAGGTAACCCCGGATGATCACGGCGAAGCCGTTCACCCGCTCCGAGGAGCGGGTGTTCATCTTGTGCGGCATCGCGCTGGAGCCGACCTGACCCGGCTTGAAGCCCTCGGTGGCCAACTCCTGGCCGACCATCAACCGGATCGTGGTGGCCAGCGACGACGGCGCGGCGGCGGTCTGAGCCAGCCCGGCCAGCACGTCGAAGTCGAGCGAGCGCGGGTAGACCTGCCCGACGCTGTCCAGAACCCGGGAGAAGCCCAGGTGCTCGGCGACCCGTCGCTCCAGCTCGGCCACCTTGTCGGCGTCGCCGTCGAAGAGGTCGAGCTGGTCGGCGGCCGTGCCGACCGGTCCCTTGATTCCCCGCAGCGGGTAGCGGGCGATCAACTCCTCCAGCCGCTCGTACGCGATCAGCAACTCCTCGGCCGCCGACGCGAAGCGCTTGCCCAGCGTGGTGGCCTGCGCCGCCACGTTGTGCGAACGGCCGGTCATGACCAGCTCGGAGTGCTCGTGGGCCAGCCAGGCCAACCGGGCGAGGGTGGCCACCACCCGGTCGCGGATCAGCTCCAGCGAGGCGCGCACCTGGAGCTGCTCGACGTTCTCGGTGAGGTCCCGGGAAGTCATCCCCTTGTGCACGTGCTCGTGCCCGGCGAGCGCGCTGAACTCCTCGATCCGGGCCTTCACGTCGTGCCGGGTGACCCGCTCCCGCTCGGCGATCGAGGCGAGGTCGACCTGGTCGAGCACTCGCTCGTACGCCTCGACCACGCCGTCCGGCACCGGCACGCCCAGGTCGCGCTGAGCGCGGAGAACGGCGAGCCAGAGCCGCCGCTCCATCCGGACCTTCTCCTCGGGAGACCAGAGGGCGACCAGTTCGGGCGAGGCGTACCGGTTGGCCAGCACGTTGGGGATCGTCGTCACGTACCTCATTGTCCCGCACCCGCTGGTCGACACCGGGACCGGGCCGGGGTCGACCAGCGGGACCCGGGCGGGTTGGTCAGGCCGTCAGGGGCGGTTCAGCTCGTAGACGGTGACCGAGCCGGCGACCAGCCGGACCTGGGCCAGCGCGGCCAGCTCCGCCGACACCGCACCCGCCCTGGTGTCGGCGAACAGCCACCTGACCCCGTGCTCGGTGCGGAGCCGGTCCAGGTCGGCCTGGGTCGGTGCGCTGAACACCCCGTCGTTGAGCGCCAACAGCGCCTGGTCGGGGAAGCTCTGTCGGGCGTACCCGAGGTTCTCGACGCCGTGCGCGGCCACGACCGCGTCGGTGTAGCCCCAGCTCTCCACCACCGTGCGGTGCCCACCCAGGCCGGTCACCCAGAACGCACGGGCGTCGCAGTGCGGGGTGGTGCGCACCGGCCGGCAGTGCACGTTGGTGGCGACCACGTCGTCGTCGGCGGCGTTGTCGTCCAGCCACAGCGCCGCGCGCATCTCGTCGGCGGTCAATGCGTACGGCTGCGGCCCGGTCGCCGGCACCGGCTCGGTCAGCACCGAGCGGACGGTCCCGCCCACGACGACGGCGGCACTGGCACCGAGCATCGCCGCGGTGACCCCGGCCAGGGCGATCGTCGCCGCCCGCCGACGACCTCCCGAGCCCGCCGCCGAAGCCGCCGGCACCGGGACCGGCGCCTGGACGCGGCGCCGCCACAGGGCGGCCACCCCGACGGCGAGCGCGGCGGCCACCGCCACGAACAACACGTACCGGGCGGCCGAGAGACCCAGCACCCGCAGCCACCCCTCGATCGTCGAGGTGGTGGGGGTGCCGGGACGGCTGATCCTCGGCACGGCGAAGCCCACCACCGTGCCGGCCGTGGCGAGCCCCGCCAGCGCGCCGGCCACGGCGGGCACCACCAGCGCCGGCCAGGGCGCTCGGGCCTGGGCGAGGGACCAGGTGGTCAGCACGACGCCGACCGGGATGACGCCCATCCAGAAGTAGATCTGACTGATCGACGGGTGCTGGAACACCCAGGTGGTGGCCGCACCGGCCAGGACCGTGCCGGCGAGCAGCCAGACGGCCGGGTCGGCCCGGTGCCCACCGTCGACGAGCAGGCTCATGCCCACCCACCGGGGCGCCTGACCCAGCACCCACCAGGCGACCACGGCGAATGCCAGCAGCCACCCGACAAAGCCACCGTCGTTGATGCCCGGCGGCAGCGGCGCGCTCGGCCAGATTCCGTCACCCGTTCCGAGGGTCTCGGAGTACGGGGCGATGAAGTGCAGCAACGCCAACGCCTGCACGCGCAGCGTGGAGGCCCCACCACCGGCAAACAGCCGGAAGCCGATCGCCATCGCCGCCACGAGGCAGGCCAGCGCCAACAGGGCCGGTCGCGGGGCCTGCCGCTTCCGCCACCAGAACACGACGGCGGTGAGGCCCAGGCCGGCGATCAACGGCGGCAACGCGCTGGACTTCGCCCCCGCACAGATCAGCCCGAGCGCCGGAACCAGCGGCCAGGCCCGACCGAGGGAACGCCCCCGGGCCACGTCGACGATGAGCCCGGCGAGCAGCAGCAACGGCACCAGCACGTACGTCTGGGAGGGGCTGCCGTACGACAGCGGCATCTCGCCGGTCGCGCCCACCGGCGAACCGAGCGTGACCCCCGCTCCGATGAAGGCGGCGAGGGCGGCCACCGGGCCGGCCCAGACGGCCCCACTCAGGTCGCGGGCGAGCCCGGCCGCGAGCAGCACCGCGGTACCGATCACGGGCACCAGCCAGAGCCGCAGCAGCACCACTGCCGGCGGAACTCCGGTGATCATGCTGCCGCTGGCGATGTGCGCGTCGGACAGGTAGTGATAGCGCAGGGCCTCCCCGGCGACGTGCGGCAACTCGAACGGCATCGCCCGGGTCAGCTCCTGCACCAGACCCAGGTGGTAGAGCACGTCCTGGTAGTAGCCGCCGTACACGGGAGGCAGCGGGACCATCCGCCA
Organism: Micromonospora trifolii; assembly: GCF_050516465.1. Lineage (NCBI taxonomy): Bacteria > Bacillati > Actinomycetota > Actinomycetes > Micromonosporales > Micromonosporaceae > Micromonospora > Micromonospora trifolii. The sequence goes on along the minus strand of NZ_CP191526.1, from coordinate 6,233,610 downwards.
CTGGGTGTATCCCCAGGCGAGCACCACCAGCAGCGCCGCGCCCATCCCCCAGTGCCAGGCCAGTGGCAGCGGACGGCGCTCGCCGACCCGCCAGTGCCGTCGCAGCCCCGGGACGGCGGCGAACGCGACGAGGACGGGCAGCGGCCACCACCGCAGCAGGGACTGCTGACCGGTCGCCGCGGCCAACGCCCAGGCGATGATCTCCAGCAGCAGACCGGTGGCCGCGCCGTAGCCGAGATCCTCCGGGAGGTTGCCCCGGCTGCCGCGCAGCGCGCGGTGCACCAGGGTCCCGGGGAGCACCAGCGCGAGGACCCAGTACGCGGAGAATCGCGCGAGATCCGGGGTGGGCACGCTGCCGCGGGACCAGACCACGAGCAGCGCGGCGATCACGAGCACCCACGGGAGCGTGCTGAGAACCGGCACGAGAGCGTTCCGACGCGACGCCGGGGCCGGGGCGTCGATCCGCTCGGCCAGTAGCAGGTCAGCCACGGACGCCGACCACCGAATCGAAGCTCGGCGTACGAGAGACGTCATCGCTGCGGGCGACCGGCTCCGCGCCCGGGGCCTCGTCGCGGGAGTCGGACCCGATGTGGAACGCCGGCCGGTTCTGCACTGTGGCGTAGATCCGGCCGACGTACTCGCCCAGCAGGCCCAGGCAGACCAACTGCACCCCACTGAGCAGCAGTACCGCGACGAACATCGAGGTCCAGCCGGGGATGGTGGTGCCGGAGACGTGGGCGATCATGCCGAACACGATCAGCGCGAGGCAGAGCAGGAAGCTCGACATCCCCAGCCAGGTGGCCAGGCGCAGTGGCGCGGCGGAGAAGTTCGCCGTGCTCTCCCAGGCCAGTGCCACCATCCGGCGCAGCGGGTACTTCGTCTCGCCGGCGGCGCGGGCCTCGCGGTCGTAGTGCACCTCGGCGCTGGGGAAGCCGAGCGACGGCACCAGCAGCCGGTAGACCGGGGAACGTTCGGGCAACCGGCGCAGGACCTCGATCACGTCCCGGCTGAGCAACCGGAAGTCGCCGGCCTGCGCGGGCAGGTCGACGCCGACGAGCCGGCGCATCGCCCAGTAGTAGCCACGGGCGCTGTTGCGCTTGAAGACCGTGTCGGTGCTGCGGTCGGCGCGGACGCCGTAGACGACATCGACCCCGTCCTCGCGGGCCACGCGGAGCATCTCGGCGATGGTCTCCGGCGGATCCTGGAGATCGGCGTCCAGGCTGACCACCCACTGGCCGACGGCCCGGTGCAGGCCGGCGGTCAACGCCGCCTGGTGGCCGCTGTTGCGCCGCAGCCGGAGCACCCGCAGCTGTGGCCAGTCCCGGCCGTGGTCGAAGAGCACCGACACGGTGTCGTCCCGGCTGCCGTCGTCGACGGCGACGACCTCGTAGTCGACGCCGAGCGCGTCGAGCACCGGCCGCAGCCGGGCGACCAGTGCCGGAATGACCGCTGTCTCATTGAACATCGGGATGACCACCGAGAGGGTGGTCGTCCGTGGAACGACGGACTCCATGGTGATACGGCCCCGTTCCGCACGCAGGAGTGATCGGTTCGCGCCAGCGGCGCGGCAACGATCACCATCGCGTGGTAAACCCTCTACGAGCGGGCGAGCGCCTGAACGGTCCGTTAACGCCCGCTGGCGAGCAGCCCCGGAAGGGATGTTCAGCGCCCCAGGAGGCGGTCACGCCCTCTCGGCCCGGCGCGTTCAGCGCTCCAGGATGGCGGTCACACCCTGGCCGCCCGCCGCGCAGATGGAGATCAGCCCGCGCCCGCTGCCCCGCTCGGCGAGCAGCTTGGCCAGGGTCGCCACGATCCGCCCACCGGTGGCGGCGAACGGATGCCCGGCGGCCAGCGACGAGCCGTTGACGTTGAGTCGGTCGAGGTCGATCGCGCCCAGCGGCGCGTCCAGGCCGAGCCGGTCCTTGGCGAACTCCGGTGACTCCCAGGCGGCGAGGGTGGCCAGCACCTGCGACGCGAACGCCTCGTGGATCTCGTAGTAGTCGAAGTCCTGCAACGTCAGCCCGGCGCGGGCCAGCATCCGGGGCACCGCGTACGCGGGTGCCATCAGCAGCCCCTCGTCGCCGTGCACGAAGTCCACCGCCGCCGTCTCCGACCAGCTGAACCAGGCCAGCACGGGCAGGTGGTGCGCGGCCGCCCACTCCTCGCTGGCCAGCAGCACTGTGGACGCGCCGTCGGTGAGGGGTGACGAGTTGCCGGCCGTCATGGTGGCCTGCTCGGCGTCCGGGCCGCGGGTGCCGAAGACCGGCTTCAGCGAGGCGAGCTTCTCCAGGCTGCTGTCCGGGCGGAGGTTCTGATCCCGGGTGAGCCCCAGGTACGGCGTCATCAGGTCGTCGAAGAAACCCCTGTCGTACGCGGCGGCGAGTCGCTGGTGTGAGCGCAGCGCCAGCTCGTCCTGGGAACGCCGGTCGATCTGCCAGCGCACTGCGGTGCGGGCCGCGTGGTCGCCCATGGACAGGCCGGTGCGCGGCTCGGCGTTGCGCGGGATCTCCGGCTTGAACGGCTGGAGTGGGCGCAGCTTCGCCGCGATCTTGAGCCGTTCGCCCAGTGTGCGGGCCGAGTTGAGCTTGAGCAGCGTGCGGCGCATCTCCTCGTTGACGGCGAGCGGGGCATCGGAAGTGGTGTCGACACCACCGGCGATGCCCACGTCGAGCTGACCGAGGGCGATCTTGTTGGCGACCAGGATGGCCGCCTCCAGGCCGGTGCCGCAGGCCTGCTGGATGTCGTACGCCGGGGTGTGTGGGTCGAGCCGGGAGCCGAGGACCACCTCGCGGGTGAGGTTGAAGTCGCGGGAGTGCTTGAGCACCGCCCCGGTCACCACTTCGCCGATGCGCTGCTCGGCCAGCCCGTAGCGGGCGATCAGGCCGTCGAGCGCCGCGCCGAGCAGGTCGGCGTTCGACGCGTCCGCGTAGCGGGAGTTGGAACGGGCGAAGGGGATGCGGTTGCCCCCGATGACCGCGACCCGCCGGGTGCTCTGCACGATCCGCCTCCTCGACATGTGTTGCTCGAACCCTACTCGCCAGTAGGCTACGCCCATGACCGACAGGTACGCGAGCTTCGTCCAATCGGCCGCCGGCCGCGCGCTGGTCAAGCGCCTCGGGCTGCCCGACCCGCCCCGACTGCGCCGGCACCACCCCGGCGACCCGCTGCTGCCCGGGCCGGCCCTGCTCGGCGCGGCCACCGGCGGCCGGCTCTCCGCGCCGATCGCCAAGATCCTGACCGCCGCCGGGGTCGAGCTGGCCGACCCGGCCGCCGCCACCCCGCAGCGGTACGGGGCACTGCTCTTCGACGCCACCGGGATCGTCGACTCGACCGACCTGCGCCAGCTCTACGACTTCTTCCACCCGCAGGCCCGGGCCGTGCTGCCCAGCGGCCGGGTGATCGTGCTGGGCACAGCGCCGCAGGAGTGCCCGACACCGCGCGAGGCGACCGCCCAGCGCGCCCTCGAAGGGCTGGTCCGCAGCATCGGTAAGGAGTTCGGCCGGGGCAGCACCGCGCAGCTCGTCTACGTGAGCGGTGACGCGGCGGACGACCCGGCCCACTCCGCTGGCACGATCACGAGCCTCGAATCGACACTCCGGTTCCTGCTGTCCGGCCGGTCCGCGTACGTGTCGGGTCAGGTCATCCGGGTCGGCGGCGGCGCGGCGAGCGTCCCGGCCAACTGGGACCGCCCGTTGGACGGGCAGGTCGTGCTGGTCACCGGCGCCGCTCGCGGGATCGGCGCGGCGCTGGCGAAGGTGCTGGCCCGCGACGGCGCGAACGTGGTGGCTCTGGACATCCCGGCCGCCGGTGACGCGCTCGCCGCGGTGGCCAACGACATCGGCGGTACCGCCGTCCAACTCGACCTGACCGCGCCGGACGCGCCGACCCGACTCGCCGAGCACCTGGCCAGCCGGCACGGCCGGGTCGACGCGGTGGTGCACAACGCCGGCATCACCCGGGACAAGACGCTCGGCCGGATGGACGCCGACCGGTGGGATCAGGTGATCGACGTCAACCTCTCCAGCCAGGAGCGGATTAACGACGTACTGCTGGCACGGGAGCTGATCCCAGCCGGCGGGCGGATCATCTCGGTCTCCTCGATCGCCGGGATCGCCGGCAACCGGGGGCAGACCAACTACGCCACCAGCAAGGCCGGCGTGATCGGGCTTGTCGACTCACTCGCACCGGCCCTGCTGAAGCATGGGATCAGCGTCAACGCGGTGGCCCCCGGCTTCATCGAGACCCGGCTGACCGCGCGCATCCCGCTGGTGGTCCGGGAGGCGGGCCGGCGGATGAACAGCCTTGCCCAGGGCGGGCTGCCGGTGGACGTGGCCGAGACGATCGCCTGGCTGGCCTGGCCGGCCAGCGGCGCGGTCAGCGGAAACGTGGTCCGGGTCTGCGGCCAGAGCCTGCTGGGGGCGTGATGGGCGCGCGGCCGGAGTCGGGCAGCCGTACCCGAATCGAACTGGCCCGGATGCCGGCGGCCGGGGCGCTGCACCGACGGGCGTTGCTCGGCGCGCTGCCGGGCCTCGGCGGTGGGCGGCGCGGGCCCGACCTGCCGGCGGTCGAGTTGACGGTGAGCGGGGTGCGCGTCGACCGGGCACAGTTGGCCGACTACGACCGCGTCTGCGGGTTCCGGCTCAGCGATCGGCTGCCCGCGACGTTCCCGCACGTCATGGGCTTTCCGCTGGCCCTGCGTCTGATGACCGCGCCGGACTTCCCCCTCCCGCTGATCGGCCTGGTGCACGTCGGCAACAGGATCACCACGCACCGCCCGATCACCGCCGACGAGACCCTCGACTTCAGCACGTACGCGGAGAACCTGCGCCCCCACGACCGGGGGCGGCAGGTGGACGTGGCGCTCATCGGCTCGGTCGACGGCGAGGAGGTGTGGCGCGGCGTCTCGACGTACCTCGGTCGGGAGCGCAAGCCGAGCGGGCGCGACCCGGGCGAACGTCCCGCCGCGCCGACGGCCACCGCCCGCTGGCGGGTGGAACCGCGCGTCGGTACGGAGTACGCGCGGGTCTCCGGCGACCACAACCCGATCCACACCTCCCGCGTCGGGGCGCGGTTGTTCGGCTTCCGCCGGCCGATCGCGCACGGCATGTGGAGCAAGGCGCGCTGCCTGGCCGCGCTGGAGGCCCGGCTGCCGGACGCGTACACCGTCGAGGTCGCCTTCAAGCTGCCCGTGCCGCTGCCGAGCACTGTGGGCTTCGCGCTCCTGCCCGACGGCGGGTTCGCCCTGCACGACTCGCGCGGCCGACCGCACCTGACGGGTCTCGTGCGCTGAGCGCACCGGCTGGCTTCGTGCGCTGAGCGCACCGGCTGGCTTCTTACTTCTTACGCTGACTCGGCCCTTGGCAGGCGCGCACTTCTGCGCTAAGTTGTTCTCACAGCGAGATGTTCTCAGAATGAGAGAGACGTGATGAACGAGCAGGAGTTCCTGGCCTCGTACGACCCCCGGGCCTACCCGTCGGTCGCCGTGACCGTCGACGTGGTGGCGCTGACCATCCGCGACGACGCACTGCACCTGCTGCTGATCCGACGTGGCGAGGCACCCTTCGCGGGGCACTGGGCGCTGCCCGGGGGGTTCGTCCGCCCCGACGAGGACCTGACCGCTGGCGCCCGACGGGAGCTGGCCGAGGAGACCGGGCTCGGCGGCGAGGCGCTGCGCCGCGTACACCTGGAGCAGTTGGGCAGCTATGGCGCTCCCGACCGTGACCCGCGCATGCGGGTCGTCTCGATCGCCCACCTCGCGTTCGCCCCCGACCTGCCGGACCCGGCCGCCGGCAGCGACGCCGACGAGGCGATCTGGCTGCCGGTGACCGCGTTGACCAGCCGGCAGCTCGCCTTCGACCACGGCCGGATCATCGACGACGCGTTGGAACGGGCCCGGTCCAAGCTGGAGTACACCCCGCTCGCCACCCGTTTCCTCGCCGCCGAGTTCACGATCAGCGAGCTGCGCGCCGTCTACGAGACGGTCTGGGGGCACCCGCTGCACGCCGGCAACTTCCACCGCAAGGTGCTCTCCGTGCCGGGCTTCGTGGAGAGCACCGGCGCCAGCACCGAGCGCGGTGGTGCCCGAGGCGGCCCGCGCGCCCGGCTCTACCGAGCCGGCGACGCCCGCCTGCTGCACCCGGCGCTGCTGCGCCCCGCCCACGAGGAGACGGTGCGGTGAGGGCCGCGGAGGCCATCCGCCTGGTCGCGGCCGCCCGCACCGACGCGGACCTGTTCGGCGCCGACCAGCCGGCCCACCGCTACCGCGAGCTGGTCGCGGCCCTGCACCCCGACCGCCTGCCAACCGACCCGGCGGTACGCGCCGAAGCCCTCGACGCGTTCATCCACGTCACCACCCGGTGGCAGGCACGGCAGATCACTGTCCTCGGCGGCTACCGGCTCGGCGCGCCGGTCCACTCGGGTGACCTGGCCGACCTCTACGACGTCGGCGACGACCGGTTACTCAAGCTCCCTCGACGGCCCACCGACAACGACCTGATGGCCCGCGAGGCGCACGCCCTGCGCACCATCGCCGAGCGCGGCGACCCGCGCTACCTGCCGTACGTGCCCCGGCTGGTCGACGAGCTCCGGCACCGCGACGCCAGCACCGGCGCGGAACGGCGGATCAACGTGCTCGCCACCGCACCCGGCCTGCACGACCTCGACGAGGTGCGTCGCGCGTACCCCGACGGGCTGGACGCCCGGGACGTGGCCTGGATGTGGCGGCGGCTGCTGGTGGTGCTGGGCCTGGCCCACCGGGCGGGCGTGGTGCACGGCGCGGTCCTGCCCCGACACGTGTTGATCGAGCCGGACGCCCACGGCGTGGTGCTGATCGACTGGTGCTTCTCGGCGACCGTCGGAAGCACGATCCCGGCGGTCGTGCCCGGCCATGGCTGGGACCCGGAGGAGGTCCTCAAGAAGCAGCCCTGCGGCCCGGGCACCGACATCGCGATGGCCAGCCACTGCATGAGCTGGCTGATGGGGCCGCGCGCACCCCGCGAGCTGCACAGCTTCGCGCAGGGCTGCCGGCAACGCTCCCTGGACGCCCGGCCCGACGATGCCTGGCGCCTGCTGCGCGAACTCGACCAGGTGCTGGACCGGCTCTACGGGCCACGCACCTTCCGACCCTTCACCCTCACCCCCTAAGGAGCTGTCATGGGCAGCGGAATCTGGTCCACCGACGTGTACGACGCCGCCGACCGCTACCGCCGGTCGACCGGCAAGAGCGCCTTCTCCTACAGCGACAGCGGGGCGCGCACCGTGCACCCCGCGCTCGACCCCAGGGACACGACCCGCGAGAGCCGCGACTCCGACGAGCACCCCCGGTCGACGCCCGTCGCCGTGCTCTTCGACGTGACCGGCTCGATGCGCACGGTGCCGCGGGTCCTCCAGACCAAGCTGCCGCAACTGCTCGGGCTGCTGCAACGGCAGGGCTACGCCAGCGACCCGCAGATCATGTTCGGCGCCATCGGCGACGCCACCTGCGACCGGGTGCCGTTGCAGGTGGGCCAGTTCGAGTCGGACAACCGGATGGACGACGACCTCGGCCGGATCGTGCTGGAGGGCGGCGGCGGTGGGCAGATGAGCGAGTCGTACGAGCTGGCCATGTACTTCATGGCCCGGCACACCATCACCGACAACTGGGAGAAGCGCGGCCGGCGCGGCTACCTGTTCATCATCGGCGACGAGTTGGCGTACCAGCGGGTGAAGGCCCGCGAGGTGGCCGGCCTGATCGGGGACGACCTCTCCGAGGACGTGCCGCTGCGGCAGGTCGTCGACGAGGTGACCCGCCGCTGGGACACCTACTACCTACTCCCCGCCGGCAGCCACTACGCCGGCAACGCCAAGGTGCTCGACTTCTGGCGGGACCTGCTCGGGCAGAACGCCGTAGTGCTCGACGACCTCGACGCGGTCTGCGAGACCATCGCGCTCACCATCGGCCTCGGCGAGCAGGCCATCAACCTGGACGAGGGCCTGCGCGACCTGGACCGCGCAGGCTCCGGCGCCACCGGGAGCGTGTCGAAGGCGCTGGCCCGCCTCGGCCGGGACCGGCGGGCCGAGGTGTCGACCCTGCCGGCGTTCCGCGACACCGCCAGCGGGGTGACCCGGCTGTGAACCACGTGGCGGTGGTCGACCTCGGCTACGGCGACGCCGGCAAGGGCACGGTGGTGGACTGGCTCTGCGCCACCCGTCCCGTGCACACGGTGGTCCGCTTCAACGGGGGCGCGCAGGCGGCACACAACGTCGTGCTGCGCGACGGGCGGCACCACACGTTCGCGCAGTTCGGCGCCGGCACGTTCCATCCCGGTGTGCGTACGCACCTGTCCCGGCACGTGGTGGTGGACCCGTTGGCGTTGGCCGCCGAGGCCGACCACCTCGCCACGGTCGGGGTGCCCGACGCGCTCGACCGGCTGACCGTCGACGGGGACGCGCTGCTCGCCACCCCGTACCACCGGGCCGCCAACCGGGCCCGCGAGATCGCCCGGGGAGCCGACCGGCACGGCTCCTGCGGGCTGGGGGTGGGCGAGGCCGTCGCGTACGGTCTCGCCCACCCCGACGACGCGCCCCGCGTCGCCGACTGCCACCACCCAGCACTGCTGCGCCGCAGGCTGACCACCTTGCGGGACCGGCTGACCGCCGAGCTGGGCCCGCTGGACGCACCACCGATCGAGGACTGCCTGCCCGCGTTCACCGGGTTCGCCGGTCGGGTCGCCATCGTCGACGGCAGTTGGCTCGCCGGGGCGCTGCGCACCGGGACCTGCGTCTTCGAGGGCGCGCAGGGGGTGCTGCTCGACGAGTGGCACGGCTTCCACCCGTACACCACCTGGAGCACCACCACCTTCGCCAACGTGGACAGCCTGCTCGCCGAGGCGGGCCGGCCCGGCGACGTGACCCGGATCGGGGTGCTCCGCGTGGTCACCACCCGGCACGGGCACGGTCCGTTGGTGACCGAGGACCCGAGCCTGCCGTTCACCGACGCGCACAACGCCACGAACCCGTGGCAGGGCCGGTTCCGGTTCGGCCACTTCGACGCGGTCGCCCACCGGTACGCCCTCGCCGCGGCCGGCGGCGTGGACGGCCTGGCGCTGACCCACCTCGACCTGGCCGGCTCCGACCTGCGGATCTGCCGCCGCTACGACACCACCGACCGGCTCACTCCGGGCCCGCCCGGAGACCTGGACCGGCAGGCCGCGCTCACCGCTCGCCTGCTGCGCTCCCGCCCGGTGTACGACGAACCACCGGCCGACTGGGCCGAGGCGGTACGCGCGGAGCTCGGCACCCCGGTGGTGCTCACCTCGCAAGGCCCCACCGCCGACGACAAGACCCCACACGGCCCCCTGCTAGCCCCAAGGGCCCTAGCCCGCACGGCCTGACCCACCCCGCCCCAACCCCGTCGATCTTGCACTTTCGGTCGTTGTCCTGCGGTTTTTGCAGGGGTTGGTTCGGACACAAAGTGCAAGATCGGCGCGGGGAGAGGTGGGGGGTTATCCAGCGGCTTCGGCCACCGGGCGGGTCGCACCCGGCGAGCATGGGGGCATGGACTCCGCGCTCGACCTGCTCCGACAGCTGGTCACCTCACCGTGGGTGTACCTGCTGATCTTCGGGCTCACGGCGGTCGACGCGTTCTTTCCGGCCGTACCCGGCGAGGCGGCCGTCATCACCGCCGCTGTGCTCTCCACCAGCGGAAATCCCAAGCTGGCGGCGGTGATCGTCGCCGCCGCGCTGGGCGCCTGCGCCGGTGACCACGTCTCGTACGCCATCGGGCGCGGTGGCGGCGCGAGACGCCTCGCCGGGTTTCCCGATGGCAGCCGCCGACGAGCCAGCTCGGAGTGGGCCCGGCGCGCGCTCAACCGGCGCGGCGGGCTGATCCTGACCACCTCCCGTTACATTCCGGGCGGCCGGACCGCCGTCACCCTCACCATGGGCGCGGTGCGCTATCCCCGCCGGTCGTTCCTGCTGTACGACGCGATCGCGACGGTCACCTGGGCCCTGTACTGCGGGCTGCTCGGCTACTTCGGTGGGCTGGCCTTCGAACGGCACCCCGTCAAGGGCGTCCTCGCCGGGATCGGCCTGTCGGTGATCGTCACGCTGGGCATCGAGGGCATCCGTTGGCTGCGCCACCGGGCGCGCCGCCGCGCCGCCGCCACCACCGATCGGGCCGGATCGACCTGACACCCGTCACAGCAGGTCGGCGTCGTACACCAGGATGGCCAACTGCACCCGGTTGCCCGCGTGGAGTTTCGCCAGCGCCCGGCTGACGTGAGCCTTGACGGTGGCCTCGCTCATCGTCAGCCGCCGGGCGATCTCCGCGTTGCCGTGCCCGCGCGCCACCTCCCGGACGATCGCCAGCTCCCGCTCGGTCAGCGGCGCCAGCCGCTCACGGGCCGCGTCCCGGCGAGCCGGACCACGCTCGGCGAACGAGCTGATCAGGCGCCGGGTCACCGTCGGGGCGAGCATCGCGTTCCCGGCGGCCACCGTGCGAACGGCGGCGGCCAACTCGCGGGGCGGGGTGTCCTTGAGCAGGAAGCCGACCGCGCCGGCCCGCAGCGCCCGGTGCACGTACTCGTCGAGGTCGAAGGTGGTCAACATGATCACTTTCGGGCCGGCGGCGACCACGTCGGGCGCGACGGTCAGCCCGTCGACGCCCGGCATCCGCACGTCGAGCAGCACCACGTCAGGGCGTAACCGCTGAGCCTGCTCCAACGCGCCGGCGCCGTCCGCTGCCTCACCGACGACGGTGATGTCCTCCGCCGCCTCAAGGATCAGCCGCAGCCCGGCACGGACCAGCTGCTCGTCGTCGACCACCACCACCCGGATCACGCCGCACCCGCCAGCGGGATCAGGGCCCGGACCAGGAAGCCGCCGTCCACCGGAGTCGCCTCCAACCGGCCGCCGAGCAGTTCCACCCGCTCACGCAGCCCGAGCAGCCCCTGCCCGGCGCCGGGCAGCGCCGACCCGCCCTCGGACGGGCCGTTGCGGACCAGCACCTCCAGCCCGTCGGGCAGGTAGCGCAGGCAGACGGTCGTCTCGGCGTCGGCCGCGTGCTTGCGCACGTTGGTCAACGCCTCACGGACCACCCGGTACGCCGTACGCCCCAGCGTCGCCGGAAGTGCCGTCGGCACGCCCTCGTCCTGCCGGGACACCCGCAGCCCGGCGGCACGGGACTCCCCGATCAACTCGTCCAACGTGTCGAGCCCTCGCTCCGGTGTCACGGCCGGGCCGGCCTGGCGCAGCACACCCAGCACCTCGCGCAGGTCGGTGAGCGCCTGCCGGCCGGTCATCCGGATCAGCGCGGCGGCCTCGACGGTCGCCGGGTCCACGGACGTCACCTCCAGCGCCCCGGCATGCACCACCATCAGCGAGACCCGGTGCGCCACCACGTCGTGCATCTCCCGGGCGATCCGGGTCCGCTCCTCGGCACGGACCCGGTCTGCGCGGGCCTCCTGCTCACGTTCCAGCCGCTCGGCCCGGTCCCGCAGAACGGCGAGCGTGTCCTGACGGGCCCGCACCCAGAGGCCGAAGACCAACGGAAGCCCCACCAGACAGGCGGCGAGCAGCAGCACGTTGCCGGTGGTGGCGGTGGTGATCCGGCGTACGCCACCCACCGCCAGCCCGACCAGCACCCCGCCCGTCAGCACCAGGGCCGCCCCGGCGAGGTAGCCGGCGAGTTGGCGACCGCGCAACCGCAGACCCGCCTGGTACGAGGCCAGCACCCCGGCGGCCGCCGCGGCGAGCACCAACCAGCCGACCGCCGCGGCCAGGAACAACGGCCAACGGCGGGCCCGGACCGTGCCGGCGGCCCACGCCGAGCCCAGTGCGATCAGCAGCACGACCGCGCCCGGCAGCGGTGAGCGGACCCCGATGTCACCGGTCGCGCTGGCCCACACGGCCGCGGCGACCAGGACGGCGAGCAGCGGCGGGGCGTACCGATGGACGACCCGTCGGACGGCGACGGCGCTGGAGTCCACGCAGCGAGCCTAGGGCCCTTGGGGCGCAAGGGGCCGCCCCGCGCCCCGGGACCCGGGTGAGCTGGGGGAAGACCCCTACCCGCCGTCCGGGCCGGTCGCTACCAAAGTAGTGGCGCCCACCTGACCACTGGCCGATGTCGGGAGCCGCCGCCCCGACCAGCATCGAGATCATGGATCTGCTCGACCTGCTGCACGACACGATGTCCTCGCCCTGGGTGTACCTGGCGATCTTCGCGATCGCGGTGCTCGACGGCTTCTTCCCGGTGGTGCCGAGCGAGACGGCGGTGATCACCGCAGGGGTGTTCGCGGCCTCCGGAGCGCCGTACCTGCCGGCGGTGATCCTGGTGGCCGCCGCCGGGGCGCTGGTCGGCGACCACATCTCGTACGCCATCGGGCGGGCTGGCGGCACCCGGCTGCTCGACCGGCTGCCGCCCCACGGTCGACGTCGTGCCGCCATCGACCGGGCCCGTCGGGGGATCGCCACCCGGGGCGGTCTGATCCTCACCGTGGCCCGCTACATTCCGGGCGGCCGCACCGCGGTCACCCTCACCATGGGCGCGGTGCGCTATCCCCGGCGACGGTTCCTGGCCTTCGACGCGCTGGCCGCCAGCTCGTGGGGGCTCTACTCGGCGCTGGTCGGCTACGTCGGCGGGCTGGCCTTCGAGCAGGACCCGCTGCGTGGTCTCCTGCTCGGTCTGGGCCTCGCCCTGACGGTGACGGTGGTCGTCGAGGTGGTCCGCTGGCTCCGCAACCGCCGCCGTGCGACGCGGGCCGGCGAGCCTGGCCCGGTCGCTCTCTCCGCCGGGGCCGTCAGTCGGTCGGCGGACGCCAGGTGACACCGTGCAGCAGTTGGGCGGCACCGAGCCAGGCCACGTTCATCATCCGGGTGGCCGTCTTCTCCGGGTCGGCGTCCGGGTGGTCCGCGAGCCAGTCAGCCAACGACTCGGTCGCGCCGACCAGGGCGTACGCGACGACCTCCAGGTCGATGGCGGCGATCTCGCGGCCCTCGGCGCGTAGCGCGTGGTCGAGCATTCCGGCGACCACCTCGACCAGCCGGGCCCGCATGGTGGCCAGCTCGCCGGCGAACGGCTGCTCGCCCCGGGCCTGCCGGTAGAGCACCGCCCAGCCGTCCCGGTGGGCGCCCACGAAGCCGAAGAACGCCCTCAGCCCGCGCCAGAGCCGCTCGTCGGCCGGCAGGTCGGGGGCCGCCGCTCCGGCGATGGCCTGCATCATCCGGGTGCCCTCCCGGTGCAGGCAGGCGACGAAGAGCTCCTCCTTGGTGCCGAGGTACGCGTACACCATGGGTTTGGAGATGCCGGCGTCCTCGGCGATCTCGTCCATGCTGGCGGCGTGGAAGCCACGTCGGGAGAAGACCTTGACGGCCGCGTCGAGCATCTGCTGCTCGCGGACGGCGCGAGGCAGGCGCTTGAAGGCGGGGACGCTGGACACCTTGCGAGCATACCTACTCGTGCGTAGGGTTACGCGCGAGTAGCCAATCTTCCGGAAGGCGCACCTGATGACTGACTTCGACCCGGCCACCTTCGCCAACGTCGGCCCCAAGGAGTTCGCCCAGCTGGTCAAGTCCACCCCGGACGACAAGATCGCCCAGGTGATGTCCGGCGACATGCGCGACAAGGTCCTGGGCGAGGTGTTCGGCCGGATGCCGTCGCTGTTCCGCGCGGACCGGGCCGGTTCCACCAACGCGGTCATCCACTGGATCATCACCGGTCGCCCCGACGGCGGCAGCGACACCTACGAGGTGGTCATCGCCGACGGCACCTGCGTCGTGAACGAGACCCCGCAGCACGACCCGAAGCTCAGCCTCACGATGGGCCCGGTCGAGTTCCTGAAGATCGTCTCCGGTGGCGCCAACCCGGTGATGATGTTCATGACCGGCAAGTTGAAGGCGAAGGGCGACCTCGGCCTCGCCGCCAACATCGCCAACCTGTTCGACATCCCCAAGGCCTGACATGGCTGAGTTCTCGCTCGACCTGAACGAGGAACAGCGGGATCTACGCGACTGGGTGCACGGCTTCGCCGCCGAGGTCGTGCGCCCGGCCGCCGCCGAGTGGGACGAGCGCGAGGACACCCCGTGGCCGGTGATCCAGGAAGCCGCCAAGGTCGGCCTCTACGGCTTCGAGTTCCTCGCCACCTGCTGGGCCGACCCGACCGGCCTCTCCCTGCCGATCGCCAGCGAAGAACTCTTCTGGGGTGACGCCGGCATCGGCATGAGCATCTTCGGCACCTCGCTCGCCGTCGCCGCCATCTACGGCGCCGGCACCCCGGACCAGATGGTCGAGTGGGTGCCGCAGTGCTTCGGCGACGTCGACTCGCCGGCCGTCGCCGCCTTCTGCACCAGCGAGCCGGAAGCCGGCTCCGACGTCGGCGCGATGCGCACCCGAGCCGTCTACGACGAGGCCACCGACGAGTGGGTGCTCACCGGCCAGAAGGCGTACGCCACAAACGGCGGAATCGCCGGGGTGCACGTGGTCACCGCCTCCGTCGACCCCGCGCTCGGCTCCCGGGGCCAGGCGGCGTTCGTCGTACCGCCGGGCACCCCCGGCCTGGCCGCCACCCGCAAGCTGCGCAAACTCGGCCTCCGCGCGTCACACACCGCGGACGTCTTCCTCGACGGGGTACGCGTACCCGGCCGCTGCCTGCTCGGCGGACGGGACGCCCTGCTGGAACGCCTGGACCGGGCCCGCTCCGGTCAGCGGGCCACCGGACAGGCCGCGATGCGCACCTTCGAGCTGTCCCGACCCACTGTCGGCGCCCAGGCGCTCGGCGTGGCCCGGGCCGCCTACGAGTACGCCCTCGACTACGCGAAGGACCGGGTCCAGTTCGGACGCCCGATCATCGAGAACCAGGCGGTCGCGTTCGCGCTGGCCGACATGCGGATGGAGATCGACGCGGCGCGGCTGCTGGTCTGGCGGGCCTCGTGGATGGGCCGCAACAACCGCCCGTTCACCGCCGGCGAAGGGTCGATGTCCAAGCTCAAGGCCGGCGAGGTGGCCGTGTCGGTCACCGAGAAGGCCGTGCAACTGCTCGGCGGGGCCGGCTTCCTGCGTGACCACCCGGTCGAGCGCTGGTACCGGGACGCCAAGATTTATACCATCTTCGAGGGCACCTCGGAAATCCAACGACTGGTCATCTCCCGGGCGATCTCCGGGATGCAGATCCGCTGACCGCCGTCGGCCCAGCCCTCCTCGACCGGGTCGGGCCGACGGTGGCCCGGATTCCACGATCTGTGCAGTCTTTGTCACCCCACGCCGACGCCAACTGGGCCTTCAGCCGCGCCCAGTGCATGATCAAGGAAAGAAGCCCTGATGGACGGGCGGGCGACCGCCCCGTCCGCGCACCACCCCGAGGAGGTCTGCGGCATGGACCTGCCGTTCATCGTTGCCACGCTGACCCGTCGCGGGCTGCTCACCCCCGGCAGCCCGGTCCGGGTCGCCTCGCAGCTCAACGCGTTGCGGACGTGGGGGTGGAGCCTGGCAGGCGAGCTACGTCAAGCAGCTGCCCGGGACCCGGGCCGTCCCGCCGTCATCGATGAGAACGGCGTCGAGCTGACCTACCACGACCTGCTCGACCGGGCCGAACGGATGGCCCGCTCGATGCGGGCCGGGCTCGGCGTACAGGCCGGCGACCGGATCGGCGTGCTCTGCCGCAACCACCACGGGCTGATCGAGACGATCGTCGCCGCCACCCTGCTCGGCGTCGACGCGGTACTGGTCAACACCGGGCTCAGCGCCGCCCAGCTGGGCACCGTCGCCGAGGAGCAGCGGCTGCGGCTCCTCGTCCACGACGACGAGTTCGCCGAGCGGGTCCTCGGCCTCCCCGCCGAGCTGCCCCGGCTCGACGAACGCGCCCGCGAGGAGTTGGTGGCCGGGGCACTGCCGGGTGACCTGCACCCGCCCGAGCGCGACGGCCGGATCATCGTGCTCACCTCCGGCACCACCGGTACGCCCAAGGGCGCTCGCCGACCGACGCCCAGCGGCTTCGGCCCACTGGTGTCCATCATCGACCGCATCCCCCTGCACGCCCGGGACCGGGTGATGATCGCCGCGCCGATCTTCCACACCTGGGGATTCGCCGCCCTCCAGGTCTGCCTGGCACTACGGGCCACCATCGTGCTGCACCGCCGCTTCGACCCGGCCGCCACGCTCGCCGCCCTGACCGCGCACCGGTGCGACGCGCTCTTCGCCGTACCGGTGATGATGCAGCGGCTGCTGGAGGTGCCCCCGCCGGATCCGCGCCCCCCACTCACTGTCGTCGCGGTCAGCGGCTCCGCCCTGCCCGGCGGGCTGGCCCCGAAGTTCATGGACGTCTACGGCGACGTCCTCTACAACCTCTACGGCTCCACCGAGGTCTCCTGGGCCTCCATCGCCGGCCCGCAGGACCTGCGTCAGGCACCCACCGCCGCTGGTCGTCCGCCGCACGGCACCCGGCTGGAGCTGCTCGACGACGACGGCCAGCCCGTACCGGACGGACGGGTCGGGCGGATCTTCGTCGGCAACGAGATGCTCTTCGAGGGCTACACCTCAGGTGCCAGCCGGGAAACCCACGACGGCCTGCTCGACACCGGCGACCTCGGCCGGCTCAACGCCGACGGGCTGCTCTTCGTCGACGGCCGAGCCGACGACATGATCGTCTCCGGCGGCGAAAACGTCTTTCCGTCCGAGGTGGAGGACCTGCTCGCGCAACTGCCGCAGGTCCGCGAGGCGGCCGTGATCGGCGTGCCCGACCCCGAGTACGGCCAGCGCCTCTCCGCGTTCCTCGCCCTGCACCCCGGCGAGACCCTCGACCCCGAGGCGGTCCGCGAGTACGTCCGGCACTTCCTGGCCCGGTTCAGCGTCCCCCGGGACGTGATCTTCGTGAAGTACCTGCCCCGCAACGCCACCGGCAAGGTGCTCACCCGAGAACTGCGCCGCTACTACGGCTGACGGTCGCTCACGGGTACAGGGTGAAACCCGGCCACCGGCCAATGGTGACCAGCTGATCCTCCGTCAGCAACAGCCCGTCCACGGACGCGCCGGGTTGATCCAGCTTGACCACGACGGTGGTTCGGTCGGGACGCAGCACCGTCGCCGCGCGCGAGCTGGTACCCGCCGGGTCGACAACGGTACCCGACGCCGCCTCGCTGCCGTCCGGGAACTGATCGACCGAACAGTCGTTATCGGACGGGCCGGCCCGGCATGCAAGAACCGCCCCGAGGGTCGGATGCATCCCGATGACCAGATCGGCGTGATCACCACCTCGAGACAGCTTGACCGTCGCACTGTAGACGTACCCACTCATCGTGCGCTCGTACGACAGCTGCGGCAGCGGACACCCGGGCACCCCCGAATCGACAGTCAGCTCCCGAGGCAGGTTGACGCTCAGGGCGGTACGCAACGCCACGGTCAGCCGGACCGCCGCGTCGGCCGGCTGCTCCGACGGGAACGGCGGTGCCGTGCCGTACCGCTCGAACGGCGACGCGGACTCACTGGCAGACGCGTTCAGCGGGGCACAGAGCGACGGGCCGGTGTTCGCCGTCGGCTCCCGGGAGTCCCGGTACGGCCCGGTGACCAGTGTCGACGTCAGCGCGATCACCGCCACGGCCACGCCGGAGCCGGTCAACGCCCACGCCCGGTGCTGGCGGCGGCGCCGGTCGGCCAGGATCAGTTCGTCCACGTCGATCCGAGTCGGCGGCGCCTGGGCGACCGCCGCACGCAGCTGGTCGTCGAGCTCATCCATCGTTGCGTACCTCCTCGACTCGATCCGGCATCGGGGCGAGGCGGGCTCTCATCGCCTCGATGCCACGCGCCGACTGGCTCTTGACGGTGCCTGGAGTGCAGCCGAGTTCCCGCGCGGTCTCCTCGACGGAAAGGTCGCAGAAGTAGCGCAGTACGAGGACCGCGCGGCGGCGCGGCGGCAGCTCGGCCAGCAGGGCGAGGAGGGTCAGCCGGTCAGCCGCGCCGTCGGTGCCGGTGGCCGCGACCGGGCGATCCGGCACCTCGGCCCAGGCGGCCTCCCGCCGCCAGGGCCGACGCCGCTCGTCCAGCCAGACCCGCAGCAGGATCCGCCTGGAGTACGCGTCCGGGTTGTCCATGACGGACACCCGCGACCAGTGCCGGAGCAACTTGACCAGCGTCGCCGACACCAGGTCGTCGGCCGTGTGCCAGTCACCGCAGAGCAGGTACGCCGTGCGGCGCAGCGGCTCCAGCCGCGCACCGACGTAGTCGCGGTAACCCTCGACATCGACCGGCATTCCGGCCACCCCCTCGTCTCACCGGTCAAACGGCGGCGGGACGGCCGGGGGTTGCCTGAGTTCAGCCGGGAATCGTGATCCGGTCCTCGATCGCGGCGGCGGCGATGTCGGTGCGGTGCTGCGAGCCGGCCAGTTCCACCCCGTCCACCAGCGCGTACGCGGCGTCCCGCGCGGCGGCCAGGTCGGTGCCGGTGGCCGTACCGCAGAGGACCCGGCCGCCGGCGGAGAGCAGCGCGCCGTCGCTGGCCCGGCGGGCGGTGCCCGCGTGGATGATGCCCGGACGGTCCGCGCCGGTGATCACGTCGCCGGTGCGCGGCGCCGCCGGATAGCCCGCCGAGGCGAGCACCACGGTCACGGCGCTGCCGTCGCGCCACCGCAGCGGCGGGTGCTCGGCCAACGAGCCGGTGGCCGCCGCGTGCAGCAGCCCACCCAGCGGGGTCTCCAGCAACGCGAGCACCACCTGGGTCTCCGGGTCACCGAAGCGCGCGTTGAACTCGATCACCCGAGGGCCGGCGGCGGTGATCGCGAGCCCGACGTAGAGCAGGCCGGCGAACGGGGTGCCCCGGCGGCGCATCTCCGCGAGCGTCGGGTGGACCACATCGCGCATGACGTCGTCGACCAGGCCGGACGGGGTCCAGGCCAGTGGCGCGTACGCCCCCATGCCGCCGGTGTTCGGCCCGGTGTCGCCGTCGCCGAGCCGCTTGAAGTCCTGTGCCGGCACCAACGGCAGCGCCGCCTCGCCGTCGGTGACCACGAAGAGGCTGACCTCCGGGCCGTCGAGGAACTCCTCGACCACGACCCGTCCGCACTCGTTGCCGTGTGCCAGCGCGGCGGCCCGGTCGTCGGTCACCACCACGCCCTTGCCGGCGGCGAGCCCGTCGTCCTTCACCACGTACGGCGCGCCGAACTCGTCCAGCGCCCGAGCGGTGCTCTCCTCGTCCGTGCAGACGTACGCCCGGGCGGTCGGCACGCCGGCGGCGGTCATCACGTCCTTGGCGAACGCCTTGGAGCCCTCCAACTGCGCGGCAGCGCCGGATGGACCGAACACGGCGATGCCCTTGGCGCGTACCGCATCGGCGACCCCGGCGACCAGAGGCGCCTCGGGGCCGACAACCACCAGGTCGGCCGCCACCTCCACGGCCAACGCGGCCACCGCGGCCGGGTCTGAGGCATTGACGGCCCGCAGCTCAGCCACGCTAGCGATCCCCGGATTACCCGGCGCCGCAATCAGCGCGGAAACCCCCGAGTCGCCAACCAACCCAAGCGCAAGCGCATGCTCCCGCCCGCCACCACCCACCAAGAGAACCCGCACGCCCGAGATCCTACTGTCCCCCTCTACCCCGCCGTTGATCATGAGGTTAACGGGCCATCTGGTGATCAACTGGCCAGTCAACCTCATGATCGACGGGCATGAAGGGCTGCGATCGCTTGGCGGACCGTGTGGGGGATGTAGGCGGGGTGGAGGGTGTCCTGCCAGGTGAAACGGAGGACGGTCCAGCCGGCGTTGACCAGGCGGTTCTGGCGACGGCGGTCGGCGTAGGCGGCCTCCGGGGTGCCATGCGCGTCTCGGCCGTCCGCTTCGGCAATCAGCCTTGGGCCGCGCCACCCCAGGTCGCCAATGCCGAGCAGATAGCCGTCATCGTCGCGAACCTCCAACTGCAGCGTGTCCGGCGGAACTCCCCCGTCAACGCACCGCAGTCGAGAGCGGGTCTCCAGTGGCGACTGCGCCCGGCCATCCGCCTCAGCAAGGTAGCCGCGTGCTGCGACCGCACCGCGTCGACCTCGAATCAGCGCTGGAATGGTTGCCAGGCATTCGGGCGTGACTAGCCCCCGATTGAGGGCGGAATCGAGCACCGAGACCGCCGCGTACCGGCACTCCCGCAGGATTATCTCGGAAACGGTCAGCCGTGGTTCCGTAGCCGCGATCCCGTTCACCTTCGCCACCGCACCCAGAGGGTGTTCGAGCTGGTGCAGCACGATCGCGGGGTCCGACACCCGCGCCAGCCTTGCCGCCCTGCCCGGCAGCGCCACATGGATCTCGTCCCGACGTGGCAGCCCGGCAATGCCGTACAACTCAGCCGCGGTGCCGAACACCGCATGAGCCGCCGGGCCCAGCGAGAGCACGGCAGCACGAATGCGGCACCGACGAGCAGGTGGGTCGCCATACGGGCCGCGCGTCAGATAGACCGCTCGAGCAAGTGGCCGCCAACGACCAACAGCCACCAGATGATCGATGTCGTGCCGGCTGAAGCCGCCTCTCAGCGCCTGCGCTCGGGTGATCAGGTCATCCTGCCTGGCAGCAACCGAGCGAACGAACTCTGCGCGATCCACGAAGTCCACGCTGGCTGCTCCACCGACCAACCACCAGCCCTGTGGATAACCCTGTGGACAAGGGCGCCCACCATCCCAGTGATCATGGGGTTAACGGGACTCCTGTAGATCGAACAGCCCGTCAACCCCATGATCACCGGAGTGATCGAGAGGGTGGGGTTAGGGGAGGAGGGGGTGGAGGTGGACGTTTTCTTCTCGGCCTGGGCCTACGCCTACGACGCTCACCCTCGTGTTGCAGAGTTCTTCGACCCTCGCGATGTAGCGGCGGGCGTTCTCCGGGAGGTCGTCGATGGTGCGAGCCTTGGTGATGTCCTCCCACCAGCCGTCGAGTTCCTCGAAGACGGGCTTGGCGTGGTGGAAGTCCGTCTGGCTCATCGGCATGTCGTCGACCCGGACGCCGTTGATCTCGTAGCCGACGCAGATCGGCACCTTGGGTAGGCCGGTGAGCACGTCCAGCTTGGTTATGACCAGGTCGGTGACGCCGTTGAGGCGGCAGGCGTACCGGGCGACGACCGCGTCGAACCACCCGCACCGGCGCTCCCGCCCGGTGGTGGTGCCGTACTCCGCGCCGATCTTGCGAAGGTGGTCACCGTTGGCGTCGAACAGCTCGGTCGGGAACGGCCCGGCACCCACTCGGGTGGCGTACGCCTTGCTCACCGCGATGACCTTGGTGATCGCGGTCGGCGGGATGCCCGCGCCCACGCAGGCGCCACCGGCGGTCGGGTTGGACGAGGTCACGAAGGGGTAGGTGCCGTGGTCCATGTCGAGCATGGTGGCCTGGGCGCCTTCCAGCAGCACCGTCTCGCCCCGGTCCAGGGCGTCCCAGAGCATCGCCCGGGTCTCCGCGATGTACGGCTTGAGCCGCTCCGCGTACGCCAGGTACTCCTCGACGGTCGCCTCAAGGTCGATCGCCTTGCGGTTGTAGACCTTGAACAGGATCTGGTTCTTCTCGCGCAGCGCGAGTTCCAGCTTCTTGCGCAGGATGCCCGGGTCGAGCAGGTCCTGGAGGCGGATGCCGATCCGGGCGACCTTGTCCCCGTACGCCGGGCCGATGCCGCGGCCGGTGGTGCCGATCCGGGACGAGCCGAGGTAGCGCTCGATGACCCGGTCCAGCGCCCGGTGGTGCGGCATGATCAGGTGCGCATCACCGGAGATACGCAGCCGGGACACGTCGACGCCGCGCTCCGCCAGGCCGTCGATCTCGGCGAGCAGCACCTTCGGGTCGACCACCACACCGTTGCCGATGACGATCATCGCGTCCGGTGAGAGCGCGCCGGACGGCATCAGGTGCAGCGCGTACTTCTGGCCGTCCGGGGTGATCACCGTGTGCCCGGCGTTGTTGCCGCCGGAGTAGCGCACGACGTAGTCGACCCGCTCACCCAGCAGGTCGGTAACCTTGCCCTTGCCCTCGTCGCCCCACTGAGCGCCGATGAGCACGATCGCTGGCATCTTTTCCGCCTCCAGAAGGCTCGGGTGCCAGGTGGCGACCGCTCGGCGAGCCCGGGGTGTCAGGTTAACAAGTAGTGACGGCGCGGCCGGCAGGGGTCGCGTCGAGAGGCAGGAGGCTCCTTCCGTGTACGACGTGGTGCTGCTCACCCTCGGTTCGGAGCGGGACGCTCCCGGGGGCTGTGGCAGCGGCGGGGCCTGCTGCGGCGGCGCGGCCGGGGCCGACACCGCCCCGACGAGCCAGACCGACACCGGCCAAGCCAACAGCGGCCAGGCCAGCAGCGGCCAGACCGAAACCGAGCAGTGCGCTACGGAGCGGCCACGGGTGCCGGTGCTGGCCTGCGCCGACGCGCTGAACGCCCGGGGCGCCCGGGTGGAGACGGTCACCGCCCGCTCCGACGCGGAGATCGACGCGGTGTTGGCCCGGCTCGACGGCCCGGCCCGCCCGGACGGCCTCACCTGGCCGGACCCGGACAGCAAGACCCGGCTGGTCGTCGCCACGGCCAGCGACGGGCAGTTGCGCGCCGTGCTGCGCCGGCTGGTCAAGCGGTACGCCCCGGCGCCGAGCAAGCGCCCGGCTGATCTGCCCGGCAACCGGACCCTGCCCGACCTGCCGCCGGTGGCCGTACTCCCGCTCGACCCGGCCCGTGGCGGCACCCACCGGGACCTGGCCGCGCAGCTCGGGCTGCCCCGCGACCCGGCGGCGGTGGCCGCCGCGGTGCTGGACGGCACGCCGCGCCGGCTGGACCTGCTGCGCAACGACGGCGGCTCGGTGACCCTGGACGGCGCGCTCCTCGGCGCGGCCGACGACGCCGGCCGGCCGCTGCACTGGCGCGCCCGGGTGGAGGTCGACGACACCATCCTCACCGACGGTGCGGAACCGCTGCTGGCCTGCGCGGTCGGCAATGCCGGCGGGTACGCGACGCTCAACGACGTGACGCTGCTGACCGCGCCGGACCCGGCCGACGGCCAGGTCGAGGTCGCGGTGGCCGTGCCGGTGGTCGTCCGCTCGGCGTGGGGGCGCAAGCGGGTACGCCTCGAAGTTCGGCGGGCCCGTGGGCGAGCGGTGTCGGTGCTGCCCAGGGAGGGCAAGGTGCCGTACCTCGACGATGGTGTCGAGGGCGACCTGACCCGCAAGCGTTCCTGGTGGGTCGAGCCGGGCGCCTGGGCGGTCTGGTCGATCTGACCTCGACCGCACCGACCGGCCGACCTGCCTACGCGATCGGCCCTGTTGGGCGATTGGGCCTATCCTCGCAGGAGGACTGGGGAGGGCCGTAATGGACGAGAACGCCGACCGGGCGCAGGTGCCCGGCCAGCAGCCGGTGCCGGAGCGGGACGTCGAACCACTCTGGCCACCAGATCCGGGTGACCGGGGCGCGGTGCCGCCGTGGGCTGCGGTCGCCGAGCAGCGGGGTGGGCCGTCGTCGGTCACGGCACCGGTCACGCCACCGGTGGCCGCGCCGCCGACCGGGCGACCGCCGGTTCCCGGCCAGCCCGGCGCTGCGGCCCAGTCGCCGCCGTCGCCGTCGGACTACCCGTCGCTCACCGGCGCCGTCCCGGCGCCCGGAGGGTGGGGGGTCAGCGGCCCGTCCGGCGCCGGGTCGGGTTGGGCGCCGGCGCAGCCGAGTTGGCCGCCGCCGACCGCCCCGGCCGCTGCGTCACCGCCACCCGCTCCGCCGGCGACCGGTGCCCAACCGACGCCGCCGGCGACCGGCCCGGGGAGCAACGGCGGGCAAGTCGGCCCCGGCAATCCCGCTGCCGCCGCCGCACCAAGCACCACCTCCGCGCCGAGGGACGGCCGGCCCGCCGCGAGCGACGCGGGCAGTGCCGCACCCGACGCGGCCAGCCAGGCCGGCGAAGCGACTCAGGTACAACCCGGCGACCGGGGTCCGGCCGCCGCGCCGATCACACCGGGCGGCGTCGACCTGAACCTGCCGTTCACCCTGGACCACCCGACCGCCGCCGCCGACCGCCCCACCGCAGCGGTACCCGCCGACCGCCCCACCACGGCCGCAGGCACCGACCGGCCCGCAGCCACCGACCGGACCGCAGCCACCGACCGGCCCATCCCAGCGGCCACCGCGTCCGCCACCAGCCCGAGCGCCACCGACAGCCCGACGGCCGCCGGCCCCGCGCCGGCGGACTCCTCGGCCGCAGCCCTCGCGGCGGCCGGGCCGGCACCGCAGCCCGGCGGGCCCGTGCAGCAGCCTGGCGGGCCGACACCGCAGGCTGGCGGGCCGGTGCAGCAACCCGGCGGGACCACGCCGCAGGCTGGCGGGCCGGCAGCACAGACTGGTGGTCCGGCAACGCAGCCCGGCGGGACCGCGCCGCAGGCTGGCGGGCAGGCACCTCAGCCCGGCCAGCCGGTGCAGCAGGCTGGCGGGCCCGGTGCAGACGGGTCCGCCGACGGGCCGGCGCGGCCGATTGCCGAATCGCCGTGGGCGTACCCGCCGCAACGCCCGGCTGGAGCGGCCGCGCCCGCTCAGGACGAGGCAGGCGCCACGCCTCCGATCCCGCCTCCGCCGCCGGTCATCCCGCACGCCGGTCCCGCGCAGGCACACCCCGGGCAGCCGTTCATCCCGGGCCAGGCCGGCCCGGCGCAGATTCCGCCGCCGCCGGACGTGACGCAGTTCAGCAACCCGCCGCACGGCCTTGCCGCACCGCAGCACGATCCTGGGCAGGCCGGGCCGGCGACCCCACCGCCCGGGCCGTTTCCGCCCTCGCCGGGTTGGTACCCACCGCCCTGGCAGCAGGGTTCGCCCGGCGGCACGCCCGGGCAGCCGTACCAGGAGGCCGACGGGGTGACCCGGGTGCCGGCTCCCGCGTACCCGGACGCGGCCGCGTACCCGGATGCGAGCTGGACGCCGGACACCACCGCCGCACCGACCGCCGAGGACTTCGCCCGACGCCGCCAGGTTCGACCCGCCGACCCGGTGGCGACCATGGGCGTACGCGCGGTGGTGAACAAGATGGGCCTGCTCCGGCTCTCTCCGGGGCGGCACGAGCAGGAGCTCAAGCGGGACATCGAGATGGTGCGCCGCAACTTCGGCGGTCTGCGGCAGGTCACCGTGGTCAACCCGAAGGGCGGAGCCGGTAAGACGGTGGCCATCCTGCTGCTGGCGATGACGTTCGGACAGAAGCGCGGCGGCTACGTGCTGGCCTGGGACAACAACGAGACCCAGGGCACCCTCGGGATGCGCGCCCAACAGGACTTCCACTCCCGCACGGTGCGGGACATGCTGCGTGACCTCGGGCAGTTCCAGGGCGCACACGGTCGGGTCGGCGACCTGTCGCAGTACGTCCGCTCGCAGGGCGAGGGGATGTTCGACGTCCTGGCCTCGGACGAGTCGGCCACCGGTGGCGAGATGTTGACCGCGGCCGCGTTCGCCGAGATCCGTGAGGTGGTCAGCCGGTTCTACAAGTTGATCTTCGTGGACACCGGGAACAACGTCCGGGCGCAGAACTGGCAGGCGTCTATGGACGCCACCGACCAGTTGGTGGTCACCATGTCGGCCCGTAACGACTCCGCCGAGACCGCCGCCCGGATGCTCGACCACCTGGAGCAGAGCGGCCGGCAACGGCTGGTCCGTCAGGCCGTGACGGTGGTGTCGATGCCGCCGTCCCGCAAGGAGATCGACCTGCCGGCCATCCAGGAGCACTTCGCGGCCCGCACCCGGGCGGTGCTGCTGGCCCCGTACGAGCGGCTCATCGACAGCGGCGAGCCGATCCGGTACGGCGGGCTCTCCTCGGCCACCCGGGACGCCTGGCTGAAGATCGCCGCTGCGGTCGCCGAAGGGCTGTAAACCGGCCGACGGCCGGCCCGATGTCGGGCCGGCCGCCGGGGCGGGGTCAGTTGCTCGCCAGCGCGTCCGCCGCTTCCGGGTCGCAGTCGCGCAGGAACTGGGCACAGCGGGCCGCCTCGTCGGCCTCGCCGATCTCGTCGGCGGCCCGGGACAGCACGTACAGGCAGCGGAGGAAGCCCCGGTTGGGCTCGTGCGACCACGGCACCGGGCCGTGCCCCTTCCAACCACTGCGGCGCAGCTGGTCGAGGCCCCGGTGGTAGCCGGTGCGGGCGTACGCGTACGCCGCCACCACCTGGCCCTGCGCGAACGCCCGCGCCGCGAGCTCCGCCCAGGCCGCGCTGTAGGTCGGGAAGCCGGCCGCCACGTTGGCGTACGCCTCATCGGTGCCGGCCTCGTCGGCGGCGGCCAGGGCGGCGTCGGCCTCGTCGTTCACGGGCAGGCGGGTGGCCGGTGGCTCTGGCAAAAGGTTCTGCATCGCCCCATTCAACCCGCTGGACAGGGCGACACGCGAGCGGGTCGGCCGACGTGTCCCGCTGAACGGCTGAGGAGTTGGTCACGCCTGCGGCCTATGCCGCTGCCTGGTGTTTTCCACTACAACTAATGGTCCGGAGCCTCCCCAGGAACCGGTTACGCAGGAGCCCGGTGGCCACGACCACCGGGCTCCTGTCGGTTCCACCCCGGCCCGAGGTTTGACCAGCCCCGGCGGAGGGGCAGGATGGCCCGGTGCCGACCCCACCTCCCGCAGACGTCATCGAGCCGCACCTGCACGCCGGTGAGATCCAGACCCGGGCCGAGTTCGACCACCAGCTGACCACGGGTCGGCTGACCGGGCTGACCGTGCAGGGCCTGCGGCTCGACCTCGCACCGGTACCCGACCTGACCAGCGTCGACGTCGCCGGCACCCTCTTCGTCGGTTGCCGGTTCGCGTCCCGGGACGTGGGCGCCGACCTGGTCCGGCGCGGCGCGAACGTGGTGCCGCCGTTCTCGGGGTTGCCGTACCCGACCCAGCCGACGCACCTCTACACCCCGGACGACCTGGCCGCCGGGTTCGCCGAGGGCGGGTTCACCGGGATGTACGACACCCGGGTGTACGACCACTACCGAGCGCACGGCGGCGCGCTGCCGGACGTCAGGGAGGCGCTGGGTCAGCGACTGCACGACCACGGCGTGGACAACGCGTTGGCCGACGCCACCCGGGTCTGGCTGACCGCGTACGGGCCGCAGTCGGTGGTGGGCATCATGGGCGGGCACGCGGTGCGGCGCGGCAGTTCCGCGTACCGGATGGCGGCCGTGCTGGGTTGGGAGCTGGCGCGGGCCGACCGGCTGGTGGTGACCGGCGGCGGCCCCGGGGTGATGGAGGCCGCGAACCTCGGCGCCTACCTGGCGGACCGGCCGGCGGCCGACGTGACGGCCGCGATCGACCTGCTGGCCACCGCCCCCGACTTCACCGACCACCACCGGTACACGGCCACCGCGCTGACGGTCCGGCAGCGGTACGCGGGGGTGCCCCGGCAACGTGGCGACGATCTGGGCTGGGCGCGTGCGGGTGGTCTGGCCATTCCGACCTGGCTGTACGGGCACGAGCCGGCGAACCTGTTCGCCGGGCGGATCGCGAAGTACTTCTCGAACGCGATCCGGGAGGACACCATCCTGCGCCTCGCCCGGGGCGGCATCGTCTTCGCGCCGGGGCGGGCGGGCACGGTGCAGGAGGTGTTCCAGGCGGCCACCAAGACCTACTACGGCACCGACGGCGCCAGCGGGGCGTACATCTTCCTGGACCGCGCCTACTGGACCACGGAACTGCCGGTGGAGGCGCTGTTGCGCCCGCTGCTGGCCGCGTCCCCGTTCGGTGACCTGTCGTCGACGATTCACCTCACCGACGACGTCCGCGAGGCCGTACGCCTGCTGACGACCTGACGACGACGGCCGGCTCCCCCTGCGGGGCGCCGGCCGTCGGGTGGGACGTCGTTACTTGGTCATCGTGGTGCCGGTCGAGCGCAGGTGCTCGCAGGCCTCGACGACCCGGGCGGCCAGGCCGGCCTCGGCGGCCTTGCCCCAGGCGCGCGGGTCGTACTGCTTCTTGTTGCCGACCTCGCCGTCGATCTTCAGCACGCCGTCGTAGTTGCGGAGCATGTGGTCCACGACGGGGCGGGTGAAGGCGTACTGGGTGTCGGTGTCGATGTTCATCTTCACCACGCCGTAGTCCAGAGCCTCACGGATCTCGCTCAGCAGGGAGCCCGAGCCCCCGTGGAAGACCAGGCTGAGCGGCTTGTCCTTGCCGTACTTGGCGCCGACGGCGTCCTGGATCTGCTTGAGGATCTCCGGACGCAGCTTGACGTTGCCCGGCTTGTAGACGCCGTGCACGTTGCCGAAGGTCAGCGCCGCCATGTAGCGGCCCTTCTCGCCGAGGCCGAGCGCCTCGACCATGGCCAGGCCGTCATCGGTGGTGGTGTAGAGCTTGTCGTTGATGGCGTTCTCGACGCCGTCCTCCTCGCCACCGACGACGCCGACCTCGATCTCGAGGACGATCTTGGCCTTGGCGGCCTCGTCGAGCAGTTGCGCGGCGATCTGCAGGTTCTCCGCGACCGGCACGGCCGAACCGTCCCACATGTGCGACTGGTACAGCGGCTCCTCGCCGCGCTTCACCCGCTCCTGCGAGATGCCCATCAGCGGACGCACGAACCCGTCCAGCTTGTCCTTCGGGCAGTGGTCGGTGTGCAGGGCGATGTTCACCGAGTACTTCTTGGCCACCTCGTGCGCGTACGCGGCGAACGCCACCGCGCCGGTGACCATGTCCTTGATCGACGGGCCGGAGAGGTATTCGGCGCCACCGGTGGAGACCTGGATGATGCCGTCGCTCTCCGCGTCGGCGAAGCCCTTGAGCGCCGCGTTCAGCGTCTGGGAGGAGGTCACGTTGATCGCGGGGTACGCGTACCGGCCAGCCTTGGCGCGGTCCAGCATCTCCGCGTAAGCCTCGGGGGAAGCGATGGGCATGTGATGTGCTCCTTACTTACCACTCTCGGCCGTGCTGGCCGCTGTTCTTCATTTGTGCGCCGGACCGCGCTGTCCTCCGCCCGGAAGTATCCCGCAGGTGAGGTGTGCCGGAACAACCGACCCGGGTGCTAGCCGTTCACCGCCGGTCCAGGTTGTCCGGCACGATGACGCTGATCAACCAGGTCACCACTGTCATCACGATGGCTCCCCAGAACGCCGGCCAGAATCCGTCCACCTGGAACGGCAGGTCGAGCCCGCGGGCGACCCGGTCGGTGAGCAGGAACAGCAACGCGTTGACCACCAGCGCGAACAGGCCCAGGGTCAGCAGGTAGAACACACAGCCGACGACCCGGATCACCGGCTTGAGCACCGCGTTGATCACGCCGAAGATCAGCGCCACCACGATCAGGGTGAGGACTGTGTTGCCACCCGAGCGACCGTGCACGTCGACCCCGGGCACGATCAGCGTGGTTATCCACAACGCGACCGCGGTGATCGCCAGTCTGATGAGGAAGCCCACGGCACCATCCTGGCACCGGGTCGCGTCGCCGAGGGCTGATTCCGCCTACTCCGCTTCCGGGCGGTGCGCCGGCCCAACCCGTACGGTGGGTGGAAGCCATGCCCCGAGACCCCCGGGAGGGATGATGGGCCAGCCCGACGAGGACTTCACCCCCGGCGACCACCTCGCGCCCGACGAACGCGACCCCGAGGCGGACCCGGCCGACGCGGTCGAGCAGGCCACTGTCGCCGGCCCGGCCGACGTCGACAGTGAGCCGCACCGCGGCCTGGAGGTCGACGACTGGGACGCGATGGAGCAGGCCCGGGTGGTCACCGGGGACGAGGACGACTACCGCTGATTCCGTCGCGGGGTCGGCTGCCCGTTGCGACAGGGGTGTTCAACCGTTCGGGTCATTAGACAAATATCGATCCGAAAGGGGTTACCGGAGGAGTCGGGGCCTCCCTAGGTTGGACGAGCGCCACCTGTACCCCCACGGGAGGACCCCCATGCTCAAGCACTCGCTCCGCTGGCTGACCGGGCTCGGCGCCGCCGGCGCGTTGATCGTCGTCTCCGCCGCCCCCGCCGTCGCCGCACCCACGATCGAGCCCTACTTCCAGGACGCCACGCTGGCCATCGGCTCGGAGGCGACCATCCGCGGCCTGTTGCTGTACGCCGA
The DNA here is from genome assembly GCF_050516465.1 of Micromonospora trifolii. NCBI lineage: Bacteria > Bacillati > Actinomycetota > Actinomycetes > Micromonosporales > Micromonosporaceae > Micromonospora > Micromonospora trifolii. Next base: position 6,203,645 of record NZ_CP191526.1, on the reverse strand, counting down.
CGAGCCGACGGTCCTCAGCGACGTCTCCGTGCGGTACGACTACCGCTCCCTGGCCGACAAGCTCACTGTGACTCCGGCGGACGGCCAGGAGTGCACCGCGCCGGAGCCGGGCGTTCTGGTCTGCGCGGAGCCCTCCGATGTCACCCTGTACGAGATGCCGCCGCTCGGCAGCGGGATCTACCGCAACGGGGCCAAGCGGGTGCACCTCGGCCTCACCGGAGATGCGCAGCTCGGCGACTCCGGCGACGTCGCTGTCAGCTTCCAGGCGGCCGGCGGGCGGCGCGGCAGCTACACCTCCCGTGTCCGGGTCGGTGAGGGGGTCGACCTGACCGGCGGGCCGTTTACCACCCTCTCCGCCAAGCCCGGTGGGAAGTTCACGGTGCCGCTGGTAGTGGCCAACGCCGGCGACAAGGTCATCAACGGATTCGTGGCGGTCTTCGACCTCAGCTACTCGATCCGCACCAAGGACCGGTTCAGCAACTGCCGCTACGCCGACGACCACCTGGTCTTCTGCCAGTTCGACGTGGACATCCCGGTGGGCACCGGGCTCGCCACCACGCTGAACCTCGAACTCGCCAAGGACACCTACGCGCCGACCAACCAGTCCGGCTACGCCCAGTTCATGACCACTGCCGACTTCGAGGACCTGACCCGGGTACGGGCGGCCGTCGGCGCACGAGCGGGCACTCCCGGCAGCGGCCCGAAGCTGACTCTGGCCGGGGCACCCGCCAGCGTGCGGCAGGCCGACCAGACCGATGTCGGCCCGGGCTACGACTACACCGGGTGGACCATCAAGGCCACCGGCACTAACGGCACCGACCTCGCGGCGATCGGCGCTTCGCTCAAGGGCACGGCCGGCGCCGTCGTCACGGCGACCGTCGGCTTCCGGAACAACGGCCCGGCAACGCTCGACGGGACGAACGGAGACTTCGAGGCCGCCACCCACACCGACGTCGAGCTACCGCCGGGCACCACCGCCGTCGAGGTCCCCGACAGCTGCTGGTTGCGGCAGGACACCACCCGCACGTACCTGTGCGCCTCGGAGATGCTCCTGGTGGCTGGGCAGACCTACACCATGAAGTTCCGGCTGCGTATCGACAAGGTCATCCCCAACGCCCGGGGAGCGGTGCGGGTCAACGCGCCGTGCGAGTGCCCCGCCGGCGGGGGCTTCCAGGACGACATCAAGCCGGCCAACGACAAGGCCACCATCGTGGTCAACGCGGCCCAGGGCGGTGGGGGCCAAAGCGATGGCGATGGCGACGGTGGCGGTGGCGGTGGTTCGCTGCCCATCACCGGCGCCCCCATCAACCTGATCGCCGGCATCGGCGCCCTGCTGCTCGTCACCGGTGCGGGCTGCTACCTGCTCGCCCGACGCCACGGCGGCCGCTTCGCCGCCTGACCCACCCCGACCCGACCGACGCCCCGCGGACCCGTACCGGGCCGGCGGGGCGTCGTCGTGCTGTCCTCGTCCGTCATCGGACGGGATTGACCTGCTCCGGGTGCTGCGCCACCCACTGCGCCACCCGATCCTCGCGCAGCGCGGCGAGGAACTCCGGGCCCTGCTTCGGGTCCAGCGGCAGTCGCGAAGCGTTGCCCGCCGGGGGGCCGACCGGCAGGCTGAGCCCCACCGGGTCGACGCTCTTCAGCTCGGGTAGCACCGCCACCAGCCTGGTCAGCGGCAGGCCGTCGTCGTCGACCGCCAGACCCTTGCCGGCGGCCGACAGCAGCGCGGTGAGCCGTACCGGACTGGTCAGCACGTCCTGGGTGACCGCCCGCCGGACCAACCCGGCGACGTAGCGCTGGGCGTTACGGTCCCGGTCGGACGCGCCGTCGGGCAGGTACCGCCGTTGCCGCAGCAGGTCGACGGAGGCAGCCCCGTCGAGCATCTGACAGCCGGCCGGGAAGGTCCGGCGGGTGTGCCAGGACCGAACCTCCTTCGGTAGGCACACCTCCACCCCGTCGACCGCCTCGGTGATCCGGCGCAGCCCGGCAAAGGTCAGCACCGCGCCGGCGTCGACGCGTACCCCGGTCAGGTCGGCGACCACCTGGCGGGTCAGGTCGTAGCCGGCGTCCAGGTCGGGCCGGGGCTCGCCGGCGCCTGTGTAGAACGCGCTGTTGAGCTTCTCGATCCCCCGGCCGGGGATCGAGACCTCCAGGTCGCGCGGCAACGAGATGAGGTACGGCCGGCTCCGGTCGGCCGGGATGTGCACCAGCAGGACGGAGTCCGCCAACCGGTACGACGGTTGCTCGCCGAAGCCGTCCACCCCGAGCAGCAGGACGTTCAGCGCCCCGGACTGCGCGCCAGCCGGTTGACCGGACAACGACGGGCCCTCTGCCGGCCGATCGGGGCGCAGTTGCGGCACCCCGACTCCGAGCGCGCCGAGCAGGGCGAGCGTGACGCCGGCGGCCTGGAACCGCTGCCGACGGCGGCGGCGGACGGCGGCGAGGCGGTCGATCGCGACCCGCAGCGGACCCGTCGACGGGGTCAACGGTTCGTGCCGGGCGAACGCGGCACGCAGGTCATCCTCGATCATGTTCACGCCTCCACGTACTCGGCCCGGAGCGTGGCCAGGGCCCGGGAGATGGACGAACGGACGGTCCCGACGGCACAGCCGAGAATGTCGGCGATCTCGACGTCGGGCAGGTCTTCGTAGTAGCGCAGCACCAGAGCCGCCCGCTGCCGACGCGGCAGCCGGGACAGCCAGGACCAGACCTGATCCCGGTCCACGGCGGACTGGGCATGGTCGGTGGGCATCGGCACCGACGCGTCGGGCTCCCCGCGCAGCAGCACCCGGCGGACCCACGAGCCGCGCCGCCAGTCGACGTACTGGTTGGTGAGCATCCGGCGTACGTAACGCTCGGGTGAGTCCGCGCGGGCGACCCGACGCCAGTTGAGCTGGACCCGGACCATGGTCTCCTGGACCAGATCCTGAGCCTGGTGTGGTTCGCCGGTCAGCATCACCGCGTACCGCAGTAGCGGGGCCAGCCGCGTGTCCGCGAACTCCTCGTACGTCACTGCACCTCCCGGGGCTCCTGCCACAGATGACGGAAGCGGACCGACCGAACATTGCGGTGACTCTGATCAACCTTTTGGTTCGTCTTATCCAGTGGGCGGCTCTGGGGGATGCAACCAGCCTTAGCGATTCCTTAAGATCCGCAGGCTCCACCTGATCCCCCAACTGGAGGAACCCCCTCATGCTCACCCACTCCACCCGGCGTTGGCTCGCCGGACTGGGCGTAGCAGGCGCGTTCGTCGCTGCCTCCGCCAGCCCGGCCGTCGCCGCTCCTGCGGCCGAGTTCGACCTGTACTTCGAGGACGTCACCGTCGCCGCCGATTCGCCTGGCGTCGTGCGGTCACCGGCCCTGTACAGCAGCGAGTCCACGGTGCTCAACGAGGTCTCAGTTCGTTACGACTACAGCAGCCTCGCCGGCAAGATCACGCTGGCGGGCGAGAGCGGTAACGACTGCACCGCCGACGGCGAGGGCGTCCTGCTCTGCCGCGAGTACGCCCCGGTCACCGTCGACGAGTTGTACGGCGGTTTCTTCGGCGAGGTCGTCATCGCGCCGACCGACAAGGCGGCGAACGGCGACGCAGGCGAGCTGAAGATCAGCCTCAAGGCCGCCGGCAAGGACGTCGCCAGCTACGCCTCCCGGATCCGGGTAGGCGAGGGCGTCGACCTGCAGGGCGGGCCGGACACCACTGTGACGGCGGCACCCGGCGGTAAGTTCCAGGCCCCTGTGACGGTGTTCAATGTCGGCACGACTGAGGTCGACGGTGTCGTGGCCATGTTCGACACCGACTACGGCATCCGGACCAAGGAGCGGTTCGACAACTGCCTCTACGCCGACGACTTCCTCTTCGCCTGCGAGTTCGATGAGAAGATCCCGGCCTCCGGGGGCGCGACGGCGACCTTCAACTACGAACTGGCCACGGACACCTACGCGCCGGGTCGCGAATACAGCTACGCCTGGTTCATGACCCCGGCCGACTTCGAGGACCTCCTCGCGGTCCGCGAGGGTGCCGGTGCCGAGAAGGCCCACCGCGGCACCGGCAAGACGCTGTCGCTGAAGGCGGTCTCCGCCGCTCGCGCGGCCCGTGCCGCGCAGACCGACACCGACCCCAGCAACAACTTCAGCGGGTTGCAGGTAGACGTCACCGGCAAGAACGGCGCCGACCTGGAGGCCGTCGGTGCCACGCTCAACGGCAAGAAGGGTGCCGAGCTGACCGCCGCCCTCGGTTTCCGCAACAACGGTCCGGCGACGCTGGACTACCTCCGCAGCGACTCCAACGTGACGTACGTCGACGTGACGGTCCCGACCGGCACCACCGCCGTCGAGGTGCCGGTGGAGTGCGCCCCGCGGACCGGCGGTGACGTTGAGTGGCCGGAGGCGGGTACCCCCGGCGCCGCCGAATACCGCTGCTACCCGGGCCCGTTCGCGCCGGCCGGCGAGGCTCTGACCGGTGAGTTCAAGTTCCGGATCGACAAGGTGATCGCCAACGCCACTGGCACCGTCAAGGTCAACGTGCCGTGCGAGTGCGAGGGCGGCTTCTACGAGGATCTGAAGCCCGCCAACGACGTCGCCAAGATCCTGGTCAACGCGGCCGGTGGCGAGGGCGGTGGCGCCGGTGACGGTGACGGTGACGGTGACGGCGGCTCGCTGCCGATCACCGGTCAGTCCACCGGGCTGATCGCCGGCCTCGGCGCGCTGCTGCTCGCCGCGGGCGCCGGCGGCTACCTGGTGGCCAAGCGCCGCCGGACCCGCTTCGTCGCCTGACCCACCCCGCACCACCGGTGCCCCGTCGACCACCACGGTCGGCGGGGCACCGTCGTTGGCCCCCACGACGCCGGGACGCTGTCGTTGGACCTCACACGGCGCGGGCGGGTGGTGACGGGCCGGTCCGGCGCGGCCGGGGCCTTGGGCTTCGGTACCCTTTGTGGCCGTGGACACAGCTGAGAAGACCCGCGCTCTCGTGGAGAGCGTCGCCCTGAACCCGCTCGATCCCAAGGATCTGTTGCAGACCTTCGGGCTGATCGGCGTGTGGGTGATCCTCTTCGCCGAGACCGGCCTGCTGGTGGGCTTCTTCTTCCCGGGTGACTCGCTGCTGTTCCTCGCCGGGGTCGCCTCGTCACCGGTGGCGGACGCGATCTTCGGTGACGGCACCCGCCTCTCCCTTGCCGGCCTGCTGATCGGTGGGCCGATCTGCGCGATCGTCGGCGCCCAGCTGGGGCACTGGCTCGGCGCGCGGTACGGCCGGCCGATGTTCGAGCGGCCGAACTCCCGGCTCTTCAAGAAGGAGTACGTGGAGAAGGCCGAGTACTACTTCCAGAAGTTCGGCCCGGCGAAGGCCGTCGTGCTGGCGCGCTTCATTCCGATCGTCCGGACGTTCCTCAACCCGGTCGCGGGCGCGCTCGGCATGCCGGCCAAGAAGTTCCTGCTCTGGAACATCGTCGGCGCAGTGCTCTGGGTGGACGGCATCCTGCTGATCGGCTACCTGCTGGCCGAGCAGATCTACCAGGCCATCGGCGACAAGATCGACCACTACATCCTGCCGGTGGTGGCCCTGATCATTCTGATCTCGGTGCTGCCGATCTTCTTCGAGTTCCTTCGGGACCGGCGGGCTCGTAAGCGCGGCGAGGCGGTCGCGGTGGTCGCGGCGGCCAGTGCCGCCGGCGCCGTGGAGGCGGCCCGCGAGGCGTTCGACCACGACCGGCACCAGCACGGTCGTCAGCGCCCGGAGCACGGTCAGGACCGTTGAGCGGTACGACGACGGCCGGCCCCCTGGTGAGGGGGTCGGCCGTCGGCATGTCGAACCCGGCCTCCGGTGGTGCGACCGGGGACGAGCAGGTGTCAACCACCGGTGGCGCCACCCCTGGCTCGCCACCGGACGCCGCCCCGGCTCGGGACGGCGTGTAGTGCCTACGTCAGCGGGCCTTCTTGGTGGCCCGCTTACGCGGCGGGGTCAGCAGGTCGGCGATCGTCGCGATCGCACTCGGGACCAGGCTGTAGTACGCCCAGACACCGCGCTTCTCCCGCTGCAACAAGCCAGCCTCGGTGAGGATGCGCAGGTGGTGACTGACCGTCGGCTGAGAGAGGCCGAGCGGCGCCGTCAGGTCACAGACGCACGCCTCGCCCTCGGGGGCCGACTGGATCAGGCTGAGCAGCCGCAACCGAGCAGGATCAGCAAGGGCCTTGAGGACCCCGGCGAGACGCTCGGCATCGGCACGTTCGATCGGCTCGCCGTTTAGCGGCGAGATCTGAGGCATAGTCATTTCGGCCAACGCAGTTCCCACGTATTCCATCCTTCCACCAGCAGCATCGATCCGCCTGCATATCAGCAGATCCGAATCGGCAGACTTTTACGCCACAAGGCCGAGGTCAGCCAACGTATAGGCCGCCCGGTACGGCAATCCGGCGGCTCGCACCGCGTCGCCGGCGCCTCGATCAACAATAACCACCACGCCCACGACTTCCGCCCCGGCCTCGCGAAGCGCCTCGACAGCTGTCAAAACACTTCCGCCCGTCGTGGATGTGTCCTCCACCGCCAACACTCGACGGCCAGCCACCTCCGGTCCCTCGATCCGCCGCTGAAGACCGTGAGCCTTGCCCGCCTTGCGCACCACAAAGGCGTCCAGGGCCCGGCCGGTCGGAGCGGCGGCGTGCAGCATCGAGAGCGCGACAGGATCCGCCCCCAGGGTGAGGCCCCCAACGGCGTCGAACTCCCAGTCGGCGGTGAGGTCGAGCATCACCCGGCCGACCAGAGAAGCGGCCCGGTGATGGAGCGTGACGCGCCGCAGATCCACGTACCAGTCTGCCTCGCGCCCCGACGAGAGCACGACCCGGCCGTGGACCACAGCCAGGTCGGTAATGAATTTACGCAGGTCGTCGTGGTCCCCCATGGCGATAGAGGTTACTGCGCAACTCTGAACGCCGTGTGCGGGGTCCACCCTGATCAGCCCCGAGGGGAACCGATGACTGGCGATGTTCGACTACGCTCAGCAACTGGCCCAACAGCGGCGTGCCAACGTCGTCCCACCATTCGCTCGGGGTCGGCGGGCCGGTCGAAGCTCAGCGCTCGTCGCGACCGATCCGGCCGCGGGTGTCCCGCGCGACCGCCTGGAGCAGCCGCCGCGGCGCGTGTCGCATGCCGGCAACGACCACCTTGTACTTCCACGCCGGGATGCTGATCATCTTGCCTTTGCGCAGGTCACGCAGGGCTTCGTCCACCACATCCTCGGCCCGCAGCCACAGCCACTCCGGCGTCTTGGACATGTTGATGCCGGCTCGCTGATGGAATTCGGTGCGGGTGTAGCCGGGGCAGAGGGCCATCACCTGAACGCCGAACGGCCGCGCCGACTGCCCGACGGACTCACTGAAATTGGTGACCCACGCCTTGCTGGCGGAGTACGTCGATCCGGGCATCGCCGTACCGAACCCGGCGACCGAAGAGACATTTATCACTGCCCCATTTCGCCGTTCAGTCATCGGTCGAAGCGCCGCCAGGGTCAGCCGCATGACCGCGTGCACGTTGAGTCGCAACAGTCGCGCCTCGTCCTCCGCCGTCGAGCGCAGGAACGGTTTGTTCAGGCTGATCCCCGCATTGTTGACCAGCAGATGCACCGGGCTGCCATCGGCAAGCCGCTGCTCCACGATGGCGCAGCCGTCGTCGGTGGACAGATCCGCCGGGATCGTCTCCACCTCGCGTCCGTGCGTGGAACGCAGCTCGGTGGCCAGCTCGGTCAGCCGCACCGCGTCGCGGGCAACGAGCACCAGGTGCCAGCCGTCGGCGGCCAGCCGCCGCGTGAACGCCGCGCCGATGCCGGCGGTGGCCCCGGTGATCAGGGCTCGGCGCTCGGCTGTCGTGGGGTCGAGCGTCACGGGGTGGTCCTCACCTGGGCGGGTACGGGGGCGTGTGCGGCGCCGACGGGGGCTGGTGCGGGGCGGGCGTGAACATGGGCGGTGCGGTTGGCGCCGTCGAGCGGTGGCGGCCGAACCAGCTGTTCGCCGCCGGCAGCGCCAGCAGCGTAGCTACTACAAGGTAACCGAGCGCCTGTGCGACGGAAAGCCCGGCGTTGAGCGGGATCCACCAGGACGGGTACGCGTCGCCGATGAGGCCCAGCAGCTCGGCGAGAGCCTGCTCGCCGGAGCCCAGTTGCAGCGGTGCCGCCCGTTCGCCGACGACCACCGCCACGCTGCAACAGCCGGCGAGCAGGCCGAGCCCGCTGACCACCCAGGTCGCCACCCGGACGCCGCGGCGACCGGCCAGCAGCCCGAGGGCCAGGCCGGCGAGCAGCGGCGCGGAGAGCACCGCCACCACCGCCGACAGCACCGCGGACGCGCGGAGCAGAGTCACCACGTCGTCGATCTGCTCCGGGCTCGCCGAGGTGTCGCGGGCGGCGGAGCGGAACGCGTCGACCGTCCCGCCCAGCACCACCAGGTCCACCACGGCGTACGCGAGCGCGGCGACCGCCATCACCAACAGCACGGTCGCGGCCGACAGGACGGCGGCGGGCCGGCGGGCCGGTGCCGATTCCGGGTACGACACGACGAATCCCTCCGGTAGGCGTCGGGTTGCAACCTACTCGGAGGGATCGTCGGCGTCGTGCTTATCGAGCCGTCAGTTGGTCGGCGGCGGGGTTGACCCGGGCCGGTCCGTGGGCGGCGTGTCGTCCGGCCGGTTCGCGGCCGGTGGCGGCGGGTAGCTCGGCTCCCCACTCGACGGATAACCCGGCTCACCCGATGCCTGCGGGTAGCCCGGCTGACCGGGCGCCTGCGGGTTGCCCGGGTAGCTGGCGCCCGGGGTGGGCGGCTCCCAGCCCGCGGTCTGCTTGCGGAAGAACGGGTTCGCCTTCGGCAGCGCCAGCAGGACCAGCGCCGTGATCAGCGCGATCAGGCTGAGCACATTGAGCAGGAGGCTGACCGGGGTGACCCAGGAGGGCAGGGCCTCCTCCAGGCGACGCTGGATCTCCTCCGGGCTCGGCCCGTCGCCGGTAGTCCCGCCACCGGTGTTGAACCCGCCGGCCGCGTTGCTGAGCAGGCTACCGCCGACGCAGCAGACCATGATGCCGCCGACGATCCAGGTGGTGATGCGGGCGCCGTTGCGGCCCTGGTTGTTGAACAGGGCCAGCACGCCCAGCACGACCGCGAGCAGCAACAGGACGATGCTGCCGCCGATCCCGATGACGGCGAAGACGTCGGCCACCTGCTCACCGTCGGTGCTGCTGCCCTCGTACGCCGCACGGAGCGCGTCCCGCGTCTTGCTGAAGGTGCTGAGCGTGATGATCAGACTGATCACCTGAAGTGCCAGGAACAGGAAGAGCAGGTAACTGGAAATCGACACAATGGATGGCCGCTGACGGGCCGGCGTGCTCTGGGAATCGACCACGATTCTCCTTCCCTAAGATCGCGCCCACACCGTATCGACAACCGGCCAGTTCGGCATGCCGTGGCGAGCCCGGGCGCGTCCGCCCGGTCCGGCTCGGCGGGCCTCAGGCCCGGGGCGGTCGGATCGTCAGGTCGGCGGGGTCGAGCAGGTCACCGCGGGCGACCCGCCAACCCTCTTCGCCGTACGCCTCGAAGGAGAGCCGCGCGGCGCCGCCGGACTGGTAGTCGTGGTAGCGCATCGTCCCGGTCGACGGCAGCTCCGTCTCGCCGGTGGCGGTGTAACGCGCCTGCCCGGTCTCGGCCCAGGTGTAGCGCCGCCCACCGAGTTCGATGGTCGGGGCGCCCGGGGTGACGGTGGCGCCCGGTTGGGCCGTCCAGAACACCAGCTCGAGTTCGGGGCCGTCCTCCACCGAGAGCCGGTGGCGGGCGCCGGAGTCGTCGTCGAGGAGGTGCTGCACCCAACTCCAGTCGCCCTCGACCAGGCGGATCGTGGCGCTCACCGCGTACTCCCGCTCGCGGATCCGCACGCGGTCGCCCGGGGTCAGGCGGAGCGGGCCGCCGCGCGGCGGCTCCGCCGGCTGGCCGTTGGACGGGCCCGTCGCCCGCCGCCGGGCCCGCCCGACGACCACTACCACCGCGAGTACGGCAACAGCCGCCACCAGGGACGTCACCAGCGCGTCCACCCGACCACCTCCCCAGGTACGTCGGCGCAGACGGTAACAACCCTCGGCACCAGGAAGACCCGCGCTGTGGCCGACAGCTCAGCTGACGGAGGCCGTCGGGTACGGCCTGCGGAGGCGCCGTCGACGGTCCGGTCGGACGCGGCGCGGTGACGGGCGGGTTCATGGCCCGCGACGTACGGCCCGTCGACGGCGACCGGCAGGACCAATCGGGCAGTACCGACCGGCAAATGGATCATGCTGCGGCGAGCCGCCGGCTGGCGTACGTGCCAAGGGTTTCGCGGTCCATCACGCACCCCACGAAGGTGGTGAACTCGCTCGGATCGTCCCGCAGCGACGTCCAGGCCGCTCGGGCCGCCGCTGGGTCGACGCGCTCCAGCAGCGTGGCCGCGTACGCCCGGCCGGCGGGTGTGCCGTCGGCGAGCACCCGGTCGAGTTGGCGGCGTACCTCCTCGGGGTGGTCGTCGAGAGCGGCCGAGATCTGCTCGTACGCCTCCGTCACCGGCAGCAGGGTGCCGGCGATGCCAACTCCCCCGAAGGCGAGCGTGTCAGCCGCCGCCAAGGTGTCGGCGGCCGCACCAAGTTCCCGCTCCCATTTCTTCCCAATCCCAAACATGCCCCACCTCTTTCCCCACCCGCCCCCGCCCCACCCTGTTGATCAAGAGGTTTGCGTCATGAGAAGACGCCGGGCTGACGCAAACCTCTTGATCAACGTGTTCGCGTGGGGTCAGGCGGGGGTTACCGCGAGGGCGTTGGTTTCAGTAGCGCGGTCCACCTTTACCGTCTGGCCGTCGCGGATTGATCCGCTCAGGAGGGCCTTGGCCAGTTGGTCTCCGATTGCCGTCTGGACCAGGCGACGGAGCGGGCGGGCACCGTAGATCGGGTCGTAGCCGTGCTCGGCCAGCCAGTCCCGGGCAGCATCGGTGATCTCCAGGCCCAGCCGGCGATCGGCCAGCCGCCGCCGCATCCGGTTCAACTGGATGTCGACGATGGAACGCAGGTCGCCCCCGCGAAGCGAGGCGAAGACCACGATGTCGTCCAGCCGGTTGAGGAACTCCGGCTTGAAGTGCGACCGGACCACGGCCAGCACGCCCTCCCGGCGCTGCTCATCGGCGAGCGTCAGGTCGCTGATCACCGACGAGCCGAGGTTGGACGTGAGGATCAGGATCGCGTTGCGGAAGTCAACAGTGCGGCCCTGGCCGTCGGTGAGCCGGCCGTCGTCGAGCACCTGGAGCAGCACGTCGAAGACGTCCGGGTGGGCCTTCTCCACCTCGTCCAGCAGCACCACCGAGTACGGCCGTCGGCGCACCGCCTCGGTGAGCTGACCACCCTCGTTGTAGCCGACGTAGCCGGGCGGCGCACCCACCAGGCGGGCGACCGAGTGCTTCTCGCCGTACTCGCTCATGTCGATGCGGACGATGGCCCGCTCGTCGTCGAAGAGGAACTCGGCGAGGGCCTTGGCCAGCTCGGTCTTGCCGACACCGGTGGGGCCGAGGAAGAGGAAACTGCCGGTCGGGCGATCCGGGTCGGCGATACCGGCCCGGGCACGGCGTACCGCGTCGGAGACCGCGCCGACCGCTTCGGTCTGGCCGACCACCCGGCCGCCCAGCGAATCCTCCATCCGGAGCAGCTTGGCCGTCTCACCCTCCAGCAGGCGGCCGGCGGGGATGCCGGTCCAGGAGGCGACCACCGCGGCGATGTCGTCCGCGCCGACCTCCTCCTTGAGCATCGCACCGTCGGCCTGGAGCTGGGCCAGCTCCTCCTCGGCCTGCTTCAGCTCGACCTTCAGAGCGGGGATCCGGCCGTAGCGCAGCTCGGCGGCGCGTTCCAGCTCGCCGTCCCGCTCGGCCCGCTCGGCCTCACCACCGAGACGTTCCAACTCCTCCTTGGCGGTGGAGAGCTTGGTGATGTGGCTCTTCTCCGTCTGCCAGCGCTCGGAGAGCACTGTGAGCTGCTCGCGCTTGTCGGCCAACTCCTTGCGGAGCCGCTCCAACCGCTCGGCCGAGGCGGCGTCCGGCTCCTTGGCCAGGGCCATCTCCTCGATCTCCAACCGGCGGACCGCCCGCTCGATCTCGTCCACCTCGACCGGACGGGAGTCGATCTCCATCCGGAGCCGGGACGCTGACTCGTCGACCAGGTCGATCGCCTTGTCCGGCAGGAACCGGTCGGTGATGTACCGGTCGGACAGCGTCGCGGCGGCGACCAGCGCGGCGTCGGTGATCCGTACGCCGTGGTGCACCTCGTAGCGCTCCTTGAGCCCTCGCAGGATGCCGATGGTGTCCTCGATGGTCGGCTCACCGACCAGCACCGGCTGGAAACGGCGCTCCAGCGCCGGGTCCTTCTCGATGTGCTCGCGGTACTCGTCCAGCGTGGTGGCACCCACCATCCGCAGCTCACCACGGGCCAGCATCGGCTTGAGCATGTTGCCGGCGTCCATCGAGCCCTCGCCCTTGCCGGCGCCGACGACGGTGTGCAGCTCGTCGAGGAACGTGATGACCTGCCCGTTGGAGTTCTTGATCTCCTCCAGGACGGACTTCAGTCGCTCCTCGAACTGGCCGCGGTACTGCGCGCCGGCGACCATCGCGCCGAGGTCCAGCGAGATCAGCTTCTTGTCGCGCAGCGACTCGGGCACGTCGCCGGTGACGATCCGCTGGGCCAGGCCCTCGACGATCGCGGTCTTGCCGACGCCGGGCTCGCCGATCAGCACCGGGTTGTTCTTGGTACGTCGGGACAGCACCTGAATGACCCGACGGATCTCGGAGTCCCGGCCGATGACCGGGTCGATCTTGCCGTCCCGGGCGCTGGCGGTGAGGTCGACGCCGTACTTGGTCAGGGCCTGGTAGGTCTGCTCCGGGTCGGCGGTGGTGACCCGACGGTCCCCACCGCGAACTGTCGGGAAGGCGGCGACCAGGGCCTCCTCGGTGGCACCGGCGGTCTTCAGCGCGCCGGACACCGCCCCGCCCACCCGGGCCAGGCCGGCGAGCAGGTGCTCGGTGGAGGTGTACTCGTCGCCCAGCGGTCGGGCGATCTGCTCGGCGGCGCCGATGGCGTTGACGAACTCCCGAGCCAACGTCGGCTCGGCGATGCTGGAGCCGCGTGCGGCCGGCAGGTTGTCGACCGCACGCTGGGCGGTCTTGCGCAGCTCGGTCGGGTCGGCCCCGACGGCGCGCAGCAGACCGGTGGCCGTCGAGCCGTCGGTGTCCAGGAGTGACAGGAGCAGGTGCCAGGGTTCCACGGTGGCGTGACCACGCTGGTTGGCCAGCGCGACAGCGCCCGTGATGGTCTCGCGGCTCTTGGTGGTGAGTCTTTCGGTGTTCATGGGCTCCCCCGGATCGGCGTTGTCCATTGGATTGGACACAACCAGAGTTGAGCGTATTCCGCTCAACCTTAGCGCGTGACGGCCATCACTCCCGGCGCCGCCACCGCCAGTCGAACTCGCCGGCCGCCGGGGGCGGGCCGGGCAGCGGGTCCGCGTCCGGCACCGACGACAGGCCGGCCAGCAGGACCGCGAGCTGCCGGCGGCGCAGTTGGCGCGTCCGCTCCTGATCGGGTACGCGGACCGCGGCGCACGCCTCCAACAACAACCCCAGATCGTGTACGACCGCGTCGGGGCGCAGCCGCCCGCTGGCGCGGGCCCGGTCGACCAGTGCGGTGGCCAACTCGCCGGCGCGCATCGCGTCCCGACCCATCTCCTCGGTCGGGGTGAACGTGCCGGCCAGATGGACGGTGAGCGAGTGCACGTCGGCGTCGACCACCCGGGCCAGGAAGCCGGTGAACGCGGCCCAGTCGTCCGGCTCGGCGAGGGCGGTCTCGGCCTCCGCGACGTACCGGCGCAGCCCGTCGTGGCAGAGCTGGCGCAGCAGGTCCTCCTTGCCCGCGTACCGCCGATAGAGGGCGCTGATCCCGACACCCGCGCGTTCGGCGACGGCGGCGATCGGGGCCTTCGGGTCGTCGAGGAAGACGGCGCGGGCGGCTTCGAGGATGACCTCGTCGTTGCGGGCGGCCTGGGCGCGGCGACCGCCCAGCGTTTTGCCGGAAGTCGTTGACATGCCCTCAGCCTAACAGTGGAACGGATCGTTCCGCTCTGCTATGGTGATTGCAGAACGAAACATTCCGTTCCGAAGGAGTTCCGCCATGAGCGACACCGCGATCCGCCCGTTCCGCGTCGAGATCCCGCAGACCGCCCTCGACGACCTGGCCGCCCGGCTGGACCGCACCCTCTGGCCCGCCGACCTGCCCGGCGCGGGCGACTCGTACGGGATGAGCATCGACCGGGTGCGCACCCTCGTCGACCGGTGGCGGGGCGAGTTCGACTGGCGAGCCGTCGAGGCCCGCCTGAACGCTCACCCGCAGTTCGTCACCGAGATCGACGGCGAGCAGATCCACTTCCTGCACGTCCGGTCGTCCCGGCCGGACGCCACCGCGCTGGTGCTCACCCACGGCTGGCCCGGCTCGGTGCTGGAGTACCTCGACGTGATCGCCCCGCTCACCGAGCCGACCGAACCGGACGCGCCGGCCTTCCACGTGGTCATCCCGTCGCTGCCGGGCTTCGGTTTCTCCGGCCCTACCCGCGGCGCCGGCTGGAACCGGTTCCGCACCGCCCGCGCCTGGGCCGAGCTGATGAACCGCCTGGGGTACGACAGTTACGGCGCGATCGGCAACGACGCCGGCTCGATGATCGCGCCGGAACTGGGCCGGGTCGCTCCGGAGCGGGTGCTCGGCGTACACGTCACCCAGCTCTTCTCGTTCCCCTCCGGCGACCCGGCCGAGTTCGCCGGGCTCTCCGAGGCGGACCAGGCGGCGCTCGGGCACCTCCAGTGGTTCTACGAGAACAAGTTCTCCTTCAACCAGGTGCACAGTCAGCAGCCGCAGACCCTGGCGTTCGCGCTGGCCGACTCGCCGGTGGGGCTGCTCGCCTGGAACGCCCAGCTCTTCGACGAGAGCCTGGACGCCGACTTCATCCTGGCCAACGTGGCGCTCTACTGGTTCACCGGCACGGCCGCCTCGGCGATCCGGCTCTACTGGGAGGACGCGCACGCCGGCGAGCCGCCGACCGAGCCGACCACCGCTCCGACCGCGCTGGCCATGTTCCCCGGCGACTTCCAGTCCATCCGCCGCTTCGCCGAGCGGGACCACGCGAACATCGTCCGGTGGACGGCGTACGAGACCGACGTCGACGGTCGGGGTGACGTCGGCGGCCACTACGCGGCCCACCAGGCCACCGAGGTGCTGGTCGCCGACATCCGCGAGTTCTTCGCCAGCCTCCGCTGACCACGTCGTGCCCAGGTGCCCGCGCCCGCGCTGCCGGCGCGGGCGCCCGCGCGTCCGACCCGACCCGGCCCCCCGGCCCGGTTGATCCACTCGACTTTCAGGAAGTCGGGGTGTTCCGCCACGCCGGATAGCCCGACTTCAATGAACTCGAGTGGATCACCTCCGTTGGGCTGCGCCGGGGCCGGCCCGAGGGGCGCTGTCCCTCCAAGATCTGCGCTCTGTTCACAAAGCGGTAGCCTTGGAGGGTGCGAGTACGTGTCGAGCAGACCGCCTTACCCGGGATCGGGGTACGTCACGATCTGGTGACGGAGTCCGGACGCCGCCTGGGCGTCGTTTCCCACCGCAATGGCCGCCGTGATCTCGTCCTCTACGATCCCGACGATCCCGACGCCTGCCAGGCGGACATTCCGCTGACCGACGACGAGGCCGAGGCTCTGGCCGACATCCTCGGCGCGTCGCTGATGCTCGGCCAGCTCTCCGGGCTCCGGGAGCAGGCCGCCGGTCTGCTCACCGAGCAGATCGCCATCACGGCCGGCTCCCCGTACGTCAACCGGAAGCTCGGCGACACCAAGGCGCGTACCCGCACCAGCGCCTCCATCGTGGCTGTACTGCGTGAAGGCGAAGTGATCGTTTCGCCACTCCCCTCCTTCCGCTTCGCGGCCGGCGACGTGGTGGTCGTTGTCGGGACCCGTAGAGGTCTCGACGGCGTTTCCGCCATCCTCGCCGACAGTGACCCGGACGGCTGAGGCGGATGCACGATTTCACCACGCTGCTCATCGAAGTCGGTGCGCTGCTGCTGCTGCTCGGGCTCCTCAGCCGGCTCAGCCGGCGCTTCGGCCTCTCTCCCATCCCTCTCTACCTGCTCGCCGGGCTCGCGTTCGGGCACGGCGGGCTGCTGCCGCTGGACGCCAGCGAGGAGTTCTTCGCAGTCGGCGCCGAGATCGGCGTGATCCTTCTGCTGGTGATGCTCGGCCTGGAGTACTCGGCCAACGAACTCGTCGGCAACCTGCGCTCGGCGGCACCGGCAGGGCTGATCGACGGCGTCCTCAACGCGCTACCCGGCGCGGGGTTTGCCCTGCTGCTCGGCTGGGACTGGGTCGCCGCCCTGGTACTCGGCGGCATCACCTGGGTCTCCTCCTCCGGGGTGATCGCCAAGGTCCTCGCCGACCTGGGCCGGCTCGGTAACCGGGAAACCCCGGTGATCCTCTCGGTGCTGGTCATCGAGGACCTGGCGATGGCTCTCTACCTGCCGCTCGTCACCGCCGTACTGGCCGGCACCGGCCTGCTCGGCGGCGGGATCGCGCTCACCGTCGCGGTGGGCACGGTGCTGATCGTGCTGGTGGTCGCCATCCGGTACGGCCACCTGATCTCGTCCGCCCTGTCGGCGAAGGACCCGGAGGCGCTGCTGCTCGGCGTACTCGGTCTGACGTTGCTGATCGCGGGCATCGCCGCGTCGCTCAAGGTGTCGGCGGCGGTCGGCGCGTTCCTGGTCGGCATCGCCCTCTCCGGCCCGGTGGCGCACCACGCCACCGAGTTGCTCTCGCCCCTGCGCGACCTGTTCGCCGCGGTGTTCTTCGTCTTCTTCGGCCTGACCACCGACCCGCAGGACATTCCGCCGGTGCTGCTTCCGGCGCTCGCCCTGGCCGTGGTCACCATGGCGACGAAGACGCTCACCGGCTACCTCGCGGCCCGCCGGGTCGGCATCGCGGAACCCGGTCGATGGCGGACCGGCCTGGCACTCGTACCCCGAGGTGAGTTCTCCATCGTCATCGCCGGGCTCGCGGTGGCCGCCGGGAGCGTCGAGCCGCGGTTGGCGGCGCTGGCCGCGACGTACGTCCTGATCACCGTGGTGACCGGGCCGATCCTCGCTCGGCTGCCCGACTTCCCGTGGTTCAAGCGGTGGCTGCGCAACCGCGCGGCGGCCCAGCGGCGGGAGCCGACCCCGATCGTCGACTCACTGCACTGAGCTCCACCTGAACGCCGCGGCGGCGTGGGTCGCACCCTCACGGAGGTAGAAGCGGTGCGCCTCGGTTCGGGCGAGGCCGGACTCCAGGAAGACGTAGTCGGCACTTTGCTCGTACGCCCACGCCCTGGCCGCCGCCAGGAGGCTGGAGCCGACACCCCGGGAGCGCCACTCGGGGTGCACAGCGAGATCCTCGATCGAAGCCCGGCGGCCGAAGCGCACCGAGAGGATGTCCACGTAGACGCTGGCCACGCCGACCAACTGATCCTCGTCCGCTCGCGCCTCGAAGAGTGCGACGTCTTCGTGGGCGAGCAATTGCGCGGTCCGCTCGACGGCGCGGTCGCGGTCCCAATCCACGGGACGGCTGCCGGGAGGGGCGAAAAGCCACTCCAGCCCCATGACGAACTCGGCCTCGGCGCCCCGCTGTAACCGTCTAACGTGGATTGTCATAGGAGCATCATCGGCTGCGCTGTCGATGCAATGGACCCGTCCGTGCCAACGGTTGCGGAATTGCTCCTCGCGGGTACTACCGCAGCACCCGACGGCGGGTTACCGTTTCGCCCCAGCAGCCAGGGTCCGCAGGCAGCGTTGCCAAACGCGGGCGAGAGCGGAAGGTTGGCCGGTGAGCGTGCAGGAGTCGACGTTCCACGGCTTCGCCAACCCCGTCGATCCGACTCCGGCGGAGTTGCGAGCTTGGGCGTACAAGCCCGATTCGGTGCCGTTGGCCTCGATGCCACCCGACTGGGACCTGCTGGTCTCCGGCGACCGGCTGGTGTTGACACTCTTCGAGTTAGCAATGGATCCAACCTGCCCGGCCCGGCGGTTCGCGCTGCACTGCCTCTACATCTACGCAGCCGACGGCATCCGGACGAACTTTCGCGCCCACCCCAAGCGCCGCTTCCGCAAGCTCGTCGAACAGGCCGAGCGTGACGGCGACGAGCTGATGAAGATCTGGGCGCACAACGGCCGGGTACTGTTGGCCCGACCGGACCTCTTCGTCTACCGGGACTGGTGCGAGGGCGGCCTGGTCCGCGAAAACCGCCGCCTCGGCTGAGGCCCAACCCGCACTCAGTTACGACGAACGGGCCGGGACCCCGGCGAACGGGCCGGGACCCCCCGTGGGTCCCGGCCCGCACGTCGGTTACCGGTCAGTCCTGCTTGCGTTCCGTCTCGGCTCGGCCCCGTTCGCCGGCGCGGTCGCCATCTTCGGCGAACCGGCCCGCGATGATCCGGTCCCGGTAGGTCCCCTCGGTCACCTTGTCGAACTTCTTGCGGACGGTCTCGGCCAGGTTCTCCAACCGGTCCTCGGTCTGTTGGGCCACCTTCTTCGCCGGTTCCGCCATCGCTCCCCCTCGCCATGCCGGTAGGTCCGGATTAAGCCGATTGGACCCTTATCGACAGGCTAACCGAAGCGGCCCGGACCGCGCCGGGGAATCCAGCGCGGTCCGGGCCGAGAAGACAGATCCGGGTGAGCGGCAGCTCAGCGATCGGGCGTGCGGCGGGGGCGCCACACCACCAGGGCGGTGGACGTGCGGTTGGTCGGCACCAGATCCCGGCCCGGGAAGCGGGCCAGCGACTCCAGCTCCGCCACCCGGCGGTACGCGGCGTCCAGCTCCGCCTCCAGCCGGGCCACCCGCTGCTGCGCCTGCTCCAGCAGCCGCTCCAGCCCGATGATCCGCTTGACGCCGGCCAGGTTGATCCCGTCGTCCTGACTGAGCCGCTGCACCTCACGCAGCAGCACCACGTCGCGGACGCTGTAGCGACGCCCGCCACCAGCGGCCCGGCCGGGCTGCACCAGCCCCAGTCGGTCGTACTGGCGCAGGGTCTGTGGATGCATTCCCGCCATCCGTGCCGCTACCGAGATCATCAGCACCTTGGCCTCGTAGGCAGGGTCGCCCGAACCGAGGAACTCGCCCGACATCCCGCTCACCTCCGCGTCCATTCCACCGGACTAACTGACTCGACGCACCCGTGCGTCGAGATGTTCCCGGGCCGCCGGCGGGGTCTGCTCGGCGAACGACTCCAGCGCCGTGCGCGCCTCGTCCGACAACCGGGCCGGCACCACCACGTCCAGCGTGACCAGCAGGTCACCGGCCTGCCCGTCGCGGCGGACCACACCCTTGCCACGGGCCCGCAGCACCCGCCCGCTCGGCGTCCCCGGCGGCACCCGCAGGGTCATCGCACCGTCGAGCGTGGGCACCCGCAGGTCCGTGCCGAGCACTGCCTCCGCGAAGGTGACCGGCACGGTCAGCGTCAGGTCGTCCCCGGTACGCCCAAACAGCTCGTCCGGCCGAACCTTGACGTGCACGAAGAGGTCGCCAGCCGGGCCGCCGCGCTCGCCCGGCTCGCCACGCCCGGCCAGCCGGATGCGTTGACCGTCGGCCACGCCGGCCGGAAAGCGCACGTTCATGGTGCGGGTCTTGGTGACACCGCCGCTGCCCTGGCACTCCGGGCACTTCTCCTCGACCACAGTGCCGACGCCCTGGCAGTTGCGGCACGGCTCGGAGAAGCTGAACGACCCCTGGTTGCGGGTGGTCACGCCGGCACCATGACAGACCGGGCAGGTACGCGGCTGGGTGCCGGGCTTGGCCCCGTTGCCATGGCAGGTGTCGCAGACCCCCGGCGCGCGCAGCGTCAGGGGAAGCGTCACTCCGCGCACCGCGTCGCCGAAGTCCAGCGCCACCTCGGTCTCCACGTCCCGACCACGGGCCGGACCGCGGGGCGCGGCCTGCCCACCGGCCTGACCGCCACTGAAGATCGAGCTGAACAGGTCCTGGAAGCCGGCGCCGCCGAAGCGACGATCGCCGCCTCCGCCGCCGCCGAACATGTCGGAGACGTCGAACGGCATGCCGCCCGGCTGACCCCCACCCCGGGCGTTGCGCCGAAACGCGCCCGAGCCGAAGAGCGAACGCATTTCGTCGTACTCGCGGCGGCGGCCGCTGTCCGACAGCACGTTGTACGCCTCGGACGCGGCCTTGAACCGCTCCTCGGCCTTCGGGTCGCCCGGGTTGTGGTCCGGGTGCGACTCCCGGGCCACCTTGCGGTACGCCTTCTTGATGTCATCCGCGGAGGCGGCCTTGTCCACGCCGAGCACGGCGTAGAAGTCCTTCTCGATCCAGTCCTTCGAACTCACCGGTCCACCTCCTTCCGACCCCGGTGGCCCGGCCGTCCCGCCCACCGCCGCGCGGTGGACGGGACGGCCCGGTCACTGTCTGGCACTATTCCGGATCCGCGACCGCGACCAGCGCGGGGCGCAGCAGCCGCTCACCAAGCTGGTAGCCGCGTCGCATGACCTGTACGCAGGTCGGCTCGCTGACGTCGGCCGAGGTCTGGTGCGCGACCGCCTCGTGCCGGGTCGGGTCGAACGGGTCGCCCTGCTCGCCGAAGGCGTTCAGGCCGAACTTGCCCAGCGCGGTGGTGAGCTGTTCCGCCACCGTGCCGAACGGCCCGACCAGGTCGCCGTGTTCCCGGGCCCGGTCCAGGTCGTCAAGGATCGGCAGCAACGCGGCCAGCACCGAGCCGGTCGCCTGCTCCTGCACGAGGCTGCGGTCACGGTCAACCCGCTTGCGGTAGTTGGCGTACTCCGCCGACACCCGCTGCAGGTCCCTGGTCCGCTCGTCGAGCTCGGCCCGGAGCGCCTCCAGCTCGGCGCCGAGCGAGGTGCCCGTGCCGCCGCCGTCCACCGGCTGCGCCGGGGCGTCCACCACCGGCGGACCGGATGGTTCCGGCCCGTCGGTGGAGTTGACCTCGACCTCGATCTCGTCGACCACGACCTCGGCGTCCTCGACCAGACCCTCGGCCGGCACACCGGTCTCCGCGTCGGTGGCGGTCCCCTCCGGCTCGGCGGTGTCGACGAGCTTGCGCTTGTTGCGGATGACGACCCGCTCCCCGTCGCCGGTGGTCGGCTCCGTGGTCGCGGAGCCACCCGGCGTCGACCCGGTGTCGCCCGGGTCGGCGGCTCGTGGCTTCTGCGTCATGCGGCTACCTCATCCCCTTCGCGGTGGAAACGTGTCGGAGGCCGACGGTCACTTCTTGCCGTCCTCGTCCACGATTTCCGCGTCGACCACGTCGTCGGGGCCGCCGGCCTGCGCGCCGGTCGCGCCGGTCGCACCGGTCGCGCCGGTCGCACCCGGGCCGGGCTCCCCACCGGGCTGCTGACCCTGCTCGGCCTGCTGCGAGTAGAGCAGCGAACCGGCCTGCTGGGAGACCTGCGCCAGCTTCTCGTGCGCCGACTTGATCTTCTCGATGTCCTGACCGCCGAGGGCGCCACGCAGCTCGCCGAGCGCCTCGTTGAGCTGCTCGCGGTTCTCACCGGGCAGCTTGTCGCCGCTCTCGGCGAGGAACTTCTCGGTCTGCCACTGGAGCGCCTCGGCCACGTTGCGGGTCTCGGCGTCGTCGCGGCGGCGCTTGTCCTCCTCCGCGTGCTCCTCGGCGTCCCGGCGCATCCGCTCGATGTCGTCCTTCGGCAGCGAGGAGCCGCCGGTGATCGTCATCTTCTGTTCCTTGCCGGTGCCCAGGTCCTTGGCGTGCACGTTGACGATGCCGTTGGCGTCGATGTCGAAGGCGACCTCGATCTGCGGCACGCCGCGCGGCGCCGGCGGGAGGCCGGTCAGCTCGAAGGTGCCGAGCTTCTTGTTGTACGCCGCGATCTCCCGCTCACCCTGGAACACCTGGATCAGCACCGACGGCTGGTTGTCGTCCGCCGTGGTGAAGACCTCGGAGCGCTTGGTCGGGATGGTGGTGTTGCGCTCGATCAGCTTGGTGAAGATGCCGCCCTTGGTCTCGATGCCCAGGCTCAGCGGGGTCACGTCGAGCAGCAGGACGTCCTTGACCTCACCCTTGAGCACACCGGCCTGGAGGGCGGCGCCGACGGCGACCACCTCGTCCGGGTTGACACCCTTGTTGGGGTCGCGACCGGTGAGCTGCTTGACCAGGTCGGTCACGGCGGGCATCCGAGTCGAACCGCCGACCAGGATGACGTGCTCGACGTCGGAGATCTTGATCCCGGCGTCCTTCACGGCCTGCTCGAACGGGCCCTTGCAACGGTCCAGCAGGTCCTGCGTCATCCGCTGGAACTCGGCGCGGCTGAGCGTCACGTCGAGGTGCAGCGGGCCGGCCGCGCCGGCGGTGATGTACGGCAGGTTGATGTTGGTGGTGGTGGCGGCGGAAAGCTCGATCTTGGCCTTCTCGGCGGCCTCACGGAGCCGCTGGAGGGCCATCTTGTCCTGAGACAGATCAATGCCGTGCTCACCGCGGAACGTCTTGACCAGGTGGTCGATGATCCGCTGGTCCCAGTCGTCGCCACCGAGCTGGTTGTCACCGCTGGTCGACTTGACCTCGACGACGCCCTCGGCCAGTTCCAGCAGCGACACGTCGAAGGTGCCGCCGCCGAGGTCGAAGACCAGGACGGTCTGCTCCTTGGAGCCCTTGTCCAGCCCGTACGCCAGGGCGGCCGCGGTCGGCTCGTTGACGATCCGCAGCACGTTGAAGCCGGCGATCTCACCGGCCTCCTTGGTGGCCTGGCGCTGGCTGTCGTTGAAGTAGGCCGGAACGGTGATCACCGCGTCGGTGATCTGCTCGCCCAGGTACGCCTCGGCGTCCCGCTTGAGCTTCATCAGCGTCCGGGCCGAGATCTCCTGCGGGGTGTACTTCTTGCCGTCGATGTCAACGGACCAGTTCGTGCCGACCTCGCGCTTGACCGACCGGATCGTCCGATCCGGGTTGGTCACCGCTTGGCGCTTGGCGACCTCACCGACGAGCACCTCGCCGTTGCGGGCGAACGCGACGATCGACGGAGTCGTCCGCGACCCCTCAGCGTTGGCGATGACGGTGGGCTCACCGCCCTCGAGAACGCTGACGCAGGAGTTCGTCGTGCCGAGGTCGATACCGACCGCACGTGCCATCTTCGCTTCCTCGCTTCGTAAGGTTGTGCAGGTGACGGGCGTCGCCCGTGGGCTGCTGGCGAGCACCGCCCGCAGCGGGCCCCACCACAAGTTGAGTGAACTTGACTCAATAGTGCCACGCGTTGGCCAATCGTCAAGTTGACTTGAGTCAACCCGACGCAACCCAGCCGTTATTACCGTCCGGTTGTCTTCCCTTGCATCGGTCGGGCACGCTTTAGCGGTGACGACGCACGGCGATCCCGCCACCCGTTCCGGTGCGCCCGCCGTCGCAGCCCGCACCGACCCGCCGGACGCCGCGGAGGAGCCGCCCGCCACCACCGGGGACGACAGCCTCCCCGGCGCACTGTCGGGCCTTCGGGAGGCGATCGGCGCGACCCGGTATCCCCTCGCGCTGCCCTCTGCCGGCTCCGCCCGGCACACCGCCACCGCCCTCACCGACCAGCTCGACGACTACCTGCTGCCCCGGCTCGCCCGGCTGGACGCCCCACTGCTCGTGGTGGTCGGCGGCTCCACCGGCGCGGGTAAGTCGACCCTGGTCAACAGCCTGGTCAAGGCCCGGGTCAGCGCCGCCGGCGTGCTCCGGCCGACCACCCGCTCCCCGGTGCTGGTCTGCAACCCGTCCGACGCGGCCTGGTTCCGGCAGGGTGACCTCCTGCCCGGGCTGACCCGCACCACCGAGCCGAGCGACGATCCGCGCGCCCTGCACCTCGTCACCGCCCCGGCCCTGCCCGCCGGGCTGGCCTTCCTCGACGCACCCGACATCGACTCGGTCGTCGACGCCAACCGGGCGCTCGCCACCCAACTGCTGGCCGCCGCCGATCTGTGGCTCTTCGTCACCACCGCCGCCCGGTACGCCGACGCGGTGCCCTGGGAGCTGCTGCGCAGTGCCCGGGCGCGGGGCGCGGTGATCGCCATGGTGCTGGACCGGGTGCCCGCCGAGGCCACCGAAGAGATCGCCGCGCACCTGACCGAGATGCTCGCCGAGCAGGACCTCGGCCGGGCGCCGCTGTTCGTGTTGCCCGAGACCTGGGTCGACGGTCAGGGGCTGCTGCCCGAGGGAGTCACCGCCCCACTGGCCGACTGGTTCGCCCGGTTGGCCGCCGACGTGGACGCGCGGGCGGCGGTGGTCCGCCAGACCCTCGACGGGGCGCTGGCCGCCCTCCACCCCGCCGTGGAGGATCTGGCCGACGCCGCCGATGAGCAGCTCGCCGCCGCCGACGGGCTGGACGAACGGGTCCAGGCCGCGTACCGGGGTGCCGAGCGCACCGTCGAGCAGGGGCTTCAGGACGGCCGGCTGCTCCGGGGTGAGGTGCTCGCCCGCTGGCAGGAGTTCGTCGGCACCGGCGAGCTGTTCCGCACGCTGGAGGCACGGATCGGCCGCCTCCGGGACCGGGTGGTGGCCGCCGTCACCGGTCGGCCGGCGCCCGCCGTCGAGCTGCGCAACGCCATCGAGTCCCAACTGGTGACGCTGCTGCGCGGGGTCGCCTCGGAGGCCGCCGAGTCCGCGTACACCGGGTGGAAGGCACACCCGGCCGGCGCCGGGCTGCTCGACCCGGCGCTCGCCCACCCGAGCGACGACCTACCCGAACGCGCCGAGCGCATGGTCCGGGACTGGCAGCGCGGAGTGCTGGAACTGGTCCGGGTCGAGGGCGGTGACAAGCGGTTCGTGGCCCGCACCGCCGCGTACGCGGTGAACGCCACCGGGCTGGCCGTGATGATCGCCGTCTTCGCCTCCACCGCGTTCATCCCGACCGGGCTGGAGCTGGCCACCGGGGCCGGCACCACTGTCGCCGCGCAGGCCGTCCTCCAGGCGATCTTCGGCGACCAGGCGGTGCGTACCCTCGCCGCCAAGGCCCGCGCCGACCTGCTGGACCGGGTGCGGACGCTGCTCGACGCGGAGGCCGACCGCTTCCTGAGCCGCACCGCCGACGCCCGCCCCGCCGAGGACGCCGGCGACGGGCTGCGCCGGGCCGCCGGCCGGGTCGAGCTGGCCCGGCACCGCAGCGGCCTGTCCGCCGCCGACGAGGAGGGTTCCCGGTGAGCAACATCGCCGGCCGGGTCCGCGAGGTGTTCCGCGGGGACCAGCGGGTCGACGCCGACGCGCTGATCGCCCGCCTGGACGCGGTACGCCGGTTCCTGACCGCCGTGGACGGTCTGCTGCCGGACTCCGACCTGGTGCCCGCGCACACCCTGGTCGAGCGGGCCGGCACCCGGCTCGCGCTGTCCCGGGACCACACAGTGGTCGCCCTGGCCGGCGCCACGGGCAGCGGCAAGTCCAGCCTCTTCAACGCGCTGGCCCAACTGGAACTCTCGCCGGTCGGGGTCCGCCGGCCGACCACCGGCGTCACCCACGCGTGCGTGTGGGGGCCGCTGGAGGGCGCCAACCATCTGCTCGACTGGACCGGCGTACTGCCCCGACACCGCTTCGTCCGGGAGAGCGCCCTGGACGCGGACGACGAGACGGCCCTGCACGGGCTGATCCTGCTCGACCTGCCCGACTTCGACTCGGTGCAGCGATCGCACCGGCTCGAGGTGGACCGCCTCCTCGGCCTGGTCGACCAGGTGGTCTGGGTGGTCGACCCGCAGAAGTACGCCGACCGGGTCATCCACGACAGCTACCTGCGCGAGTTCCACCGGCACCGCGAGGTCACCCTGGTCGTGCTCAACCAGGCCGACCGGCTGCCCCCGGCCGAGGTGCCCCGGGTCCTGGACGACCTGCGTCGGCTGCTCGACACGGACGGGCTGACCGGGGTGCCCCTGCTGGCCACCACCGCCATCGATCCGGCCGGGATGGTCGGGCTGCGCAACGCGCTGGAGCGCACGGTCGCCGAGCGGCAGGCCGCGTTGCGCCGGCTCGCGGGTGACGTCGACACTGTCGTCGCCGGCTTGGACGAGCTGGTCGGTTCGGCCCGGCCGGCGGACGGGCCGGACGACACCGCCGTCAAGGGACTGAACAGGGCGTTGGCCGGGACGGCCGGGGTGCCTGCGGTGACCGAGGCCGTGGAGCGGGCGTACCGGCACCGGGCCGGCGCGGCCACCGGCTGGCCCGTGGTCCGGGGCTGGCGGCGGTTGCGGCCCGACCCGCTGCGTCGGCTGCATCTGCCCGGCCCGACCGGCGACCAGACCGACCCGGCGGAGAGCCTGGTCGCGGCCACCTCGGTACCGGACCCGACGGCCGCCCAGCGCTCGGCGCTCGGCCTCGCCATCCGCGCGGTGGCCGACCGGGCCGCCGCCGACCTGCCCGCCGCCTGGCCCGGTGCGGTGACCGCCGCCGCCCGGTCCCGCCTCGGCGACCTGCCGGACGCCCTGGATCGCACGATCGCCGGCACCGACCTCGGCCTCGACCGTCGCCCGCTGTGGTGGCGGGTCGTCGGCGGTGTGCAGTGGCTGGTCACCCTCGCCGCAGTGGTCGGGCTGGGCTGGCTGGTGCTCGGCTACGCGGTGCGAGCCCTCGGCCTGCCCGCGCTGGACAACCCGATGGTCGGCCAGGTGCCGCTGCCGACCGTGCTGCTGCTCGGCGGCCTGCTGGCCGGGCTGCTGGTGGCGGCGCTGACCCGTCCGGTGGTGCGCTGGGCCGCCCGGCGCGCCCGGGCCCGCGCCGACCAGCGGCTGACGGCGCGTGTCGCCCGGGTGGGCGACGAGTACGTGCTGGCACCGGTACGGATCGTGCTC
Organism: Micromonospora trifolii; assembly: GCF_050516465.1. Lineage (NCBI taxonomy): Bacteria > Bacillati > Actinomycetota > Actinomycetes > Micromonosporales > Micromonosporaceae > Micromonospora > Micromonospora trifolii. The sequence goes on along the minus strand of NZ_CP191526.1, from coordinate 6,176,772 downwards.
GGCTCGTACGCGCAGGCACGCGACGCGCTGCGGGACGCCGCGCGCCGCTGACGCTCCGCACGGCTCGCTACCGCTCTGCGTACGCCTCGGGCGGCGTAGGGTCGGAGCATGGCCACGCCTCAGACCCCCTACGACGCGGTGCTGCACGCCGCACGCGACGTGACCAAGCTGGAGTCCGCCCTCGACGCCGAGATGCTCGGCAGCGCCCTGCTGGGCAGTGTCTACGCGATCGCGGAGACCGACCGCGACGCCGCCGTACGGGAGTTCGTCACGGGCTTCCTCGCCGCCACCGCCCGCCGCAGGATCGCGGCGGCGACCACCATCCGGCAGGTCTTCGCCACGCTCGTTCCGACCGCCGAGGGCGCCGATCGGGTGCGCCCGGGCAGCCAGGCGCCCACCTGGACGGCCCAGCTCGGCCGGGTGCACCTCACCGGCACCTGGGCGTACGGCGACGTGTACGGCGACCAGACCTCCTACCTCGCGACCTTCGCCTACGACGACGGGTCCGGGGGCTCGGAGCACGCGCTGGTGGCCCTGGTGGACCACAACATCGGGATCACCAAGGACATCTTCGTGGGCGGGCCGGCCGAACGGATCCTGGACCAGGTCCGGCAGATGTGCGCCGACGACGAGCTGACCTGGTTCCGTACCGAAGATCCGGCCCGGTTCCGGGGCGAGGTGGCCCGCCATCTGGCGGTCACCGACGACCTGAGCGAGTTGCCCGGCGAGGGGTCGCTCGCCACCGACCGGGCGTTGGTCGGGGCCCGGCTGGCGATGCTGCCCACCGCGGCCGTCCCGACCGGGCCGGCGGAGGTCGAGCCGCTCTCCGCGGCCGAGCGCACCGACCTGGTCCGGCGGTTCCTCGCCGCGCCGGAGGCCGCCCGCTTCGGGCTGGACGCCGTCGACGGCCCCGAGCTGGCCTCCCTGCACTTCTGCCTGAGCCTGCTGCTGGACCACTCGGCGAGCTTCCCGGACGCCGATCCAATGCGCTGGAGCCCTGCCGTGTCCGGGCTCTTCCTGCTCGACTGGGTGCACCGCCGGGCCGTGCTGGACATGGACGACGCGGCGATGCTGCCCCGGGTGCTGCGGGCCTGGGCGCGGTACGCGTCGCGCCAGCGCGGGCTGCCCGAGGCGGCGGCGGCGCGCACCGACGAGGCGATCGAGGAGATGGTGCCGGAGTTCGCCCGCCTCTACTCGACCGGTGAGCGGCGCAGCGCGGCCACCGCCGCGGTGGCGCAGCTGATGGCCGACGGGGTGGACCCGGACGACCCGGCCGCACTGGACGCGTGGATCGAGGCGAACCGGCACCGCCTCGCCGACGACGGCGCCTGACGGCCTCCGAGGGTGGGCGGCCCCGCGCCGCCCGCCCTGCGCCGGTCTAGCGCAGCGGACATGGGCCGGGCTAGCGCAGCGGGCCGAAGATCACCGCGGCGATCAGGGCGCCTAACGCACCTCCGGTCAGCACCTGCGCCACCGTGTGGTCTTTCAGCCGTACCCGGGACCAGCCGACCACCGCCAGCAGCGGTGCGGCGACGACCAGCCGCGTCCCGAAGGTCAGCATCAGGATGACCAGCGTGCCGGCGGCCACCGCCGAGTGGATCGACATCTTCCACCAGTGGCTGACCGACACGGCGACGACGAGGCCGACGAGGCCGGACACCGCCAGCGCCAGCACCTGGCGGGGCGCGCCGAGCACGGCGAGCAGGGCGAGCCCCGCCGCGACGGAACCGAGGCCGACCAGCAGCGGTGCCCTGCGCTGCTCCCGGCGGCCGACGTGGTGGTCGGTGAGCCGGCCACGGCGTACCCCGCCGACGATGTAGGCGAACGGAATGCCGGTGACGAAGAGAGTGGCGAGCAGACCCCAGACGAGGCCCTGACCGGGGCGGCTGGCGCTGTGCCAGCTCACCGTGATGATCAGCAGCGACACGAGCACCGCCGGGGCGGTCACCTCGGTGACCAGCCGGGCGATCCGCAACCCCGGGCCGGGCCGGGTGGTGACCGGGCGGGGTTCCGCACCGCCGCCCACGCCACCCCCTCCGGTACGCGCCTACCGCCGAACACCGCCGTCGCCGGACGGGCCGCGCCTGATCGTCACCGTACCGCCGGCCACACCGCAGGGTACGTCGGTCCGGCCAGCGGCGCCGGCCTGACGCTGGGCGTCGAGGCGACGGCCGACGGCGACGGGCTGGGTCGGTACCGCGGGCGGCGTGGGTGTGGGGGCCGGCACGGACCGGGTGCTGGTCGGCACGGCGGTCGCGGTCGCGTCGTCGGGCGGCGTGGGTGTCGGCCCCAGCGTCGGGTCCAGTGTGGGCGTCGGGTCCGCCGTCAGGGTCGGGGTCGGATCGGGATCGGCCGAGCCGGTCGGGTCCGGGTCGGTGGGGTCCGGTTCCGGCGAGTCGGTCGGGTCCGGGTCGGTCGGGTCCGGGTCCGGCGGGTCGGTCGGGTCGGGGTCGGTCGGCGGTGGCGGCGCGACGGGCGGGGGCACCGGCGGCAAGGTGCTCCGCGTGGGTCTCGGTGCCACCGGTGGGGCGGTCGTCCACCGGGCGGGCCCGGGATCGGCGGCGGGCCCTTCCCGTGGACGCAGCGGAGCGGCCGGCAGCCAGCCGCTGGTCGGGCCGACGCTGGGTGTGCCGAGCGGGGTAAGCGGTGGCTGGTTGGTCATCGGCAGCGGGATCACCACCGGCCCGACGGACGGGGTCGGCATGAACGGGGTGCTGCTGTCCGGTAGGGCGGTGCTGCCCGGGGTGGCCGAGCCCGCGCTGATCGCGGCGAGGATGGGCATCGACGCCGTGCCGGCCAGCAGCGCGACGGTGAGCAGGTAACCGCGGGAGGGGCCACCGGCGCCGGGGGCCCGGTGGACACCGACCACCCGGCGGTAGCCGTCAGCCGACCGGTGCCGACCAAGCGCTGGTGTGCCGGGACCGTCACCTGGCTCGTACACCGCACACACCCCTTGTCGTCGGCCGTCGGAGGACATGGATCGACGCCGCCGGGGGCAAAACCCCGACAAATAACCCGATAGGCGCGATCCTGCGGGAATCAGCCTCGCGCAGTCACCCTGGGTCAGCCAACCTCCACCGCGTGTCGACACGCGGTGCTGCCCGAACGGTGACGAATCGTGCCGCAACGCATGGGAAACGCGGGCCGGCATGATGGCGACAAACGGCGTCAAAGCATGGGCGGTCGGATTGCGGAGGCAGGCGTACTGTGGGCGCGCTCACCTGCTCTGCGAATATGGAGCACGACGGCAACGCAGCCGTGACCTCCGCGCACCCTCGCGGCAGGCGCGGTTGAGCGCCGGCGCTCCCGATCCGGGTTCGGCCAGAACCCGGATCACGCCGTGCGGCAACCCCCACCGGGGCTAGGCGCGGCCGCCAGGAACCGGTCCGGCAGCAGCCGGGCAGGCGCACGAGTTGCGCGGCCGGGTGACCCCCCGGTGCCGACGCAGACACGACAGGGAGAGACCGATGGCAAAGGGCGACCCCGGGGGCACCACCCGCAGCAGGCGGGCTGCACCCCGCTCCAAAAAGGGCGCGGCCGGCGACCCCGCGCTGGTGCAGCTACTCACCCCCGAAGGCGAGCGGATCGACAGCGCCACCGGGCCGGACGGCACCGAGTACCGCGTCGACTTCACCGACGAGGAATACCGCGGTCTCTACCGCGACCTGGTGCTGGTCCGGAAGCTGGACGCCGAGGCGACCGCTCTCCAGCGCCAGGGCGAGTTGGGCCTCTGGGCCAGCCTGCTCGGCCAGGAAGCCGCCCAGGTCGGCTCCGGGCGGGCGCTGCGTACTCAGGACATGGCCTTCCCGACCTACCGGGAGCACGGCGTCCTCTACTGCCGGGGCATCGACCCGATCATGCCGCTCGGCCTGTTCCGCGGCGTCGACCAGGGCGGCTGGGACCCGAACGAGTTCAAGTTCAACATGTACACGATCGTCATCGGCGCGCAGACCCTGCACGCGACCGGCTACGCGATGGGGATCACCATCGACGGCAAGACCGGCACCGACGACGGCGAGGCGGCGATCGCCTACTTCGGCGACGGCGCCACCAGCCAGGGCGACGTGAACGAGGCCTTCGTCTGGGCCAGCGTGTTCAACGCGCCGCTGGTCTTCTTCTGCCAGAACAACCAGTACGCGATCTCCGAGCCGCTGGAGCGGCAGACCCGCGTCCCGCTCTACCAGCGGGCCGCCGGCTTCGGCTTCCCCGGCGTACGGGTGGACGGCAACGACGTCCTCGCCACGTACGCGGTCACCCGCACCGCGCTGGACAACGCCCGCCTCGGACAGGGCCCGAGCCTGATCGAGGCGTACACCTACCGGATGGGCGCGCACACCACCTCCGACGACCCGACCCGTTACCGCATCGCCAGCGAGGTCGAGGCGTGGCAGGCCAAGGACCCGATCGCCCGGGTCAAGGCCTTCCTGGAGAAGCAGAAGATCGCCGACGCGGGCTTCTTCGCCGAGGTCGACGAGCAGGCCCGCCGCGAGTCGGTGCACCTGCGCGAGCGGGTGCTCGAGATGCCGAACCCGGAGCCGGTGACGATGTTCGACCACGTCTACCCCAACGGGTCTCCGCTGCTCGACGAGCAGCGCGCGAAGTTCAGCCGCTACATGGAGTCGTTCGAGGGGAGCGCCCACTGATGGCCACGGAGACGCTCACCATCGGCAAGGCCCTCAACACCGGTCTGCGCCGCGCCCTGGAGAACGACCCCAAGGTCATCATCATGGGCGAGGACGTCGGCAAGCTCGGCGGCGTCTTCCGGATCACCGACGGTCTTCAGAAGGACTTCGGCGACCAGCGGGTGATCGACACCCCGTTGGCCGAGTCCGGCATCATCGGCACCGCTGTCGGTCTGGCCATCCGCGGCTACCGGCCGGTCTGCGAGATCCAGTTCGACGGCTTCGTCTACCCGGCGTACGACCAGATCGTGTCGCAGGTGGCGAAGATGCACTACCGCTCGGGCGGCCGGCTCAGCATCCCCATGGTGATCCGGATCCCGTTCGGCGGCGGCATCGGCGCGGTCGAGCACCACTCCGAGTCGCCGGAGGCGTACTTCGCGCACACCGCCGGCCTGAAGGTGGTGACCTGCTCCAACCCGCAGGACGCGTACGTCATGATCCAGCAGGCCATCGCCTCGGACGACCCGATCGTCTTCCTGGAGCCCAAGCGGCGCTACTGGGAGAAGGGCCAGGTCGACCTGGACGCGCCGCTGGCCGACGCGTACCCCCTGCACTCGGCCCGGGTCGTACGGCCCGGCACCGACGTCACCGTGCTGGCCTACGGCCCGATGGTGCGGACCTGCCTGGAGGCGGCGACCGCCGCCGCCGAGGACGGCCGGGAGTTGGAGGTCATCGACCTGCGTTCACTCTCGCCGCTGGACCTGACCGCGGCGTACGAGTCGGTGAAGCGCACCGGCCGTGCGATCGTGGTGCACGAGGCGCCGTCCAACATCGGCCTCGGCGCCGAGTTGGCCGCCCGGATCACCGAGGAGTGCTTCTACTCCCTGGAGTCGCCCGTGCTGCGGGTGACCGGCTTCGACATCCCCTACCCGGCCGCCCGGGTGGAGGAGGAGTTCCTGCCCGACCTTGATCGGGTGCTCGACGCCGTCGACCGCTCCTTTGGCTGGTGAGCGACATGTCCCGGATCAAGACGTTCAACCTGCCCGACCTGGGCGAGGGGCTGACCGAGGGCGAGATCCTGGCCTGGCTGGTCAAGGTCGGCGACACCATCGAGCTGAACCAGCCGATCGTCGAGGTGGAGACGGCCAAGGCGGCGGTGGAGATCCCGGCGAAGTGGGCCGGTCAGGTGCAGGCGATCCACCACCCGGAGGGCACCACCGTCGAGGTCGGTACGCCGATCATCGCGATCGACACCGACCCGGGTGCCGGCCCGTTGGAGGCGCCGTCGACCACGGCCACGCCCAGCGGTGACCTGCCCACCCCGTCGGCGGCCTCGCTGGCGGCGGTGGAGGTGGCGCCGGCCGAGGGCATGGTCGAGCCCGGCCTGATCGGTGGCGCGGCCCCGGGTGGGCGGACGGCGGTGCTGGTCGGCTACGGCCCGCGTACCACCGCCGCGAAGCGCCGCCCCCGCAAGGGCGCGGTCCCCGCGCAGGCCGTGACGGCTCCCGCACCGGCTGCGCCGACACCGCCACCGGTGGTCACGCCGGTCGTGGCGCCGGCCCAGAACGGGCGGGCCGCGACGGCGACCGGCGGCGTGCTGGCCAAGCCGCCGGTGCGCAAGCTCGCCAAGGATCTCGGGGTCGACCTCGGCACGTTGACCGGGTCGGGGCCGCTTGGCTCGATCACCCGGGAGGACGTGCAGCAGGCGGCGAGCGGTGCGAGCGTGGTGGTTGCCGAGCCGATCGCGGCGACGACCGCGCCCAGCTTCGGCGCGGACCGGGAGCAGCGCATCCCGGTCAAGGGCGTCCGCAAGCTGACCGCCGAGAACATGTCCCGCTCGGCGTTCACCGCCCCGCACGTGACGGAGTTCCTGACCGTCGACGTGACCCGGGCGATGAAGGCCCTGGACCGGCTGCGCGGCCGGCGGGAGTGGCGCGACGTACGGGTCTCGCCGCTGCTGCTGGTGGCGAAGGCGGTGCTGCTGGCGGTGCAACGGCACCCCATGGTCAACTCGACCTGGGCGGGCGACGAGATCGTGGTCAAGGAGTACGTCAACCTCGGCATCGCGGCGGCCACCGAGCGCGGCCTGATCGTGCCCAACGTCAAGGACGCCGGCCGACTCTCGCTGCGGGAGTTGGCGGACGCGCTGACCGACCTGGTGCAGACGGCGAAGTCCGGCCGCACCTCACCGGCGGCCATGTCCGGCGGCACCCTGACCATCACCAACGTCGGCGTGTTCGGGGTGGACACCGGCACACCGATCCTGCCGCCGGGTGAGTCCGCGATCCTGGCCTTCGGCGCGGTGCGGGAGATGCCCTGGGTGCACAAGGGCAAGGTCAAGGTTCGTCAGGTCACCACGCTGGGGTTGAGCTTCGACCACCGGATCATCGACGGTGAGCTGGGCTCGAAGTTCCTGCGGGACGTCGGGGACTTCCTCACGGATCCGGAGGCGGCGCTGCTCGCCTGGACCTGATCGGTTCGAACGCCAGCCACGGCCGGTGTGTCACGGGTTAACGCCCGGCACACCGGCCGTGTCCGTTGGGCGACGGAACCGTCGGCCAGATGGCCTGTTGACCTTTGATTGTTAGGCAGGTGTCTCAGCTCACCTAATAATCGATGGAAGTTCGCCGGCTTCTGCTGTTGAATAGATGCATCAGGGGCTGACAACCGAATAGCTAGGGGGACCCACCAATGAGCATGATCGAGCGAATCCGCAACCACCGCGACGCCACCCGCCGCGCCCGTGCCATCGAGCACGCGCTGCGCTCGGCGAACTCGCCGGCGGTCCGCGAGGAAATCCTCGTCATCGCCCAGCGTCACATGAGCTGACGCTCCACGACATTCCTCACCTCCTCCAGATCGATGGCCCACCCGGCCCACCGGGTGGGCCATCGGCGTTTCCCAACCACCACCACCGGGATTCCGCCCTGCCGCAGCGCCCGGTACGGTGGGCTTCGGTCGCCGCCCGCCGACCCGGCAGAGGCCGAGCCGACAAAGCTGCTCGACATCAACCGGCCACGGTGAGTGACGACCAGTGCTCCTTGGACGTGTCGTGCCACCACCCGATACCGTGCGGGGAGCCGGCACAGCGGTACGCCGGTGACGCCGGCAGCCACGCCGAGGAGACCGATCGGCACCGGCGAGCCGACATGTGATGGAGGAGGCGCACCCATGACGTCCGAGGGCCCGCACCGACCCGGCCAAGAGCCGGACGAGGTGTCACCGGGCGCCGGCGGACCGGCGCCGTACGGCGACCGCCCGGCGCAGCCGGACAACGGCCAGAACGCCGGCGGCCCCGACCTGGGCTGGGCACCCCCGCCCCCGACGCGGTCCAACCCGTCGGCGCCGGCATGGGCGACCCAGCCCGAGCAGCCGCCGGCCCCCGCCTGGGGTGCCGCCGCCGCTCCGCAGCCCAACGACCCGGCGCAGCCCGCCTGGGCCGCTGGCGGTGGTGCGAGCGAGCCGCCGCAGCAGCAGCCCGGCGCGTGGCCCGGCAACGACGGCGCGCCGGCTCCGGCACAGCCCGACCCCTGGGCCGCGCAGCAGCAGGGCTGGACGCCCGCCGAGCAGAGCGCACCCGCGCAGGCCTGGACGCCGAACGCCCCCGCTGAGCAGCCGGACTGGGTGCAGGTCCAGCCGGCCGCACGGGGCGCCGCGCAGGTTCCCCCGGCCACCGCCGCCTGGCCCGCCCAGGAGGACCCGGCCAGCGCCGGCGGCTGGGGCGACGCGCCGCAGGCCAACCCGCCCGCCGCCGACTGGCGCGGAGCCGAATCTCCGCAACCCGACGCACCGCAGGCCGCCGGCTGGTCCGGCGGCGCCCAGCAGGACCAGGCCACCGGCAACGGTGGCTGGCCCGCCGGCGGCGCCGCCCACGACGACCAGCCGGTGTGGACGCCGGCGGAGCAGTCGCCACCGGCCTGGGGCCAGCCCGCCGAAGCGACCGAGCAGCCCGCCCCCGGCTGGGGTCAGGCCGCCCAGCCGAACCCGGCCCGTGGCGCTGCCCAGGTCCCGGCCCCGACGACGACCTGGCCCGCGCAGGACGACCCGGCCAACTCCGGCGGATGGGCCGCGCAGCAGCAGGCGCAGCCCGCAGGGTGGAACGACGGCAGCGACGCGCGGCAGGACCAGCCCGCGCAGCCAGCCGCCTGGGGCGGCGCTGAGGGCCGTCCGCAGCAGCCCGACTGGGTGCTCTCCCAGCCGGAGCAGCCGACCGAGCGGCCGGAGCAGGCAGGGTGGACCCCGGCGGAGCCGAGCAACCTCCCCGCCCGGGCCAGCGCCAGCGTGCCCACCAGCGGCGGCGCGCCCAACTGGGCCGCCGGCCCGGACAATGCCGCGCAGGGCAACTCCGGCGGCGTGCCGGAGGTCGAGCCGTGGGCCCCCGGTGAGGTGTGGGGTCGCGCGGAGGCCGAGGCTTCCGCCCAGTCCCGTGGGGGCTGGGAAGCGGACCGGGTCGACGAGGCACCGGCCTACCAGCCCGGGCCCGCACCGGGCATCTCGCCGGCGAACGCGGTGCCGCTGCCTCCGCAGGAGCAGCGCGTCCCGGGCGCCAGCCTGGCTGCCGCCCCGCCAGCCGACTACGCCCCCCAGGCCCAGTTCGCCCCGATCCCCGAGCAGCCCGCCTACCCCGAGCGGGAGACCCCGGACGCCGCCGCGCAGTACGGTGGCCGCCCCGAGGACGTCCCGGCGAGTGGCGCGGTGGTGCCCGCCCCGCGTACCTCTCCGGAGTCCGGAGCGGGCCGCGCGGTCGTACCGGTGCCGGACGCCGAGTCGGCAGCCAGCGCAGCGGCGCGGGCAACGGCGAGCGCTTCGGTGCCGCTGGCCAGCCGAGTGATGCCCCCGACCGACCAGGCCATCCGACCGACGGGCACGGCCACCCCGCAACCCCGGGTGTACGGCCGTCCGGCACGACCGGAGCCGGAGGCCGAGCCGGAGCCGGAGGCGTTCCAGGGCGACCCGGGCGCCGACCGCCAGGGTGCTCCGGAGTGGCAGGACGACGCGCCACGGCAGGGCACGCCCGACTGGCAGCACGAGGGGCAGCGGCAGATCGCTCCCGACTGGCAGAACGAGGCACAGCGGCAGCAGGCCGCACCCGACTGGCAGAACGACGCGCAACGGCAGCAGGCCGCACCCGACTGGCAGAACGACGCGCAACGGCAGGCTGGGCCCGGCTGGGGCGGCGAGTCCCCGGCCGATCCGCGCTTCGACGACCGGCAGCCCGCACCGAACGCGTTCAACGAGGCCCCGTCGGCGCCGCCGGCGTTCCCGCCCGGTGTGCCGTCCTTCGTCGACGCCCCGGGCAACAACAGGCCGGTGAACGGCACCCGCCCACACTCCGGTGCCGAGCCGCCGGCGGACCAGTTCGGCGGCCCCGGGTCGCCTGCCGCCGGCACCGTGAACGGGACGGCGACCTTCGGTGCGCCGAACTTCGGTGGCCCGGGCTCCGGCACGCCGGGCTTCGGCGGGCCGGCGACCGAACCGGTACCGGGCGGCGGCTTCCCGCCGTCGTTCCCGCCACCGCTGCAGCCCGCGCCGTCCTGGGGCCAGGAGGCCGGCCAGTCGGACCAGGGCCGGTTCGACGCGTTCAAGCCGGACGCCGACGAGCCGAAGGTGGAGCCCCCGACGCCGAAGGTACGCAACGGCCGGGTGCTGGCCGCGGTGCTGATCGCCGCGATGCTCATCCTCGCGGTGCCGCTCGGCCTGCTGCTGCTGCTCGGCAAGGTCGGCGGGGACGACACGCCGGCCTTCGACCCGGCGGTCGGCACCTGCGTGAAGCAGTCCGGGCAGGGCGGCGCCTCGGCGGCGGACTGCGGCGAGGCGGGCGCGTTCACGATCGTCTCGAAGGTGGACGCCAAGGAAAAGTGCACCGACACGACGCAGCCCCACGTGGTGCTGCCGGGTGAGGGCACCAACCGGGTGCTCTGCCTGAAGCCGGCCACGAAGTAGCTCCACCGACGGCGGGGTCACGGGCAACCGTGGCCCCGCCGTCGTCGTACCCGCAGGTGGTGTCGGCGACGACCAAATCTCGCCCCCTCCGGCCGGACGCGGGCCGATGGTCAGGCACGATGGGTGCATGAGCGCACGAGTACGGGCTCCCGAACTGCGTGGTCGGGGCTGGCTGAACACCGGTGGACGCGACCTCAAGCTCGCCGACCTTCGCGGCAAGATCGTCATCGCGGATTTCTGGACGTTCTGCTGCATCAACTGCCTGCACGTGCTCGACGAGCTGCGCCCGCTGGAGGAGAAGTACGGCGACGTGCTCGTCGTGATCGGCGTGCACTCGCCGAAGTTCGAGCACGAGAAGGACGCCGACGCGCTCGCCGCCGCGGTGGAGCGGTACGGGGTGCACCACCCCGTACTCGACGATCCTGAGCTGGACATGTGGCAGCAGTACGCGGCCCGGGCCTGGCCGACCCTGTCGGTGATCGACCCCGAGGGTTACGTGGTGGCCACCATGGCCGGCGAGGGGCACGCCGAGGGGCTGGCCCGACTGATCGACGAGTTGGTCGCCACCCACGAGGCCAAGGGCACCCTGCACCGGGGGAACGGCCCGTACGTCCCGCCGCCGGCACCGGAGACCGCGCTGCGCTTCCCGGGTAAGGCGGTGCTGCTGCCGAACGGCAACCTGCTGGTCTCGGACTCGGCCCGGCACTCCCTGGTCGAGATCGACCCGGACGGCGAGACGCCGGTGCGTCGGATCGGCTCGGGTGAGCGGGGCCGGGCGGACGGGCCGGCCGCCGCGGCGACGTTCTCCGAGCCACAGGGGGTGTGCCTGCTGCCCACGCACGTCGCCGAGGTGGCCGGCTACGACCTGGTGGTGGCCGACACGGTCAACCACCTGCTGCGCGGCGTACGGCTGGAGTCCGGCGAGGTGGTCACCGTGGCCGGCAGCGGGCGGCAGTGGCGCGCCGAGGTCGACGACCACGCCCACGACGCGTTCGCCGTCGACCTCTCCTCCCCGTGGGACCTGGCCTGGTACGACGACAAGCTGATCATCGCGATGGCCGGCATCCACCAGCTCTGGTGGTTCGACCCGATCAAGCGGACCGCCGGCATGTACGCCGGCACCACGGTCGAGGCGTTGCGCGACGGCCCGCTGGCCGAGGCGTGGATGGCCCAGCCGTCGGGGCTCTCGACCTCCGCCGACGGCACCCGGCTCTGGGTGGCCGACAGCGAGACCAGCTCGATCCGGTACGTCGAGAACGGCGTGCTGGGCACCGCCGTCGGGCAGGGCCTGTTCGACTTCGGGCACGTGGACGGTCCAGCGGAGACTGCGCTTCTCCAGCACCCGCTGGGCGTGTGCGCGCTGCCGGACGGCTCGGTGCTGATCGCGGACACGTACAACGGCGCGGTGCGCCGCTTCGACCCGGCCAGCAACCAGGTCTCCACCGTCGCCGACGGGTTGGCGGAGCCGAGCGACCTGGTGCTCACCCCGTCCGGTGAGGTGCTGGTGGTGGAGTCCGCCGCGCACCGGTTGACCCGGCTCGCGCCGGGTGCCCTGTCGGCGGCGGGTGCCAGCACGGTGGACGGGCCTCGGCACCGCACCGAGCGCAAGCCGACCGATGTCGCGGCCGGCGAGGTCACCCTGGACATCGTCTTCGCCCCGGCGCCGGGGCAGAAGCTGGACGAGACGTACGGGCCGTCGACCCGGCTGGTGGTCTCCGCGTCCCCGCCGGAACTGCTGGTGGACGGTGCCGGCACGGGCACCGAGCTGTCCCGTCGGCTGGTGCTCAACGGCGAGGTCACCGCTGGGGTGCTCCAGGTGACCGCGCAGGCGGCGACCTGTGACGCGGACGTCGAGCACGCGGCGTGCCACCTGACCCGGCAGGACTGGGGCGTACCGGTCCGGGTGGTCGACGGCGCCGTGACCCGGCTGCCGCTGGTGCTTCGCGGCCTGGACGCCTGACGCGATCGGAGGGGCCCGCCGGGCCCCTCCGGTCAGGCGAAGGGGGCCAGGGTGATGTCGGCGTCGATCAGGGTGGCGCGGACGAGTTCGGCGGCGGAGACCGCGCCCGGGGTGTCGCCGTGCACGCAGATCGAGTCGACCGAGCACGGGATGACGGTGCCGTCGACCGCCACCACGCTGCGTTCGGTGGCCATCCGCGCCGCCCGTTCGGCGACCTGCTCGGGGTCGGTGATCACCGCGCCGGGGGTGCCGCGCGGCACCAGTGCCCCGTTGGGCAGGTAGGCGCGGTCGGCGAACGCCTCGGCGACGACCGGCAGGCCCGCGCCCACGGCAAGTTGGGCGAGCGTCGAGCCGGGCAGGCAGAGCACGGGCAGCTCGGCGTCGTAACCGCTGACGGCGGCGACCACCGCCGCCGCCTGGGACTCGTCGGTGCTGGCCGCGTGGTAGAGCGCGCCGTGTGGCTTGAGGTAGCGGACCCGGGTGCGGAACAGCCGGCAGAACGCGTCCAGCGCCCCCAACTGGTAGGTCACCTCGTCGCGTAGCTCGGCGAAGTCGTACGCGATGTGCCGCCGGCCGAAGCCGGCCAGGTCCCGGTAGCCGACCTGCGCGCCCACCGCGACCCCGCGGCGCGCGGCGCCCTCGCAGACCCGCCGCATGGTGGACGGGTCGCCGCCGTGGAAGCCGCAGGCGACGTTGGCGGAGGTGACGAGGCTCAGCAGCGCCTCGTCGTCGCCGAGTCGCCAGATGCCGAATCCCTCGCCCAGGTCAGCGTTGAGGTCCATGGAATCTGACGGTAGTACCTGGCCGGGCCTGCGCGAGCGGGGTCACGTCGGTGACCACCCCGATGACGGGGTATCCACCGGTGGTCGGATGGTCCGCGAGGAAGATCAGGGGTTGTCCGTCCGCCGGCACCTGCACCGCGCCGAGCACGATGCCCTCGCTGGGGAGTTCGCCGGCCACCGCGCGGGGCAGCGCCGCGCCGGCGAGCCGCGCGCCGACCCGGTTGCTCACCGGGCTGATGGTGTACGCGCTGCCGAAGAGCCGGTCGAACGCGGTCGTCGTGAACCAGTCCTCGCGAGGGCCGGGGCCCAGCGTCAGGTGCAGCTCTTCAGGCGGCGTGGGGCACACGGTCAGGTCCACCGGTGCGGGGGTGCCGACCAGCGCGCCGAGCGGCAGTCGGTCGCCGTCCCGCAACGGAGGAGGGCCCAGCCCGGAGAGGGTGTCGCTGGCCCGGCTGCCGAGCACCGGTGACACGTCGATGCCGCCCGCCACCGCCAGCCAACTCCGTACGCCCCGCCGGGCGGGACCGATCCGCAGCACCGTCCCGGCCGGCACGCTGAGCGGGCGTCCGGTGTCACCGGGCCGGACACCCGTCTGGACGGGGACATCGGCGCCGGTGACCGCCACCGTGGCGGCCCGGGTCAGCCGCAGGGTGCAGCCGGTCAGGGTGATCTCCAGGCCGGCCGCGTGTTCCGGATTGCCGACCAGTCGGTTGGCCAACCGCAGGGCACCCGGGTCGAGGGCGCCGGACCGGGGTACGCCCAGGTGCGCCCAGCCGGGCCGGCCCAGATCCTGCACGGTGGTGAGCGCACCGGCGCGGAGCACCTCGATGGTGGCCGGGTGGGTCACGCCGCCGCCATCCGGACCGTGGTGCCCGGACCGAGTCGGGCCGGCGGGTCGGCGGCCACGTCGAACAGCACCAGGTTGGTCCGACCGACCAACTGCCAGCCGCCCGGGGAGGCGCCCGGATAGATGCCGGCGTACGGGCCGGCCAGCGCGACCGAGCCGGCCGGCACCCGGGGACGGGGTGTGGCCAGCCGGGGCAGCGCCAACTCGGCGGGCAGCCCGGTCAGGTAGGGGAATCCGGGAGCGAAGCCGCAGAAGGCGACCCGGAACCGGGTGCTGGTCAACCGGTGCCGCACTGCCGGCACGTCCACGCCCCAGTGCTCCGCCACCGCCGGCAGGTCCGGCCCGTCGAAGGTGACCGGTACGACCACGTAGGCCGCGTCGTCGGATCCGTCTTCGGTTGTGGCGTCGTGGTCTTCGGTTGTGGCGTTGTGGGCTTGGGCTTGGGCGTCGTCGTCGGCTTGGTTGGGGCTGGTGGTCGCGGCGGTGACGGCGGACGCCCATCGGGTCAGCTGCTCGGCCGTGGTGGTCGGGTCGGGCAGGCCGTCGAGCAGCACGGTCCGGGCCGCCGGCACGATCTCCACGGCGATCAGGTCGCCCCGCTCCCGACGCCGCCACAGCTCGGCCCGCCACGCTTCGACAAACGCGGCCTCCCGGATGTCGGCCACGGCTTCGGGGGTATCGGCGGGGGCAGTGCAGTCGAGTAGCAGGGCGTGCGCCCCGACCTGTCGGATCCGCATCCGCTCATCCTCGCCGATGTCGTGCCGCTGGGGTGTTCACGTGGACGGTGCCGGGTGTCACCAACGCCACTACTTGCAAGTAACCTACGGTGCCGTAACCTGACTGGGTGACCACCTCCGCCCCGCTTCGCCTGAAGCCGGTCGACATCGGTAAGCCCCGGATGCGCGGCTGGCTACACACGTACGCCTTCTTCGTCGCCCTGGTCTGCGGCATCGTGCTCTGCTCGATAGCCGCCACCCGGCCGGGGTGGGCACCCCTGGTGAGCTGCCTCATCTACAGCCTGACGGTCTGCGGGCTCTTCGGCACGAGCGCGCTGTACCACCGTCGTGTGTGGTCAGAGCGCGGCTACCAGGTGATGCGCCGGATGGACCACTCGATGATCTTCGTGTTCATCGCCGGCACGTACACACCGCTCTGCGCGATGCTGCTCGCGCCCCGACCGGCCACCGTGATGCTGGCCCTGGTCTGGGGCGGCGCGCTGGCCGGCGTGGCGGTCAAGGTGGTCTGGCCGCACGCGCCGCGCTGGGTGTCCGCGCCGCTCTACCTGGCGCTGGGCTGGGTGGCGGTGGCCATGCTGCCGGAGATCCTGCACGGGGGCGGCGTCGCCGCACTGGTGCTGCTGATCGTCGGTGGTGCGATCTACAGCATCGGCGCGGTCTTCTACGCGTTGCGCCGGCCCAATCCGTGGCCGACCGTCTTCGGCCACCACGAGTTCTTCCACGCCTGCACGCTGCTGGCGGCGCTCTGTCACCACATCGCGATCTACTTCGCGCTGTTCGCCTGACCCAAACGGCCAGGACGCAGGCGCGGCCCGAAACGCCACGACGGCAGCCGCCATGATCGTGCTCGATCAAGGACTTAGTGGCCTCACTCGCACCCGAGAGCCCTGTTTCCTGGATCGGCACGATCATGGGCCGATCCCCGCTGCCCGGCAGCAGTTTCACCGAAAGTGTGCAGATCTTGGCAGGGGTGGCGGCGGTACCTCCGGGCACGCACGAGTTGGGCCGAGACGCGAGCCGGGGCCCCGCGACGCTGCGGGACCCCGGAGTGTGTGGGCGAGGATCAGACCGGTCGGCCCGGCCGACGCACCTCGCGGTACTCCCGCATGACCTGGTCGTCCTGTACCGGCACGACCCGGTCGGCCACCACGCGCTCCTCGCGTACCGGCGCGGCCACCACCGGGCGGCGGCGGCTATTCCAGAAGTAGAGGGTGGCGAGCAGGCCGGCGACGCCGGCGAGCATCAGCACCCATCCGACCACGGCCAGGTTCAGCCAGCCCAGGTCGGCCTCCACTGCGAACGCGAAGATCGCACCTAATGCGATCAAGAAGATGCTGCCACCAATGCCCATGTCTCGCTCCTCGGCTCTAACCTGGCGTACGTCGCGCCGCGGCCGTCGGTAGGGGTGCGGCATCCATCGACTTACCCAGGCACGGAGATCGCCAATCGGGCAAGCTGGGGGCATGACGGACGCCGACCCCGACACACGGACACTGGTGTTGCTGCGGCACGCGAAGGCCGAGCCGGGCAGCGACGCGGCGGACGACGCCGAGCGGCCGCTCAGCGCACGCGGGAACGCCGACGCGGCTGCGGCTGGGGCCTGGTTGGCGCACCATGGGCTGCTGCCCGACGTGGTGATCTGCTCGACGGCCCGACGCACCCGGCAGACCTGGCACGGGGTGGCGATGGGGATGACCGGTTCACCGCCGGAGGGTGGTCCGACCGGTCCTCGCCCGACCGTCCGTTATGAGCCGGGTGCGTACGACGCGCACCCCGAGGAGTTGCTGTCGCTGGTCCGCACAGTGGACCCGGCGGCCCGGACAGCGTTGCTCATTGCCCACAATCCGGGCATCTCGCTGCTCTCCGCGCTCCTCGATCCCGAGGGAGTGGACGATGAGGGTTTGCGCACCGCCGAACTGGCAGTGCACCGCTGCCCGTCCGGTTGGGTGGAGTTGAGCAGGGCGGGAGCGCCGCTCACGGCTCGGCACACCGCACGCGACTGAGCCACCCGTCGATCCGACGGGTGGCTCAGGGGTACGCGTTGTGCGGGGATCAGGACGGCGGCGCGGTTGGTGGCGGCGGGTCCGGCGGTGGCGGCATCATCGCCGTCGGATGAGACAGCCGGTTCTCCTCCACGATGAGAGTTCGAGCCCGCTTGCGCCGGTCCTGCCAGAACCAGACAGTGGTCAGCAGTACGGCCAGCCCGGCCAGGATGAACACCCAGCCGACCGCGCGTACGTCGATCCACCAGACGTTGGCTCTCAGCGCGAAGGTCAGAATCGCGCCGATCGCGATGAGAAAAATGCCGCTTCCTACACCCATGTGCGCTGCACTCCCCCGTGCGGTGGCTCTGGGCGTTCCCTTTCGAGGTCACGCGACGGTTACCCGCCACGCCTGCGGCATACCCGACCGGGCTCGGCCAATCCGTGCCGCCCCAGGCTGAGACGGCGACGGCCGGCGGGGCAGGAGCCCCACCGGCCGTGGCAAGTGCCGGGTGGTGCGACCCAGCACAGGACCTAGAAGGCCTCCTCCGGGAGGTCCATGATGTCGAGGTCGGCACCTTCGATGATCCGCCGGTCGGCGCCGATGCGGGGAAGCACCTCACGGGCGAAGAAGCGGGCGGCGGCCACCTTGCCGGTGTAGAACGCCTTGTCGCTGGCGGAGACCTCGCCGGCCAGCGCCTTCAGCGCCACGTCGGCCTGCCGCTGAAGCAGCCAGCCGACCACCAGGTCGCCGATCGCCAGCAGGAACCGCCGGCTGCTCAGCCCGACCTTGTAGAGCGCGCGGGTGTCGCCGCCCTGCGCCTCGCCCAGCCAACCGGTCAGCACGCCGAGGATGTTCTGGATCTCGGCCAGCGCCTTGCCGAGCGCCTGCCGCTCCTCCTTGAGCTGGCCGTTGCCCGCCTCGGAGGAGATGAACTCCTGGATCTCGCCGGAGACCGCGAGCAGCGCCTTGCCGTTGTCCCGAACAATCTTGCGGAAGATCAGGTCGAGGCTCTGGATGGCGGTGGTGCCCTCGTACAGGGTGTCGATCTTGGCGTCGCGGACGTACTGCTCCAGCGGGTAGTCCTGGAGGAACCCGGAGCCGCCGAAGGTCTGCAGGGCCTCGTGCCCGAGCATCTCGTACGCCCGCTCCGAACCGACGCCCTTGACCAGCGGCAGCAGCAGGTCGTTGACCCGCTTGGCCAGCTTGGTGGCCTTCTCGTCGCCGGCAGCCTCGGCCAGCGCGACCTTGTCCTGCCAGGTGGCGGTGTACAGGACCAGAGCGCGAAGACCCTCGGCGTACGACTTCTGCAGCAGCAGCGAGCGGCGCACGTCCGGGTGATGGGTGATGGTGACCCGGGGGGCGGTCTTGTCCGCCTGCTGGATCAGGTCGGCGCCCTGCACCCGGTTCTTCGCGTACTCGAGGGCGTTGAGGTAGCCGGTGGAGAGGGTGGCGATGGCCTTGGTGCCGACCATCATCCGGGCGTACTCGATGATCATGAACATCTGCCGGATGCCGTCGTGCTTGTCGCCCAGCAGCCAACCCTTGGCCGGTACGCCGTGCTCGCCGAAGGTCACCTCGCAGGTGTTGGAGACCTTCAGGCCCATCTTGTGCTCGACGTTGGTGGCGTAGACGCCGTTGCGCTCGCCCAGCTCGCCGGTGGTCTCGTCGAAGTGGAACTTCGGCACCACGAAGAGGGACAGGCCCTTGGTGCCGGGGCCACCGACGCCCTCCACGCCGACCGGACGGGCCAGCACGTAGTGCACGATGTTGTCGCTCAGGTCGTGCTCGCCCGAGGTGATGAAGCGCTTCACACCCTCGATGTGCCAGGTGCCGTCGGGCTGCTGGACCGCCCGGGTGCGTCCCGCGCCCACGTCCGAGCCAGCATCCGGCTCGGTGAGCACCATCGTGGAGCCCCACTGCTTGTCGATGAAGAGCTTGGCCCACTTCTTCTGCCGCTCGTTGCCCTCGACGTGCAGCACGTGCGCGAAGGACGGGCCGGAGGCGTACATCCAGACCGGCGCGTTCGAGCCGAGCACCAGCTCGGCGAGCGCCCACCAGAGGGCGCGCGGCGCGTTGGTGCCGCCCAGCGCCGGCGGCAGGTCCAGGCGCCAGAACTCGGAGTCCATGAATGCCTGGTAGGACTTCTTGAACGACTCCGGCAGCGGCGCGGTGTGCGTCGCCGGGTCGAAGACCGGCGGATTGCGGTCACTGTCCGTGTAGCTGGCGGCCAGATCCTCGCGGGCGAGGCGGTCGACCTCAGCGAGGAAGCTGCGGGCGGTGTCGGTGTCGAGATCCGAGTACGGCTCCTGGCCGAACGCCCGGTCCGCCCCGAAGACCTCGAACAGGTTGAACTCGAGATCCCGGAGGTTGCTCTTGTAGTGGGTCATGCTCGCTGGCCCCGCTTCCGGACAGGTGTTACCGATCAGTAACCCCGACTGTATTACTCGCGGGTAGGCAGCGACAAGCGGATCACCCAAGTGACGGCGATTACACACCTGCGGGCGCGGTCGGCCGGCTCAGCTCTCGGCGGCGCCGACCTCCCAGCTCGGGACGGCCACGGCCGCGCCGGTACGGGCACCGACGTACTCCATCAGGACCAGCGCGATGTCGTCGTCGAGCCGACCGTGCACCCACTCGACCAGGGCGGTCTCCAGCGACGCCAGCCCGTCGGCGACCGTGCCATGGCCGAGCAGTCGCCAGGCCCGGTCGGCGGTCGGGAAGAACTCGCCGTCCCGCCGCGCCTCGCCGAGGCCGTCGGTGAACAGCAGCAGCCGGTCTCCAGGCTCCAGGCGTTCGACCCGGGGGCGGACCACCGGCATGAACCCGAGCGGAGGCGCCGGGGCCGGCGGTTCCAGCGGGATCACCGCACCTCGGCGTAGCAGCAGCGGTGGCGGATGCCCGCAGTTGACGATCGTGAGGGTGCCGCCACGCTCCTCGACCAGTGCCGCCGTGACGAAGTCCTCGTCGCCGACGTTGCGGGCCACCGCGCGGTCCAGGTCGGCGACGACGGCCCGCAGGTCGGCCCGCTCGTACGCCACGTGTCGGTAGGAACCGAGGACGATGCTGGCCAGCCGGACCGCGTCCAGACCCTTGCCCCGCACGTCACCGATGATCATGCGGACGCCGTAGGGCGTGTCGATCGCCTCGTACAGGTCGCCGCCGATCTCGGCCGTCGCGGTGGAGGAGATGTAGCGTCCGGCGACGGAGAGCGTGCCGACCTGCGGCCCGAGCGGGCGCAATACCGCCTGCTGGGCCACCGCGGCGAGCTTGGTCAGCTCCACGATCCGCTCGGCCTGCCGCTGTCGGACCCACGCCACCGCCACGGCCAATCCGGTGGTGAGCGCGACCGCGACAACGTTGACCGAGGTGACCAACGAGACCTTCGGCGCGACCAGCGCGAAGCCAGCGCCGATCACTGTCGCCGCGACGCCCACACCCAGGACCACCACCCAGGACGCCAGGGCGGCGGCGAGAATCGGCGCGGCCGCCAGGAGCGCGACGTAGTGCACCTTACGGCCGTCCGCCGCCTCCACCGCCGACACGATCGCGAGCAGAACGAGGGCCGCGCCGAGGCCGGCGCGGGATCCGGGGCTCAGCGGGCGACGGCCCGACTGGAGGAGTCGCGTGGGTACGAGGGACAGTTTGCCTGATCCACGTGAACCGGTGAATGAACCTGACCCGTCGTCCGAGGAGGTTCTGTCCGGCCGGCCCACTCGGCCGACCGAATCGGCGGCGCCGGTCCCGCTCAGCCGAGGACCTCGTAGCGGACGGTGAGCGCGCCCACGTCGACCGAGGCGATGCTGGCGAAGGCGGCCCGGGAGAGGTCCAGGCAGCGGCCGTCGATGAACGGGCCGCGGTCGTTGATCCGCACCGTCACCGACTTGCCGTTGGCCGGGTTGGTCACCCGGACCTTGGTGTTGAACGGCAGTGTCTTGTGCGCGGCGGTCAGCGCGTCGGGGTTGAACGACTCGCCGTTGGCGGTGAGCTGGCCGTCGGAGTAGAACGAGGCGCCGCACGAACCGCTCTCCAGCACCTTCGCCGCGGCCGTGGTCTTCTTGACGGTCGGCTTCGGCTTCGGCTTCGGTGACGCGGTGCGCTCCTTGCCCCGGGAGGCGGCCTGCTGCGACCGGGTCGCCGACGGGCTGGCGGTCACGCTGGGCGAGGCGCTGACGCTCGGGGTGACGGCCGGGGAGCTGGGGGTGAGGCTGCTCGCGGCGGTGGTCGGGGTGAGGTCGAGAGCTACCTGCCCGGACTGGTCGGAGCCGGAGGCCAGCTGCACGGCACCGACAGTGCCCCCGACGGCGAGGGCGACGCCGACCGCCGCGGTGGCGACGATGCCCGCCGGGGAGGAGAAGATGCGGGTACGGGAGTGCTTGCCTGCCACCGGCCCGGTCCTTTCGTCGTCTGAACAAACCGGGTCGGACCGTAACGAGAGAAGTACTTCCGAAGTCAACGTGATCATGGTGGTATGCCCGTATTTGCACAGGTACGTGTAGCCGATCATCCGACCCGGGGTGGGCCGGGTGGCCCGGGTGCCGGCACGCCCACCACCCGTGCCGCAGGATGAGCGGATGCCCGCCGATCTGACCGAACGCCTGGCCTCCCTTTTCCAGTGGATCGACCCCGGCCCGGACACCAGTCACCTGGTCAGCGACATCTCCGGCTGGTGGCGGGACCCGACTGTGCTGGCCGAGCTGGGGCCGGCCCTGGTGGCGCCGTACCGGGCCGCCCGGCCCACTGTGGTGCTCGCGCCGGCCGTCACCGGGCTGCTGCTCGGGCCGTTGGCCGCCACCGCCCTCGGGGTCGGCTTCGTGGCGGCCCACAAACCCGGTGACGGGCGACTGCCGGCCGGGCCGCTCACCTGGGCGCAGAGCCCACCGGACTACCGGGGCCGACGGGTCGACCTCGCCGTACGGGACCGACACCTCGGCCCCCACGACCGGGTGTTGGTGGTGGATGACTGGGTGCGCACGGGCGCGCAGCTACACGCCCTCTACGACATCTGCGCCGCCCGGGGCGCCGAGGTGCTGGGCACCGCCGTGGTGGCCGTGGACTGCCCGCCCGACGTCGCGGCCGACCTACGGATCACCGGCCTGATCGACGCCGCGGATCTGCCCGCTTGACCTCAAGCGAGGTTCAGCACCGACGATCGGCGGATGAGTGACGGAGTTCTCGACGAGGCGTACGAGCGGCTGCACCGCACCGGCCCCGAATATCAGGGCTGGCTGTCCAACCACGGTCCGATGGCCGTCGAGGCGTTGGTCCGACACGGGCACCCACACCGGGTGCACCGCTGGCTCGACGACTACCTCGGCCGCCTCGACGAGCTGCCCCGAGGGCTGCACCCGATCGACGACTGGCGGTCGGCGCTGGGCGATCCGAAGCGCGCCGGCGACTGGCTGGCCTACTTCGACCGGCAACTGCGCGAACACCCGTGGCGCGCGGTGCTCGGCACCTGGTGGCCCCGGTTGCTGCCGGGCATCGCCGCCGGCGCCACGCACGGTGTGATCCGGGTCGGGCACGCCGTGCGTGCGCTCGACCCGGACGACGAGAACCGGCAGCGCCTCACGGAGTTGGGCCAGGCCCTCGGCTACTGGGCGGCCCGCTGGCAGCCGATCCCCGGCACCGACCGACTGCTCACCGGCGAGACGGAACGGCCGGGCACCGACGACATCGACGTGGCGGCCGCACTGGACGGGCTGCCCCGGATCGACGATCAGACCGGCGGCGTCCGGGATCGGCTGGACCAACTGCCGGGCGTACCCCGATGGGAGCCGGCACTGGCGACGCTGCGCCCCGTGCGGAGCCCGGCCGGGGCGGAGCGCGGGCTCACCACGCTGGTGCACCGGGCCGGCCTGGACTATCTGCGCTTCGGGCACGCCGCGCCGGTCATGCTGGTGCACGCGGTCACCGCGCCGACCGCCGTGCTGCGTACCCTGCCGGCACTGGACCGGGGTCTGTGGGCGCCGAGCTTCGCCGCGGCCTGGGCCGCGACGGCGGCCATGACCTCCGTGTACGCCCCAGCCGACGGCATCGCGCCACCGACCGTGACCCCCGCGACGCCGGCGGAGGTCTTCGCCCGCGCGGCCCGCCACGGCGACGAGCACGTGGTCAAGCTCGCCGACGCGATCCTCGACGCGTACGCGACCAGTGCCGACGAGCGGCTCCTCACCGCACCCGGCTACGCCGGTCAGCTGATCTGAGCGCGGCGACGGGTATTGCGGCGGCGGCTCGGGCAGTGCTGGCCTAGCCTCGGCAGGATGTGGCCTCGGATCGGTGAACTGCGCGCCCTCGCCCTCGGCACCCCCGGCGAGTTGCGGTCAACCCTCAACACCCTGGTGCTGGCCGGTGTGAAGACCGCGACGGCCGGCCGGCTCGCCGAGTACGCGGAAGAAGGCGAGGAGTTGGAGCACGTCGGCGAACGCCTGGCCCTGGTCGACGACGACAACGCACTGGCCGGCGTCGTGGAGATCACCGGAGTCGAGGTGGTCCGCTTCGCCGACGTGCCCTGGGACTTCGCCCACGCCGAGGGCGAGGGCGACCGCTCGATCGAGGAGTGGCGGGCCGGGCACTCGACCTACTGGGCGCGGCTCGGCACACCGGTCGACGGCGACACCCCGATCGTCTGCCTGCGCTTCCGCCTGGTTTCCGGCGGCGAGGGCGGTGTGGCCAGCGGCGACCTCGGCACCTGACCCGGCCGCCCAGCCGGGTCGGTGCGTCGGCCTCAGCCGCGTAGTTGTGGCAGCAACCGCGTCGCCACGTCCACCAGGATGGCCTCGTCACCGGCGTACCAACTGCTGGCGCGCGGCCAGTGCGTCACCACGTCGCTGAAGCCCAGCTCGGCGGCCCGGCCGACCTGATCGGCGAAGAACTGTGCGCTGCTGAGCGAGAAGACGGGCGCCGCGTCCAGCGAGAGGTAGCGGTCCAGGCTGGCCGGGTCGCGGCCAGCCTCGTCCAGGGTTCGGTCCATCCGCGCGGACAGCGCTGACACACTGGCCCACCAACCCGCCAGGTCGTTGTCGTCACCGGTGCCGGTGGTCACCCACCCCTGCCCGAAGCGGGCCACCAACCGCATCGACCGTGGCCCGTTGGCGGCCACCACGAACGGCACCCGGGGCTGCTGCACGCAGCCGGGGTTGTTGCGGGCATCCACAGCGGCGAACCAGTCACCACGCCAGGTGGTGCCGTCCTCCCGCAGGATCAAATCCAACAACTCGGTGAACTCGGCGAACCGGTCGACCCGCTGACGCGGCGGCAGCGTCTCCCCGCCCAGCACCGCCGAGTCGAAGCCGATGCCGCCCGCGCCCAGGCCGAGCAGCAGCCGGCCGGCGGAGACGTCGTCCACAGTGGTGATCTGCCGGGCGAACGCGGCCGGGTGCCGGAAGTTCGGCGACGCCACGAGGGTGCCCAGCCGAATCCGCGAGGTCACCGTGGCGGCGGCGGTCAGCGTGGCCATCGAGTCGAACCACGGGCCGTCGACCAGGTCACGCCAGCCCAGGTGGTCGTACGTCCAGGCGTGGTCGAAGCCCCACTCGTCGACCTGCCGCCAGCGACGCTGCGACTCCGCCCACCGCTGGTCCGGCAGGATCACGATGCCAATCCGCATGATCGCCACCCTAGTCGGGCCGGACACCCGCGCCCTAGCATCACGCTCATGCGGGAGATCGGGTCAGCCGTGCGACCGGCGGGCCTTTCTGACGTGCCGGCGCTGGTCGAGGTGCTGCGCCTGCCCGAACCGTCCGCACATCAGATCCTTCGCCCCGAGCCTTCGGCACAGATCCACACGGTGGTGCTCGGCGAGGCCCGCGGCCGTGGGGTCGGCTCTGCACTGCTCGACGCGGCGAACCGGTGGGCGGTCGAGCACGGGCTCTCCTACCTGTCGGCGGATATCCACCACCGGAACGCGAGCGCGGTGCGCTTCTACCGCCGCCACGGCTACGCACCGTCCGGCACCTCGTGGGTCAGGCGACCCGCCGGTTAGGGCCGGTGTCCGGAACACCTTCGCCACCCGACCTTCGCCGACCGGAAGTCCGACCGCGTGGCTCGCGCCGTACGCCTCCTATCGGCGACGCGACGCCCTGCTCTGGCTGGTCGGCCCGGGCCTCTACGTCTTCGCGGTGATCGCCTGGCGGGTGGCCCTCGCGCCCTACCGGGACTGGAGCCCTCGCCCGGAGGAGAAGCCCCGGATGCGCTGGTCGCGCGTCCCGGAACACGCCGGGACGTGGCTCCTGATCGAGCCGACAGGTGACACGGGTCACACTTCTACCCGGTAGGGGCATCGTGTTCGGCTCCGACCACTCGGTGAGCGGCACCCAGTCGGGGTGCCGCCCGAGGAGAGGACCAGGCGCGATGACGAAGGTGACCGCACAGCTGTCGGTGTCGGTGGACGGCTTCTACGCCGGCCCACAGTTCGACGGGAACGGCAACTGGATGGACTCGGAGGAGAGCGCCAAGTTCTTCCGGGTCACCCGGTGGGCGACCGAAGCCGCGGCCTGGCGCGAACGGCAGGGCTTCGCCGGCGGAGAGCAGGACACCGACTCCGAGGTGATCGCCGAGTCGTTCGGCGCGGCCGGCGCGTACGTGATGGGGCGCCGGATGGCCGACGGGGGTGAGATCCCCTGGGGTGAGGAGCCGCCGTTTCGTGCACCGGTCTTCGTCGTCACTCACCGCCCCCGCCAGCGGCTGCTGAGGGCAGGGGGCACCAGCTTCACCTACGTCACCGATGGCGTGGCCAGTGCCGTGGAGCAGGCGCGCGCCGTGGCCGGTGGCAAGAATGTCGCGGTGGCCGGGGGCGGCAGCCTGGTGCGGCAGGTGCTCAAGGCCGGCCTGCTCGACGAGTTGGAGCTGCACGTCGTACCGGTCGTACTCGGCACCGGCCTGCGGCTCTTCGACGCGGACCTCGACCTGGGCGACCGGGAGGGGGTCGAGCTGACGCCGACCCGCGTCCTTGCCACCCCGCAGGTGACCCACATCCGGTACGCGGTGCGCGGGCGCGCCCCACTCGTGCTCGACGACCGGGGCAGCGGAGGCGGCCCGACGGTCACCGCGAACTGAACCCCGGCCCATCGAAGGAAGGAGGAGACACCATGGCGCAACTGTTGCGGGTGCAGTGCTTCAACGTTTCGCGCGACGGGTTCGGGACCGGCGAGGGGCAGAGCCTGGAACGGCCCTTCGGTCACGCGGACCCCACCCCGCTGTTCTCGTGGCGTGCCGCCACCGCCAGCTTCGTGTATCGCACCGAGCCGGGCGGCACCCGTGGCCTGGACGACTACCTGACCCGCGACGCCGAGTGCAACATCGGCGCGGAGATCATGGGTCGCAACAAGTTCGGCCCCCAGCGTGGCCCCTGGGAGAACCATGACTGGCAGGGCTGGTGGGGGGACAACCCCCCGTTCCATACGCCGGTCTTCGTGCTCACCCACCACGTGCGTCCGTCGTTCAGCCTGTCCGACACCACGTTCCACTTCCGCGATGTCAGCCCGGCCGAGGCACTGGCCGAGGCGAAGCAGGCAGCCGACGGTCGGGACGTACGCCTCGGTGGCGGGGTCGCCATCATCCGCGAGTTCATCGAGGCCGACCTGGTCGACACGATGCACATCGCCGTCGCGCCCGTCGACCTTGAACGGGGTGAGCGGTTGTGGGACAGCCCCGACGAACTGCTCGACCGCTTCCACCTCGAGTCGGTGCCCAGCCCCAGCGGGGTCACCCATCTCCTGTTCTGGCGACGCTGACGGCACTCTCCCCGGCAGGGTCGTCTACAGCCGGGCCAGCACCAGCAACCGGTTGCCGTCGGGGTCGGTGACCCGCGCGGACCGTTCACCCCAGGGCTGGTCGACCGGCTCCTCGGTGACTGTCGCTCCACCCGTGCGCAGCGCGCCCACGGCGGCGTCGCAGTCGTCGGCGTAGACGCACAACTCCCAGCGGTGCGAGTCGGCCGGCTCGCCGGCCTCCGGGTTGGCGGCCAGGCCGAGCTCGCTGCTGCCCAGCCGGAGAGCGACGAACTCCGGGGTGCCCTCGTCCGGGAACCGGTAGGTCAGCTCGAAGCCGACCACGTCCCGGTAGAACGCGATCAGTCGTGGCAGGTCAGGTGTCGTCACGATCGGAAACGCTTCGGTGAACACGGACCACCTCCAAGCGGACCCTAGCCGGTGCCGGGGTCCGGCAGGAACTACCACGGTCGATCCCCGCGGATGTCATCACTTCGCTGAGACTCTTGCGCAGAATGATTTGCGCTGCAAACCTATTGGTAGTGCAGCCGCAGCCTGGAGGTCACCGTGTCCGACCGATCGAGCACCGCGCCGAACAGCGACAACACACCGGGAGAGCTGCTGGCCTCGGTGACCGCCCTCCAGCAACGCACTCGGGCCGTCCGCAACGCCTACTGGTTGCCGCTGTTGCTGTTCGGTCTCCTGATGGCGGCGGCCGCACCCCTGTACGTCGAGTCGGTCGACCCGCTCGCCCTGCGCGGCGGGCAGGACAACCCCGCGCTGACCGGCCTCGGTGGGGACTTCCTCGAACGCTCCGCGACCCTCGGCTGGTACTGGCTGGCGGCGCTCATCGGCGGGTACCTGCTCAGCCTCCGGTGGTATCGGTGGCATGGTGTGCGGGTGGGCGTCCAGACACCGGCTCGGCCGTACGTCATCGCCGGCATCGTGGGCACCGTCGTCGGGCTCGTGCTGCCGATCGTGCTGCGGTACCTGTTGCTCAACACAGCGACGGTGATCTCGAACGGGACCAGCTGGGTGACCACACCGCTGCTGGGCATCTCCGATCGCGGCATGTTCCCGCACCTCGTCATCGCGGTGGGGCTACTGGTCCTGGCTCGACTGGAACGCAGCCGTGGCCTGACGGTCGTGGCCTCGGTCTACGCCGCGGCGGTCGTCCTCGTGAATGTCTACTTCCAGACCGCGAACTTCGAGCCGGGGGACCTGAACCGCTACAGCTTCCTGCTGGCCGCCCTGCTGCCCGTACCGATCCTGCTCGTCGGCGGCGGCATCGCTTTCCTCAACACGATCAAGAGGTCGGCGTGAGCAGTAACGATAAGGCCGTCGGCACCGGCGACGGCGGGCACCCGACGAACGGGCTCAGCGACACCGTCCATCAGCGCAACCGGCTCGGCATCCTCACCATCGCCGCCGAGGCCGAACGGGTGGAGGTCGCCTACCTCCGCGACGCCCTCGAACTCACCGCCGGCAACCTATCCCGACACCTCGCCGTGCTGGAGGAGGCCGACCTGATCCAGATCGAACGGGGCTACCACGGCCGCAGACCCAAGACCTGGATCAGGATCACCGAGCAGGGGCAGGCCGCACTGGCTGCCGAGATCAACGCACTGCGGGAACTCCTCCGACGCCACCAGGAGTTCCGGGCCGCCACCTGACGGCAAGCGTGTCCGGCGCGGCATCGACCGACCCGAGCCGGTGGGCGGCCTCAACCATTCCCTGGACGGTCGAGCTGCCGGCCGAGAGCTGGCTGGCCGGCAAGGGGGCCTGGACGACGGACGGAGCGTTGACGCTGATCAGCCGGAAGGCCGGCACCACCGACTGGAGCCTGCGGCGGGTCGACAGCGCCACCGGCCGGGACACCGCACCGCTGCCCCTGCCAGAGGTCACCGGCGTGACCGCGATCCGACTACTCGGCTGGGGCCCGGACGGGTCGGCGCTGGTGGTCGCCTACCAGCCCGAACCTCTCAGCCCGGACCGGTTCGACCAGCCGCTGGAGCTGGACCAACGCACCGCCTACCCCAATGTGCGCAGCGTACGGGTGCTGGCGCTGGCGCCCGACGCCACCGCGCCACGAACCCTGATGACCGCCCCGGAGCAGGTCCTCGCCGTCGACGTCGCCGACAGCGTGATCAGCGCCGGCCGCACCCGCGAGGCGAACCCGCCCGGCGGGGTGGGTGGTCGATTCTGGGGCTGGGGGATTCTGATCACCCTTGTGATCGCCGGCATCGCCGTCTACCGCAGTCGCAACGGGCTGGCGCTCTGGCTCGACGACCGACGCGTCAAGCGGGCGCGCTGACACTGCCACCCATCCCGACGACGGGCCGCAGTCGGTAACGCCGCCACTGCCGAACGGGGGCCTGACGGGGGGAAACCCGGTGTCAGTGGCCGTGTCAGGGCCATGACAGGGGGGTGACAGCCCGGCCGCCGATGGTAGGTGCATGACGAGTTCAGCGATTGCAGTCTCCGGGCTGCGGAAGGCCTACAAGGACAAGGTCGTGCTCGATGGCATCGATCTGGATGTCCGCGCGGGCACGATCTTCTCCCTGCTCGGTCCGAACGGGGCGGGTAAGACGACGACGGTGAACGTGCTGACCACGTTGGTGAAGGCCGACGGTGGGACCGTACGCATCGCAGGGCACGACGCCGCCACCGAGGCCAAGGCGGTGCGCGCGGCGATCGGTGTCACAGGTCAGTTCGCGGCGGTGGACGAGCTGCTGACCGGCCGGGAGAACCTGCAGCTGATGGTGGATCTCAGCCAGGTTCCCGGCAAGGACGGCAGACGGGTCGTCACGGAACTGCTGGAGCGGTTCGATCTGGTGGAGTCGGCACAGAAGCCGGTGTCGACCTATTCCGGTGGAATGCGCCGCAAGCTGGATCTGGCGATGACGCTCGTCGGCGACCCGCGGATCATCTTCCTCGACGAGCCGACGACGGGCCTGGATCCACGTAGCCGCCGCACGATGTGGTCGATCATCCGTGACCTGGTGGCCGACGGCGTGACGATCTTCCTCACCACTCAGTACCTGGAGGAAGCCGATCAGCTCGCCGACCGGATCGCCGTACTCGACCAGGGGCGTCTGGTCGCCCAGGGCACGCCCGACGAGCTCAAGCGCCAGATCCCCGGCACTCACGTCCGGCTCCAGTTCACCACCGTCGCCGAACTCGACGCGGCCGCCCGGGTCCTCAACGACGCCACACGCGACGACGAGGCACTGGCTCTGCGGGTTCCCAGCGATGGCGGTACGGCCTCGCTGCGGGCCCTGCTGGACCGGCTCGACGAGTACGCGATCAGCGCCGAAGGGTTCTCCGTGCAGACGCCGGACCTCGACGACGTCTTCCTCGCCCTGACGGGCAGCCGCACCCAGGAGGTTTCCGCGAAATGAGCACCAAGTCCCACTCGATCGTCATGCTGCGTCGCAACTTCAAGCACATCGCCCGAAACCCGACCTCGGTGTTCAACGCGGTCCTGATGCCGATCGTGATCATGTTGATGTTCGTGTACATGTTCGGCGACGCCTTCAACGTTGGTGTCGACTACATCGACTACGCGACTCCCGGACTGATGCTGTTGGCCGTCTGTTACGGGCTGGGGGCCACCGCGACCGCTGTGAACTCCGACATGACGAAGGGCATCATCAACCGGTTCAAAGTCATGCACGTCTCCCGCGGTGCGGTGCTGACCGGTCACGTCGTCGCCAGCGTGCTGACCAACCTGGTCGCCATCGCGGCCCTTGTCGGAGTGGCCTTCCTGCTCGGATTCAGCCCGTCGGCGAGCCTCCTCGGCTGGCTCGGCGCGATCGGCATCATCGTGCTGCTCGGCTTCGCCGCCGGCTGGCTCACGGTCGCCCTGGGGCTCTCGGCGAAGTCTCCGGAAACGGCGGGGCTGGCCTCCGTACCGCTGGTCATGCTGCCGTTCTTCAGCAGCGCGATCGTGCCGGCGGACAAGATGGGCCCCGGGCTGCGGGAGTTCGCGGAATACCAGCCCTTCACGCCGATCATCGAAACTCTGCGCGGGTTCCTCAACGGGACACCGTCCAGCGGTGACGTGATCCCCGCCCTCGCCTGGTGCGTCGGCATCGCTCTCGTCGGCTACCTGTGGGCACGTTCCACGTTCACGAAGCGAGCGTGACAGCGACCAACCGGTTCCAGTCCGTCCGACTGCCGTCTCGCGCCGCCTCAGCGAAGCCCACTTCGCCGAGGCGGCGCCGTACTTCCTGCTCGATCCGGGCCACATCCGGCTGGGAATGATCCTGCCGTCCACGCAGACCGCTGCTCGCGGCGAGCAGCCGGGCGGCGTGCTCGTACTGGTCATGGCGCAGCGCCAGGTCCGCGACGCCGACGAGTACCCGCGCGATCGAGGGTGCGTGCCCCGTAGCGGCTGCCGCCTCGCAGGCCAAGGAATGGTGTCTGCGCGCCTCACCGAGATCGTCCGCGACATAACCAAGCAGGTCGTGTGTCAGCACGCGGATGTGTGCCTGCTCCGCCTCGTCGCGCAACAGGGTCGTCGCGACACCGACCTGCCGCGCCACCTCTTCGGCATGGCCACGCCAGCGGGCGAGCTCCGCCTGTGACAGGGCCAGCACGGCCAACGCACCCGGCCACGTGACCCGCGCCGCGCATCGCCGTGCCTCGGCCATGGCAGCCGCGCTGGACTCCTCATCGCCAAGCAACCAGTACAGCTGAGCCTGCCGGGACCGTATCCGGATGATGTCCTCGACGGTGCCGACCTCGGTGACGACCACGGCCGCCTCTTCGTAGTGCTCGCACGCTCCGGCGAACTCACCGCGTACGGCGATCAGCTCCGCCAGCTCGGTCAGGGCGAATGAGATCCCGAACCGTTCGCCGAGTGCCCGGAACTCGGCGAGCGCCGCCACGAGATACGCGTCCACCTCCGGACCGTCCTGGCCGAAAATGATCCGCATCTTGCCGAGTTGCAACCGGGCCAGTGCGCGTACCCAGGGATCCTCGTCGTGCAGCAGCGGTTCCCATGCGGGCAGGATCGCGTCCGGGGCTCGCAACATGCGTTCCAGCGGGACGACGAGCGCCGTCCCCGGGTGGCTGCCGTTACTGCGCTGGCTGAACTCGTACGCCTTGTGAATCCACTCCGCCGCCTGGTGCTCGTCGCCCGGCCCCGAGTTGATGAAGAGCACGACGAGCGCGTACACAGTGGCCCGGATCTCGTCGCTGACCTCACCAGGCGTCTCGGTGGCCGCCGTGATCAACTCCATGCCTTCGGTCCGGTGTCCACCGAGCCACCAGTACCAGCCGGCACCCGCGGCCAGCCGCATGGCCGCGTGCGCTTCCCCGGCAGCGAGGGCACCGCGCATCGCGGAACCGATGTTGTCGTGCTCGACTTCGAGAGTGGCGAGCCATTTCACCTGGTCCGCGCGGCGAAGCTGCGGCTCTGCGGTCTCGGTGAGTTCGGTGAAGTACGCCAGGTGCGCATGCCGCGCCAGGTCCGTCTCCCCCGCCTCGGCGAGGCGGTGCGCGGCGTACTCCTTGATCGTGCCGAGCATCCGGTAGCGCGGGGCTTCGCCGCCCTCGGCGACCAACAGCGACTTCTCGGCCAGCGCGGTGACCAGCTCGAGTACGTCCTCCTGCTCGACCTCGTCGCCGGCGCAGACCCGTTCGGCCGCTTCCAGGCTCACCCCGCCCGAGAACACCGACAGCCGGCGCAGGACCGTCCGTTCGGCGTCGGTCAGCAGCTCCCAACTCCAGTCGACCACCGCGCGCAGCGTCCGGTGCCGGGGCAACGCGGTACGGCTGCCGCCGGTCAGCAGGCGGAACCGATCGTCGAGCCGCCTGGCGAGCTGGTCGATGGACATGGTGCGCAACCTGGCGGCGGCCAGTTCGATCGCCAGCGGCATCCCGTCCAGCGCCCGACAGATCCGCGCCATCGTCGACAATGTGAGATCGTCGACCGCCAGATCCCTCCGCACCGCGCCCGCTCGATTCCGTAGCAATCGGACAGCGGGAGAGGTCTCGATCTCGCTGGGGTCGGCGTCGACGTCCGGCAGGGCCAGTGGCGCGACCGGCCAGAG
The DNA here is from genome assembly GCF_050516465.1 of Micromonospora trifolii. NCBI lineage: Bacteria > Bacillati > Actinomycetota > Actinomycetes > Micromonosporales > Micromonosporaceae > Micromonospora > Micromonospora trifolii. The sequence goes on along the minus strand of NZ_CP191526.1, from coordinate 6,144,129 downwards.
CGCCTCACCAGTGATGCCGAGCGGTTCCCTGCTCGTCGCGAGGATCCGCAGTCGCCGACACTCCCCGAGCAGCCGGTCAGCGAGCACCGCCGCCGACTCGATCACGTGCTCGCAGTTGTCCAGGATCAGCAACGCCTCCCGCTCGCGGATCGCGGCGATGAGCCGGTCGACCAACTCCATGCTCGGTGGCTCGCCGAGCAGAGCGTCCCGCAGTCCGAGCCCGGCGAGCGTCGCCTGCACCACGTCACCGTCCGCGCCGATGGCGGCGAACTCGACCAGCCAGGCGCCGTCCGGCAGGTCGTCGAGCATTCTGCGCGCGGTTTCCGTGGCCAGCCGGGTCTTCCCGGAGCCACCCGGCCCGATCAGGGTCGTGAGCCGATGTTCGGCGACGAGCGCGCCGACCTCGGCAACGGCCTCGTCCTTGCCGATGAAGCTGCTCAACTCGGCACGAAGATTGGTCTTCGGGCTCTCCTCGGGCCGTCGCACCTCGCCCCGCAGGAGCGCGACGTGCAACGCCGAGAGTTCCGGCGAGGGGTCGACGCCCAGCGCTTCGGCCAGGGCCGCACTCGTGCGCTGATACACCAGCAGCGCCTCGTTGTCGCGGCCGCTCGCGGCGAGGGCCCGCATCAACGCGAGAACCAGCCGCTCCCGCACCGGGTGCTCGGCCACCAGGTCGGTCAGCTCCGCGACCAGCTCCGGGCCGTGGCCGAGGCTGACCTCCACGTCGAAGCGATCCTCCAGGGCGGTCAGACGCCGCCTGTCTAATCGGGTGACCGCCGCGTCGAGCGCCGTGCTGTCGACCAGACCGACGTCCTGCATCGCCGCACCGCGCCACAGGTCGAGGGCCTCGCGCAACCGCCGTACCCGCTGCGGGCCCTCGTCATCGCGAGCCAGGCCGACGAGGCGTTCGAACCGTACGGCGTCGACGACGTCGGGTTCGACCATCAACCGGTAGCCGTCCGTCTGTCCCTCGATCGACCCCTCCGGCAGCGCCTTCCTGAGCCGGGAAACCAGGCGGTGCAGGGCGTTCGCCGCGTCAGTGGGCGGATGCTCGCCCCAGATCCAGTCGACGAGGGTCCCCTTCGGGACCACGTGACCCGGGTTCAGCGCGAGAGCGGTCAACAGCCCGCGCAACCGCGCGCCCGGCACGTCAATGACGGTGCCGACGCCCGAGCGAACCTCGAATGGACCAAGCATCCCGACCTGCACCTGGCAGATCCTGCCACGAACATGAGAAGCATCCGTATCGCCGTTGCCCGCTCCGCCGACGGCTGTCGGGCGGAGGAACCCGGCTCGAAATGAGATGCGCACTCGCCGGCACACCTGTTGGATCTCGACATGGTGCATGAGCTTGTTAGTCCTCGGAAAGCCCGCCCGGGGGACCACATCGCGGTCCTGTCGCCGTCCTTCGCCGCGGCCGGTGCCTATCCCGAGATCCACGAGCAGGCCATGCGACGGCTCGCTGACCTGACCGGCCTCGTGCCGGTCGAATACCCCACCACCCGCCAGGTGGGCGCGAGCGCGGCAGCGCGGGCGGCGGACATCAACGCCGCCTTCGCGGATCCCCAGGTACGCGGCATTCTCGCCGTCATCGGAGGCGACGACCAGATCACGGTCATCCCCCACCTGGACGCCGACCTGGCACGAGCCGACCCGAAGCCGTTCCTCGGCACCAGCGACAACACCAACCTGCACCACTGGCTCTGGGGCCTCGGCATCGCCAGCTTCTACGGCGGATCCTCCCAGGTGCACCTTGGCCCCGGGCCTGCCGTCGATGACATCCACGTCCGGTCGCTGCGATCGGCGTTACTCACCGGGGAGCGGCTGGAGATCACCGATCCGGGTGAGTCCGAGGACATCGGCATCGACTGGGCAGATCCGCAGGCGTTGAAGTCCTTTGGAGAGCGCGAACCGACGGAGCCGTGGAGCTGGTACGGGCCGCGCCGCGCAGTCACCGGCCCCACCTGGGGTGGCTGCCTGGAGCTCATCCAGTGGATCCTGACGGCGGGGCGCTTCCCGTTTCCCCCGGAGGTCCTGAACGGCGGGGTGCTGATGATCGAGACGTCGGAGGAGCTTCTCCCCGCCCGCGAGGTCGGCTGGATCATTCGATCACTGGGTGAACGCGGTCTCCTCAGCGCCGTGGACGCGGTCCTGGTCGCCCGTCCGCCGGTCTCCGACCACAGCCGTCGACCCGCAGCCGCGGATCGGGTACGGCTACGCGAGCAGCAGCGGGACACGGTGGTCGACGTGGTGACCCGCTACAACCCCGAGGCGGTCGTCTGCGTCGGCGTCCCATTCGGTCACACCAGGCCGCAGTGGATCCTTCCCCACGGCGGCCCGGTCACCGTCGATGGCGTGGAACGTCGAATCTTCGCCGACTACCGATAGGAGGCCGCAGGGTATGGAGCCGGCACAGACGGCGCTCATCGTGCCGGTACCCGAGGCCGAGGAGGCGGTGGGCGGGTTCCGGGCATCGCTCGACCGGGCCGCCTCGTGGGGCGTGCCGGCGCACGTGACCGTCCTCTACCCGTTCCTGCCTCCGCAGCAGATCAACGAGCAGGTCTTGGCGGTGCTGCGTGACACCATTGCCGGGATACCACGGTTCGATGTCGCGCTGACGCACGTCGACTGGTTCGGTGACGCGGTCGTCTGGCTTGCTCCGCAGCCAGACCGGCCCTTCCGCGACCTCACCAAGGCAGTGTGGCGACGGTTTCCCGAGGCACCCCCGTACGCCGGGGCGCACAGCGATGTGGTGCCGCACCTGACCATCGGTCACGACGCCGCCAGGCCCGTGCTGAGCCACGCCGCGGAAACCATCTCCGCGCACCTGCCGATCAACGCGGCCATCGACAGCGTCCGGCTCATCGCCGGAACACCTGACGTGAGCCCGTGGCGCACCGTCTGTGAGTTCCCGTTGGGCATCCACCCTTAGCGGCGGCTGGTACGGGGCTACAAGCGACCTCGTCATGACCTCCAGGCACGGCCGGTGGCCGGATCTCCCGGGAAGCCCCGCCCGACAGGTCACGGCTTGTCGATCAGCGCGATCAGTGCGGCGTCGCCCTGCGCGTTGATCACAGGATCAGGAGCGGCTCCCATGGTGACTCGACGGCAACCGTCGAGTTCGACGTAGGTGTGCGGGCCGCTGCCGGTCAACGGACTCAGCACCGCGAAGCGGCTGGCGCGGGTATGGCACGGGTTCGCCGGCCCGGACGAGCGCAGCGCACCCTCGATCGCTGTCCGTCGGTCCTCCGGCAGCACCGTCCCGTGCGCGAAGTCGCCGTCTAGCATGCGGCTTCCCTGCTGACTCTTCGGCACGTCGTAGACGCAGAGGCGGACCTGCTGCCCGGCGGGGAACGGCTCCGGCAGGGCCCCGGGACGGGCGTCAGGGTCGCTCGTCCTCGCCAGCGCTGTCATGTCACAACCCGCCGTGGGCGACTCGGCGAGCCGATGGGTTGCCACGGTGGTCAGCGGCAGGGCAAAGAGGGCTTCACTGACTGCGTCGGGGAGATGGTTGTGGCAGGTAGCGAGCGGTATGCCGGGCCGTATCCACCGGCCCTCCGCGTCGACGAGCGCAAGCCAGGGTGCCATCTGCAGGTCCGCCCGGCACAGGCCGCCGGGATTCTGTGGCTCGTCAGGCAGGCGGAGCACGGCGGCGAGGGCGGCGAGAGCGGCGACGTCGTCGCTGCGCTGTTCCGTCACCAGCACGTCCTCGCCCCCGCGAGCGCGTTGCTCCAGCCGGCAGATGACGGCCTCGGCGGGGACGAAGTCATCGCCGAGGCGGGGAAGGGCGGCTGCCTCCTCGGTCCGGACCGTGAAGCCGCGCCTGACCATCTCCGGTGCAGCCTCGACGCACGAAGTCCACTGCCCCTGTCCGCCGGAATCGCCCGCCATCGAGGGGGCACGGTTGCCATCGGTGAGGATCTGCACCCCACCCACGCCCAGCCCAACGACCACGGCCACGGCGAGCGCGGTGCTCCCGATCAGGCGCTGCCGGTGCCGGCGGACCCGCCTGGCCACCTCGACAACCCGATCTGGTGGCGGCGTCAGTGGGGGAACGGCGTTGGTCAACAGGAGCCTGATGTCCTCATCTTCACGCGTCACTTCTCGACCTCCAGGCGGCGAACAGCTCAAGATTCGGATCGGTACGCAGAATCCGTAGGGCACGGAAGGCCTGCACCTTGACCGTGTTGTGTGAGCAGCCGAGCACTTCCGCTGTCCGCTGCACCGTCAGGTCCTCGACGTAGCGGAGCACCACGATCGCCCGCTGCTGCCGGCTGAGCCGGGCCAACGCGCGGCGTACCGCGTCCCGGTCGGCGGACTCATCTGCCGTGTCGCCACGGGACGGCTCGTCCGGTGGCTGGCTCGGAATCTCGCTACGCCAGCGCCGCCGCCACCACGAGACGTAGGTGGTGAACAACGCTCGACGCAGGTACGCCTCGGGATGCCCGGCACTCTTGATCGTGGCCCAGCGCCGCCAGACGTCCGCCAGGACCGTCTGCAACAGATCCTCGGCCCGCCCGGCATCACCGGTAAGCAACCAGGCCGAACGCAGCAGTGCATCGGAGCGCGCCGCGACGAACTCGGCGAAGCCTTCCGGTGGCGCCAGTTCCCGAGGTCGTTGCATGGTGTGTGTACCTCCCACCACTTGAACGCTCTGGGAGGCCAGCGAGGTTAACGCAGGAACGGCCGGGGTTCGGGGCCTTCAGGGTCTTGTCGGCTGCGAGCGCTGCTGGCCGCAACAGCATCGAAGGCCCTGACCGGGACTCACGTCCTGGCCAGGGCCTTCGCGTTGGAGCGGGTGACGGGAATCGAACCCGCACTGTCAGCTTGGGAAGCTGATGTTCTGCCATTGAACTACACCCGCAAGCGGCACCACTGTACCCGAGTCGTCGAGCCCGTGCACCCAGGTACCCCCGCCGGCCGCGGCTGTCCGCGTACCGTGCCGCCCGGGGTCGGGCCGGGTTGATCCACTCGGTTTCCTGGAAGTCGGGGCATCCGGATCGCCGGGACACCGCGATATCGCCGAAGCCGAGTTGATCTTTCCGGGCGGTGGGGCGCGGGGCCGGCGCGTACGCCCGGTGCCGGCTCCGTTACGACGGAGCCGGCACCGATGATCTTCCGGCTGTGGTCAGGCGGCCGTGTACTGGACGTCACGGCTGAGGCGGGTCGGGCGCGCCTGCGGGACGGCGAGGGGCGCGGCCACCGCCGACGGGGCGTTTGGGTCGAGCCAGACCCGAACGGCCGGCCGGCCCGGGGGGAGGCCCGGAATGCCCGCGATGTGCTGCTCGCGGCGGGTGAGCATGGCCACGTCGACGGTGAACTCGAAGAGCCGCCAGTCGACCTGCGGCTCGGCCCGGGCGCTCTGCGCCAGCTGCGCCACTCGGACCGGATCGGTCACCGGACGGGCACACCCCGCCACGTACGCCTCGTCGTCGCTCTCCTCCGCGGGGAACGAGTGCAGCGCGTAACGGCCGTCACGTTCGAGGTCGCGGCGCTTGGGCGAGTCGATGATGAAGCAGAACAGCCCCTCGGCGGTGATGACCGGGGAGACCGGATGGACGCGGGGCCCGCCGTCGGCGCGGACCGTGGCCAGATAGCCGAAGCCCGGCCCGTATTGCTGGAGGAGAACGCGGATCCCGTCGGCGAGTCGGGGCTCGTCGGCGGCGAATTCGGACCAGGAAGCCATGTGGGCATTCTATCGAACAAATGTACGAGCAGCGACCTCGACGCGCTGGTCACCGGCACCGAATCCGGCCAGTTTTGGCAGCGCGGCTATGGTGGTCCGATGCTGCTCTCCGACCGCGACCTGGTCTCCGAGATCAAGGCCGGCACGCTGGGCCTGGAGCCGTTCGAGCCCACCCTGGTCCAACCGTCCAGCATCGACGTCCGACTCGACCGGCTGTTCCGGGTCTTCAACAACCACCTCTACACCCACATCGATCCGGCCATGCAGCAGGACGACCTGACATCGGTGGTCGAGGTCCCCGACGGTGAGCCGTTCGTGCTGCACCCGGGGGAGTTCGTGCTCGCCTCGACGCTGGAGGTCATCTCGCTGGGTGACCAGCTCGCCGGCCGACTGGAGGGCAAGAGCTCCCTGGGGCGGCTCGGGCTGCTCACGCACTCCACCGCCGGCTTCATCGACCCGGGCTTCTCCGGCCACGTGACGCTGGAACTCTCGAACGTGGCGAACCTGCCGATCACCCTGTGGCCGGGCATGAAGATCGGGCAGCTCTGCATCTTCCGGCTCTCCTCGCCGGCCGAGCACCCGTACGGCTCGGTGGTCTACGGCTCGCGCTACCAGGGCCAGCGGGGACCGACACCCAGCCGCGCCTGGCAGCACTGGCGCACCTGGCCCACCCGCTGAGGTTCATCCGCTAGAAGACAGACGACGAGGGCCCGCCGCGACGGATCGCGACGGGCCCTTCGGTCACCCGGGGTCAGCCTGGGCGGCCGTAGCTGTGGATCGGGCCGTCGTCGACCTTCTTCATCTTGACCGGTTGACCGGCCTGCGAGGCGTGCACCACCCAGCCGCCGCCGACGTACATGCCGACGTGGTGGATGTCGCTGTAGTAGAAGACCAGGTCGCCGGGGCGCAGGTCGCCCTTGCTGACGTTCTTCGTGACCCGGCTCTGCGCGGCGGCGTTGTGCGGCAGCGACACGCCGGCCTTCGCCCAGGCGGCCAGCATCAGCCCGGAGCAGTCGTACGAGTTCGGGCCCTCGGCACCCCAGACGTAGGGCTTGCCGATCTGCGCGCAGGCGAACTTGACAGCGGTGCCCGCGGCGCCGCCGGGGTAGCTACCCGGGCAGGGCGCCGGGCGCAGCGGACCGCCGCCGCCGCTGCCGTACACCTTGAGGCGCAGCTTCTGCAGGCGGTCGATCTCGTCGTTGATCTGCTTCTTCTTCGCCGCCAGCTGAGCTTCGGTGCGGGTCAGCTGGGCCACCATCTCGTCCAGCGGCGCCTTCTGCGCGGCCAACTGGTCGCGCAGGTCGGCCACCTGGCGTACGTCCTTCTGCTGGTTGTGCGCGAAGCGGTCGAGCATTTCCAGCTGGCCGACGACCTCGCTGGGCGACCGGCTGCCCAGCACCGCGTTGACTGTCGAGACGTTCTCACCCTTGTAGGCGCGTACGGCCAGAGCACTGACCTTGTCCATCGCGGCGTCGACCTGGCGCTCAAGCGGAGTGATCCCGGCGGCCAGCGCGTCGGCCTGCTTGCGCTTCGCGGCGAGGTCGGTGCGGGTGGCGTTGTGTCGTTCGATGATCGGTTCGAGCTTGTTCCAGTCGGCGTCGATCTGGCGCTCGATCTCGGCGACGGACGGGTCGGCGTGGGCCGCCGTGGCACTGCCGGTCAGGACGACGGCGATGCCCGCCAGCGCGGCGAGAGCGGTGGTGAAGCGGGACCAGCGTGGGCGCGGCACGATCGACGTCGGGCCGGCTGATGCCGACCGCTCGGACGACGGCCGCGGGGCATGGAGTGCCACCGGGGTCTCGTACTCCTTCTTCCTGACCGCCTACCGGGTTAGCTGACGGGTTCGGGCGGGAAGTCGGCGCCCTACCGCAGTGGCTGCGGATTCACCCCGAGGGACCTGGGTCCCCGGTTCGTTCGGAAACGACTCGGCGGTGTCGGTCCGTTACCGCCCGGGCTGGGCGGAGCTGCTGTCGGGCCGACGAATGACCAGAGTAGAGACGCTTGTTACCGATCCGCAACCCGTGCGGCCGTGACACTCCGTACGGATTGGACGAGGTCACCGACCGTGTGTGAAGGATTCTTTCCTCATGCTTCGATAGATAGAAAGGTATTGACGTAACCTCCCGGGTGGCGCGAAGGTGACCTGACCTCACTCCGCGAGAATCTAGGGGGTTCGATGCACCATCCAACCCTGTCGACCGGCTGGCGCGCACTGCTCGCCGCCACCGTGGTCGCCGCCGCCACCACGGTGCCACTCTCCGTCGGCCCGGCCGCCGCCGCGCCCACGACCGACCGCCAGCAGCAGTACACCGCCGCGGCCACCGAGTACGGCGTGCCGGCCGTCGTGCTGCTCGGCGTCTCCTACCTGGAGTCGCGCTGGGACACCAACGCCGGCACACCGAGCACCAGTGGCGGCTACGGCCCGATGCACCTGACCGACGCGCGGCACGTGGCCGCTCTACCCGGGCGCGGCCACCACGACGCCGGTGCCGAGGACCCACGTGGCGACGACTCCCGATCCGCCCGGGTGCCCGCGCCCCGCCCGGTCGAGGCCCCCGCGCCGTCCACCGCCGCGTTGCAGACCGTGGACGCCGCCGCCACGCTGACCGGCGCCACCCCCGAGGCACTGCGCACCGACGCGGGCCTCAACATCCGGGGTGGAGCCGCGCTGCTGAGCGCGTACCAACGGGATCTGGGCGCGCCGGTCGGCGCGGACACCGACCCGGCGGCCTGGTACGGCGCGGTGGCCCGCTACTCGGGCGCGGACAGCGCCGACGCCGCGGCGGCCTTCGCCGACGAGGTCTTCACCACCATCGGCGCTGGCGAAGCCCGGGTGACCGACGACGGCCAGCGGATCACCCTGCCGGCCCGTGCGGTGCGGCCCGAGCGTTCCTGGTTGGACCGGCTGGGCCTGCGCCGGTTGGCCCGCCCGGACGGGGTGGAGTGCCCCCGCACCATCTCCTGCGAGTGGATCCCGGCGCCCTACGAGGCGTTCGGCGACGGGGACTACGGCAACCACGACCTCTCCGACCGACCCGCGCGGCAGAAGATCGAGTACATCGTCATCCACGACACCGAGGCGAGTTGGGCAACGACCCTGAAACTCGTCCAGGATCCGACCTACGTGAGCTGGCACTACTCGCTGCGCTCGGTCGACGGGCACATCGCCCAGCACGTGAAGACCAAGGACGTCGGCTGGCACGCCGGCAACTGGTACGTCAACGCGAAGTCGATCGGGTTGGAACACGAGGGCTTCGCGGCGCAGGGCACCTGGTACACCGAGGCGATGTACCGGACCTCGGCGAAGCTGGTCCGGCATCTGGCGCTGCGGCTGGGCATCCCACTGGACCGCCAGCACATCATCGGCCACGACAACGTGCCCGGCACCATCGCCTCGAACGTGCGGGGGATGCACTGGGATCCGGGCCCGTACTGGGACTGGACGCACTACTTCGACCTGCTGCACGCACCTCGACTGGACACCGGCACCCCGGCCACCGGGTTGGTCCGGATCGACCCGGACTACGCCACCAACCAGCCAGCATTCACCGGCTGCGTCACCGCGGGCGTGCCCTGCGCGCCGCGCGGCTCCTCGGCGGTGGTGCTGCGCAGCGCACCGTCTGCGGACGCGCCGCTGGTCAACGACATCGCGCTCCGTCCGGACGGCAGCCCGAACACGATGGTCGTGTCGGACCACGGGGCCCGGGCGTCCGCCGGGCAGACGTACGCGCTGGCCGGACGGCAGGGCGACTGGACGGCGATCTGGTACCTCGGGCAGCGGGCCTGGTTCCACAACCCGGCGTCCGCGCCGACCGCCAGCTGGACCGTCGGCGTGGTGGCCACGCCGAAGCCCGGACGGACCACAATTCCGGTCTACGGACGGGCGTACCCGGAGCAGTCCGCCTACCCGGAAGGAGTGCCCTACCAGACGATCTCGCCGCTCCAGTACACCCTGGCGGCCGGGCAGCGGTACGCCGTCGGCGCGGTGCTGGCCGGCGAGTACTACCGGGCCAGCACGTTCGACGGCTCCTCGCCCGGCGACTGGACGGTGATTCGCGGCAAGAACCGGTACGCGCAGATCCAGTTCGGCCACCGGATCATGTACGTCGACCTCGCCGACGTGCAGCTGTTGCCCTCCCCGGTGGGCGCACCCCGCTGAGAACCACGACGGCCCCCGGTCGGTGACCGGGGGCCGTCGTGTTGCGCGAGGTGGATCAGCCAGGTCTGCGGAACCCGGCGACGGGCATGGTGTTGATGCTGGACACCTGCACCGGCTTACCGGCACGTGGCGCGTGCACCATGGTGTTGTTCCCCAGATACAGCCCGACGTGACTCAGGCCGGAGAAGAAGAAGACCAGATCACCGGGGCGGGCATCCGCTCGCGAGACGGCCTTGCCCTCGTTCCACTGGTCACCGGTGTGGTGGGTGAGGTAGATCCCGGCCGCCTTGTAGGCGTACTGGGTCAGCCCCGAGCAGTCGAACGAGTTCGGCCCGGTGGCACCCCAGACGTACGGCTTGCCGACCTTGCCGCAGGCGGTCTTGATCGCGGTGCGGGCCGCCGCGCTGACCACTCCGTTGATGGTCGGGCAGGCCGCGGTCACCACAGTGGTCTTCGGCATCGACGCCTCGAGCTTCTTGATCTCGCCGTCGATCTGCTTCTTCTTCGCCGCCAGATCGTTCTGCTGCTTGGTCTGGGTGACGATCAGCGCGTCCAGCTTCTGCTTCTCGCCGTCGTACTTGTCCCGCACGGCCAGCACACCCTCGACCTCCTTGCGCTCCTGCGAAGCGAGCCGGTCGAGGATGGTGAGCTGCTCGGTGAGCGTGTCCGGCTTGGCGCTGACCAGCAGCGCGCCGATGTCATGCGACGGGCCGGAGATGTAGTAGCGGGAGGCGAGGTCGCCGACCCGGTTGAGCGCCAACTCGCTCTGCAGCGCAAGCGGCTCGATCTTCTTCTGCAGGTCCGCCGACTTCTGCCGGTTGACCTTCAGCTGCGCCCGGACCTTGTTGTACTGCTCGATGGTGGGCTCCAACTGCTCCCACTTCTTGTCGATCTGCGCCTCGATCTCGTCGACCGTGGGCGCGGCATGTGCCGGCGCGGTCAACAGACCGGCGCCGACCGCCGCCGCAGCGACCAGGATCAGCACCCGGTGCGCGGCGCGGCGCAGGCCACCAGAGCGAGCAGACGCGTTCAGGTCGTGACGATGAGGGGGCATGGTTGCCACCGGCACCGACTCCTTTGCAACCGACCGCCGGGCGCCTCGCGTGAGGGAAGGGCCGAGGCAGACGACCCACAGCGGTCGGTGCCCCACATTAGGGAAGCTCGGGGCGGTAATCAAGGCGAGCGCGGTAACCATCACTGTCGTGCAACCGCTTGCACACCATGGGTATTGGTCCATCAACCAACGATTGCGGTCAATACATCGTCAAGAGTGACCACACCGAGCGGCCGTCGCCCGTCGCTGACCAGCACCATGTGCCGCCGCTCGCGGCGCATGGCCAGCAGCAGATCGGCCAACGTACGCTCCGGCGGCACCACCGCCAGCGGCCGGTAGACGTCGGCCGGCACCGGGGACCGGCGACCCTGCCCGGAGTACCCGAGCACGTCCTTGACGTGCACAAAGCCGAGCACCCGACGGGTCGACCGCTGCACCACCGGGAACCGGGACCGGCCGGTCCGGGTCGCCAGCACCTCCAGTGACGCCGGCGACACGTCCTCGGCCACCGTCACCACCGTCGACCACGGTTGTAGCGCGTCCGCCGCCGTCCGCGCGTGCAGGGCCAGCGCGCCGGTGATCCGCGCGTGCTGCTCCGCGTCGAGCAGCCCCTCGGTCCGCGCCTGGGAGACCAACCCGGCCAACTCCTCTGCGGTGAACACCGTCTTCACCGCCTCGGACGCCTCGATCCGCCAGAACGCGAGCACCCGCCGGGCCGCCCATTTCATCGCGAGCAACAACGGTTTGGTGGCCACACAGAACGCCAGCATCGCCGGGCCGAGCCAGAGCGCGGAAACCTCCGGACCGGCCAGCGTGATGTTCTTCGGCACCATCTCGCCGACGACCGTGTGCAGAAAGACCACCACGCCCAGGGCCAGCACGAACGCCACCGGGTGCACCGCCCGCTCCGGCAGGCCGGCCGCGTGGAACGGCGGCTCCAGCAGGTGAGCCAACGCCGGCTCGGCGATCGCGCCCAGACCCAACGAACAGACCGTGATGCCGAGCTGCGCGCCAGCGATCATCAGCGGGATCTGGTTCATCGCCGACAACGCCCAGCGGGCGCGTTTCGACCCGGCGGCCAGCGGCTCGATCACCGTCCGGCGGGACGCGATGAGCGCGAACTCGCTGCCCACGAAGAACCCGTTGCCGAGCAGCAGCAGCACGGTCACCAGCAGCTCAGTCATCGTCGTCCGGATCCGCCGGTCGCAACACCCGGACCTGCTCGATCCGGTGCCGCTCCACCTCGACCACTGTGAACTCCCAGCCGCCCGTCTCGACCGTCTCGCCGGCGAGCGGGATGTGCCCGAGCTGGGCCATCAGGAACCCGGCCAACGTCTCGTACGGCCCCTCGGGCAGCCGGAAGCCGGTCTGCTCGGCCAACTCGTCGGAGCGGAGCACACCGTCGACCAGCACGGTGCGCTCACCACCCGGCACGGTCAGCTCGGCCGACCCGTGGTCGTCCACGCTCGCCGGGTCGAACTCGTCGGCGATCTCACCGACCAGTTCCTCGACGAGGTCCTCGACGGTCACCACGCCGTCAGTGCCGCCGTACTCGTCGACCACGATGGCCAGGTCGGCCCCGGCCGCCTTCAGCGCGGCCAGGACACCGTCCAGGTTCAGGCTCTCCGGCACGTACACCGGCTCGCGGGCCACCGAGCCGACCCGGGTCGACGCGCGGTCGGCCAGCGGCACGCCCAGCGCGTCGGGCACGCCGGCCACACCGGTCACCAGGTCCAGGGTCTCCTCGTACACGGGGAACCGGGTCCGCCCGGTCCGCCGCGACTCCTCCAGCAGCTCGGCCACGGTGGCCGTGGCGCGCAGCGCGACCACGTCCACCCTGGGCGTCATCGCCTCAGCGGCACGTTTGTCACCGAAGCGGATGGTGCGACGCAGCAGCATCGCGGTGTCCGTGGGCAGTGCGCCGGCCCGCGCCGAGATGCCCGCCAGCAGGCCCAGCTCCTCCGGTGAGCGGGCGCTGGCCAACTCCTCCTGCGGCTCCACGCCGAGCGCCCGGACCAGTCGGTTCGCCGAGCCGTTCAACCCTCGGATCACCCAGCCGAACGTCCGGGAGAAGGTGTGCATCGGGCCGGCCGTGGCCAGCGCCGCCGGCATGGGCCGGGCCAGCGCCGCGTTCTTCGGCACCAACTCGCCGAAGAGCATGGAGATCAGCGTGGCCAGGGCCAACGCGATGAACGGGGTGAGCCGCTCGGTGCTGCCCCCGGCCAGCGGGCGCAGCAGCGGGGTGAAGAGCCGAGCCAGGGCCGGCTCGGCCAGGTAGCCGGTGAGCAGCGCGGTGATGGTGATGCCGAGCTGCGCCCCGGAGAGCTGGAAGGAGAGTTCGCGCAGCGCCGTGCGTACCGTCAGGGCGGCCTGGTCGCCCGCGGCGGCCCGCCGGTCGATCTCCGCTCGGTCGACCGTGACCAGGGCGAACTCGGCCGCGACGAAGAACGCGTTGCCCGCGGTCAGGGCTACGAAGCCGACCAGGGGCAACAACGTCGTCAAGAGTAGGCCGTCGATGTCGCCTCACCTCGGCGAGATTCTTGCACGACGGCGGCGGCCCTCAGGGGCCGCCGCCGTCGATGAACAGATCCCAGGGGTACGCGTCTCAGCCGCCGATCGGCGCGGTCTCCTTGCCGCCCTGCGGCTGCTCGGGCTTGACCGAACGGAGCAGCACGCTCGCCACGTCGATCACCTCGACCTGTTCGCCGGCACCCTTGCCGTTGACCCCGTCGTTGAGCATGGTCGAGCAGAACGGGCAGCCGACCGCGACCGTCTTCGCCCCGGTGGCCATGGCCTCCTCGACCCGGTCCACGTTGATCCGCTTGCCGATCTTCTCTTCCATCCACATCCGGGCGCCGCCAGCGCCGCAGCAGAAGGAGCGTTCGCTGTTACGCGGCATCTCGGTCAGTTCGCCCTCGATGGCGTCGCCGAGCACCTCCCGGGGGGCCGCGAAGACGCGGTTGTGTCGACCCAGGTAGCAGGGGTCGTGGTAGGTGACGCCGCCGTCGACCGGCTGCACCGGCGTGAGCTTGCCGGTGGCGACCAGGTGCGCGAGCAGCTGGGTGTGGTGGACCACCTCGAACTCCCCGCCGAGCTGCCCGTACTCGTTGCCCAGGGTGTTGAAGCAGTGCGGGCAGGTCGCGACGATCTTGCGCTTGGCCTTGTCCCGGCCCTCGAACGCCTCGTTCAGCGTCTCCACGTTCTGCTGGGCGAGCATCTGGAAGACGAACTCGTTGCCGATCCGTCGTGCCGGGTCGCCGGAGCAGGTCTCGCCCTCGCCCAGGATCGCGAACTTCACGCCCGCCTCGTTGAGCAGCGTGGCCACCGCGCGGGTGGTCTTCTTGGCCCGGTCCTCGAACGCGCCGGCGCAGCCGACCCAGAACAGGTACTCGAAGTCGTCCACCTCGCCGACCCGGGGCACCTCGAAGTCCAGGCCCTTGGTCCAGTCCTCGCGGGTGTTCGGCGGGGCGCCCCACGGGTTGCCCTTGTTCTCCAGGTTGCGCAGCATCACGCCGGCCTCGGAGGGGAAGCTCGACTCGATCAGCACCTGGTAGCGGCGCATGTCGACGATGTGGTCGACGTGTTCGATGTCCACCGGGCACTGCTCGACACAGGCGCCGCAGGTGGTGCAGGACCAGAGCACGTCCGGGTCGATGACACCGCCCTCCTCGGCGGTGCCGATCAACGGCTTGTCGGCCTCGGCGAGGGCCAGCACGTCCAGGTGGGCGAGCTGCGCCTGGGTGGCCTTCTCCTCGCCGGTCAGGTCCTTGCCGCCGCCGGCCAGCAGGTAGGGCGCCTTCGCGTACGCGTGGTCGCGCAGGCTCAGCACCAGCAGCTTCGGCGACAGGGGCTTGCCGGTGTTCCAGGCCGGGCACTGCGACTGGCAGCGACCGCACTCGGTGCAGGTGCTGAAGTCCAGGAGGCCCTTCCAGCTGAACTGCTCGACGTGGGCGACGCCGAACTGGTCCTTCTCCGGGTCGGCCTCCTCGAAGTCGAGGGGCTTGCCCTGGCTCGTCATCGGGCGCAACGCGCCGAGACCGGAGCCGGCCGGCTTGGCCGGCTCTCGCTTGAAGAAGATGTTGGGGAACGCCAGGAAGCGGTGCCAGGCGACGCCCATCGTGACGTTCAGGGAGATGACGATCAGCCACGTCATCGAAATTATGATCTTGATGGCCGCGGCGACGCTGACGCCGTCCGCCCAGTCGGGCAGCACCGCACCGACCGCGTGGCTGACCGGGGTGGCCCAGAACGGGAACTCGAAGTGGTCGGTGGCGACCTTGAAACCCCGGATCACGAAGCCGAAGATCAGGACCAGCAGCACGATCCACTCGACGAAGTAGCCCTGCCACATGGTCGAGCCGGTGAACCGGGACCGCCCGCCCGGGCGGTTCGGTCGGTTGCGCAGCCGGATCGCCATCAGCACCAGGATGCCGACCAGACTCAGCACCCCGATGATCTCGGTGACCAGACCGAAGATCGTCCAGTGCCCGATGATCGGCAGACCGCCGTCGGTGGTGCCGACCTCGAAGTACGCCTCGAGCACCAGCAGCGACAGCACGACGAAGCCGACCATCACCAACCAGTGCGCGGCGCCCACCACGCCCCACTTGAGCATCCGGGTGTGGCCGGCCGTCTCCACCAGCATCGTCCTGGCGCGGGCGACCTTGTCGGAAAACCGCTCCGGCGCGGGTTGCCCGAGCCGGATGACTGCCACCATCTTCAGGACCGCACGCACCGCAAGCCACACCGCCACGGCGGTGATGGCGGCCGCGAGGATCGTGGTGACGATCTGGACGCTGCCCATCGAGTTGGCCTCCCCGGTCTGCTGCCTGATGACCTCGCTCTGCTCGGTCATGCAGTGCAGCCTACGCGAAGGTTACCCAGCGGTAACGTGAGTCATCTCGCAGTAGGCCGCGCTGCCTGCGCACACCTTAGGGGGCCCCACCCGATCCTGCTGGGCAGGGGCTCGACGGGGTGACGTGGGACCGCCGACGCGACGGTCTGCTCGGATCAGCGCCAGCGGGAGAGCAACGCCAGCGAGGCGACCATCGCACCGAAGCCGACGGCGAGGTTCCAGTAACCCCATGCCATGACCGGGTACTCCTGCTCGGACAGGTAGTAGAGCACCAGCCAGCCGATCCCGACAACGATCAAGGCGACCGCGGTGACCGGCAACCACACCGGGCTAGGCTTGCGCGACGAAGACGTCGTCGTCGGACGGACATCCGTCGGCGGGGTGTACACCTTCTTCTTACGGACCTGAGACTTGGGCACGGCGCTCTCCAGAGGGGTGACGACCTCGTCCGGCCTGACAACCGGGCGCGGGGGCGACGGTCCATGGCCAATAATGTTCGAGAGCTAGCGTAGTCCCGATTGGCCGCCCGGACCACGAATGGGGTCAGGCCGGTGCACGGAGTGACCGAAAGAGGCGGGACTGTTCGCACCGGCCCAGCCGGCACGGACCGATCCCCGACACGCGGAAGGAACGCTCGGTGGAGTACACATCCGGCGCGACCTCCTGGCAGAAGGTCCTCCGACGGGCCGCCGCCGGGCTGCTGCCCCGGCGACCGCGCCAACGCCGTCCGGGCTGGTCGATCGGGGTGCCCCTGATCGCCGCGGCGGCCGGGTTGCTCTTCACCACCACCGCGACCACAGCGGGCGGCACCGCTCTCCGGGAGGACCGGCGTCCCCAGCTCAACCAACTCATCGAGGACCGCCGCGAACAGGTCGCCGCCAGCGAGCGCCGCGCCGCCACGCTGCGCGGCGAGGTCGAGCAACGGACCAACACCCTGGCCGGCTCGGACGCCCCGATCAAGGATCAGCAGAATCGCGCCCAGGGCAGCCTCCAGAACGCCGGGTTCACCGCCCTCGGCGGGCCCGGGGTCACCGTCGAGCTGAACGACGCGCCACAGCTCGACCAGACGCAGTCGGACGCCAGCAACGACGACCTGGTGGTGCATCAGGGGGACGTACAGGCGGTGGTCAACGCGCTCTGGGCCGGCGGAGCCGAGGCCATGTCAATCATGAATGTCCGCGTGCTCACCACCAGCGCGGTACGCTGCGTCGGTAACACCCTGCTACTTCACGGCCGGGTGTACTCCCCACCGTTCAAGATCGTAGCGATCGGCGATCCCGCTGCCCTCCAGCAGGCCCTCGCCAGCTCTCAGGGAGTCCGGTTGTTCAAGGACGCGGTCGACGACTACCAGCTTGGCTACAAGGAGACGGCCTCCACGGTGCGAGTTCCCGCATTCGAGGATTCCACAGCCCTGCGCTCGGCTACGGTGCCCAAGTGAGCGGGCCGGACGAGCGACGCGACGGGCGACACCGGGACCAGACCGACGAGCCGACCGCCTTCCTGCCCAAGTTCGACCGGCCCGAGTCTGCACCGGGCCGACCGACTCCGGCCAGCAACTGGCCCGAGCCGGTGCTGCACCCCCCGCGAACCGAGCAGCCGCCGCGGCCGAGCGCCACTCGACCCGAGCCGACCGAAACCCCGGGCCGCCCGGGTGCCGAAGCGCCGCCGCCCTGGCCGGGCAGCGCAGCTGCCGGGCCGGGCTCACACGGCGGTGCCGGGCTTCCCCCCGCGACCGCCCCCGGCCGCCCGACCGCCAGCAACCAGGGCCCGGTTAGGCCCGCTGCCCCCGGCAACGCCCCGACCCGGCCCCCCGCGCCCAGCGCCGCGTCCACCCGACCGACCGCGCCCAGCGCCGCACCGACCCGCCCACCGGCAACCGGCAACCCACCCGGTGCCGCACCGACCCGTCCGGCCACGCCCGGCGGGATGCCGAGGCCGACCCGGCCGGCGGCCTCCGGCACACCGAGCCGGCCCGTCTCCTCCGGCCCCTCGACGCCGCCGCTGGCCGACTCGCCGACCGCGTACATTCCGCAGGTCACCGCCCGGCCCGCCCGACCCACCGGCTCCCCGGCCACGCCGGTCTCCCCGGCCGCCCCCGACCGCGTCGCAGCGGCCGGGCCGGATGGCTTCGCGTCGACCGGGCCGAGCCGGGTCCCGCCGACCGGGCCGGGACGCGTCCCGCCGAGCGGCGCGGACCCAGCCGCCACCGCGTTGATTCCGGCGGTGCCCGCCACACCTGCCAGCAGGCCGCCGACCATGGACTCGACCGCGTTGATGGGTGCCGTCCCCCGCACCGCGGTCCCGGATGAGCCGGCCGGCGCCAACCCCGCCGACCCTCCCCAACCCCGACGCGGCGAGCGGGTGGTGCAACTCCGGCCGCACCAGACCGGCGAGGGCTACAAGAGCGTCTACTCCGAGTTGACCCGCCCGTCGTTCGGCTCGCGACTGCGCACCGGCGTCCGCGTCACCGGCGAAATCCTGATCACCTTCGGCCTGGTGGTCCTGCTCTTCGCCGGCTACGAGGTCTGGGGCAAGTCGGCCATCGTCGACGCCCACCAGAACGACCTCAACAACCAGTTGGCCCAGGCGTGGGGCCCGACCGACGACCCAACGGTGGCCCCGTCGGTCGGCCCGAGCGTCAAACCGTCCCCACCGGTACGCGGAAAGCCGCTCGCGGGCCTCTACATCCCCAAGCTCGACAAGAACTGGGTCGTCGTCGAGGGCGTCACTCAGCAGGACATCCGCTTCGCCCCGGGCCACTACCCGACCAGCGCGCTCCCCGGCCAGGTGGGCAACTTCTCCGTCGCCGGCCACCGCAACCGGGCCACCTTCTGGCGGCTGGACGAGCTGGATGAGGGCGACTCGATCGTGGTCGAGAGCAAGACCGACTGGTACGTCTACCGGGTGTCGCAGTCCCGGATCGTCCGACCGACCCAGGTCGAGGTGGTGGCGCCGGTGCCCGGCGAGCCGGACAAGAAGGCGACCAAACGGATGCTCACCCTCACCACGTGCAACCCGAAGTTCGACAACTACCAGCGCCTGATCATCCACGCCGAACTGGACCGCACCCAACCCAAGTCCGCGGGCCGCCCGGCGGAGCTGGGAGGCTGACCCGATGTACGCGTTCATCTGGCGCAAGCTGCCGTTCGGCGTGGTCGGGAAGTTGACCGGCTCGGTGCTGCTCCTGGCCGCCACAGTGGCCCTGCTGTGGTATGTCGCCTTCCCCTGGGCGGAGCCCCTGCTGCCCTTCGACGATGTGCAGGTCGAATCCGGCGTACCCGCTGAGACGGGTGGCGGCGACCCGGTGACCGGGGAGACCCCGGCCGGCGACGAGCATGAGCTGCCGTACGACACCGACCAGAACAACCCCGCGCCTCCCTCCCCGAGCAGGTGACCATGCGCGTCCTGGTGATCGACAACTACGACTCCTTCGTCTTCAACCTCGTGCAATATCTGGGCCAGCTCGGCGTGGAGTGCGAGGTTCGTCGCAACGACGAGATCGACGTCGCCGAGGTGGGCACGGTTGGCGCCGACGGCATCCTGCTGTCGCCCGGGCCGGGCAGCCCGGACCGGGCGGGCATCTGCCTGGACGTCATCCGGGAGTACGCGGGCAAACTGCCGATCTTCGGCGTCTGCCTCGGCCACCAGGCGATCGGCGAAGCGTTCGGGGCGACCGTGACGCGCGCCCCGGAGCTGCTGCACGGCAAGACCTCCGAGGTACGACACCACTCGGTCGGCGTACTCGCCGGTCTGCCCGACCCGTTCACCGCGACCCGGTACCACTCGCTCGCCGTGCTGCCCGAGACGCTCCCCGACGAGCTGGAGGTCACCGGCTGGACCGGCTCCGGCGTGGTGATGGCGATGCGGCACCGGACGCTGCCCATCGAGGGCGTCCAGTTCCACCCGGAGTCGGTGCTCACCGAGGGCGGTCACCTGATGCTGGCCAACTGGCTGGCCAGTTGCGGTCACCCCGAGGCGCTGGAGCGGGCACCCGCGCTGGCCGCCGAGGTCAACGCGCGTCGCCTCGCAGCCTTCGCCACCACCTGAGGCCCCCACCCCGCGCCACCCCGCGCACCCCACCCCCACCTCCACCCCGCCGATCTTGCAGTTTCGGTCGTCGATATCGGTGGGATTCGCCATATGTCGCGACAGTAAGTGCAAGATCGCGGAGTAAGGGCTGGTGGGTCAGTCGAGGTGATCATGCTGGCCGCGTTCGGGCCGGCCGGACGTCGGGCCCGGTCACCAGATTGTCGAGGAGCCGATGGCGGCCGGCTCAGCCCCGCAGCGCCTTCTGGATCGCGGGGTCCACTGGCGAACGCACTGCCGGCGGCCGGTCGCGCACCGCGTCCCACGCCGCCTTGCCACTGGCGAAGTAGTCCCGAACCGACTTCTCGGCGAGCAGGGCGGCACCGCAACCGTCGCAGCGGGCGGTCACCCCGTCGACGTCGAGGCCGAGCTGCCGGCACAGCGTCACCGCCCGGGACAGGTGGTACGACTGGGTGACGATCAGGGCCCGCTCGACGCCGTACACCTCGCGCGCTCTCGCGCAACTGTCGTAGGTGTCCAGGCCGAACGGGTCGGCCACCACCCGACGCGGGTCGACGCCCCGCTCGGAGAGGTACGTCGTCATCACCGCCGGCTCGTCGCCTGACGCCCCGCCGCCGTCGCCCGACACGAGGACGACAGTGGCCCGCCCACTGGCCACCAACTCGGCGGCGGTGTCCAGGCGGCCGGCGAGACGGTCCCCCGGCCGCTGCCGATCGGCGGCCACCTCGGTGCCGAGGACGATCACCACGTCGGCGGCCGGCGCGTCGGCGGCGGCGTACAGGTGGCCGCGTGCGGACAGGGTCGTCCACAGCCACGGGGAACTGGCGAGCACCAGCACGACGAGGCCCGCGACGGCCAGCCGGCGGAGGCGGCGAGGCCACCGCCGTACCGCCCCGACCGGGGACGCTTCCGCCTCCGTCATGCCGATGCCCGCGGGTGGCCTAGTCCTGGGGCCGGCCCGGCGGGGGCGGGAACGGCAGACCGATGCCGCCCCCGTTACCGGGAGTGGTCGGCGTTCCCGTCGGCGTAGTCGTCGGCGTGATCGTCGGCGTCGGGTCGGTCTCCGGCTCCGGCTGACTCACCTTGATGGTCACCCTCGTGCCGCTTGGCTTCTTGTCCTTGGCGTTCGGGCTCTGGTCGGTGACCTTCCCCGCCTCGGCGGCCGGCACCTCCGGCCCGTCCTGCGGGACGACAGTGAATCCGGCGTTCCGGAGGACGCGGGTGGCCTCCTCCTGGCTCAGTCCGACGACGTCCGGCACCTCGCGGACCTTGCCGTTCGAGACCGTGAGCGTGATCTTCGTGTTCTCGGGAACACTCTCGCCCTCGGGCGGTTCGACTTTGAGAACCTCGTCCTCGCTCGCCTCGTCGTCCACCGTCTTGATCTCGTACTTGAGGTTCGCCTCATTGAGCCGGGCGATGGCGCTCTCCCGCTTGCTGCCCTTGAGCCCGGCGGGAACGCGCACCTCGGGCTTGCCACCACAGAGCTGAATGGTGACCGTGCCGTTCTGCTTCACCGAGGTGGTCGGCAGCGGGTTCTGCTTGACGACAGTGCCCTCGGTGCAGTCACTTGCCAGCACCGGGTCACCCACCTGTGCGGACAGACCAGCTTTCTGGATCTCGGCGATCGCCACGTCCCGGGTCTTGCCGGTGAGGGTGGGCACCGACTTCAGGTCATTGTCCTTCTGCTGGTTCCAGAGCAGGGCGGCGACCAGGGCTATCACCGCCAGCACGCCGACCGCGCTGAACATCGCGATCAGCCAGGAGGACGCCTTGCGCTGACGGGGGTCGCCCACCCGGGCCGGGAGCTGCCCGGTCTGCTGCCCACGGCCGGAAGCCGGGTAGCCGCCCCCGCCGCCGGCCGGGGCCATCGCCACCGTCTCCGCCTCGCGCAGCACCGGGGTGGCCAGCACGGGCCGGCCGGCGGCGGCGCGGAGCAGATCGGCCCGCATCTCGCCGGCGCTCTGGTAGCGGTTGAGCGGGTTCTTCGACAGCGCCTTGAGCACGATCGCGTCGACGGCCGGGGTGACGTCCGGGTTGATGTCGCTCGGCGTCGGTGGCGTCTCCCGTACATGCTGGTACGCGACGCTGACCGGGCTGTCCCCGACGAACGGCGGGTGCCCGCAGACCAGCTCGAAGAGCACACAGCCGGCCGCGTACACGTCGGAGCGCGCGTCGACGGCCTCGCCGCGTGCCTGCTCCGGGGAAAGATATTGCGCCGTGCCGATGACCGCGCTGGTCTGCGTCATGGTGGTCGCGCCGCTGGCCAGCGCCCGGGCGATGCCGAAGTCCATCACCTTGACCTGGCCGGTCTGGGTGAGCATCACGTTGCCGGGCTTGATGTCCCGGTGGATGATGCCGTGCCGGTGGCTGAACTCCAGTGCGGCGCACATGTCGGCGCAGATCTCCAGCGCGCGGCGGGGCTGGAGTCGCCCCTCGGCGCCGAGGACCTCCTTCAAGGTCCGCCCGTTGACGAACTCCATGACGATGAACGGCAGCGTCTCACCGGTCGGCGCGGTCTCCTCGCCGGTGTCGTAGACCGCCACGATGGCCGGGTGGTTGAGCGAGGCGGCGTTCTGCGCCTCCCGACGGAACCGCATCTGGAACGTCGCGTCCCGGGCGAGGTCGGTGCGGAGCATCTTGATCGCGACGTCCCGACCGAGCCGGAGATCGCGACCACGGTGCACCTCGGCCATGCCGCCATAGCCGAGCAGCTCGCCGACCTGGTACCTGCCACCGAGCAGGCGGGCCTGCGCTGTCATCGCGTCTGTCGTCCTTCGCTCGTCGTCGTCCCGCCGTTGCCCGGCTGGAGTCGTACCTCCCGACGGTACGACGTCCGGGTCGGATCGTCGCGCCCGTCGAGTCGTAGCGCGCCGGACGCCACGGTGCGCGGCGCCAGCCCGGCGGATACACCGGCCTGCGACTGCTTCCGTAGGTTGTAGGAAATCACGCCAGAGCAGAGCAGGACCAGCATGGCCAGCAGGATGGCGAGAAGCACCATTCCAGGCCGGGACCGCTGGGGCTGGGGTGACGGCGTCACCGGGCCGGCCTGCCGGACGTACGCCGGCGGGTGTTCCTGCCGGGGCGGCCCGGACGGCACCGCCGCCGCACCGCGTGGGTAGCCGTTCGGTGCGCCCTGCGGCCGGGCGGGCTGGACGGCCGGCGCGACGGCGGTGGGGCGTGGCTGTTGGGCGGGTGCGATCGCGGTCGGCCTCGCTCCGGCCACCGGCGGGCGGGCAGTCGGCGGACGCATCTGGTGTGCCTGCGGCACCTGGGCCCGGCCGGGCGCGGCGGGTGAGGCGGGCGCCGCGGAGACCGGCCCGGAGTTGGCACCGGCCCGAGCCTGCTGGGAGAGCGCGGCCTTGAGCTGACGGGCGACCCCAGCGAGGGCAGCGGCGCTCGGCCAGCGGGCGGCCGGGTCCTTCGCCAACGCCCGTTCGACCAGGGCGCGCACCTGCGGAGGGATGTCGGCCGGCAGCGGCCGGGGCGTCTCCCGGACGTGCCGCATCGCGATGTCGAGGGGGTTGTCGCCCTCGAACGGCCGCCGACCGGCCAGGCACTGGTAGGCGACCACGCCGAGGGCGTACACGTCAGAGGCCGGGGTGGCCACGCCGCCGGTGGCCTGCTCCGGCGAGATGTACGAGGCGGTGCCGAGCACCGAACCGGCGGCGGTGAGCTGGCCGACCATGTCGGAGCGGGCGATGCCGAAGTCGGTCAGCACCAGCGTGCCGTTCGGCCGGACCAGCAGGTTGCCCGGCTTCACGTCGCGGTGCACGATGCCCTTCTCGTGCGCGGCGTGCAGCGCGTCGGCGGCCTGCGCGACGAGGGCCATCGTCCGGGCCGGAGTGAGCCGGCCGACCCGGCTCAACGTGGACGACAGGGCGTCACCCTCGACGTACTCCATGACCAGGAAGGCGATCTGCTGGTCGTTGCCGAAGTCGTAGACGTCCACCACGCCGGGATGGTTGATGGTGGCCATGGTGCGGGCCTCGCCGCGGAACCGCTCACCGAAGTCCGGGTCGTCGAGCAGGGCGGGGAGCAGGCTCTTCACCGCGACCGTCCGGCCGAGCACCTGGTCGGTGCCGCGCCAGACGTCGCCCATGCCGCCGCTGGCGATCCGCTCGTCGAGACGGTAGCGGTTGCCGAGCTGCACGCCGGGGCTGAGCATGTCAGCGACCCCCTGGGTCGGCGATGGCGGCCTTCATGATCTGGCCGGCGATCCGAGCGGCCTCGGCGCTACCGCGGGGGCCGGCCTGCTCCAGCACCACGCAGACCGCGGAGACGGGGTTGCCGTTCTTGTCCAGGGCGAAGCCGATGAACCAGCCGTGGTCGGGCCGGTCCGGGGCGGACTGGGCGGTGCCGGTCTTGCCGCCGACCGTGTAACCGCTGATCGCGGCATTCTCGCCGGTGCCGTTCCGGACCACGCTGACCATCATCTCGCGCAGGTCGGCGGCGACCTGCGGCTCGACGGGCTGGCGCAACTCCCGCGCCTTCGCGGTGTAGTAGCTGGTGGTCCGGTCCGGAGCGAGCAGCTGTCGCACCAGGTACGGCCGCATCTGACTGCCGTTGTTGGCGATCGAGCCGGCGATCATGGCGCCTTCGAGGGGCGTCATCCGGACGTTGTTCTGGCCGATCGAGGACTGGGCCAGTGCGGCCTGGTCGGTGCTGCCGTCCGGGTTCTTGATGTCCCCGGTCCGGCTCGCCGCAGTGGGCAGGCCGCCCTCGCCGAGCTGGCCGACGGTCAGGTCGTCCTGCTCGAAGCCGAACTGGCGGGCCTTCTCCTTGACAGTCTCGGCACCGAGCCGCACGCCGAGCTGGGCGAAGCCGGTGTTGCACGACTCAGTGACCGCCTCCAGCAGCGTGACCTGCCGCTCTGGGCAGATCGAGGCGACGGCGTTACGGATCGGTGTGCCCGAAGTGGGCGGGGTCCAGCTGGACCCGGCCGGGATCTGGGTGGTCTTGGTGACGCCGTTCTCCAGTGCCGCCGCAGCAACCACGATCTTGAAGGTGGAGCCCGGCGGCAGCGTCTCGGAGAGCGCGCGGTTCTTCAGCGGACCTTCCGGGTCCTGTTCCAACTTGTTGTACGCCGCTGTTGCCTCTTTGGTCTCGTGGCTGGCCAGCGGGTTCGGGTCGAAGCTCGGCATGGAGACCAGCGCCTGGATGGCGCCGGTACGCGGGTCGATGGCGATCGCCGCGCCCCGCTTCGCGCCCACCTCGTTGTTGCGAAGCTGGTCGTACGCCGCGTCCTGCGCCCGCTTCGAGAGCGTGAGCAGCACGTTGCCGCCGCCGGTGTCGTCGCCGGTGAACATGTCCTTCAACCGGTCGCCGATCAGCTGGTCGCTGGTGCCGGCCAGGAAGTCGTTCTCCACCCGCTCGATGCCCTGGTCGGCCAGGTTGACCGGCTTGTAGCCGAGCACGTGGGCGTACTTGGCACCGCTGGGATAGGTGCGCAGGAACTTCAGGTTGCCGGTGGTCTCCTTGCTCGTGGCCAGGGCCGTACCGCCGGCCTCGATGTTTCCGCGCTTACGGTCGTACTCGGCGACCTGGACCCGACCGTTGTAGTCGCTGGTCCGGTATTCATCCGCCTTGTAGGCCTGGATCCAGTTGAGGTTGGCGAAGAGCAGACCGAACAGGACCATGACGACGACGCCAACGCGGCGCAGGGGTGCGTTCACGGCTTGATCACCTCCGTGGGAGCACCGTGCAGCTGCTCGGGCGGGCCAGCGCTGGGTCGAGCCGCCTTACCGCCGCCTCCTCCGGTCACCGGTCGGCGGGCGCCGTCGGAGACCCGCAGCAGCACCGCGATGAGCAGCCAGTTGGCCATCAGCGACGACCCACCGGCGGACAGGAACGGGGTGGTCTGACCGGTCAGCGGAATCAGCTTGCTGATCCCGCCGACGATCACGAAGACCTGGAGGCCGAGGGTGAACGCGAGACCGCCGGCGAGCAGCTTGCCGAACGAGTCCCGTACCGCGAGTGCGGCACGCAGCCCGCGCTCCACGATGAGCAGGTAGACGACCAGCAGCGCGGAGAGACCGAAGAGGCCGATCTCCTCACCGATGCCGGCGAAGATGAAGTCGTTCTGCACCTCGGGCAGGATCTCCGGCTGACCGCCGCCCGGCCCGGCACCGAAGAGCCCGCCCGTGCCCAGGGCCAGCAGGCCCTGCACGAGTTGGTAGCCCTTGTTGGTCGGGTCGGCGAACGGGTCGAGCCAGATCTCCGCCCGCACGTAGAAGTTGGCGAACGGACCGCCCACCGTCGAACCGAGGAAGTAGGCGAGGTAGGCGCCGCCGAAGAAGAGGACCAGGCCGATCAGCAGCCAGCTGACCCGTTCGGTGGCGATGTAGAGCGTCACCACGAACATGCCGAAGTAGAGCAGCGAGGTGCCCAGGTCCTTTTCGAAGACCAGCACCAGGACGCTGATCAGCCAGACGCCGACCACCGGGCCCAGGTCGCGGCCCCGCGGGAAATCGATGCCGAGGAAGCGCCGGCTGGCCAGCGACAGCACCTCGCGCTTGCGCACCAGGTAGTAGGCGAAGAAGACCAGCAGCGCCAGCTTGGCGAACTCACCCGGCTGGATGGAGAACAGGCCAACATCGATCCACAGTCTGGCGCCGTTCTTCTCGGAGATGCTGCGCGGCAGCACCGCCGGCAGCATCACCAGCACGATGCCGGCCAGGCCCAGGGTGTACGCGTACCGGGAGATCGAACGGTGATCGCGCATGATGGCGAGCAGACTGGCGGCGAGGATCACCGAGAGGAGCGTCCAGGCCAACTGGCGCCCGCCCTGCCCCGCGAAGACGGCCAGGCTCTCCCGCTCGGCCACCGGGGCGTCGCCCAGGTCGATCCGGCGCAGGAAGCCCACCCCGAGCCCGTTGAGCAGGGCCACCGCCGGCAGCAGCGCCGGGTCGGCGAACGGGGCGAGGAACCGGATGACCAGGTGCAGGCCGAGGAAGACCGCGCCGAGCGCGGCGGCCGGCATCCAGAAGTCCGAGGTGACCGTGTCCAGCAGGTTCGCCTCGACGGTCGCCCCGTACGCGGCCACCAGCACCATCGCGAGCAACAGCAGGTACAGCTCGGCGTTGCGGCGCGACCGCGCCAGGCGTACGCCGGATTGCTCGCCCGCAGTGGCGGGCGAGGGTGCCGGTGTGGCCGCTACGGTCACGGGTGGAGTCCTCAGGATCTCAGCCGACGCTCACTCAGGAGACCGGCAGCCGGCCGGGTCGAGCGCCGGCGTGGCCGAGTCGGAGGGCGTGACGTCGGGTGTGGTGGTCGCGCCGGCCCCACCGAGAGCGGTGGTGGCACCGGCGGTCGGGCTCGCGCTGACAACCCCGTTGGGGGTCGGCGACGCGTTGGCGCTCGGGCTGCCGTTCGGGGTCGGTGTCGAACCGATCGGCGTCGGCGTGGGCGTGGGTGTGTTGTTGCCGCCGGCGACGGTCGGGTCGAGCGGGCAGAGCGGCTTCAGGTTGGGGTTGCTCGGCGTGTCGCTGGTCAGCTCGGCGAGCTGACGCTCGGCGTCCGGCTCACTCTTGGCCCGGATGCCGACCTTGACGGTGTCCTGTGCGGCGACCGTGAGGTCGTCCAGCCGGGTGCCGCTGCGGCGGTGCACGCTGGACAGGTCCATCCCGGCGATCTGACCCTGGACACCGCGGAAGACGGCAACCTGGCCCTCTTCGGTGGCTCCCACGTAGTACTGCCGCTGGGTGTACGTCCAACCACCGAACGACGCACCGCCGACGATCACCAGCAGGGCCAGCGCCATCGCGGCGGTCCGGACCGGGCGTCGCTTCGGCCGGTCGGCGTCATCGTCGGAGGCCGCCGGCTCCTCGGGCACGGCCGGACGCGGCGCGGAGAGCGCCGAGGCTCGGGCGGCCGGAGTCGAGTCGTCGGCGGAGGTCGCCATGCCGCGGTCCCGGGCGGCGGCGCCGCCCACGATCGGGGTCGCCTCGACGATGTCCTGGTCCGTGGCGTCGGCGATGATCACCGTGATGTTGTCCGGCCCACCGCCGCGCAGCGCGAGCTGCACCAGCCGCTCGACGCACTGCTGCGGGTCGGCGTACTCCCGCAGGGTCTCGCCGATGGTTTCGGCGCTGACCACGCCCGAGAGGCCGTCGCTGCAGATCAGATACCGGTCGCCGGGCATGACCTGGCGGACCGAGTATTCCGGGTCGATGTCCCGACCGTCGAGGGCTCGGGTGAGCAGCGACCGCTGCGGGTGGCTGCTCGCCTCCTCGGCGCTGATCCGGCCTTCGTCGACAAGCATCTGGACGTACGTGTCGTCCTTGGTGATCTGCGCGAACTCGCCATTGCGCAGCAGATAGGCCCGCGAGTCGCCGATGTGGACCATCCCCAGCTTGCTGCCGGTGAAGAGGGTCGCCGTCAGCGTGGTGCCCATCCCCTCCAGCTGTGGGTTGGCGTCCACCGTGTCGCGGAGTTGTTGGTTGGCGGTGCCCACGGCCGAACGCAACGCATCGACGAGAGCGTCCCCTGGGACGTCCTCGTCGAGCGGCGCCATGGCACCGATGACGATGTTGCTGGCGACGTCACCGGCGGCCATACCGCCCATGCCGTCGGCAACGGCGAGTAACCGCGGCCCGGCGTAGACGGAGTCTTGATTGCCGTCTCGGATCAGACCGCGGTCGCTGTGGGCCGCATAGCGCAGGGTCAGAGTCATGGCCGTAATTCGAGGGAAGTGCGGCCGATCCGGATCGGCACGCCGAGGGGGACGGGGGTTGGTCCGGAGACCTTAGCGCGATCGAGGTACGTGCCGTTAGTCGAGCCGAGGTCCTCGACGTACCACTGCCCGTCACGCGGCAGGAGCCGGGCGTGTCGCGCGGAGGCGTAGTCGTCGGTGATGACCAGGGTGGAGTCCTCGGCCCGACCGATGGTGATCTGCGCTTCACCGAGAGTGATTTTGGTGCCGGCCAGCTGACCAGCCGTCACCACCAGCTGGTGTGCCGCTCTGCCCCGTTTCACTTTCGCTGGCTTGGCCGCCTGCCCCGTCGAGGCGCCCACCGCGCGTGGCGCGGCCACCAGA
Organism: Micromonospora trifolii; assembly: GCF_050516465.1. NCBI lineage: Bacteria > Bacillati > Actinomycetota > Actinomycetes > Micromonosporales > Micromonosporaceae > Micromonospora > Micromonospora trifolii. The sequence goes on along the minus strand of NZ_CP191526.1, from coordinate 6,115,294 downwards.
CGACCGGACCGGGCGCCCGCGAAGAGGTCCCGGCGGATCACGCCGACCACCGTGAACACGAAGATCCACAGCAGGATCAGGAACCCGAACCGGGCAACGGTGATGACCAGTTCCGGCAAGGCGGGTCAGCCGTCCACGCGGAAGGTCAGCGTCGTCGTCCCGAGCTGGACCATGTCACCGGGGTTGAGCGCGACGGCGGAGACCCGCTGCCCGTTCACCATGGTGCCGTTGGTCGAACCCAGGTCGGTCAGCACGACCTGGCCCCCGTCGAAATCCAGCCGGGCGTGTCGCCGGGAGATGCCGACGTCGGGCAGGCGCAGGTTGGCCTGGTCGCCGCGACCGATCACCGTCGACCCCATCTGGAGGGGGTAGGTGCGACCGTCGCCGGAGACCAGCCGCACGTTGCGACCGCCACCGTGCCCGGGCGGCGGGCCGTAGCCACCACCCTGGTCGTACGCGGGGTAGGCGGGCGGGCCGGCGTCGTAGCCGGGCGCCGACACCGGGGCGACCTCGCCGCCGGTGTAGACCTCGGCCGTGACACGGAACATGCCCGTGTCCAGACCCTCGCCTCGCTCGATCTCGACGATCACGTCGCCGTAGACCGTCCACGCCTGCTCGCCGATGAACTCCGCCTGCGACTGGGCCAACTCCTGGGCCAGCGCGGCGGCGTACGGCGCCAGCCGACTGTGGTCGAACGGCGAGAGATCGATCACGTAGCGGTTGGGCACCAACGTGCGCCCACCGGCCAGGATCGCCTTGTGCGCCTCGGCCTCCCGCTGCATGGCGTTGAGGATCTCCACGGGGTGGACCACCCCTTTGAAGACCTTGGCGAAGGCCCCTTCGACCAGGCCTTCCAGACGCTTCTCGAAGCGTTGCAGCACGCTCACCGGCTCCTCCTCGGGTCCCGAGGACATGATGGTATCCGGCCGGCGCGCGCGCAGCTCACACGCCGCTCGGCCGGCTGCTCTCGACCCGTTCGGAAGGGCCGGGACTGTCGTGCTAATCTTTCGTCCGCCACGAACGGTAATCGCTCGTGGCGAGCGCCAGGGACAGCGTAGTATTCCCGAGGCCCGTTGGAGACAGCGGGGCCGGGCAGCTAGAGTGTTCCGGGTTGTGCCACGGGGATGTGGCGGAATGGCAGACGCGCACGGTTCAGGTCCGTGTGCCCGAAAGGGCGTGGGGGTTCAACTCCCCCCATCCCCACCACCGACGAGGGCTCCGCTTCATGCGGGGCCCTTCCGTCATATCGGGGCGTGCTGGACGTCACGCTATGCTCCGATGGATTCTGCCTCCGATGGACCAGGAGTGGCGTGTGAGTGTCGCGTTGGTGACAGGGTCGGGTGGTCTGATCGGCTCCGAGGCGGTCCGGCATTTCGCCGGCCTCGGTCTGGACGTCGTCGGCATCGACAACGACATGCGCCGGTACTTCTTCGGCGAGGACGGCTCCACCTCGTGGAGCCTGGAACGGCTCGGCCGTGACCTGGGTAACGCGTACACCCACTTCGCGGTGGACATCCGGGACCGGGACGGCTTGGAGCAGGTGTTCAAGAAGTACGGCTCGGACATCGCCGTGGTGATCCACAGCGCTGCCCAGCCGAGCCATGACTGGGCAGCCAAGGAGCCGTACACGGACTTCGACGTGAACGCCGGCGGCACGCTCAACATCCTGGAGAACACCCGCCGGCACGCGATCGACGCGCCGTTCATCCACTGCTCGACCAACAAGGTGTACGGCGACCGGCCCAACAGCCTGCCGCTCATCGAGCTGGAGACCCGGTACGAACTGCCCGAGGACCACCGCTGGTACCAGGGCATCACCGAAGAGATGTCGATCGACCACTCGCTGCACTCGGTCTTCGGCGCCTCCAAGGTCGCCGCGGACGTGATGGTCCAGGAGTACGGTCGCTACTTCGACATGAAGACCGCCTGCTTCCGGGGCGGCACACTGACCGGCCCGGCGCACTCCGCGGCCGAGCTGCACGGGTTCCTGGCCTATCTGATGCGCTGCGTCATGGAGGGCCGGACGTACAACCTCTTCGGCTACAAGGGCAAGATGGTCCGGGACGCGATCCACTCGCACGACGTGCTGACCGCGTTCGAGGCGTTCTTCCGGGCCCCGCGATCCGCGGAGGTCTACAACCTCGGTGGCGGCCGGCACTCCAACACCTCGCACATCGAGGCGTTCCGGATCGCCGAGGAGATCACCGGCCGCGAGGCGCAGATCAACTACGTCGAGCAGAACCGCACCGGCGACCACCAGTGGTACGTCAGCAGCATGGCCCGGTTCGAGGCGCAGTATCCGGACTGGAAGATCACATACGACGTGCCGATGATCCTGCGGGAAATCTACGAGGCCAACGTGGACAAGTGGGTGGCCCAGCCATGAGCGCCCGGACGAAGCGCAACGTGCTCGGCGTCCTGGTCGACGCCACCGACTACGCCACGGCGACCGACGCGGTGGTGACCGCGGCACACGAGCGGCGTCCCCTCGCGCTGACCGCGTTGGCCGTGCACGGTGTGATGACCGGGGTGCTCGACCCGGCGCACAACGCGCGGCTCAACTCCTTCGACGTGGTCACGCCGGACGGGCAGCCGGTGCGGTGGGCGCTCAACCTGCTGCACCACGCCGGGCTCAGCGACCGGGTGTACGGGCCGACCCTGACCCTGCACGTGCTGTCGCGCTTCGCCGACGAGGGGCTACCGGTCTACCTGTACGGCTCGACCGAGGAAACCCTCACCCGGTTGATCCCGGCCCTGGAGCGGATGTTCCCGGCGCTGAAGATCGCCGGGGTGGAGCCGTCCAAGTTCCGTGCCGTCCAGCCCGGTGAGGACGCCGAGATCGCCGACCGGATCCGGTCCAGTGGTGCCCGCTTGGTCCTGGTCGGGCTCGGCTGCCCGCGCCAGGAGGTCTTCGCGTACGCCATGCGGCCGCTGCTCGACATGCCGCTGATGGCGGTCGGCGCGGCCTTCGACTACCACGCCGGCCTGCTGCGCCAGCCCCCGCCGTGGATGCAGCGCGCCGGTCTTGAGTGGTTCTGGCGTCTCGGTCTGGAGCCGAGGCGGCTCTGGCGCCGCTACGTCATCCTCAACCCGGCCTACCTGAGCCGGCTCGCCGCGCAGAAGATCGGCCTGTGGAAGGCCCGCCCGCCGGCCCCGGCCACCGAGCGGCCGGCCACCTTCTCGGTCTGAGCCCGATCCGTACGACGCGAGGCCCCACCCGGCGTGCCGGGTGGGGCCTCGGTCGTAGGAGACCGGTCAGACGGTCAGGGTCCAGGTGTTGATGTAGCCGGTGTCGGCCGAGTAGGTGTCCCGCACCTGGAGTCGCCAGATGCCGTCGGCGGCCTCACCGGACACGTTGACCGTGTACGTGGCGTTGACGTTGTCGGTGCTGTCCGAGGTGCTGCTGTTCTTCAGCCGGTACGAGCTGCCGTCCGGGGCGAGCAGGTCGATGACCAGGTCGCCGCGGTAGGTGTGCACGATGTTCACCGCCACGGTGGAGGCCGAGGAGGCGTTGCGACCGCAGCCGGAGATGGTGATCGAGCTGGTCACCGCCGAACCGGCGTCCGGGATCGACACGTCGGTGCCGTTGGTGCCGGTGCAGCCGGTGGGCGGCGGCGGGGTGCTGCCGGTGCCCACGTAGAGCAACAGGTTCGGCGAGCCCGAGCCAGGGTTGCTCACCACGTTGGGGGTGGCGTTGGCCACCAGTTGGTTGCGGACCTGAGCCGGGGTCCAGCTCGGGTTGGCGCTGGCCACCAGGGCCGCCGCTCCGACCACGTGCGGGGTGGCCATCGAGGTGCCGCTGATCGTGTTGGTAGCGGTGTTGCTGTTGTACCAGGCCGAGGTGATCGACGAGCCGGGCGCGAAGATGTCCAGGCAGGTGCCGACGTTGGAGAACGACGACCGGGCGTCCGAGCTGGTCGTCGAGCCCACCGTGATGGCTTCCGTGGTACGCGCCGGCGAGGTGTTGCAGGCGTTCGCGCCGTTGTCGTTGCCGGCCGCCAGGCCGTACGTGACGCCCGAGGCGATCGAGTTGCGGACGGCGTTGTCCAGCGAGCTGTTCGCGCCGCCACCGAGGCTCATGTTCGCCACCGCCGGCTTGATCGCGTTCGCGGTGACCCAGTCGACGCCGCCGATCACACCGGCGTTGGTGCCACTGCCGGAGCAGTTCAGCACCCGTACGCCGACGAGTTGGACGGCCTTGGCAACCCCGTACGCGGACCCGCCGACGGTGCCGGCCACGTGCGTGCCGTGCCCGTTGCAGTCGTCGGCCGACCCGCCGTCCACCGCGTCGTAGCCCGAGGTGGCCCGGCCGCCGAAGTCGTTGTGGGAGAACCGGATGCCGGTGTCGATGATGTAGGCGTGCACGTTGCTCGCCGTGTTCGGGTAGGTGTAGGAGCTGTCCAACGGCCGGTTGCGTTGGTCGATCCGGTCGAGGCCCCAGGAGGGCGGGTTGGCCTGCGTGCCGGAGATCGAGACTGTGTGGTTCTGCTCGACGTACGCCACCGCCGGGTCGGCCGCGATCCGCGCCGCCGCGCTCGCGTTCACAGTGACCTCGAAGCCGCGCAGCGCCGCGCCGTAGGTGCGGGCCACCGTGCCGCCGTGGCGGCCGGAGAGCCGCTTCGCGGTGTCGCCGACCCGGTCCCGGGCCACGGCGCTGTCCTTGAGTACGACGATGTAGCTGTCCGGCACGGCGGTGGCTCCGCCGGCGGCCCGAACCACACCCACGGGTTCGGCGGCCAAGGCTGGGGTACCGACGGCCAGCACGGTCGCCGCGGCCACCCCGATCAGTACGGACCTTCGTGGAAGACCCATCTCCTACCTCCCTCTGACCGGCGGCGGAACGTGACCACCGGTCCCAACCTCAATCGACACTCGCCGATCTAGCTGAGGGTAAGTCAGCCGTCGGGCAGTTGAACATGTCGAAACGGCCATAACCTTCGAGTGATGGCCCCCTACGGGCCCGGCGTCCGGGGCGAACGGGGGACAGGCCCGGATTCGCCTCGCCGGGATTCGGGAAAGACTCTCGAACATGGAGAGTCAGCTCACCATCCTGCTCCCGGTCGCCGCCGTCTGGCTGGCCGCCGGTGTCGTTGCCGACGGCCTTCCCCGGCTGCGCCACACCCGCATGCTGCGTCGGCGTACCGGATGGTTGCTGGTGCTGGCCCTCACCGGTGTGGCGCTCACCGCGGTCGTGCTCGGCGGCGGGCTGCTCAGCGCCGGCACCGCGCCGGTCGACCGGGCCGCCGCCGGGCTCACCCTGGCCGCCGGCCCGGCGCTCGTGGCGACGGTCTGCTCGGTACGACGGATCCGCCGGCTGTGGGCCGGTGCGGGCGCATTCGCCAGCGCCCCCGCCACCCCCGCGCCGCACGGTCTGCGCGCCGCAGCGGCCCACCCGCTCGTCGGGCTTCCACTACAGGTCACCGCCCTGGCCACCGTGCCGGCGTTGATCGCCGCCGCCGGTGCCGACCTCGGGGCCGACCCGGGCGTCACCGGGCCGGCGATCACCGTGGGCGCGCTCGCGGTGATCGCCATCGGGGTTCGGCACGCGCTCCGCCACAACCGCTTCGCGGAGCGGGCCCAGCCCGCCGCCGTCGCACGGTCAACGGGGACGGCTGGCGCTCTGCACGTATAGCAACTCCAGGATCGACCTGGTCGCCTCGAACCAGCGGTCCAGCCAGTCCTGCGAGGGAACGGTCCCCTTCGGCGGCAACTCCATCAGCAGACCACGCAGCAACGGGTGGTCAGCCAGGGACTGGGGCGGCTCCATCGGCCAGCCCGCCGGCGGGAACGACGGCTCGATCAGCGGGTTCGGGTCCAGTGAGGGCAGCGAGAGCGGAGGATCCGTCGTCTCGGAGGCGCCCTCCCGCCCGCTCAACTCCTGGTCGGTCGAGACCACCTCGGTCAGAACCGTGTCCCGACGAGCGCCGCGGTACTTGCCACCGAACCGCTCCGGCTTTGCCGGACCGGTGGTGAGGTTGTCTGAACCGATCGTCGTCATCCGTCTCGCCTACTCGCTCGGTTGCGGGTCGGTGCGGCGGGTCGTCGACCAGCGCCGTACCGACCGGTTCAACGAGACGGGGTCGCTCTGGCGACGGGAATCCCGACGGAACCTCGCCAACCCCCGCCGCGACGCGCCCTTCAGCCGCGACTACCGGGGACACGGCAAAGTCCCCGTCCGGCGAACCGGACGGGGACTCCACTGACCAGTCGGTCAGACCGCGCCGAACACACCACCCCGGGTGCCGGCAACGAAGGAGTGCCAGTCACCCGGGGCGAAGACCAGGGCGGGGCCCGCCTTGTCCTTCGAGTCCCGCACTCCGACCACCCCCGTCACGTACGCCACCTCCACGCAGTTGTCACAGTTCGGCCCGCTCTTCGAGCTCTTGAACCATGCTGCCTGCGTCAGGTCCACGGGGAACCCTTTGGTCGCCATTTCCACAACGGCTCCTCTGCCAGTTTTGCGATGTGTGCGACGGACTCCTCCGGACGTATGGCCGCAGCGCGGATGTGATCGAAGATGAAGCTGTACTTCTGTAGTTCGTCGCTCTTCTCGAGGAAAAGCCCACCCGTGGCGTTCTCCGCGTACACAACATCCGGATCACCGGGCTCAGGGAAGCTGAGGATCGTGAACGTGCCGTCCATGCCGGCATGCGCACCCACCTCGAAGGGCAGGATCTGCAGCGTCACGTTCGGCAACTCGGCCACCTCGACCAACCGCTTGAGTTGGCCGCGCATCACCTCGTCCCCGCCCACCGGCCGACTTACCACCGCCTCATCGAGCACCACCCACAGATCGACCGGATCGTCCTGGGTCAATAACGACTGACGGCCCAAACGGACACGCACCCTTTGATGCACCTGGTCGGCGGTGAAGTCCGGCCGAGCGGCGCGGATCATGGCCCCGGCGTACTCCTCGGTCTCCAGAAGACCCGGAACGACCTGCTGTTCGTACGCCCGGATCGAACTCGCCGCCGCCTCCAGCCCGACGTACGCGCCGACGAGCACCGTGCTGTACGGGTGCCACCAGCCCTTCTGGCGGGCCTCCCGGGCGATCTGCACGAGCTCGTCGCTCTCGGCGCCGACCACCCCGTAGATCCGCAGCATGTCCCGCACGTCGCGCGGGGTGGCCGTGGTGTGCCCGGTCTCGATCCGGGAGACCTTCGACGCCGAGCACTCCAACTGTTCGGCGACCACCTCGATGGTGATTCCGGCGGACTCCCGCTGGCGGCGCAGCTCGGCCCCGAGCCGCCGCCGTCTGATGGTGGGACTGCGCCGCTCACTCATGGCGCAACCCGTGAGCCACTGGTCCCCGCCGCTGGCTGCTCGACCCCACTCGGGCTACCTCCGGTAACGCGCCACTGGGTGACACCCGCCGGGGGCGCGACCGTCGACCGGCGAGCGTTCGCGACGAAGGGGGTGGTGCCGGTCCTCGGCCGGCCGCGACGGGCGAAACCGGCCCTCAGTCTGCCGCCCGGACGCGGATGGCTTCAATAGGCCTTTCGCGCGACACGCTCACGTATCGGCAAAAGTCGACGTGCAACTTGCATGAAGCACGTCCCTGATGCACTCTGTCCGTATGGCACGGATCACTCAGCGTCTCCGTTCGGTCCCTCGGAGTGGTGACCCCACCGATCCGGGGAAGCCGGGCACGACGTGGGCCCGGCCCACGACAACGCGACCTGCTCCGGGGTAAGGACCCCGCCGCTGCAAGCCGGCAAGCTGCGGCGGCGGGCGCGGTTCCCGGAAGCAACCGGGTGGTGGTCGGGTGGCGGCACGTCACCAGCGGGGTACGGCCCGACCACCGCCATCCGCACCACCGGTTCACGAGGCACGACCCCGTCACCGGCCGAGACGTCCCCCGTTCAGGCACCGCCGGCGCAGCCGCCGGCCGATCCTCCCCAGGAGCCCATGTGCTTCCCCGCACCGGTGACGTACTGCACGTGACACGCGCGGCGAGTGTCCAGTTCCTCAGGCCGATCAAGTTCCGGGTGATCCGGGTGCTCGACTGGCCGACCTATGACGGCTGGCTCTGGCTCGACGGCTACGAGTTGAACGCCGCGGGCGACGCGGTCACCCGACGGTCGATCTTCGTCCAGCGGGAAGGGCTGCAACAACTGCAGGCCGCCCCCGAACCCCGCCCGCACACCGTGCGGGCCCGCCGCCCGGTCGCGCGTACCCCGCTCCGGGTGGGCTGACCGACCCGATCCGCCGCCGGTGGGCGTGCCGTCGCCATAGAATCGGTACGCCCACCCCGGCACCGTTCCACCCGCTCGTCCAGGACCCTGACCCTGGGATGGTCATGGTCAAACAGCCCGCCCTGCGGCGGCACCACCGCTCCCGTATCGCCTACGCCTTCGGACTCCTCGCCCTCCTCGGGGCGATGGCGACACTCCTGGTCCTCGTCCGCGACCCGGCGATGTCGTCCACCCGGCTGACCACACCGGTGCCCGCACCGGAGATCACCGTGCTCGACTCCGACCCGCCGACGGGCGACGGTCAGTCGATCTACGAGGAACCCGGCTGGGTCGACACCGGCCCCCCGGCTGACCACGCCGGTGCCGCCGACCCGACCGGGCCGGTGTCCGGCCTTGGTGCCGGCGGCCAGTCCGACGGCCGTCAGAGGCTCACCGAAGCAGCTCCGGCCGGGCACAGCGCCACGGACATCCGCCGATCCCTCTTCTGGTCCGGCATCTTCGGCCTCGCCATCTCGCTCGCCGGCATCGGCCTCGTCGGCACCCGCCGCCGGATGTGGTGACCAGCGGTCACGACGTGCTCGTCACCGTGGGGCTCGGCGTGGTCGGGCTCGCCCCGGTCGAGGGCTGCGCCTGAGAAATGATCAACAACACCTCGTCGTCGGTCGACACCGACGTGCCCGCCTCCGGCTCGGTGCCCACCACCGTCCCCGGTGGCAGCTCCGATGGGCGGTACACCACCCGGTAGGGCAGACCGAGCCGAGTCAACAGCCCCTCGGCGGTGGCCTGCGGCAGGCCGGCGAGCGGTGGCACCGGCAGCTCGTCCGGCGCGTCCGTGGTCGGCGAGCTGCTCGGCGACTCACTGGTGGGCGCCGCCGACGTGGGGGCTGCGCTGGTCGGCGGCGTGCTGGGGGCACTGGTCGGCGAAGGGGACGGGGTGGGCCCACGATCGTCCCGGTCGTCATCCTGCTGGGCGAGCACCAACCAGAGCGCGCCCCCGAGCAGGCCGGCGAGCAGCAGAGCCAGTACGCCCCAGAGGATCGGCGACCACCACCGCCGACCACCCTGCTCCTCGACGTACCACTCACCACCGGCGTCATCCGGCCCGGGCGAGCGCACCTCGGCCCGCCCGGACCACGACGGCGGTATCGGCGCCGTCCGGTCGGCCGGCGGGCGCGGCCGGGTGCCGGCGGACCGGTCGATCGGCATGGTCTGGTCGGGCGACAGGTCGGGACGAGCCGGGACAGTCCGGTCGATCGGTGCCGTCTCGTCCGGGTCGGTGGCGGCTGGCGTCGGTTGCGTCGGCTCCAGGCCGTCGGCAGCGGGTCCGGTCGGGGCCGGCCGATCGGCGGCGGGTCCGGGCGTCCCCGGCCGGTCAGCGGCGGGGGGCAGTGGTCGGGTCCGGTCGTCGTCGTGCTCGCCGGCGGGAGGCTCCTGGCGGTCGTCGCTCATCGCACGTCCTTTCCCGAACCGGACGGGCGTCATGGCCCCTCGACCGCCAACCTAGTCGCCCACACCGCCATCGGTGGGGATCAGCGTGCCGAGCCGCGCCGACTGCCGGCGAGACAGGACGGCGGTTACGCGCCGGGAGGCTCGAACCCGCCGGCCTGGGATCAGGGCGTGGGTTTCGCGGTCGGCTGGCCGTCGGAGCCACACCAGATGCTGACCTGGTCGTTCCACCGGGCCGGGCCGTCCTCGGCGGGCTCCTGCCGGCTGACCTTCCCAGTGCGTCCGCTGACGTAGCGCGGGTAGAGGCCCTCGTCGACCAACTCGTCGGCGGCGTCCGCGCAGCTCTTGCCGACCACGTCCGGCACCTCGGCGGCCGGGGCCGGCCCGGCGACCTGTAGTTGCACAGTCGTCCCCCGGGCGACCTCGGTGCCCACGTCCGGTGTGGTGCTCTCGACCGTACGGCCGGTGCCGCCACCGAAGACCAGCCGCCAACCCAGCCGCTGCTTGCGCAGCGTGTCCCGGGCCTGCTCGAAGTCGGTGCCGATCACCGGCGGCACGGTCAGGCCGGCCCCCTTGGTCGAGGTGGCGGAGGTCTGGACCGCCGACGGTGTCGGCCGCCCGCTGCTCGGTCGGGGTGCGGTGGCCCGGGTGGTCGACGCGCCAGCCGTGGTCGCGACGGCCAGCGGGTCACCAGAGGGTGTGTCGTCCTCGCCGGCCAGCAGCCAGCCACCGGTCGCGCCCACGGCGGCGAGCAGCACCGCCGCCAACCCACCACCGAGCACGACGCTGGCCCGGCCCGCACCGCCCCCGGCGGCATTCTGCTGGCCCGTGTTCGTGTCCGTCATAGCGCCCACCGCCTCATCACCGGCGACCGTACCGCCCGCCGCCCAATCCGCCGCACTGGCGGTCCACACCGGCGGGTCATTGCGACTCGCCGCGCCGACGACGGGACGTTACGCTGCCCGGCATGGCCAGACAGGGCTGGGGAGTGTCGATCGCGACGGCGATCGGGGTCGCTGCCGGCGCGGGTGCCGCACAACTGGGCTTCGGCTACGGGCTAGGCGTCATCACCTGGACGCCCACCGACGCCGGTGCGACCGACACAGCCTGGGCGGACGGCCTCGCCTGGGCCACCTGGCTCGCCGCCAGCTCGACGGTCCTCGGGGCGGTCTGCGCGCAGCGGCTGCACCAACGGAACGCCCCGGCGAAGACCGTGATGTCTCCGCCCGACGGTGTTGCCCGTCGCGAGGGCCCGCAGCTCGGCGATCGGGCGCCGGAGCACGAGAGCCCGGTTGACGGTCCTCCACCGGCCGTCGACACCGCCCGGTCGGAGGTGACAGGCACGCCACCACCGGTGGACAAGCCGCCGGTCCACGACCGCGGTGGCCTGCTGCGCCGGGTGGCCCTGGCGCTTGGCGCCGGGCTGGGCGGGCTGGTCACGGTGCTCTTGATCGCCGTACCCGCGCGGGTCGCGACCGGCGCGGACACCGGCGCACCGCAACGGACGGCCGCCGTACAGGCGACGCTGGGCATCCTGATCGGCGTCCTCGTCGCGATCTGGGCGCTTCGCTCCCGAGCCGCCGCGGCCAACGTGACCGCGACGGCCGCCTGGCTCTGGCTGCTCGCGGTGATCTCCGTGATCGACGGGGTACGCGTCGGACGAGGGCTGACCGGCGCGCAACTCGGCACCTGGCAGTTCGACCCGGACCACGCCCGATACTGGATCGGGGGCCAGCTCTACTGGCCCGGCGCGCTGCTGGCACTGGTGCCCGCGCTGCTGATCGGCGTACTGGCCGCCCGGCGGTCCGCCCGCTCGGGCGGGCACCTCGTGGGTGCGGCGGCCTCCGGCGCGGCGGGTCCGGTGCTCGTCGCGCTCGCCTACCTGACCACCCTGCCGCACTGGTCGACGCTGGGCCCAGCGCAGTTGTCCACCCAGCTGATCGCCCCGTACGCGGTGATCGCCGGTATCGGCGGCTCGGTGCTGGCCGCCCGCCTCGGCGAGCGAAGCGGGCGGAACCGCCCGGCCGAACAGAACCGCCCGGCCGAGCCGAATGCGGTCGCTCGGGACACGGTGACCGACCCGGCCCCGGTTGCCGAGACCGAGCCCGCGCCGCCGACCTCCGTCTCGACGCCCACAACCTCGACCTCGACGGCCGGAACGGTGGCGCGGCGCAGGAGGGCCGACGCCCCGCCGCAGACGCCCCGGACGGGCTCACTGCCGGGCGACGCCACCGCCGCACCGCACGTTCCCGCCCCGCGTACGGACCCGGACCTCGCGGATCCGGCCCGTCCCATCGAAGCACCAGCGGCAGAGGACCCGACCTCCACCAGCCGGCGCACCCGAGCAGCCCGCCGCACCACCCGCCCCACCACCGACTAACTTCCCACCATCCGACCCACCCTGTTGATCATGAAGTTATTGCCACCTCGCCCGGCGTGTCATGGCAACAACTTCATGATCAACGCGTTCAGGGCTGCGGGCGGGTCAGGGGTGGCGTGCGGGTGGGGTTAGGTGGTTGGCCAGGTGTGGACGGGTTGGTTGGTGCGCTGGAGTTCGGCGTAGCGCTGGACCATGTGGTGCAGCGCGGCCGTCCGGTCCATGCCGTGGTGCCGCTCCGCCGCCCAGACCGCCTCGGTCTGCCAGACGGCGCCGTTGCGGCCGGTACGGCAGCGCTGCTCGATGATGTCGAGCAGCCGGTCCCGCTGCGCCGGGGCGACACCGAACCCGTCCAGGCCGGTGGCGGCGGTGGGCAGCAGTTGGTCCAGGACCAGCTTGGTGACCGGCACGTCGCCGAGTCCGGGCCAGTGCAGCACGGCGTCGAGGCCACGTCGGGCGGCGGCGTGGAAGTTCTCCTCGGCGGAGCTGAAGGTGAGCTGACTCCAGATGGGACGGTCGGCCTCGGCCAGACCGCGTACCAGCCCGAAGTAGAAGGCCGCGTTGGCCAGCATGTCCACCACCGTCGGACCGGCCGGCAGCACCCGGTTCTCCACGCGCAGATGGGGGCGGTCGTTCATGATGTCGTAGACCGGACGGTTCCACCGGTAGACCGTGCCGTTGTGCAACCGCAGCTCCCCGAGCTGTGGCACACCGCCGGCGTGCAGGACCTCCACCGGGTCCTCGTCCTCGCAGATCGGCAGCAGCGGCGGGAAGTACCGGACGTTCTCCTCGAACAGGTCGAAGATCGAGGTGATCCACCGTTCGCCGAACCACACCCGCGGCCGTACGCCCTGGGCCTTCAGTTCGTCCGGGCGGGTGTCGGTGGCCTGCTGGAACAGGGCGATCCGCGTTTCGGCCCACAGCTGGCGGCCGTACAGGAAGGGGCTGTTCGCCCCGACCGCCACCTGCACCCCGGCGATGGCCTGGGACGCGTTCCAGTAGTCGGCGAAGCTGTCCGGGGCGACCTGGAGGTGGAACTGGAGGCTCGTGCAGGCGGCCTCGGGGGCGATCGAGTCGGTGTGCGTCCGCAACTGCTCGACGCCGCGGATGTCCAGCTCGATGTCCTCGCCCCGGGCACCGACGATCTGGTCGTTGAGCACCCGGTACCGCTCGTTGGTGGAGAGGTTGTCCTCGACCAGGTGCCCCTCGGTGAGGGTGGGCAGGATGCCGACCAGGACGATCTTCGCGTCGGATCTGGCGGCACGCTCGTCGGCCCGGGAGAGGCTGCCGCGCAGGTCGTGCTCGTAGTCGGCGAAGCCGGTGCCCTCGATCAGTCGGGGCTCGGCGTTGAGTTCCAGGTTGAACTGCCCCAACTCGGTCTGGAAGAGGGGGTCGGCGATGTCGGCGAGGATCTCCTCGTTGCGCATCGCCGGCTCGGCGGCCGAGTCGACCAGGTTGAGCTCGATCTCCAGACCGGTCATCGGCCGGTCGGCGTCGAAACCGAAGTCGTCCAGCATCAGGGCGAAGACATCCAGGCACCGCCGCACCTTCTGCCGATACCGGACGCGATCATCCCGGGTGAAGGCGCCCCCTGAGACGTCCCTGCCCATGTGTCCTCCCGACGGCCGGCGCGGTCGGGATCATGCCGTCCCGGAAGCGCGTTGTGAAGCATCCACGGTAAGAGCGCCCACCTGACCGGGGCCAGAGGCCGACGGCGGTGATCCGACGTCGACCGGCGCGGACGCGCTCGTGGCGCCATCTGTACCCCGTCGTCGACCGGCTGGACCCGATGGCGGTGCGAACAACCCGTGACAATTACCACGAGCGGAGACGACGCAGGGCCCGCGCCGACGTACGGCGCGGGCCCTGCGTACCGGATCGCCGGGAGGATCCCCCCTGGCCCTCCGGCGATCCCCGGGGATCAGGCCTGACGGACGGCCTCGCCCTCGATCTCGATCTTGATCTTGCGGCTGACCAGCACGCCCCCGGTCTCCAGGGCGACGTTCCAGGTCAGGCCGAACTCCTCGCGGTCGATCTCGGTGCTCGCGGAGAAGCCGAAGATGTCCTGGCCGAACGGGCTGCGGCCGACACCCTCGAACTCCACCTCCAGCTCGACCGGGCGGGTGACGTCCTTGATGGTCAGCTCACCGGTGAGCACGAACTCGCCGCCGCGACGGGACTTGACCCCGGTGCTGCGGAACTCGAGCGTCGGGAACTTCTCGGCGTCCAGGAACTCGGGGCTGCGCAGGTGAGCGTCCCGGTCGGCCTGGGTGGTGTCGACGCTGGCGGCCTGGATGGTGGCGACGACCGACGACTGCAGCGGGTCCTCGGCGACGGTGATGGTGGCGGTCGCCTCGTTGAACTCACCGCGAACCTTGCTCACCATCATGTGGCGGGCAACGAAGCCGACCCGCTTGTGCGCCACGTCGAGCGCGTAGGTGCCGGCCGCCGGGATGGTGAGGCCGTCCCAGTCGCGGGTAACCGCATCGATGCTGCTGGTCATGCTGCTGTCCTCCAGGGGATTGTTTAGTAGCCCAACGACTGCTTGAGCAACTATAACCGCAACAATATTCCCCGTGTCAAGCACTGGTATGATGAACGGGTGACCAACGTCTTCGACGATCCCCGGATCACCGCCGTCGGCCTGCTCTTCGAGGCACACGCCGGGCTGTCCGCCCGGTTCAACGCCCAGCTTGAGGAGCACGGCCTCTCCGCGGTCGAGTTCGAGGTCATCACCCGACTGGCCCGCTCGCCGGGCAACCAACTACGCATGACCGACCTCGCCGCGCAGACCTCCCTGTCGACCAGCGGAGTGACCCGGGTGGTGGATCGGATGGAGCGCGACGGGTTGCTCACCCGCCGGGCCTGCCCGAACGACCGACGCAGCTCGTACGCGGTGGTCACCGCCAGCGGGATGCAACGCCTGAACGAGACGCTGCCCGGGCACCTGCAAATGATCGAGCAGTGGTTCACCGGGCAGCTCGACCCCGAGGCGCTGGCGGCCCTCCTCGACGGGTTGCGCCGGGTCCGCGACGCCGCGCATCCGTGCGCCACCGCCGGCAGTGACGACGTCAGCCCGGAGCAGGTCGCCGCCACCGAAAACGCCAGCCGACGGCACTGACAAGCACCGCTGCAGGGCGGTGGCAGCGGCAGAAAGACCGGCAGAACTGACCCAGCCAAGCTGGAGGATTCGGTCCAAGCCGACTTTCTGCCACCGCAGCGGTGGCAGGCTTCCTGCACCGGGGATCACCGGGGGGTGACGGCGCGGGCGATCAGCGAGGGGTAGCACCAAAGGGGGCTCTTCGCCCGCGCCACTCTCCCGTCGCGATCCGCTCGGGGCGCCGCGGGCGCCGATCCGTCGCTGCTACTGAGTCGGTCCACCCCGAGCGGCGATCAGCGCGTAGAGCAGGCCCGACTCCTGCGGCAACAGCCGGATGCCGCTCTCCGCACAGACCCGGTCCAGTCGATCGAGCACCGCCGGGTCCGCAGTGCTCGCAGCCAGCCCCACCAGCGCCTCCACCACGTCGCGGCGATCCTGCCCCGCATGGTCGGCGGCGGCCGTGAACCACTCGGCAGCCAACTCCCGGTCACCCCGGTGCAGCGCCAGGTTCCCCTCGATCAGCGCACAGAGTCCGGCCTCCGGGCCACCCCAGGCCAGCCCAGCCTCGTGCGAGCGCGGTCGCGGCACGGTCGGCCGCGCCGGCAGCGCCTCCACGCCACCGGCGCGCAACTCGGTCAGCACCTCGGTCGCCTCCGCTACCCGCCCGTCCTGGGCGAGCGCCAGCCCGACGGTCCCGAGCACCCGACGGCGACGCCCGGGATCACCCAGCTCGGACAGGGCAGCGATCGCCCGCCGGCCCCGATCGATGGCGTCCGCGTACCAGCCCTCCAGGCGGGCGACCTCAGCTCGATTGGCCCAGCCGAGCACCCGCAGTCGCTGCTCCCCACTCTCGGCGGCGAGTCGGTCCACCGCGGCGAGCCGGCGACGGGCCGCAGCCAGGTCACCCGTGCGGATCTCATGCCAGGCGAGGCTGTTCTGCGCCACCGCCAGGTCCCGGGCCCGCCCGTTGCGGGCGGCCAACCGCAGCAGCGCCTCGGCCTGCTCGCGAGCCTCGTCCTGCCGCCCGACGGAGATCAGCAGGGTGCCGAGCACATTGCGCGCCTCCAACTCCCCGGTGACGTCGCCGGCCTGCCGGAAGCTGTCCAACGCCGCACGGGCCGTCGACAACTCCTCGGCGCCCGCGCCGTGCTCCGCCGCCAGCCGGGCGACCCCGAGGGCGGCCCAGCCACGCAGGAGAGGATCGGCGTCGGCGGTCCGTGGGTCCGCCAGCAGCCGCCGCAGCCACTGCCGCCCGACCACATCGCGTCCACGGAACCGCCACCAGCGGGTCAGGCAGGCCGCCAACCGCAGCGCGGTCAACGGGTCGTCGGTAGCCGCATGGGCCAGCGACGAGCTGATGTCACTGCTCATCTCGTCCAGCCGGTGCACCGCGTCGGGTAACCGTGGGCCGATCAGGTCGGTGGCGGTCCGGGCCACCAGGCGCGCGATGACCTCCGCATGTCGACGCCGGATGCAGGTCAGCTCACCCGCACCTGCCGCCTGCTCGACGGCGTAGTCGCGGACCGCGTCGAGCAGCCGGAACCGGAACGACCCGGTTCCGCGTACGCTCAGCAGCCCCAACTCGACGAACCGGTCCAACAGCGGAACCGGGTCGATCGCCACAGTGCCGTCCTGATCGGCCTCGTCGGCGAGCATCTCCTCGGCCAGCTCGACCGACCAGCGGTTACCGAAGACGGCCAACTGCCGCAGCGCGGCCTGCTCGTCCGACGCCAACAGGCGGTAGCTGAACGCCACCGCGTCCCGCAGGGTGACGGCGACCGAGACCGCCGCACGGGTGTCGGGTCCGCCCGTCCGGCTGCCGAGCGCCTCCGGTGCGTCCCAGGCCGGGTGGGCGGACGCCTCGGCGGGAGTGGCCAGGTCGAGCACCCGGTCGCCGTACCGGTCGAGCAGTTCGGTGAGGTCGAGGAGTCTGCCCCGGGCGGCCATCAGCTCGATGGCCAGCGGCAGCCCGCCCAACCGGCGCACCAGCGCGGCGAGCGCCGGCAGCTCGGCGGGGGTGGGTGGCTCCCGGCGGACCTGAGCGAGCCGGGCGGTGAACAACGCGACCGCCGGCCACGATTCGAGTCCGGAGTGCTCGGCCTCCGGTGGTGGCACGTCGAGCGGCGCGACCGGCCAGACCCGCTCACCGGGCAACCCGACCGGGTGTCGCCCGGTGACCAGCACCCGCAGCGAGGGCAGTGCGCCGATCAACCGGTGCAGGGTCGCGGCCACCGGGCCCGGGGCGCGCTCCACCGCGTCCATCACCAGCAGCGTCGGTCGCCCGGCGAGCAGCGCCACGAGTTCGGACAGGCGCGCCACGCCGAGCACTGACATCGAGGCGGCGAGCACGTCCGGACCGTCCGCGCCCTCGCCCACCAGCACCCCGGCCACACCGGCCGGGTGGGCGGAGGCCACCAGGTGCGCCACCGACGTCGCCAGGGCGGTCTTGCCGACGCCGGCCAACCCGACGAGGCTCACCAACCGGGGCCCTCGCTCCGCGGTCAGCATTCCGGCCAGCTCGGTGAGGTCGCGCTCCCGGCCGATCAACGCAACCGGCGGCGGGAGCGCGACCGACGGGTCGGCGGGTGCGGCCGCAGACGTGGCGTTGCCGCCGACCGCGAACGTCGTCGAGGTGGCGTCCGGCGGCGCCGGTTCGGCACCGGCGCCGCGTGCCGCGGCCAGGAACGCCGCCCGGCTGGTGCCGGTCAGCGCCAGCGCCCCGGCGAGCAGCCCGACAGTGGTGCGTTGAGGCCGGATCGACCGGCCACGCTCCAGGTCACGCACCGTCCGCACACCCACCCCGGCCCGGGACGCCAACTCGGCCTGGGTCAGGCCGGCGGCACGTCGATGCCCGCGGAGCAGCTCCGGCAGAGTGGTACGTCCAGCCGGGCTCCGCGACCAGTCATGATCCGGAGTCATGGGCACGAAGAGTACGGATGGACTCCGACCGTCGGCAGTCGAACGTCGGGCTACTGACGCCCGCTCGCCGAAACCCGACAGCCGTACGGACAGTCCGTCCGGGACGACCGGCCGATCAGTTCGGCTGGAACAATCAGAGGCCCAGATCCCGAGCGATGATCATGCGCTGCACCTCGCTGGTGCCCTCGCCGATCTCCAGGATCTTGGAGTCCCGCCAGAACCGGGCCACCGGGTACTCGTTCATGAAGCCGTACCCGCCGTGGATCTGGGTGGCCTCCCGGGCGTTGTCCACCGCGATCGTGCTGGCGTGCAGCTTGGCGATGGCGGCCTGCCGCTTGAACGGCTCGCCGGCCAGCATCCGCGCGGCGGCGTCGTAGTAAGCCAGGCGAGCGGTGTGTGCCTTCAGCTCCATGTCGGCGATCTTGAACTGGATGGCCTGGTTGGCGCCGATCGGCTTGCCGAAGGCGTGCCGATCCTTCGCGTACTTGATCGACTCGTCGACGCAGCCTTGAGCGAGGCCGACGGCGAGCGCGGCGATGGCGATCCGGCCCTCGTCGAGGATCCGCAGGAACTGCGCGAAACCCCGACCCCGGGCACCGAGCAGGTTGGCGGCCGGCACCCGGCAGTCGTCGAAGGTCAGCTCGTGGGTGTCCGAGGCGGTCCAGCCCACCTTGGAGTAGCCGGGCGCGACGGCGAACCCTGGCGTGCCGGTCGGCACGATGATCGTCGACAGCTCCTTGGAGCCGTCCGGGTTCGTGCCGGTCACCGCGGTGACAGTGACCATGGCCGTGATGTCGGTCCCCGAGTTGGTGATGAACGCCTTCGAGCCGTTGATCACCCACTCGTCACCGTCCAGCACGGCCCGGGTCTGCGTGCCGGCGGCGTCCGAGCCGGTGCCCGGCTCGGTGAGACCGAAGCCGGCCAGTGCCTCGCCGCTGAGCAGCCGGGGCAGCCAGGTCGCCTTCTGCTCCTCGGTGCCGAAGCGGTAGATCGGCATCGCGCCCAGCGAGACCGCCGCCTCCAACGTGATGGCCACGCTGGAGTCGACCCGGGCCAACTCCTCCAGGGCCAGGCAGAGCGCGAAGTAGTCGCCGCCCATGCCGCCGTGCTCCTCGGCGAAGGGCAGACCGAACAGGCCCATCTTGCCCATCTGCCGGATCACCTCGTACGGGAAGGTGTGCTGCTCGTAGTGTTCGGCGATGACCGGGGCGACCACCTCGCGGGCGAATTCCCGCACGCTCTCGCGCAGCGCCGCTTGTTCGTCGGTGAGCCGGAAGTCCATCTCATCCTCCTGTAAGGACGGTCCGCCCCGACGCTCGTGACGCCGGGGGCGGGTCGCTGTGCGGGCCTGAGTCGATGATCAGACCGGGGTGACGCCGTGCCGACGGCGGGAGAAGTGCCGATCCTTGGTACGCGCCGCCGCGAACCGACGGACCAGCTCGGTGCGCAGGTCGTGCGGCTCGACGATGGCGTCCACCACCAGCTCGCTGGCGAGCCGGACGACGTCGATGTCCTGCTCGTACTCGGCCCGCTTGGCGGCGACGAAGGCGGCCCGCTCGTCCTCGTCCGCAATGGCGGCGATCTTGTTGGCATAGACCGCGTTCACGGCAGCCTCGGCGCCCATCACGGCGATCTTCGCGGTCGGCAGCGCGATCGTGGCGTCCGGCTCGAACCCGGGGCCGGCCATCGCGTAGAGGCCGGCGCCGTACGCCTTGCGGACCACCACGCAGATCTTCGGCACGGTCGCCTCGGAGATCGCGGTGATCATCTTGGCGCCGTGCCGGATGATGCCCTGCTTCTCCACCGCGCTACCGACCATGAAGCCGGGTACGTCGCTGAGGAACAGCAGCGGCACATTGAACGCGTCGCAGAGCTGCACGAACCGGGTGGCCTTGTCGGCCGAGTCGACGAAGAGCACGCCGCCCTTGAACATCGAGTTGTTGCCGACCACGCCGACGACCTGACCGTCGAGACGGCCGAAGCCGATGGTCAACTCCTTGGCCCAGAGCGCCTGGATCTCGAAGAACGAACCCTCGTCGAGCAGGCCCTTGACGTACCGCCGCATGTCGAACGCCTGCCGCTCACTGGCCGGCACCAGCGCGGCCAGGTCGGCCTTCGCGGGCGCGGCGACCGTCGGTGCGGTCGGCGGCGCCTGCGTCCAGTTCGCCGGCAGGTACGACAGGTAGGTCTTCACGACGTCGAGCGCGTCGGCCTCGGTCTTGCAGAGAAAGTGCCCCACGCCGGATTCGGCGGTGTGCACCTTCGCCCCGCCCATCGCCTCCAGGGTGGTCTTCTCGCCGGTGACCATCTCGACCATCCGGTCGGAGCCGAGATACATGCTCGCGTTGCCGTCGACCAGCGCCACCACGTCGCAGAACGCAGGGATGTACGCCCCACCGGCGGCGCTCGGGCCGAACAGCGCACAGACCTGTGGGATCGAACCCGAGGCGCGGACCTGGTTCCAGAAGATCTTGCCGGCGCCACGGCGACCGGGGAAGAGATCGACCTGGTCGGTGATCCGGGCGCCGGCCGAGTCGACCAGGTAGACCATCGGCACGCCGGCGCCGTACGCCCGCTCGATGATCCTGATGATCTTCTCGACGGTGCGGGCGCCCCAGCTGCCGGCCTTGACGGTGGAGTCGTTGGCCATCAGGCAGACCTGTCGGCCGTCGATCGTGGCGGTGCCGGTCACCACGCCGTCGGCGGGCAGCCCCTCGGCCATCGTGTTGGCGTAGAGGCCGTCCTCGACGAACGAGCCCTCGTCGACCAGGAGCGCGACCCGTTCACGGGCGAAGAGCTTGCCCTTGGCCGCGTTGGCCGCGTGGTACTTGTCCGCGCCGCCGGACCGGGCCCGCTTGCGCAGCTGCTCCAGTGCCTCACCGTCGAGCGTCACGCCGACTCCTCCGCCATTCTGACCTGAACGATCGTTAGGCTAGCGCATCGGCGCGGTTGTCGGCGACCTACGAGCGAACCAGACAGCGAAGCCGAGAGCAAGACATTGAAAAACGTGAATACATATCGCTAGGCTCCTGGCACCCCTCCTCCCAGATCGGAGTCAGCGATGACCTCACGACTCAATCGGCTCGCCGTCGCGTTGCTCGCGACGACACTCGCCACCCTCGGCATCACGGTCGCCAACCCGTCGCCCGCGTCCGCCGCCATGACCATCTGCTACAACACCAGCCAGGCGGGCAGCTACGCCAGCGTCGCCAACCAGGCGGCCTCGATCTGGAACAACGCCACCGTCAACCTGACGCTCTCCGCCAACTGCGGCTCGAACCTGCGCATCTACCGGATCACCGGCGGCGGCTCGTACGCCGTGCGGACCAGCCTCGGCAACGGCCGGGTCTACATCGACACCCAGCAGGCCGCCCAGTACAGCGTCCTGCGGATCATGACCCACGAGATCGGGCACATCCTCGGCCTGCCGGACAACTACAACGGCAACTGCGCCCTGCTGATGTCCGGCGGCAGCGCCGGCACCAGCTGCACCAACGCCTACCCGAGCACCGCCGAGGCGAACCGGGTCAGCAACCTCTTCGCCGGCACCCGCATCGCCACCGAGCGCGGCACGGACAGCGCCGGGGCTGACGTCTTCCGCGGCAGCTGGCCGAGCATGCTCACCTCCGTGAGCTGATCGACCGGGCACGTCGGAGGGGCCGGCACCAGGCCGGCCCCTCCCCGTGTCCTCAGCTCGGCAGCGGCGTCAGCCGGGTACGCGGGCCGGCGCGCAGCACACCGGACGGCAGCTTCTTGCCGAGCAACTCCTCGGCCAACTCCGCCGCCTCGATGAGCGCCGGCAGGTCGATGCCGGTGTCGATGCCCATGTCGTGCAGCATGTGCACGGCCTCCTCGGTGGCCAGGTTGCCGCTCGCCCCCGGCGCGTACGGGCAGCCACCGAGGCCACCGACGCTGGCGTCGAACTCGGTCACCCCCAGCTCCAGCGCGGTCAGCAGGTTGGCCAACGCCGTACCCCGGGTGTTGTGGAAGTGCAGCAGGACCGGCACGTGCGCGTTGCGGTCGCGTACCGCGGTCAACAGCTCGCGGACCCGACGCGGAGTGCCCATGCCGGTGGTGTCGCCGAACGCGACCCGGTCCGCGCCGTCGCGAACGACCCGGTCCACGATCCCGGCCACCCGCTGCGGGTCGATGTCTCCCTCGTACGGGCAGCCGAAGCTGGTCGCCACGATCACCTCGACCCTCGCCGACGCACCGTGCAGCAGGTCGATCAGCTCGGCGATGTCGTCCAGCGACTCGTCGGTGGACCGGTTGACGTTTCGCCGGTTGTGCGTGTCGCTGGCCGAGACCACCACCTCGATCTCGGTGAATCCGGCGGCGAGGGCCCGCTGGGCGCCCCGGGTGTTCGGCACCAGCGCGGAGTACCGCACCCCATCGGCCTTCACCGCCCGCTGCCACACCTCGTCGGCGTCGGCCATCTGCGGGATCGCCCTGGGGTGCACGAACGACACCGCCTCGATCCGGCGTACGCCGGTGCCGGAGAGGGCGTTGAGCAGCCGCACCTTGGCGTCGGTCGGGATCGGGTCCTCGTTCTGCAACCCGTCCCGCGGCCCAACCTCACGAATGGAGACGGAATCTGGCAGGTCCGCCATAAGGGGTCACCTCACTGTGACGAAAGCAGTGCTTAGGGGGTCCTCCCAGCATGCCACCCCGCTGTTGATCAAGAGGTTTGCGTCATCCGCAGCGCGAATCCCTGACGCAAACCTCTTGATCACCGAGGTGGAGTGGGGGTGGGGATTAGCGCATGCGGGAGACGATGCCGGTGTCGTAGGCGCCGGTAAGGAACTCCTCGTTGGTGAGCAGCTCGGCGAAGAAAGGGACGTTGTTCTTCGGGCCTGCGATCTGGAACGCCGCGACGGCTGCCTTTGCGCGATCGAGCGCCTCGTCACGCGTCGCGCCGCTCACGATCAGCTTGGCCAGCAGGCTGTCGTAGAACGGGGTGACCGTGTTGCCCTCGGTGTAGCCGGAGTCCACCCGGACGCCCTCGCCCGTCGGCTCCACCCACGTCCTGATCACACCGGGGCCGGGCAGGAAGCGCTTCGGGTCCTCCGCGTTGATCCGCATCTCGATGGCGTGCCCACTCGGGGTCAACGCGTCCGGGTCGAACGTCGGCGCCAACCCGGAGGCCACCCGCAGCTGCTCCTCGACCAGATCGATGCCGTAGACGTACTCGGTCACCGGGTGCTCCACCTGCAACCGCGTGTTCATCTCCAAGAAGAAGAACTCGCCGGTGGTTGGGTCGAACAGGCACTCCACTGTGCCCGCGTTGCGGTAGCCGACCGCTTCTCCGGCCCGCACCGCCGCCGCCAGGAGACGGGCTCGCAGCTCCGGCGAGACCGCCGGCGACGGGGACTCCTCGACCAGCTTCTGGTTGCGCCGCTGCACCGAGCACTCGCGCTCGCCAAGCGCCACCACCCGGCCATCGGCCAGGCCGAGGATCTGCACCTCGACGTGCCGCACCCGGGGGAAGTACCGCTCGATCAACACCGAGCCGTCGCCGAACATCCGCTCGGCGAAGGCGCGCACCTTGTCGTACTCGGTGCGCAGCGCGGCCTCGTCGGCGGCCACGCCCATGCCCATGCCGCCACCGCCGGCGGCCGCCTTGACCATCACCGGGTAGCCGATCTCGGCGGCGGCCGTCACCGCCGCGTCCAGGTCGCCGGCCGGGTCGGTGGTGCCAGGCGCGACCGGAACACCTGCCGCCGACATCAGGTTCCGGGCGTTGATCTTGTCGCCCATCGCGGTGATCGCGTCCGCGTCGGGTCCGACCCAGATCAGGCCGCTCGCCTCGACGGTACGGGCGAACTCGGCGTTCTCCGACAGGAAGCCGTACCCGGGGTGGATGGCCTGGGCACCCGTCGACTTCGCGGCGGCGAGGATCGCCTCGGTGTTGCGGTAGCTCAGCGCCGGGTTCGGTGGGCCGATGAGGACCGCCTCGTCCGCCTCCGCGACGAACGGCAGGTCCGCGTCGGCCTCCGAGTGCACAGCGATCACGCGGATGCCGAGCCGCTTGGCGGTCCGGATGATCCGGCGGGCGATCTCGCCCCGATTGGCGACCAGCAGTGACTCGATCATGTTTCCTCCCGGCGTCCGGATGGTGGGACGATGTCAGGGAATCATGACCGGTACGGTTCTGACGAGTCGGCTCAGGCGAGCAGCGCGGCCAGGGTCGCGCCGCGCAGCAGCTCGGCGCGGCGTCGCCGGTCCACCTCACCACCGAGGAACGGCGTCGAGTTCATCAGGCCGAACGCGGCGTGCGCGAGCACCCTCGCCTCGCCGTCGGGCATGCCCGGGTGCAGCGCGGTGAGCACGGTGACCCACTCCTCGACGTAGAGCCGTTGCAGGCGACGAATCCGGCGCCGTGGCTCCTCGGGCAGGCGGTCCAGCTCGTGCAGGTGCAACGCGATCACCGCCGGATTGGCCAGCGCGAACTCGACGTGGTAGTCGATCAGCGACTCCAGCACGCCGCGCGGGTCGTCCGAGCGCCCGGCGGCGCGTTCCCGCCCACCGGCCAGCAACCCCTCACTGACCGGAATCAGCGCGGCGGCCAGCATGGCCTCCTTGCCGGCGAAGTGGTGGTAGAGCGCCGGACCGGTGACCCCGGCGGCCGCGCCGATGTCGTCCATCGACACGCCGTGGTAGCCACGCGCTGCGAACAGACCTACCGCGATCTCCAGGATCTCGTCCTTGCGGGACCTGCGCCGGCCCGCACCCGCCGCGCCCCGTGCCTGCTGCTCCACCGTCACCGGGCAAGCCTAGACCGCGAGGAGCCCGCGATGGTTGCCGGTCAGTTCCGTCCGCACCGGGCCGGGCCGCCCCTGACCTGGCCAGGGGCGGCCAGCTAGGTCAGTCGTCCTCGTCCAGATCGTGCTCCGCGCGCAGCGCGGCGGCTTCCGCGGGTCGATCGAGCAGATCCAACACCCGAGCCAGCAGCCAGGCCGTCTGGCGGACCTGCCGCGAGGCGGCCGGCAACCCGCCGAGTACGCGGCGCAGCAGCGGCTCCGCCTCGGCCGGCCGGTCCATGCGCAGCAGCAGCTCACCGACCAGGACCTCCACCTGGGCGGCCTCGCCGAACGCCTCGATCGAGCGCAACCGGTCCGGCACCCCGGTGAGCCGGGCCAGCGCCTCGTCCAGTCGGTCCTCCCCGGTGAGCACGCGTGCTCCGGCCTCGGCCGCCATCGCCAGCTCGTACAGCACCGGCGGTTCGGCCTGCCCGGCCAGCTTCGCCGCCAGCACGTCCACCACCTCGACGGCGCGCAACGCCGCGTCCCGGTCGTCGGCCCAGAACCAGGCGTACGTCTCCCGCCGGCGGGCGCGCAGCTCGTCCAGCGGTAGGTCACCGAGCCGGTACGCCTCGGCCGCGGCGGCGAACCGCTCGCCCGCCGCCGCGTCCCGGTCGGCGTCGTAGAGGATCCCACCGGCCTCCTCCAACACCTGCGCCCGGTGCGGAAGGTTGTCCGGTCCGTCCAGATTGCTGGCCAACTGCTCCAGCAGGGCCAACGCCGGGTCGATCTCACCAAGGCCGGCGTAGACGCCGGCCAGCAGGTGTCGACAGCGATCGGCCTCGGCCTGGGCGCCCAGCCGATCCAGACCGAGCACGGCCTCCTCGGCGACCTCGGCGGCCTCGGCGAGCCGGCCCACCATCCGGTACGCGTTCGCCAGTTCCCACCGCAGGAACGCGTCCCCCTCGGCGCCCCGCTCCACGCACAGCGTCACCGCCTCGACGAAGTCGTCCACCGCGTCCGGGGCGCGGCCGGCCGCCAGCAGCGCCCGGGCGCGGGTGACCCGGACCGGCAGCTCCGCGTCCGCCGGTGCCGCCGCCAACGCCTCGTCGCAGGCGGCCACGGCGTCCGCCGGATCGTCGACGAGCCGCGCGTACGCCAGGCAGGCACCCGTGACCACCTCGCCGACGCCCAGCTCACGGCCGATCCGGCGAGCCTCGTCGACGGCGGCGCGGGCCTCGTCGACGCGGTCCAACTGCTCCAGCAGGTGCCCTCGGTGCAGTGCGATCCGGGCCGCCAGGTGCTGGTCGCCGCCCGCGTCGGCCGGTACCCGGTCGAGCGCGGCGAGCGCGTCCGCCCAACGCTCGCGGTGCAGCAGCGCCAATGCCACCCGGTCGTGTCCGGCCGCCCGCTGCCCGGCGTCGCCGAGCCGGTCCAGGACCTCGGCCGCCTCTCGGGCCAGCAGCAGACCCTCATCGGTGTCCTCGTCGGACCGGGTCAACAGAACGCCGAGCCGCCCGGCGACCGTCTCGGCGGCCACCTCCTCGCCAGCCTCCCGGTACAGCTCCAACGCCGCCCGATTCAGCTTGATCGCACCATCGATGTCGTCCTCGTCCCCCCGCTCCGACGCGCGCAGCGCCAGCCGGTGCGCGGACGTGCGTGCGGGCAGCTCGGCGGAGCCGAACCGGTCGTCGAAGGCGACCAGCGCCGCCCGGAAGGTGGCCCGGTCGTGCCGCCCCCAGCTCTGCTCCGCGAGGTCCAGCAGATCGTCCGGGCCGACGTCGGCGGGCAGGGCCACGGCCTGTGGTTCAGCCCTGCCGGTTCGCACTCGCTCGGCCCGGACGGCCGACGACGCTGGTGCGCCCTGCTCGACGACCGGCTCGTCCCCGACCGGACGGGCCGGGCGGCGGCGGACGCTCGCCGACAGCGGCACGTGCTCCCCGCTCGCCTGCACGGCCAGCCGGCGAGCGATCCACTCCGACTGCTGGGTGGTGCCGTTACGGGCGTCGAAGCGGGCGGCGAGCCCGGTCGCGGTCTCGGCCAGCTCGTCGGCCAACGTCGCCGCCGACACCTCGGCGGCCGGTCGGCCCTCGGCGGCGCGGCGGTACACGGTCGACGGACCGGCCTGCCGCAGCGCGGCGGCGGCCGCCGCGGCGAAGTGCATGGCCGCGGCCGGCGACGGCGGCCGGTCCAGCCAGTCCAGGTGCCGCTCGACCAGCTCGACCGCCCGCGCCTCGTTGCCGGTCAGCGTGCAGAACTCGATGTGGTCCGCGATGTCCCAGAGGTCCGCGAGGTTGCCGCGCAGCCGGCGGTACGCCTCCCGGTGCGCGTCCCGTGCCTGGTCACCCCGCCCGGTGCGCAGGTACGGCAGGAGCAGCGCGGTGAGGATCGCCTGCGGCTGCTCGGTGCAGGTGAGCCGACCGGCGAGCACCGGCTCGGCCAGCGCCACCGCCTCGGCGTCCCGGCCGGTGTCGGCGAGGTAGCCCACCTGGCTCGTCGGGTCACAGCCGGCGCAGTCGGACAGTTCGTCGCGCGGGGTGGTCTGCCAGAGCCGGTACCAGTGCGCGGCGGCCTCGACGTCGCCCACGTGCTCGGCAACCCGGAACCGGTGCTTGTGCACGGCCTGCAGGCTGTGCCCACCGGCCCGGTAGCGCCGCTCCATGTCGTCCAGCACCGCGTACGTGCGGTCCAGTGGCACCTCGGGGAACTTCAGCAGGCCGGACGCCATGTACTTGAAGTGCCACAGCAGCTGGTGGAGGTGGCGCTGATGGTAGGGCTGCGGGTCCCGGTCGAACTCGGACAGACACCAGGAGAAGGTCACGAAGGACTTCGCCGGCTCACCGCCGTAGATGTAGCCGGTGGTGGCCTGCATCCGGGTGACGAACGCAAGGTGCCGGTCGTCGGCGGCGTCCACCCGGCGCAGCAACTGCTCCAGCGCGGCGATCTGCCCCGCCCCGTACGGCATGTCGGCGATGCCGTGCAGCACCCGCCACAGATCCTCGTCGCTCATGCTCACTCCCGTCCCGGAACAGCCCGGCCGAGCAGGCCGAGGAAGGAATCGTTCAGCAGCGCGGCGTCGGCCGCGCGGATCGGATGGTGGCCGAGCAGCAGCGCCTGCCCGTACAGCGCCTCGATGGCGAGACCGACCAGCTCCGGGTCGCTCAGGTTGGCCACCCGTCGTACCAGCGGGTTGCGGTGGTTGAGCACCAACTGCGGGCGGTCCGGCGGGGCGGTGGCGGCGAGCGCGTCGAGCACTCCACCCCACAGCTCGTCGGCCCGGTCCCGGCTGGCGGCGAGCTGGTCGTTGAACGCGGCCGATCGGCTGACCAGATAGAGCGCGGGCAGCGAGACCGGGTCGTACGCCCGGATGACCACCTCGCAGCCGGAACGCTCGACGGCCCGCTGCGCCGCCGCGAGGAACGGTCGCAGCGCCAACTCCACCTGCGGGTCGAGCGCGTCGAAGCGGGTGGTGAGGTCGCTCGGCTCCAGCCGCTCGATCAGCACCGAGCGGTCCACCACCGGCAACCGCTCGATCAGCTCGGTGTCGTACGTGTAGCCGGCGTTGACCACCGCCAGGTCCTGCGCGGCGGCCACCGCGGCGAGCTGACGGAACTCGTCGAGGCTCGCCGCGTAGCGGACCACGCCGTAGCGCTCCCGGAACTCGGCGAGGGTGAGCGTGCCGACGTTGGTGTCCATGGGCCACCACCTGTCGACCAGCCGGAGCATCTCGTCGTCGTGCAGCGCCAGGGCCTTCACGCCGAGGTGGTGCACCTGGAGGAACTCGGCCAGCCGGTGCGGGTCGTGCCGGGCGAGCCGGACCAGCCAGCCGCGCACCTGGTCGCCGAGCGCCTCCCGGGTCGCGGTCAGCAGGGTGTCCTCGTAGAGGGCCTCCCGGCTGGCGGTCGGGCGTAGCTCGGTCGCGTCCACCACGCAGTGCGCGAAGAACGCCCACTCCGGCAGCAGCCCGTCGGCGTTCTCGGTGAGCAGCATCCGCTTGAGGTAGACGCGGTGCCCGGCCCGGGCCGCCGGGTTCACCGGGGTCGGCAGGATGACGGCGACACCGGTCAGCCCGGCCTCCGGCACGGCCAGCGGCAGGACGTCGAACGGGTCCACGCCGAGCGTCTCCCGGGCGTACCGGATGAGCGCCGCGCGGTCCAGTGGCGCACCCGGCGTGGTCGGCCAGGGCGGCTCCCCGGTGGTGGTGACGACGTCGCCGACGCGGACGGTGACCGGCAGCAGCGCGCCGAAGAGCCGGGCCAGGTCGGTGACGGTCGGGATGGTGAACCACTGGTCCGCATCGCGGCGGGGCACCAGCGTGACAGTGGTGCCCGGCTCGGCGCGGGCGGCCTCCGGCGGGGCCACCGTCACCGCGTAGCGGCCGTCGGCGTAACCGGTCCAGCGGACCGTGGGGTTGTCGCCGTGCCGGGTGAGCACCTGGATCTCGTCGGCCACCAGGAAGCAGGAGAGCAGGCCGATGCCGAACTGGCCGAGGAACTCGTGCCGGGAGAAGCCCAGCTCGTCGCGCTTCGAGCTGCGGCCGATGGTGGCCAGCAGCTCGTGCACCTGCGCCTCGGTCAGGCCGATGCCGGTGTCGTGCACCCGCAGGGTGCCGTCGCCGGTGCTGTCCGGGGGTTCGATGCGTACCAGCGCCGGCGCGTCCGGCTCGACCCTGCGTCGGGCGGTGATCGCGTCCACCGCGTTCTGGAGTAGCTCGCGGACGTAGACCCGCGGGCTGCCGTAGAGGTGATGACTGAGCAGGTCAACCACGCCACGTAGGTCGACCTGGAAAGTGTGGTCCACGCCTGATGTCTCCCCGGTCCCGATGCCGGCGCTCACCGTACCGATGATCACCGACAGGCGCGGTCCCCTTTCAGCCCGGCGGCTTGACCCTCGACCCGGTCGAACCGGCACGGTCGCCGGCATGACTTCCTCCGCTCTGGGCCGGGACTTCCGGCTCCTGTGGTCCGCGGCCGTCTCGTCCCGGTTCGGGGACGCGCTGCGTACCCCGGCACTGGCCCTGCTGGCCGCGACGGTGACCCGCGATCCCCGGATCATCGCGGCGGTCACCGTGGCCGGGCAGTTGCCGCCGCTGCTCTTCGGCCTGCTCGGCGGCGTGTACGCGGACCGCTGGGACCGTCGTCGGACGATGGCAGTGGTCGACGGGGTACGCGCGGTCGTGGTGGCGGCGCTGGCCGTGGTGGTCGCGCTCAACCGGGCAAGCGTTCTGGTGCTGCTGGTGGCGGCGTTTCTGCTCGCCACGTTGGGCACTCTTTTCGACTCCGCCTCGTTCGCGTTGCTCCCCGCGCTGGTGCCGCCGGACGCGCTGCCCCGGGCGAACGGCCGGCTCCAGGCGGGGGCCGCTGTGGCCGGTGGCTTCCTCGGGGCGCCCGCCGCCGGTGTCCTGTTCGCCGTGGCCCCAGCCCTCCCGTTCGCCCTCGACGCCGTCACCTTCGCGGCGGCCGCCCTGCTCGTGCTGGCCCTCGCCCCGGCTCCCGTAGCGAACGTGGAAACGCGGCCCGGAGCCCGGCGCGGTTCGGTGTGGAGCGAGATCGTCGAGGGGTTGCGTTGGCTGCGGGCGCACCGGACCCTGTGGCGGGTCACAGTGCTCACCGCCGCGAGCAACCTGGCGATCAGCGGGATCATGGCGGTGCTCGTGCTCTACGCGCTGGACGTGCTACGGGTGCCGCCGGCCGGGTACGGGCTGTTCGCCGCCGCCGCCATCGTCGGGGGCGTGGCGGGGGCGCTCGGGGCGGGGCGGCTCGCCGCCTGGCTCGGCACGGTGCCGGCACTGCGCGCGGTGCTGGCCGTGGAGACCGTGGCGTTGACCGGCTTCGCGCTGGCTCGGCATCCGGTGTCGGGCGGGATCGCGCTGGCCGTCTTCGCCGCCGGCACTGTGGTGTGGAACAGCCTGTGGGCGTCGTACGGGCAGCGGCACGTGCCGAGCGAACTGCTGGGCCGGGTCGGTGCGGCCCAGCGGATGGTCGGTCTGCTCACCGCACCGCTCGGGGCGGCGCTCGCCGGGCTGGCCGCCGCGGCATACGGCACGGCACCGGTGGCGGGCGCGGCGGCGGGGACGTTCGCGCTGGTCACCCTCGCCGCGTGGCGTTCACTGCGGCCGGCCGCACCCGCCGTGTTGAGCCGCGCGG
Organism: Micromonospora trifolii; assembly: GCF_050516465.1. Classification (NCBI taxonomy): domain Bacteria; kingdom Bacillati; phylum Actinomycetota; class Actinomycetes; order Micromonosporales; family Micromonosporaceae; genus Micromonospora; species Micromonospora trifolii. The sequence goes on along the minus strand of NZ_CP191526.1, from coordinate 6,084,371 downwards.
CCTAGCCCGGGGTCCGCTCCCGGTGCGACAGCCCGGACAGGCGCAGCGCGATGCGCCGACGGGCCGGTGGGACGGCACCGAGCAGCCGGAGCAGCACGTCGCGGGCGGGCCGACGAGCCGGGGAGACGCCGGCCAACCTGGTCAGCCCGGCGGCGAAGCTGAGCACGTCCTCGGCCATCGGCCGCTGCCGGGCGGTGTAGTCGTCGAGCAGTGTCTCCGGGCCACCGTCGAGCACGTCCGCCACGGCGGTGCCGAGCGCGACCGCATCGCAGATGCCGAGGTTCATGCCCTGCCCACCGGCCGGGCTGTGCACGTGACCGGCGTCGCCGGCCAGCAGCACCGGCCCGGCCCGGAAGGTGTCGGCGATCCGGTGGTGCACCCGGAACCGGGAGCCCCAGAGCACCTCGGTCACCCGGTCGGGTCGTCGCGCCGGGCCGCGCTCGTCGAGCAACGCCTGAAGGTAGGCCGCATCCGGTTCGGCAGGGGCGGTCGCCACGGCGGCGACCAACCGGACCACCCCACCGGGCAGTGGCGCCCAGACCAGTGGCCCGGGACGGGCGAGGAAGAGCGCCGCCTCGTCGCGGGGCAGCACGCTGCGCACCCGCACGTCGGCGAGCACGAAGGACTCCTCGTCGCTGCCGCCGGTGAAGCCGATGCCGGCCAACTGCCGGACCGTGCTGTGCAGGCCATCCGCACCGACCACGAACCGGGCCCGCAGCGCCTCCCCGTCGACCTGCGCGAGCATGCCGTCACCGGTGTGGCTCAGCCCGGTGAGCTGGCACGGCCGTCGTATCTGGACACCGAGTTCAGCCAACTTCTCGGTGAGCACGGCCTCGGTGACCGCCTGGGAGACCAGCAGCGCGTAGGGAAAGCGGGACGGCAGCTCGTGGAACGGCACCGACAGCAGCACCCGGTCCCGGTCGCGCACGGTGAAGCGCGGCGTCCGCACCGCCTGGGCGATCAGCGGCGCCGCGGCGTCGATCCGGTCCAGCACCTCCAGGGTGTACGCGTGCACGACGGCGGCGCGGGAGGTCGTCGGCGGCGCGGCCAGCCGGTCCAGGACTGTCACCTGGACCCCGCGCCGGGCCAGCGTCAACGCTGTGGCGAGCCCGGTGGGGCCTGCGCCCACCACCAGGACGTCGGTGCTCGTGGGCAGCATGGCCACCTCCAGAAGACCGTTGCCAACACACGTTGGCAAACACTTGTTGGCAACGCTAAGACCCGCTCAATTGCATGTCAACACTTGTTGGCATACGGTCGTTGGCATGACCTCGTCCGCCCAGTCGACCCAGCCCCGCCGCTCCGACGCCACCCGGGCGGCGATCCTGCGAGCGGCCCGGGAACGGTTCGCGGCGGACGGCTACGAGCGCGCCACGATCCGGGCCATCGCCGCCGACGCCCAGATCGACCCGTCGATGGTCATGCGCTACTACGGCAGCAAAGAAGGGCTCTTCGCGGCAGCGGCCGAGTTCGACCTACGCCTGCCCGACCTGACCTCGGTGCCGCCCGCTCAGCTCGGTGAGGTGCTGGTCCGGCACTTCCTCGCCCGTTGGGAGGGCGACGAGACCCTGGTGGCGCTGCTGCGGGCCGCCAGCACCAACCCCGGCGCGGCCGAACGCATGCGCGGCATCTTCGCCGACCAACTCACCGCCGCCGTGGCCACGTTCGGCGGCGACCCGGCGCTGACCGCCCGACGGGCCGGCCTGGTGGCCAGCCAGATCCTCGGCCTCGCCTTCACCCGGTACATCGTCCGACTGCCCCCCATGGTGGACACCCCGCCGGACGAGCTGGTCTCCTGGATCGCGCCGACCCTTCAGCGCTATCTGACCGGAACGCCACCGGGCTGACCCAACCTTTTCCCACCTCCCGTGCGTCTGCCAGATGACGCGTACAGCGCGACGGCCGGGAGGGGGGCGGATGGCGCCGACGAGGGACGACGGACGCGACGGCTACCTCGCCTTCGTGGAGAACCACCAGCACCGGCTGCTCCGCGCGGCCTACCTGATCTGCGGCAACCGGCATCAGGCCGAAGACCTCCTCCAGGACGCCCTGCTGAAGCTGGCGCTGCGCTGGTCCTCGGTCCGCGACGGCGACCCCTCCGCGTACGTGCGGGCCATCCTCTACCGGGACTCGGTGTCGTGGTGGCGTCGCCGGCGGCGGGAATGGCTCAGCGCTGCGCCGCCGGATCAGGTGGCCCACGACCGAGACGGCGCGTTGCGGCTGACGATGCACGACGCGCTGGGCCTGCTGCCACCGCGGCAGCGGGCCGTGCTGGTGTTGCGCTACTACGAGGACCTGACCGAGGTCGCCACCGCCGAGGCACTCGGGGTGACCGTCGGCACCGTGAAGAGCCAGTGCCACGCGGCACTGCGCCGACTCCGCGAGGTCGCCCCGGACCTCGCCCGCGATGCCCGACCGAGCCGAGGCTCGGCCGATCTGGCCAGCGGCCTGGAGGTGAACCCGTGAACGAGCAGGAATTGCGCCGACTGCTGACCGTCAGCGTCGAGGACGTGCTCCCGAGCCAGCCGGCCGCCGCAGGGTGGGAGCGGGCTCGGCGTACCCGGCTGACCCGGCGGGCCGTCGGAGTGGTCGCCCTGGCCGTGTTGCTGGTCGGTGGTGGCACGGTGGCGGCGCTGCGCCCGCCCGCCGACCCGGCGCCGGCCCCTCCGGTCGGCCCGACGGTGACCCCGACCGTCGATGCCTCCCACGCGGGTCCGGTGCAGAAACCGCCCGCCGAGCTGACCTTCCCCCCCGATCCGTTGGCCCGGCTCGGCGACCCGGCGACCGTGCCGCTCTCCGAGCGACCGGTCCAGCGGGCGCTGGCGCTGTTCCAGCCGGTGGACGAGGAGTATCACGCGGACGGCCCGGTCCGGGTGCTCGGCAACGACGGCGTGGTACGCAGCCTCGACGTGGTGACGCTGGCACCGACCCGGGACGCGAGCGGCAACGAGGCGCCCGCGCTGAAGCCGGGGATGCTCTCGCCGGACGGCCGGTCGGCCGCGTTCGCGCAGACCAAAGAGCTGATCATGATCGACCTCACCACGGCGGCTGTCCGCCGGATACCGCTCGACGGCTACCTGGAGCTGGTGGTGTGGGCGCATGACCGGGTGCTGGTCGGAGGCGACGACCGGACGTACGCGGTGGACCGGGTCACCGGGGCGGCCAGCACGATCGACGTGTCGACCTGGGAATTGATCGCACCCGACCCGGCCGCCGGCCGCGAGGCCCCGTTGATCGACATGTACGGCGCAGGGACCGGCCTGAAGCTACGCAGCCTGACCGCCCGGAAGGGCGAACTCCGCTCCGAACAGCCGATCAACGGCTCGGCGTTGCCCTCGCCCTACCAGGTCAACGAGTTCTACGGCCGGGGCTGGCTGCACGGAGAGCGCCTGGCCCGGGCGGGCTGGATCACCAACAACGAGATCGACGGCGCCGAGGGGACGGCCGTGCTGGACGCGCGGACCGGCGCCGTGCTCCACCTGCTCGACCTGGGCCGGGACCGCAGCAAGGGCTGCTGCGGGGTGCTGGGCTGGGACAACAAGGGCGCGGTGCTGCTTCGACTGGAACCGGCTGCCCTGGCCCGCTGGCATCCGGAGACCGGCGAGATCACCGGTATCGTCCGCGACCTGCGCGGCGTGCTCGCACTAGCTGGCTGAGACACCGTCCCCGCGCGACGTTCACCGTCACGCGGGGACGGTCGTGCCGCTCAGACGGCCAGGCCGCCGGGCTGGTCACCCTGCACGACGGGCGCCCGGACCAGGTTGCCCCACTCGGTCCACGAGCCGTCGTAGTTGCGCACCTGCGGGTAGCCCAACAGGTGCCGCAGCACGAACCAGGTGTGGCTGGACCGCTCGCCGATCCGGCAGTACGCGATCACGTCGTCGTCGGGGCTCAACCCGAGCTGGTCGGCGTAGATCGCCTTCAGCTCGTCGGCGGACTTGAACGTGCCGTCCTCGTTGGCGGCGGACTTCCACGGCTTGCTGACCGCGCCCGGGATGTGCCCGCCGCGCAGTGCACCCTCCTGCGGGTAGTCCGGCATGTGCAGCATCTCGCCGGTGTACTCACCCGGCGACCGGACGTCGACCAGCGGCCGTCCGGAGGCGATGTGCGCCATGACCTGCTCACGGAAGGCCCGCAGCGGAGCGTCGTCGCGGAGTGGCACCGGATAGTCGGCGCGCGGACGAGCCGGCTTGTCGCGGGTCACCTCGCGTCCCTCGGCGATCCACTTCTGCCGGCCGCCGTCGAGCAGTCGCACATCGGCGTGGCCGAAGAGCGAGAAGACCCAGAGGGCGTACGCGGCCCACCAGTTGAAGTTGTCGCCGTAGAAGACGACAGTGTCGCCCCGGCCGATACCCTTCGCGGCACACATCTCGGCGAAGCTCTTGGCGTCCAGGTAGTCCCGGGTCACCTGATCGTTCAGCTCCAGGTGCCAGTCGACCTTGACCGCACCGGGAATGTGACCGGATTCGTAGAGCAGCACGTCCTCGTCGGACTCGACGACGACGAGGCCCTCGTCGCCCAGGTGCTCGGCCAGCCACTCGGTGGTGACCAGCCGCTGCGGGTCCGCGTACGACTGGAGGCGGGGATCGGGATCGTTCGGCACAGACATGATCCCCAAGGTACGCCGTTCAGGCGCGGCGGTGGGCGATCCGACCAGCGACCACGGTCACCAGACAGGCCCCGTCGACGCCGTGCACCGCGAGGTCGGCCCGCCCGGCCGGCCGCAGCGTCGGCGCCACGACGGTGGCCAGCACCAGCAGGTCGCTGCGCTCGACGGCGGCCCGCAGGGCGGGGTCGGCCAGGTGTTCCGCCAGCACCGCCGTCACCCCGGTACGGAGCAGCGCGTGCACCCGCTCACGCGGGGTTGGCGCAGGCGGCAGCGGACGGTCGTGCAGGAGACCCGGCCCCAGCGTGCCGGGCCAGCGGCGAACTCGGGCGTTGGCGTACGTCGAACTCAGCTCGGCCAGCGGGCCGACGGCCTCGATCCGGTCGCCACTGATCAGCACGGCGTGCTCGGGCAGCGGCTCGCCGTCCGGGTCGCGGCGCAGCAGGGCCGCCGTGTGCAGGGTGAGCACGCTCAGTCGACGAGCGGGCCGAGTTGCGGGCGCTTCGCCGTCACCGTGTCGCCGGACGACCGACCGGTCAGCCGCCGCTTCACCCAGGGGGCGAGGTACTGACCGGCCCACCGCAGGTCGGAAGCGCGGGCGGCCAGCCACGGCGAGGGCGCCGGGTGCGGCGGAACCATCAGCCACTCCTCGTCGCAACCGACCCCGAGGGCGTTCAACACCTGCCCGGCCACCCGGCGATGCCCGGCCGGGGAAAGGTGCAGCCGGTCGGTGCTCCAGAGCATCGGGTTGAGGAACGTGTCGTCGGCGTACAGGTCGACCATGATGGCGCCGTGCCGCTCGGCGGTTTCACCGACCGCCTGGTTGAGCAGCTGCACCCGGGGGGCGACGAGGCGTTGGCCAGGCAGTCGGGCCATCACGTCCGCGAACCGGAAGAGGAGCACGTCGGCGCCGCCGGAGCGCAGTTGCCGGACCACCTCGTCGAAGCGGGCGACCAGGGTGTCCGGGTCGAAGGTGCGCCGCAGCACGTCGTTGCCACCGGCCGCGAAACTGATCAGATCCGGCTTCATCGCCACGGCGGAGGGCACCTGCTCGGCGACCACGCCGGGGAAGAGCCGGCCCCGGATGGCCAGGTTGGCGTACCGGAAGTCGGGGCCCGCATCGGCGGCGAGCCGGGTCGCCACCAGGTCCGCCCAGCCCCGGTAGGTGCCGTCCGGGTACGCGTCGTCCATACCCTCGGTGAAGCTGTCCCCGACCGCGACATAACTGCCCCAGCGCACCCGCGCCCCCTCACGCCTTCGTTGCCTGCGGCGACCAGTCTGTCACCGCAGGAACGCCCGGTGTCGCCCCGAATCCACGACGTGTCGGAGGTCATTGCGCAATTCCAACCCAACCCCGCCAGCCTGATTCGAAGCGGGATCCCCAATATCGGGGTGCTCCGGCCACCTGGATACCGCGATGTCGGGCGATGCGAAATGCATCGCTCATCCTGCCGCGCCGGCCGTAGGCTGCGCGGATGCTGCTACGCATGTCGACCCTGTTGCTGCGGACCCTGCGCGAGGATCCGGCCGACGCGGAGGTGCCGAGCCACCGGCTGCTGCTGCGCGCCGGCTACATCCGTCGGGCCGCACCGGGCGGCTACACCTGGCTGCCGCTGGGCAAGATGGTGCTGGATCGGATCACCGAGGTGGTGCGAGGCGAGCTGCTGGCGATCGGCGACCAGGAGGTGCACTTCCCGGCGCTGCTGCCCGCCGAGCCGTACCGCACCAGCGGGCGGTGGGCGGAGTACGGCGACGACATCTTCACCCTCGCCGACCGGCGCGGCGCCGAGCACCTGTTGGCGCCCACCCATGAAGAGATGGCGGCGCTGCTGGTCAAGGATCTGTTCACCTCGTACCGGGACTTCCCGGTGACGCTGTTCCAGGTGCAGACGAAGTTCCGCGACGAGGCGCGGCCGCGTGCCGGGTTGCTGCGCGGCCGAGAGTTCCTGATGAAGGACGCGTACTCCTTCGACCTGGACGAGGCGGGGCTGCGGGAGGCGTACGGGCGGCATCGTGCCGCATACCAGCGGATCTTCGACCGGTTGGGGCTGGACTACGCGGTGGTGCAGGCGATTTCCGGCGCGATGGGCGGCTCCGCGTCGGAGGAGTTCCTGGCGGCGACGCCGGTCGGCGAGGACACCTTCGTCGGCTGCACCTCCTGCGACTTCGCGGCCAATACCGAGGCGGTGGCCACCCGGGCACCGAGCGCCGGTGACCCGAGCACGCAGCCGGCCGTCGAGGTGCACGACACTCCGGAAACCCCGACGATCGCGAGCCTGGTGGAGTTGGCCAACGCCCGCCGGTTGGGCGGTCGGGACGGCTGGACCGCCGCCGACACCCTGAAGAACGTCGTGCTGTCCGTCCGTCAGCCGGGCGCCGACCGGGCCGAGCCCCTGGTCGTCGGGCTGCCCGGTGACCGGGAGGTCGACCTGAAGCGGGTCGGCGCCGCACTGCACCCCGCACAGGTGACCATCTTCGAGGATTGGGCCGACCATCCGGAGTTGGTTCGCGGCTACATCGGGCCGCAACTGCTCGACAAGCTGGGCATCCGTTACCTGGTCGATCCTCGGGTGGTGGCCGGGTCGGCGTGGCTGACCGGGGCGAACGAGCCGGGTCGACACGCCACCGACGTGGTGTGCGGACGGGACTTCACCCCCGACGGCACCATCGAGGCGGCCGACGTCCGCGCCGGCGACCCCTGCCCGGCGTGCGAGGCGGGCGAGCTGACCATCCGCCGGGGCATCGAGATCGGGCACATCTTCCAGCTCGGCCGCCGCTTCACCGACGCCTTCGCGGTCGACGTGCTCGGGCCGGCCGGCAAGCCGCTCCGGCCGACCATGGGCTGCTACGGCATCGGGGTTTCCCGGGCGGTGGCGGCCGTCGCCGAGCAGCACCACGACGACCGGGGTCTGGTCTGGCCGGCGGCGATCGCGCCGTGTGACGTACACCTGGTGGTTGCGGGCAAGGGCCCGCAGCTCGACGCGGCGCTGGAACTCGGCGGGCGTCTCGCCGCCGCCGGCCTGCGGGTGCTGGTCGACGACCGCACGCACGTCTCGGCCGGGGTCAAGTTCACCGACGCCGAGCTGATCGGCATCCCCCGGGCCGTCGTGGTCGGCCGCCGACTCGCCGACGGGTACGTCGAGCTGCGCGAGCGGGCCGGCGACGGTTGCACCGAGCTGCCGCTGGACGGTCTGGTGGAGCGACTGGTCCACGAGGTACGCCAGGTTCGTGCAAGCCTGGTGTAGCTACCGCGTCACGGGGTAGTGCTGTCGGATCGGGTGGAAACGTCTTCGGAGGCTCTCATGACCGGTTACCGGGTCAGTGACGTGATGACCAAGCAGGTCGTGTACCTGCCGGCCGAGACCACCCTGGACGAGGCGGCCAGGGTGATGAAGGAGGCCGACATCGGTGATGTGGTGGTCACCGACGGCGCCAGCCTCGCCGGCATGCTCACCGACCGGGACATCGTGGTGCGGGCCGTGGCGGAGAACAGCTCCCCCGCGGCCACCACCATCGGCTCGATCGTCACCCGCGAGGTCGTCATGATCGAGCAGCACTGCACGGCGGGTGAGGCGGCGGCGCTCATGCGGGAACGGGGCATCCGACGGGTGCTGGTCTGTGACAGTGACCGCAAGCTGGTGGGGATCGTCTCGCTCGGCGACCTGGCCATGCAGCTCGACCCCACCAGCGCGCTCAGCGAGATCAGCGAGCAGTCGCCCACCGTGTGACCGGGCCCCCCGCACGACGGCGGTAGCCTCGACGCATGGCTGACATGCCGGCCCGACTGGCCGAGATCGTCGACGAGTTCGCCGCCGCGCCGCGCGACCTGGTGCTGGAGCTGCTCCTGGAGTACTCGGACGTGCTCCCGGCGCTGCCGGAGGGCACCGCGGAGCGCGAGGGCATGGAGCAGGTGCCCGAGTGTCAGACGGCGTTCTTCCTGCGCGCCCGGGTGACCCCGGAAGGCACCGTGGAGACGCTCTTCGACTGCCCCCCGGAGGCGCCCACCACCAGGGCGTTCGCCGGGATCCTCGCCGAAGGGCTGGCGGGGGCGAGCGCCGAGCAGGTGCTGGCCGTGCCGGACGACCTCTACCAGCGAATGGGGCTGGCGCAGGCGATCAGCCCGCTGCGGATCCGCGGCGGCACGGCGATCCTTGGCCGTCTCAAGCGGCAGATCCGGGAACAACTCGGCTGACCGCGAGGTTGCCACCGATCATGGAGATCGAGATCTACGCGGACGTCATCTGCCCGTGGTGCTACATCGGCAAGCGCCGCCTGGATGAGGCCCTGGCCAGCTACGAGGGCGAGGTGACGGTCCGCTACCGACCGTTCCAGCTCGACCCGTCGCCGGTGCCGCAGCCCCTGCCACTGGTGGAGGCGCTGGCCGGCAAGTTCGGCGGCCCGGAGCGCGCCCGGCAGATGGTCGACCACGTGACCCAGGTCGCGGCGGCCGACGGGTTGCGGCTCGACTACGACCGCGCGGTGATCGCCAACACCTTCGACGCGCATCGATTGGTCTCCTGGGCGACCGACCAGGGCAGGGCGGCCGAGATGGTGGAGGCGCTGTACCAGGCGCACTTCAATCACGGGGTCGACGTCGGTTCGCGGGAGGCGCTGGCCACGCTGGCCGGCGAGATCGGCCTGGACGCGGCCGACGCGCGCCGGTTCCTCGACTCCGACGAGCGCGTCGCCGACGTCGCCGCCGGCCTGGCCGCCGCCCGCGATTTGGGCATCACCAGCGTGCCGACCTTCGTGCTGGCCGGAAAGTACGCGGTCTCCGGCGCGCAGGAGGTGCAGACGTTGCTCGCCGCGCTCGCCGAGGTCGAGCAGCGCGAGTCGGCCGCCCACTCACACTGAGTCACCGATGGCCGGGCTTGCAGCATCGATGATCACGATGTTTCACGTGCAACAACATCGATGCCGATGCCTGGTCAGACCGGCCTGGCCAGCCCTTCCACCACCTGGGCACCGGGCAGCGCGCCCAACGCCGGCCCCGGCAGCGCGATCTTGCTGTGCCGCACGCCGGACCCGACGATCACGTGGGGTGTGGCGATGACCCGCGCGTCCACCAGGATCGGCCACTGTGCCGGCAGCCCGATCGGGGTGATGCCGCCGTACTCCATGCCGGTCAACTCGACCGCGTCGGTCATCGGGGCGAAGCTCGCCTTGCGGACGTCCAACGCCCGGCGGGCCACCCCGTTCACGTCGACGCGCGTGGTAGCCAGGACGATGCAGGCCGCGTAGCGGACCACGCCCTCGCGCTTGCCCGCCACCACGACACAGTTGGCCGACACGTCCAACCCCACCTCGTACGCCGCGCAGAACGCCGCGGTGTCGGCGAGGTCGGCGTCGATCGGCGCGACCAGCACGTCGTTGACGTCCACCGGCGCGTCGGCCGGCCACTGCGCGATGGCCTCCGCAACCGGCGGGGCGAGCAGATCCAGTCGGGCGCGGGCCGGTTCGGTCTTCAGCGTTCCCATCACGGGTGCGATCCTCGCATCCGCGACGCTGAACCGCCCGGCGGCTCCCCGGCCGCCCGAAGGCGCCACCGGCCCGGGCCGGATCGATCCGGCGCTCAACTGCCGGCGAGGAAAGCGTTGTCGCGAATGAAGGAGCGGTCGCGGGCAGCCGCCAACTCCTCCTCGCGCTGGGCCTTGGCCCGTTGCAGCTCCAGATCCTCGAACGCGTGCCGGACACCCAGCCGGATCACGCCGTAGAGGAAGACGAAGCCGAAGACGTAGAGGATCACCGTGGTGACGACAGCGAACATGGCGTCACGGTAAGACGAACGTGAACCGTTGTTGCTCTCATTTCCGGTCGGTTCCCCCGTACGTGTCGGCCAGGTGGTCGGCCCAGGTGCGCACGCCCCGGGGCAGCGCCGCGGTGACCAGACCACCGGCGCGCAGCTCCCGACCGAGTCGGCCGGGAATCCGTACCGGCAGCAACGGCCGGCGGGAGCCTCGGGCCGCCCGCCATGTCCGAGCGGCCTCGTCGAAGCGGAGCACCTGCGGCCCACCCAACTCCTCGACGCCACCCAGCGGGCCGGCGACCAGTCGGGCCGCCAGCCGCGCCGCCACCTCGCCCGGGTCGACCGGTTGGGCGAGCACCGCCCGGTCCCCGATCACCGGGCCCAGCCGCGCGCTGGCCGTCAGCAGGTCGTCCAGGAACTGGGGAAACTGGGTGGCCCGCAGCACCGACCACGGCACCGGACCGGCCGCGATCACCTGCTCGGCGGCGAGTTTGTGGCGGTAGTACGGGATCGGCACCCGATCAACCCCGACGATCGAGATGTAGCCGATGTGCCGTACACCGGCCGCGCCGGCGGCCACCACCAGTCGGCGGGTGCCCAACACGTCCACCTGGTAGGTCTGCCGGCCCCGAGGTGCGGACGCCAGGTGCAGCACGGCGTCCATCCCGGCCACCGCCTCGGCCAGCCCGTCCCCGGTGACCAGGTCGGTCGCCACCCACTCCACGTCCGTGCCGGCGGGCGGCCGGCGGCTGGCGGCCCGGACGCTGATTCCGTCGTCGCGCAACCGGCCCAGCACAGCGCGGCCCAGATTGCCGGACGCCCCGGTGACCAGAACCCTCATCTCGTCCTCCCACTCGCTTGACCTGACCCTGACGAAACGGCGCGGCAACCCGTGACAGCGCGCGGCGGGTCACCCCGACCGGATCAGGTCCAACACGGTGAGCAGCGCGAAGAACGCGATCACGATCTCGTTGACGATCCAGGCGTGCCCCTCGGCCCACTCCCGCATCCGGGTCAGCACCCGCGACGCCCTGCTCTTAAGCAGCAGCAACGCCAGCAGAGGCAACGCGAGCAGAAACACGGTGAGCAGCACGAACGGCACCAGGTGCCACCACGGCAGGTCGTGTCGGGCCACACTCGCCCCGACGGTGGCCATGGTCAGGTCGTCGGTGGGCGTCGCCACGAAGAGCAGCGCACCCAGCCGCAGCGCCCGCGCCGGACCGGCGTGCTCGATGCTCCCCAGCCAGCGCGGCGGTCCGGAGCGGTCCCGGCGCACCCAGATCAGCACGGCCAGGCACACCAGCAGGGCCAGCACCACCAGGTCGATGACGGGGCCGCGATCGACCTTCCCGGCGACGGCGCTGGCGTCGGCGGCCACTCCGCCCACCAGCCGGGTGAACAACCAGGCCACCGTCACCCCGGCGGCGACCACCAGCCCCGCCCCGGCGAGGAAGCCCAGCGACGCCGCCCGGGGCCGGTCCGACGAGGCCAGGAAGACCGCCACCACCAACTGCGTCCCGGCGACCATGACCACGGTCAGCGGCAGAATGGTCAGGAGGTTCATCGCCCGCCATCCTTCCGGCACGAGCAGGTGGGACGCGGCCGAATCCGCGGATCACCCGGCCTGTCGCACATCCCCGCTCACCACGACCCGGCCGGCCAGCAGCGCCCCGAGCAGCGCCAACCCCGCGGTCACCACGAGCGTCGTCGTGTAGCTGGCCGGGCCCGGCGCACTTCCGGCCGCCAACACGGCCCCGGTCAGCGCGAGCACGGTCGCCGCGAAGAGGGAGTCGCTCAGTTGCAGTGACGAGCTGTTGCGGCCCTGCTCACCCGGCGCGGACAGCTCCAGGGTGAGCACCGACAACGACGGATAGAGCAGCCCCATGCCCAGACCGGCGACCGCCCAACCGAGCACGGCGACGGCCACCGGCAGCTCGGGCCGGACAGCCAGCGCCACCGTGGCGGTGCCGACAGTGATGCAGCTCAACCCGGCGCGCGGCAGGCTGGCCCGCGACGCCGGCACCGGAATCCGGCCCTGCAACCACGAGCCCGCCGACCACGCCAGCGCGCCGACCGTGAGGACCAGCCCGGCCGCGGTCGGCGAGAGACCCCGTTCCCGGGAGAGCATCAACGGGATGACCACCTCGGCGCCGACGAAGGCCGCCGACGCCAGACCCCGCAGCCCCACCACCGTGGGCAACCCCCGCGCGGCCCGGAGGAACCCGGCCGGTAGCAGGCGGGGGGCACAGACCAACAGGCCGACCACGGCGAACGCGACAAGCACCAGGGCGGTGACACCGCGCTGCTGTCCCCCGATGTGCAGCAGTGCGGCACTCACCGCGGCCCCGCACGCCCAACCGATCCGTGCCGCAGCACCCGTCGGCGGGCTCGTTGTCGCACTCCGGCCCAGCGACCGCAGGCCAGGATGGATCAGCAGCACCGCCGGCACCGCCACCGCCGGCACCGCCAGGAAGACCCACCGCCAGCCCAGGTACTGCACGATCAGGCCGGCAACCGCCGGCCCGACCAGCGACGGTACGACCCACGCCGCCGCGAACGCCGCGAAGATCCGCCGGTGCAGCTCCTGCGGGTACGCCTGCGCGACGATCACGTAGAGCGCCACCGAGAGCAGCCCGGAGCCGAAGCCCTGGACGACCCGCCCGACGACCAGCGCGCTCATCACGGGGGCGGTCCCGGCGATCAGCAACCCGACCACGAACCAGGCGACGCCGTGCCACATCGGCCCCCGAGGGCCCCGGGCGTCGCACCAGATGCCGGAGACCACCATGGCCAGCACACCGGTGGCGAACGGGCCACCGAACGCGATCCCGTAGAGCGCCAGCCCGTCCAGGCTGCGCGCGACGGTCGGCATCGCCGTACCGACCGCCAACGCCTCGAACGCGAGGAGTGAGATCAACGCGACGCTGCCCACCGTCATTGCGCGCAGTCGGGGTGCGAAGAGTCCCGGTGCGGCGGGTGCGGCGGTGATGGCTGTGCTCGGCATCGACCGAGCATGCGACTTCAACCAGGATTCATGTCAACCGTATGGTGACCCGGCTCTCGTCAGGCGTCCTGGAGCGCCTCTCCGACACCGCGCACCAGTCCGGAAAAATGCTGGTCTGCCAGCAGGTGACCAGCGGTGATCACCACAGCGATCGGCCACTCGATGACCTGTAGCGCGGCGAGCACTCCGAGCCCGGCGTAGTAGACGACCTTGTCCGGTGGCGGCACCGCCACCTCACCCAGCATCGGCAGTTGCACCCGCCGGTTGTACATCTTGACGTTCTCCCGTGAACCGTTCAGATGTCGCGTCAGCGTGCTCATGCCGGCCTCCCCATGTCCGGTGATGGTCGTCGGATTCCACGGCCCACCCCGTCCATGCGCCGAGCGACGGCGGAAAATTCCGCCGCTCAGGGGGCATAACGGATGGAAGGTCGGGAAGCCAGGCCGCCGGACGTGAGTGCGGTGGGAGGACGACATGGCGAAGGTCAGGACGAGCGGCAACAGGGAGCCGGGCCGGCGCCCGTCCAGCCGTACGCCTCGATGACGGCGGCGGGTCGCGCCGCCGGCCGCATCCTGCCGTCCTTCGGCGTGCCGCACCTGGTCGGCGAGGCGTCCCGATCTGTCAGCTCGGCCGCGACCCGGCTGGCCCGGACGGCCGGGCTGACGCGGCGTCGGGTCTGGTCCCGACCGGGCCGCCACCACATCGAGGTGCACGGTGTCTGCCAGGACGGCGGAAACCGGCTGGCCCGGCAGGTGGAGGGCGCGCTGGAGCGGATGCCCGGGGTGGCCTGGGCCCGGGTCAACGCACCCTCCGGTCGGGTGGTGGTCGCCGTCCAGAACCCCGAGCCGACGTTGCGCGACCTGATCGCCACGATCGACCGAATCGAGCGGACCTGCGACCACGAGCCCGACCCGGAGATCCCACCGCCGCACCCACCGGAGGAAGGTCCGCGCACCCCGCGCACCCTCGGCGCGCTCGCCTCGGACGCGCTGGGCCTGACCATCTCGGCGGCCACCCGGATCCTGCCGTTCGCGCCGCTGCCCGGTGAGGTGGCCGGCCTGCTCTCCGCAGTGGATCTTCAGCCGAAGCTGCACGAGTTCATCGGCAAGCGGCTGCGCTCCGACCCGCGCGCCGACATCCTGTTTCCGCTGGCCGAGGCGGTGGTGCAGGGCTTGACCGGCCGCTGGACGGGGATCGTCCTGGACGGTGCGCAGCGGGTGGTGCAGTGGGGCGAGGATCGGGCCCAACTCTCCGCCTGGGAGAAGGCCGAGCCACGGCTGACCGGTGACGCCGAACGGGCCACCGCCCGCTGGCCGGTGGTCGAACGTCCGCGGCCGAAGCCGGACGGCCCGGTCGAGCGGTACATCAACCGCATGCTCGCCGCGGGCGCGGCCGCCGGCGCGGCGGCAGTGCCGTTCGCCGGGCCGAAGCGGGCCACCGCGCTGGGCCTGTCCGCGCTACCGAAGGCACCGGGCAGCGGCCGCGAGGGGTACGCGGCCCAGCTCGGCCGGATGCTGGCCCGGCGTGGTGTGATCGCGATGGACCGGAGTGTGCTGCGCGAACTGGACCGGATCGACACGCTCGTGCTCGACGCCGCGGTGCTCGGCTCGGACCGGGGCGTACTGGCCGATCTGGCGCCGGCGCCCGACGCGGACGTCGACCAGGTGGCCGAGCGGGCCTTCGCGTTGTTCGACCCGGACGACCCGGCCGCTTTCCGTTCGGCGGACGGCTGGCGGCTCGGGCCGCTGGACCGGATGCCCGCGAACGACCCGGACGCCATTCCGGACGCGACCCGGCTGCGCTCCGCCGGCGGCCAACTCCTCGGCCTCGCCCACGGCGACCGGCTGGCCGCCCTGTTGCGGGTCGAGCCGGAACCCGCGCCCGGCGTCGACGGCCTGCCCGCCGCCGCCCGACATGCCGGCCTGCGGCTGGTCGTCGCCGGCGGCGACGAACAGCGGTACGGCTTCGCCGACGCGATGCTCCCCGGCGGGGACCAGTTGGCCGAGTCGGTACGGGCGTTGCAGCGCGACGGCGCGGTGGTGATGCTGGTTTCCGCAGACCGGAAGGCGCTCGGCGCGTCCGACTGCGGTCTCGGATTCGCCGCGCCGGAGGAGCTGCCGCCGTGGGGCGCGCACCTGCTGGTCGGCGCCGACCTGCGGGTGGTGGCGCTGGTGATCGAGGCGACCGGGGTGGCCCGACGCACGGCCCAGCAGAACATCCGGCTGGCCATGGCCGGTACCGGTCTCGGGGCGCTGGGCGCGTTCACCGCCCCACCGGCCCAGCTGCCGCACCGGGCGCTCGTCGCGGTCAACGGCGCGGCCGGGCTGGCCTTCGCCAACGGGGTCTGGCAGGCCCGCCGGTTGCACGACCAGTCGGACACCCCGGCGCCGGTGGCAACGGCCTGGCACCTGATGCCGGTCGGCACCGTGCTCGACCACCTGCGCTCCACCCCGGACGGCCTGGCCAGCGCCGAGGCGCAGCGCCGAGGCCACGGTTCCGACGGCAACGGCGGCGCCGCGCCCGGAAGTGGTGGGCTGCTGCGCGCCTTCGTGGACGAATTGTCCAACCCGCTGACGCCGGTGCTGGCCGCCGGGGCGGTGCTCTCCGCGTCGTTCGGCTCGCTGGTCGACGCCGCGCTGGTGGGCAGCGTGGTCGGTGGGTCCGCCCTGATCGGGGCGGTGCACGAACGCAACACGGAGAGGTCGCTGGCGGAGCTGCTGTCGCGGTCGGCGGTGACCGCCCGGGTCCGCCGGGACGGTGCCGAGCAGGTTCTCGCCGCCGAAGACCTGGTCCTCGGGGACGTCATCGCCCTCGAACCGGGCGACTCGGTGCCCGCCGACTGCCGGGTGCTCGAGGCGGTGGGCCTGGAGGCCGACGAGTCGTCGCTGACCGGTGAGTCGCTGCCGGTCGCCAAGTCCAACCGACCGGTGGTCGCCGCCGCCATCGCCGACCGACACTCGATGCTCTACGAGGGCACCACCGTCGCCGCCGGGCACGGCACGGCAGTGGTGGTGGCGACCGGCAACGACACCGAGGCCGGGCGCAGTCTGGCGCTGGTTCGGCAGGCACCCCCCACCAGTGGGGTGGAGGCTCGGCTCGGCTCGTTGACCAGCGCCGCCATCCCGGTGGCGGCCGGTTCCGCGGTGGCGGTGGCCGGCGCGGGCCTGCTTCGGGGCGTACCCCTGGCCGAAACGGCGGCGACCGCCGCGAACCTCGCCGTGGCGTCGGTGCCGGAAGGGCTGCCGTTCCTGGTCAGCGCGGCGCAGCTGGCCGCGGCCCGGCGGCTGGCCGAGCACGGCGCGTTGGTCCGCAACCCGCGCACCATCGAGGCGCTGGGCCGGGTGGACGTGCTCTGCTTCGACAAGACCGGCACCCTCACCGAGGGCAAGCTGCTGCTCGCCGGGGTCGGCGACAGCGTCGGCGACCGGTACGCCCCGCTGGACCGGTTGGACGACCGGCTCCGGATGACGCTGGCCGCGGCGCTGCGGGCGACCCCCGCCGCGAAGAATCCGGAGGAGTTGGCGTTGCAGACCGACCGGGCGGTCCGGCGGGGTGCCGGGGAGGCCGGGGTGGTGGAGCAGACCGGTGCCGCCGGTTGGCGGGCCGCCGGGGGGCTGCCGTTCGAGCCGTCCCGTGGCTACCACGCGAGCATCGGACAGACCGACGGTCACCTGTTGTTGAGCGTCAAGGGTGCTCCGGAGACGGTGCTGCCGCGCTGTTCGTCCCGACGCACCGACGGTCGTCAGGAGCCGCTGGACGACGCCGGCCGCGCGGAGTTGGAGCGGATGCTCGCCGACCGCGCCGGGGCGGGAAACCGGATCCTGGCCGTCGCGGAGTGCCCGGTCGACCACCCGAAGGTGACCGACGGGGACGTTCGAGGGCTGACCTTCGTGGGTTTCCTGGCCCTCGCGGACGGTGTCCGGGAGAGCGCCGCCCCGGCGGTACGCCGGATCCGGCAGGCCGGCGTGCACACCATCATGATCACTGGTGATCATCCGGCCACCGCCGAGGCGATCGCCGCCACCATCAGCGAGCACGACGAACAGCGGGTGGTCACCGCCGCCGAACTCGACCAACTGGACGACGACGCGCTCGCCGAGCGGTTGGCCAACACCGACGTGGTGGCCCGCTGCACCCCGGCGCACAAGGTGCGGATCATCCAGGCGTTGCAGAAGTGCGGGCGGACCGTGGCGATGACCGGCGACGGCGCCAACGACGCCCCGGCGATCCGGCTGGCCGACGTCGGCATCGCCCTCGGCCAACGGGGCACCCCGGCCGCCCGCGCCGCAGCCGACCTGGTGGTCACCGACGACCGGCTGGAAACCATCATCGCCACCCTGATCGAGGGGCGGGCGATGTGGTCGTCGGTGCGGCACGCGCTGAGCATCCTGGTCGGCGGCAACCTCGGCGAGATCGCGTTCAGTGTGCTCACGGCTGCGGCGACCGGCCGCTCCGCGCTCACCGGGCGACAACTTCTGCTGGTCAACCTGCTCACCGACCTGGCACCGGCGCTGGCCATCGCGGTCCGGCCACCCGCGTCGGACCGCACCGACGCGCTGCTCCGGGAGGGCCCGGACACGGCGCTCGGCGAGAGCCTCACCAGGGAGATCGGGCTGCGGGCGGCAGCCACCACGCTGGGCGCGACCGCTGGCTGGACGTTGGCCCGCTACACCGGGCGCCGCCGGCGGGCCGGCACGGTCGCCCTGGTCTCCCTGGTCGGCACCCAACTCGGGCAGACCATCCTGGCCGGCGGCACCAGCCCGGCGGTGCTGGCCTCCACGGCGGCGTCACTGGGCGTGCTGGTCGTGGTGGTGCAGACCCCGGGGGTGAGCCAGTTCTTCGGCTGCACCCCTCTCGGTCCGGTGGGCTGGACCATCGGGGCCGGGTCGGCGCTCGGCGCGACCTTCGCCAACGGCGCGCTCACGAAGCTGATGGAACGCCTCCCGGAGGCACATCCACCCAACTCCGCCGGTGCGGGCGCCGGGCAGCCGTCAACGGACAGCGGCTCCGAGGGTTGACCGGCGGGGGCGGCGATCACGTCCGTGGCCCGTAGGTCAGGCGGCGCAGGACGATCTCGGCGGGGCCGGGCTGCTTGCGCTTGTCGAGCTGCCGGGCGATCAGAACAGTGGCGAGCCAGACGGCCACCGCGATGATCAGACCGGTCACCGTGGGGTTGCCGAACCGGTCGCCGAGGGCGAGCGTGAAGGGCGCCAGGAGGACGAGCCAGGCCACGGACTGAAACAGGTATCCCGACAGGGAACGCTGGCCCAGGGCTGCGAGAGCGCCGACGACGGGGCCGGATCGGTTGGCCCGCATGGCGATCAGGCCGAAGACGGCCACGTAACCCGGTCCGGCGAACATGCCGCTGACCCCGTGGAGCAGCAGCATCAGGCTGGCGGCCGACTCGTCGACGTGCAGCCATCCGGCACTGACCAGGGCGGCCGGCAGGCCGCCGGCGACTGCGGCACCGAGGCCGAGGACGGCGGTCCAGGTGAGCAGGGTCCGGTGTTGGGCGGGCTCTTCGAGGATCCGGCGGCGCGCGGCCCACATGCCCAGCCAGGCGATCATGATGAAGGGCAGGACGGTCAGCGTGTGCACCGGCCATTCGCCGAGGCGATCCAGCAGGGCCGCGACGTAACCGGGCGCGGCGAGAGAGTCGACGTGGCCCGACGGCAACGGCGCCGACCCGCCCGACCCGCCGAGGATGCCGCTCACCACCAGGCCACCGATGACCAGCATCTCGACCGCCGACAGCGCCCAGAGCACCAGCACGATGCGGTGGAACCTGTCGCCGCGGCGCAGCAACAACACTGTCATCGCGATCCCGACGATCCCGTACGCGCCGAGAAAGTCGCCGTAGTACAGCAACGTGGCGTGCGCGAACCCGAACACGACGAGCCAGAGGTTACGACGCAACAGCACCGAGCGGACCCGCTTCGGAGTGGCGCCGGAGGCGTCCTGGCGGCGGGCAAGCTGGACGAGCCCGTAACCGAACATCACGGCGAAGACCGGATAGCCGCGGGCATGGGCGAGTTCGAAGAGCAGGAAGTTGAGGCCGCGGTCGACGCCTTCCGGCGTGGCGTCGAGGCCGGGTTCGCCGGCGAAGACGACTCCGGCGACGTTGGCCAGCGCGATTATCAGCAGCATCGCTCCCCGGGCCAGGTCCGGGGCGAGGGCACGCTCGGTGCGCAGCACCGGCCCTCTCGATGTCCGCACTGCGCTGTCAATGCTCATGGTCGTCTCTCCCCGTGATTCAACTTTAGTTTCACAAAGAAAGTATCAGACGTAAACTAATGCTGTCTGTCATGATGTGGACGTAACCTTCCCGGGCGAACGTGGGAGCCCATGACCAGCGACGATTTCGTGCCGGCGCCGCTGCGCCGGCTGTGGGGGATGTCGGAGTCGTCGCGCCTCGGACGGCCCGCGTCCCTCGACGTCAAGGTGGTCGTCGCCGCGGCGGTAGGGATCGCCGACCGCGACGGGCTCGACGGCGTCACGCTTCCCAAGGTCGCCAAGAGCCTCGGCTTCACGAGCATGTCGCTGTACCGGCACGTCGGCTCCAAGGACGAACTGCTCACCCTCATGGCTGACGCCGCACTGGGCCCACCGCCGGACATCGCTGCCCCCGACTGGCGGGAAGGGCTGCGCAGTTGGGCCTTCGCGCACCGCGCGGTGCTTCAGCGTCGGCCGTGGTTGACGCGCGTGCCCGTCGCCGGACCGCCCTCCGGGCCGCACCAGATCGCCTGGATGGAGGCCGCGCTGGCGATCATGTCCGGCACCCTCCTGGACTGGGCGCACAAGATCGGTGCGATGTCACTGATCAGCGGCTACGTGGTCCAGTCGGTACGGCAGCTCAGCGAACTCGCCGAGGGCAGGGCGGAAGGCCAGGGTCAGGCCGACGCCGAACGCGACTACGGCCGGGCGCTGGCGCGACTCGTCGACCCCGACCGGTTCCCGGAGACAGCCCGGCTGTTCTCCTCCACGCTGTTCGAGGCACCGCCGTCCGACACCCCCGACACGGCGATCGCCGACGCGGACTTCTCACTCGGGCTGGAGCTGATCCTCGACGGCATCGCCGTCCGCATCGCGCCCTCCGACCTCTGAACCCACGCGCGTGCTCTGGTCAGGGCCGGACCCCGCCTGACCGCCTGCGGTTCCGGCGGCCAGATGACAGGGAGCGGTATACCTCAGAGTCATATTCATACCTCAGAGTCATAACGCTCGTACCGATACCTCGACCCACCCCGACCCGCCGGCACAGGTCGCCGGAGTACGCGAATCGCCATCGCTCGTCGCAGCAGACCGGGCCCGGTCGGCTAGCGTCACTGATCTGCGTGGAAGCAATGTGGAGGCGAGGATGCCCGAACCAACTCGTGCGGCCGCCTTGGCGGCGTTGGCTGAGCTGTGGGAGCAGGGTTGCCCTATCGCCGCACCCGATGGCCGCGATCGGCTCGTCGACGTCGGCCTACGCCGTTGGCACAGCTTTCATCGGCGGCATCCCCGCAATGGACAACCATCGCGCGAGGCCATGATTCGCGATCTGGTGCGTGGGTTGGTCGAGGCAGTCGAGCCCGAACCGAGATTGGTCGGCCGGCTGGTCAAGGACTATGAGTGCGTCGCGGAAGCAATCGCCGCGACCGCCGATTCCCCGACGCGGAAGCCGTAGGAGCATCCGGCAAACCCCGTCACCCGCCTCGCCTCCCCGCTGGCTGTGGCCGGTGTTCATGTGTTGGCAGCAAGCATCGCGCCCCCACCCTGCCACGCCAGCCTAGCGATGCTCACCTTGACTGAGTATTATGCTGTCATGACTATCCGCGAACAGAGCTATTTTGCGCTCGCCGCGCTGATGGACGGCCCACTGCACGGGTACGCGATTATCAAGCGCGCCGAGGAGTTGTCGGGCGGTCGGGTACGCATGGCGGCCGGCACTCTCTATGCGGCACTCGACCGGCTCAGCACCGAAGGGCTTCTTCGCGTCGTCGACGAGGACGTAGTCAACGGTCGGGCCCGGCGCTACTACAACCTCACGGACGAGGGCGTTGCCGTGCTTCGCGCCGAGGCCGATCGGATGATTCAGGCTGCGCGCGTCGTGATCGACCGACCGGCTCTGCGCGTTCGGGCGGTGAGGCCGGCATGAGTCAGGAGGCACTTGAGGCGCGATACCGGCTGCTGCTGTGCGCGTACCCGAAGCGCTACCGGCGTGAGCGCGGCGCTGAAATGATCGGCACACTCATGGAGGCGGCCGGCCCTGATCAGCGGCGCCCGACGGTGCGGGAGGCGGCGATGCTGGTACTGCGGGGATTGCAGACCCGCGCCAGGACGCACGACGCGCGTTCGACAAGCCGTGGGCTCCGTGGGTCGCTGCGCCTGGCTGTGCTCCTCCTGCTGGTCTATGCCACGGCCGGCAGCCTGGCCGAGACCGGGAGGGTCCTCCCCCGCATGGTCACTGACGGCGTGGACTATCCGCCTGAGCTCATCTATCCACTGGTAACCGTCATCGCCGCCTTGGCGGTCGTCGCGGTAGCCGGCGGCCGATACGTACTGGGCCTACTGGCCACGCTCAGCGCGCTCGCCGCCGCGCTGGTCGTTCTGCGCCTCGTCCTGGTCGGCGTGGACAACGTCACCGGCGAGCGCCACTACCCTTCGATTGAGCTCATCCGCGACGACGCCATGACCGACTCGACCCTCTGGCCGCTGCCGCTCGCCGTGCTGTTGATCGTGCCGTTGATCCTTTGGCCGGCGTCAGGCACACGACGGCCTGTGGCCTGGCTGTCCGCCGTGCCGGTAGCGGTGTTTCTGCTGCCCACGGATTACGACGTGACGATCGGCCTGCAGCCGGGGGCCACTGTCGTCGTAATGGCCGGTTTCCTGCTCTGGGTTGCCGTCGACGCCCGGGCGACCATCGCGGCCGCGGCGCTCCTCATCCCACTGATCATCGCCATGCTGTCACTCAGAGCCCTGGGCGCCTGGGGTCAACCCGAGAGTCTCGAGGCCACGTGGTTCTGGACGGTCGTCATCGGGGCCATCGCCCTGCTAACCGCCGGTGCTCTCGGCCTCCGCCGTCAGGCCCGAACTTAGCAGGCACTGCGCCAGATCGATGCCGTCCTTGGCCCCGCCTGAAGCTCATCTCCGCCGTGAGTCCGCACATCGTTGAACGGCTTCGCCCGGACTCGCGGTGGAGGTGGGCGGCCCCATCTCTGTCGAAGATCCCCGCCGATCGCGTCTCGGGCGAAGAGGGGACAGCGTGACCGCTTGGCTGTATTCGGGACCGAGGTCTACCGGTGAAAGTGCTGGTGGAGCCCAGGGGACTCGAACCCCTAACCCCTGCCTTGCAAAGGCAGTGCTCTGCCAGTTGAGCTAGGGCCCCGTGAGTTGCCGCGGCGACGATCGCTCGCGCCGGGCCGAACGTCAGCGCAGGTCGGGCGCGGTGGTCGCCTCGTGCCACAGGGCACGCTCGTCGTTCGACGCCTTGATCTTGTTGAACACGACGGCGGCCACACCGACGACGCCAGCCAGAATCAGCAGCTTCTTGAACATGGGGCGACCCCTCGCGCTCGACTACCGTCGGACGACATGCGGTGGGGCTAGATGGAATCGAACCATCGACCTCAGAGTTATCAGCTCTGCGCTCTAACCGACTGAGCTATAGCCCCGCGTTGCGACGAGCAAGATTAACCCATCCGCTCCGCCGACCCCAAATCGGGGTCCGAGCTTGCGAGCCAGGCCGTCGCCGCCTGCAAAAACCTACCCGAGTACGGGACGCCGGAGCGACCGCTTTCCGCGGTGCCCCGGCGCCCCGGTCACTCAGTCCCGCTCGGCGAGGGTCAGCTCGATCCCGCCGACCAGGTCGGCGCAGACGTTGTAGACGAACGCGCCCAGGGTGGCCAGCGCGGTGAACAGCACCACGTTGACCAGACCGATCAGCGCCGAGCTGAGAATCACGCCCTTGGCGGTGATCTGGAAGCCGCTGGTGCTCTGCCCGCCGCCGGCGTTGACCAGGTCACTCAGGCTCTCGTTGACGCTCTGGAACACACCCATCGCGTCCAGCGCCAGGTAGAGCACCGAGGTGGCGACCACCACGACGATGAAGAGCACCACCGACACCGCGAATGCGAACTTCATCACGGACCACGGGTCGATCCGCTTGAGGTTCAGCCGGGCCCGACGCGGCCCGCGGGAGGCGGCCGAGCTGACCGACGTACGCGCCGCACGCACCGCGTCACCGACGCGGGCTGCCCCGACGGCGGACGCGTTGCCGATCCCCGGTGGCAGGCCACCGCCGCTGGCTGGCCGGCCGGCAGTGGCGGCCGTCCGCGCCGCGTCCGGCTGCGGCTGGGTCATCCCGGGTGTGATCCGCGGCTGGGTGCCGGTGGACCCGGTTGACGTCGCCTGACCGGGCCGGAGACCGATCGGCTGGGTGGTCGCCGGACGTGCCGAGGGTGCCGCCGCCGGACCCGGAGGATTGGCGGCGGCCGACGTCGGCGCCTCGGCGCTGGGCGTCTCGGTCTTGTCGCCGGACTCGCCGTCTTCGCCCGGCTGCTCCGGCGGGGGTGTCATACCGGGAGCCCTGGTGAACTTCGGGGCAGGCGCGTCGGCGGGGACCGTCGCCCGGCCCACGGCCGCGCGGCCGGTCGCTGGTGTGCCGCCCTTGGCGGCCTCCTCGTCGACCGGTTTGGCCGAGGTCCCCGTGTTCCCCGACTTCGCCTGTGTCTCCGTCATTCAACTAGTCCTGTTCGTCAGGCTCGTCGGCATTGCGAGCAATCGCCACGATAGTCACGCCGTCCGGGAGGTCCATCAGCTTGACCCCCATTGTGTTCCGGTCACGCGTACGCCGTACAGGCTTCACCGGAGTCCGAATGACACCACCGTTGCTGGTGATCGCGAACAGTTCGTCGTCCGGATCGATCACCACCGCGCCAACCAGACCACCGCGCCGTTCGGTGATCTTTGCAGTCAACACGCCCTTACCTCCCCGGCCCTGCACCGGGTATTCCTCGATCGGGGTGCGCTTCGCGTATCCCCCGTTCGTGGCCACCAGAACGTCCAAACCTTCCCGCACGACTTCCATGGCGAGCAGGACGTCGTCGTCCGTGAAGCGCATGCCGATCACGCCCGAGGTGGCCCGGCCCATCGGCCGCAACGCCTCGTCCGAGGCGTTGAACCGGATCGCCTGTGCCTTCTTCGAGACCAGCAGCAGGTCGTTCTCCGGCGCAACCAGCGCAGCACCGACCAGCTCGTCCTCATCGCGCAGGTTGATCGCGATGATGCCGCCGGAACGGTTGGAGTCGAACTCCTCGAGCCGCGTCTTCTTCACCAGGCCGTTCTTCGTGGCCAGTACCAGATAGGGGGCTACCTGGTAGTTCGGGATCTCAATGATTTGCGCGATCTGCTCGTCGGGTAGGAAGGCGAGCAGATTGGCCACGTGTTGGCCCTTGGCTACCCTACTGGCCTCCGGCAACTCGTACGCCTTGGCCCGGTAGACGCGGCCCTTGTTCGTCAAGAACAAGATCCAGTCGTGCGTCGAGCAGACGAAGAAGTGGCTGACGATGTCGTCCTGCCGCAGCGTGGCGCCACTGACGCCCTTACCGCCGCGCCGCTGCGAGCGGTACAGATCGACCTTGGTCCGCTTGGCGTACCCGGTGCGGGTGATCGTGACGACCACGTCCTCGCGGGCGATGAGGTCCTCCATCGAGACCTCGCCGTCGAACGGGATGATCTGCGTCCGCCGGTCGTCGCCCCACTTGGTGACGATCTCGCCCAGCTCCTCCGAGACGATCTTCCGCTGCCGCTCGGGCTTGGCGAGGATGTCCTTGAGGTCGGCGATCTCGATCTCGAGCTTCGCCAGGTCGTCGACGATCCGCTGCCGCTCCAGGGCGGCGAGCCGGCGCAGCTGCATGTCCAGGATCGCGGTCGCCTGGATCTCGTCGATGTCCAGCAGCCGGATCAGGCCCTGCCGGGCGTCGTCCACGGTCGGAGAGCGCCGGATCAGGGCGATCACCTCGTCCAGCGCGTCCAGCGCCTTGCCCAGGCCGCGCAGGATGTGTGCCCGCTCCTCGGCCTTGCGCAGCCGGAACGCGGTCCGCCGGCGGATCACGTCGATCTGGTGCTCGACGTAGTAGCGGAGGAACTGGGCCAGGTTGAGCGTGCGCGGCACCCCGTCGACCAGGGCCAGCATGTTGGCGCCGAAGGTCTCCTGGAGCTGGGTGTGCTTGTAGAGGTTGTTCAGCACGACCTTCGCGACCGCGTCGCGCTTGAGCACCAGGACGATCCGCATGCCGGTACGACCGGAGGACTCGTCGCGGATGTCGGCGATCCCGGCGAGCTTGCCCTCCTTGATCAGCTCGGCGATCCGCTCGGCGAGGTTGTCCGGGTTGACCTGGTAGGGCAGCTCGCTGACGACCAGGCAGGGGCGGCCCCGCTTGTCCTCCTCGACCTCCACCACGGCGCGCATCCGGATCGAGCCGCGACCGGTGCGGTACGCGTCCTGGATCGCGGTGGTGCCGACGATCAGGCCGTGGGTCGGGAAGTCCGGGCCCTTGACGATGCCGAGCAGGGCTTCGAGGGTGGTCTCCTCGTCCTCCTCCGGGTGCTCCAGGCACCACTGCACCGCCGCGCCGATCTCCCGCAGGTTGTGCGGCGGGATCTTGGTGGCCATGCCGACCGCGATGCCCTCGGAGCCGTTCACCAGGAGGTTGGGGATCCGCGACGGCAGGATGGTGGGCTCCTTGGCCCGGCCGTCGTAGTTGTCCTGAAGGTCGACGGTGTCCTCGTCGATGTCCCGCAGCATCTCCATGGCGAGGGGGTCGAGCTTGCACTCGGTGTATCGCATGGCAGCGGCCGGGTCGTTACCCGGCGAGCCGAAGTTGCCGTTGCCGTCCACCAGCGGGTAGCGCAGCGACCAGGACTGCGCCATCCGGACCAGCGCGTCGTAGATCGCCGAGTCGCCGTGCGGGTGGAACTGACCCATCACGTCACCGACGACACGGGAGCACTTCACGTAGCCGCGGTCCGGACGGTAGCCGGAGTCGAACATCGCGTAGAGGATCTTGCGGTGGACCGGCTTGAGGCCGTCCCGGACGTCCGGTAGCGCGCGACCGACGATGACGCTCATCGCGTAGTCGAGGTAGGAGCGCTGCATCTCCACCTCGAGCCCGACCGGTTCGATCCGGTCGTGCGCGACCACCGCGGCGATGGCCTCGGCGGGGACCTCGGGCTCGTTCGGTGTGGACTCGGGAGAATCGGTCACTGTATACCCTTATCAGACTCAGAGTCGTTTTCGTGCTGTGGATAACGGCTGTGGATACCGGCCAAGCTGTGGATAACTCTGTGGACCGCCGGATCGGCCGGGCACTGCCCGGCCGATCCGGCGTAGTCCGTCAGATATCCAGGAACCGCACGTCCTTGGCGTTGCGCTGAATGAACGACCGGCGCGCCTCGACGTCCTCACCCATCAGCACACTGAACAACTCGTCGGCGGTCGCCGCGTCGTCGAGAGTGACCTGACGCAGGGTACGCGTCGCCGGGTTCATCGTGGTTTCCCACAGCTCGGGATAGTTCATCTCGCCGAGGCCCTTGAAGCGCTGAATGTCGTCCGGCTTGGCGTTCGGCTTCTTCTGCTGGCGCAGTGCGATCAGACCGTCCCGCTCGCGGTCGGAGTACGCGTACTGGGCGTCGTCGCCCTTCTTGTTCCACTTGATCTTGTAGAGCGGCGGGGCGGCCAGGTAGACGTTGCCCATCTCGACAAGCGGACGCATGAAGCGGAACAGCAGGGTGAGCAGCAGCGTCTGGATGTGCTGGCCGTCGACGTCCGCGTCGGCCATCAGCACCACCTTGTGGTACCGCAGCTTCTCCATGTCGAAGTCGTCGTGGATGCCGGTGCCCAGCGCGGTGATCAGCGCCTGGACCTCGTTGTTCTTCAGCACCCGGTCGATCCGGGCCTTCTCCACGTTGAGGATCTTGCCGCGGATCGGCAGAATCGCCTGGGTCCGTGGGTCGCGGCCCTGCTTGGCCGAGCCGCCGGCCGAGTCACCCTCGACGATGAACACCTCGGACTCGCGGGGGTCGGTCGACTGGCAGTCGGCCAGCTTGCCCGGCATCGAGCCGGACTCCAGCAGCGACTTGCGCCGGGCCAGCTTGCGCGCCTGCTGGGCGGCGATCCGGGCGCGGGCCGCCTGGGAGGCCTTCGTGATGATCATCTTGGCCTCGGCCGGGTTACGGTCGAACCAGTCGACCAGCCGGTCGTTGCAGACCCGCTGCACGAAGCTCTTCACCGGGGTGTTGCCCAGCTTGGTCTTGGTCTGGCCCTCGAACTGTGGGTTGGCCAGCTTGACCGAGATGATCGCCGCGAGTCCTTCGCGAATGTCCTCGCCGGAGAGCTTCTCATCGCCCTTGAGCAGCTTCTTGTCGGTGCCATACCGGTTGACCACGCTTGTCAGCGCGGACCGGAAGCCCTCCTCGTGGGTGCCGCCCTCGTGGGTGTTGATCGTGTTGGCGAAGGTGTAGACCGACTCGCCGTACGACTCGTTCCACTGCATGGCGATCTCGAGGGACATGCCCTCCTCTTCGGCCTCGAACTCGACCACGGTTTTGTGGATCGGGCTCTTCGAGGCGTTGAGGTGTCGGACGAAGTCCGCGATGCCGCCCTCGTAATAGAAGGTGACCTCGCGCTGCCGGCCGTCCTCCTCCTCGGCCACTCGCTCGTCGAGCAGGTGGATGCGGAGGGCCCGGTTGAGGAAGGCCATCTCCTGCAGGCGCCGGTAGATGGTCTGGAAGTCGAAGTCGACGGTCTCGAAGACGTCGGGGTCGGGCCAGAAGGAGACCGCCGAGCCGGTGCGGTCGGTGGTCTCGCCCTTCTCCAGTGAGCCGGGCTTGGAGTTGGTGTAGTGCTGCCGCCACACGGAGCCGGACTTGTGGATCTCGACGAACATCTTGGTGGAGAGCGCGTTCACCACTGAGACACCGACGCCGTGCAGACCGCCGGAGACCGCGTACGCCTTGCCGTCGAACTTGCCACCCGCGTGCAGGATGGTCAACGCGACCTCGACACCCGGCTTCTTGAGCTTCGGGTGGAGGTCGACCGGGAAACCACGGCCGTTGTCGGTGACCCGCACGCCGCCATCGGCGAGCAGCACCACGTCGATGGTGTCGCAGTATCCAGCCAGCGCCTCGTCGACAGCGTTGTCGACGACCTCCCAGACGAGGTGGTGCAGACCGCGCTCGCCGGTGGACCCGATGTACATACCGGGCCGCTTGCGAACCGCCTCCAGCCCCTCGAGAACGGTGATCGACTCTGCGCCGTACTCCTGCTTGTCCTGCGCTGCCACCCTCGGCCACTTTCTCGCGTCAGCCGCGCCGGTAGGGCGCGTCGGGCGCGGGTTCGGCGGACAGGACGCGACGTCGGCGCGCGGACCGGCACCGGAGAACTCCGGACAGCGGGTCGAACGCGCCGGTCGCCGCGGTTGCCCGCGGATCGCGATCGGCTCGACCCGACGTGGAGAATGAATCTGGGGCCACCGGCCCCGTCCCACTCCCGCACCGGGTCTTCGTCTCGCTGTCAATCCTACTGTGCCCGGAGGACAGAACCACCACTCGGCACCCTCAGAGAGGCGGCTGAGAAGTCCATAGCCGGCAGAACCCCGCCGCCCACGACTCCCCCCACACGCCAGGCCCCCACCGCACGCGCCGCCCCGGAACGGGTTGACCCGCGGTCGGGCGGGTCGGGGGTCGCGGCCGAAGCGTCCGTGCCGTACGTTTGCGGCGCCCCGGAACCAGCCTTGATCTTTACCGGTTGGAACCGGGACGATCGACCCGATCGACCCGACACGTGCTCTTTAAGAGGTGACAGATGGGGCTGGACAACGTCGCGGTGCACTGGCCGCGGACCGGCCGCTTCTACGATCCGGTCGCGCCGGCCGAGTTCGTCGACTTCGGTGAGATCGTCGACCTGCCGCGCATCTCCGCACCGACAGCGGCGCTGGCCGAGCTGATCGCGAAGACCGGCACCATCCGCGCGACCGCGTACACCGAGTTGGTGGATCTGCTGCTCGGCCTCGAAGGTGTGTTGTACGCCACAGACGCCGCCGCCGAGGACGAGGACCCGGTGATCGACCCGGACGGTTGCTCCTGGATCGCCAGCGGGATCGAGCGGTTCGTGGCAGCGCACCGCGCGACCGGCGAGGCGGTCACCTTCGAGTCGGTGAGCACCGTGCTGCGCTCCCTGCTCGGCGACGGTCGGTTGGCCGAGCAGCAGCTGCGCTGGCTGGAGAGTCGGCTCGACGCGCTGCGCGACGAGCGCGGCGACCCGCCGCAGTGGAACTTCACCTGTGCCGAGCTGGGCGTGCTGGCCGCGTTCTACCGGCGCTGCGCCGAGCGCGGGTTCGCCGTCTACGCCGACGCCTGAGCCGCCGCGTCGGTCTCCGAGGCGGCCGGCCGGTTGGCGGCCGAGATCAGCTGCGTGAGCACCGCGTGCAGGTGTTGCAGGTCCTCGACGGGCAGCCCCAGCCTCTGCACGATTGCGGCCGGGATCAGCTCGGCCTGACTCCGCAGCGCGGCACCGCTGGCGGTGAGGGTGACGGCGAGGCTGCGCTCGTCGCTCGGGTCCCGTTCCCGGCGCAGGTAGCCGGCCGCCTCCAGCCGCTTGAGCAGGGGTGACAGCGTGCCCGGGTCGAGCTGGAGCAGGCGACTGAGGTCGCGGCCGGACAACGGCGCGTGCTGCCAGAGCGCCAACATCACCAGGTACTGCGGGTGGGTCAGCCCCATCGGCTCCAGCAGTGGCCGGTAGACGGCCACCACGCTGCGCGCGGCGACCGAGAGGGCGAAGCAGACCTGCTGCTCCAGGGCCAGCGGGTCGACGCCGTCCGGTCGTTCGCTCATCGGTTGCCCTCTCTCCGCACGATGACTATCGTACCGATCATTGGTACACCAACCATTGGTGCCCCAAAGGTAGGCTCGTGCGACGGGCGAGAACCGGCGAGGCGACGCGGGGAAGAGGGCGGCAGATGAGCGAGGACGGCGCGATCACCAGGGCCCCGGGCGAGGGTGGCCGACTGATGCGTTGGGCCTTCCGGCACCTCGCTGGCCCGGCCGAGGGTGTGCAGGGCGCGGTGCAGGGCGGCTCAGCCGAGGCCCGCGAGGCGTGGAAACGCGACCTGGCTGAGCGTAAGCGCTTCACCCGGGAGCAGCGGGAACGCAAGCGGGCAGCCCGCGCGGCCGACCGGCGCGGCTGAACGGCCGGCTCAGCCGTACGTGTCGCGCGGGCCCCGGCCGCGTACCCGGCGTGGGCCCTTCCCCCAGGAGGGCGCGGCCGGGCCGTGAATGTGCAGCTTGCGCACCACGTTGTGACCGACCTCGCTGGCGATCTGCTTGAGCAGCGAGCCGGCGAGCAGCCGCAGCTGGGTGGCCCAGGCGGTCGAGCGCGCCTCCACGGTCAGCTCGCCGTTCTCCAACTTCACCGGGCGACTGTTCTGCGCGACCTCCGCGCCGACGACCCGCTCCCAGGCGCCGAACACCGTGGCCTCAGCCGCCGGCTGCTGCCAGCCCCGCGCCTTCACCAGCCGGTTCAGCACGGCGCTGAGCGGCTGCGGATCGCGCGGGTCTGGGCCGGGGCCGGAGTAGCCGCGCAACCGCCGCCCCGAGCCGCCGGCAGCGTCGCCGCTGCCGGGGGTACGCCGGGCGCGGGCCGCCGCCTGCCGGCGGGACAGCGCCGCGTCGAGGACCGCCCGGGCCAGCTCCGGGCCGCTGGCGGCTGCCGCCGGATCACCGCCCGCCGATCCCTCCGCCGCCTTCGGGGTACGCGCCGCGGGGCCGTCGCCGGCCGCTGGCCGTTTGGTGCCTGGCTCATCCGACACGGCGTACCGTCCCTTCGCCGACCTGATAGCGGGTGCCGCGCAGGGCGGCCGGCACGTCGTCGTCCACCGCGCAGGTGACCAGCAGCTGACTCGCCCCGCCGACCAGCTCCGCCAACCGCTCCCGGCGGCCAGTGTCCAACTCCGCGAAGACGTCGTCGAGCACCAGCACCGGCTCGATGCCGTCGGCGCGCAACAGGTCGTACCCGGCCAGCCGCAGCGCGAGGGCGAACGACCAGGACTCGCCGTGGCTGGCGTACCCCTTGGCGGGCAGTGGGCCGAGGCTCAGGGCCAACTCGTCGCGGTGTGGGCCGACCAGGGTGGTGCCCCGCTCGATCTCGGCGGAGCGGGACGCGGCCAGGGCCGCCGTCAGCGCCTCGGCCAGCGCGGCCCGGTCGGTGGTCGGTTCGGCCAGCTCGATCGAGGGCCGGTAGGTGATGCTCGCCGCACCCCGACCGGCGGCCACCGCGTCGTACGCCTTGGCCACGTGCGGGGTGAGCGCGGCCACCAGTTCCAGGCGGCCGGCGAGCAGCTCCGCCCCGTGCTGGGCCAGGTGGGTGTCCCAGACCGCGAGGGTGCCGAGGTCGCCGCCCCGGGACCCACCGGTCTTGCGGGCCAGGTAGGCGGTGCGCAGCAGGGCGTTGCGCTGCTTGACGACCCGCTCGTAGTCGGCCCGCACGCCCGCGAACCGGGGCTGCCGGTTGACCAGCAGGTCGTCCAGGTAGCGGCGGCGCTCGGCCGGGTCGCCCCGGACCAGCTCAAGATCTTCCGGGGCGAAGAGCACCAGCCGGAGCGCCCCGAGCACGTCCCGGGCCCGCCGTGCCGGTGAGCGGCCCAGTCGGGCCCGGTTGGCCTTGCCGGGCACGATCTCCAGCTCGACCAGGAGCTCGCGGCCGTCGTGCACCACCGCGCAGCGGATCACCGCGGACGTGGCGCCCATCCGGACCAGAGGCGCGTCGGTGGCGACCCGGTGCGAGTCCAGGGTCGCCACGTAGCCCAGCGCCTCGACGAGGTTGGTCTTGCCGACGCCGTTGGCGCCGATCAGGACGTTCGCTCCCGGCTGGAGGTCGACGGCCACCCGCTCGTACGAGCGGAAGTCGACCAGTTCCAGCCGGTGAACATACACAGGTTGTGGATACCGCTCAGCGCTTGTGGACGGCGTGGCCACCGAACTGCTGACGCAGCGCGGAGACGGCCTTCATGGCGGGCGAGTCGTCCTGCCGTGAGGCGAACCGGGCGAACAGCGAAGCGGTGATGACGTTCAGCGGCACCGCCAGCCGGACCGCCTCGTCGACCGTCCACCGACCCTCGCCGGTGTCCTCCGTGTAGCCGCTCAGGTCGGCCAGCTCCGGGTCCTCGTCGAGCGCCCGGTCGAGCAGGTCGAGCAGCCAGGAACGGACGACGGTGCCCTCCCGCCAGGACTTGATGACGCCTGGCACGTTGGTCACCAACTCCGAGGCGGCCATCAGCTCGTAGCCCTCGGCGTAGGCGTGCATCAGGCCGTACTCGATGCCGTTGTGCACCATCTTCGAGTAGTGGCCGGCACCGACGGGGCCGGCGTGCACGAAGCCGAACTCACCCTCCGGCTTGAGCGCGTTGAAGATCGGCATCAGGCGGTCCACGTGCTCCTGGGCGCCGCCGACCATCAGCCCGTACCCGTTCTGCCGGCCCCAGACGCCGCCGGAGACCCCGACGTCCATGTAGCCGATGCCCCGCTGGTTGAGCCGCTCCGCGCGAGGCGCGTCGTCGCTGAAGCGCGAGTTGCCGCCGTCGATGATGATGTCGCCCTCGCCGAGCACCTCGGCGAGTTCGTCGATCGTGGCGTCGGTGACGCCGGCGGGCACCATGACCCAGACCGCGCGCGGTGACTCGAGCTTCTCTGCCAGGCCCGCGATGGTCGTGACGTCGCTGATCTGCGCGTTGTGGTCGAAGCCGACCACTTCGTGCCCGGCCGAACGCAACCGCTCCCGCATGTTGCCGCCCATACGGCCGAGTCCTACTAGGCCGAGCTGCATGTGTTTCTACCTCCGTGGATCTGGGTGTTGCTGGGCGCGATCAGCGCGAGACGCGGATCGGCATGATGAGGTACCGGTACCCCGGAATGACCTCGCCATCCTCGCCAGCGGGCGAGATCACCGCGGGCTTGAAGGCGTCGACGAACGAGAGCACGGCCGTCTGGGCGCCCAGGTTTGCCAGACCGTCGATGAGGTACTGCGGGTTGAAGCCGATGGTCAGTGGCTCACCGGTGAAGGTGGCCTCCATCGCCTCGCTGGCCCGTGCCTCCTCGGAACCGCCGGCCTCGACCACCAGGCCGTCGGCGCTGAAGCTGAGCAGCACCGGGGTGGTCCGTTCGGCGACCAGCGCGACCCGCTTGACCACCTCGATCAGCGTGCTGACCGGCACCCGGGCCGCGGCGTTGTGCGTGGCCGGGAAGAGCGACCGCACCGGCGGGTAGTTGGCGCCGTCGAGCAGCCGGCTGGTGGTGCGTCGGGTGCCGCCGGCGAGGCCGACCATGCCCTCGCCCGCAGCGCCCTGGGCCAGGGCGAGCGTTACCTCGCCGCCCAGCGGGCCGAGGGCCTTGGCGGTGTCGTTCAGGGTGCGGGCCGGCACCAGGGCGTTGATGCTCACCTCGGGGTCGTCCGGCCGCCACTGGATCTCGCGCAGCGCCAACCGGTAACGGTCGGTGGCGAGCATCGACAGGGTGTCGCCGGACAGCTCGACGCGGACACCGGTCATCATCGGCAGCGTCTCGTCGCGACCGGCCGCGATGGCCACCTGGGCCACCGCCGTGGCGAACGCGGCGGCGTCGACAGTGCCGGCGCTCTGCGGCATCTCGGGCAGCGCGGGGTAATCCTCCACCGGCATGGTGGGCAGGGTGAACCGGGCGCTGCCACAGACCAGCTCGAGGTGTGCGCCGACCGCGGCGATGTCGACCGGCTTGGCCGGCAACGCCTTGGTGATCTCAGCGAGCAGGCGGCCGGAGACGAGCGCGGCGCCGTCGGCGTCGCCCTGCACCTCGACGGTCACCTGGCTGGAGACCTCGTAGTCGAACCCGGAGACCCGCAGGTTGCCGTCGGTGACACGGAGCATCACCCCGGCGAGCACCGGTACGGATGGCCGGTTGGGCAGGCTCTTCGCGGTCCACGCCACAGCCTCGGCGAGCGCGTCGCGCTCCACTCGGAACTTCATCAATGCCTCCGCGTCGACGTCAGCGACAACTCTCTCATGCCGACCGCTGCCTACCGTCCCGCCCGACCGTGCGGGTACCCATCGCACCTTAGGGCGCGGGGACATCGGCTGTGCGCCCGACCCCATGGATCGTGTCGATGCTGACCGGCTGATCCGACAGCGTTCGGCCCGATCCACAGAAAGCCCAACGGTGATGATTGGTTTTTGTTCTCTTAGAAGAGATAACTCATCGTCTTCATCGCACCTGTGCAAACTGTGGAAAACCGAGGTCTGCGCAGGTCAGACAGGTTATCCACCGGTGATTTAGCTGTGGAGAACCGGGGGTGCAACCGGCTTGTGTGTCCACAGCCCGGCGACGGCGGCCGGTTGTCCACCGTTGTCCACCGGTTGTCCACCGGTAATCCACCGACTTTCTCCCCAAGCCTGTGGATCGCGGGGAAGATCACCATTGCCGTCATCCCCAGAACCTTCAACAGCTCGTACACAGGTTGATGATGATCGGTGGATAACCTGACCGTCGTCCCCAGGCGTCCACAGCCTCGTACACAGGGTTTCTCCACAGCCTGTGGGTAACTGGCGGAGGACGGACCGTAGTTATCCACCGACGGTGGATAACGAGCTGTGGACAACGAGTGGGGATCGAGGTGGTCACGGCCTCGATGCTGTGGTCTCCACCATGTCGAGAGTCCAGCTGACCTACCAAAAAAGAACGCCCGACCGGAGATCCGGCCGGGCGTGTCCTGCGGCTGTGCCCCGCCGCGAGGGCGGTCGTACGGCTCAGCTGTTCTGCTTGATCCGGTTGGTCAGCTCGGCGATCTGGTTGTACAGCGAGCGGCGCTCCGCCATCTGCTGACGAATCTTGCGGTCGGCGTGCATCACAGTGGTGTGGTCCCGGCCACCGAACGCCTGCCCGATCCGGGGCAGCGACAGCTCGGTCAACTCCCGACACAGGTACATGGCCACCTGGCGGGCGTTGACCAGCACCCGCGACCTGGACTGGCCGCGCAGATCCTCCAGGCTCACCCCGAAGTAGTCAGCGGTCGAGGCCATGATCTGGTCGGCGTTGATCTCCGGGCCGGCGCCGTCGGGCATGAAGTCCCGAAGCACCTCCTCGGCTAGCGACAGCTCGACCGTCGACCGGGTCAGGCTGGCGAACGCCGTCACCCGGATCAGCGCACCCTCCAGCTCCCGGATCGAGTTCGACACCCGGGAGGCGATGAACTCCAACACGTCCGGCGGGGCGTACATCCGCTCCTGCGCCGCCTTCTTCTGCAGGATCGCGATCCGGGTCTCCAGATCCGGTGGCTGGATGTCGGCCAGCAGCCCCCACTCGAACCGGGTTCGCATCCGGTCCTCGAGGGTGGCGAGCTGGCGCGGCGACCGGTCGGACGTGATCACGATCTGCTTGTTGGCGTTGTGCAGCGTGTTGAAGGTGTGGAAGAACTCCTCCTGGGTGCGCTCGCGGTTCTCCAGGAACTGGATGTCGTCGATCAACAGGATGTCGACGTCGCGGTAGCGCCGCTGGAACGCGCTGGTCTTGTCGTCCCGGAGCGAGTTGATGAAGTCGTTGGTGAATTCCTCGGTCGAGACGTACCGGACCGAGCGGGCGTTGCCGAGTGTCGTGGCGTAGTGCCCGATGGCGTGCAACAGGTGCGTCTTGCCCAACCCGGAGTGCCCGTAGATGAACAGCGGGTTGTACGCCTTGGCCGGCGACTCCGCCACCGCCACGCTCGCCGCGTGGGCGAAGCGGTTGGACGAGCCGATGACGAACGTCTCAAACATGTACTTCGGGTTGAGCCGGTTACCGCCGGTGTCGGCACCGGGCAACCGACGGTCGTCACGACCACCGGTCCGATGATCCACCGCGCTGCGACCGGGCCCGCTGTCCGTTCCGCTGTCCCGGGGGAGCGAACGGATCACGTGCTGGTCGCGCGGCGACGCCGAGTCGTCCCGGTAGCGGGGCTCGTAGGGCCGGGTGTCCGGGCCGGGCGGGTCCAGGCGGGCGGCCTGCTCGTCGTAGCCGCGCCTGTCCGGGCCCGGTCGGGAAGGCCGCAGGGGCTCCGCGAAGGCGGCGCTGAACAACGCCTCCTGCCCGTCCCTGCTGGCGGGAATCAACCCCGCGCGATGCCCGTCCACAGGCGGTGCGAGCGGCGGACCCGCCGGCGCGGGCGGCGCCACCGGATCGGGCGTACGTGGCGCGGGTGACTGCTCAGGGATCATCGCGTCGGCCGACGGTCGAGAGCCCTGGTCGTCGTCGAACTGCGCGATGCCGGGGCCGTCGATGTCGAGCTGCCCGGTCTCCGGGGCGCTGCGGTAGACGGTGCCGGCCGGTCGGCCGGTGGCGTCCTCGGCCACCCGGACGGTGACCGCTACCTGGATCGGCCGGCCCAGCCGGCGGGTGAGCGCCTCGGTGATCGCCGGGCGCAGTCGTGACTCGATCACGTCGCGGGTGAACGCGTCCGGAACGGAGAGCAGTGCGGTGTCCTCGACGATCGCCCGCAGCCGGGTCAGGCGGAGATAGGCACGCTGCTGGGCGGAGATGATCTCGTCGGCTAGCTCGTCGGTCGCCGCTAACCACACTGCGGCAAGGTCGGTCGTACCGGCCACCGTCGTGCCACCCCCTCGCTTCTGCTCCCGGCCGCCGCTGTCTGCCAGCCGGCCGTCCCGGGCCCGCCGCGTTCGCGGGTGGAACAACACCCACCCGGACGGTCGACCGGTGGTCATCCACAAGTTATCCACAGCCTGTGTACCGACCGATTGTGGCCGCCGCCGGACGCGGGTGGGACCTGCCCCTGCCTGAACGGGCGCTGAAGCGGGTTCACCGTGCCGAACGATTCACTGCCATGTCCGGTCTTGCCTGCGCGACGACCGGAGCTTCCGACGCTCACCGCAATCGGGCACGGTAACAGCGTTGTCCCTGCGCCATCAACCGGCGACGCGGCGGCGCCCTTGTCGGCATCAGCGAAAACCGCCCTTCGGCCTCGGGCGCGTCCCGTTTCTGCGCTGCTCGGGGTGTTTGACGGTCATTGCCCCCCTGCGTAGGCTGGAACGGCTGCTTTCTCGCCCTCTGCTAGGGTGATGGGTGCTTGCTGTCCGCGGTCGCATCCCCGCATCGCCGAGGTCCCGCTCCGCCGGACAGCACCGATCGTGGGCCACCGTCGAGGTGTCCTGGACCACCACACGACCCCGGCGATCCCGTCGCGCGGGGCGCGTACGAAAACGGAGAGCCTGACGTGAGCAAGCGCACCTACCAGCCGAACAACCGCCGGCGCGCGAAGACCCACGGCTTCCGGCTGCGCATGCGCACCCGTGCCGGCCGTGCCATCCTGTCGAGCCGTCGCGCCAAGGGTCGCACCACCCTGTCGGCCTGAGCCGACCGGGCCGGTCCAGGGGACGTGGGCAGTCGTGCTGGCCGCCGCACAGCGACTGCGGCGCAGCACTGACTTCGCCGCAGCGGTTCGTGGTGGCCGACGCGCCGGACGTGGCGCCGTCGTGGTCCACCTGGCCGTGGCGGTGACCGTCGACCCCAGCACACCGACCTCGCCGGAGCCGGTACGGGACAACAGTGCGGAGCAGTCGTCCGTGCAGTCCCGTGCCGGCTTCGTCGTGTCCAAGGCGGTCGGGAACGCGGTGACCCGTAACCGGGTCCGGCGCCGACTGCGGGCGCTGGTCCGGGAACGGTTGACCGACCTGCCCGCCGGCAGCACCCTGGTCGTCCGGGCGCTCCCCGCCGCTGCGCAGGCGTCGTACCCTCGGCTCGCCACCGACCTGGACGCCGCCATCGCGGTCGCCCGGTCGTCCCGCGAACGGCGGTCCCGATGAGCGGCATTCCACGGCCGTCGACAACAGGTGCCAAGGTGCTGATCGCGCCCATCATCGCGTACCGTCGGTGGATAAGTCCGGCACTGCCGGCTCGCTGTCGGTTCTACCCGTCGTGCAGTGCGTACGCCCAGGAGGCGGTCGTTCGGCACGGCGCGCTCCGGGGAGCCATGCTGGCGGTCCGGCGGCTGTTGCGTTGCCACCCCTTTCACCCTGGTGGATATGACCCGGTGCCGGAGCCGGGCGGCCGCCGTCGTGCTGATGTGACTGGAGCCCCGAATTGAGTCTGAGTCTCGACTGGATCTACTACGCGATTTCGTGGATCCTGCTGACCTGGCACTCTGCCTGGGACGCCATCGGGGTGCCCGTCGGCGCGGTGATCGGCACCAACTTCGCCTGGATCCTGTCCATCATCTTCCTGGTGGTCACCGTCCGGGTGATCCTGTTCCCGGTCTTCGTCAAGCAGATCAAGTCC
This sequence comes from Micromonospora trifolii, assembly GCF_050516465.1. NCBI lineage: Bacteria > Bacillati > Actinomycetota > Actinomycetes > Micromonosporales > Micromonosporaceae > Micromonospora > Micromonospora trifolii. The sequence goes on along the minus strand of NZ_CP191526.1, from coordinate 6,045,689 downwards.
CAGCGGGCGATGCAGGCGCTCCAGCCCAAGGTCAAGGAGCTTCAGGAGAAGCACAAGGGTGACCGGGAGACGCTCCAGAAAGAAATGATGGAGCTCTACAAGAAGGAGAAGGCCAACCCGCTGATGGGTTGCCTTCCGATGTTCCTTCAGATCCCGGTCTTCCTGGGCCTCTTCCACGTGCTGCGCCGGCTCGACCCGGACAAGAAGAACCAGACCCTCTACGGCTGGACCGCCGACCAGTTCCAGAGCGCCTCGCAGGCGAAGCTCTTCACCGCCCCGATCGCCGGCAAGTTCGGCTCCACGGCCGACGAGCTGGCCAGCCTCGGCGCCAACGGCACCACCGTGAAGATCATTGCTGGTGTCCTGGTCCTGGTCATGATCGCGACCACCTACCTGACCAGCCGTCAGATGATCCTCAAGACCGGCTGGGCCGAGGACCCGCAGCAGCGGATGATCCAGCGACTGATGCTCTACGGCATCCCCGCGTCGCTGCTGATCTCCGGCGCGATCTTCCCGATCGGCGTCATCATCTACTGGGTCACCAACAACCTCTTCACCCTCGGCCAGCAGCAGTGGGTACTGCGGAAGTTCCCGCCGCCGGTGACCGCCAAGAAGGCCGTCGCCCCCGCCGCCACCCGCAACCCGGTACAGCCCGCCAAGTCCGGTGGCCTGTTCGGCCGCGGCAAGGCGGCCCCGCCGGCGCCGGTCAAGGCGACGGCCCCCAAGGTGGCCGGGCCGAAGCCGGGCGCCAAGCCGGTGAACAACCCGAAGAAGAGCCGCCCCGCCAAGCGGCAGGGCTGACCTGCGAGGGCCGCCGCCGGTGATCCGGCGGCGGCCCGTTCCGCACCGCGCAGCCGCCGTACGGCCGGCGCCGGGCGGAACCGACCGCGCACCGCGCGGCCACGGGCGACACTGCCCGTACAGACGTGCCTGTGGGCACCGGCGACCTCCCGCCGGCCCCGGGAAACCAGTCGGACCCGACGGTCCGGCCGAGCGAGTACGGAGATGAGACCGTGACCGAGACCAGCATCCCCCGCGCCGAGCAGTCCCTGGACGAGGAGGAGACCGCCACGCTCGCGGTGGACGGCGACGACACCGAAGCCGATGACACCGAGGCGGACGACGACACCGACACCGCCGCTGGCACCCGGGTGAAGAAGGCGGTCGGCGAGGGCGACCTGTTCCGGCAGAGCGAGATCGCCGCCGACTACGTCGAGGGCCTGCTCGACATCCTCGACTACGACGGCGACATCGACGAGCTGGTCGCCGCCGGCCGTCCGATGGTCGAGGTGGTCGGCGAGCGGCTGCAGAATCTGGTCGGTCAGCGCGGGGCCACCCTGGAGGCGCTCCAGGAGCTGACCCGCCTTGCCGTCTTCCGGCAGACCGGTACGCCGAGCCGACTGCTGCTCGACGTCGGTGGTTACCGGGCGAACCGCCGCAAGGAACTCGCCGCGGTCGCCAAGAACGCTGTCGAGAAGGTCAAGGAGTACGGCGAGCCGGTCCGCCTGGAGGCGATGTCCGCGTTCGAGCGCAAGTGCGTCCACGACGTCGTCAACGCCATGTCCGGCGTTGCGAGCGAGTCCGAGGGTGTGGAGCCGAACCGGCGCATCGTCGTACGGCCGGCGGACTGACCGGGTGACCCACGACGACATCACGGCTGACGCCGTGTCCGGCCCGGGCGGCACGCCGCCCGGGCCGTCCGCTGTCCGCCCCGCTCCCTTCGACGCCGACGCCCACGCCGAGTCGACCGGCCGTGACACCGCTCCGTCGCCGGCCGACGCGGCGTTGCCGCCTGAGCTGGCCCCGGCCGCGCTGACCCTCTTCGGTGACCGCCTCGACCTGGCCGCCGCGTACGCCGAACTGCTGGCCACCGACGGGGTGGTCCGCGGCCTGATCGGCCCTCGGGAGGCACCCCGCATCTGGGATCGGCACCTGCTCAACTGCGCTGCGGTCGCCGAGCGGATCCCGTCCGGCGCGACGGTGCTCGACGTCGGCTCCGGCGCCGGTCTGCCGGGTCTCGTCCTGGCCATCGCCCGCCCCGATCTCACTGTCACCCTGATCGAGCCGCTGGCCCGACGGACGTCGTTCCTGATCGAGGTCGTCGAGCGACTCGGTCTGGCCAAGTCGGTGCGGGTGTTCCGTGGCCGGGCCGACGAGGCAGCCAGCGGGTCGAGCGGCCGGGAGCCGATCAGCGGAGACGTGGTGACCGCGCGCGCGGTCGCGCCCCTGGATCGGCTCGCGGGCTGGAGCCTTCCCCTGGCGGTTCGCGGTGGCCGGCTGCTGGCGCTCAAGGGCTCGTCCGCCGCGGCCGAGATCGAGGAGCACGCCGACGTGGTCACGCGACTCGGCGGCGGAGAGCCGGCCGTGCGGCTCTGCGGCGTCGGGGTGATCGACCCTCCCACCACGGTCGTGGAGATCGTGCGCGAGCGGATGGTCGGCCCGGCCCGCCCGGCGGCCAAGAAGCGCGCCCGGGGCGGACGCTCCCGCCGAGGCTGACACTTCGCGCCATCGGGCTTCCGGCCGGTGGGTTGCCTCGTTGTACCGGTACGGATGGACGAGGGGATGAGAACCCGACGTGGACCGGCCGCGCCCGTCCGCCGTAGGCTGACCGCGCGTCGATAGTGTGGAGCGGGTGACGGACGTCGCGGGTCTCCGACCGCTCCCGCGGGCCGTACGCTCCGGGTTGCGGGCGAGGATGCGGCCAAGTTGACCGGGGCGCGGACCGACCATCCGAAGCGGGCAGGGATGACAGGTGCATGACGACGGCAGGTACGACGATCCACGCGTGACCGGGTCGACCAGCGATCCCGTTTCACGTGAAACCGACTACCCAAGCTGGTCGCCCGGCGCGACCGGGCCATCGACCCGACCTACCGACGGCGATCCGCCGGCAGCGCTCGACCCGCCGTCGGACGCAGGGCGGCCGGAGGGTTCGGCCATTCCGGAGCCGGCGAGTGGTCGTCGGACGCCGGAGGCGTCGAGTCGACCGGTGAACGCCGCCGAGGTGCGGTCGACCTCGGGTCGCCGCAACACCGCCGCGGCGGTTCGCTTCGAGCCGGCCGTCCCACACCAACCCACTGCGGCGGCCGTTCGGGACGCCGCGCCGGTGGTCGCCGACGCGCCGGTCGCTTCGACCGAGTCGTTGGCTGCCGTGGCGGCCGACCCCACGTACGTTTCACGTGAAACCCCGACGCGCGAAGAGGATGACCCACCGTTGGCTATGGAGGCGATGCGCGCCGTGCAGATCCTGAATCCCAGTGGCGAGGTGACCATGCCTCGACCGGACCGGACCCGGGTCATGTGCGTCGCCAACCAGAAGGGTGGCGTGGGTAAGACCACCACCACCGTCAACCTTGCGGTGGCGCTCGCCCTGCACGGCAACCGGGTGCTCGTGGTCGACCTCGACCCGCAGGGCAACGCCTCGACCGGGCTCAACGTCCCGCACCACACCGGCATCCCCGACGTGTACGACTGCCTGATCAACAGCGTGCCGCTGGCCGAGGTGGCACAGGCGGTCGAGGGCATCCCCAACCTCTGGTGCGTACCCGCGACCATCGACCTGGCCGGCGCGGAGATCGAGCTGGTCTCCGTGGTGGCCCGGGAGTCGCGCCTGGACCGGGCGATCGCCGCCTACCCGGGCGAGTTCGACTACGTCTTCATCGACTGCCCGCCCTCGCTCGGCCTGCTCACCGTCAACGCTCTGGTTGCCGCGCAGGAGGTGCTGATCCCGATCCAGTGCGAGTACTACGCGTTGGAAGGGCTCAACCAGCTGATCAACAACATCAACCTGGTACGCCAGCACCTCAACCCGAAGCTCGACGTCTCCACCATCCTGCTGACCATGTACGACCGCCGCACCCGGTTGGCCGACGCCGTCGAGCAGGACGTCCGGAACCACTTCGGCGACAAGGTTCTGCAGGCGGTCATCCCCCGCAACGTCCGGGTCTCCGAGGCACCGAGCTACGGCCAGTCGGTGATGACCTACGATCCCGGTTCGCGGGGCGCCACGAGTTACTTCGAGGCCGCCCAGGAAATCGCCGAGCGGGGCGTCAAGGAGCCGGTGGGCCGGAATGCGTAGTGCGGACGAGTCGCTGGGAGGCGTGGCATGAAGAACCGTCCTCGGGGCGGTCTGGGTAGGGGCCTGGGGGCGCTGATCCCGACCGGGCCGGCGCCGGCTGCCGCTGGCACCGCGACGGCCGAGCCGGAGAACGAGCACCTGGACGACGGCGGCAGCGACGCCGTCGCCGCTGTGCCCGCCGGAGCGCCAGTCCGCCAGCCGGAGCCCGTGCTGAGCCCGGAGCCCGTGCTGAGCCCGGTGCCCGGTGCTCGATTCGCCGAGATCCCGGTCGACGCGATCATGCCCAACCCGAAGCAGCCCCGCCAGGTCTTCGATGAGGAGGCGCTGGAGGAGCTGAAGACGTCGATCCAGGAGGTCGGCTTCCTCCAGCCCATCGTCGTTCGGCAGCTCGACGACGAGAAGTACGAACTAGTGATGGGCGAGCGGCGCTGGCGGGCCGCCCAGGCGGTGGGGCGGGAGAGCATCCCGGCGATCATCCGGGACACCCGCGACGACGCCATGCTCCGAGACGCCCTGCTGGAGAACATCCACCGGGCCAACCTGAACCCTCTGGAAGAGGCCGCCGCCTACCAGCAACTGCTGGAGGAGTTCGGTGCCACCCACGAGGAGTTGGCCCGCCGGATCGGCCGGAGCCGCCCGCAGATCTCCAACACCATCCGACTGCTGAACCTGCCCGCACAGGTGCAGCGCCGGGTTGCCGCCGGCATCCTGTCGGCGGGGCACGCCCGCGCTCTCCTGAGCCTCGACGAGGCGGAGGCGCAGGAACAGCTGGCCCTGCGGATCGTTGCCGAGGGACTGTCGGTTCGGGCGACCGAGGAGATCGTGGCCTTGGCACTCAACGACGGCCCGGCGAAGGGCCAGGCCGCGAAACGGCGACCCAAGGCGCACGCTCCGGCCCTGACCGATCTCGCCGATCGGCTGTCCGACCGGTTCGACACCCGCGTGAAGGTGGACATCGGCCGGAGCAAGGGCAAGATCACGATCGAGTTCGCGACGGTGGACGACCTTGAGCGGATCGTCGGGATCATCGGAGTGCAACAGGAGGAGGGCGGGGAGGACTGACTCCCCGCTCGCCCACGGCCGCGCTACCCATTGGGGGCGCGGCCGTTCTGCATTCCGGGGTCGTCGCGTTTCACGTGAAACAGCCGGCGGCTCTGATTCAGCGGACCGGCATGCTCTGCTGTTCGCCGTCGTCCTCGGCTCGCCCAGCCACTCGGCGTGCCTCTCTGGCGGCAGGAGAAGTCGGCGGAGATTGGTGGCGGGATGGGTCGGTCGCGCCGGCCCGCACGCGCGACAGCACAATCCGCGGGCGGCGGGCGGCGGGCGGCGGGCGGCAGGCGGCGGAAGGCGGGCGGCGGGCGGCGGAAGGCGGGCGCGGCGGGCGGTGGGCGCGGCGGGCGGTGGGCGCGGCGGGCGGTGGGCGCGGCGGGCGGTGGGCGCGGCGGGCGGTGGGCGCGGTGAATGGGCGACGAGCTCCGGCGTGGTGAGCGGCTAGTGGTGGAGCGGACGCGGTGGCGGGCGGCTGCGGCGGCCGCTGGGTGAGTGCGGGCGCCGAGCGGATCCTCTACACGCGTCGCAGAAGGCTCGGGAATGGTCCACTCGACCGCAACCACCCCATGCGTCGATCAAAGCGCTAGCGAGCCGCTGAGTGGCGTGAAACGCCGTCTCCGTGGTCATCCACAGGTGGGCCGAGGGTCACGATCGCGGTCAGTCTGGCGGAGCAGGCTCGCAACGACCTTGGCGGGAGTCCGCCGGACCGCCGGACCGCAAGAACTGGGTGTACGAGCGACAGGCCAGCTGGAGCCCGGCCCCGGACTGCCGGCTCGCCTTCGCCGCCCGGCCCCGGACCGCCGGACCGACTTCGCCGCCCGGCGCGCCGTTTCACGTGAAACCGAGTCAGCGGCCCGGTGGCGCCGACCGAACACCACGGGGGTCGGAGCGGCGGTCAAGCGGAGTCGCCTTCCCGTCTTCAGACGTTCGACGTCGGTGCTGCGAATGGATCTCCCCGTGCTTGGGCGTCCGGAGCGTCCGGTCGTCCAGGTCACCCAGGCCGAGGTCTGTGCTGACACCGGTCCGCGAACGAGCCAAGCCGTCACCCCCGACGCACGCCAAACGGGCCAGCGAACGGTCAACGGCGACTGGGTACCGCGCCGGCGGCGGCATGCGGTGCCGATCGGGGAGCCCTCGTCCATCCCCTCCCCGGTGGCCATCGATTCCGCCCATTTGGCGGTTCGCGGACAACGACCGACCGGCCGAAAAGTTATCCACACCGGTTGTCCACAGGCACCCCCCGTTTCACGTGAAACAGCGCGTGGGAGCGGGTGTGAGCCTGTGGATGACGGCCTGTGTTCAGGATCTCGGCAGCCTGTGGATATCGCCTCTCGGTGCCCGCGCGACCACGCGGACCTGGTCGACGGCGGGCACCGATCCGGTGGCCCGGGACCGCTCGAACAGGTAGGGACAGCGGTGCCAGACTCGGTTAGGGTCAGCGTCGTGCACGACAACCCTCCCTCAGTCCCGGACTTCACCCAGTGGCCGTCATTTCCCTTCGAGGGTGACCTCCACGTGAAGCAACTCGATGATCCGGTCCCGGTCGAACCGCCCCGGAAGGGCGAGGGTCTCCGGGAATGCACCGCCTGCAACGCACCCGACGACGCCTACATCTGGGTGGGCGAGCGGTGGCGGGTCCGCGCCATGGACCGGCCCACCGGCCTGCCCATGGTGCTCATCCTGGAATCGCGCACCCACCTCGACCTCGGCGACCTGCCGAACCTGCTGGCCGCCGAGCTGGGGGTGATGACCGTACGTCTGGAGCGGGCCATCCGGTCGCTCGACGGCGTGGCGCGGGTGCACGTCAATCGCTGGGGCGACGGCTCGGCTCATCTGCACATGTGGTTCCTCGCCCGCCCGTACGGCCGCCTTCAGCTGCGGGGCACGTTCCTGTCTCTGTGGGACTCGATCCTGCCGCCGATCTCCGAGGCGCAGTGGCGGGAAAATCTGGCGCTCGTCGCCGCCTGGCTCGCCGAGTTCGGTGGCCGCCCGCTCGCCGAGCCGCCCCGCATCCAGTGGCAGGCGCCGTCCAGTCTGCTGGCCCAGTCCGCTGCCGCGGATGCCGCTGCCGCAGCGGAGGCCGCCTCAGCTGCAGCAGCCGGGACGGAGTCGGTCTCGGTCATCGAGGCGGCAGAGGAGATCCCGGAACCAGCGCTCGACTCCACTCCTGATCCGGCCGACGCCGACAGCGGGCCTGCGGCCGATCCGGTCGTGGACCCGAACGCCGATGCCGGCTCCACGACGACCACCGTCACCGACCGGACGGCTGAACCCGCCCGGGCTGGCACGGTCACCGGTCCCGCGGCTGGACCCGCTCGGACGGCGTCCGCCGCCGATCTACCCGGGACCCCCGCCGCTGCCGCCCAGGACTCCACCGCCGCAGGATCCGGCAGCGCTACCACGACGGCCACCGACGGACTCCACGTCGGCCAGGCGGAGGTGCCCACCGGAGGAACTCACATCGTCGGCTCGGCGGCGACGCCCACCGGCGGGGCCCACGTTCGCCCAGCGAGCGCAAGCGCCGACGAGGCTGGTCCCGCCAGCCCGGCCGCGTCCGGGCCGGCCAACGGGGGAGCCTCCGGGGAGGCCGGCAGCGAGAGCATCCCCGAGAACGGCGTCGGGGGCACCGGCACTCCGGGGGCAGCCGCGCGCGCCAACGGCAGCGACACACCCGACGTACGCGCGACCCACTGATCTGGCGACCATGAGGTTGACCCCGACAGGCCAACCTCATGGTCGTCCCACGGGCGGTGCCGCGGTCCGACGGGTTGGCGGGTAGGTCAGTGCTTGGTGAGGCGGGCGGCTGCTCGGGCGACCAGGGTGCCGAGGAGTCGGCCGAAGTCCAGCCCGGCTGCCTGCACGGCGAGCGGAAGCAGTGACGTCTCCGTCATGCCGGGCGAGACGTTGACTTCCAGCACGTGCGGCTGACCTCCCGCGTCCACGATCACGTCGACGCGGGAGAGATCCCGTAGACCGAGCGCGGTGTGCGCGGCGAGGGCCACATCAGCGACAGTGGCAGCCACCTCGGGGTCCAGCCGGGCCGGGGCGTGCCAGGTGGTCCGGCCTGCGGTGTAGCGGGCGGCGTAGTCGTACACGCCGTTGCGCGGCACGATCTCCACCGGCGGCAGCGCCTGGGGGCCGTCGCCGAGGTCGACGACGGAGACCGCCACATCCATCCCCGGCACGTACCGCTCCACCAGCGCCGTGGAGTAGTACGCGAAGCAGCCGACCATCGCGGCGGGCAGCGCGGCCGCGTCCCGGACCACCGCCCCGCCCAGCCCGGACCCGCCCTGCGCCGGCTTCACCATCAGGGGTACGCCCAGACGGTCGACGATCCGGTCCAGGACGGCGACCGCGCCAAGCTCGGAGAAACGATCGTGCGGGAGCGCCACCCAGTCCGGGGTGGGGATGCCGGCCTCGCGGAGCACCGCCTTGGCCGAGGGCTTGTCCCAGGCGACCCGGGAGGCACGAGCGTCGCAGCCGACGTACGGGACGTCGCACAGGTCCAACACCCCGCGCAGTGAGCCGTCCTCGCCGGTCGCGCCGTGCAGTGCGATCACCACCGCGTCCGGCGGGTCGGCCGCGAGCGCCGGCAGCAGCGCCACGTCCGCGTCTCGCAGCTCGGCCTCCACCCCGACAGCGCGAAGCGCGTCGAGCACCCGACGACCGGAGCGCAGCGACACGTCCCGTTCGTAGGAGAGCCCGCCAGCGAGCACCACGACGCGCAGGTCGGCCGAGATGGCGGAATCGGTCACGAGGAGGCGCTCGGCGGTCGTACCCATGCCGGCATCATGCCAAGTCGGGCCCGGGCACGTCGGAGCCGGCCCGGCCGCGTCGGCCGGCGGCGCCACCCACGGCACCGAAGACCCGGCGCATCGCGATCTCCTGCTCCATCACACCGGCCAGCCGGCGGACACCCTCGCGGATCCGCTCCGGCGGCGGGAAGCTGAAGTTGAGCCGCATGGCGTCGGTGCCGGTGCCGTCGGCGTAGAAGCCGGTGCCGGGAACGTAAGCGACCCGGGCGGCGACCGCTCGCGGCATCATGGCCTTCGAGTCGAGCCCGTCCGGCAGGCTGGCCCACACGAAGAGACCGCCGGCCGGTGTGGTCCAGCTGGTGCCCTCGGGCATCAGGTCGGCCATCGCGTCGAGCAGGGCGTCCCGGCGTTCCCGGTAGACCTCGCGATAGACCTTGAGCTGCTGCCGCCAGGGCATCGTGCTCAGATAGGTTGCCACCGCGGCCTGGGCGAAACCGCTGGGGCAGAGGATCTGCGCCTCGCTGGCGATCACCAGTTTGTCGCGGACCGCGTGCGGCGCCAGGATCCAGCCGACCCGCAGCCCGGGGGCGAAGGTCTTGGAGAACGTGCTGAGGTAGAAGACGCCGTCGCGGCGGCGGGCCCGCAGGGGGGCCGGGGCCTCACCCTCGAACCCCAATTGGCCGTACGGGTCGTCCTCGACGACGAGCAGGCCGGCGCGCTCGCAGATGTCGAGCACCCGTTCCCGACGCTCCTCGCTGAGCGTCACGCCGGTCGGGTTCTGGTAGGTGGGGATCGTGTAGAGGAACTTGACCCGCCGGCCCGCGCGGGCCAGGTCGGCGATGGCCGTCTCCAGTGCCTCCGGGATCAGCCCGTCCGCATCCATCGGTACGTGGACGACCTGCGCCTGGGCGGCCTGAAACACGCCGAGCGCACCGACGTACGTCGGCCCCTCGGCGAGCACCACGTCTCCCGGGTCGAGGAAGAGCCGGGCCACCAGGTCCAGTGCCTGCTGCCCGCCCACCGTGACCACGACGTCCTCCGGGGAGGCCCCGCACGCGGCGTCGATCCCGGAGAGTGACATCACCTCGCAGATCCGCTCGCGCAGCTCGAGGGTGCCCTGGCCGATGCCGTACTGGAGGGTGGTCACGCCGTGCTCGGAGCCGAGCCGGCCGAGCATCTCGCCGACCGCGTCCAGCGGAAGGGCTGCGATGTACGGTGCGCCACCGGCGAGCGAGACGACCTCCGGACGACTGGCCACCGCGAACAAAGCTCGGATCTCGGAGGCGGTCATCCCGCGTACCCGCCGGGCGTACCGGTCGGTGTAGTCGTCGAGTGTCGTGCCGGTCATGACCTCACCTCGATCGCTGCTCGAGTGGCTCCCGCTCCGGGTACCCCGCACACCGCTGACCATGGCGGCGGACACACCGATTGTCGATCGTAGTCCGCCAGAGTCGTGCTGCCGCCGTGCCGAGGCAGATCGACCACATGGCGGACCGTCCTCGGCGTCCCCCGCTGAGGTGGGCATCTGCGCGTCCCCTCCCGTATCGCCGATCGGCGGCGTACGATCGCTCGTCGGGGCAGGAAGGCGGCGCTGTCGTTCCATGCCGCTCTCACCACCGAGCCTATTGTGGGGATGCGCCATATGTCGCGACGTCTGGTCAGCCTGACCCTCGACACGTTGGAAGACCTCCCGCGCCCGTGTCGGCAGTGCGTCTACTGGGAACTCGATCCGGTCTCCGCGGACCGGGCCTGCGCCGCTGGCGATCCGGGCCTGGAGAAGGAGGCATGGGTCTCCCAGACGCTGCTGGAGTGGGGCTCCTGCGGCAAACTCGCGTACGTCGACGGCATGCCGGCCGGCTTCGTGATGTACGCCCCGCCCGCCTACGTGCCTCGTTCGATGGCGTTCCCGACCTCCCCGGTCTCCGCGGACGCGGCACTGTTGATGACCGCCAACGTGGTCGCCGCGTTCTCCGGCGGCGGGTTGGGCCGAATGCTGGTGCAGGGTGTCGCCCGGGATCTGACCAAGCGTGGGATCAAGGCCATCGAGGCGTTCGGCGACGCCAAGTTCGGCGATACGGACGACCCCGCCGGCGGTTGCGTGGCCCCGGTCGACTTCTTCCTCTCCGTGGGCTTCAAGACCGTACGTCCGCATCCGCGCTTCCCTCGGCTGCGCCTTGAGCTGCGTACGGCGCTGAGCTGGAAGTCCGACGTCGAGTACGCGTTGGAGAAGCTGCTCGGGTCGATGAGCCCGGAAACCCTGCTCCGGCCGGTCCGTCCGGCCCCGGCCACCCGCTCCACCAACGGCTGACGCCCGGCGGCGAATCAGTCCACCACAGTGCCGGCGGTCACCACGGCACGCAGTTCGCTGACGTCGAGCGATCCGGTCGGGACGTCCCGTTCGATCGGGTAGTACATCCGCTGCACCGCGGCCACGATCGCCTCCACCACCCGGTCCCGGAACCGGGGGTCGACAAGGTGGGCGCGGTCCGTCGGTGAGGTGAGATAGCCGACCTCGACCCGGACGGCGGGCATCCGTGTCAGTCGCAGCAACTCCCACGTCTTGGCGTGGGTGCGGCAGTCCCGCAGCCCGGTGCGGGCGACGATCTCCCGCTGCACCAGCCCGGCCAGGCGTTCACCGGTCGCCGAGGTCACCCCGTTGTCGGTGCCGTAGTGGTAGGTCGCGACGCCCTCCGCATCGGGGTTGGCGTGGCCGTCCAGGTGCAGCGAGATGAACACGTCGGCGCCGAGGGAGTTGGCGAGCAGGGCCCGGTCGGAGTCCGGCAGGCAACTGTCGGGCGACGGGCCCCGGGTGAGCTGCACTCGCACCCCGGAGGCGGCGAGCCGCCCCTCCAGTCGGCTGGCCAGGTCGTGCACCAGGTCCGCCTCGGTCCAGCGCAGCGAGCCGTCGGGTACCACCATCCCGGGATCGGTGCCGCCATGGCCCGGGTCGATGACGACCGTCTTGCCGACCAGCGCCGGCCCGGACTGCCGGATCGCGTCGGATTCGCGGAGCCACTGCGGGCGACCCCCGACAACCTTGCGGCCGATCCGGCGGAGCGCGTTCATCGTGTGTGGGCCGCAGGAGCCGTCCGGGGTGAGCCCGACCTCACGCTGGAACTGGGCCACCGCCCGCGATGTCCGGACACCGTAGATCGCGTCCGCGCGGCCCACGTCGTACCCCATCTCCAGCAGTCGCTCCTGTAGCGACCGGACGTCCTCGCCGGTGAGCGGCTCGGGGACCGCGTGGTAGAGGGTGCGGGCGCCGAGCCGCCAACGGGCGGCATCCAGGGCACGCCAGGTCTCCGCGCCGACCCGGCCGTCCACACTGAGCCCCCGCGACTGCTGGAACGCGCGGACCGCCCGCTCGGTGTCGAGGTCGAACTCGTCGGTTTGCGGGCCGGCGGCGGCCAGCAGTTCGAGGCCGGTCAGGATGGTACGGATCTCCGTGACCGCGGGTCCCCGGTCACCGGGTCGGATCGGACGCACGCACGACCCCCTCTGCACGACGCTGGCTGGCCGGGCGGCCCAGGCTTGAGGCTATGCGTTCCGGGGCGGCGAGGTGGCTGGGGCCGAGAAATCCGTCGGCGGTGCGGCCGGGAAGACACCGAACCCCGCACCCGGCGAGCGGGTACGGGGTTCGGTTGATGTTTTTGCTGGTCAGAGGGCCGATTCGATGAGCCGGACCAGCTCGCCCTTCGGCTTGGCACCGGCGATCGACTGCACCGGCTGGCCGTTCTTGAAGACGGTGAGCGTCGGCACCGACATCACCCGGTAGGCCCGGGCGGTCTCCGGGTTCTCGTCGATGTTGAGCTTGACGATGGTGACCTGGTCACCCATCTCCCGGGCGATCTCCTCGAGCAGCGGCGACACCTTGCGGCACGGCCCGCACCACTCCGCCCAGAAGTCCACCAGCACCGGCTTGTCGGCCTGCAGCACGTCAGCGACGAAGCTCTTGTCGGTGACCGCCTTGGTTGATCCCACTATGCCCCTCCTCCGGGATGTGTTCCTTGTTTCAGCTGAGCGTCGCGATGAACCGCTCGGCGTCGAGCGCGGCGGCACAACCGGTGCCGGCCGCGGTGATCGCCTGACGGTAGGTGTGGTCGACCACGTCGCCGGCGGCGAAGACACCGGGCACGTTGGTGCTGGTGCTCGGGGCGTGGACCTTCACGTAGCCCTCGTCGTCCAGCTCGACCTGGCCCTGGAACAGCTCGCTGCGAGGGTCGTGACCGATGGCGACGAAGACGCCGGTCACGTCCATAACCTTGGTCTCGCCGGTGTGCACGTTACGGACGCGTACGCCGGTGACCTTGCCGTCCTCGCCGAGGACCTCCTCGACGGTGCTGTTCCACTCGACCTTGATCTTCTCGTTGCTCAGCGCCCGGTCGGCCATGATCTTGCTGGCCCGGAACGAGTCGCGGCGGTGGATGATGGTCACCGACTCCGCGAAGCGGGTGAGGAAGGTGGCCTCCTCCATCGCCGAGTCGCCGCCGCCGACGACCACGATCTGCTGGTTGCGGAAGAAGAAGCCGTCACAGGTGGCACACGCGGAGACGCCGTGACCCAGGTATTCCTGCTCACCGGGCACGCCCAGCGGACGCCAGGCTGAACCGGTGGAGAGGATGATGGATCGCGCCCGGTAGGCGGTCTCGCCAACCCAGACGGTGCTCACCGCGCCGGAGCCGGCGTCACCGGTGTCCACCAGCTCGACCCGGGTCACGTCGTCGGTGAGGAACTCGGCGCCGAACCGCTCGGCCTGCTTGCGCATGTTGTCCATCAGCTCGGGGCCGAGGATGCCGTCGGCGAAGCCGGGGAAGTTTTCCACCTCGGTCGTGGTCATCAGCGCGCCACCGGACTGCACGCCCTCAATGATCAGCGGCTTCAGGTTGGCACGTGCGGCGTAGACCGCCGCTGTGTAGCCGGCCGGCCCGGAGCCGATGATGATCAGGTTGCGGACCTCGTCCACTGCCGTCTCCCGAGTTGTGTGTGTTCGGCGTCGGCGCGAGCACCGATGCTGATCCGAGTCGCCGACGCCTGGGTGGGGCCGGCAGCTGACTTCCAGAACGTCATCGTACGAACCGGGGATTCCCGAGCCGGGCATCCGGTGGGTCAGGTCACGTGGGGGGTCATCGTGCCATTGACCGTGGATTCACCCTACCCGCGACGAATACCGGCTGTCCGAGCCGGACCCAGGCACTCCGCACTCCGGGCCACTCACCCAGGCCCACCGCGCTCCGGTCGCGTCGGTGAAGTGGATGACCAGCGCCTGTTCGCCCTGGAACTGCGCGTAGTCGATCACCTCGACCACCAGTGGGGCCGATCCGTGTTCCGCCGCGACGCTGGCCAGGCAGCTGGTCAGCGCGGCCTCGTCGCTCAGGCGGGCCAGCTGATCCGACCCGTCGGGAGAGGGACGGCGTCCGCCCTCGGCATCCACCTCCGGCTGCTTGCCCGGGGTGTTGCCGGTCGCCCGGCTGGCAGCCGGTGTGCTTGGCGCGTCCGTGCCGTAGGCGTTGCCGAGGGTCTGCGGGGTGTAGTTCGTACCACTGCGCAGTGCCGGCCCGGTGGTGCGGGCCGTCCCGGCCCCCGCGGCGCCCTCGGGCGCGCTGGCCGGCTGATTCATGGCGTTGGTGCCACCGGAGTCGTCCGACGCCCGCATCGAGAGCTGGTTGAGGCCCAGCGCGACGGCGATGACGGCGATCGCGGCGGCGGCCACGGGTGCGCCCCGGCGGGCCCAGCCGCGCTGGCGGCGGCCCGGACCGGTGGACGCCCAGCGCTCCGACCCGCCGGGCATGGGGACGGGGGGACGGCGACCGGCCCCGCCCTGCGCCGGTACGACCGACGGCGTCGCCGCGTCGCCGTCCCGATCGGCGGCGGGTGCCTCCTCGGTCGAGGTGTCGTTCGTCGGTTCCGCGGCGGCCAGCGCGGCCAGGAGTCGGTCGGTGATCGCCGGCGGCATCTCCGGAGACGGCTCGGCCCAGCGGGTCAGGTCCGCCCGGACCTCGGTCACGGCGGGGGCCAGCAGCGCGTACGCCTCGGCCCAGGACGGGTCCGCGGAGACCAGTCGGGCGACCTCGTCCTGCTGCGGGGTGCCGTCCAACGCCCCGCCGAGGTAGTCAGCGAGGAGGTCGGCGTCGACCTCCCGGAACCCCTCGGTCGTCACGTGTCCTCCTGGTTGGCGTCCCGCCGGTATCGACCTGACCCCGATCCGACGCCCTCCACCGGGCCGGGGTTCCCCGGCGTGACGCCGGGCACGCCCGTGATCGGGGCGGCGGGGTCTGGTCGGGCCGAAGGCGTCGCGACGGCGGTGGGGCGGAGATGCCCGAGCAGCACGGCCAGCCGCGCCCGGCCCCGGGCACATCGGCTCTTCACAGTGCCCTCGGCGACCCCGAGGATGCGGGCGACCTCGGCGACCGGATAACCCTGTACGTCGACCAGCACCAACGCGGCGCGTTGCTCAAGGGGCAGCGCGGCGAGCGCCTCGCGGACCACCAGCACGGTGTCGTGGTCCGTCACCGGTGCTGCCGGCTCGAGCCCGCCGGTGCCGTCGTCGGCCCGGTTGCCGTCCGGCAGCGGCACTGTGGGGTGCGCCTGCCGACGTCGGATCCGGTCCAGGCAGGCGTTGACCACGATCCGGTGCAGCCAGGTGGTGACGGCGGAGTCGCCGCGGAAGCGGGCCGCGGCCCGATGCGCCGACAGCAGGGCGTCCTGGAGTGCGTCGGCTGCCTCCTCGCGGTCGCCGAGCGTCCGCAGGGCCACCGCCCACAACCGGTCGCGGTGCCGGTGGAACAGTTCGGCGAAGGCGTCCCGGTCTCCGGCGACGTGCGCGCGCAGCAGCTCCAGATCACTTGCGGCGGCGCGCCCGTCCATCACCGCGTCCAGTGCGTGCGGTGCCCGGATCGTGGTGCCCGGCTCACGACCCCTGGACCGTGATCTCCTGCACCCCCAGCTTGAAACCGTCCTCGGCCGGCGGCAGCTCGGTGATCCAGAACAGCAGGTACTGGTATTTCTGGTCGGGTTCGAAGCCGTTGAACGTCATGGTGGTGCCGTCGTGGTCCTCGAACGGCTGGCCGATGGCGGTCTTGTAGCTCGCGACCAGCTGCTTGTCACCGTTGGAGCTGGACTCCGGGTTCGTCGTGCCGGCGAGCAGCTGGGCGGACGCGTTGGTGGCCGACAGGACCGCCTGCACCGACTTGACGGTGTGCGGCTCGCCGAGGTCGATCCAGACGCCCATGCCCTTCTTCAGGTTGCCGAAGTTGGGCTTGTTCTTGTAGGTCTCGGTCTCCCAGCCCTTGTCCTCGTCACCGTCGATGACCTTATCGGCGTCGTCGAGCTCACTGCGATTGCTGCTGTCCGGGTCGATGATCCGGACGTTCTTCACTGTCAGCTTGCGGGCCGTCACGGCGGCCGGGGTGGCGTCGCCGGCCGGGGCACTGGAGGTCGGAGCGGCGGCCGGGGTGGGCTGCGGGTCCTTGTCTTCGCCGCCCAGCGCGATGATCCCGATCAGCAGACCGACCAGGGCGACGGCCAGCAGACCAGCGATGCCGACGGCGACCTTGCGACCGCCGGCCGCGGCAAGCGGCGACGGCTCTTCCCCGGTTTCGGCGGCGAACCGCAGCGGCCCGCTGTTGTCGAGGTAGTGGTCGTCCTCGGCCGGCACGTCGAGTCGCGCCAACTCGGCGGCGAGTACGTCGGAGGACGGCGGCGCGATCTCGGCGTCGAGCAGGTCCATGGTCAGGTCGTCCAGGTACGCCGGAACGCCCGCCCGAACCTGGCGGGGTGCCGCGATGGCGCCCCCGGCGTCCCGAACAGCGTCCGGGATGGCGGCGCGGCCGTGGCCGGCGGTGGCACCGTGCAGTGGTGCCTCGGCGTGCGGCCAGGAACCGGTCAGCGCGAAGTAGAGGACACCGCCGACCGCCCGGATGTCGTTCTCCTGGCTGTCGGCGCCGTCGGTGCGGGCGTCGGCCAGGACCACTCGGCCCTCATCGCTGATCATGACGGTGCCGGGGTGGACGTTGCCGTGCACCATGCCGGTGGCGTGCACCGCGGCGAGCGCGCTCGCGACGGCGTTGCCGATGGCAGTGGCCCGAGCCGGGTCCAGGGGGCCGTCGGTCGCCAGGTCCCGCAGGGACTGCCCGTCGACCCACTCGCGCACCACGTACGCCCGGTCGGCCTCGTCGATAGCGTCGTAGACGCCGACCAGGTTGGGGTGGATGACCCGGCTGGCCGCGACGGCGGCCTGGAGCATCTCGGTGGCGGAGTCGCCACCCGGGTAACGCAGCACCACGGCAACGGGACGGCGCAGGATGACGTCGACCCCGCGCCAGACCAGCCGACCCGCACTGTCGTTGTTGATGTGCTCAACCAGCTCGTACCGCTCGGCGAGGACTTCACCGGCCGTGGGAGCACCGAAGGTCATGACCGGAGGAGCGCTTTCGTCCGCCTCCTGACCCTCGCCGACCTGGGTCACCCGTCCTCCCTCGGTGATCGTGTCGATCGATGAACCCGAACTGCTGGGCATGTGGCTTCCCGCTCTGCCGTTGAAGGAACCGGCCGACCGGTGTCGACGCCCAGCGTCGGCCCCTGCCGTACCCGTCGAGAGCGACCTTACCCGGGTTGCCCGTCTCTCCGACATGTCATCTTCCCGCCGTAACTGGCGGGGTTCCGGCAGTCGTAGAACTCGTCCGGTTACGACCGTTGTCAGCCACGTTGCTGGCACATGTACTAGCTAATCTACGGCTTCACCGCAAGTGACCGACGCCGGGGCTGGGCTGACGTGGCGCTCGCGCTGCCTCGTACGTTCCCACCGATCGGGTTGCCACCCTCAGCCGTACGGTTGGTTATCCACAGGCTGAAGCGGTGGTTGACCGGCGAATCGCGGAGTTATCCACAGGCGCATCCCCAGCCTGGTGATCCGTAGTCACGGTCGGTATGAATACCAACTTGTTGTAATCAGATGCTGGCGCTCAGCGACCGAGGCGGCGGCGAACCATCCCGACCACCTCGGTGATCTCGCCGATCTTCAGCAGCATGGCCAGACCCAGGTAGGTCCCGCCGATCACCACGCCGCCGATCACCAACTGGAAGATCGCCTCCAGGCGGCTCGGGGTGTCGTCGCCCGGTAGCAGCTTCACCACCAGAAGGCCGACCACTGCCGAACCCAGCGCCGCAACGGCCACCCTGCCGCCGGTCCGCATGATCCCGCCGAGGCCGATGCGACCGACGCGGGGACGGAGCAGCCAGGCGGACGCGATTGCCGCCGCCAGGTAGGAGACCGCGTTACCGATCATCATCCCGGCGCCGGCGAAGCTCGCCGAGAAGGCCACGAAGAGCACGATCTGAACGCCGACCCGCAGTGCCACCACTGGAATGTTGATCAGCGCGGGAGTGCGGGTGTCCGGTAGCGCGTAGAAGGCGAAGGTGAAGAGCTGGCTCACCGCGAACGGGACCAGCGCCAGCGCGGCGGCGAGCAACACGACGGAGGTAGCTGTGGCGTTCTCCTCGTTGAACGCGCCGAAGCGGAACAGCGTGAACGCGATCGGGGTGGCAAGGACGGCATAGCAGACCGCGATCGGGGCGAGCACCGCCGTGACCGTGCGGGTGCCCCGCGACAGGTCGGCGGCGACGTCGGCGTACCGGCCGTCGGCTGCGGCCGCGCTCATCCGGGGCATGAGCGCCGTGATGATCGAGACAGCGATGATGCCGTGCGCGGTCATCAGCAGCAGGAAGACGTTGTTGTAGATCAGTGGGCCGGCAGCGTTCTCCTTGCCGGCCCGGTTCAACAGATTGAACAGCACGATCAGGCCGACCTGGCTCACCGCGACGTAGCAGATCATCCACGCGCCGAGCCGGCCCAACTCGCGCAGCCCGAGCGCGCGGAAGTCGAAGCGCAGCTTCCAGCGGAAGCCGACCTTGCGCAGCGCCGGCAGCAGGCCCATCGCCTGGATGGCGACACCGAGCAGGGTGCCACCGCCAATCAGCAGGATCCGCCCGGTGGTCATCTCCCCTGGCCGGACGATCTCCGCGCCGAATATGGCGATGTAGAGGCCGGCGGTGCCGATCACCACGAGGTTGTTCAGGATCGGCGCCCACATCGGGGCGGCGAAGTGCCCCCGGGTGTTGAGCACCGCACTGATCAGCGCGCTCAGCCCCGAGAAGAAGATCATCGGCAGCATCAGGCGGGCCAGCCCGGTGACCAGCTTCGAATAGTCGCCGGTCGACTCACCGCTGCCGTAGAGCCAGGTCAGCGTCGAGGCGAACGCGACCGCCAGCAGCGCCGCCACGCCAAGCGCAAGAATCGCCAGGGTCAACAGCCGCTGGGCGTACGCCTGGCCGCCGTCGTTGTCGACCTTGCGGCGGCGCACCAGCACCGGGATCAACACACTGGTGAGCACGCCGCCGAGCAGGAACTCGTAGACCATGCCGGGCAGGATCTGCGCGGTGGTGTATGCGTCACCGACCAGCGCGCCGCCGAGCGCCGCCGCGATCACCAGGTTGCGCAGGAAGCCGGTACCCCGGCTGACCAGGCTGCCGATCGCCATCACCGCGCTGTTGGCCGCCGCGCTCGCTTCGCCCACCTGCTCCTGCGGTGGCGCGGTCGACTCCATGGCCGGCTGGTTCAGCGGCTCGGCGGAGATGAAGGTGGCGCCGTCCCCGGGACGGACGCCAGGGCCGCCATCGTTCGCGGCGTTGGCGCTGCGGTAGAGCCCGCCGCTCATCTCCAGCCTCCCAGGGGTACGTCGAGTCGGACAGCGACCCGCACGCCACAGACCATAGTCACCCCTCACCCGTTACCCGCGCCCGGCGGATCGGATCACACCCCGGCCCGATAAGCTGGCGATCCCATGTCCGAAGCCTCCGCACCTCACGCCGCCGACCGCCGCGAACTCACCGCCGCGCAGCGCAACGCCGTCGCCGAACTGCTCCGGGTGTCCCCGGTCGCCGACGAGTTGGGCCGCCGCTTCGTCCGCGCCGGTCACGAGTTGCACCTGGTGGGCGGTTCGGTGCGGGACGCCCTGCTCGGTCGACTCGGGGACGACCTCGACTTCTGCACCGACGCGCACCCCGACGAGACCCTGCGGATCATCAAGGGCTGGGCCGAGTCGATCTGGGAGACCGGTCGGGAGTTCGGCACCATCGGCGCTCAGCGCGACGGCCTGCGGCTGGAGATCACCACCTTCCGCGCGGAGTCGTACGACCAGGTCAGCCGCAACCCGGTGGTGGTGTACGGCACCAGCCTCGACGAGGATCTGAAGCGGCGCGACTTCACGATCAACGCGATGGCGGTCAGCCTGCCGGACCACCGGTTCACCGACCCGCACGGCGGGCTGGACGACCTCTCGGCCAAGGTGATCCGTACCCCGAGCACGCCTGGTGAGTCGTTCGGCGACGACCCGCTGCGGATGCTGCGGGCCGCCCGGTTCGCCGCGCAGCTGCGCTTCGCCGTGCACCCGGACGTGCACGTGGCGATGACCGAGATGGCTGCGGACCTGGACCGGATCACCGCCGAGCGGATCCGCGACGAGTTCACCAAGCTGCTCTGCGGCGCCGACCCGATCACCGGGCTGCGGCTGCTGGTCGACACCGGGCTGGCCGAGCGGTTCCTGCCGGAGCTGACCGGGCTGAAGCTGGAGATCGACGAGCACGCCCAGCACAAGGACGTCTACGAGCACACGTTGACGGTCGTCGAGAACGCGGTCTCCTACGAGGAGGAGGGCTGCGACTTCATCCTGCGGATGGCCGCCCTCCTGCACGACGCGGGCAAGCCGGCGACGAAGGCGGTCGGGTCCGACGGCCGGGTCAGCTTCCACCACCACGAGGTGGTCGGCGCCCGGCTGACCAAGGCCCGGATGAAGGCGATGCGGTACCCGAAGGAGGTCACCGCGAAGGTGACCGCGCTGGTCGCGCTGCACCTGCGCTTCTACGGGTACGGGCGGGGTGAGTGGACCGACTCGGCGGTGCGCCGCTACGTTGCCGACGCCGGTGACCTGCTGCCCCGCCTGCACAAGCTGACCCGCTCCGACTGCACGACCCGCAACCGGCGCAAGGCTGCCCAGCTCGCGGCCGACTACGACGCGCTGGAGGATCGGATCGCCCGGATCGCGGCCGAGGAGGACCTGGCGCGGGTCCGACCCGACCTGGACGGCAACGCGATCATGGAGCTGCTCGGCGTACCGCCGGGGCCGGTGGTCGGGCGGGCGTGGAAGCACCTCAAGGAGCAGCGCCTCGAGCACGGCCCGCTGGACCGCGACGCCGCCGAGGCGGAGCTGCTGCGCTGGGCCCGCGCCGAGGGTCTGATCACCTAGCGCTTCGAGCCTCGCGATGACCGACGCCGACGGGCGCCACCCCCGAACCGGGAGCGGCGCCCGTCGACGTACCGAGTCAGCGGCTTTCGACGGCCTTCCCGTCGACTGACGCGGCGCCGTTGCCGGCCGGAGTGGAGGCCGAGCCGAGCCGCGCCAGCAGGCCGGGCAGGTCGATCCCGGTGAGGTCGCTGCCGAGTTGGAGCCCCTGGGCCACGTTGCCGGCCACCGACTTCGTCAGCGACGACGCGCCGTCGGTGGAGATGACTGTCATCTTGTCGATCGCCCCGATCGGCGCACTGGCCGCCTCGACGACCTGCGGCAGCACCTTGACCAGCAGGTCCAGCACGGCCGCCTCCCCGTACGCGGCGAACGCCTCGGCCTTGCGCGCCATCGCGTCCGCCTCGGCCTCACCCTTGGCGAGGATGGCCGCGGCCTCGGCCTGACCCTCCCGCTCGACCGCCTCGGCGATGGCGGAGCGCCGCCGCTGTTCGGCCTCACCTTCCTTGGCGCCCTCGATGGCGTTCGCCTCGGCGAGCGCGGCTCGCCGGGCCCGCTCGCCCTCACCGGTGAGGCGAGCCTGCTCGGCGGAGGCCTGCGCGGCGGCGATGACCGACTGGCGCTGCGCGTCGGCGTGCAGCACCGCCGCGTTGCGGGACGCCTCGGCCTCCTGCTCCACCTTGTACCGGGCCGCGTCGGCCGGCTTGCGAACCTCGGTGTCGAGTTGGCGCTGCTTGAGTTCGGCGTTGCGCTCGGCCACCTTCTGCTGTTCGGAGAGGATCGCCTGGTCCCGCTCGGCCTGGGCGAGCGGCCCGGCCGCTGCGGACTTCGCCTTCGCCGCGTCGATCTCGGCCTGGATGCCGGCCTGCTTGAGGGCCAGGTTGCGGTTCGCCTCGGCGATGGCCTCCTCGGCGAGCAGCCGCTCCTGCTCGGCCTGCTGCCGGGCCCGGGCCTCGGCGATCGCCGCGTCCTTGAGCACCCGGGCGGCCTCGGGTCGGCCCAGGTCCTGAAGGTAGGAGCCTTCGGCGAGGATGTCCTGGAGCTGGAAGGTGTCCAGCACCAGACCCTGGTTGGTCATCGAGTGCTCGGCCTCCTCGGCGACCGCGCTGGCGAACGCCGCCCGGTCCCGGATGACCTCCTCGACGGTGAGCCGGCCGACGATCGAGCGCAGCGCGCCGGCCAGCACCTCCCGGGTGAAGTTGTCGATCTCGTCCTGCTGGTGCAGGAACCGTTGGGCGGCGGCCCGGATCGCGTCCTCGGTGCCGCCGACCTTGACGATCGCCACGCCGTGCAGGTCGGCGCGGATGCCCTGCTTGCTGACGGCGCCCCGGATGCCGACGTCGATCCGCCGGCTGGACAGGTCGAGCGACTGGAGCTTCTGCACCACCGGCAGCACGAACACCGAGGCGCCCAGCACGACCTTCTGCCCGGAGTTGTCGGTGGACCGCCCTCCGTCGGCGGTCTGGGTGGTGCGGCCCTTGCGACCGGTGACGATGAACGCCTCGTTCGGGCCGGCCACCTTGATCCGGGAGAGCACGAAGAGCACCAGGATGAGCGCGAGGAGGACCGCGCCCCCGATGGCGATGAGTAGGGCCATATGAGGAGTCCCGTCTATGAGGGGGAGGTCAGTAGGTCTCTACGTGCACGCTGGTCTCGCTGAGCGCCTGCACGACGAAGACCTGGGCGCCGATCGGGATCGGCTCGTCCGCGCGGGCGCTGAGCTTGACCGGTTGGCCGGCGAGGCGGATGCGGACCTCGCCGTACCCGTTGGCCGGCACCGGGGTGACGACCAGGCCGAGCGCGCCGACCAGGTCGTCGCGGGTGGGGGTGGGGTCGGTGCGCATGTTCCGCGCCGCCCGGCTCAGCCGGGACGCCAACCAGCCGGTGGGCACGGCCGCGAGCACGCCGCCGGCCACCGCCCCGACGACCATGCCAGGTGTACGCGCACCGAGCAGTTCGTTGACGATGGCCGCGCCGAACCCGAACGCCCCGGCGAAGCCGGCGACCGTCTCGACCGAGATCGGCCCGTCCACGTCGGCGTGCCCGAACTGGAGCAGCTCGGTGCCGAGCAGGGCGAGCGCGAGCACACCGATGCCCGCCCCGCCGATGATCAAAAAGATGAGCGTCCCCGTTGCCACGACCTTGACGGTATCGACGTCGCGCAACGCCGAACGGCCCTGCGGACGCGAAGATGATCTACCGATGCGGGCTGGGAGTGGCGCTCGGCCCGACGCTGGTGGCCGGCCAGGCGAAGGAGTCCGCATCGGGGAGAATGGGGGGATGCGCTGGGCTGTGCTCGACTCGCCGATCGGTGAGTTCTCCGTCGCCACCGACGGCACGAGCGTCTGCGGCGCCCATTTCGGCCGGGTCGAGGCAGCCACCGAGGAGCCCGACCAAGCGCTGTCCCGGCAGGCCGTCGACGAGTTGCGGGCGTACTTCGCCGGTGAGCTGACCGCGTTCACCGTCCCGGTGTCGGTGCCGCGCGGCTCCGACTTCGAACGCGCCGTGTGGCGGGAGATGACGCGGATCCCGTACGGGGAGACGCTGACGTACGGCGAGGTGGCGCGCCTGGTCGGCGATCCCGGAGCGGCACGGGCGGTGGGAGTGGCCTGCCACCGCAACCCGGTCCCGGTGATCGTGCCCTGTCACCGGATCGTCGGCGCGGGCGGCAAGCTGGTCGGCTTCGGCGGGGGCCTGCCTCGCAAGGTCAAGTTGTTGGAGTTGGAGGCCGGGGTCGCGCTGCGACACGCCTGGTCCTGAGCCGTCCCGCGCCGGCGGCCGTCCGCTCCCGGTGGGGGCGTTACCCGGCGCTGGGCGGTCCTTCCGGTCCGGCGGTGGGTGAGGTCCGGACGGGCCACGGCGGGTCGACCGCAGGCCGCGGCTGGAAGAAGGCGTTGGCCGATGGCAGGGCCAGCAGGACCAGCGCGACGATTATCGCCACCGGCACGCCCCGGCCCAGGGTGAGCAGCAGGGGCTCCAGCCAGTTCGGCATGGCGTCCCGTGCCATCGCGATGATCCGGTCCATGTTCTCGTCGGAGTAGATGGAGTAGAGCGGCCGCGGCGACCGGGCCGCCCCGGCGGTGGCGCAGCAGGCGAGGAAGGGCCCTGAGGCCCAGGAGGCGATCCGCGCGCCGTTCGAGCCCACGACGTTGACGGCGGCCAGGGTGAGGAGTCCAACGGCCAGCACCGCGGTCAACAGGTCAGCCGCCAGATCGGCGGTGGTGCCCACGGCGGCGAAGGCGACCCCGCCCGTTGGCTCGAAGGACCTGGCGGCCGTGTGGAAGAAGCCCTGGTGCCAGTAGCGGAGTGGCAGTGCGGCCAGTTGCGCGACGGCGGCCAGGGCCAACAGCAGGCAGGCCAGCGCGACGACGCGCGGCCGAGGACGTCGGACCGAGTGCGGGACTGTCGCTGCGGTGCCGCTGCGGGAGGCCATGTCTCGATTATCGATAGCCTTGGCGCCACCCGTGGTCCTGGAAACGGTGGCGGTGATCACGGGAAAGCTCTCGTACCCGGGGAAACCGACCCACGTCGAAGGGCCGGGTCCGCACGGACCCGGCCCTTCGACAAGCTTGGTGAATCAGCGCGTCAGCGCGTGACCTCACCGGCGATGAACTCCTCGACGGCCTGGTGGGCGTCGTGGTCGGCGTACTGCACCGGCGGGGACTTCATGAAGTACGACGAGGCCGACAGGATCGGGCCGCCGATCTTCCGGTCCAGGGCGATCTTCGCGGCCCGGACCGCGTCGATGATGACGCCGGCCGAGTTCGGAGAGTCCCACACCTCGAGCTTGAGCTCGGCGTTGAGGGGGGTGTCACCGAACGAGCGCCCCTCCAGGCGGATGTACGCCCACTTGCGGTCGTCCAGCCACGGCACGTGGTCCGACGGGCCGATGTGCACGTCGCTCTTGCTCATCTCGTGCGGGATCTGCGAGGTGACCGACTGGGTCTTCGAGATCTTCTTCGAGACCAGCCGCTTGCGCTCCAGCATGTTCATAAAGTCCATGTTGCCGCCGAAGTTGAGCTGGTACGTGCGCAGCAGTTCGACGCCGCGGTCCTCGAAGAGCTTCGCGAGGGCACGGTGAACGATGGTGGCGCCGACCTGGCTCTTGATGTCGTCACCGACGATCGGCAGGCCCGCGTCCTCGAACTTCTTGGCCCACTCGGGGTCGGAGGCGATGAAGACCGGCAGGGCGTTGACGAACGCGCAGCCGGCGTCGATCGCGGCCTGGGCGTAGAACTTGGCAGCCTGCTCGGAGCCGACCGGCAGGTAGCAGACGACGACGTCGACCTGCGCGTCGCGCAGCGCCTGCGCCACGTCGACCGGGGTGGCGTCCGACTCCTCGACGATCTCGCGGTAGTACTGGCCCAGACCGTCGAAGGTCGGACCGCGCTGCACGCTGACGCCGGTCGGCGGCACGTCACAGAGCTTGATGGTGTTGTTCTCGCTGGCGACGATCGCCTCCGCGAGGTCCATGCCCACCTTCTTGGCGTCCACGTCGAATGCCGCGACGAACTCCACGGCGTTGACGTGGTAGTCGCCGAAGGCGACGTGCATGAGACCCGGGACGCGGTCGTTCGGGTTGGCGTTCCGGTAGTACTCGACGCCCTGAACCAGGGACGAGGCGCAGTTACCCACACCGACGATGGCGACGCGGACGGAGCCCATAGCGTCTGCCTCCTTCTTTTCTGTCACGGCCGCTCATTCCTGGTCTCTCCAGGCGGAGGCGGGCTGTTGTCTTCTCGTCGGCCGCCGGCTGTCCCGATGTTCGGGACCGTCGGGGCTCGGCCGGAGCGCTCGTTGGCGATGAGCTCCTCCAGCCAGCGGACCTCGCGCTCACAGGCATCAAGGCCGTGGCGCTGCAGTTCCAGCGTGTAAGCGTCGAGGCGCTCGGCCGCCCGGCCCAGCACGTCACGAAGCCCTTCGCGACGTTCCTCGATCTTGCGGCGGCGACCCTCCAGAATGCGCAGTCGGGTCGCCTGGTCGGTCCGGGCGAAGAACGCGAAGTGCACCCCGAAGCCCGTGTCGTCATACGTCTCGGGCCCGGCCTGTGCGATCAGCTGGGCGAAGCGTTCCTTGCCTTCCGCGGTGATTTTGTAGACCACCCGACCTCGTCGGCTGGTCAGCGCGGGAACCTCCTCGGCAGTGGCGGGTGTCTCAGCAGCTTCGGTGATCCATCCCGCCGCCTGGAGCCTGCGTAGCGTGGGATAGAGCGAGCCGTAGCTGATCGCCGCCCGGATCGCGCCGAGTTTGGCGGTCAGCTCCTTGCGCAGCTCATAGCCGTGCATCGGAGACTCCTGCAGGAGGCCGAGGATGGCGAACTCAAGCACTGGCCACCCTCTCTTTACCCTCCGGCGTGGAGCGGTAACCGCCGCGATGTATCGGACCGATACATCGCACGTTAGCGGGTCGTGCGGGCCAGGGCAAACCCCCGCTCCGAGATGCTGTCGTCACGGATTGTGAGCGTGGTCGCCTGCTCGGGTCGGACCGCGTACCCTTCTCCGCATGCGTACGCAGCGCCAGGTCGTGGACTACTCGCTTCAGAAGCGAGCAGTGCTGCGTGAGCTCCTGGCCGGCCGGGTCGGCACGTACGACGTCTGCGACGCGTCGCCGTACCTGAAGAACGCCGCTCGGTTCCACGGTGAGCCGACCGACCGGCGCTGCCCGATCTGCCGGAGCGAAAACCTGACCCTGGTCCACTACATTTACGGTGACGAACTCAAGCAGTCCGCCGGCCAGGCTCGGACACTTACCGAGTTGCCCGTGCTGGCGATGACGCTGCGTGAGTTCCAGGTCTTCGTCGTGGAGGTGTGCCTCGGTTGTGACTGGAACCATCTCGTCGAGCAGTACCTGCTCGGCCGGGACGGTCTGACCGGCGACAGCGACGGCACTACTGAGCAGGACGCGGCGGGCGCCGGAGGCGCCGGTCGGCGGAGGCGAGAGGCGCAACGGTGATTTCAGCTGGTTGGACCGGCCCCGGGGCCGCAGACGAAACCCGGGACGGCCGACCGCTTGTTGGCCCGATTGGCCCGATTGATACGGCAATGACCCCGGTCGGCCGGCACCCCCGTGCCGGCGCCCCGGGTGAAGCAACTCACGGCAACCCGGTGGCGGCGCAGTCGCGCCCCACCGCGACCGGCAGGGTGTGAGGAATGAACTCGTACGGCGATCCCAGTTCTGCGCGCGGACGGACCCAGTACTCGGGTCCGAACGGTGACCCCGGACCGGGCGCGGACGACGCGTACCGCCGACCCGGCGGTGACTCCGGCGGGAGCGGCTGGTCAAGCCCGGAGGGCGGCGCGGCAACCCCGGGGCGGGCCTCGGTGACGCCGCGGGCCGCCGGTGGTCGCGCCACGGTCGGAGGCTCCGCCTCGGTGCCGCCGCGCGGCAGCGCGGCCGCCGGGTCCGCCTCGGTGGGTTCGGCAGCGACCGGCCGGTCCGGTCGAGCCTCGGTGCCGGTGTCGCCGGCACCAGGTGTGGCCGCTGGCCGCGCTGGCGCCGGTCGAGCCTCGGTGCCCGTCTCCCCGGCGCCGGGCGCGCCGGCGGGTCGGGCCACCGTCGGTGCCGCCGCCGTCGGTGCGGCCTCGGTCGGCACCGCCTCGGCGGGCCGGGCCAGCGTGGGCTCCGCATCGGTCGGTGGTCGTGCGGCGGTTGCCCGGGCGAGCGTCTCACCGGTCTCCGGTGGGCCGGGCGGCCCTGGGGGCCCAGGTGGGCCGGGCGGTCCGGGCGGTCCCGGTCGAGGCGGCCGTGGCCCGGGTGACTCGGGCGCGGCCCGGGCCAAGAAGCGCAAGCGGATGAACCTGCTGATCGCCGGGTTCGCCGTCTTCATCATGCTCGCCGGCATCGGCGTGGTCGGGTTCACCTACTACTCGACCAACGTGGTCATGCCGAACGAGATGCCGCTGCCGCTGTCCACCACCGTGTACGCCAAGGACGGCAAGACGCAGCTCGCCAAGCTGGGCAGCGAGAACCGCACCTTCGTGACCATCCAGCAGATCCCGCAGCACGTGCAGGACGCGGTCGCCGCCGCGGAGGACCGGAACTTCTACCGGCACTCCGGCGTCGACTACAAGGGCATTGTCCGGGCCGCATGGAACAACGTCTCCAACGGCGACAAGCAGGGCGCCTCGACGATCACCCAGCAGTACGCCCGCAACGCGTTCGAGAACCTCAAGGACGACACGTACGGCCGGAAGGTGAAGGAGGCGATCCTCGCCTCCAAGCTGAACGACAAGTACGACAAGCCGACGATCATGCAGCATTACCTGAACGTCATCTACTTCGGTCGTGGCGCGTACGGCATCGAGGCGGCGGCACAGACCTACTTCGGCAAGCCGGCCATCAAGCTCACTCCCGCCGAGGGAGCAGTGCTGGCCGCAGTGATCAAGCAGCCGCAGCCGAGCGAGACCCACAGGGGGTTCGACCCGGGGGTCAACCCGACCGATGCCAAGTCGCGGTGGGACTACGTGATCGGCGGCATGAAGAAGGAGGGCTGGCTGGACTCCCCCAACCACCCCGCTGCGCCCACCGAGTACCCCAAGGTGCTGCCGGCAAAGAAGGATGGCGTCGGCTTCGGCGTCGACAGCCCGCGCGGCAACGTCATCAACTACGTCCGTCAAGAGATGGACGAGATGGGTATCTGCTCCGACAGCGGCGCGGAAGGCAAGACGAGCTGCGTCGACGCGCTGCGCGATGGCGGCTACCGGATCACCACCACCATCGACCCGAAGCTCCAGGCCGCCGCGGAGAACACCGCGATGCAGTCGAAGAAGGGCTCCGAGCTCAACGACCAGCCGAAGAACCTGATGGCGGCGGTGGTCTCGATCGACCCGTCGAAGGGCCGCGTGCTCGCCTACTACGGCGGTGACAGCGGTGCCGACTTCGACTACGCCGGCAAGAACATCGACAAGAACGGCGACCTGACCGGTGGGCACCAGCCGGGCTCGTCGATGAAGGTGTACACCCTGGCCGCCGCGATCGAGGCCGGTATCTCGGTCAGGTCGCACTGGGACCCCACGCCGTACAAGCCCGAGGGCTCCAAGGTCGCGATCGGCAACGCCGGCCGCACCAACCTCAAGTGCGGCAAGTACTGCACCCTCGAAGAGTCGACGGTCCAGTCGTACAACGTTCCCTTCTACTGGGTCGCCGACACGATCGGCGCCGACAAGGTCGTCGACATGGCCCGGAAGGCCGGCGTGACCACCATGTGGGGCGTCGACCCGCCGCAGGCCTTCGACCTGTCGAAGAAGGGTCCGAAGCCGTTCGACAACTACACCGGTTTCGGCAAGTACCCGATCACCGTGTTCGATCACGCCAACGCCATGGCCACGTTCGCCAATGACGGCAAGTACATCAAGGCGCACTTCATCATCAAGGTGGAGCAGCAGGAGAAGGACACCGGCAAGTGGAAGATCGTCGGCCCCAGCGAGCGCATCAAGCCGGAGCAGCGGATCCCCAAGAAGATCACCGACGAGGTCACCGGTGTCCTGAAGCAGATCCCCCGCCCCAACAACATCTCCCTGGAAGACGGCCGCCAGGCCGCCGCCAAGACCGGCACCTGGGAGTACGACGACAAGGACAACTCGCACGCCTGGACGGTCGGCTACACCCCGCAGAACGCCACAGCGGTGTGGGTGGGCAGCCGGGATCCGAGGAAGCCGCAGATCAAGCTCGCCAGCGGTAAGGACATCGGCGGTTCGACGCTCCCCGGTCCGATCTGGGAGAAGTACATGAACACCGCCCTCAAGGGCCAGGAGGAGATCCCCCTGCCCAGCGTCACCGGCGAGGGTGACGTCACGAAGGGCAACGGCAAGGAGCCGCCGCCGCCACCGCCGACCAACCCCGGGGGCCAGGGCCCTCCCTGTAACCCGCTGATCGATCTGCTCTGCAACCCCGGCGGCAACAACCCCGGCGGCAACCCTGGGGGTAATCCCGGCGGTAACCCCGGTGGTAACCCCGGCGGCAACCCGGGTGGCGGCGGCACAGGTGGTGGTGGCGGCGGGCAGTTGCCCAGCCTGCCACCCAACCGGGACTGACCCGCCCCAGCGAACGACGCCGCCGCCGGCCGGACGACCTGTCCCGGCCGGCGGCGGCGTTTTCGTACCCGGAACTCCGTGCCGGGACAGGACGGGCACCCCTGTCGTACGGCAGGATGCCTCTTCATGAGCACCCAGTCGACGCCCGGCATCGACGACGCCGGAACCACCGATCACCCGTCCCGCTCCGACGGGTTCGTCCGCGGCATCTCCAGCGTCATCGGCGGGCCGCTGGGCGACCACGCGACCACGCTGAACCGGCCGGCCGGTCGGGAGCGTCGCTTCTGGACAGCCGTGCGGATCGTGCTGGCGATGGTGTGCCTCACGCTCGCCCTGCACTGGGTGCAGAAATCGCCCTGCCAGGACGGCGCCTGGCAGAACAACGTCCAGTACACCCGGTTCTGCTACACCGACGTCCTCGCGCTGTACTACGCCGAAGGTCTCAACGAGGGCAAGGTGCCCTACCGCGACCACCCGGTCGAGTACCCGGTGCTGACGGGCTACTTCATGGGGGCGCTGGGCCTGCCGGTACACGCCATCGGTGACGGCGACCCGAGCATCAACCAGGGTCAGTGGTTCTACAACCTCAACGCGCTGGTGCTGGGCGCGCTCGCGGTGGCCACGGTGGCGGTGATCCTGGCGTTGCGCCGCCGACGACCCTGGGACGCGGCGATGTTCGCACTCGCCCCGGCGTTGGTGCTCACCGCCACCGTCAACTGGGACCTGCTCGCCATCGGGCTGGCCGCCTTCGGCCTGCTGGCCTGGGCCCGAAAACGACCGGCGGTGGCCGGCGTGCTGCTCGGGTTGGCCGGCGCGGCGAAGCTCTGGCCGCTCTTCCTGCTCGGGCCGATCCTCATCCTGGCGCTACGGGCCGACCGGGTTCGTGCCGCGCTCGTCGCCATCGGGACGGCGATCGCGGCAGTGGTGCTGGTGAACCTGCCCGCTGCCCGGGCGTACCCGGAGAACTGGGACCGGTTCTTCGAGCTGAACACCACGCGGCCGATCGACTGGGGCACGCTCTGGTACATCGGGCGCTATCTGGACGGCAAGGTCGGCAACGACCCCGCCAACCTCGGCCCGTTCGAATGGCTCAACGCCAACATTCCGACCCTCAACACCCTGTCGTACGCGCTGTTCGGGCTGGCCTGCCTCGGCATCGCCGTGCTGGCGCTGCGGGCGCCGCGCCGACCGCGGCTGGGTCAGCTCGCCTTCCTGGTGGTCGCCGCGTTCCTGATCTTCAGCAAGGTCTGGTCGCAGCAGTTCGTGCTCTGGCTGCTCCCGCTGGTGGTCCTGGCCCGGCCGAAGTGGGGCGCGTTCCTGGCCTGGCAGATTGCCGAGGTCTGCTACTTCGTCGCCTTCTACGGGGAGCTGCTCGGCGCGGCGACCAGCCGTCCGGTCTTCCCGGAGGGGGTGTTCGTGCTGGCTTCGACGTTGCGACTGGCCACTGTGGTGGTGCTCTGCGTGTTCGTCGTCAAGGAGATCCTGCACCCCGAGCAGGACGCGGTGCGGGCCACCTACCCGGACGACCCGGACGGTGGCGTTCTCGACGGCGCCCCGGACGCCCCCTGGATAGACCGCTGGCGCCGCCCTGCGAGAAGCGAGCCCTCCGTGGAACCCATCACCACCTGACCCCTAGGCCGAACGCGGCCCGGACCAGGTCAGGGTTTTCGGGGGAGCCCGCCCGGCGCAGTGATCAAGCCTGACCGCCCGGAGCCGGGCGGGCTCCCCCGAAAACCCGCCCTTAGAGGCGGTAAACGACGGCCTCGCCGACCTCCTGCCGGCTGATGCCGAGCGACTCGACCGGGGCGTCGATGTTGATCTCCCATGGCGTGCCGGCCACCTGGCCACGCAGCAGCACGACCGTGCGGACGCCGAGCGTGCGCAGGTAGTCGACGCTCGTCTGGTCCGGGAACGACTGGCTCACCCGACGGACGTCGTCGAGCTGGCGGGGGGTGAAGCCGCTACCGCCGTTGACCACGTCGGGGAACCCGCTGGTCGACCAGAGCATCACGTGCTGGTCCAGGCTCTGATTGCTGGGCAGCACCAGCAGCGGACCCTCCGCCGAACGCATCGCCGCCGGTTGGGTCGGCACCACGGGGTGTGGGGTGGTGTTCAGGCCCTCGACGGTGACCAGAAGCAACGGCAGCAGGGTGGCCATCCGCAGCCACGGCCCCGGCCACGACGGAATCCGTTGCGCGGTCAACTCGCGGACCCGGTCGGTGAGCGCGGTGACCGCGCCCGCCGCGAGCAGGCCGAGCAACAACGTGGTCCAGAGCATCAACCGCCCGGGGGTACGCAGCCCGCTCCAGCCCGGCAGGTGCTCGAAGAGCGGCACGTAGGTGAAGGTGCCGTCGAAGAAACGGGTGCCCATGGCGAAGGCCATCGTCAGCAGCACCCCGGCGAGCAGCAGCAGTCGGTGGCGCAGCCGCCAGACCGAGAAGAGCAACCCGCCCGCGGCGAGCGCGTAGAGCACGAAGCCCGGCAGCAGGGTCATCTCCGGGTGCCACGGCAGTGCCGCCCGGGCACCCTCGTGCAGCCCACCCCAGATCCGCGACTCCCCGGGCGCCGTCACGAAGCCCGACGCCGGCGGCGAGAAGAGGCTGATGTCGCCGATGGTGCGCTCGGCGTACGGGTGCAGCTCGGTCACCTTGAAGAACGGGAACGCCATCAGCAGACCGACACCGGCGAACAACACACCGCCGAGCACGTCGGCGGCGAACAACCGGCGACCGAACGGGACGGCCCGCCCGGTGCGTAGCCGCCGCGCGAAGAACAGGACGGCAGCGATCAGCACCCCGCCGGCCAGGAAGTACGCGAATGGCAGACCGATGCCGAAGCCGAGGCTGAGTTGCCAGGCCGCCACCAGCCAACCGGCGTAGACCCAACCGTCATGCCGGCGTTCCGGCCGGTAGCCGTGTCGGAGGGACCACCCGTGCCCGCGCGCCAACATCGCCAGCGCCAGCGGAATGCCCCCGTTGGAGAGCACGTGCAGGTGCCCGGCCTGGGCCAGCAGCCACGGCGCGTAGGTGTAGCTCACCCCCGCGACGGCCGCACCGATCCGGCCGGCCCCGAGCTGTCGGGCCAGCGCGTACGCCCCGAGCGTGGCGAGCGCGTGCGCCAGCACGAACATGATGTTGTAGCGCAGCACGGCGTCCTCGGGACCGCTGCCGAGCATCCCGGCCGGGGCGTACCCGAGCAGCGTGTCGGAGAACGCGAAGCTCCACAGCTCGGGGAAGAACGTGTTGGACTGCCACAGCCGCGCCGGGTCGGCCAGCAGGATGTGCCCGGACCAGGCCATCTGCCAGGCTTGCAGGCTCGGGTCCCAGTAGTCCTGCGGGAGGGTGTAGCGCGGATAGCGCAGCGTCGGCCAGGTCATCAACACGGCCAGCGCCAACGCGCCGAGGGCGGCCAGGGTCCACTCGTGGATCAGGAACCGGCCGACCGGCCGGCCCGCCCGACTGAAGACGGAGGGCCGTGGCTCCGGTGCGGAGGCGAACGCCTCCCAACGCTCGGGGCCGACCGGCTTCGCCTCGCTGTCGGCCTTGTCCGTACCGTCGGCGCCGTCCGCCTTCGCACCCTTGGCCGATTCGCTGTCCTTGGCTGCTCCGCCGCCCTTGGTCGCCCCGCTGTCCTTGGACGCCCCGTTGCCCTTGACCGCGCCATCGACCGTGCCGCTGTCCTTGGCCGGTTCGCTGTCCTTGGACGCGTCGGTGCCCTTGGCGGTGCTGTCGGTTCCGGTCGGTCCGCCGTCGCCAGCTGGCGGCTGGGCTGCGGTGGTCTCGGCGGCGGGCTTGTCGGACGTGCGAGCCGGCTGGGTGGGGGCACCGGCCGCAGCCGTGGTGGCGGGTTGACTCTCGGTGTCCGCGCCGGTGGGGGTGGGCCGAGCGTTGCCGGTCCCGGGCTGTCCGCTCGTCATGCCGCCGGGCTCTCCGCTCCGAGCTGCTCACGCAGAAAGTCGATGTCGGCGGCCTGGCCGGTCACACCGCCCGGTGTCTCGACGACCACCGGCGCGTCGGCGGCCCGGATCACCGCCACCACCAACTCCGGGTCGATCGTCCCGCCGCCCAGGTTGTCGTGTCGGTCCTGGCCGGAGTTGAACGCGCCCTTGGAGTTGTTGGCGTGCACCAGGTCGATCCGCCCGGTGATCGCCTTGACCCGGTCGACCAGGCCGAGCAGTTCCTCGCCGCCCGCGTACGCGTGGCAGGTGTCCAGGCAGAAGCCGACTTCGTAGTCACCGATCGCGTCCCAGAGTCGGGCGAGCGCGTCCAGCCGTCGGGCGCAGGCGTTGTCGCCGCCGGCGGTGTTCTCGATCAGGACCGGTACGCCGAAGCCGCCGGAGTCCGCCGCGTACGCGAAGGTCTTGCGCCAGTTGTCGAAGCCGACGGCCAGGTCGTCGCCGGCGTTGACGTGCCCACCGTGGACGATCAGGCCCTTGGCGCCGATGGCGGTGGCCGCGTTGGCGTGCCCGAGCAGCAGCTTGCGGCTCGGGATCCGGATGCGGTTGTTGAGCGTGGCCACGTTGATGACGTACGGCGCGTGCACGTAGAGGTCGACCTCGGCAGCGCGCAGCCGCTCGGCATCTTCGCGAGGCTTGGGCGCCTTCCAACCCTGTGGGTCGGCCAGGAAGAACTGCACGGTGTCGGCGGACCGGGCGGCCGCCTCCGCCAGCGGGTCGGTCGAGTCGACGTGGGCTCCGATACGCATGCGAGCGAGCCTACGTCGCGACCCCGACCGGCGGGGCGACGGCCGGGGCGGTGTCGCGTCACCGGAGGGACCGACGATCGTTGATGGGTTTGAACCGGCGACCGGCATCCCGGTGCCGCCAGCGGCGCGAGCGTCGCACACGGCGACCGACGGTCGACGGCCGACAGCGAGGTCACCCCCGCGGCGCGGCCCGGCGCAGCGGGGGCGACCCCATCGCACACCGGCTACCGAGCGACGACGAATCTCGGAAAATTGTGCTTTTCCCCCCGACAAGGTACGAGTGCTGTTGTATCGTCAGATAACAACACGATAAAGCTCCGCGGGGCGTCTTCGGTCCAACCTCATCGGTGTGGTCGTTCCTCCCCAGGTCCCACCCAAGGAATGCGGACCGGACGCCCCGCGGCCTCGTAGACGGGGGCCCACCACCGACCGATTGACGGTCGGACGGTGGGCCCCCGTCGGCACGTCCAGGTCCGGACCCGACCACCCCGGGCATGATCGTTGGGACCGGGTATCCTGGTCAGGTTGTCCGCGTCCGGCCGGGTTCCCTCGGCGCGTGCGGGCAGCGACACAAGACCTCCTGCCACGGAAGGACCGTGGCCGCTTAGCCCACAGGAGGTGAGCACGTCTTGCGTCACTACGAACTAATGGTCATCCTCGACTCCAGCCTCGAGGAGCGCACCGTCGCACCGTCGCTCGACACGTACCTGAACGTGATTCGGACCGCGGGTGGCTCGGTTGAGAAGACCGACGTGTGGGGCCGCCGGCGCCTCGCGTACGAGATCAACAAAAAGGCCGAGGGCATCTACGCCGTCATCGACCTGCAGGCCACGCCTGCTGCGGTGGCCGAGCTGGACCGTCAGCTCCGGCTCAACGAGTCCGTGCTGCGCACCAAGGTCATCCGACCGGAAATGCGCTAGAGCATCCAACCCCGGTTCGTCCGGATCAGCCTCCGCGACTCTGTCGTACGGCTCTGCGAGCCTGTACTACGAGACGCTGAGTGCGCGAGGAGATGGTCATGGCAGGAGACACCACCATCACGGTCATCGGCAATCTGACCGATGACCCCGAGTTGCGGTTCACCCCCTCCGGGGCTGCGGTCGCCAAGTTCCGAGTCGCTTCGACGCCCCGTTTCATGGACAAGGCGTCGAACGAATGGAAGGACGGCGAGCCGCTGTTCCTCGCATGCACCGTGTGGCGGCAGGCCGCCGAGCACGTCGCCGAGTCGCTGCAGCGTGGCGCTCGGGTGATCGTGTCGGGCCGGCTGCGTCAGCGGTCTTACGAGACCCGCGAGGGTGAGAAGCGCACTGTCATCGAGCTTGAGGTCGACGAGATCGGCCCGTCGCTGCGCTACGCCACGGCGAAGGTGCAGAAGATGTCCCGCTCCGGTGGCGGTGGCGGCGGCTTCGGTGGCGGCGGTGGCGGTGGCAACCAGGGTGGCGGCGGAGGCAACTTCGACGACCCCTGGGCTTCGGCTGCACCCTCTCCCGCGCGTGCCGGTTCGGGCGCCAATTTTGACGAGGAGCCACCGTTCTAATGGCGCCTAGCGCTCGCGATCGCAAACCAGGAGCACGTGCAACGGCCAAGGCTGCGGCACTGCGCAAGCCGAAGAAGAAGGTGAACCCGCTCGACAAGGACGGGATCGCCTACATCGATTACAAGGACACCGCGCTGCTGCGCAAGTTCATCTCCGATCGCGGCAAGATCCGCGCTCGTCGGGTGACCGGCGTGACCTCGCAGCAGCAGCGGCAGATCGCCCGTGCGGTCAAGAACGCCCGTGAGATGGCGCTCCTGCCGTACACGGCCACCACCCGCTGAGAGGAGGCACCGATATGAAGATCATCCTGACTCAGGAAGTGTCCGGCCTCGGTGCCCCAGGCGACATCGTCGAGGTCAAGAACGGCTACGGCCGTAACTACCTGCTGCCGCAGGGCTTCGCGATCGTCTGGACCAAGGGCGCGGAAAAGCAGGTCACTGTCATCAAGCGGGCCCGTGGGGCCCGCGAGATCCGCGACCTCGACCACGCCAACGAGGTCAAGGCTCAGCTCGAGGGTCTCAAGGTCAACCTGAAGGTCCGCGCCGGCGACGGCGGACGGCTCTTCGGCTCGGTCACTCCGGCCGAGATCGTCGACGCCGTCAAGGCCGCCAGCGGCCCGGTCCTCGACCGTCGCCGGCTGGAGGTGCCCGGTCACATCAAGTCGATCGGCGCCTACCCGGTGAAGATCAAGCTGCACCCCGAGGTGACCGCGTCGTTCAACCTGAACGTCGTTCAGGGCTGACGTCCGCAACACCACCACGAGGGCCCGCGCCGAGCGATCGGTGCGGGCCCTCGTGCGTACGTCGTCCGACCCGACACTGCCCGGGCCAAGATGGGCCCGCCCGGCGTGCCCGACCCGCCACCCAGCGGGGCCCCGACCTGCCTCCGGCCCAGCGAGGCACCGACCCGACACTCGCCTGGTCTGGCCTGGCCTGGCCCAGCGGTCAGCCGATGGGTTGGCCCGTCACCGCGCTGATCAGCACCGTGGAGAGGCCGCCACCCACCACCGCGGCGGCAACCGCGATGGTCGCCGAGCGCCACGTCGTACCCACCCGCCGAAGCAGCGCCGCCACCACCAGACTGCTCACCAGCGCCAGACCGAAGCGCGGCGAACCGGCCAGGAGTGACTCCAGCGCGCGGGACCGGGCGGACTCACACCCGCCCCCGCTGATGTCGGTCACACAACCAGCCGGCGCCTGGCTGTCCAACGTCAACAGCCAAACGAAGATCAGCATCGCCGGTACCAGGTAACAGGCCGCCGTGTACAGCAGAGGCCGGACGGACCCACCCGGATCCGGGTCCAGCAGGTCGTCCTCCAGACGCCGTGCCCAGGCACCCGTGGCCGCCGACTCGACCCGCCGACGCACCGACGCCGTTCCCACCGCCGGCCGGTCCGCCCGGCGCCCGGGCGTAGCCGCACGTGGTGCACCCGCGCGCGGCGCAGGCGCGCTGCGCGGCCGTGGGGCCGTGTATCCCACCACCGGAGACCGGGGCGCCGACGTCGTCGGATCCATCCAACGCGGGTCGTCATCGGCCAACCGAGTGCCGGACCAGAACCCGTCTTCCCGGCTCGGCCACCCCTCGGCCGCCACCGAACGATCGGAGCGCGGCGCCAGCGTACGGTCCCACTCGTCGTCCTCGATCGCGGACCGCTCCCACTGACCGGTGCGGTCCGACCGCTCCCAGCCACCGACGCTCTCCACCGCCGACCACTGCCCGCTCAGGTCCCCGCCGTCCGCGCCGGCCACCGGCGGCCACGCGTGCACGCCCGAGGCGTCCCACGGGTCCACAGCAGGCGGGTACGACGGTTCGGGCTCGGCCACCCGATCCGATCCGCGGGCCCACGGGTCGGCCGCCGGACGGGACCAGGAATCCTCCGCCGCACGTCGGCTACGCCGGCTGGGCCGGCTCGGCTCCTGGTCCGGCACCTGCTCGCTCGGGGCGGACTCCGGCTCCCCGCCCGACCAGATCACCTGGGGACGACCAACGGGCGCGCGGCGGGGACGCCGGTCCGAGACAGCGCCCGAAACCGGCTCGTCCTCCCCGGCCGCGGCCCGTCGGCGGCCGGCGTACCCCTGCTCCTGCGGCCGGTCGAGCGTCCACTCTCGGGTGTGGTCCGAGTCTGGGGCTGAACCGATCGCTGCCTGCTCTCGCCGACGCGTCTCGCCGCCCCGCCGCCGACCACTCGACGAGTCGGCGGACCGTCGGCCTGCGCCGGAGATCGGCCGCTCGGGCTCGTCCTCGGCCTCGTCGTCGTCCGGCGCCGCGTGGCGACCACCGCCGTCCGCGTGCCGGACCCCGGACTCCAGCGCCCACCGGGGCAGGTAGGCGTCGACAGGCTCATCCTGGCCGCGGTCCAACGCACGCCGACGACTGGAGGTGCGGTAGCGCCCGTCCTCGTCGTACGGATCAACCGGAACGGACGCCGCGCGCTCACCCCACGAGGCGGTTGGCTGGCGCTCGCGCGGGCTGCCATCGCCGCGTCCCCAGTCCCGGTAATTCACGGCCGGAGTGTGACCCTTCTGAACCGAAAGCGGAATCCGCTGTCCAGGTGTAGCCGTTCGCTGGAGATAGTACGGGACGATCGTGTCACAGGCCCGACCGAAATATTCTCCTCCACAGGCTGGGGAGTATGTCTTCGCAGGTCAGCGACGTATGGCCGAGAATTCCCCAATGGTTATCCACAGGCTGTGCACACGCTGCGCACATGCTGTCCACCGGGATCCACAGGTTGTCCCGAGGCTCGTCCACCGGCGTTGTTGAGTCTCTGACCTCGGGGTCCGTATGGTTGGCCCTCGACCGCCGGCGATGGCCCCCGATCGACCGGCCCGGTCGGACGGAAGTGTCGTACCCCAGCGGTAGAGCTGGGGTTGGATCCGGCGCAGTGGAGGGGGGACCCGTGTCGGTCACCGACGACATGCGGGCAGAGCCACGCTCCGGCGGAGGCCAGCCACCTGCGCAGCAGCGGGGGGATGGCCAGTTCGACAAGACCCCGCCCCAGGACGTCGCGGCCGAGCAGTGCGTCCTCGGCGGCATGCTGCTCTCCAAGGACGCCATCGCCGACGTCGTCGAGATCCTCAAGACCAACGACTTCTACCGGCCGGTGCACGCCACCATCTTCGACATCATCCTCGACATCTACGGCCGGGGTGAGCCGGCCGACTCGATCACGGTCGCGGCGGCGCTCGCCGACTCCGGGGATCTGGTACGCATCGGTGGCGCGCCGTACCTGCACACACTCATCGCCAGCGTGCCCACCGCCGCGAACGCCGCCTACTACGCCCGGATCGTCAGTGAGCGGGCGGTGCTGCGCCGGCTGGTCGAGGCCGGCACGAAGATCGTGCAGCTGGGCTACGGCACCGCCAGCGGCGGCAGCCGCGACGTGGACGACGTCGTCGACCTCGCCCAGCAGGCCGTGTACGACGTCACCGAACGGCGGGTCAGCGAGGACTTCGCGGTCCTGGCGGACATGTTGCAGCCGACGCTGGACGAGATCGAGGCGGTGGGCGCGACCGGCGGCATGATGACCGGCGTGCCGACCGGCTTCAGCGACCTGGACCGACTGCTCAATGGGCTGCACGCCGGCCAACTTATAATCGTGGCAGGCAGACCTGGTCTCGGAAAATCAACGGCCAGCATGGACTTTGCCCGAAATGCTGCTATTCGCGCCAACCAGGCGGCCGCCATCTTCTCGCTGGAAATGAGCAAGGTCGAGATCGTCATGCGGCTGCTCTCCGCCGAGGCGCGGGTGCCGCTGCACGTGTTGCGCAGCGGTCAGCTCTCCGACGACGACTGGACCAAGCTGGCCCGGTGCATGGGTGAGATCAGCGAGGCACCGCTCTTCGTCGACGACACGCCGAGCATGAACCTGATGGAGATCCGGGCGAAGGCTCGGCGGCTCAAGCAGCGGCACGACCTCAAGATGATCGTGGTCGACTATCTCCAGCTGATGACCTCACCAAAGCGCACCGAGAGTCGCCAGCAGGAGGTCGCGGACCTGTCCCGTGGCCTCAAGCTGTTGGCCAAGGAGGTCGAATGCCCGGTGATCGCGGTCAGTCAGCTGAACCGTGGCCCCGAGCAGCGCACCGACAAGCGACCCCAGCTGTCCGATCTGCGCGAATCCGGGTCAATTGAGCAGGACGCCGACGTTGTCATCCTTCTGCACCGCGACGACTACTACGACAAGGAGTCGCCGCGGGCCGGGGAGGCGGATTTTATTGTTGCCAAGCACCGGAATGGGCCCACCGACACCGTGACCGTCGCGGCCCAGCTGCACCTGTCCCGCTTCGTCGACATGGCCATCGGCTGACCGACGCGGCAACCCGTCGTCGGTCAGCCGAGCAGTGGGAACCAGCCCGCCGACTCGCCCAGTTCCAGCCGGTCCCGGTCGGTCAGCGGGACGCGACCGGTGGCCTTCAGCAGGAAGTCGTGGTCGTCCCACGCGGTGGGTCGAACGGTGTCGTCGCTGAGCAGGCCGTCCATGGTCGCTACCGCGACGCGTACCGCCAGTGGGCCGGGCGGCGGCGCGTCGGGCAGTTCCAGCGTCAGGTCCAGGTGGTGGACGGCGGCCTCGGTGGTGAGGGTGGCGAGGAAGTCCGGTACGCGCAGCACGTGTCCCTGGGTGGTCACGTACCCGTCGGGGTCGGCTGACGTGGCGGCGCGGACCGCCGCCGGCGCGGTGTCCCGCCAGAGCTCGACGATCCCGGTCGGGCGGTCGAAGGCGGCGGCCGATCGGCGGACCCACCAGCCGTGCCGGGCGGCCTCGTCGTCGTTGCCGGGGAAGTCACGCCAGTAGCTCACGTCGTCGACGTCGGCGGGGCCGTCGACGGGGCTGGCCAGGGTGACGAGTGCCCGTTGGGCGTCGCCGAGCATGTGCAGGAGCAGGTCGGCGATGAGCCAGCCCCGGCAGCGGGTGGCTCGTTGCAGGCCGGCGTCGTCCAGGCGATCGACCACGGCGGTGATCCCGTCGTACGCCTGGGCCAGCGCCTCGTCCGGTCGGATCGCGGTCATGCGATTCAGCCTCGCATGAAGCATCGCGCCCGCCAACGATCAATGGTCCGGGTGTGTGCCCGGGCCGACGCGTGATCGACCCGGGCGGGAGGTCGGCCTGGGATCAGCCGAACATGTCGTCGAGGAAGCCCTTGCGCTTCTTCTGCCGGTAGTGGCCGTGGTAGCCGTGGTGTTGCTGCTGCTGGTGGCCGTAGGCCGGCTGCGGCGGGTAGCCGTGGGCGGGCGGGGGCGGCGGCGGGACGGCGCCGTAACCGGGCTGGTGCTGCGGGGGCGGCGGGGGCGGGTAGCCGGCCGGCTGCTGCGCGGGTTGCCCTGGCGCGCCGCCGCTCTGTTGGCGGCTCCAGTTGGCCTCCGCCTCGAACAGCTTCTCCAGCTCGCCGCGGTCCAGGAAGATGCCTCGGCACTCCCCGCACTGGTCGATGACGACGCCGCTGCGCTCGTACTGGCGCATTTCTCCGTGACACTTGGGACAGGTGAGGCTACTCATCGCCCGACGGTACCTGGTGGACCTATGCAGTTGCTGTGAGCGCCTCGGTGACTTCTTCGTCGGACACCTCGTGAAAATCGTCGTAGTAGACGCTGACGGCGCCGAAGTCCGCCGGGCGTTGGGCGCAGATGACCTGGTCGGCCTCGGCGGCGAGCAGTTCGTACGCCTCCTGCGCGCCGACCGGGACCGCGACCACGACCCGGTGTGCCCCGAGTTGGCGGACGACCTCGACGGCGACGCGGGCGGTTGCGCCGGTGGCGAGGCCGTCGTCGACGATCACGGCCGTCCGCCCGGTGAGGTCGACCTGTGGGCGGTCGCCCCGGTAGAGCCGTTCCCGGCGTTCCAGTTCGGCCTGCTCCCGGTGGCGGACCTCGGCGATGTCGTCGCTGCTGAGCCGGCTGGCCACCGCGTCGTTGAGCACCTGGACACCGCCCGGCCCGAGTGCGCCGAAGGCGACCTCCCGGGCCCACGGCATGCCGAGCTTGCGGACGACCAGCACGTCCAGTGGTGCGCCGAGCCGTTCGGCGACGACCCGGGCGACCGGTACGCCGCCACGGACGAGGCCGAGGACGACGACGTCCGGTTCGCCGATGAGCGCGGTGAGCCGTTCGGAGAGCAACCTTCCGGCGTCGGCCCGGTCGCGGTAGGTGGTCATGCCTTCAGGTCTACGCCCTGACACGCCGTTCCGCTCGGAAGTTACGCCGAAGTGGTCCGACCGGACCGTTCATCGGCGACCGCGGCGGTCGGAGTGTCGACCGGGCGGTGCAGGGCGGGGGCCCAGGTCAGCAGGGCCAGGGGGTACAGCAGGTAGCCGAAGCGGGTCGAGGGCATCAGGGCGATGGCGGCGAGCAGCCCGTACCCGCAGATGAGCGCGGTGGCGACGGCGGTGCGGGGCGGGCGGCGGGCGAGCCGGACGGCGATGGCCACTCCGGCGGCGACCAGCAGCGCGGCGGCGATCAGCCGGCCGGCGGGTAGCGCGCTGGCGATCAGGTAGCCGGGGAACGGGGACTGGGCGGGGCTGGTGACCAGCCCGTGGCCGAGGGGGAAGCGCAGCACGTTCTCGGTGAGGGCGTCGCGGTCCACCAGCAGCGCCGGCAGTAGTGCGGCGATGGGCAGGCCGATGGCGCCGACGGCGACTCGGGTGCCGGCCCGTCGGGTCAGGCCCCAGACGATCAGGACCAGGGCGACCGGCCAGGCGAACAGCTTCAGCGCGCCGGCGAGCCCGACGGCGAGGCCGGCCCGGCCGGGTCGGTCGGCGGCGGCGAACGCGAGGGCCAGCAGGCAGAGCGCGAGTACGGGTAGGTCGTCGCCACCGGTGGCCAGGGTGAGGGCACAGATCGGCAGGACGGTGGCGGCCTGCACGCCGCGCAGCAGGGCGGCGTCCCGCCGGTGGGTCGCGGCGGTGGCGGCCTGGCCGGCGGTGGCCTCGCCAGTGGTGGCCGGTGTTCTGCGTAGGGCGGCCACGGCCAGGGCGAGCGCCAGCGCGGTGCCCACCGCGAACCAGACCCGGGAGTCGGTCCACCAGGTGTCGAGCAGTGCTCTGGGCAGGCCGAACATCGCCATCCCGGGCTGGTACGGGGTGTAGCCCATCAGTTGCTCGCCGGGTGGCAGGGCGGCGATGGCGTCGGGCCCGAGGTAGGGCGTGCCGTGTTCCAGGAGGCGGCTGCCGGCGTGCTCAACGACCAGCACCTCCTCCTGGGCCCGGTCGGTGCGCCCGCCGGCCCGGTCGATGCTCTGCCAGGCCAGGGGCAGCAGTGTGGTGGTCGCCCAGGCGAGGCCGGTGACCACCCAGCGGGCTGACAGACCGGTCAGCCGGGAGGTTGGAGAGCGTCGACGCAGCAGAAGTTGGGCGATCACCGTCAGCGTTGCGAGCAGGTAGCCGACGGCGGCGACCGCGCCCCAGGCGCGGTGCGGCAGCAGGGTGGACGTGACTGCGGTGATCGCGGCGAAGGCGGCCGACACGGCGTAGAGGCCCAGGTCGAGGGCGAGTCCGCCGGCGGCGTTGTCGAGCGTCCGCCAGTGCCAGCGACGGCGGTGGGCGGTCGGGTCGTCGACGATCACGCGCGACAGTCTGGCAGACCAGGCTGTCCGCGCAGCGGGGCGATGCCTGCTCAGGCGGGCAGGTGTGGCAGGCGGTCGGGCCTGGAACGGCCGGCCTGGCGGCGGTTCTGGCTCAACCGGATCACCGCCCCGGCGTCGTGCAGCGGCGCGGCGAGGGTGCCCGGTCGGCCGCCCGAGCCGCGCTGCATCGCCGCGAGCAGGGTGCCGGACGGCATCGGCCGGGCGAACAGATGCC
This sequence comes from Micromonospora trifolii, assembly GCF_050516465.1. Taxonomy (NCBI): domain Bacteria; kingdom Bacillati; phylum Actinomycetota; class Actinomycetes; order Micromonosporales; family Micromonosporaceae; genus Micromonospora; species Micromonospora trifolii. The sequence goes on along the minus strand of NZ_CP191526.1, from coordinate 6,001,444 downwards.
CCTGGCCGGCGACGCAGCCCAACTCCCAGAGGGCCCGCCGCTGCGGCTCGCTCTCCACCCCCTCGGCCACCACGTCCAGGTTGAGGCTGCGACCCAGGTCGAGGGTGGAACGGATGACGGCGGCGGCCTCCGCCGAACTCTCCATCGTCGTCACGAAGCTCCGGTCGATCTTCAGCTCGTGTACCGGGATCCGGGAGAGCAGCGAGAGGGAGGAGTAGCCGGTGCCGAAGTCGTCCAGCGCCAACCGGACTCCCTCGTCGCGGAGTCGGCTGAGCACCCGGTCGACCACGTCGAGTTGGCTGAGGGTCAGCGTCTCGGTCAGCTCCAGGACCAGCCGGTCCGGTGGTAGGTCGTGGGCGCGGAGGCGGGCGAGCACGGAACCCGGGAACCGCGCGTCGAGCAGGCTGCGCGGGGACACGTTGACCGCGACCGGTACGTCGAAGCCGGCGTCGCGCCAGCTCACCGCCGCGATCAGCGCCTGGTCGAGGATCGCTTCGGCGAACGCCGGTAGCAGGCCCGAGCGTTCCACCGCCTCCAGGAACCGCAGCGGGTCGATCAGGCCGTGGGTGGGGTGGTGCCAGCGGGCCAGCGCCTCAGCGCTGGTCACCTCACCGGTGCCCAGGTCGACGATCGGTTGGAAGTTGACGACGAACTCGTGGTCGGCGACCGCGCGCGGTAGGTCACCGCCGAGGGTGAGGCGACCGAGGTCGGCGGTGTCGCGGGTCGGGGCGTACGTGGCGATCCGCTGCCCGGCCCGCTTCGCCTGGTACATGGCGACGTCGGCGCGGCGCAGCAGCTCGGCCATGCCGCCGTTGGACGGGGCGCCGGAGATCCCGCCGCTGGCCTCGACGCTGATGCGCATGCCGTCCAGCTCGAACGGCTCGTGCAGGGCGGCGAGCAGCGTCTCGGCCCGGTGCGCGGCGACCGCCGGGGCCGGCAGACCGCGCAGGAGTACGGCGAACTCGTCGCCGCCGAGGCGGGCCACCAGGTCGCTCGCCTGGGCGGCACCCCGCAACCGGTCGGCCACCTGCACCAGCACCTGGTCGCCGGCGGCATGCCCGAGCGTGTCGTTGACCTCCTTGAAATGGTTGAGGTCGATCAGCACCAGCGCGGTCACCCCGTCGGCGTGGCGGGTGCTCAACTGTTCGGTGCCCTCGTCGAGGAGGTGCCGGCGGTTGGCCAGGCCGGTCAGCGCGTCGTGCGAGGCCGCGTACGCGTGCTCGTCGGCGACCCGGGCCAGTTCGGCGTACGCCTGGGCGTTGCGGACGGCGGTGCAGAGCGCGGAGGCGAAGGTGCGCAGGGTGTACTGCTCCCGCTCGGAGAGCTGCACCGGGCCGCGGAAGCGCAGTCGAAGCATGCCGACGTCGACCGTCCGGTCGTGGCCTTCCAGCGGCGCGGGGACGATCGTGCCGTCCACGTCGGTGGGCGTGCCGGTCGGGCCGTCGAAGGTGATGCCGCCGGTGCCGCCGCGTACGGTGCGGCCGCCGTCGCGCAGCTCGATCTCGACCTCGTCGGCGGAGAACAACTCGGCGGCCTGGGTGACGGCGGTGGTGAGGACGTTGTCCAGATCGACCACGTTGAGCGCGTCGGTGGTGCGGGCGAGCCGCTGCCACGCCTGCTGTTCGGTCCGGGAACGGATTCTCGTGGAGTAGGCCAGGTGCAGGCTGAGCACGAGCGGCGGTATGGCCAACAGGAGTTTGAGGTTGGCCTCAAGGATCAGCAGCGTGCAGGCCGCCACGACGAACCGTAGGGCGAAACCGGCGAGCCGGAGGTCGAGATTGCTTCGGAACTGCTTTGAGATCTTGGTCCTGGACGCCAGCGCGATGACCGGTATGGCCAGAATGTCGTCCAGGAGGGCTGCGGCCAGGTAAGCCAGCGCCAACGGCACGAGCATGGCCACGGTGCCCTCGGGCGGCCAGGTCCAGGTTGTCATTGCCAGCGTGATGCCGGCACCCCAGGCCACGATGACGTTCTTTCCCACGCTGAAGGCCAGCTTGATCGCCGGCTGGCGGTGCCAGGTGAACGCGATGCCCACCGCCGTTGAGAGCACCACTATTGGGGCCGGAACGACGGCGAGACCGATGATGATCGCCGTTTCGGTCCAGCTGATCGAGTGGGTGGTGGATCGGATCCGCACCCTCGCCTTAACCAGCGTTCCCAGAGCGATGGTCACGGTGAGCACGACGAGGACCGCGACATCGTTCGGCGTGGCAGTCGTCGCAAACCGCACTGCGACCGGCAGTGAGGTGGCCGTGATGACAGCCGCTACAACGACGACGAGACCGACGAGCAGCCGTAGCCGCTGATCGGTCTCAGTCTCTCGTCGCTGAGGATGGGTCACATCACCCCCGAAAGGACTGCCTCCGCCTTGTTCGTAGCCTAACGTGCGGGAGTCGCGCACGTACCGTGCGAAATTTTCAGTCCCATTCGCTGCCGCGCATCGCAATGCTCCTCTCTGCTGCCGTGTCATTCGATGACCTGCCCCCAGGGGAGATCTTCCTAACGAAAGGCAGCTTAAGAGGTGGAAGGGCAGCTTAGAAGAATTATATGTCGGTATGCGCAACATTAGCCAAGCTGGAGTGGATTTATTACGTTCTGTCCATGACGGCTAAACGGAGTGCGGTCAGGTCGCGGCGGTGTTGGTTTCGCAGAGGGCTCGAAACTGCGGACGGTATCTGCTCGGGTTATGAACGTGTTACTCCCCCTGGTCTGCGGCCCTCTGTCTGCGGCTTCACCCAGAGTTTGGCTCGGTGTAGTGGCGGATTGGGCAATTGGTACGACTAGGTCGTAGGAGCGGTCGGGACAGCTCCTCGCAACGTCCTCAGGCCGATGCGCGACCTTCGCATCGCCGCACGAGCGGTGAGTTGCCGGGGGGCTGAACCGTAGGCTTCGTTGTGTGATCGGCTGAATACCCGCGAAGGCTGGAGCAGGGGCGAGTGGAGATTCAGGTTCTAGGCGGCCTCTCGGTGCAACTACTCTCTCGCACGTTGCGCCTCGGAACACCCAAACAGCAGGCGATCTTCGCGATGCTCGCAGTTCAGCCAGGTCGACTGGTTACCGTGGCCGACTGCGTCGATGAGTTATGGGCCGATCGCCCACCGCGATCGGCCGTGGCGAATGTGCTGAGCTATGCCGCCAATCTGCGCCGGACTTTCGAGGCTTTCCCGTCCGGTCGAGGGGTCGTCGTGCGGCAGCGGAACGGCTTTCGTCTCGACGTGCCGCCCGAGCTGATCGATGTCTCATGCTTCCAGATGGAGCGGAGCGCGGGCCGGGAAGCCTTGGAGGTCGGCCACCTGAAGCAAGCTCGGGAGTTGCTGAGCCGAGCCGTCGCTCGGTGGCAGGGCCCGATGCTCGCCGGCATCCCGCTGGGACCCGTGCTCAGCGCGCGCGTGCTCGCCGCCGAGGAAGAGCGTCTGCTCGCCGTGGAACTTCTTGCCGACGTGCAGCTGAGATCCGGGCGGGGTGATCTGGCGATCCCGTTGTTGCGGGAAGTCATCGCCCGTCATCCCCTCCGGGAGCCGACGTATGTCCTGCTCATGCGGGCTCTGTACGAGGGTGGCGATCGCGCGGGCGCGCTCATCGCGTACGACGAGATCCGGACGCGGCTGATCACCGAGTTGGGGGTGGGCCCCCGGGCAACCATCGAAGAGTTGCACCGCAAGATTGCCACTCCGAGCCCAGTACCCGCTGTGCTCTCCCGACCAGGATCTTTCGTGGCGCTCGTGCACGACCCGGCGGGAGAGGCGGCAGCTGAACAAACGGGTCAGGTCAAACCGGTGGATCATCTTCCGCGGGCCGTCGCGGATTTCGTCGGGCGGGAAGACGTCCTGTCACGGCTGCTGGCGGAGACTCAGCGAGTCGAGGAACGAGTTCCGGCAGTGCACATGATCGACGGCATGGCGGGCAGCGGCAAGACGACCCTCGCCGTGCACCTGGCCCGCCGACTGTCCGATCGTTATCCGGACGCCATCTTGTTCATCGACCTGTGTGGCCATGGCGATAAGAACCGGGTCGAGCCAGCGGGTGCCCTGGTCACACTGCTGCGTCAGCTTGAGGTGCCGGCCGACCGCGTTCCGGTCGAGTTCGACGCCAGAGCGGAGTTGTGGCGACGAGAACTGGGCCGTCGAAGGTCGGTGCTCGTCCTCGACAACGCCGCGAGCAGCCAACAGATTCTGCCTCTCCTGCCGACCGAGCCGACCGCCGTCGTGCTGGTGACATCAAGGCGGAGGCTTGCTCACCCGGACGTGGCGCCTTCACAGACGTTGCCGGTGATGACTCCTGAAGAGAGTCTCGACCTCCTCGCATTCAGTGTCGGTAAGGCCCGGGTCGAAGCGGAGCCGGACGCCGCGGCCGAGGTGGTCCGGCTGTGTGGGCATCTCCCCCTGGCAATTCGGCTGGTCGGTGCCAGACTCGCCCATCGGCGCGGCTGGCGGTTGGCGGACCTGGCCGGACAGATGGCTGGCGATCCTCTGGTGCTGCACCACCTGGCTCAAGAACAGAGCACCGTCACCGGCGCCTTCGCCGCCTCCTATGAGCCGCTCCCGAGTTCGACCAAGCGTGTCTTCCGGTTCCTGGGTCTGTATCCCGGTAACCGCTTCAGCCCGGCGGCAGTCGCCGCACTGACCGGCCTGACAGTGGTGGAAGCTCACGGGGCGCTCGACGACCTCGTCGACCGGAACCTGGTGGAAGACCTGGACTCGACGCGATATCGACTACACGACCTCATGCGCCAGTACGCCGTGGAGTTGTGCACGCGTACTGAATCCGCGAGCGACCGAAAGCTCGGGTTGGCTCAACTGTTCGACTTCACGCTGGAGGCGGCGCTGAGGGTCGCCGATCTGCTGGAGCCCGGCGTCATCAGATCCCAGGTCACTCACCGCTCGTCCGGACGTCCTGAGCTGTTCGAGGCTATCGGTGAACCATGCACCGACTGGTTGGAGGCCGAGCGCACGGAACTGGTGGCAATAGTGTTGTCAGCGCTCGAGTCGAAGCTCTACCAGCACTCCTGGCAACTGGCCCGCGCCCTCTGGCGATTTTTCTACATCCGCGGATACTTCGAGGACATCATTCTGACCTTCCGCCACGCACTGACGGCGGCGGAGGCAACGGGAGATGTCGACGCGATGGCGGTGGTGAACAACTACCTGGCTTCCGCCTACGTACGCACCGGTGACAACCAGTGGGCGCTTGACCACCTGACCCGGGCGGTAGACCTCTCTCGCAACTCCCGGGACGTGCGGAACACCGCGCGGTACCGGGCCAACCTTGCGGCTGTCTACGCGTGGAGCGGGCACCTGGCCGAGGCGGTGACAGTCGGCATGGAGAGCCTGCGCGACTACAAGGGATACGGAAATGTCGGGGTGCCAGTCGTGCTGCCGAATCTTGGCACGGCACTGATGATGCTCGGGCGCTACGAGGAGGCGTTGCGACTGCACCGCCGGCACCTGGCATGGGCCCGGACGAAGTCCGAGGACTTCCATGTGCTCAACGCCATCGGTCATGTTGGGGCAGTGCGCGTGAGAATGGGCCATTTTCCGCCGGCAATCCGGATCCTCAAGGCCTCGTTGGCCTTGCGAGATCGCACCGGCCACCGGTTTGCCGAGGCTGAGGTGCGCAACGACCTCGGGATCGCCTATCGCGGTCTTGGCCGTCTGGTCGAGGCCCAACAGCAACACGAGTTGGCCAGGCAGTTGTCGATCAGCTCGGGGGAACGACACGTCGAGGCGGCCGCGCTGAACGAGCTTGGTCGCACTCTGCTGGTGCAAGGGCGGGGCGGCGAGGCGGCCGAGATGCACCAGGTCGCTCTGCGGTTGGCCACTCGGATCTCACACCCGTACGAGCAGGGACGTGCCTTGGCCGGTCTTGCCGAAGACTTCGCCCGGATCGACCCGGCCGAGGCGCGGCGGCACTGGGAGCGGGCGTTGGCGATCTTCCGACGGATGGGCGTGCCGGAGCGCTTCGAGGCCGAACGTCGCCTCGCCGAGTTGACCGACGCGACAGTGGTCGCAGAGCGCTGACCAGCCTGAACGGCGCTTATCGATTTCTTATCGGTAGGCCCGGTAACCTACCGGCCGTATCGGCGAACGGGGGAGGTTCTGCCCCTGGGCAGAACCGGGTCGTCGACACGACCCGCTGCCGGGTCCCCCCCCAGCGACCTCGGCGGCGGGCTGGTGAGGGAGGAGCGGCGTCGGGGCCGTTGCGCCATCAGCACCCGGTGCGGTCGCCAGCGTGACGCCGCTCCTTCCGACCGCCGTCGTACCGCACCGATAGGCTCACGACCGTGACCGAACCCGCGCAGCTCAGCCACGTCGATCGCGCCGGCGCGGCCCGCATGGTCGACGTCTCCGCCAAGGCGGTGACGGGTCGGTTGGCCGTAGCGGCCGGCCGGTTGCGGACCACGCCCGAGGTCATCGACCTGCTGCACCGCGACGGGCTGCCCAAGGGTGACGCGTTGGCCGTCGGTCGGCTGGCCGGGATCATGGGGGCCAAGCGCACTCCTGATCTGATCCCGCTCTGCCACCCGATCGCCCTGCACGGCGTCACCGTCGACCTGCGGCTGACCGCCGACACCGTGGAGATCACGGCCACCGCCCGCACGGCGGACCGGACGGGGGTGGAGATGGAGGCACTGACGGCGGTTGCTGTCGCCGGTCTCGCCCTGATCGACATGGTCAAGGCGGTCGACCCGGCGGCGTCGGTGGAAGCGGTCCGGGTGCTGCGCAAGGAGGGCGGCAAGACCGGCGAGTGGGTTCGGCCGGAGGACCGGCCGTGATCCGGGCTCGGGTGATCGTCGCTTCCAATCGGGCCGCGGCCGGCGTCTACGCCGACACCAGCGGGCCGCTGCTCGTCGCCGGCCTGCGCGAGCTGGGCTGCCAGGTCGACGACCCGGTGGTGGTGCCCGACGGTGAGCCGGTCGGCGACGCTTTGCGGGCCGCCCGCGCCGACGGTGTCGACGTGGTGCTGACCAGCGGTGGCACCGGCGTGACCCCGACGGATCGGACCCCGGACGTGACCCGGGGCCTGCTGGATTACGAGATCCCCGGCATCGCCGAGGCGATCCGCGCGCACAGTCGGGACCGGGTGCCGACGTCGGTGCTGTCCCGGGGACTGGCCGGGGTCGCCGGTCGGATGCTGGTGGTCAATCTGCCCGGCTCGACCGGCGGTGCCCGGGATGGCCTGGCCGTTCTCGGGCCGATCCTCGGGCACACCGTCGACCAACTCGGCGGCGGCGACCACTGACCGCTTCGCGGCGGCGACGACTGACCGGTGCGCGCCAGGCCCGGGCGGGTGTCGGTCCGTGCCGATAGGCTCGGTCGGTGAGCACGGAAACCGCACCCACCGCGGATCGGGTCACCGCACCCCCGCCAGCCGGGTGGGAGGAAGCGCGTTCGCGGGTCTACGCGGTCGGTCTGGCCGCCGCGCTGCCCGCCGCCGCCCGACCACTTGTCGACACCGACGGGTCGACCCTGGCCGAGCCGTTGACCACCCGCACCGACCTGCCGGCGTTCCCGACCTCCAGCGTGGATGGCTGGGCGGTGCGCGGCCGCGGGCCGTGGCGCGTCGTCGGCCGGGTCCTGGCCGGCAGCACCCCCGCGCCGCTCACCGAGGACGACACCACCGTCGAGATCGCGACCGGCGCGATGGTGCCCGAGGGCACCACCGCCGTGCTCCGCGTCGAGGAGTCCGCCGCATCCACCACCGGCCTGATCAGCGGCACTCCCCGGGAGACGCCCGAGTGGCGGAAACCCGGCGAGGAGGCGTACGCCGATGAGGAGTTGTTGCCAGTCGGCACGCCGGTCGACCCGGCGGTGATCGGCCTGGCCGCCGCCTGCGGGCACGACACGCTGCGGGTCCGGCGGGCGCCGCGCGCCGCGCTGCTGGTCTTCGGCGACGAGCTGCTGACGGCGGGCCCGCCCGCGGCCGGTCGCATCCGCGACGCGCTGGGCCCCGCGGTGCCGGCCTGGCTGCGGCGCTACGGCTGCCAGGTCCGCCCATCCGACGTGGTCGGCCCGGTGGCCGACACGCTGCCCGCGCACGTGGCGGCCCTGCGCTCGGCGCTGGGCAACGCCGATCTGGTCTGCACCACCGGCGGCACGATGAACGGCCCGGTCGACCATCTGCACCCGACCCTTGAGGCGCTCGGCGCCGACTACGTGGTCAACACGGTGGCGGTCCGTCCGGGCTTCCCGATGCTGCTGGCCCGGCTGACCGGCCCCGACGGGCGAGCCCGGTTCGTGGCCGGGCTGCCGGGCAACCCGCAGTCCGCCATCGTCGCGCTGGTGTCGCTCGTCGCCCCGCTGCTCGCCGGCCTCCAGGGCCGGCCGATGCCGGTGCTGCCGCAGGTCACGTTGGCCGAGGCGGTGCCCGGTCGCGGCGACCACACCCACCTGGCGTTGGTCCGACTGGACCGGTCCGCCGGCGTCGCGTTCCCGGTCCGCCACGTCGGCTCGGCGATGCTGCGGGGCCTGGCCGGCGCGGACGGGTTCGCGGTCATCCGTCCCGGCACCAGCGGCGAGCCCGGCGACCGGGTGCCGCTCGTGCCACTGCCGTTGTTTCCCGGGGAGCGTGCGTCGTGACCGCACCAGCGATGACCTTCGGCGAGGTCACCGACCAGCCGCTCGACCTCGCCACCCACGAGGCGGCGGTCGCCGACCGCCGGGCCGGCGCCGTGGTGTCCTTCCAGGGCGTGGTCCGCGACCACGACCACGGCCGCCAGGTCACCAGCCTGGAGTACGAGGGGCACCCGAGCGCAGAACAGGTGCTGCGCGAGGTGGCCGCCGAGATCGCCGCAGAGCCCGACGTCTACGCGGTGGCGGTCTCGCACCGGGTCGGCTCCCTGGCGATCGGTGACGTGGCGCTGGTCGCCGCGGTGAGCACCGCGCACCGGGCGGCGGCCTTCGCGGCCTGCGCCCGGCTGGTCGACGAGGTCAAGGCGCGACTGCCGATCTGGAAGCGGCAGGTCTTCACCGACGGCACCGAGGAATGGGTCAACTGCCCCTGACCGCTCAGCGGCGGCCGTTGACCACCACGGCCCGGGCGAGCCGGTCGCCGTAGAACGCCGGCTCCGCGCCTGGGCGCCAGGGCAGCGCGGCGACCAGCACGATCAGCGCGAGCGCGAGCGAGTTCTCCATCAGTGCCCCGAACAGGCCGTCCTGGTAGTGCGACATCTCCGGCAGTTGGTGTTCGTACGGCCAGATCGGAGAGATCAGGAAGAGCAGGTAGAGCCCGACAGCGGCGAAGCCGTGGCGGAGCCCGGTCAGCGTCGGGTACCAGATCGGCGGGCGGAGCCCGTTGACCCCGGGTAGACCGCCGAAGACCGGCCCCTGGCCGGTGCGCTGCGGCATCCCCCTGCTCGCCTCGCGGCGGCGCACGGCGGCGTCGGCCAGCACGATGATCGCCGGGATCACCCAGACCAGGTGGTGTGTCCAGGAGATCGGGCTGATCACGTTGGCGGTGAGACCGACCAGCGTGAAGGCGGTCAGCTCGTCACCGTCGGCGCGGGAACTGGCCGCCCGGGACAGGCCCAGCGCCAGGATCAGCACCGAGAAGGCGAGCCACAGCAGCCCCGGGGTCTCGATCGAGTCGTACAGCCGGGCGAGCAGGCCGGCGAGGGACTGGTTGGGCGTCATGTCCGCCGCACCGACCCGTTCGGTCTGCCACAACACGCTGCCGAAGTAGGTCCGCGACTCGTCACCGACGATCGCGAAGGTCCCCACCGTCACGCCGATCGTGGTGCCGATGGCGGTGGCCGCCACCCGCCACTGACGGGTGATGAGCAGGTAGGCGATGAACAGCGCCGGAGTGAGCTTGACCGCGGTGGCGAGGCCGATACCGGCCCCCGCCCAGGCCCCGCCGTAGATGAAGCGCAGCAACGGGCCGTCGGTGGCCGCGTAGTGGGTGCCCCGGCGGGACCGCCAGCGAAGGCCGATCAGGTCAGCCATGATCAAGGCGAACAGCAGGATGTTGACCTGGCCGTAGCCGAGGGTCTCCCGAGCTGGCTCGATGGCGACCGCGAGCGGCACCGCCAGGGCCACCGTGAACCACAGTGGCCACCCCAGCCGGTCCACGATGGGTCGGAGCAGCCCGGCCAGCACCAGCGCCAACGCGGCGATGCTGGCGGCGGCGTTGACCAGACCGGCCGCGCCGATCGGCAGCTGCGCCATCGGCAGCATGACCAGCCCAGCGAAGGGCGGATAGGTGAACCCGAGTGTGGTTTCGGGCGCGATGAACTCGTAGAGCTCGTGACCGCTCGCCCACCACACCACGGCACCGTGGTAGATCTTCATGTCGAAGAAGTTGTACGGCCGCCCGAAGGTGCCGATGGCGAGCCATGCGGCATAGGCGACGGCGGCCACGATGGCGCCCCGTACGACGTTCCTGCGATCGATCCCGCGCGTCACACGGTCGATCCCGCGTGACACACGTTGGATTGGGGCGAGGCGGTCCGCCCGTCTACCGACATCCGTCGGCATGGCGTGGCCACCCCCGTACCAAGGTCGTCCTACCCGTCCAGGTCCTGCACGGAGCCTAGAACGGCGCCTCACGTCAGTGCCTCCCGCGTTATGCGACCGTGTCCGATCCCACACATGTTTTTGACATTTCCACCGCGTTAACGCCTACCGGGTGGTTCAGGTAATTCGTGGCCTTAGCGAGGGGTGGGGGTGAGACGGAGACGGATCGACGCAGGTCAGCCGGGGAGTCGACGTGCGGTGGACGCGGAGCGGACGGCGATTCGGGCCTCGCGTCGGGCGGTTCGGACGGCGCGTTGCATGGAACGTCGAGAGTGGCCGATGCGATGGCCCGTCCGCCACCGCAGACCCGGCTTGCCGCCGGTGTCCGCTGCGGCGAGCAGCAGACCGCCGAGGAGCCCGATGTTCTTCAGAACGTGAATCTGGTTGTTGTTCTTGGCGATCGGGTCGTCGTTGTTCCAGAAGGGATGCCCGGCGATGGTAACCGGCACCAGCGTGCCGGCCAGAACCAGCGCCGCGGGTCGGCTGAACCGGCCGGTGGCCAGCATCAGCCCGGCGCCGACCTGCACGGCCGCGTTGAGCCGGATCAACGTCTCGGTCTCGGTGGGGAAGCTCGGGTGCGCCTTCTTCAGCATCGGTGCGACCTTGTCGGTCACCGGTTTGGCGGCCACCGTGAGCCGGCCGGGGTCGCGCATGTTGCGATACCCGCTGACCACGAAGATGCCGCTCAGCATGGCGCGGGCGAGGGAACGTACGGGCGTCATGGATCAGTCATACCCCGTCGCGACGTTTGCTACCCCGTCAACCGCAGGATCGGATTGGTGTTCGTACACGTACGCCACGCCGAATCGAGCGACCGTCACGGATGGACGGGCGCTGGCGGGTAACGTCGCGCGGGTGACCACGCTGCGGCTACGCCCCGAGGACCCGGCCGACGCCGGCCCGGTCCGCCGCGTACTGGCCACCGCCTTCGCCCGCCCGGACGTGGCGACGCCGCCGGAGGTCAGCCTGGTCGACGAGCTACGCGACACCACCGCCTGGTTGCCGGAGTTGGCCATGGTCGCCGAGTACGGCGGTGAGGTGGTCGGCTACGCGCTGCTCACCCGGGCGCGGCTGCGGCCGGAGCGAGGCTCGGACGTTCCCGTCCTGGCCTTGGGCCCGGTGGCGGTCGCGCCGCACCGACAGCGTGTCGGGCACGGCACGGCCGTCGTGCAGGCCGCCCTGGACGCCTCCACCGAGTTGGGCGAGCGGCTCGTGATCGTCCTCGGTGCCCCGGCCTTCTACCGCCGGTTCGGGTTCGGCCCGGCGAGTGAACTGGGCCTGACCGGCCCGTGGGCCGGCCTCGGTGAGCCGTGGCAGGCGCTGGTGCTGCCGCCGTCCACCAGCGAGGAGGGCCCGCCGCCTCGCGGTGAGGTGCTCTTTCCGGCACCCTGGTCGAAGGTCTGACCGGGTCGACGCGGTGGTTGGCGGTCAGGCCGGCTGGGTCCGCAGGTACCGGCCGAAGTGCGGGACGGTGAAGGCGACAGTGCCCCGCTCACCGGAGTAGATCAGCCCCTTCTTGATCAGCGCGTCCCGGGCCGGAGACAGACTGGCCGGCTTGCGGCCGAGGGCACGGGCGATCTCCGCGGTGGGCACCGCGGCGTCCATGTCGTCGCGGACCACCGCGCCGGGCTCGCCCTCGACCGCGGACATCATGGCCATCGCCCGCATGTACTCGCGTTCGGCGGGAGTGGCCCGTTCGAACCGGGAACCGAAGAACCCGACCGCCAGCTCGGCCTCCGCCTCGGGTGCGGCGACCCGCACATCGGCGGCGGTGATCGGCGAGCGAGGCGCGTGGTCCCAGGTCGCCTTGCCGTACGCCTGGACGAAGTAGGGATAGCCGCCGGACTTCTCGTAGAGCAGGTCGAGTGCCTTCTGCTCGTACTCGACCTCCTCGCGCTCGGCGGGCGCGCAGAGCGCCCGGTCGGCGGCGATCCGGTCGAGCCGGTCGATGCGCTGATAGCGGAACAACCGTTCGGAGTACGACTTGGCGGCGCTGAGCACCGCCGGCAGGTGCGGAAGGCCGGCGCCGACGACGATCAACGGCGCGCCGAGCTGGGACAGCTCGTGGCAGGCGGCGCAGAGCGCCGACACGTCCTCCGGGCCGAGATCCTGCATCTCGTCGATGAAGATGGCGATGCCGGTGCCGACGTCGCTGGCCACGGCGGCGGCGTCACTGAACAGCTCGACCAGGTCGATCTCGATGTCGCCGGAGTCGGCCCGACCGCTGGCGGCCGGCACGTCGATGCCGGGCTGCCACCGGTCGCGCAGCTTGGTGGCGGCACCGGCCCGGCCGGTCGGGTTGGACCGCTGGGCGAACGCCTTGAGGACGCCGAGGAACGCGTCGATCCGGTCGGGTGCGCGATGGCGGGGGGCGAGCTCCCGGACCGCCATGTGCAGCGCGGCGGCGACCGGTCTGCGCAACGACTGGTCCGGTCGAGCCTCGATCTTGCCGCTGCCCCAGAGCCGGTTGATCGCCTGCGACCGGAGCGTGTTGAGCAGAACCGTCTTGCCGACGCCACGCAGCCCGGTGAGCATCAGGCTGCGCTCGGGTCGACCTCGGGCGATGCGCTCGAGCACGATGTCGAAGACGTCCAGCTCTCGCCCCCGCCCGGCAAGTTCGGGCGGACGCTGGCCGGCGCCCGGCGCGTACGGGTTGCGGACCGGATCCACGCATCGCAGATTATCGGGCCATCTAGCTGCAAGGCTAGACATGGATAGATGGGGCTACCGGCGTGTCGAGACCGTCGACCACAAACTAGGGCTGTCTAGCGTCCACGCTAGACAGCCCTAGTTTTGGCAATCGGACTACCTATCGGCCAGATCGGGCTAGCGCTTCTTCAGGCAGAGCACGTAGTCGAACAGGTCGACCGAGTTGTCGTGCACGTAGTTCGCGGTCGCCTGCGGCGCGAGCGTCTCGCACCGGTCGCCGTCGGTGGTCGCCGGAATTCGCAGCAGCACCTGGTAGGTGTTCGGGCCGCAGGGCACCTTGCGGAGTTCCGCGTCGTCCTCACTGCCGTCGTTCACCACGCAGTCACCCCTGGCGAACTCCTCGTTCGGAGTCGGCGCGGCCGACGTCGGGGCGTCGCTGGGCAGCGCGGGCGGAACGGCCGGGGCACTCGTCGACGGGTCAGGCGCCGCGTCACTGCCAGCGTCGGCCACCTTCCAGACCGCCCAACCGGCCAGGCCGAGGCACGGACAGAGCACGAGCAGCACCACCACCGCGATGATGAGAGCGACGTTGCGGCCGGTCTTCTTCTCCGGCGCGGCCGGCGGCATCCCGTAGCCGCCGGGAGGCTGCTGACCCCACGGGGCGGGTGGCTGACCCGGTATCGGCCCGGCCGGCTGACCGGGCATCGGGCCTGCCGGCGGGTACGGCCCGGCCGGTGGGTACGGGCCGGACGGCGGCGTCGGGCCGGCTGGTGGGTAACCCGGCCCCGACGTGGGCGGAGTCGGGCCGGCCGGTGGGTACGGGCCGGGCGGTGGGTAACCCGGGCCCGAGGTGGGCGGCGGCGCCCACATCGGCGTCGTCGGCGGCTCCGGGGTGGTGGGCGGGGGCGCCCACATGGGTGCCGTCGGTGGCTCCGCGTCGGTCGACGGCGGACCCCACTGCTGCCGGGTCGGGTCGTCCGAGGGCGGAGGGGTGCTCCACTGGGGCACTGTCGGGTCGACCGGCGGTGAGCTGTCAGGCCCGCTGGGCGGGCGCTGGTACGGATCGTCCGGCTGATCGGAACCCGCAGGTCCGTAGGTCGTCATGTCATCCCCGGGGGTGGGTGGTCTCAGCGTTGCTTGAGGCAGAGGACGAAGTCGAGAGTGTCCAGCTCACTGTCGAAGAAATACCAGTTGGTGTAGCCCTCGACCTTGCCGCACTTGGCCTCGGCGTCCCGCTCGCCGCTGGTCGGGCCGTCGATCCGGCTCAGCACCTCGTACGACTTCGCGGTACAGCCGCTGATCAGCAGCTTCGGCTTGCCGCCGGCAGTGCCGTCGTTGCGAACGCACTGGCCGACCTTCGCGAACCGGGGATCGGCCGACGACTCCGGCGCGGCCGCGCTCGGCGCGGGCTCGACCGCGTCCGCGCTGGGCTCACCGGCAGCGGCCGAGCTGCTCGGTGCGGCTGCCGGCGCCGGGTCACTCTGCCCACGGCGGAACCAGAACGCGCCGGCGACGGCTACCACCAGCAGTACGACGGCCAGTACCGCGATCAGCGGCCCCCGACCGCGCCGGCTCGGTGCCGGATCCTCGCCGTACGGACCGTCAGGCCGGTACGGCTGCCCGCCGTACGCCGGGGTCGGCGGGGTCGGCTGGTACGAGTCGCCGTAGGGCGTGCGGGGCTCGTGGCCGTAGGGCGTATCCGTCCCGCCGCCGTAGGGCGCGGCGGGCGTTGCACCGTAGGGCGGGGTGGGTGGGCCGCCGTACGGCCCGGGTCGTCCCTGCGGCGCGGGCGGGTACGACGGGACCGCCGGCGGGTAGGGCTCCGGCGCGGGTGGGTAGGGCTGCTGCGCCGGTCGTCCGGGCGTCTCGTCGGGTCTTTGCCCACGCCACGGCCCCGGGTGGCCGCCCCCCGGTTGTCCGTAGTTCGTCATGCCGCCCTCCTGCACGAGTGGTGAGAGGCCGGCCACCAAAGCGCGACGCGGACTCCGGGGTCACCGTAGCGTGGTCCACTGATGAGCTCACCTTTACCGAGCGCCACGGCCCTCGCCGGCCGTCGTGCCAGCACCACGCCGACCCTGATCTGGACCGCGTTGATCGTGGTCTACCTGCTCTGGGGATCGACCTATCTGGCCATCCGGATCACCGTGGAGACGATGCCTCCGCTGCTGTCGGCCGCCCTCCGGTTCGCCGTCGCCGGCCTGGTCCTGGCGGTGGTGCTGCGACTGCGTCGAGGCCCCGGCGCGCTGCGGGTGGACCGACGGCAACTCGGCTCGGCCGCGTTGGTCGGGGTGCTCCTGCTCGCCGCTGGCAACGGTCTGGTGGTGCTCGCCGAATCGGGGCCGCCGGGAGTGGCGGTGCCGTCCGGGATCGCCGCGCTGCTGGTGGCCACGGTGCCGCTGCTCGTGGTGCTGTTGCGCTCGGCCACTGGCGATCGTCCGCCGGTCTGGACGTTCGCCGGGGTCAGCCTGGGCTTCGTCGGCCTCATCCTGCTGGTGCTGCCGGGCGGTGGTTCGACAGCGGTGCCGCTCGTCGGGGCGTTGACCGTGGTGGCGGCGGCCACCTCCTGGTCGGTCGGGTCGTTCCTGTCCGGACGGATCCGGATGCCCGCCGACCCGTTCGTGGCCACGGTGTACGAGATGGGGGCCGGCGCGCTGGTGCTGGTGGCCGTCGCCGCCGGTCGGGGCGAACTGGCCGACTTCCACCCGGCGGCGGTGAGCACCCGGTCCTGGTTGGCACTGGGCTACCTCATGGTGGCCGGCTCGCTGGTGGCCTTCACCGCGTACGTCTGGCTTCTGCACAACGCGCCGATCTCGCTGGTGTCGACGTACGCCTACGTGAACCCGGCGGTCGCGGTGGCGCTCGGCGCGCTGCTGGTGGCCGAGCCGATCACCGCGCAGGTGCTGCTCGGCGGTGCTGTCATCGTCGCCGGGGTCGCACTGGTGGTGACCACCGAACGGCCGCGTCGGGCGGGCACGGGATCACGATCGGGGGACACGCTGGTGCGCGACCGCCAGTAACGTCCGGCTCATGTCGGCCGCCGCGCTGGTGTCGATCGCGCTGCTCGGCGCGCTGGTCGGCCTCGTCGTACCCATGGTGTCCCGGCGCTTCGCCACAGCGGATGCCCGGCCATCGGCGTTTCCCGGGCCGCAGCCGGTCCGACGGCCCTGGGTCGACCCCGTTGTGGCGGCCAGCGTCTTTGTCGGCCTTGCCGTCGCTGTGGGTGACGACCCGGCGCTGCCGGTCTTCCTCGCGGTCGCGGCGGTCGGTCAGGTGCTGGCGCGGGTCGACCTGGCCTGCCTGCGGCTGCCCGACCCGCTGGTCCTCGTCGCCGGGTTGCTGGCCCTCGGGGGTCTGACCGCGGCGGCGCTGCTGTCCGGCACTCCTGGCCGGCTGCTCGGCGCGCTGGGAGGCGCGGCGGTCGCGGGCGCGGCGCACGTGCTGCTGGCCCTGCTGCCCGGCTCACGACTGGGCTTCGGAGACGTGAAACTCGCCGCCGTCCTCGGCCTGCCGCTCGGCTGGTTGGGCCGGAATGTCCTGCTCACCGGGCTGCTCCTGCCGCACGTGCTGCACGGCGGTCTGGTGCTCGGCCTGCTCGCCGCCCGAAAGGTGCACCGGAACACTCTGCTGCCCCTCGGCCCGGCCCTGCTGACCGGCGCCTGGCTCGCTGCCCTCCTCGCCTAACGCGCCCCCACCCCGCCCCCGCCCCCGCACCCACCCCCGGCTTCGTCGATCTTGCAGTTTCCGCACCGACATAAGGTGCACCCCACGCACAACGGCGACCAAAAGTGCAAGATCGACGGAGCGTGGGGCGTGGGGAGAGGGGTTAGATCAGGCGGAGTTGGCGGTCCCTGGGGCGGCGGGGCTCGGCTTCGCCGAAGCGCTCGAAGAGGCCGGGGTCGATGGTGCCGAGGAACGGCGAAGGGGCGCTGTCGCGCTCGGCGCCGTGGCGGGTGCGGCGGGCGGCGTGACTGACGTACAGCCGGTCCTGGGCCCGGGTCAGGCCGACGAAGAAGAGCCGGCGCTCCTCGGCGACGGCGTCCTCGTCGGGCGTCGAGCCCGGCCAACGCAGCGGCAGCAGCCCGTCCTCGACGCCGACCAGGAAGACCACCGGAAACTCCAGGCCCTTCGCGGCGTGCAGGGTGAGCAGCGTGACCGCCTCGGCGCGCGGGTCGAGCGCGTCCACCTCCGCGCCGGTGGCCAACTGCGACAGGAAGGCCTCCAGGTCGTCACCGCAGCGTCGGGCCAGCGGGGTCAGCAGGTCTACGGCCGAGCGGACGTCCTCGGGACGGACCCCGCTGCCGGCGCCGTCCAGGGTGGGCACGGCGAACCGCTCGGCCACCACCTGACCGGCCAGCCGCACCCGGGCGGCCAGTGGGCCGGCAAGACCGTCGGCGTGCCGTAGCTCGCGGGCGATGGCCGCCACCCCGAGCCGGTCCCGCAGCCGGTCGTGGGAACGCTTCTGCACGGGGATGTTGGCCCGGGTCAGGGCGTCCACGATCGGGGCGGCCTGCGCGTCGGTGCGGTACAGCACGGCGATGTCGGAGAACGACAGTGAGGTGGACCGGCCGTCGATGCGGCCCGAGTCCAGCGAGCGGTGCGACAACCCGCCGACCAGATCGTCGACGGTACGCACCACGAAGTCGGCTTCCTCGGCCACGGACGCCGCCGGGTAGCGCCCGACCAGTGGAGCCTCCGGGTCGAGCCGGGCCGGGTCCAGTCGTCGACCCCGGACCAGCGAGGACGGCGCGATGGCCTGCACGGCGGCGGCCAGGATCGGGGCCGACGAGCGGTAGTTGCGGTTGAGCCGGACCAGGCGGGCGTCGGTGAAGTCCTCGGAGAAGCGCAGGAAGTAGCCGACGTCGGCACCCCGGAACGAGTAGATCGCCTGGTCCGGGTCGCCGATCGCGCAGAGGTTGCCGTCGGCGGGGCTGAGCAGCCGCAGCAGCTCGTACTGCACCTCGTCGACGTCCTGGTACTCGTCGACGAAGATCCACCGCCAGCGGTCCCGGTACCGTTCGACCAACTTCCGGTCGGCCCGCAGCAACTCCACCGGCAGGGAAACCAGTTCGTCCAGGTCGACCAGGTCCTGCTTCCGCAGCAGCGACACGTAGGCGGCGCTGTCGTCGCCGGCCTCGGTGCGGGCCGCCGCCCGCTCGGCGTCGTCGGCGATCCGGAAGTCGGCCGGAAGCCCCGCCGCGTCGGCGTTCTCCCGCAGGATGGTCAACCCCAACGCGTGGAAGGTACCCACTGTGACGTCCTCGGCGACCGGGCCGAGCAGGCCGTCGAGGCGGTGCCGCAGCTCCTCGGCGGCCCGGCGGGTGAACGTGATCGCGAGGCAGTGCTCGGGAAAGACGTTCAGCTCCGCGCAGAGGTAAGCGATCCGGTGGGTGAGCGTCCTGGTCTTGCCGGTGCCCGGACCGGCCACGATGAGCAGCGGACCGCCAGGTGCGGAGGCGGCCACCCGCTGCATGGCGTCCAGTCGGTCCAGCAGGCCGGTGCCGACCTCCTCCATGCCGGAGAGCATCGGCTCGAACGGCTCATGTGGAGACGGTGGCGACGCGATCGGCGGCGCGGGCGCCGGGACCGTCTTCCGCTTCGGCTCCGCCTTCGCCGCCGCCGGGCGCTTGGCCGGGACCCGGGGAGCCGGCTCCGCGGGTCGTCGCTGCGCCGGCACGGGTACGTCGAACAGCGTCTCCTGCGCGCCCAGCTCGGCCGGGTCGAAGAGCGTGATCACTCCGTACTCGCCGTCGTAACCGGGCACCCGGCGGACGTCGCCGCGCCGCAGCCGCCCGATGCCCTCCGCGAGCAGCTCACCACCGGCCTGCGCGACCTCGGTCAGCGGCGTCGTGGTCAGGATCTCCAGCTCGGGGCCGAGCGCGGCCAGTAGCTCGTTGAGCCGCCCCTCGACCTTCTTCGACCGGGCACCCACCTTGTTGATCTCGCCGAGGATCTCGGCCAGCGGTACCAGGTGGGTGACGTCCCGGGCGTGCGCCGGCCGGTGCCCGTCCGGGCGGTCCGCCAACTCCTCGATCCGGCTGAGGACGCCCACGGTGAGGGGCTTGCCGCACTCGGGGCAGCGCCCGTCGGCGGCCCGGGTGCGCTCCGGAGACCAGTTGACCCCACACAGCCGGTGCCCGTCCGCGTGGTACTTGCCCTCCTCCGGGAAGAACTCGATCGTGCCGGCCAGGCCGTCACCGGTCCGCAGCGCCTCCCGGACGGCGAAGTAGTCCCGTTCGGCGGTCAGCACGGTCGCCTCCCGGCCGAGCGCCGGCGGCGAGTGCGCATCCGAGTTGGACACCAGTTGGTAGCCGTCCAGGCTGCCGACCCGCCAGTTCATGGCGGGGTCGGAGGAGAGCCCGGTCTCCACGGCGAAGATGTGCTCGGCCAGATCGGCGTAGCAGTCCGCGATCGCGTCGAAGCCGGACTTCGAGCCCAGCGCGGAGAACCAGGGAGTCCAGATGTGCGCCGGCACCAGGTAGCCGTCCGGGCTGGCCTCCAGGGTGATCTCCAGCAGGTCGCGGGAGTCCAGTCCGAGGATCGGTCGGCCGTCGGAGCCGAGGTTGCCGATCCGGCCGAGCGCGGTGTTGAACCGGGCCACCGCGTCCAGATCCGGCAGGTAGATCAGGTGGTGCACCTTGCGGGTCCGGTCGTCCCGCTTGTAGATGGTGGAGATCTCCACGCTCAGCATGAAACGGACGGGGTCCGCCTCCGCCGTCTGCGCGAGCCGGGGTGGCAGCCGACGGGCGATGTCCCGTTCCGCCTCCGGGCCGAGCCGGTAGAGCCCCGGCTCGGCCGGGCGCAGCGTCTCCCGCAGGTGGTCGTACCAGGCGGGGTGGGTGAAGTCGCCGGTGCCGAGCAGGCCGATGCCCTTGCGCCGGGCCCACCACGCGAGGTTCGGCAGGGTGAGGTCACGGCTGCACGCGCGCGAGTACTTCGAGTGGATGTGCAGGTCCGCGACGAATGGCGGTAGGCCACCGGGGGGTACGGCGCTGAACGGGGGCACGCCGCATCCTGTCACGCCCGCCGCGCCGGCCACCCGCCGCCACGCGCGGACGTGACCTCCGCTATGCCGAGCGCAGCTCGACCAGACTGATCTGCGGCTCCGCGCCGACTCGGACCGGCGGCCCCCAGAAACCGGCGCCGTTGGTCACGTAGACCTTGGTGCCGTCGACCTCGCCGAGCCCGCTGACCACCGGCTGCTCCAGCCTGACGGCCAGGTTGAACGGCACCATCTGACCGCCGTGGGTGTGCCCGGACAGTTGCAGGTCGACGCCGTACCGGGCCGCCTCCTTGGCGGCCAGCGGCTGGTGCGCGAGCAGGACAACGGGACGGCTCGGGTCGCGGTCACCGAGGGCAGCGGCGAAGTCTGGCCCGGCGGCGAGGCCGGTGCCCACCCCGGTCAGGTCGTTCACGCCGGCCAGGTCGAGCACACCGCCCCGGGCCTGGATCTCCTGCCGCCGGTTCTGCAGCACCCGCAGGCCGAGCCGGTCGACCTCCTGGACCCACTCCTCCACGCCGGAGTAGTACTCGTGGTTGCCGGTGACGAAGAAGCTGCCGTAGCGGGAGCGCAGGTCGCGCAGCGGCGCGGCGGCCGAGCCGAGTTCGGCCACGGAACCGTCGACCAGGTCACCGACGACCGCGACGATGTCCGCGTCGAGCCGGTTGATCGCGGCGACGATCCGCTCGGTGTGTGCCCGCCCGCGCAGCGGGCCGAGGTGGATGTCGGAGACGGTGGCGATGCGCAGACCGTCCATGCTGCGGGGGAGTTTGGCCAGCGGGATCCGCACCCGGTCGAGGTGGGGCGGGCCGAGCGCCGTGCGGATGCCGTACCCGGTGACGCCGGTGGCGGTGAGGCCGGCGAAGATGGCCGCCCCACGGGCCAGCAGCAGCCGACGGGACGGGTCGTGGTCCGGTGCCGCTACGGCGCCGGCGGCCGGCGGCTCGGTCGGCCCGGCGGCGCCGACCAGCACCGGCTCGGGCGCGGCGGTGGTGGGCTCCGCGGCGACCACGCGGCGGCGGAGCACCAGCCGGGCGACCAGCATCGGAACTTCCAGCACGACCAGTACGACCAGCAGGTAGAACATCAGCGCGAGCCACAGGTAGCCCGGCCAGGCGAGCCAGTAGAGCCCGGCCTGCGTCCCGGCGAGGGTGACCGGCACGAGCAGGGCCAGCACCAGGGCGGCGATCCCGCCGATCCGTCGCCAGCGGCCCGGCGTGGTGGTGTCCCGAACGAGCCGCTTCCACAGGTAGAGGTGGATGAGGCCGGTGACCAGCGCCAGGACAGCCACGAACCCCAGAACCGCCATCATGTGTGCGCCTCCCTCAGCCGCCCGCGAACGGGGGCAGGACATCGATCGTGGCCCCGGCCGGCAGGGTTGCCTGACGATCATGACAGGTGACGCCGTTCACGAGGAAACTCGCCACCCGCAGCACCCCGGCGAGCCGGTCGCCGTGGCGCTGGGTCAGCTCGGCCATGACATCGTCGAGTGACCGCCCGGCGGGGATGGCCTCCTCGGCACGGCCGGCGGCGGCGCGGGCGCCCGCGAAGTAGCGGACGGTCAGCGGGGTCCCCTCCATGCTCAGCCTCCGATCGCGGACATCGGGCGGGTCGGCTGGAGGAAGGTGGGGTCGTCGATGCCGTGCCCGGCGCGCTTGCCCCACATCGCGGTACGCCAGCGTCGGGCCAACTCGTCGTCGTCCGCGCCGGTGCGCAGTGCGGCGCGCAGATCCGACTCTTCGGTGGCGAAGAGGCAGGCGCGGACCTGGCCGTCGGCGGTCAACCGGGTGCGGTCGCAGTCTCCGCAGAAGGGGCGGGTGACGCTGGCGATCACACCGACCCGGGCGGGGCCCCCGTCGACCAGCCAGGTCTCCGCCGGTGCCGCGCCGCGCTCGGCCGGGTCGGGGCTCAGATCGAAGACGGTACGCAGCGACGCCAGGATCTCCTCGGCGGTGACCATGGTGTCGCGGGCCCAACCGTGCTGGGCGTCCAACGGCATCTGCTCGATGATCCGCAACTGGTAGTCGTGATCGAGGGCGAAGCGGAGCAGCGCCGGTGCCTCGTCCTCGTTGACACCACGCATCAGCACTGAATTGATCTTCACGGGACTGAGCCCGGCGGCCGCCGCTCCGGCGAGCCCCGCCAGCACCGCGTCGAGGCGGGGGCGGCGGGTGAGCTTGGTGAACCGGTCCGGGTCCAGCGTGTCCAGTGAGACGTTCACCCGGTCCAGGCCGGCCGCCCGCAACGCCGGGGCCAGTCGGTCCAACCCGATGCCGTTGGTGGTCAGCGAGACCCGGGGGCGGGGTTCGAGGGCGGCGACCGCCGTCACGATGTCGACCAGCCCGGCTCGGATCAGCGGCTCACCGCCGGTGAACCGCACCTCGGTCACGCCGAGCAGTTCGACAGCCACCCGGACCAGCCGGACGATCTCCTCGTCGGTCAGCAACTCGGGGCCGGCCAGCCAGGGGAGCCCTTCCGCCGGCATGCAGTAGGTGCAGCGCAGGTTGCACTTGTCGGTGAGGGACACGCGCAGGTCCCGGGCGACACGGCCGTACCGGTCGACGAGGACGCCGTCGGTCCCCGGGGCGACGCTCACCTGTCGACCGTAGCGCGCTCGGCCCGGCTCAGGACGGCACGGGAGGTCTGGACGACCACATCTCGGAAGCTGGCGCCGAAGAGTGCGGTGTGCACGAGCAGCAGATGCAGCTGATGCAGGAGCACGCGGTCACGCCAGCCGTCCGGTAGTGGCCAACTCTCCTGGTAGGCAGCCAGCACCCGATCCAGGTGGGGGATGCCGCCGAAGAGGGCGAGCTGGGCGAGGTCCGTTTCCCGGTGCCCACCGTGCGCTGCCGGGTCGACGAGCCAGGCCCGGTCGTCGGCCCCCCACAGCACGTTGCCCGGCCACAGGTCGCCATGGATGCGTGCGGGCGGCTCGTCGCCGCCGAGCCCGTCGAGGCGGCCGATCACCTGCTCGACCAGAGCGGCATCGGCGCTGGTCAGCGCGCCACCGTCGACCGAGCGTCGCAGGTAGGGGGCGAGGCGCCGTTCGGCGAACCAGGTCGACCAGCGCCCGCCCGTGGGGGTGTTGTCCTGTGGGAGCGAGCCGATGAACCCGGGCCAGGTGGCACCGAAGGCGGTCGCGCCCGCCCGGTGCAGCCCGGCCAACTCCCGGCCGAAGCGCTCCGCGGCCTCCGGCGTCGGTTCGCCGGGCTCCACCCAGTCGAGCGCCAGCAGCTCCGGCAACACCACGATCACCTCGGGTACGCCGACCGCGCCCGCCTCCCGCAGCCAGCGCAGGCCCGCGGCCTCGGCGGCGAAGAAGCCCTCCGGCGCCGGTCGGTCGGCGCCCTCCGGCCAGGACTTGGCGAAGACGGAGTGGCCGTCGTCGAGGGTGAGCCGGGCGGCGGCGCAGATGTTTCCACCAGCGACCGGCGTCTCCCGGAGCCGCTGATGGGTCCGGAAGGTCGGGAGGTGTGCCGGATGCGCGCGCAGGTACGCCAGGTCCATCAGCGCACGGTAACCGCTCCTTACGACAGCCAGGTGTCGCCCGACGACATCGGCGCTCTTTCCGCACCTGTAGGTGTGGCGTGAGCAGGGAAAACACGTTCAGTAACTGTGGATAAGTCGCGTGTCGTCCACAGGGGTGGAGGAGCCTGGGACCCCCGCCGCAGGCTTCCGACATGACCTCGACCGAACGCCCTCAGCTCGCCGTCCGCTCACCCGCCGACCTGATCGCCGCTGTGCCGTACCTGCTCGGCTTTCACCCCACCGACAGCGTGGTCGCCGTGGCGCTGGTCGGCCGGCAGATCGTCTTCGCCGCCCGCGCGGACCTGCCCGACCCGACCGAGCTGGGCGGCCTGGCCGGGCACCTGGCTGGTGTGATCCGCCGGCAGGGCGCGGAGGCCGCCACCGTGGTGGGTTACGGGCAACCGGAGCGGGTCACCCCGGCCGTGGACGCGGTGCGCGACGCGCTGAACGACTTCGGGCTGCACGTGCTCGACGCGCTGCGGGTGACCGACGGTCGCTGGTGGTCCTATCTCTGCACCGAGCCCGACTGCTGCCCGCCCGAGGGTCGCCGCTACGACCCGACCGTCAACCGGGTGACCGCCTCGGCGGTCTTCGCCGGCCAGGTCGCTCTCCCCGACCGGGCCGCCCTGGCGGCGCAGGTGGCACCGGTGGACGGCCCGGCCCGGGAGGCGGCCCGCGCGGCCACCGCCGGCGCCGAGCTGAGACTGGCCGAGCTGGTCGAGCAGGCACCCGAGAGCGACCTGCTCGGGGCGCGGGCGCTGCGCGCCGCCGGGGTGGCGGCGGTCCGCGAGGCCCAGCGCCGGCAGCGGCGTGGTGAGCGGCTCGACGACGACGAGGTGGCCTGGTTGAGCCTGCTGATGACCCACCTGCCGGTTCGCGATCACGCGTGGGAACGCACCGACGGCCGGGACCGGGACATCGCCCTCTGGACCGACGTGCTGCGCCGCGCCGAGCCGGAGGTGGCCGCCGCGCCGGGTGCGCTGCTGGCATTCGCCGCGTGGCGCGCCGGACAGGGCGCGTTGGCGGCGGTCGCGCTCGAGCGCACGCTGAGCCTGCACCCCGACTACTCGCTCGCCCTGCTGCTGGACGACCTGCTCCGGCGGGGCGTGCCCCCGGCCGAGCTGGACGGCTGGCCGTCGGTCGGGATGCCCGGCGTCATCCGGCCCCGCAAACGGAGCCGACGTGGCCGCCGCTGACCAGCCCCACCGGCCGCGCGGTAATACCGTCGGTGCTACCGAAGTTGATAGGCTGGCGGACGTGACCGTCAAGCGCTCCGTGAGCCTCCCCGACGACGTCGCGGACTGGCTCGACCAGCAGCCCAACGTCTCGGCCGCCATCACCGCGGCGGTACGGGTGCAGATGGCCCGCGTGCACCTCGACGAGGTGCTGCGGCGAGCCGGCATCGAGGTGACCGAGGCGGGTCGGGCGCGATGGCGGGAGCGCCTCGCGACGCCCATTCCGGCGGAGGCTCTGGCCGAGGGGCGCCGGATGTTGGGACGCGCCGGATGAGCGATCAGATCGCTGTCGTGTTCGACGCGTCGGCGTTGACGGCTTACCTCGAGGGCAACGTCTCGGTGGGGGAGTTGATGCTGGAGGTCGCCGACGAGGGTCGGCAGGTGGCCATCCCCGCGACCTGCCTGGCTGTCGCCTTCGCGAGCGTGGTCGACGAGATCGATGCCGCGCTACTGGCCCTGATGATGACTGCCCCGATGATCCGACTGCTGCCGCTCGACGCCGAGGACGTGCGCGACAGCGGCAAGCTGGCCCGTGCCGTGGCCGGAGACGTCTCGTTCGGCCAGGCCGCCCGTGCGGCACTCACCCACGAGGCGCACTACGCAACAGTGCAAGCCAAGGTGGCGGCGAAGGTGCTCCCCACCAACTGGAGCATCCTCGACCTGGCGTGACGGGTCCTCCGTCGAAGGATGTACGCGTTGCTCCTGTCCACGGCCGACGCGGCAGGTTCACCGCCGCCGGAGAATGATCTCGTGGCCGTTCTTCGCGTTGGTACGACATGACCCCCGAGTTGCCGCTGTCGCTGGCCGGGCTGGCGTTGATCGACAGCACCAGCATCGGCACCCTCTTCATCCCGGTCTGGTTGCTGCTCGCCCCCGGCCCGGTAAACGTCCGGCGGATCCTGGGCTACCTCGCCACCATCGCGACGTTCTACCTCGCGGTGGGGCTGCTGCTGGTCTGGGGCGGCAGCGCGCTGGGGGACGCGCTGGGCGGCGCCCTGGACAACCGGGGCGTCCTCTGGGCGCAACTCGTCCTGGGCGTGGGGATGCTGGTGCTCAGCTTCCGCTACGACGGCAAACGGCGTCCCCGTACCGGTGGTGTGTTGCGCTGGCGGGACCGGGCCACCGCCGGAGATTCCTCGGCCCGCTGGTTGGTCGGGCTCGCGCTGCTCGCGGCGCTTGCCGAGGTGGCGACCATGCTCCCGTACCTCGGTGCGGTGGGTCTGTTGGCCACCTCGGGGGTGGGAGCGGCGAGCGTGGTGGCGCTGCTCACCGGGTACTGCCTGGTCATGGTGCTGCCGGCGGTGTTGTTGCTGGGTGCCAGGGTGGCCCGCCCGCGACTGGTCGAGCCGGTGCTGGCCCGCCTGAACACCTGGATCGTCACGAAGGCGGGCAGCGCGTTGGGCTGGATCCTCGGCATCGCCGGTTTCCTGATCGCCCGTGATGCCGCCGCACGGCTGGCCCTGTTCGACCTGATCGACCGGATCGGTCGCTGACGGGCCGCTCACGTCAGGCTGGCTGCTCCACGGTGATCCGGTGCGGCCCGGTGTAGACGTTCATGGTCCGCCCGCGCAGGAAGCCGACAAGTGTCATCCCCGCCTCGTCGGCCAGTTCGGCGGCGAGGGTGCTCGGGGCGGACACCGCGGCCAGCAGTGGCAACCCCGCCATCCACGCCTTCTGGGTCAGCTCGAAGCTGGCTCGTCCGGAGACCAGCAGCAGGTGCCCGGCGAGCGGCAGCCGGCGTTCCCGCACGGCCCAGCCGATCACCTTGTCCACGGCGTTGTGCCGGCCCACGTCCTCCCGGAGCACCACCAGCTCACCGTTGGGGGTGAACAACCCCGCCGCGTGCAGCCCGCCGGTCCGATCGAAGCCGCGCTGGGCGGCGCGCAACCGGTCGGGCAGTTCGGCGAGCAGCGTGGCCGGCACGCTGAGCGGATCCGCCGCGACCGGGAAGAGTGACCGGGTGCGTACCGCGTCGATGCTGGCCTTGCCGCAGACCCCGCAGGAGCTGGTCGTGTAGAAGTTCCGGGACGGGTCGGTGGTCGGTTCCGGTACGCCGGGGGCGAGCACCACGTCCACCACGTTGTACGTGTTCGGCGTTTCCGCGCCGGCGCAGAGCTGAGCGGTCAGCACGTCGTCGGTCGACCGGATCAGCCCCTCCGTCAGCAGGAACCCGATGGCCAGGTCCAGGTCGTCGCCGGGGGTACGCATGGTGACTGCGAGCGGCCGACGTTTGCCCGGACCGGCCGCGCCGACCCGGATCTCCAGCGGCTCCTCCACGGCGAGCGTGTCCGGTCGGCGGACCGATCCGCGCCCGGCGGTGGCCGCGTCCAGGTCGATCCGGAGTACGCCGCGTCGATCAGTTGCCCGTCCCATCCCGCCATCCTCCACCCCCCGCCGCCACGCCCGCACGACCACCGGCCGTTAGCGAACGCCAACCCAACCGAGCAACCCCCAACCCCATCCCGACCCCACCCCACCCCACCCCCGCGCGTTGATCATGAAGTTGTCCGCGCGTGTCGTCGGCGTGTCGAGCGACAACTTCATGATCACCGGGGCGAGTGGTCGGGCCAGCAGGGTCGGCGCGATCGGGCGCTGGCACGGCTACGGTGGCCGGGTGGGGACGTACGCCGCAGTGGTGCTCGCGGGTGGGGCCGCCCGACGGATGGGCGGGGTCGACAAGCCGGCGCTTCCGGTCGGCGGCCGGCCGATGCGTGACCGGGTGCTGGCCGCCGTCAGCGACGCGACGCCGCGGGTGCTGGTTGGTGCGGCCGACGCCGTGCCGTCGGGTGTGCGGGTCGTCCGGGAGGACCCGCCCGGCGGGGGTCCGGTCGCCGCGGCGGCGGCCGGTCTGGCGCTGCTGGATGCCGACACCACCCTGGTCGCGCTGCTCGCCGCCGACCTGCCGCTGCTCACCCGGGCCGCGATCGGTGACCTGCTGACCCACCTCGATCGGGAGACCCCCGACACCGAACCGCCGGGCGGCGGCTCCGCTCCGGCACCGCCGGCCCACACCGGCCTCGCTCCGGCACCGCCGGCCCACACCGGCCCCGACGGCGAGCGGCGCCCCGACGGAGCGTGCTTCGTGGACGGGGACGGGCGGCGGCAGTCGCTCTGCGGTGTCTGGCGGGTCGCCGCGCTGCGGTCGGCCTTTGACCGGCTGACGGTCGAGCGGGGCGGCAGTCTGTCCGGAGCCCCGGTCCGGGCGTTGCTGGCAGGTCTCGTCGTGCGGGAGGTGGCCTGGTCCGGCGAGGGCCCGCCGCCGTGGTTCGACTGCGACACTGACGAGGACGTACGCCGGGCGGAGGAGTGGGCGCGATGACGGTGATGGACGACTGGGTCACGGCGGTGTGCGCCGAGTTGGATCTGGACCCGGCCGGGGTGCCGGTGCCGGCGGTGCTGGATCTGGCCCGGGACGTCGCCCATCAGGTGCTGCGTCCGGGTGCGCCGGTCACCGCGTACCTCTTCGGGTTGGCGGTCGGCCGGGGCGCGGACCCGGCGGACGCTGCGGCCCGGCTCAGCGCGCTGGCGGGCGCCTGGCCGGTCGAGCTGGGCGCCGACCCCGCCGACCCGACGGCCCCCTGACCGCCGCTGTCCGATCCCGGTCCGGGCTGATTCGACCAACAGGCGGCGTGGGTAGGGTGATCGTGACGGACGGAGGCGATCATGACGGCTGACCACCCCTCGGCGCCGCACGGTGAGCTGCCCGGCGCTTCGACTGAGCCGGCGGAATCGATCCTGCTCGACGAGCCCAGCACCACCGACCTGCGGGCGAAGGTGACCGAGGCGTGGCGGGAGTTCGCCCGCGCGCTCGCCGTACGGCTGCGGGAACTTCCCGTTGGCGCGCACCTCGACGTGACCCTGGACCCCACCGCCTCCGGCACCGGGGACGCCGTCTATTCGATAAGCGTCGACGTGGACGCGGACCGCGTGTTGTCCGCCCGCGCGGTCGGCAACGCCGCCCTGCCGGCGGGCTACCGACTGGACCGGGGCGCGGTGGCGGACATGGTCGCGCTCGGTTGGTCCCCGCCCGGGGTGGTCGCCGGCTCCGGCGGTTCCTTCGGGCTGAACGCCACGACGGCCGAGTCGACGCAGGTCGCCACGCTGCTCTCCCGCACGCTGCGGGACGTCTACGGTGCTCCGCACCCGGCCTTCCTCGTCTATCTGGTGCACGACGCCGAGGGCGAGCCGTTGGCCGTGGACCCGCTGGGCACCGCCCGCAGCGAGTTCGGTCCGGACGCCGACGTCGAGGCGGACCTGGAGGAGGCGTTGGCCGAGGCCGCTGCCGCGCAGGTCGAGCGGGACGACGTGCTCGACCTGGCCGATCGGGTCCGCACCGTGGTCTCCACCATGTTGAAGTCGGACACCGACCGGTTGCAGATCGACTCGGACGGCGACATCACCATTCGCGCCGGCTCGGCGATGGTCTTCGTGCGGGTGCGGGACAATCCGCCCCTGGTGGACGTCTTCTCGCCGGTGCTCACCGAGGTGGAGCCGACCGAGCGGCTCTACGTCAAGCTCTCCGAGCTGACGAACCGGATGCCGATCGGCCGCCTCTACTGCGCCGACGACACGGTCTGGGCGTCCATCCCGGTGTTCGGCCGTAACTTCCAGGCGACCCATCTGATGCTGGCGGTGCAGGTGATGACCGGTCTTGCCGACGAGTTGGACGACCGTCTGCACGGCGAGTTCGGCGGCAAGCGGTTCTTCGGTGAGGGTGACAAGCCGGTCCGGCGCGACGAGTCGGAGCACCGCACCGGCATGTATCTCTGAGCCCGATCAGGCTACGTCCAGCAGGGTCTTGCCGACCGTCGCGCGCGCCTCGATGGCGGCGTGCGCGTCGGCGGCACGTTCCAGCGGGAAACGCTGGCCGATGAGCGGTCGCAGGCGGCCGGCCGCCGCGTCCGCCAGGACCTGTTCGGTGTATGCCCGCAGCCGGGCCGGCGGCACGTCCGGGCGGACCACTGTGACCTGCCGTGCCGTGGCGGCCTCCGCCGACACCGGGGACCACTCCCCGCTCGCCAACCCGAAGCTGACCATCCGGCCGCCCGGGGGGAGCAGGTCGAAGGCTGCCCGGGCCACCGGACCACCGACCCCGTCGAGCACCACGTCGACCCCGCCCACGGCAGCGCGGACCTGCTCGGCCCACTCGGGCAGCAGGTAGTCGACGGCCAACTCGGCGCCCAGGCCGGGTAGCAGGTCCACCTTGTGTCGCCCACCGGCCGCGCCGATCACCCGGGCCCCGGCCCGGACCGCGAGCTGCACCAACAGGCTGCCGACGCCGCCGGCAGCGGCCTCCACCAGCACCCGGTCACCTGGGCGGACGCCGACCGCCTCGATCAGCATGGTGGCGGTCCGCCCGTCGGCCAGCAGGGCCACCGCCTCGTCCAGCGCCAACCCGGGCGGCACCGCGATCGTCGCCGACGCGTCCACGGCCGCGCGTTCGGCGTAACCGCCGGAACCTCCGGTGGCGCTGACCACCCGCTGCCCGGTCAGCGCCGGGTCGACGTCCGACCCGACACCCGTGATCACCCCGCCGACGCCGTTGCCGGGGATCAGCGGTGGGGTGAGGCGGAACGGGCCGGGGTGACCGGCGCGCAGTTGCGTCTCGATGAAGGTGATGTTCGCGTGCGCGACGTCGATCAGCACCTGGCCGGGGCCGGGGACCGGGTCGGGCGCGGGGCCGGGCACCAGCACCTCGGGCCCGCCGAACTCACGTAACCAGATCGCCCGCATGACAGTCCCCTCGGCCCCGATGGGCTGCCTCGCCCATTCGGGGTCAGTCCACCTCCTCAACCTGGGTTGAGGTCAAGCGGAGCCGGCGGACGGGCCGACGCCGGGCGATTCGACCAGTCGGGAGAGCACGATGGTGCTGCGGGTGGAGGTCACGAAGGACTCGGCACGCAGCCGCTCCAGCGCCGCCTCCAGGTGGGCGATGTCGGCGGCGCGCAGGTGCACGAGCGCGTCCGCCTCCCCGGAGACGGTGTACGCGCCGACGACCTCGGGGTGTCGGCGGGCGGCCACGCCGATCTGCGCCGGGGTGGTCCGGCCGGCGCAGAACAGCTCGACGAAGGCCTCCGTCGTCCAGCCGACGGCGGCCGGATCAACGACGGCCGTGAATCCCCTGATCACGCCGGTGGCGCGGAGTCGGTCGACGCGACGCTTGACCGCTGGGGCGGAGAGTGACACCCGAGCGCCGATGTCGGCGTAGGACGCGCGGGCGTCCGCGACGAGTAACGCAATGATCCGCTGGTCTACCGCGTCTATCTGCAACGTTCCGCCTCTGGGAAGCAACGCTTGTGGCTGTTTTCAAAGTTCCACGGTACCTACTCTTGGTGACCGTGGACCAGCAGCGTTTCCCGCGAAAGCGGACATATCTCATGTGCTCGCCGGAGTACTTCGCGGTCGAGTACGCGATCAACCCGTGGATGGACGTGACCACCCCGGTCGACCGGGACCTGGCCGTCAAACAGTGGGACCGGCTGCGCGAGACGCTTGTCGGCCTCGGCCACGAGGTGCACCTGCTCACCCCCGAGCAGGGCCTGCCCGACATGGTCTACGCCGCCAACGGCGGCTTCGTGGTGGACGGAAGCGTCTACGGCGCCCGGTTCAAGCACGAGCAGCGGGCCGCCGAGGCGGCCGCCCACCACGCCTTCTACGAGGCGCTGGGCTGGCGGTTCATCGCACCCGGCGAGACCAATGAGGGCGAGGGCGACTTCGCGTACGTGCCGGAGGCGCACGGCGGGCTCATCCTGGCCGGGCACGGCTTCCGCACCGAGATTCCGGCGCACGCGGAGGCGCAGGAGGCGCTGGGTCGTCCGGTGGTGTCGCTGCGCCTGATCGACCCCCGCTTCTACCACCTGGACGTGGCGCTCGCGGCCATCGACGACGCGAACATCGTCTACTTCCCGGGCGCGTTCTCCGCGGCCAGTCAGCGGGTTCTCACCCAACTCTTCCCGGACGCGGTGATCGCCGACGACGAGGACGCGTTGGCCTTCGGGCTCAACCTGGTCAGCGACGGCGCGAACGTGGTGCTCAACAGCGAGGCCACCCGCCTGGCCGGCAAGCTCAAGGCGGCCGGGTACACCCCGGTCCCGGTCGAGTTGGCCGAGCTGAAGAAGGGTGGCGGCAGCGTGAAGTGCTGCATCGCCGAGCTGCGGCACTGACCCGCGAACGCCTCGGGGCCGGTCTCCCACTGGGAGACCGGCCCCGAATCGTGCTCCGGGTGGGCGTTCAGCCCAGCGTGGCCAGCTCGTTGATCAGCACGTTCGACATGACCTGACCGTCGCGCTGCACCTCGCGCAGGTACCACTTCTGCTGCGGGGTACGCGGCTGGTTGAACTGCCAGATGCCGCGCGGGCTGTCGATCTGGCCGATCTTGCCCAGGGCCAGGTTGACCTGCTGCGGCGTGGGCTTCCCGCCGGTCAGCTGGATGGCCTGGTCGAGCACCTGCGCCGCGTCGTACGACGCCATGGCGTACGTGGTGGGGGTGACCTGGTACTTCTTGCGGTACGCCGAGGCGAAGACCCGGTTGGAGGTGTTGTTCAGGTCGGCCGAGTAGTTCAGCGCGGTCTGGATGCCCAGCGCGTTGTCCTTCAAGTTCTCCAGCACGGTGCCCTCGGTGAGGAAGCCGGGTGCGTAGATCGGCCCGGCGAACTTCTCGCGCAGCTGCTTGATGAACTCCACCGCGGCCGCCCCGGCGAAGAAGCAGAAGACCGCGGTGGGCTTCTTGGCCAGCGCCTTGGTGATGTCCGAGGCGTACGTCGTCTTGCCGGGGTTGGAGGTGGCGTTGGTGTAGGTCACCGGGTCGCCGATCCGCGGGTCGGTCGTGCCGAACTCCTGCCGGAAGCCGCGGACCACGTCCGGGCTGCCGACGTTCTCCGGCATGATGATCGCGACGCGGCCGTTCGCCGGCAACTGGTCGCGCAGGTAGCGGCCCAGCGCTCGGCCAGCCTCGTCGAGCACGTACGAGGTCCTCCAGATGTAGAAGACGCTCTGCAGGCTGCTCGGTGAGGCGTTGGAGCCGATCAGCGGGACCCTGGCCTGCTCCACGGTGTCCCGGATGCCGACCATCACCGCCGAGTTGACCACGCCGGTGAGCGCCAGCACGCCCTGCTTGAGCAGGCCCTCGACGGCAGCCTTGCCGGTCTTCGCGGTGTCGCCCTCGTCGGCGGTCAACAGCTCCACCGGGTGGCCGCCCAGCCGCTGGTCGTGCAGGTCGAGGAAGAGCTGGAAGCCATTGGTGATGTCGTCGCCGATGCTCTTGAAACCACCAGCCTGCGGCGTGATCAAACCGATCTTGATCGGGCCCCGGTCGGCGGTCGGCTCGGCGTCACTATCTGAGCCACACGCGGCGACGAACCCGGTGGTACCGAGCGCGGCCAACAGTTGGAGCGCCCGCCTGCGATTCATCTGCGACACCGAGTTCCTTCCAAGGAAGCGTTACAGGGCCGAACACCGCCCCTCCGGCGTTCTACCTGGTCCGCGACGCTGCGTCAATGGCTAGTGATCATCGTGCAGGGACCGCAACACAGCGAGGACCTGAGACCAGGCGACGGAATCCGGGTCGATCAGCCCGAAATGCTCGCATCCGGGCAGTTCAACAAGGGAAATATCGGAACCTGCGGCACACGCCTCCGCGACGAA
Source organism: Micromonospora trifolii (assembly GCF_050516465.1). NCBI lineage: Bacteria > Bacillati > Actinomycetota > Actinomycetes > Micromonosporales > Micromonosporaceae > Micromonospora > Micromonospora trifolii. Next base: position 5,967,881 of record NZ_CP191526.1, on the reverse strand, counting down.
ATCCCGGCTCATCTCCACCGGGACCTGATGATCGTCCGAGCCATGAATAACTACTGTCCGTGTCCGTATCGGTACCAACATCCGTGGATCCGCGGCCGCGTACCGGTCCGGGACCTGCGCCGGGCCGCCGCCGAGCAGCGCGGCGACCGCGCCCGAATCCAGATCTCGCCGGTACGCCTCGCCCAGATCGGCCACCGGGGCCAGGGCGAGCACCCCGCCTACCGTCGCCGGGGCGGTGGCAGCCGCGTACAGCGCCAGGTGGCCGCCGGCGGAGTGCCCGACCAGGATCGGCGCGGCCCGGCTCACCCGGCCGGGCAGCGCCTCGGCGGCCAGCACGGGCAGCTCGGCCACCCCGGTCAGTACGTCGGTCAGGGTGCCCGGCCAGCCGCCTCCGGGCTGCCCGGTGCGGCGGTATTCCAGCTGTGCCACCGGGTAGCCGTCCGCGGCGAGGGCTGCGGCCAGCGGGCCGGTGTGCCGCCGGTCGTACTCGGCCCGCCAGAAGCCGCCGTGCAGAACGACAACCAGTGGCCGGGCCGGCCCGGTTCCGGTTGGGAGGCGCAGATCGGCCACCTGATCCGGGTGGTCCCCGTACGCCACCGTCCGGTCGGGCTCCGGTGCGGGCCGGGTCAGCACGGCGCGCGGGTCGACAGGCATGGCGCGACGGTAGCGCGCCCCGCCCGGGTGGTTCGGCCCCGGTAGTCGGTCCCGGCCGGCATGGCTCGCGCCCGCTGGGTAAAGATGGACCCCATGACCGAAGCGCGCTCCGCTGGACAGAACGACGAGCCTGGCCCCGACGACTCCGGCCACTCCGGCACCGTGGTGGTGGTTGGTCCGGACGGCCGGCCGATCGGCACGATGCAGACCGACGAGGGCCAGGGTGAGGACCCGACCCGCCTGGTCGAACAGCCGGCCAAGGTGATGCGGATCGGCAGCATGATCAAGCAGTTGCTGGAGGAGGTGAAGGCCGCGCCTCTCGACGACGCCAGCCGCAACCGGATGCGGGAGATCCACGAGCGGTCGATCGTCGAGCTCAAGGAGGGCCTCGCCCCCGAGCTGCGCGACGAGCTGGAGCGCATCTCGCTGCCCTTCGCCGAGGACAAGGCCCCCAGCGAGGGCGAGCTGCGGATCGCGCACGCCCAGCTCGTCGGCTGGCTGGAGGGCCTGTTCCACGGCATCCAGGCGGCCCTGGTGGCCCAACAGATGGCCGCCCGGGTGCAGCTGGAGCAGATGCGCGGTGGCCGGCAGGCGCTGCCCAGTGGCCCCGGTGGGGTCGTCCCCGGGATGCCGGGCATCGGCCAGCCGGGCGCCGGTGAGGGTCACAACACCGGTCAGTACCTCTGACCTCAGTCCACCCCGAAGATCTTCTCCAGGTACGCCGCCACGCCGTCCTCGGTGTTCGCCGTCGTCACGTCATCGGCGACCGCCAGGACGGCGCGGTGCGCGTTGGCCACCGCCACGCCGCGCCCGGCCCAGGTCAGCATCGGCACGTCGTTGGGCATGTCGCCGAAGGCCAGCACGTCCGCCGCGGCCACCCCCAGCTGGTCGCAGTACCAGGCCAGCCCCGCCGCCTTGGTCACCCCGGCCGCGGAGATCTCCACCAGCCCCGAGGACGACGAGTGCGTGGCCTCGGCCAGCCCCGCCACCGCCGTGGCGATCAACTCGGCGAAGGCATCCGGGTCCTGCTCGCCGGCTCGGGCGAGGAGCTTCACCGCCGGGACCGACAGCAGCTCCTCAGGGGTCTCGATCGGCCGGATGCCGTTGGCGTCGGCGTCCCAGCGCAGTGGGTAGTGCGCCTCGTGCCGCATCTCCCGGCTGTCCAGGATCTCCACGGCGAAGCTGATCCCGGGCACCTCGGCCCGTAGCCTCCGGGCCACCTCGGCCAAGTGGTGCGGGGCGAGCGGGTCAGCCCGCACCACCTCGTCCTCGAACGGGTCGTAGACCACGGCGCCGTTGGCGCAGACCGCCGGCAGCGGTCGGGCGAGCTGGTCGTACACCATCTTGAGCCAGCGGACCGGACGGCCGGTGACCAGGACGACCGGCGTGCCTCGCGCGGAGATCCGCGCGAGCAGGTCGGCGGTGCGTGGGCTGACGGAGTGGTCGTCGCGGATCAGCGTGCCGTCGATGTCGGTGGCGATGAGGCGGGGCGTGTCTCCCATTACCGGGACAGTAGCCGGTCCAGATACACCGCCACCCCGTCGTCGTCGTTGCGCAAGGTCACCTCGTCGGCGACGGCGCGCAGCGCGGGGTGCGCGTTGGCCACGGCCACCCGCGACCAGCCGGCCCACTCGAACATCGGCAGGTCGTTGGGCATGTCACCGAAGACCAGCACATCGGCCGGGTCGACCCCGAGCGTCTGCGCCACCACGGTCAGCCCGGTCGCCTTGTCCACGCCGGGCGGGCAGATCTCGATGAAGCCGAGCCCGGCCTGGGTGAGCGTGGCGACCTGCGGCGAGACGATCCGGCGGGCCACCGCCAGCAGCTCGTCCACGTGGTGGTCGGCGGTCCGGGCGAACGCCTTGATCACGTCGCAGGCGAGGCACTCGTCGCGAGTGCGCGCCTCGAAGCGGTCCTGGTAGGGCCAGCTCTCGTGGTAGTCGCCCCACAGCGGGGCGTCGTGCTCGTCGGACGCCTCGACCATCACGGTCAGCGGGCCGACCTCCGCCTCCAGGTCGGCGAGGAGCCGGGCCAGCACCTCGGCGGGCAGCCGCTCGTCGCGGAGCACCACCGGGCCGCTCGGGTCGCTCTGGTCGACCACCCGGCCGCCGCCGGCCATCACCAGGAAGTCGGCGGCCCGGATGTCGTTGCGGGTCAACTCGGTCAACCGAGGGCCGCGTCCGGTCGCGCCGACCACCGGAATTCCGGCGGCGCGCACCCGGTCGAGCACCCCATGGGTGTACGCGGAGACGGTGTCATCGCTGCGGACCAGCGTCCCGTCGAGGTCGGTCGCGATCAACTTGGGCAGTCCCGGGCGGGTCATCGTTCCTCCTTCGCCCGCCGCCGTCGCACCGCCAGCGTCAGGGAAACCGACTCCCGGCGTGACGGCGGGCAGCAACCGTACCTCGCGGAACGGGTCGCATCCATGGCTTCCAGGCGAATCGGACGCCAACCCCGGGCACCCGCAAGATGTCCCCCGCGCGCTGCCCCCACCTACCCGCGCGATCTTGCACGTCCGGTTGCCGATCTGCGTGTTATGCGCCAGATGTCGGGACAGCAACTGCAAGATCGACGCGGCGAGGGGGTGGGGTGGGGTGGGGCTGGGGGGTTAGGGCTGGGGGTCGGGGCGGGCGAAGGGGGCGGCGGGGGTGACCGTCAGGTCGGCTGGGGCGGGTAGGCCGTCGTCGACCGGGTCGGGGTCGCGGCGGCGGCGCCGGGGTCGTGGTGCTGGCGCGTCGGCGGGCCGGTCATCGTCTGGTGGCCCGGCGAACGTGCCGGGGGGTGCGGCGGGCGCCAGCCGCAGGGCGGCCGCGAACAGCACACAGGCGACGAACGCCATCACCAGCCCACGGCCGTACTCGACCTGGAAGCCGTCCTGGGGCGAGTAGAAGAAGTTTCGCTGACCGGGGTTGTCGAGGCTGGCCGTGGCGGCCACCAGCAGCGCCAGCAGGGCACCGGCCAGGGTGAGACCGGCCAGCCGGGCGTTCGGCCGCACGGCCGCCGTGCCGCGCAACGACAGCGCCACGGTGCAGACGAGAACGAGAAGCCCGACCAGATAGCCGACCCCGAAGCCACCGACATCGGACACCCCGGCGGGCACCTTGATCGTCGCGTTTCCCTCGGGCCCGCCGTTCGGCAGGTTCATCACCAGCCACTCACCGACCAGCGAGGCGATCGCGGCCACCGCGCCCAGACCGGCGAGCAGTAGGGGCAGCCGAGGATCCTGCGCGAGATCGGCCAGGGACCAGGCGAAGCGGCGTCGCGGGGCCGGGTCGTCGGCACCCCACTCGATCACCGCGGGGGCCTCGGATCGGTCGCCCTGCCGCGGGATTGGAAGCTCCTCGGACATCGGCCACCCTTCCGCCGGTCACGGACCTGGGTCGCATCATGGCACAGCAAGCTGGTGGTGACAGGGATCGCAGGGCTGGCGAGCGCGCCGGTCTGTCGCTCGGCGGTCGCCTTTCCGCTAGCGTTTGCCCCATGCCTATCCGTACCGCTTCAGCACAATGGCAGGGCAATCTCACCGAGGGCGCGGGCACCATCCGCACCGGTAAGGGCGGCCTGTCCGGCAACTACTCCTTCAAGTCGCGCTTCGAGGAGGGTGAGGGCACCAACCCCGAGGAGCTGATCGCCGCCGCGCACGCCGGCTGCTTCTCGATGGCGTTCTCCAAGGCGCTTGCCGACGCGGGCTCGACGGCCACCTCGGTCGAGACCACCGCCAAGGTGCACCTGGACAAGACCGACGCCGGCATGACCGTGACCCGGATCGACCTGGAGACGGTCGGTCAGGTCCCGGGGATCGACGACGCGGAGTTCCAGAAGCTCGCCGAGGCCGCCAAGGCCAACTGCCCGATCTCCCGCCTGCTCTCGCCGGGCGCCGAGATCACCCTCAACGCCCGCCTGGCTGCCTGAGCCAGCCGGCCCACACCGTACGTCCACGGAAGGAGCCTCCGCCCGGTCCCGGGTGGTCGCTTCTTCCGTGCATGTGCGGATGACGGCCACGGCCGTCCAGCAGGACCGGGCCGCGTGCCCCCGCGTCGGGCACAATGGGCGAGGTGCCGGTGGAGATGAGCCGTGAGCGCTTCGAGGAGTTGGTCGGCGAAGCCCTCGACGAGGTGCCCGAAGAACTACTCGGCCTGATGAACAACGTGGTGATCCTGGTCGAGGACGACCCACCACCGGGAGAGGTCGACCTGCTCGGCCTCTACGAGGGGCATGCGCTCACCGAGCGCGGTTGGGACTACTCCGGCGTGCTGCCCGACCGGATCTTCATCTACCGCCGTCCGATCCTGCGGATCTGCGACAACGATGAGGACGTCATCGACGAGGTGGCGGTGACAGTGGTGCATGAGATCGCCCACCACTTCGGCATCGACGACGCGCGGTTGCACGCGCTCGGCTGGGGCTGAGCCCCGCCGCTCGACGCCCGCCCGCGCAATACGGCCGCGCCGCGCCGCCCGGCCGATGGCTGGTGCTTGCCGAGGTCGCCTACCGTCGGTGCAGCGAACTCGACCCTATTCAGGAGGCCCTTTCATGCGCAGCGAGCTGTTCTCCGCGGAGAATCTGGAGAAGGAGTCCGCGCAGCCCGGCATGCGGTTGCAGAACTCCAAGATGTTGAAGATCGAGCTCAACGGCGAGGCGATGGCCCGGGTCGGGTCGATGGTCGCCTACCAGGGGAATGTGCAGTTCCAGGCGTTGGGTTCGGGCGGGCTCGGCAAGTTCCTCAAGCAGAAGCTCACCGGCGAGGGCGTTCCGCTGATGAAGGTCTCCGGCCAGGGTGACGTCTTCCTCGCCGAGCTGGCCAAGGACGTGCACATCGTCGACCTGGAGCCGGGCGACGCCCTCTCCATCAACGGCTCCAGCGTGCTCGCCTTCGACTCCACCCTCCAGTACGACATCAGGATGGTCGGCGGCGCCGGGATGGCGTCCTCGTCCGGCCTCTTCAACTGTGTGTTCAGCGGCTACGGGCGGATCGCCATCACCACCAAGGGCACCCCGGTCGTGCTCAACGTGGACGCCCCGACGTACGTCGACCCGCAGGCAGCGGTCTGCTGGTCGGCCAATCTCCAGACCGGCTACCACCGGGCCGAGCAGCTCGGCCTCGGCACACTGCTCGGGCGCCGCACCGGTGAGTCGTTCACCATGAGCTTCGCCGGTCAGGGCTTCGTGGTGGTGCAGCCGTCCGAGGAGCCGCCGGTCCTGGGCAGTGGTCAGCAGCAGCAGGAGGGCGGTCTGCTCGGCGGTCTGCTGAGCTGATCGGCAGTGGCGCTGGGCGCACCTGATCTGTCGAGGTGACCGCAGTGGCGCGGGCGCCCCCGTTCTCCTGGGGGCGCACCGCGCCGGTCAGGTCAACTCACCGGTACGCAGGCGGGTCAGCCAGGCCGCCGCGTCGGCGTAGTCGACGTCGGAGAGGCCCGCTGGCGCGGGCACCGGGCGTTCGCCCGCCTCGGCCCACCGGTGCCGGGGATAGGAGCCCAGGAAGCGGACGTCGGCACAGACCCTTCGGAGCCCCTGCAACGCCTCGCCCAGGCGTACGTCGGCCACGTGGCCGGTGCAGTCCAGGAAGAAGACGTAGCGGCCCAGCGCCTCGCCGGTCGGACGGGATTCGATCCGGGTCAGGTTGACCCCGCGGACGGCCAACTCCATCAGCACGGACAGCAGCGCGCCGACCCGGTCGTGGGCGATGTAGACCGCGAGCGAGGTGAGGTCGTCACCGGTCGGCGGCGGTGGCGGCCCGGGGCGGGACACCAGCGCGAACCGGGTCACCGCGTCGGGGTGGTCGGCGATCTTGTCGGCGAGTGTGGTGAGTCGGTGCCGGGAGGCTCCGATCGGTGCGCAGATCGCCGCGTCGTACTCGCCCGTGCCGGCGCCGGCGGCGGCCGCGCCGTTGGAGAGCACGTCGACCACCACGGCGTCGGGCAGGTGGTCGCGCAACCAGCCCCGGCACTGGGTGGACGCCTGTGGATGGGCCGCCACGGTGCGGATCGAGGTCAGCGAGGTGTCGGGCCGCGCGGCGAGCACGAACTCCACCGACAGGATCACCTCCCGGGTGATCACCAGCGGCTCGCCCTCCGCCATCTCGTCCAGCGTGACGCCCACTGCGCCACCGATCGAGTTCTCCAGTGGCACCAGCGCGGCGTCGGCGTCGCCGGCGCGGACGCTGTCCAGCGCCTCTCCGACGCTGCGGGCGGGCGTACGGGTGCCGCGCTCGGCGGCGGGGATGGAGCGCAGGGCCTGCTCGGCGAAGGTGCCCTCCGGCCCGAGGAAGACGAAACGTGTCGGCGGTGTTCCCGGCATGACGATCAGCCTACGCACCCGGCCCGTTGGCCGGGCCGGCGTCGCAGGCGAGGGCGCGGATCCCGGCCGGGCTGGTGGCGCGTACCTCGATGGTGCAGACGTCCGTGCCGGCGGTGACCAGCACCGGCGAACCGGGCTCGCCCCGGGTGACCACCTGGAGTTCCTCGTGCCCGGTCACCGTCAGCACGGTGAACTGCCAGTCGCCGGCGCAGAGCGGCCCGGTGCGGACCTGGACCCGGACGTTCGCCGGCAGCACTCCGGCCCGGCCGCGCAACAGTTGCAGCACCCGCTGCCCGGTCGGCCCGTTGCGGCAGGCCGTCGCGACCAACCCGGCGTCCGGGGTGGGCGTGACAGTACCGAGAGACGGCACGGTGGTCGGCGGCGTGGCCGGTGCGGTGCTCGGACCGGACGGTGTCGGGGCCGCGGTGTGGGTGGGCACGCTGGTCGGCTCCCCCAGCCCGGGTGGGGCGCCACAGCCGGCCAGCGCCGCGACGGCGAGCGCCATCGGCAGGACTCGGGCGATGCTCGGCGCAGAAACGCGATCGGCTGCCCGGTCAGGAGTCGCCGGCGGGGTGTGAATCGTCGACCGCGGTGAGGGGGACGCGGGCGGGGGTGGGGTGAACGGCACGGGCCGATCCTCGGGACATCGGAGAATTCGTCGCGGCCGGGGTGGCCGAGCCCATCGTAGGGTGAGCGGCCGGTCGGGTGAAGGTCAGCCGGTGACGCGGTGCCCGGCGCGCTGGAGCGCGGCCGTGCCCTCGGTCAGCCGGACGGTCGGCACCAGCAGGTAGTCGGTGTCGAACGTGGAGAACGTGACGGCGCTGACCCGTGCCTCGGCGAGCGGGTCGACCAGCGCGGCCAGGCTGCCGGTGCCGGCCGGTGCCACCGGAGCGGTGACCCGTAGGCAGCGCCAGGTCGTCTCCACCACGGCATGTGCCGGCGCCCGGTCGGTCGGGCAGATCACGGAGATCCCGTCGGAAGTCCAGCTCACCGTCACCACGTCCGCGCCGCGCAGCCCGCTCGACAGCGCGTACGGCAGGGTGGTGCCGGCGGCCAACCGGCACACAGCGTATTCCCCCGGCAGCAGAGCGATATCGAGCATGAGGGCACCCTACGGCCTTCGTGCGGGCCCACCCCGGCAACGCCGCGTGCGGCGAAGGACACACTGCGCCGCAGGTCAGACCTCGAAGAAGAAGGTGAGTGAGCCGGCGACGGTGCCGTCGGTGAGCACCGGGGTGGAGATCGCGTCAACTGTCGCGTCGGAGCTGTTCGCCGAGGCGGCCTGCACCCGGATTAGCCCACGGGCGAGTCGGCCGGAGGAGAGCGCCAGCAGGGGCGGGATCTTGTCGATCTCGGCTTCGGTCAGCTCGCCCCGGTTGGCGGTGAAGTCGAGCAGGCGGAGCCCGCCATCGAGCAACGGTCGCCCGATCAGCCCGGCCGGCTCACCGAGGCAGAGCAGCTCACAGCCGGCCGTGGAGATCGCCACCACCCGGGTGTCGGCGTCGATCAGCAGACACGGCTCATCGGCCCTGGAGACTGTCGACGACCATTGGCCGACATTGTCGGACTCCGGCTCTGTCGAGGCCCGCGCCGCCGGCACGAACGCTTCCGAGAGCGAAAGTTCGACGTGGGCCACCGCGCCTCCTATGTGCACCGATCGACTGTCCACGCTAGCGGGTCGCCGACGGAATCACCGAGCGCACCGGGTCACCGGGGCGCGCAGCGTGAACCGAGGCGACCGGTGACGGCGCGGAGACCGGTGAGGTGAACGGGGGGACCGGAGCCGCGTGGCGTCGCCGGTGACGTTACCGGCGGTGGGCCGGCTTGTCAGCGGCCGTTCGGCCCTCGTCGTACCACCGGTAGTCGGCAGTTGGACGGTACGTGCCGTTCAGCCAGGTGCCCGGGTGCTGCGCGACCCGGGAAAGCTTCTCGGCGGTGGCGGGGCTGATCCGGCTGCCGCCGGCCACGAGTAGCCGGTCCAGTTCCCGGTGTGTGGCCATCAGGCAGTCCTTCGGAAGGCCGTAGACGCTGATCACGCCCGAGCCGACGAAGGTCAGCACCGGTGTCACCGGAACGGGTAGCCCCACCGCGTCGGAGAGGGCCTTGCTGGCCCGCTTGGCGTCCCGGCGGGACTCGGCCACGTACGGGGGCCGCTTGCCGTTGATCTGCACCACGTCTCCGGCGACGAGCACTCTGGCCCGGCCGTGGTCGGCGATGGTCACGGCGAAGAGGCCACTCGGCCCGATGGCGAGGAACCCGGCTCGCTCGTCCTGACCGCGGTCGAGGACGTCTGTCACGTCGGTGCGCGGCCACTCGATCACATGCCAGGCAGGCCCGAGGTGGTCGAGTTGGCCCAACGCCCGTGCCCCGGCCGCCTCGAGGCGGCGTGCACCGCGCTCGGCCCGACGGCGGCGGGCCCATTCGAGCGGTGTCGGACGGACCGGTTCGAGAACCCCCGGCGCCTCGACGCGGGGGTGTGGCACCGCGACGGGCGGCAGTGCCCGAGCGGACGGTACGGCTCGTCGTGCGGGAAAGACAGTCATCGCGACCTCCGGCAAAAGGTCCCTCGAAGTTATGTCCTCACTACCCTACGTTGCCACTACCGGTGTTCGGCAAGCCGGAGCGCCGGAGTGACTGTGGATGAATGCCATATTCATCCACAGTTCTTTTCTCGGATGCCGCTAAACCCTGCCCTACGCTGCGGGAGTGACCCACTACGTCGACAGTGAAGTCGGGCGGCTCGGCACCGTACTGCTGCACCGGCCCGGCCCCGAACTGGCCCGGCTCACCCCACGCAACAACGACTCGCTCCTGTTCGACGCGATCCCCTGGGTGGGGCGCGCCCAGGAGGAGCACGACGCGTTCGCCGCCGCCCTGCGCGAGCGCGGCGTCGAAGTGCTCTACCTGGCCACCCTGCTGGCCGAGACGCTGGCCGTCGCGGACGCCCGGGCCGAACTCACCGAGCAGGTGCTGCGCTCCCGGCGGCTCGGCGACACCCTGCGCGCCCGCGTCGCCGACCACCTCTCCTACCTGGACCCGGCCGCCCTGGCCGACGTGCTCACCGCCGGGCTGGCCCACGAGGAGTTGCGGATCAGCTCCGAGCGACCGGGTGGACTGGTCTACACGCTGATGGACCGACACGACTTCGTCATCGACCCGTTGCCCAACCTGCTCTTCACCCGCGACTCGTCGCTGTGGATCGGCGACCGGGTCGGTGTCACCAGCCTGGCCATGCCGGCCCGCCGCCGCGAGACCACCCTGACCGACGCCATCTACCGCCACCACCCCCGGTTCGCCGGCACCGAGTTCGTCTACCGCCCCAGCCTCGAGCACCTGGAGGGCGGGGACGTGCTGCTGCTCGCGCCCGGGGTGCTGGCGGTCGGGGTGGGCGAGCGGACGACCCCGGCCGGCGCCGAGCGCCTCGGCCGGCAGGTCTTCGCCGCCGGCCTGGCCCACACCATCCTGGTGGTGCCGATCGCGCAGAAACGCGCCACCATGCACCTGGACACCGTGTGCACGATGGTCGACGTGGACGCCGTCCTGATGTATCCCAACATCGCGAGCACGCTGTCCGCGTACACGGTGATCGCCGGCGGGGACGGCGAGGACCCGCGGGTGGACGGGCCGGCGCCGTTCCTGCGCGCCGCCGCCGACGCGATGGACCTCGACCTGCTCCGGGTCATCGACACCGGGCTGGATCCGGTCACCGCGGAACGCGAGCAGTGGGATGACGGCAACAACACCCTCGCGCTGGCCCCCCGGCTCTGCGTCGGCTACGAGCGCAACACGGAGACCAACGCCCAACTGGAGCGGGCCGGCATCGAGGTGATCCCGATCGCCGGCTCCGAGCTGGGCTCCGGTCGGGGCGGACCGCGCTGCATGTCCTGTCCGATCACCCGCGACCCGCTACCCGTCGCCGGCTGAGCACGCGACCGGCCCGTCACCCACTGAACGGGACGACCGCACCCGCCGGCCGGCTGAGCGGGACGACCGCCCCGGCTCAGCGCAGGGTGAGCTGGCGGCCGAGCAGCCCCTGACGGGCCCGGCGGCCGGCGGCGTCGAGTGGGTCGGTGACGGTGAGCGCCTCGGCGTACCGCTTGGCGAACTGCGCCACCGGCTCCTCCCACTCGGCCGCCGGGGTCTCCTCCGGCAGGTCCCAGACCGGCACGAGTCGACCGTGCGCGCGGAACATGCCGGCGAACTTGGTCTGCTCGCCGAGCGTCAGCGTGCCGGCCGCGCCGAGTCGGGCCAGCGCGTCCAGGGCGGCGTCCTCGTCCTCCGGCAGCACCCACCGCACGTGGGCCTTCTCCGGGACCTGACACCAGTACGCGGCCTTCGCCGCGGTCAGCCGGACCGTCGGGTAGATGGCCGCGTTAGCCCGCTCCAGCGACGCCTGGACGGTCGGATCCTCGGCGGCCCCGGGGTCGAGCCAGAAGTCGAAACCGTCGTGCATGGTGATGTCCAGTGGACCGTCCACGAGGATGTCCTGGAGCCGGGGCCCGGGGCCGGGCAGTGGCGGCACGGCCACCTGGCCCCCCGGCTCGGCACGCAGCGCGCTGAGCAACGCGTCGGCCAGATCACGGGACACGTCACCGGACTGCTGGTGGCGCTGGAGACCGATCAGCACCCGTCCGTCCGGCTTGGTGATCGCCGGGGCGGCCATCGGCAGCACCGTGGCGAGCGTCGCCGTCCGGTCGCCGAACTCCTCGACCAGGGCGGGCGCCAGCCGCAGCGGGGCGGAGGCGGCGGGCACCAGCTCGCGCAGCGCGATCCACTCGGACTCGTCGACCAGCCCGTCGAACGGACGCGGCACGAAGACGTCCCGCACCTTGTCGCGACGGGGGGTGGTGTCGGCGGCGGTGCGCTGGCTCTTTCGACGCTTACTCACGGCGTCACAGCCTAGAGCCCCGGGCGGCTCGCCGTGGCCGGGACCCGCCCGAGCCGGCCTCAGCCCGCCGGCACCAGGTCGGGTCGGGGTGTCGGCACCGCGTCGAACTCCGCCCAGACGCGCTGGCCCATGCCGTCCTGCTCGACGCCCCAGCGGGTGGCCAGGCCGGCCACGATGTGCAGCCCGCGCCCGTCCGCGGCGTCCGGGCTGGCCGTCCGGAGCCGTGGCCCGGTGCTTGCGCTGCCGCCGTCGGTGACCCGTAGCTGGATCAGTGCGCCCTCATCCGAGGGCCGTAGCTGCCAGGCAACCCGGATCACGCCGCCGGGCAGCGGTCTGGCGTGCCGCACCGCGTTGCCCACCAGCTCCGCGAGCACCGCGATCAGGTCCGCGAGGAGCGTCGGGGGTACGACGTCCGCCAACTCGGCGGCGAGCCGGTGTCGGGCCAGCCGCGCCCCGCCCGGGTGGTGGGAAACCACCACGCACCAGGCTCGATCCCTCGTTGCCGCTGCCACCGTCGCCTCCACGTCGCGCCACCCCTGGTCAACCGCGTGGTAGCCGCACCTCTGCGACCGTACCGCCGCCGGTCCTCGGACGTAGGGATACCCATCCATTCTGCTGTTCAACGATCCGGCGGACGAGATAGAGGCCGAGCCCGGCCCCCGGGTAGCCGCGACGGTCGCCGGACTCGCCCTGCCAGAACCGGTCGAACGCCCGTTCCACGTGCTCGGGCCGGATGCCGATGCCCTGGTCGCTGACCCGGAAGGCCACCAGATGACCGTCGCCCGAGGCGGTGATCTCGATGGGAGAACCAGGTGCCGAGTACTTACCGGCGTTGGTCGTCAACTCGGTCAGCACGGTGGACAGGCTGGGCCGGTGACCGAGCGCCTTGGGCAGATCGCTCGGGAGGCGGAGCACCAGCCGGCGGCGCAGCTCCGCCGGCAGGTCGACGACGGCGGAGCGCAGCGCCTCACCGAGGTCGAACGGGGTGGGAGGGTCGTCGCCCGGCCCCACCTCGGCCGCCGAGCTGAGCAGACGGTCGACCAGCCGGGCCAGCTCGTTGGCGCGTTGCCCGATCACCCGGGCCGCCTGCCGTCGGTCGACGTCGGTCAGCGACTCCCAGTGGTCGGTGAGGGTGTCCGCGTACCCCTTGATGACGGTGACCGGGGTGCGCAGCTCGTGGCTGGTCACCGCGACGAACAGCTCGCGGTCGTGGTCGCGGCGCTGCTGGTCGGTGATGTCGCGGAAGGTGACCACCCGTAGCGTGCCTGGGCCGGGCAGGTCGCCGGAGGTGATCCGCAGCCAGCGGCCGTCCGGCATCCGGTGGTCCCGAACCTGCCCGGAGGGCGGCAGCGGGAACGGCAACGGGCGGCTCAGCGCCTGCTCGACCGTCCGGCCGGTGACCTGGGCGGCGGCCGGGTTCCAGAGCCGGACGTGCCCGTCCCGGTCGACGACGGCCAGCCCGTCGGCGAGGGCCGCCACCACCGGGCCGTCGCCGTGCACCGGCAGGCCACTCTGGTCGCCGTACATGTGCCCGACGCAGGACGCGAGGTAGGCGATGACCCCCTGCTGCTCGGCGCCCGGCTCGTCATCGCCCGGATAGAGCGCGTGCAGGCTGCCGACGGTGTGACCGCCGATCTCGGCCCGGGAGACCACCATCCGGCGCAGGCCGCTGCCAGCCAGTTCGCCGGCCAGCTTGCCGTTGAGGTCGCTCACCCGCGCCTGGCGTACCCGTGGCCCGGAGAGCAGGCAGACGGTGTCCGGGTCGTCGACCGCCAGTGGTCGGCCGAGGGCCCACTCCGCCGCGCCGGTCGCGGCGATGACGCGACCGCCGGTCGGACCGAACTCGACGAACGCCATCCCGGTCGCGCCGAGCGCCGGCTGGGCCACCCTGAGCAGTTGGGTGAGGACCGGCAGGCCAGCGTCACCAGAATTGATCATCTCGATCACGACGGTGTGGCCGGCGATGAGAGCGGGGAAATCGATACGCTCCGGCATGTGCCGAGTCTGCCCCGCCGACCCGGGTTTGGGCACCCCCGCCCGGTCGATGGGTCAGCGGTCCAGCCGGGCGAGGGCGTACGCGGGCCGGTCGGTGATGATCCCGTCCACCCCGGCGGCCAGCACCAGCTCCAGGTCGGTCGGCTCGTTGACCGTCCAGACGTACACCTGGTTGCCGGCCGCGCGCAGTGCGGGCAGCAGCTGCGGGCGGCCCCGGACCAGGCCGATGCCCGGCCCGGCGATCCGGGTGCCGAACGGCAGTCGCCCCAACCGCAGCCAGCGCGGCAGCACCTCCAGCAGCAGCACGGTGGGCAGCGTCGGGGCCAGCTCGCGCACCCGACGGACCGCCAGCGGGGAGAACGACATGACGGTGACCTGCACCGGGTCGTCCGGCGCGGGGTCGGCCAGCCCGTACCGGCGCAGGAGGCTGACCAGTCGCCGTTCCACGTTCGAGCCGTAGCGGGACGGGTGCTTCGTCTCGACCAGCAGTCGGACCGGCCGCCCGGCGGCGAGCACCGCGTCCAGGAGCCGGGCCAGGGTCAGCAGCCGGGTGTGCGACTCATCCGGTGGCAGATCGCCGTTCGGGGCGCTGCCCGGGTGCCATGAGCCGAAGTCCAGCGCGTCCAGCTCGGCGAGCGTACGCGCGCTGACCAGACCGCGACCGTTGCTGGTGCGGTCGAGTCGTCGGTCGTGCACGCAGACCAGGTGCCCGTCCCGGGTCAGCCGGACGTCGCACTCCAGGCCGTCGGCGCCCTCGTCGAGGGCGCGCAGGTACGCGGCGAGGGTGTGCTCGGGTAGGTCGAACGAGGCGCCGCGGTGCGCGAAGACCAGTGGCCCGCCCATTCCGCCGGCCTCAGATGACCTGGCCGGGCTGCCCGTTCGCGTCGACCACCGGTCGGCCGACCGCAGCCCACTGACGCATCCCGCCGTCGGCGTTGCGCACCTGCTCCCAGCCGTTGTTGATCAGGTAGGCGACGACCTGGGCGGAACGTCCGCCGGAACGGCAGACGACCGCCACCTCCCGGTCGGTGGGCACCTCGGCCAGCCGGGCCGGCAGCTCCATCATCGGCAGGTGGTGGGCGGTGGGCGCGTGGCCGGCCGCCCACTCGTCGTCCTCCCGCACATCCAGCAGGTAGGTCTCGTCGGCGATCTCGGTCACGGGCACGGTGGGAACCTGGGGTCCGAACACAGGAAGCAACACTAGATCCTCGTGGCCCGGTTCGGCACCGACCGGGCCGTCGGCACCGTCACAACCGGGTCACCCAGCGGGGGTTGGCCTGCGCCCAGGCCGGCACCCGGGTGCCGCGGAGCGCCTCGAAGAGCCCGTTGCCGCCGTTGTCCAGCACCACGTACGAGACCTCGTCGATCGTCTGCGGCGAGGAGGGCACCTGGACGCCGCGCATCCCGTCGGGCGGCAGCGCGCGCAGCGCGAGGAGCAGGTCCTCAAGGGGTACGCCGTTGGTGTCGACGGTCAACGAGCCGCCGACCGCCCGGAGCACCTGGTCCAGTTTGACGGGGTTGTTCCGCAGGTCCGCCTTACCGGCGCTGTCCAACATCGCCCGGAGCAACTGCTGCTGGTGGTGCTGCCGGTCGTAGTCACCGCCGGGCAGGTCGTAGCGCTGTCGGACGTAGTCCAGCGCCTGCGCGCCGTCCATCTGGTGGCAGCCGGTGGGGAAGACCCGGTTGGTGTGGATCGAGCGGACCTCGGTGTCCACGCACATCTCCACCCCGCCGAGCAGGTCGATGACCTTCCGGAAGCCGGAGAAGTCGATCAGCGCGGCGCCGTCGAACCGGATTCCGGTGAGCCGGTGCAGGGTGGCGGAGAGCAGTTGGGCGCCGGCCTGCCCGCCTCCGCCGTGTTCGTACGCGGCATTGATCTTGTCTTGACCGCCGCCGAAGCCGTTCGCGGGCGGGATGGCGACCAGCAGGTCACGCGGGATGGAGACCAGGTACGCCTCCCGCTGCCCGGCGGGGACGTGCACGATGAGGATGGTGTCCGAGCGTTGGTCCGGGCCGCTGTCGCCGGGGCGCCGGTCGGAGCCGACCAGGAGGTAGTTGAGCGGCCCGTCCAGGTCGGTGCGGTCGGTGCGGGCGTCGGCGTCGAGCAGTTGCTCCTTGGTCACCGTGCGGTCGTAGCGGTGGCTGAGCGTCTTGAGCCCGGCCACGGCGAGCCCCGCCAGCAGGACGAGGGCCAGGCCGATGCCGAGCAGGATCCGCGGCCCACGGGCGCGGGGCGCCCGGGCGGACGGGGCCGCTCCGGCCCGGCCCGCTGCGTTCCGTCCCCACCTGGACGTGACCGCCTCCCCGCAGCCGATACGTGAAACCTGCTCACGTCAGGCTACGGGCGGTGAGGAGGCCGTCGCTGACTTTCCGCGACTCCCGGTCTCACTTGCGGCTGGAGATCACCTCGGGGTGGGTGAAGACGAACTCGGCGAGTTTGTCCTGCTTGACCGCCTGGAACATCGCCATCGTCTCTTCGTTCAAGCCCTCGGTGTTGTTGTTGTTGGCGTTGAAGGTGCCGTTGTTGGTCTTGAGCATGGTCAGCTCGTTGCCGGTGACCCCGCGCATGGTGAAGATGAAGTTCTCCATCGTCACGCCGCCGGTGTCCAGCACGAGCGACTTACCTGCCACCTGGATCAGGTTGTTCATCTTGGCCGGGTTGGTCAACATCCCGCCCTCGGTGGCCTTCTTCGCCATCGCCTTGATCAGCTGCTGCTGGTTGGCCTGCCGGTCGTAGTCGCCGTTCTTGAGGGACTTGCGCTGCCGGGAGTAGTCGAGCGCGGCCCAACCCTCCATCTCCTGGCAGCCCTTCTTGTGCACCACCGGGGTCCGCTGCTTGCCGGTCTTCTTGGCGTCCGCGTTCCACATCGGCTTGCCGTCGACGTACGACATGTGCAGCGACTTGACCTCCTGGCTGACACAGATCCGCACCGTGCCCAGGGTGTCGATGACGTTCTTGAAGCCACCGAAGTTGATGATCGCCGCGCCGTCGAAGCTGATCCCGGTGAGCCGCTTGATCGTCTGGGCCATCAGCTGGGCGCCACCCTCCCAGCCGCCGCCGTTGGCGGCACCGGCCTGGAACGCGGCGTTGATCTTGCCGGAGCCGCCGCCGTAGCCGCTCTTCTGGAACGCCGGGATCTGCGCCTCGGTGTCCCGGGGGATCGAGATCAGGTACGCCTGGTCGTGCGTGGCCGGAATGTGCAGGATGATGATGCTGTCCGAGCGGACGTCGTCGGCGGCCCAGCGCTCCCGCGCGTCCACGCCGAGCAGCAGCATGTCGATCGGGCCGTCCAGGCTCGCGCCGCCCTCGGCGTCGGACTTGCCGGCATCACCCAGCAGGTTGCCCTTCGCGATGCCGCCGGTCGCCTGCCCGATCAGCGCCTTGCTGCCGACGATGGCCACCCCGCTGCTCAACATCAGCACGGCACCGAAGACCACTGTCAGCCTGGCCCAGAGCGGGTCCTTACGCTTCGTCCGCTTCTTCGACGACCCACCGCCACCCGGGCGGTCGCCACCGCCACCACCGCCGCTGCCGGGCGGACGCGAGCCCGGCCCGCCACCCGAGGGGCGTGCCTGCGCGGGTATGGCCGCAGCGACTCGACCGCTGGGGGCGGCGGACCCGGAGGAAGAAGGGCGACGACTGGCCTGAACCGGCATGCGTACTCCAGCTCGTGATCAGGAGGGGGCGGCACCACTGTACGTACATCAAATCGACTTGGCGAGTTCATCCCGGGTCAATCCGGACGTCGAATTTTGCAGACTCAGTCGATCGTCGCTGCTCGATGACCCGAACGGCTGGTGCCAGTCGGGCCACGGTCAGCCGCCGTCGTTGCTCTTCGGCGGGTTCGCCTTGACCCAGTCGGCCATCGTGTCCGCGGACATTGCCTGGTACATCGCGAGCGCCTTCTCCCGGTCCGACACCACAACCGACTCGCCGTTGATGGTGTCACTGCCCGAGTTCGGGCTGGTCACAAAGGTGAGGTTCTGGCCGCGCAGGTTACGGAACTGCAGCGCCATGTCTGTAACCGAGAAAGTCTGGTCGACGGTTACGGCCGCGGTCACCGACTTGAGGAAATCGTTGAGCTTCTTCGGGTTCGCCAACGTGCCGGTGCTGGCCGCCTTGTCCATCAGTGCCCGAAGGAACTCCTGCTGGTGCCGCATCCGGGCGAAGTCTCCGTCCGGGAACTGCTTGCGCTGCCGGATCCAGTCCAGCGCCTCCGCGCCGTCCATGTGGTTGGTGCCCTTGGTGAAGGTCCGGTACGGCTTGTGGATCGAGGTGGTGGTGCGCTCCACCTTCAGGTCCACCCCGCCGAGGGCGTCGGTGACCTCCTTGAAGCCGCCGAAGTCGATCGCCATCACGTGGTCGATCCGAACGTCGGTGAAGCACTCCACGGTGCGTACCGCCAGCGGCAGCCCACCGAACGCGAACGCTGCGTTGATCTTCGCGCGCGAACCGGAGCCGCAGTCCGCGCCGGCGCTCTCCGGGATCGGCACGTACAGGTCCCGGGGGATGGAGACCAGGTAGGCCTTCTGGTGGTCGGCCGGGATGTGCATGACGATGATCGTGTCGGCGCGCCACTGACTCTTGCTGTCGACCGGCGCGTCCGGGTCCCGCGAGTCGCTGCCGACCAGCAGGATGTTCAGCGCGCCATCGACGGTCTTGGCGGGCCGACCACCGGTGATCTCCGCGAACGGGTCGGTGCGGGCCAGGTCACTGTTGAGGTTGCGGGCGTACAACCAGGCGCCGACGCTGCCGAGCAGCGCCAGCACCAGCACCGCGGCCCCGGCCACCAGGGCGATCCGACCCCAGCGCGGTCGCGGGCCGCGCCGCCCCGGGCCACCGGTGCCACCCGGGCCGTCGGGCCCGGTGGGCCCCGCCGGGCCGCCGGAGCGAGGCTGCTCCTCGTCGTACGACGGGTAGAAGCGCGCCTCGGCCGGACGGGCACGCCCGGAGGCGCCCCGGTCGGGGCCGGGCACCGACGCGCGCCCGGCGCTGCGATGCAGGTACGGATTCGGGACGCCGGCAGACGAGGTCGCGGACATGTAACTCAGGGTACGTAGCGGAAGCCACCGCCGCCTTCAGGCGACACTCAGCGGCAGGCGGTACGCGAAGATCTGGTTACCCTAGCCGCGTCCGGAAGTACTCGATCGTGCGTCGCAGGCCGTCTTCGGGCGCGACCGACGGCTCGTATCCGAGCAGTTCACGAGCGAGCGTGAGATCCGGCCGGCGCATCTCCGGGTCGTCCGAGCTGCGGGTGACATAGGTCACCTTCGAGGTGCTGTCGGAGAGCGACACGATCAACTCGGCGAGTTGCCGCATGGTCAGCTCGTGCTCGGTGCCGCAGTTGACCGGGCCCGTCTCGGTCGAGTCGAGCAGCAGCAGGATGCCGCGCACCAGATCCTCGACGAAGCAGATGGACCGGGTCTGGTTGCCAGTGCCGTGCACGGTGATCGGCTCGCCGCGCAGCGCCTGGGAGATGAAGGTGGGGATGGCGCGGCCGTCGTCCGGGCGCATCCGCGGGCCGTACGTGTTGAAGATCCGGACGATCGCCGCGTCGAGCCCGCGGTAGCGGTGGTACGCCATCGTGGCGGCCTCGGAGAAGCGCTTGGCCTCGTCGTAGACGCTGCGGACCCCGATCGGGTTGACGTTGCCCCAGTAGGTTTCCCGCTGCGGGTGCTCCTTCGGGTCCCCGTACGCCTCGGAGGTGGAGGCCATCAGGAACCGGGCGCCGTCGGCGGCCGCGCGCTCCAGCAGGTGCAGGGTGCCGACCGAGCCGACCCGGAGGATCTCCACCGGCAACTGGGCGAAGTCGGTGGGGCTGGCCGGCGAGGCCATGTGCAGGATCGCGTCGAACCGCTCGGCCAGCGCCGGGTGGTGGGTCGGCAGACCGTCGGAGATGTCCGCTTCGACGAGGGTGAAGGTCGGCCGGTCCAGCAGGTGGGCGACGTTCTCCTTGGAGCCGGTCACGAAGTTGTCCAGCGCCACCACCGTGCAGCCTCGGGCGATCAGCGAGTCCACCAGGTGCGACGGGACGAAGCCAGCTCCGCCGGTGACGAGGACGCGGTGACCGGACCCAAAGCGCTCAGCAACCTTCATACCGCTCAGCCTACCGACCGCCGAATTCGCCGAAGGGGTCCCCTGTTGACGTCACGCGTCAACAGGGGACCCCTCGACAGGTGCCGCGATCAGTGGGCGCCAGAGCCGGTGAGGGCGCGCACCTCCAGCTCCGCGTACTTCTCCTCGTCGTGCTCCTTGGAGATGACGGTGCCGATCCATCCGCAGAGGAAACCGAACGGGATGGAGAGGATGCCCGGGTTGGACAGCGGGAACCACTGCCAGTCGTGGTCCGGGAACATCGAGGTCGCCGCACCGGAGACCACCGGCGAGAAGAACACCAGCAGCACGGCCGAGATCAGCCCGCCGTAGATCGCCCACACCGCGCCGGAGGTGTTGAACCGCCGCCAGAAGAGGCTGTAGAGGATCGCCGGCAGGTTGCCCGAGGCGGCGACCGCGAAGGCCAGCGCCACCAGGAACGCCACGTTGAGGTTCTGCGCGTAGATCGACAGGGCGATCGACACCGCGCCGATCCCCAGGGCGGAGATCCGGGCGACCCGCACCTCCTGCCGCTCCGACGCCTCACCCTTCTTCAGCACGTTCGCGTAGAAGTCGTGCGCCAGGCTGGACGACGAGGCCAGCGTCAACCCGGCGACCACCGCGAGGATGGTGGCGAAGGCGACCGCCGCGATGATCGCCAGCAGGGCTGCCCCGCCCAGTTCGCCGCCGAAGAAGTCGATGCCGAGCGCTTCGGCCAACTGCGGCGCGGCGGTGTTGCCGGCCTTGTCCTGTGCCGTGATCGCCTGGCTGCCCACCAGCGCCGCCGCACCGAAGCCGAGGGCCAGGGTGAGCAGGTAGAAGGTGCCGATGATGCCGATCGCCCAGAGCACGCTCTTGCGGGCCGCCTTCGCGGTCGGCACCGTGTAGAAGCGGATCAGGATGTGCGGCAGACCGGCGGTGCCGAGCACCAGGGCGATACCCAGGGACAGCAGATCCACCTTGTTGTAGAACGTCTGTGTCGAGTTGCCGGCGACCTCGACGCCGTACCGGAGCCCGGGTTCGAGGAACGCGCTGCCCTTGCCCGATGCGGCGGCCGCCTGGCCGAGCAGCTCCGACAGGTTGAAGTTGAACTTCGCCAGCACCAGGATGGTCATCAACAGCGCGCCGCCCATGAGCAGGAACGCCTTGACGATCTGCACGTAGGTGGTGCCCTTCATGCCACCCACGGTCACGTAGATGATCATCAGCGTGCCGACCATGATGATGGTGGCCACCTTCGCGGTGTCCGCGTCCATGCCGAGGAAGGTCGTCCCCGGCCGGATGCCGAGCAGCAGCGCGACCAGCGCGCCGGCGCCGACCATCTGGGCGAGCAGGTAGAAGATCGACACCGTGATGGTGGAGACCGCCGCCGCCGTACGCACCGGACGCTGACGCATCCGGAAGGCCAGCACGTCCGCCATCGTGTACCGGCCCGAGTTCCGCAGCAGCTCGGCGACCAGCAGCAGGGCCACCAGCCAGGCGACCAGGAAGCCGATCGAGTAGAGGAAGCCGTCGTAGCCGTACAGCGCGATGATGCCGGCGATGCCGAGGAACGAAGCGGCCGACATGTAGTCGCCGCCGATCGCCATGCCGTTCTGGAAACCGGAGAAGGACCGGCCGCCCGCGTAGAAGTCGGTCGCCGTCTTGGTCTGCCGACTGGCCCAGATGGTGATGCCCAGGGTCACCGCCACGAAGACCAGGAAGAGCGTGATGGTCAGGTTGCGGGCGGTGTGATCGCCCGCCTCAGCCGCGAGGAACGTCTCAACCGCGTGAACCGTCTTCACGGGTCACCTCCCCGATCTCGGCGCGGATCCGGTCCGCGATGGGGTCGATCTTCCGGTCCGCGTACCGGGAGTAGAGCCAGGCGATCAGGAACGTGGAGACGAACTGGAGCAGGCCGAAGACCAGTGCGACGTTGATGTTGCTGCCGAACAGCTTCGTGCCCATGAAGTCCCGGGCGTACGCGGAGAGAATGACGTAGAGCGCATACCACAGGAAGAACGCGACGGTCATCGGGAAGACGAAGCCGCGCAGCGCACGCCGCAGCCCGGCGAACTCGTCCGACCGTTGTACGGCCAGGTACTTGTCCGACTGGGAAGCGGCCGGAGCGGGTGTGTCCGTGGACATCTGTGGATCACCACCTTCACAGGCGTCAGAGGAGTTTCGCGCACCGTAAAGAGCGCACTCCCCGGCAGGGAAGGCTGAGATCGACGCCGGTCGGCGAGTGCGCCGAGCGGTTGGCTGGCTGCGCCAAGTGACTCAGGTCACTGCGGTGATCGGTCGCCCCTGGCGAGGCGTTCGTTCAGGCCGGCAGCTCGTGGTAACGACCGCGGTAGTGCAGCAGCGGAGTGGCCTCCTCGGCCAGGTCGACCGCCTCGATCGTGGCCTCGACCAGCAGGCCCCAGCCGTACTCCCGGGCGGTGTCCAGCCGGCACCCTGCCCAGCCGCCGGCGTCCGCCGGAACCGGCCCGTACGGTGTCTCGTTCCACGTGCCGGTGGCGAAGAGCCCGCCCGGGGCGGGAAAGAGGCCGGCGAACCGGTCGGCGAGCTGCCGGTGCGGCGGGCCGAGCGGCGTGACCGCGAACCGACCGGACTCCTCGAGGGCCGCCCAGAGGTCGGACTCCGGGTCGATCAACCCGAGCAGCCGGTCCGGTTCCCCCTCGGCCACCAGGGTGGACGAGACGGTCAGCCCGGCTGGACCGGGCGCCGTCCAGAGGGTCACCGGTGCGGCGAGGCGACCACGCAGCCGGCGGACCGGCGACCGTTGCCCGGTCGGCACCGCGAACGGATCGGTGTGGTGGATCTCGGCACCCGGCTCATGATTCACGTGAAACATTGTGACCCGCCCCGCCCGTCGCCAGAACCCGACCGGCGAAGGAGCGAATCAGGGCGGCGACCTCGTCCGGTCGCGTGTCGAGCACGAAGTGCCCCCCGTCGAGCAGGTGCACCTCCGCCCCCGGCACGTCGGAGCGGTACGCCTCGGGTTCGGTGACCTCGAACGAGGTGTCGTACCGACCCCAGACGACCAGCAGCGGCGGCTGGGTCCGGCGCAGCCAGTCCTGCCAGGCCGGGTACGAGGCGACGTTGGTCCGGTAGTCGTACTGGAGGTCCACTTGACGCTCGATCTCCCCGGGGCGACTGAGGAAGGCCTGCTCGTCGACCCACAGGTCGGGGTCGTACCGCTCCGGGTCCGGATCGTTGCCGACGTGCCGGGTGCGGATCGCCGCCAGCGAGAGGATGTTCTCCCGGACCGCCGCCTCGTGCGCGGGCCGGTCCTGCCAGAAGGCCCGGCGGGTGCCCCAGAGCGGGCCCAGCCCGGCGTCGTGGGCGACCGCGTTCTGCACGATGAGGCCGCGCAGGCGACCCGGATCGGCGAGGGCCATCCGGAACCCCACCGGCCCGCCGTAGTCCTGCACGTAGAGCAGGTAACGCTCCGCGCCGACGGCGGCGGCGAAACCCGCCATCGTCTCGGCGATCCGGTCGAAGGTGTACGGGCTCCGCGGGTCCGGGGCGGCACTGTGCCCGAAGCCGGGGTAGTCCGGCGCGATCAGCCGGAACTGGTCGGCGAGCCGATCGAACAGCCGCTCGAACATCCGCGACGAGGACGGGAAACCGTGCAGGAGCAGCAGCACGGGCGCGTCCGGTGCCCCCGCCTCCCGGTAGAAGATCGAGAGCCCGTCGACGACGATGCTGCGGTAACGCGTGTGCGAGCCCATGCCGACTGCCCCCTCGTCCCGACTGCTCGCACCATAACGAGGGACGGGTGCCCCCGACCGGCGTTCGGCCGGACGGGGACGGCCCGCGCTCAGCGCCGAGGGGTGACGGTGGCCAGCAGTTCTGGCTGGCGCCGGTCCAGCACGTCGCCGGCCAGGTACGCGCCCAGCAGCGCCGCGCCCAGCCCGTACGCTGCGCCGACCGGCAGGGCCAGCCAGAGCCACGCGTCACCGAGCAGCGCGGCGGCCACCACCATCGGCACCGCGACGACCACCGAGACGAGCATGGCCAGCAGGGTGAGCAGCCCCTTCGCCAGGCCCGCACCGCTGTTCATGGCGAACGGGTTGCTCGTCTCCGGCAGTGAGTACGCCCCGAGCACCGAGATCAGGCTGTTCACCGCCAACCCGGCGCCGTAGGTGGCGACCAGACCGCCGATGGTGAGCCCGATCCACTCCGGTCGGCTGAGCAGAAACGACAACACCACCGCGACGAAGCCCAACATCGGCAGCACGTACAGCGAGAAAGCCGTCATCCGGGCCCGCAACTCGACCCGGCCGGGCACCCCGGCCACCACGTTCGCCGCGTACGCGCTGCCGTCGAAGCCGAACTGGTTGGCCAGGGTGACGGCGGCGAGCACGCCCACGAGGAGCATGGAGATGGTGACCACGACCGGTGAGCTGTCGCTGGCAGCCGCCGTGTACCCGGCGCCGTCCTCGAACGCGAAGTCCCCGCCCGTAACGTTGATCAACACCGGCACGAAGATGCCGACCACCGCGACCGTGATCAGGTTGGCCCGGCGGCGCGCGTCCCGCCACCAGTAACGGGCCTCCCGGGCGACCAGGGCACCGAACCGGTCCCGGCCGGCCCAGGTGGCGACCCGGGGAAACAGTTGGGCGACCGCGCCGCCGGTGACCCCGCGCCGCACCGGGGCCTTACCGGCGCTCGCCGCACCCACCATCGCCGACTCGATCGACCGGGACCACCAGGCCAGCAGGGCGCCGAGCGCCAGCACCGTGATCAGCAACTTGACCGGTGCCGCCCACACCCGGCCCTGGGCCACGTCGATGCCGACGGTCCACGGAGCGCCCAACGGCGTCCAACCGATCACGGTCGCCACGCCGGTCAACCGGGTCCAGTCCGCCTCGCGCAGCGCGGCGAGGCCGAAGACCTGCAACGGGCCGAGCAGCGCGGCCGTCACCGCCAGCAGCACGGCCGCCAGGTCGCGGACCCGTCGGGACCGCAACATGGTGGCGAAGGCGCTGGTCACCGCCCGGCTGGCGGCCACACAGAGCAGCAACCCGGCGAGCACACCCACGACGGCGACCAACCCCGCCGACCAGCCACCCAACGACCAGGCGGTCAGCACCAGCCCGAACGACGCGATGAGCACCGCCAGCACCGGCACGCTGATCAGGGCCGCCACGAACAGGCCGGTCACCAACGTGCGCCGGGGCAGCGGCAGCAGCGCGAAGCGGGCCGGGTCCAGTGTCTCGTCCACACCGAAGAAGACAAGTGGCAGGAACAGCCAACCCAGCACCAGCAGCCCGCCACCGGCCGCCGCGATCAGCACCGCGTACCGACCGTTGCCGGTCAGGCCCGGCGCGGCGAAGAGGAAGAACCCGGCGGCGGCGAACCAGAGCCCGAGCAACGCGCCGCCGACGAACAGGGCGATCCGCCAGCCCTGGCCCCGAAAGTTGTTGCCCATCACCCGCAGCTTGAGCCGCACGAAGTGGCGAGCGGAGACCGACCGTACCGGCGCGGCGGGGGTGGCGTCCGCACTTACTGGGAGAGCCACGACAGCTCCTCGCCGGTCGCGGTGCGCCCGCCGACCACCTCGACGAAGACCTGCTCCAACGAGCGACCGCCGCGGACCTCGTCGATGGTCCCGACCCGCTTGATGGTGCCGGCGGCCAGGATCGCCACGTGCGAGCAGAGCCGCTCGACGACCTCCATGACGTGGCTGGAGAAGACCACAGTGCCGCCGCCGGCCGCGTATCGGGTGAGGATGTCCCGGATCAGCGCTGCGGAGACCGGGTCGACCGCCTCGAACGGCTCGTCCAACACCAGCACCCGGGGGCCGTGCAGCAGCGCGCAGGCCAGGCCGATCTTCTTCTTCATGCCCGCCGAGTAGTCCACGACCAGCGTGCGACCGGCGTCGCCGAGCGCCAGCACGTCGAGCAGCTCGGCAGCCCGCTGGTCGACCACCGCCGGGTCCATCCCCCGCAACAACCCGTTGTACGCCAGCAGCTCCGCGCCGGTCAGCCGGTCGAACAACCGGACCCCGTCGGGCATCACGCCGAGCAGCCGTTTGGCGGTGACCGGGTCCTGCCAGACGTCGTGCCCGAGCACCCAGGCCGAGCCGGCGTCCGGTCGCAGCAGCCCGACCGCCATCGACAGGGTGGTCGTCTTGCCGGCGCCGTTGGGGCCGAGCAGGCCATAGAAGGAGCCGGCGGGGACGTCCAGGTCGACGCCGGCCACCGCGATCGTCCCGTCGAACCGCTTGGCCAGGCCACGCAGTGCGAGCGCGGGGTGCTCAACAGTCATGCGCCGACGTTATCCGTCGATCGCCAGTTCCGCCGTCCGGCGACGGGCGGACCCGCGATCATCCCCGAGGCGGACGAGCCCCTCAGAGCCCCTGGTACGGGTGCTGGCGACCGTTGTCCCGCTCCGCACGCTGCACCCGATGCAACCGGACGCCGTGCTCGCGGGTGACAGAGGCAGGGAGCGACACGGGGAGGGGACATTGAACAGGGATGACGGCTTCGAGGAGTTCTACCGAGCAAGCAGGCACCGGGTCGTCACAGTGCTGTACGCGCTCGGTGGCGACATCCATGAGGCGCAGGACGCCGCACAGGAGGCGTACGTGCGGGCCTGGCAGCGCTGGCGGCGCATCAGCGAGTACGACGATCCGGAGGCGTGGGTGCACGTCGTGGGACACCGCCTCCTTCAGAACCGTTGGCGGAAGATTCGGAACGGGATCACCGCCCATCGGCGGAACGGTCCGGTGACCGCGGTCGGACCACCATCGGAGAACACCGTCGCGCTGGTCGCCGCGTTACGCCAGTTGCCGAAGGACCAACGCGAGGCGATCGTCCTGCACCACCTCGCGGATCTCTCGGTCGCGGACATCGCGACGCGGACCGCTGTTCCGGTCGGCACGGTCAAGGCCCGGCTCGCCCGAGGGCGCAAGGCCCTCGCACCTCTGCTCGGCACCACCCTCCCCGAGGAGGTCAGCAATGCCTGATCAGCCCTTCGTCGACCTGTTCCAGGACACCGAGCACCTGAGCTGGGCCCCGACCGCACAGGTACGGGAGCGCGGCCGGCGGCGAACCCGTCAGACGAGGATCGCGGCGGCGCTCGCCGCAGTGGTGGCGGTGGCCCTGGTGGCCACCGGGGCGGTGGCGCTGGCCAGCGGCCGGGAGGGTGCGCCGACGCCGGTGCTGCCGGCGACCGGATCACCCACCCCGACGCCCACGCCGTCGGCCACCCCGACCCCGTCTCCGACGCCCTCGACCCGCAACACCCCCGGCGCACCACCGTCGAGCCCGTCGACGACCAGCGGCAGCCCGTCGAATGGTTCCAACAGCCCGGCCATCCCAGCGGAGGCGCTGCTGCGCGCGTCGGACCTCCCGCGCGGTTTCCGGGCGGCCGGAAGTGACATGGACGGCGACTGGTCGTTCAATTTTGCTGCCAGCTTCGCCTGCGCGGACACGCCACGGCTGTCGGCGAAGGAGCGCGCCGAGCGGGGTGCGGTGTTCGGGAAACCCGATGCGTCACCGGTCATCGAGCGAGTGCGGCGGTACTCCCTCGACGGCGCGAAGGCCACCATCGTCTGGGCCCGGACGGTGACCGAATGCGAGCAGAGGGACGAACTGTCCTCGTTGTCGATTGTCGACTCGGGGTTCGCCGGAGACGGTTCGCTCCTGATCAGATTCGACGCCCAAGGCCTGATCAGTTACACACTGTTCGTCCGACAGGGTGATCTGGTCGCGGAGGTCTGGCTGGGCAGCCTGACCAACAGGACGGAGGCCCGACGGCTGGCACAACGGGCAGCCGACCGATTGTGCGCCGGCACCGACGCCTGCTGATCCCGGTGGACCGTTGGGCGTGACAGCCGGCCTCGACAAGGAGTTCGCGCCTACATGCGGAGGGCTTCCGGGGTGTGCAGGCGGAGCATGGTGGCGGCGACGTCGGCCGGGGCTCGCCTGCGGGTCGCCATCGACACGACGACCATCACGGTGAAGGCCAGCGGCACCGTCCAGGCGGCCGGCTGCGCGATGAGCGTGGCCGGCCAGCCGGACAGCGGTGGGCCGAGCACGGTGACCAGCACCGCGCCGATCGCCGCGCCACCACCGGCCACCACGCCGGCGGTGGCGCCCACGTCGGTCAGCCCACGCCACCAGATGCCGAGCACCAGCAGCGGGCAGAAGCTCGACGCGGCGACCGCGAAGGCCAGCCCGACGACCTGCGACACGTCCAGCCCGGAGACGTGCAGCGCCAGCACCGCGGGCACACCACCGGCGATGACGGTGGCCAGCCGGAACCCGCGTACCGAGCCCCGGCCGAGCACGTCCGTCGAGATCACCCCGGCAACGCTGGTCAGCAGCCCGGACGAGGTGGAGAGGAACGCCGCGAAGGCGCCTGCGGCGACCAGCGCGGCGAGTAGCCGCCCGGCCAGGCCGTCACCCAGGGCCGCTTCGGGTAGCAGCACCACCACCGCGTCGGTCTGGCCGCTGAGCAGCAACTGCGGGGTGTAGATCCGGCCGAGGACCCCGTACAGGGTGGGCAGCAGGTAGAACGCGCCGACCAACGCCAGCACGACCAGGGTGGTCCGGCGGGCCGCCGCGCCGTCCGGATTGGTGTAGAAGCGCACCAGCACGTGCGGCAGACCCATGGTGCCCAGGAAGGTGGCCAGGATCAGCGAGTACGTGGCGAACAGGCCCCGGTCGTCGTCACCGGCGGCGCTGGGCAGCAACCAGTCGTTGGCGTCGGTGGCCACCCCGGAGACGTCCGGCACCGGATCACCCGCAGCGAAGGTCAACTCGTCGCCGGGGCGTACCTCTCGGATGTCACCGTCGGGCAGGGTGAGGGTCGCGCGGTGCTCGACCACGACGGTGGTCGCGGCCCGGAACGTCGGCCCGTCGGGCGGGGTCACCGCCGGGCGGCCGTCGGCCTGCCACTGCAAGGCCAGGAAGATCACCGGTACGGCGAGAGCGGTCAGCTTGAGCCAGTACTGGAATGCCTGCACGAAGGTGATCGCGCGCATGCCGCCCAGCGCGACGTTCGCGGTGACCACGGCCGCCACCAGCAGGGCGCCGAGGGGGTACGGGGAGCCGGCCACCGTGGCCAGGGTCAGCCCGGCACCCTGGAGTTGCGGCACCAGGTACAGCCAACCGATGAAGATCACGAAGGCGGTTGCCAGGATGCGGAGTCGACGCGACCCCAACCGCAGCTCGCAGAAGTCGGGCAGGGTGAACGCACCGGAGCGGCGCAGCGGCGCGGCCACGAAGAGCAGCAGGGCCAGGTAGCCGGCGGCGAACCCGACCGGGTACCAGAGCACGTCCACGCCGTACTTGAGGACCAGGCCGGCGATGCCGAGGAAGCTCGCCGCCGACAGGTACTCCCCGCCGATGGCGGCGGCGTTCCAGGTCGGACTGATCGCCCTGGACGCCACCAGGAAGTCGGACGTGGTCCGGGCCAACCGCAGCCCGTAGAAGCCGATCCCGACGGTGACCAGGGTGACCGCGACGATGGCCGGGACCACGAAGTCGTTGCCCACTCAGCGCTCCGGCCGTTGCACCAGGTCGGTGAAGTCCTGCTCGTTGCGCTCGGCCAGCCGCACGTACGCCCAGCCCACCCCGATCAGGAACGGGAAGGAGGCCACCCCGAGCAGCAGCCACGGCAGGTTGACGCCGGCGACGGTGGTCCGGCCGAGCGAGGGCGCGATCGCGAACAGCCAGGGCAGCCCGCCCAACCCGATGGCCACCACCAGGGACAGCCGCAGCGCCAGCGCGAGTTGGGCCCGGACCAGACCGCGGACCAGCGCCTCACCGACCTGGGTCTGCTGGGCCAGCTCGGCGCGGGTCCGCTCGGCGCGGGTGTCCTGCCTGGTGATCTCGGCCAGCACGATCCGGGACCGCCGGGGCGGCGGAACCGCACCGCTCGACCCCACGTCAGGGAGTTGCTTGGCCACCCCGGCAGTCTCGCCCGCCGTACGCGATTGTCAAGCGTTCACGCTCACCAGCGTCGTAACCCGGGGCAGTCGGTCACGCTGGCGCTCACCGGGATCGTGTCGAGAACCCGCCGGGCGCGTTCCCTGCCGAGGTTCGTCGCCCAGAAGCCGTCCCGGGGCAGCTCGGCGGCGATCTCCCCGAGCGCGCAGGAACGCATCGGCTCGGGCAACCGACCCAGGGCCGGTACGGCGTCGGCCGACAGCCCGGACAGGTAGCTGACGTCCAACCGGCCGGTCTCCAGGTACCGGTCGACGTTCCGTTCGGCGATCAGGCGATCCGGGTTGAGAAGGGCCAACCCGAGCAGCGCCAGCACCGCGGTGCCGACCACCAACCGGGGGAGCCAGTCGGCCCGCAACCGCGCCACGGCCACCCCGACCAGGACGAAGAGCAGCCCGAGCCAGAGTTCGACGGTCGACACGACGAGCCGCAGCCGGGTGGCACCGTACGCGTCGGCGTAGACCTGCATCCGGTAGAGCGCCGAGGCGACGATCACCAGGCTGAGCGCGGTGAGCGTGCCGAGCAGTACCCGGACCAGCAGCCGGTCCCCCCGGGTGGCCTTCGGCGCCCGGCGGGCGGCGATCGCGATCACCAGCAGGGTGAGCGCGGTGACGGCGAGCAGTTGCCAGAAGCCGCCGCGGGCGTACTGGGCGTAGGTGAGCCCGGCGGTCCGCAGCACGTGCCCCGCCCCGCCGAACAGCACCGTCAGCTGGACCAGCACGAACACGGCGAACAGGGCGTCGAGCAATACCAGCGGGAGGGTCCACTCCAGCCGGTGTGCCGGCCGTGACGACGCCGGTCGCAGGCCCTCCAGGTCGGGTGGGCGGCTGACCAGGTACGCGCCACCGAGCAGACCGCCGCCGATCAGGATCAGCCGCAGCATCCAGCCGATCACACCGGCCGGCGCGATGTCGGGCAGCAGACCACCGACCAGATTGGCGAAGACCGCGTCGGCGGAGGAGAAGAGCAGCCCGAACAGCGTCAGCAGGACGGCGGACACCGCCAGGCTGGTCACGATGCGCCCGAACCCGATCCCCGAGCCCGCCGGGCGGTTGTTGCGCACTCCGCGTACCGCCCACGGAAGCGCCCGTACCGTCGCGGCCGGTGGCAGCGTCGCGGCGACCAGCATTCCGAGCGGACTTCGCCCGCCGGTAACCGCGAGCGTCCCGGTCCCCACCGCTGCAAGCAGGCAGAGCACGAAGAGCCAACCGGCTGCCCGGAACGTGCCGACGGCGACCAACGCGACAGTCGCGGCAGCCCAGGCGGCCTGCGCCACCCGCCCCGGTGCCCCCGTGGCACCGGGACGGGCGGGTTCGGCGTCGGTTGCGGTGCCGGGTTCGGTCGGCTCGGTGCGGCCCGCAACCGGGGAGGACGTCCCGGACCTGACGATGGCGGCGGTGCTGAGGGCGGCCGTGCCGGCCAACGCGGCGACCAGCCAGCCGAGGCCCGGCCGAACCATCGTGAGCACCGAGGCGCCGACGACTGCCGCCGCCGTCGACGCCACCAGCACCAGCGGACCCGCATCGCCGGATGGTCCCGGCCAGCGCCGCGCGATCATCGATGGCGGCCGGGGCAGGGCCGGTGCGGCCGGAGCTGCCTGGGGCCGACCGGCCGCCGGCGGTGCGGCCGGTCCGGGCCTGACGGGTGGGGCGACCTGCGCCGGCCCGGTCGGCCCGGTGGCCGGGAGTGGGGTGCTGCCGGGGCTGGTCATGCGGCCTCTTCTCGGTATGGCCCGTCGCACGGGATGGTGACCTGAATGCGGCAGCCGGGCCGGTCACCCCGGTCTGGCCCGGCGGGATCGAGGACACCGATCCGACCGCCGTGCAGTTCGACGACCCACCGGGCGATGGCCAGGCCGAGCCCGGTCCCACCACCGGCCGACCGGTCGCCGCGGGTGAACCGCTCGAACACCCGGGAACGCTCGGCCGGCGGAATGCCCTGGCCCTCGTCGCTCACCTCGAAGCGGAGCTGGTCGCCGTGCTCCTCGGCGCTCACCCGCACCGTGCCGCCGGGTGGGCTGTGTCGCGCCGCGTTGTCGAGGAGGTTCGCGAAGACCTGGTGCAGCCGCCACGGGTCCGCGTGGACCGTCAGCGGTGCCGGCAGGTCGCGGAGCTGGAAGCGCACGTCCAGGCCGGCGCCGGACGCGCTGGCCGTGGCGTGCTCCACCGCCTCGTCGAGGAAGTCCCCCACGTCGATGCGTACGCGCCGCAGCGGCACCACGCCCGCGTCGAGTCGGGACAGGTCGAGCAGGTCGGCGACGAGGTGCCCGAGCCGTTCGGTCTGGGCCAACGCCGAACGCAGCGCCGCCGGTTCGGGGTCGGCCACCCCGTCCACCATGTTCTCCAGCACGCCCTGCAACGCGGTGATCGGCGTACGCAGCTCGTGCGAGACGTTGGCGATCAGCTCGCGTCGACGCTGGTCGGCGGCGTGCAGATCCTCGGCCATCTTGTTGAACGCCTGGGCCAGCTCGCCGACCTCGTCGCGGGAGGTGGCGCGTACCCGACGTGTGTAGTCACCTCGGGCCATCGCGCCGGCGGCTGCTGTCATGTCCCGTAACGGCGAGGTCATGCCGTGGGCGAGCACCTGCGAGGTGAGCAGGGCGACGGCGATGGCGGTGGCCGAGGTGATCGGCGGCGGCCAGCCGATGCCGTACGAGAAGTAGGCCAGCCCGGCCGCCCCGGAGGCGACCAGCAGCACACCCAGCTTCAGCTTGATCGATCGCACTGGGTCCAGCGGTCGGGGCAGCAGCTCCAGCACCCGGTCCAGCCGGGTGAGCAGGGTCGCCGTCATGACGGCAGCTCCAGGGCGTAGCCGACCCCGTGCACAGTGCGGATGAGGTCGGCACCCAGCTTGCGGCGCAGAGCCTTGATGTGGCTGTCCACGGTGCGGGTGCCGCTTCCGTCGCCCCATCCCCAGACGTCGGCGAGCAGCCGTTCCCGGGGGAGCACCGTGCGGGGTCGACCCGCGAGGTGGACCAGCAGGTCGAACTCGGTCGGGGTGAGGTGGACGTCCGCCCCGGCCCGGCGGACCCGTCGCTCGGCCTCGTTGATCTCGATGTCGCCGAGGCGGATGGCGGGCGGCGCGGGAGTGGCGGCGGCCCGCTCCATCCGGCGCAGCAGAACATGCACCCGGGCGGTGAGCTCCCGCATCGAGAACGGCTTGGTGAGGTAGTCGTCCGCGCCGACCGCCAGCCCCACGAGCAGGTCGGTCTCGTCGTCCCGGGCGGTGAGCATCAGCACCGGCACCGCCCGGTCAGCCTGGATCCGGCGGCACACCTCCAGGCCGTCGAAGCCCGGCAGCATCACGTCGAGGACGACGAGATCCGGCTGTACGGCGTGAAACTGCGCGACGCCGCTGGGCCCGTCCGCCGCGATCTCCACCGTGAAACCCTCGGCCCGTAGTCGGGCGGCGATGGACTCGGCGATGGTCCGTTCGTCCTCGACCACCAGTACCCGACGTTCTTTCATGGGTCCTGACTGTAGGGAGCGGCCGTGGAGATCAGTGGTTTGCGTTGTGAATAACCTGTGGAGAACCGCTCACGGCTGTGGATAACTCGGGGATCATGCCGGCTGGCGTGGGGGAACGCCGGAGGCTCGTTGTGGACAACCAACCGAGCTGTCAGGGTGGTCCGGTAGAGAGGAGGTGTGACGGTGACCAACCCTGCCCGGCCCGGCTGGGGCGACGCCTGGACGGTGGACGACCTCCAGAGCCTCCCCGAGGACGACCAGGTCTACGAGATCTTCGACGGGAGCCTGCTCGTGTCCCCCATGGGGATGTCTTCCACGGCGCGGTCGCCAACCGCCTCCGCCGGATCCTCGACCGGCAGGCCCCCGCCGGTGTGCTCGTGGGTCAGGACATCGGGGTGAGTGCGAAACGCTCGTCGTATTTCGTACCCGATCTCTTCGTCGCCAGTGAGAGCGCACTGGACAGCGGCGGTGCCGCGCTCGACCCGGCCGACGTTCGCCTCGTCGTCGAGGTGATCTCGCCGAGCAACGCCGGCCGTGATCTGGTGCTCAAACGTCACGAGTACGCCGCCGTCGGCATTCCGCTCTACTGGCTGGTGGAGCCCCGCAAGCAGACCCTGACCGTGCTGGTGAACGGCGCGGGCGGTTACCGCGAGCAGGCGGTTTTCCCGGTCGGCGAGGTCTACAGCACCGAGCAGCCGTTCCCTCTCACCCTGCCGCTGGCCGACATCTTCTGACCCGTCGCCGCAGACGCACGAAGATGCGGAGCGGGGCCGGTGGCACAATGCCGCCGGCCCCGCTGCACCGAACCGTCAGTTGACCGGTACGACCAGATCCACGGACATGCTGCCGCTGGCCGGTACGGAGAACAGCCCGAGCTTTCGGCTGCCGTCCGGCTGCGTCACCAGGTAGCGACCGTCGAAGTACTCATCTCCAAGCGAGACGTTGTAGGTGAAGTAGATCCGCTGCGGTCCCTTGAGGCGAATGCTGAACCGACCGTCGCTGATCGAACCGTTGCCCGCAATGTCGCCGGTGTCGGCGCTGCGGGCGATGACGAATCCGCTGGTGAAGGGAGTGCCGTCCGGCGTACGGAAGGTGCCGGTCAGCTCGATGCCCTGGTCGAGTTGAACGTTGTGGGTGGCGGCCGCCCCCGCGGTCACCGGCACCGGAGTGGCCTTGAACCGGCTGGGCTTGTCGCCGGACCACTCGCTGGCGTGCGGGTTGCCGCCGAACACCAGCGGCCAGGCGTACGGGCCGAGGCGCTTGATGGTGTAGACGCCGTGCTCATCGGTGATGGCGTCCTGGGCCCCGACCCCGGGGTGACCGGTCAACACCGACACGCCAGCGTCCGGCACCGGCTTGCCGGCCACGTCGGTGACAGTGCCCGTGACCGTGCCGGCCGGGTCGAGCCGGACCTGCGGTCCGGTGACGACCTGACCGGCGGTCGCGGTGACGACGGCTGCCTCCCGCTCGTCGCCGGTGCCGCCGTTGGCGCCCACCCACTGACGGCCGTAGGTGTCGCGTTGCGGCACCGCGAAGAGCTTGTAGCTGCCGGCGGCGAGGGGTCCCACCTGGATCTTGCCGTTGCGGTCGCTGCAGTCGCCGTAGCCGTCCTGGAGCGACGCCTGCTTCGGCAGGAAGGTGTCCAGGCAGATGTTCGACACAGGCGCGCCGCTCTGCCGGTCCACGATGGTGGTGCTGATGACCGCGCCGGGCCGCATCTTCACGGTCAACTTGGTGTCGCCGTTCGCCTTGACCCGTACCCCGTTCACCTCGCGGGAGAAGTACAGCTTGTCCGGTGCGTCCAGGTAGATGGTGTGGCTGCCCTGCGACAGGTCGGTGACGGTCACCGTGCCGGTGCCGTCGCTGCAGATCGACTGGGCACAGAAGTTTGCGATCGGGGCGCCGGTGACCGAGTCGATGGCCGACAGGGTGACCGAGCCGGTGCCGAGCAGGCTGTCCGCGATGGCCGTCTGCTGTCCACCCCGCACCTCGACCAGGTTGGCTTCCTCAGGGGTCAGCTTGCCGCGGTAGTACTGCTGCCGCTCACCGGCGGTCACGCCAACCTTGTAGGCGCCCTGGAGAAGTTGCGCGGTGAACTCACCGTTCGCGTCGGTCTGCGTCCACGCCCCGCTGGACGAGTTGGCGGTGGTGATGCTGACCTCGGCGTTCGGGAGTGGGGCGCCGGCGGCGGTGGTGTACCGGCCGGTCAGGCTCCCCGCCGGCAGCGCCGTCTCGTTGACCACGATCGCCTCGTCGGCCTTCACCTCGAAGACGTCGGCGCTCTCCTGGTCGAGTTTCCCGGGCACGTACTGCTCCTGGTAGGAGCCCTCGATCGGTTGGATGCTCACGGTGTAGCGACCCGGTCGGGCGGCGATCGTGAACCGGCCCTGGTCGTCGGTGCGACCCCACGCCCGGCTATACGTGTCGGTCTCCCGAACGTCGACGTTCAGGTCCACCACCGGCTGGCCGCCGGTGTTCACGATGCGTCCGGTGATGGTGCCGGTCTCGAAGAGCTGCTCGTCGATCCTGGTGGTGCCACCGGCGGTGACGGTCACCGGGTCGGCGTCGAACGCGTTGTCCTTCTGGTGGTGGTACTGCTCGGGCTTCTCCCAGGGGAAGTAGCCCACCACGTACGAGCCGGCTTGCAGCCCGCCAACTGTGTAGTTGCCGTCGGCGTGGGTGTTGGTGGAGCCGACGTAGTCGTAGCTGTCGCTCTCGTAGAGCTGCACGAGGACCTCGGCGGCGGGCGTGCCGGTGCTGGTGGTCAGTCTTCCGCTGACCGCGCCCGTTGCCGCGGCCTGGGCCGGGGTGGCGCCAGGCAGCACGAGCGCCGTTACGACGGCACCGGCCAGCAGGGCACGGCGGGCTGGGGATAGCTGCATCGATGTCCCAATGTGAGGGTGGTGGGGCGGCCTGAGCAGGCTCTGCCCGCACCGACCCTGCGCCCCGTACGGGGGTCGGCACACGAAGAATAGGTCGCCGACGATAGCTGCGGAATTGCCCGACCGGGCGAGCCTCCTCGGTGGAATCCAGCACCCTGGCGGTCAGCCCAGGCCGATGCGCTCCGGCCGGGCCGAGGCGGAGCCGAGCCAGGTGTGCGGGTTGCCGTACCAGCACCAGCCCAGCTTGGGCGCACCCTGGCTGATCCAGAGCGCCGGCACCCGCTTGTCGCCGCAGCGGGAGCCGACCAGCGAGAAGCACCGGTTGCTCGCCAACGCGGCCGGGTGCAGCGTGATGAAGGCGAGCCCCTCGTCGATGCTCAGCGGCAACCGGCCCTGAGCGGTGATCCCCTCCATGGCCGTGGCCGGGGCCAGGTTGCGGAACTCCTCGCCCCGGTCGACGTCGAAGAGCAGGTACGCCGGCCCGGCCGGCACCTCCAACTCCTTGATCGGGTCGAAGCGGGGCAGGTCGTCCTCGGCGTAGTTCCGGTCGACGACGCCGGGCTTGCGCTTGCCGGACAGGGTGGTGAGCTCCATCCGTTCCGGCACCCCGATCAGCTCCCGGGTGGTGACCAGCAGGAACGGCACCCGGGCGTCGGTGGGGGCGGGCAGCCCGGCGGTGCCCTCGACCGCCCTGGCCCGCAGTGGCGCGACCAGGTCGCGGAAGGCGTTCTCGGTCAGCCCGGCGAGGGCGGGGTAGCTGAGCTGCACCAGTAGGTCGAGTTGGCGGTCGAACTCGGTTTCGGCGTCGAACGGGGTCTCGGTCACGGCAAGCCTCCCGGAAGTCGTACGGACTAGCGTACAACGTACGGTAGGGCTGGTTCCATTCCCGGCTCAGCGACTCCAATCCTGCTTCGCGGCCCTGACCAGCTTGTCCTTCAGCTCCCGGGTGTGCCGCCGGCTCACCGGCAGCTCGGTCGAGTCGATCACCACCACATAGCCGGAGTTGACCAGCCGCAACTCCGCGATCAACTTCAACTGCACCAGGTACGAACGGTGCACCCTGACGAAACCGGCATCGGCCCAGCGCTCCGCCAGCGTGGCCAGCGAGACCCGCACCAGGTGCGACCCCTCCGCGGTGTGCAACCGGGCGTAGTCGCCCTGCGCCTCCACCCACCGCACCGCCGATCGGGGCAGCATCCGGGTGGTGCCGGCCAACTCGATGGGGATGGTCGGGTCCTCCTCCGCGCGGGCCAGCGCCGCCGGGTGCGACGGCACCACCCGCGAGCCGATCACCCGGCGCAGCGACTCGGCCAGCCGATCGGCGCGCACCGGTTTCCGCACGTAGTCGGTGGCGCCCAGATCGAAGGCGTCCACCGCGCCGTCGTCGTACGCGGTGACGAACACGATCGCCGGTGGCCGGGCGAAGCGGCGCAACACCCGGGCCAGCTCCATGCCGTCCAGGCCGGGCATCCGGATGTCCAGGAAGACCACGTCCACGTCGCCGTCGCGCAGCAGCCGCAGCGCCTCGGTGGCATCCCCGGCCGTGTGCAACCGGGCCACCCGGGGGTCGGCCCGCAGGTGGTACGCCAGCTCGTCGAGCGCGGGCGGCTCGTCGTCCACCGCGAGGACGCGCAGGAAACCGGACGCGTTAACCGCACCCGTCCCGGTTCGCTCGCTCACGACCCTGCCCGCACGCCGGGGTGGAACTTCGGCACCCGCATGCTCACCTTGGTGCCCGAGCCCAACCCCGTCTCCACGACCAGGCCGAACCGGTCCCCGAAGACCGAGCGCAACCGCTCGTCGACGTTGGAGAGGCCGACGTGCTGGCCCGTGTCGTCGCCCGGGTCGCCGGTGCCGCGGGCCAGCTCGGCGATGCCGGCGGTCAGCGTGGTCGGATCCATTCCCACTCCGTCGTCCTCCACCGTGATGTGGCATTCGGCTCCCGCGTCCCGGGCCTCGATGCTCACCATGCCCGTGCCCGGCTTGCGGGACAACCCGTGGCGAACCGCGTTCTCGACCAACGGCTGGAGGCAGAGGAACGGCAACGTCACCGGCAGCACCTCCGGGGCGATCTGCAACCGCACCTGCAACCGGTCGCCGAACCGGGCCCGTTCGATGGTCAGGTAGCGGTCGATCGACCGCAGCTCCTCGGCCAGCGTGGTGAACTCCCCGTGCGCCCGGAACGAGTACCGGGTGAACTCCGCGAACTCCAGGATCAGCTCCCGGGCCCGCTCCGGGTCGGTGCGTACGAACGAGCCGATCGCGGTGAGCGCGTTGTAGATGAAGTGCGGGCTGATCTGCGCCCGCAACGCCCGGATCTCGGCGCGGGCCAGCCGCTCCCGCGACGAGTCCAGCTCGGCCAGGGCGAGCTGGTTGCCGGCCCAGTGCGCCGTCTCCAGGGTGGCCTGCACCAACCCCGGAGGCGGCGGGCTGTCGGCGACCGCCACCAGCGCGCCCACCACCCGGCCGTCCGCCCCCAGCAATGGTGCGACCACCGCCCCGCGGACCGGGCAGTCGACCCGGTCGCAGTGCAGTTCCTGCTCACCCAGCACGCTCGAGCGGCCGGTGTCCACCGTCCGCTGGGCCGCCGCGAGCAGTTGATCTCCGTGGTGCGTGCCGCGCCCGTCCAGGGCCAGCAGCCGGTCGGCGTCCGTGAGCGCCAGCCCGACCGCGCCAACCAGCGCCCGCAGATGGCGTACGGCCTTCGCCGCGCCCGCCTCGCTCAACCCCGCTCGCAGCGGCTCGGCGGCCAGGCCGGCGGTGTGCAGCACCTCGTAGGTGGCCCGCTGGGTGGCGGTGGCGATGCCACGGCGGGCCCGCAGCCGCAACACCGCCAGCAGGGCTGCGGTCAGCGCGGTGACGAGTGAGACGACGCCGACCACGGCGGAGAGGTTGGCAGACACGCAGCGATCCTCGCCCCTGCGAGCCGGCGCGCCAACCCCCTAGTACGCGCCCTTGCGGGCAAGCACCACCCCGACGGTGCGCCACAGGATGCTCAGGTCGTACGCGAGCGACCAGTTGTCGACGTAGTAGAGGTCCAGTCGGACCGACTCGTCCCAGGACAGGTCGGAGCGGCCGGAGACCTGCCACAGCCCGGTCATGCCGGGGCGGACCAGCAGTCGGCGCCTCACGTCACCCAGGAAGTCACCGTCGTCGGCCGGTAGCGGGCGGGGCCCGACCAGCGACATCTCGCCCCAGAGCACGTTGATCAACTGCGGCAGCTCGTCCAGCGACGTGGCCCGCAGGAAGCGACCGACCGGGAAGACCCGAGGGTCCTCCTTCATCTTGAACAGCATGCCGTCGGTCTCGTTCCGATCGACCAGGCTGGCCAGCCGGTCCTCGGCGTTGACGTACATGGTCCGGAACTTCCACACCCGGAACGTGCGCCCCTCGTGCCCCACCCGGGGCTGGCGGAAGAAGACCGGCCCGGGGTCGGAGATCCGGATCGCCACGGCGATGGCCAGGAACAGCGGGATCAGCAGCAGCAGGCCGAGGCCGGCGGCGACCCGGTCCATCAGGTTCTTGGCCAGCAGCGCCGGCCCGGAGAGGGTCGGCTCCTCGACGTGCAGCAGCGGCAGACCCTCGATCGGCCGGATGTGCACCCGGGGGCCGGCGATGTCGGTGAGCTGCGGGGCGACCACCAGGTCGACGCCGGAGCCCTCCAGCTGCCAGGCCAGCCGGCGCAACTCGCCCGGCTCCGCGCTGGCCGACCCGCAGACCGCGATGGTGTCCCCACCGACCTCACGGACCAGGGCCAGGACGTCGCGTCCGGCGTACACCGGAACCGGGGTCGGCATACCGCGGGCCGCCGCGTACCCGTCGGTGATGTGGATGGCGACGGGCATCAGCCCGGCGGCCGGGCTGCGGGTGACCGCCGCGTAGACCTCCAGACATTCGGGCAGAGTGCCGACCAGCACCATCCGGTGAGCGGCCTGGCCGGCCCGCCGCCGGATGTAGTGCAGCGCCCACCGGGCCACGAAACGGCCCCACAGGATCAACAGCGTCGCGCCGACCAGCGCAGTGCCCACGGTGAACCGGGAGAGCTGCGTGACGGTGGAGAAGGCGAGGAAGGAGACGCTCGCGGCCACCGTTACCGATGCACGGATCACCCGCTTGAACTCGTCCGGGCCGAGCCCCAGGTAGCGCCGGTCGTAGGCCCGGTTGCTCCAGAGGATCACCACCCAGCCGAACGGAAGCAGCAGGTAGGAGACGGTGTGGAACCACGTCGGGTCCTGCTGGGTGCCGGAGAACCCGGAGGCAGCCTGGTCGAAGAGCTGGATCGCGATCCAGCTGGCGAACGCGGCCGCGCCGAAGTCGAGCAGCAGCAGGATCGCGATGTAGGGGCGGTGCCAGCGGGAGACACGGCGTCGCGCCCTCGTCCAAGCCGACCGAGGGACGCCGTTGTGGGACGGCGGCGTCGGCGGCTGGATCTCGAAGCTGTCGACGTGCCGCACGAGTCTGCTCCGGCCTTCGTTGGTTACCGGGCGCTGGAGGCTTGCCGTCACCTCACCCATGTCCTCCCGCATGACACGGGCCGCTCACTCGGCGTGAAGGCCCGGGTCGCCCACCGTCCCAGTCTCCCACGCTGGCTCCGACCGGTCGTCGCCCCGAAGGAGATTGGCGACCGACGGTGCTGGCGGGATCTGGCCGGCTCCGCACCATTTCAGAAGCCGGGGACCGGGCCACTATACCGATGGATGCGCGCGTGGCGAGAAGGGCGGACCGGAGCTTCCGCTCAGTGAGGGAGATTCCGCTCCGTAGTCCTGAAGTGCAATTACTCACCGTACGAGGCGAGACAACCGACGGTCAGCGAGCGGCTTGCCGCCGGTCTGGCAGGTGGGGCAGTACTGGAGGCTGGAGTCGGCGAACGACACCTCGCGCACGGTGTCCCCGCAGACCGGGCAGGGAAGCCCGGTGCGCGCGTGCACCTTCAACCCGGAGCGCTTCTCGCCCTTCAGCTCCGCGGCCCGCTGACCGAGGGAGCGCTCGACCGCGTCGCCGAGGACCTGTCGGGTGGCGGCGTGCAGGGTGGCGATCTGGGCGTCGGTGAGCCGGTCGGTGATCGCGAACGGGGACAGCTTCGCGGCGTGCAGGATCTCGTCGGAGTACGCGTTGCCCACCCCGGACAGCACCGACTGGTCGGTCAGCACCCCCTTGACCTGCCCCCGCCTGCTCCGCAGCCGCTCGGCGAAAAGGGGCAGATCCGCGGCGAGCGCGTCCGGGCCCAGCTTGGCCACCCCGGGAACCGCCGCGAGGTCGGTGACCAGATACGCGGCCAGCTTCTTCTGCGTGCCGGCCTCGGTGAGGTCGAAGCCGGAACCGTCATCCAGGCGTACCCGCACCGCGATCGGGCCCTTGCCCGGACGCAGTGGGGTGGTGGCGGGGAACGCCTCCCGGTAGTGCAGCCAGCCTGCTCGCGCCAAATGCACCACCAGGTGCACTCCACCCTCGAAGAGGACGTCGAGGAACTTGCCGTGCCGACTGGCGTCGACCACCGCCCGGCCCGCGACCTCGGTCGGCGCCGGCTCGTACGTTTTCAGGGCGCTGATCGCGGCGATCTCCAGCCGATCGACGCGCCGCCCCACCGCGCGCTGACGCAGGTAACCCGCGAGCGCCTCAACCTCCGGTAGTTCGGGCACGACACAACCTCCGGTAGTTCGGGCACGACATAACGGTAGCCTTCTTTCCCGTGAGAATCGTGGTGGCACACAACCGGTACCGGGAAGCCCAGCCCTCCGGTGAGAACACGATCGTCGACTCGGAGATCGCTCAGCTCACCGCCGCTGGCGTCGAGGTGCTGCCCTTCATTCGCAGTTCGGACGAGATCCCGTCGATGTCGAAGGCGGCGAAGGCGCTGCTGCCGATCTCGCCGATCTGGGCGCCGCGCGCCCAGCACGACCTGAGCCGGCTGCTCACCGAACACCGACCGGACGTTCTGCACCTGCACAACCCGTACCCCCTGATTTCGCCCTGGGTGGTGCGGACCGCGCACCGGCACGGCGTGCCGGTGGTGCAGACGGTGCACAACTACCGGCAGGTCTGCTCATCGGGGATCTACTTCCGCGACGGCGTGATCTGTCAGGACTGCAAGGGTCGGGCGTTGGGTGTGCCGGCGATCAAGCACCGCTGCTACCGCGACTCGGCGGTGCAGAGCGCCTTGATGGCGACCACCCTGGCCGTGCACCGGGGGACCTGGCGCTCGGTGGATCGGTACATCGCGCTCACCTCGGCGATCGCCGATCACCTCCGCGACTACGGCATTCCGGACGAACACATCGTGGTGAAGCCGAACTCCGTACCCGATCCGGGTCGGCCGGCGCCGCTGGGTGACGGGTTCCTCTACATGGCCCGGCTCTCCCCGGAGAAGGGCGTCGACCTGCTGCTGGACGCCTGGCGTCGGCACCCGGTGGGTGCGCTGGGCACGCTGCGGGTAGCCGGCGACGGTGAGCTGCGCCCACTCGTGGAGGCGGCCGCCGCCGAGCGACCCGACGTGGTCTACCTCGGTCAGCTCGACCGGGCCGGCGTGCAGGCCGCCGTCGAGGCGAGCGCTGTGGTGATCGCCGCCGCGATGTGGCACGACGTGCTGCCCACTGTGATCATCGAGGCGTTGGCGAACGGCCGGCCGGTGCTCGGTACGGCGTTGGGCGGCATTCCGTACCTGGTCGGGGCCGATGCCCCGCACGAGCCCGCCGGCACCGGGCCCGCCGAGATCGCCTCCGCGGTCGCCGGGGGCGGCGGCGGACCAGCCATGCCGGCGGGGATCGGTCTGGGCGAGGCCGGTTGGGTGGTCGCCCCGGAGCCGGCCGCGCTCGCGGCCGCGCTGCCGGTCGCCCGCGCCGGAGCGTCCGGGCTGACCCTGGCCGCCCGCGCCCGCTACGAGCGAACCTTCCACCCCGACGTGGTCACCAAGCAGCTCATCGACATCTACGCGGGCCTGGCCCGAACCCCCAACCACGTCTGAACGCCGCGCCTGACGCTTCCGTGCGTCCGCGTCCGGCCTCGCGCCGAGCGCGGGGGACCGCCGCGCGGGCCGCGCCGGGTCGCGCCGCAGGGGCGGGTGGCGGTCAGCGCAGGGAGGCGCGGGCCGAGAAGGCGATGCTCGCCAGTAGGAAGCCGCCGTTGACGATCGTGAAGGCGACCATCACCCAGAGGACCAGCGCGGGGGCCACGGCGAGCACCAGGGCGGCCACGAAGACCACCGCGCCGTAGTCGCGGACCAGCTTCACCAGGCGCACCGGCAACGAGGTCGAGGTGACCATGCTGGCCGCGTTCGGGCCGGCCTGCATCACCGACGTCACCAGGTTGACCATCCAGGTGCCCGCGAAGGTCGCCACGAGCCAGGTCGGCGTGGCCGGCTCCTGCGCCACGGCGGTGGCCGCCAGGGCTGCCACCAGGGCGATCTGCGCGGCCACGTCGCAGAGCACGTCGACGCGCGCGCCGGCCGCGCTGCCCTGGCCGGTCACCCGGGCCAGCTGCCCGTCCGCGCAGTCCAGGGAGTACGCCACCTGCCAGCCGACCAGGGCGAGCAGGCCGACCACCCAGGCCGGTACGTCCCCGGCGGCGACCGGGCCGGCGAGCGCCACCACGGTGACCGAGGTGGCCAGCCCGAGCACCAGGTTGGTGATGGTCAACGCTGTCGGTCGCAGCCCGAGCCGCTGGGCGACGAGCGCGAAGACGGCCCCCAGCCACTGGCTGATCGACTCGCTGAACAGGCCGCCGCCCCGGTTCACCCGGTGGAAGTCGGCGACGGTGGGACGGGGGTCAGCCAAGCTGGTCGCGGATTGCACCGGCGTAGTCTGCCAGCCGCTCCCGCGTCTCGGTAGGCGACAGTGCCAGGTGTTCGAGGATCGTGTAGCGGTCCGGGCGGGTACGCGGCGCGAACTGCACCGCCTCGATGAACTGGTCGTCGGTGAGCGCCACCTCGGCGGGGAGCCGGGGCAGACCGTGCCGGGCGAGGCAGGCCGACATCTCCCCGAAGCGGCGGAGGTCTCCGCGCAGCCAGGTGCAGAACAGTGCACCCAGCCCGGCCAGCTCGCCGTGCGAGGCGGTCCCCGGAAAGAGCGAGTCGACAGCGTGCATGATCTCGTGGCAGCCGCCGCTGCACGGACGGCTGGTGCCGTCGACAGCCATCGCCAGGCCGCTGGAGATCAACGCCTCGGCGAGGACGATCACGAAGGCGTCGTCGCTCATGTCGCCGGGGTGGTTGAGCACCGCTTCGGCGCCCGCTCGCGAGAGCGAGGCGGCAAGCCCGTCGACCGGCTCACCGCGTACCTGCCGGGACAGCTCCCAGTCGGCCAGCGCACTGATGTTGCTGATCACGTCGCCGATGCCGGCCCGGTTGTGCCGGTCCGGGCCGCTCTCCACGAAGTCCAGGTCGACGATCACCCCGATCGGGATGTGTACGCCGTAGGAGCCCTTGATCCCGTCGGTGATCAGGCTGGCCACCGGGGAGGCGATCCC
This sequence comes from Micromonospora trifolii, assembly GCF_050516465.1. Classification (NCBI taxonomy): domain Bacteria; kingdom Bacillati; phylum Actinomycetota; class Actinomycetes; order Micromonosporales; family Micromonosporaceae; genus Micromonospora; species Micromonospora trifolii. The sequence goes on along the minus strand of NZ_CP191526.1, from coordinate 5,923,200 downwards.
GTCGTTGGCGAGGCTGGTCGCCACCGACACCATCGGCAGCCCTCGACGGGTCGCCGCGTACTTGGCCACGTCGATGGTCTTGCCGCCACCGATGCCGACCACCGCGTCGTACGACCGGGCGCGGAGTTTGCCGCCCAGGTCGTCGGCGGCGTCCAGCGTCCCGCCGGAGACGGTGAAGACGTCCGCCGAGCGCAGCGACGGTCGGATCAGCTCCGCGATCTGCGCGCCCTGACCCGGACCGACCACCACCGCGACGTCACCCCCGGAGGAGATCCGCCCGTCGGCCAGGATCGCGCCCAGGTCGGCGACCGCCCCGCGTCGCACGTCGATGTGCAGCGGGGTGAGGACGCTCCGAGCTAGTAGAGGCACGCGATCTCCCGCGCGCGGGCCAGGTCGGCGTGGTTGTCGACCTCGACCCAGGGGACGTCACCGATCGGCGCCGCCCGCACCTCCCCGCCCCGGTCGGAGAACTCCTGGTAGCCGTCCTCGTAGTACAGGTTCGGGTCCCGTCGCCAGGTCGCCTCCAGCGCGTCGGCGAGGGCGTCGGCGACCTGCGGCTCGATCAGCGTCGCGCCGATGTACTCCCCGTACGCCTCGCCCGGGTCCATCAGCTTGGTGATCCGGGTGAGCTGGCCGGCGGCGTCGAAGGTGGTCTTCATCTCCTCCTCGGCCAGCGGCTTGAGGGTGTCCACGGCCAGCAGGATGCCCGGACCACGCTCGGCGAGCAGGGTCTTCTCCACGCTCACCGGGTGCACGGTGTCCCCGTTGACCAGCAGCACCCCGCGCGCGAAGTACTCCCGGGCGAGCCAGAGCGAGTAGGCGTTGTTCCACTCCTCGGCCTTGTCGTTGTGCACAAGGGTGAGCGTCACCCCGTACCGCTTCTCCAGCTCGGCCTGCCGCTCGCGGACCGCGTCCGCCGCGTAGCCGACGACGATCACGATGTCGGTGAGCCCGACCTCGGCGAGGTTGCCCAGCGCGATGTCCAGGATCGTCGTCTCACCGTCCACCGGCACCAACGCCTTGGGCAGGGTGTCGGTGTACGGGCGCAGCCGTCGTCCCGCTCCGGCCGCGAGCACCATTCCGATCATCGCGACATCCTCCCTCGTCCTGCTCCCGTCACCGCTGGAGGATAGCCCCGGCCGGGTGTGCCGCTCCGGCCAACCGGGTCAGCCGGGCAATGCCGCCAGGTCGGCGAGCATGGTCAGGCGCTCCTCGACGCCGAGCACGGAATACGGGCCGGCGGCCCGCCGGTCGGTCTCCAGTTCGATGGCGAGCCGCTCGGGACCGGCCGGAAGGGCGGCGATGCTCGACGCGGTGTGCCCGGCGGCAGTCCAGGCGGCGGCGTGCGCGTCGGCCCGGTGGTATCGCAGCGTGCTGAGCCGGTTGAGTAGCAGCACGCCCAACGGGGTGCCGTCCGGCTCGTACGGGGGCGCCAGCGCGGCGAAGGCCGAGGCCACCCGGTCCCCCTCCTCGTCCGCCAGCACCAGGGCGTACGACAGCAGTCGGCCGAGCATGGCCACCAGCCGGGCCACCCGGTCGTCATGGCCGGCCCACAGCTCCTCGGTGACCTCGGCGTGCACCTGGTACAGCTCGGCGAGGAAGGCGGCGCCCCGCTCGGTGGCGGACAGGGCGCCGTCCGGGCCGCGGTAGATCATCCCGTGTGCCACCTGCTTGTCCACGGTCCGCCGGCAGGCGACCGGGTCCTGGTAGCGGGTGATCGCCGCGAACCCGGGCCCGTCGACAGTGCCACCGGGCGCGGCCAGCCGGGTGCGAAGGTCGACCAGGAAGCCGGTCGCCATGACTCCGCCGTAGCGCTGGGACAACTCGGCGCCACCGCCGTCCCGGCCGGCCAGGATGCCGGCGCGGAAGGTCCGGTCCACGGCCGGGGCGAGCAGCCCGGCGATCCGGTGCGGCGCCAGCTCGACGGTGTTCACAGACCGATCGACCGCAGGACGGCGAAGCCCTCCTCCGCGATCCGCCGGATCAGCCCGTCGTTGACGTCGCGGTGCTCGTCGAGCACTGTCACCTCGTGCTCGGCCAGCCAGCGGTACTCGGTGTGCTTGCCGGCCTCCAGCATCGGGCGTTCGAGGTCACCGTCGACGCGGACCAGGAAGTCGTACTCGGTCCGGGCCAGGCCGTCGTCGCCGACGTAGCTGTACTCGCCCACCTGGCCCAGGACGTGGGAGAGGACCCAGCCGGTCTCCTCGGTGATCTCCCGGCGCAGTGCCTCGTCGATGTCCTCGCCCGGTTCCACATGGCCGCCGACGATGTCCCAGCAGTTGGGAAACAGGCGTCGGTGTGGTGAGCGGCGCTGAAAGAAGATGCGGCTGTCATGGTCGACGATCAGCGCGCCGGCGCAGCGCAGGGGCTCGGTGGACACCATCCGACAGTAGCCAGCGTCCGCAGCTTGTGCGATGCCGCTCTTGTCCCGGAAACATCCACCGACCACCATGTCCGTACCGAATGCCACCGTCCCAAAGGGGTGATGTGTGATGCAGGTACGGGATGCGATGTCCAGCCAGGTCCTCGTCGTCGGTCCGGAGCACACGCTCCGACAGGCGGCCCGGATGATGTCGGCCCGCGGTGTCGGGTCGGCGGTCGTGATCGACCCGGATTCCGAGGGCGTGGGGATCATGACCGAACGCGACGTGTTGAAGGCCATCGGCGCCGGCCTGGACTGCGACGTGGAACGCACCGGCGCCCACCTGACCTGGGACGTGGTCTACGCCGGGCCGGAGTGGACGGTGGCCGAGGCCGCCGCCGCGATGGCCCGGGGCGGGTTCCGGCACCTGGTGGTTCTGGACGGCCAGGAGGTGGCCGGTGTGATCTCCGTGCGGGACATCATGCGGGTCTGGTCGGAGAGCCAGGCGGTCGCCACGACCTGACCGGGGGTGGTGTGCCGGGCCGGATCGATGGGTAGACATCCCTTGCGGGCGCGGAGATGCCGTGGCCCGCGGGGGAGGTCCCGATGCGCGACGCGGAGCGGCTGGTCGAGCAGCAGTACGCCATGCTCCTGCGTCGGGACGTGGCCCGGCTGCCGGATCTCTACGCCCCGGAGGCGTTCTACGCCATGCCGGGCGTGACGGTCCGTCCGATCGAGCTGCCCGCGCTCCTGCGCACCTGGACCGGCGCTTTCCCGGATCTGCGGGTCGATCCGATGGGGGCGGTCCGCACCGGCGGTGGCGCCGCGCTCGAGCTGCGGCTGACCGGCACCCACACCGGCACCCTGCATTCGCCGTACGGCACCGTCGCGCCCACCGGCCGCCTGGTGAGTTGGGAGGTGGCCGACGTGGTCCGGGCCCGCAAGGGTCGGATCACCGCTTGGCGCTCCTACTTCGACTGGAGTCAGCTTCTCGACGCCCTCGGCGTGCAGCTGGAGGGACTTTCCCGGGCCGCGCAGCACGACGCGCTCGCCCTTCCGGTCTGATCTGCCGCCGACCGGTGGAGTGGGGTCACCCGACCCGGTGGCTCAGGATGCGGACATCGCCGTGCCGACCGCGCGTTCCCCACCGCCGCCCGTACGCTCAACATCCATGACCGCCGAGCAGTTGATCTCCTTTGCCCGTGGGGCTCCCTCGCTGGACATCGTCGATGTCGAGGGGCTCAAGGCCGCCTCCGTCCGCGCCTTCGACGCCGACCCCGCGGGGGTGACGGCGTACGGCACCTCCGTCGGGTACCTACCGCTGCGAAAGTGGATCGCCGAGAAGCACGGGGTCGAGGCCGACCAGGTGCTGGTCACCAACGGGTCGCTCCAGGCCGACGCGTTCCTCTTCGACCACCTGGTCCGCCCCGGCGACGCGGTGGTGGTGGAGCGTCCGACGTACGACCGGACGCTGCTCAACCTCCAGCGGATGGGCACTGAGCTGCACGGCATCGCCGTCCAGCCGGATGGCTTGGACACTGCCGAGCTGCGCAAGCTGCTGGAGTCCGGGGTTCGCCCCCGGCTCGCGCACGTCATCCCGAACTACCAGAACCCCGCCGGCATGACGCTGTCCCTGGAGAAGCGCCGGGAGCTACTCGACCTGGCCGCCGAGTACGAGTTCACGATCTTCGAGGACGACCCGTACGCGGACATCCGCTTCCGTGGTGAGGCGCTGCCGTCGATGCTCTCGCTGGACACCCGCAACGTGGTGGTGCACGCGTCGAGCTTCACCAAGACGGTCTGCCCGGGTGTGCGGGTCGGTTACCTGGTCGGCCCGGCCGACCTGATCGCCTCCATCGCGAAGAACGCGACAAGCCTCTACATCTCCCCCGGGATGGTGTCCCAGGCGATCGTGCACCAGTTCTGCGTCTCCGGTGACATCGACCGCTCGATCGAGACGGTCCGGGCGGCGCTGGGCGAGCGGGCCCAGGTGCTCGCCGAGTCGTTGCGCCGGCACCTGCCGCAGGCGCAGTTCGTGGAGCCCGACGGTGGCTACTTCCTCTGGGTGGAGTTCCCGGAGGACGTGCTGGTCGACCGGCTCGCCCCGGCGGCGGCCGAGCGCGGGGTCGCCGTGGTCAAGGGCAGCGACTTCGTGCTGGACGGCGGGCGGCACGCGCTCCGACTGGCCTTCTCGGCGGTGACCGCCGACAAGATCGACGAGGGTGTCCGGCGGCTCGCGGCGGCCGTCGAGGCCGTCCGTAGCTGAATTAACTGTCGGGTTCCTGACAGAACGACGATGCCGGCCGTCCCGGGGCTCCCCTCCGGGCGGCCGGCTGGCCCACAATGCTGCGAGCGTCACCCCGTCAGCTGCGGGTTCACCGCCCGGCCTCCGGGCCGGCCCCGCCCGGGTTGACGCGGCAGCACAACCTCCCGCCCCCACAGGTGCCGGGTGGGCCGTGTCGTCCCCCGCACACCCCCCGATGCGGCCCGGCCCGCCCGGCGCCGCCCCACGCGACCGCCGTCACACCGGTCCTCGACCGCGATCGGCGTAGCCTGCAAGCCGCAGCTGAGCGCGGGAGGTGACGCGATGACGGATCGGACAGAGCGGGACCGGACGGCACCGTCGACCACCGGTCGGGTGCTGCGACCTCGGGCGTGGCCCTCCCCGGTCCGGGCGATGACCCGGATCCTCAACGCCGACGGCTCGCCGCCCGTCCCCGCCCCGACGGGCACGGGCACCGGCCGCAGCGCGGTGGTCGACTGCGCGCTCTACGTCGACGGCAAGCGGCAGCCCGGCGACTGGACCTACGCGGAGGCGCTGGCCGCGGCCCGCCGCGAGGAGCACGGCTTCGTCTGGATCGGTCTGCACCAGCCGGAGCTGGCCGAGATGACCGCCATCGCGGAGACCTACGGCCTGCACGAGTTGGCGGTCGAGGACGCGGTCAAGGCCGAGCAGCGCCCGAAGCTGGAGCGGTTCGGCGACGTCGTCTTCCTGGTGCTGCGCACCGCCCGTTACTGCGAGCACACCGAGCTGACCGAGAACTCCGAGGTGGTGGAGACCGGCCAGGTGATGCTCTTCATCGGCCCGAACTTCGTGATCAGCGTCCGCCACGGGGATGCCTGCCGGCTCGCCCCGATCCGCGCCGACCTGGAGACCAAGCAGGAGTTGCTGCTGCACGGCCCCTGGGCGGTGGCGTACGGGGTGACCGACCGGGTGGTTGACCTCTATCTGGAGGTGGCCGAGCAGATCGAGGACGACCTGGACGTGCTGGAGGCGGAGGTCTTCGACCGGCACGGCCACGGGCGGATCCAGCGGATCTATCAGATGAAGCGGGAGCTGGTGGAGTTCAAGCGGGCGGTGGTGCCGTTGCAACGGCCGCTGATGACGCTGACCTCCCAGGTCAACCGGGACGTGCCCAAGGAGATCCGCAAGTACTTCCGGGACGTGCAGGACCACCTGAGCCGCACCGTGGAGCAGGTGAACTCCTACGACGACCTGCTGAACTCGATCCTCCAGGCGCGGCTGGCCCAGGTCACCGTCGACCAGAACAACGACATGCGCAAGATCGCCGCCTGGGCGGCCATCGCCGCGGTCTGGACCTCCATCGCCGGCGTCGAGGGCATGAACTTCGACAACATGCCCGAGCTGAAGATGACGTACGGCTATCCCGTGGCGCTGGCCCTCATGCTCGGCGTCTCACTGGCCCTCTACCGCTGGTTCCGCCGCAACGGCTGGCTCTGAGCTGATCTTGCGGGAGCGCCGCACACGCGGAAGCGCCGACGAGTGGGTGGACCCACTCGCCGGCGCCCGATGCGCTGCTGTTGACCTCAGCGGCGGCCGTTGGTGCGGGCCGTGTCCTTGCCCAGGGCCTTGGTGAGGTCGTCGGTCGGCCGACCGGAGACGTCGGTGGCGCCCTCGGCGACCGACGGGACCTTGTCGGTGGGGCGGACACCGGTCTGCTTGGCCGGGGCGGTGGTGCTGGCGCTGGAGCCGCCGGCCACCGCCGAGCTGCCCGCGCCGGTCATCCCCGCCGCGCCGGACATGGCGGAGCCGTCGGACCCCCGGGCGGTGGACGGCGTACGCACCTCGATCGAGTCGATCTCGTCGCGCATCGGCTCCAGGGTGCTGCGGGTCGGGTCGTACTCGGCCCACTCCTGCTGCTCCCGGCGGCGACGCAGCGCGACCGCGCCGGCCACGCCGGCGATGGCACCCGCCGCCAACAGGCCGGTCATCATCGAGCCGCGACGGCGCGGCTGCTTCTTCTTACCGGTGATCCGCATGGTCTTCGACTTGGCCTTCCTGGTCAGCGGCCCTGCCTGCGCGGCGCCGTCACGAGCAGCCGCCGCCAGCGGTGCCAGCGTGGTGAGAGTCGTCCCCCAGCCGGTCGACGCGCGGTCGCGTACCTTCGCGGCGGTCGGTGCGACGTAGCCCCGGGCCACCTGGACCCGCGGGCCGACGGTCGCGCCAGCGCCCTTCGCGGCGTGATTGGCTGCCAGCATCAGGTGGCTGATGCTCTGGTTCAGCTCGGCCTTGGCCAGCTGCCCCTGGGACTTACGCCGCCCGAATCCAAACACGGTCCTACCTCCTGGGAGTTGTTCCTTCGTCATCCTCCACCTTCGGATGCCTCCGCGATGCCAGATCGGGCACATGGGAGGATCCGCATGGAACTGACCAACGAGTGAGGAGTACCCGTGGCCGAGGCTGTCTACGCCACCCTGCACACCAACGCTGGCCCGATCCGGCTGGAGCTCTTCCCGAACCACGCGCCGAAGACCGTCCGCAACTTCGTCGACCTGGCCGAGGGCAACCGTGAGTACACCGACCCGCGCACCGGTCAGCCGGGCAATGGTCCGTACTACGACGGCACCATCTCGCACCGGGTGATCAGCGGTTTCATGGTCCAGATGGGCGACCCGACCGGCACCGGCCGGGGCGGACCGGGCTACAAGTTCGCCGACGAGTTCCACCCGGAGCTGCGGTTCGACCGTCCGTACCTGCTGGCGATGGCGAACGCCGGACCGGGCACCAACGGTTCGCAGTTCTTCATCACCGTGTCCCCGACGCCGCACCTCAACAACCGGCACACCATCTTCGGCCAGGTCGCCGACGAGGAGTCGGTGAAGATCGTGGATTCGATCGCGAGCACCCCGACCGGTCCGAGCGACCGTCCGCTCCAGGACGTCGTCATCGAGCGGGTCGAGATCGAGCGGTCCGCTTCCTGAGCGACTGGCGAGGTACCTTTGCTCGCATGATTGAGCGCTCCGGAGCACGGCCGGTGCCGGTGGACCGTGTGGTGTTGGACGGAGGGTCGGCCCGGTGAGCGAGTCTCCGCCGACCACCCCGGTCTGCTACCGGCACCCCGGCCGGGAGACCTACGTCCGGTGCTCCCGCTGTGACCGGCCGATCTGCCCGGACTGCATGCGGGATGCCTCGGTCGGGCACCAGTGCCCGGAGTGTGTCAACGAGGGACGTCGCAGTGTCCGGCCGGCGCGTACCGCCTTCGGCGGCGGTACGGCCGGCCGGCACGGCTATGTCACCAAGGCGCTGATCGCCGTGAACGTGCTGTTCCTGCTGCTCTCCATCGCCTCCGCCCGGGGCGGGGACGCGGCGGTGGGCGGCTCCGGCTTCGGCGGCCTGATGGGTGGCAGCACACCGCTGACCGAGTGGGGTGCGGTGCTCGGCCGGGCCTACCTCTCCGACTACACGCTCGGCGGGATCGCCGAGGGCCAGTGGTACCGGCTGGTCACGGCGATGTTCCTGCACTACGGCGTGCTCCACCTGCTGCTCAACATGTGGGCGCTGTGGGTGCTCGGCCGGTCGCTGGAGGCCAGCCTCGGGCGGGTACGGTTCGCCGCGCTCTACCTGATCGCGGGCCTCGGCGGCAACGTGGCAGCGTACCTGTTCAGCAGCCCGCGGGCGGCCACCGTCGGTGCCTCGACCGCCGTGTTCGGTCTCTTCGCCGCGCTGATCATCATCGAGCGCAGGTTGGGCCGGGACATTTCCCGGATCATCCCGATCCTGGTGATCAATCTGGTGTTCACGCTGGCCGTGCCGGGCATCTCGATCCCCGGGCACCTGGGCGGGCTGGTGGTCGGCGCGCTGATGGCGTTGGTGCTCGCGTACGCGCCGCGTGGTCGGCGCACGCTGGTGCAGGTCACCGGTGGGGCGCTGATCCTGCTGATCCTGCTCGCGCTGGTGCTCTTCCGGACCGCCGCACTGCTCACCTGACAGGGCGGGCGGCGCGCAGTGCGGCGGCCACCTCTTCCGGGGTGGCCCCCAGGTCGTACCGGCCGAACAGGTGCAGCGAGTTGCCCGCGTCGATCTCCAGGGTTTCGCTGGTCAGCCCCAGCCGGGGCCGTCGGTCGACGGCGATCGCCTCGACCGCCGACCAGGGCAGCAGCCGCCGGCCGGCGAAGCCGTGGATGACGGTGAGCCCGGCCGGGTCCACCGCCAATCGGATCGGCGCGACCAGGTCACGTACCGCCCAGCCGGCCAGCGCGGCGGCGGCCAGGGCGGCCAGCGCGAGGCGGACCGGGTCGCCGTCGGCGAAGAGCAGCCCGAGCGCGAGGATCAGGACGGCGCCGGCCAGCTTCGCCGCCGGCAGGCTCGACGGCACCCGCCACTGCTGTGCCGGGGAGGTCTCATTCACCCGCCCAGCATGCCAGCGGCCGTCGGATTCCGGCACCTCGTGCGGGTGTGGCCGGACGACCGGTCGATGGACGACGTAGGATCGGGGCAGCCCAAGTTACCGGGGAGTAAACATGAGTGACGCGGTCATTGTCGGCGCGGTACGAACCCCGGTCGGGCGGCGCAAGGGCAGCCTCGCCAGCGTCCACCCGGTCGACCTCTCGGCGCACGTGCTGCGCGCCCTCGCCGAGCGCACCGGGCTCGACCCGGCCCAGGTCGACGACGTCTTCTGGGGCTGCGTGTCCCAGGTCGGCGAGCAGTCGTGGAACATCGCCCGCAACGGCGTACTCGCCGCTGGCTGGCCGGAGACGGTGCCCGGCACCACCCTGGACCGGCAGTGCGGCTCCAGCCAGCAGGCCCTGCACTTCGCCGCCGCGACGGTGCTCTCCGGCCAGGCCGACCTGGTGGTCGCCGGTGGCGTCGAGTCGATGACCCGGGTGCCGATGGGCTCCAGTGTGGCCGGCGGCATGCCGTTCAGTGACCAGCTGCGCGCCCGTTACCGGGGCGTCGAGGGCTTCGCCGACGACGCGCCGTTGCCGTTCAACCAGGGGGTCGGGGCCGAGCTGATCGCCCAACGGTGGCGCCTCTCGCGTACCCAACTGGACGAGTTCGCGCTGGCCAGCCATGAGAAGGCGGCAGCCGCGCAGGACGCTGGGGCGTTCGACCCGGAGTTGACCCCGGTGCCGCTCGCCGACGGTGGCAAGTTCGCCGCCGACGAGGGCATCCGCCGGGAGACCTCCCTGGAGAAGCTGGGTGAGCTGGCCACCCCGTTCCGCGCCGACGGCGTGGTGACCGCCGGTTCGGCGTCCCAGATCTCCGACGGCGCCGCAGCCCTCGCTGTGACCACCTCCGACTGGGCCAGCCGGCACGGCCTGCGCCCGCTGGCCCGCATCCACACCGCCGTGGTCGCCGCCGACGACCCGGTCACCATGCTCACCGCGCCCATCCCGGCCACCGCGAAGGCGCTGCGCCGCGCGGGGCTGGGCATCGAGGAGATCGGGGTGTACGAGGTGAACGAGGCGTTCGCCCCGGTGCCGCTGGCCTGGCTGGCGGAGACCGAGGCGGACCCGGAGCGGCTCAACCCGCGCGGCGGGGCGATCGCCCTCGGCCACCCGCTCGGCGGCTCCGGTGCCCGCATCATGACCACCATGCTCCAGCACATGCGGGACAACGGCATCCGCTACGGCCTGCAGACCATGTGCGAGGGCGGCGGCATGGCCAACGCCACAATCGTCGAGCTGGTCTGACGCGGGGCCGGAAAACGCCTCGCCTCGACGCGGAACCGCCGCCTAGGGTGCCCAGCGTGACGACGATCGCCGGTGAGCGTGCCCCCGACTGGTCCAGCGAGCAGTGGCAGGTGCGGGCCCGATCCTGGGTCGACGCGCAGCTGAGCCGGGCCGGCCGACGGGTGACCGGGCTGGTGGAGCCGAGGCTGCGGCCCTGGTCGCTGGTGTGGCGGGTGCCCACCGACGACGGTCCGGTCTGGTTCAAGGCCAACAACCCGGGCACCGTGCACGAGGCGGTCCTGATCGCGGCGCTCGCCGAGTTGACGCCCGACCGGGTGCTGACGCCGATCGCGGTGGACCCGGCGCAGGGCTGGTCGCTGCTGCCCGACGGCGGTGAGTCGTTGCGCGACGTGCTGGCGCGCGACCCCGACCTGGCGCACTGGGAGCGGGCGCTTCCCGGGTACGCGGCGCTGCAACTGGCGAGCGCGTCGCGCGCCGACGAGCTGGTCGCCCTGGGCGTGCCGGATCAGCGCCCGGAGGTGCTGGCCGGTCTCTTCGCCGAGCTGCTCGACGATCACGAGGCGCTGCTGGTCGGTGCCGAGGGTGGGCTCGGTCCGGAGGTGCACGAGCGGTTGCGGGCCGAGCTGCCGGCGTACGCGCAGCGGTGCCGCCGGCTCGCCGACCTCGGCATTCCGGCGACCGTGCAACACGACGACCTGCACGACGGCAACCTCTTCGCCGGCGCGGCCGGGTACCGCTACTTCGACTGGGGCGACGCCTCGGTGGCGCACCCGTTCGGCACGCTGCTGGTGACCCTGCGCTCCATCGGGCACGCCGGCAAGCTCGCCGCCGACGACGCCAAACTGGTGCGGCTCCGCGACGCGTACCTGGAGGCGTGGACCGACAGGTACGACCGGCGGACCCTCGTGGAGGCGGCCGACCTCGCGATCGGTCTGGGGCCGGTGAGCCGGTCGCTCTCCTGGCGTCGGGCGCTGGACACCCCCGAGGAGTCCCGCGCCGAGTACGCCGACGCGGTCCCGGGCTGGCTGGAGGAGCTGTTCGCCGCCAGTCCGCTTCAGCCCAACTCCTGACCATGATCCGTCCGAGTCTGAAGTCGGACAGGCAGTGCGACAGGCGGCGTGGAACTTCCAAAAAACCCGCGTGACCCACGTCACCCTGCTGGGGACGTCGTTGGGCACGTCATGGACGTCTTCTCCCGAACGTTCCTCCCGGCCGCCGCTGAGGCTGGCCTGGCCGTGCAGACGGTGAGCCGGCACATGCCGGTCTTCCGGCGCTGCGTCGGCTCCGGTGACGCCACCATCCTGGTCACCCGTTGCAGCCGCCCCGACCGCCCGGTCACCGGCGACTACCTGTTGCTACTCACGCACCGCCGCCTGGTGGTGACCCAGCAGACCCGCCTTCTGCACCGACTGCGCCTGCACCTCAACACCGAGTTGCGCGAGCTGAGCAACGTCACCTGGAGCCCGGACCCGCGGCTGCATTCGGTGGAGATGGCGGCCACCGCGATCGACGGGATCCGTGAGCGGTTCCTGATCCGGACCAGTCACCCGAAGCAGGTCTGGCAGCTCGACGCGTTGCTCAACCAGGCGTTCCGGACCCGCCTGCGGCCGCCCGGCGCGCGGGTCGTCGCCAGCATCGGCGACGCGCCGGCCGCCGCCCGGCCGGGCATGTTCGCTCCGTCCTGGTGACCTGATCCCGACCCGGGTGTCGCCCCGCCTTTACCGAACTCGAACACACACCGATCGCGCGGAGCCTTCGCAGTCGGCAATCATGGGCCGGTGACCGTCGAACCACCGCATCGCGGGCTCGTCCTCGTAGTGGAGGACGAGCCGGCCATCGCCGACCTGGTCCGGCTCTACCTGACCCGGGACGGGTTCGGCGTCCACCTGGAACGTGACGGCGAGGCCGGTCTGAGCGCGGCCCGCCGGTTGCGCCCGGTGGCCTGCGTCCTGGACATCGCGCTGCCGGGCCTGCCCGGCACCGAGATCTGCCGCCGGCTGCGCGAGGCCGGTGACTGGACCCCGGTCATCTTCCTCACCGCCCGAGACGACGAGGTGGATCGGATCGTCGGCCTGGAGTTGGGCGCCGACGACTACGTCACCAAGCCGTTCAGCCCCCGGGAACTGGTCGCCCGGGTCCGCGCGGTGCTGCGCCGATCCGCCGGTGGCCCGGAGGGCGCGGACCGGCCACGTGTCGTCGGCCCGGTGACGCTCGATCCGGCCCGCCGCACGGTCACCGCCGCCGGCACCCCGGTGCAGCTCACCTCCACCGAATTCGACCTGCTGGCCCACCTGATGGCCCGGCCCGGCCGGGTCTTCACCCGGGAGGAGTTGCTGGCCGGAGTCTGGGGCTACGCGGCGCACGCCGGCACCCGGACGGTGGACGTGCACGTCGCCCAGGTGCGGGCGAAGCTCGGCCCGGCGAGCGTGATCCGGACCCATCGCGGCGTCGGGTACGCGGTCGATGCCTGACCACCCCGGGCACGTCGAGTCGCCGACCATGGCCCTGCCGGTGGTCGGCGCCGGTCCACCCACCGCACCCCGACGAGGCCGATTCGGCCGTACGCTGACCGCCCGCGCGGTGCTCGTCACCTGCGCGGTGGCGCTGGTGTCGGTGCTGGTCACCGCCATCGTCGCGGTGCCGTTGGCGATCCGTGGCGCGGAGCGGAGCGAGCAGGAGGCACTCGCCGCCCAGGCCCGACTCGCCGCCGAGGTGCTGAGGACCCGCCTCGACCGGGGCCGCAGCGCCGACGAGGAACGGCTCATCCAGCAACTGCGCGACCAGGGCATCGACGCTTACCTGATCCGGCGCGGGGTGGTCGACCGGGCGGGTCTGCCACTCCGGGTGGTGCAGCGGATCGAGCAGGGCCGCAACGTGTCGGCTCGTCGCTCTGTCAACGGTGAGCGGGCCCTGGTCGAGGGTCGGGCCCTGCCCGGCGGCAACGGGGTGGTGCTCTCCCGTCCGCTGGCCAACGGACTGTGGGCCCGGGTGCTGCTCAGTCTCTGGTTGCCGCTGCTCGCCGGGTTGACCGCCGGTGTGGTGGCCGGGCTGCTGCTGGCCCGTCGGCTGGCCCGGCCGATCCGGGTCGCGGCTACCGCCGCCGCCCGGCTGCGCGCGGGCGACCGTGCCGTCCGGGTGCCCGTGGAGTCGCCGGACGAGGTCGCCGACCTCGCCGAGGCGTTGAACGGGCTGGCTGCCGCGCTTGCCACCAGCGAGGGCCGACAGCGGGAGTTCCTGCTCTCCGTCTCGCACGAGCTGCGCACCCCGCTGACCGCGATCCGGGGGTACGCCGAGGCGCTCGCCGACGGGGTGCTCGGCGCCGACGACACGGTGGACACCGGTCGGACGATGCTGGCCGAGGCCCAACACCTGGACCGGTTGATCGGTGACCTGCTGGCACTGGCCCGGCTGGAGGCCGCCGACTTCCCCCTTGAACCGGTGCCGGTGGACCTGACCCAACTGGCCCTGGACGCGGAGCCGACCTGGTCCGGTCGGTGCGCGGCGGTGGGCGTGCCGTTCCGGGTGGAGACGCCCGGTCAGCCGGTGCCCGCGTACACCGATCCGGGGAGGATCCGGCAGGTGCTGGACGGGCTGCTGGAGAACGCGCTGCGGGTCGTACCCCCGGGGTCGCCGGTGGTGCTCGCGGTCCGGCCGGCCGGCGCCGACCCGGCGCAGGGCGGCGTGTTGGAGGTCCGCGACGGCGGGCCCGGCTTCACCGACGACGACCTGGCGGTGGCCTTCGAACGCGGTGCGCTGCACGAGCGTTACCGGGGGGTGCGCAAGGTGGGCAGCGGGTTGGGGTTGGCGCTGGCCGCCGGGTTGGTCCGCCGGCTGGGCGGGGAGATCGCCGCAGGGCACGCGCCGGAGGGTGGTGCCGCCTTCACCGTCCGGCTGCCCGGTGATCCTTACCTGACCCGAACATCGGCCTGACGCTCCGCTCGTCGTTCCCGGGAAGGCTGGGGGCTCCACGGACGAGAGGGAGAGTCATGCCACGTTGGGGTATCGCCACCGGCACCACGGCACTGCTCGCGGCGGTCGCGCTCGGCGTCAGCGGCTGCGGCGCGGCCGAGGTGGCCAGCCAGCCCGCCCGAGATGTCGCCGTCGAGGTCGCCGCCGCCATGGGGGTCGAGGGTCAGGCGCTGACCGCGATGGGCTTCGACGCCAACGACCTGGACGTGCTGACCGTCGCCGCACCGGCCACCCCGACGCCGGGTGCGTCCCCCAGCGCGCAGGACAAGGCCCGGGAGAAGCGCGGCGAGGAGTGGCGCAAGCGCCGCGAGGCCCGCGTGCAGCTGCGCAAGAACACCCTGCACGGTGAGGCGGTGGTGAAGACGAAGGACGGCGGTACGCAGACCGTCGCCGTGCAGCGCGGCGAGGTGACCGCGATCGACGGCGACTCGATGACCGTCAAGTCCACCGACGGCTTCACCATGACCTGGACCTTCGGCGACGACCTGCGGGTGGTCGAGCGGCGGGCCACAGTGCAGCCGAGCGAGGTCAAGGTCGGCGCGGCGGTCGGCGTCGCCGGCGCGAAGGACGGCGACAAGGGCGTGGCCCGGCTCATCCTCGTTCCCCGCGCCAAGTGAGCGCAGGGGCCCTGGTCGACGCCAGGGCCCCTGCTCCCGTCAGTAGACGCGGGAGCCGATGAAGTCGTCGTGACCGTAGCCGACCGGGTTGGCGGCGGTCCGGGCCTCGAACGACCACTGTTGCCGGGTGCTGCTGGAACAGTTCGCCAACCGCAGGCGAGAGCTGCCCAGCAACGGGTTGTCGAACGCCACGCACAGGTTGGTGGCGCTCGCCGGCCTGATCTGGTTGCCCACGAAGACGAACTGCTGCGCGCCGGTGCCGTTGCAGTCGTAGATGTTGACCGCGGTGCCGGCGCTCATCGAGCTGTTGGCGACGTCCAGGCAACGGTCGTGGGACAGCTCCGAGTGCAGCGACCGTCGGGCCGAGTCGTACCAGAAGCCCTGGTTGCGCCCACCGTGGCAGGAGTACGGCTGCTGCGCGGTGCCGTTGCGGGAGTCGTACCCCTTGCCGTCGACACAGGTGCCGGTGGCCTGGTTGCGGAGTTGCTTGAAGTCCAGCAGCCCCGGGTAGAGCACGCCACCGCCGGTGCTGGCCGGGTCGACGCAGCTGGCCCGTGTCTGCCCGGAGTTCCAGAACTGGGTGATGCACTGGGCGAACATGCCGTGCCCACGGGCGTTGGGGTGGAACGACTGGCGGGCGGCGTTCTCGTTCCAGATGCCGACCTCGATGTAGAGACCGCGGACCGAGGTGTTGTCGGTGCACACCTCGTGCCCGTGGAAGAGCCGGCTGGCGTCCAGGTAGCGGGTGCCGGTGTTGGCCGCGGCGGAGCGCAGCGCCGACTCGAACATCGGCACCGCCTTGTTCCGGGCGAACGCCGCGTCGGCCAGGTAGAGCAGACAACCGCCGGAGTACCAGCCGGGGAAGTTGGGGTTGTCCTCCACGTCGGGGCTGCCGGGGCTCGGGTACGACATCAGCACCAGCTCGTAGTCCGACCGCAGGTAGCCGGCGTTGGTCATGGTCTGCCTGATGTCGGTGAGCGCCGACTCCACGGCCTGTCGGCTGCCGTCGGTGCGGATCGTCCACTGGTCGGTGTAGGTGGGGTAGCAGGCGCCCTGGAAGAAGACCCGGCGGACGGCGCAGTCGGTGGCGACCGGACCAAACTGGATGGTGCCGTCACCGTTCGCGCCGACCACCACCCAGATCAGCTTCACGTGCGTGTTGCGCGCCTTGATGCCCAGGTGGTCGCCCTGGTTCAGCTCGTTGTGCTGGGTCGGGCCACCGGCGATCAGGTTCCAGGGGGTGGCGCCGGAGCAGGCGATGTTGTACTGCGCGTCGGACGTGATGCCGGTGCGGAAGACGGCCTGGTCGTACGAGCGGTCGCACCAGTTGCCGTCCTGGTGGGTGCCGGGGACGTAGTTGCCGACCCCTTCACCGGAGATCTCGCTGTCACCCATGGTGATCAACGCGGTGCGCCGTTGTTCGATCGGGCGGATCGCCGGGCTGCCGTAGAGGGCGGTCGCCTCGGCGGCCCGGATGGCTTCGAGGTTGGCGGGGAGTGGTTGGACGGTTGGTCGGTCGGCGGCGGTGGCGGGGGTGGTCGGTCCGGCGAGCATCGGTAGGACGAGAGCGGCGACGGCGACGGCGACGGTGATGGCCCGTCGTCGGGTCGCGCGTTCGGGCCTGGCGGGGATTGCAGGCATCGACGCACTCCTTTCGGCTCAATCGCGGGACGTCGATTGAGTTACCAGACGGTAACGTGCGGATCAACAGATGTGAATGCGCCTCAGATCCTTGCGCGCGGGATGCAGAACCGCCCGGATCGGACTATCCGGGCCTGCGCGGCAGCGCCACGTCGGCGCTGGGCCGGCTTTCTGGTTCAGCGGCCCGGCGGCAGGGCGTAGCCGACGTAGCCGCGGAACTCCAGCCGCCAGCCGGCCGGGACGAGTTTGGCGCAGGCCGCCTTGTTGCCGGTGCAGACGATCGCGTCGACCGAGGAGGGGGCGGCCGGCGGTCGTTCCGGCAGTACCGACTGCAACGCCACCAGGTCCGGCGAGCCGCCGTCCGGCTGCCGCAGCAGCAGCCACCACGGGTACTCCCAGTTGTCGTTCTGCTGCACCAGCCCGATCCGTCGCGCACCGCTGTCCTGGACCGCGGTCGCCGCCCAGCGGAACTCGTCGGCCCACTGCGGGCGGCGCAGGAACCGGGTGTCCCAGTCCGAGGTGGTGAAGACCGAGCCGGCACCGACCAGCCGGCGCGGGAAGCCGTACGACAGCGCGAGCACTCCGGCCAGCGCCGAGGTGGCCAGCACGGTGACGGCCGCCACGGTGGCAACCGTTCGACGCCCACCCGCGCGGTTACGCAGGAGCGCGTCCAGCCAGAGGCCGGCGAGGGGCACGGCGAGCACCACGGCGTAGAGCAGCAGCCGGTTGCCCCACGGCTGCCACTTGATCATCGCGGTGTGCAGCAGCACGGCCGTCAGCACCACCACGGCGTACGCCCGCAGCGACCCGGCCCGCTCGGGAGCGATCCGCCGTGGTCGGGCGAGCGCGATCACCGCGCCGATCACCGCCAACGCCCCGGCCAGCGGAAACGCCACCCGGTCCTCGTCCGGATACCAGGCCGGCTCCGGGAACAGCTCCCGCCCGAAGGTGATCGCGCGGTCCTGCGGGTCGACCCCGATCACCTCGGCACCACTGATGATCACTTCGGCCCCGGCCCGACGCAGCGGCGCCAGCGGCGTGTCGAACGCGGTGTGCCCGATCCGCAGCGCGTTGACCACTATCGACGCCGGGTCGTGCCGCTCCATCGGGATGGACTCGCGCAGCCGGGGCGGCCCCAGCGGATGCCCGAACTCGGCGGTCACCCGGGCCAGGAACGGGCCGACCACCACGGCTGCGACCACCAGGATCAGCACCGAACCGCCGACAGTGCGGGCCAGCCCGCCAACTGACCAGGACCGCCGCCCGCCGCCCGCCGCTGCCGAGTCGGTCGGTGCCGGGCTCGCCGGTGCCGATTGATCGGTCCGGGCCAGCCTCAACTGGGCCAGTCCCCAGAGCACCAGCAGCGGGCCGACCGCGATCAGACCGCTGGTCTTGGTCACCGCGGTCAGCCCGGTGGCCGCACCCAGCCCGAGCAGCGTGCCCCAGCCGGTCCGTCGACGCAGCCCGTCGAGCACCACTGTCGCCGCGCAGGCCACCCACGCGGCGCAGATCAGGTCGGTCTGCGTGCTGGTCGCCTGGAGCACCACCATCGGCGTGGTCGCCAGCACGAACGCGGTGAGCAACTGGGCCCGCCGGCCACCGCCGAGCTGAGCGGTGATCCGTGCGGCCACCAGGAGGCAGACCACTCCGGCCGCCCACTGCACCAGGTTGTGCAGGTGGTCCCCGCCGGTGAGCAGGCGCAGGTGCAGCAGCAGGTACTCGGCGCCGGGCGGGATGGTCACCTGCCGGTGGATGGCGGTGGGCCAGAAGTCCAGGTCGCCCTGGGCCACCCAGTGCTCCACCTTGGGCAGGTGATAGGTCTGTGAGTCGAAGTTGTTCGGTTCGGCCAGCAGCGCGACCAGCAGCTCCACCAGGACCAGCCCGCCGACCGTGCCGGCGAGGAGCCGCTCGCCCGGTCGGGCCGTACGCCAGGCGTCGACCGCCACGGCGAGCAGACCGGCGGGCCCCCGACCGGCGCGGGTCGGCGCGGGGGCAGGCTCATCGCGCTCGCCCGCCGGGGCCGCCACATCGGTGCCGCCACCGGACACCACAGCGCCGACCGTCACCGGCCGTGATGCAGTGCTGACTACCGGTGCAGCGGCGGGCGGCTGCCCGAGGCGGATTGCCCGCCGCCAGCGCAGACCGGCCGCCGTCGCGGCAGCGACCAGGAAGAGCAACCAGGCGACGGCGAACGCGGGTCGGGTCAACGCGTGCGACGCGCCGAGCACCTCGACGACGAGTACCGCGTACGCCCCGCTGAGCAGGGCGGCGCGCACCACGGCGAGCCGCAGCGGTGCCACCGCACCAGCCTCGCGTGGCATCGCCGCGACGGTTAGCAGGAGCACCGCGGCGGCAGGAACCGCCGCGAGCAGGGAGCCGGCAGCCGACATGGCGGAAGTAAACACCATTGATCTGAACCCGCCGCGCCGACTGCCCAGCGGTGGCGGTACGCGGTGAACAAACCAACCAGGCTAGGCTATGGCCGACGTGTTGCCGCCACCGTGGAGATCCCCGTGAAGCTCTCGATCCTCATGCCGGTCTACAACGAGGAAGAACGCATCGCGGATGCCCTCAAGCAGGCACTGGCGGTGGACTATCCCTGTGAGATCGAACTGGTCGTCGTCGACGACGGCAGTCGCGACGGCACCGGCGAGGTCCTCGGTCGCGCCGACGACGCGCGCCTGCGGGTCATCACGCACCAGCGCAACGCCGGCAAGGGTGCCGCCATCAAGACTGCGGTCGACAGCGCCGAGGGCGACTACATGGTCATCCTCGACGCCGACCTGGAGTACGACCCGCAGGACATCCCCAAGCTGCTCGACCCGGTGCTCGACGGGCGGGCCACGGTGGTCTACGGCAATCGCACCTTCGGCAGCCACAGCGCCTACAGCTTCTGGTACGTGATGGGCAACAAGGGCGTCACGATGGCGGCCAACGTGCTGTTCAACTCGTACATCGGTGACCTGGAGACCTGCTTCAAGCTGATGCCGGTGGCGCTCTACCGGTCGCTTGAGGTGCGCTCGCGCGGCTTCGGCATGGAGGCCGAGGTGACCGGCAAGCTGCTCCGTCGCCGGATCCGGCCGTACGAGGTGCCGATCAGCTACCGGGCGCGCGGCCGGGAAGAGGGCAAGAAGATCACCTGGAAGGACGGCGTCGAGGCGATCTGGATCCTCGGGCGCGAGCGCGCTCGCCGCCGCCCCGCCGTCTCAGCCGCCAACTGACCCCAGGAACGCGCTGATCGACCGCCGCAGGCCGTCGGCGTCCAGACCATGCCACCGGGCGTGGTCGGCCGGATCGCCGTACCGTCGCAGGTCGGTCTGACCCACCCCGAGGGCGAGCAGCCGGTGCGGTACGTCCGCCAGCGCCCGGCTGACGAGCGCGCTCGACGTTCCCGCCAGGTACGGCTCGACCAGCACCACGTCGGTGTTGGCGAGCGCCCGCAGCCCGGGCGTGTCGAGCGGCCGGGGCGTGTGGGTGTACGCCACCGTCACGTCCATTCCCTCGGTCGCCGCCAGGGTGGGGTCGAGCATCGGTCCGACCGCCACCACGAGCGGCGCGTCCGGCCCGCCCCGCCGGAGCACCAGTAGCCGGGCGGCATCCGGGTACGCCTCGGCGTTGCGCTGCTCGGAGAGCCGCAGGTAGATCGGATCGTCGGTGGTCGCGGCGTTGCGCAGCAGCGGCGCCACCTCGTCCGGGTGGCCGGGCACCCGGACCGTCCAGCCGTCGCCGAGGGAGTCGAAGAGCGCCACGTCCCCGGGCGACTGGTGGGTGCGGCCCTCCGCCGACCCGTCGTACGACGCGCCGATGCTGACCAGGACCGCGCCCACGCCCTGGTGGTCCAGATCCAACTTGATCTGCTCGTACGCCCGGTCCACGAGGAACGTCGCGTACGAGTGCGCGATCGGACGCAGCCCGGTCAGGGCTAGCCCGCCGGCCACACCGATCATCAGTTGCTCCCGGATGCCGACGTTGAGCACCCGGTCCGGGTGTCGGTGGCCGGCTGAGGCGAACTGGCTCGCCGAGATGTCGGCCAGCACCAGTGCGGTGCGCGGATCCTCGTCGAGGAGCGCTGTGGTGGTGTCGATGAAGGCGGTACGCATGTCGGTCATCCCTTGCTCTCGATGCGGGCGACCACCAGGTGCGGGTGACGTGGCTGGTGCCCGGTCAGCGCCGCATACAGGGCTTCGTGGTTCCGGCCGTCGACCGTGTCGGCGGTCCAGCCGTTGACGGTGAACCGGCTGGCGATGCCACCGGCCCACCCGTAGCTGGCCGAGGCGTTGTCGACCACGACCGCGGTGAGGCTGTCCAGGCCGGTCGCTCCCGCGTACGCGATCGCCTCGTGGTTGGATCCCTCGTCCAGTTCGGCGTCGCCGAGCAGCACGTACACCCGGGGTTTGTGCAGTCCCTGGGCGCGCAGGCCGAGCGTGGTGCCGACGGCCAGCCCGAGCCCGTGCCCGAGGGAGCCGGAGCCGATCTCGACCCCGGGCACCAGGAGTCGGTCCGGGTGGTGGCCGAGCCGGCTTCCCGGCCCGGCCAGGTCGTCGAGCCAGGCGTCCGGGATGAAGCCGTGCGCGGCGAGCACCGCGTAGTAGGCGGCCGGTCCGTGGCCCTTGGAGAGCAGGAACCGGTCCCGCTCCGGGTCGTCGGCGGTGTCGGGGGTGACCCGCAGCACCCGGTCGTAGAGCACCTGGAGCACGTCGACGGTGGAGTGCGCGCTCGGCGCGTGTTTCTCGTCGCCGGTCAGTCGTCGGATCAGCCCGGGCAGTCGGGCGCTGCTGTCGGTGGTCAGTGTGGTGGTCATGCCACTACTGTGTTAGTTGAAGTGCACTTCAACTCAAGGACCTGGTGATGCCGGATTTATTGACGATCGGCGAGCTGTCCGCCCGCTCCGGGGTGGCACCGTCGGCGCTGCGCTACTACGAGCGACTCGGGCTGATCCGCGCCGACCGTACCGGCGGCAACCAGCGCCGCTACGCCCGCGCCGAGTTGCGGCGGGTCGCCTTCATCCGGATCTCCCAGCAGGTCGGCGTCTCGCTCGACGAGATCCGGGAGGCACTCGACTCGCTCCCGGAGGCCCGCACGCCAAGCCCGCAGGACTGGGCGCGGCTCTCGGCGAGCTGGCGCAGCCGGCTGGACGAGCGGATCCGGCTGCTCACCAGGCTCCGCGACGACCTGGATGGCTGCATCGGCTGCGGCTGCCTGTCCTTGCAGCGCTGCACGCTCAACAATCCGGAGGACACCCTGGCCGGCGAGGGCCCGGGCGCCCGGCTGGTGCTGCCCCGACCGACCGACGACCCGACGCTGGCAAACTCGCTCAACTGACGGCCATCCGGCAGGCTCGCTCAGCTGACGGCGGACCCGCCACCCGGCGGGCGGGTGAGCAGCACCTTGCCGAAGTGGTCGTTCGACTCGACGAGCCGGTGCGCCTCCGCAGCCTCGGTCATCGGCAGCCGCCGGTCCACGATCGGCCGGATCCGGCCCGCCTCGACCAACGGCCACACCTCGTCCCGTACGCCCTGGACGATTTCCGCCTTCTCGGCGAGCGGACGGGACCGTAGCGACGTCGCGGCGACGCTCGCCCGCTTGGTCAGCAGCGCGCCGAGATCCAACTCGGCCTTGCGCCCACCCTGCATCCCGATCACCACGAGCCGACCGCCGGTGGACAGAGCGGAGACGTTCCGCCCCAGGTAGGAACCACCCATGATGTCGAGGATGACGTCCACGCCGCGCCCGTCGGTGACCCGCCGGACCTCCTCGACGAAGTCCTGCTCCCGGTAGTCGATGATGTGCGCCGCGCCCAGCTCACGCAGCCGGTCGTGCTTGGCCTCCCGCGCGGTGGTCAGCACTGTCACGCCGAGGGCCGCCCCGAGCTGGATGGCGAAGGTGCCGATCCCGCTGCCCCCGCCGTGCACCAGCAGCGTGTCGCCCGCGCCGAGCCGGGCCACCTGGACCAGGTTCGACCAGACCGTGCAGGCCACCTCGGGCAGCGCCGCCGCGTCGACCGGGTCGCACGCCGGCACCGGCAGCAACTGCCCGGCGGGGACCGCCACCCGTTCCGCGTACCCGCCGCCGGCCAGCAGCGCGCAGACCTGCTGCCCGACCGCCCACCCGGCGACCTCCGCGCCAACCTCCGTGATCACCCCAGAGCATTCCAACCCGGGGTACGCGGGCGCGCCCGGCGGTGGCGGGTAGTGCCCCTGCCGTTGCAGCAGGTCAGCGCGGTTGACCCCGCTGGCCCGCACGTCCACGATCACCTCGTCCGGGCCCGGCTCCGGGTCGGGCACCTCGGCCCAGACCAGCGCGTCGGGTCCACCGGGCTGCGGAATCGTGATGGCTCGCATGGGCCCAGTCTTCCCGATCTCACCGGGTGCCGCAGGCGCACCCTCCAGCCCACTGTGGACCCGCCGGACCGCCTGGCCGGCGCACCGGGGAGGGACGCCGGGCCGCCCGGAGCGAGCCGTGGCAGACTATGCGTGGCCGTACGCCCACGGGTGGCGGTCCAGGAGGGTTCGCCTAGTGGCCGATGGCGCTGGTCTTGAAAACCGGTAAGGCAGCGATGTCTTCGTGGGTTCGAATCCCACACCCTCCGCCCACCTTGATCCACTCGGCTTTCCGAAAGTCGGGGTGTCAGGACTCCTGGGACACCCCGACATCACTGAACCTGAGTCGATCGCCTGGCCCACGCCTCGTAGCTGAGCAGCGCGACGAGAAACGCGGTGAGCAGGCCGAGAGCGGCCAGGCCGGGCAGGTAACGGCCGACGGGAAGTAGCAACAGCGCCACCCCGGGCGCGAGAAACTGCTCGGGTCGCACGCACCGGACGCTGAGAACCAGGAACGTCGCTCGGCCCGCGAGGTACAGGGCGGTCCCGCCGAACAGCGCGATTGCCGGGATCCAGTGCAGGGTTTCGTGCGACTTCCCGTGCGCCATGGCGGCGAGCACCTCCTCGACCCCCAGCGCCACGTAGATGGTCCCGCCGAGTAGCGGGAGGTGGGCGACGCTGTAGGCGTTGCCGGCCACGAAGCCCCGGTGCAGTCCGGAATCCGTGGTCAGCGCCTGTCCCGCGTTTGCGGCGCTCGCGGAGTAAAGCCAGTACAGGCAGACCGTGACGGCGAGGGTGAGCAGCGCCGCCACCAGGGTCGGCGTGTGGATCATCCGAGTTCCGATCCCGGCGCCGACCGAGATCAGGGACTCGCCGAGCGCAATGATCACCACGAGGCCGTGCCGCTCCCCGAAGTGGCCGGGGCTGCGTACCGGCCATCCGCTCACCAGCAGGGCGAAAACCCCACCGCTCATGTCGATGATGAGCGCCAGTGCCCAGAGCAGGAGCTGCGCCGTGCCGCCGAACACGGCTCCGAGGGCGAGGGGAATCCAGGACAGCGCGGTGGTGAGGGCGTAGAGCCGAACGGTCCGGAGCAACCGGGGGTCGTCCGCCGCCACCCAGTAGAAGAGGGCGAACTGGATCAACCGCACCACGCCGTACGCCAGCACCAGGATGAGACGCGGTTTCGTCGAACCCGGGCCGGTCTCCCAGGTTTCGGGGATGACCAGCGCGATGAGAAAGACGGCAGCCATCGCCACGGTGACGCCGGCGCGGATCAGCCCGACGTCGATCCGGACGTAGTTGCCCAGCCAGGCGTAGACCAACCAGGAGTTCCACAGCAGCATGAGGACGAGGAACCCCCGCACCAGGGTCACCGCCGAGGGCTGCTCGCTCATGAAGGTGGTGACCCGGATGAGCCCGAAGACGAGCACGAGGTCGAAGAAGACCTCGAACAGCGTCGGTCGGTGCGTCTCCGCCGTGACGACTGGCCGCGACCGGAAGATCCGCCCCATCAGGTCATCTTGACTGCTTGCCCCGAAGCGGTCCGGTGCCCCGCGTACCGGTCACTCCGGCGGGTCGGTGGCCTGCCGCTCCCGGCGGATCGTCTCCTCGGCCAGTCGCTCGACCGCGCGTCGGCGTTCGTCGGCGATGGCTCGCTCGTCCCGGCGGCGGAACGCGGTGACAACGGCTACCGCGAAATCCCGCCAGATGCCGGCCACGATGTCCCCCTGAGGAACGTTGCCCGACCTCAAACGTAGCTCCGCGGAACCAGCGTCGGTCAGCGCGTGCCTTCCGGTCGTCGGGAGGGCCGTGGCGGGGTAAGAAGGGGC
This sequence comes from Micromonospora trifolii, assembly GCF_050516465.1. NCBI lineage: Bacteria > Bacillati > Actinomycetota > Actinomycetes > Micromonosporales > Micromonosporaceae > Micromonospora > Micromonospora trifolii. Next base: position 5,898,524 of record NZ_CP191526.1, on the reverse strand, counting down.
TGGAAACTCCGCACATCGGAAGGACGCGTCCCCATGACCCTGGAACGACCGATCGCACCGGACCCGTACGAGCTGCTGCCGACGCTGCCCTCGTTCACGCTGACGAGCGACGACGTGCAGAACGGCGAGCCGATGGACGCCCGGCACGCGCATGGCAGCACCGGGGGTGACAACGTCTCGCCGCAGCTGACCTGGTCGGACTTCCCCGCCGAGACGAAGAGCTTCACGGTGACCTGCTACGACCCGGATGCGCCGACGGGCAGCGGTTTCTGGCACTGGGTGCTGGTGAACGTGCCGGTCAACGTCACCCAGTTGCCGACCGGGGCTGGCGGCGCGGCGGGCACCGACCTCGGTGGGGCGTTCTCGGTCCGCAACGACTACGGCGAGCAGGGCTACGGCGGGGCGGCTCCGCCGGCCGGCGACCGGCCGCACCGGTACGTCTTCGCGGTGCACGCCCTGGACGTCGACCGCCTGGACCTGACTCCGGACGCCAGCCCCGCCTACGTCGGCTTCAACCTGACGTTCCACACCCTGGCGAGGGCGGTAATCCGCCCGACCTACCAGATCAAGGAATGATCCGTACCCCGCGATCTTGCACGTGACCGCGAGGCGCGGTGCAAGATCGCGGGGGTGGGTGGGTCAGGCTGGGACGCGGGCCACGGCGAAGACGGACTGGCCGAAGGGCGGGAGTACGAGCTGCTCGGCGGCCTTGGTGGCGGGCAGGACGAGGGTGTCGTACACCTTGACCATCGGGCCCTCCTTCGGCATCAGCCGGAAGACCTTGGTGGCCATGAAGTAGCCGATCAGCCCGAGCGCGTTGGCGTAGTGCATCTTCTCGATGGTCAGACCGGCGTCGGTCATCGCCGCCCCGAGCGTCTTCTTGGTGTAGCGGCGGACGTGCCCGGTGGCGATGTCGGCCGGGCCCATCGCGAACTGGAACGCGGGCACGATGATGATCACGGCGCCGCCGGGTCGGACCAGGTCGCGCATGCTCGCCAGCGCGCCCACGTGGTCCTCGATGTGCTCCAGGACGTTGTACGAGACGGCGGCGCTGTAGTCGCCCCGGTCGTTGTGCGGCAGCAGCATCTGCCGGACGTCGATGTTCGGACGGCCGGCCAGGCGCTCCTTGAGCTGCACCAGCCGGTCCGGGTCGGCCTCGGTGGCCGTGAACCGCGGCAGCCGCTCGGACCATTCCAGCGCGTAGTCACCGAGGCCGCTGCCGATCTCGATCGGGTCGTCGCCGAGGTACGGCACGGCCAGTTCGATGAACCAGCGACGGTGGTTGACAGCGGTTGCCAGGCCTTCAAGCACCTCGGACTGCACGCGCTGATCCCCAGTGATTTCTGCCATGCGTCGATTCCTCACGATATGAACTCGACCCGTGCCTGGACCGACAGAGTGAATCATCCGCTGGGACGGCGAAAGAATCGGGGCATCGGGGTGGCCGAATTGTGGTCGGGGGGTGGGTTCGTGATCGGCGGTCGGCGAACCCGGCACATAGTACGGCAGTACCCCGAAACATGTCACGGCGGCGCCATGCGCTGACTACCCTATGAATTGTCATGACTACTCCTGAACCGGACGTGCCCAGCGACAGCGGCGGCCCGGCCGCCGCGCCGTCGGCGGAGGGGGCCTCCGGTGCCGTTCGGCCTTCCCGCAGGGGGATGTGGGCCGATCTGGCGGCCGTGCTGAGCTTCGTGGTGCTCGGCTTCTGGGTCACCGGCCGGCTCTGGTTGGACCCCGGCAGCGATGTGCGGGACAACCAGTCCGATCAGTCGCAGTTCGAATGGATGATGGCCCACGGTGCGCGAGTAGTCACGCACTTTGCGTATCCGTTCCATTCCAATCAGATGAACGTCCCCGACGGCGTGAATCTGATGGCCAATACGTCCGTATTATCCATTTCATTGCCAATGACGCCGATCACCCTGTTGTTCGGTCCGCGAGCGTCATTTCTGATCTTTCTCACCCTCGGCATGATTGCCACTGCCACGGCCTGGTATTTCCTGCTCTCCCGGGTCCTGATCGGCAGCCGGGGGCCGGCGTGGGTGGGCGCCGGCTTCTGCGCGTTCGCGCCGGCCATGGTGTCGCACGCCAATGGGCACCCGAACATCGTGTCGCAGTTCGTCGTCCCGTTGATCATTTGGCGCACGCTACGACTCGGCGAACCGGGCCGCTGGCTGCGCAACGGGGTCCTCCTCGCGCTGGTCATCGTCTGGCAGGCGTTCCTCAACCTGGAGATCCTGCTGATGACCGCGATCGGGCTCGGCGTGATCGTCGGCGTGCTCGCCCTCGGCCGCGCGGATCTGCGGTCGCGGGCCCGACCCTTCCTCGCCGGACTGGCCGTCGCCGCCGGGGTCGCCGGACTTCTGCTGGCGTACCCCCTGTACGTCCAGTTCTTCGGACCGGACGCGTACTCCGGGCTGTCCCGCCTGATCCGCGGCTACTCCAGCGACGTGGCCTCGTTCGTCGCGTACTCCCGGGAATCACTCGCCGGTAGCGCGCGCACCGCCGCGGGCCTGGCCAAGAACCCGACCGAGGAGAACAGCTTCTTCGGTTGGGCGCTGGTGGTGCTGGTGATCGCCCTGGTCTGGTGGCTGCGCCGCTCGATCGTGGTGCTCGCGCTGGCCGCGCTCGGGTTGGTCTTCGCGGTGCTCTCGCTGGGTCGGGAGGTCCGCTTCGACAACCGGGGTACGGGTGTGCCGGGCCCCTGGGCGGCGCTGGAGAACCTGCCCATCCTGCACTCGGTGGTGCCGACGCGCTGGGCGTTGGCGATCACCCCGATCATCGGGCTGCTGCTCGCCTACGGCACCGAACGTGCCCGCGAGTTGGCCGGCGCGCATCCGGCCGCCCGGGGGCAGGTCCGCTTCGTCACCGCCACCGTGCTCACCATGGCCCTGTTGCCGATCGTTCCCACCCCGCTGCCCGTGGCTCACCTGGACCCGGTTCCAAGCTTCGTGACCAGTGGGGCCTGGCGGCCGTACGTGGCCGGTGGGCGCAGTGTGGTGACCCTGCCGTTGCCGGACAGCACGTACGCGGAGCCGCTGCGCTGGTCCGCGGCGACCCGGCTGGACATGCCGTTGGCCCGTGGTTACTTCCTCGGCCCGGACACCCGCCCGAACGCCGATCCGCCGAAGGTCGCGTTGTTCGGTGCGACTCCCCGCCCCACCAGCAGCTTCTTCGCCACCATCCGGCGCACCGGGGCGGTGCCGCCGATCGCCCCGCAGAGCCGGGTCCGAGCGGTCGACGATCTGCGCTACTGGCGGGCCGGGGTGGTCATCCTCGGGCCACACGAGCACGAGGCCGCGCTACGTCGGGGGATGACCGAGCTGACCGGGATCCAGCCGGTCTTCACCGGCGGCGTGTGGGTGTGGGACGTCCGGTCGTTTACCGACTGAGCAGTGCGGCTCAGCCCGGCCTAGCGGACGCAGCAGCCCTGGCAGACCTTCGGCCGGGGCAGGGTGAAGGCGAGGCAGCAGGTGCGGCGCTGCACGGTCGGCTCACCGGTCGGCCCCGGCACCAGCTCGATCAGGTCGTTCAGGTCGAGTGCGCCGAGCAGGGTGTCGATGCTCTGCACCGTGGAGCCGGGCAGGGCGTCCGCGGCCCGCAGGATGCCGTGCGCGATGCCGGACGCGACCGAGCCGAGCAGCGTCCGGGTGCCCACCCGGACCTCGGACTGGATCGCCGTGATGAGCGGTGCCAGGTGGGCGTCGAGCAGGGACGCGCGCATCACGGCCAGCAGCTCCGCCTCGTCGGCGACGACCCGCACCTCCGGCAGGCCGGCCAGCGCCAGCGGATCGTTCGGCAGCACCGCCACGGTGGTGCCCCGGCGCAGGCCCATGGTGAGCAGCTGCCGATGGTCCTCGAAGTGGATCAGCAGGTCGGCCGCATCGAGCAGCGGCACCCGCCGGGCGGAGGCCCAGCCGAGCACGACCGGCAGCGCGGCCCAGTAGCTGTACGACTTCCAGGCCAGCGCCGCGCAGGCGTGTGGAGTGCCGCCCCAGCGGACGGCGGCGCCGTTCAGCAGCTCCGGCAGTCGGCTGCCGTCGATCAGGGTGGTGGCGGGCGCCCAGCCGAGCTCGTCGTCGACCAGCAGGCCCCGGGCGAGGCCGGGGAGGTCGTCGGTGCCGAACATGGCCCGGAGCGCCGCGGTGACGGGGGCGAGCGGCGTGGTGGCGGCCTCTCGCCGTGGCATCACCGCTGTCACCTGAGTCGTCCCCTGTCTGTGTGACCGAGGAGTGCGCCCCGGCGGACGAACCAGTGCCGTCCTGAGCTAAGGCTAGCCTAACCAAGCCCCTGACCGTAAGGGAAGCCTCACCTTGGTCAAATCCCGGACGCCCAGGTCACTCCGTGTCCGACGGGAGTAGCGCTTCCCGTACTACCCGGAGTCAGTGCTGGGAAACGCCGCCGCACGATCGATGGTCATCGGTGAATTGTCAAGCGGTGTGTCGAAAACATGCCACATGCGTGTGCGCTCCCGCACAGAACGTGAAACTTATAGCCCCGGCCACGAGGAAGCTGATGACTACCTCACCCCTCGAACGGGCTGCCGACTCCTTCGCGGCCGAACTCGCCCGGCAACGGACCGGGCGCGGGCTGTCCAAGAAGCAACTGGCCGTCCTGATGGGGTTCGACCCGTCCTACGTGAGTCACGTCGAGGGGCGCCGGCACCGCCCAACCGAGGACTTCGCCCGCCGCGCGGAGGCAGTCCTGGAGGCCAGCGGCGCGATCTGGCAGCGCTTCCGGGAGTACGACGACCTACGGCACGCCCGAGCCGGTCAGCCGCACCGCGAGCCGTACCTGCCGGGACAGTGGCTGCCACCCGGCACCGGCCTGGTCGTGGAACGGGAACTGGCCACCCTCACCCACGCCGACGACGGCTACCGGTGCGTCATCCACCGTGAGCTGTACAACGCCGGCACCGAGCCGGTCACCCGCTACCTGGTCCGGGTCGCCGTCGACCGCTACCCGAACGACCCTGGCCGCTCCAACCGGCACCACCGGGAGCACCCCCTCACCTTCGCCGAGTTGCAGATACAGGCCCGTCGAGACGACGGCGGCGGCGACCCGGAGCCGATGCACTGGCGAGCCAAACACGATCGGGACGCGTTCAAGGAGATCTGGCTGCTCTTCGAGAACGGGGATCGACGCTTCCCCCTCTACCCGGGCGACCGGGCCACCATCGAGTACGCGTACAGCGTCGGGCACGACAAGTGGGGCCCCTGGTTCCAGCGAGCCGTCCGACTGCCCACCCGGCAGCTCGCCGTACGCCTGGACCTGCCTGCGGCCCTCGACCCGCAGGTCTGGGGCGTGGAAACCTCGCTCAGCGCGGAGGAGGGCCCGCTGCGGACGGCGCCGCAACGCCACGACGAGGGCGACCGGGCGATCTACGACTGGCAGACCGACGACCCACCGTTGAACGCCCGCTACCGGATGCAGTGGCGGTTCCGCGCCCGCCCGGACACCGAACCGGACATCGGCCCCGGCGGCACCCGGGTCCGACCCAGCGACCGGATGCGCAGCCTCGGCATCGTGCAACGCGGCGCCGACCTGCTCCGTCAGCGCGCCCGTCCGTTCGACCTGCCCGGCGACGAACACGTCGCCCGGGACGTGGTCGACCGGCTCACCATGGCCCTGGCCCGGCTCGACGAACTGCACCCGTTCAGCAAGGGGGTGGGCGTCGCCGCCCCGCAGTTCGGCATCGGCCGCGCGGCGGCCGTGGTGCGGCCCCCCGACCGATCGGCGGAGCCGGTCGTGCTGCTCAACCCCCGGGTGGTCGACGCCGACCCGGAGACCGACGAGCAGTACGAGGGCTGCCTCTCCTTCTTCGACCACCGAGGTCTGGTGCCACGGCCGCTGCGACTGGACGTCGAACACGCCCAGTGGGACGGCAGCCGGATCATCACGTCGTTCGAGTTCGGTATGGCCCGGCTGGTCGCACACGAGATCGACCACCTGGAGGGCCGGCTCTACGTCGACCGGATGGCCCCCGGCGTGCCGTTGGTGCCGGTGGAGGAGTACCGCGAGACCGGGCACCCCTGGCGCTACTGACCAAGAAGGGACCGGGGCGCGTGCCCCAGGGGGCAGGGGCACGCGCCCCGGTGTGGGGGGAGGAACGTCTAGAGGTCACCGAAGGTGTCGTAGCGGATGTGTGGCGGCGGCACGTCGTCCGCGGCGAGCACCCGCAGGGTGGACCGGACCATCCGGGCGGCACCGGAGACAAAGCAGTCGTGCGTGGTCCACGGGCCGTACCGGGCCACCACTTCCGGGATCTCGCCCTGCTCGCCGTCGAAGTCCGGGTCCTCACTGCACGCCGGGGTGACCGACAACCACGGGTGTACGGCAACCAACTTCTGCAACCCGTCCAGGCCGTACAGGTCGGCCGCCTGCCGGGCGCCGTAGAAGACGTGCACCCACCGGGTCCGGTTGTAGGTGGCCAACTCCTCCACCAGCGCCTTGATCGGCGCCAGCCCGACGCCGCCGGCCACGCAGAGGATGTCCCGTTCCGAGGCGCGGTCCAGGGTCATCGACCCCATCGGCGCCGCCAGGCGGAGCAGGTCACCGGGCCGCACCCGCCGCACCAACGCGCCGGACACCCAGCCGGCCCCCGGAGACCGCACGTGGAACTCCAGCACGTTGTCGTCGTTCGGAGCGTTCGCCACCGAATAGTTGCGCCACACGCGGGGGTGGTAGCGCGGCACCTCCAGGCTCACGTACTGCCCCGCCTGCCAGCGCAGCGGATGCTGCAACGCTCGGCAGGTCAGCACGGCGGTGTCCGGGCCGTACCGCTCGTGGGTCAGCACCTCGGCGTGCCAGAACGGCGGGTCGTCGTCGGAGGCGGCGCCGGCCACCATCAGGGCGGCGATCGCCGCGTACGCCTCCCGCCACGCCTGGTCGTACTCCAGGTTCCAGCCGTCGCCGGCGGTGCTGCGCAGCGCGTCCAGCAGTGCGACGCCCATCGTGGCGTAGTGCCGCTCGTCGACGTGGTACTTGCGGTGGTCGCGGCCCAGCGCCCGGAGGAACTCGTCGAAGCTCTCCGGGTCGTCGACCGTGTGGATCGCCGTGATGATCGCTTCGAGTAGGCGGTCGCCCTGGCCGGTCATCTGCACCGGGAAGAGTTGCCGCAGGGCGGGGTCGAGCAGGAACAGCCGAGCGTAGAAGTGACCGCTCAACCGGACCCGGTCGTCCTCGACCAGGGCCCAGCTCTCCTTCAGCAACCGCGCGAGGTTGTCCACGGACGCTCCTTCTCCAGACGGCAACGGATCGGGCGCTCATAGAATCTCCACGGAGCGTGTCGACTGGTCGCACAGAATGTGCGATCGGCTCATGGTGGCCGGTCGGCCATGTCACCGGTGCCGTACGTCGGGCAGAGTGGTGCGGTGACCGTTGAGTTGACCCGCCCGGTGTCCCGCCGACTGCTGGGCACCGAGACGCTGCTGGTCCTCGGCCTCTCCCTCGGCCAGTCCGCGATCTACGCGGCGGTCTCGATCATCGCGAAGTTGACCGCCGACGGTCCGCTCTCCACGCAGACCGCCTCGCTGAACACCTCGGCATCGGCCCGCCCCTGGCTGGACCTCACGTACCAACTGCTCGGCATCGTGTTCGCGCTGCTGCCCGTGCTGCTCGCCGTACACCTGCTCAGCCGTGACCCCGGCGACCCGGCGCGGACCCTCGGCCTGGACGCCCGGCGGCCCGGCCAGGACGTGGCGCGCGGAGCCGGCCTGGCGGCGCTGATCGGCCTACCCGGGCTGGCGCTGTTCTGGGTGGCGGCCCACCTGGGCCTCAACGCCACGCTGGTGCCGGCCGCGCTGCCGGACGTCTGGTGGGCGGTCCCGGTGCTGATCCTCGCCGCCGTGCAGAACGCCGTGCTGGAAGAGGTGATCGTGGTCGGCTACCTGGTCACCCGGCTACGCCAGCTCCAGTGGCGGCTGGCCGCGATCATCGCGGCCAGCGCGCTGCTGCGCGGCTCGTACCACCTCTACCAGGGCTTCGGCGCGTTCGTCGGCAACGCGATCATGGGCGTCGTGTTCAGCCTCTTCTACCTGCGCACCCGGCGGGTGATGCCGCTGATCATCGCGCACACCCTGCTCGACGTGTTCGCCTTCGTCGGCTACGCGCTGCTGCCCCGGGAGTGGTTCGACTGGCTCTGACCGGTCAACGCCGGCCGGAACGGTAGACGGCGACCGCTCGGGCCGCGAGCCGGTCGGCCGCCGCCGCGTCACCCAACGCCGCCGCGAGCACCGCCGCGCCCGGCAGCAACCGGGCCACCAGCCGCAACGCCACCCAGCCGCCGGCCTGCGCCGTGAGCGGCGCGGCCAACCGCCAGGCCGCCTCCGCCGTCCGCGGCCACGCCCCCTCGACCGGGTCACCCGCCGACTCGGCGGCGGCCAGGGCCGCCGCCGCGCTCGCCCGATCCGGGTGCACCTGGGTCAGCACCAGCAGGTCGACGGCCCGGTCGGGATGCGTCGGATCCTTGCCGTACGCCGCGGCCAGGTGCAGCACCAGCTCCGAATGCGTCCACAGCACCGCCGCCAACTCGGCCAGTGGCGCGAAGAAACCGGCCAGCGCGGCGGTCGCCCCACCCGCACCCGCCGAGCGGACGAACCGCCGGGTCGCCAACCGCGCCAGGCCGTCCGCCGACGCGTCCGGATACCGGGTGCGCAATCCCAGGGCCCACCCGGCCGCGCCGGGCCCGAACGCCCGCACCGCGGCCAGGGCCAACAGCTCCGGCGCGAAGCCCGGGTGGTCGAGCACGCGCGCGACGACCGCGCGCAGCTCCGATTCCGGGGTACGCCCCAGAGCCGGCTCTGCCTGCCGCACGGCAGGTGCCGCCGGCACCGTCTGCTGCTGCTCGGCGGGTGCCGCTGGTGCCATCTGCGGCTCGGCGGGTGCCGTCTGCTGCGGGGCCACGGGTGCGGGGGCGGGCTCTGTCGGCGTGGTGCTCTTGCGTGGGGTGACCGCGCGTTTGGTGGCCTTTGCGGCTTTGACCGGGGTCGCTGGTGGGGTGGTGCTCGCCTCTTCGGTCGGGCTCGCGGCGGTGGTGGTGCTCCCTGCTGTGGTGCTGCTGGGAGCCTTGGTGGGGTTTGCTGCTTTGGTGGCGTTTGTGGGGCGCTTGCGCGGTGCCGGCGTGGTCGGCGTCACCTCGGCGGGCGTCTCGGCTGCCTTACGGGGAGCAGCCTTGCGAACGGAAGTGGTCCGGGCCTTCGGCGGTGCCGATGCGACGCCTGCTGCTGGACCTGGTTGGTCGCCGTCCGGCTGTTCCGGCTGCTCCGGGCTCGCCTCGGAGGTCAGCTCGGTCGGTGCGCGTCGAGGCTGTCGAGGCAGGGGGTGGTCCGGCTCCGGAGGCTGGAAGAGCACCGCCGGGGCAGCCTTGGCCCGTCGAGGACGCTGGCTCGCCGGAGCGGCTGCCGGCGGTGCCGTCGACTCGGTGGGCTCCACCGTCCCGGTGGGCTCCTCGGCCACGATCGGCGGCCTGAAGGTGGCCCGTGGGGAGCGCCGACGCGCTCGTTCAGCAGGCTCTCGACTGGTCGACTCGCTGGGCGGCTGCTCCTGCATATCGATGGAGCGTAGTCCCGATCACGCCGGCGCACAGCGTTGAAACACGGAGGCGGGCGGGCCCTGGTGGGCGTACCCCGGAAGTCGTTTTGCTCCCGGTGGGTGGCGACCTGTATCCTCGGGCGCGGTGGTCTGAGGATCACCAGGGAGACTTCGCCTAGTCTGGTCTATGGCGCCGCACTGCTAATGCGGTTGGGGTCTTAAAGCCCCTCCCGGGTTCGAATCCCGGAGTCTCCGCGCGAAAGCCGGGTGTGTACACTGGCTGAGCACAAGCGCCCGTAGCTCAATGGATAGAGCATCTGACTACGGATCAGAAGGTTAGGGGTTCGAGTCCCTTCGGGCGCACAAGATCATGAGGGTCCTGAGCTGCGGAGACGCGGATCAGGGCCCTTAATTGTTTGTGGACGCTCATTGGTACGCCGGTGTGACGCGCGGCGTGAGTTGAGTACGCGTGCGGATGGCAGGCACCGCCCGGTGCGACCAGAATTTCTCCCCATGCGAACGCGAATCGTGATCGCCCTGGCCGCGGTCGGCCTGGGTGGGCTGCTGGCCACCACCGCCGGTTGCTCGTTCCAGGAGAACATCTGCGCCAGCGGTGAGTATCCGGCCATCGCGGTGGGCGGGCAGGGCGGCAGCGCCTGCTTCCCGGACGGGCAGGAGCCGACCCCGCCGTACGTCCGCTACCCGGAGGGCAAGGTTCCGCAGCACGTCGACGACGAGTGGGACGTCTACTGGCGCAGCCACGGCATCGACGAGAACAACAACATCATCGAGACCTGAGCCGCCTACCAGGAGAATCGTCGCCCGGACGGGCCGGCGCGCCCTCTCGCCGTTCCGCGGCAGAGCCCTCGGCCTTCCTGTAGACGGCAGCCGGTCCCGCCGCAGGCCCGATCTTCGTGACCGAACCTGTGCGGGACCGGATGCCCGTACCTGCTCTATTACTTCTTGCTACCCGATTGCCGGGGCGATCGGATGATCAGCCGAAGCAGTTGGGAACCGGCGGTGAGCTGGGTGTGCAGTTCGTGGGCCGGTTGCCGCTGATCACCGTCTTCTGGTCCACGGTGACCTGGCCGCCGTCGTTGAAGATCCCGCCGGGTGCCAGGAAGGAGATGTTGTCGGTGACCTTGCTTTCGGTGAGGGTGAGCGTGGCGTTGTTGTAGATTCCGCCGCCCTGGGAGTTCGTGCCGATGGCCCGGTTCCGGTCGACGTGGGTGCGGCGCAGGACGACGGTGCCGCTGCCGTTGTAGAGGCCGCCGCCGTGTTCGATGGTGCTGTTCGTGCTGGCGGTGTTCTCGCTGATCGAGCTCTCTTCGGCGACGAACTGGCCGATCTGGTTGTAGACGCCGCCGCCGCGTTGGCCAGCTTCGTTGTGGTGGACCTTGCCGTGCGTGAGGTGGAAGACGCCGTCGGAGAAGATTCCGCCGCCTTCGCTGCCGGCTCGGTTGTCGTTGACTTCGATGTTCTTGGCCTCGGTGGTGGAGTTGATACCGCCGCGGATTCCGCCGCCGCGGAAGCCCGCTGTGTTGTTGTCCAGTTGGATGTTGTCGAGGACGGCGACGCTGCTGTTCGACAGCCCACCACCCGCGCCACCGAGGGGCAGGATGTTGAAGACCCCGATCGTGTTGTTGTAGCTCAGTCGGGTGTTCTGCACGATGAGGTTGCCGTTGTTGTGGATGCCCCCGCCGTCGTACAGGGCGCTGTTGTTGCTGATGGTGCTGCCGCCGTCCTTCTTGTTGCCCTTGTCCTTGCCGTTCCAGTCCTTGCCGTGGTCGGTCCGGCCGAGGATCTTCGCGACGCCGAAGTTGGCGATACCGCCGCCCAGGCCGTTGGTCTGGTTGTAGACCACTTTGGTGTTCTCGATGGTGGCCTTGCCGCCGATGTCGATCCGGATGCCACCGCCTCCGCCGCCGACCCCACTCTCGGCTTGGCCGCCCTTGATGGTGGCGTCGCGGAGCGTCAGGTCGCCGCCGGCTCCTACCTCCAGGATCCGGAACGGGGTGGCGTTCGCCGCGCGGACGATGGTGGACCCGTTTCCGTCGATCACGACGTGCTGGGTGACGATCGGCAGGCCGACCGCGCCGAAGGGCACCGGTGGCTGGGGTGCGGATCTGTTGAGCGTGTAGGTGCAATTCTCGGCGAGCCGGAGCTTTGCCCCGGAGTTGGCGTTCGCGCGGACGATCGCCGCGATCAGCTCGTCGGCGTTGCAGGGTACGGACCGGAAGTCGTCGCCTCTGTCGTCTCGATGGTCGCCGTCCTTCTTGTGGTCCTTGCCGTCGCGGCCGCCCGGGTCCTGGCCCCCGTGGTCGTCGCCGTTGCCCCGGCTGCCGTCGGCGAGAACCTGCGTTCCGGCGTTGGAGGGGTTGCCGCTCTTTGCGGGCGCTCCGCTCACTCCCGCCGAGGTGAAGGCGGCCAGACCGACCACTCCGGTCAACCCGGCCACCCCGGCGACGAGCAAGCGCGCCCGGCGCCGCTTCGGCGGACTGGCCTGACCTGCCGCTGCTTCGCTCCTGTTCGGGTGCAGATAGTTGGACATCGAGCTACCAGCCCTTCTCCGTACACCAGGTTTCCGCACGTCACAGTCGGTGCAGAAGGCGACAAATCGGTTGCCGCCACCAAGGCGAAGGTAGTCGAGCGATCCTCACATCAAACGGGCTTATGCGAAAAATGCCTACATTCGGCGTACGCGTCACTCGCACCCCAGCAGTGTCGCCATGCCCTTCTGTCCTACCGGCACCTGGCGACCCAGCGGACGTGATCCACTCGCTTTTCATGAAGTCGGGGTATCCCTGGTGCCCGGACACCCCGACTTCGTGAAAGCGGAGTGGATCACTCGCTCAGCTCACCGGGACCGGGGGGCGGCAAGCGGCGCGGACGGCGAGTGGCAGCCGCCGACGCTCGACGCAGGCGCCGTCGCGCCGGCCAGGACACCCGGGTTGCTGGCGCTTGACGTGGGCTAGATCAGCGACAAGAATTTACATGAATCGCTGTTAGCGTTAACAAACCGTCCCAGTGTTGCGACGGCATCGTCATGCCGGTGTGGCAGCGGTCGCGACGGCCTGACTCCTCGGTCAGCACTACCACTGCAGGGGAGAAATCTATGCGAACGAGGGCAAGATGGCTCGCGGCGACTGCCGCACTCGGTGTTGTCCTCGCCGGGGTGCTGACCTCGACCGGCCCGGCCAACGCGGAATCCAACGGCGGGGTGCGGGTCATGCCTCTCGGCGACTCCATCACCGAGGGCACACAGGTGCCGGGCGGGTACCGCATCGGGCTCTGGCAGCGCCTCGTCAACGGTCGGTACACAGTGGACTTCGTCGGGTCGCAGTTCAACGGGCCGGCCAGCCTGGGTGACCACGACCACCAGGGGCATCCCGGCTGGCGCATCGACCAGATCGACGCGAACATCGTCGGCTGGCTGAACACCCAACGGCCGCAGACCGTCCTGCTGCACATCGGGACCAACGACATCCTTCAGAACTACAACGTGAGCACCGCGCCGAACCGGCTCTCCACCCTGATCGACCGGATCACCACCACGGCTCCCACCGCAGAGGTGTTCGTCGCGCAGATCATCCCGCTCTCCAACAGCAACCAGGAGGCGGCCGTACGCACCTTCAACGCGGCGATCCCCGGCATCGTGCAGAGCAAGGTGAACGCCGGCAAGCGGGTGCGCCTGGTCGACATGCACAGCGCTCTCACCACCACCGACCTGATCGACGGCATCCACCCCACGTCCGGCGGCTACGACAAGATGGCTGCCCGCTGGTACAGCGCGTTGCAGTCGGTGCCCGGCAGCATCGGCAACCCGGGCAGCGGCACCGGGCAGACCACTGCGATCGTGGGCGCACTGTCCGGTCGCTGCGTCGACGTCCCCGGCTCTTCCACCACCAACGGCACCCAGGTGCAGTTGTGGGACTGTCACGGCCGCACCAACCAGCAGTGGACCTACGCGAGCAGCAAGACACTGACCGTGTACGGCAACAAGTGCCTCGACGCCGCCGGCTACGGCACCTCCCCGGGCACCCTGGTCACCATCTACGACTGCCACGGCGGAACGAACCAGCAGTGGAACGTCAACGCCAACGGCGCCATCACCGGGGCGCAGTCCGGCCTCTGCCTGGATCCCTACAACGTGGGTACGGGCAACGGCACGAAGCTCGTCCTCTGGACCTGCACCGGCCAGACCAACCAGCAGTGGAGCCGCCGATAGCTCGTACGGTCGCGGCCGGCGGTCGGATCGCAGGTGATCCGACCGCCGTGGACGCGGCACGCCGGAGGCGCCGGGTGTCGGTGAGCGTGATGCCGACCAGGACGCCTACGGTGACGAGCACGACGAGGATAAGACGCCGAAGAGCAGCTCCAGTAGCGTCGCCGGCCGCCCGCCGGCACCTCCGCCAGGTGAATGGTCGTTCAAATCGGGCGCGATTTTGATCGTTCTACGCATGCTGTCCGTGCAGGAGAAAGTGGGCGTAGGTGCGCCTGCCTGAAACGGAGGAATCGCATGCTCAGCACTTTTCACTCGCGGATTCGAGCGGTTGCCGTCATCGGCGTGGCCGGTGTCGTGGCGGCGATCGGCGCGGTGACCCAGCACGCGTCCGCTGCCGAGGTAGCCGCGCCGACTGCTGTGGGCGCCGACGCACGCCGGGTCGACATCCCGCGCATCACCTCCGCAATCAAGCCACCGGCGGGATCGCGCCCCGTTGGTGCGTACGTCGTCACTCGCGGAACGCAGACCTACACGTGTGCTGGCGGAGTGTTCACCGGCGCGTCGGTGCCGGAGGCGCAGTTGGTCGGCACCGGCGGCCGGGTCCATCACTTCAAGGGCCCGAGCTGGCAGTCGGAGCGGGACGGCTCACTGATCACGGCGAAGAAGACCGCGGAGAGCCCGCGACCGGGGACGATCCCCGAGCTGCTTCTGACGGTGGACACCCACACCGGCACCGGCATTCTCAGCAACGTGGCGTACATCAGTCGTCTCCTGACGTCGGGTGGCGTCGCCCCGGCCGGCGCCTGCACCGACGGCGAGACGGCGGCCGTGCCGTACGGCGCTGTCTATGTCTTCTGGGCAGCGAAGCGGTAGGGCCTTGGCGGGCTTCGGTGGCGCCGGACGCGACGACGCGACAAGCTCCGGTTGAGGCCCACTCTCCGGACGGCATCGACCGGGTTCGGTGCGCGGACGATAGGCTGCGGCCGGCGTCGGAGTGACCTAAGGGGAACGGTTGATGGGCGGAACGGTTCGCGCGGTGGTCGCTGTCTGCGGGCATCCGGCGTGAGCGACGGGTTGCGTCCCGGTGATCCGGCACGCCTCGGTGGTTACGAGGTCCTCGACCGGCTTGGCGACGGGGGTATGGGGAGTGTCTTCCTGGCCCGTTCGCCGCAGGGTCGGCTGGTGGCGGTCAAGGTCGTCCGTGCGGAACTTTCGCACGACGAGGAGTTCCGGGGTCGGTTCCGTAGTGAAGTGAACCGCGCCCGCCAGGTTCCACCGTTCTGCACAGCCGAGGTCCTGGACGCCGACCCGGACCATGACCCGCCGTACCTGGTGGTGGAGTACGTCGAAGGGCCCAGTCTGGCCGAGGTGGTCCGGAAACAGGGGCCGCTGGGGGCGGCGCGGCTGCACAGCATCGCGGTCGGGGTGGCCACCGCGCTCACCGCCATCCACGGTGCCGGGGTGATCCACCGCGACCTGAAGCCGGCGAACGTCCTGGTCGCGCCGGGAGGGATCAAGGTCATCGACTTCGGCATCGCCCGAGCGTTCGAGGCGACGAGCCAGCACACCCGGACCAACCAGATGGTCGGGACCGTCTCGTACATGGCTCCGGAGCGGTTCGATGCGGCTTCCGGCCGTCCGACGGGCCCGGCCGCGGACATCTTCGCCTGGGGGGCCCTGGTCGCCTACGCCGCGACCGGCCGCAGCCCGTTCGGGGGCGACTCCGCTACCGCGACCGCGATGCGGATCCTCACTCAACCGCCGGACCTGACCGGGCTCGGTGGGCCGTTGCGGGAGTTGGTCTCCCGGGCGTTGGAGAAGGACCCAGCTGCCCGGCCCACCGCCCGCGAGTTGCTCGACGGGCTGTTGACCGCAGCGCCTCCGGTGGGTGCTGGCGGGCCGGCGCAACTCCTGGGCGCGACGCCGCCGACGAGTGCGTCGCCGGTTGCCGGTGGTGATGATCAGGGCGCACGGTCGGTGCCGCCGGGTCTGGCCACGGCCGGTAGCGCGGGCTCACGCAGGCGGGGCTGGCTCACAGCGCTGGGGGCGACTGCCGCAGTGATCGCGGTGCTGGTGCCCGCCTTCATGTTCGGCCCGCAACTGCTGCGGGGGCAGTCCAAACCGAATCTGGCCGGCTCGACGCCGAGCGGTAGCCCGGCAACCAGCGGGCCGGCGGCCACCGCGTCCACGCCCGCATCGGGCAAGCCGTCCGCCTCACCGTCGACAAGTGTGGACCCCACCGGGGCCATGCTGGCCGGTCAGCGGCGATTCCTGCTGCACGTGGTGAGGATCGACCGTGACCTGTCGCTGCCGTCTCACGGCGAGCTCGAGGTCGGCGACGGGACCGGCAAGGACGCGCTCTTCGTGCTCGAGCCGGTCGGTGTCGACTACATGATCAAGTCCGTCAACCCGGAGATCGCCCACCGCCCGTGCCTCGGGGTCAAGCTCGATTCAGACGGGAACAAGTCGCTCGTGGGAGCCGACTGTCGGCCGACCAAGGCGACAGTGTTCGCGATATCCCGTGAGGGCAAGGACGACAAGGGGCGCCCCTCCTACGCCATCATCAGCGAGGAGTACGGCCCGGTGCAGTGGAGCCCGACCAAGAAGGAAATCTTCGTCGAGTTTCTCGGCGACGCTCCGCTCGACACCACGTTCAGCATGGTCGATCGAGGCGCGGTCTGACTCCGACGTACCCCGGCGCCTGCGGACCAGCCACCCGGTGGGCCTTGACTCGCGCGGCGATCGTTCCCTGACCGTCGCTGCCCGAGCGCCCCTGCCGGTCGATCCGTCAGGCTGAGGTCACCGGCACCGTCGGCAATGGGCAGTCGTCGATGTTAACGCGCTCGCGGGGCCTCCTCAAGGGCCCAGCGGTGGTCCTCCTCGGGGATCTGGGGCGATGCCTGCGGGAATGCGGCTCAAGACGTTTTGCCCCAAGATCCGCAGCCCGGCAGCGGCTGATGTTCCCAGCACATTACGTCTTGACGAACGGCATGTTATCGCTCACAGTCGATGCCTAAGGACGACGACACCTTGGCTTTCCGGGCAAGCCCTGCCTCGTCGATCTCGAATCAGGCGTGCGCCATCGCTCGCCGGCGTCTTGTTAACGCTAACTTTCTGACGCCTGCGCGCTCGGCCACGCGTCGCGGTACGCCCACCCTCGGGCAGGCCGTTCGGCTCTTGGTCACTGGAGGAGGATCATGTCTGCCCTCGATAGGTCTCCATCGATTGCCATGCCGTCACGACGGCGACGTTGGTGGTTGCCCCGCCTTCTCGCCGCCAGCGCGGCGGCGCTGATGGTCGGTGGCGCCGCCGTAGCTGTGGTGTCGTCACCCGCCGCCGCGGCGTCGGTCGACACGAACGCGTGGTACGTGTTGGTCAACCGCAACAGCGGCAAGGCCCTGGACGTCTACAACCTGGCCACGAATGACGGTGCCCGGATCACCCAGTGGGCCCGCAACAACGGCAACCAGCAGCAGTGGCAGTTCGTCGACTCCGGTGGTGGCTACTACCGGGTGAAGTCGCGGCTGTCCGGCAAGGTGCTGGACGTCTCGGGCTTCTCGACCGCCAACGGTGGCAGCATCGTGCAGTGGAGTGACCTCAACGGCACCAACCAGCAGTTCCGGCTGGCCGACTCGGACAGCGGCTACGTCCGGTTGATCAACCGGAACAGCAACAAGGTGATGGAGGTGCAGGGCGCCTCGACCGCCGACGGCGGAAACATCGTGCAGTACGACGACTGGAACGGCACGAACCAGCAGTGGCAGTTCGTCCGCGTCGACGGAACCACGCCGCCGACGACGACTCCGCCGCCGGGCGGCACGTGCGACCTTCCCTCGACGTACCGGTGGTCCTCCACCGGGGTGTTGGCAAACCCGAAGTCGGGTTGGGTGTCGCTGAAGGACTTCACCGTCGCCCCGTACAACGGCCAGCAACTGGTCTACGCCACCACGCACGACTTCGGTAGCAGCTGGGGATCGATGAACTTCAGCCTCTTCTCGAACTACTCGCAGATGGCCTCGGCCACCCAGAACACGATGAACTCCGGGACTGTCGCGCCGTCGCTCTTCTACTTCGCGCCGAAGAACATCTGGGTGCTCACCTACCAGTGGGGTGGCACGGCGTTCTCCTACCGGACCTCGACCAACCCCACCAACGCGAACGGCTGGTCCGCGGCGCAGCCGCTGTTCACCGGAAGCATCACCGGCTCCGGTACCGGTCCGATCGATCAGACGGTCATCGGTGACGGTACGAACATGTACCTCTTCTTCGCCGGCGACAACGGCAAGATCTACCGGGCCAGCATGCCGATCGGGAACTTCCCGGGCAACTTCGGCAGCAGCTACACGACCATCATGAGCGACACCACTAACAACTTGTTCGAGGCCGTTCAGGTCTACAAGCTGCAGGGTCTGAACAAGTACCTCATGATCGTCGAGGCGATCGGCTCGACCGGCCGGTACTTCCGTTCGTTCACGGCGACCAGCCTGAACGGCTCGTGGACGCCGCAGGCCGCGACCCAGAGCAACCCGTTCGCGGGCAAGGTCAACAGCGGTGCGACCTGGACCAACGACATCAGCCACGGTGAGCTGCTGCGCACCAACGCCGACCAGACGATGACCGTCGACGCCTGCAACCTGCAACTGCTCTACCAGGGGCGTTCCCCCAGCTCCGACGGCGTCGACTACGGCCTGCTGCCGTACCGGCCGGGTCTGCTGACCCTGCAGCGCTGACACGATTGATCACGCTCGACTGATCCGGAACGGGCGGGCTCGGCGTCGCGCCGAGCCCCCCGGCTCATGTCAACGCTGCGATCAGCCCAGGCTCACCGGATCGGCGTGCCGGTGACGCAGGTCAGCACCTGGCCCCGACCACGGGTGGCGCTCGATGTGGTCGTGGCGAAACCGTGGGTTTCGAGCAGCAGTTCGGTCGCTGTGAGGTTCGCGATGGCGTGCGCTTCGGTGGGTCGCTCGCCGAAGACGTAGAGCTGCCCTCCCGGTGCCAACAGGCTGCGCATCCGAGCGATCTGCTGCGCCGCGTCGCCCAACCAGAAGAGGCTGACGTTCACCGCGAAGATCTTGGTGAAGTGGTCAGTCGGAAGGTCGGCGGACTCGAACCCGGCTCGCCGGATCTCGGCTCTACCGGCGTCGATGTGGCTGAGGTTCCGTTGGGCCGCCAGCCGCACCATCGTCGCGGCGCTGTCGATGGCGACAATCCGGCCGGTGGTGAGCTGGTCGGCGACCAGGGAGACGGCAACTCCCCGACCGCAGCCGATCTCCAGCACCTGGTCGTCGGGTGCGACAGCCATGGTCTGCACCGCCCAGCGCTGCCGGTGGGCGGCCGTCACCCGAGTCGGTTCGTTCGCCGCGGGCGTCGTGCCGGCGCTGGACGAACCCGGATCGCGGGTCGAAAGAGTGGACCTCACGACGTCACTCGCCGGTGCCTTCTCTGCTCACACCTCTGATTCCACCCTCTCAGCGGAGTCAGTGCACCGTGTCCTCGGTCACCGCGCCGGATCGACAGGCGCGACAGCGATCAGTGCACGGGCGCCGGGGTGACGTCCCCGAGGGCGTCCGTCGGGGCCGGGACGTGCTTCGGAGCGCCGGCGTTCACCATTGCCACGGAGACCAGGGCCGCCGCGACCACAAATCCGACGGCGACCCAGTACGCGACCGAGTAGCCGTGCATCAGCGCCTCGTTCCGCTCCTGGGTTTGCGCCGCCGGGCCACCGTGCGAGACCAGGTAGGTGGCGGCCGAACTGGTCGCGATGGTGTTCAGCAGGGCGGTGCCGATCGACCCGCCGACCTGCTGCGACGAGCTGATCATCGCGGAGGCGACACCGGCGTCCTTGGGCTCGACGCCGTGGGTGGAGATGCTCATCGCGGGCATGAAGGCGGTGCCGATGCCGAGCCCGATCACGGCTTCGGCGAACGCGATCTCCAGGAAGCCGCTGTCCGCGTTGAGCAAAGCGAGCAGCACCAGACCGACAGCGGTGACGAGGTAACCACCGACCATGATCGGCCGGGGGGCGATCCGGTGCGCGAGTCGGGCGCCGATCTGCGTGGCCCCGATCGCCTGCGGCACGGCCATCGGCATGAACGCCAGACCGGCCATCACCGGCGACCATCCCTTGACCTGCTGGAAGTAGTAACTGAGCAGGAGGAACATTCCGAACATGCTGACGATCGCAAGGCCAACCGAGAGGTACGCGGCGGCCCGGTTGCGTTCGGTCAGGACGCGCAGTGGCAGCAGCGGAGACGCGACCCGCGCCTGCACCACGACGAAGGTCGCCAGCAACAGCACCCCGGCGGTGAACGATCCGATGGTCACACCCGCCGACCATCCATGGCTCTCGGCGACACCGAACCCGTAGACGAGGCCGACGAGTCCGGAGCTGGCCAGCAGGACCCCGGGGAGGTCGAGCCGGGCGCGGTGCCGCTCGCCGTCGTCGTGGACGGTGCGACTTGCGCCCAGGATCCCGATGACGGCGATCGGCACGAGGACGAACATCGCGAAGCGCCAGTTCAGGTACTGGGTCAGCAGCCCTCCCACGATCAGGCCGACAGCGCCGCCGGCGATCGAGACCGCGCTGAACACGCCGAACGCCTTCGCGCGTTCCCTCGGCTGCGTGAAGGACAGGGAGAGCAACGAGAGCGCGGCCGGCGCGAGCAGGGCCGCGAACACTCCCTGTAGTGCCCGGGCGAGCAGCAGCATCGCGGCGTTGACGGCCAGGCCGCCGATCGCCGAGGCGATCGCGAAGCCGGCCAGCGCGATCAGGAAGGTGCGCTTGCGCCCGACCATGTCACCGATCCGGCCGCCGACCAGCAGCAGGCCGCCGAAGGCCAGGCCGTACGCGGTCACCACCCACTGCCTGCTCCCGTCCGTGAAGTGCAGCGCCTGTTGCGCCGAGGGGAGCGCGATGTTCATGACCGCCCCGTCGAGCACCACCATCAGTTGAGCGATGGAGATGAACAACAGGGCCTTCCACCGCTGGGAGTCAGGGGCGGTGCGACCTCTGGGCATGACTGTTCCTTAAGAGTGGTTTGCGCGGATTCGTGCGACCCGCCAACGCTAACGACTTTCTGGAACGAGCACCAAAGAATGTGCCTGCGGTTACAGCCGCGAAGTGGGCGATTGGACGCTGGAATCCGCAACTATCCGCCATCTAAGAGGGGATCCGCACCTGCGGAGGCGGCTCCTGTGAGTGCTATTACTTTGTCGAACGTTCCAGAAAAGGCTAGCGTTCCGTCTCACGAAGAGCCCTGCGGGCCCCGTGGCGGCTCACCAGTCGAAGTGGATGTGAGACGAGATGTCTGGACGGTTGGAAGCAAAGGTGCTGGTCGTGACCGGCGGGACGCAGGGCATGGGCCTGGCGTTCGCCCAGCGGGCGGCCACGGAAGGGGCCCGCGTCGTCATCGGCGCCCGGGACAAGGACCGGGGCGAGGAGGTCGCCGCGCAGATCAGGAACGCGGGCGGCAGCGCCCTCTTCGTGCCCACCGACGTGACGGTCGAGGAAGAGATGGCGCGGCTCGTCGACGCCGCGGTGACGGAGTACGGGCGGCTGGACGGCGCGTTCAACAACGCCGGCGGTGGCCCGATGGCCAGCGTGCGCGAGACCGACAGCGACAACTGGCACCGGTCGCTCGCCCTCAACCTCACGAGCGTCTTCTACGGCCTCAAGTACGAGCTCCCGGCGATCATCGCCTCCGGCGGTGGCGCGATCGTCAACAACGCCTCCGTCTCCGGCGTGAAGGGTGACGGGACCCAGGCCGCCTACAACGCGGCGAAGCACGGCGTCATCGGGCTGACCCGCTCGGCGGCCCACGATGTGGCGCGCTCCGGTGTGCGGGTCAACGCCCTGGTCACCGGGCTGATCGACACGCCGCTCTGGCAGGGCGTGGTCAGCCAGGCCCCGGAGATTGCGGAGCGCTACCTGTCGGCGCAGCCGACCGGACGAGCCGGCACGTCCGACGAGGTCGCCGCGCTCACCGCGTTCCTGCTCAGCGACGAGGCCACCTTCATCAGCGGCGCGTCCATCGCCATCGACGGTGCCCTCACCGCCTGAGGCACTCGGACCCGGTCCGGGGCGGAGGCTCCAGCAGCCGCCACCCCGGACCAGGCGATGCGTCAGGCGATCCGGTAGGCCCGCTGGATCGTCTGCGTGACAGTGTTGCCGGCGGTGTCGGTAGCGGTCAGCCGCAGCGAGACGAATCCGGCCCGTCGCGGATGACTGATCAGCGCGACGTTCTGGAGCACCGGCAACGCGACCCACGTACGGCCGTCGTCGAACGACGCGGACACACTGAGCGTGCGGTTGGGCGCTGCCTTCGAGCCGGCCTGCCGATCCAGCGCCACCGGAATCGTCATGATCCGGCCCGCGCGTGCCGTGTTGGTGTCATCGAGCACGGGCGTCGGCCGAGCCGTCGTCAGGGGCAACCGCTCCGGCGACGCGGTGTGCGCCGAGGTGAAGGTCCAGGCCGCCGAGACCGACGTCGACAGCGTGTCCGGAGCCTCCCGGGTGACAGCCGCCTCCAGCCGGTAGGTGGCCTTCCCGGCGGGCACCGCGAACTCGGCCCACGGGCTGTCCGAGGTGCCGATCTCCTTACCGTCGCGCAGCAGCCGGAACCGCACCGGCCGGTCGTCGCGGCTCGCGGGGCGACCAGCCGCGTCACCGAACAGTGGCAACGACGCGATCGAGATGGTGTCGCCGTCGCGGCCCGCGTACCCCAGGGGTGACAGGGTCGGTGCCTGGGCCACTGTGGGCCCGAAGGGCGCCGCGTTCCAGGTCTGGCTGTACGTGCGCCCCGACTTGAACGTCGAATCCTGAGTCGTGAGGGTGTCCCCCTCGACGAACGTGGACGTCCAGACGATGCCGCCGTCGGTGTTGTAGTACTCGGTGCCCTTGAACGGCAGGTCGACAGGCGTGTTCGACCCGATCGGGCCCGCGCCTCCGGGTGCCGACGCGCGGTGGAACCGGGTTGCCGTCGCCGTCGTGGACTGGCTCCGGTAGGTCGCCCGAACGGTGGCCAGGTTCTTCGGCGACAGCTTCCTGGTCAGGCCGGTGAACATGTCGCCCTTGTCGACGTACGCCAGGTCGTACGTGTAGGGGCTGTTCCGGAAGGTGCCGTCCCTGCCCGGTCGGGCGAGCCCGACGCCCAGCGTCGCGGTGAACTCGGGCGCCGTGACGGCGGGCCCGAGCCGGCCGAAGAAGACGTCACTGAAGGACACTCCGCTGAGTTGAACGCCCGGGTAGCGCATGCCGTCGTCCCAGTTGGCGCTCACGTTGATCGAGATCGGCGCGGCGTCGTGCTGCGGCAGTGTCAACGCGACCGGCTTGGCGTTGCGGGCGTCGACCGCCTCGGTGACCGGGCCGCGTACGTCCAGGACCGGCTGTGCGAGCAGGGTCGACACGGCGCCTTCGTGGATGGTGCTGTGCAGCGCGTACCGACCCTTGGGCAGCCGCAGGATGCCGCCGCCCGGTGTCGCGGGGAGGGTGCTGAACTCGCCGGTGGTCAGGTTCGCCGCCACTGTCGTGTACTCGGTGGCCGGCTTGCCGTCGCGTCCGGTGTGGTTGAGCCGCACGTCGTAGCTCTCGATCTCACGGTTCAACACGAAGGGCGTCCGTACCCGCAGGTCGCCGGCGCCGGTAGCGGTCAGCGCCCCCTGGTAGACGCCGTCCGGGGCGTCCACCCGGGTGTCCACAGTGATCGTCGCCTCGGCGCGGCCGCCGGCCGGCACCACCAGCGTGGCCGGGCTGACGGTGAGCATGCCGGCCGGGGCCGGAGCGATGGCCAGCGTCAGGGTGACCGGCGCGGTGCCAGTGTTGCGGTAGCCGACGACCTGGGTGATCGGGCTGTCGTCGGCGTGCGGCCAGCGCTGCACCGGAAAGTCGATGGCGGCGATGTCGGTGGCGACCGGCTGGGCGACCGCGCGGGCGATGTCCACCCGGCCGGCGCCCTGCTCGTAGATGGTGTCCTCGCCGGTCGGCTTGGCCGAGTCCATCAGGGCGGCCTTGAGCTGCGGGCCGCTCCAGTCCGGGTGCTGCCCGGCGAGAATCGCGGCGGTGCCGGCCACGTGCGGGGTCGCCATCGACGTACCCGACATGGTGGCGTAGTCGCCACCCGGGGCGGCGGCCACGATGTCGACGCCCGGCGCGCTGATCTCGGGCTTGATGTGGTTGTCGCCGACGCGCGGGCCCCGGCTGGAGAAGTAGGCCCGCTGGTCGTCGGCGTCCACGGCGGCGACGGCGAGAGCGTCGTCGGCGGAGGCCGGCGAGGAGACCGACTTCGGCTTCCCCTCGTTGCCGGCCGCCACCACGAAGAGGGTGCCGTACTGGTGGCTCAGGTCCTGGACCGCGGTCTCCAGTGGGTCGAGGCCGGGCGCGTCGTCGCCGCCCACGCTGAGGTTGACCACAGGGGTCTGCGGCGCGAGCCACTGCATGCCGGTGATGATGTCCGAGTCCTGGCATTCGGTGGTGGCGCAGACCTTGCCGACGAGCAGCTTGGCCCCCGGCGCAACCCCGCGATACCTGCCGCCGGAGGCGGCGCCGCTGCCGACGATCGTCGACGCCACGTGGGTGCCGTGGCCGACCGAGTCGCTGGGGTCGTTGCCGCCGGTGAAGTCCCGGACCTCGGCGAGGTGGCCGGCGAAGTCGGGGTGGCTGGCGTCGATCCCGGTGTCCAGCACGCCGACGGTGACGCCGGTGCCGTCGAAACCGGCCTGCCACGCCGCCGGGGCACCGATCTGCGGCACGCTGCGATCGAGGGAAACCTTGCGCTTGCCGTCCAGCCAGATGTGGGTGATCCCCGCGGCGAGGGTGCGCGCGGACGACGTACCACGGGTGAGCGACGCCCAGAGCGTCACCCGGTCGTCCCGGTCCGCCCGGACCGCGAGCGCGTGCGCGGCCGGGAGATCGGCCCGCACCCGCCCGGCACCCCCGGTGGTCGCGGTCCGCGCCCGCGCCGCCATGTTCTCGGGGTACGCGACCAGCAGCGGCAACTCGGCTGCCCGGTCGTCGTAGCCGAACTCGCCGAGCGTGCTGAGGTCGAACAGGCGTCGATCGAGCCGCCCGTCCCGCACCAGTGGCATCGCGTCCACCGGGATGACGTACTGGTGACCATCTTCCCGGCTGCTCACGAACCGCATGCCGGCACGACCCGGCGCGCGCTGGATCTGCGGGCGGCCCGCCGCGTCCAGCGAAACCCGGTCCCCGGTGATCAGGGTGAAGGTTCCGTGGGCGCCGGGGGCCGTGGCCGTCGGCTTCTCCTGCGCGCTCGCCGGTTGGGCGGTCAGGCCCGCCGCAACCAGCGCGGTCGCGAGTACGCCGGCTGTCAGGGCGCGTCGTTGCCGTCGTCGCACATCGTCCTCTCCGCCACGGGCGTCTCCTGGGTCGGCACGATGACGCCTGACCAGGTCGTTAGGTTGATCACCCTGGTGTGACAGAAGCCACAATCTCGCCCCGCGCCGACGCGACCGGTCCACCCCGGCGAGTTCCATGCGGCGGTGACCAGGGGACGAGGCAGGGGAGGGCACCGGTCGGATGCGTGACGCCGAAGAGTTCGACGCCCTCTACGCGGCCTGTGCGGGTCGGGTCGTGGGTCACGTGTACGCGCTCACCGGCAACCGCGCCGAGGCGGAGGACGCCGTGGCCGAGGCGTTCATGCGGGCCTGGCAGCGATGGGCGACGGTACGGGAGACGGACAGTCCGGAGGCGTGGGTCCGCCGCGTGGCCTCCCGGATCGCGGTGAGCAGCTGGCGCAAGGCGTTCAACCGGGTACGCGCACACCGCCGGGCCGCTGTCGACCAGGGTGTGCCCGGACTGAACGAGGACCACGTCGCACTGTTGCAGGCGCTGCAACGGCTGAGCGCCAACGAGCGACGGGCCGTTGTGCTGCACCATCTCAACGACCTCAGCGTCGCGGAGGTGGCAGCCGAGATGCAGGCCCCCGTCGGAACGGTGAAGACGTACCTCGCCCGTGGTCGGAGAGCGATGGCCGGGTTGCTGACCGATGCGCACCAGGAGGAAACCTCCCATGGCTGATCCGCGCGACGATCTCGGGGCGATCGTGGACGAGGTCCGGCGAGTCACCACGCTGCCGGGGGCACAGACGTTGCGGCACCGCAGCGACCGGCGTCGGCGGCGGCGGACGGTCGTCGGCGCCGCGGGGCTGGCCGTGGTGGCCCTCGCCGCTGGCACCGCCCTGGTGCAGGTGCGGGACGACGTCGAGTCGCCCGGTGTCGGTCCGGCCACCCCTGTCGCACCGCCCGTGGTCCCGTCCGCGACCGCCTCGGCGGGACCACAGGAGATCCTCGCTGGCCGGCGGCAGGTCCAGATCGTGCTGCCCGGCATGCGCGGGGCCACGTTGGCGATCGACAGCGACGGCGATCAGGTGCGGGCCACCACCGAACAGGGCATCGACGACCGGGCGCTGTGGGTGCTGCGCCCCGAGGGCGACAGGTACCGGATCCTCCTGGCGTCCGGCGCCAACGCGATCTGCATGACCGTCGTGCACGACGCCGCGCCGGGCAGCGTACGTGGCCGGGCGTGTGATGCCGCCGCCTCGACGCAGCTTTTCCGGATCGATCAGGTTCCTGACGGCAGCTACTCGATCTTCCAGGGCAAGCGTTACGTCCAGGTGGTCGACGGCACCAACGCCCTCGTCCCCGACCTGCCCGAGGGCCTGACCACCACGTACGAGTTCCTGGACCGCGGGCCGAGGTGAGCGGCCTCGACACCGGTGACACAGCGGGGGTGGGCCAGCGTCGGCCCACCCCCGCTGTTACCTGTTGCTGAATCAGTCGCGCGGGATCTGCAACACCACGCGGCGACGGCGGAACAGCACGAGCAGCGCGGCGCCGAGCACGAGCACTGCCGCACCGGCGCTGGCGAGCATGGCGGCCGGTGCGCCGGTGATGGGCAGACCGCCACCCGAGCCGCCCTCGTCGTCACCGCCGCCAGTGCCGCCGCCAGCAGTGCCGCTGGTGATGACGATCCGGGCGGTGTTGTTCTCCGGCTTTGACTCGGACGCCGCGGTGTCGCTGCCGGCCACGATCGTGCCGTCGGTGCCCGGAGTGGACTTGATCTTCACCTCGACGGTCGACCTGATGCGGCCCCAACCGGATGCCGTGGCCGGGAAGTCGCCCGCGAAGTTGCAATCGAGCTTGGGCGATTCCAGCCCGGGGACGTCGGACCAGCACCACACGTTGGGCACTAGGGCCGTTCCGGTCGGCGCCGTGATGATCACTGACGGGCCGCGGCCGTCGGAGGGACCGTTGTTGACGACCTCGTAAACGACGTTTACCGTCTGACCGACGGCACCCTTGACCGCCGGCGCGGTCACCGAGATGTCGAGGGTGTTCGGCTTGGTCCAGAACCTGAACATCGCGTGGTTGTCGGAATCGTCGAGCTCGCCCTGCGCCGCGCGCTGCCGCGCGAGGTCACCCTTCGCGCCCTTCGCGGCGAGCTTGCGAACAGCCTCGGCGAACGACGGCCCGGTGCCCTTGGTGCGGGTGCTGCCCTTGGCCGAGCGCTCCTGCCCGGCGAGGGCGACATCCACCCAACCGTAGTTCTCACTCGGGCCGTCCATGTTGCGGCCAAAATTGATGTTGAAGAGCGACGTCCCGGTCTCGTCGTCGAAGAAGAGCAGACCGTCGCCGGGTGCGAGGCTCGTCGGGACCACGCAGGTGACCTCGTTGGGCCCGTACACATAAGGCTTGCCGATGTCGTCCGGGTGGTAGTCGGTGTAGGTGCAGTCGCTGTACCGCTCGGCGAACGTGGCGCCGGTGGGAACATCGACCGTTACGGTGAAGTTCTCGGCGGCGGCGTCGCCCTCGTTGCCGACGCCCGCATACAGCGGGACGGTGTCACCCGGGCCGACCGGCGTCTTCTCGTCGTTCAGGTCCTGTGCGGCGGCGACCAGATCGGGGCCGGACGGGACCACCGTGACCGGGAACGAGGTGGTGTCGTTGCCCGGTGCCATGTCGTCTTCGGCACCGTCGATGGTGACGGTGACCGAGCCGGCGTCGCCGCGGGCAGCACCTGGGCGGCTGGCCAGCGTCAGGGGGTCGATGGACTTGAACTGGCCGGCGTGGAGCGCTCCGACGTTGCAGGTGACAGTGGTGTCGGCGAGCTTGCAGTCGCTGCGATCCGGCACGGACGCGGTGACCGCGTCGGAGACCTTGCTCAGGTCCAGGGTGACGGTCACCGCCGTCGCCGGGGCCTCGCCGTGGTTGTAGACGTACATGCCGACGGTTCTGCCGTTGTGGTCGATCTCAGCAACGGGTTCATTGCGGAACGAGACGAACAGCTCGGGCAGCGCCTCGGCGGCAGCCGCCGTGTGTGGGGCGCTGAAGAGGGTGGCCGTTGCCAGCAGCGCTGTCGCCGCGGCGAGGCGCGAGAATTTCGACGGTATGCGGTTCACGTCATCTCCGTTGAGGCGGGTATTGGCCGCACTCTAACTGTTGATCATCAGAAATTCCGTCCCGATCCTCGCGGTCCGGCGCCTTCGGTAACAGGCGTCGGATCGCTCTGGTCAGGCCGCAGGTCTCGGCGTGCCGGACCGCTGGCCGTCGCGCCATATCGGTAGACGTCGAAATGTTTCCGACACGGCATCTGCTGGGGCTGAACATCAGCATCGACGGTTTGGCCAGCCTGGCTGGGCCGCCGACGGCAATCCCGTGGCTTTCGCCGTCCGCGATTCACAGTGCAAGCGCGGGAGGGCCCTCTACCCTCGGGGCCCGAAACTTTCGGAAAAACATTGACACTCTCCAATGAGTCGACTCAGGCTTGACGTGGCTGGCAATCGTGATCACTGATCTCGCTTCGTCCCTTCCTGTAATCACCACCTCGGAAGGAGACCTCTGGTGACCATCCCCTCGGGCCGTCCCAGAACCCGGTTCCTGGTCGTCGTGCTGGCGCTGGCAGCGCTCACGGTCGCCGGATCGGTATCGGTAGTAACCCGAACGACGAACGCTCAAGCCGCAGTAGGCCCGCTGGCCGCGGCAGTGGAGGACGAGGGCGCCGACTGCGCGGTGTCCGGTCTGCCTGACCTGGGCTCCCTGCCCACCAACGCCAAGCTTCCCGACCCCTTCAAGAAGCTGAACGGGGCGACCATCACCACCAGGTCCGACTGGCGCTGCCGCCGGGCGGAGATCAAGGAACTTGCCGAGAAGTTCGTCTTCGGCGACAAGCCCGCCAAGCCCGCGACGGTCACGGGGACGGTGTCCAACAGCACCGTCAGCGTCAACGTGACACACAACGGCAGGAGTTCCAGCTTCTCGGCGCGGGTCGAGCTGCCCAGCGGCACCGGTCCCTTCCCCGCCGTCGTGGTCGTCGGCGGGTTCGGCGCCGACACGGCCACCATCAAGGCCGCCGGCGCTGCCGTGATCAGTTACGACCCGTTGGCGGTCGGCCGCGAGGGCACCCCCCGGAACAACAAGCAGGGCGCGTTCTACAGCATCTACGGCTCATCGAGCAGCACCGGACTGCTCGCCGCCTGGGGCTGGGGCGTCAGCCGGATCATCGACGTCATCGAGCAGTCCGACGGCAGGATCCTCAAGGCGGACGCGATGGGCGTCACCGGTTGCTCCCGTTACGGCAAGGGCGCCTTCGCGATCGGGGTGTTCGACCAGCGCATCGCCCTGACCATGCCGATCGAATCGGGCAGCGCGGGCGTCCCCATCTTCCGGGGTATCCCGGGTGAGGGCGCGCAGAGCCTGAGCAGCGCGTACGGGGAGCAACCCTGGCTGGGTGACGCGTTCGGCTCCTTCACCGGCAGCCCCAACCGGCTCCCGGTGGACACCCACGAGATGGTCGCCATGGTGGCACCGCGCGGACTGTTCATCATGGACAATCCGCACATCGCCAACCTCGGCCCCCGGTCGGCGAGCGTCGCGGCCCTGGGCGGCGCGGAGGTCTACAAGGCGCTCGGCGCCGGTGACAACATCACCTACTGGTCCGACGTGCAGGACGGCAGCCACTGCGCCAACCGCTCCGAGTGGCGTACCCCATTGCAGAACAACATCCGGAAGTTCCTGCTGAAGACGGGCAACGAGCCGGGCGCGATCCGGATTTCCAGCAAGGCGCTCGGCCGGTTGGCCGACTGGCGGGACTGGCCGACGCCGGTCCTGGCTGACGGCCCGACCACCCCGCCTCCGACCACGCCGCCGCCGACCACGCCCCCTCCGACCACGCCCCCTCCGACCACGCCGCCCCCGACCACGCCGCCCCCGACCACGCCGCCTCCGACCGGTGGTGGCTGTGTGGCGACGGTGTCGGTCAACCAGTGGACGGGCGGTTTCGTCGCCACGGTGCGGGTGACCGCCGGCACCGCGCCGGTCAACGGTTGGACGGTCGCCATGACTCTGCCCTCGGGTGCCAGCATCACCAGCGTCTGGAGCGCCAACCGGAGCGGCAGCACCGGGACCGTTCAGTTCACCAATGTCGCCTACAACGGCGCCATCGCGGCCGGGCAGTCGACCGAGTTCGGTTACCAGGGCAGCGGCACCGGTGCGGGGATGACTCCCACCTGTTCCGCCGGGTGACCCGCAGGCCCGGTGCGGAGGGTCATCGCCTCCGCGCCGGGTCGCGCGGCTCCAGCCGAAGCCCGAGCGTCAGAGCCAGACCACGAGCCCGGTCAGGTCGTTGAGGACCGCGGCCACGCCCGCCCGGATGGCCGCCGCGCAGCGGTCGGCGGTGAACGAGTTCGGGTCGTACGTCGAGGACATCCCGAGCCCCTCGCCACGGAACGACGCGCCGTCCCAGTCGACAGCTGTGACGTTGTGGGTGGGCTCGGCCAGTTCCGCACCGACCACGAGGAACTTCTCGTCCAGGTGGTTCGGGGTGACCAGCGCGAGCCCGTCGATGAGGTCGTTGCCCGCGCTGACGATGAGGTCCGGGCCCATCTCCATCGCCTTGGCGATGCTGGGAACGGTGTCGTGCGCGTTGCCGACCACGATCGTCCTCAGGTCGACGTGCTCGTCGTCGGCCCACCCCTTCACCGCAGTCACGAGGGCCTTGGTCGGGTTGTCAGTACCGCTGGTCAGCAGGACGACCCGGTAGTCCTTCGGCGGGTGGACGCCGGCCCACGAGCCGGGCTGCGGGGTGATGGTCGCCTCCGGCGCGGGCTTCGTGGAGGGGTCGACAAACCCCGGGCCGAGAGTGCCGACGGCGCTGGGCGCCGGACGTGGCTCGGACCAGTCGTCGCTGGAGTTGCAGGCGGTGACCAGCGCGGCGGTCGCGGCCAGCATGGCAACGGCCCGAAGCGGGGGGCGCAAGGTGATCGTCCTCCGGGTGGTGGCGGAAAGTGCGCGTACTTCTTCGTATTCCTATCTCAATTCCGGTCACCGGTATTCGGTGGGCGGTCGTTCGGGGAAGTTGTTCTCCGGCGGTTCGTCGGTGCGCGGGTTGGTGTTCACCCACGGCATGCAACGTGCACTGGCCAACCGAGGGAGTCGAATGTTAGGCCGCATCCGCCGTACCATTATCGTCGCCGCTGTCGGATTCGCCGCAGCGGTGGTTCCGTTTCTGGGCGCCGAACCGGCGTCCGCGCACGGCTTCTCGTCGACTGTGTACGCGAAAATTGCAGCGGGAGATGAGGGTCACATTCGGACCGGGGTGGAGCTCGAATACGACCTCCTCGTCGTGTCCGCCGCGGATTCCGGCCACGACGACCCGCTCTTCCAGGCGGGAACCGCCGCGTTCGAGGCGGGCGACACCGCCGCCCAGGCCGCTGCGCTGAAGAGTCACGCCTCGGTCGTCCTCGGGTACGTCTCCGACCGGTTCTCGGTGAGTTCCCGGGGTGCGGCCTGCCGGCCGACCCAGGTGGGTGACGCGACGATCGGCGAGCGTGAGGGCGTGCCGTACGCGGACCTGCTGCTCGACTGGACCTGCCCGGAGCGGGTCGACGAGCACGTGGTGCGCAGCGGCCTCTTCCCGGATGGCGAGGGCTACGTCAAGGGCACGAAGACGATCGTCACCTACGAGATCGACGGCCGTTCGGGCAGTGCGGCGCTCGACTCCGCCAACCCGTCCTTCTCGACCGCGCAGGCCTGGTACGAGCGGTTCGGTGAGTTCTTCCTCCTGGGTGCCGAGCATCTGCTGACCGGGATCGACCACATCCTGTTCCTGCTGGCGCTCATCGCCGGGTCGCGGCGGCTTCGGGAGATCGTGCTTGCGGCCACCAGCTTCACCCTGGCGCACTCGGTGACGTTCATGCTCGCCGCGCTCGGCCTGGTCGAGGTGCCGGGGGTGATCGTGGAGCCGATCATCGCGTTGTCGATCGCCGTCGTCGCCGGTTGGCACCTGTGGGGGATCTGGCGGCGTGGTGAGCACGCGGCCGACCTGGAGACGGCCGGGCGCGGTCACTTCAGCCTGGATCGGGCCGGCTGGATCCGCCTCGGCGTGGTGTTCTGCTTCGGCCTCGTGCACGGCCTGGGCTTCGCGGGCGCCCTGGGTATCGACGAGGCGTGGTCGTGGACCCTGCTGTGGTCGCTGCTGGTGTTCAACGTCGGCATCGAGGTCGTTCAGTTGACGATTATCGCTGTCGTCTTCCCGCTGCTGTTCGTGCTGCGCCGCCGTGCGTCGAAAGCCGGCCTCTGGGCGACCGGGGCTGTTTCTGCGGCCGTGTCCATTATGGGGTTGATCTGGTTTGTGCAGCGCGTTTCTGGATCATGAGTAAGGCTAAGTAGTTCGTGAAGTGCAGTCTTTCGCAAGATCACGTTCATGGTCGGTTCATCGGGCGGCGAAAGCGTGGAATTGCTTCCCCAGCGTCGGGTGAAGGCACAATCCATTTCTCTATTTGAAAAGGGAACAATGTCGATGACATTGAGCACCTCGACACGGGCCTCCGCGCTCGTGCGGCGGCGCCTGGTCGCCGGGGTCGCAGCCGGGTTCCTCGGTTTGGGCGCGGCCCTCGGTAGTGGCCTGATGGCCAGCGCGAGCGCGGCCGAGTCCACCACGATCACCGGTGTGGTCCTCGGCGTCGGCGCCAACGAGACCCAGCGCATCGTGAGCTGGTACTCCTCCGCCGACACCGCGCAGAAGATCCAGCTCGCCCCGACCGCCGAGATCGTCAACGGCGAGTTCCCGGCCGGCGCGGTCAGCTTCGACGCCGTCGGTGCGGCGAACACCTCCACCACCGGCTTCAACCGGCACGCCACGATCAGCAACCTGCGTGAGAAGACGGCGTACTCGTACCGGGTCGGCGCCGAGGGCAGCTGGTCCCCGGCGTACGCCTTCAAGACGCAGGACTTCGAGGGCGACTACGACTTCCTGTTCTTCGGCGACCCGCAGATCGGCTCCTCCGGTGACCGGCTGAAGGACCAGGCCGGCTGGGAGGACACCCTGAAGGTCGCCACCGCGGCCAACCCGAACGCCGAGCTGCTGGTCTCCGCCGGCGACCACGTCGAGAGCGCCAACGACGAGGGTCAGTGGACCTCGTTCCTGGCCCCCGACCAGCTGCGTCAGGTCCCCCTCGTCGCCACCATCGGTAACCACGACGTCGGCGGCAAGTCCTACGAGCAGCACCACTTCACCCCGAACACCGACCGCTCGGCCCAGTACTACAACGGGGACCAGGCGACCCGGTCCGGCGGCGACTACTGGTTCATCCACAAGGATGTGCTGTTCATCGACCTGAACAGCAACAGCTACGTCAACCCGGCGGACGGCTCCGCTGGCGGCGACGCGGCGCACGTCGCGTACGTCACCGACGTCATCAACAAGCACGGCTCCGAGGCCAAGTGGAAGGTGCTGGTCTACCACCACTCCATCTACTCGCCGGCCAGCCACGCCACCGACACCGACAACAAGCAGCGGCGGGAAGACTTCACCACCGCGTTCTCCAACCTCGGCGTCGACATGGTCCTTCAGGGCCACGACCACAGCTACTCGCGCAGCTACTCCATCAAGAACGGCCAGAAGGAGAACCCGGCCGAGCAGCCTGGTGCTGCCGACGTGTTCCCCGGCCCGGGTGGCGTCATCTACGTGACGGCCAACTCGGCCTCCGGCTCGAAGTACTACGACATCAAGAAGCCGGACGCCACCGGCACCGGCATCCGTGGCAACGGCCCGGACCCGCTGGACGCGAACAAGTACTGGTACAACTCCGTGCAGAACCAGGAGCACGTGCGCAGCTACGTCAAGGTGCAGGTTCGCGGCGACAAGCTGGTTCTCGCGAACGTCCGCAGCGGCACCTGCGCGGCGCCGAACGCGGCCGTCGAGAAGGGCCTCTCCTGCGTCAACACCCCGGACGGTCAGCCGGTCGGCTCGATCGTCGACAACGTGACGGTGCACCCGTTCCACGGTGACGGCCAGGCCATCCAGGTCAACGTGCCGAACCCGGCTCCGGGCGAGTTCGGCTGGACGATCGACGGCTACAACGGTCTGGTCGACCTGGGTACCGCGCAGGAGCGCAACGGCACCTCCTTCCAGGCCAACGGCAAGATCAACCCGATCCTCGTGTCGGACAGCCGCCGGTCGCTCGCCCCGTGGTCGATCTCGGCCAACGTCGGCGACTTCCAGGACGCCGACAAGAAGTTCTCCGGTTCCTACCTCGGTTGGAACCCGTACGTGCTCGACGCCGGCGCGGGCGCCGAGGCCGGTGCCCCGGTCCTGTCGTCCCTCGACGACCAGGGCAAGGGCCTCTCGGTCTCCAGCGCGCTCGCCGCGGCCGCGCAGGGTCACCCGCGTGGTGGCGCCAAGCTCGGCGCTGACCTGGACCTGAAGATCCCGGACAGCATCGCGAAGGGCAGCTACCGCACCACCCTCACGATCACCGCACTGAGCAGCTGACCGGACTGTTCCATTCGGCGGGGTAGGCACCTTCGGGGCCTACCCCGCCACCGGTTCACCCACTACCAAGATCACCACAAGGACTTGAGATGCAACCGTCCGTAACTCGCTGGAAGACCACGACCGCCGCACGCCTCCGTACGACAGCACTGTCCCTGCTCGCCGTCGTCGCGGCCGTCGGTGTCGGTGCCGGTCCCGCCCTGGCCGCGGACGGCAACGTCGCCTGGACGGTCCGGACGGCCTCCAACGGCTACGGCGAGGCCCGGTCCAGCTACAGCTACAACGTCAACCCGGGCGGTGCCGTCGAGGACGCCATGGTCGTGGCCAACCGCGGCCCGGCGCCGCTGACCCTCTCCGTGTACGCGGCCGACGGCTTCACCACCGACGCCGGCCAGCTCGACCTGCTCACCAAGGACAAGAAGTCCATCGCGATCGGCGCCTGGGTGAAGCCGAACGCCGGCAGTGTGGTGATCCAGCCCGGAAAGACCGCCCAGGTCCCCTTCACTGTCGGTGTTCCGGAGAACGCCACGCCCGGGGACTACGTCGGTGGCATCCTCACCACGCTGACCCAGGCCGACCAGGCTGAGGGGATCAACGTCGACCGGCGCCTCGGTATCCGGATCAAGTTGCGGGTGGGCGGTGAGCTGAAGCCGAACCTCGCGATCGAGAACCTCCACGTCACGTACGCCGGACCGACCAACCCGTTCAGCAAGGGTGACGCCACCATCACCTACAAGGTCCACAACATCGGCAACGCGGCCCTGTCCGGTAAGCAGGCGGTGAGCGTCTCGGGCCCGTTCGGCCTGCTGCGGGTACGGGCCGAGGACGTGGCCGCGCCGCCGGAGCTGCTTCCGGGCGAGAGCTGGGACGTGTCGGTCCCCGTACACGGGGTGGCTCCCGCCATCTCGCTGGCCGCGACCGCGACCCTGACACCCCTGCTCACCGACGCCTCAGGCTCCACCACCTCGCTCAAGCCGGTCCAGGTCACAGCGCACGGCTGGGCCCTGCCCTGGATGCTGGTGCTGGTGCTCGTCGTGCTGATCGCCGTGCTCGTCGGGGCGTACCTGTACCGACGCCGCAACCGGGCGCAGCGCAAGGCGCGCGAGGACGCCCGCGTACGCAACGCCGTCGAGCAGGCGCTTCGTGGCCCGGAGCCGCAGACCTCCTGATCGCGGCTCCGGTCAACTCGGCTGGCTTCGGCCGGCGGCGGTTCTCGACCGCTGGGTCAAACCGATCGCGAACGCGATGACGGAGACCACCAGCACCGCCGCCGGCACGGATGCCCAGGTCGGGGCCGTACGCAGCACCACCGTGCCGAGTACGGCGCCGGCCACCAGCCCCGCCAGCCGGCCGACGCCACCCACGTCGGCGAACCGGTGCGGGTCGACGACGCGGCGCCGGACCAACTCGGTCAGTGAGCCGGTCAGGTAGGTGGTCGACGCACCCCGTACGCCGGCGGCCACGGTGATCACGCTCTGGATGCCGCTCGACACGGCCGCCATCGCCAGCAGCACGAGCCCGAAGCCGTACCCGGGACGTGCCGAGCAGGCCAGCCAGCCCACCGTGAAGCCGAGAAGCAGCACCGCCTCGGCCGATGTCACCACTGCGGTGCGGCGGTTCCAACCCGGCGGGGTGTGGCGCAACGGCACCGTGGCAGCGGCCACGCCCACCGCGTACCCGCCAACCGCCACCACCGCCCCCGAGAGCGACCGGGTGTCGGCCGTGGCGAGCGCGTGGCCGAAGTGCACGAGGTTGCCGGTGATCACGCTGGCGAAGTAGCCGTTGAGCTTCGTCAGACAGATCACGTCGAGGCAGCCGGAGGCCGTGGCGAGCGCCACCAGGAGCCAGGCCGTGGCCCGCGTCGACGGAGCGTGCACGATGCCCCTCCCGTCGGTCCTGCGGCCAGCGCCACGTGCCCGGTCCTCAACGTCGAACGCACCCGCTCGCGCCCGGCGGGTACGCGGACATTCCCGTGCCCGCCCCGGCTACGCCCGGCGAGGCCTGCTGAGCGCGGGCGTTCGTCCTTGTGGGTGAACGACGCTCAGCTCCGGGCCACGCCTGTTCCCGAGCCGGCATGCTGCGACGGTGACGCCGGCACGGAGAGGGAATCCACATGGTTGACGGGGATGTGCCAGAGCGGATGCAGGCCGCGGCCTTGGACGAGTTCGGCGGGCCGGAGGTGATCACCCTGCGGAAGCTGCCGATCCCGCAGGTCGCCGACGACGAGGTGCTGATCAAGGTCCTGAGCGCCGGTGTCGGGGTGTGGGACGTGTACGAGCGGCAGGGCGTGCTGGTGCCGGAGGGCTCGGCACTCCCGATAGTGCCCGGCTCCGACGGCGCCGGCACGGTCATCGCGGCCGGCAGCAAGGTGACCAACGTGGGGGTGGGCGACCTCGTCTACGTCTCCGCCACCATGCGGCCGAAGGGCGGCTTCTACGCCGAGTACGCGTCGGTCAAGGCGGAGTACGCGGCGAAGGTGCCCGACGGCGTGCCCGCCGAGCACGCCGGTGCCATGCCCACCGATGCGCTGACCGCGCTGGCCGGGCTCGACGCGATCAGCCTGTCGGTCGGCGCCTGGTTGCTGATCTTCGGTGCGAGCGGCGGTCAGGGTCACCTGGCCGTGCAGTTGGCGAAGCGGCAGGGACTGAACGTGATCGCCGTGGCGTCCGGGGCGGACGGCGTCGCGCTGGTGACCCGGCTCGGCGCCGACGTGTCCCTCGACGGCCACGGCGACATGACCGACGTGCTGGCCCGGATCCGGGACGCGGCGCCGGGCGGGGTGAACGCCATCCTGGCGATGGCCGGCGGCGCGACGCTGGACCGGCTCACCGAGGCGCTGGCCGACGGCGGGGTGGTCGCGTTCGCCCACGGGGTGCAGCCGGAGCCGCAGGAGCGGCCGGGCGTCATGGTCCGCGCGTACGACGGCGAATCGAGCCCTCGACAGTTGCGGCGCCTCAACGAGCTCATCGAGGCCGGGCCGTTCGTGGTGCACGTCGCGGAGAAGTTCCCGCTGGGCAAGGTGCGGGATGCGCACCAGCGCCTACAGACGTCCTACGCCGGCAAGCTCCTGCTGACCGTGGCCTGAGACGTCAGGGCGTGCGCTGCTGCGGCACGCGTACCGAAGCCATGCCGGCCGCCGTCGCGGCCTGGATGCCCAGGTCGGTGTCCTCGAAGACCAGGCAGGACTGCGGGGGTACGCCGAGTTGCTCCGCCGCGAGCAGGAACGCCTCCGGGTCGGGCTTGGCCCGGGTGTAGTCATCGGCGCAGACCAGCACGTCGAACCGGTCCAGCAGGCCGAGCGCGTCCAGGGAGGCGGTGACCGACGCGCGGGTGCTGCCGGAGACGACAGCGAACGGGACCCGTCGGTGCGCGTCGTGGATGTGCGCCAGCACCTCGGGCACGGCGGCGAGCTGCGGCAGCAACTCCTGGTAGTAGCTCTCCCGGCGCTCGACGACGGCCGCCACCGGCATGGCCAGACCCTGCTGCTCGTTCAGCGCGACGATGATGTCGGCGGTGGGCCGTCCACCCCAGGCGTAGAAGAGGGTCTCCGGGAACTCGCAGCCCCACTCCTCGAGGGCCCGCTGCCAGGCCAGGTAGTGCAGCGGCATCGAGTCGACGATGGTGCCGTCGCAGTCGAACAGGTACGCGGCGAACGGCCCGGGAGGCAGAGGCAGACTCACCCGGGAAGGGTACAGCTCACTCGGTCGTGACGGCTTTCAGCTGGCTGAGCAGGTACGCGCGCTCCGGTTCGGTGCCGACCAGCGTCAACGCGCTGCGGTACGCGGCCGCGGCCTCGTCGTACCGGCCGAGCCGGCGCAGCAGGTCGGCCCGCGCAGCCGGATAGGGGTGGTGGCCGCGCAGCCGAGGCTCGTCGGCCAACTCGTCGAGCAGCGCGAGCCCGGCCGCCGGCCCGTCCCGCATGGCGACCGCGGCGGCCCGGTTGAGCGCCACGATCGGTGAGGGCACCAGGCCGAGCAGCACGTCGTAGAGGGCCACCACCTGCTGCCAGTCGGTGCTGGCCACGTCGGCGGCCTCGTCGTGCAGCGCGGCGATGGCGGCCTGCACGCCGTACGGGCCGGGCGCTCGGCCGGTCAGCGCGACCACCACCAGGCCGCGCCCTTCCTCGATCATGGGATGGTCCCAGCGTTTCCGATCCTGGTCGTCGAGAAGGATCATGGCGCCGTCCGGCCCGGTACGCGCGTCCCGTCGGGCGTGGACCAGCAGCATCAGGCCGAGCAGCCCGGCGACCTCCCGCTCGGCCGGCAGCAGCCGACGCAGGATCCGGCCCAGCCGGATGGCCTCCTCGGCCAGGTCGATCCGTTGCAGCTCCGGGCCGGAGCTGGCCGCGTACCCCTCGGTGAAGACCGAGTAGACGGCCTGGAGCACAGTGGGCAGACGACCAGGCAGCTCGTCGGGTCCCGGCACCCGGAACGGGATGCGCGCGTCGCGGATCTTCCGTTTGGCGCGCACGAGTCGTTGGGCCATGGTGGCGGGCGGCACCAGGAAGGCCCGCGCGACCTCGGTGGTGGTGAGGCCGGCCAGGAACCGCAGGGTGAGCGCGCCGCGATCCTGCGCGGCCAGGGCCGGGTGCGCACAGGTGAAGAAGAGCGCCAACCGGTCGTCGGGCAGGTCGCGGTCCGCGTCGGCCGGCGGGGCGTGATCGGCCCGCTCGGCCTCCGCCTGCAGTACGGCGAGCCGGGTCGACAGCACCCGGTCGCGACGCAGCCGGTCCACGGCCCGACGCCGAGCCGTGGTGAGCAGCCAGGCGCCCGGCCGGCTCGGCACGCCGTCGGTCGGCCAGTGCGTCAGCGCCGCCTCGATGGCCTCGGAGGTGACCTCCTCGGCCAGGTCGAGGTCGCCGAAGCGGCGCACGAGCGAGGCGAGCAGTCGGCCGCGTTCCTCCCGGAACACCGCCTCCACCGACGACCCGATGGCCGCCCCCTCGGCCGGCACGGTCACCCCTGCATGTCGATCTCGAAGATCGGACGGACCTGGACCGATCCGGTGCCGACGGCCCCGGGGCTACGGGCCGCCCATTCGAGCGCGGCGTCGAGGTCCGGCACGTCGATGACGTCGTACCCGCCGAGCAGCTCTCGGGTCTCGGCGAACGGCCCGTCGGTGATCGTGCGCTCGCCGTCCGGGCCGACCTGCACTGTGGTGCAGGTGGTCAGGTCCTGCAAGGGGTGCCCGGAGACCCAGACCCCGGCGTCCTTCATCTCCCGGTCGTAGCGGATCCAGTCCTCGAAGCTGCACCCGTTGTCGACGACCTTCCCGTCAACCATGGGGCTCATGAACAGCAGCATGTACTTCACGTTTCGGCTCCTCTCGGTGCGGCGGGTCGCCGTACAGCATGACGACGAACGCGGTCCGGGGATATCGACACGGCGCGGCAGGATTTTCGCGACCGAGCTGTCCGACTGTGCTCACGGGACGCGCCGCTGTGCCGACTCGGGTCGTTCGTCGCGTCGGTCCATCCGTCGCTCGAACCAGGTCACTCCGACCAGGAAGGCGGTCAGCACTGTGAGCGCCGCCAGTGGTGACAGGGATCGGCCGATCGGCAGCAGGGCCAGTGCCAGCAGTGCGGCGACGACCTGCGCCGGGTACACCGCGCCAACGGTCAGCCGGCGGAAGGCCAACCTGCTGAGCAGGTAGAGGGCGGCGCCGCCGTAGAGCGCGG
The DNA here is from genome assembly GCF_050516465.1 of Micromonospora trifolii. NCBI lineage: Bacteria > Bacillati > Actinomycetota > Actinomycetes > Micromonosporales > Micromonosporaceae > Micromonospora > Micromonospora trifolii. Next base: position 5,858,297 of record NZ_CP191526.1, on the reverse strand, counting down.
TGGCAGCCTCCCAGCCCAGCCGGCCGGGGTGCGCCGACCCCTCGGTGAGCTGGGCGATCACCTCCTCGATGCCGAGCGCGACGTAGATGGCGCCGATGATCAGCGTGGAGTGCCCGAGGCCGTACGCGTCGCCGGCCACGCTGGCCCGTCGCTCACCAGGCACGTTGCTGACGGCATCCCGGGCGGCGGGCGCCAGCCGATCGAAGTAGAGCCACCACAGGCACACCGTGCAGGTGAGGCCGAGCAGTGCGGCCAGTAGGGCGGAGCCGACCGGTGCCATCGCCCTCGGGCCTGCGCCGGCAGAGATCAGGGACTCTCCCAGCGCGATGATGAGCACCAGGCCGAACCGCTCGCTGAAGTGGTCCACGCTGCGCAGTTGCCACGGCCGGAAGGTGGACGCGATCCGGGCGCCGCCGATGTTCAGCAGAAACGCGACAGTCCAGAGCGCCGTCTGGGCTGCACCACCGAGCAGGGCGCCGATGATCAGCGGGACCCAGCCCAGCACGACCGGCACGGTGAAGAACCGCAGCGTCGAGCGCAGCGGAGGGTTCGTCGCGCTCGCCCAGAACAGAATCACGAGCTGCACGGCCCGGCCGACCACGTAGGCCAGGGCGAGGGTCAACGGCGCGTCGAACAGTTCCGGGCTCTGCTGCCACGCGTCCGGCAACACCAGCGCGGCCACGAAGATCGCCGCCATCGCGACCAGGGTGACCGCGCGGACCGGGCCGACGTCCGGCCGGACCAGGTTTCCCACCCAGATGTACGGCGACCAGGAGTACAGCAGCAGTAACAGCAGGAGCAGCCCCTGGGCCAGGGTGAGCGCGCCTGGCGAGCCCGCCATGAACGTGATGACCCGGGTGAGAGCGAAGACGAAGACCAGATCGAAGAAGATCTCGAACATCGTGGTCCGGTGCGTCACCCCCGCCGGCACCGGATGAACGTCGAGAATCCTCCTCATTCTCGCATTCTGCGCTATATCGGTCGGCGGTTCATTCGGTCTACTCGCCCGGCGGCGCCCCGAAGAGCAGGAAGAACCGCTCGGCAGCCCCGGTGTCGCCATGCACCTCGATCTCGCCCGCAGAGACCGCCGACCGCAGCGGCGTGCCGCCGAACATCAGGTCCCGCAGCGCTCTGACCGTGCCGGTGACCGTGACGTCGACCTGGCCCGACCGGCCACGGACCACGCTGATCCCACTCTGGGACACCCCCACCTCGAAGGCGTCGGCGCCCACCTGCAACCGGAGTCGAGCGGTCACCGGCGCGTCGGTCGGTGGCCGATAGAGGGCCTTCAGCAACAGCATGAACGCGTCAGTGCTCATCTCGACGTCCGGCTCCGCGGGCAGGCCGGCGCCCCACCGCGACAGCTCGATCAGTGTCGGCTCCAATTGCTGACCGCGCTGCGTCAGCTCGTACGCGTGCACGCTGGCCGGCGGCCCGAGCTGCACCCGCCGGACGATGCCGGACTGCTCCAGCTCCCGCAGTCGCTGGCTGAGCACGTTCTGGCTGGCCTTCGGCAGGCCGGCCCGCAGATCGCCGAAACGCTTCGGGCCGAACACCAACTCCCGGACGATCAACAGTGCCCAGCGCTCGCCGACGATGTCCATCGTGCGCGCCGCCCCGCAGGCGTCCTGGTAAGTCCGCTGAGTCACACCGCCATCGTAGTCGGCGTCCACCGAGCAGTGCTAATGTCGGATCATCTAGTCCTAACTTAGGAGTAAGCCATGGATGCACTGCTCGCGAAGGTGATCGAGCGCCACGGCGGCCTCGATCGCTGGAGGACCGCGTCGACCCTCACCACCCGGCTCACCTACGGCGGCCCGTTCTGGGCGTTCAAGGGCCGCCCCGACTTCGACAGCACCGAACTGGTCGAGGCCGACCTGCACCGGGAGCGGATCCGCCACGTCCAGGAGGGCACCGGCCAGGTCACCGAGTACGACCGCGACACCGACCGGGTCACCGTCACCGCGGCCGACGGCAGCCTGATCGACGAGTTGTCGAACCCCCGCGCCAGCTTTGCCGGCTACACCCGGGAGAGCCAGTGGACGCTCGCCCAGGCGGCCTACTTCCGTGGCTACGCCACCTGGCACTACCTCGTCGAGCCGTTCCTGTTCACCTGGCCGGGCGTCGAGGCGCACGAGATCGAGCCGTGGGCGGAGGACGGCGAGTCGTGGCGCGTACTGCGCGTCACGTTCCCCGAGAGCGTGCACACCCACAACGACACCCAGCTGTACTACTTCGACGACGGCGGGCTGCTCCGGCGCATGGACTACCAGCCGGTGGTCAACGGCTCTTCCCCGGTCGCGCACTACGTGAGCGGGTCGACCGAGGTCGACGGGCTGGTCGTGCCGACGCGACGCCGGATCCACATCCGCCAGGAGGACCGCACCCCGGACCTCTCCTGGACGCCGATCACCCTGGACCTGGCGGACGTCCGGATCCGCTGAGGCCCCTGATGGCGCAGCGGACCCGGCGTCACGTCGCCGACCGGACGCCCGGCCTCAGGTCGAGGCGTCCGTCCGGCGTCGGCTCCGCTCAGCCCGCCGCCGCACCTGCTGGTACGCGCCGGTCAGCCCCATCGCCCGGCGTACCTCGTGCACCGTCTGGCGTACCTCCTGGCGGGTCCGTTCCGTACCGTCGACGATCAGTCGGTCGACCAGGCCCCGGTCGGCTTCGATCTCGGCCCGACGCTGCCGGATCGGCGCCAGGAACCCCTCCAGCGCGACGATCAGCCGTTCCTTGACCTCCACGTCACCCACCCGCCCGGCCCGGTACCGCCGGGCCAGGTCGGCCACCTCGTCGCGGTCCGGATTGAAAACTTCGTGGTACGCGAAGACCGGGTTGCCTTCCACAGTGCCCGGCACGTCGGCCCGCGCCCGGTTCGGGTCGGTGTACATGCCGAGCACCTTGCGACGCACCGTCGACGCGTCGTCGGAGAGCGCGATCGAGTTGCCCCGGCTCTTGCTCATCTTGGCGGCGCCGTCGGTCCCCACCAGGCTCGGTGTGTCAGCCGGGATCAACTCGGGCACCGGGAAGACGGGGCCGTACAGATGGTTGAACCGCCGGGCGATCTCCCTGGTCACCTCGACGTGTGCGGCATTGTCCCGGCCGACCGGAACCACCTCCCCCTTGACGCAGAGGATGTCCGCGGCCTGGAGCACCGGATAACCCAGCAGCCCGTACGGCATCTCCTCCTTGCCGGCATCGCGGGCCATGTCCTTGAGCGAGGGCACCCGTTCCAGCCGGGGCACGGTCACCAGGTTCTGAAGGAGGGTGTTGAGGTCGCCGACCTCGGGGATGGCCGACTGGAGGTAGAAGGTGGCCCGGTCCGGGTCGACGCCGGCGGCGAGAATGTCGGTCACCATCTCCCGGGCGTTGCCGGAGACCTGGTCGATGTCCTCCCGGCGGTTGCGGGTGGTGAGCATGTGCAGGTCGGCGATGATGAAGAAGCTCTCGTAGCGCCGGTGCAGCCGTACCCGGTTGGCGATGCTGCCGACGTAGTGGCCGAGGTGCAGGCGGCCGGTGGGCCGGTCGCCGGTGAGCATTCGTGCGACGGACATGGTGGTGCCTCTCGTATCCGAAGGTGGGTAACGCGTGGGCGCGCGCCGAGCAGGGCTGGCTCAGCCCTGCTCGGTCAGCGGGATCGACTCAGCGAGTCGCCCGCCATCGCGCGCCGGCGCGAAACCGCAGACCACCGGCACGGAGGACGTTCAGAAGTTGCTCACGGCCATCGCCGGAGCTGGTCGGGATCTCGGGCACGGCACCGAGGAAGCGGCCGTCGACCAGGTCGACCGCCTCGGCTGCGCAGTTGCCCGTCCGGACCACGGCCTCAGATTACCCGCGGGATGGCGCCGGGAGGGGGGAGGTAGCTGTCGGCGTAGTAGGCGCCGACCCGTTCCCGGTACTCCTGGTTGGCCGAAACCGGATCGAACGGTGGCGCGTCCTTGATCTGCTGGCGGGTCCGGTCGACGTGCACGACGCGTTCCTGGTGATCCACCCGGTCCACCGTTCCGGCCGGCAGCAACACCTTCTGGCCGAAGATCCACGGCCCGGTGTCCACCACCAGGTGCCCGGCGTCCGCCTCGTCGCTCGTCTCGTCGATGGTGCCGATGCGCCCGTCGCTCGCCTGCACCTGATAACCCACCAGGTCGACGGGGGTGCCCGGGCCGGGGGCATCCGGGCCGTCGTGCCCACCCTCCTGACCCTCCGGAGGGGTGACCGACGGGGTGGTCTGCGTATACCCGCCGGCCAAGGCGGATGGGTCACGCCAGGCCCAGGGGTTGAAGATCGAGGGTTGCATGGGGCACCTCCAGGGGACGGTCCTCAGCTGTCCCTCTTCGCAGTGCCCAACTCGCTGACGCCGGAAACAGCCTGCGCTCCGCGCGGCGGCGCTCCTGCCGGGTGTGGCGGCGCGCTCACGTACGCGCCGCCGGGCCGCTGAGCAGGTGCGCTGGCATACTCGGCTGCCATGGTGCTGTCGCGAGGGTGGAGTCTCTTCCTGGTCGGAGTCGGCGTCTGGACCTGGGTGATCTGGCCGAGGTTCGCGGTGGCCATCTGGCAGGACCCGCGGTCCTGGGCGTCCGGCACGGTCGCCGACGGAGCAGCCACCAGCTTCCTGTGGGTGCACGCGCTGCTGATCGCCGCATCCTTGGCAATCGGCACCACCGCCGGCGTCCTCGGCGTCCGGGCCTGGCTCGCCGCCCGGCGGCGGACGTCCTGATCGCCGCCGTCGCTCCTGCGGATCAGGCCGGTCGACACCCGTACTGCTGGTGGTCGCGAGCCCCCGTTGCTGCCGGAAAGGGCCTGACCTGGGGAAACCGTTCGGACGAGCGAATGTGACGCGCGCCGCTACCCGTGGATTTGACGATCAAACCCGCAGACGCGTAACTTTCTCTCTGCCAGCGCGGAACGGGGCAAACGGGACGAAGGTCCTAGAGCACCGAAACGGAATGGCAACCGGGTCAAGCAGGGGTTCGCTCCTGCCAGACACGGTCCGGGCGGGGCTTGCCGGATCGGCCGCGAGGCGGATTTGGTGCGGCGAAGCCGACCGGGTAAGGTTCACGACCGGCAGGGAACCGGGCGAGACTGCGGGAAACCGCAGCGGCCGGTCTGCCGAATCCGACGACCTGACGCAGCGGTTCGCTGCTGCGTGAGTGCGCCGGCGCTGACCCGTACGAAGCATGACAGACCGGGACACACGGTTTGACACGGCGAAGACGGTGAGGTAACGTAGTAAAAGTGCCCGGCGCGAGAGCGGCGGGGACACGGTACGGATAGCCCCGGGTTGGGGTTCCACTGTGGTGGGGCTTCTGGTCGGTGTGTGGTTGTTCTTTGAGAACTCAACAGGGTGCTTGTAAAGCCAGTGCCAATTATGATTTATACCCCGGACTGGTCAGTTTTTGCTGGCTGGTTGGGATTCCTTTGGCAACATTTGTTTGTTGTCAGGATGCTGTTCAACTAATTTTTTGTTGGAGAGTTTGATCCTGGCTCAGGACGAACGCTGGCGGCGTGCTTAACACATGCAAGTCGAGCGGAAAGGCCCTTCGGGGTACTCGAGCGGCGAACGGGTGAGTAACACGTGAGCAACCTGCCCCAAGCTTTGGGATAACCCTCGGAAACGGGGGCTAATACCGAATATTACTTCTGGCCGCATGGCTGGTGGTGGAAAGTTTTTCGGCTTGGGATGGGCTCGCGGCCTATCAGCTTGTTGGTGGGGTGATGGCCTACCAAGGCGACGACGGGTAGCCGGCCTGAGAGGGCGACCGGCCACACTGGGACTGAGACACGGCCCAGACTCCTACGGGAGGCAGCAGTGGGGAATATTGCACAATGGGCGGAAGCCTGATGCAGCGACGCCGCGTGAGGGATGACGGCCTTCGGGTTGTAAACCTCTTTCAGCAGGGACGAAGCGAGAGTGACGGTACCTGCAGAAGAAGCACCGGCCAACTACGTGCCAGCAGCCGCGGTAAGACGTAGGGTGCGAGCGTTGTCCGGATTTATTGGGCGTAAAGAGCTCGTAGGCGGCTTGTCGCGTCGACCGTGAAAACTTGGGGCTCAACCCCAAGCCTGCGGTCGATACGGGCAGGCTAGAGTTCGGTAGGGGAGACTGGAATTCCTGGTGTAGCGGTGAAATGCGCAGATATCAGGAGGAACACCGGTGGCGAAGGCGGGTCTCTGGGCCGATACTGACGCTGAGGAGCGAAAGCGTGGGGAGCGAACAGGATTAGATACCCTGGTAGTCCACGCTGTAAACGTTGGGCGCTAGGTGTGGGGGGCCTCTCCGGTTCCCTGTGCCGCAGCTAACGCATTAAGCGCCCCGCCTGGGGAGTACGGCCGCAAGGCTAAAACTCAAAGGAATTGACGGGGGCCCGCACAAGCGGCGGAGCATGCGGATTAATTCGATGCAACGCGAAGAACCTTACCTGGGTTTGACATGGCCGCAAAACTCACAGAGATGTGAGGTCCTTCGGGGGCGGTCACAGGTGGTGCATGGCTGTCGTCAGCTCGTGTCGTGAGATGTTGGGTTAAGTCCCGCAACGAGCGCAACCCTCGTTCGATGTTGCCAGCGCGTTATGGCGGGGACTCATCGAAGACTGCCGGGGTCAACTCGGAGGAAGGTGGGGATGACGTCAAGTCATCATGCCCCTTATGTCCAGGGCTTCACGCATGCTACAATGGCCGGTACAATGGGCTGCGATACCGCGAGGTGGAGCGAATCCCAAAAAGCCGGTCTCAGTTCGGATCGGGGTCTGCAACTCGACCCCGTGAAGTCGGAGTCGCTAGTAATCGCAGATCAGCAACGCTGCGGTGAATACGTTCCCGGGCCTTGTACACACCGCCCGTCACGTCACGAAAGTCGGCAACACCCGAAGCCGGTGGCCCAACCCTTGTGGAGGGAGCCGTCGAAGGTGGGGCTGGCGATTGGGACGAAGTCGTAACAAGGTAGCCGTACCGGAAGGTGCGGCTGGATCACCTCCTTTCTAAGGAGCACCTTCACCTGAAAGGGTGCAAGGAGCCCGCGGCCCACGAATGTTGGGTCGGGGTGCTCAGATGGCGGAGACACTGGCAAGTTTTTCCTCGGCAACGGCCGGGTTCCTTCTAGTACAGCCACTTCGGTGGTGGGAACGAAGTCCCTGGTGCGGCTGAGAAAGAATGTGAGCACCCTGTTGGGTCCTGAAGGAACAACCATCGTGTTGTTGTTTCAGAGACTTGGCCAGCCTCCTGTGTGGGGGCTGGAAGTCTGCCAGGCATGGCCTGGCCCCACATACCGCCAACAGTTTGTTGGGTTTGGTGTGGGGCGGATCGGGTTGTGGGTTGGTCGTTTGTTGAGAATTGCACAGTGGACGCGAGCATCTTTGTGGTCAAGTTGTCAAGGGCGAACGGTGAATGCCTTGGCACCAGGAGCCGATGAAGGACGTGGGAGGCCGCGATAGGCCTGGGGGAGCTGTCAACCAAGCTGTGATCCCAGGGTGTCCGAATGGGGAAACCTGGCACCAGTCATGTGGTGTCACCCACACCTGAACACATAGGGTGTGTGGAGGGAACGCGGGGAAGTGAAACATCTCAGTACCCGTAGGAAGAGAAAACAATTTAGTGATTCCGTGAGTAGTGGCGAGCGAAAGCGGATCGAGGCTAAACCGGCTGCGTGTGATACCTGTCAGGGGTTGCGTGGTCGGGGTTGTGGGACCCTGCTGAACAAGCTGACACTTGTTCGAGAAGTTACAAAGTCAGTGGCTAGTCGAACAGTCTGGAATGGCTGACCGTAGACGGTGAAAGTCCGGTAGGTGAAAGTTGCTGACCTTCTGTGGGTGTTCCCGAGTAGCGGCGGACCCCTGAAATCTGCCGTGAATCTGCCAGGACCACCTGGTAAGCCTAAATACTTCCTGGTGACCGATAGCGGACAAGTACCGTGAGGGAATGGTGAAAAGTACCCCGGGAGGGGAGTGAAATAGTACCTGAAACCGTTCGCCTACAATCCGTCGGAGCCTTGCGGGGTGACGGCGTGCCTTTTGAAGAATGAGCCTGCGAGTTAGTGGCATGTGGCGAGGTTAACCCGTGTGGGGGAGCCGTAGCGAAAGCGAGTCTGAATAGGGCGATTCAGTCGCGTGTCCTAGACCCGAAGCGGAGTGATCTAGCCATGGGCAGGCTGAAGCGCGGGTAAGACCGCGTGGAGGGCCGAACCCACCAATGTTGAAAAATTGGGGGATGACCTGTGGTTAGGGGTGAAAGGCCAATCAAACTCCGTGATAGCTGGTTCTCCCCGAAATGCATTTAGGTGCAGCGTCGCGTGTTTCTTGCCGGAGGTAGAGCACTGGATGGTCTAGGGGGCCCACAAGCTTACCGAAATCAGCCAAACTCCGAATGCCGGTAAGTGAGAGCGCGGCAGTGAGACTGCGGGGGATAAGCTTCGTAGTCGAGAGGGAAACAGCCCAGATCACCAGCTAAGGCCCCTAAGCGTGTGCTAAGTGGAAAAGGATGTGGGGTCGCATAGACAACCAGGAGGTTGGCTTAGAAGCAGCCACCCTTTAAAGAGTGCGTAATAGCTCACTGGTCAAGTGGTTCCGCGCCGACAATGTAGCGGGGCTCAAGCACACCGCCGAAGCTGTGGCATTCACATTTTATCCTCGCTTGGACTTGATTCCTTGTGCAGGTGTGTGGATGGGTAGGGGAGCGTCGTGCCGCGAGTGAAGCAGCGGGGTGACCCAGTTGTGGACGCGGCACGAGTGAGAATGCAGGCATGAGTAGCGAAAGAAGGGTGAGAAACCCTTCCGCCGGATGACCAAGGGTTCCAGGGCCAGGCTAATCCGCCCTGGGTGAGTCGGGACCTAAGGCGAGGCCGAGAGGCGTAGTCGATGGACAACGGGTTGATATTCCCGTACCCGCGAAAGAGCGTCCCTGATGAACCTCGTTGTGCTAACCACCCGAACTTGGTGAGGTCTTCGGACTGATCTGAGGGAGCGTGGGAACCTGATGGGTAGTAGTCAAGCGATGGGGTGACGCAGGAAGGTAGCTGAGCCCGGCCGGTGGTTGTGCCGGGGTAAGCGTGTAGGCCGTGTTGTAGGCAAATCCGCAACACATGAAGGCTGAGACGTGATGCCGAGCCGATTCAGGTGAAGTCAGTGATCCTATGCTGCCGAGAAAAGCCTCTAGCGAGTTCTTAGCGGCCCGTACCCCAAACCGACACAGGTGGTCAGGTAGAGAATACCGAGGCGATCGGGCGAACTGTGGTTAAGGAACTCGGCAAATTGCCCCCGTAACTTAGGGAGAAGGGGGGCCGGAGACGTGAAGCCCCGCGCGGGTGGAGCGTTGTATGGCCGCAGAGAGCAGGGGGAAGCGACTGTTTACTAAAAACACAGGTCCATGCGAAGAAGTAATTCGATGTATATGGACTGACGCCTGCCCGGTGCTGGAACGTTAAGGGGACCTGTTAGCTCTTCGGGGCGAAGCGGAGAACTTAAGCGCCAGTAAACGGCGGTGGTAACTATAACCATCCTAAGGTAGCGAAATTCCTTGTCGGGTAAGTTCCGACCTGCACGAATGGCGTAACGACTTCCCCACTGTCTCAACCACAGGCCCGGCGAAATTGCAGTACGAGTAAAGATGCTCGTTACGCGCGGCAGGACGGAAAGACCCCGGGACCTTTACTATAGCTTGACATTGGTACTCGAATTAGCTTGTGTAGGATAGGTGGGAGCCGGTGAAGTCCATACGCCAGTATGGGTGGAGGCAATCTTGAAATACCACTCTGGTTGATTTGGGTATCTAACTTCGGACCGTTATCCGGTTCAGGGACAGTGTCTGGTGGGTAGTTTAACTGGGGCGGTTGCCTCCTAAAAGGTAACGGAGGCGCCCAAAGGTTCCCTCAGCCTGGTTGGCAATCAGGTGTTGAGTGCAAGTACACAAGGGAGCTTGACTGTGAGACTGACAGGTCGAGCAGGGACGAAAGTCGGGACTAGTGATCCGGCACTTGCGAGTGGAAGCGGTGTCGCTCAACGGATAAAAGGTACCCCGGGGATAACAGGCTGATCTTCCCCAAGAGTCCATATCGACGGGATGGTTTGGCACCTCGATGTCGGCTCGTCGCATCCTGGGGCTGTAGCAGGTCCCAAGGGTTGGGCTGTTCGCCCATTAAAGCGGTACGCGAGCTGGGTTTAGAACGTCGTGAGACAGTTCGGTCCCTATCCGCCGTGCGCGTAGGATACTTGAGAAGGGCTGTCCCTAGTACGAGAGGACCGGGACGGACGAACCTCTGGTGTGCCAGTTGTCCTGCCAAGGGCACGGCTGGTTAGCTACGTTCGGAAGGGATAACCGCTGAAAGCATCTAAGCGGGAAGCCTGCTTCAAGATGAGGTATCCCACCCACCTTGGTGGGGTAAGGCCCCCAGCTAGACGACTGGGTTGATAGGCCGGAAATGTAAGCCCGGTAACGGGTTCAGTTGACCGGTACTAATAGGCCGAGGACTTGACTACTAAGCTGCTACGCGTCCACTGTGCAACTCTGAACAAGCGAACACCCGTGTATTGGTGCCGGGGATGTTTGATATGTTCATAGAGTTACGGCGGTCATGGCGGAGGGGAAACGCCCGGTTACATTCCGAACCCGGAAGCTAAGCCCTCCAGCGCCGATGGTACTGCACTCGTGAGGGTGTGGGAGAGTAGGACGCCGCCGGACAATCTTTCAGAAAAGGCCACCCCCGAATGGGGGGTGGCCTTTTCTGCGTTTTCCTTTCAAGCCGGCAAGGTGATGCTTGATCCTCCTGGTTGTAGTGGCCTGACCGGCGGGCTGACACCACTACAACCAGGATGCTGCGCGATCTTGCAGTCAGCGATCCAGCGGTCCAGGTCTGGGCCTGGTGCCCAGGGCTAGGCTCGGCCTGTGGATGAGGTCCTGATATTTGCGGTGTTCGCGGGCTGCGTGGCGGCGGTCCTGGGCACACTGTGGTGGCTCGCGTCCCGGGTCCGTCGTCGTGGCATCGGTGGCGAGGTCATGGGTCCGTTCGAGGAGATGTGGCACCCCGCGGCGCACCGGTTCCGGGCCGAGATCCGGGTGCAGGAGACTCGCACGGTGCCGATGCCACCGCAGGGCGGCAAGCGCGATGGGCACGGCGGCAACGCCGCCGAGCTGACCCCAGACCTGAGCTGACCCCAGAGCAGGATCCACCCGGAGCGGGGTCCGGAGCGGGGTGGGGCCTCAGGAACTCTTCGGCCCGCAGACGTAGCGGGGCTCCGCGTCGTAGCGCCAGGTGAACTTCTCCCGCTTTACCACCACGCCACCCTTCTTGATGACCCGGAAGGCGTCCTGGGTGAAGCCGTTGATGCCGTTGGTCTCGATGCACGAGGGGCCGGGAGTCAGGTGGATCTGCTTCGGCGTCGTGATGTTGCGGCGTGGCCCGTACTCGGTCTTCACGCTGTCGTAGATCTTCGTGCTCCAGATGGACACGGTGATCGTGCTGGACGTGTACGACGTGTCGATGAGCACGCCGTACTCGGTGTTGTTGCGGAACTTAAAGTCCAGATTGGGCCAGAAGATGGTCGACTCGATGACCGCCGGGTACCTGTCGAACCAGTACGAGTGCGGCTTGTGCTCGACGTCCTCCAGGCCGGCGTAGTAGGTCGCGTTGAACAGCGTGGTGGTGAACTGCGAGGTGCCGCCGCCGACGCCCGGCACCAACTTGCCGTCGAGGATGACAGGTGCGTCCCGGTAGCCCTGGGCGTAGCCGCGCTCGCCGGTGTGCCCGTTGAGCGAGAACGTCTTCCCGGGCAGCACGACCGTGCCGTCCACCTTCCTCGCGATCGTCGCGATGTTCTGGCTGCGCGACGAGGTCATGCCGCCGGTGAACCGGGTGGTGAAGGTCGACACCCGCTCCTTGATGCCCAGGCCGGCGAGCTTCTCCCCGGTCAGCTGCGGCGGCGTCGGCTTCAACTCGCCGGTCACCTCACGGCCGTCCGCCTTCGGTAGCACGGCCAGCAGGTCTCGACTGAGGGCCGCCGTGTCCAGCTGCTGCCCGGATCGCCCCTCCTTGGCCGTGGGCCGGCCACCGGAAATCGTCATCGTGGCGTCCTTCGGTGGCACCTCGATGGCGGCAAGCTTGTCGCCGAGCGCCGCACGCAGCCGCTTGACGTCCACCGAGGGGGCGAGCTTGCCGGTCTTGTCGGCGCCGAACCGGAGGCTCTTCGCGATGGCGGCGGGCGGGATCGTCACCTGGCCCTTGTTGGTGCGCAGGGTGACCGGGGCGGCGACGGCCGGCTTCGCCAGCTCGCTGACCATCCGGTCCAACTCCTCCGGGGTGGTCGCCGGGTGGGTCTCCACCAGGGGCACGATGACCGGGGCGCCGGCCAACCAGCCGGTGCGGACCACCTCGGCGGACCGCTCCGGGTTCAAAGCCAGCCCGGGCTTGGGTTGTACGACCTTCGGCGTGGTGCCCTGATAGGTGATCGCCGGCATCGTCATGCCCTGGGCCTGGTCGCCGAGCACCTTACGGAGCGCGTCGTCCAACCGGCCCACGTCGACGGTCACCACGGGCTCGACGGTGCGGGAGCCGACCAACCGGCTGACCGGGTGCGCGTCCGCCTCGGCGGCTGCCGCGACGGTCGCCGGCACGTCGACGGTCAGCCCCACGTCGGCCGGGTTGATCTCGGCGGTGCGCCCGTCGACGGTGACCTTCAGCGGCGTGGCGAGCGTTGCCGCCCGCCGGTCCAGCTCCGCCCGCAACTCCCGGTCGGCGTCCGCACGGCTCCGGCCGCCCAGTTCGGTGCCGAGCACGCTGGTGCCACGGGGAACGTCACCGGCGTACGCCCAGGCGCCGGCACCCGCCACGGCGGCGAGGACGCCACCGGTGATGCCGGCGGCGAGCAGCATCCGGACCCGACGCGGCCGGCGTGGGCCGCCGTCCGGCTCGCCGGGAGCGGCTGTGGTAACCGGCTCAGGTCCATCGTCCGGCCAGGTGACCGCGGTGACCTGCACGGTGGGCCGGTCGTCGGCGGGTGGACTGTTTTCGCCGTACAGCGTCACTGCAACCTCGATCGCCAGGGTGCCGCGGGAGGTCCTCCCTCCCGGAGGCACCTACGGTAACGAATGCCCGGCCGTCCTCGGTGGCTGCGCCCACCAGGCGCTGCTACCGCGTGTCGTTCGGCGTGTCGCACCGGTCCGGGGGCGGTGCCGACGGCCGACCGCCGACGTGGCACGGTGACCGGGTGGACACTGCGGAGCGGGTGTTGGCGTACGGGGGCGGATCGCTGGACCGGGCGGGCCCGCTGCGCACCGATCCGACGCGGTTGGGTGCACTGCTCACCGAGTCGACCACAGTGCTGTTGCCGATGTGGCGGGACCGTTGTCTCGTCGACGGGCACGGGCCGGTTCGGCTCAGCGCGGAGCGCGCGGCGCTGGTCCGGTCCGCCGCCGGCGAGACCGTCTTCCTGGGGCTCGATGGGGAGGCCGCCGTGTTCGCCGCAGACCTCTCCGCGCTCCCCGAGCGGTCCGCCGTCGAGATGGCCGGTGCGGTGCGGTCCGTCGACGTGCGGGCACTGGTCGGGCGGCTCGAACCCGGCGACGCGGCCGTCCATGCGTACGCCAGGGGTTTGCTGCACTGGCACCGGCAGCAGCGATTCTGCGGGACGTGCGGCGCGCCGGCCGTCGTCGGCGGCGGAGGGCACCTGCGGACCTGCGCCGGCGCGGAGTGCGGACGTGTGCTGTTCCCCCGGATCGAGCCGGCGATCATCGTGTTGGTCGAGGCACCCGGTCGGTCGGGGCGCTGTCTGCTGGCCCGGCACGCGGGCGCGGCCGAGGACGCGTACTCGACGCTGGCCGGTTTCGTCGAGATCGGCGAGAGCCTGGAGGACGCGGTCCGTCGGGAGATGGGCGAGGAGGCGGGCGTGACCGTCACCGACGTGACCTACCAGGGGTCTCAGGCGTGGCCGTTCCCCGCCGGCCTGATGGTGGGCTTCCGGGCCACCGCCACCTCCGACGACGTACGCGTGGACGGCGAGGAACTGCTGGAGGCCCGCTGGTTCACCCGGGCGGAGCTGCGGGCCCGGGCGGCCTCGGGTCGTCCGCTGGGTCGGGTGGACTCGATCGACCACCGACTGCTGACGGACTGGCTAGCGGAGGGCTAGGGCTCGGCCACAGGGGCCGGAGCGGGCCGACGGGCCGTCACCGCCATCAGCGCGGTGGTGACGATTGCCGTGCCCAGGGCCGCGAGGAGAAGACCGGGGACGCTGTGGGGCCGGAGGGTCGCGGTGACGGCCACCAGGCCGGCCACGCCCACCCACAGTGGTGCCGCCGCCCAGCGTGCGCCGGCCGCGAGTCGGTCGTTGAGCAGCACGAACGTCACCGCGTAGAGCGCACCGACCGCCGCGAAGAGGGGCGCGTACCGGCCCAGGTGGTCGTAGTCGGGCCCACCGGCGAGGCGGAAGGCGAGCCCTCCGGCGAGCGTCGAGGCGAGGACCAGCACCAGGCCACACCCGCCCGTCACCGCGAGCGCAACCGTCCGGCTGCGCCGGTCACCGCGGGCCAGCCGCGGTAGGGCGAGGACGGCGGCGACCTGCGGCGCCCAGAGCGCGCCCTTGCTCAGGACGGTGCCGACCGAGTACGCCCCGGAATCCGACGGGGACAGCAGTTGCCGGGCCAGCAGCAGATCGGCGTAGGAGACGACGAGCATCGCCAGGGTCGCACCGCAGCCGGCAACAACCTGAGCGACGGTCAGTCGCGGTGCGCTGGACGACCGCCCGGGCTCACGGGCGAGTCGGGCCAGCACCGCCGGGGTGAGGGCGGCGGTCAACGCGCCGACCGCCAGCGCGCCGGTCGGTCCCGCGCCGAGCAGCAACCCGGCGATCACGCCGCCGTAGCGGCCGGCGGCGAGCAGGGCCATCCCGATCGCGAGTCGTACGAAACGTTGGCCACCCTGCAACTCCCCGAGGGAGCGGGATGAGAGCACGATCGCCGCGGTGGTGACCGCCAGCAGCGCGGGCATCTCGACCGGGAGATCCAGGGCGGTGACCAGCAGTGGTGTCGCCGCGACGAGGGTTCCCGCGCACACGGCGGCGGTGACCGCGGTGAGCCGCCGAGTGTCGGAGGCGCCGTGCCGGGCGTGGTGCACGGCGACGGCCAGTTGCAGGCCGAGCCCGGGCACACCGACGATGGCCACCAGCCCGAGGGCGGCGGCGAGCGCGCTGAGGTCGGCCGGGTCGAGCCGCCGGGCGGCCAGGACCGGAACCAGGTAGGCAAGGCCGTTGACGAGAACCCCGGCCAGGGTGACGCTGATCCCCGCGGCACCTAGACCGTTGCTCGGTCGGGCCGTTTCCGTTTGCGCCGTCCGCTCTGTCTCCTTCGGACGGACAGACTTCCGGGGGCTCATGTGATCTCGGAGAAGGCCGGAGGCTGCCCGTCGGCTGGCCCCGCCGCCCGGTCCGGCCTCGCCGGCTCGGCCGTGTCCGGTTCGGCGACGTGCGGCTCGGTCACGTGCGGCTCGGCCGTGTTCGGCTCGGCGGCGTTCGGTTCGGCCGCAACCGGTTCGGGGGCGTCCGGCTTCGGGTCCTCCGCGACCAGCGCGGCCGCCGGAACGGCTGAGGTCGCGGCGGTCGGCCTGGCTCGGCGTACGGGCCGTCGTCGGGCGGCGGTGGAGAGCCAGAGGGCCCCCAGGGCGACGACGATCGTGAGTTGCACCAGCGCGTCGGTGTTCCGCCGCGTCGAGTCGAGGTAGAGCAACCCGGCGAGCAGGACGAGCGCGCCGGGGAGCCAGGTCTCGACGGCCCGGCTGATCGTCCTGGCCCGACGTGGGTCGGCCGGCCAGGGCAGGCGGCGTGGGCCGGGTACCGCCAGCATGAATCCCGCCGCGACCAGCAGACCGCCGATGAGGCCGCTCCACAGCACCAGCGCGGCGGCCCCGACGGCCAGCAGCGGCAGCGAGCGGGTGACCCGGCGTCGGCCGCGCGGTACGACGGTAGCCGAGGTTCCCCCGGTGGGCTGTCGGGCGGGCAGCACCGCGAGCAGGACCACCACCGCGAGCAGGGTGCCGCCGAGGAGAAGCCCCGCCCGGTACGGCGTGTCCGGTGCGAAACGCAACAACACCTCTCCGGAGGTGCCGGCGGGAAGGATCCAGCCCTGTTGCCACCCGTCCACCACCAGTGGTTTCAGCGTCCGCCCACCGAGGGTGGCCTGCCAGCCGGTGTTGGTGTTCTCCCGCACGGCGAGCACCCGGTCGACGGGGTGACTGGCCACCCGTACCCGTCGCTCGGTGGCCGCCCAGGATTCGATCTCGGTGGCGCTGGCGGCTGCCGAGGTCGGCGGGGTTGCCGAGGCCGTCGAGGCCGGCGTGGGCGTCCGCGGCACCAGGGCGACCCTGGTGGGCGAGGCCAGCTGGCTCGGGGTGGCGACGACGCGGTGCTCCCCGCGGCCCAGGTCGAGCTGCCGCGGCGTGGCCCGGCCGCACGGCGTCACCGGCATCTCGCGCATTTCCAGCAGGTCGCGGAGCGTGCCGCGCAGCGTGGTGGTCACCCGCGCCGCGCCGATCTGGAGCGTCGGCCCCGATCCGCAGGCCAGCGCCAGGGGTGTGTCGAGGCGCGGTCCGACGGTGGGCGCTCCGGGTAGCACGGTCACCTCACCGACCGCGATGGGCAACCGTTCCGGCAACCGCAGCTTGTACGGGTCGGTGCTGGTGGCGGACGGTTTGTCGAGGAACTGGATGGTGATCTCGTCGGTCCGCATCGGCGGGTCCAGACGGAGCAGCCCGTCGTCGCCGAGCAGGCTGCTGCGGAAGCCGTCGTCGCCGACCACCCGCACACTGCCGAGACGGGTGGCGGCTGTCTTGTCGCCGACGGAGAAGCGGAGCCCGGTGATGGTCTGCGGCTTGAGCCACTTGAGTCGCAGGATCGGTGCCTCGTCGTCGATCGCCGGTGACCAGCTGGTGGTTGGGTTCCCGTCGAGCGCTGCCCCGGGCCGGCCGGTCGGGTCGGGCACGGCCGTCGAGGAGGCGCTGATCTGCGCCGCGAGGCGGAGCGGCTGCGCGTCGGTCACCAACTTGTCGAGGGCGTTGTCCAGGTCGGGGCCGGCCGTGGGCCGCGCCCACAGCCTGGCGTCGTACGCGCCGGCCGCCGGCAGGGTCAGGGTCCGGTCGATGGTGGACGCGTCCTCGGAACCACGGATGGCGTCGGTGGAGCAGCGCGGGTGCCCGTCGACGGAGAAGCAGGCCGGCGTGGTGGGTGCCGCCGACACGACGACGGTCGCCGGCCGCTCGGTGACCGGTGCGGCGGGCAGGACCAGGGTGCGGCTGGTCTGGATGCCCGGAACCTTGATCTCGGCGATGCCGACCGAGCCGTTTCCGAACGGGCGCAGGTCGTACGCGCCGTCGACCGAGACCCGGACCTCGCGGGTGGCGTGCACGCCGGGCAGTTCGAACACCATGTGGTCGCTGAACTGTTCGATGGTGCTGCTCTCGTACCCGGCGCTGACGGTCACCGTCGTGGGCAGGGCATCGGCCTTCAGGTCGAACCACACCTCGACCCGGGTGACAGTCGTCGGGTTGGCGAGGCCCACCTCGATCCACTGCTCGTCGCTGGGCGAGTACGGCGCGGACTGCCAGGAGGTCGCCGGGTTGCCGTCCATCGCCGCGTACGGCTGGTACTCGGGGCGAGCGCCGCCGGGGGAGTCCACCTGCGAACGGGCGGTCGAGGTGCGGATCGCGTTGATGCCCTCGAAACGGGCGACCGTGGACTGCTCTGCGCCCCACTCGGGCAGGTAGTCGTGGGCGGGCGCGGTGACCTCGAAGGTGTCGTCGGCGGTCATCGTCTGGGAGGTGTTGTCGCGCAGTCCGCCGAACGACACGACGCGTCTGCGCAACCCATCGGTCATCGCCACCGGCCCGGCGACGTCGGCGGTCGACGCGTCGCCGGCCAGGATGGTGGGCGCCGAGCCGAGCTGCCCTGCCGCGGCGAGGTCGAGCAGTGATTCGGGGCCGCCCACCACTGTGGTCACGTCGGTCCTGTCGTAGGCGACCACCGGCTCGACGGGCCGGTCGACCCGGTAGACCTCCAGCGCCCGGACGGGCACGTCGAGCCCATGGTCGCGGAACTCGTCGGGGGACGAGGGCCCGCCGCGCAGGGGGCCGAAGGACGTGACGCGGGTCAGCCCGGGTGAGCGCTCCAGCGCCTGCCGGACCACCGCCGGGCGGGCCGTGTCGGAGCGGCCGTGGTCGAGGTCGGCGCGGAACAGGACGTGGCTGATCCCGGATCGGGCCAGCAGGTCCGCCAGGCCGGCCGACCCGGCGCCGGTGGCGAGCGTCGACTCGATCGCGTCCAGCAGCCGGATCGTGGTCGGCGGGGTGAAGGGGATGGCGTTGCGTACCGCCCACCGGCTGTTGAGCAGCGGCTGGGTGATCTCGTCGGTGGTGTTGCCCCAGTCGTACGACGGGAAGCGTGCCCCGGGCACGACGAGCACCCGCCCGCGCCCCGTGTTCGCGTCGAGCCAGTCGGTGGCGTCGTGCCAGTAGCCGGGCACCTCCTTGACGCTGCCCGGGGTGGCGAGACCGCCCGCGAGGGCGGGTGTGGCGACCGCCGTGACGGCGACGATGGCGGCGCCGGCGGTCAGCCAGGCACGTGCGACGGTTCGCGGGCGGTGCCGCGCGGGCGCGGTGCGCGCCGCCCGGACGGCCAACCCGATCAGGTGCGCCATGCCCAGGCACAGGGGTAGGCGGAGCAGGACGTCGAACTTGTGCACGTTGCGCAGGGGTGCGCCGACGCCGTCGAGGAACTCCCGCTGTGGTCCGGCGAGGATGTTCGGCAGGTCGCCGACGTGCCCGAGACCGACGAGCGCGACGCCGAGCACCAGACCGGTGATGAGGAACCGGCGGTGCGGCATCCCCCGTCGGGACAGCCCGAGCACACCGAGGGCGGCGACCGCCAGGGTGGCGGCGACCAGCACCGCCTCGTTGGCGAGTCGTGCCCCGGACGGGATGGTCGGTCCGAACGGGGAGGCCAGGTAGGCGACCCAGTAGGAGGCGCCGCGCAGGGTGGTCGCCGCGTCGGTGACGCTCGTGGTGTTTCGGGCGGTCTCGATGTAGTCCAGGAAGGGTGGGCTGTACCGCCCGAGGACCAGCAGCGGGACCAGCCACCACGCGGTGGCCAGGGCCACCGCGCCACACCAGGCGGCGATGGCGGTGACCCGGCGGCGTACGGGCTGGAGGGTGGCGAGCCAGAGCAGGGCCAGTGGCACCACCGCGAACACGGCGGTGGCGTTGACCCCACCGGCGCAGGCGACGGCGATGGCCGACGCGGCGACGGCGCGTCGCAGTCGCGTGCCGGCGGTGAGACCGACCAGTGGAATGAGCACCCAGGGGGCGACGGCGCTGGGCCAGGCTTCCACCGAGGACCAGCCGAGCTGGGTGAGGATGCGCGGTGACAGCGCGAAGGCGACGCCGGCGATCATGCGCCCGGCGGGCGTTCCGATGTTGAGCCTGCCCGCCAGGCGCACGGCCCCCAGGTAGGCGACACAGAAGAGCAGTGCCCACCACAGCCGCTGCACCACCCACGGCGCGAGGCCGGACTCCGACCCGAGCAGGAAGAACGGGCCCATCGGCCAGAGATAGCCGTACGCCTGGTTCTGTAGTTGGCCGAACGTGCCGGTGGGGTCCCACAGGTGCAGCGAGCGGAGCAGCCACCCGGCCGGGTTGACGTTCAGGTCGACCTTGGTGTCCGGGACGACCTGGCCCGGGGCCTGCTGGAAGGCGAGGGCGGTGAGCGCGATGCAGATGACCAGGTGCCGGAACCGTCGGGCCGTGTGCCGGCTCCGGCTGGACCCCGGAGCGGCGCCACTGGCCACCTCTGCACGCATTTCGGCTCCTGTCTTCACGGCCGGACGCGCACCTGCAGCCGACGACTGTCGCGCGACGTTATCCGGACCGGGCACGGACGGGCGACCAGGGGCGCTGCGGTGGCGTTATCGGGAGAACGGCCGTCCCCACGGCGTGTAAGCGTGTGGCAGGCTGCCGACCATGTCAATGCCAGAAGCTGAGGCCGAGACGCATCCGGAACGCGTCGCTTCCGATGGCGGCGGGCCGGGGCCGATCGGCCGATGGCTCCGCGCCGACGCCGTTCGCGCCGTGGCGATCGCCCTCATCGCCGTGTCCGTCGCCTGGCGCGCCGGCCTCGCCACCCGTGGCTGGTTCTCGCAGGACGAGTTCGTCATCGCCGCCCAGGTTCTCGACACCGGGCTGGACGCGGACTATCTCCTGCGTACGTTCAACAACCACCTCATGCCCGGCGGCCTTTTGGTGGCGTGGGCGATGGTGCGGGCGGCGGGCTTCGCCACCTGGCCGTGGGTGTTGCTGCTGGCTGTTGGTCAGGCGGCGACCGGGATCGCTGTCTACCGGCTGCTGCGCGATCTGCTCCGGCCCGGCTGGGGCCTGCTCATTCCGCTGTGCCTGTTCGTGTTCAGCCCGCTGACGCTTGAGGTCTCCTCGCTGTGGTTGGTCGGGCTGCTCGTGCTGCCGATGCAGTTGGCCCTGGTCATGGCGGTGGCAGCCCAGGTCCGGTACGTGCGGACCGGTCGCCTGCGGCACCTCGTGGCGGTCGCGCTCTGGCTGGTGTTCGGCCTGTTCTTCGACACCAAGTCCCTGCTGATCGTGCCGTTGCTGTTCCTGCTGACAGTCTTTCTCTTCACCTCCGGTGGTGTGTGGCGCAGCTTCGTGACGGCGATCCGCCGGCACTGGCCGGCCTGGCTGATGCTCAGCGCCCTGTCGGGGGGATACCTGGCGTTCTACCTGACCCGTCCCTCCGGTGACCTGCGGGACCCGACCTCGGTCGGTCCGGTCCTCAACTTCCTCGGTGACCTGGTCGGCAAGACGGTGGTGCCGGGTCTGCTCGGCGGTCCGTGGCGCTGGACCTACGCCGGTGACGGTCCTCCGCTCGCCGACCCGTACGACATCGCCAAGTGGTTGTCCTGGGCGGTGCTGGCGACGCTCGTCGTGGTCACCGTCCGTCGGCGGCCGTCGGCCGGACGGGCCTGGCTGCTGCTCACCTCCTACCTCGGTCTGGTCGCCACGCTCTTCGCCATCACCCGGTTGGGCGGCCCGCTCGGCCCACTGGTCGGCGTCGTCCCCCGGTACGTGGCCGACGTGGTGCTGGTCGCCGCGATCTGTGTCGGCGCGGCCCTGCTGGGGATCAAGGACACCGACGAGGACGAGGTGTCGGCGTGGCCGGTGCCGACGGTCCTGCGGGAGCCGGGCGCGTTCGCGGTCGGCCTGGTCTCGATGATCGTCGTCCTGGCGACCATTGGCGTGGGCACCCTGTGGAGCACTGCCCGTTTCGGCGACAACTGGAGTACGAAGTACGGGCGGGACTATCTCGCGACGACGCAGGCCGAGCTCGCCGCCGCGCCGCCGGGCACCGTCTTCTTCGACACCGCCGTCCCGGACCGGGTCGTCGCCGGTTACTTCTGGCCGGACAATCGCCAGTCGCACTTCTTCCGCCCGGCCGAGCGTCGACCCACCTTCGTGACGGAGGCCGCGCGACCGTCGACGTTCGATGATCTCGGCCGGATCCGTCCGGTAGTGGTCCAGGGTCGGAAGATCGTGCCCGGTCCGGTGGACGGCTGCGGGCACCTGGCCCAGGGCGGCCGACCCACTCGGATCCCGTTGGACGGGTACCTGGTGGAGTGGCCGTACGTGGTGCACTTCGGCTACCTCAGCTCTGGTGACTCGACAGCGCTGTTCCGGCTCGGCGACGCCACGCGCGAGATCACCCTGCGACGCGGTCTGAACGACCTGTTCTTCCTGCTGGAGGGTGCGGGGGATGCCGTCGAGGTCACCGTGCGGACGCCAGGGGTCGGGGTGTGCACCGAGCTGATCACCGTCGGCCGGGCGGTGCCGGCATCGTGAATGGCTGAGCCGACCGACGGCGTCGAGGCCGCACCGGTTCGGCGGGCGCAGGACAGGCTGTCGCTGTACGCGCTCGCGGCGGCGGTCACGGTGGTGGTGCTGGCCCCGCTGGCGGCGCCCGGCTACGCGTTGCTGTACGACATGGTGTTCGTACCCCGGCAGCCGTTGACCTGGGATCTTGTCGCCCCGGCGCAGAGTCTGCCCCGGGCGGTGCCGATGGACGCACTGGTCTCGCTGGTCACCCAGGTGGTGCCGGGCTGGTTGGTGCAGCGGCTGGCGCTCGCCGGGGCGGTCTTCCTCGCGGCGGTCGGCGCCGGCCGGCTAATGCCGACCGACCGGCGCGCGGTGCGGCTGTTCGCCGCGTTGGCGTACGCGTGGACGCCGTACCTCGCCGAGCGGTTGCTGATCGGGCAGTGGGGGCTGCTGCTCGCGTACGCCGCGCTGCCCTGGCTGGTGCGGGCGGCGCTGGACCTGCGGGCCGGGCGCGACGGCGCGCTCGCCCGGGTGGTGCTCGCCGCCGCTCCCGCCGCCATCACGCCGACCGGCGGTCTGATCGCGCTGGGCACGGTGCTGGTGCTGGCGTCGGACCGGATGCGCGCGCCCCGGTCGCTGCTGGTGTCGCAGCGGATGCATCCGCACCGGTCCCGGCAGGCGTTGGCCGCGGTCGGAGTGCTCAACGCCCCCTGGGTGGTCGCGGCCCTGGTCACCGGCGCCGGGGGTTCCTCGGACCCGGCGGGGGTGGCGGCGTTCGCGGCGCGTTCGGAGAACTGGGCCGGCCCGCTGGTGGCGCTGGCCGGCACCGGCGGCATCTGGAGCGCGCAGGCCACCCCCGCCAGTCGCGCCACGCCGCTGGTGCCGGTGGCGACAGTGGTGCTGTTGATCCTGGCCGGTGTCGGTGCGGGCCTGCTGCGGCGTCGGCTGCCCCCGGGCGGGGCGGCGCGGCTGGCGGTGCTCGCCGGGACCGGTTTTCTGCTCGCCGCCTTCGGGCTGCTGCCCGGCGGGGACGCCGCGCTGCGCTGGGCGGTGGTGCACCTGCCAGGCGCGGGGCTGCTGCGAGACGGCCAGAAGTTCCTGGCGCCGTACGCCCTGCTGCTGGTGGTGTGCGCGGCGTT
Source organism: Micromonospora trifolii (assembly GCF_050516465.1). Classification (NCBI taxonomy): domain Bacteria; kingdom Bacillati; phylum Actinomycetota; class Actinomycetes; order Micromonosporales; family Micromonosporaceae; genus Micromonospora; species Micromonospora trifolii. The sequence goes on along the minus strand of NZ_CP191526.1, from coordinate 5,835,323 downwards.
GGGGGCCGAGCGGCTGGTGGCCCGGATCGACCGGGAGGTGGCCGGGGTGGTCCTGGTCGGGCTGCTGTTTCTGCCGGTGGCCGTCCTGCCGGACCTCGCGTTCGGCGGTGTCGGTCGGCTTCGTCCGGTGAGCTATCCGGCGGAGTGGCAGCGGGTGGTCGAGCACATCGAGGAGGAGCCGGGGGAGATCCTCGCGTTGCCGCTGAGCGCCTACCGGGCCTACCCGTGGAACCCTGGCCGGGTCGTCCTGGACCCGGCGCCCCGCTACCTGCCGGGGACGGTGCTGACCGACGACACGCTCCGGGTCGGCGACGTCGCCGTGGCCGGCGAGAACCCGCGCGTCCGTGAGATGCGCCAGGCGCTGGCCGAGGGACGGCCGGTCTGGACCACGGGGGTGCGCTGGGTCCTGGTGCAGCACGAGGTCTCCGGCGAGGTGGATTCTCAGGTGCTCGGCGGCCTGGTGCGCGTCCACGACGGACCGTTCCTGACGCTGTACCGCAACCCGGCGACGGTGCGGGAATCGGGCGGGTCCGGGCCGGCCCGACTGGCGGTGGTGGCGGCCCTCAGCGCTGCCCTTCTGGCGGTCATCGCTGCCGCCGTTTCGGCACTACACCGGCGAGCTACCGCGTGGTAACGTCCGCTCGCACGTCTCGCCATTGGAGGATTGGCATGCGTAGAGCTCTGACCCTGGTCGTGTCTGGCCTGGTGGCGGCGTTGCTGGGGATCCTGGCTCTCGGCGGGATCTCGGCCGCCGCGACCGCCACCGACGAGGAGGCCGCAAAGGAGGCCAAGCTCGTCTCGGAGGCGGCCAAGCGGGCCGGAAAGAAGGACCCGTACGCCCCCGCGGTTTACGGCGACAGGTAGGACGGCTCGCCCCGCTGCTGCACTGGGCGGGGCGACTCCACACCCTTGAGGATCGCCTCGAAGCGCCCACCAGCAGCCTGCCAGGTGAAGCTGGCCGCGTGCTCCCGGGCCTGGGCGCCCATCTCCCGCCGCAGCTCATCCCGGTGCAGAAGCGTGCGCACCTTCATCAGGTAGTCGTCGATGTCGTCGGCCAGCAGGCCGGTACGCCCGTCGACGACCGCTTCGGCGACTCCGCCCGCTCCCCGGAACGCCACAGTCGGGGTGCCCGCCGAACCCGCCTCCACGATCGTGAGCCCCCAGCCCTCCTTGAGGGACGGGGTCAGGGCCACCCAGGCCGAGGCGAGCAGAGCGGCCTTCTCCTCCTCGGTCACGAAGCCCCGGAAGTCCACCCGCTCGGTGATGTCCAGCTCCGCGGCGAGTTCACGCAGGTGCGACTCCCACCAGCCCTGGCCGGCGACGACCAGACGTAGTTGGGGCAGCTCGTCGGCGAGGGCCGCGACGGCCCGCAGCGCCACCTCCACCCGCTTGTGTGGCACCAGCCGGTTCAGCGTCACGAGCAGCGGGAACGTCGCCCGCTCGGCGTCGGTGTGGGGCAGCGTCGGGGTGCCGTTGTGCACCACGGAGACCTGCTCCGGCGGTACGCCGAGCACTGCCAACTCTCGACGGGTCGCCTCGGAGACGGTGACGTACCGGCACCGCTGGTAGAGGCGTACGGCGAGCGACGATTCGATCCACCAGCCGAACCGGGCCGCCCACTGTGGAAGCACCACCGGCCACTGCTCGCGGTGCACGTGGTGGATCAGCTTGACCACCGGGCGTCGTGCCCACAGCGGGGCGAGGAACGGCAACCCGTTGCAGACGTCGACCAGGACATCGGGCCGGCCGCCGCGGCGGGCTGCCAGCGGGCCGATGCCCAGCGCGCCCGCGACGTAACAGAGCGCTGCCCAGAGGTAGACGCTGTGTCGGCCGCCGCGCCGTACCAGCCGTACGCCCGCCTCGTTGATCTCGTCGGCGGGAGCCTGGCTGTGGGCCGCGCAGAAGAGAGTGGCGCGGAATCCGCGCGACACCAGTTCGGCGGCGATCCGCTCGACGTACACCTCGGAACCGCCGCCCTCGGGGTTGCGGGTGTCTCGCCAGTTGAGGAACAACACGTGTCCGGGCATGCCGAAGCGACGCTCCACGCGAACCCTACTCTCAAGTAATTTAGCGACCCGCGTCACATTAGGGGCTGGTAGGCCGGCCGGCAATGCCCCGATGGGCCAGCGCTGGGCGCTACCCGCCGACCGTGGGCACCGGAGTGCCAGCCGCGACGGTCGGCGGTGCGGTGGCCGGTGCGGCCACGTCGGTGACGGGGGTGCCGGACGTCTGCCCACGCCCGGTTGATCGGCGCCGCCCCTGCGACCCGAGCAGTTGCAGGGGCCGCTCGACGCCGTAGTAGCTGACCGCTGCGTACACCAGGCCGAAGGCCATGGTGAGGGCGAAGGTGCTGAGCAGCCCGCCGGTGAACAGCGGTCGGTCGTCGACCAGGTAGATGAGTTCGATGACCATGGGGTGCCACAGGAACAGGCCGTACGAGACCGCGCCGAGCCACCGGGCGGACGAGCTGCCGAAGATCTGCTTGGCCCGGCTCGGCCCGCCGAAGGCCACCGGGATCAGGATCAGCGCCGCGATCACGAGGTACAGGGCCAGTTTGACGCCGAACTCGGCGGCCGTCGGCTCGGCGAGGTCGCGGGGGCCGGCGACGGGCGTCGTCGCGATCGCCATCAGGCCGACGGCGGCGGCCCAGCAGGTGACCGGCGCCGACGCCAGGTCGTCCAGGACCCGGAAGGCCGCGGGCGCGGTCCCGGTGCGCAGGGCGACGTGCGCCGCCGCCAGTGCCATGCCGGCGCCGAACCAGGCGGCGTACGAGGGGAGCCACATGGTGTGCAGAGCGGTGTCGAGCCAGCCGAGCCCCATCAGGGTGAGCCACCCAGCGGTCAGCACCGCACTCCCGCTGACGAGCACGATGGTTCGGACAGGACGCCAGGACCGGCCGACGGCGAGCACGGCGACCAGCGGCAGGATCAGGTAGAACACGACCTCGGTGGCGAGACTCCAGGTCTGGCTGAGCCCGGCGCGCAACTGCCCGGGTTGGTAGATCTGGGTGAAGGTGAGGTGGCGGATCCAGTCGCCGACGGACGCCTGCCCGTTCTGCGGCAGGACGATCAGGCAGACCACGACCGCCAACCAGTAGGCGGGCAGGATGCGCAGGGCTCGCCGCCACAGGTAGCGCTTGGCGCGGGGCCGGGCCCGGCCCGTCGCAGCGCTGAGCGCCCACGGCCGAAACAGCAGAAACCCGGACAGTACGAAGAAGATGGCGACGCCGACGTCCAGTCGAGCCAGCCAGCCGCCCCAGGTGGTGTTCATGGTGACGGCGGTCTGGAACCCGACGTGGTGACCGACGACCGCCACCGCGCCGATTGCTCGCAGCGCGTCGAGGGCGGGAAGTCGGCCAGTTACCGAAGGCTCCGAAACTGTTGGCGCGGCGGCTGTGGACATCTGGACATCCAGGGGGTCGCTTTGAAGGTGACCGGGGAGTAACCTCCCGCCATGTTAAGGATCGGGTGCCCCGGACAACAGGTCGTAGGGCGGCAGGTTACAGGAGGATGAGTGAAGCTTCGCGTGGGCGCCGCGCTCTTCGGGCTTGGCGTCTTATTGCTGGTCTTCGCGGCCGGGCTGCCGTTTTACGTGGCCCCCGCCGTGACCAAGCTCCCCTACGATCTTGAGCCAACGACGTCCGTCGCCGAGGCGAAGAACGCCAGGTTCCTGAAGATCACGGCAACCGGGAGCTCGGTGAGCATCGAGGTTCCGCAGGGCGATCTGGTGTCCAATGTGGAGGTCATTCCACAGCCCGACGACACCAGGGATCGGCTGCCCAGGGACCTCAAGGGCGACGCGGTGATCTGGGACGTCTACCAGACGGTCCGGCGCACCGACAACCAGGACGTGGTCAGCCAGTACAGCACCGAACTCGCTCTCTACCGGATCTCCGGTGCGGCCGCCTCGTGGAAGGACCAGTGGCTCAACGAGACCGGGGCGGACGGGACTCCGGTCGGCAACGTGAAGTACACCGGCCAGATCTACAAGTTCCCGTTCGGCACCGACAAGCGCGACTACCAGGTCTTCGACCGTGACCTGAAGCGGGCTGTCCCGGCCAAGTTCGTCGGCACCGAGAAGATCAAGGGCATCGAGGCGTACCGCTTCGAGCAGCGGATCGAGAACGAGGTGCTGGCCACGCCGGAGAGCAGCATCCAGACGCTGGTCGGCAAGTTCGCGCCCGGCGCCACCAGCGGCCAGGTCGTCTACAGCAACATCCGTACGCTCTGGGTGGACCCGGTCACCGGCTCCTACGTGAACGTGCGGGAGCAGCAGCACAAGGAGTTGCGCCCCAACACCGGCACCCCCACGGTGCTGTTGGACGCGGACTTCAACTACACCGACGACACGGTCAGCCGCAGTGTCGAGACGGTCAAGGACAACCGCTTCAAGATCGGCCTGATCAGTTTCTGGGGCCCGATCGTCGCTGGTGTCCTCGGTCTGATCGCGGTCGTCTTCGGTGTGTGGCTGGTGACCCGGCCCGAGGGTGGGACGGCCCGGCACCGCGCCGAGCCGGCGGTCGACGACCCGACGCCGACCCGGGTGGACCAGGAGCCGGTGCGCGACACGGACACCGTCGAGCAGCCCAGGCCGCAGCCGGTCGGCGGGCCACTGACCGACGAGATCCCGCCGGCTTCGACCAACTGGAAGTCGGAGGACCCGACAGTGCCGACCCAGCGGCCGGCTCCGGGCGAGGTGGAGCAGCGCTGACGCGCGTACGACCGGACGTACGACCTGAGGGGTGGACCGCTTAGCGGTCCGCCCCTCGGTCGTGTGGCAACCCGCACGACCTGCGTGCTTTACATTTGTTATTCGATTGTAATTAGTCAATGTAGCGTCACCTTGCGCTGATACCGCTACCGTCATATGCCTGCTTTGTGGCCATATAGGAGGGTGGCGATGGCGAGTGTTCTCACTCTCTGTGATGCCCCACCTCCGCCTGGTCGCCCGACTGCTACCGCCCGGTAATCAGGGGGTTGTGACCTGCGCTGCAACGGGTGCACCATCAAGCCCGATGGTTACCAGCCGGTAACAGAACGCGGGCTCCCAGTGCGGACCGCCCGTTCGGGACCGGCCACTCGCGCGCATCGACCCGAGGAGGAACCCGTGCAGGATCGGTTAGACAGTCAGGGTCGTACCCGATGGTGGCGGTTCGCCGCCATGATGGTGCCCGCCACGGCGGCTGCCGGCGCCATCCTCTTCGGAATGTCGACCGGCGCGATCGCGTCCGACATCACGGTCTCCGGGCAGACGTTCAAAATCGGCGCCGACCGCCTGGAAGGCGACGGCTTCAAGCAGTACGGCGGCATCGTCCGCGAGAAGGGCAAGGACGGGAAGTCCGGCCAGGTCCACCCGATCGCGCTGTCCGAGATCAGCAGCGCGGAGCTGTACAGCCTCTGCCAATCCGTCCGCGCCGATCTGCCGGGCCTGCCGGTGGTGCTCACCATCAACGCCGGCGAGGGCAAGGAACCCGCCCGCGCCAAGGACCTGCTGATCGCGATGGACTCGTTGAACGGCAACGCGACCTTCACCAACATCAGGATCGGTCGGGACGCCACCGACCTGAACCCGACGGCGCAGGCCGGCTCGTTCGGCCAGAACTCCGACCACGTCACCATCACCAACCTGCAACAGGTGTCCCGCTACACGACGGCGGCCACGTTCAACCTGGTCGGCCTCCGACTCAAGGTCAACGTGGGTGACGACGCCAAGGGCAAGGAGTGCTTCTGAGCTGAGCCGAGGCCCGCGGTGGTCAGCACCGCGGGCCGGGCCCATGCCCCAACCCCGCTCGGTCCCGTCCCCACTCGGCCAGGAGGAGTACGTGACAACCGCGAACCCGTCCCACGCCCGGCCCGGTGGTCCGGCTCAGGCGTGGCGGCTCTTCCGCCGCTGGCAGCGCAGCCGGCCGTTCTGGGGCGGACTGCTCATCGTCCTGGCCGGGCTGGAGATGTTCGCCTCCACCCGGATGACCCTCAACGGTCTCAGCTTCCACAGCGGTGCGACCGGACTGCTCTCGCTGCTGATCCCGATCATCCTGGTGACCTGTGGCCTGCTGCTCTGGTTCACCCCGGCACAGCGGCTGTTCTACTCGGTCGTCGCGGCGGTCACCGCTGTGTACTCGCTGATCGGGCTCAACCTCGGCGGCTTCTTCGTCGGTCTGCTGCTCGGCATCGTCGGCAGCGCGCTCGCCTTCGCCTGGACCCCGATCCGCCCCGCACCACCCACCCCGCCGCAGGGCGAGATCGAGCAGAACGGCGATGGCCCGGGTGACGTTGGCCTGGCTGATGTTGGCCTGGCTGGTGTCGACCAGGACGGTGAGAGGCAGGGCGGTGCCAGGCAGGGCGGCGTCGGGCAGGCTGGCGTGGAGCGGGTCGATCGTCCGGGGGGCCGGGCGTCCGACGAGGATGTGCCGTCCGAGCGGCCGGGAGGTTCCGCTGATCCGCGAGCCTTCGCCATCGCTTTCGTGATCCTCGGCCTGGCGGCCGTCGGGCTGGCCGGCCAGCCCCGAGCGGTGCAGGCCGCGCCGAGCCGACCGGCCTCGACGGGCTGCCCCACGCCGCCCCGGGCCGTCACCCCGTCACCCAGCCGCAGCGCGGCCACGCCGACGCCCACCCCGAGCCCGGCACAGGGCGGCAACGTGATCACCGACATCCTGGACGGAATCGGCGATCTGCTCGGCCTCGGAGGCCAAGAGGCCCCCGCGCCCTCGGTGCGCCCCACCGCCACGCCGACCAGCACGCCGGCAGGCCGGCCAACCAGCACGGCGACGCCCCGCCCCGGCGCCGCCGACTGCCCGGCACAGCCACCGGGCAAGCCGACCCCGGGCAAGCCCGGCGCAGCGGACAAGCCGGGAACCGTGCAGCCGGGCAAGCCGCTACCGCGGATCGCCGCCGATCCGACCCTGCCGACGGTGGCCCAGACGCCGTCGAAGCTCACCGGGTCGTCGGTGCGGATGACCGGGCTGCGGTTCGAGGGGGTCACTGACCTGCGCACCGTGAAGGGCGACCTCAAGGTGCTGAAGTTCAGCATGCGGGAGGCGGTGACCACAGACTTCCTGTTGCGAGCCGACGGCCCCGCAGGGCGCAACCAGCGGTACGCGACCAACCAGTTGACCGTCCGGGGAGACGTGGCCTTCTACGCGACCCGATTCGTCGGCCGACTGCTCGGCATCAAGATCACGCTGACTCCGGATCTGCCGCTACCGGACGGCCTTCCGATCACCTCGCCCATCCCGATCACGTTCACCGACCCCACCATCGATCTGGCGTTCGTCACCAGCGACACGCTGACCGCCCGTCCGGCGTTGGCACTCACCCTCGGCTGAGCGCACCGCCACAGAATCGGCGCTCGGGTGGAGCACTCGGTTGCAAGCAGCCCCGGCTCGAGGCGTGGCTGCGCGCGGCGACGGACTCGTCGTACCGTCGGCGCGCACAGCCGTGCCCGGTCAGAGCCGGGCCAGCGCCCGGCGCAGCGGGTCGAGACCCAGCGCACCCAGGTCCAACGCCTGCCGGTGGAACTCCCGCAGGTCGAAATCGGCGCCCTTGCGGGCCTTGGCGTCCTCGCGGGCCTGGAGCCAGATCCGCTCACCCACCTTGTACGACGGCGCCTGCCCCGGCCAGCCCAGGTAGCGGTTCAGCTCGAAGCGCAGGTTCTCGTCCGGAACCCGGCAGTGTGCCCGCATGAACTCCCAGCCCAGCTCGGGCGTCCACCGCTCGCCCGGGTGGAAGCCGAAGGGATTGTCCTTCGGGATCTCCAACTCCAGGTGCATGCCGATGTCCACGATGACCCGTGCCGCGCGCATCGCCTGGCCGTCGAGCATGCCCAGCTTGTCGCCCGGATCGTCCAGGTAGCCCAGCTCGTCCATCAGCCGCTCCGAGTAGAGCGCCCAGCCCTCACCGTGCCCGGAGACCCAGCAGAGCAGCCGCTGCCAGCGGTTGAGCAGGTCGGCCCGGACGGCGGTCTGCGCCACCTGGAGGTGGTGACCTGGCACGCCCTCGTGGTAGACCGTTGTCACCTCTCGCCAGGTGGAGAAGTCGCTGATGCCCTGCGGCACCGCCCACCACATCCGACCCGGGCGGGAGAAGTCCTCACTCGGGCCGGTGTAGTAGATGGCGCCGTCGCTGGTCGGGGCGAGGCAGCACTCGATGCGGCGGACCTGCTCCGGGATGTCGAAGTGGGTGCCGTGCAGCTCGGTGATCGCCTTGTCGGCCAGCGCCTGCATCCAGTCCCGGAATGCCTCCTTGCCCCGGATGGTCCGGGCCGGGTCGGCGTCCAGGGTGGCCACGGCCTCGTCGACGCTGGCACCGGAGCCGGCGATGCGCCCCGCCACTACCCGCATCTCCGCCTCCAGGCGGGCCAGCTCCGCGAAGCCCCAGGCGTACGTCTCGTCCAGGTCGATCTTGGCACCGAGGAAGTACTGCGAGGCGAGCTCGTAGCGCTCCCGGCCGGCGGCCTGCTTGTCCCGCCCGTGCGGGGCCAGCTCGGTACGCAGGAACTGGCCGAACTCGGCGGTCGCCGCGGTCGCCGCCGCCGCGCCCCGACGCAGCTCCGAGCCGAGCGTGCCCTCCGCCCCGAGCCGCTCGACCAGCCCGTGGAAGAAGTTGTCACCGGTCGGGTCGACCCAGATGTCGCACTGCTTGGCCACCTCGACCAGCTGCACCTTCGAGCTGATCTCACCGGCGGCGAGCGCCTCACGCAGCGTGGTCTTGTAGCCCTCCAGCGCGGCGCCGAAGCCGTTGAGCCGGGCGGCGATGTTGGCCTGCTCGTCACTGGTCGCGGTCGGCATCAGGTCGAACACCATGCGGATCTCGTGCAGCCCGCTGGCGATCACGCTGACCTCGCTGGTCACCTCGCCGGCGTCGTACCGGGCGAGGTCCAGGCCGAGCCGTTCCTGCATGGCCTCCTTGGCGGTCCGTTCCGATTCGGTCTCCGGCTCGGTCACCTCCAGCTCGGCGAGCGTCCGCCGGGTGAGGTCCGCGCGCGCCCCATAGCCGTCGGGCGAGAGGTCGTCGAGCTGGTCGTCATGGCCGGCGATGCCGACGAAGGTCGCGCCGGTGGGGCTCAACGGCGCCCACTCGGCCACATAGCGGTTGGCGAGTTCATCAATTCGTCCCACGCTGCGACCCTACGTGACCATCCCACCCCCATGTCGCCGACGTTTGTCGTGTTGAAGCTGCGGGTTCAGGCACGGCGTGACGGCCGAAAGGCGCGCGACTTTGTCGCACGGTTGCGGCAGAGTGTCAGGGGTGACCACCGATACCACTCCTGACAAAGCGCCGGTCCGCGCCTGGCTGCCCGGCTTCGTCGCCCTCGCCGCGATCTGGGGTTCCAGCTTCCTCTTCATCAAGGTCGGGGTGGCCGAGCTGCACCCGGTCCAACTCACCCTCTACCGGGTCGTCGCCGGCGCGTTGACCCTGCTGGTGGTCCTCGCCGTGCTGCGCGACCGGCTGCCCCGCGAGCCCCGGGTCTGGGCGCACCTGACTGTCGTCGCCGCCTTCGGCGTGGCCGTGCCGTTCACCCTGTTCGGCTACGGCGAGCAGCGGGTCGAGTCGATGCTGGCCGGCATCTGGAACGCCACCACGCCGTTGATCGTGCTGCCGCTGGCGGTGCTGGTCTTCCGCACCGAGCGGCTCACCCTGCGCCGTGCGGTCGGGCTCGGGCTGGGCTTCGTCGGGGTGCTGGTGGTGCTCGGGGTCTGGGAGGGCATCGGCGGGGCGCACTTCACCGGGCAGCTCATGTGCTTCGGTGCTGCGGCCTGCTACGGCGTGGCCATCCCGTACCAGAAGCGGTTCGTCGCCGGCAGCGCGTACTCGGGTCTGTCGCTCTCCACCGCGCAACTGCTGCTCGCCGCCGCGCAGCTGGCCATCGTGGCTCCCTTCGTCGCCGGCCTGCCGCCGCTGCCCACCGAGCTGTCGGCGGGGGTGGTGGCAAGTGTGCTGACCCTCGGTGCGCTCGGCACCGGGCTCGCGTTCGTGATCAACATGCGCAACATCCGGGTGGCCGGCGCGAGCACCGCGTCCACCGTCACGTACCTGATTCCGATCTTCGCGGTGCTGATCGGCGCTCTGGCGCTCGACGAACGACTCAACTGGCACCAGCCGGTCGGCGCGCTGATCGTGCTGCTCGGGGTCGCGGTCTCGCAGGGGATGTTCGGTCGCCGCCGGAGCAGCCCGGTCGTCGGCGTCGGCGCACCCGCCATACCCGCCGCCGAACCCGCCCGCCGCTGACAGACCACCGCCGTGGGCTGGTCAGGGGCGGTTGTGCGTCCAGGCCACCAGTTGCTCTGCCGACCAGGTGTTGATCACGCGGTCGGCGGGGACGCCGCACAGGGCGGCGCGTTCACAGCCGAATCGTTGCCAGTCGAGTTGGCCGGGCGCGTGCGCGTCGGTGTTGATGGCGAACCGGCAGCCAGCCTCCAGGGCGCGGCGGATCAGGCGCTTCGGCGGGTCCTGCCGCTCCGGCCGAGAGTTGATCTCGAGGGCGGTGTCGTGCTCGGCGCAGGCGGCGAAGACGGCGTCCGCGTCGAAGTCGCTCTCCGCCCGGGTACGCGCCCGGTGCCCCCGATCGCCCGGACCGGTCACTCCGGCCGGGCGGGACGACACCATCCGGCCGGTGACGTGACCGAGGATGTCCAGGTGCGGGTTGGCGACCGCCTTCAACATGCGCCGGGTCATCTTCGACCGCTCGTCCTTCAGACCGCTGTGCACCGACCCGACCACCACGTCGAGCCGCGCCAGCAGGTCGTCGTCCTGGTCCAGGGATCCGTCGGCGAGGATGTCCACTTCGATCCCGGTGAGGATCCGGAAACCCTCGGGCAGCGCCGCGTTGACCTGCGCCACGTGGTCGAGCTGCCGGCGCAGCCGCTCCGCGGTCAGCCCCCGGGCCACCGTCAGCCGGGGCGAGTGGTCGGTCAGCACCAGGTACTCGTGGCCCAACTCCACAGCGGCCAGCGCCATCTCCTCGATCGGCGAGCCGCCGTCGGACCAGTCCGAGTGGGTGTGGCAGTCGCCGCGCAGGGCGGCGCGTAGCGCCGTGGCCTCGGCGTCCAGGTCGCTGCCCTCGGTCGCCACCAGCCGGCGGAGGTAGACCGGTTCCTCACCGGCGAGGGACTCCGCCACGCAGCGGGCCGTGACGTCACCCACCCCGGACAGTTCGGTGAGCGTGCCGTTGCCGGCCCGTTCGGTCAGCTCGGCCGCAGGCAGGCCGGCCAGCGCCTTCGCAGCCGACCGGAACGCGCGTACCCGGTAGGTGGCCTCGTTCGCCCGCTCCAGCAGGAACGCGATCCGGCGCAGATCGGCGATGGGATCTCTCGCGCGAGCCATGTCAGGGAGCCTTCGGGCAGCCGTGTCGGCGTTGCCACGTGGTGACCTCGGCGGCCGGCTCCCGGTTGCCACCACCCCGCCAGGAGTCCAGGTAACGCGCCGGCCAGATCACCCCGCGCCGGATCCACCAACCGTCCTTGCCCGCGCACGACGGCGAGATGCCGAAGTGCACATGACACACGTTGTTCGCGTTGCCGGTGCGGCCCACCTTGCCGAGCTGCTGCCCGGCGCGGACCCGCACCCCGGCGTCGACGCCGCTGCTCACGACGCTCAGGTGCGAGCCGTAGTAGCGCACCCCGTCGTCGCCGAGCAGGGAGACCGACAGGCCGCCGTTGTCCGGGCCCTGCGACCCACCCTTGCGGTACCTGTCGACGCGGCTCACCTCCAGCACCGTCCCGTCGGTCACCGCCACGAACGGCTCGCCGCAGTCGGCGAAGAGGTCCGTCGCCGGGTACGCCCCGTGCGTCGGGTGGTAGTCGACGTCGTCGGCGCGTACCGGAAAGACGTGCTTCAGCCCGGTGCGGGGTGCCGTCGCCGACGGCCTGGCCGACGACGGCGCCGGGGAGCTCGGATCGGTCGCCGCCGGCGTGGGCGGCTGCGACGTCGGCTGGTCGGCGGTCGCCCAGACCGCCGGCGGCGTCGGCGCGGCGCCGTCGGGCACCCCCGGCCGGGTGGTCGCGCAGCCGGCGGCCAGCACCGGGGCGAGCAGCAGCAGGATCGGGTACGCCGGACGAGCGCGGCGGCTGATCGTCGGCGAGGACATCCGGTCATCCTGGCAGAGCCGGTACCGTGGGCACGAGCGGCACGCGTGAGGGAGGGCAGCGACGGTGACCATTGCCCGGCCCGACCCTGGCCCGGATTTCGGTGCCGTCCGCCCGGTGCCGCGTACCCCGTCGGGTCTCTTCCCCTCCGGGCCACCGACCCGGCCCACCTACCGCGAGCCGCACCCGGTCACCGGCGGTGGTGTCGCCGCCGGTGGCGGCGCGGCCGCCGGTTGGCTGCTGCTGTTCGGCCTGCTCGGCACCGATGTGGCCAGCTACGCGTGGTGGACGGTGATCGCCGGCCTGCTGGCCTGGGTCACCGCCCTGGTGCTGGTCCGCTACGGCGACCGAGGGGTGGCCACCGGGGTCGCCATCGTCACAGCGGGTGGCTGGAGCATCGCCGCCGCCGTGGTGGCGGTCCGCTGGGCGACCAGTGGTGACTGGCCGCTGTGGTGACCGGCACGGAGGGGCCCCGAAACGGCGCTCGGTGACTGCACCGTGTGCCCGGTTGGCTGCGTAGCGAACGCCGTCTTGACGTGGCCGCCGAGACTCGGCACGCTCGGGACTATGGCCTGGACCACTCCCCGGCAGGATCCCGATCGCAGTCGCCGTCGCCTGCAATTGCTGGCCGAGTTGGCGGGCGCCCGGGCGGTCCGCCAGCGCAGCCGACCGCAGCGGCAGCGCACTGAGCGTCTGCGCCAGCTCATCGCCACCCGCCGTCGCGTCGTCGGCTGATCCGACTTTGTCAGGAATGACCCGCCCTTCGGGGCGTTGACGGGTCGCCTGCCGACCCGACCGGCTAACGTGCACGCGTAACGAGTCGACGCTGTGTCGAGGGCTATTGGGGGGACCGTGTCGTACTTCGCTGCGGCCGTGGTGCGCGACGACAGTGGCTGGACCGCCGCCGAGGTCAGCCTGCGTGGCGCCACCGACATCGACGAGGTTGCCGACCGGCTGCGTGACGTCGACCAGGAGGCCGACGTGTCGCTGCTCTTCGTCGAGGCCGACGACGCGTATCTGGTGATCCTGCGCCTCGACGAGGGCGAGGACCTGCGGGTGTTCGGTTCGGACTCCGCGTACGCCGAGGAGTCGCAGCTCGGGTCGCTGCTGGTCGGTGACCTGAAGACCTCGGTCACCGGGCTCGACGGTGACGACGAGCCACGCCCGGTGAGCACCGGTGACGAGGAGAGCGAGCAGCCCGTCGTCGACCCGGAGGCCGACCCGGTCGGTGACGCCGACCTGCTGGCCAACCTGGGCATCTCCGCGCAGAAGCTGCTGACCCTCTGCACCCACGAGGGGATGATGCCGGCGGACGTCACCGCCGAGATCTGCCAGGTGCTCGGCTGCGCCGACGAGGTCGAGGAGCTGCGTGAGGTCTGAGCCGGCCGACGCCACCGATCCGTCGCTGGAGTCGATCCGGCCGGGCCAGCCGACCCCCGGTGCGGTGGGCCGCGCCGGGCCCGGCGCCCACGAGGGTTTGGCCGACCTGGGTGAGGTAGGCCGACGGCAGCGGCACAAGCTGTGGATGCGCCGCGCCCTGGAGGTCGCCGTCGCCGGTCCGCCCGTCGACGACGCGGTCAGCACCGACGTCGACGACGTGCCGGTGGGGGCGGTGCTCTACGGGCCGGACGGCACCGAGCTGGCCACCGGGCGCAACGAGCGGGAGCTGACCGGCGACCCCACCGCCCACGCCGAGGTGCTGGCCCTGCGCCGGGGCGCCGAGCGCACCGGCCGGTGGCGGCTGGACGGCTGCACCCTGGTGGTCACACTGGAACCGTGCACCATGTGCGCCGGGGCGCTGGTGCTGGCCCGGGTCTCCACCGTCGTGTTCGGCGCGTGGGAGCCCAAGACCGGCGCGGCCGGGTCGCTCTGGGACGTGCTGCGGGACCGTCGGCTCAACCACCGTCCGGAGGTCTACGGCGGGGTGCTGGAGGCCGAGACCGCCACCGTCCTGCGCGCGTTCTTCCGCTGAAGCCCTGCCGCCGGTCAGGCCGGCGGCAGAGTGACCGTGACGATCAGACCGCCGTCCGGGCGGGGCTGCGCATCGGCGGTGCCGCCGTGGGCCCGGGCCACCGCGCGGACGATGGACAGCCCCAGCCCGAAGCCCCGCGCGCCCACGACCCGCTCCCGCGACAGCCGCCGGAAGGGCTGGAACATCGTCTCGACGTCGTAGCCGGGGATGACCGGGCCGGTGTTGGTCACCGTGAGGGTGGGCCGGCCGCCGACCAGCCCGGTGCGCACCTCCACCCAACCGTCGGCGGGCAGGTTGTGGCGCAGCGCGTTCTCCACCAGGTTGAACGTGAGCCGCTCCAACAGCACCGGGTCGCCGCTGGTCGGCGCCGGGGCCAGGGCCCGCCGAACCGGCACGCCGGGTGCCTGCTTCCCGGCCTGATCGGTGGTGTGCGCGCAGACCTCGGCCAGGTCGACCGGCGTACGCTCGGTCAGCTCGTTCTCCGAGTCGGCAAGGGTCAGCAGACCGTCGATCAGCCGCTCGTGGCGTTCGTTCACCGCCAGCAGTGACTCGCCCAGTCGCCGGGTCTCCGCCGAGGCGTCCGGGCGGGTGATCGCCAGCTCCACCAGGGCGCGGTTGAGCGCCAGCGGGGTACGCAGCTCGTGCGAGGCGTTCGCCACGAACCGGCGCTGCCCGTCGAAGGAGCGATCCAGCCGTTCCAGCATCTCGTCGAAGGTGTCGGCGAGTTCGCGTACCTCGTCGGGCGGGCCGGTGAGCGCGATCCGCTCGTGCAGACCGCGGCCGGCGGTGTCCGCGCCGGCGATCCGGCGGGCCGTGCCGGTGATCTGGAGCAGAGGCTGCAACGCCCGACCGGCGAGCAACCAACCGAACGCGATCGCCACCGTCGACACCACGATCAACGCGATACCGCCCTGGGTGAGCAGCGACTCCAACGCGTTGCGCTTCGCCTCGTCCTGCACCTCCTGCAACAGGGCGCGCAGGTTGTCGACGTTCTGCCCGCTGGGCGTCGTGGGGGAGGTCTTCGGCAGGTCCCGCAGTTTCACCCCGAACGGCTGCGCCATCCGCTGATCCACCAGCACGTACGTGACGGCGAGCAGGACCACGCCGGCCAACAGGAAGAGCCCCCCGTAGATGAGGGTGAGCCGGGCGCGGATCGTGAGGCGTTTCATCGGATCTGGTACCCCGCCCCGGGGACCGTCTCGATCACCGGCGGGTCGCCGAGTTTGCGGCGCAGCTTCATGACTGTCACCCGGACCACGTTGGTGAACGGGTCGATGTGCTCGTCCCAGGCGCGTTCCAGCAGGTCCTCGGCGGAGACCACAGCGCCGTCGGCGCGCAGCAGCTCGGCCAGCACCGCGAACTCCTTGCGGGACAACGCCACGTGCCGGTCGTCCCGGCGTACCTCGTGTCGGGCCGGGTCGAGCTGGATGCCGGCGCGACGCAGCGTCGGCGGCGCCGCCGGACGGGACCGGCGGGTCAGCGCGTGCACCCGAGCCGACAGCTCGACCAGGGCGAACGGCTTGGTCAGGTAGTCGTCGGCACCGAGCGCCAACCCCGCCACCCGCTCCCGGACCGCCGCCGACGCGGTCAACATCAGCACCCGGGTCTCCCCGCCCGCGTCCACGATCGCCCGGCACACGTCGTCGCCGTGCACCACCGGAAGGTCCCGGTCCAGGACCACCACGGCGTACTCGTTGACGCCGAGCCGTTCCAACGCGGCGTCCCCGTCGTACGCCACGTCGACAGCGAACGACTCCCGACGCAGCCACTCGGCGATGGCGTCCGCCAGCACGTTCTCGTCCTCGACCACCAGCACTCTCACCCCTCCATGGTGCTCGGGGTGCGGTAACGCCGGCATAACCGCCGACGGTAACGCCGGGGATACGCCCACTGCCGTGCACTGGGTGTCACGTTCGGCGAACCGCGCCGGACCTGAGCGGAAGCGGACACCATGCGACGACAGATGCTTGCGATCCCCGTCCTGCTCGCCCTGGCGCTGTCCGGGTGCGGCGCGGGAGGCGACGACGGCGGCGGGGTCGCGACCGCCGGTGGGGCGAAGGCCGAGGCCACGGCGAGCGGCGCGCCGGTCAGTGACTCGGAGCGGCAACTCGCCTTCGCCCGGTGCATGCGGGAGAACGGGGTGGACATGCCCGACCCGGAGCCGGGCGGTCGTCCCCGCTTCCGGTTCGGCGCGGACGTGGATCAGCAGAAGGTCCAGGCGGCCATGGAGAAGTGCCAGGACAAGCTGCCCAACGGCGGGCAGGGACCGCAGCTCAACCCCGAGCAGGCCGAGCAGATGCGCACGCTGGCCAAGTGCATGCGGGAGAACGGGGTGCCGGACTTCCCGGACCCGGACGCCGACGGGCGGGTCCGGATCGGAACGGGGGGCAACGCGATCAACATCGGCGACCCGGCCATGAAGGCCGCGCTGGAGAAGTGCCGGCAGCACGCGCCGCAGTTCGGGGGTGGCCGGTGACCGGCGCCATCCGACGCTCGCGGCTGCGCGCCGCCGTCACCGGCGGCGTCGTCCTGCTGGTCGCCGCCGTGGGCGTGGTCGCCGCGGTGGGCTTCGGCGGCAGCACCGACGGGGGCCGCGCCCAGGCCGGCAGCGCGCCACCCGCCACCGCCACTGTCACCCGGCAGACCCTCGCCGACGCGGAGACCGCGGACGGTGAGCTGGGGTACGGCACGACGCGTACCGCCACGGCGAAGCTCAGCGGCACCGTCACCGCGCTGGCGGCCACCGGGTCGACGGTACGGCGGGGCAAGGCGCTCTACCTGGTCGACAACGAGGAGGTGGTGCTGCTCTATGGCGGGCTGCCCGCGTACCGGACCCTCGCCCCCGGGCAGGAGGGTGCTGACGTCGCGCAGTTCGAGCGGAACCTCGAAGCGCTGGGCTACACCGGCTTCACTGTCGACGACGAGTACACCGGCGCCACCGCGGATGCCGTCCGGGACTGGCAGGAGGACCTGGGCCTGACCGCGACCGGTCGGGTCGAGCCGGGGCGGATCGTGTACGCCGACCGGGAGGTCCGGGTGGAGAGCCACCAGGCCGACGTCGGCGACCTCACCCAGCCCGGCCAGGCGGTGCTGACGTACACCGGCACCAGCCGGGTCGTCACCGTCGAGCTGGACGTGGACGACCAGCGGTTGGCCAAGGGCGACGCGAAGGTCACAGTGCGGCTGCCGGACGGCGGGGCGGTGGCGGGCACGATCAGCACTGTCGAGACGGTCGTCCAGGCCGGCGCGGCCGGCGCCAACGGGCAGGCCGGCGACGCCGAGACGAAGATCGAGGTGACCGTCGCGGTGACCGACCCGAAGGCCCTCACCGGTTTCGACCAGGCCAGCGCGGACGTCACGTTCACCGTCTCGGAGCGCCGCGACGTGCTCACCGTGCCGGTGGCGGCGCTGCTGGCGCTGGCTGAGGGCGGCTACGGCGTCCAGGTCGCCGAGGGCGACGCGAGCCGGGTCCTCGCGGTGACCACCGGCCTGTTCGCCGACGGCCGGGTCGAGGTCACCGGTACGGGCCTCACCGAGGGCACGACCGTGGTGGTGCCGACATGAGCGGCGAGGTGATCGAGCTCGACCGGGTCAGCAAGCGGTACGCCGGTGGCGTCGTCGCGTTGGACGACGTGTCGCTGCGGATCGGCCACGGCGAGTTGGTCGCGATCGTCGGTCCATCCGGCTCGGGCAAGTCGACCATGCTGCACCTGATCGGCACCCTGGACCGGCCGTCGACGGGCAGCGTCCTCATCGACGGGTACGACGCGGCGAAGCTGACCGACCGGGAGCTCTCCGCGTTGCGGGCCACCCGCATCGGCTTCGTCTTCCAGCAGTTCCACCTCGCCCCCGGCGTTCCGGTGGTGGACAACGTGGCCGACGGGTTGCTCTACTCCGGCGTACCGCTGCGGAGGCGGCGCGACCGGGCGGAGGCCGCGTTGGTCCGGGTTGGCCTGGGCCACCGGTTGGGGCACCGGCCGCACGAGCTGTCCGGCGGGGAACGGCAGCGGGTGGCCGTGGCCCGCGCGGTGGTCGGCGAGCCGGCGGTGCTGCTCGCCGACGAGCCGACCGGCAACCTCGACTCCCACTCCGGTGTCGGGGTGTTGGAGTTGCTGCACGACCTGCACCGGGGCGGCACCACCGTCGTGGTGATCACCCATGATCGGGAGATCGCGGGAAGCCTGCCCCGGCAGGTGCGGATGCGCGACGGCGCGGTGCGGCACGACTCGGCCCTCGCGTCGGGCGGGGTCGGCTGATGGCGACGCTGACCCCGGCCCGACTGCGGCCGGCGGACGTCCTGCGCGTCGGTGGGGTGGGGTTGCGGACCCGTCCGCTGCGGGCGTTCCTGTCCGCGCTGGGCATCGCGATCGGCATCGCCGCGATGATCGCGGTGGTCGGCATCTCCTCGTCGTCCCGGGCCGAGCTGGACCGGGCGCTCGACGCGCTCGGCACCAACCTGCTCACCGTCGAGCCGGGCACCACCCTGTTCGGCGCGGACGCGCAACTGCCCGAGGAGTCGATCGCGATGATCGGGCGGATCGGCCCGGTGACCGAGGTGTCCGCGACCGGGCAGGTGCCCGACGCCAAGGTGTACCGCTCGGACCGGATTCCGGCGGCGGAGACCGGTGGCATCGCCACCCGGGCGGCCCGACTGGACCTGCTCGGCACCGTGGGAGCCGAGGTGACCACCGGCACCTGGCTCAACGAGGCGACCGCCCGCTACCCGGCGGTCGTGCTCGGTGCCACCGCGGCGCAGCGGCTCGGGATCACCTCGGCGGACCCGCAGGTGCAGGTGTGGCTGGGTGGGCGGCCGTTCACAGTGGTCGGCACCCTCGCCGCCGCACCGCTCGCCCCGGAGTTGGACACGTCGGCGTTGATCGGCTGGGCTGCGGCGGCCGAATACCTGGGCTTCGACGGTCACCCGACCACCGTCTACACCCGGGCAAAGGAGGCACAGGTCGAGGCGGTCCGGTCGGTGCTCGGCGCGACCACCAACCCGGAGGCGCCGAACGAGGTCGAGGTGTCCCGGCCCTCGGACGCACTGGCCGCCGCCGAGGCGACCGACGACGCGTTCACCGGCCTGTTGCTGGGCCTCGGCGCGGTCGCCCTGCTGGTCGGTGGGGTCGGCGTGGCGAACACCATGGTGATCTCGGTGCTGGAACGCCGAGCCGAGATCGGCCTGCGCCGGTCCCTCGGCGCCACCCGCGGTCAGGTACGGGCCCAGTTCCTCACCGAGTCGTTGCTGCTTTCCGCGCTCGGCGGGATCGGTGGTGTGGTGCTGGGCATCCTGGTCACCTCGGGCTACGCGCTGTCGCAGGACTGGCCGACAGTGGTGCCGGCCTGGGCGATGCTCGGCGGGATGGGCGCGACAGTGGTCATCGGCGGCGTCGCCGGCCTCTACCCGGCGGTGCGCGCCGCCCGCCTCGCGCCGACCGAGGCGCTGGCCGCCGTCTGACCGGGGCGGCGGTCTGGGCCCGGCGTGGCGCGGGGTTGGGCCGGAGTGGCGGTCTGGGCCCGGCATAAGCAAAAGAGCGGTATGACTCTGAGGCATATTTATACCTCTGAGTCATACCGCTCTCGGCAGTGATGCCGCCCGCCCGAACAGGTCAGGCGATGATCGTGTCCAGGGCGATCTCGACCATCTGGCTGAAGGTCTGCTCGCGCTCCTCCGAGGTGGTCTTCTCACCGGTCTTGATGTGGTCGCTGACGGTCAACACGGTCAGCGCCCGGGCCTTGAACCGGGCGGCGATCGTGTAGAGCGCCGCCGACTCCATCTCCACCGCCAGCACGCCGTAGTCGGCGAGGGTGTCGTAAAGGTCCGGCCGGTCGGTGTAGAAGGCATCCGCCGCCAGGATCGGCCCGACGTGCATGGTGATGCCGCGCCGCTCGGCCACCTCGACCGACGTACGCAGCAGCCCGAAGTCGGCCACCGGGGCGTAGTCGATCAGCCCGTCGAAGCGCATCCGGTTCATGTTCGAGTCGGTGGACGACCCGATCGCCGCCACCACGTCCCGCAGTTGCAGATCCGTGCTGAGGGCACCACAGGAGCCGACGCGGATCAGCGTCTTCACGCCGTACTCGTTGATCAACTCGTGGGCGTAGATGGAGGCCGACGGCATGCCCATGCCGGAGCCCTGGACCGAAACCTCGACGCCGTTCCAGCGGCCGGTGAAGCCCAGCATGCCCCGAACCGTCGAGTAGCAGGTAGCGCCCTCGAGGTAGGTCTCCGCGATCCACTTGGCCCGCAGGGGGTCACCCGGCATCAGGACCCGCTCGGCGATCTCGCCCGGCTTCGCGCCGATGTGCGTACTCATGGCAAAGATCCTGCCAGGCCGGCCCGGGCGATACCGGTTCGGCGTCGGAACCGGCGGTCCTGTACCCTCGTCGGCGGTGGCGTGTCCGAGCGGCCTAAGGAGCACGCCTCGAAAGCGTGTGAGGGTTAACGCCCTCCGAGGGTTCAAATCCCTCCGCCACCGCTTTGAAATGCAGAAACGCCCGGTCGATCCGCGAGGATCGACCGGGCGTTTTCGCGTCAGAGCTGCTGCTCGCCACCGTCGACGAACAGCTCGCCGCCGGTCATGAAGCTGCTCTGGTCGGAGGCGAGGAAGAGCGCGGCGTTGGCGATCTCGTCCGGGTGTGCCATGCGCTGCATGGGCACGCCCGAGGCGATGGCCTTCAGCAACCCGGGGGCCTCCGCGGGGCTGGGCGCGAGGCCCGCGAGCCCGGGGGTTTCGGTCGAGCCGGGCACCAGGGTGTTGACCCGGATCTTTCGGCCGATCAGCTCGGCTGCCCAGGTGCGGCCGAACGAGCGGATGGCCGCCTTGGAGGCGGCGTAGACGCTGAACGCCGGGGTGCCGTTGCTGGCGGCCGTCGAGCCGGTGAGCACGATCGACGCGCCCTCGTTGAGCAGGGGCAGGGCCTTCTGCACGGTGAAGATGGTGCCGTAGATGTTGGTGTCGAAGGTGTTGGCCACGTGCTCGACCGTGATCGAGTCGAGCGAACGGAACTCCCCGCCGCCGGCGTTGGCGAACACCACGTCCAGCCCAGCGCCGCGCTCCTCGATCGCCCGCATGACCCGGTCCAGGTCGTCGAGCTTGCTGACATCGCTGGCGATGCCGGTGACGTTCGCACCGATGCTGGCCACGGCCTCGTCCACCGGGCCCTTGCGGCGGCCGGTGACGAAGACGTACGCGCCTTCGGCCGCGAAGCGGCGGGCGGCGGCCAGGCCGATGCCCGTGGTGCCCCCGGTGACGAGAGCGGTCTTGCCGTCGAGCTGCCCCACGATGGATCTCCTCTGTTGGGGTGTGGTCGTGTGCGGCCGGCCGTCGGGGCCGGTGGTCAATGGGTTGCGGAGGCGGCGAAGCTCGGCAGGAGGGCGGCCAGCTCGCGCCACTGCGGCAGGGGCAGCGTCGGCCGGTCGGGGCCGTCGGGCCGGAGCACGTGGAGCGCGACGTGGTCCGCGCCCGCGTCCAGGTGCTCCCGGATGCGGGTGGCCACCGCGTCCAGGTCGCCCCAGGCGACGAGGGCGTCGATCAGGCGGTCACTGCCGCCGGGGACCAGGTCGTCGTCGGTGAAGCCGAGGCGTGCCAGGTTGGCCCGGTAGGTCGGGAAGCCGATGTACATCCCGATCCCCGCCCGAGCGGCGGCACGGGCCCGGTCCGGGTCCTCGTCGAGGACGACCGCGAGGTGTGGCGCGATCAGCGGTTGCTCCCCGACGCGCTGGCGCTGCGTCGCCGTGTAGTCAGGCGTCACGAGGAACGGGTGCCAACCGGCCGTCCGGTCGGCGGCCAGGTCCGCCATCTTCGGCCCGAGCGCGCCGAGGATGCGTCGTCCGGCGGGAACCGGTCGAGGCGCGGCGTCGAGAGCGTCCAGCCAGCGACCCATCGTCTCCACCGGTCGGCCGTACTCCTGCCCCGCCTGAGCTGCGGAGTGGGCGTTGCTGACGCCGAAGCCGAGAACCGTCCGGGGGCCGTGTGCGGCGTCCAGCGCGGCCAACCGGTCACCCAGAGCCGTCGGGTCCTGACCCCAGATCGCCAGCACTCCCAGCGCGACCGTCGCGTGCGGTGCAGCCCCCAGCAGGTGCCCGACGTCGTCCACCGCGCCGCCGCCGTCCAGTCCGGGCACCCACAGCGCCCGAAACCCGTGCTCGTCGAGTTCGGTCGCCGCGTCCCGGATCGCCGGGTCGGCGGCCCCGCGCAGCTCCATGCTCCAGAGCCCGAACGCAGGCAGCGAGGTGTTCAGTTCAGCCGTCACACCAACCTCCAGCAAATTCTGTACCGAGCGGTACGTATCCGACCGTAGCAACCATCGGCTGGGTCCGCAAATTTCTGTACCGATCGGTTTTCGCTGCCGGTAGGATGGGCGGAGAAGGGGTGGTGGGCTGTGCCGCAGCGAGGGCGACCACGGAGCTTCGACGCCGACGAGGCGCTGGAGCGCGCGGTCGAGGTGTTCTGGCGTCAGGGGTACGAAGGCGCCTCGGTGAGCGACCTCACCGAGGCGATGGGGATCAACAAGCCCAGCCTCTACGCCGCCTTCGGCGGCAAGGAGGAGCTGTTCCGCAAGGCCGTGGCCCGCTACGCCGAAAAGGACATGGGGTACGCGCGGGACGCCTTCGCCCAACCGACCGCGTACGAGGTGGTCGCCACCCTGTTGCGCGAGAACGTGATCGCCGTGACCCGGACCGACCGACCGGCCGGTTGCCTGTCGATCCAGGGCGGCACCAGCTGCTCCACCGAGAACGCGCCCATCGCCGGGTTCCTCGCCGCCAGCCGCCTGGGCGGTGAAGGCGCCCTCGCTGACCGGCTCGCCCGCGCCGTCGCCGAAGGCGACCTACCCGCGTACGCCGATCCGGTCGCGCTCGCCCGCTTCATCATGATCGTGACCGAGGGGCAGGCGGTGCATGCCGCCGCCGGCGTCAGCAGGGAAGACCTGCGACAGGCCGCGGAGATCGCGCTCGCCGGTTTCGTCGCCGCGTCCGGGGCGCGGCTGCCCGAGCGGACCTGACTCGTTCACCCTTCGAGGGGTGCTGCCAACCGTCGAGCGGCCGTCGGTGGCAGCCTTTCAGGCGACCGAGAACGTGATCGTTCCGGTGTACACGCCCGCGACGGCCGTCAGGGGAATCTGGACCGAGACCACGGGATCCCAGGTCGCCGAGTTGTTGCCGATGCCGTCGGTCAGGGTGAACGCCGTGCGTTCGACATTGATGATCTCTGCGTCTGCCGCAGTGGGTTGGCCTGAGGTGAAGGTACCGATGCCGCTGGTTGCGGTCGCCGGGCCCGACCAGTAGGAGGCGTTGGTGTTGGAGATCGTGTGAACCGGGACGCCGCTGGTGACGAAGTCCGTCGCGACGACGGTCGCGGTCCAGGTCGGTGCCGACAGCAGGCGCTCGTCCGTCACCGTGACCGGTCCCAGATTGCCCGACACTGCTCCGCCCAGGCCGGCGCTGCCCAGGTCGGCCGTCTCCGGCGCGCTGATCGACAACTCTCCCGGCTCTGCGCAGGTAGACCTGGTGACCGTGTCCGTGTCCATGGTGACCGCGCCGTTGATCGCCATCGTCCGGCCGTCCACCTCGAGCCCGGCACCCACGGTGATCGAGGTGAGAGCGAGGATGTTGCCGCGAAACAGAGAGCTAGCGCCCAGCGTGACGGAGCTTCCCACCTGCCAGAAGACATTGCACGACTGGGCGCCGTTGATCAGGTTCACCGTGCTCAACGCGCCAGTGATGAGGGTGCTGACGGTCTTGAAGATGAAGACCGCGTTCGGGTCACCCTCCGCGTCGAGGATCAGGTCTCCGGCGAGGGTGAACGTGCCCCCAGCGGACCCGTACACGCCGGTGGTCTTGGTGGTGCCACCGAGTTCGGTCGCGACGATGTCCGTGGTGGTTCGCGAGACGGCGTCGTTGTAGGCGATGACGAGATCGCTCTTGGCTTGCACGGCCGGGCCGTCGTTGGAGTGGATCGCTCCGTTCAGCTGACCGGGAGGGAATCCGGTCACGGCGGTGCCCGGGCTCACGCCGATGTCGCCGGTGACCATGCTGAGCCCGGTGTTGGTGACCGTCGTGCCGGCGAGGACAGCGAAGTTGGCTGCCGTGCCCAGCGGCACCGGCAGCTCGGCGGCGCTCGCACCACGTGGTCCAGTCAGGACGGCCAGGACAGTGGCCGCAGTGAACAGGGTCAGGGCGGTGGCTACCCGGGCCATCCCAGTGGTCTTTCGAGATGGGCCAGTGTGGGCAAGCATCGCCATGGTCTCCTCGGGAAGCTCGACGGGCGGTAGCCCTTCAGCATCCCATAGTGCCATATTCGGGTACAAAAAGGATTTAGTCGGTCATCCGAGTAGCTGTTCCACGCCGTCAAGCAGACGTTGGAGACCGAATTCGAAGAGAGTCTCGACATTGAGGTCGACCGCCGTCCGGCTGAGTCGGGCCAGATGCGGAAACTCGCCCGCCGCGAGCAACCCACCGAACACGTCGGCCTGGGCCGCCATCCACTCGCCGTCGGTCAGGCCGGTGTCCTGCTCCGCCTCAATTTCTCGCTCCAGGTTGATGGCGGTGCCTCGGACATGGTTAGCCAGTGCGGCCACCAGGTGGAGCTGGGTGTGCTGGTCCAGGCCGTGCCGTGCGAGGGCGCGCAGCGCCCACTCAGTGTGCGCGACCGCGTTCGGTGCCATCAGTGGGCGGGTCAGCGAAACGACCTGGGCCAGCCAGGGATGCCGCCGGTAGATCGACCACTGAAGTCGGCTGAGCAACTCCAGTTGGGCTCGCCAACCGGGTGGGAACGTGCGCGGCAGCCGATGCGCGGCGAAGGCCGCGTCCGCCATCAGCACGAGAAGCTGATCCTTGCCCCGAACCTGCCGGTACAGCGACATGGTGGGGACGTCCAACTCCATGCCGATGCGACGCATGCTCAGCGCCGGTAACCCCTCGGCGTCGGCGATCGTCATGGCGGTCCGCACCACCTGGTCGCGGGTCAACCCCTGGACGGGCAGCCGCCGACCTGCGGGCGGGGCACCCCGACTCGGCGTGGTCGGCGCTGCGCCGGTCACCACCATGCCCACGCCCGGTACCGCCCGGACCAGGTTCTCCTGGCGAAGCTCGGTGAGCGCCCGGCTGGCGGTCGCCATGGCGACGCCCCACTCCCGGACGATCTGCCGGGTGGACGGCACCCGGTCGCCCGGGCCCAACTCGCCCGCCACGATGCGCCGTCGCAACTCCCCGACGATGCGCAGATAAGGGGGAGTGAACTCGTCGATATCTGCCACGATCGCCTCCCGCCGGCCTCGCGGTGACCGTAGCGCACTAGAGCACCGGCCGGTGGCCCGTCGATGGACGCGCCCTTCCTGCCACGGCGTACTAGAGCTCCCTGGCCCGACGGTTGCCAGCTCGACATGCTCAGCGCAGCCCGGTGCGTACGCCGTACCGGCGTCAACGAAATGGGGAGAGCATGAGAAAAGTTTCGTACCCCCGATGGGCCGTCACGGTGGGCGCTGTCGTCCTCGTCGGCTCGGCGACGGCCGTCGGTCCGGCCGCGGCCAACGACGACCGCCGGAGCGCGGCCGTCGTCCGGACCGACCAGGGCGCGGTGCGGGGGACCGTCGCGGCCGACCACCGCTCATTCCAGGGCATCCCGTACGCAAGCCCGCCGCTGGGCGCGCTGCGCTGGGCCCCACCGCAGCCCGGTCCGACGTGGACCGGAGTACGCGACGCGAGCCGACCCGGTGCCGCCTGCGCCCAACTGCAAGGACTGCCGATGGACGCACCCTCCGAGTCCGAGGACTGCCTCTACCTGAATGTCACCACCCCGCGCTCGGCCGCACGAACGCCTCGACCGGTGATGGTCTGGTTGCACGGCGGGGACTTCCGGTTCGGCAGCGGCGACGGCTACGGCGGGCAGCGGCTGGCCGCCGGTGGTGACGTCATCGTCGTCACGGTGAACTACCGGCTCGGTGCGCTCGGCTTCCTGGCGCATCCGGCGCTGGCCGGTCGGGACGGAACCACCGGCAACTTCGGGTTGCAGGACCAGCAGGCCGCGCTGCGCTGGGTACGACGCAACGCGGCGGCCTTCGGCGGCGACCCGGGCAATGTCACAGTGTTCGGCCAGTCCGCCGGGGCGACCAGCGTCTGCGCGCAGCTTGCCGCGCCGGGCTCCGCTGGCCTGTTCCACGGCGCGATCATGCAGAGCAACTCGTGCGCCAACCCGGTCCAGACCCGGGCCGAGGCGGTCGAGGCTGCCGAGGAGTTCGCCCGGAGGATCGGCTGCACCGACACGGCCGTGGTCGCCGCCTGCCTGCGCGGACGTACCCCCGCCCGGCTGATCGAGACGGTCGGCTACCCCGGCGCGGGTGTCGACCTCGGCCCGGTCGTCGACGGCCGCACGCTGACGGTGGACCCGGCGGACGCGCTGACCACCGGGAGGCTGCATCAGGTGCCGGTGTTGACCGGGATGAACCGGGACGAGTCCCGGCTCGTGGTGTGGGGGATGGAACGGTTCGGGCTCAACTGCCCGGAGCCGCCAAAGCCGGACCAGGAGCCGGAGTCGTGCCCCCTCACCGACGACCAGTACCGCGACCAGGTGCGCGCCATGTTCGGTGACCATGCGGGGGAGGTGCTGGCCCGCTATCCGCGCGACCCTGCACATCCCGCCAGCGCGACGTTGGGCGCCGTGCTGACCGATCACGACTACGCCGAGCCGGTCTACTCCGCCGCGTTGGCATTCGCGCGGCGGGTGCCGACGTTCGCGTACGAGTTCGCCGACGAGGACGCGCCGTTCTTCACCGAGGGACCCGAACCGACGTTCGCCACCGGTGCGTACCACTGCGCCGAGCTGCCGTACCTGTTCACTGTCGACTACGCCGAGGCGTTGACGCCGACCCAGCGGCGGCTCTCCGACGCGATGGTCCGGACCTGGACCGACTTCGCCCGGACGGGTCGGGCGGGCTGGCCTCGACTCCGCCCTGACGCTCCGTACGTGCGGGGGTTCGCCGGTGGCGGCGGATCGGGCAGGACGGACTTCGCGGCGGCCCACTCGTACGACTTCTGGCGGTCGCTCCGCCGCTGATGCCGTCACGGGCGCGACGAGTGGGCCGGCCCCCGGGGGACCCGGCCCGCTCACCGGCCCGGATCCTTGAGGAAGGTGAGCACTGCGGCGACCCGGCGATGCACGTCGCCGTCGGGTGGCAGGTCGAGCTTGGTGAAGATGTTCCCGATGTGCTTGCTCACCGCGCGCTCGGTGATCACGAGCTGGGCGGCGATGCCCGTGTTGGTGCTGCCTCCGGCCATCAGCGCGAGCACCTCGCGTTCCCGTGCGGTGAGATCGGTGAGCGGGTTGCGCCGGGCGGTGACGAGTTGGGCCACGACCTGCGGGTCCAGCACGGTGCCTCCGGCGGCGACCCGACGTAACGCGTCAAGGAACTCCTCGACCCGGGACACCCGGTCCTTGAGCAGGTAGCCGACGCCGCCCTGCCCGTCGACGAGCAACTCGGTCGCATAGGCGCGCTCGACGTACTGGGACAGCAGCAGCACCGGCAGCCCGGGGTGTAGCCGGCGCGCGGCCAACGCGGTGCGCAACCCCTCGTCGCGGAACGTCGGCGGCAGTCGGATGTCCATGATGGCGACGTCGGGCCGCTGCCGATCGATCGCCGCGATGATGTCGTCCGGTGTGTCCACCGCTGCCGTCACCTCGAAGCCGGCGGTGCTGAGCAGCAGGTTGAGCCCTTCCTGGAGCAGGACGTTGTCTTCGGCGATCAGGACGCGCACGGCAACTCCACCCGTAGCACTGTCGGCCCGCCGATCGGGCTGCTCAGCTCGACAGTGCCGTCCAGTGCCGCGACCCGGCGCCGGATGCCGGTCAGGCCGGTGCCGGTCGACGATTGTGCGCCGCCGATGCCGTCGTCGGTCACGTTTACCACCAGCTGACCCGCCTGGTGCTCCACCCGCAGATCACCCCCGGTCGCCCCGCTGTGCCGAGTGATGTTGGCCAGCGCTTCCGCCACGACGAAGTAGGCGGCGCTCTCCAACGCCGCCGGTAGTCGTCGCAGCGGGGTGACCTGGACCGTGAGCGGCACCGGACAGTCGGTGGCGAGCGCGTGCACCGCGCCCGGCAGCCCTCGGTCAGCCAGAATCGGTGGGTAGATGCCCCGCACCACGGCGCGCAGCTCGGTCAGCGCTGCCTCGACGCTCGTCCGTGCCCGCTCGATCAGCTGGTCCGCGAGCGCCGGGTCGGCTGCCCGTTGACGTTGCGCGACGCCGAGCTGAATGGCGATCGCCACCAACCGGGCCTGGGTGCCGTCGTGCAGGTCGCGCTCGATCCGCCGCAGCTCCGCCGCGTGGGCGTCGAGCGCGCCGGCCCGGGTGGCGGTGAGCTCCGTGACCCGCCGCTCCAACCGGCTCCGCGAGGACGGCGCGAACGACGCTCGCGCCGCCTGGGCGTACGCCACGGCGAAGGCCGGGACAGCCCACCGCAGAAGTGCCAGTGCGGCGAGCCCGAGCAGGGGCGGCACCAGCAGTGCCTGGGCCCAGCTCCGGATCGGCACGACAAAGGTGAGCGGCGCCTCGGCCGGCACGGCCCACCACATCAGCGGCACGATCAACCCACCCAGCGCGAGTAGCCAGAGCAGCAGCACACCGGCAGCTAGCGGCACACCGGCGATGGCGTGCACAGCCAGCCAGAGCGCACTTCGGTAGGTGGCCGGATCGCCTGCGGCGGCGCGTAGCCACGCGGCCTGACTGGCGCACAGCACCGGGGACTCGGCCGGATTCGCCAGGCCCAGCAACCGGTCCGCGCGGCGCTGCTCCAGGCGAGCGATCGACCGGAGGACACGCACGGCTGGCGTCAGCAGCGCGATGCCGACCAGGACGAGGCTCAAGCCGAGTGCCCCGGCGAGCGCGCCGATCGCGACCGCCGACGCCACCGCAGTGGCCCCGCCGGTCACCAGGTACGTCGTCGCGAACCGAGCCCCCCGCATCGTCACATTCTCCGTCCACAGGGGCGGCCGGGGCAGTGTAGCCAGCTACACCATTGATCGGGGTCTCTGCTCCCTCGTGGCCCCGACTGGCCGTCCCTAGCGTCGATGACATGAGAAGACCGACACGACGACGGCACACATTCGGCGTGCTCGCCGGAGTTGTCCTGCTCACCCTTGCTGGCGCGGCAGCACCAGCCGTGGCCCGTCGACCGGGGCCGGCGTGCTCCGACCGACCGGCGACGACCGCCGCGCTGCACGACCTGACCGGCACTCATCGGTTGGTCGGCGCGGCCATCGAGGTGAGCGGACCCGGGTGCGGCCGGTGGTCTGCTGCCAGCGGTCGGGCTGACCTGCGAACGGGCCGGCCGATGCGGGTCGACGAAAGGATCCGGATCGGCAGTTCGACGAAGGCATTCACCGCGACGGTGGTGCTGCAACTCGTCGCGGAGGGCCAGCTCGTCCTGGACGCTGCGATCGAGAGGTACCTGCCAGGCCGGGTCCGTGGCAACGGGTACGACGGCCGACGGATCACCGTCCGTGATCTGCTGCGGCACACCAGCGGCCTGCCCGACCACGTCGACGCGCTCGACTGGAACCGGGTGGATCGTTGGCGGTATCGGCACTTCGCGCCGGCGGAGCTGATCGCGATGGCGCTGGCCCAGCCGCCGCCGACCACCGGCTGGCACTACTCGACCACCAACTACGTCCTCGCCGGCCTGATCGTCGAGCAGGTCACCGGTCGCGACATCAGCGGGGAGATCACCCGGCGGATCATCGGGCCGTTGGGCCTGCGCGACACCTACTGGCCGGGCGACTCGGTGCGGATCCGGGGCCCCCATCCGCGCGGCTACGCCTTGGCCGGCTCCGAGCGGCGGCGCGACGTCACCGAGTTCACCATGTCGTACGGCGGAGCTGGTGGGGCGCTGGTCTCGACCCTCGCCGACCAGAACCGGTTCTTCGCCGCGCTCCTCGGCGGTCAACTGCTGGACCCGGTCCGCCTCGCCGAGATGACCCACACCGTGCAGACCGATCCGGACCGGCTGTGGCCCGACGCCCGATACGGGCTCGGGATCATCTCGACGCCGTTGGCCGGCTGCGGCGGGGCCGTGTACTGGGGCCACGGTGGCACGACGCCGGGCTTTCGCACCCTGGGTGGGGTCACCGCCGACGGTCGCCGGGCGCAGTTGGTGGTGAACGACGAGCCGGCGTCGTACGAGAGCTGGCAGGCGCTGTCCACGACCCTGCACACCGCCCTGTGTGAGGCCCGGTGATCCGCCGCCGGCCCGATTTTCCAACCGAGGAGATGACGATGACCTGGAGCAGATGGACCGCGACGGCGCTGAGAACGGTGGCCGCGCTGACCGTGCTGGCAATCACCGCCACTGCCGCCGGGCCGGTGCCGGCCGCCGCAGCCGACGACCCGGCCGGTCCCCAACGACAACGGCTTGACTGGCACACCTGCCAGCGGGGCTCGGCCGACCCGGCTGGTGCCGAGCTGGACCAGGCCGGCGCTTCCTGCACCGAGCTGGCCGTTCCGCTGGATTACGCCCGCCCGGACGGCCGCACCATCACTCTGGCACTGTCCCGGCTGCCGGCGACCGACACCGCACACCGGCTCGGCGTCCTGCTGCTGAACACCGGCGGTCCCGGTGCGCCGGGGAGGTCGGACGTTCTGCCGATCCGACAGTGGCTGGGTGAGGTCGGGGCGAGGTTCGACCTCATCGGGCTGGACCCTCGGTTCGTCGGTCGCAGCACCCCGCTGGACTGCGGCTGGCCAACGGGCACCTGGACTCGCTCCGCCGGGCCGGACCGCGCCACGTTCGACCGGCTGACCGCGTTCGAACGTGACCTGGCCTCCCGATGTGCCCGCCGGCACGCCGACCTGCTGCCGCACATCACCACCCGGAACACGGCCCGCGACATGGATCTGCTCCGGGCCGCGCTCGGCGAGCAGAAGCTCTCCTACCTGGGCTACTCCTACGGCACCTATCTGGGCGCGGTCTACACCCAGATGTTCCCGGAGCGTGCCGATCGGGTCGTCCTGGACAGCGCGGTCGACCCCGCCAGCTACGGCGCGAGGGTGCTGCGCGAGGCCGGGCCCGCCAACGAGGTGGCACTGCGCGACTGGGCGGCCTGGACGGCCCGCCACCACGAGCGGTACGGCCTGGGCCGCACCGGTCAGCAGGTGCTGGCCGTGGTGGACGGGATCCGCGCCGCCGCGACCCGCCGCCCGCTACGGGTGGGTGGCTACCAGGTGGACCGGCAGACGGTGCCGTACCTGCTGCTCAATCGGCTCAGCGACGATCGGGACGAAACCCAGGCCGACCTCGCGGAGACGGTTCGGGTGCTTTGGCAGTCCGTGGTGTCGGGCACCGCGACGCCGACCGCGTCATTGGCGGACACTCTGTCGTTTCTGTTGACCGGTGCCGAGTCGGCAACCGGCAGCGTGCAGGCCGCGATCCTCTGCGGGGACGTGCCGGTACGCCGTGATGCCGGGCACTACTGGCGCGATATCCGGCAGCATCAGACCGCTGAACCCCGTTTCGGGGAGTTGACCAGGGCGATCAGCCCGTGTGCGTTCTGGCTTCAGCAACCCCGGGAGCGGCCGACAGTCGTGCAGAACTCCGTGCCGGCACTGATCGTGCAGTCCACGGGGGACACTCGCACGGTCTACCGGCATGGTCAGGCCATGCACCGGGCGCTCACCGGCTCCCGGCTGCTCACCCTGCACGGCGCTCGGATTCACGGTGTCTTCGGCAACTACGGCAACGTCTGCGTGGACGACGCAGTCGTCGCCTACCTCGCCGACGGACAGTTGCCGGCCAGAGACCTCGACTGCGTCAGCCGCACGTCGTCCTGATCAGTCCGCGCCGGTCAGCACGGGCCCGCACCCTCGTCGAAGAGGCGGCGGGCCCAGTCCGCGTACCCGGCGATGGTTTTTTGGACCATGCGCCCGTCGTGCAGGAACAGGTACGCGCGGTCGCCGCTGCGGGCGAGTAACCCGTCGAGGCGATGCGTCCCCTGTGGAGCGCGCAGCCGGCTGACCTCCGGGTAGCGGTCCCAGACCTGGTCGACGGGCGAGCCCGCCGTTATGCCCTCCGGTGTCCGCATCGGGTCGCCGACCCAGAGCAGCACGAGTTTGTCCTCCACGAAGACCGGGCTGACCGTGTCGTGGCCGGCGAGCATCGGCCCGCAGGCGTCCAGGCTGGTACGCAGGATGCCGCGTCGGGTCAGCTCGTCCTCGGTGGCGCCGAACTCGATGTTTTGCAGGCCGTTCAGGTCGATGATCTCCACGCTGCCGGCGGGCCGGCCGTTCGGAATCGACCCGGCTGGCGGTACGCCGCTGCCCGCGATCGAGGCAGCCGTCAAGAGCATGGCGATAAACGCAAATTGTCGCAATTTCATGGAATCCCCCAGTCCCCAACGGAACGGGAGCGTTCAGGTTGCTGCCGATCGCAGGATTACTGGTTTTCCCACTGTTCGACCAGCTCGTCCCAGTAGTCGGCGCTGAGTCGACGCCGCCCGTGCGCCAGCCAACCCTCGGTGCTCCGCTCCAGGTGCAACCCCAGTTCGGCGAACGGGTCGATCCAGGTGCCGGGCTCCACGCCGAGTTGACTCAGCGCACCGTTGATCGGCCACTGCTCGCGCGGCGCGCCCAACTCGTCGTCGAAGCACGGGCCCCAGGACAGTGCCCCGCCCAACCACACCGCTGCCGACTGGTAGCCGACGCCACCACCGAACTCCGCCTCCACGTAGGCCACCGGCCCCGACTGTGACCAGCGGGTCAGCGCCTCGACCAGCGCCGTCGACAGCACCAGTCCGAACGGGCGCGCGGCGCTCCGGTCGTCCGTCGCGAAATCCGGCAACGACCCGGTCAGTTCGATCACCAACTGCGGGGTGACCGGCAGCAACGCGAAGTCCTGGCGCAGCTCGCCGAGGACCGCGTGATCCAGCTCGGCGGTCTGCTCGCGAAGCAGCTCAACGTCCGCGACCACCGCGCTGAGCTGGTAAGCCATCGAGCCCTCCGCCGTCCACAGCCTGTGGATAGAACATGTGTACGACGGTTTCAGGCCCGCCGGTCGCCTCCGGACGGTACCTGCCATCCGCGCTCAGTTGCCCACTACCGATGGTTCGTCGCCCGCACTGCCCGTTCGTCTTATTTCGATGATCGAGTCAGCTGCCTATGGTGTCCAGGCGTCCATCGAAACGGGGTATCTATGCAGCGAAGCGCATCCTTTCTAGTTCTCCCAACTGTTCTGGCCAGCCTGGCAATCAGTGCCCCCGCGAAGGCTGCGGAAGGCGTCCGGACCATCACCCGGGACGGCGTCGTTCTCCAGCACCACGAGGTGTCCTTTCCGAAGGCGACGCCCCGGGTGCGGGGCACAGGTGTCGGCCAATCCGACTTCGACGGCGACGGCATCGACGACATCGCCGTCACCGGCGACCCGTTCGAATACAACTTGCCGCTGGTCCCGGCTGGTGTGGTCACAGTGCGGTACTCCTCGGCCGCAAAAGTCGACTACCTCTTGGGTGTCATTCCGGGGGATGGCGGCGCCGTCGCCTTCGGCACGACTCTCGTGGCGGGGGACTTCAACGGCGACCGCTACGACGACCTGGCAATCGGCAGCCCTGGCGAGCCGGACCCCCGGAACAAGACACAGGCCGGCGGGGTCTGGGTCATTCCGGGCAGCTACAACGGCCTGGTGGTCAATTCGGCAATCCACTTCAACCAGGACTCGCCGGGTGTTCCGGATAGCCCGGAGGAATTCGACCAGTTCGGGGGCTCGCTCGCGGCGGGTGACATCAACGGGGACGGCCGAGACGATCTCGCCATCGGCGCCTGGGGAGAGTCGATCGGAAGCAAGGCGATCGCCGGCGCGGTCACAGTCCTGTTCGGTGCGCCGGCCGGCCTCACGGCGACCGGGGCCCAGCACCTTCAGCAGGACCAGGCCGCGGTGCCCGGAGGGGCTGAGACCAACGACCAGTTCGGCTTCACGCTCGCGATCGGGAAGGTCGACAACAACCGGTACCAGGATCTGGTCATCGGCGCCCCTCGGGAAAACGACGGGGCGAGCTGGGGTGGCACCGGCATGGTCACCCTGATGTGGGGCTCGGCGAGTGGTGTGTCATCCACCGGTGCCACCTCGGTCACCGGTGCGGCGATCGAACCCACCGATGGCACGAACACCGTCGCCTGGTACCTGGGTGATGCGCTCGCAATCGGCGACCTGAACGGCGACGGGCTGGGCGAGGTGGTCGTCGGCGCCCCCGGCGCGCAGACTCCGCACATCAACGGTGGCCTCATCGCGGCCTTCGCCGGCCGCTCCGGCGGCCTGTCCAGCAGCGCGGTGCAGATCATCACCCAGCGTACGGCCGGTGTACCGGACAACCCCGAGGACGACGACCGTTTCGGCGGCGTGCTGGCGGTCGGCGACGTGACCGGTGACGGCAAGGCGGACGTGCTGGTCGGTACCCCCGGCGAGGACATCGGCTCGCGGGTCGACGCCGGCATGATCACCCTGCTCAAGGGCTCCGCCGCAGGGCTGACGGGGGCCGGTGCACAGGCGTTCGACCAGAACCACTCGGCCGTCCCGGACGGGTCCGAGAACGGCGACAGGTTCGGTACCGCCATTGCCCTGCTGAACCTCAGCCGCGCCAGCGGGCTCGACGCCGTCGTGGCGTCCATCGGTGAAGAGGTGAAGGGTGACCTCGCCGGATATCCGTCCGGGGTCATCAATCCGTTCTACGGCTCCGCCGGCGGGCTGGTGCCGCAGAACAAGACGTGGAGCGGTCTGTCCGACCGGACGGAGATCGTCTGGCCCCAGCGCTACGGTCTCCGGATCGCTGGGCCGCAGAGTGGTGGCACGATTTTTTGAGTGGTACTCAGCAACGCCCGGTCGGTCTGTCGTGGGCCGGCCGGGCGTTCGCGCGAACACCGGTCGTGCGCGTGCCGTCGGCCGGGCGTCAGGTCTAGTCCCGAGATCTTGGACAGTTTCCGTTCGGCGCGAACGGAAACTGTCCAAGCGGAGTTGAGGGGGCGGGCCGCAGCCGGCCGTATCGGCCGGAGGGGCGACCTGTCGTCGGGGTCGTTCAGGCCCGCCGGGAGAGCTGGCTGACGAACGCGCGCCAGGCCGCGCGACGCCAATCTTTGAGCGGGCCAGCCTGCGCTGGTGCACGCTCGGCGGCACGAGCATGCCGACGGTGTTGACCGGCGCGAGGGTGTTCGGCTGCCAGTTCGAGGGCGCGAAGGGTGCCGTCGTCGGCCCGGTCCTCGTCGACGAGGAAGCGACCCGGTCCCTCGGCGGCGCCGAGCTGGAGGAGTGGTTCTCGGCGCAGGGCGCGGAGCACGTCCAGGTGGTGGGCTGACGCCACCGCACAAACGATTCAGGGCCGGTCCCCGTCGGGGCCGGCCCTGTCGTTCGTGCTGCTCAGGCGAGCGGAGGATACGAGATTCGAACTCGTGAGGGTGTAAACCCAACACGCTTTCCAAGCGTGCGCCCTAGGCCTCTAGGCGAATCCTCCGCGAGCCAGGATACAGGCCCGTGTTGGCCGGGCCACCCCACCACCCCCTGAAGATCGACGGGCGGTCGGGTAGGCTGGGCGGCACCTCCCGTGCGGCGGTATCTCGTGAACCTCCCCAGGGCCGGAAGGCAGCAAGGATAAGCGAGCTCTGCCGGGTGCACGGGAGGCCTTTTTGTCTGTGGGCCGGTTGATCCACTCGGCATCCGTGATGTCGCGGTGTCCCGGCCACGCGGACACCGCGGTTTCCAGGAAGCCGAGTCGATCAAGGCCGAAGGCCCAGGCGCCCCGGGGTGGTGGGTGGTCACCCGCGCCCGACCGGCGCAGAATGGCTCGGTCGAGAGGAGGCGGGACGAGTGACGCTGGCGCTCTACCGCAAGTACCGGCCGCGTACCTTCGCTGAGGTCATCGGTCAGGAGCACGTGACCGAGCCGCTGTCGCAGGCGCTGCGCAGCGGACGGCTCAACCACGCCTACCTCTTCTCCGGCCCCCGTGGCTGCGGCAAGACCACCAGCGCCCGGATCATGGCCCGCTCGCTCAACTGTGAGCAGGGCCCCACTCCCGAGCCGTGCGGCAAGTGTGACTCCTGCCGCTCGCTGGCCGCCGACGGCGCCGGCTCCATCGACGTGATCGAGATCGACGCGGCCAGCCACGGCGGTGTCGACGACGCCCGCGAGCTGCGCGAGCGCGCCTTCTTCGCGCCAGCCAGCAGCCGCTTCAAGATCTACATCATCGACGAGGCGCACATGGTCTCGACCCAGGGCTTCAACGCCCTGCTCAAGCTGGTCGAGGAGCCCCCGGAGTACGTCAAGTTCATCTTCGCCACCACCGAGCCGGAGAAGGTCCTCGGCACGATCCGGTCGCGGACCCACCACTACCCGTTCCGGCTGTTTCCGCCGAAGGTGGTCCGCCCGTACCTGGAGCAGCTCACCCAGGCCGAGGGCGTCGCCGTCGAGCCGGCGGTCTTTCCGCTGGTGGTCCGCGCCGGTGGCGGCAGCATGCGGGACAGCCTCTCGGTGCTCGACCAGCTCATCGCCGGCGCCGGCGCGGAGGGGGTCAGCTACGCCCGGGCCGTCGCGCTGCTCGGGGTCACCGACTCGGCGCTGATCGACGAGATGTGCGACGCGCTGGCCGCCGGGGACGGCGCGGCCGCGTACGCCACCGTCGACCGGGTCGCCGAGGCCGGGCACGACATGCGCCGGTTCGCCTCCGACCTGCTGGAACGGCTCCGCGACCTGATCGTGATCCAGCAGGTGCCGGACGCCGCCGCGAAGGGTCTGATCGACGGCCCGGCCGACCAGATCGAGCGAATGGCAGCCCAGGCTTCGCAGCTCGGCTCGGCCACGCTGTCCCGCTGCGCCGACATCGTGCACAACGGGCTGGTCGAGATGCGCGGCACCACCGCGCCCCGCCTGCTGCTGGAGCTGATCTGCGCCCGGATGCTGCTGCCCGGCGTGGACGACTCCACCGGCGGCCTGCTCCAGCGCCTGGAGCGGATGGAACGCCGGCTCACCGTGGGTGGCACCGACGCGCCGCCGGCCGCCGCCGGCTCCGCGCCAACCAACCACCCAGGGGTACGCCCACAGCAAGCCACCCCGGTTCCGGCTGCCGCCACCCCGGCACCCGCGAACGCCCCTACCTCCGCACCGCCGTGGGCGGTCGACCCGGCAGCGCCCCCGACCCGGAACGCTGCGGGCGCTCCCGCCCCGGCTGCTTCGGTCACCGAGGCACCCGCTCCGATTTCCGGTGCACCGGCCTCGTACGTCTCGGCGGCCGACTCGCCGATCCCGGCGTCCCCCGGCGCGTCAACCGCTGACCAGGCCGTACCCGTCTCGCCCGCCGGGCCGGCCCCGCGTCGCGTGGTGCCACCGTCGGCGGTGCTTCCCGACCCGGCCACGCCCGCGCCACCCCGACCGGGCGCGCCGGCCGCCGCGCTGGACGCGGTCGCGGTCCGCCGCGTCTGGCCCGACGTGGTCGGCAAGGTCAACCGGACCAACAAGCGGATCGCCGCCCTGATGCGGGACGCGGTCGTCCGTGAACTCGACGGCGACATGCTGGTGCTGACGGTGAAGTCCACCGTGCTGGCCAAGATGATGGCCGACCACGCGGCGGTGCTCACCGACGCGCTCTACGAGGAGTTGGGCGGGCGCTGGCAGATCCGGTGCGAGGTGGCCGGCGAGCGCGGTGGCGTGCCGCTGTCCGGCTCACCGCGCACGCAGCAGACCGCACCGGCCCGACCCGCCGCGCCACCGGCCACGTCGGATACGCCCGCCGCCACGACGAACGCCGGGACCCCGACTGCCGCCGCCGGCCCGACGAGCGCGCCGCCAGCCGAGCCAAGCACGAACCCCGCGCCAGGCTCGAACGCAGCGTCAGGCTCGAACCCAGCGCTTGGCTCAACCGCAGCGCCTGGCTCGAACGGTGCGCCAAGTTCGAACGCTGCGCCTGGCTCGACCGCTGGGTCAGGCGCGAACGCAGCGCCAAGTGCGAACGCCGCCGGGCCGGGGACTGCGGGACCCAACGCCCCGACCGCCGCCGGTCCGACGAACGCCTCGCCGACCGCCGCGAACCCGACCGGCGCTGCCGGCTCGGCTTCGCGTGGCGGTGCCGGTGCGGGTTCCGCGGGTCACGGTGCTGGTCGGCAGGGCTCAGCGCCGTCCGCCCCGGCGGACGACGACGGTGACTGGCCGGAGGCGGCCCGGCCCGGCGGCGGCGCCCTCGCCGCCGAGGCTACGGATGACGAGGACTGGCCGGAGGCCGCCCGACCCGGCGGCGCGTCGGCCGGAAACGGGTCGAGCGCCCACTCCGCAGCGGCGTCGACCGGCGCGAACGGCAGCGCCGGTAACGGGAGCGCCGCGAACGGCGGCACCAACGGCGGTGGCGCGAACGGCACCGGACCAGGCGGTTCGGGCGGTCCCGGGTCAGCGGCCGGCGGCGGTAAGCCGGGCGGGCGGGGTAACCCGACACCGGCGGCCCGGCAGCCGGCGACAGCCGGTGGCGCGCCGGTGAGCAGCGCCATCGCCGCGGCTCGCGCGGCGGCGGCGGGGCGCGGTGCGCGTACCGGAGCGGCAGCCCGGCCCGTCGCGGACGCCGAGTGGGCCGGCGAGCCGCCCTACGACCCGGACTTCGACGGCCCGGCGCGGGCCGGCCGGCCCGGCGGCGCGGCACCGGCGGCGGCCCCGGCATTCGAGGGGTTCGACCCGGGCGACGAGCCGTTGGACGAGATCATCGACGAGAAGACCGCGCGGGAGTCCAGCGAGGAGCAGGCGGTACGGCTGCTCCGAGAGACCTTCGGCGCCGAGAAAATCAACGAAGTCGACGCCCGCTAACAACCCCGCCCCGCCCCGGCTCGGCGATCTTGCAGTTTTGGTTGCTGTCTTGTGCACAATGCCCCTTTATGTCGAGGCAGGAAGTGCAAGATCGCGCAGGGGAGCGGGTTCGGCCAGCAGGACGCCCAGGGCGCAGGCCCAGAGGGGGAACGGGAGCACCGCTACTCGTTCCATGCCGCCTACCCCGATTCCTAGGCCCTGTTGGGCGGCGAACAGTGTTGTCCCGGCCAGCGCGATCAGCCCGGCGGTGAGGGTTGGCCGTCGCCACCGGCCGAGCGTCGTGGTGCTTGGTGCGAAGCTGGCTAGGAGCAGGCCGATGTTGCCCATCCCCATGATCAGGAATGCGCCGAGGACGTGCAGGTTCTCGTCGATGTCGGCCGGGTAGAGGGCCACGAGGGCGTATCCGCCGGTGGCCAGCAGCAGGAGTGTCTGGGCCGTGCGCACCACCGGGCCGCGGCCGAGGATTCGCCAGGTCAGCAGGAGCCCGATGGTGAGCAGTACGGCGGTGGCCAGTGTCGCGGTGTTCATCAGCGGGTGCCACGGCGAGCAGACGTAGCGGGGGCGGGTGGTGTCCCAGATGCCGCAGTGGGCGTTGCCGAGGTCGCTGATGTTGTGGGTGGCCCAGCTGTAGGTTGGCTCGCGCCACCGCAGCCCGGTGACCAGGCTGGCGACGAGGAAGATGGGCGCGGCCGCGAGCCAGCACAGTGCGCCGACCCGGCCGGTGCGGTTGAGATTCATGCCACGAGCAGACCAGTGCGACGGCTATGGGCGCACTACCAGCAGACGGCCGGTTCGGGGTAGGGCTAGCCGTACCCGGAGGCTCGGCGTGGGCGGACGCACCGGGCGGGGCGAGGTCGGTCCCAGCGGATAGGCTGAGCGGCGGTCGAGCAGACGAGTGCGAGAAGGAGCCATCCCGTGCGCCCAGGTGGACAGCCGAACATGCAGCAGATGCTGAAGCAGGCGCAGAAGATGCAGCAGCAGATCGCCGCCGCCCAGGCCGAGCTGGCCGAGGCCGAGCTGACCGGCACCGCCGGCGGCGGGTTGGTCACCGCGACCGTCTCCGGCTCCGGTGAGCTCAAGGCCATCAAGATCGACCCGAAGGCCGTCGACCCGGACGACGTGGAGACGCTGGAGGATCTGGTCGTCGCGGCCGTGCACAACGCCGCCGAGGCGGCCCGGGAGTTGACCGAGCGCAAGATGGGCCCGGTTGCCGGCGGCATGGGCGGCCTCGGCCTGCCCGGTTTCTGAGCCGGCAGATGTACGAAGGTGCCATCCAGGATCTGATCGACGAGCTGGGTCGGCTGCCGGGCGTGGGTCCGAAGAGCGCTCAGCGGATCGCGTTCCACGTCCTCTCGGCGGATCCGGTCGACGTCAACCGGCTGGCCGGCGCGCTGCGCAAGGTCAAGGAGCTGGTGCGGTTCTGCACGACCTGCTACAACGTGGCCGAGTCCGAGCAGTGCCGGATCTGTCGCGACCCGCGCCGCACCGAGGAGGTGCTGTGCGTGGTGGAGGAGCCCAAGGACGTGGTGGCCATCGAGCGGACGGGTGAGTTCCGCGGTCGCTACCACGTGCTGGGTGGGGCGATCAATCCGCTGGAAGGCATCGGCCCGGACAATCTACGCATCCGGGAGCTGATGATCCGGCTCGGTGGCGGCGGGGTGCGGGAGTTGATCCTGGCCACGGATCCGAACACCGAGGGCGAGGCGACCGCCACCTACCTGGCGTTGATGGTGAAGCCGATGGGCATCTCGGTGACCCGGCTGGCCAGCGGGCTGCCGGTCGGCGGCGACCTGGAGTACGCCGACGAGATCACCCTTGGCCGGGCCTTCGAGGGGCGCCGCGCGGTCTGATTCCCTGACGTATACGGCCGGTGGCCGGCACCCGTGTCGGGTGCCGGCCACCGCTGCGTCTCTGCCCGGAAATGATCTGACACCTGTGCCCTCATCGGGGCTGTTCGACGTAACAGTTTGGCATCGCGGGTGCTGATTGATCGGTTTTTGCCGCTGTTTACCTACGAATCGAATGTCAAGCGGCGGTTGAGGCACGATCCGATACCAACCGTCCACTCAGCGGTTTCCGGGTGGACGCCTCGGGAGCTATGGTCACCGCCATCGGTGACCCCTGTCACCACGTTGTCCGTACCCCCAAGGACGAGGTGAAGCACACATGCGTGCACCCAGGCCGAAGGTCGCGATCGCGGCCATCGCGGTCGCGGCCCTCGCGGTAGCAGGCTGCGCCGAGAGCAACCGCGACGACAAATCCGGCGGTAGCAAGAAGGACACCCTCGTCTTCGGCGTCGCCGGAGACCCGAAGGTGCTCGACCCGAGCTTCGCCAGCGACGGTGAGTCGCTGCGCGTGGCGCGTCAGGTCTTCGAGACCCTGGTTCGACCGGAGGAGGGTGGCACGAAGGTCACCCCCGGCCTGGCCGAGTCCTGGACCCCGGACGCCGCCGGCACCACCTGGACCTTCAAGCTCCGCTCGGGCGTGAAGTTCCACGACGGCACCGACTTCAACGCCGAGGCCGTCTGCGTCAACTTCAACCGCTGGTACAACGCCAAGGGCCTCATGCAGAGCCCGGACGTGACCGCGTACTGGCAGGACGTCATGGGCGGCTTCGCCAAGAACGAGAACGCGGATCTCCCGCCGAGTCTCTTCAAGTCCTGCGCCGCCAAGGACGCCACCACTGTGGACCTGTCCTTCACCCGGGTCTCCAGCAAGATCCCGGCCGCGCTGATGCTCCCCTCGTTCTCCATCCACAGCCCGAAGGCGCTGCAGGAGTTCGACGCGAGCAACGTCGCGGGCACCGCCGAGGACATCAAGTACCCGGCGTACGCGACGGAGCACCCGACCGGCACCGGCCCGTTCAAGTTCAAGACCTGGGACGTCGCCAACAAGACGCTGACCCTGGAGCGCAACGAGGACTACTCGGGCGCCAAGGCCAAGCTGAAGACCCTCATCTTCAAGACGATCTCGGATGAGAACGCTCGCAAGCAGGCGCTGCGCTCCGGTGACATCCAGGGCTACGACCTGGTTGGCCCGGCGGACGTCGAGCCGCTGAAGAGCGAGGGCTTCAACATGCTCACGCGCCCGGCGTTCAACGTGCTCTACCTGGCGATGAACCAGAAGGGCAACCCGAAGCTCGCCGACATCCGTGTCCGGCAGGCCATCGCGTACGCCCTGAACCGTCAGCAGTTGGTCACCTCCAAGCTGCCGCCGGGTGCCAAGGTCGCCGACAACTTCATGCCGGACACCGTCGAGGGCTGGAACGGTGACGTAACGAAGTACACCTACGACCCGGCCAAGGCGAAGGCGCTGCTGGCCGAGGCCGGCGCGTCGAACCTGACGCTGAAGTTCCACTACCCGACCGAGGTCACCCGGCCGTACATGCCGAACCCGAAGGACATCTTCGAGTTGCTCTCGGCGGACCTGAAGGCCGTTGGCATCACCGTCGAGGCGATCCCGCTGAAG
Organism: Micromonospora trifolii; assembly: GCF_050516465.1. NCBI lineage: Bacteria > Bacillati > Actinomycetota > Actinomycetes > Micromonosporales > Micromonosporaceae > Micromonospora > Micromonospora trifolii. The sequence continues at coordinate 5,792,995 of NZ_CP191526.1, read as the reverse complement.
TGGAGCCCGGACTACCTGAACGCCACCACCTCGGGTAGCAAGCACGACATCCACTTCCTGGGCTGGACCGGTGACTACGGTGACGCCTACAACTTCATCGGCACCTTCTTCGACCGGCCGAAGGACGAGTGGGGCTTCAACAACAAGGCCCTCTTCGACCAGTTCAAGGACGCGGACGGCACCGCCGACATCGCGGCCCGGACCGAGAAGTACAAGGCCCTGAACAAGTCCGTGATGGACTTCCTGCCCGGTGTGCCGATCTCGCACTCGCCGCCGGCGATCGTGTTCGGCAAGGACGTGACCGGCGTCAAGGCGAGCCCGCTCACCGACGAGCGGTACGCGACCGCCGAGTTCAAGTAAGTCCTGATCTGACGCAGCAAGGAACGCGGGCGGGCGCTGTCGCACAGCGCCCGCCCGCAACCCTCCGCACCCCTTCGAGGCCGCCGTGTTCCGGTTCATCGTCAGGCGCCTGCTTCAGCTGATACCCACGCTGTTCGGGCTCTCCCTCCTGCTCTTCATCTGGCTCCGCCGACTCCCCGGCGGCCCCGAGACCGCCATTCTCGGCGAGCGCGGCACACCCGAGATGCGGGCCGCGATCCGCCGCAACATGGGGCTCGACGAGCCCATCCTGGTGCAGTACGGCCGCTTCGTACGGCGGATGATCAAGCTCGACCTGGGCACCTCGACCTCCACCAAGCGGGCGGTCACCACGGAGTTCATCGAGCGCTTCCCCGGCACCGTCGAGCTGACCATCACCGCGATGATCATCGCCATCGGCGTCGGCATCCCGCTGGGCTACCTGGCCGCCCGTCGTCGCGGCCGTTTCCTGGACCACGCGTCCGTGGGCGGCTCGCTGATCGGCATCTGCATCCCGGTCTTCTTCCTGGGCTACGTGCTCAAAGCGATCTTCTCGGAGAACCTGCACTGGTTCCCGTCCAGTGGCCGGCAGGACCCGACGCTCGGGGCGACCCGGGTCACCAACTTCTTCGTCCTCGACGGGTTGATGACCCGTGAGTGGGACGCCGCCGCCGACGCCCTCTGGCATCTGGTGTTGCCCAGCATCGCGCTGGCCAGCATCCCGCTGGCGATCATCGTCCGGATCACCCGGGCGAGCGTGCTGGAGGTGCTGAACGAGGACTTCGTCCGGACCGCCGAGGCGAAGGGCCTGACCGAGCAGACGGTTCGTCGCCGGCACGTCCTGCGCAACGCCATGCTGCCGGTCGCCACCTCGATCGGTCTGCTCGCGGGCGGCCTGCTCTCCGGCGCGGTGCTGACCGAGACCGTCTTCGCCTTCAGCGGCATCGGAGCGTTCGTCGCCGAGGCCATCGGCCAACGCGACTATCCGGTGCTGATGGGCTTCATCCTGATCATCGCGGTGGTGTACGTGCTGGTGAACCTCCTGGTCGATCTCTCCTACAGCTTCATCGATCCGAGGGTGAGGGTGCGATGACACTCAGCCCAGGCAAGAAGCGCGAAAAGATCGACCGGCTCTCCGAGCTGGCCGCCCGTGACGACGAGCGGGGCGTCAGCCTCTGGCAGGAGGCGTTCCGCCGGCTGCGCGGTAACCCGGCCGCTATCGTCGGCGCCGTCATCCTGGCGCTCTTCGTGCTGGTCGCGGTGGTCGGCCCGTTCCTCGTGCCGTACGCGGCGACGGACACGATCGGCATCCGGGAGGGGCTGATCAAGCCGGGTGTCATTCCCGGCCCGACCGGTGAGCACTGGTTCGGTTACGACCACCAGGGCCGAGACGAGTTCAGCCGGATGATCGTGGGCGCCCGCCAGACCCTGCTGGTCGGCGTGGTCTCCACCCTGATCGGTCTGGCGATCGGCGCGCTGATCGGTGGCGTCTCCGGCGCCGCGGCCGGTCTCGGCGGCCGCTGGGGACGGTGGATCGACACCACCCTGATGCGCTTCATCGACATGCTGCTGGCGATGCCGAGCCTGCTGCTGGCGGTGAGCATCGCCGCCCTGCTCGGGGCCAGCCTGACCACTGTGATGATCGCGGTCGGCGTGGTGTCGGTGCCGGTGTTCGCCCGGCTGCTGCGCGGCTCGATGATCTCCCAGGCCAACAGTGACTACGTGCTGGCAGCGACCTCGCTCGGCGTGAAGAAGTCGAAGATCGCGCTGACCCACGTGGTGCCGAACTCGCTCGCCCCGGTGATCGTGCAGGCCACGCTGACCCTGGCCACCGCGATCATCGAGGCCGCGGCGCTCTCCTTCCTCGGCCTCGGTAACCCGGACACCGCCGTGCCGGAGTGGGGGGTCATGCTCGCCGACGCGCAGCAGTACCTCGGCATCCGGCCGTCACTGGCCATCTATCCGGCGGTCGCGATCATCATCACCGCGCTCGGTTTCACCCTGCTGGGTGAGGCGATGCGTGAGGCCCTCGACCCGAAGCTGCGGAAGTAGGCCCGTAATGGCACTGCTCGAAGTTGAAGATCTCTCCGTCACGTTCGCCCGCCGCGGTCAGCGCGCCGTGCACGCGGTCGACGGGGTGTCCTTCTCGGTCGACGCCGGTGAGGTGGTCGGCCTGGTCGGCGAGTCCGGCTGCGGCAAGAGCGTCACCTCGCTCGCGATCATGGGCCTGTTGCCCAAGCAGCCCGGCCTGCGGGTCGGCGGCAAGGCCGTCTTCGACGGCACCGACCTGCTCCAGCTCGACGACCGGTCGCGGCGGGACATCCGGGGCCGGGACATCGCGATGATCTTCCAGGACCCGCTCTCCTCGTTGAACCCGGTGATCCCGATCGGGTTGCAGGTGACCGAGGTGCTCACCCGGCACCGGGGGATGAAGGGCGAGGCCGCGGCGAAGGAGGCGGCGGCGCTGCTGGACCGCGTCGGCATTCCCGACCCGAAGCGGCGGCTCAAGGAGTACCCGCACCAGCTCTCCGGTGGGATGCGCCAGCGTGCGCTCATCGCGATGGCGGTGGCCTGCCAGCCACGGCTGCTGATCGCCGACGAGCCGACCACCGCGCTGGACGTCACCATCCAGGCCCAGATCCTGGAGCTGCTCAAGGAACTGGTCCGGGACTCCGGCACCGCACTGTTGATGATCACGCATGACCTGGGCGTGGTGGCCGGCATGTGCGACACCGTCAACGTGCTCTACGGCGGCCGGGTGGTGGAGACGGCCCGCCGTCGTCCGCTGTTCCGCCAGCCGCGTCACCCGTACACAGTGGGTCTGCTCGGCTCGGTGCCGCGCCTGGACGCCGGGCGGGGCGAGAAGCTCAACCCGATCCCCGGTTCGGTCCGCGACCTGCTGCCCTGGCCGGACGGTTGCGCCTTCGCCCCGCGCTGCGCCCGCCGGATCGACGAGTGCGTGGGTGAGCCGCCGGAGCTGGTGCACGCGCACGACGGACGGAGCTACCGGTGCGTCAACCCGGAGCCGCTGCCGGGCATGGTGCCCGCCCCGCGCGAGGAGGAATCAGCGTGAGCGAGCGTAGCGAGCGAACCATCAGGCACAGCAGCGTGGCGTCTCGCGCCGGCGCGGAGCGAAGCGGAGTGCTGGCGTGAGCGAGCGTAGCGAGCGAACCATCAGGCACAGCAGCGTGGCGTCTCACGCCGGCGCGGAGCGAAGCGGAGTGCTGGCGTGAGCGAGAACGACATCCTCGTCGAGGTGCGCGATCTGAAGGTGCACTTCCCGATCAAGCGAGGGGTGCTCTTCGACCGGGTGGTCGGCCAGGTGAAGGCCGTCGACGGGGTCGACCTGAGCATCGCGCGGGGTAAGACGTACGGCCTGGTGGGTGAGTCCGGCTGCGGCAAGTCCACGTTGGGCCGGGCGCTGCTCCAGCTCACCCCGCCGACAGCTGGCGAGGTCAGCTTCGACGGCGTCGAGCTGACGACGCTGCCGTCCGGCAAGCTGCGCAGCATGCGTCGCCGGATGCAGATGATCTTCCAGGACCCGATGTCCAGCCTCGATCCCCGGCAGAACGTCGAGTCGATCCTGACCGAGGGCCTGCAGACCCACGGGATCGGCACCGACCGCACCGACCGTCGGCGGATCATCGGCGAGACCCTGGACGCGGTCGGGCTGCCGCGCTGGGCGCTGTCCCGCTACCCGCACGAGTTCTCCGGCGGGCAGCGGCAGCGCATCGGCATCGCCCGCGCGCTGGTGCTCGGGCCGGAGCTGATCGTCGCCGACGAGCCGGTCTCGGCGCTCGACGTGTCGATCCAGGCCCAGGTGGTCAACCTGCTGGACGAACTTCAGGACAGCCTGGGGCTGACCTACCTGGTGATCGCGCACGACCTCGCTGTGGTCCGGCACATCTCCGACACGGTCGGCGTCATGTACCTGGGCGCGCTGGTCGAGGAGGCGCCGAGCGACCGGCTCTACACCGAGCCGCTGCACCCGTACACCCGGGCGCTGATGTCGGCGGTGCCGGTGCCGGACCCGGACGTGGAGGACCGCCGGGAGCGGATCCTGCTCGCCGGTGACCTGCCGTCGCCGGCCAACCCACCTTCCGGCTGCCGCTTCCACACCCGCTGCCCGTGGGCGCAGCCCACCCGCTGCGCCGACGAGCGACCGGTGCTGCGGGACATCGGCGCCAGCCGGGTGGCCTGCCACTGGGCCGAGCAGATCGCCAGCGGCGAACTGCGCCCGCACGGGGTCAGCGCGCAGATCGTCCGACCCGAGGGCGAGGGGGACGCCCCAGCCGTGGTCTCCGCGCCCACCGAGCCCGGCTCGTACGTCTGAGACTGGACGCGGTGCCGGCGTCAGCCCTCGGGGCGGTTCAGCAGCCCCACCGCGACGCCGTGCACCGCGTCCAGCCCAGCCGGGTCGGCCAGCGTGACCGACGTGCCGGTCACCGCGTACCACTCGTCCGCGTCCTTGTACTGCACCCGCAGGGTGACCTTGCCGTCGGCGTACTCGGTGCGCAGCGTCAGGTCACCGGTGACGACGCCGACCTCGTCGGTCATCACGCCGCCGGGGCCGGGCACGATGTCGGTGGTGCGGGTCTGCGGGCCGGCCGCCCCGCCCGAATCCGCGACCATGCCGGCACCCGGCACGGCGGCGGGGGTCTCGGCGGTGCCGTCCGCGGTCATGCCGGCGGCGGACGGGCCGCTCTCCTCGGTGCCGGTCACGAATCGCTCCCCACTGAACAGCCCTCCAACATGTCGGTCAGGGCGGCCTTCTCGGCGCTGGTCACCGTCAGCTTCCAGTAGTGCTTGACCGTCACCCAGTCCTGAGCGTATTTGCACCAGTAAGACCGATTTGCCGGCTTCCACTGGGACGGGTCCTGGTCACCCTTTGCCCGGTTCGACGAGGCGGAAACCGCGAAAAGCTGCGGACGGGTGGTGTCGTTGGCGAAATCGCCGCGCTTAGCGTTGTCCCACTCGTCGGCACCCGAGCGCCACGCGTTGGCCAAGGGGACCATGTGGTCGATGTCCACGTCGGAGGGATCCGAGAAGCTGCGACCGTCGTACACGCTCTCCCAGCGCCCACCGACCACGTTGCAGCCGGAGAGCTTCACGTCCTTGCCGTCGCGCTGGAGGATGCTGTCCCGGATATCGCAGTTCTTGCCGGTGTCCCGCCAGTGTGGGAAACGCTCCCGGCTGTAGCCCTTCATCGAGCCGGCGGTGGCGACGGTGAGCTGGCTCAACTGCTCAGCGGCGTTGCCGCCGTCGCTCGACGGCGGTGTGGTCGGCTCATCCTGCGGGACGCAACCGGCCACGCCGAGCGCCAGCGCCGCGGCAAGCGCGGCCACCGCCGCTCGCGGTCCTGATCTGGTACGCACAGACGACACCTCTCCAGCTTGGGGGCTCCCGGCGATTGCGCACAGTACCCGGGCACGGTTTCGGCGTTTCGTGGCGTCTCCCACATGATGCAAGGCAGATTGGTGGGATGACCGCACCCGTACCGGCGACCGCCCTCCGGATGGGCACGACCGCCGGCCGGGGCACGCTGCTCGCCGCCGTACTCGCCTCTGGCATGGTCTTCCTCGACAGCACCGTCGTCAACGTGGCGCTGCCGAAACTTGGGCAGGACCTCGGCGCGAACGTGGCCGATCTCCAATGGACCATCAACGGCTATCTGCTGATGCTGGCGGCGTTCGTGCTGCTCGGCGGCGCGCTGGGCGACCGCTTCGGCCGGCGACGCATCTTCCTCATCGGCGTGGTCTGGTTCACCGCCGCCTCAGTGCTCTGCGGGCTGGCCCAGGACACCGGCATGCTGATCGCGGCCCGGTTCCTCCAGGGCGCCGGTGGCGCGCTGCTCACGCCCGGGTCGCTGTCGGTGCTCCAGGCGAGCTTCCATCCCGACGACCGGGGCCGTGCGATCGGCGCCTGGGCCGGGCTGTCCGGGGTGTCCACCGCGCTGGGACCGTTCATCGGGGGCTGGCTGATCGACACGCTCTCCTGGCGCTGGATCTTCTTCCTCAACCTGCCGATCGCCGTGCTGGTGCTGCTGGCCGCCCTGCGCTGGGTGCCGGAGAGTCGGGACGAGAGCGCCTCCCGCACCGAGGGACAGGGTCGGACCCGACGGCGGTTCGACGTCGCCGGAGCCCTGCTCGGAGCGCTCGCGCTCGCCGGCGTCACCTACGCCCTGATCGACGCGCCGGCCCGCGGGTTCGACTCCGCCGAGGTGCTGATCGCGGCCGTGGTCGGGGTGCTCTCCGCGGTGGCCTTCGTCCTGCTGGAGCGGCGGCGCGGTGACGCCGCGATGCTGCCCACCGGGCTGTTCAGCAGCCGACTCTTCTCGGTGCTCAACCTGTTCACAGTGGTCGTCTACGCGGCGCTCGGCGGCTTCACCTTCTTCTTCGCCGTCTACCTCCAGAACGTGGTCGGGTGGTCGGCCTTCCGCACCGGCATCGCGTTGCTGCCGATGACCCTGCTGCTGTTGGTCGGCTCCGCGCGCGCCGGTGCGCTGTCGGCGCGGATCGGCCCACGGCTGCCGCTCGCCATCGGACCGGTGGTCGCCGCGGTCGGCCTGCTGCTGCTGCGCGGCGTCGGACCGGGCGCGTCGTACTGGCGGGACGTGCTGCCAGGGGTGCTGCTCTTCGGCATCGGGTTGACCCTGGTGGTGGCACCGCTGACCGCGTCGGTGCTGGCCGCCGTGCAGGACCGGTTCTCCGGGGTGGCCAGCGGGTTCAACAACGCCGCGTCCCGGGCCGGCGGCCTGCTCGCGGTGGCGGCGCTGCCGCTGCTGGTCGGGCTCTCCGGCGGCGGGTACGAGCAGAAGGCCGAGCTGACCGACGCGTTCCGGGGCGCGATGGAGTGGTGTGCCGGGCTGCTCGTGGCCGGCGCGCTACTGGCCCTCGTGCTGGTCCACCGACCGCCCCGGGAAGCCCCGCCGTCACAGCCCTGCCATTCTCTGCCCGCCGCGACACCCCCGAAGTAGGAAGCCACTTCGGGGGTGCCGCGCACAGGTCAGCGGCGGGCGCGGTTGACGGCGCTGGTGACCGCCTTGATCGACGCGGTGACGATGTTGGCGTCGGTGCCGACACCCCAGACCGTCTTCCCGTCCACCTCACACTCCACGTACGCGGCGGCCTGCGCGTCACCACCGGAGGAGAGCGCGTGCTCGTGGTAGTCGAGCACCCGTACGCCCACCCCGACCGACTGGAGTGCGTTGACGTACGCGTCGATCGGGCCGTTGCCGACCGCGGCGAGGGACCGCTGCTCGCCGCCCACACCGACCTGGGCCTCGATCTCGACCTTGCCGTCCACCGTGCCGATCGTGTAGCCGGCCAGCCGGACCGTCGGGTCGGGCTGGTGGTCGAGCAGGTAGTGCGTCGCGAAGATCTCCCACATGGCGGCCGGGTCGACCTCGCCGCCGTCGTGATCGGTGACCTGCTGCACCACCCCGGAGAACTCGATCTGGAGCCGGCGCGGCAGGTCCAGCTGGTGCTCGCTCTTCATGATGTACGCGACGCCGCCCTTGCCGGACTGCGAGTTGACCCGGATGACCGCCTCGTAGGTGCGGCCCAGGTCCTTCGGGTCGATCGGCAGGTACGGCACCGCCCAGGTGTGCTCGTCCACCGATACGCCGGCCGCCTTCGCGTCGGCGGCGAGGGCGTCGAAGCCCTTCTTGATCGCGTCCTGGTGGGAGCCGGAGAAGGCGGTGTAGACCAGGTCGCCCGCGTACGGGTGGCGCTCGTGCACCGGCAGCTGGTTGCAGTACTCGACGGCTCGCCGGATCTCGTCGATGTTCGAGAAGTCGATCATCGGGTCGATGCCCTGGGAGAAGATGTTGAGCCCCAGGGTCACCAGGTCGACGTTGCCGGTGCGCTCACCGTTGCCGAACAGGCAGCCCTCGATGCGGTCCGCGCCGGCGAGCAGGCCCAGCTCGGCGGCGGCCACGCCGGTGCCGCGGTCGTTGTGCGGGTGCAGGCTCAGCACCACGCTGTCGCGGCGCGGCAGGTGCCGGTGCATCCACTCGATCGAGTCGGCGTACACGTTGGGGGTGGCCATCTCGACGGTGGCCGGCAGGTTGATGATCAGCGGCCGGTCCGGAGTCGGGTCGATTACGTCGATCACCCGGGAGCAGACCTCCAGCGCGTACTCCAGCTCGGTGCCCGTGTAGGACTCCGGCGAGTACTCGTAGAAGATCTCCGTGTCCGGGGTGTGGATCTCCGCGTACTTCTGGCAGAGCCGCGCCCCGGTGGTGGCGATGTCGGCGATGCCGTCCCGGTCCAGGCCGAAGACCACCCGCCGCTGGAGGGTGGAGGTCGAGTTGTAGAAGTGCACGATGGCCCGCTTCGCGCCGCGCAGCGACTCGAACGTCCGGTCGATCAGGTGCTCCCGGCACTGCGTGAGCACCTGGATGGTGACGTCGTCCGGGATCATGTCGTCTTCGATGAGCTGCCGGACGAAGTCGAAGTCGGTCTGGCTGGCCGACGGGAAGCCGACCTCGATCTCCTTGTAGCCCATCTGGACCAGTAGCTGGAACATCCGGCGCTTGCGCTCCGGCGACATCGGGTCGATCAGGGCCTGGTTGCCGTCGCGGAGATCCACGGCGCACCAGCGGGGGGCGGCCTCGACGGTGCGGGTGGGCCAGGTGCGGTCCGGCAGCTCGACCCGGAACTGCTCCCGGTACGGCTCGTAGCGGTGGTACGGCATCCGGCTGGGGCGCTGCCGGGCGATCGGATCGGTCTCAGCGTCGGTGACAGGTTGAGCCATCTCAGAGTGCTCCCTGGAACATGTGGCGTCAGCAGATCGGAAGGTGTCGGCGAGATGCCGGGCGACGGTGCGCGGCGGTGCCGAGAAGAAACTCGGATGTGCTGGACGGCGCGATGCGACTCCGCGACGAGGTGCCGGCCGGTCAGGCCTCGTCGCGGCGGCTAAGGAGGAGCAGCGCCTGCCACATGACCAGGTCACCCTACGTGATGGAACGGGGGGTGGAAAGACAGGTCCGGACTATGGGACCGGAGTCATGGCCGGTGCCGCGGCCTCGGCACCCAGCCGCGGCGTGCGTCCTGCCCAGGCCACCGCGGGCACGATCGCCAGCCCCACCAGCACGAAGATCGCTGCTATCGGTAACCAACCCCACCCGCCGGTGGTCACCCCGAGCGCGGTCAGCCCCGCCGGCGCGATCAGGTACTGGACCTGCACGCCGAGTCCGAGCGCCCCCACGTACGCACCGCGCTGGTCGGCCGGCGGCAGGGTGGCGGTGAGCCCCCAGGTGCCCGCCGACTCGATCAGCTCGGCCAGGATCAGCAGCAACGCGGCGGCCACCAGCACCACGACGGTGAGCGCGCCCCGAGTGACGCCGGAAATCGGCAGGACCAGGCAGAACAGGGCGATCAGCAGTCCACCCCGACGGGAGGCCCGGGCCGCGCCCGCCGCGGTGTCCGCGCCCCGGCTGACGCGCACCTGGAGCAGCACGATCAGGATCGTGTTGAGCAGCACCAGCCCGGCGATCACCGTCTTCGGGGCGTCGGTGTGGGTGAGAATCCAGAGCGGCAGCACCGTCAGGTAGAGCACCCCGTGCGCGGTGAGCAGCCCGGACAGCAGGGACACCGCCATGAACGGCCGGTCCCGGAGCACGGCGAGCCGACTCATCGGCTCCGCCGGTCGGGCCACCTGCGGCAGCCGGGGCAGTCGCCGCACGAAGAGGGCCGTCACGAGGAAGACCGTCGAGATGAACCAGACCATCCCCCGGTACGCCGTGATCGTGTCCACCGCCAGCACCAGGCCGCTGATCACCGCGCCGAGCCCGAAGCCGACGTTCAGCGACGAGCGCTGGTACGCCATCGCCGTGACCCGTTCGGCCGGCGGGAGCGCGTTGATCGAGTAGACCTGCCGGGCCACGCCGACAGCGGCGTCCACGGCGGCCAGCGCCACCACCACGGCGAGGAAACCCGCGAAGCCGCCCACGAACGGGTAGGTCGCGAACAGCGCCGCGTTCAGCACCAGCCCCACCACCCAGACCCGCTGCGGTCCGTACCGGTCGGTGAGCCCACCCAGCGGCACCGTGCCCAGCAGCGACACCCCCGCCGCGATGGACAGCCCCAACCCGACCTGGGCGGCGCTGAGCCCGAGTGCCCGGGTGAAGAAGACGGCGCTGCCGGCGTGGAACAGGCCGCTGCCGACGGCGTAGACCATGGCCTGCACGGCCAGGGCGCGCGTCAGCCCGGCTGGCGGTACGACGTCTCGGACGGCGGTGCGGATGGTTTCTCGGGTCCCCATTTGGCTGAGTGAACGGGTGCCCCATGACCCCGGTCGAGTCTTTTAGGCTGGACCGAATCCTGCTCCCCGGGGGTGCGTGTGTCCGAGTTGCGGTTCAGCGTGGCCGACGTGGCGGGAGTGCGGCTCGCCGTGTCACCGGCCAACGAGACGGTCATGAGCATGTGGGCGCTGGCCAACCCGGTCCGCTACGCGGTGCACCTGCCCTGGATCGACCGGGCCCGGGTGACGTTGCGTCGTCCCGAGGTGGCCGACCGGGTCCGACCTCTGGTGGGGTTGGTCGTGCCGGGTCGCTGGCTGCCCGACTTCCTCACCCCGGCGGCGCGACCGAACGTGGAGATGGCCGAGCAGCTCGACCAGATCGCCGCGACGCCGCCTGCCGTGGTGGTCCAGGACCTGCTGGCGACCACCTCACAACGACCGCTGAGCCCGTTCGGGCGGGCGCTGCTCGCCGACCCCGGCGGGCTGCTGCCGCAGGTCGTCGACGCGGTGCGGGTCTGGTACGACGAGGCGATCGCCCCGGACTGGTCGCGGATGCGGGCGCTCCTCGACGCCGACGTGGCGTACCGGGCCGCGCAGCTCGTCGAGAGCGGCGCCGGTCGGTTCGTCGAGCAGCTCCACCCGAGCCTGCGCTGGCACGGCGACCGGGTGATCAGCGACGACACGTTCGAGCGGGACTTCGACCTCCGCGATCGTGGGCTGGCGCTGAACCCGACGGTGTTCAGCGAGCGGCACGTGCTGTGGAACCTGCTGGAGGATTCGCTGCCGGCCGGCGCGTACCCGGTTCGCGCCGTCGGGACGCTCTGGGAGGCGAGCGCGCCGCCGCCCGGCGACCCACTCGCACGGGTGATCGGGCCGGGCCGGGCCGCGCTGCTGCACCTGCTCGAGACGGCGCTGACCACCACCGACCTGGCCCGACTCACCGGGATGTCCGCCGGGAACGTCTCCCAGCACCTGGCCGCGCTGCACGGCGCCGGTCTGGTCTCCCGCCTCCGGCAGGGTCGGCACGTCCTGTATCGCAACACCGAGGCTGCTGCGGTCCTTCTTCGCGCGAGCCGCGGCGAGTAGGGCCGGCGAGCGATCAGCCGAGCAGGAGTTCGGCCAGCGGTCGGCGGCGGCGTAACCCCGTCTCCTCGGCGACGAGGTCCGCCGGCAGGCTGTGCGGGTCGCCGAGTTGCCCGACGACGAGCACCGCGTACGGCCGCACGTCGGGGGGCAGGTGTAGGTCGGCGGCGAGTCCGGCGCGGTCCACGGTCAGCACCTGCCGCACGTGCAGCCCGAGCGCGGTGGCCTGCACGGTGAGATGGGCGACCGCCTGGCCCAGGTCGTACGCCGCTCCGTCCGGCGGCGTGGCGTCCGGTGCGGTGTCGCCGTCGACGTGTGCGGCGAGCAGCAGCGCGGCGGCACGGTGTGCCCACCGTTGGTCGCGCTCGGGCAGGTTGACCAGGATCCGTTTCCACGTCTCGTCGTCGCGGTGACCGAGGGTGAACCGCCAGGGTTGGCGGTTGCCCAGTGACGGTGCCCAGCGGGCCGCTTCCAACAGGGAGGACGCATCGGTCGCGTTCAACTCCTCGGTGGGGTGGAACGCCAGCGGACTCCAGCGGTAGGCGAGCAGCGGGGTGAGGTCGGTCATACGCCGGATCGTCCCGTATGGGCGATTCGCCCCCTCGGGAGGGGGTAGCTAAATGTGGGCAAGAGCACCCGTAACGGGACGAAGATCAGGGCGTTCCCGCGCTCGGGCTGTCCGACGGGTCCGGGGTCGGCGGCGCCGCGGTGTCGAGCGGCTCCCGATCGACCACCACCGGGCCGGCCAGCTGCACGGTGGCCGGTGCCGGGCCGGGTGCGGCCGCCAGCCTCAGCGACCCGGCCCCGGTTCGGACGCCGGTCGGCGTGCCGTCCTGGTCGTAGCAGTAGATGCCCACATCCAACGGGGCGTTGAGCGACGCCGAGGTGGAATCCACCGAGTAGCAGGTGCCGGTGAGGCCCTCGGGCGCGTCGGCCGGAGCGACCGCCAACGGCGCGCGTCGGTCGGTGAGCACGTACAGCCAGTCGGTGAGCAGGTGCTGGACCCGGGGGTCCGACCGGCGTGGGATCGCGTCGTCGCGATCACCCAGACGTACGCAGCTCGCCGACTCGGTATGACCGGCCGACGGTAGGGCGCACTGGAACAGCCCGTCGGCCGTGTTGGCCATCGAGACATCGGCGGTGCCACCCAGGGCGCCCCCCGGCACGTCCACCCGCCAGCTGCCGTCGTTCGCGCTGGTGAGAACGATGGTTCGATCCGGTTGACCCGCCTGGCTGTAGACGTACTGGGCCACCAGGTGACGGTCCTGAGCCGCCGCGGCCAGCGCGGCCAGCTCATCCCGTGCGGCGTCCACCTCGACCGGCCCCGGATCGACGGGCGGCGGAGTCGGAGGCTGCTCACTGGTGCAGGCGACCAGGAGGGCCGGCAGGGCGAGGACGAGCGGCCCGAGCACGCGGCCGGCCGAACGGATGAGGACGGGCACCGGCCCATTCTGGTGGGTGTGGGCGGTCGGTGGGTGCCGGCGCGTACCGGGCTCGTTCCGGCGTGTCGGGCGGGGCGTCCCCGCGTACCCACCCGACCTGGTGGGACCGGCCCGGCCGGGCCCGGGCGGGCCGGATCGTGGGATCACCTGACCCGGCTTCGTTACCCGCCGGATACCCTCATGAGGTCTGACACGCGCCGCCGGCCCCGGTTCCGGCGGCGTCGGCACGCTCAGGGTCGCTGGGAGGGAGTGCACCGTCGTGGCACTCGTGGTGCAGAAGTACGGCGGGTCCTCCGTCGCCAACGCCGAGCGGATCAAGCGGGTGGCCGAGCGCATCGTCGCCGCCCGCAAGGCCGGCGACGACGTGGTGGTGGTGGTCTCCGCGATGGGCGACACCACCGACGAGCTGCTCGACCTGGCCAACCAGGTCAGCCCGCTGCCGCCGGGCCGCGAGCTGGACATGCTGCTCACCGCCGGGGAGCGGATCTCCATGGCCCTGCTGGCCATGGCCATCCACAACCTGGGGTACGAAGCCCGCTCGTTCACCGGTTCGCAGGCCGGCGTGATCACCACCTCGGTGCACGGCCGCGCCCGGATCATCGACGTCACCCCCGGGCGACTCAAGGGCGCGCTCGACGAGGGGTCGGTGGTCATCGTGGCCGGCTTCCAGGGCGTCTCGCAGGACACCAAGGACGTCACCACGCTGGGCCGCGGTGGTTCGGACACCACCGCGGTGGCGCTCGCCGCCGCCCTGCACGCCGACGTCTGCGAGATCTACACCGACGTGGACGGCATCTTCACCGCCGACCCGCGGATCGTGCCCAACGCCCGGCACATCCGGCACATCACCTACGAGGAGATGCTGGAGCTGGCCGCGTGCGGCGCGAAGGTGCTGCACCTGCGTAGCGTGGAGTACGCCCGGCGGGCGGGGTTGCCGATCCACGTCCGTTCGTCATACTCGACCAACACCGGCACGATGGTCACCGGATCGATGGAGGACCTTTCCGTGGAGCAGGCACTGATCACCGGAGTCGCGCACGACCGCAGCGAGGCCAAGATCACGATCGTCGGGGTGCCCGACGAGCCGGGTGCCGCCGCGCGGATCTTCGACACCGTCGCCGGCGCCGAGATCAACATCGACATGATCGTGCAGAACGTCTCCACCGAGGGCACCGGCCGGACGGACATCTCGTTCACCCTGCCCAAGGCCGACGGCCCCACCGCGATGGCGGCGCTCAGCAAGATCCAGGAGCCGGTCAAGTTCAAGGGCCTGCTCTACGACGACCACGTCGGCAAGGTCTCACTGATCGGCGCGGGCATGCGCTCGCACCCCGGGGTGGCGGCCGGCTTCTTCGCCGCGCTCGGCGCCGCCGGGGTCAACATCGAGATGATCTCCACCTCCGAGATCCGGGTCTCCGTGGTCTGCCGGGACACCGACCTCGACGCTGCCGTCCGCGCCATCCACGACGCGTTCGAGCTGGGCGGCGACACCGAAGCCGTGGTCTACGCGGGGACGGGTAGGTAGCGCCGATGACGGCGCTGCCCACCCTCGCCGTGGTCGGAGCGACAGGTGCCGTCGGCACCGTCATGTGTGAGCTGCTCACCGGGCGACGCAACGTCTGGGGTGAGATCCGGCTGCTCGCCTCCGAGCGCTCCGTCGGGCGCCGGGTGCGCTGCCGGGGCGAGGAACTTGTCGTCCAGGCGCTGACCCCCGAGGCGTTCGACGGGGTCCAGGTGGCCATGTTCGACGTGCCCGACGAGGTCTCCGCCGAGTGGGCGCCGACCGCCGTCGCCCGGGGCGCGATCGCGGTCGACAACTCCGGCGCGTTCCGGATGGACCGCGACGTCCCGCTGGTCGTCCCGGAGATCAACCCCGAGCAGGTCCGCAACCGACCCCGGGGCATCATCGCCAACGCCAACTGCACCACCCTGGCGATGATCGTCGCCGTCGCGCCGCTGCACCGCGAGTACGGCCTACGAGAGCTGGTGCTCGCCTCCTACCAGGCGGTCTCCGGAGCCGGCCAGTCCGGCGTCGATATCCTGCACGACCAGCTCACCAAGGTCGCCGGCGATCGGGCGCTCGGCTCGCGTACCGGCGACGTACGCCAGGCGGTCGGCGACGACCTGGGCCCGTTCCCGGCACCCATGGCGCTCAACGTGGTCCCCTGGGCCGGCTCCCCGGCGGACAGCGGCTGGTCGTCGGAAGAGATGAAGATCCGCAACGAGTCGCGGAAGATCCTCGGCCTCCCCGACCTCAAGGTCTCCGCCACCTGCGTCCGGGTGCCGGTGGTCACCGCCCACTCGGTCGCCGTGCACGCGGTCTTCGCCACCGAGGTCGACGCCGAGGGCGCCCGCGAGGCGCTGCGCAACGCACCCGGGGTGATCCTGGTCGACGACCCCGCGGCCGGGGAGTTCCCCATGCCGATCGACGCCGTCGGCACCGACCCGTCCTGGGTCGGCCGGATCCGCCGTGCCCTGGACGACCCCCGCGCCCTCGACTTCTTCGTCACCGGCGACAACCTCCGCAAGGGCGCAGCCCTCAACACCGCCCAGATCGCCGAACTCCTAGCCAAAGAACTCCGAACCCCCTAACAGCTGTTTCGTCACCTCCGCGCACCGCCGCCCCCACCCTGCGCAGGTCGATCATGGAGTTGTGGTGGGCGCTTTAGCCCCGGCAGCAGCAAATGTCCCCCACCACAACTCCATGATCGACGGGGTGGGGTGGGGTGGGGTGGGGGTTACGCGGCGGAGAGCAGGACGCCGTCTCGGCCCTGGCGTTTTACCGCGTAGAGGGCCTGGTCGGCTCGCTTCAGGGTGCGGTCGGCGGTTTCGCCGGGGCGGGGCAGCGCGACGCCCACGCTGATCGTGCGGCCGATGCGTCGAGCCGCCTCGGTGAGCCGTTCGGCGATCCGGACCGCCTCCTCCGGGCGGCTCACCTCGATCACCGCGACGAACTCGTCGCCACCGATCCGGTACAACTCGTCGCCGTGCCGCAGCGCACCCTCCAGCGCCCGGGCCAACCCGACCAGCACCCGGTCGCCGGCCTGGTGGCCGTACGTGTCGTTCACGATCTTGAAGCCGTCCACGTCGATCGCCAGCAGGGCCGTACGCCCGGGGGTGGCCGCCGCGATCCGTTGCCCGAACGGGCCGGTGTGCCGCAACCCGGTCAGCGGGTCGGAGCTGGCCTGTTCCCGCAGCCGGGCCAGCGTGCGCAGCCGGTCCACGCTCGTCCAGGCCTGCCCGGCGAGCAACTCCATCAGGCTGACCGTGGTCGGGTCCGGACGCAGCGCGCGTTCGTCGGCGACCAGCAGCACCCCACCGGCGTCCGTCGGCCCGACCGGCACGGCGACCAGCGTGCGTACCCCCGCCCGGGTCAGTGGGCGGTAGTCCTCGGTCGGGGGATGCCCGGCCTCGCCCAGCGTGTACCCGGCGCCGTACCGGTGTGCCCGCTCGACCATCCGGTCCAGGGCGGCCGGACCCGCCCCGGCCAGCTCGGCGCGGATCCGGGTCTCCAGGTCGCTCGGCGTCGCCGGGGACGGGCCGAGCTGGCCGCCGATCAGCAGTAGTGCGGTGGAGAGCGTGGAGACCTCCCGGGCGGCACGGGCCGCCGCCCCCATCACCTCCCCCTCGTACGGCGCGGAGGAGAGCGCGGCGGCGTGCCGGAGCAGCTTCTCGCTGCGGCTCTCCGCCGGTGGGCCACCGAGGGCGCCGATCCGCGCGCCGAGCCCGTCGGCCAGCCGCTGCGCGGTCTCCCGCCACGGCTCCAGGTCGGTCGGCTCACTCCACTGAAGGTCGAGCACGCCGATCGCCCGACCCGTCGGGTCCAGCACCGGTACGCACAGCTCGGCGGTCACATCCGGGCGTACCGGTAGGTAGTCCGGGTCGACGGTGACGTCCGGGACGACGGCGGGAGCGCCGGTCGCGTACACCCGGCCGACGATGCCGGTCCGCGCCGGCACGGTGGCGAAGACCTGCCAGGCCCCGGTCGCCGCGACGCAGCGCAGGCGGTCGTGGACCGCGAGCAGCACGGAGATGGTCGCCGGGGTGTGGCGGGACAGCGCGGTGACCGTCCACCGACACGCTTCCGGCGTGCTCGACGCCATCGGCAGGCGGACGGTGACGTCACGGATGACTCGCTGATGATCCACTCGCACGTCGTTCCAGGTAGGGGAGGGGCCCGGCCGACGCCGAACCGCTCGATCAAGCGTACTCACGGTGGCTGGGACCGGCCGGGCTTCGTACACACGTGCTATCCACAGGCTGTGGACGCAGCCTGTGGACGCATGCCCCCCGGGATGCCGCGACCGGCGATAGCGTGGAGCATCCCGGCGCCGAGGAGGCGAGCCCATGCTCATCGCCCAGCTCAGTGACCCGCACCTGACCACCGGCCTGCTCGCCGCCGAACCGGCCGCCGGGTTGCACCGAGCGCTCGGCCGGGTGCTGGCGTTGCGACCCCGACCGGACTGCGTGGTGATCAGCGGCGATCTGGCCGACCACGGCCAGCCCGACGAGTACGCGGCGTTGCGCGAGGTGATCGGCCGGTTCCCGCTGCCGGTGCACCTGACCACCGGCAACCATGACGACCGGGAGTCCCTGCTCGACGCGTTCGGCGGCACACCGTGGCTGGGCGGCGGCTTCTCCGCCTACTACCACGTCGACCACGAGGCGGCGTCCGTCGTGGTGCTCGACTCGCTCGTCCCCGGCAGCGACGGCGGCCAACTCGGCGAGGAACAGCTCGGCTGGCTTGACGGGGTGCTGGCCGGGCGGCCCGAGGTGCCCGCCGCGATCTTCCTGCACCACCCGCCGGTCGCGGTCGGCATCCCCGCGGCGGACTCCATCCGGCTCGCCGACGGTGACGCGCTCGCCGAGGTGATCGGCCGGCACCGGCACGTCGTACGGGTCGGCGCCGGCCACCTGCACCGCCCGGTCACCACGGCGTACGCGGGCACGGTCCTCACCGTGGCACCCAGCACGTGGAAGCAGAGCACGCTCACCATGAGCGCCGACGAGCAGATCGGTTGGGTCAACGAGCCCACCGCCTTCCTGCTGCACTCGGTCGAGGCCGGCGGCTGCGTCACCCACACCGTGCAGGTCAGCCACTCCGCCGGGCAGACCTGCGGCTTCTGAGGGGTTCGTCATGCTGGCCTGGTACGTCTCGTACGGCTCGAACATGCACGCCGCCCGGCTGGGCTGGTACATCGGCGGCGGCTGCCCACCCGGCGGAAAGCGGACGTACCCGGGCTGCCGCGACCGGCGCCCACCCAGCCGGTCGACGCCCGTGTCGCTGCCCGGCGGCATCTACTTCGCCGGCGAGTCCGGTGCCTGGACCGGCGGCATGGCCTTCTACGACCCGCACCTGCCGGGCGAGGCCGCGGCCCGCGCCTACCTGGTCACCCTGGAGCAGTTCACCGACATCGCGGCCCAGGAGATGTACCGCCCTCCGGGCGACACGACGGAGCTGATCCCGGCGACCGGCGCGGCCATCGACGCCGCCGTCGCCAACGGACGGGCCAGGCTCGGCCCGGGACGGTACGAGACGCTGCTCTGCCCGGGCAGCCGCGACGGTGTTCCGATGCTCACCTTCACCGCCCCCGAGGGGGCGTCAGCCGTGCCGTGCCGACCTCCCGCGCCGATCTACCTCGGCATGATCGCCCGAGGGCTGCGCGAGTCGCACGGCTGGCCGGCCGAACGGATCGCCACCTACCTGGCGGCCCGGCCCGGCGTGGCGGGCGCCTGGCCACCGGAGGCCGTAGCGGCCCTGGTCGACGAGGCGCTGGCCGACGGCTGACCGACCAACTCGCGCCTCGTCGGCCGTTGGTGCGGTCAACCGAGCAGGAACTCGCGCAGCGCGGGGGCCAGCGTCGCCGGCGGCACGTCGTGGTAACCGCCGTCGAGGCTCACGGACCGGCCGCCCGGCACGGCCTCGGCCGCCGCGCGACTCGCGTCCCGCAACCACTGTGGACTGCCGGTGCTGTCCACCGCGAGGGTGGGCGCGGTGATGGCCGCCAGCCGGTCGGCGGGGAGTCGCCCTCCGGCGGTGACGATCGCGTCGTACACCAGGGTGTGCGCGACCGCCGTCAGCCCACCCCACATCGGTTGCGACCGCATCCCGGTGATCTGCTCGGCCGGCAGCCCCACCGAGGCGCTGAGGAAGGTCTCCACCGCGCCGTCCCGGTCGTCGGCGGCGATCAGCTCAATGAGCTGCGGGGTGATGTCCTTGCGGACGCCCACGTGTGAGCCGACCTGGAACGGCGGCTCGAACATGACCAACTTGGTCACCGGCAGGCCCTGTGCGGTGGCGAGAGCGGCCAGGACGGCCCCGGAGGAGATGCCGTAGACGGCGGCGGAACCATCCGCAGCCGCGATCAGGGCGGCCAGGTCGTCGATCTCGCGGCCGACCTCGTACGGTGCGGTGTCGCCGCTGTAGCCCCGACCCCGACGGTCATAGCTGAAGGCGGTGAAATCCGGTGCCAGTGCGGCGCCCAGATCGCGGGTCGCGTTGCGATCGCTGAACGCGCCGCCGACCAGGATGACCGCCGGCCCGGCACCGGACCGCTCGAACGCGATGGGTGTGCCGTCGACCGATCGCACCTGCTCCGCCACGGGTGTCGTTCCGCTCACGATGCCGCCCCCCACTCCTCGTTGGTCGTCCCGTCCTTTCTAGACCCTGGGTCCGACGTTGTCCGGCAGACCGCGTTAAACGATGATCGATAGCGGCCTCGGCGTACGCGCTGCTCCGATGCGCTGCCCGGGTCGACCGGTGGGCGTCCGGATGAGAGGCTGTCGGGGCGGGGGCCATGCTCAACCACCGTCATCCGCGACCCTTTCTACGGCGCCCGTCGGCGGCCCCGGTCGACCCAGAGTCCGGGCACCGTACGCGCCGATTCTCACGAGGAGATCCATGTTCATACCCGGGATGCGTCGGGCCGCTGTCGGCCTGACCGCGCTCGCGGTGGCCGCTTTCGGCGCGGTCGCCACCAGCCCTGAGCAAGCCGACGCGCGGCCGAAGCCGGTCGACGTCACCCTGCTCGCCCTCAACGACTTCCACGGCAACCTCGAACCGCCGAGCGGGTCCAGCGGCACCATCGCCGGGCAGACCGCGGGTGGCGTCGAGTTCCTCGCCACCCACCTTGCCGAGCTGCGCGCCGCAGCCAAGAAGAAGAACACCATCACTGTCGCCGCCGGTGACCTGATCGGCGCGTCCCCGCTGCTCTCGGCCGCGTTCCACGACGAGCCGACCATCGAGGCGCTGAGCATGGCCGGGCTGGACTACGCCAGCGTCGGCAACCACGAGTTCGACGAGGGCGCCGCCGAGCTGCTGCGAATCCAGAACGGCGGCTGCCACCCGGTGGACGGCTGCATCGACGGCACCCCGTACCGGGGGGCCGGCTTCCAGTACCTGTCCGCGAACGCCTTCAAGACCGCGACCGGCAAGCCGCTGATGGCGCCGTACGCGATCCACAAGGTGCAGGGCGTCAAGGTCGGCTTCATCGGCATGACCCTGGAGGGCACCCCGCAGATCGTCAGCCAGCAGGGCGTCGCCGGCCTCAGCTTCGCCGACGAGGCGGACACCGCCAACCGGTACGCTCGCGAGCTGCGCCGCAAGGGTGTACAGGCGATCGTCGTCCTGCTGCACGAGGGTGGCACCCAGGCCGCGACCGGCGGGATCAACGACTGCGTCGGCATGACCGGCCCCATCGTGGACATCACCAACCGGATGGACCCGTCGATCGACGTGGTGGTCAGCGGGCACACCCACCAGGCGTACAACTGCGACATCAACGGCAAGCTGGTCACCAGCGCCAGCTCGTTCGGTCGCCTGGTCACCGACATCGACCTGAAGATCGACCGTCGGTCCGGCGATGTCATCTCCGCCGCCGCGAACAACGTCGTGGTCACCCGCGACGTCGCCAAGGACCCGCGGCAGACCGCGCTGATCAACCGGTACAAGACCGTGCTCGGCCCGGTCGCCGGACGCCAGGTCGGCGTGACCAGCCAGGCGATCACCCGGAGCCAGGAAACCCTCTTCGGTACGAGTCTGGGCGAATCGCCACTGGGCAACCTGATCGCCGACGCGCAGCTCGCCGCCACCGACGACGAACAGAACGCCGTCGCCGCCTTCATGAACCCGGGCGGGGTCCGGGCCGACCTCGACGCCGGCCCGGTCACCTACGAGGAGGCGTTCACGGTGCAGCCGTTCGCCAACAACCTGGTGACACTGGACCTCACCGGGGCGCAGCTCTACTGCGTCCTGGAGCAGCAGTTCGTCACCGGTCGGACCCTGTACCCGTCGGCCACTGTGGGCTACGTGGTCGACCCGAACGGCACCACCGGTACGGTCGCCGACCCGTGCGCCGGCACCCGCGTGGTCCGGGGCAGCCTCACCCTCGGCGGCACCACCGTCGACAACGCTGCCACCTACCGGGTGACGGTGAACAACTTCCTGGCCGGCGGCGGCGACGGCTTCAGCGCCCTCACCGGCGGCACGAACCTGGTCACCGGCCAGATCGACCTGGACGCCTTCGTCGACTACCTGACCGCCCAGTCGCCGGTCTCCGCGCCGACGCTGGACCGGATCCGCACCACCGCCGAGGTCCCCGCCGCCTGACGGCCGACCCCGCGATCATCGGGCCCCGGAGCACCAGCTCCGGGGCCCGACCCGTCCCAGACCCAGACCCCGCCCGCCCGCGCCCGCCCGCGCCCGTCCCCGCGCACGCCCGCGCCCGCCCGCGCCCGCCCCTCGGGGCAAGATCGCGCTCGAACATGGATGTAGTGGCATCGGCGCGTGGGGATGCCACTACATCCAGGATTGAGCGCGATCTTGGCCCGCGACAAGATCAACGGCGAGATCAATGAGGAAGATCCGCGCAACTTCCCGGATGTTGCTGTCTCCCGCGCGCCCGAGGCACCGACTTCCGGGAAGTTGCTCGAATCTTGGTGCGGGGTGCGGGGTGCGGGGTGCGGGGTGCGGGGTGCTTGGCGCAGCGCGGTGCTGTGCGGGGTGCTTGGGTGAGGCGCAGGATGGGGGTATGTCGCGGGCGGCGCGGAGGGGCGGTCGAGGTCAGGCCGGGGCGGGCGTGGGGTTGGGGGATGCCGGGGTGGTCGTCGCCAGGCCGTCCTGCTCCGTGGTGAGCAGCCGGCGCAGGGAGAGCGCGACCAACGAGGCGACCAGGCAGCCGCCGACCACCGTCGCCACCCAGACCATGCCGTTGGCGGCGCCGATGAGCGGGCCGGCGGTCACTGGGCCGATCACACCGCTGATTCCGAAGATCATCGAACTCATCGCGTTGTATCGGCCGCGCAGCTCGTCGGTGGCCAGGGCGTTGGTCAGTGCGGGCATCACCGGGGACAGCATCGTCTCGCCGAAGCCGAAGATCGCCGAGCAGAGCACCACGCACAGGGCGGCCAGTACGGCGTTCTCAGCACTGACCAGGCCGGCCGCGCCGAGGACCAGCCAGGCGGCGGCGAACACCGCTCCGACCACGGCCAACGCCCGGGTGCGGCTGCGTCCCTCGATACGGCGGATCACCAGCAGTTGCGCGAGCACGATCATCACGGTGTTGGCCGCGAGCGCCCAGGCCACTACCCGGGGGTTCACCTCGGCCACCCGCACCGCGTACGCGGCGAAGCCCACCTCCACCTGCGCGTAGCCGCAGGTGGTGAGGATCAGCCCGAAGATCACCAGCCGCCGGAACGGGCGGTCACGGAGCACCGTCAGGTAGCCGCCGGGCGACGGATCGTCGACGCCTCGACGTTTGCCGAGTCGGTGGCCCACGCCGGGCAGGGTGAGCAGGATCAGCGCCGGCATCAGGTAGGTCACCGCGTCCAGCAGGTAGATCGCCTGGAAGGTGCCGGGCCGGGCGGTGTCGACGATCGCGCCGGAGGTCATGCCACCGATGCCGATGCCGAGGTTGAGCAGGGCGAAGTTCAACCCGAAGACGCGTTGCCGCTCATCGTCGTCGGTCAACGACGCGAGGATGGTGTTCTGCCCGGACCAGATCGCCGAGCTGCCGATCGCGATCACCGTCATCACCAGCAGGGCCGAGCCGGTCGAGTGGACCAGCGCCAGCGAGCCGGTGCCGATGGCCTCGATCAGCAGGCAGGGCACCACCACGCGGCGGGCGCCGATCCGGTCGATCAGCGTCCCGCCCAGCGGCGACAGGGCCAGGGTGACCACGCCGTACCAGCCGATGACGAGCCCGGCGCGGGTGTCGGTGAGCCCGCGGACATCGGTCAGGTAGATGAACAGGAACGGCAGGGTCAGACCCCGCCCGATCGCCGAGAGCAGAGTGCCGAGGAGGATCCGGCGAGCTTCCGAACGGCGGGGCAGGGCGCGACGCAGCATGCCGGCATTCTGTTCGGTGGGTCTGACGCCGCGCGAACCGTTTTGGCCACGCCACGCGGTCGCCGGGACCGGCAGGTGACCAATCCCACGTTGATCCACTGGCCGTGATCGCGGCCGGTCGGTGTCCGCCGGGTCTGCGATGCTGGCTCGATGACCGGCACCTGGCGACATCTGCCCGCTACCGCCCGCGCCATCGCGTTGACCGCAACGACGGCCGTCGCCGCCGCCCAGGCACGCGACGCTCAGGCGTACGACGAGGCGGTCAGCGGTCTCGCCGCAGACGAGCGTTCCGGCCTGGTGCTCGGCGCGGTGGTCCGGTTACTGCTGGAGGAGAGCCATCCGGACGGGTTGGCCGGCGACGACATCCGTCAGGTGTTGACCCACTGTGTGCAGGAGTCGACGCGGTGGCGTTCGGATGTCGACCCGCACGTGGTGCTTGTCCTGCTGGCCGGGGCGTTGGGGGTGTACGACCCCGACGGCGACGAGTCATCGCCGGACGCGACGGCGCTGGCCCGACACGCTCCGCTGCTGGTGGCCGACCTGTTGGCGGCGACCAGCGTGCCGTTGGACGGCTACCTGGCCGCCGCGTTCGCGGAGATCGAGCGCACCGAGCGGCAGGACTGAGATCGAGCGCACCGAGCGGCAGGACTGACCGGCCCGCGCCACCCCGAACAAGGTGACGCGGACGGGCGTCAGGCCGGGTCGGGGGTCCGCTGCGCCACGACCTCCAGGTACTCCGCCGGGATGCGGACCGTGGCGTCGGTGGCGCGGGTGTGGGTGCGGGCCAGCTCCACCAGATCGGCGTGCAGGTCCGGGCGCCGCTCCTCGGGCAGTGCCTCGAACGCCTTCAACGTCGGCCCGTAGTTGACCCGGAAGAAGTCGGCGAACTCCTCCGGTGTGCCGAAGCGGAAGACGAACTCCCGGCGTACCGCCCGCAGTTCACCCACGGCCGCGCCGAGCAGTTCGCGGACCCGGCCCTCGTCGCCCCACTCCACCGGCGGGCGCAGCCCCGCCGGTGGCGACACGTGCCGCCCCACCGTGCGGAACAGGTCGCCGATGAAGCCCTGCGGCGTCCACGACGCCAGCGCCACCGTGCCGCCGGGCCGGCAGACCCGGACCAGCTCGGCCGCCGCCCGCTCCTGGTCCGGCGCGAACATCACTCCGACGACGGAGAGGACCGCGTCGAAGGACCCGTCGGCGTACGCCAGGCGCTCTGCGTCGCCGGTCACGAACGTGACTGGGAGTCGCTCCGCAGCGGCGCGGGCCTGGCCGCGTTCCAACAGTTCGGGTACGTAGTCGACGCCGGTCACGACGCAGCCGCAGCGGGCGGCGGCGATGGCGGCGTTGCCGGACCCGGTCGCCACGTCGAGTACGCGGGCGCCGGCCGACAGGTCGGCGGCGGTCACCAGAAGCTCGGAGATCGGGTGGATGAGCGCGGCGACCGCGCCGTAGTCACCGCTGGCCCATGTCACCTGCTGGCGTGCCTTCACGGCGATGAGATCGGGTGCGATGGTCATCGGTGGTCCCCCTCGGACATTGTGGTGTGCCACTGACGTTAGGGGCGGCAGCCCCTCGGGGGATCGGTAGAAACACCTATACCGGCAGCTGAAGGCTGGTCGGCGGGGTGTCCGATAGGCGTCACCGCGCCGGCGGCCGTCTCGGACGCGATCACTTCTCGTTCCAGGTGTCGGTCTCGGTTGTCCGCCGGGAGCCCTGCTTCGACACCTGGCCGCTGGCGATTGTCCCGCCGGACACGTCGAGCGCCTCAACGACAAGGCCCGCGGTGGGGCGGGGCACCTGCATGGCCGTCCCGGAGCCGCTGACGGCGCTCCTCGCCACCTCCTGCCCATCGCGCAGGACGCGCACCGTGGTGGCGGCTGCCGGCGTCACCACGAGCAGAAGCTGCTGGCCCTCGCTACCGCCGGTGTCATCGTCGATGGACACGGCCAGCACGCCGGCGGGATCGGTCGGGTCTGCCGTCGCGGTGAAGGAGGTGCCAGTGCTGAGCACGCCGTCGGACCGTGGCTGAT
Organism: Micromonospora trifolii; assembly: GCF_050516465.1. Classification (NCBI taxonomy): domain Bacteria; kingdom Bacillati; phylum Actinomycetota; class Actinomycetes; order Micromonosporales; family Micromonosporaceae; genus Micromonospora; species Micromonospora trifolii. The sequence goes on along the minus strand of NZ_CP191526.1, from coordinate 5,767,493 downwards.
CGGGGGCGATCGACACCTCACCGACCCAGTCGCCCCCCACCCCGGGAGCAGCCAGGACCGTCACCTGGGCGTCCTCCACCAACGGCTCTCCAGCCGCCGGCGACGTGTCGCCCAGGCCGGTTGGGAGGCCAGCGAGGTGCCCGCCCCACACCACGCTCGGAAGGGCGGTCAGGCGGTAACCCTCCGACTGGGCCCACTGGTACATCAACTCCCGGGCACGTTGCTGCTCCGCGCTGCCGCGTACGCGGGACATCGCCGTCGCGAGCTGAGCGTCGGTGATCGGCTTGGAGGCCAACGAACCCGGACCGGGCGTTATCTGGCGAGTCACCGCGCCGCAGTCGACCCGCCACCACTCGGGCCGTTGGGTCCGCGCCGTACGGACCAGGTAGGACCCGGTCGGCTCCGGGGTCCACCGGAAGGTGTTTCCGTCGGGCAACGGTGAGCTGAGGAAGACGCAGCCGGCCGGAGCGATCGCCACGTGTGCCTCCTCCGGGCCGTCCACGGCCAGGCTCTCGTAGGGTTCCAGAGCGTCGCTGACCCCCCGGACGGAGGCGGTGCTGGCCAGTTCCTGGGCGCTGGCACCCTCGTCGGCGACCAGCCACACAGCTGCGCTCGGCCAGCCGGTGACCGGATCGGGCTGGTTACGGACGAAGGCGGCGAGGGCGACCCGGTGGCCGTCCACGTCGTCGGCGAAGAGGACCTTGACCCCGCTCACCGGCACCGTCAAGCGGGAGAATTCTCCCCGGCGCTGGGCGGCCAACAACTGTTCAGAGAGCTGACGCACGTAGCTGCTGACCCCGGCGACGGCGCCGCGCGGCGGCGACTGGAGGAGCCGGTCCGACCACGCCAGCACGGGTGCGATGGACTCGGACGGGTCGGCCGGTAGTGGCTGCGTGGTCCGGCCCGGGCTGGCGATGGCGAAGGCCGTGCTTCCCACGGTGACCACGAGGGCCAGAACCAGCCCCCCGAGGCGTCGCTGCCGGCTCCGTCGGTATCGCGCCCTCGCTCGGCCGTACGGGTCTGGCTGCGGGGTCAGTGTCCTGCTCAACTCTGCCAGGGCCTGGCTCAGCTCATCGTCGACGGTCATGGTGTTACCCCCGTCATCTTCGTCGTCCCGGTCGGTGCTGGATCAGCTGACGTTGGTGTTGGAGTCGGGGGCTGTGCCGACGGGGGCGCGTCCGGCGCCAGTGCCAGGCGCAGGCGAGCCAAGCCTCGTGATGCGCGACTCTTGACCGACCCGACGGAGCAGCCGAGAGCGGCCGCGACCTCCGCCTCCGGCAGATCGACCACGTACCGAAGCACGATCACGGCACGGGTACGAGGTGTCAGCGCCCGCATTGCCTCGTAGAGAGCGCGCCGTTCGGTAACCGTCTCGGTCATGTCCCGGGTGGGCCGCTCGGGGAAGAACGCAGTCACCACCTCGTGCATCCGGTGGCGACGCCAGACACTGATGTGCTGGTTGATCATGACGCGCCGCAGGTAGGCCATCGGGTCGTCGACCCGCCGCCACCGACGCATCACCTTCACCAGCGCGGCCTGCACCAGATCCTCGGCATCCTGGGTCGAGCCGGTGAGGTGGTACGCCACGCGCAAGAGATCCATGTAGCGCGTCTCGACGAACTCTCGAAAATGCTCGTCGTCAGCTGCCATAAGCCCCCGCCTCGATTGGTTACCTCTCACGACTCCGTCGGGGGTCAAAAGGTTGAAGGCGGGAGCCGGCTACCGGTTGCTACGAGTTGGTAGTCGCGGTCGTCGAGACCCAGATCAGGAAGACGATCGTCGCGACGACCCCGGTGACCGAGACCAGACCGGCCACCAGGGCCGCACGAGGCGCGTTGCGCCCGCGCAGCTCGAAAGCGGCGGTGATGGTGAACAGCAATGCGAACACTTCGAACCCAGCGAGCCCGAGCAGTCCGACGAAGCTCAGCAGACCCTCGACCATGTCGCGGCCACGAAAGATCAGCAGGGCGCTGTACGCCGCTCCCGCCCAACACACCGTCGCCAGGCCCGCCAACACGTACACGGTCAGGAGGGAAACGAAGGTGGCGCGGCCGGCCCTCGGGGTGGCAGGGGGTGCCGCCGGCGGGCCGTCGGGCGGGGTCCACGGTTGAGGCGCCTGGGGGTGGGTCATACGCGGACGCTAGCCACGCGGCCGTGGCACGGGAATCGGTCGACAGGGCTTGCCGGGGCAGACTAAAAGGCCAGGTGAGAGAAGATCTCACCTGGCCTTTTACCTCTGGTCGGGGTGGCCGGATTCGAACCGACGACCTCTTCGTCCCGAACGAAGCGCGCTACCAAGCTGCGCCACACCCCGAGGCGTGCCGACAAATAGTAGCCCACCCGCCCCGATGGTCAAACTCGGTACCCCCGCCGCCCCGGCCCTGCCCGGAGTGGCCAAGATCCGCACAACTACCGGGATGTTGCTGCCTCACGACGCGCCGAGGCAGCAACATCCCTGATGGTGCGCGAATCGCGAAGCGGCCGGGCGGGCAGCGCGGCGGTCAGCGGGGGATGAGGGTGAGGATGCTGGCCTCCGGGGGGCAGGCGAAGCGGATCGGGGCGGTCGGGTGGGTGCCGAGGCCGGCGGAGACGTGCAGCCAGGAGTCCGAGCCCGGCCACCGGTGCAGACCGCGCGCCATCGAGCGGGGCAGGCCGCAGTTGGTCACCAGCGCCCCGTAGCCCGGTACGCAGACCTGACCACCGTGGGTGTGCCCGGCCAGCAGCAGCCCGAAGCCGTCCGCCGCCATCTGGTCGAGCACCCGTGGCTCGGGTGAGTGCGTCAGCGCGATGGAGAGATCCGCCGAGGACGAGACCGCGCCGGCCACGGAGGGGTAGTCGTCCCGGTCGATGTGCGGGTCGTCGACGCCGACCAGGTCGAGCTGTCGGCCGCCGGCCTTCAGCATGGTCCGGGCGTTGTTGAGGTCGGCCCAACCGGCGCCGATGAAGACCTGACGCAGTTCCTCGTAGGGCAGCTCGACGCCTTCGGTGTACTCCCGGTCGGGCAGGAAGTACGTGAAGGGGTTCTTCAGCACCGGCCCGGTGTAGTCGTTGGAGCCGAACACGAACGCGCCCGGGTAGTCCAGCAGTGGTTGCAGGGCCCGCAGCACCCCGGGCACCGCGCCCGGGTGCGCCATGTTGTCGCCGGTCACGACCACCAGGTCGGGGTCGAGGGCGGCCAGCGATGCCACCCAGCGCTGCTTGCGCGCCTGGTCGGGCATCATGTGCAGGTCCGACAGATGCAGCACGCGCAGCGGCTCCGCGTCGGCCGGGAGCACCGGCACGTCGTACCGCCGCAGAGTGAACATGTTGCGCTCGACGAGCGACGCGTACGCCAGGGTGGCCGCGCCGATCGTGGCGGTTCCGGCGGCGAGCCGGAATAGTGTGCGCTTTCGCATGGCGTTCAGGGTAGTTTGACCGTCCATGAGCACGCTGAAGGACCGCCTCACTGCCGACATGCGTTCCGCGCTCAAGGCGCGCGACGAGCTGACCACCTCCACGCTGCGGATGGCCCTGGCCGCCGTCGGCACCGCCGAGGTCGCCGGCAAGGCCAAGCGCGAGCTCACCGATGACGAGGTGCTCGCGGTGCTGACCAAGGAAGCCAAGAAGCGTCGGGAGGCGGCGACCGCCTTCGCTGACGCCGGCCGCGCCGAGCAGGCCGCGAAGGAGAGCGCCGAGGGTGAGGTGCTGGACCGCTACCTGCCCAAGCAGCTCTCGGACGCCGAGCTGACCGAGCTGGTGTCGGGGGCGCTCGCCGCGGGCGGCTTCACCGGCAAGGCCCAGATGGGCCCGGCGATGAAGGCGGCCCAGGCCGCGGTGGCGGGCCAGGCCGAGGGTGGCCGGGTGGCCGCCGAGGTACGCCGACAGCTCGGTCTCTGACTCAGCGGGTCAGTGGCGCGGCAGGACGTCTTGCCGCCGCTCACTGATCCGCGCAGACGAAACGGGCGGGCACCCGAGGAGGGTGCCCGCCCGTTGTGTCCTACTCGTCGGCTCAGCCGTTCGGACGGCCGTTGCCTGGTCGACCGGGTTGGTTGCCGGGCTGGCCGCCCGGAGTGCCGTCGGTGTTGCCCGGCGTTCCGCCGCCACTGCTGACCTGGATGGTGACCACGCCATTCTTGATCGTGCGTCCGTCCGGACTGGTGCCGGCCGCGTCGCCGGCCTTGCAGGAGGACGGCACCTTCGCGCTGGAGACGACCGGCTCGAAGCCGGCACCCTTGAGCCGGGACTTCGCCTGATCCACCGAAACGCACTTCACGTCGGGGATGCTGCGCTGGTCACCCTCGGAGATCTTCTGGCCCGGCGGCTCGAACTTGATCCGCGGTTTGCCCTTCATGGCATCCCGCAGGGTTTCGTAGACCGGCGGGTTGATGCCGTCCTTCTGGGAGTGCTTCATCTTGACGTTCGTCTGCGGCCAGTCCGGGTCGGCCATGATACCGGCCACCGAGTACTGCTTGGTCATGGCGACCAGGGCGGCCGTCTTCTCCGAGTCGGTGGTGCCGGACTTGCCGGCCACCGGCGCGTCGACGATGTTCTTCACAACGGCGGCCGTACGGCTGCCACCGCACTTGCTGGTGCTCGAGTTGTCGCCGACCGGGCAGCGGGCGGCATCCACGGCGGCCCGTGCCACCTCGGTGCTGAACCGCTTCTCACAGCGCGGGTTGGCGATGTCCAGCTTGTTGCCCTCCGGGTCCCGGATTTCCTGCACCGGGATCGGCTCGCAGTACTTGCCGTCGGCCGCGAGGGTCGCGTACGCGTTGGCCAGGTCCAGCGGCGTGGTGGAGGAGACACCCAGGGTGAAGGCGCCCCACTGGTGAGCGTATTCCTTGGTCGCGGCGAACTTGGCGTCGTTGCTCGCCCGGAACTGGATGCCGGCCCGCCGGGCGGCGTCGACCACGTTCTCCGCACCGACCTGCTGCTGGAGCGGGACGAAGTAGGTGTTGATCGACGCGCTGAAGGCGCTCCACATGTTCTGCACGCCGCCGGCCTTGAGGCCGGAGTTGGTCGGGCAGTAGAAGTGGGTGCCCTTGCAGGCCGCCGGGCTGCTGCTGTCGATGATGTATTCCGACTTGAACTGCTGCGGCGCGTTCATCGAGTAGCTGAGCGGGATGCCCTTCTCCAGCGCGGCGACGATGCTGAAGATCTTGAAGGTCGAGCCGGCCTGGTAGCCGGTGATGCCGTTGCCACCGGTGAGTAGCGGGTTGACCGTCGCCGGGTAGTTGCCCCGGATCTTCTTCTTGCTCTTCGCTGGGTCGCTGGAGAGCTTGTTCTTCGGGTTCTTCGGGTCGTCGAGCTTGAACTGCCGGTTGACCGCGAGCGCCCGCACCCGGCCGGTGCCCGGCTCGACCACCGCGACCATTGCCGCTTCCTTGCTGTTCACGCTCTTGGCCTTACGGACCGCCTTGTCCGCGCCACGCTGCGCCTGGACGTCGATCGAGGTCACGACGGTGTAGCCGCCGCTCTTCAGCCGCCGCTCCCGGTCGTACGTGGTCGAGCCGAACGTCTCCTGATCCATCCACCAGCGGTAGAAGTAGTCGCAGAAGAAGCCCCACTCGTTGACGTTGGCGGCGACGCAGCCGTTCGGGGTGCGCTTGTCCTTCACCACCAGATCGGTCGCCTTGGCGACGTCCGCCTCCTGCTGGGTGATGGCCTTGATGTCGACCATGTTCTGGATGACGTAGTCGCGACGGTCCTTGGCGAGCGGGTAACCGGCCTCGGTGGTCGGATCGTTTGTCGTTGGCGCCTTGACCATGCCGGCCAGCAACGCCGCTTCCTCGATCTTCAGCTTGCTCGGCGACTTACCGAAGTAGACCTGGCTGGCGGCGTAGATGCCGTACGCGCCGTTGCCGAACGAGGCGAGGTTGAGGTAGCGGGTGAGGATCTCGTCCTTGGAGAATTCCTTGTCGACCTGGAGGGCCAGCCGCATCTCGCGCAGCTTGCGTGCGCTGGTGTCCTCGGTCGCCGCGACGACGTCCGCCGGGTGGGTGGCCGAGTAGGCGATGGCCAGCCGGACGTACTGCATGGTCAGCGTCGAGGCGCCCTGCCGGCCGGAGCCCTCGCTCTGGTTGTTGACGAACGCGCGGGCGACACCGTTGATGTCGACGCCGTTGTGCTTGTAGAAGTCATGGTCCTCGGCCGCGATGATGGCCTTCTGCATGAACGGCGAGATGTCGGGGAGTTTCACGTCCCGTCGGTTCTCGTCGTACATCGTCGCGAGCGGTGTCTTGCCGTCCGAGGCCAGCAGGTAGCTGATCTGTGGCGCGCGGGCCACCGTCAGCTCCGTGGGCAGGGCACCGAATGTCTCGGCGCCGGCCTTCGCAGCCAGGCCGGACATCGCTACCGCGGGGAAGGCCGCCGCAGCGACCACCACGCCGGCCAGCAGGCCACACACGAGTAGCGATGCGGCGTTGGTCAGCACATTGTGGTCACGTTTCCGCATCCAGGTCACCTCGACAGGGTACGCGAGTAGGGAACGAGGGGCGCTGGGGCGTTCTTTCCCCATTTCCTGCGCGCGCTGCCCTCGTTGTGCTAAACGCACGACCCCCGGTACTTGGTTGCGTGTGACCCGGCGTGAGTCTCCTCCGATTCGGTGAGGCGGCGCAGCGTTATCGCTGACCTCGGCGGGGTAACCGGCGGTCGAAGGCCCGGGAAGCCGGGAGTGTCCGGAATGATGGATTTCGTCGACAACGTTGCGTAATCAGTCGACTACAGAGCATGATGGGGGCGGCGACAGCGCCACATGTCGTCCGCGCCGCCTTGGGGAAGGCAGGCCGGACGATCGGGGGGAATTGCCGGCTGACGTGCATCGACGAGGTCGGTAGGTACTGCAAGGGGGGACGTGTACACATGGGCATGATCACTGACTGGCCGTCGCTTGCGGCATGTCAGAACGGGGACCCGGACGCGTTGTTCGTACAGGGCGCCGAACAGAACGTGGCGAAGCGGATCTGCCGGAGCTGCCCAGTTCGGTACGAGTGCCTGGCCGACGCGCTGGACAACCGGATCGAGTTCGGTGTGTGGGGCGGCATGACCGAACGCGAACGGCGGGCGCTCCTGCGTCGTCACCCGCAGGTGACGAGCTGGCGCAAGATGTTCGAGGCCGCGATGAAGAAGAACAGCAAGGACAAGGCCGGCAAGGACAAGATTCTCGTCAGCGCGGCCAACTGACGCCGGTCACGGCCGGCTGATCGCCGCGCCGATCGTCCGTAGCCCGTCGACGTCGTGCACGTCGGCGGGCTGCGCCGTGACCGAAACCGCCGGCACGGCCGGGAACGCCTCGGTGAAGCGTGCGGCGACCTGCTGCTCGCGTACCGCCTGGCGAGCCAACGCCGCGTGTGCCCGCAGCACGTCGGCGGTGGCCTCATGCCCACCCAGCTCGGTCAGCCGCTCGGCGGCGACCCGGCTCTGCTCGGCGTCCAGCTCCGGGACCGCCGGGCGGTGCACCCGGTTGAGCACCAGGCCGGCCAGCGGCATCCGCTCGTCCCGTAGTCGGCCCGCGAAGTAGGCGGCCTCCCGGACCGCGTCCGGCTCCGGCGTCGCGACCAGCAGGAAGGCCGTCTCCCGCGCCTGAAGGATTCGGTACGTCTGCTCGGCGCGCTGCCGGAAACCACCGAACATCGAGTCCAGTGCGGCAACGAAGCCGGACAGGTCGGTGAGCAGCTGCGCGCCGAGCACCTTCTGCACCACCTTCGAGAACATTCCGAACGAGGCCGTGACCAGGCTGAACATGCTCCGACCGCCGCTGCGCGCCGGGGCCAGCAGCAGTCGCAGCATCCGGCCGTCGAGGAAACGGGAGAGCCGAGCCGGCGCGTCCAGGAAGTCCAGTGCCGAGCGGGACGGTGGAGTGTCCACCACGATCAGGTCCCACTCGCCCCGGGCGTGCAGCTGGCCCAGCTTCTCCATCGCCATGTATTCCTGCGTGCCGGCGAAGGTCGAACTCATCGCCTGGTAGAACGGGTTCGCGAAGATCTCCGCGGCCTTCGTCGGGTCGGTGTGCTGCAACACCACGTCGTCGAAGGTGCGCTTCATGTCCAGCATCATGGCGTGCAGCTCGCCGCCGCTGCTCTCGACGTCGATCCCCTTGACCTGGCGAGGGGTGTTGTCCAGCTCGGTCAGGCCCAGCGACTGGGCCAGCCGGCGGGCCGGGTCGATGGTGAGCACCACAGTGCGCCGGCCGTGGTGCTCGGCCGCCCGCAGCGCCAGCGCCGCGGCCGTGGTCGTCTTTCCCACCCCGCCGGCACCGCAGCACACGACGATCCGTACGCCGGGGTCGGCGAGGATCTGGTCGACGTCCAGCTGCGGCGCCGCGTCTTCGGAAGGCACCAATCGAGCGTATCGGGCCGGTGGGTCCGCGCGCCCGTGCTGCGCTCAGGTGTGAGTCATTCGGCGCGGACGAGGGCCTGGGCCAGCGTCGCGAGCCCCGCCCGATCCACCCCGTCGGGCAGCAACGGCAGCTCAATCATCGGCAGCCCCAACTCCACCAGGTCGGCGCGGAGCGAATCCTCCAGTTCGCGCCGGATGAGCTGGTCACGCGCCTCATCGTGCAGTCCGGACACGATGTCCCGATCGGCCGGCAGCCCGGCGGCGACCAGCCCGCGCTTCAACTCCGCGGCGGTGACCGCCGGTCCTGCGGGCAGCGGGGGTCGGACTCCGTTGACGAGCACCTTCCCGACGCCGAAGCCGAGGGCCGTCAGGTCGGCGATCGCGTCGACCGTCTCCTGGGTCGGCATCTCCTCCAGCAGCGTGACCACGTGTACCGCGGTCATCGGGGACCGCAGCAACGCGGCGACCCCCTCGCTCTGGGTCTTGATCGGGCCCACCTTGGCCAGCCGGGCGGTCTCCGCCGTCACGTTGAGGAACCGGCCGATCCGCCCGGTCGGCGGGGCGTCCAGCACCACCGCGTCGTACGCGCGCCGCTGCCCGGTGGTGCGGGTGGTGGCCTCCTTCACCTTGCCGGTGAGGAGGACGTCCCGCAGGCCGGGCGCGATGGTGGTGGCGAAGTCGATGGCGCCGAGCTTGCGTAGCGCCCGGCCCGCCGCGCCCAGTTTGTAGAACATGTCCAGGTACTCGAGCAGCGCCTCCTCGGCGTCCACCGCGAGCGCGCGCACCTCACCGCCGTCCGGCGCGTCGGCGAGGTGCCGCTCCTCGTACGGCAGCGGCTCGATTCCGAACAGTTGGGCGATGCCCTGCCGCCCCTCGACCTCGACCAGCAGGGTGCGCCGGCCACCAGCGGCGAGCGCGAGGGCCAGCGCCGCCGCCACGCTGGTCTTACCGGTGCCGCCCTTGCCGGTCACCACGTGGAGACGGGCGGGCCATCCGGTACCGGCCGGGTCGATCGGACGCTCAGCTGCACACACCCGTCGAGCCTATCCAGGCTGGGCGGTCAGGCGACCTCGCAGACCCACCAACCCGTCTTCTGCACCACAGTGAAGCGCAACTCCTGGTCGGCGACCTTCTCGTCGGCGGTGGTCATGGTGAGCCGGGTGGAGACGGTGGCCCGTTCCCCGGTCTGGTTGTCCACCTTCGGGGTGGTCCACCGGAAGCGCGGGTTCTGGTAGGTGGAGGCGTACTTCTCCACCTCGGCCACCTTCGCGGCGATCTTGTCGTCGTCGCGGGAGGCGGCGCAGACGCGACTGGCCGCCTTGTTCGCGTCGCGATCCTTGTAGACAGCGGTGAGGAACTCGTCGACGGCGACCGCCGGCTCCTTGGCGCCTTCGCCGGTCTCGGTATCGCGCAGGGTCAGGAAGGCCACGACCCCGCCGCCCACGCAGAGCACCATGATCACGACCAGAGCGATCGCCGCGATCAGCAGGCCGCGCTTCTTCTTCGGCTCGGCTGTGCCCTGATAGGGCGGGTAGGCCGGTGGGGCCGGGGGGATCGACGAGGGGTTCGGGGCGCCCGGCGGCGTCGGCGCGGCGGCCGAGGTGGGGCCGCCGTGCCCGTCCGGCTGCCCGGCGCCGGTGGGCTGCCCCGGGAAGGTCGGCTGGCTGGCGCCGGTTGGCTGCCCGGGGAAGGCCGGTGAGGTGGGGGCGGCGGAGAGCGCCGGCTGGGCGGGAGATGCGGGGAGGGCGAGCTGCCCGGGCGGCGGAGCGGGGGTTGGCTGGCTGGGGATGGCCGGCGCGCCGGGCTGACCGGCGGGATCCGGGTGGGCCGGCGGGTGAGCGGGTGTGCCGGCCTGGTCGCCGCTGGGCGGGTGGGTCATGTCGTTCCCCCAGGGGTGCGGCGCCCGCCGCCACCCCTGGCGCCGAGCGTGATCGAGCGGGCGGCCGGGCGCAGCGCGACCGTCCGACCGGAAGGGTAGCGGTCGATGACCGCATCGGTGTCGCCCCTGCCTGTCGGGCGACCCAGCGATCCGGTGAGCGGTACCCGCGTCGCTTTCGGTGTCAGGCCCCCGACCTGCGGTGTGTCGCATATGTGACTGTTGGTGACCTCTTGTGCGCGTCCTGTTGGCGGGACCGTGGCCACAGACCTACCTTCGTCCGGTGCGGGGGCCGGAACGGACGAATGGGTCCGGGCCGGAAGCATGGTCCGAGAGGTACGACCGGAGGCAGTGCATGCGCGACGCGGACAACATCCCTCGCACCCAGTTCCCGACGAACGACCGGCCCCGCCGGGCCGGGTCCGTGGTCGAGGCCGGCGGGCAGGTCACCAACCAGCCGATCAACGAACGGTCGTACCGCCGGATGCCGGAGCAGGCGGAGACGGCCCGAGTGCCGAGCCAGCCCGCCGAGCGGACCCGCGAGGACGACGAGCCGGGCTTCGTCATCCACCTGCCGATCCGGGTGCCGAGTCTGGCGGCGGCGACCGTGCTCGCCGGCCGGGTCGCGGTGTCCCTGGGCTTCCTGCCTGAGCTGGACGCCGGCGAGACCACCGTCTCCAACGCCGACGATCAGAACAACCGGCACCGGGTCTTCTGTGACCTGCTGCTGCCCGACCGGTCCCGCTGCCCCCAGGGGTACGAGCACGAAGGGCGCTGCGGGGAGCTGCCGGCCGCGCCGGAGCAGCGTCCCGTACCTCGTCCGGCCAGCTGACCGTAGGCTGTCCCTCGAACAATTCCGCACCTAGAGGGAGCCCTTCAGCGATGCAGAAGTGGGAATACTCCACGGTCCCGCTGCTGGTCCACGCGACCAAGCAGATCCTCGACAACTGGGGCGAGGACGGGTGGGAGCTCGTCGCCGTGGTCCCCGGCCCGAATCCGGACCAACTGGTCGCCTACCTGAAGCGGCCCAAGGCGTGAGCAACGGTCCGCACGCGAAGCTCGCCGAGCTGGGTTTCGAACTGCCCGAGGTGGTGCCGCCGGTGGCCAGCTACGTCCCGGCCGTGCAGTCCGGGCAGCACGTGTACGTTTCCGGCCAGTTGCCGATGGCCGAGGGCAAGTTGCTGGCGACCGGCAAGGTCGGCGCCGGGATCTCCGCCGAGCAGGCGAAGGACCTGGCCCAGCGGTGCGCGCTCAACGCCCTGGCCGCGGTCGACTCGCTCGTCGGCCTGGAGAACGTGGTCAAGGTGGTCAAGGTGACCGGGTTCGTGGCCTCCGCGCCCGGCTTCACCGGTCAGCCCGCCGTGATCAACGGTGCCTCCGACCTCTTCGGCACCGTCTTCGGGGAGGCCGGCCGACACGCGCGTAGCGCGGTAGGCGTGGCCGAGCTGCCCCTGGACGCCCCGGTGGAGATCGAGCTGATCGTCGAGGTCGCCTGACGCGTCCCCTCCGCCCCGCGATCTTGCACTTTCTGCTCGGACGAAAGCCCTGAACGGGGATGAATCAGGGGCCGCAAGTGCAAGATCGTGGGGTGTGGCGGGCGGGGTCGTACGATCGCAGCCATGAGCGGGCACGTGACGGGGGCGGTGGCGGCGCTTGCCGACGAGTTACCCCGCTGGGTTTCACTACTGCGTGCGCCGAACCCGGGGCCGATGACCCTCGACGGCACCAACACCTGGGTGCTGCGCGCCCCGGCGGCCGAGTCCGGCATCGTGGTCGACCCGGGGCCGGCCGACGAGGGGCACCTGACCCGGATCGCCGAGCACGGCCCGGTCGGGCTGATTCTGATCACCCACGGCCACCCCGACCACACCGAGGGCGCGGCCCGGCTGAGTGAGCTGCTCGGCGGCGTGCACGTGCTCGCCGTCGACCCGGCGCACACCATCGGCGGCGATCCGCTGACCGAGCCGGGCGAGCATTTCGGCAGCTTCGGTCTGGCGATCCGTCTGCTGGAGACTCCGGGGCACACCGCCGACTCGGTCTGCTTCCTGGTCGAACACGACGACGAGCGGGTGGTGCTCACCGGTGACACCATCCTCGGCCGGGGCACCACCGTGGTCGCCCACCCGGACGGGCACCTCGGTGACTACCTGAGCAGCCTGGAGACGCTGTCCGCGTACCGGGGAATCCCGGCGCTGCCTGGACACGGCCCGGCGCTGGCCGACTGCGCCGCCGCTGCCGACTTCTACCTCGCCCACCGCCGGGCCCGGCTCGACCAGGTCCGGGCGGCGGTCGCCGCCGGCGCCCACACCCCCGCGGACGTGGTGGCGGCGGTCTACGCGGACGTGGACCGCTCGCTCTGGTGGGCGGCCGAATGGTCGGTCCGCGCGCAGTTGGAGTATCTGGGCGTCGACACCGGGGAATCCGCGCCCGGGGTCAGTGGGTTGGAGCACATGTGACCTGCCCCGTGTGTGGAACCGTTGCCGTTCCCGGCGCGCGGTTCTGCCACAACTGTGGCGCCGCGCTGCCGGCCGCCGCCACGTTGCCGGCGGCCGAGCGCCGGGTGGTCACCGTGCTCTTCGGTGACCTCTCCGAGTTCACCTCCTGGTCGGAGGACCTCGACCCGGAACGCGTCGGCGCGGTCACCGACCGGGTGCTCGCCGCCCTCGCCGGTGCGGTGAAGACGTTCGGCGGGCACGTCGACAAGCTGACCGGTGACGGCATCATGGCGGTCTTCGGCGCCCCGGTGGCGCACGAGGACGACGCCGAACGCGCCGTCCGGGCCGCCCTGTCCATGCAACGGGCCGTCCGCCGGGTGCTCGACGACGAGCGGGGCGGCGGCGCGCCGCTCGGGCTGCGGGTCGGGCTGAACACCGGCGACGTCATCGCGGGCATCCAGGCCGCCATCGAGTACACGGTCATCGGCGACACTGTGAACACCGCGGCCCGGCTCGCCGACGCCGCCGCCGTGGGAGCCGTCTACGCCGGTGGACGCACCGCCGCGGCCACCAGGCACGTCGCCTCCTGGCGGGCACTGCGCCCGCTGCGGCTCAAGGGCAAGCGTGAGCCGGTCGAGGCGTACGAGCTGCTGGGTCTGCTGGACGCGCCGGGCACCCGCTCGGGGCTCGGCGACGAGGCGCCGTACGTCGGCCGGGAGACGGAGATCGGTCGGGTCGCCGGCCGGCTCGCCGAGGTGATCGACCAGGGCGACCCACGGGTGCTGCTGATGACCGCCGAGGCGGGCATCGGCAAGTCCCGGTTCGCCGCCGAGGTGGAGCGCCTCGCCGCCGGGTACGACGTCGGTGCCGGCCGGTACGCGGCGCACACCGGGGCCCGGGTGCTCTCGGTGCGCTGTGCCGCGTTCGGGGAGCGGCGACGGCTGGCGCCCCTGGCCGACCTGGTGCGGGCCGCCGTCGGCCTGCCCAGCGACGCCTCCACCGCGCTGACCCGGCCGGCGGTCGAGGAGCGGCTGCGCCGGCTCGGGCAGCGGCTCGCCCGCTCCGGTTCGGAGACACCGCCGATCGCCACGGAGCAGCTGCTCGCCCTGCTCGGCTACGCCGAACTCCCGGCGCACGGTGGCACCGACAGCGGCGAGTGGGGCGGATCGGGCACTCCGGCCGCGGACGCCGAGGTGGTGCCGAACGCGGTCGCCGACCTGCTCAGCGGTCTCGCCTCGGAGGCGCCGCTGGTGATCGTGGTGGACGACCTGCACGATGCCACCGCCGAGACGATCAGTGCCCTCGGGCTGACCCTGTCCAGGCTCACCGGCCCGGTGCTGGTGCTGCTGCTCGGCCGCCCCGAGCTGGTGCGTACCGCTGGCGCGCTGACCCGTGTCGCGGACGCCGAGGTGCACTCGCTGCCGCCGCTGCGCGGTGCCGACGCGGCCCGGCTGCTCACGACCTACCTCGGCGGCGGCAAGCTGCCGCAGGCCGACACCGACAGGTTGCTCGCCACCGCGCAGGGCAATCCGTTCTACCTCGCCGAGCTGGTCACCCTGCTGATCGAGCGGGGCGCGCTCACCACCGAATCGGTGCGCGGCGCCGCGTCGGCGCGAGGTGCCGCCGTGGAGCGGCCTGGCTCCGGCGAGCGGGAGCAGAGCGGGTCGACCGGCTGGCGGTTGGTGCCCGGTTCGTTGGGCAGCCGGCTGCTCTCCCGGGACCTCGCCGCCGTGCTGGCGGCCCGGATCGACGCGTTGCCGCCGGACGCCCGGTCGGTGCTGCGCGACGCCGCGGTCACCGGTGACACGGTGCCGACCGGCGCGTTGGAGGCGATGCGCGAGCAGCGCGGCGGTCGCGACGGCCGGCCGTCGGCAGTGGTCGCGGTCGAGCTCGACCGGGCGGTCGAGGAGTTGCTGCAACGCCGCATGCTGCACCGCTCGCGTGCCGGCTACTCGTTCGCCACACCGCTCATGCGGGAGGCCGCGTACGCCGGGGTGAGCAAGGCCGAGTTGGCCGAGCGGCACGCCGCGCTGGCCCGCTGGGCGGCGCCGGCGGACGAGACCACGCCCAGCACTGTGGGCGGGTTCACCGACGAGGCCCGGGACGACTTCGTGGCGACGCACGTCGAGCGGGCCGCCACGCTCGCCGACGCGGTGAAGCTGCGCCCGGACGCGCCGGCCCGGGCGGTGGTTCCGCTCGGCGTCGCCGCGCTCGGTCGGGCCGCCCGTCGGTCGCTCTCCGCCGGAGAGCCGGCAATGGCCGTCGAGTACGCCGAGCGCGCCATCGAACTGGCCCGCGACGGGGTGCCGGCAACCGATCGGGTGGTGCACGCTCGGGCGTTGCTCCAGGTCGGCCGGGTCTCCGACGCGTTGGCGTACGCCGAGAAGATCGCCGCGAACGCGGGGGACGAGGTCACCCGGGTCAGCGCCCTGCTGTTGGCGGGGCAGGCCCAGGAGACCCTCGGCGACCAGGGCCGGGCGGTGACCGCCTGGCAGGAGGCGTTGCAGGTGGCCACCGAGGGTCGGCTGCCCACGCAGCGCGCCACGGCGATGCGCCGGCTCGGCATGGCCGACTTCGTGGCGGGGCGGCTGAGTCAGGCGAGCAGCCGGTTGGCTGCCGCGTACCAGGTCAGCCTCGGCGCGCAGGACCGACGCGGGCAGGCGTGGTCCCTGCAGAACCTGGCCTGGGTGACCACCACCCGGGGTGACTTCGCCGGCACCGACGCGGTGCTCGGCCGGGCCGCCCGGCTCTTCGCCGAGCTGAAGGACCCGTACGGGCGGGCCTGGCTGCGCGGCACCACGGCGTTCGCCCGACTGCTCGCCGGCCGGCTGCGGGAGGCGTGTCGGATGGCGCAGGTGTTCCTGCCGTTCGGCGAGCGGGTCGGTGAGGCGTGGGCGGTGGGCACGTTGCGGGCGGTGGCGGCTTTCGCCACGGCCGAGCTGGGTGACCTGGCCGAGGCGGACCGGGAGGCCCGGCGGGCGTACCGGGAGTTCGCCGCCGCTTCCGACGACTGGGGGCGTGGGTTCGCCCTGGTGGTCCGGGCAGTGGTGGCGCGTGGGTTGGGCGAGCCGGAGCACGCGGCGGACCTGCTCACCGACGCCCTGGCGTACGCGGAGCGCACCTCGCATCCGCTGCTCACCGGGATGGCCGGCACACTGCGCGGCTTCGTCGCGTTGGACATGGGCGACTGCGAGACGGCCGAGCGGGTGGCCCGCGCCGTGCTGACCGCCGTGGAGCCCCACAACCCACAGGCCCCGGCGCAGGTGGCGCCCCGGGTGTTGCTGGCGACGGCCCGTCTCGCCGCCGGCGACTCGGCGACCGCAGTCGGGCTGCTCGCCCCGGTGGCCACGGCCGCCGCGAACGCACCCTCGCTGCTCTTCTCCCGCCGCCAGACGATGGCCCAGTACGCTGCGGCGCTGCTCGCTCACGGTCAGCGGGAGCAGGCGTTGGACTGGGCCCGCCGGGCGGTCACCGCACCGGCCGAGGACGTGCGCAGTCAGGTGATCGCGGCGAGTGTGCTGGCGGAGGCGTTGGCCGCCTGCGGTCGCCCGGCGGAGGCGCTGTCCTGTGCGCAGGAGGCGGTCCGCCTGGCGTACGCCACCGAGCAGCGCAGCGAACGCGCCGCAGCCGACGCCCTCCACACCCGCCTGACCGCCCTGGTCTAACCCCATCCCTGCCCCACTCTCACCCTCCGCTGTTGATCAAGAGGTTTGCGTCAGCAATCGGGTTGTCGATGACCGGAATATCTTGATCAACTTGAACCAGGGAGGGCAGTTTGCCGGTTCTGGGGATGTGGTGGTCGGGGTGAGCGGCTAGCGTGTCACCACCGCGTACGGGTCCACAGTGGTGACCGTCGCCGTGCCTGGGGAGGCCCTTCATGAAGCTGCCGCGATCCATCGCGGGCTGGACCATCGCGGTCTTCGGCGTGTTGGCGCTGGTGATGGGCGCGGTTGGGCTGCTCTGGCCGGAGGCGCAGCTGCGCATGCTCGGGTTCGAGGTGCCGGCGACGCGAGCCGTCGGTGACCACACCGGGACGTTCCTGCTGGCGTCCTCGATGGCGGCCTTCAACATGGGCGTCTACTACCTGCTCGCCACGGTGACCGAGTGGCGGGCGTTCTACCGGTTCACTGTGGTCTTCCGACTGGTCACGTTCACCGTGTTCGCCATCGCGGTGCTGGCCGACATCGCTCCCGACCGGTTCTTCGGGGTGGCGGCGTGGGAAGGGCTGGGCGCCGTGGCCACCGCCATCGGTCTGCGTCTGGACGCCCGCCGGGGCATCCCGGCCGGCGGGGTCGGATCGTCCGAGGGTGTCGGGACGACTGCGGTCGCCGAGGAGGGTACCGGTCCCGCCGGTGCCGCTCCGGCGGACGCGGTGCGCTGAGCCATCGGTCGGGTTGGGTATTTTCGAGCGGTGACCGACACCCCGACCGGCGGCCTGCCAGTGCCGATCGTGCCCGGCCTGACTGATTTGCGGGTCTTTGCCCGGGGCGGGTACGCCACCGTCTACCAGGCCACCCAGATCTCCGTGGGTCGCGAGGTCGCCGTCAAGGTGGAGAACCGGACGCTGGACAGCGAGCGGGATCAGGCCCGGTTCCTGCGCGAGGCGCGGGCGGCCGGCCGGATGTCGTCCCACCCGCACGTGGTGGACCTCTTCGACGTGGGTGTCACAGTCGATCAGCACCCCTACCTGATCATGGAGCTCTGCGACGGCTCGTACGCCGAACGGATGCGCACCTCGCCGCTCGGCCCGGTGGAGGCCCGCGACCTCGGTATCAAGATCGCGGACGCGCTGGCCCACTCGCACGCCGCCGGGGTGCTGCACCGGGACGTGAAGCCGGCCAACATCCTCTACTCGCCCTTCAACTCGGCGGTGCTCGCCGACTTCGGGCTCGCGGTGCTCGCCGAGCACCGGGACGCCTCGGTCACCCTGGAGGTGCTCACCCCGGCGTACGCGCCGCCGGAGATGTTCAGCCACAGCCCGCCGTCGCCGGCCGTCGACGTGTACGCGCTCTGCGCCACCCTCTACGCGGTGATGCACGGCCGGCCGCCACGCTGGCAGTCCGAGCGGAACCCGAGCCTGGTCACCGTGCTGGAGATGTTCAACCAGCCGCTCCCCGCCCTGCCCGGGGTGCCGGACGAGCTGATCGACGTGCTGCGCGTCGGCATGGCCAACGATCCGGGCGAGCGTCCCTCGGCCGTGGAGTTGCACGACCTGCTCACCAACCTGCCACTCGGCTCGCCGGCGACACCGGTCAGTGGCGCTCCGGTCAGCGGTGCCGCGACGCTCTCCGGCCCGTACGCGGCCAGCCAGCCGGTGCCTCGATCGCCCATCGAGGACACTCAGCGCGCCGACCCCGCCGGTCGGCGTTGGCGGCGCTGGCTCTTCGGCGGTGCCGGGGTGCTCGCGCTCGCCGCCTCCGCGACCGCCGGGGCCTGGGTCGCCGACCGGGCACCACCACCCGCGCCGTACCCCTCGGCCACCCAGATCGCCGCACCGGCGACCGGACCGTTGCCCGGCTGCGCGACCGGCACCGGTGCGCCCACCGCCCTGCCCGAGGGTGCCCGGTGCCTGCCCGAGCTGGAGTGCTTCGGCCCGATGCGGATCCGCGGCAGCCGCGCCGAGGCGGCTCGGCTGTCCTGCGCCGGCCGTCACACCTGGGAGACGTACGCCGAGGGCATCCTGCCGGTGTCGCTGGTCGGGGCCGACTACGACGAGGTGGCCGCCGCTGAGCCGGTGCGGCAGGTTTGTAGCGCCACGACGTTCCGGTTGACCACCGGGATCGCCGAGGCGACCGGCTGGCACCTGGAGGTGCTACCGCCGGTCGACGGCAGCATCGACCGGACCTACCGGTGTCTGGCGGGGCGCGGCGTGGACGCGCTCTCCGCACCAACGCTCACCGGCCGCTGAGCCCGTTCGGCCCGCGTCGGCGGTCACGCACCGCACGCAACGCGTCCCGGGGGTCCAGGGCGTCGAGGGTGTCCGCGTCGATCCCGTACGGCATCAGCTCGGGCGGCCCGACGGCAGCCGACCGGTCCGCCGGCTCGGGATCGTCGACCTGGCGAGCGGCGGAGACCGCGACCCCGGCAATCATGGTCATTAGCACGCAGAGTAGCGCGAGAACCACGCCGAGGAGGTCCTGTCGGCGCCACACGACCAGCATGACCAGCGGCGCGAGGGCTCCCAGCGCCGCGAGCACCGCGACCGTGCGCGCATCGGGTCGGGACAATCGGCTCACCCGTCCAGCATGTCGTGACGAGGCCGGCTGTCAACCGCCGAGCCGACCGCCGCGCCGATAGACGTCGATCCGAGCGGCCCACTCGACATGGATCGCCGCACCCACACGGATTCGACAAGAACGGCTACTCTCGGTGTTCCGCAGGCTCTTCCGGCAGCGAGGTCGCCCATGAACTCAGGCAGTTCGCAGTCCCGGCTCCGCTCGTTCGCGTCGACGCTGGCGGTCGCCCTCACTCTCGTGCTCGCCGCCGCGGCCGGTTGCGACAGCCGGAAGGAACCGGACCTGCCTTCCGTGCAGGAGAAGATGCGCGAGACGCACATCTACGGTCAGTCGAAACTGCGGGTCGGTGTCGCCACCAACGAGCCGTTGATGAGCGAGCTGCGCAACGGCAAGCCGGTCGGCTTCGACGTCGAGATCGCCCGGTACATCGCGGCCTCCCTTGGCTACGAGGGGGATCAGCGGCTGGAGTTCGTACCGGTGGCCACCGAGGAACGGATTCCCGCGCTACAGGGCGGGACTGTCGACCTCGTGGTGTCCAGCTTCTCCATCACCGAGGAGCGCAAGAAGGTGGTGAGCTTCGCGGGGCCGTACTTCGTCACCACCCAGGAGGTGATGGTGCCGGCCCGGCTGAAAGGCAAGATCAGCACGATTGAGGACCTTCGTAACCCGGACTACAAGATCTGCACGAGCGGCGGCTCCACCTCCGAGGCGGAGCTGGGGAGTCACCAGGTCAAGGCGCTGGTCGTGAAGACCGTTGGGGACTGCGTCGCCGGCATCCGAACGGGCCGCTACGACGCGGTCAGCTCCGACGAGACGATCCTCGCCGGTTTCCTGGCGCACCACCCGAAGGAGTTCGAGATCGTCGACATGCCCTTCGGCACCAGCGAGTTGCTGGGCATCGGCGTGCCGATCGGCGATCCCGCCCTGCGCGACCTGGTCGCGTTCTTCCTGCAGAAGAGCTACCAGCAGGGGCGCGACGAACAGGCGACCCCCTGGCAGACCGCGTACAACCGGACCCTGGGCCCCTGGCTGAAGGCCGAGAAGCGCCAGCCGCAGCCGCTGGAGGTGCCGAAGCTGGTCGACTTCGACGACAAGGCGCCCGCGAAGTGAGCGCGGCGCCGACCGCAACCGGCGGCGACGGGCCGGTCCCGCCGCCCCGCACGTCAGTGCCCGGCGGCGCCGCGTCGACAATCGACGGTACGGCCGCAGCGCCGCCGGCCGTCGATCGCCCAGCGGCCGGAGCTGGAGGTGAGGGTGCCTGGCCGGCCGCTGTGCCGGTCGCCGAACCGGCCGAGCTGGTCGTTGCCGCGGTCGAGCCCGGGCGGGTCCGCTGGGATCCGGCGGAGCGGCGCGCCCGCGCCAGCCAGTCGTTCTGGACGGCAGTGGTGGGCGTACCGGCGATCTTCTCGGTGCTCCGCCTCGGTGTGGAGGCCGGCGGGGAGCTCCAGACCACGCTGCTGCTGGTGGCCAACGTCGGGCCGGTCAACCTGCTCGCCGGTTTCCTGACCACGGCGGCCCGGCTGCTCTCCACCGGCCTGGTCGCCGTGTTCGCGCTCGGCGCGGTGCTGGCCGTCAGCGCGGATCGACTTCCGCCGGGCACCCGTCGCCGCCCACTCTTCGCCCGCTGGGCCGACATCACCCCGGCCTGGGTGGTGCTGGCCAGCTTCCTGCTCGCCCTGATCACCTGGCCGTTGCTCTACCTTCCGCTGCTGTTGCCGGCGTTCGTGGCCGCGTTCCAACTGCGCCCGGGGCGGCTGCACGAGCGGGTAGCGCCTCGGCTGCTGCTGATCGGCGCGCTGCTGGCCGGGTACGGCTGGCTGATGCTGCCCACGATGCGCGACGCGATGCGGCAGGGCGACGAGTGGCTGGTGCTGGTGCTCATCGTGGTGCCTCCGCTGCTGGCCCTGTTCATCGCGGGGCCGCTGCCGGGCATGGTGATCCGGCCGCTGGCGTCGGTGACCGAGGTGGCGGTGCTGGCGACCCTGATCTGGGCCGCGGTGCCGGTGATCACCACCCCGGTGTTGCCGCTGACAGTCACCACAGTGGGCCCGGAGAGTGGGCCCACCGAGGACGTACGCGGGCACGTGGTCACCACCGACGACGTCAACATGGTGATCCTTCAGGAACGGGGCGGCGTCCGGTACGTCCCGGTCGGTCTGGTCCGCGCCCAGGTGCTCTGCCCGAGCGAGGAGGAGTTGCCCCGCCACCAACTGCGCATTCACGACTTCCACGTCGAGGATTCGCTGTTGGAGGGCATGGGTCGTCGGGTCCGCCCGGTCCACCGCATCGACGCCGCCTGCCGTACCCCGGCCTGACGCCCGTCTGAGGAGGGCAGCGCGTCGCCTACCGTGCCCGGCGGTTGGCCCGCACGAGCGCGACGGTGGCCAGCGGCACGCTGACCGCGGCGAAGGCCGCGACACCGGCGAGCAGGTAGGCGGTGCTGTGGTTCTGCGGGGCGCGGCGATCGGCCACCTCCGCCTCCGGGTCCTGCGGGTCGTAGACGATCGGGATCTCGTCGCCCACCGCCGGAGCGGCACCCGGCGGCTCGTCGCCCTGACCAACCAGCGTCTGCGCCCGCCGCCCGTCCGCGGTGTCGAACTCCACGTGGATGCGGCCCTTGTTGACCTTGACGATTTGGGCGGTGGCCTCCACCCCCCGGTCCTGTAGCGCCTTGTCGTTGCTCCACACCGTCCAGGCGGCGATGGCGAAGCCGATGACGACGACGAGGCCGAGCCCGGCGAACAGCGGTGCCGGCGGGCGACGGGTTCGCAGCAGATCCATGCCGCTCTCCATGTCCGGCGGGGCGGGCCGGTAAACACGAGTCGGATTGTGGCGAGCATCCACTCGTATATACAGTCGCACGGTATATGCTGCGGGGATGGCGAAAGCTTCCCTGCACGAATCCACCTACCTGATCCTCACCGCGCTCGTCGAGGCTCCACGGCACGGGTACGCCGTCCTCGAGGAGGTCCGCCAGATCTCCGATGGGCGGGTCGACCTGCGCGCCGGCACCCTCTATGCGGCCCTCGACCGGCTGCGGACCGAGGGCCTCATCGACATCGAGCGCGAGGAGCAGGTGCAGTCCAGGTTGCGCCGCTACTACCGACTCACGGCGTCGGGGGCGCAACGACTCGCCGAGGAGTCGGCGCGGCTGCGGAGCAACGCCGACGCGGCGAGCGTGCGACTGCGCCGCGCCGGTCTCATCGTCGACGGGGGTGCGGCATGACGTTGGAACACGGTTACCGGTGGCTGCTGGCCTGTTATCCCCGCGCCTACCGTCGTCAGTACGAGGACGAGCTGATCGGGGTGCTGCTGGACGACGCGTCACCGGGCCAGCGCAGGCCTGTGCCGCGAGACGTGCTCGCCCTGCTCGGCGGGGCGTTGCACGCGCATGTCCGCCAGGCTGGTGCGCGATTCTCGGGCGATGCGTGGCGGGAGGCGGCACAGGCGCTCG
Source organism: Micromonospora trifolii (assembly GCF_050516465.1). Lineage (NCBI taxonomy): Bacteria > Bacillati > Actinomycetota > Actinomycetes > Micromonosporales > Micromonosporaceae > Micromonospora > Micromonospora trifolii. The sequence goes on along the minus strand of NZ_CP191526.1, from coordinate 5,745,176 downwards.
GCCTGATCGCCGCGTTGATGTTGTTCGTGCGGGATGCGCGCGTTCCGGTGCTGCACCTCGCCATGTTCGCGGACAGCTATCCCGAGGGGTTGGGAGAACCGTTCGTCCTGTGGCCGGTCGGTTTCGTGGCGCTGCTGTGGCTCACCGTGGCGGTGTCGGCCGTGTTCGGGTGGGGCCGGGCAGCAGCCGCGATCGCCGTCTGTTGCGCGGCGTTCGAGGTGGTGCGGGTCGCCGAGGATTACGGGCAATATTCCACGGTGCGCAATCTCTGGCCCGCCGTGCTCGCCGCGATGGTTCCGCTGGTGCTGGCCGTCCGTGCTCCCCGTTCCGCGACGGCTTCCCTCGCGCGCTGGCGGCTCGGCGCGCTGGCGGCGGCGACGCTGGTCAGCGTCGGTGCTCCGAGCATCGCCCAGGTGACTGGTGCTGATGACTCGACGACTCCCGTTTACGGCACGTGGATCTTCACCGTCGGCGTCGGCCGGATCGAGGCGATCCTGTTGATCGCGGGATACCTGCTCTTCGCCCTTGTCATCCTGTCGACGCCGGCGGTGTTGCGGCGACGCCTGCTCGCCCTTGTGGTTCCGGTGGGCGTCACGTTGGTGCTCACCCGGGTGGGGCTCGGCACCACGGGGACGTTCCTGGAGCGTTCCACCCACGACGGTGTCCTCGATGCGCTCACCCTGGCGCAGTGGCTGACCCTGGTGCTGGCGCCCGCGCTGCTCTTCGCGGTGGCCGTGGCGATCCTGCACCAGCGGGAGCGCTCGGGCGCACAAGGCGCGTGAGGAGGCCGCGCGTCACGCGGCCGAGCGGCTGATCGACTCGGCTTCCTGAAATCAGGGGTATCGCTGGCCCTCGGACACCCCGGAACCCAGGAAACCGAGTCGATCAGCCCCGGGCGCGCTGGCCCGGGTCAGTACGACTTGTCCTGGCCGAGGACGTGTTGGGCCACGAAGTTGAGGATCATCTCGCGGCTGACCGGGGCGATCCGGCCGGCCCGGACCGCGCCGAGCAGGGTCGCCACCCCGTACTCGGTGGTCATGCCGGCCCCACCGAGCACCTGCACGGCGGTGTCCACGGCGAGCGCGGCGGCCTCCCCGGCCGCGTACTTGGCCATGTTGCCGGCCACCCCGGCCTCCAGGTCACGGCCGGCGTCGTACAGGGTGGCCGCCTTCTGGATCATGAGGCGGGCCAGCTCCACCTGCACCGCCGCGTGTGCCAGCGGATGCGACACCCCCTGGTGCGAGCCGATGCTCCGACCACCCCAGACCTTGCGGGTGGCGGTGTACTCACTGGCCCGCTCGATGGCGTACCGGCCGGTGCCGGCGCCCATCGCGGCCACCGTGATCCGCTCCGGGTTGAGCCCGGCGAAGAGCGCCGGCAGCCCGGCGTCCAGCGACTCGCCGAGCAGCGCGTCGGCGGGTACCCGCACGTCGTCCAGGTAGAGCAGGAACTGGTTCTCCGGGGACACGATCTCCATGTCCAGCTTGGAACGGGTCAACCCGGCCGCGTCGGTCGGCACCAGGAACAGCGCCGGCTTGAGCCGCTGCGGAGACGTATCCCCTGAGCCGGCCGAGCCTTCATCGACGGCGACACGGGCCACCACCAGCACGTGACCGGCCTCGTCGACGCCGGAGATGTAGCACTTGCGGCCGTTCAGCAGCCAGCCGTCGCCGTCGCGGCGAGCCACCGTGCCGAGCCGGTGGAAGTTGGAACCGGCCTCCGGCTCGGTGATCGCAAAAACGATCTTCTGCGAGCCGTCGGCGAGGCCCGGCAGGTGCCGCTTGCGCTGCTCCTCGGTGCCGTGCCGACTGAGCACGGTCGCCGCGATCGCGGGGGAGACCACCAGCAGCAGCAACGGGCAACCCGCCGCCGCCAACTCCTCGCAGACGATGGCCAGCTCGGTGATGCCGCCGCCCCCGCCGCCGTACTCGGTGGGGATGTTGACCCCCAGGTAGCCGAGCCGTCCGGCCTCCGCCCACAGCTCGGTGGTGTGTTCGCCGGCCCTCGCCTTCTCGACGAAGTAGGAGTGACCGTACCGGCGGCCCAACGCCCGCACGGCGTCGCGCAGCTGGTCCTGCTCGGGGGTGAGGTCGAAGGTCATCGGGGGTCCTTTTCGTCGACAACGGCCAACACGGCGCCCGTCTGCACCTGGCCGCCGGTTGGCACCGGCAACTCGGCGACCACGCCGTCGATCGGGGCGAGCACGGGATGTTCCAGCTTCATCGCTTCCAGCGTGAGCAGCGGATCGCCGGCGGCGACCCGCTGGCCGACCTCGACGTGCACCCTGGTCACCACGCCGGGCAGCGGCGCGAGCAGCGACCCGGCCGCCACCGCCGCTGTGGGCAGCGGGAGACGCGGCAGCTCGACCAGGCTCGCCGCCCCGTCCGGGCCGTCCACGAAGACAGCCGACCCCACCCGGTGTACGCGGTACGCGCGCCGAACCCCGTCGACGTCGAGCATCACCCGGTCCGGGGTGGCCTCGACCAGCGCCACTATGGGCTCACCCGCCGACCCGGTGGTTTCGGTCGCTGTCGGTCGCTCGGGAGCGCCTTCTGCCGCTGACGTGCTGGACCATTCGGCGAGTCGGCCGGTCCGGTCCAGCCGGTAGCGGATCTCGATCTCGTCGCCGTCCGGCCCGACGAAGCGGCTGACCTGCGGGACTGCGGGCACGTTGCGCCAGCCGGAGGGGAGCCCGGAGAGCACCGGCGCGGTCGCCCGGCGCTGGGCGGCAGCGGCCAACGCCGCGGCGAGGGCGGTGATCGGCAGCCGGTCGGCGGGGAGCAGCGGGGCGAAGACCTCCGGGTGCCGGTCCAGGAAACCCGTGTCGATCTCCACGGCGGCGAACGCGGGGCTGCGCAGCACTCGGACCAGCAGGTCCCGGTTGGTGGTCACCCCGTGCAGCTCGGCCCGGGCCAGCGCGCTGGCCAGCAGCCGGGTCGCCTCCGCGCGGGTACGACCCCAGGCGATCACCTTCGCGAGCATCGAGTCGTAGTGCACCCCGACCACCGAGCCGGCCAGCACACCCGAGTCGAGTCGCAGACCCGGCCCGGCCAGCCCACCGAACTCGGTCGCCACCGCGCCGACGCTGAACCGGTGCAGGGTCCCGGTGGCCGGCCGCCAACCCGCCGCCGCGTCCTCGGCGCAGAGGCGTACCTCGATCGCGTGCCCGGTGCTCGCCGGCAGGGCCGCCGGCAACGGCTCACCCTCGGCGACGAGCAGTTGCAACCCCACCAGGTCCAGCCCGGTGCACAACTCGGTGACCGGATGCTCGACCTGAAGTCGGGTGTTCATCTCCAGGAAGAAGAACTCGCCGCCCGGAGCGAGCAGGAACTCCACAGTGCCCGCGCCCAGGTAGTCGACCGCGCGTCCGGCGGCCACCGCCGCCTCGTGCAACGCCGTCCGCACCCCGTCCGGAACGACCGCCGGCGCCTCCTCGACGATCTTCTGGTGCCGGCGCTGGATCGAGCACTCCCGGTCACCGAGGGCCACCACTCGACCGTGGGCGTCACCGAAGATCTGCACCTCGACGTGCCGGCCGCGCTCGACGTACCGCTCGATGAAGACAGTGCCGTCGCCGAACGCGGCGGCCGCCTCGCGGCGCGCGGAGGCCACGGCCTCGGCCAGTTCGTCGGCGGTCCGGACGATCCGCATGCCCCGGCCGCCACCGCCGGCGGATGCCTTCACCAGCACCGGGAAGTCGGTGATCTCGTCGGTGTCGGTCCAGCTCGGCAGCATCGGCACGCCCGCCTCGGCGAGCAGCGCCTTCGCCGCCAGCTTGTCGCCCATCGCGGCGATCACCTTGGCCGGCGGCCCGACCCAGGTCAGACCGGCGTCGGTCACCGCCGCCGCGAACTCGGCGTTCTCGGCGAGGAAGCCGTAGCCGGGGTGGACGGCGTCCGCGCCGCTGCGGCGGGCCGCGTCCAGGATCAGGTCGACCCGCAGGTACGTCTCGGTCGGCGAACTCCCCGGCAGGCGTACGGCCTGGTCGGCCTCGGCCACGAACGGCGCGTCGGCGTCCGCGTCCGAGTGCACGGCGACGGTCTGCACGCCGAGCGCTCGGCAGGTGGCGAAGACCCGACGGGCGATCTCGCCCCGGTTGGCCACGAGCAGTCTGTTGATCATGGTCCCCTGAGCCTGCCTCTCATTCGCGACTGCGGGACTCCGCTTCGCTGCGTTCCTCGCGCTCACGGTGCCTACATCCGGAAGACGCCGAAGCCGTCGGCGCCCTTCACCGGTCCGTTGTGGATCGCCGAGAGGCAGAGCCCGAGGACGGTCCGGGTGTCCCGGGGGTCGATCACCCCGTCGTCGTAGAGCCGGCCGGAGAGGAAGAGTGCCCCGGACTGCGACTCGATCTGCTGCTCGACCATCATTCGCATCGCCGCGTCGGAATCCTCGTCGTAGTCGCGCCCCCGCGCGGCAGCCGCCTGCCGGGCCACGATCGACAGCACCCCCGCGAGCTGCGCCGGGCCCATCACCGCCGACTTCGCGTTCGGCCAGGTGAACAGGAACCTCGGCTCGTACGCCCGGCCGCACATGCCATAGTTGCCGGCGCCGTAGGAGGCGCCCAGATTCACAGTCAGGTGCGGCACCGTCGAGTTCGACACCGCGTTGATCATCAGGGCGCCGTGCTTGATGATGCCGCGCTGCTCGTACTCGGTGCCGACCATGTAGCCGGTGGTGTTCTGCAAGAAGATCAACGGGGTGTCCGAGGCGTTCGCGAGCTGGATGAACTGGGCCGCCTTCTGCGCCTCCGCGCTGAACAGCACCCCCCGGGCGTTCGCCAGCACCCCCACCGGGTACCCGTGCAGCTCGCCCCAACCGGTGACCAGCGCGTCCCCGTACGCCGGCTTGAACTCGTCGAAGTCGCTGCCGTCGAGTATTCGGGCCAGCACCTCCCGCGGGTCGAACGGCACCTTCAGGTCGGCGCTGGTGATGCCGAGCAACTCCTCCGGGTCGTACTTCGGCGGCTGCGGCACCGCCGTCCGCGGCGACGGGCCCTGCTTGCGCCAGTTCAGCCGGCGGACGCACTGCCGGGCCAGCCGGATGCCGTCCCGCTCGTCGGCGGCCAGGTAGTCGGCGAGCCCGGACGTGCCGGCGTGCATCGCCGCGCCACCAAGCGACTCGTCGTCGGTGACCTCGCCGGTCGCCATCTTCACCAGCGGCGGACCGGCCAGGTAGACCTGTGAACGGTCCCGAATCATGATGACGTGGTCGGACATCCCCGGCACGTACGCGCCGCCGGCAGTGGCGTTGCCGAAGACCACGCTGACAGTGGGGATGCCGGCCGCCGAGAGCCGGGTGAGGTCACGGAACACCCGACCACCGGGGACGAAGATCTCCGCCTGGGTGGGCAGGTCCGCCCCGGCCGACTCCACCAGGTTGACCATGGGCAGCCGGTTGGCCAGGGCGATCTCGCCGGCCCGCCGGGTCTTGGCGAGGGACCACGGGTTGACCGCGCCGCCGCGTACCGTCGGGTCGTTGGCGACGATCAGGCACTCCACGCCCTCGACCACCCCGATGCCGGTGACCACGCTGGCCCCGACCGGGAAGTCCGAGCCGTACGCGGCGACCGGCGACAACTCCAGGAAGGGGCTGTCGGCGTCCACCAGCAGCTCAATCCGCTCCCGAGGGAGCAGCTTGCCGCGGGCGTGGTGCCGGGTTACGTACTTCTCGCCGCCACCCGCCCGCGCCTGGTCCAGCGCGGCGTCCAACTCGGTCAACCGCTCCAGCAACGCCGCCCGATTCGCCTCGTACGAGGGCGCGGACGGGTCGACCGCGCTGTCCAGGATGGTCATAGGCCCATGCCTTTCGCGATGATCTCGTTCATGATCTCGGTGGTGCCGCCGCCGATGCCGAGGATCCGCGCGTCGCGGTAGTGCCGCTCCACCTCGGCGTCGCGCAGGTAGCCGAAGCCGCCGTGCAACTGCAACGCCTGGTCGACGACGTGGTCGCAGGCGGCCACCGCCACGTTCTTCGCCATCGCCACCTCGGTCACCACCGGCTCGCCGGCCGCCACCCGAGCCGCGACCCCGTGGACGTACGACCGGGCCGCCTCGGCCCGGGTGTGCATCTCGGCCAACCGGTGTCGGATCAACTGCCGGCTCGCCAGCGGACGCCCGAAGGTCTCCCGATCCCGGCACCAGCGCACCGCCAACTCGACGCAGCGCTGCGCTGTCGCGTACGCCTGGGTCGCCAGCGACAGCCGCTCCGCCGCGAAGTGCTGCATGATCGCCAGGAAGCCGGTGTTCTCCGCGCCGATCCGGTTGGCGACCGGCACCCGCACGTCCGCGAAGGACAACTCGGCGGTGTCCGAGCAGTGCCAGCCCAGCTTCTCCAACCGGCGTCCCACAGTGAACCCGGGTGACCCCTTGTCGATGACCAGCAGGGTGAGTTCACCGCTGCCGGGGAAGTCGGTACACACGGCGGTGGTCACGAAGTCGGCCCGGTGCCCGCTGGTGATGTACGTCTTCGACCCGTTCACCACGTAGTGGTCGCCGTCGCGGCGGGCGGTCGTGCGGATGCCGGCCACGTCCGAACCGCCGTCCGGCTCGGTGATGGCCAGCGCGCCGATCATCGTCCCGGACAGGGTGGGCCGCACGTACCGCTCGATCAGGCTGTCGTCGCCCGGGGACGAGACACCGCCGAGCCGACCGCCCAGCGAGCCACCGGTGCGGGCACCTGCCGCAGCGACCATGTGCGGCAACGCGATTCCGTGCGTGAACAGGGCCGCCACCAGCCCGGACGAGCCGCCGGATCGGATCAGCTCCTCGGTCACGATGATCGAGTCGAGCAGGTCACCGCCGCTGCCACCGACCGACTCCGGGAAGCCGATGCCGAGCAGGCCGAGCTTCGCGGCGGTCGCGTGCAGTGCCCGGGGCACCTCACCGGCCCGCTCCCAGTCGTCCAGGTGCGGCAACACCTCACGGGTCACGAACGCCCGGGTCAGCTCGCGTAGTTGCCGGCGCTCGGGGGTGTCGACAATGCTCACGGCGCCACCTCTGTTCGCGACTGCGGGGCTCGCAAGATCGGCTCACTCCTCGCGCTCACGGCGCCACCTCGGTCGGTAGGTCGACGATCCGGGCGCGCAGCAGCTCGCCCAGCGCCTTGGCCTGCGGGTCGAACCGGGTGGACGCGGCCACCCCCGCGCCGAGCAGGCCCTCGATCACGAAGTTGACCGCCCGCAGGTTCGACAACTCGTAGCGCCGCACCGACAGCGGCGCGGTCTCCGGCACCAGTTCGGCCAGCCGTTCGACTGTCAACCAGGTCCGCAGCCACGCGTACCCGGGGTCGGAACGCGCCCAGACACCGAGGTTCGCGTCCCCGCCCTTGTCCCCGGAGCGTGCGCCGACCACCTCGCCGAGCGCCCCGCGCCGGGTCGGGCCCCCGACCGCCGCCTCGCCACCCGGGGTCGATTCGTCCTGCCTGGCAGGGGCGGTGCGGATCAGCGGGGCGATCGGCACCCGCTCGCCGCCGGGCAGCACCGCGACGTGCGCCACCGCGTCCTGCGGCACCGCGTCGGCGGTGAAGACGCCGTACGGTGTCGCGTCACCGGGCAGGGTGGTCAGCGTGCAGCCCGGGTACGAGGCCAGGGCCAGCTCCACCGCGGCGGCCGAGAAGGCCCGCCCGGCCCGCGCCTTGTCGCCGTCGCGCAGGTGTACGTGCAGCAGGGCGCTGGCGGCCTCGGTGTCGGCGGCGTCCGGATGGTCGGTCCGGGCCAGCGTGAACTCCAGCCCGTCCTTGCCCACCGCCTCCTCGACCTGCCCGCGGACCAGGGCCGCCTTGGCCTCGATCTGCAGGCCGCAGAGGACGAACGTCATCGAGTTGCGGAAGCCGCCGAGGTTGTTGACGCCCACCTTCAGCGTGGGCGGTGGCGGCGTGCCCCGTACACCGGAGACCCGGACCCGATCCGGCCCATCGGGGTGCAGCGTCACAGTGTCCAGTCGGGTCACCACGTCCGGCCCGAGGTACGACGGCCCGCCGATCTCGTAGAGCAGTTGGGCGGTGACCGTCTCCACGGTGACCGCGCCGCCGGTGCCCGGATGCTTGGTGACCACCGACGAGCCGTCGGGGTGCACCTCGACGATCGGGAACCCGGGCCGATGACCGCCGTCGGGCAGCTCGGTGAAGAAGCTGAAGTTGCCGCCGGTGACCTGCGCGCCGCACTCGACGAGGTGCCCCGCGACGGTGGCCCCGGCCAGCTCGTCGAGGTCGTCGCGGCCCCACCCGTACCGGGCGATGGCCGGGCCGACCACCAGCGACGCGTCGGTGACCCGGCCGGTGACCACCACGTCCGCACCGGCGTCGAGGCAGGCGGCGATCCCGAACGCGCCGAGGTAGGCGTTCGCGCTCAACGCGTCCGGTCGCTGGATCGTGTCGCCCTCGACGTACCCGACCTGGGCCGGCAGGCCGAGCCGGTGGGCGAGCTTCTCGATGGCGGCGGCCAGGCCGGCCGGGTTCAGCCCGCCGGCGTTGGTCACGATCCGCACCCCGCGGTCGAGGGCGGTGCCGAGGCAGGTCTCCAGTTGCCGCAGGAACGTCTTCGCGTAGCCCAGGTCGGGGTCGCGCAGGCGGTCCCGGGCGAGGATGAGCATGGTCAACTCGGCCAGGTAGTCGCCGGTCAGCACGTCCAACTCACCGCCGTCGAGCATCTCCCGCCAGGCGGTGAACCGGTCGCCGTAGAAGCCGGAGGCGTTGCCGATGCGGATCATGCCCGTATCCCGTTCCGGCCGGTCGGCTGCCGGCCGTCACCCGGCGGCCCGGCAAAGGCCTGTGCCACGTCGAGCCACTCGTCGGCGACGGGCCCGGTGGCGACCAGAGCGAGGTCCGCGCGGTGTCGGCGCTGGGTGACCAGCAGGCAGAAGTCCCGAGCCGGGCCGGTGACCCGGTCGGCGGCGTCCGCCGGGCCCCAGCTCCACGTCTCCCCGCCGGGTCCGACCAGCTCGACCCGGACCGGCGCCGTCGGTGCCTGCCGGCCGTGCGCGGCGAAGCCGTGCCCGAGGGTACGCACGCCCAGGTGCGCCACGTGCCGGAGTCGGTCGCTGTCGGGGCGGACCACGTCGAGGGCGTCGGCCACGTCCGCGCCGTGCGCCCAGGTCTCCATGATCCGGGCGGTGGCCATCGAAGTGGCCGACATCCGCGTGCCGTACCAGGGCAGCTTGTCGCCGGCCGGAACGGCGGCCAGCGCGTCGACGAGCGTGGTTCGCCCGGCCCGCCAGCGGGCGAGCAGCTCGGCCGGCGGGGCGAGGAATTCCTCGGCGCCGACGTCGACGAGTCGGGTCACGTCCGGTGCTGCGGTGACAGTCGCGTAGAACGCCTCGGGATCGGTCGCGGCCAACAGCGCGACGTGGTCGGTCCAGGCGAGGTGGGCGATCTGGTGCCCGATGCTCCAGCCCGGCGCGGGGGTCGGCCTCGCCCAGTCGGCGGTCGGCAGTGGCGCCACCAGGGCGTCCAGCTGGGCGGACTCGTCGGCCAGGTCCGTGAGCAGGTCGCTGAGGTCGACCATTGTGCCTCCGGTCGGTGGTGGGCCGGTGCGGCCGGCGGTCAGGGCGTGAGCAGGGTGGCGAGCTGGCGCTTCCAGGTGGTCAACAGGGCGGTCCGGCGGGCGGAGTCGTCGCTGAGCAGGTTGGCCACCCCGAGCCCACGGAGCAGATCGAGCGTTGCCTGCACCGCTTCGCGGACACCCGGTCGACGCTCGTCGACACCGAGCAGGGCGACGGTGAGCCGGTGCATCTCCCGCCCGACCGTCGCCTCCAGCGGCACCAGGGCGTCCCGCAGCTCCCGATCGGTGCGGGCGGCGACCCAGAGCTCCAGCGCGGCCACGAACAGCGGCCCGGTGAACGCCACGGCGAGCAGGTCGACGACCCGGTCCAACCGTTGCGGCCCAGCCGGCAGCGCCTCGGCCTCGGTACGCAACTCGTCGGCCCGGCGCTCGGCCAGATGGGCCACGGCGGCCGTCACCAGCGCCGCCTTCGTCGGGTAGTGGTGCAGCTGAGCTCCACGCGACACACCGGCCCGCGCGGCGACGACGGTGGTCGTGGTGCCCGACCAGCCGTGCTCGATCAGGCAGTCGACGGTCGCCTCCAGCAGCCGGGCCTGGGTGGCGCGGCTGCGTTCCTGCTGAGGGACACGTGTCGATGCGGTGGGCACGGGGACAGCCTGGGGCCTCCGAAACAAACAGTCAAGACTGACTTTTTCTGAGCCCGCGACGCTCGGATGGACACAGGTGGCCTTCCGACTGCTCGCTCAGCGGCCGTCGCGGGGGCCGAAGACGGTCAGCGCGTCGGCGTCGCTGTGCTGGGAGCGCAGGTACTCGTCGGCCCAGGCGGCAGCGTCGGGGAAGGTCGACTCAGCCGCCACCCGGGCGCAGGCCGCGTCCACGTCGAAGGCGGTGCGGCGCAGTTGGACGCCCGGCCCGAGCAGCGCCCACCACGCGCCCGCGCCCCCGTACGGCATGCCGATGCTGCCCGGGTTGACCACCAGACGCCGGTCGACCAGCCGGGTGAAGGGCATGTGCGTGTGGCCGCAGACCACCGTGGCGACCTCGGCGGGCAGACCGTCGAACACCTCCGCCCAGCGGGCCAGCCGGGAGTCGACGAGCACGACCTCCTCGTCATCGCGGGGCGTGGCGTGGCAGAACAGCGTCGGCCCGAGGCCGTCGATCTCCAGCGTCGCCGTCGCCGGCAGCGCGGCGAGCCGGGCCACCTGGTCGTCGCGCAGCTGCCCGGCGGCCCAGTTCGACACCTCGATCGACGCAGGGCGGCCGGCCCGGGCCTCGACCAGCTCGCGGTCGGCATTGCCGCCGACCCAGCACACCCGGTCACCCAGGTCGGCGAGCACGTCCAGCACCTCGACCGGTTGCGGGCCGGCGGCGATGTCGCCGGTGAGCACGATCAGATCGGCGGCGGCGACGTCCGGCTCGACCAGTACGGCCTCCAGCGCCGGCAGGACACCATGGATGTCGGAGAGCACCGCAACTCGGTTCACCATGGCCCCACCCTCACCGCCGGCACCGCCCCGAGGCCAGCGATTCTGCGCCAGGCAGATGGCAAACGTCCCCGCCTACCGTCGGTGACGGCAGGCGGGGACGTTCGGTGCTGCTCAGACGCGGGCGCGACGGGCCAGGCGCTCCGGGTCCAGGATGATGATGCTCTTGCCGTCCAACCGCAGCCAGCCGCGCGAGGCGAAGTCGGCCAGCGCCTTGTTGACGGTCTCCCGGGAGGCGCCGACGAGCTGGGCGATCTCCTCCTGGGTGAGGTCGTGGGTGACCCGCAGAACGCCGCCGTCGCGGGTGCCGAAGCGGCCCGCCATCTGGAGCAGGTTCTTGGCGACCCGGCCCGGCACGTCCGTGAAGATCAGGTCGGCGAGCGAGTCGTTGGTCCGGCGCAGCCGCCGGGCGAGCACCCGGAGCAGCTGCTCGGCGATCTCCGGGCGGTTGTTGAGCCACGGCCGCAACGCCTGCTTACGCAGCCGCACCAGCCGGGTGTCGGTCACCGCGGTGGCGGTCGCCGTACGCGGACCCGGGTCGAAGAGCGACAGCTCACCGACCATGTCCGACGGCCCCATCACCGCGATCAGGTTCTGTCGGCCGTCCGCCGCGCGGCGACCAACTTTGATCTTCCCGGACAGCAGGATGTAGAGGCTGTCACCGGGCTCGCCCTCATTGAAGACGATCTCGCCCTTGCGGACTTCGATCGTCTCCATCTCCTTGGCAAGCGCCTCGGCAGCTTCCGGGTCAACACCCTGGAAGATCCCGCTGCGGGCCAGTACCTCGTCCATTGCGCACCTCCGGTTGCGCGTGCCGTCCGTCGGCCGGGGCCGCCGTCCGCTGATCCCCTCGCGCGCCGCCAAGTCTAGGCGCACGTGAGCATGAATCAGAGGTCGCCCCTGGAATCTTGATCGGTGGGCGTAACCTGCCCGACGTGCTGAGCGAGCCGACTCTGACCAGCCGCGCCGAGGACGGGCGGCCCGTCCCGCTGCTCGTCTGGCGCGCGGACGTGCCTCTGCGGGCGGTCAGCAGTGCCCCGCTGGGCGGTGGCATCGGGGTCCGGCGGTGGGTTTTGAACGCGACCGTACCGATGTCGTACGACCGGGAGGACCCCGCGGCGCACCTGGCCTCGCTCGCCGCCGAGCTGGCCCTCGACGGGCCCGGGATTGGCCTGCTGACCGGCGTCGATGTGACCGAGGTGGTGGCGCGAACCGACGCCGGGGTGCGGGCCTGGGCGACGGTCGGGCTCGGCACGCCGGTGCCCGCGGCCGCTCCGACGCCGGCCGCGCTCACCGAACGCGTCGGCACTGTCAACATCGTGGTGTACGTGCCGGCCCGGCTCGCCGACTCGGCGCTGGTCAACGCGGTGGCCACCGCGACCGAGGCGAAGACCCAGGCGATCACCGAGCTGGGGGTGCCGGGGACCGGCACGCCCACCGACGCGGTCACCGTGCTCTGCCCGGTGGACGGGCCGGAGGCCGCATACGGGGGGCCGCGCTCCACCTGGGGCGCTCCGCTCGCCCGAGCGGTGCACGCGGCGGTGCTCGCCGGTGGTTCCCGGCCGGTCGTGCCGTGGTCCGACCAGCTCAGGGGCGCAAAGTCCAACCGATCGGCTGTCGTCGGCGCGTTTAACGACCGGTAGGGTCGCGAGCGATGTACGCTCCCGCCCTCCTCGCGTCCCGCCCGCGTCGCCGCGTCGCCCTCGGCCTCGCCGCGCTGCTGGCCGCCCTCCTCGTGGCCGGCTGTGCCGACCCCGGTGGTGAGGCACCCGTCTGGCAGCCCGGCGCGGGAGGTGGTGGCACCGGCGCGCCGGTCTCCACGACCAGCCCGAAGGCCACCGGGCCCGCGTCGTCCGGTCAGGGTGGCGCGATCTCGCTCTCCGCCACCGGCGACATCATCATGGGCAACGCGCCCAGTCGGCTGCCCGCCGCCGGCGGTAAGGGCTTCTTCAACTCGGTCACCGAGGCGCTCAAGGCCGACCTGGTGATGGGCAACCTGGAGGAGCCGCTGACTGTCGACACCGGCACCGGTAAATGCGGGGCGAACTCCACCCGCTGCTTCCAGTTCCGCGCCCCGCCGGAGTACGCCGCACACCTGCGTGACGCCGGCTTCGACGTGCTCAACCAGGCCAACAACCATGGGTACGACTACGGGCCCAAGGGCTACGAGAACACCCAGAAGGCGCTGAAGAACTACGACCTGGAGCACACCGGCGCACCGAACGAGATCACCGTGGTCGACGTCAAGGGCGTCAAGGTCGCCGTCGCCGGCTTCTCGTCGTACGTCTGGTCCAACAGCCTCGTCGACATCGACAAGGCGAAGGCGGTGGTCGCCAAGGCCGCCACCATGGCCGACCTGGTCGTGGTGCAGGTGCACATGGGTGGCGAGGGCGTCGACAAGACCCGGGTGAAGCCGGGCACCGAGATGTTCCTTGGCGAAAACCGGGGCGACCCCGTGAAGTTCTCGCACGCCATGATCGACGCCGGCGCCGACCTGATCGTCGGGCACGGCCCGCACGTGCTGCGCGGGATGGAGTTCTACAAGGGGCGCCTGATCGCGTACAGCCTGGGCAACTTCGCCGGCGGCGGCAACTCGCTGAGCAACGCCGGCCGCCTCGGCTGGGGCGGGGTGCTGAAGGTGTCGCTCAAGCCGGACGGCAGTTGGGCCGGCGGCTCGTTCGCCTCCACGTACATGAACTCCGCCGGCAAGCCGACGATGGACCCGGACGACCGGGGCCTGGGCCTGGTCACCGAGTTGAGCCGCGCCGACTTCCCGAAGGGCGGCGCTCGCCTCGACGGGCAGGGGAAGATCTCGGCGCCGACCGCCGGCTGACCCGACGAGGAGCGTCCGGGGTGCGACGTAGGCTGACCGTCGTGACCAGTAGCCCTCCCGGTGCCAGCGAGACCGATCTCGGGCGCAAACGCCGTGCCCGCAAGATCGGCCGGGTGCTGACCGAGACGCATCCCGACGCGCATTGTGAGCTGGACCACTCCAACGCTCTGGAGCTGGCCGTCGCCACGATTCTGTCCGCGCAGTGCACGGACAAGAAGGTCAACGAGGTCACCCCGAAGCTCTTCGCCCGCTACCCGAGCGCTGCCGCGTACGCCGGGGCCGACCGGGGCGAGATGGAGGAGTTGATCCGGCCCACCGGTTTCTACCGCAACAAGACCGATTCACTGCTCAAGCTCGGTCAGGCCCTCCTCGACCGGTACGACGGCGCGGTCCCGGGCCGGCTCGTCGACCTGGTGACGCTCCCCGGCATCGGCCGCAAGACCGCCAACGTGATCCTGGGCAACGCCTTCGACGTTCCGGGCATCACCGTCGACACGCACTTCCAGCGGCTGGTCCACCGGTGGCGGCTGACCGCCGAGACCGACCCGGTCAAGATCGAGCACGCGATCGGCGCGCTGTACGACAAGCGCGACTGGACCATGCTCTCGCACCGGATCATCTTCCACGGGCGACGGGTCTGCCACGCCCGCAAGCCGGCCTGTGGCGCGTGCACCCTCGCGAAGCTCTGCCCGTCGTACGGCACCGGCCCGACCGAGCCGGCGGCCGCCGCCAAGCTGCTCAAGGGTCCTCGGGCGCGCGACCTCGCGGTGGCTGCCAGGGTCGACCCGGAGTTGGTGCCGGCGCAGGCGATCACGGCGGAGGTGCCGTGAACCGCCGTCTCGCCCTCGCCGTCCTGCCGCTGCTGCTGGCGGTCACCGGCTGCACCAGCGGCACGGCCAACGACGAGCCAGCCCCCCGTCCGGCCGCGGCTGAGCGACCGTCCCCGTTCCGGGACTGCGCCACGCTGAGCACGGCGCCCCCTGCCACGTCGCCCGGCTCCGGCACGGCGGCCCCCACGACGGCTACCCCCGCCTCGCCTGGCACGACGGCCCCCGCCGCTGGCGGGTCGGCGCTGCCGGAGCTGACGCTCTCCTGCTTCACCGGCGGCGCCCCCGTCGTGCTGCGGGAGGTGGCCGGGCCGGCGGTGATCAACGTGTGGGCTTCCTGGTGCCCGCCGTGCCGCAAGGAGCTGCCCGCCTTCCAGCGCCTCAGCGAGCGGGCCGCCGGTCAGCTCCAGGTGGTCGGGGTCAACAGCCGGGACAGCCGCAGCGGCGCCCAGTCCATCGGTGAGGACTTCGGCGTCCGGTTCCCGATCCTGGTGGACCAGGGCGAGGCGCTACAGCGCGAGCTGAAGCGCAACGCCATTCCGCTGACCCTCTTCGTCGCCGCCGACGGCCAGGTCCGGCACATCGACGCCAGCGGCGCTCTCGACGACACCAAGCTCGCCAAGCTGGTCCGCCAGCACCTCGGCCTGGCGGTGCCGGCGTGACCCGTCGGCCCCCCGAGTGGATCGAGCCGCTGCTGACCCGGCTCGGCACCGCCCGCGCCGAGGACTTCACCCGGCTGACCACCCCGGCCGAGGGCGGTCGGGAGAGCGCCGTGCTGGTGCTGCTCGGCGAGCAGCCCGGCGCGGGTCCCGACGTGCTGGTCCTGCAACGCGCCGCCACCCTGCGCAATCACGCCGGCCAGCCCGCCTTTCCCGGGGGTGCGGCCGACCCGGAGGACGCCGACGTCCGCGCCACCGCCCTGCGCGAGGCGAACGAGGAGGTGGGCCTCGATCCGGCCAGCGTGACCGTGCTGGCCGAGCTGCCGAAGCTGTGGATCCCGGTCAGCGACTTCGTGGTCACGCCGGTGCTGGCCTGGTGGCACGACCCGCACCCGGTGCACCCACGGGAGCCGGCCGAGGTGGCACACGTCGCCCGCCTGCCGGTCAGCGAGCTGGTCGATCCGGCCAACCGCCTGCGCGTCCGCCACCCGAGCGGCTGGATCGGGCCGGCGTTCTCGGCGCGCGGGATGCTCGTCTGGGGCTTCACCGCCGGCGTGCTCGCCACCCTGCTCGAGATGGGCGGCTGGGCCCGTCCGTGGTCGCGCGGCCGGGTGGTGGAGCTTCCGCCGACCGGGGCGACACCGGCCCCGTCCGCCGGCACCGACGACGCTGACGAGAACGCCCTGCGCTGACCGCACGGTCACCATCCGCAAGCGATGGTCATCCGGCGGGCACACTGCCCGTACGCTTGACCCGTGTCCGTCGTGGATCTCGTCCTGCTGCTGCTCATGCTCGTGTTCGCGATCAGCGGATACCGCCAGGGTTTCGTCATCGGCGTCACGTCGTTGTCCGGCTTCTTCCTGGGTCTACTGCTGGGTCTCCAGCTCGGGCCGCTGTTCGCCAGGCAGTTCGTGGACGCCGGCACCCGTGTGCTGATCTCGCTGGTGGCCATCTTCGGGCTGGCCGTGGTCGGGCAGGCGCTCGCCGGTTGGCTCGGCTCGCACCTACGTAAGACGATCACCAGCGACGTGGGCAGACGGGCCGACGACGTCGGTGGAGCGTTCGTCTCGCTGTTCGCGGTGCTCCTGCTCGCCTGGCTGGTCGCCGTGCCGCTCGGCTCGTCCTCGGTGCCCTGGCTCGCCGCCTCGGTCCGCAACAGCGCGTTGATCACGGTGGTCAACCAGGTCCTCCCGGAGCAGGCCCACCAGCTGTCCACGGCGCTGGAGGACACCGTCGACACCGACGGGTTCCCGGACGTCTTCGGTGACCTCGCGCCCACCCGGGCCCGGCAGGTCGACCCGCCGGACCCGGCACTGGCCGGCTCCCAGGTGGTGGTCAGCGGTCAGCAGTCGGTCGTCAAGGTGCTCGGCTCCGCGCCCAGCTGCTCACGCCGGATCGAGGGTTCCGGCTTCGTGTACGCCGACGACCGGGTGATGACCAACGCGCACGTGGTGGCCGGCACCCGCTCGGTCGCCGTGGAGCTGGGCGGCGAGCGGTACGACGGCAAGGTGGTGGTCTACGACCCGAACCGGGATCTGGCGGTGCTGCTCGTGCCCGGGCTGCCCGGGCCGTCCCTGCGGTTCGCCGCCGGCAACGCGGGCAGCGGCTCTGACGCCATCGTGCTCGGCTTCCCGCTCGACGGCCCGTACAACGCGCAGTCGGCGCGGGTCCGGGACGTCGACCGGATCAAGGGCCCGGACATCTACTCGTCCAACGAGGTGACCCGGGAGATCTACACGATCCGGGCGCTGGTCCGCAGCGGCAACTCGGGCGGTCCGCTGCTCTCCGCCAACGGCCTGGTGCTCGGCGTGATCTTCGCGGCGGCGTCCGACGACCCGAACACCGGCTTCGCGGTGACGGCGGCCGAGGCCCGCCCGGTGGCGTTGGCCGGTGCCGAACGCAACCGGCAGGTCGCCACCGGCGAGTGCACCTGAGCGTCGCCGCGAGGTCAGCTCAGCCCTGGGCCGACATGGCGCGACGCCCGACGGTTGGTAGCTTCGCCCGGCCCCACCGCAGCCCCCGGCCCAGCACGGCACGGGCCATGATCGCGACGCACGTGCCGCCGTTGAGGAAGGACGCCACCACGTCGCTCGGGTGGTGCATTCCCCGGTACATCCGGGTCAGCGCCACGCCCAGCGGCACTATCAGCAGCAGCGTCCACCAGGCGACCTTCGCTCCGGTGCTCCGTGCCCGCAGCGCCAGCAGCACGGCGATGCCGACGTAGAGCGCCACCGCCGCCGAGGTGTGCCCGGACGGAAAGCTCGACGTGGGTGGCGAGACGTCCATGTGCTCCACCGCCGGCCGCCGCCGGTCGATCGCCAGCGTGGTCAGCAGGAACACCAGCGCCTGGGCGGTCACCGCCGCGCACAGGAACAGCGGCTCGCGCCAGCGCTTGAGCCAGAGCCGCAGCGCCAACGCCACCAGCACGGTGACCACGACGATCATCTGGGTGCTGGCCAGCGTGCTGAACACCAGCGAGACGTTGTTCCAGTCGGCGGTGCGGTCGGCGGCGAATTCCCGGTTCACCGCGTCCTCCACGGTGAACGGCCAGGTCCGGGCGAACACCCGGGTGACCAGCACCCCGAGCAGCACCATGAGCCCGAGCAGGAGGGACACCGGCAGCAGCACCCGCCGGACGATCTGGACCACGGTCTCGGACATGGGTCGGCCAGTACCCGGCCGACCTCGTCGTCACTCCTCAGGCCGCTTCAGGGTGCCGCTCAACCTCGGGAGCGACGCCGTCGCGGGTCGGCCGGACCGGCCGAAGACCGGTGTGCGCCCGCCAACTGGTGAACGCGGCGGTGGTGGCCGCGACCACCGCCACACCGAGCATCCATCCACCCACCACGTCGCTGGTGAAGTGCACGCCGAGGGCCACCCTGCTCAGCCCGGTCACCACTGTGAGCAGGACCGCCGCCACCCAGAGCGCGGCCCGCGCCGCCCCCCGCCTGACGTACGGCAGGAGCACCAGCAGCAGCACCCCGGCGGCCAGAGTGGCGTTCAACGCGTGCCCGGAGGGGAACGAGTAACCGGCGGCCCGGGCCACCGGGTCCAGCAACTCCGGCCGGTCCCGGCCGACCAGCAACTTGAGCAGCGGACCGACCAACCCGCCGACGACCATGGTGGTGGCCGCCCAGAGGGCCAGCCGGCGGGCTCCCCGACGCAGCAACCAGACCACCAGGAGCAGGGCGACGGCGCGCAGCGGCATCGGTGCGAAGACCTCGGTCCAGACCCGCATCAGCACGACCCAGGCCGGGTGATCCTGGGCGTAGCCGTGCAGCGCGTCGGTGACCACCGTGTCCAGCCGGTGCAGCGGTGCCCAGGCGCCGAGCACCAGCAGGGTGAGCAGCGCGAACGGCACCAGCACCAGGAACGCCGCCGTCGCGGCGAGAGTGAGCCGCAGCCCCAGCGCATGGTCCGGGTCGAATCGGCGGTGCCGCCAGGACGGCTGGCCGGTGGGGGCGAGGGTGGGCGGCCGCTGCGTACTCATGGGTCCGTTCTACCCGGCCGGGCGGTCGGTCAGGCCTGCCGGTCGGCCGAGATCAACGGGTGCGCTGACGCAACCGGCGCACCATCAGGGCCGCAACGCCGACCAGAGCGACGAGGAGCACGACAGTGGTCCACAGTTGCTCCGGCGCGGAGGTGTCCTGACCGCCCGCCGCCCGAGCCGTCCAGCGGCTCTGCTGACCGGATGCGGCGAGACCGAGTGGATCGCTACCGGCACCGGCCACCGGATCGTCGTCGACCGAGCCGGGCGCCGGACCGAAACCGGTCACGCCCGGCGACGTCTGGTC
Source organism: Micromonospora trifolii (assembly GCF_050516465.1). Lineage (NCBI taxonomy): Bacteria > Bacillati > Actinomycetota > Actinomycetes > Micromonosporales > Micromonosporaceae > Micromonospora > Micromonospora trifolii. The sequence continues at coordinate 5,726,080 of NZ_CP191526.1, read as the reverse complement.
GTCCAGCGGGTTGGCTGTCACCGGCGGCACCTGAGCGCTCAACGCGGCCACCGGGTCGACCATGCCGTACCCGAAGCGGTCGTCCCGCCCGGTCGGGCCCAGGTCCCGGGCGGTGGCCAACAGCCGGTTGACCACCTCACCCGCGGGCATCTGCGGATAGCGGGACCGGACCAGCGCGGCGGTCGCGGCCACCAGTGGCGCGGCGAAGCTGGTGCCCTGCACCCGCCAGTACCCGCCGGGAGGCTTGGCGCCGACCAACCCGCTGGCGGGAGCGGTGAGCACCGTCGCCCGGCCGGTGATCGATCCGGACCACAGGTTGTCGCTGCTGCGTTCGAGACCGGACACCGCGATGACACCCGGCTCCCGAGCCGGATACCAGACCTTGGTGCTGGTGGAGGTGGCCAGGTTGCCGGTGCAGGCGACCACGACCACGTCCCGCACGAACGCGTAATCCAGGGCGGCGGCCAGGGCCGGACTGTCGCCGCTGCCGCCCAGCGACAGGTTGATCACGCGGGCGCCGTTGTCGACCGCCCAGCGGACCCCCTGCGCGACGATCAGCGCGTCGTCGTAACGGTTCTCCTCGTCCAGCACACGGACCGGCAGAATCCGGGCGTCCGGCGCCAGGCCGACCACACCCCGCTTGTCGTCGTTGCGCCCGGCGATCAGGCCGGCGACCGTGGTGCCGTGACCCACCGGGTCCGGGCCCGGCGCGCCACCGGGGCCGACCAGGTCCTTGCCGGGCAGCACCTGGCCGACCAGGTCGGGGTGGTTGCCGTCCACTCCGGAGTCGACAACGGCCACTGTCACGCCCCGGCCGGTCGAGCTGCGCCACGCCGTCTCGGCCTGCAACTCGTCGAGCTGCCACTGCTCGTCGCGGACCTGATCGGTGCGGGCGACGGCGTCACCGGGGGCGAACGCCATCGGCGCGCCGGCGAGCTGTCCACCGTTCGTGGGCGCGGCGACGGGCACGGCTGCCGCGGTCGGGGCCACGACGGCAAGCGCCGCGGCCACGCCGAGCAGCGCCCGGCCGGTCGCTCGTCGAGCCGCGGACGGACCGCTGTACCGCACCCCAGTCACATCCCCAGCCATTCATCCCGACGGAACCATGACGATCGGAGATTACCGGTTTCCCCACCCGTCACGGGAAGAACCGGCGAGTCAGGTCATTGCGGCGGCAGTTGCGCCAGCTGAACGAGGCGTACGCCCTCCCGCCGGGTGACCAGCCGACCACGCCCCGGCGGCAGCGGTCCGGGTCGCACCGGCCCGACGAGTGCGCCCTCCTCGGGGCTGCCCGCCATCACCAGGCCGGCGGTGGACAGCTCCCGCAGGCGCTGCACGATCGGCTCGTACTGGGCTCGGCTCGCCCCACCGGACCGACGGGCCAGCACCAGGTGCAGCCCGATGTCCCGGGCGTGCGGCAGGTGCTCCTCCAACGCGCGCAACGGGTTCGCCGGCCCCGCCGCCACCAGGTCGTAGTCGTCCACCAGCACGAACAGCTCCGGCCCGGACCACCAGGACCGGTCCCGCAGCTGCTGCGGGGTGACCTCCGGCCCGGGAGCCCGCCGCTCCAGGTAACCGGCGGCCGACTCGACCAGATCGGCCGTGTGCGCCGCCGCGGTGCCGTACCCGATCAGGTGTGGCGTCTCGATGGCGCCGAGCAGGCTGCGCCGGTAGTCGACGAGGATCACCCGGGCCTGCTCGGGAGTGAACCGGGTGATGATCGACGTGGCCAGCGCGCGCAGGAACGACGACTTGCCGCACTCCGAGTCCCCGAAGACCACGAAGTGTGGCTCGGTGGCGAAGTCGAGCAGCACCGGGCGCAGGTCCGCCTCCGCGATCCCGATCGGCAGCCGCAGCCCGGTCGTCGAGGTGAGGTCCAGATCGGCGTACGGCAGCGCCGGCGGGAGCAGCCGCACCCGGGGCGCCGGAGCACCCGTCCACCCGTCGGTGGCCCTCTTGACCAGGTCGGCGGTGTCGCCGCCGGCGGTACCGAGCTGGGGCAGCGCGGTGAGGAAGTGCAGGCCCTCGGCGGTCACCCCTCGGCCGGAGCGCTCCGGCACGTTGGCTGCCGCGCGCCGGGCCACCAGCGAGTCGGTCGGGTCACCGAGGCGCAGCTCCAGCCGGGAGCCGAACAGGTCCCGGATCGCCGGGCGGAAATCCAGCCAGCGCAGCCCGGTGGCGACCACGTGCACCCCGTACGACAGACCCCGGGTGGCGAGGTCGGTGACGAGCGGCTCCAGGTCGTCGTACTCCCCGCGGATGGTGCTCCACCCGTCGATCACCAGGAACACGTCGCCGTACGGGTCGGCGCCCGGCTGGCCGGCCGTCCCCGCTGCCGCTCGACGCTGCCGGTACGCGGCCATCGACTCCACGCCCAGCTCCGCGAAGCGGCGTTCCCGGTCGACCAGCAGGGTGGTCATCTCGCCGACGGTGCGTCGTACGGCGGTCGGGTCGGCGCGGCCGGTCACCCCGCCCACGTGCGGAAGGTCGCGCAGCGCGGCCAACCCGCCACCGCCGAAGTCGAGGCAGTAGACCTGCACCTCGGCCGGTGTGTGGGTGAGCGCCAACGCGCAGATCAGCGTACGCAGGGCGGTGGACTTGCCGCTCTGCGGCGCACCGACCACCGCGACGTGCCCGGCAGCGCCGTCCAGCGCCAGCCAGAGCAGGTCCCGGCGTTGCTCCAACGGCTTGTCCACCACTGCCATCGGCACGCCGAGTGCCCCGTGCAACTCCGGGTTGCCCACGGTGAGCCCGCGTTTCGGGTGCACCTCGACCGGACCGAGAAGCTCGTCCAGGGCCGGCGGCTGGCCGAGCGGCGGGAGCCAGACCTGGTGCGCCGGCGGGCCCTGCCCGACGAGCCGGTCCACCAGCAGGTCGAGCAGCGTCCTGGTGCCCTCCTCCTCCGCCACGACTGGCACGACCGGGGCTGCCGGCTCAGGCACCGGTACGACGTGGGTGGTGAAGGTGAGCAGCCGCGCGCCTCCCTCGGCGGCGACGCCGCCCGGCGCGGCCCGACGGCGGACGGCACCGGAGACGTACGCGGCCTTGAACCGGGCCAACGGGTCGGTGCCGGCGCGCAGGTAGCCGTGGCCCGGTGAGCGGGGCAGCTCGTGCGCGTCCGCCACGCCGAGCACCGTCCGGGATTCCAGCGCCGAGAAGGTGCGCAACCCGATCCGGTACGAGAGGTGGGTGTCCAACCCGCGGAGCCGGCCCTCCTCCAGGCGTTGGCTGGCGAGCAGCAGGTGCACGCCGAGCGACCGGCCCAGCCGGCCGATCTGCACGAACAGGTCGATGAAGTCGGGCTTGGCGGAGAGCAGCTCCGAGAATTCGTCGCAGATCAGCAGCAACGACGGCAGCGGTGCGAGGGGGCTGCCCGCCGCCCGGGCCCGCTCGTAGTCGCGCACGCTGGCGAAGTTGCCGGCGCGCCGCAGCAACTCCTGGCGGCGGACCAACTCCCCGTTGATCGCGTCCACCATCCGATCGACCAGGGGCAACGCGTCGGCCAGGTTGGTGATCACGGCCGCGGTGTGCGGCAGCCGGTCGAACGAGGTGAAGGTGGCGCCACCCTTGAAGTCGACGAGCACGAAGTTGAGCTGCTCGGAGCTGTGCGTGGCGGCCAGCCCCAGCACCAGCGTGCGGAGCAGCTCGGACTTGCCGGAGCCGGTCGCCCCGATGAGCAGGCCGTGCGGACCCATGCCGTCCTGGACGGACTCCTTGAGGTCCAGCTCGATGGCGCCGCCGTCCGCGCCCACCCCGATCGGCACCCGCAGTCGATCCCGTGCCGAGCGCGGCAACCAGCCCTGTTCCGCCGTGAAACTCTCCGGGTCACCGAGACCGAGCAGCTCGGGGAGGCCCAGGTCGGCCTGGAGCGGGGCGTCCGGCCCGCGGGCCGCGCCGGCGAGCCGCAGCGGCGCCAACCGTCGGGCGACCGCCTCGGCGTCGGCCAGGTCCAACTGGTCGGCGGTGCCCACCTCGGCGTGCCCGTCGGACGACCGCGAGTGCAGCCGCCGGCCGTGCAACTCCAGCAGCAGCGCGTACCGGTCCAGCAGTCGGGGCGGCGGGGTGTCCAGGTCCAGCACGGTGACCGCGTCGATGCCGCCGTCGCCGGTCAGGTCACTGGCGCCGGTCAGGTCGCCGCCGTCGAGGACCACCACCACGTGCGGACCGTCGGTGGCCGGGCCGGCCGGGCTGAACCGGGACCGGGTGGCCAGCACGTCGGCCAGCAGCGACTCCAACTCGGCGGCGGAGCTGGTGACCAGCCGTATCGGGCCGAGCGCGTCGGTGCGGCCGGGGTGGTGGGCGTGCGGGAGCCACTTCACCCACTCCCAGCAGGCCCGGCGCTCCGGCCCGGCGCAGACCGCGACGAGCAGCTCGTCGGGGGCGTGGAAGACCGCCAGCTGGGTCAGCACGGCCCGGACCAGCGCCTGCGCCGCCGGGTCGCCGGTGGGTGGGCCGCCGGTGGTCGGGGTGGTCGCCCGGCCGCGGCCGGCGGGGCGTACGTGCACCCGGGCGAAGCTACGCAGCGACAGCGCCACCGGCAGGTCCGGCACCACGGAGTACGCGTCCAGGAAGCGGCGTAGCGCGCCGGCGGTCATCGGTTCGAGCTCCTCGAGCGGTCGGGTGACCGGTGGGACGAGTGGGGTGGCCAGGGTCTGCGGCCCGACGGCGACCCGCACCACAGCGAAATCCGGGTCGGCGGGGCGCCGCTCCCAGACCCGGTGGCTGTCCACCGTCGACCAGAGCCGACCCGGATCCGGGTGCCGGTAGTAGAGCCCGGCCCGCTGCTGGCCCGCGGTCCGCCGGACCCGCCGCCGCAGCGTGGCCAGGTGGCGCAGGTACTCCCTGCGGGCGGCCATCATCTCGGACTTCTTCGGGGTGCCGGAGGCGCTGCCCCAGGACGTCACCAGCATTGCCAACGAGGAGAGCCCGAACATGCCGCCCACCACGTACGAGTAGGCGCCGCCGCCCCGGCCGAACATCATCGCCATCGCCACCGTGCCGCCGAGCATGGGTAGCAGCATGAGCAGCTGCTGCCACCGCCCGCCGGTCACCACGGGGATCTCCGGCGGTGCGTCGACCGACAGCTCACCGGCAGGAATCTCCGGCGCTGGTCGGCGCGGTGGGCGCTTGATGACGACGGTGGACACTCGGCCTCCTGACAGCGCTGGGTAACCCGAGCCTGGCTCATGGTAGGTAAAGTCCTGTCGTCCGCGCAGCCTCCGATCCCCCTCGATATGGAGACCAGTCGATGACTACCGGGCTGGCACGCGTCACCATCAGCGCGCCGCAACGACGGGTGGACGTCGCCCTGCCGGAGCAGGTGCCCCTGGCTGAGCTGCTGCCCGACGTGCTCCGGCACGCCGGTGTCGGGCTGGCCGACGACGGCGAGCAGCACGGCGGTTGGGTGCTCCGCCGCACCGACGGGGCGCTGCTGGTGACCGCGCAGGCGCTGTTACCGCAGGGGGTCCGCGACGGTGAGGTGCTGCACCTCGTGCCGGCGCGCGCGCACTGGCCCGAGTTGGAGTACGACGACGTCATCGAGGCGATCGCCGACGGTGCTCGCCGCCGCGGCGGCGCCTGGTCGCCCACCGCCACCCGGGCAGCCGGTCTGGCCGGTGCCGCCGTACCGCTCGCGGTCGGACTGCTCGCGCTGCTCGCCGGTGGCCCGGCGCACCGGGCCGGCTGGCTGGCGGCCGCCGCGGTGGCGCTGGTGCTCACCGTGGCCGGCACTGTGGCCTCGCGCGCCAACGGCGACGGCGCCGCCGGGGCGACGCTCGGCGGCTACGCGCTGCCCTACGCGTTCACGGCCGGGGCCCTGGCCGTCGGCTCCGGCGACCCGGTCGGGCCGATCGGACCGGCCCGCTGGGTGGGCGCTCCCGAACTGCTGGCCGGCTCGGTCGCGCTGCTGCTGGTGGCGTTGATCGGCCTCCTCGGGGTGGCCAGTCTGCTGCGGGTCTTCGTGGCCGGTGTCACGGTCGGTCTGATCGGCGCGGGGGCCGCGCTCGGTGGGCTGCTGATGACCACGGCCGGTACGGCGGCGGTGCTGCTCAGCGCACTGGTCTTCGCCGTCGGCGTGATCCCGCTGCTGGCCATCCGGCTGGGCAAGCTGCCGCTGCCGCCGATCACCCTGCCGGCCGCCACCTCCGCGGAGGAGCCGGAGCGGGCCCGGGATCTGCCGGACCGGGGCCGGGTGCTCGCCGCGGTGATCCGCACCGAGGAGATGCTCACCGGGATGCTGATCGGCCACGCGCTGCTGGTGGTGGCCACCGCGGTCGTACTCGTGGTCGCCGGTGGCACGGCCGGTCGGGTGCTGGTGGCGGTCACCTCGGCCGTGCTGCTGCTGCGGTCGCGGCTGTTCGTGGCGCTGCGACACCGGGTGCCGACGGTGCTCGCCGGGCTGGCCGGCTACGCGGCGCTGGGTGCGGTGCTGGTCGGTCGGGCCGATGAGACCGGGCACTTGGTGCTGGTCCTGGGCGGGGCGGCGCTGGCCCTGGTGGCGGTCGCCAGCGGCACCGGGTACGCCCGCCGGCCGGTCTCGCCGTACCTCGGGAGGATCGCGGACCTCACCGACACGGCCCTGGTGGTCGCCGTGGTGCCGATCGCCTGCGCGGTCCTCGACCTGTACGACCGGGCCCGAGGGTTGCTCGGTTGAGCGACCCTCGGGCCCGGTGCGTCAGCGGTCGTCAGTGGGCGGATTCGCCGCGCGCCTCGGCGTCCCTGGCCCGCTGGTAGGAGGCGTGGATCTCGGCCTCGGCCTCGGTGCGGCCGACCCAGGTCGCGCCCTCCACCGACTTGCCGGGCTCCAGGTCCTTGTACACCTCGAAGAAGTGCTGGATCTCCAGGCGGTCGAACTCGCCCAGGTGGTGGATGTCGCGCAGGTGCTCCTGGCGGGGGTCCTCGTAGGGCACGCAGAGGACCTTGTCGTCCCCGCCCTTCTCGTCGGTCATCCGGAACATGCCGATGGTGCGGCAGCGGATCAGGCAACCCGGGAAGGTCGGCTCGGGGACCAGCACGAGGGCGTCCAGCGGATCGCCGTCCTCGCCCAGGGTGCCCTCGATGAACCCGTAGTCGGCCGGGTACTGGGTGGAGGTGAAGAGGGTGCGGTCCAACCGGATCCGGCCGGTCTTGTGGTCCACCTCGTACTTGTTCCGGTGACCTTTGGGGATCTCAACCGTCACGTCGAAATCCATCTGCACGCTCCCTCGTCTGCCCACGCTGGCTAACGGAACCACTGGCGGCCCTCCGGACAGGTGAATGCCCACCCGCCGACTCCGGCCGCCGCATAGTCTTCGGACCGAAGTAGTGTCACCCAAGCCGATTTTCGCTGGGGGAGGAGGGGGTCGTGGGGAGGGAAGATTCACACTACCGCCCGGACGGGGGCTCCGCGCACGGTACCGGACGATCCGGCTCCGGCAGTGCCAAGGGGCGGGTCCCGGTGCCGGAGGCGCACCTCCCACGGGCTCCCGAAGCACCGAGCCCGGCACCGGAGACGGTGCCCGAGCGACCCCGGCCGCTGCCCTGGCGCCCGCCGACCGGGTCGGCTTCGCCCGCTCCGAACACCGGTCACTTCCCGGTAGCCGGCGGTGAGCAACCGGTGAGCGGCCCGCCGCGCGGCAGTGCCACGGTCCCGGTCAGCCCTGCGCCGCTCAGCCCGTCGTTCGGTCCCGGGCCGACCGGCCCCGGCGGGGTCCCACCGGTGGGCCCGCCGATCTCCGCGTTGCCGGCACCCGCCGATGCCGCACCCGCACCCGCACCCGCCGCGCCGCGCCGCCGGAGGCGGCTGCCGGTGGTACTGGCCGCCGTGCTCCTGCTGGTGCTCGCCAGCGTCGGCGTCGTGATCACCCGTCCCGGTCCGGTCGCCGGGTGGCTGGGCGACGACGCCGGGTCCGGGCCGAACGCGGTCGGCGTAACTCCGGAACCCGCCCCGTCGGACGTGCTGGGCGGCCCGGATTCGAACGCCCCGGTGCCCACCCCGGACGGGGTTCGTGCCGTGCTCGATCCACTGGTCGGCGTCGCCGCCCTGGGCGACCGGGTGAACGTCTCGGTCGCCGACGTGATCACCGGTCAGACGCTGTTCGACAAGGGGGCGGACGACGGCACCGTGCCCGCCTCGGTGACGAAGCTGGCGACCGCGGTGACCGTGCTGGCGGCCCGGGGGCCCGGCTACCGGATTCCCACTCGTGTGGTGGCCGGCGCGAAGGCCGGCGAGGTGGTGATCGTCGGGGGCGGCGACCCGACCCTCGCGATCAACAAGAAGGGCTACTACCCGGGTGCGGCGCGCCTCGACGACCTGGCCGCCCAGGTGCGTACCGCGCTCGGCGGCACACCCCCGACCAGCATCGTCGTTGACGGCTCGGTCTACTCCGGCCCGGTCTACGGCCCTGGCTGGGACGACGACATCCCCACCGGTGGCTCGGGCGGCGCGGTGACCGCGTTGATGACCGACGGCGCCCGTACCGACCCGGGCGTCGAGCACGGGTCCGCCCCGCGGTTCGCCGAGCCGGACCTGGCCGCCGGCAAGGCGTTCGCCCGGTTGCTCGGGGTGCCGACCGAAGCCGTGAAGCGTGGCACTGCCCCGCCTCAGGCGGCGGCCGGTGCCAGCCCGGCACCGGGTACCGAGCTGGGCGTGGTGCAGTCTCCGCCGATGATCCGGCTGGTCGACGTCATGATCAGCGAGAGCGACAACCTGGTGGCCGAGGCGCTCGCCCGGCAGGTCGCGTTGGCCCGCGGTCAGCCCGCCTCGTTCGACGGTGGCGCCGCCGCCATGGACGCCGAGGTGGCGGAGCTGGGCCTGCCCGCCGAGGAGATCAGCGTCTCCGACGGCAGCGGCCTGTCCCGTCTCAACCGGATCAGCCCGTCGCTGCTGACCGACCTGGTTCGGTTGGCCGCCAGTCCGGACCACCCGGAGTTGGCCGGCGTCTTCGGTGGCCTGCCGGTGGGCGGTTGGTCCGGGACTCTGAACGAGCGCTACCGCACCGCCGCCGGCACCGCAGCTGGCGCGGGCAGCGTCCGGGCCAAGACCGGCACCCTGACCGGCGTGCACTCCATCGCGGGCCTGGTCACCACCGCCGATGGTCGGCTGTTGACCTTCGCAGTGCTCACCGACAAGGTGCCGGGTGACCGGGACACCGCCCAGCCCGCACTGGACCGGATCGCCGCCGCGCTGGCCGGTTGCGGCTGCGGCTGACCGTCGCCGGTTCGGGGTGACGCCGTCGCCATCGGTGTCGATCGAGGGCGCGAGCCCGGGCCGGGGTGTCGCGGCGCGGGTACGGTGGGTCCATGGCGCAGTTCGTGGACTGGGATCTGGCCGCCGCCACGGCGGGAGCATTGAGCAAGTCTGGCCCTCGCGTGTCGTACGCCGAAGCCACCGACGTGGTCGGCGACCTGCGTCGGCTGACCGACGAGGCGGCCGGGCACGTGGCCGACTACACGGGGTTGCGGGCACAGGTGTCGCATCCGCCGGTGCGGGTGGTCGATCGCCGCGACTGGGCCGCGACCAACATCGCCGGTCTCCGCGAGGTGATCACTCCGCTGGTGAGTCGGCTCTCCGGCGACAAGCAACCGGGCGCGTTGACCGAGGCGATCGGGTCTCGGCTGACCGGGGTGCAGGCCGGGACGGTGCTGGCCTACCTCTCCGGCCGGGTGCTCGGCCAGTACGAGGTCTTCTCGGCTGACCCGGGCCAGCTGCTGCTGGTCGCACCGAACATCGTCGAGGTGGAGCGCAAGCTCGGCGCCGACCCTCGGGATTTCCGGCTCTGGGTGTGTCTGCACGAGGTCACCCACCGCACCCAGTTCACGGCCGTGCCGTGGATGCGGGCCTATTTCCTCAGCGAGGTGCAGGCGTTCGTCGACGCCTCGTCCAGCGGAAGTGAGCACCTGGTCGAGCGGTTGCGGCGCGGGGTGGCCACGTTGTCCGAGGCGGTCCGTGACCCGGAGAGCCGCACCAGCGTGCTGGACATCGTGCAGACCCCGGCACAGCGGGCCGTACTGGACCGGCTCACCGCGTTGATGACCCTGCTGGAGGGGCACGCCGAGTTCGTGATGGACGGCGTCGGCCCGCAGGTGATCCCCAGCGTGGAGCGGATCCGGGCGTCGTTCAACCGACGCCGCGAGGCGGGCAACCCTCTGGAGAAGGCAATCCGCCGACTGCTCGGGGTGGACGTCAAGATGCGCCAGTACGCCGAGGGGCGCAAGTTCGTGCACGGGGTGGTGGAACGCGTCGGCATGGACGGGTTCAACTCGATCTTCAACTCGCCGCTGACCCTGCCGCGACTGTCGGAGTTGGGTGACCCGGACGCCTGGGTCGCCCGGGTGCACGGCCCGGCCGGCACCATCCCGGCCGCTGGCTGACCACCCGCCGGTGGCCGCGCTCGCTCCACCGGTGGCCGCGATCCGGGTGGCGGTCCGCCGCGCCCTGACCGGTCTGCCGTCCGGCGGTCCGGTGCTGGTGGCCTGCTCCGGTGGCGCCGACTCGCTCGCGCTCGCGGCGGCCACCGTCTTCGTGGCGCCTCGGCTGGGCCGCGCCGCGGCGCTCGTCACCGTCGACCACGGCTTGCAGGACGGCTCCGCTGAGCGCGCCGAGGCGGTGGCCACCTGGGGGCGGGGGGTCGGTTTCGGGTCGGCGACGGTGGTCCGGGTGGAGGTGGCCGGGCGTCCCGGCGGGCCGGAAGCGGCCGCCCGCGAGGCCCGCTACCAGGCGCTGACCGAGGCGGCCCGGCAGCAGAACGCCGTCGCGGTGCTCACCGGGCACACCCGTGACGACCAGGCGGAGACGGTGCTGCTCGCGCTCGCCCGGGGCGCCGGCCCACGAGGGCTGGCCGGGATGCCCGCCCGGCGTGATCTGGGCGGGGTGCCGCTGCTGCGGCCGCTGTTGGAGATCGGTCGGGAGCAGACGCGCGCCGCCTGCGCGGTGCTCGGGCTGAGCCCGTGGCAGGACCCGCACAACACCGACCCGTCGTACGCCCGGTCGAGGGTGCGCGCCGACCTGCTGCCGGCGCTGGTGCGGGCGCTCGGGCCGGGCGTGGTGGACAACCTCGCGCGTACCGCCCGGCTGGTGGCCGCCGACAACGCCGCGCTCGACGAGTTGGCGGGGACGGCGCTGGCGGCGGCCCGGTGCCCCGACGGCGGGCTGTCCGTGTCGGCGCTGCTCGGCCTGGTCCCCGCTGTACGCGGCCGGGTGCTGCACTCCTGGGCCCGCGAGCTGGGCGCCCTGCCCGGTGCCCTGTCGCACCGGCACGTCGCCGCCCTGGACGCCCTGGTCACCGATTGGCGCGGTCAGGGCCCGGCCGACCTGCCGGGCGGTGTCCGGGTGCTCCGCCGCGACGGCCGGCTGGCATCGGTGCGCCCCACCTGACCTGACCGGCCTCCTTTGCTCTGCTTCAACCCGCGCAACACCGCGAGCCGCCGGGTGTTTCCTGGAGGTGGTGGTGCTCGGCCGGCCGGTCTCAGCTGCTGTGCGCCCGGTCCCGGAAGGTGGTCCGGTAGCTGTGCGGGGTGGCGCCGACCCGACGGCTGAAGTGATGGCGCAGCGCGGCCGCGTCGCTGAAGCCGGACTGGTCGGCGACCGCCTCCACGCTCAACGGGGTTTCCTCCAGCAGTCGCCGGGCGAGCAGCACCCGCTGGTTGGTGAGCCAGTCGTGTGGGGTGGTGCCGGTCTCGGCGCGGAACCGGCGGGCGAACGTTCGGGGCGCCATGCCGGCGCGGGCGGCCAACTCCTCCACGGTGATCGTCCGGTCCAGGTGACCCATCAGCCACTCCAGCACCGGTTCGAGGGTGGGTGCCTCGGGCGCCTTCGGGATGGGCGCCTCGACGTACTGGGACTGACCGCCGTCGCGGTGCGGCGGGACCACCATCCGCCGGGCCAGCCGGGTCGCGGTGGCCGAGCCGTGCTCCTGGCGGATCAGGTGCAGGCAGGCGTCGATGCCGGCCGCCGTGCCGGCGCTGGTGAGCAGCCGACCGTCCTGGACGTAGAGCGAGTTGCAGCGCACCCGGGCGCGCGGGTGCCGGCGTTGCAACTCGTCCACGTACCGCCAGTGGGTCGTGCACTCGCGGTCGTCGAGCAGCCCGGCCTCACCGAGCAGGAAGGCCCCGGAACAGACGCTGAACAGGTGCGCGCCGCGGGCGTCGGCCCGGCGTAGCGCGTCGAGCACCGGGCCGGGGACGGTGGTGCCCTGGCTGTGCGCGGGGATCGCCACCAGGTCGGCCTCGTCGACCGGGCCGAGGTCGGCGTGTGGGGTGAGGTGGAACCCGGACGAGGTACGCACGGGCTCGCCGTCCGGGCTGCACACCTGGAAGCGGTAGGCCGGAAAACCGTCGGCTGTCCGGTCGGTGCCGAACACCTCGGCGAGTACGCCGAGCTCGAAGGGAGCGACCTGGTCGAGGGCGAGGACGGCAACGGACCGCAGCATGTGACGAGGGTAACCCGACAGGTGGCAGTAAATCGATGACCAATGGCATTCCTGCCACTGTCCGGTTGCTTCATCACGTCGCAGACTGGTCTCAGTCCGGTGCGCACCGGCGGCGAAACCGACAGCAATCATGCGAAAGCGAGCGCCGCCATGGAGTTCCTGCTCTTCCTCCTGTTCCTCGTCCTGCTCGTCGCCGCCTCGGCGGCCGGCCTCACCGTCGACAGCCACGATTCGGCCGACTGGAAGCCGAGCGACGATGGCCGTCGCTGGCGGTCACGTACCAACTGATGCGATTAGCGTTATTTGCGCAGAAAATCATTGGCGGGACCGCGCCAAAAGGTGCGGCCCCGCCGACGGAGGCCATCCGACGTACGGCAGGCTAGGAGTCATGGCTGACGGCTCCTGGTACGACGCCGACATCGACCACGTGATCATCTCCGAGGCGCAGATCCGCGAGAAGACGGCGGAGCTGGCCAAGCAGGTCTCCGCCGACTACGCCCACGTGGGTGACGGACTGCTGCTGGTGTGCGTACTCAAGGGCGCGGTGATGTTCATGGCGGACTTCGCCCGGGCGCTGGGCCGCAACGGCCCGCCGGCGGAGCTCGACTTCATGGCCATCTCGTCCTACGGCCAGGGCACCACCTCCTCCGGGGTGGTCCGCATCCTCAAGGATCTGGATCGGGACATCGCCGGTCGGCACGTGGTCGTCGTCGAGGACATCGTCGACTCCGGGCTCACGCTCTCCTGGCTGCTGCGCTACCTCGAGTCGCGCTCGGCGGCGAGCGTCGAGGTGGTCGCCCTGTTCCGCAAGCCGGACGCGGTGAAGGTGCCGGTCGGAGTGAAGTACGTCGGCTTCGACATCCCCACCGAGTTCGTGGTCGGCTACGGCCTCGACTTCGCTGAGCGCTACCGGGAGCTGCCGTACGTCGGGGTGCTCAAGCCCGAGGTCTACGCCCGCTCCTGACGCCGGCCGACGCGTCGGACCGGCCCGCCGGTCGACATGAGCCCGACTTGCATCGGCATCCATCAAGCCGACGTTCAGCGCGCTCTCAGCTGATGCGGTTACCGTGTAGCACGGTGGCCCGGAGGTTTCTCCGCGCTCGACCCTCTCGATCGCGTGACCGGGCGCTCGGGTGGCCGAGCCGGACTCCCCGCCACGCCGGCTTCCACCCGGACTCGCCGTACGTTGGCTGCGGGGCTGGTGGGCCTGCCCACGGTGCGTGTCGTCGATGTCGAAGGCGTGCAGAGTGCGGGGGCTCGCAGGTTCGCTGCTGGCGTACACGGTCTTTTGATGGTGCACGACTGCGGGGCTCGCAAGCTCACTCCTCGCGTACACGGTGTACCGTCGAATGACCGCGGCGCGGTAGTTTTCGCGCCTCGGGGTCGAGGCCGGCCCGCACGGCGGCTCCGGCCGCCGCTCAACGCGGCGACACCATCAGACGGTCAGGACGTCGATCAGGAGGATGCGGGCGCCCCGGCGCTCGACAACAGTATGGAACGTACGCGTTTCTTCCGCCGACCGGTGGTCTGGATCATCCTGGTCATCCTCGGCGCCGTTGTGCTCAGTCAGCTGTTCACCAGTGGTCCCAGCTACCACCGCGTGGACACTTCCGTTGCGCTCGATCAACTGCACACCGCCAAGATCAACAAGGTGGTCTTCCAGGACAAGGAGCAGACGCTCCAGCTGGACCTGGCCCAGAAGACCAAGTTCGGTAAGACCGAGACCAACAAGATCGAGGCCCAGTTCCCGTACCAGGCTGGCGACCAGATCTGGAACGAGGTGTTGGACGCCAAGGCGAACAACCGGGTCACCGGCCCGGCCGACGCCAAGGTCTCCTCGGACAGCATCTGGGTGAGCCTGCTGGTCAACCTGCTGCCGATCGCGCTGCTCGTGCTCCTGCTGCTGTTCTTCATGTCGCAGATGCAGGGCGGCGGCTCCCGGGTGCTCAACTTCGGCAAGTCCAAGGCCAAGATGATCACCAAGGACACTCCGAAGACGACCTTCGCGGACGTCGCGGGTGCCGAGGAGGCCGTCGAAGAGCTGTACGAGATCAAGGACTTCCTCCAGAACCCGGCCAAGTACCAGGCCCTGGGCGCCAAGATCCCGAAGGGCGTGCTGCTGTTCGGCCCGCCCGGCACCGGCAAGACGCTGCTGGCCCGCGCGGTCGCCGGCGAGGCCGGGGTGCCCTTCTACTCCATCTCCGGCTCCGACTTCGTGGAGATGTTCGTCGGCGTCGGCGCCAGCCGGGTCCGTGACCTGTTCGAGCAGGCCAAGACGAACGCCCCGGCGATCGTCTTCGTCGACGAGATCGACGCCGTCGGCCGGCACCGTGGCGCCGGCATGGGCGGCGGCCACGACGAGCGGGAGCAGACGCTCAACCAGCTGCTCGTCGAGATGGACGGCTTCGACACCAAGGGCGGGGTCATCCTGATCGCGGCCACCAACCGGCCGGACATCCTCGACCCGGCGCTGCTGCGCCCGGGCCGGTTCGACCGGCAGATCCCGGTGGACGCCCCCGACATGGAGGGCCGCAAGGCCATCCTGCGGGTGCACGCCAAGGGCAAGCCGTTCACGCCTGACGTCGACCTCGACGCGGTGGCCCGTCGCACGCCGGGCTTCAGCGGTGCCGACCTCGCCAACGTGATCAACGAGTCGGCCCTGCTCACCGCTCGCAAGGAGCAGCGGGCGATCACCAACGACTCGCTGGAAGAGTCGATCGACCGGGTGGTCGCCGGTCCGCAGCGGCGGACCCGCGTCATGAGCGACAACGAAAAGAAGATCACCGCGTACCACGAGGGTGGCCACGCGCTGGTCGCCTGGGCGCTGCCGCACGCCGCGCCGGTGCACAAGGTGACGATCCTGTCCCGTGGCCGCTCGCTGGGCCACACCCTGGTGCTCCCGACCGAAGACAAGTACACCCAGACCCGCGCCGAAATGATCGACACTCTGGCGTACGCGCTGGGCGGTCGCGCCGCTGAGGAACTCGTCTTCCACGAGCCGACCACCGGCGCCGGCAACGACATCGAGAAGGCCACCCAACTGGCCCGCGCGATGATCACCCAGTACGGCATGAGCTCCAAGCTCGGCGCGATCAAGTACGGCACCAGTGGGGACGAGCCGTTCCTCGGCCGCAACATGGGCCACGAACGGGACTACTCGGACTCGGTGGCCGCCGAGATCGACGGCGAGATGCGGGCACTGGTCGAGCTGGCGCACGACGAGGCCTGGGAGATCCTGGTGGAATACCGGGACGTCCTGGACAACATCGTGCTCGAGCTGATGGAGAAGGAAACCCTCTCCACGGCCGACATGGCGCGGATCTGCTCCCGGGTGGTCAAGCGCCCGCCGCTGGCGCCGTACAACGGCTTCGGCAAGCGCCAGCCCTCCACTGAGCCGCCCGTGCTCACCCCTTCGGAGAAGGACAAGCTCAAGGCGCAGGCCCAGGCTGACGGCGCGCAGGCGTCGGTCGGCGGCGTGGCGCCGTCCAACAACTCGGACGGCACGCACTGAGCAACGACCCGACGGCCAGCTCCCCACACCGGGAGCTGGCCGTCTCCGCGACCGAACCCGACGGCGACGACGAGCTGGACTACGTGGCCGCGCGGCTGATCAGCGGCAAGCTGACCGGCCGCCCCGTCGAGGACGCTGTCGACCTCGGCCGGATCGAGAAGGCCGTCCGCGAGATCCTGATCGCGGTCGGCGAGGACCCGGACCGCGACGGACTCCAGCAGACGCCGGCCCGGGTCGCCCGCGCGTACGCCGAACTCTTCGCCGGCCTGCGGGTCGACCCGGCCCAGGTGCTCAGCACCACCTTCGAGGCCAACCACGAAGAGCTGGTCATCGTCCGGGACATCGACGTGATGAGCCTCTGCGAGCACCACCTGCTGCCCTTCCGGGGCAGCGCGCACATCGGCTACATCCCGGGCCCCGACGGGCGGATCACCGGCCTGTCCAAGCTGGCTCGACTCGTCGAGGTCTTCGCCCGTCGGCCGCAGGTGCAGGAACGGCTCACCTCGCAGGTCGCCGACCTGCTGATGAGCAAACTCGCACCACGCGGCGTCGTCGTCGTGCTCGAATGCGAGCACATGTGCATGGCGATGCGCGGCATCCAGAAATCCGGTGCCAAGACCATCACGTCGGCCGTACGCGGCATCCTGCAGACGGACTCCAAGTCGCGGGCCGAGGCGATGGCGTTGATCATCCCCCGCTGACACCCCGACGCACCACGACCGGCCGACACCCACCCGGGACGGCCGGCCGTTGCGTTTCCGCACCCGCCCGGGGTTGTTCCGGCCGGGCGGTTTTCCGGCCCCGGCGGGTCAGCCAGCGAGCAGGGCCAACAGCAGGCCGGTCGTGGCCAGCACCGCCGGCACCAGGCACACCAACGCGCCGAAACGCACCGTACGGTCCAGCCGCTCGGTGGGGCTGACCCGGAACAACCGCCCGATGCCGATCCAGCCGGCGACGAACGCGACCGCCGGCATCGGCAGGCCGCAGATCAACGCCGCCACGGTGGCCGGTCCCACCCCCGTCGCCGCCAGCACCACGACCTGGATCAGCGGTACCAGCAGCGCAAACGGCCCGTACACCAGGAGGTTGCGCGCCCGCGCGGGCCAGGACCCCGGCCGGAACCGGCGGCGCGCGGTCAGCGCCGCGTCCGCCGCCTCGGCCCGACCACGCGCGGTCCGCAGCGCCGCCAACACGGCCGCCGGACCACCCGCCATCGACCGGGCCGCCTCGGTCAGCTCCGGCGGCGACGGCACCAGGGAGATCGCCGGTACGCCCAACTCGCGCAGCCGTTCCTGCTGACTCGCCAGCCCGGTACGGACCACCGTCAACTCCTCCCGGGCGGCCTCCGCCGACCGAGCCTGCTCACCGGCGGCGGCAGACGCGCTCCGGCGTACCCCGTCCAGCTGGCGGGCGGCCGCAAGATACTCCGTCCAGGCCGTGGTGGGCTCGACGGCCCGCGGTGTGGCGTCCCCGGTCGCCGCAACGGCCCGCTGCCGCCCTGGCCCGGTCACCGTCGCGTTCGGATCCACCTCGACACCCTCCACGCGCGCCACCCGATCAGCCGGCCTCGTCGGCGAACGGCACCAGCACCGTGCCCCGCTCGTCCGGGCCGTCCCAGAGCACCGCCCGGTCGGGGCGCACCTGCCACTCGACCGGCCGACCGAAGACTGCGGTTAGCTGCGCGACCGGCACGTCCAGCACTGCCACCGCCGCAAGCTTGTCGACCTCGCCCGACGGCTCGAACAACGCGGCGAACGGCGGCACCGCACGCCACCAGCCCAGCAGATGCCGCCCCGCAGGCGGCCCATCCCGCAGGAGAGAGCGCAGCCGGTCCACCGGCAGCTCCCGAGGACCCGGCCGGTCCAGGCCGAAAACCACCAGATACGTCGGCAGGTCGTCGGCCGCGTCCGCGAGCAGCGTCGGCAGATCCACCAACTCGGCCGAATGCCGGGTCGCCAGATCGGCCGTCAACGCCTCGGCCAGGGCCCGGGCGCCCGGATCCGGTGCCGCCACCAGGAAGCGGGCGCCGCCCGGTGCGTGGTGAGCCGACGTGCTCCGCGCCGCCGTCGCCAACAGCCCACCCGCCGCCGTGCCCGAGCCCAGCACCGCGAGGTTGCGCCCGGCCGCCGGGCCCAGCGGCACGGCGACCGTCGAGCGGGCCACGTCAACCGCCCGACCCAGCAGGGCGGCCGGGCCGTGCGCCTGCCCCGCCAGGGCCGCCCGGTGACGCGGATCGTTGCCCAGCAGCGGCCGGGCGTAACCCGCGAAGACCACCGGCGGCACCGACCCGGCCGGACGGGCCGCCCACAACTCGTGCCGCAGCTTCTCCACGACCTCCGGATGATCCTGCGGGTCCGGGTGGCGGATCAACCGTTCGTGACCCCGGATCGCACCCCGTGGGCCACCGAGCCCGCCGGCCGTGTTCACCACAGCGCTGCCCACCGGCAGACCGGCCGCCGAGTCGTTCGTCGGCTCCAACACCGGACTGCCACCCGGCAGCGCCACCCGCACCGGAAACTGCCCGAGCATCGAATCCCGATGACCAGCATCCGCGCGCGCACTCAACCCCAACTCGCCCGCGCCCGCCAAGACCAGGTGCACTCCGTACGCCCGACCCGCCCGGGCCAGCCCGTCCAACTGGGCGGCCACCTCGGCGGCCAGCCGGTCCCGCTCGGCGAAGAGCAGCGGCACATTGTCCACCACACAGACGATCCGCGGCAGCGGCTGGTGCTGACGCAGCTCCGCGAAGCGTTGCCCCCCGGCCCGGGCACCCGCCTCCGTGCGGCGCTGGACCTCGGCCGTCAACTCGTCCAACAGATCCCGGACGTACTCCCGGTCGGCGGCCATCGCGGCCGCGCGCACCTGCGGAACCCACGACCGATCCCGCTCGGTCTGCAGAAACTCCACGAAGGACTCGCCGTCGCCGAGATCCGCCAGGTAGAACGCCAGGTCGTCCGGGCCGTAGCGGGCTGCCAGGCCGAGCAGCGCGGTGGTCAGGAACGCCGCCCGACCCGCCGCGGACCGGCCACTCACCAGCCAGTGTGGGGTCAACTCGGTGAAGCCCAGCGGCACCGACCGGCCCCCGGCATCGCCGACGGTAGTGGTCAGCCCGTCGGCCGAGTCCGACTCCCACAGTCGCTCACCCGTCGGCGGCAGCAGAGCACCCAACGCCAACCGGGAACCCGCCTCCACCTGCTCGGCGAGCCGCCGACAGACCGCGTCGACCAGTTCGGCCGGCGGGTCCGCCTCGACGAAGACCGGCGAGTTCAAACCGCCCGGCGGATCGGCGCCCGGCCCGGCGAACGACGCCCCCGGCGGATCGCCCAGCAGTGCGTACGCATTACGCAGCGCCAGCGAAGTGGTGTGCGGCAGCGGCGCCCGGGCCGAGTACGGGCCGGCGGGCGGCCATCCCGCCACCACCAGATGCAGCCCAGCAGCCGACCCCTGCTCGGCCAACGTCTCGATGCGCGCCAGATCGGTCGGGCCGGTCGACTCCGGCAGCGCGGCCACCACCAGCAACAACGTCCGATCGTGACGCCGGCGCCCACTCGCCCCCGGCGTCACCCACTGCTCCGCCTCGGTCAGCACCACGCGCAACCCCGCCACGTCCACCGCCGGCGGCGGCAACAGGCCAGCATCCGCGAGCGCCCCGAACGGCGTCAGCACAGCACCCGTGGCATCCACCGCGCGAATCAGCAGGGCACCTGCCGGTGCCGCACCCAACAACCGCAGGAGTACGGCCCGGAGCAACCCCGCCACCCGCGGCTCCCGCGCGTCAGCGTCCACGCTGAGGTGACCGGTGCCGACAAGTGGCACCAACGCGGGGAAACGAGCGTCGTCCAACGGCGCCGCAGTACCGACCCGAACGAACGGCGGTGGACCATCTCCCGCCGGCGAGTCCACGGTGAGCGAGTCCAGCGCCGCGCCCGACCAGCCAGGAGCCAGCAAGGCCGCAGCCGTCCGTAGCCGGTCGGCCACCTCGTACTGACGGCGCTGATCGGCCGGAGCCGGCCGCGTCTCGTCCAGGATCCCAGCAGCTGCGGTCGCGACGGCCGCAGCCCGACGGTGCAGGGCTGCGGCGCGGTTCGTGCGAGCCTTCGGACCGGCCACCGCGTCCACCCCCTCTACCCGAGGTTGGCAACCCCTCCCCAAGCAGAGACGGTATCCCAGCCGACGGCCCTCCTCCGGGAGGTGCCTCGGCGCTGCGCCGGTGTTGTCGTGGATCTCACCGGTGGGGAGGGGTCCGTCACGATCCGCTGGATCTGAGGCATTGGCTCCGGAGCGTCCAGCCGATAACTTCAGGAGGTGGAATCAGTGCAGCCCCCCGCCGGTTCCCAGGTCTCCCGCGTACCGGCCCAGCGGACACCGTCCGAGCAGCTGCCGCCCGCCCCGGCGACGCCGGCACCGCAGCCGCCACGCCGTCGAATGCGGACGGTGCTCACGGTCGTCGCTGGCGTGCTCGCCCTGCTCTGCCTCGGCGGAGTCGCAACTGCCTACGTGTGGTACACCCGCGCCTCAACCCCGGACCGCAGCGCACCCGACGTGGTCGTGGACAACTACCTTCGCGCGTTCCTCGTGGATCGCAATGACACAAGAGCAGACCTTTTCACCTGCGAGCGCGGGGCCGAGTTGCAGGCCATTCGAGACCTGAGAGCTGAGATTGAGCAGCGCGAGGCGAAGTTCGATGTCACGGTGCGAGTCAGTTGGGGCCAACTGACTCGCACGCCGTCTAGTGAGGGAGAATCGGTCGGTACCACGCTGATCATTTCCGGGTCTGCCGAGGGCGTTGTCCGAAGCAGCCGCCGAGACGACTGGACGTTCACGGTCGTCGAAAATGACGGAGGGTGGCGAGTATGTGGCGGCACGCCGGTTGGCTGAGTCACTCGATCCACAGAAGGTGAACCGGAACCTCCAGCGTGGTGGGTGATTGGCCGCGCCAGGCCCAGCGGTACCACTCCACCTCGGGTGTGATTCGCACGCAGATGTCCCCTTCGGCACCCGAGTAGGTTTCGGTGACTGCTCGAAGGTCGCGGTGCTCCCGGCCCTCCTCGACGTGCACCACCCGTCGACCGGTGACCGCGTCCGCTTCGAAGACCGGGGTGGGCGTCCGGTGTGCCGGGCCGTCCAGCGAGACCAACCGGATGCCCGTGTCCCGGGCGTCGTCCACCCCGGGTCGGCTGCCGACGGTCTCCACCCAGACCCGCTCCACCGGCACCAGCGGCGCGAACACCTCGACCTGGTCGGCTTCGGCCCGGTACCACTCGTGCTCGGGGATCACCGGCACGTAGGTTCGGGCGCTCTGCACCACCCGGTCGTCCGCCCGCAGGTCCCCGCGCCAACCCAATCCCGGCAGCCCGACCAGTACCCGTCGCCCGCGCAGCTCGACCCGATCCGTCGCGGGGACGATGGCCAGCGGTCTCGGCGGCTGCGGTGCCCAGTCGGGCTGGTCGGCGAACGGGTCGGGCAATGGTCCGGTCATGAACCGGTGGCCTCACTCGGCAGCGCGCAGCGGGGCGCCCCGCTCGCGCATGAACGGGACCGGGTTCACCGCGCCAGACGCGTTGCGGTCGTTGCGCAGGTGCACCTCGAAGTGCAGGTGCGGGCCGGAGGAGTTACCACTACTGCCGACCTTGCCGATCACCTGACCGGCCGTCACGATCTGATCTTTCTTGACGAAGGGCTGAACCACCATGTGGCAGTACCGGGTGATGTAGCCACCGGCGTGCAGCAGGTCGACGAACCAGCCGCAGCCCCCCTTGCCGGGGAATCCGTCCACGTTGCAGTCCTGTCGGCGGCGGCGGTCCTCGTCGCAGATCGAAACCAACACTCGACCGGTCGCTGCCGCGCGGATCTCGGTGCCCTTGGCCGCGCCGATGTCGACTCCGTTGTGGCTGGGCCGGCTGGTGGTGCGGAAACCGGAGCCGACTCCGCCAGGGATCGGTGCGGTCCAACCGGAGGCGGCGATCTGGCCGCGCTCGGCCGCGTTGCACACCGCCTTGCCGTTGATCTCGACAGTGCGGGCCGCGCCCCCGGCCAGCGCGTCCACGATCCGGCTGGCTACCTCCTCGTGTTTGGCGTACGCGTCCGGATATGCGCTGACCTGCACCCGCTGCGCGACCACGGTCAGTGGTCGGCGTTGCCAGCTCTCCACCTTGACGAGCTTCTCGTAGAACTTGCGGGCCGCGTACGCGGGGGTCAACCGCTCGGCGACGCTGCCCCACCCCGGCCGCTGCTGGAACAGGCCCAGCGAGTCGTGGTCCGCGCCAACCCCCTCGTGCGGCAGAGCCAGGGACGCGGGTACGCCGCTGTTCGCCAGGTTGCGTAGGGCCGACTCCTGCATCGCGGTGGCGAGGGCGACCACCCAGCCTCGGGAGGGTACGCCCATGTCCTGGCCGACCTTGATGATGATCGCGGCATTGCGGACCTGGGTGTCGCCGTACTCGGTGAACCGCGGCAGCTTGCCCGTGATGTTGACCGCTCGCACCGGTCCGCACTCCGTGCCTGCCATGGTGTCGCCGTTCTCGGACTCGTCGCCGCCGAGCCCGGTGAGGAAGAACGCCGCAGTGCCGCCGGTGCAGCAGAGTAGGAGCAGCATCCCGGTGAGCACCGCGGCGACCACACCGAGCCGGAGAGGCCCGCGGCGGGTTCCGGCACTACCAACGTCGCTCATGGCCGCTCCCAGTCCAGAACGTCGACCAGCCAACCATCGTCGGACGTGACCAGCTCCAGCCGGAGCCCGCCGGCATCGAGGGGGAGTAGCAACTCGACGAAAGTCTCGGTCCGCTCTCGCATTGTTGGCGGACCGGTGACCTTCTCGGCGGGCACGCTCTCGGGCTCGGCGCCGGTCAACTTCTCCCTCAGCGCCGGCGTGGAGAGTGGCCGTAGGCCAGCCTGCCACTCTTCCGTGGTCATCCCGGGACGGCCCAGCCAGGCCTTGGCGAAGCGGTCGGCAGTCTGTTCGGGCGTGCGGGCGCCGGGCGACGTGACGGGTGACGGTGGAGCCGCGCTGTTGAGTAGACCGTCGTCGCCGGCTGTGGGGTCCACGGTGATGATCGGCCCATCCGGACGGCTACTCAACCCATCGGCTGAGTCGCCCGGGTTGGAGATCAGCCGGGTCGCCCCGAGCACGCCGACGACCACCACCCCGATCGCCAGCGCGATGCCCAGCCGGGACCGCAGCGCCCGAGTGAAGAGGAATTCCAGCGCCCGTCGCATGACCGTCACCTCGCTTCTGAGCGCACCCGTGGTCCGGCGCGGTCCGGTGCTCGCTCGGTGGACCCCGGGCGGTAGACCACGAAGGACGGGTTCTCAGCCGGCACATCCGGCTCGGTCCAGGTCGCTGGCTGTCGGCGTCGGGGCTGCGGAGCGACCGGGCGGCTCCGACCTCTGCCCTCCTCCGCCGGCGCCTCGTCGGGCCGCTCTCGACCGTCGGGGCGCGCCGTGTCTGCCCGCCGGCCCTCGGCCGCAGCTGCCGGCGTCGGGGCCGGGTCCTCCCGCCGCGCCTCCGGACGTAGTCGGGTCTGCGTAGCGTCGGGCGACCGTCGACGTCCGCCCACCGGCTCGGCGGTGCCGCCCGGCTCGGCCACGTCCAGCCGAGCGGCGGTCCGCATGTCGCGGAAGAACCGGCGGTGCCAGGACCCGGCCGAACTGACCGCTTCGCTGCTGTCCTTGCCGCCGAGTTGGGTGATCCGCCGGTACGGCCGCAGCAGCAGCCATCCGACCACCCCGCAGAGCCAGACCAGCACCACCTGAAGCCAACCCGGCAGGGTGGGTGTGCTCATGATCAAATCAACAGCGAAGAGGTAGATCGCGGCGCCGGTGCCGAAGATGGCAATGTTGAACACTGCGGCAACGACCGCGTTAGCCAGTCGGCGCAGCCCGGCGCTGGCCGGTCGGAGTAGGCCGATCGTGCCGAGAATCGGGGCAGCGATCACCGCCCACCGGAAGATCAGGAAGCCCAGCAGTACCAGCACTGACGCGGTGAGGTCGAACATCGCGAAGAGCACGGCCGCGAGCACCGCGATGAACCCGGAGCCAATCCGGTCCATGTCGCGGGATCCTGTCAGGAACTCGTACGCCTCCGGGTCTTCGGTCTCGATCTGCTCCGCGATCGTCATCCACTGCTGCTGCTTGGCCTTGATCGTCGCTCCCCGGGTTCCCGGGTTGGCACGCAGCTTCTCGGCCTCCTCCCAGGAGAACGCCTTAGCGTCGTACAGGGCGGGGCCATACTTGCGGGCAGTCTCGCTGTCCGCCGAGCCGAGCACTCCACGTAGCCAGTTGCGGTAGAGCATGGCCTCGGTGGCAGTGTCGCTGGCCCGAACGGCAGGCGGCCGGTTGTCCTTGCATGCCTTGGGATCCGGATCATCGCACTGATCAGGCGGGGTGTCTCTGGAAGCCGGGCCTATGGCGTCGTGCACGACGCCGAGTGAGGTGATCAGGGTGCCGTCGGCGATGTTCGCGGACTTGACCGGCCAGGCCGCCAGTGCGGTGACCGCAACCATCACGAGTAACGCCCACCCGGCCGTGGTCATCGCATTGCTCATGTCCGACTGGCGGGAGCGCCACAGCAGGTAGAGACCCACCACGCAGAGCGTGACAATCCCGAAGACGCTGAATACCTTCTGGTAGATGGCTTTGGTGGCCTTCTCCACCAGCGGGTCGGCCCAATCCCACATCGAGCGAGGGTCCCAGGCCCGTTCCCGCAGAGCGTTCGAGGCGCCCACGACCGCCGTGGCGATCATGAGCTCACCGTTGGCGACGGTGGTGGTGAACTTGTAGTCCGGATGGAGGACGGCGGAGGCACAACCACCATCCGGTCGATAAGTGTTGAAGCTGTAACCGCCGTAGCCGTAGTCGCTGTAGATGCCCTTCGGTCCGGGCAGCTTGGACGAGTCCGGGCGGGAGGCGAACCAACCAGCGAGGCCCGAATCCGGGGCGGACGGTACGGGCGGCTTCCGACACTCGATCTCCCCCTCACCGACCTGCTTCAGCTTCGCCACGCAGGCGCGGAAGTCGGCTTGCCATTCTGCGGTGGTGCAGAGGTCAGCGCGGGCCTGGGCGGTGGGCGGCGCCGCGGCTGCGGCCTCCGCGCCGATCAGCGGCCAGGTGAGGGTCGCCCCGGCCAGTACGCCAAGGGCGAGCAGGAACGACATGGTCCTTGCCCAGGCCCTAGCCATGTCACGCCTCCAGATCCGGCAGGGGGATGCTCGGCAGGACTCCGGCCGCCGCGGCGATCGCGGCGGGCGTCGTGTCGAGGTGGTCCAGCAGCCCTTCGACGTACGAGACGTCGACTCGGACCTTCTGCACCCGGCCGTCGACGTCGCGCATCACGAACTCGCGGAAGCCGAGCCGGCTGGACGAGCTGGTGTCGGCGGCGGAGAGTGAGGCCAGGGTGGCCTCGTACCCGTCGTTGACCGGCACCCGCAGTAGCCGCAGCGCTTCGGAGGCGATCTCGGCGTCCTCGGCGATGCGGCCGACGAAGACGGTGGAGACGAGGTTCTGCACGTCGAGGCCGAGGATGTCTTTCGGGTTCTGCGAGGCGACCAGCGCGGCCAGGTTCCACTTGCGGGAGTCGCGGGCGAGTCGGACCAGGAACGAGCGCCCGGACCGCCAGCCCTCCATGAAGTGCGCCTCGTCGAGGCCGACGAGCTTGCGGGACGACATCGAGCCGCCGTAGCAGCGCCGGACGGCGAGCCGGTGCGCGGTGTGCAGCATCGGCAGGGCCAGTGCTTCCTCGGCTGACCAGTACTCGCGTTCGATCTTGAGGTCGGGCAGCCGTAGCCCGGCCATGGTGATCACAGTGAGCGCCGCGTCGGCACCGAGCAGCCCTTCCGGCGGTCGGCCGAAGAAGAGCATGGCCAGCGGCATCTCGGCGGTGTCCAGCAGGAGGTTGGCCAGTTCCTTGCCTGCGTCGTCGTCGAGCCGCCCGAGGCAGCTCACCACGTCGTCCAGGGTGGAGGTCTCCTCGGCGGGGACCTGGCGGACGGCGTGCCGGAAGAGGGTGGCGGTCGACGCCTCCCTGGCCACCTGCGGCGGGACGAGCATCATGCAGATGTCCTGGACCAGCATCCGCCGCTCGGCGCGGGCGTTGGAGACCGCGATCTCGAACTCCCGGTCACCGGCGGCCCCGGTGCCGAACTCGGAGCGCAGCGGCGTCGGAATGAGCGAGTAGGGCGCCAGGGTGCCGTGCTCCGAGCCGGTCAGGTTCAACACCCGGGAGTACGGCCGCAGCTCGGGCATCGCGCAGAGGCGGGCCAGCGGGCCGGACGGGTCGAGCAGGGTCACCTGGACACCTCGGCGGGCGGCCAGGTAGCCCAGGGCGCCGAGCAGGGTCGACTTGCCACCACCCGGTTCGGCGACGAAGACCGCGAGCCCGGAGCGTTCCCGGACCTCCATGGGGAAGTGCAGGTCCAGGAAGACCGGGCGGCGGCAGGTGCCGGCGGTCCGGCCGATCAGGTCGCCCCGCCGGTCGCCCACGTTGGAGGCGGCCTGGGGGAGCGCGGCGGCGAGCAACGGCACCGGCATTCGACGCACGTAGCCGGTGTTGGCGATCGGTTCGCCGGGGATGAACTCGCGGGCCAGCCAGTCCTGGTTCTTCGGGTGCTGCAGCGAGATGCGTAGCTCCCGGGAGTAGAGCTGGATGAGCCGGCGGGCCCGCTCCAGGCATTCCTCCCTGGTCCGGCCGCCGACCGCGATCCGGTGCCAGCCGTGCGCACGGGCCGAGTCGACCGGCAGCCCGGTGGTCATCTCGTCGCCGATCACCAGGGCGCGCTTGGCCAGTCGTTCCAGCTCCGGGGGCGCGTCGATGCCGTGTTCGGCGTAGTCGAGCTGCTGCGAGCGGATCATCCGCAGCCGGTGTTCGAGATTGCGGAAGGAGTCGCCGGAGCCGAGGATGTCGACGCGTGTGGAGATTTCCATCGGCCAGGGCAGCCGCTCGTGGAAGTGCAGCCAGGGCTCGTGTCGTTCCGGGATCTCCAGCGGCTCCATCCGGCCGACCGCGAGCACGGCCACGTGCCGCTCCTCGCCGGTCATCCGGTTGACCAGCTTGACCGTCGAGCCGTACGGGGTGCGGTAGCGCTCCACCTGCTCGGTCATGGCGAGCAGGTCGCCGCGCTCCCAGCGCCCGTCGGTGACGGGGGAGAGGGTGCTCGGAGGTGACATGCACAGCGCCACCGAGCGGTAGAGCAGCCATTCCAGCTCCTGGGCGGTGACCCGCCGCCCGCGCATGCCGAACGCGCCGAGCACCTCGTCGAACTGTTCCACGGTGCGGCCCAGCTTGCGGCGCTCCCCATCGGCGGTGCCCCGGCCGAAGGTGCGCAGCAGCCGCTCGGTGAGCGAGTCGCCGAGGGACCGCCGGGCGAAGGTGACGCCAAGGTAGGTCTGGCCCTCGGCGTGGTTGACCGCCATCAGGTGGCGTTGGGCGGCGACCAGGTGGTCGGCCCAGCCGGTGGTGCCGGGTACGTCGGGCAGCGGCGCCGAGGTGTGCGTGTCGATCGTGCGCGCCCACTCGTCGGCGGGGAACGGCCGGGTGGTGCGGCGCAGGTGCAGTCGGAAGCCGGCCAGGCCGGCGTACTGCTCGGAGATCGCCGACAGCAGCGCCTCGCGTTCGGCGTCCGGCCGGAACGCCCAGCGGACCTCGGGCAGCCAGTACCAGGCGGTGACGGTGTTCGGCGTGAAGGTCAGGTGGCCGGCGATCTCGGTGATGGCCAGTTCGACGGACGGATCCCGATCCCCGAATTTGATCTTCGGGGCACGAACCCGGGTCGGCTTGATCGGTCGGTCCGGTCGGCTCGTCGTGCGCTGTCGGGGCGCGACGACCTCCTTGCCGGTGGCCGCGGTGCCGGCGCTCCTGGGTCGATCCGTGTCGGTGGCCCGGCGCGCGGTGCGTTCGAGAGCTGGCCGATCCGCAGATGTGATCATGGCCGGCTGCTCCGGCGGAGCGGTGGACCGGCCGGCGGCGGCCGTCGGCTGGGGCGCTTGAACCGCCGGTCGGGCCGTCGCTGCGGGACGGCCGCCCGGCGCGGTGCTCGCGGGTCGGCGGACGGGACCGGTGGTCGCCGACGGCGACCCTTCGCCGATGGACGGGTCGGGCTCGTCCGGCGGACGCAGCATCGGCCGTCGATCGCCGGCCTGGTGCGGCACCCGGGACTCGCTGGCCGGGTGGCCGCCTCCGTGCCGTGGCTCGACGGGTCGGCCACCGTTGCCGGGCGGCTCGGCGGGCGTCCACGGTGGCTCCAGCTCGGGAACCGCGCGGGCAGGTGCCGGGCTGGCGGTGGGTGGCGGCTGATGCGGGATCGGCGGCTGCTCGCGGGTGCTCGGGCCGGCGGTGACGGCTCGTGGCGAGCCGGGTCGCCCCCCGCCGCCGAAGAGGTCCAGGAAGGGGGAGTCGATGTCGGCGTTCTCGCCGGCCGACACGGCGCTGGGCTCGGCCGGTGGCGTCCGGCGGGGAACCGGCCGGGGCGCCTGGAACACGCCGACGGCACCATGGCCGGGTGACGTCACCAGCGCGGGGTCGAGGGCAACCTCGTCCTCGTCCTCGGTGTAGTCGAACGAGTGCGCACGGTGACCGGCTGGTACGCCCGGACGACCGGCCGGGGAGCCCGGCGTGGAGGAGCGGCTCATGCGATCGCCTCGGCCACTGTCGGCAGACCCCTGCCCGCGTCCTGCGACGGACCGTTCGACGTACGTCCGGTCATGCCAGCTCCTCCCGGATCCTGATCCGGCTGCCGACCAGGCGCGGATCGCGCTGCTCGACCGCCGGCTCCCGGGTGCGTCGCCAGTCGGTCAGCGCGGTGCGGATGACCACCCGCGCCGGCCGATCGGGGTCGACGTGCCGGAAGATGAACGACGTGGTCACGATGGCGAGCGCGATCTCCCAGGCGGGGAAGAGCTCGACCGTCAACGTGAACAGCCAGTGGATGAACATGTAGAGGGGGACCAGCAGCATGAAGAGCCCGTACTGGGCGTAGGGCAGGTGGACCGGAAGGGTGTAACCGGGCGGCCCGAGGTAGACCAGGCGGGCCCGGTAGATGTCGTCGTCGGTGCGCAGCCGCATCTGGTGAACGCGCCTATTCGAAGATGAGGTCGATCAGGTAATCGCCGACGAAGAAGAGTGTTGCCGCGCCCGCGATGAAGGCGAGCCCGACGATGGCGATCGCGGAGCTGGTCAGCACCTTGGAGATCTCGCCTCGGCTGGCACGGCCGATGAAGATGACGCCCAGGACGGCGAGCAGGATCGGCGCGATCTTGCTGGCGAAGAAGGTGACGACACTGTTGGTGTCGATCCCCTTCGGTGCCGGCTCCGCGAGTGGAGCCGACGCCAGGGTGGAGAGCGCGTGGGCGACGCCGGACGACGCCGTCTCCATGAGCTCGAAGGCGATCACTGGAACCTCCCCATAGCGCGGCCGGCGGTGCCGCGGCGGTGCAATAGGCAAGCCTGGCAGGAAAAGCGCTCCACAGGGCATGGCGTTCTTGACCCTGTGTTCGTTACTCACCACGGAGGGTGGCGAGGTTTGGGCGGATTTTCCCCGCTTCGGCCCTCCCTCCAAGCTTCGCCATCTCGATGCTGGCCAATTCCAAAGCGTACGGGCCGCCCCGGATTGCGACAAGCCGCGAAGGGGCTGCCCGTTACTGCCCGGATGACCGATCGTACACCTGTTCTAATCACCACGTCAGGGGCGCTGGTGCGGGGCCGACCCGGGTCGCTGGGCGCCGCTGCCGCGACCGGTACCGTCTAGTCGTGACCGATCTGGTGCGGGCTTCGGGCCCGGTGGTGATGGGCGTCCTCAACGTCACACCGGACTCCTTCTCCGACGGCGGACGGTACGCCGACCTGGACGCTGCCGTCGGACACGGCGTCCGTCTGCGCGACGCCGGTGCGCACCTGGTCGACATCGGTGGCGAGTCGACCCGTCCGGGCGCCGAGCGGATCGACGCCGCGACCGAGGCCGAGCGGGTGTTGCCGGTCATCCGCGAGCTGACCGCCGCCGGTGTGACGGTCAGCGTCGACACCAGCCGTGCCCTGGTCGCGGAGGCCGCCCTGGCCGCTGGCGCGGCGGTGGTCAACGATGTCTCCGGTGGCCTGGCCGACCCGGACATGGCCCGGGTGGTCCGCGACGCGCACTGCCCCTGGGTGCTGATGCACTGGCGCGGGCACTCCCGGGCGATGCGCGAGCTGGCCACCTACACCGACGTGGTGGCCGACGTCCGGGCCGAGTTGGCCCAACGGATCGACACGGCGCTGGCCGCCGGAGTGGCCGCCGACCGCCTCATCGTCGACCCCGGGCTCGGCTTCGCCAAGACGGCCGCTCACAACTGGGAACTCAGCGCCCGCCTGCCGGAGCTGCTGGATCTCGGCTACCCGCTGCTCTTCGGGGCGAGCCGCAAGTCCTACCTCGGCGGGTTGCTCGCCGCCGCGGACGGCACACCGCGACCGACCGCCCAGCGGGAGGCGGCCACCGTGGCCACCAGCGTGCTGGCGGTCGCCGCGGGCGCCTGGGGCGTACGCGTGCACGACGTCCAGGCCACCGCCGACGCGCTCGCCGTCTGGGCGGCGACCGGCAGCCCCCGGCTGGCCGTGCCGCCGCACGACAAGAAGCGAACGCAACACGATCACGAGCATGGGGTACGGCGATGACGACCGACCGGATCCAGCTGACCGGCCTGCGGGCGCGCGGCCGGCACGGGGTGTACGACTTCGAACGCGAGCAGGGGCAGGACTTCGTGGTCGACGCCGTCCTGGAGCTGGACCTCGGCCCGGCCGCCGCCAGCGACGACGTCACCGCCACCGTGCACTACGGCGAGCTGGCCGAACGCCTGGTCGCGGTGGTGACCGGCGAGCCGGTCAACCTGATCGAGACTCTGGCGGACCGACTCCTCACGGTCTGCCTGGCCGACGAACGGGTCGACACCGCGACGATCACCGTGCACAAGCCGGAGGCCCCGGTGCCGCACACCTTCACCGACGTGGCCGTCACCATGACCCGGACGCGTACCCGATGACCCGGGCGGTCCTCTCGCTCGGCAGTAACCTGGGCGACCGCCTGGAGCACCTGCGCACGGCCGTCGCCACCCTCGGCGACGCGGTGCTCGTGCTCTCCGGGGTGTACGAGACTCCACCGTGGGGCGACACCGACCAGCCCGCGTACCTCAACGCGGTGGTGCTCGTGCAGGACGAGAGCGCGACCCCGCGCGACTGGCTGGAGCGGGCCCGGGACGCGGAGCGCGCGGCCGGCCGGGTCCGTGACCCGCAGCGGCGGTTCGGGCCGCGCACCCTCGACGTGGACGTGATCGCGGTCTGGGGCGACGACGACGAGCCGGTGCTCAGCGACGACCCGGAGCTGACCCTGCCGCACCCCCGGGCGCACCTGCGCGCCTTCGTGCTGCGTCCGTGGATCGACATCCAGCCGTACGGTCGGCTGCCCGGTCACGGCTGGCTGACCGACCTGCTGACCACCGGCCCGGCGGCGGACGAGGCGTTGGAGCTGCGTCCCCGGCCGGAGTTGGCGTTAGAGTCGACGGCATGACCGAGCGGAACCGGCCGGCATGACGCAGGCGAAGCCCCCACCCCGCGGGTCGGGCCCGGACGGGTCGCGGATGGGCCCCACCCGGATCTCGACCCTGGTCGTGGCCGGCCTGGCCGCGGCGGCGGTGGCCTGGCTGCTGATCAGCACCCTCTACTACAGCGGCATTCCCCGGCTGCCCTGGCTGCCGGTGGTGACGCTGGCCGGGCTCGCCGTGCTGGAGGCGTACGCCGCGATCAACACCCGGGGCCGGATCGAGCGCAAGCCGGGTCGGGACCCGGTGAATCCGCTGTTGGTCGCCCGCTTCGTGGTGCTGGCCAAGGCGTCGGCACTGGCCGCGGCGATCTTCGCGGGCTTCTACGCGGGGCTCACCGGCTGGCTCTTCGTGGAGACCACCCGCGCCGCCCTGGACGATCGACCGGCCGCCGGCGGGGGCCTGCTCGCCTCGCTGGCACTGGTCGGCGCCGCGCTCTGGTTGGAGCGCTCCTGCCGCGTGCCGGAACGCCCGGACGACGAGCGCGA
The DNA here is from genome assembly GCF_050516465.1 of Micromonospora trifolii. Classification (NCBI taxonomy): domain Bacteria; kingdom Bacillati; phylum Actinomycetota; class Actinomycetes; order Micromonosporales; family Micromonosporaceae; genus Micromonospora; species Micromonospora trifolii. The sequence goes on along the minus strand of NZ_CP191526.1, from coordinate 5,694,119 downwards.
GCAGGACCCTCGGGAGAGCCGCCCCGGCCAGCGCTGAGCAGGGGGTTACGCCCGGCTGCGGGCGCGGGTACGGTGCCTGCGATCGGAGAGCAAGGGCCGCCCAGGGTCCGTCCGTGCGCCGGACTGGGGACGGTCGGCCACTGGGGAGGCGGCGTCATGGGGTACGAAGAAGCGGGCCGGGACCGGTCGGCCGAACCCTCGTCGGGGGTGCCGGCCGCCGTTCTGGACAACGTCTTCGACGACCCCACCCACGGTGAGCCCGGCCGGGATCGGATCGGCGTACACCTGGGCTGGGAACTGCTGCTGCTGGCCGGGCTGGCCGCCGTGAGCTGGCTGCTCTGGCGGGAGGATCCGACCGCGGTGCGCGACGGCAACCTGCGCACGCTGCTGATCGACGCGGTCGGGCTGGGGTTGCTCGCCCTGGCCGCCGGGCTGAGCCTGCGTACGGCCGCGCCTAACCTGGCCGTCGGCCCGATCGCGGTAGCGGCCGCCCTGCACTATGCCGAGCAGGGTGACCGGGGCCTGCCGGCGTCGCTCGGTCCGGCCGTGGCGGTCGCCGCGGTGGGCGGGCTGGCGCTGGCGCTGGCCGTGGTGGTGCTGCACGTGCCGGGCTGGGCCGCCAGCCTGGCCGGCGCCGCCGCAGTGGTGGTGTACATCGAGCGCCGTTCGGCGCCCGTGCTGGTGCAGGGTGACTACGACCCGACCAGCAGCGCCGGTTACCTCTTCGCCGGCTTCGCCGCGGTGGCCGTCCTCGGCGGGCTGTTCGGCGCGATCCGGGCGATCCGCCGGCTCGTCGGCCGGTACCGACCGATCGCCGACCCGGCCCGTCGGCGGGGGGCGGTGGCCGCCGTGGTGACCGCCGTCGCGCTGGTCGTCTCCACGGTGCTGGCCGCTCTGGCCGGCGTGCTGCTCGCCGCCAACGACCCCGGGCCGGTGGCGCCCACCTCGGGGCTGGACTGGACGGTGCTGGCCATCGGGGTGGCCCTGCTCGCCGGCACCAGCGCGTACGGCCGCCGGGGCGGTGTGTTCGGCACGCTGCTGGCGGTCGGCCTGGTCACCGTCTTCCAGGTGTACGCGCCGGAGCGCGGCTGGACGCTGAGCAACTGGGTGGTCGGCGGGGCCGCACTCGGCGTCGGGCTGCTGGCCACCCGGCTGGTCGAGACGCTCGGGCGGCCCCGAGCCGGCAGCCCGGACCGGCCCGAGCCGGTCAGCGACGGCACGATCAGCTCGGGCTGGACCACGCCGCAGCCGCAGTCCGTCGACAACTGGCCTCCCACGCTGCCGACCCAGGCTGCGCCCCAACCGGTCGACCCGTGGCGGGATCCGCGGTGGGAGGACGGCCCGCGACGGTGGGACACCGACGAGCGGTGAGCCGCGTCGCGTCCGCCGAGCCGGAGCTGATCTCGACCGTTAGGCTCGGCGACATGACCGACACACCTGCCGCCACCCCGGGCGGAACCTCGTTCGCCGAGCTTGACGCGCTGTCCACCGAGGAGCTGCGGGAGCGGGCGTTCGCCCTCGCCCGGGATCGTCGGGACGTGAAGTTCTACTGGTCGGTGCTGCGCCACCTGCCGAACGCGGACGAGGCCACGGTGCTGGACGGCGCCCCGAACTCGATCGGCCCGACGATCGACGAGGCCAACGCGCTGTGGCGGGAGCTGACCGGTCACGGCTACGAGGAGTCGGCGCCGCTGCTGCGGGCCGCCTTCATCGACTACCTGATGAAGCACTGAGCCGCTCGGGGCAGCCCAGGTCCGCCCGAGCCACCGGTTCGGGGCCTGGGCGGATCGCGTCGCTCATCCACCGTTCCGGCCCGGTCAGCCGCTACGGCACGGCCGCCGGCACCGGCGCGCTCGCGGTGTTGCTGCTGGTCGGCATCTGCGGAAGTCCGGCGTACACCGGTTGGGCCGTCACCCTGACCGACCCGGAGTCGGCCGGCGCGTTCTACGCGCGCCTGCTCGCCTGGCCGGCCTGGCGGCTCGACGCGGACGGGCAGGCCGGCGGGTTGTTCGCCGCCGACGTGCGAGCCGTGCTGCTGGTGGTCCTCGCGGTGGCGCTGCTCTACCTGTTGCCCGCCGCCCAGGTCGCCCGGGTGCCCGGCCCGGTCAGCCAGTTCTTCTCCGGCTGGGCCGCGTACGTGCTGGCTGGTGGGCTGGCCGCCGTGCTGGCGGCGCTGCTCGGCCCGGCGCCTTCACTGCTGGGGGCCCTACAGGACGCCAGCACCGGTGCCGGTTACGGCTTCCTCACCGGGTGGATCATCGGCATCGCCAGCCTCGGCGGTCGCGCCTGACCCGCCGAGGCGGGGTCAGGCGCGGCGGTCGTACGGGCGCCGCGACCGGGGTGGGTCAGCTGGTCGGGCGGCCGAGGTCGAGGAGGCGCTGTCGGCTGAGCGCGCCCACCGGCCGGCCGGCGTCGGTCACGAGGAGCCGGTCCCGGCCCGAGGTGAGCAGGACCGCCAACGCGTCGTACGCCGAGCCGTCCACCTCGACGGTGGGCAGGTCCGGTGCGGCGTCCTCGGGCACCGGCTCCAGCGCCTCCCGGTCGAGCGGGGTGACCGCCAGCCGGCGGATGCCCCGGTCGGCGCCGACGAACTCGCGTACGAACGGAGTGGCGGGTGCGCCGAGCAGCGCGGCCGGCGTGTCGTACTGCTCCAGGTGCCCGCCCTCGGAGAGGACCGCGATCCGGTCACCGAGTCGGACGGCCTCGTCGAGGTCGTGGGTGACCAGCACGATCGTCTTGCGCACCTCGGCCTGGAGGCGCAGGAACTCCTCCTGTAGGCGGGCCCGGACGATCGGGTCGACGGCCGAGAACGGCTCGTCCATCAGCAGCACCACCGGGTCGGCGGCGAGCGCGCGGGCCACCCCGACCCGCTGCCGCTGGCCACCCGAGAGCTCGTGCGGGTAGCGACCGCCGAACTCCGCCGGGTCCAGTCCGACAAGGTCGAGCAGCTCGTCGACCCGGGCCCGGGTCTGGCTCTTGGGCCAGCGGAGCAGGCCCGGCACCGTGGCCACGTTGGCCCGTACCGTCTGGTGTGGAAAGAGGCCGACGTTCTGGATCACATAACCGATGCGACGGCGTAGTCGTACCGGGTCGACGTCGGTGACGTCCTCGTCGCCGAGCGTGATGCGACCGGCGGTCGGTTCGATCAGGCGGTTGATCATCCGCAGCACTGTCGACTTGCCGCAGCCGGACGGGCCGATCAGCACCACCAGCTCGCCGGCCCGGACCTCCAGGCTGAGGTTCCGGACAGCCTCGGTGCCGTTCGGGTAGCGCTTCTGGATGCCGTCCAGGGAGATCGACGCCGCGCGAGGGGATTGGGCCACGCTGGCAGCCTCCGGGGTAACGTCCACGTATGTCCTTCCGCCTGAGCTACCGGGCCGACCCGGGTAACCCCTGGTTCTCCTGGCAGTACGTGCGGGACAACTCTGACACGATCCTCGCCGCGGTGCGCGAACACGCCTCCCTCACCGGGCGAGCGGTGTTGATCGCGGTGTTGATCGCGCTGCCGTTGTCCGTGCTGGCGTACTGGGTCCGTCCGCTCGCCGGTCCGATCCTCGCCGTCAGCGGGGTGGTCTACACCATCCCGTCGTTGGCGCTCTTCGCGTTCATCGCCCCCTACCTGGGCACCGGGGCGACCACGGTGCTGGTCGGGCTGGTCCTCTACGCGTTGCTGCTGATCGTTCGCAACGTGGTGGCCGGTCTCAATCAGGTGCCCCCGGAGGTTCGCGAGGCCGCCGAGGGCATGGGCTACGGCCGGTGGAGACGCCTGTTCCGGATCGACCTGCCGCTGGCGCTGCCGGGCATCGTGACCGGCGTACGGCTGGCGACCGTCTCGACCGTGGCGTTGGTCACGGTCGGGGTGCTGGTCGGGCACGGCGGACTCGGGCAGTTGATCTTCGCGGGCTTCCAGAACAACCTCTACAAGGCCGAGATCATGACCGCCGCGCTGCTCTGCGTGGCGCTCGCGGTCGTGCTCGACCTGCTGCTCATCCTGGTCGCCCGACTGGTGACCCCCTGGTCCGCTCGGAGGGCACGGTGACCGTCGCGGCGAACCCGATCGGGCAGGCGATCACCTGGATCAACGACCCACTGAACTGGACCAACCCGGGCGGCATGCTGGACCGGCTCGGCGAGCACCTGACGATCTCCGCCCTGGCGGTGGCGCTCGGCTGCCTGGTGGCCTGGCCGCTCGGGCTCTGGCTGGGGCACCTCGGCCGAGGCGGCGGCCTCGTGGTGCTGATCTCCAACGCCACCCTGGCCATCCCCACCCTGGCGCTGCTGACCATCCTGCCGGTCGCCTTCGCGAGCGGCTTCGGGAAGACACCGGTCGTGGTGGCACTTGCCGTCTTCGCCGTGCCGCCGCTGCTGGCCAACGCGTACACCGGGGTGCGGCAGGTGGACCCGGAGGCCCGCGATGCAGCCCGGGGGATGGGTCTGTCCAGCGCACAGCTGCTGCGCCGGGTGGAGTTGCCGCTCGCGGTGCCCTACCTGGCGGCCGGCTTCCGGACCGCGGCGGTCCAGGTGATCGCCACCGCGGCGCTGGCCTCCTTCGTCAACGGCGGCGGCCTCGGGCAGATCATCCGGACCGGCTTCGGTATCGGTATCGCGGCCGGCGGCGGGCAGATCGTCGCCGGCGGTGTGCTGGTGGCCGGGCTCGCGCTGCTGGCCGAGGTGGTCCTCGGCGGCGTCGAACGGCTGGTCACCCCCAAACCGCTGCGCCGCGGGCGGCAGCGCCTCGGGCGGCCCCGGGCCGCCGACGCCACCGGGAGCGCCTGACCCGTCCGGGTGAGCCCGCGTCGAGCCGGCGACCCAGGTCCGTCCGATCGGTGACGATGAGGTGACGAAGTCCATCCCAAGTTGTCGGTCGGTTGCGGAGCATGTTGGGTGGACATTCGCGGGCGACCGACAGTCAGGATCGCCCGTCGGACACGCGGCCGGCCCGGGACGGGCCGCGCCGGGACACGGAAGGCGGGCACATGCGCGCACGTACACGTCTGGCGATCGGGGCGGTCAGCGCCGTCGCCGGGGCAGCGCTCCTCACCGGCTGCGGTGACGCCGGCTCGTCCGGCACCGACGCACCCCAGACGAGCGCCTCCGGCGCCGGGTGCGCCCCGGTCGCCGGTCAGCAGCTCATCGCCTTGCAGGACGACAAGAAGCTCCAGAACTCCGACAACGTCATTCCCGCGGTCAACAGCAAGGCGGCCAACCCGCAGCTGATCGCCGCACTGGACAAGGTCTCCGCCGCGCTCGACACCCCGAAGCTGATCCAGCTCAACAAGGCGGTGAACGAGGACCGCCAGACCGCCAAGGTGGCGGCCGAGGAGTTCGCCAGCGCGAACAACCTCACCGCGGGCATCGCCAAGGGCCCGGGCGGCGACATCACGGTGGGCGCCGGCAACTTCGCCGAGAGCCAGATCCTGGGCGAGCTGTACCGGGTCGTGCTCACCGCCGCCGGCTACCAGGTCAAGGTGCAGCAGATCGGCAACCGGGAGCTGTACGCGCCGGCCCTGGAGAAGGGCGAGATCCAGGTCGTCCCGGAGTACGCGGCGACCATGGCCGAGTTCCTCAACACCAAGGCCAACGGCCAGAACGCGCAGCCGGTCTCCTCGCCGGACATCAACACGACGGTGACCGCGCTCAAGGCCGAGGGCGACAAGGCCGGCCTCACCTTCGGCACCCCGGCCGCCGCACAGGACCAGAACGCCTTCGCGGTGACCCAGGCCTTCGCCGACAAGTACGGCGTGCGGACCCTCTCCGAGCTGGCGGCGAAGTGCTCCGGCAGCGCGACCGTGCTGGGTGGCCCGCCGGAGTGTGAGCAGCGTCCGTTCTGCAAGCCGGGCCTGGAGAAGACGTACGGGCTGTCGGTCGGCAAGTTCTCCTCGCTGGACCAGGGCGGCCCGCTGACCAAGAGCGGGCTGCGTGACGGTTCGATCAGCGTGGGCCTGATCTTCTCCTCGGATGGCGCCTTCGCCACCAGCTGAGCCCTTCCCGCACGTGCTGAGGACGCCCTCGCCCCCGACCGGGCGGGGGCGTCCGCGCGTCCCGGGGACCCCGTTCCCTCCGGTGGATATCGTGGGTAGGCTGCACATCCATGCCAGCCCCGGCCACCTCCGACGCCCGGCGTCGACCACCGCTGCTGACCATGCTCTTCTGGGCGGGCGTCGCTCTAGCGCCGGTGGCGGCGCTGATCCTGCTGGTGGCCGACGGCAACGGCCCGCTGCGCTTCGCCGCGGTGCTCGCCATCCTCGCGGTGGTGCTGATCGGCCTCTCCATCGCGCTGCGGCCCGACGGCGAGGGCGACTCGGCGCGGACCGACGAGCTGCTGGACGAGATCGAGGAGCTGCGTCGGGAGCTGCGTAGCGAGATCGTGGCCGCCGCCCATCGCGGTAACCAGGCGCTCGACCAGGCCCAACGCGCCCAGGAGGGGATCGCCGCGGTGCGCCGCCGTCTCGACGCCAGCGGTGCCGCCCTCGCCGGTGCCGCCCCCGCTGTCGAGCCGGCGGGCGCCGGACGGGCGCGGGTGGCTGCCGCCGAGGCGCCGGTGGACGACGTGCCGGTGGCCCGTGTCCGGGGTGACGCGCCCGCCGGCCGCTCCCGGGTGCCCGGTCCCGACGACGCGCCCCGATGGGGGCGCCCCGAGCACCCGGACGACGAGGCGGCGTACGCCCGCGAGGCCCCCGAGCCGCCGGCCGCCGCCGGGACGTACGGCGGGGAACGGCCGGCCGCCACTGCGTACGGCTCGGCCCGCCCCCGGGAACACGACCGCCCCGAGGCCGCGCACCGGCCGGGTGGCGTGGTCCGACACACCGAGACCGTGCACGTGACCACCCGGCACACAGTGGTGGACGGCGGCCCGGCCGAGCCGGCCGGGCGCTACGGCGGCGGGTACGCCGGTCAGTGGACCCCACCCGCGCAGGAGTGGACCCGGGGCGGCGACGCCGACGAGCGCCCCCGCCCGGCCGGCCGGGCGAGGAGCGAGCCGGAGGAGCACCCCAGGGCCGGGTACGGCGACGAGCCGGGCTGGACGGGCCGCCGCGACGAACCGGAGTGGACCGATCGGCGCGGCCCGTACGCCCAGCCCGACGAGCCCGCTCCGGCGGCCCGGTCGCACCGAACCCCGGAGCGGCCAGCGGCGGGCTCCTGGGACAGCCCGGACGATCGGGGCTGGTCGGAGCAGCACAACCGGGCCGGTGCCGCGGCGCCGCAGCCCGGGCCGCCGCTGCGGGCCGACGACACCGGCGAGTACTGGTCGCAGCTGCGGGCCGGTGACCGGTGGGCCGCCGTCCGCGACGACGAGAACGGTCGCGAGTTGCGGGTCGGCGAACGTCGGGCCGAGGTGCACGCCGACGCCACCGGCACCGAGTACCGGGTGGCCGACCGCTGGGCGGCCGTCCGTCACGAGGAGCCGCGCCGTCACGAGGAGCCGCGCCGTCACGAGGAGCCGCGCCGCCACGACGACGCCGGCCGCTACGAGGACGCCGGCCGCTACGAGGACGCCGGCCGGTATGAGGAACCGCGCCGCCACGACGGGGGCCGGCGGGCCGAGCCGGGAAGGCCGGCGCTGCCGGTCGGTGGTGTGCCGGTGCCGGACGAGTGGCGCCCACCGCGCCAACGCGGCCACCAGGCGGAACCCGCGCCGGAACGGACCGGCCGGCGGCGGGTCGACGAGCGCTACGGCTACCCGCCGCAGGACGACGTACCGCGTGCCGGCGGCGCGCCACCCGCCGACCGCTGGCGGTAACCGGTCAGGCGACCCCTGTCACTTGTCGATGTCGCCGACCACGAAGAACATCGAGCCGAGGATCGCGATCAGATCCGGGACCAGGCAGCCGGGGAGCAGGGTGGCCAACGCCTGCACGTTCGCGTACGAGGCGGTGCGCAGCTTCAACCGCCACGGCGTCTTCTCGCCCCGGGACACCAGGTAGTAGCCGTTGATGCCGAGCGGGTTCTCCGTCCAGGCGTACGTGTGCCCCTCTGGCGCCTTGAGCACCTTCGGCAGCCGTGTGTTGATCGGCCCGGTCAGCCGGTCCACCCGGTCGAGGCACTGCTCGGCAAGGTCCAGCGACGCGTACACCTGGTCGAGCAGCACCTCGAAACGGGCGTGGCAGTCCCCGGCGGTCTTGGTGACCACCGGCACGTCCAGCTCGTCGTAGGCCAGGTAGGGGTCGTCGCGGCGCAGGTCCAGGTCGAGCCCGGAGGCCCGGGCCACCGGACCGGACGCGCCGAACGCGGCGGCGTCCGCGGCGGACAGCACGCCCACGCCGACGGTACGGGCCAGGAAGATCTCGTTACGCCGGATCAGGTGGTCCAGGTCGGGCAACCGGCGGCGTACCTCGCTGATGGCCGCGCGGGCCCGCCCGGTCCAGCCGTACGGCACCTCTTCCTTGAGGCCACCCACCCGGTTGAACATGTAGTGGATCCGGCCGCCGGAGACCTCCTCCATCACCGCCTGGATGGTCTCGCGTTCCCGGAAGGCGTAGAAGATCGGCGTGATCGCCCCGATCTCCAACGGGTACGAGCCGAGGAACATCAGGTGGTTGAGCACCCGGTTCAGTTCCGCGAGGGCCATCCGCAGCCAGGTGGCCCGCTCGGGCACCTCCATGCCCATCAGGCGTTCCACAGCGAGCACCACACCCAGCTCGTTGGAGAACGCCGAGAGCCAGTCGTGCCGGTTGGCCAGCACGATGATCTGCCGGTAGTCACGCACCTCGAAGAGCTTCTCCGCGCCCCGGTGCATGTAGCCGACGATCGGTTCGCAGGCGACCACCCGCTCGCCGTCGAGCACCAGCTTCAACCGCAGCACACCATGCGTGGAGGGGTGCTGCGGACCGATGTTCAACACCATGTCGGTGCCGAGCTGCTGATCACCGGTGCCGGCGATCAGGCCGGCCCCGGTGCCGACGGTCAGTTCACGGAGGTCCCCGGCGTCGGTGGTCATGCCCGTCATCGTGCCACGGGCGGCCCGAGCGGGATGCCGACCGGCTGGCGTAACCACCAGTGCCCGCCGAGCCCAGCCGGGTCGGTCAGCTCGGCCACCGCCGACGCGGCGGCCAGCGCCCGCACGTAGCCAGCCGGGTCGGTGCCGGCCAGGCTGAGCGGCGGTCGCCCGCCGTCGGCCCCGAGCGCCCGCAGCGCCTCCCGCTGCAAGACCAGGGAGTACGCGCACCGGGCGACCGCCGCACCAGCGAAGGCGACCGAGTCGATGGCCACGTGCGCGGTCACATCACTCGACCCGTCGGGCACCGGAGGCACCTGTCGCCCACCCCGGTACCCGGTCAACGTCCCGTCGACCGGTCGTGCCTCCCTCAGGTGCCCATAGTCGACCGCCACCGCTAGCCCTCGGCTGATCTTCTGGACCGCGTCGGCCCAGGCTTCGTCCCTCGGCCTTCCAATCTCTACGCGGTGGTTGGTGTGGGGGGTTGCCCGGAAACCCGACTCGCTTCCGCTTTCCGCGTCAGACCAGGTCGCCCCCGGACTCGGGTCGCTGTCCGCACTGGGCGTGCTCGCGGGGCCGGGCCACCAGTTCGTGAGCCAGTCGAGATCAGCAGGGCTGACCAGCTCACCAAGCGTCTCCGTGCCGCTCTCGGGGTCGACCAGCACATATCGCCAACCATCTTCCGCGTGCATCGCCACGTCGAGTGGGACGTTGTCCAGCCACTCGGTGGCGATCAACACTCCGGTGATCTTGGCGGGGATCTCGGCTGTCCAGTTGATCTCTTCGGGCAGGTTGTCGGGGCGGTCCGCGTACTCGACTGCTGTGAAGCGGACTCGCTCCGCGAGCGACGGACGGGCGGTGCCCGACGACGGCTCATCCCGCAAGGTACGGGCGGAAACCCCCACCGCAACCCCGACGGCGCCCCCAGACGCGACGAGGCCGAGCAGGCTTTGCAGGAGTTCCCCACGCCCAGCGCCCACGTCAACAACATCGAGCCGGTCAGGGTGGCCGAGGGCAGCGTCCACGTCCGAGATCAGGCGCAGCAGGGCGGTGGCGAAGGCCGGGGACGCGTGCACGCTGGTGCGGAAGTGGTCGGCCGGCCCGGTGCCGGCGACGAAGAAGCCGCCCGGCCCGTAGAGGGCGCTGGCCATGGCGTCACGCCACAAAATCGACATCAGTGCATTCCGCGTTGCGCGTGGGTCACCGTGCCGACCCTACGGTCACCGAATACGAGGCGACGCGTGATCCCCGCACTCGCGAGCTGCGCGTCCCACCCGCGAGCTGCCGTGTCGATCATGGAGTCGTGGTGGGGGACAATTGCCTATTCCGCTGCCAAACCAGGCACCACGTCTCCATGATCGACGCGGGCCGGGCTGGGGCGTGGGCTGGGGTGTGGACGGGGCGTTGCGGCGGTGGTGAAGGTTTTCACACATGCTTGTCCGGGTTCGGTAGGCCGGGCGCATACTTGCGATCGACCGGTACCCCTTCTCGAGGACTGGATCGTCGTCATGAGCGCACCGTTGCGCCCGCGTCCGGCCGGCCCATCCGGGCCCGCCGCCTCGTGGGATAGCGCCGTTCCCGGCGCCCGCGCCACCTCCCGTCTGCTCACCGTCGGTGTCATTGGCGCCGGTCGGGTCGGCGCCGTGCTGGGCGCCGCGCTCGCCGCCGCCGGGCACCGGGTGGTTGCCGTCTCCGGCAGCTCCGGAGCCAGTCGCGCCCGCCTCGCCCTGCTGTTGCCCGAGGTGCCCCGCCGCCCGGTCGCCGCCGTGGCCCACGCCGCCGACCTGCTGCTGATCGCGGTGCCGGACGACAGGCTGGCCGGTGTGGTGACCGACCTCGCGCAGCGGGGCGCGCTGCGCCCGGGCCAGATCGTCGCGCACACCTCGGGAGCGCACGGCCTGGCCGTGCTGGGGCCGGCCGTCGCGGCCGGCGCCCGGCCGCTCGCCCTGCACCCCGCGATGACCTTCACCGGTACGCCGGACGACCTGGCCCGTCTGGACGGCATCTCGTACGGGGTGACCGCCCCGGCGGAGCTGCGCCCGCTGGCTGCCCGGCTGGTCGCCGACCTCGGTGGCGTGCCCGAGTGGGTGGCCGAGTCGGACCGCCCGCTCTACCACGCCGCGCTGGCCCACGGCGCGAACCACCTGGTGACCCTGGTCAACGAGGCGACCGACCGGTTGCGGGACGCCGGGGTGTCCCGACCGGAGAAGGTGCTCGCTCCGCTGCTGCGGGCCGCCCTGGAGAACGCGTTGCGGCTCGGCGACGACGCGTTGACCGGTCCGGTCTCCCGTGGTGACGCCGGCACCGTGCAGCGGCACCTGGCCCGATTGGCGGCCACCGCGCCGGAGTCCGTCCCCGCGTACCTGGCGTTGGCACGTCGTACCGCCGACCGGGCGATCGCCGCCGGCCGGCTGCAACCGGTGGACGCACAGTCGCTGCTCGGCGTGCTGGCCGACAGCGGTCGGGAGGTGGCCGCGTGAGCGTGAGGAGTGAGCCGATCTTGCGAGCCCCGCAGTCGCGAACCGAGGTGTCGCTGTGACGCAGGTGGTGCACACGCGCGCCGAGTTGGCCGAGGCCCGGGCCGGGCTGAAGGGCACTGTCGGGGTGGTAATGACCATGGGCGCGCTGCACTCCGGGCACGAGACGTTGCTGCGCGCGGCCCGGGAACAGGCCGACCACGTGCTGGTTACGGTCTTCGTGAACCCGTTGCAGTTCGGGCCGAACGAGGACTTCGACCGTTACCCGCGCACCCTCGACGCCGACCTGGAGGTGTGCCGGCGGGCGGGCGCCGACCTGGTCTTCGCCCCGTCGGTGGCGGACATGTACCCGGACGGGCAGCCCCGCGTACGCCTCGATCCGGGCCCGCTCGGCGCCGAGTTGGAGGGGGCGAGCCGCCCCGGCTTCTTCCACGGCGTGCTCACCGTGGTGCTGAAGCTGCTCCAGCTCACCCAGCCGGACCTGGCGTTCTTCGGCGAGAAGGACTACCAGCAGCTCACCCTGGTCCGGCGGATGGCCCGCGACCTGGACGTGCCGGTCGAGGTGGTCGGCGTGCCGACCGTCCGGGAGCCGGACGGGCTGGCGCTGTCCAGCCGCAACCGTTACCTGAGCGAGCCGGAGCGGGCCGCCGCGCTGAGTCTGTCCGCGGCGCTGCGGGCCGGCGCGCGGGCCGCCGACGACGGCCTGGACGCGGGGGCGGTGCTGACCGCCGCGCACGCCGCGTTCGGCGCCGGTACGCCTGGTGCCCGCCTCGACTACCTGGTGCTCACCGATCCCGAGTTGGAACCGGGGCCGGTGGCCGGGCCGGCCCGGCTGGTGATCGCCGCCTGGGTGGGCGCCACCCGGTTGATCGACAACGCGGCGATCCACCTCGCCCCGCGCCCCTGACCCGGTCGCACCACCGTCCACCGATACCGCGAAAGGCCACTCCGATGTTGCGGACCATGCTCAAGTCGAAGATCCACCGAGCCACGGTGACCCAGGCCGACCTGCACTACGTCGGTTCGGTGACGGTGGACGAGGATCTGCTCGACGCCGCCGACCTGCTCCCCGGCGAGCAGGTGGCGATCGTGGACATCACCAATGGCGCCCGGCTGGAGACGTACGTGATCCCGGGCGAGCGGGGCAGCGGCGTGATCGGCATCAACGGCGCCGCCGCGCACCTGGTGCACCCCGGTGACCTGGTCATTCTGATCTCGTACGGGCAGATGGACGACGCCGAGGCCCGGACCTACCGGCCACGGGTCGTGCATGTCGACGCCGACAACCGGGTGATCGAGTTGGGTGCCGACCCGGCTGCGGCGGCACCCGGCACGGCCGGGAACCCGGTACCCAGCCCGTTGGCCGTGTCCGGAGTCTGATCCCCCGTACCGCGATTCCGGTCTGTTACCGGAAGGTCATTTCCGGTTACCCTGGGCACGCTGGCGGAAGCCGGTCGGTGGCTGGGGGAGGCCGCGATGAGCCGTGCCATGACGACCCTGTTCGCCGCTGCCGTGTCGGCAGTGCTGCTGGTGGGCTGTGCCGGGTCCGGCGGCCTGGACGGTGATCTGACCGACGACTGGGCGGCGTTGCCAGCGCCGTCGGCGTTCACCCCGGCCGCCGGTGTGTGTCACGCCGCCGACTTCACCGACCTGGTCAGCCTGGCCAGCTATGAGCCGGTGGACTGCGCCGGGCCGCACCGCCTGGAGACCGTGCACGTCGGGGCGTTCCCGGCCGGGCGGACGACCGCTCCGGCGGGTGGTTCGGCCGAGCTGCGGGGCGCATTCGCCGAGTGCGACACCCGGGCGACCGGCTACGTGGGGGACGACTGGCGGTCCGGCCGACTGCGGCTGTCCGTGGCGCTGCCCAACGGGCCGGGTTGGACGGCGGGTTCCCGGTGGTTCCGCTGTGACCTCACCGAGCTGACCACGGTCGAGGCGGCGGCCACAGTGGTGGTCCGGTCGGGCAGTCTGCGGGACGCGTTGAAGGGCCCCACCGCGCTGCGCCTCGGTTGCCAGCAGACCCGCGGTGGCGCCGGGCGGGGTGTGCAGACGCTGACCCCGGTGGAGTGCGGCAAACAGCACGACGCCGAGTTCGTCGGGGTGTGGCGCGCACCGGACCTGGCGTACCCGACCCGGGACGCCGACTGGCTGCCGCTCTACGCGGGTTGTCGCAGCGTCCTGGCCCGGTACGCGGGCGTACCGGACGACGCCAAGCTGCGCTTCCGCAGCGGTGTGGTGGTCCGTCCGCCCGGGGCTGGGCGCTGGAAGGTCGGTGATCGGGGCGTCCGCTGCTATCTGTGGCTCAGCGACCGTACGGTGACCGCCTCGCTGAAGGGCGCGGGCCCGGCTGGTCTACCGGTCCGGACGAAATGACCACGGCCTGACGGTCGGCGCGCGCCGGACGGGGTCGCCCAAAACACTCGTCCCGCCCCCGCCGCCCCGGGCGAGGATGGTTCGGGTTGACTGGGGGGATGGACCTCCCGACCGTCGACCTGCCTGCCCTGCCCGCGCTGCTGGCCGCGCCCGCGCCCGGCTGGGTGGAGACCACCGACGTGATCGTGGTGGGTTCCGGCGTGGCCGGGTTGACCGCGGCGCTGCACCTGCGTGAGGCGGGTCTGCACGTCACGGTGGTCACCAAGGTCAACATTGACGACGGCTCGACCCGGTGGGCGCAGGGCGGCATCGCCGCCGTGCTCGACCCGGCCGACACCCCGGCGGCGCATGCCCGGGACACCGAGGTCGCCGGGGTGGGGCTCTGCGACCCGGCGGCGGTTCGGGTGCTGGTCGAGGAGGGCCCGACCCGGCTCCGTGAGCTGATGCGGATCGGCGCCGAGTTCGATCGTCACCCGGACGGCTCGCTGATGCTGACCCGCGAGGGCGGGCACCGGGCGGACCGGATCGTGCACGCCGGCGGGGACGCCACCGGCGCGGAGGTGCAGCGGGCCCTGCACGCAGCGGTGCAGCGCGACCCGTGGATCCGGCTGGTCGAGCACGCTCTCGTGCTGGACCTGCTGCGCGCGCCCGGCGACGGCCCGGACGGGCTCGGCCCGGCCTGCGGCATCACCCTGCACGTGTTGGGTGAGGGCAGCGAGGACGGCGTCGGCGCGCTGCTGGCCCGTGCCGTGGTGCTCGCCACCGGCGGCATGGGGCAGATCTTCTCGGCCACCACCAACCCGGCGGTCTCCACCGGGGACGGGGTGGCGCTGGCGCTGCGGGCCGGCGCGGCGGTGACCGACGTGGAGTTCGTCCAGTTCCACCCGACCGCCCTGATCACTCCGTCCGGCGCGGGGGTGCCCGGGGCGGGGCACGCACAGCAGCCGCTGGTCTCGGAGGCGTTGCGCGGCGAGGGCGCGTACCTGGTGGACGCGGACGGCAAGAGGTTCATGGTGGGCCAGCACGAGTTGGCCGAGCTGGCACCCCGGGACGTGGTGGCCAAGGGCATCCACCGGGTGCTGCTTGCCACCGGCGCGGACCACGTCTTCCTCGACGCACGGCACCTGGGCGGCGACTTCCTGGCCGGTCGGTTCCCCACCATCGTGGCGTCCTGCCTGGCGATCGGCGTGGACCCGGCGACCGACCTGATCCCGGTGGCGCCGGCCGCCCACTACGCCTCCGGCGGGGTCCGCACCGATCTGCGCGGCCGTACCTCCATCCCCGGCCTGTACGCCTGCGGCGAGGTGGCCTGCACGGGCGTGCACGGCGCGAACCGGCTGGCCAGCAACTCGCTGTTGGAGGGTCTGGTCTTCTCCCGGCGGATCGCCGAGGACATCGCGGCCGGCCTGCCCGAGCAGGCCCAGCCGGCGGAGACCGGCGCCTGGCGTGGCGGGACGGGCTGGGTGCTGCCCGCGGAGGTGACGCCGACCCTGCAACGGGCGATGACCCGGGGGGCCGGGGTGCTCCGATCCGCGGCGACGCTGGCCGAGACGGCCGGGACGTTGACCGAGCTGGGCGCTGCCCGGGGCCGGCCGCGGACCGCCGACTGGGAGGCGACCAACCTGCTCACCGTGGCGTCGACGCTGGTTGCCGCCGCGTACGCCCGTGGTGAAACCCGGGGCTGCCACTGGCGGGAGGACTTCCCGACGGCCGACGAACGGTGGCTGGGCCATCTGGTCGGGGCGGTCGGGGCGCAGGAGCGGGTGACGCAGCAATGGGAGGGAAGGTCACAGTGAGCGCGAGGAGCGAGCCGATTCTGCGAGCCCCGCAGTCGCGAACGGAGATGGCAATGACGGAGTCGACGGAGACGGCGTTGCGGGCGGCTGGTCTGGATCCGGCGCACGTACGGCAGGTGATCGAGGGCGCGCTGGTCGAGGATCTGGGCCCGGATTTCCTGGACGTCACCAGCGTGGCCACCATTCCGGCGGAGCAGACCGACACCGCCGACCTGGTGGCCCGCGCGGACGGGGTATTGGCCGGGATGGCGGTGGCCGCCGCCGTGTTCGAGCTGGTGGGCGAGGTGACGGGCTTCGGTCGTACCGTCGAGGTGTCGGTGCTCGCCCGCGACGGCGAGCGGGTGGCCCGCGGCGACGTGCTGGCGACGGTGACCGGCCCGACCCGGCTGCTGCTGACGGCCGAGCGGACGGCACTCAACCTGCTCTGCCGGATGTCCGGGGTGGCCACCCACACCCGCGCCTGGGCGGACGCGCTGGCCGGCACGAAGGCGATGGTGCTGGACACCCGCAAGACGACGCCGGGCCTGCGAGCGCTGGAGAAGTACGCGGTGCGGGCCGGCGGTGGCACCAACAAGCGGATGGGCCTCTACGACGTGGCCATGATCAAGGACAACCACAAGCTGGCGGCCGGCGGCATCACTGCGGCCTACCGGCGGGTCCGGGAGGCGTTCCCGGAGGTGCCGGTGCAGGTCGAGGTGACCACTGTCGACGAGGCGGTCGAGGCGGTGGAGGCCGGGGCTGATTTCCTGCTCTGCGACAACATGACGCCGGAGGTGCTGGCCGAGGCGGTGGCCGCGGTGGGTGACCGGGCGGAGCTGGAGGCGACCGGCGGGCTGACCCTGGAGGTGGCCGGCCGGTACGCGGCCACCGGCGTGGACTTCCTCTCGGTGGGCGCGCTGACGCACTCGTCGCCGATCCTGGACATCGCGCTGGACCTGCGCGCCAACTAGTTGTCTAGGCTGCGTGCGTGCTGCTCTGCATCGACATCGGAAACACCAACACCGTGCTGGCGACCTTCGACGGCGACAAGCTGGTGCACTCCTGGCGGATCAAGACCGATGCCCGCTCGACGGCGGACGAGCTGGGCCTGATGTTCCGGGGTCTGCTCGCCGGGGACAACGTCGAGATCACCGGTGTGGCCGCCTGTTCCACGGTGCCGGCCGCGCTGCGGTCGCTGCGCACCATGCTGAGTCGTTACTACGCCGACCTGCCGAGCGTCGTGGTCGAGCCGGGAGTGCGGACCGGGGTGCAGTTGGCGATCGACAACCCGAAGGAGGTCGGCGCCGACCGGGTGGTGAACACCCTGGCCGCGTACACCCTCTACGGCGGCCCGTCGATCGTGGTGGACTTCGGCACCACCACCAACTTCGACGTGATCAGCGAGCGCGGTGAGTTCCTCGGCGGCGCGTTCGCCCCGGGCATCGAGATCTCCTTCGACGCGCTGGCCGCCCGGGCCGCGCAGCTGCGCAAGGTCGAGGCCACCAAGCCCCGCTCGGTGATCGGCAAGAACACCGTGGAGTGCCTCCAGGCCGGCCTGTACTTCGGCTTCGCCGGGCAGGTGGACCGGATCGTCGAGCGGATGACCGAGGAGTTGGGCGAGGTGCGGGCGGTGATCGCCACCGGCGGCCTCGCCTCCCTGGTGATCAACGAGTGTCGCACCATCACCCACCACGAGCCGATGATCACGCTGATCGGTCTGCGGATGGTCTACGAACGCAACCTGTGACCCCGGCCGCCGTCGGGCGCCGGCCTCGCGCGGCCGTCAGCGCCGCCGGGCGCGCAGCACCAGCGTCCGGTACGGCAGCTCGATGGTGTCCCGGCCAACCAGGGCAGGGTGGGTGTTCAGGAGTTCGGTCAGTTCCCGCTCGACCCGCCGCTGATCGTCGGTGGAGGCGGTGAGCCAGTACGAGCGGGTGCGGACCATGCCAAGTAACTCGTCCGGTGTGAGCGTGGTGCGGTGCGTGAACTCGCGCTTCTCGACGGCGTCGAACGCGGGGCCGAAGTCGGGGCGCTCGCCGAAGACCTCGCTGGTCGACTTGTCCCCGAAGTGGGCGATGCGACCCAGCTCGGCCACCCAGTCGACGCTGCCGTCCCGGATGTTCCAGATGGGGGCGAATGTGCCGCCGGGACGTAGCACCCGGGCGATCTCGGCGTGCGCGGGCTCCTGGTCGAACCAGTGGTACGCCGTCCCGACCAGCACCGCGTCCGCCCCCGAGTCGGGCAGCGGCATGGCCTCGGCGCTGCCCGCCAGGGCCGTCGTGCCCGGGGTGCTGGCGGCGAGCTGCGCCCGCATCCCCGGATCGGGCTCGACCGGTACGACCTCGTGGGCCAGGGCCAGCACAGCGCGCGTCAGGATGCCGGTGCCCGCCGCGAGATCGACCACCCGGGCTTCGCTGAGCCCGTCGAGTGCCCAGCGGATCGCCGCCTCGGGATAACCTGGTCGAAACCGGTCGTAATCACTCGCGGCGGCACCGAACGACAGGGCGTGAGTGTGATCGACCATGACGGGCAGGTTATCCCGTAACGGCCTCCGGACCGCTTGAGTACGCTCGGGCCTGACCCCCTGTATCTCCGTGACGAGGAAGCGTGCCGTGAGCGAGCAGAACCCCGTGCCAGTCGACCCCGCCGATGACCTTCCCGAGCAGATGAAGGTCCGCCGGGAGAAGCGGGACCGGATGCTCGCCGAGGGCGTCGAGCCCTACCCGGTCGGCTTCCCCCGCACCACCACCCTGGCGCAGGTCCGGGCGGGCTACGCCGACCTGCCCACCGACACCGCTACCGGCGACCAGGTCGCGGTCACCGGCCGGGTGATCTTCGTACGCAACACGGGCAAGCTCTGCTTCGCGACCCTGCGGGACGGCGACGGCACCGAGTTGCAGGCGATGCTCTCGCTGGACCGGGTCGGGCCGGAGCGGCTGGAGGCGTGGAAGCGCCTCGTCGACCTCGGCGACCACGTCGGCGTCACCGGTGAGGTGATCACCAGCCGCCGGGGTGAGCTGTCGGTCCTGGCTCAGCAATGGGAGATGACCGCCAAGGCGCTGCGACCGTTGCCGGTGGCCCACAAGCCCCTCTCCGAGGAGGCGCGCGTCCGGCAGCGTTACGTCGATCTGATTGTCCGGCCGCAGGCACGGGAGATGGTGCGCACCCGGGCCGCCGCGGTACGCAGTCTGCGCGATTCACTGCACGGGCAGGGCTTCATCGAGGTGGAAACGCCGATGTTGCAACTGCTGCATGGCGGTGCGGCAGCCCGACCGTTCGTGACCCACAGCAATGCGCTGAACACCGATCTGTATCTGCGAATCGCTCCGGAACTGTTTCTCAAGCGCGCTGTGGTCGGCGGTGTCGACCGCGTCTTCGAGATCAACCGCAACTTCCGTAATGAGGGTGTCGACTCTTCGCACTCGCCGGAGTTCGCGATGCTGGAGACGTACCAGGCGTACGGCGACTACGACACGATCGGCGAGCTGACCCGTAATCTCGTGCAACAGGCGGCGATCGCGGTCAGCGGCTCGACGGTGGTGACCCACGCCGACGGGCGGGAGTTCGACCTGGGTGGCGAGTGGCGGTCCGTGACGTTGTTCGGTGTGCTTTCCGAAGCGCTGGGCGAGGAGGTCACGGTCCGTACCGAACGGTCCCGTCTGGTGGAGTACGCGGACAAGGTGGGATTGGCCGTGGACCCGAAGTGGGGCCCGGGCAAGCTGGCCGAGGAGTTGTTCGAGGAACTGGTCGTCCCCGGCCTGGAGGCGCCCACCTTCGTGCGGGACTACCCGGAGGAGACCAGCCCGCTGACCCGGGCGCACCGCAGCGAGCCTGGGCTGGCCGAGAAGTGGGACCTGTACGTGCTCGGCTTCGAGCTGGGCACCGGGTACTCCGAGCTGGTCGACCCGATCGTGCAGCGCGAGCGACTGGTCGCCCAGGCCCAGTTGGCCGCCCGTGGCGACGACGAGGCGATGCGGCTCGACGAGGACTTTCTTCGGGCGATGGAGTATGGAATGCCACCGGCCGGCGGTATGGGAATGGGAATCGACCGGCTGTTGATGGCCCTGACCGGCCTCGGAATTCGGGAAACGATCCTCTTCCCGTTGGTCCGCCAGGAGTAGTCCCGTCCGGGCTCACGCCGAGTCGTAACCGGATCCTATTGACGCGACGAGCGGCGCGCGGGTTATTGTGCTCTCGTTAGCAGGAGCACCCTGCTCGAAAGGAATGTGGGACGTGGCCAAGCAGATCATTCACAAGCTGGTCGATGACCTGGACGGCGGGGACGCGGACGAGACCGTCAAGTTCGCCCTCGACGGCGTTCAGTACGAGATCGACCTGTCGAGCGCCAACGCCGCGAAATTGCGCGATGCATTTGCCTCGTACGTAGGTGCCGGCACCAAGGTCGGCCGGGGCGGTGTCGTGATCGGTGGGCGGGCTGCCCGCGGTCGGGGCGGCGCGACCGCCGATCGGGAACAGAACAAGGCGATCCGGGAGTGGGCCAAGAAGGCCGGCAAGGACATCTCGGACCGGGGTCGTATCCCGCAGGAGATCGTGGACGAGTTCCACGCGAAGCGCTGATCCGTCAGCGACTTGGTGGCCAGTCGCCACCGCAGGCGACACCGACGCCGGGCCGGAGGAGTTCTCCGGGCCGGCGTCGCCGTATCCGGGCGGCGTCGCCGTCCCCGTCCGGGGCGTTGCCGTGTCCGTTCGGGGCCGGGAAGCATTCCGGACCCGCCGACGTTGTCCACAACCAGTGGAACAGCTATCCACAGCCTGTGGACAACCTCCCCCAGGGGCCGGCGCGGCGCTCGCCGCGACCGCCGGTCCACCCTCCCGGGCCTCCCGGAGCGCTTCCGGACCCCGGATGGGGCTTCCGTCGAGCCAGTCGGATTTCGCTCTGCGCGTAGCGACAGGGCTACCGGAACACCTCCTGAGCGCGGACGGTTGTTCAAAACGACGTGCAACCGACCCAGAGCAGAGACACACGACCTCAGCTGAGTCGGTCAGCGACGATAGAGTAAGGAGGCACGGACGCCCGTCCTGGACGTTCGTGCACCGGCCCCGCCAAGATCTTGACCATCAAGGCGCACGGCACGTGAGGAGCACGAGGGCATGTTCGAGCGGTTCACCGACCGAGCGCGACGGGTTGTCGTCCTGGCCCAAGAAGAGGCCCGGATGCTCAACCACAACTACATCGGTACGGAACACATCCTGCTGGGCCTGATCCACGAAGGTGAAGGCGTCGCGGCAAAGGCCCTGGAGAGCCTCGGCATCTCCCTGGAGGGCGTCCGCCAGCAGGTCGAGGAGATCATCGGCCAGGGCCAGCAGGCGCCGAGCGGGCACATCCCGTTCACGCCGCGGGCCAAGAAGGTGCTGGAGCTGTCGCTGCGCGAGGCGCTGCAGCTCGGCCACAACTACATCGGCACGGAGCACATCCTGCTCGGGCTGATCCGTGAGGGCGAGGGCGTCGCCGCCCAGGTGCTGGTCAAGCTCGGCGCCGACCTCAACCGGGTCCGCCAGCAGGTGATCCAGCTGCTCTCCGGCTACCAGGGCAAGGAGCCCGCCGCGGCGGGCGCCGCGCCGGGTGAGGCCGCGCCGTCGACCAGCCTGGTGCTGGACCAGTTCGGCCGCAACCTGACTCAGGCCGCCCGCGAGGGCAAGCTCGACCCGGTCATCGGGCGCGAGAAGGAAATCGAGCGGGTCATGCAGGTGCTCTCCCGCCGTACCAAGAACAACCCGGTCCTGATCGGTGAGCCCGGCGTCGGTAAGACCGCCGTGGTGGAGGGCCTGTCCCAGAAGATCATCAAGGGCGAGGTGCCCGAGACCCTCAAGGACAAGCAGCTCTACACGCTCGACCTGGGCGCGCTCGTCGCCGGTTCCCGCTACCGCGGTGACTTCGAGGAGCGCCTCAAGAAGGTGCTCAAGGAGATCCGCACCCGCGGCGACATCATCCTGTTCATCGACGAGATCCACACCCTGGTGGGTGCGGGTGCCGCCGAGGGCGCGATCGACGCCGCGAGCATCCTCAAGCCGATGCTGGCCCGTGGTGAGCTGCAGACCATCGGTGCCACCACGCTCGACGAGTACCGCAAGCACCTGGAGAAGGACGCCGCTCTCGAGCGCCGCTTCCAGCCGATCCAGGTGGGTGAGCCGTCGCTGGCCCACACCATCGAGATCCTCAAGGGCCTGCGGGACCGCTACGAGGCTCACCACCGCGTCTCGATCACGGATGCCGCTCTCGTGGCTGCCGCGACCCTGGCCGACCGGTACATCTCCGACCGCTTCCTCCCGGACAAGGCGATCGACCTGATCGACGAGGCCGGCGCTCGGATGCGAATCCGTCGGATGACCGCGCCGCCAGACCTGCGTGACTTCGACGAGCGCATCGCCCAGGTGCGTCGCGACAAGGAGTCCGCGATCGACGCGCAGGACTTCGAGCGCGCCGCCCAGCTGCGTGACAAGGAGAAGCAGCTCCTCGGCCAGAAGGCTCAGCGGGAGAAGGAGTGGAAGGCCGGTGACCTGGACGTCGTCAGCGAGGTTGACGACGAGCAGATCGCCGAGGTTCTCGGCAACTGGACCGGCATCCCGGTCTACAAGCTGACCGAGGAGGAGACCTCGCGCCTGCTGCGCATGGAGGACGAGCTGCACAAGCGCGTCATCGGCCAGGAGGACGCGGTCAAGGCGGTCTCGAAGGCGATCCGGCGTACCCGGGCCGGCCTGAAGGACCCGAAGCGCCCGTCGGGCTCGTTCATCTTCGCTGGCCCGTCCGGTGTCGGTAAGACCGAGCTGTCCAAGGCGCTCGCCGAGTTCCTCTTCGGCAGCGAGGATTCCCTCATCCAGCTGGACATGTCCGAGTTCCACGACCGTTACACGGTCTCCCGGCTCGTGGGTGCCCCTCCCGGCTACGTCGGCTACGACGAGGGCGGGCAGCTGACCGAGAAGGTGCGGCGTCGGCCGTTCTCGGTGGTCCTCTTCGACGAGATCGAGAAGGCCCACCCGGACGTGTTCAACACGCTCCTGCAGATCCTCGAAGACGGTCGGCTCACCGACGGTCAGGGTCGGATCGTGGACTTCAAGAACACGGTCATCATCCTGACCACCAACCTGGGCACCCGTGACGTCGCCAAGGCGGTGTCGCTGGGCTTCCAGCAGTCGGAGGACTCCGAGTCCAACTACGACCGGATGAAGCAGAAGGTCAACGACGAGCTCAAGCAGCACTTCCGGCCTGAGTTCCTCAACCGGATCGACGACACCATCGTCTTCCACCAGCTGCGCCAGACCGAGATCCTCTCGATCGTGGACATCATGATCCAGCGGATCGAGGGCCAGCTGCGGAACAAGGACATGGGTCTGGAGCTGACCGACAACGCCAAGAAGTACCTGGCCGCGAAGGGCTTCGACCCGGTGCTCGGTGCCCGTCCGCTTCGTCGCACGATCCAGCGCGACATCGAGGACAACCTCTCCGAGCGGATCCTGTTCAACGAGCTGACCCCGGGTCAGATCGTCGTGGTGGACTGCGAGGGCGACCCGGACGACATCGACAACTCCAAGCTCGTCTTCCGGGGCTCGGACAAGCCGGTCGAAGTTCCGGACGCCGTCCCGGCCGATCTCGGTGGCACTGCCGCTGGCACCGCCGCCGCCGCAGGCGTGGACGAGTAACACAACCAGCAAGGGGCGGGGCCCCGGTGGCGCAAGCCACCGGGGCCCCGCCTTTTTGCGCCCCCTCAGGTCACCGCCGCCCCCGCCCCCACCAGGCCGCCACCCTCCGGGCCTCAGGCGGTGCGTGGCACCTGCCCGTCGCACGCGCCCGTGACGCCGCATGCGCCCTGCGGTTCGCGTCCGACGCGCGGTGCCTGCCCTCCCGGCCCGCCTCTGCGTCGCACTTGCCCGACGCACCGCCCGCGTGCGCGCGCTCTCACGCTGCCGCGCCCGGCAAGATCCGCGCAACATCAGGGAAAGTGCCGCCTCGCGGCGTCCGGAGGCAGCACTTTCCCTGATGTTGTGGGGCGCAATGGTGGGGCAGGGTGGTGAGCTCGCCGGCGGCGTCGCTCCCCGTGGAGGCCTCGGCCGCAAGATCGCGCAACATCCTGGATGTGGTGGCATCCGGCGCGTCCGACACCACTACATCCAGGATCGAGCACGATCTTGGGGGAATGCGCCGATCACCGGCCTTCGCGCGCCGCGTTCGGGCGTCCGCCGTGCGGCCGGCGTGCGGCCGGCGTGCGGCCGGCGTGCGGGGAGCGCCCGAGGAGGTGCGGCCTGCGGGCGTGTGGCTGCGGACGTGCGCGTGTGTGGCCTGCGGGCGTGCGGATGCCGGCCGATGGGGCCAGCGCGCAGGATGGGCAGGTTGGGCAGGTTGGGGGCGGGTCAGGTGGTGAGGTCGGCGGTGGGGAGGGACGGGCCGTCACCGACCAGGCGGAAGGAGTCGGTGCCGGCGGGTTCGACCAGCCCGTCCTGCACCAGGCCGGCGAGGGCGCGGGCGCGTTGCACGTCGTCGGTCCAGACCTGGTCCAGCCGCTGGTGCGGGACCGGCCCGGTGCTGTCCCGGAGCACTCCGAGCAGCAGACCGCGGACCTGTCGGTCGGTGCCCGCGTACCGCTGGGGTCGGCGGGTTGGCCCGGCGGGCGCCTCCTGGCCGGACGCCCGCCAGGCGCAGACCGACTCGACGGGGCAGGCGGTGCAGCGCGGTGACCGGGCTGTGCAGATCACCGCGCCCAGTTCCATGAACGCGGCGCTGGCCAGCGCCGCTGCGGCCGGTTCCGTCGGGAGCAGCTCCTCGGTGGCGACGAGGTCGGCTGGTCGGGTGACGGGCCCGGCGTCCGGTTCGCCGGCCACCGCCCGGCACACGACCCGCCGTACGTTGGTGTCGACGACCGGGTGCCGCTGCCCGTACGCGAAGGTGGCCACGGCCCGCGCGGTGTAGGTGCCGACGCCGGGCAGTGCGAGCAGTTGCTCCAGCCGGTCCGGCACCTGGCCGCCGTGCCGGTCGACGATCGCGACGGCGCATTCGCGCAGCCGGACCGCCCGACGGGGGTAGCCGAGGCGCCCCCACATCCGGATCGCCTCGGCTGGGGTGTCCGCCGCCAACGCGGCCGGCTCGGGCCAGCGGGCCAGCCATGCCTGCCAGGCCGGCACCACCCGGACCACGGGTGTCTGCTGGAGCATGACCTCGCTGACCAGGATGGCCCACGGGGTGACCCCGGGCTCGCGCCACGGCAGGTCACGGGCGTGCTGCTCGAACCACCGGCTGACCAGGGTGGCGAAGTCGGGTTGAGTCATGGCGTCGTCGATGATGTCACGCCCGGCGTTCCCGTTGAGTGGGCGGCTGGGGCGGGGTGCCACGTCGTCGTTCGGCGGACGGGGGAGAATGCGCGGATGAACGAGCTCGCGATCACCGTCATCGGTCGGGACCGGCCGGGCATCGTGGCCGACGTCGCGGAGGTGCTGGCCCGACTGGGCGCGAACCTCACCGACAGCACGATGACGCGGCTGCGGGGGCATTTTGCGATGACCCTCATCTGCACCGGTCCGGCCGCCGCCGAGGTCGAGGCCGCACTGGCGTCGCTGGCCGCCGAGGGTCAGCTGCTGGCGACGGTACGCGCGGTCACCCCGGACGGCGATGTTCCTTCGGCGGGTGAGCCGTACGTGATGGCGGTGCACGGTTCGGACCGGATGGGGATCGTCGCGGCGATGACGCGGGTGCTGGTGGATGCCGGGGGGAATGTCACCGACCTGAGTACCCGGTTGACCGGCGCGCTGTACGTGGTCCTGGCGGAGGTCGAGTTGCCGGCCGGTGTGGCGGACAATCTGATCGACCGGCTGCACCGGACGGCTGCCGAGCTGGGCGTGGAAGTCACCCTCCGGCCGGCGGACCCGGATCTGTTGTGACCGGCGAGGAGCGCGGGCCGGACGTCGGCCTGGGGGACTGGACACCGGAGTCGCTGGACGTGCCGGGCGAGGTGCGGGCGGTGGTGTCCGCCCCGCATCCGGTTTTGAGTCGGGCCGCGGACGAGGTCGACCCCACGGCAAAGGAGACGGTCCAACTCGCGGCCGACCTGATAGCCACGATGAAGGTCTCGCCGGGCTGCGTCGGGCTGGCCGCGCCGCAGGTCGGGGTGGGCGCTCGGGTCTTCGCCGTCGACGTGACCGGGCACCCCAAGGCGGTGACGGTGCACGGCACCTTCGTGTTGTGCAATGCGCGCGTGGTCGAGGCGACGCGGTGGAAGCCGGGCCGGGAGGGCTGCATGTCGGTGCCGGACCTGACCGGGGACGTGAAGCGGGCCAGCCGGCTGGTGGTGGAGGGTGATCTGCCGGGCAGCGGCGAGCCGATCCGGCTGGTGACCGACGGCTTCGAGGCTCGGGCGTTGCAGCACGAGATCGACCACTGCGCGGGGCTACTCTTCCTGGACCGGGTGGCCGGTGCGCACGCGGTCTATCAGCGCAAGGTCTACCTGTGATCGGGTGCCGGACCGTCCCCTGTGGAGGGTGGTGCGGGCGCCTCGGAGTGGCTCCGGCGCGTCGCGCGGCACTGCCGGGTGCGGCGCGGCTACGGTGGAGGGCATCATGCGTCTGACGGTCGGCCCCCTGCCACCCGCCGTGTACTGGCGGCGTCGCGCCGTCGTACTCGGAGCGGGGTTTCTGTTCCTGATTGTCCTGCTCTACTCCTGTACCGGTTCGGGTCGTTCCGGCGGTCAGGAGCCGAAGGCGGGAGGTTCGCCGTCGGCGACGTCCGCTGCGACGCCTGGTCCCGTTGGGCCGGTGCTGACACCGCAGACCGGCGGTCCGTCGTCGTCCGCCTCCGCTGATTCGGGTCCGACGAATCCGAGCCCGGCGATCACCAGCAACACGCCACCGCTGGGCGCGGCGGCTGGTTCGGAGGACGACGGCACCTGCACCGATGGGGAGATCAGCGTGGTCTCGTCGGCGAGCCCGACCTCGGTGCAACGGGGTGCTGTGGTCGAGCTCCAACTGAGGATCAAGAACACGTCGGACCGTACGTGCAGTCGCAACGTCGGCGCCGACCTTCAGGAGATCTTCATCAAGTCCGGCGCCGAGAAGGTCTGGTCGTCGGACACCTGCGGCAAGGTCGTGGGCTCGGACGTGCAGTCCTTCACGCCGAACTTCGAGCGCTCCTACCAGGTGCCGTGGAACGGGCGGGACACCAGCCGCTGTGACGGCGCGCTGGCCGCCGGGCCGTTCCCGCCGGTCGGGTCGTACCAGGTGTTCGCTCGGGTCGGCACTAAGCTCAGCGAACCGGTGAAGCTCACCGTCACCGGCTGAGCCGGGTCAGACGTAGCGTTCCAGGATGGATGCCTCGGCGAGCCGGGACAGCCCCTCACGGACGCCGCGGGCCCGGGCGTCGCCGACCCCTTCGACGGCTTGCAGGTCTTCCACTGTCGCGCCGAGCAGACGCTGGAGGCTGCCGAAGTGCAGCACCAGGCGATCGACCACCGCCACCGGTAGCCGGGGCACCTTGGCCAGCAGTCGGAAGCCGCGCGGGCTGACCGCGGCGTCGAGCGCGTCGGACGCGGCCGGGTAGCCGATCGCCTTCGCCACCGCCACCAGGTCGATCAGCTCGGTGGCACCGAGCAGGTCCAGCTCGACGAGAGCCTCGTCCAGGGTGCGCGACTTGCGGCCGACGGGGAGGTAGTCCCGGATGACCAGCGTGCGGTCGGCGTCCACGCCGGCCATCAGCTCGTCGAGTTGCAGGGCGAGCAGGCGGCCGTCGGTGCCCAGCTCCACCACGTAACCGGCGATCTCGTCGGCGATCCGGCGAACCATCTCCAGCCGCTGCACCACGGCCACCGCGTCTCGGACGGTGACCAGATCCTCGATCTCCAGGGCGGAGAGCGTGCCGGAGACCTCGTCCAGCCGGAGCTTGTAGCGCTCCAGGGTGGCGAGCGCCTGGTTGGCGCGGGAGAGGATGGCCGCCGAGTCGTCCAGCACGTGCCGTTGGCCGTTGACGTAGAGGCTGATGATCCGCATGGACTGACTGACCGAAATGACCGGATAGCCGGTCTGGCGGGCCACCCGCTCGGCGGTGCGGTGCCGGGTGCCGGACTCTTCCGTCGGAATGGACGGGTCGGGCATCAGGTGCACGGCCGCCCGGACGATCCTGGTGCCGTCGCTGGAGAGCACGACAGCGCCGTCCATCTTGCACAGCTCACGCACGCGCGTCGCGGAGAACTCCACGTCCAGCGGGAAGCCGCCGGTGCAGAGGCCCTCGACCACCTTGTCGTAGCCGAGCACGATGAGCGCGCCTGTGCGACCCCGCAGGATGCGCTCCAGACCGTCGCGCAGGGCGGTGCCCGGGGCCATCAGGGCGAGATTGGCCCGTAGCGGATCTCCGGCGCTCCCGGCGGCTCCCGCAGTCACGCTCACGCTGATCGGGCGGGCGGGCGAGCCCACGGCGCCGGTGCGGGCCTGGGGCGGCGCGCCGGCTGGCTTGGTGGTATCGCGGTCGATCGGCACGGGCACAGTCTACGGACTGCCGTGCGGTGGGTGCTGTCGTGGTTACTGTGATGTGTCACGATGCCGCCCTTTCCAGCGTTTCCCGCTTGCGACGTGCTGTCCGGTTTCGCCGCCCTCGTCGGCACGGTGGGTCACTCGGCGGACGCGCGGGCCGCATGGTGCAGTGCCGAACGGACGTCGGTGACCTCGGTCACCTGCATCTGCCCGGGACCGGCGCCGGTGCTGGCCGGGCCGCAGCCGGGCGGCACCAGGGCCACCTTGAACCCCAGCCGGGCGGCCTCGGCCAGCCGGCGCGGCACCGCCCCGACCCGGCGCACCTCACCGGTGAGCCCCACCTCGCCGATCGCCACCAGGTGCGGCGCGATCGCCAGGTTGAGCCCGCCGGAGGCGACCGCCAGCGCCACCGCCAGGTCGGCGGCCGGCTCCACCACCCGGATCCCGCCCACGGTGGCGGCGAAGACCTCCCGGTCGTGCAGGGTCAGCCGCTCCGTGCGCCGTTGCAGCACCGCGAGCACCATCGCCAGTCGCGCCGAGTCGAGCCCGGAGACGGTGCGTCGGGGAGAGCCCGCCACGGTCGCGCCGATCAGCGCCTGCACCTCGGTGACCAGGGCCCGTCGCCCCTCCATGGCCACCGTCACGCAGGTGCCCGGGACCGGCTCCGCGTAGCGGGTCAGGAACAGCCCGGACGGGTCGGCCAGGCTGCTGATGCCGCCCTCGTGCATCTCGAAGCAGCCGACCTCGTCGGCCGCGCCGAACCTGTTCTTCACGCCGCGCACCAGGCGCAGCGACGAGTGCTTGTCGCCCTCGAAGTGCAGCACCACATCGACCAGGTGCTCCAGCACCCGAGGCCCGGCCACCTGGCCGTCCTTGGTGACGTGCCCGACCAGCACGGTGGCGATGCCCCGTTCCTTGGCGACCGAGACCAGCGCGGAGGTGACCGCGCGGACCTGGGTCACCCCACCGGGCACCCCCTCGGTGCCGGTGGTCGAGATGGTCTGCACCGAGTCGAGCACCAGCAGGCCCGGCTTGACCGCGTCGAGGTGACCGAGCACCGAGGCCAGGTCGCTCTCCGCAGCGAGGTAGAGCTGCTCGTGCAGGGTGCCCATCCGCTCGGCGCGCAGGCGCACCTGACTGACCGATTCTTCGCCACTGACCACGAGCGAGGGGCTGCCGGCGCCGAGTGCCCACTGCTGCGCCACATCCAGCAGGAGGGTCGACTTGCCCACGCCGGGCTCGCCGGCGAGCAACACCACGGCACCGGGGACCAGGCCGCCGCCGAGCACCCGGTCGAGCTCGCTCACTCCGGTGGGCACGGCGCGGGCCGGGGCGGCGCTGATGGTGGCGATCGGTCGGGCCGGCTCGGACGGCATCCGGGAGCTGACCACCCGACCGGAGACGGTCGGGCCGGTCACCGTGTGCTCGACCACGGCCCCCCACTCGCCGCACTCCGGGCAGCGCCCCACCCACTTGGGCGGCTGGTGCCCGCAGGCGTCGCACTGGTAGGCCGGACGCGGCTCGCGGGCGGCGGACCGACCACGGGCGGCACCGGCCGTGCCGCCACGCGGAGGAGTCGATCGGGAGGTGGTCACATCAGGACGCTAGCCCTCGCGTACGACGAAAACACCCCGGCGTGGTGGTCACCACGCCGGGGCGTCTGTCGATGTGCGGGTCGGGTCACTCGTGGGTCGTGCCGCCCTCGTTGCCCTCGTAGCCGCCCTCGCGCTCGATGATCGGCGACGGGGGTGCCGCCGGGGTGAGCGGCACCGCGATCGGCGCCTGCCCGGTGACCGTGTTGCCATTGCCGAAGTCGAAGGTCACGACGACGTTCTGGCCGGAGCGCAGCGCCTCGGTCAGGCCGATCAGCCGGAGCTGGGTGGTGGCCTCGGAGTTGAACTGGATGTAGCTCAGCGGTGCCAGCTCGATCCGGGCCGGCTGACCCGGGGCGGAGGGGCTGGCCGAACCGGACGCCCGCGCCGACTCCGGGGCGGACGGGGTGGCCGAGGACGACCCGGTCTCGGAGGGCGTCACCGACGGGGTCGGCGAACCGGACGTCGAGTTCGACGGGCTGGCCGAACCGGACGGCGACGGGCTCATGGAGGCGGACTCCGAGGCGGACGGCGACGGGCTCGCTGAGCCGCCGCTGATCACCACCTCGCGGGCGCTCTCCGTGGTGACGGTGACCGTCACCGTCTCCTTCGAGTCGTTGTAGATCACCGCGCCGAGCCCGGCGTCCTGGCCGGCCTTGTAACCCTCGGTGCCCGGAAAGTCCACGAGCAGGCCTCGCACCGAGAAGGAACCGTTGCTGGTCGTGAGGCTGACGCCCTGGACCGACGGCTCCTTCAACGCGGTCTCGGCGATCTGACCGGTGCCGCATCCCGAAGCCAGCAGGCTGGCCGCCGCAATCCCGGACAGCAACAGGGCCGCCCGCCGGGATCCCCTGATCGAGCGCGTCACGTCGGTCCTCCTCGTCACAATCCCCACCCGGGCCGTACGCCGGGCACGGTGGCCATACCCGCGCAGACCGCGCTCCAGGGTAGTTGGGACTGATCGAGGCCCGCACGCGGACCCGGCAATGCCACCTGCCCGGGTGGCGCTCACACCACCCGACCGCTCGCCACCAGCAGAACCACGTCGATGAGGGCCACCAGCATCACCGCCCGGAAGGCCGCCACCGGCCGCCGGCCGGCCCGGATCGCCGAGCGCCCGGCGTACCAGCTCAGCGGCGGCACCACGGCGGCCGTGCCGACCGCCGCCCAGCCGACCGCCGACGGCGGCCCGGGTGGTCCGAGGACCAGGGTCGCGGTCGCCGCGAGGAGGAGACCCGCCGCGGCCACCCGGCTGCCGGCGGCGCCCAGCCGGTGGGGCAGGCCGCGCACGCCGGTGCGGGCGTCGTCGGCCAGGTCGGGCAGCACGTTGGCGAAGTGGGCGCCGGCGCCCAGGCAGGCCGCCGCCGTGACCAGCCAGACCGGCGGGGCCGGCTGACCGGGCAGCGCCAGCACCACGAAGGCGGGCAGCGCGCCGAACGACACGGCGTAGGGCAGCACCGAGAACGCGGTGGCCTTGAGCGGCCAGTCGTAGAGCAGGGCGGAGACGAGGGCGAGCGTCAGCCAGAACGCCGCCACCGGGTTGGTGGTCAGCGCCAGCAGCGGGCAGGCCACCGCGGCCGCCGCGGCGGCCCAGGCCGTGACGCGTCGACCGACCGCGCCACTGGCGACCGGTTTGTCGGTACGCCCCACAGTGGCGTCCCGCTCGGCGTCCAGCGCGTCGTTGGTCCAGCCGACGGCGAGCTGGCTGGCCAGCACGGCGAGCACCACCGAGACGATTCCGGCCGGCCGGTGGCCCACTCCCCAGGCCAGCAGACCGGCCACCGTGGTCACCGCCGCGGCCGGTTCCGGATGGCTCGCTCTGACCAGCCCTAACACCCTCGACGACATAAGGGAAGTCTGGTCGTTACCGAGCAGTCGTGCCACGCTCGGTTCCATGCGAGACGTGGCTGCGGCCGGGGCGTCCACCGGTCCGAGGGTGCTGCCGCGAAACGATCCGCGTCAGTACGACGATCTGGCCGGTGAGTGGTGGCGGCCCGATGGCGCGTTCGCGATGCTGCACTGGCTGGCCGAGGCCCGTGCCGCGCTGGTGCCGCCGGCCACCCGTCCGGACGCGTTGCTCGTCGATCTGGGTTGCGGCGCCGGCCTGCTCGCGCCACACCTGGCCGGCAAGGGCTACCGCCACGTCGGGGTGGATCTGACCCGCTCGGCGCTGGTCCAGGCGGCCGAGCACGGGGTGCGGGTGGTCCAGGGTGATGCCACAGCGGTCCCGCTGCCCGACGGCTGCGCCGACGTCGTCTCGGCGGGTGAGCTGCTGGAGCACGTGCCGGCCTGGCCGCGCGCGGTGGCCGAGGCGTGTCGGCTGCTGCGGCCCGGTGGCGTGCTGGTGCTGGACACCCTCAACGACACGGCGGTGGCCCGGCTCGTCGCGGTCCGGATCGCCGAGCGGCTGCCGACGGTGCCCCGTGGCATCCACGATCCACGGTTGTTCGTGGACGCGCGGGCGCTGGTGGCCGAGTGCGCCCGACACGGTGTCGACCTGAGTCTGCGGGGCATCCGTCCGCAGGTTGGCGGCATGCTCGCCTGGCTGCTGCGCCGCGCTCGCGCGAGCCGAACTGCCGGTGCGGTGCCCGCCGGTCGTGCGCCGCGCATCGTGCCGACCCGCTCCACCGCCGTGCTCT
Source organism: Micromonospora trifolii (assembly GCF_050516465.1). NCBI lineage: Bacteria > Bacillati > Actinomycetota > Actinomycetes > Micromonosporales > Micromonosporaceae > Micromonospora > Micromonospora trifolii. The sequence goes on along the minus strand of NZ_CP191526.1, from coordinate 5,661,863 downwards.
ATCAGGGCCGGGGGGTCCGCAAAGGATAGTCCGGCCGTGGCGGGGTATGGAACGCCGAGGAGGAACGAGATGACGGTGCACGCGCTTGAGGCAGCACGCCGGTTGGCGCCGCGGTTCGCCGCGCGGGCGGCCGAGCACGACCGGGATGGTTCCTTCCCCGTGGACGACTTCGCCGACCTGCGCGAGGCCGGCCTGTTCGGGCTGATGGTGCCCCGGGCGCTCGGCGGTCTGGGCGCCACCTTCGCCGAGTACGCCGCGGTGGCCACTGAGCTTGCCCGGGGCAACGGTGCGACCGCCCTGGTGTTCAACATGCACGCCTCGGTGACCGGCGCGCTGGGCGCGGTCACCGAGGAGCTGGCCGAGGCGCTGGGCGTACCCGACGAGGCGCTGGTCGCCCGCGACCGGCTGCTCAGCGCGGCGGCGCAGGGCTCCTGGTACGCGGTAGCGATGAGCGAGCGTGGTGCGGGCGCGCGGCTGTCCCAGCTGACCACGGCGTACGAGCCGACCGACGGGGGCTGGCATCTGAAGGGCAGCAAGACCTTCTGCTCCGGCGCCGGGCACGCGGACGGCTATCTGGTGGCGGCGCGCAGCGCGGCCGACCAGTCGGTGGTCTCACAGTTCCTGGTGCCGGCCGGCGACGGGTTGACAGTGGAGCCGACCTGGGACTCGCTCGGCATGCGCGCCACCTCCTCCCACGACCTGCACCTGGACGTCACAGTGCCCGCCGACCGGCTGCTCGGTGGGGTGGAGGGGCTGGCGCTGGTGGTGGCCCAGCTGATGCCGCACTGGCTGGTGGCCAGCTACGCGGCCGTCTACGTGGGGGTGGCTCGCGCGGCGATCGACGCGGCGGCCGAGCACCTCAACGCCCGCAACCTGGCCGGTCTGCCGGCGGTGCGGGCCCGGCTGGGTCGGGCGGACGCGGCGACGGCCGCCGCGCAGCTGGTGGTGGCCGAGGCGGCCCGCCGGGTGGACGAGGCGCCCGGCGACGAGGAGACCAACCGCTGGGTGTGGCGGGCGAAGCTGCTCGCCGGCACCACGGCCGCCGAGGTGGCGGCGTCGGTGCTGGAGGCGGCGGGCACCTCGGCGACCCGCCGTGGTCATCCGTTGGAGCGGCTCTACCGCGACGCCCGCTGCGGCTCACTGCATCCAGCCACGTCGGATGTCTGCGCCGACTGGCTCGGGATCGCCGCGCTGGGCGGCGACCCGGATCGTGACGGATCGGCACCGCGTTGGTGAGCCCGCCGCACCGGGCTCGCACGGGAGAACGACCAGCCGAGGTGGCTGGTGGGACGGCCAGGGGGAGGACAGCATCTGACGAGAGGTGGGGATCGTGTCCGTACCAGTGATCGCGGGGCTCGGGACAGCGCAGCCGCCGTCCGCTTCGCAGGACGAGTTGTGGGAGGGCTTCTTCTCCCGACACTTCTCCGGCACCACCCGGTCGTTGGCCCAGCGAATCTTCGCCAACTCGGGGGTGACCCGGCGGCAGGCCGCGGTCAACCCGCTGCTGGAGGACGTCTCGGACTGGCCGACCGAACGCCGGATGCGCCGCTACCAGGTGGAGGCGCTGCCGCTGGGTAAGGAGGCGGTGGGTCGGGCGTTGACCGCGGCCGGGCTGAGCGCTGGCGACATCGGGCTTTTCGTCGTCTGCTCCTGCACGGGGTACGCCACCCCCGGGCTGGACATCCTGCTCGCCCGGGACCTGGGCATGGCCGCGGACACCCAGCGGATGTTCATCGGCCACATGGGCTGTTACGCGGCCTTGCCCGGGCTCGGCGCGGCGAGTGACTTCGTCACCGCCCGGGGGCGGCCGGCGCTACTGCTCTGCGCGGAGCTGACCAGCCTGCACATCCAGCCGTCCAGCGCCCGGGTGGACACCCAGCAGATCGTCTCCCACGCGCTCTTCTCGGACGCTGCGGTCGCCGCCGTAATCGTGCCGGGCGGCTCGGGGTACGCGGTGCGCGAGGTCACCGCCGTCACCGACACCTCGACCGCCGACCACATGACCTGGGACGTCACCGACGCGGGGTTCCGGATGGGGCTGTCGCCGAAGGTGCCGCAGGTGCTGTCGAGGCACGTCCGAGGGCTGGTCGACGATCTGTTGGCCCGGCACGGTGTCGCCAGCTCCGAGGTGGACGGTTGGGCGGTGCACCCGGGCGGGCCGCGGATCCTCAACGTGGTCGAGCGGGAGCTGGCGTTGCCCCCGCTGGGGCTGGCGGCGTCGCGGGCGACGCTGGACGAGCACGGCAACTGCTCGTCGCCGACCGTGCTGCTGATCCTGGACCGGTTGGGTAGGGCGACACCGGCGGCTCGGCGCATCGTCATGCTGGCCTTCGGCCCCGGCCTCACCCTGTACGCCGCCCTGCTCGATCGACAGGACTGAACCTCCGGCCGGTACGCTCACGGGGTGGATGCGACCTCGGACGACCGACTGCGTTCGGTGGTCCTGTTTGGTGCTGCGGTGGCCGTCCTGGCCGTCGGTGGCTGGTGGTGGCGTGCCGCCGCGCCCGCGTCGACGGCCGGGGCGGCTGTCCCTTCGGCGGCGGCGGTGCCATCGGTCGGGCCGAGCGTCAGCACTCCAATGGAACGTCTCCTCGCGGCTGAGCAGCCCGATGAGCGGTTGACGGTGCGGATGGACCCCAACACCGGCGAGGTCCTGCGGGTGCGCAGCGGCTCGCGGGTGGTGATCGACCCGGCGACGGGCTCGATCACCGACATCGAGGGCGATCCCGCGGTGCTCTTTCCCTCTGGTGACCTGCCCGTTTTTCAGGAGACGATCTGGCGGGAGGAGCGGGAGCTCGCTCCCGGTCAGGGGCTGACCCGGCAGGCCGGCGACGACGGCGCCCGCTACCTGCTCCAGTACCGGTGCACCCGCCCCGGCACGATGGCGGTGACGAGCACCGGGGCCGAGATCGTCGGCCGGCCGCGCATCGACTGCGACGGCACGGTCGCCAATGCCGAGGTGCTGCCCGGTAGCGGGCCGTTCCGGGTGTCCCTGTCGGCCGTCGACCGGCCCATCGACATCCAGGCGCAGCTCGTCGCGCTGCCCCGGTAGGCGCGCCGGTCAGGCGGCCAGGGCGCTCAGGTCGCCCCGGTAGGAGTCACTGGTGCCCAGCTCGGGCAGCACCCGGGTCACGATGCCGGCCCGGTCGACCAGCAGGGCGGTCGCGGCGCCGGGGCGGGCCGGTTGACTGAGGAACGAGCGCAGCCCTCCGGCGGGGTCGGCCAGGGCGCGAGCCTGCCGCCCGATGGTGGGCCCGACCGGGGCCGTCCGCCCCCCGGTGACGGTGACCACTGAGACGCCGGCGGGGGCGGCCGCCAGGGCGTCGGTGACCCGGTCCGGGCAGGGGCAGCCGTCCAACAGAATGATCATGGCGGGTAGCAGGCCGCGCAGTGGCACTGTCGCGTCGTCCGCGTCGACCAGGTCCAGTGCGGGCAGCGCCCGACCGACGAGAGTCGCTGGTGGCGCGTAGGGGGCCGGGGTCGGCCGGTCGGTGCCGCGGTTGGCTCGCGGCCAGGTGACCACCAGCAGGCCGGCCAGCGTGGTGAGGACCGCTACCAGCAGGACCAGCAGCGGCAGGCCCAGAGCCCGGTGACCGCCCGGGAGTCCGCTGGCCCGGCGCAGCTCACGACGGATCTGGGCGGCCTCGGCGGCCAGCGCGGAGGCGTCGTCGGGGACCACCACGCGGCCCCATTCGGGCGGAAGGCCGGGCAGGCCGTCGGCTGGCCCGTGACCCTCTGCGTCCGGCTTGCCCATCGGACCTCCTGGAAGCGTCTCGAGAGCTGAGTGCGGCTCGGTCTCCAGGGTCGCGCACCAGGGGCTCCTCCCGCTACATCTGGGCGCGGTCCTGCTGGCCGGGCTACCATGGGAGGAGCGCATAGCCCTTGATCTCGACGTTCTGTTCACCCGTACCGGGCAGTCATTTGTGCGTTACGGAGCGTGTTCGAACCATTGGTTTGACCGCCTGTCAAGCTGAAGCAAGACCTCTCACAGGGCCCCTGAGCTGCGCCAATGGTCAGGACATCGGAGAGACATCAGTGCCTGACCGTGTTACCCTAGACACAGCGAAAGGGGTTTCGAACCTATGGTTTTCAGTGTCGGCGAGACCGTTGTTTACCCCCACCACGGGGCCGCACTCATCGAGGCAATCGAGACTCGGATCATCAAGGGCGAGCCTAAGAAATACCTCGTCCTGAGGGTCGCGCAGGGTGACCTGACGGTCCGGGTGCCCGCCGAGAATGCCGAGATCGTGGGTGTGCGCGAGGTGGTCGGCGAAGAGGGCCTCGGTAAGGTCTTCGACGTTCTCCGGGCTCCGCACACCGAGGAGCCGACCAACTGGTCGCGGCGTTACAAGGCCAACCTGGAAAAGCTGGCTTCCGGCAACCCGCTGAAGGTCGCCGAGGTCGTGCGTGACCTGTGGCGCCGGGAGCGGGAGCGGGGCCTCTCTGCGGGCGAGAAGCGGATGCTCGCCAAGGCCCGCGACATTCTCGTCGGCGAGGTCGCGCTGGCTGAGAAGAGCACCAAGGATGAGGCGGAGACGCTGCTCGACAAGGTCCTCACCGAGGCCTAGTCCGCACAGCATCGTCGTACCCACTTCATAGTGAAGAAACCACCGAGGACCGCGACGTGACCGCGCAGCTCAACCCGCGCGGTGACGTCGCGGTCCTCGTGCCTGCGGCGGGTGCCGGCGTACGGCTCGGCCCCGGCCGACCCAAGGCGCTGCGCCTGCTCGCCGGTGAACCGCTGTTGGTGCACGCCGTGCGTCGACTGGCCGCCGCGCCGTCGGTGCACACGATCGTGGTGGCCGCGCCGGCGGCCGAGGTGCAGGCCGTCCGCGAGTTGTTGGCTCTGGTCGCACCGGTGATCGTGGTGCCCGGCGGTGCGGAACGGCAGGCGTCGGTGGCCGCCGCGCTGGCCGCGGTGCCCAGCGGCCCGACGATCGTCCTGGTGCACGATGCCGCCCGGGCGCTCACCCCACCAGAGCTGGTCGAATCCGTCGCGGCGGCGGTCCGTGGCGGGCGTGACGCGGTGATCCCGGTCCTGCCGGTCGTCGACACGATCAAGGAAGTCGGTGCCGACGAGGTGGTGCTCGGCACCATCGACCGGTCCGCCCTGCGCGCGGTGCAGACCCCGCAGGGTTTCCGTCGGGCCGTGCTCAGCGCCGCCCACGCCGCCGCAGGTGACTCCCTCACCGACGACGCCGGGCTGGTGGAGAAGCAGGGCGTCGCGGTGAGCTGCGTGCCCGGCTCGGAGTACGCATTGAAAATCACCCGACCGTTCGACCTGGCTCTGGCCGAGCATCTGCTTGCGACAGCTGGTTGACGCGTACCCTCTGATCATGATCGTTCCCCGGGTGGCCATCGGCACCGACGTGCACGCGTTCGAGCCGGGCCGTCCCTGCTGGGTGGCCGGGCTGCTCTGGCCCGACCAGGACGGCCTCGCTGGGCACTCGGACGCCGACGTGGCCGCGCACGCGGCCTGCAACGCGCTGCTCTCCGCCGCCGGTCTCGGTGATCTCGGTTCCGCCTTCGGGGTGGGCCAGCCGGAGTGGGCCGGCGCGTCCGGGGTGGCGCTGCTGACCGAGACGGCCCGCCGGGTGCGGGCCGCCGGTCTGGAGATCGGCAACGTGTCCGTGCAGGTCATCGGCAACCGACCCAAGATCGGCCGGCGCCGTGCGGAGGCGCAGGAGGTCCTCTCCGCCGCGGTCGGCGCCCCGGTCACCGTCTCGGCGGCGACCACCGACGGGCTCGGTTTCGCCGGCCGTGAGGAAGGCTTGGCCGGGGTCGCGGTGGCCCTGGTGTACGACGCGCCGGCCGCCTAAGCTCGCCGCGATGTCCAGCGACCCCGCCCCCGACCAGTCCGCCGCCGACGGCTACGTCCAGCGGGCCCAACTCCTCGCCGAACTCGGCCGCTACGACGAGGCGGCGGGGGAACTGGCCTACGGGTTGGCCCTCCAGCCGGATGACGTCGACGCGCTCACCATGCTGGCCCGGGTGCACCTGGCCGCCGACCGCCCCGCCGAGGCGCTCACCGCCGCCGACACGGCCGTGGCCGCCGCGCCGGAGGCTCTGCCGCCGCTGGTCGCCAGAGGCATGGCCCTGGCCGACCTGGAGCGCTACAGCGAGTCGGCGGCCACCGCCGACCGGATCCTCGCCCTCGGCCCGGCCGACGCGTACGCCCAGCGGAGCGCGGCGGCGATCCTGGCCGGCGCCCGCAACGGTCAGCCGGCGCTGAACGCGGCCTGGCGCGGTGTCGAGTTGGCGCCGCAGGAGCCGCAGGCGCACCTGGTGCTCAGCCTGGTCGCCGCCCGCCTGGACCTGTTCGACCTGGCCGAGCGGGCCTACCGGGAGGCGCTGCGGCTCGACCCGCGGATCGGCGAGGCCGGCCACGACGTGGGGGTCATGCGGCTGGAACAGCGCCGCTGGTCGGAGGCGTTGGAGCACGTCGCCGAGGCAGTGACGGTCAGCCCGAGCCGGATCGACTCGCCAAGAACCCTCGCGTACGGGCTGCACCGCCTGGTGCTCTACGGCGCGGGCTGGTCGCTGGTCGCGGCGGTGCTGGTGGCGTTCGCGGCGTCGGCGAGCGACGGGTTCTCCCGCGTCCTGGCGGTGCTCGCCGCGCTCACCGGCGGGATCATCGTCTGGCAGCTCGCGGCCCGGCTGCCCGGGCTGACCCGGACCGTCCTGCCCGCCCTGCTGCACTCGGACCGGGCGATGGCCCTGGCCATCTACGCCGTGGCCGCCGCGCCGCTGCTGCTGCTGGTGTACGCCATGGTCGGCTCCCCGTGGCCCCTGGTGCTGGCCATCGCCGTGGCTGCGGTAGCCGAGTTCGCCGTCTTCACCAGAACCGCCATCCGCTAGCCGCGACGCGCCCAGGTCCAGGCGTAGCCGTCGTCCTCGGAGGCGCTGGCGGCTTCGCAGAGATCCAGTGGGCGGAAGGTGTCGACCATGACGGCCAGTTCGTCGAAGTAGTCCGCGCCGATGGAACGCTCGGCGGCACCCGGCTGGGGGCCGTGGGTGAAACCGGACGGGTGCAGGGAGATCGAGCCCTGCTCGATGCCGGAGCCGCGCCGCGCCTCGTAGTTGCCCCCGGTGTAGAAGAGCATCTCGTCGGAGTCGACGTTGTGGTGGTTGTACGGCACCGGGATCGACTGCGGGTGGTAGTCGACCTTGCGGGGCACGAACGAGCAGATGACGAAGTTGGGCCCCTGGAAGGTCTGGTGCACCGGCGGGGGCTGGTGGATGCGGCCGGTGATCGGCTCGAAGTCGTGGATGGAGAATGCCCACGGGTAGAGGTGCCCGTCCCAGCCGACCACGTCGAACGGGTGGTGGGCGTAGACGTAGCGCGTCCAACCGCGCCGGTGCCGGACCAGCACCTCGACCTCCTCGCCGTCGACGAGCAGCGGGGTGTCGGGGCCACGAACGTCCCGCTCGCAGTACGGCGAGTGCTCCAGGAACTGGCCGCGTACGGAGAGGTAGCGCTTGGGCGGGCCGATGTGCCCGGAGGCCTCGACGGCGAGCAACCGGACGGGCTGGTCGCCGGTGGGCACCAGCCGGTGGATGGTCGAGGTGGGGATGACGACGTAGTCGCCGGCGACCGCGTCCAGCACCCCGAACGGGGACTCGACCCGCAGGGTGCCCGACTCGACGTAGAGGCAGTGGTCGCCGGTGGCGTCGCGGAACAGCGGTGAGGGCCGGTCGGCGAGGACGTAGCCGATCCGTACGTCGTCGTTGGCGAGCAGGTACTGCCGGCCGAGGATGGGGTCGGAACCGCCGGTGCCCAGTTTGTGGGTGCGCAGGTGGCGGGGCTTGAGCGGAAGGTTCGGCGCCCGGGTGAACGCGGGCGGGGTGAACTCGTCGGCGGCCAGGATCGCGGTGGGCGCGTGCCGGTGGTAGAGCAGGGACGAGTCGGAGGAGAAGCCCTCCTGGCCCATCAGCTCCTCGGCGTAGAGGCTGCCGTCGGGCTGCCGGAACTGGGTGTGGCGCTTGCGCGGCACCTCGCCGACGCTGCGGTAATACGGCATCTCGCCTCCCGATAGTTCCCGTTCACCGGCCGAAGGCGTCCGATAATCGGACGCTGTTGTCCGTTCCTCGTAGCGTCCCGTACATTCTTGTTCCGTGTCAACGCAGGTGCCCGCACTCCTCCACGGCCTGGTGGACGACGCCGCCGTCTTCCCACCGGGCAGCGCCGCGCTGCACGACGCCCTGGCCGCCCACCGCCAGCACCGCGCCGCCTGGTACGCCGACCTGGTCGGCCCGCTGCTGATCCCCGCCTCGGCCGTGGCCGCCGGTGAGCTGAGCGGTCTCGTCGACCCGGGCGAGGGCCTGGTGGTCGGCGTGATCGGTGACACCGGGGTCGGGAACCTGCCGTTCGCGCTGTCGTTTCTCGCCCCCGACGGCGTCACCGCGCGTCAGGTCGAGGTGGCCGTCGCCAAGCGCGGCGAGGACCCGCTGCCCGGCATCGCCGAGTTGCTGCGGCTGACCGACCAGCTGCCGGGCGTGGAGGCCGTCTACGCCGAACTGCCGCTGACCTTCGGGCTGATGGGCGCACTGGACGCGCTCGTCGCCGCGCGGGCCGACGGGGTGCCGATCGCGGCCAAGTTCCGCACCGGCGGCCTGGCCGCCGAACTGTTCCCCACCCCGACCGAGCTGGCCACGGTGATCTGCGCCTGCCGGGACCGGGGCCTGCCGTTCAAGCTCACCGCCGGGCTGCACCAGGCGATCCGACACCTGGACCCGGAGACCGGGTTCACCCACCACGGCTACGCCAACGTGCTGGCCGCGACCCTGGCCGCCGCCGACGGTGACGGTGTGCGCTCGGTCGCCGAGCTGCTGACCGTGGTCGACCCGCGCCCCCTGGTGCAGCGCACGACGGCGCGGCTGGACGGGCCTCGCCCCCTGTGGGTGGGCTTCGGCTCGTGCAGCATCCTGGAACCACTGACCGATCTGATCCGGCTTGGGCTGGTGAACGGGGGCTACGACGCATGACCTGGGTGACCGGCGCCGACGGTTCGCCGTACGGGGTGACGAACCTGCCGTACGGGGTGTTCCGGCAGAACGGGGGTCCGTCGCGGATCGGCGTACGGATCGGGTCCTGGGTCTTCGACCTCGCGGCGGCCGAGGCCGCCGAGCTGGTGCTGGCCGCCGGCACGCTGTGCCGGCCCGTGCTCAACGACTTCATGGCCCTGGGTCGTCCGCAGTGGACGGCGGTACGGCAGCGGCTCACCGAGCTGCTGACCGACCCGGCGCACCGGGCCGCGGTGGAGCCGTTGCTGGTGCCCCTCGCCGACGTGGAACTGCTGCTCCCCATCGAGGTGGCCGACTACGTCGACTTCTACTCCTCCGAACACCACGCGGCGAACGTCGGGCAGATCTTCCGCCCCGGCCAGCCGCCGCTGCTGCCCAACTGGAAGCACCTGCCGATCGGCTACCACGGGCGGGCCGGCACGGTGGTCGTCTCCGGCACGCCGGTGACCCGGCCGACCGGGCAGCGGGCCTCCGCCGAGGGCCCGGTCACCGGCCCATCGGTACGCCTCGACATCGAGGCCGAGGTGGGCTTCGTGGTGGGCGTACCCAGCGCGTTGGGCGATCGGGTTTCCGTGGACGACTTCGCCGAGCACGTCTTCGGGGTGGTGCTGGTCAACGACTGGTCGGCCCGGGACATCCAGGCCTGGGAGTACCAGCCGCTGGGCCCGTTCCTCGGCAAGTCGTTCGCCACCTCGGTCTCGGCCTGGGTGACGCCGTTGGACGCCCTGGCCGACGCCAACGTGGCGGCCCCCGACCAGGACCCGCCGGTGGTGGACTACCTGCGGGACGTGCCGCACCTGGGCCTGGACCTGCGCCTGGCGGTCGAGTGGAACGGCGACCAGGTCAGCGAGCCCCCGTTCGCCACGATGTACTGGACCCCCGCACAGCAGTTGGCGCACCTCACCGTCAACGGGGCTTCACTGCGTACCGGTGACCTGTACGCCTCCGGGACCGTCTCCGGCCCGGATCGCGGGCAGGTCGGGTCCTTCCTGGAACTGAGCTGGGGCGGGGCCGAGCCGGTCAAGGTGGGCGACGAGAGCCGTACCTTCCTCAACGACGGCGACACGGTGACCATCACGGCCACCGCCCCCGGCCCGGACGGCACCACCATCGCCCTCGGTGAGGTATCCGGCACGGTTCGCCCGGCCCGTTGAACCCGGGACTGCGGTGCTGAGTCGGATTACCGCAACCCTTCCGGAGTGCTCTGACCATCTGGTCTTCGAGTCGTCTCGTCCACGGGACTCTTGATCGCACAGCGGGTGCGATCAAGAGCCCTCGTTGCGCCGTTGGTCACGCGGATCAAGTCGTCCCACACGGGCCGGGCCCACGCCCGGCGGTGGGGCATCCCGACGCACACGGAGGTAACGACGATGCACGATCTTGCGGGCGCGGTCTGGCGTACCAGCAGCCGCTCAAACGACCAGGGGCTCTGCGTGGAAGTGGCGGACAACCTGGTCGACGTCCATGGTCTGGTCGGAGTCCGCGACTCCAAGGACCAGGCGGGTCCCACACTCGCGGTCAGCCCGCCGGGGTGGACAGCGTTCATCGGCGCGATTCGGGCCGGTCGCTTCGAGCGCTGACCGGCGCTTCGGCGCCGGTCGACGACGACCGGTGCCGGAGCGACCGCCCAATCGGACAGCGTGGCCCCCGGGTGGTGGAAATTCCGCTCCGGGGGCCCCGTCCGGCCCTCACTCCGCGTACCGTCGGGGACACGGGAGGGTGGCATGTCGACGGTGGCGATTACCGGGATCATCGAGGCGCACGCTGTCGACGTCTGGCGTCTGCTGACCGACCTGCCCGGCCGCGCGGCCCGGCTGACCGCGGCCGGCCCGATCGAGGTGCTCACCCCGGGTTCGTTCGGGCCGGGCACCTCCTGGCGCGAGGAGCGGGTCCAGCCGGGCGGCGGCACGCTGACCGAAGAGTTCCTGGTGGTCGAGGCGCTCGCACCGCAGCGACTGGTGCTCTGTTCCTCCGGCACCGGCGCGGACTACCGGATCACCTGGAGCCTGCGGCCGGTCCGCCGCCGTCGTCGGGGCTGCACGGCGATCACCGTGACCCACGAGGCGGTGCCGACCGCTCCGTACGGTCGGGTGGTGGCGCTGCTGCTCGGCGGGCTGGCCGCACGGGCGGTCGAGGCGGCGCTCTGGCGTGATCTCGCCGATCTTGCCGTCGCGGCCGGTGCCACCGGCTCCGTCGAAGCCGCCTGAGCGCCAAGCGGTCAGCCCTCGCCGTGACCTGACCGGGGTCCGCCCCAATCCGCTGGGTAGGGTGCCGGGCGGAGGTGCGGCATGAGGTTCCCGAGAGGCCGGCGACGGCTCGTGATCGCGGTCGCGGCGCTACTCGCGACGGCGGCCGTCGCGGTCATCGTCCACCGGGTCCTCGCACCGGCAGAGGTGAGCACGGTGGCGCGGGCCGACTATCCGGTCCCGGCCCGACCGGTCGCTGGAGTGATCGGTCGGTTGCCGGTCGCCCCGTTGATCGTCGACGGGAGACTGCGGGTGTACGCCGCACACCGCCAGGTCTACGCCGACCGGCCGGTCGACGGGCGGTACCGGACCAGCCCGTACTGGTCGTACCGGCGGTGGCCGGCGGAGCTGACCGGGGTGGTGGCCAGCGGCAGCACGGTGGTCAGCCGCTGGTCCGACGGGCAACTCGTCGCACTCGACGCCCGGACCGGCGGGGTGCTCTGGCGAACCGGCGGCCCAAAGCCCGCCGAGAGCGCGACGCTGGTGCGGCGTACCGGGGCGGCGACCGTCTGGGATGCGCCCGGGCTCCAGCTCACCGGCCTTCCCGACGGGCGGATCGTGCTGGTGGTGACCGGGGATGCCCAGGCGCGCGGGGTCGAGCTGAGCGGCGGCCGGGAGCTGTGGCGGGTCGAGCTGCCCGGCAAGTGCCGTAGCGATGTCGGCACCACCGCCACCGGGCAGCTGATCAGTCTGGACACGTGCGCCGGGGCGGCCACTGTCGAGTTCCGGGATGCGGCGACGGGTGCCGTGCGTGAGCGTTGGCGCCCGCCGGGCGGCCCGGACGGGTTGGTGGTGACGCCGCTCGGCTGTCGTACCGGCTGGTCGGACTGTCTGGGGCTGCGGACCGCCGGGCCGGGCGACGAGGGCGGTCGGGGTTGGCTGTTGGCTGCCGGTTCGCCGGTCGCCGCCCCCGCGCTGGACCCGGCCGGCGCCGCGCTGGTCGGTGAGCAGTCCGTCGCCGTGCTCGACGGGGTCGTGGTGGGTCGATCGGCGCGTACGGGCAGCGAGCTGTGGCGGTCCGCGGGCCTGGGCGCGGCCCGGGTGCTGGCCGGGCAACCTGGCCGGGTGCACCTGCTGACCGAGGCGAACGATCTGGTGACGCTGGATCCGGTGACCGGTAGGCAGTTGTCCCGCTTCGCGCTCAACGTCGGCTCGGACGGAACCGGCTGGGCACCCGGGGCGGTGACGGCCGAGGACGGGTTCGTCGCGATCGAACGGCTCCGCAAGCCGGTCGACCCCACCGGCGACGACCGGCGCTACTACTACACCGGGGAGACGGTGATCCTGGCCGCCACCTGATCGTGGCGTCTTCGACCTCGGAACACCGAACCGTTCCATTCCCTTTGTCGCAAAAGGGTACGTTTTTCACGGTTCAGGTTTCCGGTGGAAGGGGTCGGCGCATGGGCAGGACAGCAGCCAATTACGTCGCGGGCGGCGCACTCGCAGCCGCCGCGAGCCTCGCGCTGGCGGTTCCGCCGGTGCTGCACGCGGACCCCGCGTCGGCGCGCGGGTTCAGCGCCGTCCGGGCCGAGCCGTCGGCGGACACCGGCGTCACCTTCGAGATCCTGCCGGCGACGCCGACACCCACGCCGACGCAACCGGGGCCACCCACGCCCACGCCGACGCAACCGGGGCCACCCACGCCCACGCCGACGCAACCCACGCCGGCACCACCTCAGCCCACACCCAGCCACGGCGGCGAGCTGCCGGTCACCGGTTCGGGTGGGTCGACGTTGCTGCTCACCGGGCTGGGCGTGACCCTGCTGATCGTCGGTTGGCTCGCCGTCCGGCGTCGGCGCCCGGTCTGACGTACGACCGCCGCCGGCGGCCGGTGGAAGCCCGCCGCCGGCGGCCGGCGATTCGGTGCTCGGCCGCCGGTGTGGGGTCACCGTCCGGCCGAAACCCGCTCCCGTGGCGTGCCGGTGGGGGGTCGGGGGGACCGACGGGATCGGCGGGCCAACACCGCGAGGCCGGTGATGAGCAGCAGGCCGGCAACGGCGGCTCCCACGGTCCAGACGGATGCCATCCGGGAGATGACGCTGCCCCGCTTTCCGACCTGACCTGGGTCGGGGAACTGGATCTGGGCGGTGACGCTGCGCTTCACCATTCCACTCTCGAGGTTGACCTCGACCTTCCAGGGCCCGTTCGGCAACTCGGCCGGTAGTCGGGCGATGACCTGCCCGGACCCACCCGGCGGTAGCGTGACGCCCTGCCCGACCGCGAATGGGCCGGCTCGGCTGTCGGCTGGCCCGTCGGTCAGGGCGACCGTGCCGGTGAGGTCGATGGCTCGGCCGCCGGTGTTGGTGACCTGAGCGGTCAGCGATGGTTCGCCCTCGGGGCTGCGGGCCGGGCGAAGCTCACCGATCGAGAAGTCCGAGACCGGCTCGCCGCCGGTTCCGATGTCGAGGTACATCCGGACGCCGACCCGGTGGATCTGGGTGACCTCCCCACCGTCCCGCGGCGCGGAGGTGGCGGACGCCCAGATCACCCCGTACCGCTCGCCGCGTGAGGCGGCCGACGGCACCGTGATGGTCGCGAGGACCCGTGCCTCGCCCCACGCATCCACCTCCACGGCGGTTTTGTCGAGGGTGATCCATGAGGTCAGCTCATTGGTCGCACGGCCTTCGCCGAACTTGAACTCCGAACCCTCTACTGTCGCCGCCGCCGGATACACGTCGATGCGGCGGTCCTGGTCGGTGCGATTGGCGATCAGGAGTTGCCGCTTGATCGTGGTGCCCGGCGGGAGGTGATCGACGATGTACCGCAACGCCCGGGGGTCGTCGCGGCGGTTGCTCGGTGCCTCCAGCAGCCGGATCCCGAGGCGGTCGTCGGCGTCCGGCTCGGCCGCGCCGGCCCGGGTCGACAGACCCGGACCGGCGAGGCAGAGCAGCGCCAGCGCGACCGCGACGGTCGCCCGGCTCCGGCGGCTAGGCCACCGAATGCGTCACCGTCCCGGTGTAGACGCCCGCGATGCTGTCCAGCGGCACGTTGACGATCAGGGTCGGGTTCCAGGTCGCGGTGTTACCACCGGTACCGCCGGTGTGGGTGAACGCCGTGACCGGCGTGACGCTGTCCAACGGCTCCGCAGCGGCAGCGGTGGCCTGGCCCGGCGTGAAGGTGCCGGTGCCGGTGGTCGCGGTGGCGGGGCCCGACCAGTAGTCGATCTCACCCGGCAGGACCGTCTCGGCGGGAGTGCCGCCGCCGGTCTGGAAGACGGTGGCCGTCACCGTGGCGACCCAGGAGGCGTCCGCCGCACCCCGGGAGTCGTCGACCGTGACCGGGCCGAGCTGGCCGGTGATGGTGCTGCCGGGGGCACCGGTGCCCAGGTCGGCGGTGGCCGGCGCGTCGATGTCGAGGGTGCCCGCCGCCACCTCGAAGGTGACGGTGGTGGTGTCGGTCGGCGCGGCGGCGGCCGGCGCGGCGAGGAAGCCCACCATCGCGGCGGCGGCCGCTCCGGCGAGGCAGATATTGGCAGTACGCACTGTTTGTTACCCCGTTCTCGAAGTGAGCCGGCGTGAGTCCTCGGCACAACCGGCTACTTCGGAAGATAGGGGCAGTTAGCGGGCAAAGATGGACAAACGGAACTTATGTCCCGGACCGGGTCACCGGCTCGGCGGTGGTCACACCAACGCCGACTCCGCAGCCGCCAGGAACGCGTCGTTCTCGGCCGGGGTGCCGATGGTGACCCGGACCCCGTCCCCGGCGAACGGGCGCACGATCACCCCGCGCGACTCGCACGCCTTGCCGAACGCCACGGCCCGCTCGCCCAGCGGCAGCCAGACGAAGTTGGCCTGGCTCGTCGGCACCTCGGGCACGAACTTGCGCAGCGCCTCGGTGACCCGGTCCCGCTCGGCGACGACCAGGGCGCAGCGGCGCTCCATCTCCGCCACCTGGGTCAGCGCGGCGAGCGCCCCGGCCTGGGCTGCCGTGCTGCTGGAGAACGGGGTCGCCACCTTGCGGATGGCGGCGGCCACCACCGGCTGGGCGACCAACCAGCCCATCCGCAGCCCGGCGAGCCCCCACGCCTTCGACAGGGTGCGCAACACCGCCACGTTGGGCCGGTCCAGGTAGTCGAGACCGTCCGGCACCTCCGGGTCGGTGACGAACTCCCGGTACGCCTCGTCGATCACCACCAGCACGTCGTCCGGCACCGCGTCGAGGAAGCGGTCCAACTCGGCCCGGCGCAGCGCCGTACCCGTGGGGTTGTTCGGGTTGCAGACGAAAATCACCCGGGTCCGGTCGGTCACCGCCGCGGCCATCGCCGTCAGGTCGTGCCCGTGCCCGGCGTCGTTGGGCACCCGCACGCTGGTCGCGCCGCTGGTCGCCACGATGATCGGGTACGCCTCGAAGGACCGCCACGAGTAGAGCACCTCGTCGCCAGGCAGGCAGGTGGCCCGCACCAGGTGCTCGGCGAGCGCCACCGAACCGCAGCCGGTGGCGATCCGGTCGGCGTCCACCCCGTACCGCTCGGCCAGCGCGTCCCGCAGCGCGACCACGCCCATGTCCGGGTAGCGGTGCGAGGTGGTGATCGCCTCGGTGACCGCCTCCACCACGCCGGGCAGCGGACCGTACGGCACCTCGTTGCTGGCCAGCTTGATGGCCTCCGGCAGGCCCAACTCCCGGGCCAGGTCGGCGGGGCTGCGCCCCGGCACGTAGCTGGGCAGCGCGTCCAGGTCGACGCGGGTCAGCCGCAGCGCCGGCTGGTGACGTCCGGAGTCGGTCATGGGGTGTCTCCCGGGGGCTGGTTGCGGTCGTTCGAGGGGGCGGTGTCGGTGTGTGGGGGGACTTCGACGACCACCGTCTGCGCGCGCCTGTCGTGCAGCGCCTGACGCAGGGGGTGGTCGAAGAGGGGGGAGAGAGCGTCGACCAGTTGCAGCACCAGGCCGAGCCCGGCGCAGTACCAGAGCAGAGTCGGCAGGCCCATCGTGCTCCACCGGCTCAGCGCCCGGCGGACGCCCAGCGGCTGGTCGGCGGCCATCGGCACCGCCCGGATCCGCATCACCCGCTTGCCGACGGTCTGCCCGCCGGAGGCCATGGTCGGCACCTCGTACGCCAGCCAGAGCGCGGTGGCAATCAGCAGGATCGCCACCAGCAGAGAACTTGCCTGCTCACTGGGGATCGGCAGGCCGTCGGCGGAGGTGTCGCCGCGCGACGCGCGCCGGAAGACCTCCTGCCAGTACGGCGCCCACTCCTGCGCCCAGCGCCAGACGAACCAGCCGTTGACGACCACGTTCAGCGCGAAGACCAGGCCGAAGTCGATCAGCCGGGCGACGAGCCGACGGCCGTAGCCGGCCAGCCTGAGGCCGTGTGGTCGCGGCTCGGGCGGTCGTCCGGGCCAGCCGGGGTGGCCGGGCGGCGGCGCCCAGCCGGGAGGGGCACCCGGCGGAGTCCAGCCGGGCGGACCGCCCTGCGGGCCCCAGCCGGGAGGGCCGGCCTGTGGTCCCCAGCCCGGGCCGTGTCCCGGTTGCGGGCCATACCCCGGGGGTGGGCCCTGCTGCGGCGACCAGCCCGGTGCCCCGGTCGCCGAGTCGGGGGTCGTCGACGCCGCGGGCGCGGCCGGGGTGACCGGCGCGGGCGGCGGCTCGGGCGGCGGCGGGCCGTCCGGCGGGGTCGCGTCGACGGGAATGGGCGCACCGAGCCAACCCTCGCCGTCCCAGTAACGCCGGGTCTCGGTGTCGGCGGGGTCGACGTACCAACCAGGTTGAACGCTCACGCCGTCACTCCGCTTCGCTGCGCGACGGCGCGAGGCGCCACGCTACTGAGCCTGCTGGTCCGCTCGCTGCGCTCGCTCACGAGGACACCTTAACGACGACCGTCCCGGCGAACTTGTCGTGGAGGCACTGCTGCCACGGCTTGTCCCAGAGCTGCCACAACCCGTCCAGGTAGCTCAGCCCCGGGAGAAAGCCAGAAAGCTGCTGCACCAGGAACCGCTTCGCGGCGGCTCGGCGGTCGAGGGAGCGTGTCGGGTCCAACGGCACGATCCGCAGCTTCATCATTTTTTTGCCGAGGGTCTGGCCGGTCTTGAACATCATCTCGACGTAGTAGACGTACGCGAGCACGAGCGAGATCACGATGATCCCGAGGTCCAGCCACAGCAGGGGCAGCAGGAGTTCGCGGAGATAGTCGGGCTCGCGGATCGAGCCGTCCGACGCGAACAGGGCGAGATCGGGCGCGACGACAACGAGGAAGATGATCGCCGCGGGCACCGCGAGCACCAGGCCGACCACCATGAAGACCGCAGCGTCGAGCAGCATGGCCAACAGTCGATCGCTGAAGCTGGCCAGCGGCTGTCCGCCCGGGGTCAGCGTCGGGGGCGGGGCCACCGGTCGCGGTGGTCCGCCATAGAACTGCGGCGGGGCGTACCCGGGCGGGGCGTACTGCGGCGGCGCGGCGTACCCGTGGGGGTGTGGGCCGGGTTGCGGCGCGAAGCCGCCGGCGGTGGGTTGGGGCCCACCGGCCGGCGGCGTCGGGTACGACGGAGGTTGCGTCACGCTCGCAAGTGTTACAGGTTGCCGCGGGCTTCCTGCTCCCGCTCGATCGCCTGGAAGAGCGCCTTGAAGTTGCCCTTGCCGAAGCCCAGCGAGCCGTGCCGCTCGATCAGCTCGAAGAAGACCGTGGGACGGTCCTGCACCGGCTTGGTGAAGATCTGGAGCAGGTAGCCGTCCTCGTCCCGGTCGACCAGGATCTTGCGGGACTTCAGCTCCTCGATCGGCACCCGCACCTTGCCGATCCGCTCCCGCAGCTCCGGGTCGTCGTAGTACGAGTCCGGGGTGTCCAGGAAGTCGACACCGGCGGCGCGCATCGCGTCGACGCTGGCCAGGATGTCGTTGGTGGCGACGGCGATGTGCTGCGCGCCCGGGCCCTGGTAGAACTCCAGGTACTCGTCGATCTGGGACTTCTTGCGGGCGATCGCCGGCTCGTTGAGCGGGAACTTCACCTTGCGGGTGCCGTTCGCCACGACCTTGCTCATCAGCGCCGAGTAGTCGGTGGCGATGTCGTCGCCGACGAACTCCGCCATGTTGGAGAAGCCCATCACCCGCTTGTAGAACTCGACCCACTCGTCCATCCGGCCCAGCTCCACGTTGCCGACCACGTGGTCGACGGCCTGGAAGAAGCGCTTCGGCTGGATGCCGGCGTCGATCATCGGCTGCCGGTCCACGATCGGGCTCCGGGCCACGAAGCCGGGCAGGAACGGGCCGGTGTAGCGGGACCGGTCGACCAGCGTGTGCCGGGTGTCGCCGTACGCGGCGATGGCGGCCATCCGGACGGTGCCGTGCTCGTCGGTCACCTCGTGCGGCTCGACGACGCTGGCGGCGCCCTGCGCGATGGCGTGCGCGTACGCGGCGTCCACGTTCGGGACCTCCAGCGCGATGTCGCTGATCCCGTCGCTGTGCCGGGCCACGTGCTCGGCGCCCTCGGCGTCCGGGCGCACCGCGCCGGTCAGCACGAACCGGGCCGAGCCGCTGGTCAGCACGTACTGGGCGTGGTCGCGGTAGCCCTGCTCGGGGCCGCGGTACGCCACGCAGGTCATGCCGAAGGCGGTGGAGTAGTAGTGGGCGGCCTGCTTGGCGTTGCCGACCAGGAAGTGCACGTGGTCGAGGCCCCGGACCGGGAACGGGTCGTGGCTGATGTCGTGGTCGACAGCTCCGACGAGCCGGTCGACGTCGACGTCCTCGGTCGACTGGGGTCGGTCGATCGCCTGGGTCATGGTGGGCTCCCTCGCGTACCGGCCGGCCTTGTGGGCCGCCGTGGTCGGTTCTTGTGGCGAGGATCGCTGCCCGGGTGCCGGGTGGGCAACTGTTGGCAGAAATGCTGGTCAGGTTGCGCATTCGGTATGGTCTTCACTCATGAATGGTGAGCAGAATGTACAGCTCGACGCGCTCGACGTGCGCTTGATCGAACTGCTCGCCGAGGAGCCACGGATCGGGATGCTGGAGTGCTCCCGGCGGCTCGGGGTGGCCCGGGGCACCGTGCAGGCGAGGCTGGACAAGCTCGTGGAGCGGCGGGTCATCGAGGGCTTCGGCCCCGAGATCGCGCCGGCCGCGATCGGGTTCGGGGTGACCAGCTTCGTCACCCTGGAGATCAGTCAGCGGCACGGCCATGACCCGGTCACCGCTCACCTCGCCGCCATCCCCGAGGTGCTGGAGGCGCACACCATCACCGGCTCCAGCGACCTGCTCTGCCGGATCGTGGCCCGCTCCAACACCGACCTGCAACGGGTCATCGACCAGATCGTCTCGTCCGCCGGCATCACCCGCGCCTCGACGATCATCGCGCTGGCCGAGCAGATTCCCTACCGCACGCTTCCGCTGGTGCGCAGCGCTGTTCGGGCCGAGGGAAGGGCGCCGTAACACCTCCGAGCCCAGAAAGCGCGGCGACACGGCGGCGCGGGCGTACGGAAGATCCGTGATCGTGGCTACGGTGTGCGGGTGGCGAAGGGGAGCGTGCGCGGTGGGCTGCTGCTCGGCCTCGCCGTGGTCGTTGCGCTCGCCGCGACCGGCGTGTGGAACCCGTTCCCCGGCTTGTGGGACTGGGTGGATCGCAGCGAACCCATCTCCGAGCCCGACGTGGTCTGGCAGCAACGGGTCGGCGGCACTCCGCGCAACGTAACCATCGCCGGCGACGCCGTCGTGGTCGAGCAGCGCACCCGGGTCGAGTCTCGCAGCCTGGCCACCGGCGCCCAGCTCTGGGAGCGCAAGGCGGACTGGGCGGCGGTCGCCGGCGGCGACCGCGACCCGGTGGTGGCGGTGGGCAAGCTCCTGGTCAAGGGGTACGAGCTGCTCGACCCGACGACCGGGGTGACCCGGCGACGTGACGATGACGCGGTAGCCGTCTGGACATACCGCAACCTGCTCCTCGACGCCCGCTGCACGGACGCCACCGACTGCACCCTGAGCGCCTGGGATCCGCGTGGCACCGCGCCGCTCTGGACGGCCTTCCTGCCCGGGGTGCACAGTGGCCTGCTCGCCGACAACCCGGGTCTGCGCGGCACCCGCCGGCTCACCGCCACCCGGATCGACGACGGCGTGGCCGGGGCGGAGGCCGCGCCACCGCTGCTCGGCTTCCCGGTCGACGGTCGGGTCCACGTGGTCGACACCGCCACCGGCCGGGTGTTGCAGAACGTCGAGCCCGGCCGGGAGGAGCGGCTCTCCGTGGTGGGTGGCCGGCTGCTGCGGATCTCCGCGCGTTCCCAGGACGGCACCTGTTACTTCGCCATCTCCGCCCGGGACTCGGCGACCGGGCAGGAGGCCTGGCAGCGGGCCGGCATCAACCTGCGCACCGCCGACTCCGCCGGCTGCGTGCAACGCGAGGACCCGCAGGGTGCGCGGAACGTGGTGATCGGCGTCGCCCCGGACGGCCGCGAGACGGTCATCGACGGGTACGACGGACGGCTGCTCTGGGTCGGTGAGCCGGGCACCAAGCTGATCGCGGTGGACGACCGTTCGGCGGTGTTCCGGGCCGCCGACAAACGCTCCGTGATCGCCCGTGAGCTGGGCACCGAGAAGGTGCTCTGGACGCGGCAGGCCAGCGGCAAGGCCGGGGCCGCGCTCACCCCGTACGCGGCGGTGGTGGCCGACGAGAAGCCGTCCCGGCTGGCGGCACTGGACCCGCGCACCGGCCGGGAGCTGGCCGCCCTGCGCACCTCGGCGAACGCCCTCGCCGTCGGGTCACAGGGCATGATCATCGGCGAGGGGCGGGAGATCGGGTACGTCCGCTTCGGCGCGTCCGGAAGCTCGCCCACCCGACCGCCCGGCGACGGTGGGAATCCCGGGCCGGGCGGCCCCGGCCCCGGCGGGCCGAACAACGGCGACTGCGGGCCGAAGGGCGAACTCTGCCCCGACCCGGACGGCGGCAAGGACGGCTGAGCGGGCGGTTCGCCTCATGATCCGGCTGGCGGCCGGGCCCGGCACACCTGGTGGATGAGAGCGGCGTCCCAGGACCCGCCCGGCGGGTGGGAGTGATCGACCGGTCTGCCCTAGGCTTGCCGCTCATGAGCAGTGCCGCCGCATTCTCGTACGCCCCTCTGCTGCCGACCGGCCCGGACCAGACCGACTATCGCCTGGTCACCGACGAGGGCGTGGACGTCGTACACGGCCCGGGAGGCCGCCGGTTCCTCACCGTGGAGCCGGCCGCGCTCACCGCGCTGACCGCCGAGGCGATGCACGACATCGCGCACTACCTGCGCCCCGCGCACCTGGCGCAGCTCCGGGCGATCATCGACGACCCGGCCGCCTCGCCGAACGACCGGTTCGTCGCGCTGGATCTGCTGCGCAACGCCAACATCGCCGCCGGCGGTGTCCTGCCCATGTGCCAGGACACCGGCACCGCCATCGTGATGGGCAAACGCGGCCGGCACGTGCTGACCGACGGTGCCGACGCGGAGGCCATCTCCCGGGGCGTCTACCAGGCGTACACCAAGCTCAACCTGCGCTACTCCCAGCTCGCCCCGCTGACCATGTGGGACGAGCGGAACACCGGCAGCAACCTGCCCGCCCAGGTCGACCTGTACGCCGAGGACCCGGACGGGCACCCCGACGCGTACAAGTTCCTCTTCATGGCCAAGGGCGGTGGCTCGGCCAACAAGTCGTACCTCTACCAGGAGACGAAGGCGCTGCTCAATCCAACGCGGATGATGCAGTTCCTGGAGGAGAAGCTGCGGCTGATCGGCACCGCCGCCTGCCCGCCGTACCACCTGGCCATCGTCATCGGCGGCACCTCCGCCGAGTACGCGCTGAAGACCGCGAAGTACGCCAGCGCCAAGTACCTCGACGCGCTGCCGACCGCGGGTTCGATGAGCGCGCACGGCTTCCGCGACCTGGAGCTGGAGGCGGAGGTGCTGGAGCTGACCCGCAACTTCGGCATCGGCGCGCAGTTCGGTGGGCGGTACTTCTGCCACGACGTACGGGTGGTCCGGTTGCCCCGGCACGGAGCGTCCTGCCCGGTGGCGATCGCCGTCTCCTGCTCGGCGGACCGCCAGGCCGTCGCCAAGATCACCCCGTCGGGTGTGTGGCTGGAGCGCCTCGAAACCGACCCGGCGCGGTTCCTGCCGGACGTCACCGACGACTCGCTCGACGCCGAGCTGGTGGTCCGGGTCGACCTGAACCGGCCGATGGACGAGATCCGCGCCGAGCTGTCGAAGTACCCGGTGAAGACGCGCCTCTCGCTCTCCGGGCCGCTCGTGGTCGCCCGGGACATCGCCCACGCCAAGATCGCCGAGCGGTTGGACGCCGGTGAACCGATGCCGCAGTACCTGCGTGACCACGCGGTCTACTACGCCGGCCCGGCGAAGACCCCCGAGGGGTACGCGTCCGGCTCGTTCGGCCCGACCACCGCCGGCCGGATGGACGCCTACGTGGAGAAGTTCCAGGCCGCCGGCGGCTCCCAGGTGATGCTGGCCAAGGGCAACCGGTCGGGTCAGGTCACCCGCTCCTGCCAGCAGCACGGCGGCTTCTACCTCGGCTCGATCGGCGGCCCCGCGGCCCGCCTCGCCCAGGACTGCATCAAGCACGTCGAGGTGCTCGAATACGCGGAGCTGGGCATGGAGGCGGTCTGGAAGATCGAGGTGGAGGACTTCCCCGCCTTCATAGTGGTCGACGACAAGGGCAACGACTTCTTCGCCGAGGTCACCAAGCCGGTGCTGACCGTCGGCCGCCGCTGACGCGACAGGTACGCGAACGGGCGTCGGGCGAACTCGCCCGGCGCCCGTTCTGTCGCCCGTGCTTTCCGACATCGGTACGCCCGCCCCGCTGGGGTGGGACGGGCGCACCGCCCCCGTCGGATGCCGTCACCGACAACCCGGAATGAGTGTGCTGCGCACCGCTGTCGATCCGCTCTCAGATCACTCTCGC
The DNA here is from genome assembly GCF_050516465.1 of Micromonospora trifolii. Taxonomy (NCBI): domain Bacteria; kingdom Bacillati; phylum Actinomycetota; class Actinomycetes; order Micromonosporales; family Micromonosporaceae; genus Micromonospora; species Micromonospora trifolii. The sequence continues at coordinate 5,638,744 of NZ_CP191526.1, read as the reverse complement.
CTGACCGAGGCGATCTGTTACCACCGGACTACTCTGCTGGAAGTTGCACCACTGAAGCGGGAGAGCAGATGCGGTTCGGGATCCTGGGGCCCCTGCGGGTGGGTGGTGGCGAGTCCACTGTCACCGCGGGGCGCGACCGGATCGTGCTCGCCATGCTGTTGTTGCGGGCCGGCCGGCTCGTGCCGGTCGACGAACTGGTCGACGCGGTGTGGGAGGACCGCCCGCCGGCCACCGCCCGGGCGCAGTTGCAGACCTGCGTGTCGCGGTTGCGCCGCCGGTTCACCGAACTCGAGCTGGCACCGGACCTCATCGTCACCGACCCGGCCGGGTACGGCGTGCGTACCGGAACAACCGACCTGGACGCCGAGGTCTTCACCCGGGGCGTGGAGGCGGCCCGAACCGCCGCCACGGCCGGTCGTCTGGTCGACGCCCGTGCCGAATTCCGCGCCGCCCTGGCGTTGTGGCGCGGGCCGGCGCTCGGCGGAATCCCGAGCCGGAGCGTTCGCCGTCGCGCACAGGCACTCGACGAGCAGCGCCTCACCGCCCTGGAGGAGTGCGTCGACGTCGAGCTTCGCCTTGGTCAGGCAGCCGAGCTGATCGAGGAGCTGGCGGAGAGCGTCGACCGGCATCCGTTGCGGGAGCGGCTGCGCGGCCAACTGATGCTGGCACTGTCCGCGGTCGGGCGGCAGGCCGACGCGCTTGCGGTCTACCGGGAGGGCCGGCGGTTCTACGCCGACGAGCTGGGCATCGAGCCGGGCGTCGAGTTGCAGGAGCTGCACCAGCGGGTGCTCGCCGGTGACCTGGCCCTGGCCGGCCGACCGGCCGGACCCGCCGGAGCGGTCCGCTCGCTTCCCCGGGCAATCGGGGACTTCGTTGGTCGGCAGGAGACCGTGGCCCGCCTGGTCAAGGAGATCGAGGAGGACGGCACCCGCATCCAGGTGGTCGACGGAATGCCGGGGAGCGGCAAGACCACGCTTGCCGTACACGTCGCCAGCGCGCTCGCCGAGCGCTATCCCGACGCCCAGCTCTTCATCGACTTGCACGGGCACAGCGAACGTCGGCCGTTGACACCGGCAACCGCCGTGGCGGCCCTGCTCCGTCAGCTCGGTGTGCCGGCCGAACGGGTGCCGGAAAACCTGGACGACCGGCTGGCGCTCTGGCGAATCGAGCTGGCCGGCCGGCGGGCGTTGGTGGTGCTGGACAACGCGGCCAACGCCGACCAGGTGGCACCCCTGCTGCCCAACGGCTCGCACTGCCTGGTGCTCATCACCAGTCGTCGTCGGCTGGTCGGGCTCGACGAGGGCCGGCCGTCGTCGCTGCCGGTCCTCGACGCTGACGAGGCGATCGAGCTGCTCGGTCGGGTGGCCGGGATGGAGCGGATCGCCGCCGAACCGGAAGCCGCGGCCGAGGTGGCGCGCCGCTGCGGCCATCTACCGCTCGCCATCCGGCTGGCCGGCGCGCGGCTGGCGCACCGGCCTCGATGGCAGGTCGCCGACCTCGCCGAGCGGCTGGTCGCCGGGGCTGGCCCGCTGGCCGAGCTGACCGCGGGGCAACGTTCGATCGGGCAGGCGTTCGCCCTGTCGTACGCGCAGATCTCACCGTCGGCGCAGCGGCTGTTCCCGCTGCTCGGCCTGTACCCGAGCGGACGCCTGGACAGTCGGGTGGCCGCGGCCCTCGCCGGGCTGCCCCTGGCCGACACCCAGGAACTGCTGGATGAGCTGGTCGACGCCCACCTGGTGGAGGAGGTGCAGCCCGGTCGGTACCGGTTACACGATCTGCTCCGGGAGTACGCCCGGCTGCTGCTCGCCGCGCCGGAATGGCAGCTGGAACGCCGCGCCGCCCTGGAGCGGCTACTGGACCATCACCTGTCCGTCACGTTGGCGATCGCCCGGATGATCGAGGCGGCGGGCAGTCGCCGCAGCATCCCCGCGCACACGCCCGGCCGACCCGATCTGCTGGCCGCCCCGGTGTTCGAGGGGCCGGCGTGGTTCGAGGAGAACCACGCCGGTCTCACCGCCCTGGTCCGGGTGGCCGAGGATGAGGGCTTTCCGGTTCAGTGCTGGCAGTTGGCCCGCGCCTGCTGGCGCCTCAACTTCGACGGTGGGCACCTCGATGAGCTGATCGAGACCCACACGATCGGGCTTCGTGTCGCCGAGCGGCTGGGCGACGAGGCCGCAATCGCCACGATGTTGAACTACGTCTCCTCGGCGTACTTCCGACTGGCCCGGCTTCCGGAGGCCATCAGAGCGATGGAGGTGGCGCTCAGTCTGCGCCGCCGCATCGGGCTACGCGGCGATCTGCTCACCACGCTCTGGAACCTGGGCGTCTCGTACGCCGCGAACGGCGACCTACAGCAGGCTGAGGTGAAGTTCGACGAGGCGTTCGGCCTGATCCGGGGTCCGGAGGATGCAGACGCGCTGACCAATCTGTTGAACAACCGGTCCTACACGTTGATCGGCTGGGGTCGGTACGACGAGGCGTTGCGCCTGGCTCGGCTGCACCTCCTGGTGGCCCGGCAGACGAAGGACCTCCGGCAGACCAACAACGCGATGGGGCATCTCGCCATGGTCCGGCACCGGATGGGTGACCTGGGCCCGGCCCGCCGTCTGCTGCGGTCGGCGCTGTACCTCAAACGGCTGGGCGGTAATCGGTTCGGCGAGGGCGAGGTGCTCAACGAGATCGCCGTGATGGAACGCGTCGCCGGGCAGCCGGATCGTGCGGCAGCCCTGCACCGGGAAGCGCTGGTGGCGATGGTGGACGCCGGCGACCGGATCGGTCAGTGTGCCTCCCGGAATCTGCTGGCCCGGGCCATGCTGGAGCAGGGTGATGCCGTCAGCGCGCTCGACCTGCACCGTCGGGTGCTCGCCGACGCCGTCCGGCTCGGCGCCCGCTACGAGAAGGCCCGGGCGTTGGAGGGTATCGCCCGCTGCGTACGGGCCACTGATCCGGCGGCGGCCCGCGCGCACCTGGAGCAGGCGCTGGCGCTGTTCCGGCAGATCGAGTCGCCGGACCAGCACGAGGTGGAACGGCTGCTCACCGAGTTGGGCTGACGGATCATCTGCGAGTCGGCCACGGGCGCGGCAGGATGGTACGCGTGACGACTCCAGAGGCGACCGGTTACCGCATCGAACGCGACTCGATGGGCGAGGTGGAGGTGCCCGCCGAGGCGCTGTGGCGGGCGCAGACCCAGCGTGCGGTGCAGAATTTCCCGATTTCCGGCCGGGGCCTCGAACCGGCCCAGATCAAGGCCCTCGCGCAGATCAAGGGCGCGGCGGCCGAGGTCAACGGCGAGTTGGGCGTGATCGACGCCAACGTGGCCGCCGCCATCGCGGCCGCCGCCGCGCACGTGGCCGACGGTGGTTACGACGACCAGTTCCCGGTGGACGTGTTCCAGACCGGCTCGGGCACCTCGTCGAACATGAACACCAATGAGGTGATCGCGACCCTGGCGAGCCGTGAGCTGGGCTCGCCGGTGCACCCGAACGACCACGTCAACGCCTCCCAGTCGAGCAACGACGTCTTCCCGTCGTCGATCCATCTGGCGGCCACCCAGTTCATCGTCGAAGACCTGCTGCCGTCGCTGGCGCATCTGGCGTCGGCGTTGGAGGCCAAGGCCGCCGAGTTCGAGACGGTGGTCAAGGCCGGGCGTACCCACCTGATGGACGCCACCCCGGTCACCCTCGGCCAGGAGTTCGGCGGGTACGCCGCCCAGGTCCGCTACGGGATCGAACGGCTGGAGGGCGCGCTACCCCGACTGGCCGAGCTGCCGCTGGGCGGCACCGCCGTCGGCACCGGGATCAACACCCCGCTCGGCTTCGCCGCCGCCGTGATCGACAAGCTGCGCGAGTCGACCGGGTTGCCACTGAGCGAGGCGCGTAACCACTTCGAGGCGCAGGGCGCGCGGGACGCGCTGGTGGAGACCTCGGGGCAGCTGCGAACCGTGGCGATCGGCCTCTACAAGATCGCCAACGACATCCGCTGGATGGGCTCCGGCCCCCGCGCCGGTCTGCGCGAACTGCGCATCCCGGACCTCCAGCCCGGCTCGTCGATCATGCCGGGCAAGGTCAACCCGGTGGTCGCCGAGGCGATGCGGCAGGTCTGCGCCCAGGTGATCGGCAACGACGCGACCGTCGGGTTCGCCGGTTCACAGGGCGACTTCGAGCTGAACGTGATGCTTCCGGTGATGGGCCGCAACCTGCTGGAGTCGATCCGGCTGCTCTCCGCGGTGAGTCGGCTCTTCGCCGACCGGCTGGTGGTCGGCCTGGTCGCGGACGCCGAGGTCTGTCTGGCGTACGCCGAGGGCTCACCGTCGATCGTCACCCCACTCAACCGCTACCTGGGGTACGACGAGGCCGCGTCGATCGCGAAGGAGGCGCTGGCCAAGCAGACCTCGATTCGCGAGGTGGTCATCTCCCGGGGCCACGTCGACTCCGGCAAGCTCACCGAGACTCAGCTCGACGAGACGTTGGACCTGCTCCGGATGACCCACCCCTGACCCGACTCGCCCCGCCCTGCTCGGCGCTGACCGGCCTCTCCTTGCTGCGGTCTGCCCTGGTCAGGGTAGGTGCCGTGGTCTCGCCCAGCCGAGGAAGCGGGTGAAGAGCGCGGCGGGGTCCGGGCCGTCGTGCGGGTTGAGTCGGTACAGGTCGGCAGCCGCCTCGTGCAGGACCGTGCACAGGTAGATGCTCAACCCGATCCGGTCGTGCGCGTACTCCTGGCGCAGGGTGAGTCGGGCGACAGGGCACGGCCAGGGCGCGGCGCAGACCCGGCAGAGCCAGAGCGGGCGCAGCGGCAGGTGCGGTCGACGTGGCACCGTCGCGCGGTTGTCCGGGGCGATCCGGGACATGGTGAGGCCTTCCTTACCGACCTGCGTCGACCTGCGCCGACCTGCGCCGCGGTTCGCGGACGCTGCGCGGACCTGCGCGGGGCCGCGCTGAGCTGGGCGGCGCCAAGATCGCGCTCGATCCTGGATGTAGTGGCATCCGCACGCCAGGACCCCACTCTTTCCACGATCGAGCACGATCTTGCGTGGTCGGTCGGGGTGCCCGGCGTGGGCGTGGGCGTGGACGGGGCGGTGGACGTGGTCCGGGATGTCTTGGGCGGATGCTTTGGACCTGACTCGTTTGTGGCATCGCCTCCGCTTGTGCTGATGGGTGCACTCCGGTCGTGGCTCGCGCCGGTCGTGGCTGTCTTTGAGGTGGGACCGCCCGGCACGGGGGAGCGGGCGGTCCCGAGCGGTGCCGGCAGATCCCGGGGGACGGGGAGCGGCGCCGCACTTCACAGTCTGGTGATCAGGCGACTACGGTCGGAAGGGTTTGGTCGCGTCGTCATAGTCGCCCTGTTCTGGGTGGCACCGCCGCTGGCGACCGGCTGGAGATGATCGTCGGCGGGGTGGAGGGCGGGCACGGCATGGCCGATGGACAGATGACGGCGGCGGCGTTCCTGATCGCGGAACTGCGGCGGGCGCGGGCTCGACGCGGATGGAGTCAGGACGAGCTGGCCAAGGCGGTCAACTACTCGGCGTCGATGGTCAGCGCCGTCGAGCTGGGGCAGCAGCCGCCCACCGCCAAATACCTGGAACTCGTCGACCGCGCCCTGGACACCGGCGGCCTCTTCGGCCGGATGTCCACCGAACTCGTCAGCCTGGACCGGGCGCAGCCCTGGCTACGCGGCTGGCAGGCGATCTTCGAGCAGGCGCGCACGGTCCGGTGGTACGAGCCTCGCTACGTGCCCGGACTGTTCCAGACGGAGGACTACGCGCGAGCGGTCTTCGAGGCTGGCGGCCTGCTCGCTCCCGAGGAGGTTGACCGGCGACTGACCGACCGAATGAATCGTCAGGAAGTGCTGCATAGCGAACGTGCGCCGCAGATCGTGGCGGTGCTGGACGAGGCAGTGCTGCGGCGACGGGTGGGCGGGCGGAAGGTGATGCGTGACCAGACGCTGCACCTGGCCGGCATCGCCACCGGGCATCCTCGGGTCCGGCTGCACGTGGTGCCGCGATCCGCCGAGGAATATCCGGGCCTCGGCGGGCAGTTCGCGCTCGCCGCCCTGCCCGACGGCACGGAATTGGCCTATATGGAGTGCCAGGTTCGCGGCCAGGAGCTGGACCAGCCGCAGGATCTGTTGCGGTTGCAGCGGGTCTGGGAGGCTAGCTTGGGCGAAGCCCTGCCCCCGCAGGCGTCCATCGAATTGATCAGCGAGGTGGCCGAGTCGTGGAGTTGACCGACGCTCGATGGCGTAAGAGCAGCCGCAGCAACCAGGACAACAACTGCGTGGAGGTGGCGACGAATCTCGGGGAGGTCGTCGGGGTGCGAGACAGCAAGGACTCGGACGGGCCCGTGCTCGTTGTCGACGCGTACTCCTGGCGGCTCTTCGTGGTCGCGCCCCCGCGCTGACGCGACCGCCTCGCCCGCGACGGCGGTCGGGTTTCCCGCGCTACGTCGTCGACGTTGCTGCCGAACGTGCGCCGGCTTGCGGACGGCCCGGATAAACGGCTCGACGGGGTCTTGAGCAGGGATGGATGATCCGGGCTATGGGTGACGATGGCGCTGGTGTGCCGGGGGGGACCGAGCGGCTGCGGTTGCGGCGGCTGACCATGGCCGACGTGGACGCGCTGGTCGAGTTGGACAGCGACCCCGAGGTGATGCGTTTCCTCACCGGTGGCGTGGCGACCCCGCTGGCCACCGTGCGCGACGAGCAGTTGCCGAGGCTGCTGACCCAGTACGACAGGCATCCCGGGCTGGGTCGGTGGGCGGCGCATGATCGGAAGTCCGGCGAGTTCCTGGGCTGGTTCGCGTTGGACCCGTCGGCGGACGGGACGGAAGCCGAGTTGGGCTACCGGCTGCGCCGCTCGACGTGGGGGCGAGGGCTGGCCACCGAGGGGTCGCGGGCGCTGGTCCGGTACGCCTTCGACATTGTCGGGGTGCGTCGGGTCTGGGCCGAGACGATGACGGTCAACGAACGCTCCCGGCGGGTGATGGTGAAGGCCGGGCTGCACTACGTGCGGACCTTCCACCTTCAGTGGGACCATCCGATTCCGGGCACCGAGCAGGGCGAGGTGGAGTACGAGGTGCGGGCCGAGGAGTGGGCGTCCGTCGGTCAGGAGCGGCCGGCGGCTCGGCGGGCGCGGTAGGCGGTCACCGCGGCGCGGTTGCCGCAGCCGGCCTCGCAGAACCGCCGGGACCGGTTGCGGGACAGGTCGACGACCACGTTGTCGCAGTCCGGGTATTCGCAGATCCGCAGCCGGCTCAGCTCGCCGGTACGAACCAGGTCGGCCATCGCCATGGCGGCCTCGACCGCGATCCGGGTGGCCAGCGGCGCGTCGCGGGGCACGGCGTGCAGGTGGTACGGCTCGTCGTCGTGCTCGATGAGCTGGGGCAGCGCCTTGTGTTCCAGCAGCAGACCGTTGACCACCGCGACGATCTCGGGTGGCTCGGCGTACCAGATGCGGCGCAGTTGAGGGCGAAGCTCCCGGACGGCGTGCAGCTCGGCGTCGGTGTGCTCGTGCCGGCCGCTGTAGGAGTAGCGGACGAAGAACGCGTCCAGTGCCGCGATGTCGGGCAGCAACTCACCGTCCCGACCTGCGGTGTTGACCAGCGCCGCGGCGGCGATCAGCGAACACTCGGTGTCATGAGCGAATAGCAACTTGACTCCTGTCATGGCTTCCGCCTAGCGTCATCAGTACAAGGATAGTTTGCCCATGACACGGTGCCCATTGCGAGGAGCGCGACATGCACTCACGACCTGCTGCCGGCGTCGGGTTGGCGCTGCTCTCCGCAGTCACCTTCGCCACCTCCGGCACCTTCGCGCGATCGCTCATCGAGGCCGGCTGGTCAGCCGAGTCCGCGGTGATCGCCCGCGTCGGCGTGGCTGCCCTGGTGCTGGCGATCCCCGCCCTGCTGTCGCTGCGGGGCAAATGGCACGTGCTACGAAGCAACGCCACGGCCATCGGGCTGTTCGGGCTCCTCGGGGTGGCGCTGGCCCAGGTGTGCTTCTTCAACGCTGTGCGCTACCTGCCGGTCGGTGTGGCGCTGCTGCTGGAATACCTGGGCATCATCCTCGTCGTGGTCTGGATGTGGCTGCGGCACGGGCAGCCGCCCCGCCGGCTCACCGTCGCCGGGTCGGTGGCCGCGCTGGCCGGGCTGGCGTTCGTGCTCGACCTCGCCGGCACCGCCGACTTCCACCCGGTGGGCGTGCTCTGGGGGTTGGGCGCGGCGTTCGGCCTGGCCGGATACTTCGTCCTCGCCGGTCGGGTCGACCCCCGGCTGCCCTCGGTCGCCATGGCCAGCGGTGGAATGGCCGTCGGTGCCGGCGTGCTGCTCCTCATCGGGCTGACCGGCCTGCTGCCGCTGCATGCCACCTTCGGTGAGGTCACCTTCGCCGGGCAGCCCACCAGCTGGTTGGTGCCCATCGCAGGGCTGTCGCTGGTGGCCGCCGTCATCGCGTACCTCGCCGGCATCGCCGGCACCCGGATCCTCGGGCCCCGCCTGTCGTCGTTCGTCGGGCTGACCGAGGTGCTCTTCGCGGTGCTGATCGCCTGGCTGTTCCTGAACGAGCTGCCCACCGGCTGGCAGTTGTTCGGCGGTGCGCTGATCGTCGCCGGTGTCGCCCTGGTACGCCTCGACGAGCTGCGCGGGTCGCCCTCGACGCCCGCGCCGGTCACGCCCGAGCCCGAGCTGGCGCTTGACGGTCGGTGAGGTTCGGCGGTCGGCGTGCCCTCGATGTTCGGTGAGGTTCGGCGGTCGGTGGCCTCGGCGGTCGGTGTGTTCGGCGGTCGGTGTGTTCGGCGGTCGGTGAGAGAGTGGGTGTCGTGCTGACCACTGTGGTGTTCGACGCTGACGAGACGCTGTTGGACCTGCGTCCAGCGGTCACGGGCGGGCTGGTGGCCGTGCTCGACGAGATGCGGCGACGCACAACTGCGGCGGCCGGGGTGACGCTCGCCGAACTGGAGTCGGACTGGGGCGCGGTCTTCGGCGAGCTGAAGGCCGCCCCGGTGGCGGAGATCCGGCGCGCCGCACTGGCCCGGTCGCTGGCCCGCGCCGCGCTGGTCAACCACCTGGACGAGATCGCGGACCTCTTCTTCGCCCAGCGCTTCGCTCTCACCCGACCGTTTCCGGACGTACCACCGGCGCTGGCCACGCTGCGCGGCCGCTACACGCTGGGCTTCGCCACCAACGGCAACAGCCGCGCCGAACGGTGCGGGCTCGCCGGCGAGTTCGCCTTCGAGCTGTACGCGCACGAGAACGGCCTGCCCAAGAAGCCGGCCCCGGAGTTCTACGCCGCGGTGGTCGCGGCGGCCGGGGTGCCAGCCGAGCAGGTCGTGTACGTCGGCGACTCGTGGGAGCACGACGTGGTGGCGCCCCAGCGGGCCGGCCTGCGATCGGTGTGGCTGAACCGGCTCGGCCTGCCCCGCCCCCTCGGCTGCCCGCCCGACGCCGAGGTTTCCAGCTTGGCCGAGCTGCCGGCCGCGCTGGCGAATCTGGGCGTCGACGCGGTAGGTGTGTGAGTCGACGCGGCCGGTGAGTGTGTCTGTGCTGTCGTTGTCTGTGCGGCCTGTCTCTGCGGCCTGTGTCTGTGCGGCCGAGGGGCGGCTCGAACTGGCGGGATTCACGGCCATAACGGGCGCTCAACTGGCGTAATCCGGATCGTTGTTGTGTGATGGCTGCCACGTCCCTCAACGAGAGGATCCGATGTGGTGAGCAAGCGCTTCACCGCCCGTACGGTCGCGATCGCGGCTGTGCTGGCACTTACGGCTACGGGGTTGGGTGTGCCGGCCAACGCCGCGCCGAGCGACTCCCGCACCTTCACCGTCGTCGCCGAGGATGGCGTCGCCACCGATACGGCCGTCGCCGCGATCCGGGCAGCTGGCGGCACGGTGGTGTCCCGGTCCGACGAGGTCGGCATGTTCCAGGTCAGCAGCGACCGGGCCGACTTCGCGGCCAGGGCGACCGCCGCGTCGACGCTGATCGGTGCCGCCGAGCAGAAGGCCATCGGCCGCAAGCCGAAGCTGGACCGGGTCGAGCAGGAGCACCTGCTGGCCGCTGCCGGTGCTCGTGCCGGTGCTGCCGGTGCTGCCAAGAAGGGCGCCAAGCTCGATCCGCTCGACGAGAAGCTGTGGGGCCTGGAGATGATCCGGGCCGACAAGGCTCGCAAGATCGAACCGGGTGACCGTCGGGTGACCGTCGGCGTACTGGACACCGGGGTCGACGCCAGCAACCCGGACATCGCGCCGAACTTCAACTGGTCGCTGTCGCGCAACTTCGCCCCCGACCTGACCGACGTGGACGGCCCCTGCGAGGTGCAGAGCTGCCTCGACCCGGTCGGCACCGACGACGGCGGGCACGGCACCCACGTCGCCGGCACCATCGGCGCTGCGGCCAACGGCTTCGGCCTCTCCGGTGTCGCCCCGAACGTCTCGCTGGTCGAGCTCAAGGGCGGCCAGGACTCCGGCTACTTCTTCCTTGACCCGGTGGTCAACGCGCTGGTCTACGCCGGCCGGTCCGGGATCGACGTGGTCAACATGTCGTTCTATGTCGACCCGTGGCTGTACAACTGCACCGCCAACCCGGCCGACTCGCCCGAGGACCAGGCCGAGCAGCGGGCCATCATCAAGGCGATGAAGCGGGCGCTGATCTTCGCGCACAACAAGGGCGTGACCCTCGTCGGTGCGCTCGGCAACAACAACGAGGACCTGGGCGCGCCGCGAACCGACGTCACGAGCCCCGACTACGGCGCCGACCCGTATGACCGCCCGATCGACAACGAGAGCTGCTGGGACCTGCCCACCGAGGGCCCGCACGTGATCGGTGTGTCGTCGGTTGGCCCGTCCGGCAAGAAGTCGGACTTCTCCAACTACGGCACCGAGCAGATCTCGGTCGCCGCGCCGGGTGGTTGGTTCCGGGACGGCTTCGGCACCGACACCCACCGGACCCCGGCCAACATGATCCTCTCCACGTACCCGCTGAAGGTGCTCCAGGAGGAGCCGATCTCCGCGACCATCCCGGACCCACGGGTGGACGCCGATGGCAACATCGACCCCCGGATCGCCAACGAGGTCTTCAAGCAGTGCAAGGCCAACGGTGAGTGCGGCTACTACACGTACCTCCAGGGCACCTCGATGGCGTCCCCGCACGCCGCCGGTGTCGCCGCGCTGATCGTCAGCCGGCACGGCAAGGCGCAGGGTCGGACTGGCTTCGGGATGTCGCCGGACCAGGTCGAGCAGCACCTCTACCGCACGGCCGCCGAGCACGCGTGCCCGGAGCCGCGCCTCCAGCAGTACCGCAACGAGGGCCGGGACGAGACCTACGACGCGTACTGCGCCGGTGGGGTCAACTTCAACGGCTTCTACGGCTACGGGATCGTCGACGCCTACGCGGCGGTGAAGACTCCGCTCAAGCCGAACGCCCGCCCGTAGCGCACATCGCACTACGGAGGTGGCCCAACCGCCACCAGCTTCCGGGGCCCGGTCGACTCTCGTCGACCGGGCCCTGCGGTCGTCCGGGCCCGTCGTCCCGGGCCGCCGTCGCCCGGCATCACTCATGATCGACCCGGTTTCCTGGAAGGCGCGGTGTTGGTGCCTGAAGGATGGCGCGGTTTCCAGGAACTCGAGTTGATCCTGGTCATCTGGACGATCCCTGTCGCCAGCCGCGGCTGACCAGCGCGTCGCGTACCTCACGAAGCACCGCCGGGAACTCGCCGTGCAGCCGCCGGCTGGTCACGTGCAGGACCAGCCAACCCGCGCCGACCAGCTGATTCAGCCGACGGCGATCGCGGTGCAGCTGCTCCGCGTCGGAGTGCCACTTGCCGTCGTACTCCACCGCCACCCGATATTGCGGCCAGGCCAGGTCGGGGTGCAGAACAACGCCGGTGGGCAGGCGTACCGGATGTTGAACGGCGGGGCGCGGCAGCCCACCCAGCACCAACCGCACGCGGAGGTGTGACTCCGGCGGGGACTCGGCTCCGCCGTCGGCCAGGTCGAACACCCAACGTGCTCGTCGCGCGCCCGGCCGGTCAGCATTGCGGGCAGCCATGACGGCCAGGGTCTCGCGATCGGCCAGCCCCTGCCCGAGCAGCGAATCGACGATGGCGACCGCCCGGACCGGGTCGAGCCAGACAGCCGTCTCCCAGGCAGCCCGGCCGGGGTCTGACCGGGGGATCGGGAGGTCCCGCTCGCTGGACCCGAGCGGACTCGTCGCCACCCACCCATCGCCCCGGCCGGCCGCGACCATGCCTCCTGCTCCGACGGACACGGCGGCCGGGCGGGACACGTGCCGTGCTGGGCGTGGTGACATTCCGCCGGCAGGTGGGCGGCCTACTCCCGTAGGTCGCGCTGCATCACGTGGACGGCCAGCGCTCGAGGGTCGTCCTGCATCCGGCATGAGCGGGGTGATGGCGTTGACGTGCACGCGCAGGCCGCGCTGTGGGCCGATCCGCAGCGGTCGGGGCACGAGGACGTGCACATCGTCGGTGAAGCTCGCGGCGTGCTGGACGCCGTGCAGATAGGCGGCGGACGGGCCGCCGACCACCACTCCGGGCGGTAACCGGAGGAGGGCGGCGCGACACGCGAGGGCGTGGTCCCGGTCCAGCCGCGAGTCGGCGTAGATGTCGTGGCGCAACCGCACCCAGGCGGAGTTGCGCAACTGATGTTCGGTGAGCAGGCCGTCCCGGACAGCTTCGGAGCCGCGGAAGACCTGCCAGGCCAGGGCATCGGGGCGGTGCGGACGTGGTGGCATGCCGAGCAGCCTGCCGACCGCGGACTGGGCGCCGAAAGCCCTGTGGACAACCCGGCCTGCGGGTGCCGCCGGACCTGTGGACAACCACGAATCCGCCTGTCGATCGTGCTATGGCAACCAGCCGGATCAGGCATTCGGGCCGCCCCCGCGCCTTGATCCACTCGCGTTCCTGAAAGTCGGGCGGTCACCGGGCTTGGGATACCGCCACTTCCGTGAACCCGAGTTGATCAAGGCGCGGGCGCGGGGCGCGGGCGCGCGGGGCGGTGAGGCGGCGCGCGGGGCCGGTGAGGTGACGCGCGGGGCGCTGAGGTGAGGGCGCGCGGCGGTCGGGGTCAGCTGAGGGCGGTGGTGATGGCTCGGGCGGCGGCCAGCACCTGGGGGCCGATCGTGTCGACGTCCAGCGGGGCGAGCGCGACCACGCCGACGCTGGCCTCCAGCCCGGGTACGCCGAGCACCGGTGCGGCCACCCCGTACGCCCCGGCCTGCAACTCTCCGCTGCTACTCACGGGCTCTGCCACCCCGGCGCGACCAGCCAGGATCGCCCGGCCGGCCGCTCCCCGGTCCAGTGGATGCCGTGCCCCGGTCCGGTACGCGACGTGGAACGACGTCCAGCTCGGCTCGACCACGGCCAGGGCGACGCCCTCGCCACCTTCGACGACGGTCAGATGTGCGGTCGCGCCGGCCTGCTCGGCGAGACGGCGTAGCGCGGGCAGCGCACCCTCGGCGAGCAGCGGCTGGGCCCGTCGGGCCAGGTGCAGCAACCCGGCACCGAGGCGCAGTCGACCTTCTCCGTCGCGGCGCAGCATGCCGTGCCCGGTCAGCGCACTGACCAGCCGGTAGACGGCGGCCCGGCCGATGCCGAGCCGATTCGCGGCCTCGGTGACGGTCAGACCGCCAGAGGCGTCGGCGACCAGGTGAAGCAGCCGCAACCCCCGGTCCAGCGTCTGCGACGTCTCCCCGCCCCGCCCCGCAACCGCGTCGCCCCGCCCCGCGCCAGCCTCGGCCCGCCCAAAGGTATCGTCGGCCGAGCCGGAGGCCCGCCCGAAGACCGCGTCGGCCCGCCCTCCACCAGCGTCGGACGATCCGAAGGCCGCGCCGGCCGGGCCGGAGGCCGACCCGAAGGCCACGTCAACCGACCCGGAGGCCACGTCAACCGACCCGGAGGCCACGTCAACCGGCCCGGAGGCCGCGTCGGCCGGCCCGGCGGCCCGTTCTAAGGCCGGGTCGGCGGGGGCGGTGGGGTTGGCTGGCGGGTCACCGGAGCCACCGGAGCGTGCGGTCGCATCCACGCCTGGCAGCGTACGACCCGGCACCGGCGGACCCGGACAGGCACGGACAGCTACCCTTGTACGGTGACGCTACGCCTGTATGACACCGCCACCCGATCGGTGCGGGACTTTGTCCCGCGGGAAGCCGGCAAGGTGGGGGTCTACCTGTGTGGTCTCACCCTTCAGGCCCCGCCGCACATCGGTCACCTTCGCTCCGGCGTCAACTATGACGTGCTGCGTCGTTGGCTGTTGGCCGCCGGCTACGAGGTCACCTTCATTCGCAATCTGACCGACATCGACGACAAGATCCTGGTCAAGGCCGGCGAGCAGGGCCGTCCGTTCTGGTCGATCGCGTACGCCAACGAGTTGCTGCTCGCCGAGTCGTACCGGTCGTTGAACGTGTTGGCGCCCACCTATGAGCCGCGCGCCACCGGGCACATCCCCGAGATGCATGAGCTGATCACGAAGTTGATCGCCGACGGGCACGCGTACCCGGCGAGCGACGGCTCCGGCGACGTCTACTTCGACGTGGCGTCCTGGCCGGCGTACGGGTCGCTGTCGGGTCAGTCTCCGGACGCCATGCAGTCCGCCGGGGACGCCCCGGATCGGGGCAAGCGGGATCCGCGCGACTTCGCGCTGTGGAAGGGTGCCAAAGCGGACGAGCCGGCGGACGCCTACTGGCCCTCGCCGTGGGGGCTGGGTCGTCCGGGCTGGCACATCGAGTGCTCGGCGATGTGCTGGCGCTATCTCGGTCCGGAGTTCGACATCCACGGCGGTGGCCTGGATCTGACGTTCCCGCACCACGAGAACGAGATCGCCCAGTCCCAGGCGGCCGGGTTGCCGTTCGCCCGCTACTGGGTGCACCACGGGCTGCTGAGCATCGGCGGGGCCAAGATGGGCAAGTCCGCCGGCAACGCGCTGGGCCTGGCGTACGTGGACTCGCTCGGGGTGCGGCCGGTGGAGCTTCGCTACTACTACGCCGCCGCGCAATACCGCTCGGTGATCGACTACTCGGAGGATTCGCTGCGCGAAGCGGCCACCGCGTACCGGCGGATCGAGGGTTTCGTGCAGCGGGCCGCCGAGCGGGTCGGCGCCGGGCAGCTCGGTGAGCTGCCCGCCGGCTTCGTCGCGGCGATGGACGACGACCTCAACACGTCCGCCGCGCTGGCCGTGCTGCAACAGCACATTCGGGACGGCAACACCGCGCTGAGCGTCGGTGACGATGTGACCGTCCGCACCACGCTGGCCGTGGTGCGGGCAATGCTGGATATTCTCGGGATCGACCCCCTCGACCCGGCCTGGACCGGTGGCGGCCCATCGGACGACCTTCGTGCCGTGGTGGACTCCCTGATCGCGCTGGCCCTGGAGCAGCGTGCGCAGGCGCGGGGCCGCAAGGACTGGGCCGCCGCGGACGCCGTGCGTGACCAGCTCAAGCTGGCCGGCGTGGTGGTCGAGGACACCCCCCAGGGCCCCCGTTGGACTATTGGAGAGCAGGACTGATGGCCGGCAACTCGCAGCGCCGTGGCCGGCGACTGACGTCGAAGGCAGGCGCCCCCAAGGGCACCGGCGGCAAGAACAAGGACTCGTTGGCCGGGCGGGGTCGCACCCTGCCCGCGGACGAGCGGCCGTGGCACAAGGGCTACTCGGGCACCGAGAAGCTGCCCCAGCGCACCGCCTGGAAGCAGGACAAGGAGCGCCGCGCGGCGGCCGAGGAGGGGCGCGCCCCCAAGATCGGCCAGCCCGGCAGCAAGGACACCACCTGGGGTCGGGGTGGCGGTCGGGGCGTACCGGGCGGCCGGGGTGCTGCCACCGGCGGACGGGGCGGCAAGCCCACCGGCCGGTCCGGCCCCCGGGTCACGCCGGGGCGCAAGTCCAACCCGTCCAAGGACACCCCGGAGCTGTTGGTCGGGCGTAACCCGGTGCTGGAGGCGCTGCGCGCCAACGTGCCGGCGACTGCGCTCTACACGGCTCAGGGCATCGACATGGACGACCGGATCAACGAGATCATCCGGACGGCCGCCGACCGGGGCATCGCCAACCTGGAGATCAGCCGCGCCGAGTTGGACCGGATGACCGGCGGGGTGCTGCACCAGGGTGTCGGCTTGCAGGTGCCGCCCTTCGCGTACCAGCCGTTCGAGGACATGGTCGCCGCTGCCCTGGAGCAGCAGGCTCCGCTGCTGGTCGCGCTGGACGGTGTCACCGACCCGCGCAACCTGGGCGCCGTGATCCGGTCGGCTGCCGCGTTCGGCGCGCAGGGTGTCTTCGTACCCGAACGTCGTGCCGCCGGGATCACCGCGACCGCCTGGCGGACGAGTGCCGGCGCGGCCGCGCGGGTGCCCGTGGCGCAGGTGACCAACCTGACCCGGTCGCTGAAGGCGTGCCGCGACGCTGGCTTCATGGTCGTCGGCCTGGACGCCGACGGCGACACCGACCTCTACAACCTGGAGGCCGCGGTCGGTCCGCTGGTGGTGGTGGTCGGTTCCGAGGGGCGCGGTCTTTCCCGCCTGGTCGGGGAGACCTGCGACCTGACCGTCAGCATCCCGATGATCTCCGAGGTCGAGTCGCTCAATGCCAGCGTGGCCGCGGCGGTCGCCCTGGCCGAGGTCGCCCGCCGGCGCTCCGTCGAGCTGTAGCGCACGTCGACGATGGCCCTCTCCCGCCGAGCGCGGGAGGGGGCCTTCGTGCTCAGATCTGACGGGTCCACGCGACGAAGAGCAGCGCCCCGGCGAGCGCCATCAGCAACACGGTCGGGAGCAACCAGAGCGGACCGCGCTCGCCGTCCAGGCGTCGGGTCAGCCGCTGGTGCACAGCGGCGATGCCGATCAGGGCGGCCAGCCCGGCGGCGGCCATCGGCAAACCGATGAGGAAGTGCGCCAGCCACGCGCCGGCCCGGGTCGGACCACCCCAGGCGCCGACGTACGGCCCGGATTCCACCAGGCCGTACAGCACGCCACGCAGCACCACCAGCAGTTCGACGCCGAGTGGCAGCAGGGCCACGGCACCCACGAGCAGGCTGAGCAGCGCATGGCCGAGCACCGCGACCGTGCCGGGCCGCCGGCCGGGCACGGCCGTCGGTGGCATCCCGAGCAGTCCGGTACGCAGGGCACGCCAGCGTGCGACGGCGGCGCCGGCTCCGCCCAGCGGAGCGGTCACCAGCGTGAGTACGGCGACCGGGAACAGCGTCGCGCAGTAGGCGAGGCTCCGGCCGGCCAGGCGGACCACCCGGTTCGACCGGGAACGCGCGGTCGGGTGGTGAGCAGCGGACTGGGCGAGATCGGTGGGCACGGCCCCTCCTCCGGTTCGGGTCGCCGTGACCGTACGAGAACGGCCAGCCGCGCCGAATCACCCCACAGAGCCACCCCGGCGCTGGCTCCACAGGGTGAAGAGCCGCTTCAGGTACGACGAAGGGGCGGCCCGCCGAAGCGGACCGCCCCTCTGTCGGTACGGCGTTACGTCAGATCCGGCCACCGGTGGAGGCGTGGAAGACGTGGCTGCGACCGGCAACCGGCCTGACGAACACGGTGTCACCCATGTTCGGCATGTTGCGCCGGTCGGTGCGGACGACGAAGCGCTCCGAGTTGCCACCCAGCGCGGCGTGGCCGTAGACGTTGGCGTCCGAGCCGAGGTCCTCGACCAGCTCGACCACGACCGGCATGCCGCCCTCGGTCGGGCTGACCAGCTCGCAGTCCTCCGGGCGGAAGCCCACGGTGACCTTGCCGTCGCCACCCTCGGCGCGGGCCGCCTCGACCTGCTCCCGGGTCAGCGGGATCTGCAGCTCGGCGAACTCGGCGCCCCGCTCGTTCAGCGGAACGGTCTTGATGTTCATGGCGGGAGAGCCCATGAAGCCGGCGACGAACACGTTGGCCGGGGTGTCGTAGAGCGCCCGCGGGGTGTCCACCTGCTGAAGGACACCATCGAGCAGCACCGCGACCCGGTGGCCCATGGTCATGGCCTCGACCTGGTCGTGCGTGACGTAGACCGTGGTGACGCCCAGCTTGGCCTGGAGGGACGCGATCTGGGTACGGGTCTGCACGCGGAGCTTGGCGTCGAGGTTCGACAGCGGCTCGTCCATGAGGAAGACCTGCGGCTCGCGGACGATCGCCCGGCCCATCGCGACACGCTGACGCTGACCACCGGAGAGCGCCTTCGGCTTACGGCTGAGGTACTCCTCCAGCTGGAGCAGCCCGGCCGCCTCCTTGACCCGCCGGTCGATCTCCGACTTGGAGGTCTTGCGCAGCTTCAGGGCGAACGCCATGTTCTCGTACACCGTCATGTGCGGGTAGAGGGCGTAGTTCTGGAAGACCATCGCGATGTCGCGGGCCTTCGGGGGAAGGTGGGTGACGTCACGCTGGTCGATGTAGATCGAACCGGCGTCCACGTCCTCCAGGCCGGCGAGCATCCGCAGGCTGGTGGACTTACCGCAACCCGAGGGGCCGACCAGGACGAGAAACTCCCCGTCGCCGATCTCGAGGTCCAGCTCGTTGACGGCGGGACGCTCTTGGCCCGGGTAGACCCGGGACGCCTTGGAATAGGTGACCGTAGCCATGGTGAAGCGCTTCCTTTCACCGGCAGGAACGTGCCGGACGATCCGAGTGAAGGAGCAACCGGCACGTGTCCGTGCCGGTTCAGCGGACGGCGGCCCGGTCGCGGGGGCGCCCGGTTGTCGTCCGTGTCAGTGAACCGTAAACGCGTTTACCCGTGCTGCCAAGGCGGGGGGCCGCCGAACGCGGCAGGCGGCCTACGCATTCCGGTCACTCCGGCACGGTCAGACATCAATCGACGCCGAGTCAAACGGCCATGCGTCGGGTTGTTGACGATTCCCATGCTCGGGAGGCCTCGCGATCGGGATAACCGGACGTCAGTCGCTATGCTGACCTCGACGCACGCGCCCCTGTAGCTCAGCTGGCCAGAGCACTCGCCTTGTAAGCGAGATGTCGCCGGTTCGATCCCGGCCGGGGGCTCCAATTACATCAGACCTTTCCGAGCGGCACTGCCGCGAGTCGACCGATGGCACCGTCGAGCTGAACCCTGACTCGGGGCAAGCGCGACCTGCGGAGGATCACGGCCGCGTCGCTCTCCACCACGAGCGTGCCCCTGCGGTAGGAGCAAGCCGTACCAGGCGCCGGCCGGCTGCAATCGGGGTGAGTCGGTGCCAGCACCAGGTCGATCGTGAAGATCAGTCGGGCAAATTTGCGTCCACGCTCGGTACTCACGCGTTCTGTTTGCTGCGAGGATCTGTGGTCATGGCCCTGGCGGATGAACTCGCTGAGTGGACGGATGTGGATGGCGCCCAGTACGAGTTGGGCCGAGCGGTGGGCCTGTTCACGGATCAAACGTTCTTGCAGGTCAAGTGGGTGTTCTGGTCGAACAATCCACTCGGTCAGGCGCTATGGGACATGCTGCATGCGCTGGTGAAGGCGGGCGTTTTGGAGTACCGCGAGGAGCCTGACCACCAATTCCGATGGACGACGGCAACACCATTCGGTGGCCTCGCGGCTGAAGACTCGCGGTGATCTGGTGTTGCGGGTGTAAGCCTTGGCAACGGCTCAGCCGTAACGGGCCGGTGTCACTCATGACGCACGGTGTCCCACAGGTGCGGGTGGCGGTAGTGGCTGCGAGCACCAGCCGCCAGCACCGCCCGCAGCGGGGCGAGGTGCGGGGTGTCCGCGGGCAGCTGAAGGCTGTCCAACAGCGCGAGCGCCGGCACCGGTTCGAGGTCGCCGTAGACGTCGTGGTAGCTGGCCCGGAGGCCTTTGAACAACGCCAGCCGCAGCTCGGGCACGGTCGCGACAGCCTCGTAGACATCGTGTTTGTGAGCCCAGCCGACCGGACCCGAGTGCTCCAGGACCCGGGCGACTCGACGGTGCACCGGGCCGCCGGCGAGATCGCACAGACGCCGTCGGGCCAGCACGCGGCGCACGTCGTCGCCGGCCACCTGCGAGAACGCCGCCTCGACGGTGCCGCGGTCCTCGAACCAGTCGACCCACAGCGAGTACAGCACCTGCTCTGCCGGTTCGACGGCTTCGAGGCGCTGCCGGTATCCGGCCCAGAAGGCATCGGTGACGACCGGGTCTGCCTGCTCGGTGATGAAGTTCCGCAGCTCAACGGTCACCCAGTATTCGTCGAGCAGATCGAGGAGGCCGAGCCCCGTGCGTAGCCGCTGCACCGGGGCTAGCCGGTCGTCTCCCAGAGCGGCGGCCGCCCACTCGTGGGCGAGGTCGTTGTCGGATCGTTCGAGGTCACTGGACGAGGTGGATTCCAACCAGCGTCCCTTACCGAGCGGCGTCACGCCCTCTTCGGCCAGCCAGCGCAGCGCGTCGTTCGCCTCGGGTGTGGGCACCCCGGAATTGTCGGGGTCGGAGACAATTGCCGCCAGTGCTGCAGACCCTGGTCGTCCACGTACGGACCCGCTAAGGGCGCTGCCGCGAGTCGCGCATTGGCGGAGGGGCGGCAATGAGATACGTCAGCCTTGAACGAACCAGAGACGGCATCCTTCATGATCCCGAGGCATACCTCGAGCAGTTGCCATCGCTTGCTGACTCGTTGCCTGATGGAGCTCGCAGGTTCGCTACGGAGCCCGGCCACTACGACTTCTTTGGCCAGCGCTGCGTCAAGAGCCTGAAGCCCGCGCGACTGACGTCCGGTGAGACAGACGGCAGCCGGTGGCTTGAGCTGTACCTCCAGCACAACTGTTGGAAGCATGAGGAAGACCTGACCATTCGCTACCGTGGCGTGCGGAGTCTGACGATTGAGCCCGCTGACCGAGAGCTGGACGTGGTCCAACTCCTGGACGTGATGTTGGACGAGGTGTTGCCGCACGAGCAGGGGTGCCGGCACGAGATCGCCTGTCTCGGCGGCAGGATGATCGTGACGAGTCAGGACCTCACCGCGACCTGGGAGTACGCCGACTGTCCGGAGCGCGAGGCCAACCAGTAACCAGAGCAGCGAGCGGAGCGGGACGGGGGCAGATGAGTCGGGCGGTGGAGGAGTCGAACCGGGCGATGCTGCGCGCCCGGGACGCGATGGACCGGGCGTACGCCGAGCCTCTGGACATTCCCGCGTTGGCCCGGATCGCGCACGTCTCGCAGGCGCACTTCATCCGTACCTTCCGGGCCACCTTCGGTGAGACTCCGCACCGCTATCTGCAACGCCGCCGGGTGGAGCGGGCGATGTCGCTGTTGGTGGAGACCGACCGGGACGTAACGGACATCTGCTACGCCGTCGGCTTCGGCAGCCTGGGCACGTTCAGCCGGACGTTCCGACAGATCGTCGGCGAGTCGCCCTCGGATTTCCGGCGTCAGCGCGTCGCGCCGGCCAACGTGCCGTCGTGCTTCACCAAAGCCTGGACCCGACCCAGCAGTTTTGGATAAGCCGCAGGTCACGGTCTACCTCTAGCGTCATGGGCATGACGATGAACGCGATCAGCCGCTCCCAGATCTACGTCCTCGACCAGGACGCCGCGCTTGACTTCTACGTCAACAAGCTCGGCATGGAGGTCAACACCGACCAGGACCTCGGCTTCATGCGGTGGCTCACGGTCAACCTGCCCGGCGACCCGGAGCGCGAGATCCTGTTGGAGAAGCCGGGCCCGCCCGCGCTGGACCCGGCCACCGCCGAGCAGGTCCGGGAGCTGCTCACCAAGGGTGCCCTCGGCGGGTACCTCTTCATGACCACGGACGACGCCCGCAAGACGCACGAGGATCTCGTGGCGAAGGGCGTCGAGATCACCGACGAGCCGACCGAGCGCCCGTACGGGATCGACTTCGGCATCCGGGACCCGTTCGGCAACCGGATCCGCATCGGCCAGATGTTCCCCCGGGCGTAGGGGGCGGGCGATGAGCCAGGCCGCGGCGTTTCCGGTGGTACGACCGACTGCCGTCGGTCGGGACCGCCTGCTGTTGATCGGCGGGGTGCTCGCCGGCCCGATCTTCGTCGGCTCGGCGATCGTGCAGGCGGCGACCCGGGACGGCTTCGACTTCCGTCGCCACCCGGTCAGCGTGTTGAGCACCGGCGAGCTGGGCTGGATCCAGATCGTCACGTTCCTGGTCACCGGGGTGCTCTGCGCGCTGGCCGCCCAAGCGCTGCGCCGCCGTACCAGCGAAGGCGACGGATCGGTGTGGTTGCCCCGACTGCTCGGGCTCTACGGCCTGGGCCTGGTCGGGGCGGCGATCTTCAGCGCCGACCCGGCCGATGGGTTCCCTGCCGGTACGCCTCGGGGCGCCGGTGAGATCAGTTGGCACGGGGGGCTGCACTTCCTGGTGGCGGCGGTGGCCTTCGTGTCGCTGATCGTGGCGACGGTGGTGGCCGCCCGTCGGGCCGCCCGGCAGGGGGCGCGCGGTCGAGCCGCGTACAGCCTGGTGACCGGGATGTTCTTCGCGGTGGCCTGGGTGACGCTGATCGTCCGGCCGGCACCGGCCGTGATGGTGGCGTTCGGCCTGGCGGTGACGGCCGGCTGGCTGTGGGTGTCGGTCACCTTCGCGCGGGCGGCGTCCGGTCGGGCCGACTGAGCCGACGGCCGCAGGACCGGGAGGTACGGGTCGAACTCGTACCTCCCGGTGTGTTGAGGTGAGGGCCATGGTTACCCGATTGCTGTACCTGACCCGACACGCCGAACAGGATCTGTCCGAGCCGAGTGGACCGGACGCCGGCGAACCGGATACCGGCCTGTCGGAGCGCGGCCGTCGGCAGGCCACCCTGCTGGGCGAACGCCTGCGAGCCCAGCGGTTCGCCGCCATCCATCACGGGCCGCTGCGCCGGGCCGCGCAGACCGCCGAGCTGGTCGCCAAGTCGCTGCCCGACGTTCCGGTGTACGAGACGGAGCTGGCCGGCGACCACCTCCCACACGACACCGATCCGGCTGGCCTGCCGCCCGCGTACGCGGAATTCCTGACGCAGTTCTCGGCGGCCGAGCGGGTCGACGGGCCGCGAGTGACGGCGGACGCGGTGCGGCGCTTCGCCGGCCCGGTCGCCGAGGGGCCCGCCGGCGGCGAACCGGTCCGCGAGCTGGTCGTGACGCACAGCTTCCTGATCGCCTGGCTGGTGCGGCACGCCCTCGACGCGCCGGAGTGGCGGTGGCTGGGCTTGAACACGCACAACGCGGGGTTGACCGTCATCCGGTACAGCGCGGCCGGCCCGCCGAATCTGGTCGCCGTCAACGACGTGGCCCACCTACCGCCGGAGCTGCGGGGTACCGGCCTGCCCCCGGACTATCTGACGTAAGTCTCGGTGGTCCGCAGGAGCAGCTTGACCACCGACTGGGTGGCCGGCGGCGGGGTCCCGTCGTCCGGGCAGGTGGTGTACCCGGTGTCGTTGCTGGCAACGGTGAGGCGGTAGAGCATCACGTCCGAGCAGTTGGTCGCGGTGGTCGGCCGCCGCGCCTCGGTGGCGAGCCGGGGGTCGGAGGCCAGCCCCGCCAGGATGCCCTGATCGGCAGGGGTGAGCCGACCGTTGCGCCGGCCACCGGCCCGGTCCGTCACTGTCCACTGACCGTCGGGCTCGACGACGATGGATTCACCGCGCCCGGCGAAGCCACCTGAGATTCGCAACGTCACTCGGGGGGCCACACCGCTGGCCCCGGCGCTGACCGTGGGGGCGGTGGTCGGCTGCGCGGTGTCGCTGGCCGGGGCGGCCGGGTTGGTAGCGGTGGTGGCCGAGGGCTGGGTCGGAGTGGTGGTGGGGGCTCGGTCGACGCCTGTGCAACCGGTCAGGAGCGCGGCCAGGAGCGCGACCGTGACGGCGGTCGTCGATGCGGGTCTCATCTCCGTCGGACGCGCGACCCCAACCGTTGGTTCCCGATCCGACCGGAAGCGGTCCGCGCCGTTCTGGCAATCTTGGACAGTTTCCGTTCCGTGGGCGGGCTCAACCGGTGGTTGCAACACCTAGAAGTTGGGTCATCTTCTCACCTGGGGTGGCCCAGCCCAGGGTCATGCGGGGGCGGTCGTTGAGTTCGTCGGCGACGTGGTCGAGGCCGGTTTGGTCGATGGTGGTGAAGTCGAATTGGCCTTTGGGGAAGTACTGGCGGAGCAGCCCGTTGGTGTTCTCGTTGCTGCCACGCTGCCAGGGGCTGTGTGGGTCGCAGAAGTAGACCGGGCAGTCGGTGGCGATGGTGAAGTCACGGTGCCGAGCCATCTCGACGCCCTGGTCCCAGGTCAGCGAGGCCCTCAACCGCTGCGGGAGCCAGCTCATCGCCGCGGCCAACTGGGACACGACGTGGTCGGAGACCTTGCCCTCAGGCAGTCCGACCAGGATCACGAACCGGGTAGCGCGTTCGACCAGCGTGGCGATCGCGGAACCACCGCGCCCACCCCGACGGACGCCCTCGAGGAGATCACCCTCCCAATGACCGGGCACCGCCCGGTCAGCGACCTCAGCCGGCCGGTCAGCGATACGCAGGTCGACCCACGGCCGAGCCGAGCGCACCGCCCCGCCCGGCGCGGCCCGACGGCGACGAGCGGCCCGCCCCGA
Organism: Micromonospora trifolii; assembly: GCF_050516465.1. NCBI lineage: Bacteria > Bacillati > Actinomycetota > Actinomycetes > Micromonosporales > Micromonosporaceae > Micromonospora > Micromonospora trifolii. The sequence continues at coordinate 5,614,281 of NZ_CP191526.1, read as the reverse complement.
TCGCAACGCCACCTGCCGCGTCAACTCCGCGCGGAGGTTGCCCCGCGCCTGCAAGTAGATCGCCTGGTAAATCGTCTCGTGCGACACCCACATCTCCGGCGTGTCCGGGAACTGCACCCGCAGCCGAGCACTGACCTGCTGCGGCGAACGGCGTCGCCGCAGCATATCCAGCACCACCTGACGCAACGGCCCGCCGTCAGCCAACCGCGGCACCCGCCCGGACCGGTTATGCCGCAGAAACGACGCCCACTGCGCCATCAACGGCTGATACCGCTGCCCATAACGCTCGAACCGACCCACCTCCCGCGAGATCGTCGACGCCGACCGCTCCAACCTTCGCGCGATCGACCGCAACGACTCACCCGCAGCCCGACCCAACCCGATCTGCTCCCGCTCCAGCGGACTCAACCTCGACGCCATAGCCACCCCAACGAAAATCACCGAAGGGTGTTGCAACCACCGGTTGAGCCCGCCGTGCTGACGGAAACTGTCCAAGATTGCTTCAGTGGTGCGCCTGCGCCGGGCCTGACCGGTCGTCTTCGCTATGGTCGCCGCACCGGCGCGCGACGCCGGCGGGCAGATTGGCGGCGTCGCTCCAGGTGGCGCGGGAAGGAGCGGACGTGTCGGACGCGGAGTTGACCGTCGAGGTGGCCGGGCCGGTCGCCACCGTGGTGATGCACAATCCGGCTCGGCGCAACGCGATGACCGCGGCCATGTGGCGTCAGCTCCCCGAACTGCTCGACCGGCTGGAGCCCGACCCCGACGTACGGGCGTTGGTGCTCACCGGCGCAGGCGACGCCTTCTGCGCGGGTGCCGACCTCGGTGACCTGGCCGATCTGCTGGACGCCGGTGACGCCAGCATCGCGGTGGCCGCCGAGGAACGGCTGGCCCGGTTCGCCAAGCCGACGATCGCGGCCATCCGGGGCGCCTGCGTCGGCGGTGGGGCTCAACTCGCGGTCGCCTGCGACCTGCGGATCGCTGCGGACGACGCCCGTTTCGGCGTACCGCCGGCCCGACTCGGGCTGGTCTATCCGGCACCGACGACGCGCCGGCTCGCCCGGCTGGTCGGCCCGTCCGTCGCCAAGCTTCTGCTGTTCACCGCCGAGCTGATCGACGCCGAGCGCGCCCTGCGGATCGGCCTGGTCGACGAGGTGCTGCCGGCCGACCGGCTCGCCGCACGGGTGGACGAACTGACCGCGACCATCGCCCAGCGTTCGCCACTGAGCATCGCCGCTGCGAAGGAGATCATCGACGATCGGGCCGAGCCCGCGCGGATCGCCTGGTGGCACCGGAAGGTGGCGACCACCGGCGAAGCCCGGGAGGGAGTCGCGGCGATCGCCGAACGCCGACAGCCCCGCTTCGCCTGGCGGCCACCGACCGACGCCTGAGCGCCTCGGCTGCTGCGGGCCAGAGCCACCCGAAATCCTGCCGGGCCCGAGGCGCCCGGCAGCTGATCGCGTTTGTCGTACGACCATCGATGGGTATCCCGGGACCAAACAGGGGCGGGGGCCTACATGGAGATGTCGACTGCACCGCGAAGCCCGATCGTCGGCGGCTGATGCTCGTAGTGCTGCTGTCGATTCTGGCGGCAGCCATCATCGTCGGTGCGGTCGTGGTTGGCCGCGACACCGGCATCGTCGACGGCGACCCGCCGGCCTGGGCGACCGCTATCGGCGGCGTCCTGCAACTCGCCGGGCTCGCCCTGACGATCGCCACCATCGTCTGGCTGGTGCGCAGCGGCCGGTTCCGCGCCGACCGCGAGTCGCCGCTGCGGCGGCTGCACCCGTCGGACACCCGAAGCCTGCAGCAACAGGTCAGGCGGGGCGCGCCGCAGGACGATGCGGACTTCGGACTACTCCGGGCCGCCGCGCGGACGATGATCAACCAAAGTTGGTATTCACTGATGCTCGTCGGCTTCGTGATCTCGAGCTTTGGTCAGGTGCTGCTGAAGTTCACACCGCTGTTCGCCGGTCTCTTCGCCGTCATGGCGACGCTGGGCGTCGGTGCCGTCGCGTTCTCCTTCCGTGATGCCCGTCGGGCCAAGGCATTCCTCTGCGCCCACCCGGAGCCGGAAGGGCAGGAGTCGCACGACTGACGCGACTCATCGCAGCATTCGGCAATCCCGATACCCGACCGGCGGTTGGCAAGCGTTTTGGCCGCCATCGTCGATGGGTAGATTCCGCTCCACGCGGTGATCGGGGGAGCCGGGGCGAGGCGTTCCTGCGCGCGCACCCGGATCTGAGCGGACGGTAGCCGCAAGCCGGTCCCACTCATCGCGATATCTCGATCCCGGGTGCCCGGTTCTCAGGCCGGTACGGCAGGCTGTCCGTCGTGCAGCGTGATCAGTTGCTTGCGGGCCGCTACCGGCTCCTGGAGCGCCTCGGCAGTGGCGGCATGTCGGCGGTGCACCGGGCGTACGACGAGGTGCTCGAACGGGACGTGGCGGTGAAGGTGCTGGTCGCCTCGGACACCAACGCCCGACAGCGGATCCGGGGCGAGGCCAAGGCCGCCGCCCGGCTGTCGCATCCGCACGTCACAGGCGTCTACGACTACGGCGAGTCGGTGCTGGACGGCGCCGAGGTCCCGTTCGTGGTGATGGAGTTGCTCGGCGGTCACACCCTCGAACACCGGTTGGTGGTCGGGCCGTTGCCACCGCGCGCCGGTCTGCGGGTGTGCGCCGAGGTGGCTTCGGCGCTCGCCGCCGCGCACGAGCAGGGGTTGGTGCACCGCGACATCAAGCCGGGCAACGTGATGCTCACACCGACCGGCGCGAAGGTGCTCGACTTCGGCATCGCGGCAGCCGCCGGCGCGCCGGAGATCGACTTCGAGGGGCGGCTGCTGGGTACGCCGGCTTACCTGGCGCCGGAGCGGTTGCAGGCCGGCGAGGTGCTGCCGGCCAGCGACGTGTACGCCCTCGGCCTGCTGCTGTACCGGGTGCTCACCAGCCGGTTGCCGTGGCCCGCCGAAGCGCAGAGCGGGATGCTCCGCGCGCACACGCACGTCGAGCCGGATCCGCTGCCCCCGATCGACGGCGTACCGCCGGAGGTGCACCGGCTCTACCGCTGGTGCCTGGCCGGCGACCCCGCCGACCGGCCGTCGGCCGCCGACGCGACCCGCATATTGCTCGCCGCAGCCAGTGGGGCCGCCCCTGAGGCGGCTGCCGTTGCCGCCGACCCGGCGGCAAACGTCGCCGAGCCGACTGGCACCGAGCCGACTGGCACCGAGCCGACTGGCACCGGGTCGACCGGCAACGGGCATACCGGCACCGAGCCGACCGACAAAGAATTAGTCGGCGCCGGGTCGACCGGCAAGGGACCGACCGGCAAGGGGCCGACCGGCACCGGGCCGGCCGGCGATTCGGCGGGGCCGATGAGGCGCGGGCAGTGGCGTCGGGGGCGGGCCATTCTGACGGTCGGCGGTGCCGTGATCGCCGCGGTGGCGCTGGCCGGGTCGCTCGGCGACTTCAGCAATCGTCGACAAGGACAGAGCGCCGTTCCGACCGGTAGCGGCCCGGGCACCACCACGGTGGGGATGCCCCGCGCCGAGGAGCCGACCGACGCGGCCGATGCCGGACCGTCCGCCGTACCGCCGACCAGGAACACGGCGCCCGCTACCCGGACCAGCCCTCCGACCGGTCCGGGCGGGGCAGAGACCCCGGGCCCGACAACCACCACTGCAAGGCCGACCCCGACCGGGGCCGCGCCGACTGCCACCTCTGCCGCCGGCGTACCCGTCGACGCGCGCGGCGGGACGGTCACCGCTCGCTGCGTGGGGAAGTCGGTCCAAGTGCTCACGGTGGTGCTCGCGCCCGACTTCCGGGCCGAGGATTACGACCCGGGGCCGGCGCAGCAGATCGTGGTCGAGCTGACCTCCGCGGAGCACAGCAGCGAGATCCGGGTGCAGTGCCCCAACGGCCAACTGAAGTCGAAGGTCAAGGAACGCGCCGCCTGATCGGGGGCCGGCGGGTGCCGCGCCCGGGACGTACCCGGGACGCGGCCCCCCGTTCCCGCCGGCCCGGTCCGTCACCGCCCGGCCAGCGCCGCCCAGCCGGGGTTCACCGGCTCCCGGCGCAGCGGCATGCCCGCCTCCGCCGGCGTCCGGTCCCCCTTGCGCTGGTTGCAGGCGTAGCAGGCGGCGGTGGTGTTTCGCCAGGTGTTCCGGCCGCCGCGCGAGCGGGGCAGGATGTGGTCGATGGTGGAGGCCGGGCCGCCGCAGTACGCGCAGCACCTGTCGTCGCGGCGCAGCACACCGGCCCGCGACCAGGCCGGCCCGGAGTTGAACCTCCACCGGGTGACCACGAAGCGGACCAGCCGCACCACCCGGGGCATCGGGAAGACCCCGATCACCCGGTCCGGCTCGGCCTCATGGATTTCGGCCACCCGACGGCAGAGCATGCGGACGGCGTGTTGAACGGTGACCCGGTGCAGCGGGCCGAGGTCGGCGTTGATGACGAGGACGGCGTCCACCGGGATCTCCCTCCGTGCTGATGACGAACAAGGCGACGACGAACAAAGGCGATGACGAACAAGGCGATGGGGGACGGACAGCAAGAAGCCGCCCGGTCCGGCTGTCGGACGGGGCGGCTCAGCGCGTACGGGTACGCGTCAGTCGGGCCGGCCCGCCCGGGGACCTTCCGCTCGGTAACCGTCACCGGGCAGCGTCGACAGCACGGTGCTGACGTGCCACATCGTCATGAGCTGCTCCCGCGGTGGTGGTTGACCTTGCGCGCTCACGGTAGGTCGACGCGGGAGACACGGGCAACGTATTTCGATCGGCCAGCCTCCTCGGGACGCCGCTGGCGGCGTGTGCGGGGAGCTGATTTCGCCGAGACCTGGGCGGTGGTCAGCGGCCGGTTCAGCCGCAGAGCCATCCGCGCGGTGAGTTCGCTGTCCAGCAGCGGCCGGTTGACCTCACCGGCGACGGCCAGCGCGGGCCCGGAGACCGACCGCCAGATCGCGGCCAGCCCGGCGCCGAGGCCCACCAGGGCGACGGTGGCCCGGGTGGTCGGTGAGCCGGCGGCTGCGGCGGCACTCACCCCGACGACCGCGAAGAGCACCAACAGCAGGGGTACGAGCACCGGCCAGAAGATCCCCCGGGCTGCCTGCGCCACCAGTCGTCGGTCCCGGATGATCAGGTTCTTGGCGATCACCGCGTAGTCCTCCTCGTCGAGCAGGTCGCGCGGGTGCAGGCCGCCGGTGAGCACGTCGCGCCAGAGGTCACCCTGGCCGCGCAGCGCCCGGCTCAGGGTGGCGGGCGTCGGCTCGGTCGGGTCCCCGTGGCCGGCGCGGTCGACAGCGCTCGCCCAGGCGGCCAGGGAGCGCCGCACCACTGCGGCCGAGTACGGCGGCAGCACGCTGGCCAGCTCGTCCAACCACCTGCTGATCTGGACCTGCCGGCCGCCGAACTGCCGCAGCAACTGCGTGACGTCGCCGGCCCGGACGGTGTCGGCCACTGATCGGCCCAGTCGGTAGGCCAGCCCGACCCGGTGGTTGGCGGCCATCGCCCAGCGCAGCACCTCCACGTTGAGGTCGTCGAGGGCGAGCAGCAACGGCACCGGGTCGGCGGGGTCGGGCTGACCCAGGTCGGGGAGCAGGGCTCGGGCGGCCGACGTGTCGGGTACCGGCCTGGTGTGCCGGGTGAGGTCGGCGATCTGGGCCAGGGCGACGTCCACCCCGTCGAGGTACATCCGCATCCGCCGGTGGGCGGACATCTCGGTGAGGTTGGAGAGTTTGGCCGGCGGTACGGCCGGGCGGGCCTCGACGAAGGCGCGGGGCTCCGCGTGCTGCCCGTGGTGGTAGGCGTCCGCCATCCACCAACCCAGCCGGAGCGCGGTGACGATGCAGGCGCGCTCGTCGCGGATCAGCGGGTACGCGTCGTCGTGGCCGATCTCGTCGATCGACGGACCGTTCTCCGCGCCGGCGCGGTGCAGTGGTGACATCTCCCGCTGCCCTCCCGCCCGGCCGATCGACGGTTGATCATTCGAGCGTACGGCAGCGTACCGTGGCTTATGTTGTGTTTTGTCGATTTGGCCTGGCGCGACCGGCCAGCAGCCCGCGCGGTCGGACCGAGCGCACCGGCTCGGCCGCGCCACCCTCGGCGCGCAGGATGTGGTTCGCGGCGATGATCCCGGTCGCGGCCGAGCGTTCCATCAACGCGCTCGGGAAGTCCGTGGCGATGCCGTCGCCGGCCAGGTAGAGGCCGTTCGCGTCGGTGCGTACCCCCGGTCGCCAGGCGTGGCTGCCCGGCGTGAACGCCGGCGCCTGCGCCTCCACCCGGGCCCGCAGCTCGCGGACCCGCAGGTCGCCGGCCTCCGGCCAGAGCGCGACCAGCTCGCGGCGCATCCGCTCGGCCAGCTCCTCGGCCGGCACGCCGGGCTCGCAGGCGTACGCGTGCAGCTCGATGACCGACCCGCCGGTCTGCCGCGCCCAGCGCCGCGGCTCGTTCTCCAACCGGTGGTAGAGCGTCACCGAGTCCAGCGTGGGCTGGCGGGACACGCCGCTGAACACCGCCCGCTCGGCGGCCACGTCCCCGTCACACCAGTACCGCGCCACCGCGTACGGCGGGCCGGGGGTGCCGAAGGCCGGCATCCGTGCGGCCAGCTCGGGTGCCTGCTCGGCCAGGTCCGGGGAGGCCGCGACCAGCGCGGCGAGCGCCGGCGGGTCGACGGCGAGCACGACGTGACCCGCCGGATGGCTACCGCCGTCGGTGGTCGTCACCCGCCAGCCCTCGGCGTCGCGGTGCACCCCGGTGGCGGCGCAGCTGGTCAGGACCCGGCCGCCGTGCTTCTCCACGTGCCGGGTCAGCGGCTCCCAGATCGCCGTGGCGTAGTCCTCGTCGGGGCAGTCGAAGGCCAGCCCTTCCGGGTTGCCGAGCAGGTAGAAGTGGAACTGGGCGACCATCTCGGCGGCCGACATCTCCGCCTCGTGGTTGAAGAACGAGTGCGAGAAGACCTCGAACAGCATCGCCCGCGCCCGGTCCGGCAGTCGCAGCGACGCCAGCAACTCGTCGGCGGTGGTGTCGTCCAGGTCGGCGTAGGTGCGCACCGGGTCGTAGCTGAGCAGCGGCAGCGCCGCGTCCCGGTCCATCAGTCGCAGATCGGCAAGGCGCAGGCTGGGGCTGCGCAGCAGCAGCGCCAGCAGGTTCGCCGGCGGCGCCGGCGGCAACTTGCCGAACTCCTCGGTCGGCCACTGCTCACTGAGGATCGGGTAGCCCGGAATAGGCTTGAGGAAACCCAGTTCAGGGTCGATCCGGCGGAGGATGGACCGCCAGTTGTAGTACTGCCGGAAGAACGCGTGGAACCCGTGCTCGTTCTGCTGGCTGCCGTCGGCGAGCGCCTCCGGCCAGGCGCCCAGCCGACCGCCGAGGGTGGGTGCCGCCTCCAGCACCGTGACCGCCACGCCCCGCTCGGCCAGCACCACCGCCGCCGACATCCCGGCGATGCCGCCACCCACCACCAGCGCCGTGGTCGGTCGCGGCACCCGGTCGGCGCCACCGCCGCCCGGGTCCACCTGGTGCTGCCGTACGCCGATCAGCCGACCTACCACTTGCGACAGCGCCATGGGCTCAGTCTGCCCCAGCTCGGCTCAGTCGGCCGGTAGGCAGCGGCGGGGGCGGTCGGAGGCCGGCCAGACGTACTCCAGGTCCTCCGGCACGTCGTCGCCGAACAGCGGGCGGTAGTGCGCCGGGTCCTTGCGCAGCAGCGACGAGCGGTGGCTCAGGTGCAGGTCGTCGCGGCCCAACCACGGTGGCAGCTCACCGGCTCGGGCCAGCTCGTCCTGGGTCCGTACGACGCCGGCCCCGCAGGCGTCGGCGAGGTCGACGGTCATCGTGGTGGCGCAGGTGTCGGCCCGCCCCGGTTCGGTCCAGACCGCGCACATGTCCAACCCGTAACGGACGAGCGCCTCCTCGTACCCGGCCCACATCTTCACGGCCGGGTGGTTGCGCCAGCCGTACCCGGGTCGGGTGAGCCCGCGCAGCACCTGGATGGCCTCCACCCGCTGCTTGCCCAGCCGCTTCTGATCCAGCGTGCGGGCGCTGGCCAGAAAGCCCGGGTACGGGAGGAACGTCTGCATGCCGCTGCTCTACCCGTCGTCGGGGCGGACATACCTGGTCACGGGATGATCCGGACGGGGTCGCCCACCGTGGCCGTGCTGATTACGATCCGGGCATGGCGGAGCCGTGGCGGGACCGGGCGCGACGGGCGGTCGAGTGGAACTGGCGGCTGCGGTCCGTCGGTGATCCGCGCCCGCACTACGTGATCTGCGGGAAGGACGCGCTCGCCTACTACGTGGCCCGGGCGATGCTCGAATCCGAGCTGCCGGCGGTTGGGGCCCGGGTGACAGTCGTGGTGCCGGAGCGTTACCGCAGCAACGGGCCGGACGTGGCCGGGCTGCGCGGGGTCCGGGTGGTCCGCTCGGACCGGCTGGACGTGGCCACCTTCGAGGCCGCCGGGCTGGCCGGCGCGACCGGGCTGGCCCTGCTGCACCAGGACGACGTGGGCAACCTGCACGCCGCGCTCTGCGCCCAGGCCGTCGACCAGCGGGTCCGTCAGGTGCTGCGGATGTTCAACGGCACCCTCGCCGACGGCGTACGCAAGCTGCTCAAGGCCCCGGTCGAGGTGCTCTCCGACGCCGAGATGGCCGCGCCGGCCTTCGTGGCCGCCGCACTCAACGAGGTCGACCCGAGTTCCTTCCAACATCGGGACAAGACGCTGCGGGTGGCGCGGCGGGCCGACGTCCGACCGCAGGACGTGGTCTGCGCGTTGGCGCACCTCAGCGAGGCACAGGGGGTTGAGCTGCTGCCGGCCGATCAGGCCGGCGCCGACCTGGTGCTCGCTGAGGCGACCGGTCAGCCACCGGGCACCGAGGTCGCCGCCCGTCGGTTGGTCCGGGCGCGTCGTAGGCGTCGTCCGGTAGCGGTGGTGATGGGGGCGGTACGCGGCTTCGCCACCCGCAAGATCGGCATTGCGGTGATGGCGGTGCTCGCGCTGATAGCGGTGCTGGGGGCGCTGATCTCCCGGGCCGAGGACGTCTCTCCGCTGGAGGCGCTGTACCTGACGCTGGTCACCACGCTCAGCGGCGCCGACCCGGACACCACCAAGGCGGCGGACGCCCAGATCATGCAGGTGGTGCTCAACCTGGCCGGGTTGGCGTTGATCCCGCTGATCACCGCCGTCGTGGTGGACGGCATCGTCAACGCCCGGCTGGCCCTGCACACCGGCCGCCTGCAACCCCCGCGGGTCGGGCACGTGGTGGTGATCGGCCTGGGCAACGTCGGCACCCGGGTAATGGCGCAACTGCGCGAGTACGACGTCGAGGTGGTCGCGATCGACAAGGATCCGGAGCCGCGCGGCGCCGCCCTGGCCCGCCAACTGGAGGTGCCGCTGATCGTCGGCGACGCCGCGCTGCCGGAGACGCTGGTCGCCGCCTCGGTGGCCGACTGCCAGGCGCTGGTGGTGGCGTCCACCGACGACGTGGCCAACCTGGAGGCGGCGCTCGCTGCCCGCGACCTCCGCGCCGACCTGCGCGTCGTGCTTCGGCTCTTCGACGGTGACTTCGCCGAACGGGTGGAGGAGACCTTCGCGCTCGGGGTGTCCCGCTCGGTCTCCTACCTGGCCGCCCCGGCCTTCATCGGGGCGCTCACCGAACGCGCCGTGATCAGCACCATCCCGGTCGACCGGCACGCGCTGCCGGTCGCCGAGGTGCCGGTCGCCGCCGGCTCCGAGCTGGACGGCCGACCGCTGGACGTGGTCAACCGGGACGGGCAGGTCCGGCTGATCGCCCGCACCCCGGCGGGCGGTGCCAGGACGATCTGGTGGAAGGACCTCGACCCCCGGCAGGTGATCTTCGCCGGTGACCGGCTGACCGTGGTCGCCCGGCGGCGTGGGTTGGACTGGCTGACGCGGCAGTGCGCCCCGCCGGCCCATCCGGGCCCGGTCCTCCGGCCGGCCGGGTCGGTCCACGACGGAGTGCACGCCCCAGCGGCGGCGCCCCCGCCGGTGCCGGGCCAGACGGGTTCGGGAGTTGGCGCGGCACATCCCGTTCCGCCCGCCGGAGGCGTGCCCTCGACTACCAACGGCGGCCAACCTGACGAACTCGAGCTGACCCGCCGGCATGACGGGCCTGGCGAGGTGAGCTGACGCCACCTGGGGCGGCCGGTGCGGCACCCACCGGTGGAGACGGCCGAGTATGGTGCGCCCGTGCTTGGTGGTGGGGTGGGTCGACGAGCCCGCGACGCGCAACGACCGCGACGCGACGCGGCGGTCGTACGGTGGCTGCGGGCTCGGCCCAGGTGGTGGCCGCTCGCGGCGGCCGGTCTGATCGTGGTGGTGGTCGTCGGCTGGGCGCTGTGGCCCAAGGCCGAGCCGGAGCCGCGCCAGCGTGAGTACCGGGCCGAGACGGCGTGCCTGCTCACCGGCACAGCGGGCGTGGCGGCTCCCGAGGCCCGTCCGGTGTGGACGGGGATGCAGGAAGCCTCACTCGCGACGCAGGTCAAGGTGCAGTTCCTTGAGGTCGACGGCCCCCAGACCGGCGAGAACGCCGAAACCTTCCTCGCCAGCCTGGTGCAGAGCCGCTGTGGGGTGATCCTCGCCGTCGGCGAGGCGCCGGTGCGGGGAGTGGGCCCCACCGCCGCGCGGTTCCCCGCCGCGAAATTCGTCGCCTTCGGTGCCGCGACCCCGGGGCCCAATGTGGTCGTCGAGGACGCCACCGACCCGGAAACGGTGCAGCGTAAGGCACGCGACCTCGTTGCCGCGCTCGCCTCCGTCAAGGACTGACGCTCCAAGGTTTCTCTCAGGATTGGCCGTTCGGACAGCTTGTGCCGAAGATCGACGAGCCCTCACACTCCGCGTTGGTAATTTCACTTCACGGGGGAGGGGACCGGCCATGCGCCGATCCGTTACCACTGGCGCGCGCCGCGCGGCATTCGTGGTCGCCGTTGTCTTCGGGCTGACGGTCTCCATACCGGCCGACGTGGTGCGGCCGGGCGGCGAGTTTCCACTGACGTGGCTGACCTGGTTCGCGCAGCGTCCCGCCTGGTCGGCGACCGCGGCGTTCGTGGGCCTCCCCGTGCAGCAGAAGGGGAAGCCGGTCACGGTCGACCCGCACGTGCCGGCTTCGGCGACCGATGCCGGCACGGGTGCGGGCCGCGCACCCCAGCCCGCGCCCGGCACCCTGGAGGCGTACCAGCCGCACCAGCTGGCCACCACCCCCGAGGTCACGGATGTGGCCGAGCCGGGTTTCGACGCCCGGACCAGCACCCGGGACGCCCGCAAGTCGAGTGCGCGCTCGGACATCTTCGCGAACGCCGACGGCTCGTTCACCAAGCGCACCTACAACCGCCCGGTCAACTACCGCGCGACGGACGGCAGCTGGCAGAAGATCAACTCGAACCTCACCCGCCGCTCCGACGGCCGTCTGCACGTCACGGCGAACCGGCTCGGTGTGTCGGTGGCCGATGGCACCCCGGGTGCGACCGGGCGCGCCACCACCTCGGCCCCCGCCGGCGACCTGGCCCAGCTCACCCTGCCCGGCGGCGAGAGCGTCGGTTACCGGCTCGAGGGTGGCACCGTCAACGCGCCCGAGGTGACCGGGCCGACCGCTCGCTACCGGGACGTTCTCCCGCACACCGACCTGGAGCTGACCACCTTCGACGCCGGCATCAAGGAAACTCTGGTGCTGCGCTCACCGGAGGCGGCATCGACCTGGGTGTTCCCGCTGCGGCTCACCGGCCTGACCCCACGACTCACCACCGCGGGCTCGGTGGAACTGCTCAACGCCGACGGCAAGGCCGTGGCCTGGTTCCCGCACGGCTCGATGCAGGACTCGAAGGTCGACCCCCGCTCCGGAGCCCCGGCCGAGTCCGACGCCGTCACGTTCGAGATCGTCACGGTCGACGGCGCGCCCGCGCTGAAGGTCGTGGCCGACCCGGCCTGGCTGCGGGACCCGGCCCGCCAGTACCCGGTGCGGGTGGACCCCACCACGACCACCGGCACCACCGGCGACGTCTACGTCGACAGCGACAGCGAGACCACCGACCAGAACGGTGACAACCTGCCGGTCGGCACGTACAACGGTGGTGACGTCAAGGCGCGCTCGTTCATCCACTTCGACGAGTTCACCAGCGACGGCCTCGCCGGCAAGCGGTTCAGCGCGGCCAAGCTGCGCCTGTACCACACCTGGTCGTTCAACTGCACCTCGCACAAGGCGTTCGACGTGCACCGGGTGACGCAGGCGTGGACGGTCGCCGGCCTGACCGCCGGTGCGCACCCCGGGCCGACCATCTCCCCCTCGATCGGCTCGCTGACCATCACCGACAACTACCCGGCCTGCACCAACAACCCACCCAACCGGAGCACCGGCAAATGGGTCACCGTGCCCCTCGCCGTCGACACGTTCAACGACTGGTCGACCGGTGGCATGAACGAGGGTCTGGCGCTGACCGCCTCGGAGACGGACTCGACGGCCTGGAAGCGGTTCACCGCGGCCAACTACTCGGACGGCAGCTACAAGCCGTACCTGGAGCTGACGTACACCAACAACGTCGCGCCGCAGGTCAACGTCCGCTACCCGACGAACAACGCGGTCGTGCAGACCCTCACCCCGGAGCTGCACTCCCGGGCGGTCGACCCGGACAAGTGGCCGAACAAGGGATTCACCTACAACTACGTGGTGGCGGACGCCGGGACCGGCGCGGTGGTGGCCAACTCGGGCTGGGTCGCGACGGCGAGTTGGACCGTCCCGGCAGGCAAGCTGACCTGGAACAAGAGCTACCTCTACACCGTCCAGGTCAACGACAAGGCCGGCTCCAGCGCGGTCTATCCGGCGTACGCGTTCACCACGTCGGTGCCGCAGCCGCTGCTCACCGGGAGCCTGACGCAGAACTCCGGCAAGGGCTACGACCCCGGCATCGGCAACTACACCACCTCGGCCACCGACGCCAGCGTTGCCACTGTCGGCCCGTCGCTGGCGATCACCCGTAGCTACAACAGCCTGGATGCCCGGCGCAACAACGCCTTCGGCGCCGGCTGGTCCAGCATGCTCGACACCCGCGCCACCCAGGTGCGCGACGTGGCGGGTCAGGTGCAGTCGGTCCTCATCACGTACCCGACCGGCCAGGACGTGGCACTCGGCCGCAACGCCGACGGAACGTTCACCCCGGCCTCCGGCCGATTCTCCATCCTGAAGGAGAACAAGGACGTCAGCGGTGCCGTCACCGGTTACACACTGACCGACAAGGACGCCTCTCTCTACGTCTTCGCCCAGTCCGCCGGTAGCGGAGTCTTCAAGATCACCAGTGTCACCGACGCCAACGGTCGGACGATGACGTTCACGTACGACTCCAGCTCGAACGTGACGAAGGTGACCTCCGCCTCCGGCCGGTCCCTGTACGTCACCTGGTCGACCCCGGCCGGCTCGACGTACGTCCACCCGGCGACGGTGTCGACCGACCCGGCCGTCCCGGGCGACGCGAGCACCTCGACGACCTGGCAGTACACCTACGGCACGAACGACCAACTGGCGAAGGTGTGCCCTCCGACGAGCGCCACGGCCTGCACCACCTACCAGCACGACACCACCTCGCAGTACGCCAACGCGACGCTGAACGCCGCGCCGTACTCGTACTGGCGGCTGACCGAGGCTGCCGGCGCCACCACGGCGGCGAGTTCGGTGCTGGGCAACGCGGGCGTGGACAACGCCCGTTACAACAACGTCGCGCTGGGCCAGGCGGCGGCGCTGCCCGGCTCCACAGCGACCACCGCCGGCTTCAACGGCACCAGTTCCCACGTGCAGCTACCGGGCAACCTGGTCAGCGACGGCCAGTACCAGTCGGTCAGCATGTGGTTCAAGACCACCACCCCGAACGGGGTGCTGTTCAGCTACCAGGCCGACGCGATCACCAAGGGCACCACTGCCGCCAACTACACCCCGTCGATCTACATCGGCAATGACGGCAAGCTGCGTGGCTCGTTCTGGAACGGCTTCCCGTCCCCGATCAACACGAACGTGACGGTCACCGACGGCGCGTGGCACCACGTGGTGCTGGCCGGTGCCGGGGACACCCAGAAGATCTACCTGGACGGGGTCGACCGGGGAACCCTCGACGGCACCGTCGCCCAGGTCCCAGGCGGGTCGGCGAACGTGCTGGTCGGTGCCGGGTTCGTGGGCGGTGGCTGGCCGAGCCACGTCAACAGCGGCGTCACGCCCGCCCGGGCCACCTACTTCACCGGCTCGATCGCCGAGGTGTCGTTCTTCAACCAGGCGCTCACCGGCACCACGGTCACCGCGCTGCACAACTCCGGCCGAACCGCTCACCCGGTGCTCACCAAGGTGGTCCGCCCCTCCGGCGGGGTCACCGCCCAGGTCGGCTACGACAAGGGCTCCGGTCGGGTGTCCGCCGTCACCGACGAGAACGGCGGCGTCTGGACGATGGGCGCGCCCACCGTCTCGGGCAGCAGTGACGTCTACGCGGCCTCGGTGCTCGGCGGCAAGCCGGCCGACTACTGGCGGCTCGGCGATGTCGAGGCGACGGACGCCGCCAATGAGGTGCAGGGAGGCGTCGCCACCTACAGTTCCGCCACCCTGGGCGTCGCCGGCCCGTTCACCGACAGTCGAGCCGCGTCGTTCAACGGCACGACGTCGTACCTCCAACTCCCGCCCGAGGACATACCGACTACCGGGCCCAACTCGATCGAGTTGTGGTTCAAGATGCCGGCGGGCAACACCGCGGGCGGTGTGCTCTACGGCTACCAGGCCAGCCCGCTGGCGGATCCGGCCGTCGCCGGTACCTGGACCCCGGCGCTCTACGTCGGCACGGACGGCAAGCTGCGGGGCGGGTTCTGGACCGGTAGCGCCACCCGGGTCATCACCAGCGCGGGCGCGGTCAACGACAACAAGTGGCACCACGTGGTGCTCTCGGCGGCTACCACCACCCAGTCGCTCTACCTGGACGGCGCCGCCGTCGGCAAGCTCGACAACGCGCTGGTCGCCACCGACGGAGTGAACGCGTACGTCGGCGCGGGCAAGTGGGCCGGCGCCTGGCCGATGCACGGCACCCGCGATGTCGGGTACTTCCCGGGATCGATCGCCGAGGTCGCCTTCTACCGTTCGCAGCTCTCCGCCGACCAGGTCGGCGCGCACTTCCAGGCGTCGAAGCAGACCGCACCGGTCGCGGTAACCATGGTCAACGGTGTCGCCAGCGCAATCGCGATGCCCGTCTCCACCGTCGCGGTGACCGGGCCGTCGGGTGAGAAGATCTCCTACAGCTACGACCTGGTCAACGGCAGCCGGATGGTCGCCCAGACCGATGGGCTGGGCAACACCACCAAGTTCGGGTACGACGTGGGCGGCTACGGCAACCTGACGTACGACCCGCGCGGGGTCTGGTCCCAGGAACTCCAGGACGCCCGGGGCAACACGAAACAGGTCATCACCTGTCAGGACCAGTCGGCCAGCAAGTGCTCGTCGGTCTACTACACCTACTACGCCAACTCGGCCGAGCCCCTGAATTGGGCGGCCGCCGCGCTGCCGACGATGTTCGAGGACTTCAGCGGTGACGGGGCCCCGGACGTGGTCTACCGGGCCGCCGACAACACCATCCAGATGGTGCAGGGCAACGGTGCCGGCGGTTGGCTGACCAGCCTGCCGACCCCGACCGGGGCCAGCCTGGCCGCGGCGAACATGGCAGTGGCGGCGAAGGACTTCTCCGGCGACGGCAAGCCTGACCTCCTGTGGCGCAACGCCTCCGACGGCAACCTCTACATGCTCAACGGCAACGGAGCGGGCGGCTGGGTGTCGAGCACCCCGGTCAAGATCGGCCCGATTGTCAGCGCCGCGGACCTGATGGTCTACTCCAAGGACTTCAGCGGTGACGGCAAACCCGACATCATCTACCGCAACTCCACCGACAAGAACCTCTACCTGCTGAAGGGCAACGGCTCGGGTGGCTGGTTGAGCGCCACCCCGACCCTCATCGGCCCGAACGTGAGCGCCGCGAACCTGCTCGTCTCGCCGGGCGACTTCGACGGCGACGGCAAGGCCGACGTGATCTACCGCAGCAGCGCGGACAACAACCTCTACATGCTGCGGGGCAACGGCTCGGGTGGCTGGTTGAGCACCACCGCCACCCGGATCGTCACCGGGTGGAGCAGCGCCAAGGCCCTGCTCAGCGCGGGGGACTTCGACGGCGACAAGTTGGCCGACCTCCTCTACCTCAAGAGCACCGACAACGACATGTACCTGGTGTCGGGCAACGGGACCGGTGGTTGGGCGACCGGCAGCTCCATCAAGATCGGTGGTACGCCCGACCCACGCAACGACGTCATCCTGACCATGCGAGACGGCCGATCGTCATCGGCCACTGACAACCGGTACCTGACCAGCTACGGCTACGACGGCAAGGGCAACCAGACCAGCATCACGGACCCGCTGGGCCGGGTCACCCGTACCACCTTCACAGACGGCACCACCGTCGCGGCGAAGGACGGCGGGTTCGCCCCGGCCGGCCTGCCCGCGGCGGTGACCACCCCCGGTGGGCAGACGCAGACCATCACCTACTACGCCAGCGGCGACGTCGCCGAGATGGTCGAGCCGGGCGGCAAGGTCACCCGCTACACGTACGACGGGCTGGGTCGCCTGCTCACCGAGAGCGAGCTGACCACCAGCTACCCCGCAGGGCTCACCACCCGTCACGAGTACGACCGGCTGGGCCGCGAGATCGCCGAGACCGAGCCGGGAGTCACCAACCGGGTCACCGGCGCGATCCACACCGCCCGCACCACCACCGTCCACGACGACGACGGCAACATCACCGAGGTCACGGTCAGCGACCTGACCGGCGGCGACGCGTCCCGGACCGAGCGGCACACCTACAACTCGTACGGGCAGGAGTCGACGACCACCAACGGCGTCAACGAGACCACCGCCTTCGAGTACGACCGGTACGGCCGGGTGGTGAAGGAGACCGCCCAAGACGGAGGGGTGACCACCAGCACCTACGACGTCGAGGGCAACCTGCTCACGTCGACGGTGCAGGGCTACACGGGTGACCCGAACAACCCGTCCGCCCCCCGCGACCTGGTGACCACCGCCCGGGCGTACGACCCGGCGGGCCGGCTGGCCAGCGAGACCGACGCGATGGGCTGGACCACCAGCTACACGTACACCGACAACGGTCTGGAGGCGAAGGTCAGCCGGACCGACGGCACCCGGACCTTCGTGGTGGAGGAGAACCTCTACGACGCCGCCGGCAACGCGGTCAGCGAGATCACCAACAACGGTCACACAGTCACCGCCACGGAGTACGACGCGGCGGGCCGGACGACGGCGTCGGTCGTCGACCCCAACGGCCTGAAGCGCCGCACCGCGTTGACCTACGATGCCGACGACAATGTCATCTCCACCGTGTCGTCCGGGCCGGACGGCACCGTCACCAGCGTCTCCGACGCGCTCTACGACAGCGCCGGCCGCGCCATCGCCGAGACGGAGTACCCGTCGGCGTCACTGACCCCGGTCGCGCGCTGGAAGCTCGACGAGACCAGCGGCACGAAGGCCGCCGACGCCACCGGCAACAGCCCGGCCACCGCGATCGGCAACGTCACCTGGTCCACCGACCGGGGCGGCTCGGCTGCTCTCGATGGCGCGGGCGCGTACCTGAAGACCGGCCCGGTCGTGGACACCAAGCGTGCGTTCACGGTCTCTGCCTGGGTCAAGCTCAAGTCCGGCGGCCCGGATACCGACCAACTCGTCATCGCGGCGCCCGGCTCGAACGGCAGCTCCGCTCTGAAGTTGTACTACGCGCCGGCCCAGAGCCGCTGGTTCTTCGCGATGGCAGTGCGTAAGGCCGATGGCACCGTCACCTGGCTCGGGGGCGGCGGTCCGACCGGCTCCGCGGTCGTCGACGCGTGGACTCACCTGTCGCTCGTCATGGACCCGGTCGCGAAGACGGGCAAGCTCTACGCCGATGGCAGCCTCCAGGCCACGGTGGCCACCACCGAGGCCTTCAACAACACCGCGACCGGCTTCACCATCGGCGGTGCGGACGGCTTCGGCTGGTTCCCTGGCGGCATCGACGACGTGCAGGTCTACCAAAAGGCCTTGACCGACGCGGAGGTCTCGCAGGTCAAGGCGGGAACCGCCCCGGCGGCGGACGCGCACGTCATCCGTACCTCGCAGGTGCTGGACTCCGACGATCTGCCCACCTCGGTCACCGACCCGAACGGCAACACCACCCACTACGGGTACGACGAGGAGGGCAGGGCGGTGAAGACCACCGCCCCCGCGGCGATGACCGAACAGCCCGGTCAGGTTCCGGCCCTGGCCAACGCGGTGAGCCTGGTCGGGTTCAACACCTTCGACGAGCCGACCGACACCCGGGACGCGAACGGCAACTGGTCGGTGGTGGAGTACGACGCGGTCGGCCGGACGGTGTCGGAGAAGGCACCCGCGTACACCCCGCCCGGAACGGCGACGCCGATCGTGCCGGAGACCCGGCAGAGCTACGACGAGAGCGGCCAACTGGAGGCGGTCACCGACCCGCTGGGCAAGGTGACCCGCTACGAGTACGACCAGCTCGGCCGGGTGTCAAAGGAGATCGCGCCGAACGACGGCGCCACCACCTACACCTACGACGACGCGGGCAACGTGTTGTCGTCGACCGACCCGACCGGTGCGGTGAGCGCCGCGACCTACGACTACCTGGGCCGCACGCTCACCTCGACGGAGGTGGTGCGGCAGGAGGGCAAGAGCCACACCACCAACTACACGTACAACGCGCAGGGCTGGCCGTCGCAGGTCACCACGGCCGCCGGCGTGAACGGCTCGACGACGTACAACGTGCTCGGTGATCCGCTGACGGTCACCGACGGCGCCAACAACGTGAGCCGCTACGAGTACGACTCCGAGGGTCGGACCACGAAGACGATCCGCCCGGACGGCTCGTACGCCTCGGTCACCTACGACAGGGCGGATCGGGCCACCCGCACCGCCGAGTACAGCCCGACCGGGACGTTGCTGTCGGAGCAGTCGGCCCGCTACGACCGGGCCGGCAACATGGTGGCCAGCACCGACGCCCGCCGCACCACCGTGACCTACGAGTACGACGCGACAGGTGTGGTCACCAAGGAGACGCAGCCGATCTCCGCGTCGGACTCCATCGTCACCACGTTCGGCTACGACCTGGAGGGCAACCGCACGCGGTTCACCGACGGTCGGGGCAACGCCTTCCACACCAGGTACAACTCGTGGGGGCTGCCGGAGGCGATGATCGAACCGGCAACCGCCGCGCACCCGGACCCGGCGGACCGGACCTTCACCCTGTCGTACGACAAGTCCGGTCGCCCGGCTAAGCAGACCATGCCGGGCGGGGTCGCGGTCACCAACGAGTACGACGATCTGGGTCAACTGGTCCGGCAGTCGGGCGCGGGGGCCGAGGTCGCCACGGAGGACCGGACCTTCGGCTACGACGTCGCCGGCCGGATGACCTCACTGTCCGGCTCGGGTGGCACGAACACCATCGCGTACGACGACCGGGGCCTGCCGAGGTCGGTGACCGGCCCGTCGGGGAACTCGACGTTCGGCTACGACCCGGACGGCCGGCTGGCCTCCCGGCAGGACGCGGCCGGCACGACCTCCTACGCCTACGACGGCGCGGGTCGGCTCTCGACGCTGGCCAACTCGTCGGCCGGTGTGCAGATGGCCTACACCTACAACACGCTCTCCCAGGTCAAGAAGATCACGTACGGGTCGAACGGCAACACCCGCGACTTCACCTTCGACCCGCTGCGGCGGCTCACCGGCGACGAGTTGAAGTCGTCCGCGGGGGCGTCGCTCGCGAAGATCACGTACGGCTGGGACGAGAACAGCAACATCACCTCGAAGTCGACGACGGGCTTCGCCGGTTCGGCCGCGAACACCTACACCTACGACCTGGCCGACCGGCTGACGTCCTGGAACAACGGCACCAACACCACGGCGTACGCCTACGACAAGTCCGGCAACCGCGTGCAGAACGGCTCCAAGCTGTTCACCTACGACCAGCGGAGCCGGCTGCTCACCGCCGACGGAGCGAGCTACACCTACACGGCCCGGGGCACCCTGGCCGACGCCGGCGGCAACATCACCCGCACCGACGCCTTCGGGCAGGTGGTGTCGCAGCAGTCGGCGGGCGGTACGCAGACCTACACGTACGACGGTCTGGGTCGGGCGATCCGCCCCGGCCACTCGTACACCGGTCTGGGTAACGACCTGGCGGCGGACTCCAGCGCAAGCTACGTGCGGGGGCCGTCCGGCGAGGTGGTCGGGACCACCGGCGGCGGTAACCAGCGGATGGTCTGGACGGACCTGCACTCCGACGTGGTCGGGCAGTTCACCCCGACCGGGACGGCGCTGGCCGGCTCGGTGACCTACGACCCGCTGGGCAAGGCGCTCAACACCAGCGGGCTGCTCGGTCAGCTCGGCTACCAGTCGGAGTGGACCGACGCGCTGACCAACCGGGTGAACATGCACGCCCGCTGGTACAACACGGACACCGGCCAGTTCGACACCCGGGACCCGGCGAGCAACAGCCCGCTGCCGGACTCGATCAACGCCAACCGTTACCAGTACGGCGACGCGAACCCGCTGACCGTCACCGACCCGAGCGGACACTTCGGCCTGGGCAGTCTGAAGAGGTCCTTCTCCCGCGCGGTCAGCTCGGTCACCTCAAGCGTCCGCTCGTACGCGTCGTCCGCCTACTCGTATGCGTCGTCGGCCTACTCGTACGCGTCTTCGGCCTACAGCGCCGCGAAGTCGACCGTGAAGAAGACCGCCTCGCGGGCGAAGGCGGCGGTGAAAAAGAAGTATCACCAGGCCAAGAAGAAGTACAACCAGGTCAAAAAGCAGGTCAAGAAGAAGTACAACCAGGCCAAACGGGCGGTCAAGAAGAAGTACAACCAGGCCAAGAAATACGTCGCCAAGAAGGTGGCGGCGGTCAAGAAACGCGCCAAACAGGCCGCGGCGAAACTGAAGCAGGCCGGTAAGAAGATCGCCGCCAAGGCACATCGGGTGGTCAAGAAGGCCACCACCGCCGTACGCGACGCGGCGAACGCGACGACCAAGTGGGTCAAGGAACACAAGGACGTCCTGCTGGAAGTCGCCGCGATCGGCGGCGCGATCCTCGCGGGTATCGCCTGCACGGCGGTGACCGCCGGTGTGGGTGCGATCGCCTGCATGGCCGGTGCCGGTGCGCTGATCAGCCTGGCCAAGGACGCCGCGCAGGGCGACATCCACAGCATCGGCGACGCGCTGGGCTCTTTGGGCACCGGTGCGGTCACCGGACTGATCGGCGGTGCGGGCGGTGCCGTCGCGGCGCGGGTCGGTGCGGCAGTGGCGAAGAAGGTCGGCACCGGCCTGGTGGGTCGCCTGGCGACCGAGGCCGCCGAGAACGGAATCGAGGACGCGGTCGGGCAGCTGGCCACGTCGGGCACCTACAACCCGCGGGCTGCCGCGGAGAACATGGTGCCGGGGCTCGGTGGGTTGAGCCGCAAGGGCGGTGGGGGCGCGCGTTCCGGTGGGGCTTCTTCGGGAGGCTCTGGTGGTGGTGGGTTCAACCCGCTCGGACTTGCGGTCGGTGGCGGTGGTGGCGGCTGTAAGGGCAGTCGGCACAGCTTCGATCCGAAAACCCGGGTCCTCATGGCGGACGGCAGCAGCCGGCCGATCGAGGACGTCAACGTCGGCGACAAGGTCATGGCCACCGACCCGGTGGCGGGTAAGTCGGAGCCGAAGCAGGTCACCCAACTGCACCGGAACACCGACAAGGACCTGACCGACCTGACCGTCCGCGACCAGGACGGCAAGGTGACGAAGGTTGAGACGACCTGGCACCACCCGTTCTGGAACAACTCAGAGCGCAAGTGGGACGACGCCAAGGACCTGAAGCCGGGGACCAAGCTGCTGGTCAAGGGCAAGGGCGCCGTCACCGTCGTCGCGGTGCTCAACAAGCTCGGCGTCGAGGAGATGCGCGACCTCACCGTCGCTGACATCCACACGTACTACGTGTACGCGAACGATGACGCCGTTCTGGTACACAATGTCAACGGACCGCCCGTTACGGGTGCCTGCGCTGTCACCGGCGGGCCGTACCGGGGTGGCCAGCATAAGGACCTGCACGCCAAGGAAGGGGTAATCGAGCGCAACCACATCCCTGCCAATCAGGCGATGCAGGAGGTGTTCGGCATCTCTGAGGGCCAGGGCCTGGCGATCCAGATGGACAAGGCCGATCATCACAATACTGACAGCTGGGGAAGTAGTCATGCCGGCAAGCAGCATCGGGCGCACCAGATGTACTTGTTGAATCAGGGCAACCTGACCGCAGCTATGGATCTCGACATCAATCAAATTAAGCGAGATTTCCCAGGGCGGTATGATAATGCGATTGAAGAGATGCGCGGCTCGATGCCCCAACTTCTTGGGGCAATAGCGAGGGCGGGAAAGTTTAAGAGAGGGATTGTTTAGATGATCTCGGAGGACTTGGAGATCGTCCCGCTCGTTCGTGTTAGCCAGATCAGGTTTGGCGCCAGTCGAGCGGAGGTTCGCTCGTTGGCAGGCGGAGCCTCAGGAGTTGGACGCCGCAGCGAATGGGCTCGCAGCCTGATGGACGAATTCGAATACCGATGGCTTCGCGTGGACTACTCGGACGAGGACCGAGTCGAGTTCGTCGAGGTAATCGATGGCAGGTCGCGAGTCCACCTGAACGGAGTGCAGTTGATGCCGTCTCCGGTACGGGAGGCACTGCAACGGCTTGATGAAGCTGGCATGACCTATCACGCGGTTGACGGTGGCTTCGCAATCGACGGAACAGGGGTTGAGCTGTACGCTCCCGGAACCACTCCTGACTCGTCCGTCGAAGCGGTCTCAGCCTGGCCATATATCGAAACCGACCCCGAGATCACGTTCTTCGAGGGGGCGGCTGAGCCGCTCGCGGAGTGGAATGTTGAATCTGGCGCGATCGCTGGAATTGGGATCGGTGAATCACGCGCTTCGGTGCGCGATCGTCTAGGTTCAGGTATGGCAAGCACTCTCGGTCCCGACGAAAGCATGGATCGCTACTGGGGTGAGGGACTGATCGTCAGGTATGATTCGGCGGGTAGGTCTTCGGAGGTTGTAGCCGTCGATCCGGCACTACCGTCATTGAACGGGATTGGTCTGCTAGGGCGAACCTATGCAGACGTGCGAGCGGATTTGACCAATGCCAGTATTCATTACGAAGCGAGAGCGGCAGAGATCAGGATTCCGGGGTTGAAGGCCCACGTCCTGTGGAAGAAGCCTGCCGAATCAGCGTTGGCTGTTGCTGTTTCTGTGCGGGCGTCCTAAGCAACGTGTCGCGTTCGCGGCAAGTTGCGTTGAGGTTCTGGTGTCCTCAGCGGCCCGAGACCAGGACCACGGATTGCTCGACGCCGACGACCGAGGCTCTGCTTGGGTCGCCGCCAATCCAGGCTGAGCTACGGCGCCAGGCGGAGGCGCTCAGAATTCTGACAGACTCGTCCGCCGACCGGTCAGTCGTTGTTGAGCTGCGCGCCGCTGCTCAACGAACTCCGCTCGGTGGAGCGCGGTAATGGCTGGAGTTGCACCTCGAAGGGCGGTCGCCAGCTTGTGCTGAGCGGAGGGCGTACCAGACGGCGCAATCAGGTAGTCCGCTTGTGGCGGCGTACGTTGTGCGTACACTTGGGCTGTGAGTGCGAAGGCGGAGCGGCTGCACCTGCGGGTGGATGAGCAGCAGAAGGCGTTGCTGGAGGCGGCCAGTCAAGCGGCCGGGGACAGCGTCTCGACGTTCGTGTTGAAGGCGGCGACCGAAGCAGCGGCGGATGTGCTCGCCGACCGGCGGGCGTTCCTGCTGGACGAGGACGCCTGGCGGGTCTTCGACGAGGCGTTGCAGGGGCCGGCGCAGGACGTCGCCGGGCTGCGGGAACTGCTGCTGGGTCCGACGGTGCTCGACCCGCCGACTGATGGTGCGCCACTGTGAGTTCCCGCTTCTCCGTCGTCGAGCCGCTGTCGGCCGAGTTCGCGGTGACGGGGTTCGACTGCGGCTCCCGCGCACAGTCGGTGTGGCTGGCCGAGCATGCCCTGCAAGCCCACCGGGCGGGCTTGTCCCGGGTGTACGTGGTGCGGGACAACGAGCACCCCGATCAGCGCGTGGCCGGCTATTACGCCCTGGCTGCCGGTAGCGTCGCCCCCGCCGATGCCTCGCCTCGCCTGCAGCAGGGGGCTGGCCGCTACCACCAACCGGTGGTGATCCTGACTCGGCTCGGGGTCGACCGTAGCGCCCAAGGCGTCGGGCTGGGCCGAGCCCTGGTGGTCGACGCACTGCGGCGGATAGCCGCCGCCTCCGAGGTCATCGGCGTACGCGCGGTGCTCATTCACTGCGAGACGGAAGCCGCCCGCGACTTCTACCAGCGGCTGGCTAAGTTCGAGGCCAGCCCGACCGACCCCATGCACCTGTTGCTGTTGATGAAGGACCTTCGCCGCGCGCTCAGCGGCTGACCCTCCAGATCAGCAAGGTCGGCGGATCGGTGCGCAGGAACCGGCCGGCAGTGGGCGACAATCCATGGCATGCGTTTCCGCATCCTGGGTCCGACCCAGGTCGTGCTGGCCGACGGGCGAGAGGTCCCCGTGGGCGGTCCGCGGCTGCGCGCCCTGCTGGCGCTGCTCCTACTCGACGCGGGTCGGGTGGTCTCCGCCGAGCGGCTGATCGACGGCCTGTACGGCGAGCATCCGCCCGGGGGAGCGGCCAACGCGCTCCAGTCCCAGGTGTCGCGGCTGCGCCAGGCCCTGCCCGCCGAGCACGACCCGGTCGAGTTTCACCCGGCCGGTTATCGCCTGGCGGTAGATCCCGACGATGTCGACGCGTACCGGTTTGAACGGCTCGCCGAGGCGGGGCGACGCGCGCTCGTCGACGGTGACTGGCCCCGGGCGGCGGTGGTGTTGCGCGAGGCGCTGGAGCTGTGGCGGGGTCCCGCCCTGGCCGATGCCATCGGCGCAGCCGGCGCGCCCGCGCAGGCGGCCCGGCTGGACGAGCTGCGGTTGGCCGCCATCGAGGATCGGGTCGAGGCGGACCTGGCGTTGGGCGCACAGAGCGCGCTGATCGCGGAGCTGCGGGAGTTGGTCGTCGCGCATCCGTTGCGGGAGCGCGCGCGGGGCCAGCTCATGCGTGCGCTGGCGGCACTGGGTCGGCCGGCGGAGGCGCTGGCCGAGTTCGAGGACGCCCGGCACACGCTGGCCGAGCAACTCGGCGTCGACCCGTCGGCGGAGCTGGCCGCGGTCCACTTGGCGGTGTTGCGCGGTGAGGAACGCGGGTCGGTCGAACCGGTGCTGCCGAGTCAACTCACCACGTTCGTCGGGCGGGAGGAGGAGCTCAAGCGCGTCGGGGACCTGCTCGTCGAGCGGCGGCTCGTCACCCTCACCGGCCCCGGGGGCGCGGGTAAGACGCGCCTGGCGATCGAGGCTGCGGGCCGGGTCGACGGGGAGGTCCGTTTCGTCGAGCTGGCCGGGCTGGCCGACGGTTCGGACGTTCCGCAGGCGGTGCTGAGCGCGCTCGGCCTGCGCGACGCGGGCCTTCGTGCCCCGGCCGAGCCGGGCTGGCAGACCACCGATCGGTTGGTAGAGGCGCTCGCCGAGCGGCGACTGCTGCTGGTGCTCGACAACTGCGAGCACGTCCTCGTCGACGCGGCCCGGCTGGCGGCCCGGTTGCTGAGCGCGTGCTCGGCGTTGCGCGTCCTGGCCACGAGTCGCGAGCCGCTGGGGCTGGCCGGTGAGGCGCTGTGCCCGCTGTCCGGGCTCACCCTGCCACCGCTCGGCGCGTCCGCGCTGGACGCCGACGACTACGCGGCGGTCGGCCTCTTCGCCCAGCGGGCCGCCGACGTCGCGCCCGACTTCACCGTCACGCCGGCCAACGTCGAGATGGTGTTGCGGATCTGCCGCAGCCTGGACGGCCTGCCGCTGGCGATCGAGTTGGCCGCCGCGCGACTGCGGGCGCTGTCCGTCGCCGAGGTGGCCGCCCGCCTCGACGACCGGTTCCGGCTGCTGTCGACGGGCAACCGGGCCGCGTCGCCGCGACACCGCACCCTCCGGGCCGTGGTCGAGTGGAGTTGGGATCTACTCGACGACGCCGAACGGAAAGTGGCCCGACGGCTGACCGTCTTCGCCGGTGGGGCGACGCTGGAGGCGGCCGAGCGGGTCTGCGGCCTGCCCACCTTCGAGTTCGTCGACGCGCTCACCGGTCTGGTCGACAAGTCCTTCGTGGAGATGACCGGCGGCCGGTACCGGATGCTCGAAACGGTGCGTGCCTTCTGCGCCGAGCGTCTCGCCGAGGCCGGCGAGGCCGACCAGCTCCGTCGCGCGCACACCGCGTACTTCCTGGAATTCGCCTGGACCGCCAGCGACCACCTCCGCTGCGCGGAGCAGCTGCACTGGCTACGACGGCTCGACGCGGAGCGGGACAACCTGCACGCGGCGTTGCGGCGGGCCACCGCCGCCGGTGACACGTCCGACGCGGCCGGGATGGTCGCGGCCCTGTCGTTCTACTGGTGGCTGCGTGGCATGCGCGGAGAAGGGGCGCGGCTCGCCGCCGACGTCCTCGAACTGCTCGGCGCCGAAGCGCCACCGGGGCTGAGCGAGGAGTTCGCCCTCTGCGTCTACAACGCCTCGCTCGCCGGCTCCGGCCCTTTGCCGTCCCTCGGGACGCAGTCGGCCGTGATCCGCAGTCTGGACCGGGCGCCCCGACAGCCGTTCCTGCTGTACCTGTCGGGGATCTCGACCGGGCCGCCGTCCGGCGGCGTCGAGGATGTCGACGAGCTGATGGGGGAGCTGCGGCGGCTGGTCGGCCCGGACCCGTGGATCAACGCGCTCGGCGCGATGGGCAGCGGCTCGGCGCTGATGTGGAGCGACCAATGGGACCGGGCCGAGGCCGCGCTGGCCACCGCGCTCGACGGCTTCCGCGGCACCGGGGACCGGTGGGGCACCATGATCACGCTCGGTGCGCTCGGCGAACTGGCCGCCTGGCAGGGCGATCCGGAGACGGCGGGTGCCCACATGGACGAGGCCATGGGACTGGTCGAGGCGCTCGGGTCGGCCGTCGACCAGGCCGACATGCTGCGTACCCGGGGCGAGATAAGGCTGCGCGCCGGTGACCTCGCGGCGGCGCACGACGACTTCGCCGGTGCGCTGCTCCTCGCGCAGCGCAGCGGCGCGCCCGAGTTCGTGGCCAGCGCCCGGCTCGGCCTCGCCCAGGTGGCCCGGGTGCGTGGGGACCTGGCCGCCGCGAGGCGGTTCTGCGAGGAGGCGTTGGCCGGTGGGCTCACCGGCTGGTACGTCGGCGAGGCCGCCCGTGCGGAGATCATTGTCGTTCTGAAGGAGATCACCGAGGCCGAGAAGGCCGGTGCGCCGCCGTCAGCGGACGGTGCGTGATCCGTCAGCGCCCGGCCGCACCGTGGGGGCATGACGACATTCGAGGTGGTCGCCGAGGGGCTGGGCAAGCGGTACGGCCCGACCCGCGCGCTCGACACGTTTGACCTGACCGTGCCGCCCGGCACGGTCCACGGACTGCTGGGACCGAACGGCGCGGGCAAGACGACGGCCGTACGGATCCTCACCACGCTGCTGCGCTTCGACACGGGGAGGGCCACCGTCGCCGGGTACGACGTGCTGCGCCGGCCGGACGAGGTGCGCGCCCGGATCGGGCTGACCGGGCAGTACGCCGCGGTCGACGAGATCCTCAGCGGCCGGCAGAACCTGGAGCTGTTCGGCCGGCTGTTCCGGCTCAGCCCACGGGAGGCCCGCCGACGCGCCGCTGACCTGCTAGAACGGTTCGGGCTCGACGAGGCGGCGGGTCGGTCCGCCGGTGAGTACTCGGGTGGGATGCGTCGCCGACTGGACCTCGCCGCCAGCCTGATCCGCACGCCGCGCGTGCTCTTCCTGGACGAGCCGACGACCGGCCTGGACCCGCGCAGTCGCAACCAGGTGTGGGACCTGGTTCGCGGTCTCGTGGCGGACGGGACGACGGTGCTGCTCACCACGCAGTACCTGGAGGAGGCCGATCAGCTCGCCGACCGGATCTCAGTGATCGACGCTGGTCGGGTGGTGGCGGAGGGCTCACCGGACCAGCTGAAGGCGATGACCGGAGGTGACCGGATCGAGGTGGTGGTCCGCGACGCGGCCGAGCTGAGCCACGCGGCCCGCCTCGTCGCGCCGATCTGCGGTGCGGAGCCCGAACTCGACCCGGAGGTTCGACGGCTCAGCGTGCCGGTGGTCGATCGCGTCGCCGGCCTGGTCGACGTGGTGCGCGCGCTGGACGACGCCGGGATCGCGGTCGAGGACATCGGCCTGCGGCGCGCGACGTTGGACGAGGCTTTTCTGCACCTGACCGGGCACCGGCCGGACGAGGCCCGCGAGCCCGTCGCCGCGGGACGAAAGGCGGACGTGGCATGACCACAGCTATCGCTGACGGCTGGACGATGACCAGGCGGAACATGACCCATGTGATCCGCGCGCCGGAGGAGCTGATCCTCTACTTCTCGCTGCCGATCATGTTCGTGCTGGTCTTCGGGTACGTGTTCGGCAGCGGCATGCAGGTAGCGGGCGGTGGCGACTACCGCGAGTTCCTGCTGCCGGGGGTCTTCGTGATGACGATGCTGTACGGGCTGGGGGCCACCGCGACCGGCGTGGCGCTGGACCTCAGCCGGGGCGTGGTCGACCGGTTCCGGTCGATGCCGATGGCACGGTCCGCCCTGATGACCGGTCGCAGCGCCGCCGACCTGCTGCGCGCCCTGCTGGAGATGTCCACCCTCCTGGTGTGTGGCCTGCTCGTCGGGTGGCAGTGGCGACAGGGCGTCGGCAAGGCGTTGCTCGCCGTCGGCCTCCTCCTGCTGCTGCGAATCGCGATCACCTGGGTCGGGATCTACCTGGCGTTGCTGGTCCGCAACCCGGATACGGTCGGCGTGATTGTCTTTCCGGCGGCGTTCCCGTTCACCGCGATCTCCAACGTCTTCGTGTCGCCCGAGCTGATGCCGTCGGTCATCGGGACGATCTCGGAGTGGAACCCGTTGTCGGCCACCGTCGCGGCGATCCGCGAACTGTTCGGCAACCCGGGCCTGGGCGGCGACTCCTGGCCGGCGGAGCACGCGATGCTGTTGGCGGTGCTGTGGCCGGTGCTGCTGATCGCGACGTTCGCCCCGCTGGCCGTGCGCCGCTACCAGCGGTTGAGCCGTTGACTCCGGCCGCCTGCCAGGGTCAGCGGCGAGCCCGCAGGGCGTAGAAGGCGGCGCCGACGGCGAGCACACCGAAGCCGGCGAGGACGCTGCCCAGCGGCAGGTTGACCGCCAACAGCAGACAACCGAAGAGCCCCAGACCGGCGAGCACCCGGACCGGCAACCGCCGGTCCGGGTCCCGGCCCAGGGTGAGCGCCGCCGCGTTGGTGATCGCGTAGTAGACGAGGACCGTGCAGCTGGAGAAGCCGATCGCGTCGCGTACGTCGCCGAGCAGCACCACCACGATCACCACGGCGGCGACCGCCAGTTCGGCGCGGTGCGGCACCTGGTGCACCTGGTGTACGGCGGCCAGCGCGCCGGGCAGTTCACGGCGCCGGGCCATGGCGAGGGTGGTCCGACCGACCCCGGCGACCAGGGACAGCAGCACCCCGACGACCGCGATGGTGGCACCCGCGCGGACCACCCACGCCAGGCCGGGCAGCCCGGCGGCGGTCACCACGTCGACCAGGGGTGCGGCGGAATCGGCCAGCCGGTCGGCACCGAGCACGCCGAGGGCGACCACGGCCAGCACCAGGTAGATCACGAGCACCACCCCGAGCGCCAGCGGCACCGCGCGCGGGATGGTCCGCTGCGGGTCGCGGACCTCCTCGCCGAGCGTGGCGATCCGGGCGTACCCGGCGAAGGCGAAGAACAGCAACCCGGCGGCGGTGAGCACACCTCGAGCCGAACCGCCGGGCTCGCCGAGCCGGTCCAGGTGCACCGGCCCACCGACCAGGCCGACGACCGTGACGAGGGCCAGCACCGCGAGCACCAGCGCGACCAACGCCCTGGTCACGGCGGCGGTCTTGCCGATACCGCGCAGGTTCACGGCGGTCACCGCGAGCACCGCGCCGACGGCGACCAGCCGGGCCTGACCCGGCCAGAGGTACGCCCCGACGGTCAACGCCATCGCCGCACAGCTCGCCGTCTTGCCGACCACGAAGCCCCAACCGGCCAGAAACCCGGCGAACGGTCCGAGGCGCTCCCGGCCGTAGACGTAGGTGCCGCCGGACTCCGGGTAACGGGCCGCAAGCCGCGCCGAGCTGGTCGCGTTGCAGAAGGCGACGAAGCCGGCCAGCGCCAGCGCGGGCAGCAGGCCGGCGCCGCCGGCCGCCGCAGCGGCCGGGCCGAAGACCACGAAGACGCCCGCGCCGAGCATCGAGCCCAACCCGATGACAACCGCATCGGGTACGCCCAGCCGCCGCGCCAGTTGATCCACGGACCGAACCCTAGGGGTACGACGTGAACGGCCGATCCCACCCGCGTAAGCGGCCGGGGAGCGGCACGCCGTCCCAGGGTGCCCGGTGCAGCAGCCGGTCCAGGAGCAGGCCCAGCAGCAGCCCGGCCACCGAGTCGGTCAGCCAGTGCCAGCCGAGGTACGTGGTGGTGGTGAGGACGACCAGCGGCGGCACGACGCGGATCACTGTGACGAGCCGGGCCGGTAGTTGGCGGCCGAAGCTGCGGGCCAGCGGGGCGAGCAGCAGCGCGATGACCCCGTACCAGACGATGGCGTTGGCGACGTGCCCCGACGGGTAGGACTGGGCGAATCGGACCGGCAGGTCGTCGTGGAACAGCGGCAGGGTCTGCTCGGGCGTCAGGAAGGGCTCCTTGACGCTGGCGCTCGGTGCCGCCCGCGCCGTCCAGATCTTGAGCGGGCCGATCGTCAGGTTGGTCAGCACGAACGCGACCACCGGCGGCAGGATCGGTCGCACCGACCGCAGCCGGACGGCCAGCAGCACGCCCAGCCCGGCGGCGATCAACGTGAGCGGGGTGCCCTGCCCGAGGAAGTTCAGCACCCGGGCGACCCAGTACGCGGCGGCTGGCCGGTGCCCGTCGGCCCAGTCGGCGACCGCCCGGTCCAACCCGAACAACTGGTCGGCGGCGAGCGCCACCGTCAACCCGACCAGACCGACCAGGAGGAGCGCGTCGAACCACCAGCCGGCCGGGCGGACGGGCCGTAGCCGCAGGTCACGTCGTACCGCTGTGGGTTTGAGCACGCGACCACGCTACCGGCCCGGCGCGAGGCCGGGGTGTGCGGCGCTGTGGGCCCAACCACGAACAGAGGCGGATGCGGGGGCGACCAGTCATGCTTGTGCCCGTGCGGATCACGTCTGCCCTCGTGGACCCGGCGCTGCTCGACCTGCCCTGGTCGACACCGCTGGAGGAGTGGCCTGCCCAACACCTGGTGGCGCTGCCGCAGGGCATCTCCCGGCACATCGTCCGGTTCGTCCGGTTGGGCGACTACGTGTACGCGTTCAAGGAGACCCGCGAGCGGATCGCCGAGCGGGAGTACGACCTGCTCCGGGCCCTGGAACGGATCGACTTTCCCTCGGTCGAGGCGGTGGCGGTCGTCGCCGACCGGCAGACCGAGGACGGGGAGCCGCTCGAATCGGTGCTGATCACCCGGCACCTGCAGTTCTCGCTGCCGTACCGGGCGCTCTTCTCGCACACCCTCCGGCCGGAGACGATGAGCCGGCTGCTCGACGCGCTCGCCGCCCTGATCGTGCGGATGCACCTGACCGGCTTCTTCTGGGGCGACTGCTCCCTGTCGAACACGCTGTTCCGGCGGGACGCGGGCGCCTTCGCCGCCTACCTGGTGGACGCGGAGACGGGCGCCCTGCACAACGCGCTCTCCAACGGTCAGCGCGGCGAGGACCTGGAGATCGCCCGGGTGAACATCTTCGGTGAGGCGCTGGACCTGCAGGCGGCCGGCCTGCTGCACGAGTCCATCGACCCGGAGATGGTCTGCGAGGAGGTCGTGCAGCGCTACGAGCGGCTCTGGCACGAGATCACCTATGAGCAGGCGATCGAGCGGGAGGCCCGGCACGACATCGAGGGCCGGATCCGCCGCCTCAACGAGCTGGGCTTCGACGTCGCCGAGGTGGCCATGTCGTCCATCGACGGTGGGCGTTTCCTGGTGCGACCGAAGGTCGTCGACGCTGGTTACCACACCCGGCGGCTGCTGCGGCTGACCGGGTTGGACGCCGAGGAGAACCAGGCCCGCAAGCTGCTCAACGACCTGGACGCCTATCGCGCGGAGAGCGACCTGATCGACGAGCAGCAGGCCGCCCACCGCTGGCTCACCGAGGTCTTCGAGCCGGTGGTCCGGGCCGTCCCCGCGCACCTGCGCCGCAAGCTGGAGCCGCAGGAGCTGTTCGCCCAGATCATCGAGCACAAGTGGCTGCTCTCCGAGCAGGCCGGCCGGGACGTCGGGATGCGCCACGCGGTCCAGTCGTACCTGTCCGACGTTCTGGTGCACCGCCCCGACGAGCAGGCCGTACTCGGCGTGGACGTCCCCAGCCTCAGCTGAGGCCGGTCACTCCACCCAGGAGCCTGCGCGCAGCACCCGCACCACGTTGAGGTCGTCGTCGAGCACCACCAGGTCGGCGCGGAGGCCCACCTGGAGGGACCCGACCCGGTCACCCAGGCCGATGGCCCGCGCCGGGGTGGTGGCCACCATCCGTGCGGCGTCGGCGATCGGGATTCCGGCGTTAACGGCGTGCCGCAGCGCGGCGTCCATGGTCAGCGTGCTGCCGGCGATCGCGCCGTCGCGGGCGAGCCGGGCCACCCCGTCGGCGACGGTGACGGCCTGGCCGCCCAACTCGTACTCGCCGTCGGGCATGCCGGCCGCGGCCATCGCGTCGGTGATCAGCGCGGCGCGGTCCGGGCCGGCGGTCGCGGTGGCGAAGGTCAGCATGCCGTCGTGCAGGTGCACCCCGTCGGCGACCAGCTCGCAGATCACTGTGGGCGCGTCGAGCAGGGCCACCACCGGCCCCGGCTCACGGTGGTGCACCGGCCGCATCCCGTTGAACAGGTGGGTGCCGACACTGGCGCCGGCGGCGACCGCGGCGCGGGTCTGCTCGTACGTGGCGTCGGTGTGGCCCACCGCAGCCACCACCCGCTTCGCGGTGAGCAGCTTGATCGCCTCCAGCGCGCCGTCGCGCTCCGGGGCGAGGGTGACCATCCGGATCGCGCCCCGACCCAGCTCGATCAGCTCGGTCAGCTCGTCGGTCGACGGGTCGCGCAGGTACTCCGGGTTCTGCGCGCCGCAGCGGGCGGCCGACAGGTACGGCCCCTCGAAGTGGATTCCCGCCAACACGCCCTCGTCGACCAGGGGGGCGAACGCCTCGGTGGCAGTACGCATCAGCGGAAAGGGCGCGCTGACCAGGCTGGCCAGCAGCGTGGTGGTGCCGTGCGAGAGGTGGAAGTCGGCCGCCGCGCGGGCCTCGTCGGCGTCGCCGGTGGTGAAGGTGTGCCCGCCACCGCCGTGCGTGTGCATGTCGACGAACCCGGGCAGGATCCAGTGCCCGTCGCGCACCGACGGGTACTCGGCCACCGCTGTGATCCGATCGCCGTCCCACTCGACGCAGCCCTGTCGGACGACTCCGGTCGGGGTCACCACTCGGCCGTTCACCCGTACGGTCATCGCTTCTCCTGATGGTCACGGACACCCACGGCGTCCAGGGCGAGCAGGGCGGCACCGAGGCAACCGGCCTCGTCGCCGAGGGCTGCCGCGACCAGCTGCGGCTCCCGGTGGAAGGTCATTCGCTCGTGCAGCGCCGCCCGCAGCGGGGTCAGCAGCCGGTCCCCGGCCTGGGCCAGGCCGCCACCGAGCACGATCGTCGCCACGTCGAACAGCGCCTGGCCGCTGGCGAGGCCATCGGCGAGCGCCTCGACCGCCTCCTGCCAGACCTGGCCGGCGAGCTGTTCGCCGGTCGCGGCCCGCTCGGCGACCTCGGCCGCCGTCACCGGGGCGTCGGCGGTCTCGCCGGTGAGTTCGGCGTAGCGGCGGCCGATCGCGGCGGCCGACGCCATCGCCTCCAGGCAGCCGGGGCGGCCGCAGCCGCAGCGCGGACCGTCGGGCCGGACCAGGATGTGGCCGATCTCCCCGGCGGCGCCGTGGGCCCCCACGGCTGCCGTGCCGTCCACGACGTGCGCGGCGGCGATGCCGGTGCCGATGGCCACGAACAGCACGTGCCCGGTGCCGCGTCCGGCGCCGAGCCGGGCCTCGGCGAGACCACCGACCCGCACGTCGTGACCGAGCGCCGTCGGCAGGCCGAGCCGCTTCACCGTCAGGTCCCGCAGGGGTACGTCCCGGAAGCCCACGTTCGCCGACCAGACCGCGACGCCGCGCGCCTCGTCCACCACCCCGGGCACGGCGATGCCGACCGCGATCGGGGTGAGCCCGTCAGCGCGGGCCTTGTCGGCCAGACCGCCAGCCACGTCCAGGATGGTGCCGACCACTGCGGCCGGCCCGCGTGCGGCGTCGGTGGGGTGCCGTTCGGTGCGCACCACGACGCCGTCCGGGCGGACCAGGGCGCACTTCATGCCGGTGCCGCCGACGTCCAGCGCAACGACCACGCGGTCGCTCACGGTGCCAGCTCGGTTCGCGACTGCGGGGCTCGCAAACCCGGCTCACTCCTCGCGCTCACGCCAACACCACGGACCGGGTGAGGTGGCGGGGCGCGTCCGGGTCGAGACCCCGGCTGGTGGCCAGCGCGACCGCGAAGCGCTGGGCCAGGATCAGGTCGGCCATCGGGTCGACCGGGGTACGGCCGGCGGACCAGCTGCCCAGCACCGTGCGCCAGCCGTGCGTGCGGCTGTGCACGAAGGCCGCGCCGGTGGCGGCCACGTCCTCGGGCAGCCCGTCGGGCAGCTCACCGAACGCCCAGACCAGCCGGCCCGGCGCGGCGACCGAGATGGGCCCGTGCCGGTAGTCCATCGCCGGGTACGCCTCGGCCCAGAAGGTGGCCGCCTCGCGGCACTTCAGCGCGGCCTCCTGGGCCAGCCCGATCGTCCACCCCCGACCGAGGAAGGTGGCCTGCTCGATGGTGGCCGGGTCGATCGGCAGCGGGGATCGCACCGCCACCTCCGCGTCGGCGGCGAGCGCGGTCACCGGGTCGCCGAGCTGGGCCCGGAGCAGGGCCAACGCGGTGGTCGCGAAGCGGGTCTGCACCACCGACCGTTCGTCGGCGAAGGGCAGGGCCACGGTGGCGGAGGCCAGCTCGATCACCGGGGATGCCGGGTCACCGACGATGACTGTGGTGGGTGTCTGTCCGCGCAGCGCGGCGAGCAGTTCCAGCACCTCGGTGGTGGTGCCGGAACGGGTGATCGCGATCAGCCGGTCGTAGCGGCGGCCGGCGGGGAACTCGGACGCCTGGAACGCGTCGGTCTCACCCTGGCCGGCCTGCTCGCGGCGGGCCGCGTACGCCATCGCCATGAACCACGACGTGCCGCAACCGACGACGGCGACCCGCTCCCCGGGACGCGGCAGGTCGCCGCGAACCTCCTCGGCCAGCCTGGCCGCCTCCCGCCAGCAGTCGGGTTGGCTCGCGATCTCCGCGTCCACGTACGCCATGGGAAACTCCTCGCAGGGCCGATCGGTGCGCAATACGGCTCGTTAGACCCGCATTTCGCGCGTTATTCTGCGCGAACGCGGGTGACCATGGCAACCGGCCGGCCGATCGCGCAGGTCGGTCTTTTGCGCCAGCCTAGTTTCGCGCACTAGTGTGCACGCAATCAATCACCGTCCGTGCAAGTTGCTGGGAGGGCCCCCGCGGTGGACCGGTACGCCAGATGGAACGCCCTGCTCGAAATGCTGACCGACAACGGCCGGGTCAGCGTCGAGGCGGCAGCCGAGCGGCTGGACGTCTCCCAGGCCACCATCCGGCGTGACTTCGACCAGCTCGCGCAGCAGCAAATGATCACGAGGACCCGGGGCGGGGCGGTCGCCAACGGCGTGTCGTACGACCTGCCGTTGCGCTACAAGACGGCCAAGCACTCGGCCGAGAAGCAGCGGATCGGGGCGGCCGCCGCCGCGCTCGTCACGCCGGGCACCGTGGTCGGCCTGAACGGCGGCACCACCAGCACCGAGGTGGCCAGGGCGCTCGCCGTACGACCGGATTTGAACACCAGCGCCGAGGGTGCCCAGCTCACAGTGGTGACCAACGCGCTGAACATCGCCAACGAGCTGCTGGTCCGATCCCGGATGAAGGTCGTGGTGGCCGGCGGCGTGGTGCGCCCGAAGTCGTTCGAGCTGGTCGGCCCGCTGGGCGGGGCGCTGCTGCGCGAGGTCACCCTGGACGTCGCCCTGCTCGGTGTGGACGCGATCGACCCGCAGCTCGGCGCCGCCGCCCACCACGAGGGAGAGGCGGCGATGAACAACCTGATGGTGGCCCGCGCCAAGCGCGTAGTGATCATCGCGGACTCGTCCAAGCTGGGCGGTCACGCCTTCGCCCGGATCTGCCCAGTCGAGCGGGTGGAGACGCTGGTGACCGACTCCGGCGCCGCGCCGGAGGTGGTGGACGCGTTCCGCACTGCCGGCGTGCAGGTCATCTGCGCCTGAGAGGTCACGCTCCGTCGATGAACTAGCCTGATCGGCGCGTCGATGCATACCGCGTATTGCGCGCTCCTGCATACCGCGTATGGTGTCGGCTGTCACGCCCACCCATCGGGGGAGGTGCAGCTTGCCAGCTGTCCTGGAGATCGAAGGTCTACGTAAGACGTACAAGAGTCGTCGACGCGGTGCCCGCAACGCGCTCGACGGCTTCGACATGCGGGTCGACGCGGGGCAGGTGCACGGCTTCCTGGGTCCCAACGGGTCCGGCAAGACGACCACGCTGCGTACCCTGCTCGGCCTGATCCGACCCGACGGTGGCCGGATGGCGCTGCTCGGGCACGAGGTTCCCGACGCGCTGCCCACTGTCGCCGGCCAGGTCGGCGCGATCGTGGAGAGCCCGCAGTTCTTCCCGCACTTCACGGCCCGGGACACGCTGTCCCTGCTCGCGGGGGCGGGCGAGGTGCCGGCCGTCCGGGTCGACGAGGTGCTGGAACTAGTCGGGCTGCGCGACCGGTCCGGCGAGCGGGTCAAGACGTACTCGTTGGGCATGAAGCAGCGGCTCGCCGTGGCCTCGGCCCTGCTGAAGAACCCGAGGCTGCTCATCCTCGACGAGCCGGCCAACGGCCTCGACCCGGGCGGCATCCGGGAGATGCGCACGCTGATGCGCACCCTCGCCGAGTCCGGAATGACAGTGGTGCTGTCCAGCCACATCCTCGGTGAGATCCAGCTGATCTGCGACTCGGTCACCATCATCTCGCTGGGCCGGCGGGTCGCGTTCGGCCCGGTCGACGAGGTGCTCGCGCAGCACTCGTCCGGTGCGGTCCGGATCCGGCTGGAGGCGGTCAGCGACCTGCCGGTGGCCACCGAGGCGCTCACCCAGGCCGGGATCCGGGTCACCGGTCACCCGGACCACCTGATGCTGGCCGGCGTCGACAAGCCGGCGTCGGTGACCCGGCTGCTCGCCGAGAAGAACCTCTACGTCAGTGAGTTGGCGCCGATCGCCGTCGACCTGGAGAGCGTCTTCCTCGAACTGACCGCCACCGCGCCGGTACCCGGTCAGCACCGGCAGGTCGACGAGTCCATGAAGGTCGGCGGGACGGGTCAGCCCGGTCCCGCCGGGGGAGGGTGGGGCGCGTGAGCCTCTTTCGTACCGAGCTTCGCCGGCTCAGCAAGCGGCGTTTCACCCGCTACATGACACTGCTCGGCCTGCTGGTGCTGGCCGCGGTGGTGGTCGGAGTGTTCTTCACCAACCAGAAGATCGACGCCGGCCAGCTCGCCCAGGCCGAGCGTCAGGCCGACCAGCAGTACCAGGAGCAGGTGCGCTGGAGCGAGCAGGAGCGCGCCGCGTGTGAGCAGGCCAAGACGGCCGGCACGGCGACCGACGGTCGCTACCCGCCCGACTGCTCGATGATCACGGCCCCGTCCCGGGACCAGATCGAGGCGAGTTGGTTCCTGCCGTCGACGTTCGACTTCAAGGAGACGTTCGACGAGACCCTGATTCCGTTCGCGGCGATCCTCGCCCTGGTCGGGTTCGTCATCGGCGCGTCCTTCGTCGGCGCCGAGTGGAGCACCGGCGGCATGATGAACCTGCTGCTCTGGCGGCCGAAGCGGCTCACCGTGCTGCTCACCAAGCTGGCCGCGCTGCTCACCGGCATCCTGGCGGTGACGCTTCCTGCCGCGGTGCTGTGGTTTGCCGGGTTCTGGGCGGTCGCCAACTTCCGGGGCAGCACCGAGAAGATGACCTCGGGGGTCTGGCAGTCGTTCATGCTCACCGGCGTACGCGGCGTGGTGCTGGTGTTGGTGCTCACCACCATCGGCTTCGCCCTCGCCTCGCTCGGTCGGCACACCGCGATGGCCCTCGGTGGCGTGGTGGCGGTGATGGTGGTCGGCCAGTTCGGCCTGGGCATCCTGCTGTCCATGGCGAGCGTGCGGTTCGCCGAGGCCTGGCTGCTGCCCACGTACGCGCTGGCCTGGATGACGAAGACGGTCACACTGCAGGACTGGAACTCCTGCAACGCGACCTACTACGGGGAGTGCAAGCCGGCCACGATGGACATCACCTGGCAGCAGTCCTCCGTCCTACTCTCGGTCGGGGTGGTGGTGATCCTCGGGGCGGCGCTCTGGGCGATGCGTCGCCGCGACATCTCCTGACCTGACCGAAGTGACGCGGCGCGGTCGGCCCGGCCGTCGGGGTTCCCGGCGGTACGGACCGGCCGCGCCGCTTGCTGCGTCCCTGGTCGCCGCTGACTAGGCTGAACGACATGTCCGCCGACACCACCCCGGCCGCCCCCGAGCCGTCCATCGACGCTCGTCCGGGTGAGGTCACGGGTGCTGCCGGGCCGACCGTCCCGAATCCCCGACCGGCGCCGCCCATCGAGACCGCCGACGCGCCACCTGCCGACGAGGCGGCGCAGCCCACCGATCCCGCGCCGGGGCTGACCGAGCGGGAGCGGGCCATCCTTGCCTTCGAGCAGCAGTGGTGGCGGCACGCCGGCGCCAAGGAGCAGGCCGTCCGGGACACCTTCGGGATCTCGTCGACCCGGTACTACCAGCTGCTCAATGGTCTGCTGGACAATCCGGCCGCCCTCGCCGCCGACCCCGTGCTGATCAGCCGACTCCGCCGGTTGCGCTCGTCGCGCGCCCGTAACCGCCGCCGCTGACCGCTCGCTCCGCGATCTTGCACTTTCTGTAGCCGTTTCGCGGGCTTTTGCACGTCTTTGTCGGGACACAAAGTGCAAGATCGACCCGCCGGTCGCCGGTTTGCCGGGCCAGCCGCATGGCGGCTGGGCAGGCGGGTAGGCGGGAGGCGCGCCGAGGTTGCTTGCGACCTTGGGCTCAGGAAGGGAGCGGGGTATGACGGCAACGAACCAGAGCGGCAGAGGACAGCAGGCCCGCGAGGAGGCCTCGCGCGTCGGCCAGCAGGCCGCGCAGGCCGGGGGTCAGGTCGCCCACACCGCAGCTGAGCAGGGCGGGCAGGTGGCTGCAGAGGCGCGGCGACAGGCCCAGCAGTTGACCGGGGAGGCCACCGGGCAGCTTCGGGATCAGGCACAGACGCAGCAGCGGCGGGCCGCTGCGGGCCTGCGCGACCTGGGTCAGAACCTCAGTTCGATGGCCGAACGGGACGGCGATTCCGGGCTGGCCGGTCAAGTGGTACGCAAGGCGGCCGACGCCGCCCAGCAGGCCGCCGGTTGGCTCGACGAGCGCGAACCCGGCGAGGTGCTCGACGAGGTTCGCACCTACGCGCGGCACCATCCGACGACGTTCCTCGCGGGTGCGGCGGTGGCCGGGCTGCTGGTCGGGCGGCTCACCCGTGGCCTGACCGCGCCGGCCTCGGGCAACGGTCAGGGTGGCAGCGCGTCAGGTGCTCCGTCACCCGCGCAGGGCGCACCGGCGGGCGGCGGTCAGCAGCCGTACGTGGGGACGGCACGGGCGCAGAACGTCTCGCCCGCCGGTGAATCAGCGCGGGACCTGCCCGGCGGGGTGGCACCGTGAGCGCCCCGGAGAAGGAGCGGACCCAGGCCTCGGTCGGCGAGCTGATCGGCGAGGTGACCCGGGACATGTCCACTTTGGTGCGCAAGGAGGTCGAGCTGGCCAAGGCCGAGTTGCGCGAGGAGGTCAGCCAGGCGGGCAAGGCCGGCGGTATGTTCGGCGGTGCCGGGCTGGCCGGGTTCCTGGCGGTGCTCTTCGTGTCGTACGCCCTCTGGTGGGGGCTGTCCAACACGATGGACCAGGGGTGGGCGGCGCTGATCGTCGCGGTCCTGTGGGCCGCCGTGGCCGGTGGTCTCTTCATCAACGCCCGGACCCAGCTGAAGCGGGCTCGTGCGGTTCTGCCCCGGACGAAGCAGACTGCCCGGGAGCTGCCGGACGCCCTGCGGGGTCGGTGAACGAGTCGGGAGGGAACAGGTCATGTCCAGTGATCCGGATCGGATCCGGCGGGAGATCGAGACCACCCGCAACGAGTTGAGCAGTGACGTCGACGCGCTGACCGACAAGGTCAACCCGCGTCGGATCGCCGGTGACCGCGTCGGGCAGGCCCGCGGGGCGTTCACCCGAGCGAAGGAGAAGATGATGGGCAGCTCGAGTCACATGGGGCAAGAGGCCAGCCAGCGGATGTCGCACATGGCCGGATCGGTTCGCGACGAGACCCGATCCCTCGGGCACCAGTCTCGGGAGCAGGCTCAGGGCAACCCGATGGCCGCCGGCCTGGTCGCCTTCGGAGTCGGTCTGCTGGCCGCCTCCCTGATCCCGCCGAGCGGGCGTGAGCGGCAACTCGCCGGACGCGCGCGGGGCATGGTGAGTGAGCACTCCGATCAGCTGCGCGAGCAGGCGAGCCAGGTTGGCCATCAGATGCAGGACAATCTGCGGGAGCCTGCGCAGCAGGCGGCGCAGTCGGTCCGGTCCAGCGCCCAGCAGGGCGTGTCCGCGGTACGCGACCAGGGTCGTTCGGCCGCCGGTCAGGTGCAGGGAGAGACGCATGCGGCCGTCGACGACCTTCGACAGCGCTGACCCGACCGGTGTGCCGGGGCCGGCGCCGGTGATGCGGGTACGCTCCGCGTCCGCGCCGGCCCCGGGGCGGCCGGTCAACGAGGACCTGGTCTTCCGGTTCGGCCCGCTGGTCGGTGTCCTGGACGGCGCGACGGTGCCGGACGGCTTCGACACCGGCTGCGTGCACGGGCCCGAGTGGTACGTCCGGCACCTGGCGGCCCGGATCGGCGTCGCCGAGGCGGTGCGCCCGGCCGCCCGGTTGACCAGCAACCTGGCCGCGGCCATCCTCGCTGTGCGCGCCGACCACGGCGGGCAGTGCGACCTCGACCATCCGGGCACCCCGTCCAGCACGGTCTGCCTCCTGCGGGACTGCGGCGACCAGGTGGACTATCTGGTGCTCTGCGACAGCCCGCTGGTCCTCGACGCCGGCGGGCAGGTCAGTGTGGTCACCGACAACCGGCTGGACGCGGCGATGGTGGAACTGCGGGAGACCGTGGCCGTCTTGCCGGCCGGCGCGGCGGACCCGGTGACCCGGTTCCGGCACGCCGTGACCGTCCAGCGGGAGCGGATGAACCGCACCCACGGCTACTGGGTGGCGGCCTCCGACCCGGACGCGGCCTTCCACGCGGTGACCGGGACCGCACCCCGGCACGGTCCGGGGGCGCTACGGCGGGCGGCGCTGCTCAGTGACGGCGCGTCCAGCGCGGTGGAGCAGTTCGGGCTGACCGACTGGGCCGGTCTGCTGGACCTGCTGACCGCGGACGGCCCGGGCGCGTTGATCGACCGGGTGCGGGACGCCGAGCGCGACCACCCCGACCGACTGCGCCGACACAAGTCCACCGACGACGCTTCGGTGGTGTTCTGCGAGTTCGGGTAGGCGTTTTGGTCCCTTGACACCCGGTCGGGTGACAACAGAGCGTGATGTGGAACACCCGGACCGCCCGACCGGCCGGTACCGCTGTCCGGACCGCCAGTGGATGGCCAATGGGGTGGACTTCGGCCGATGAGGGCGGCAGACTGCGGCACGTGGCGGGTGCGGTCCGGCTGGAGCCGGTGGACGAACGGAACCTGGAGCCGTTGCTCTCCGTAGCGGCGGCGGAGGCGGAGCCGGGTGACGTGATGCCCCCGGTCGAGGCGCCCGCCGGCTGGTCGCTCGCGCGTCGCGAAGCGTTTCGCGAATTCCACCGGGCGAGCTTCGGCGGGCTGGACGGCCGGACCGGTTCGCAGATGTACGCCATCCTCGTCGGCGGCGAGGTGATGGGCATGGTCCGGATGACGCGCTGTGACGAGCCCGGCACTGTGGAAACCGGGATGTGGCTCGGCCGGTCGGCGCGCGGGCAGGGGATCGGTGCGGCCGCCCTGCGGGAGCTGCTGAACGCCGCCGCTCGGGCGGGCATGCGGGCGGTGGTCGCCGAGACGACCCCGGACAACATCGGCGCGGTATCGGTCCTGCGGAAGTGCGGCGCGAAACTGCGCGAGGACGACGGCAAGGTACGCGCCGAGATCTGCCTCGATTCGACGCCGCCCGCCTTCTGAGCTGCCCGTCGGGGCCGGCGGCGACCGCAGGGGCCGCCGCCGACCGCCTGGGTCAGGCCGGCAGCCGAACGATGTCGTAGTCGGTGCTCGGCGTGGACTCCACGTCGAACCGGCC
The DNA here is from genome assembly GCF_050516465.1 of Micromonospora trifolii. Lineage (NCBI taxonomy): Bacteria > Bacillati > Actinomycetota > Actinomycetes > Micromonosporales > Micromonosporaceae > Micromonospora > Micromonospora trifolii. The sequence goes on along the minus strand of NZ_CP191526.1, from coordinate 5,571,534 downwards.
GTTCACCACGTACAACGCCGAGCCGAGCAGGTCGCCGGTGGCCGGCGAACGCAGCTGCGGACCGGTGATCTCCCGCTGCACCACCCCGGCGGTGTATCCGGCGTTCATCCGGACCACCGCGATGACGTTGGTCAGGTTCCGGATCACGTAGAGGGTGCGTCCGCGCAGTACCAGCCCGTCGGCCCGCTCCACCGAGTAACCACCGAGGTCGACGAGGCGGCTGCCGCCGGTGCGCGGGTCGATGCGGACCAGTCGGCCGGGCAGCATCTGCGCGACCAGCAGATCGCCGTCCGGCAGCGCCACGATCCCGTTGTGGTAGACGTCCGGCGTGGCGGCCGGACCGCTGAGCGGCAGCACCCGGAAGGCGGTGGGGGCCGGAAGGCGGCCACCCGGGCCCAGCGGCACCACGTACAGCACCTGCCGCGCGGAGTCGGTGAAGTAGACCGCCCGCTGGGTGATCACCAGGTCGTTGACGTAGCTGCCCGGCACATCGCTGAACTGGTAGTGGGCCAGCTTGGCGCCGGTGCCCGCGTCGTACACGCTCGCGCCGCCGCCGGAGAAGTCGGCGGTCCAGAGCCGGCCCTGCGGGTCGAGCTTGAGGCCTGCTTTGTCGGTGCCGGGTGTGCCCGGGATCAGCACCGAGCCACGGCCGGTGCGTAAGTCACCCCGCCACACCGCACCGTCCAAGATGGACCCCACAAACACGGTGGTGCCCCGACCGATCGTCAGTCCTTCCGGGGTGAACCCGTCCGGCAGCGCGATCCGGGCGGGGAACGGCTTTGCCGGATGAGCCGTCGCCGGTGCACCGACCGAGACCAGGGTTGCCGCTGCCACGAGGGGGACGAGGAGGAGAGAGAGCCGCTTGCGCAAGGAACACCACCTGACGTCGCAGTGGATGACTCCACTGGGGAATGTGACGTACTAGGAACGTCCCGGGCGCGGCGAAAGGTTGTCCTGCTCTGATCATTCCCGGTCGGCGGCGTACGCGGCCAGGTTGGCGACCTGGGCCGGGTTCAGCGACGGTCGCACCCGGGCCCGTGCTGTCGACACGTGCTCAGCGGTGACCGTGGCGGCGGCGAGCGACTCACGCATCGCGGCCAGCGCCGCCTCGCGGATCAGCGCCGCACAGTCCGCGGCGGAGAAGCCGGTCAGCTCGTCGCCGAGGGCGGGCAGGTCGACGTCCGGTGCCAGCGGCACCTGCCGGGACGCGGCCCGCAGGATCTCCGCGCGGGCGGGCCCGTCGGGCGGTGGCACGTAGACCAGCCGCTCCAACCGGCCCGGCCGCAGCAGCGCCGGGTCGACCAGGTCCGGTCGGTTCGTCGCACCGACCACCACCACATTGCGCAGCGTCTCCACCCCGTCCAACTCGGTGAGCAGGGCGGCGACCACCCGGTCCGTGGTGCCCCCGTCGGTGGCCTGGCCGCGTACCGGCGCCAGCGCGTCCACCTCGTCCAGGAAGATCAGCGTGGGGGCCGCCTCCCGGGCCCGACGGAACAGCTCGCGGACCGCGCGTTCGCTCTCACCGACCCACTTGGAGAGCAGTTCGGCGCCCTTGACCGACAGCACGTTGGCCCGCCCCGACCCGGCCAGCGCGGTGACCAGGTAGGTCTTGCCGCAGCCCGGTGGCCCGTAGAGCAGCACGCCGCGCGGCGGCTGCACGCCGAGCCGGGCGAAGGTGTCCGGGTAGGTCAGCGGCCACAGCACCGACTCGGTCAGCGTCTGCTTGACCTCGTCCAGGCCACCCACGTCGTCCAGGGTCACCGAGGCCAGATCCAGTGTGGACGACGCCATCGTGGTGGGCCGGACCACCTCCCGGGCGGCGGTGAAGTCGGCCATCGACACCGTCGGCGTCTCGGCGGCCTTCTGCCGCAGCGCCGCGCGTACCCCGGCCTCCCGGACCAGTGCGGCCAGGTCCGCCGCGACGAACCCGGGGGTACGCGCGGCCACCTCGTCCAGCCGCACGTCGTCGGCCAGCGGAACCTGCCGGGTCAGCACGGTGAGCTGTTCGCGGCGCAGCGCCTGATCCGGGAGCGGGACGCTGATCCGCAGCGACAGCAGGTCGGGCGCGCGCAGAGCGGGGTCGACCGCCTCCGGTCGGCCGGTGGTGCACACCACGGCGACGCCCGCGCGGATGCTCTCCGCCAGCACCTGACGGAACACCGTCGCCACCGGACCGGGCTCGTCGGCGGGCGCGAGCGCCTCGACGTCGGTGACCAGCAGTACCGCCGGCCCTTCGGCCCGGGCAGCCGATGCCGCGACCCGCAACCGCTCGGCGGCGGCCTGGTTGGCCAGCGCGGCTACCTCCGGCGCCCAGAGCGGGTGAACGCGGGCACCGACCCGGGCGGCCACGGCCCGGACCAGCGCCGACTTCCCGGAGCCCGCCGGGCCGACGAGCAACACCCCCAACGAGATGGTGGTGCCGAGTCGGCCCAGCACCTCCCGGTGGTGGAAGCCGAGGTCCAGCAGCTCGGTCAACTCCTCGGCCTGGGCCCGCAGCCCGGGCAACTCGTCCACGTCGGGCGCGTCCTCCGCCGCAACAGCGTCGGCGCTCGTACCCGGGCGGGTCGACGCGGTGCCGACCGGGGCGGGCCCGCCGTGTGTCGTAGCACCGTGTTCCCAGGCGACCGATGTGCCCATGGTGACCAGCGCGCCGGCCGCCGGCTCGACAGTGACCACGCTGAGCAGGGTGCTGGTCCAGGCGAAGCCGACGGTGTTGGCGAGGCTGCGTCGCGCCGCCTCGACCAGGCTGCGGACCGAAGCGTCCGGCAGCACATCCTGTGGCAGCAGCGACACGTCGTCGCCGGCGGTGAGCACCTTGCCCAGCAGGGCGAGCCGGAGCATCTCCGGGCTGACCGCCGCGACGACCCCCACCGGCCCGGCCAGGACGACCCGGCTCGCCGGCACCAACGGCACCGGGCTCACCCGCACCTGACCGCCGTCGCGCAGACCCAGGTTGCCCAACGTCAGGTCATCGGCGTACAGCAGGGCGCTGCTCGCGCCCGGCCCGGCCGCCGCCGCGATCCCGGCCGTCTGCCGGCGGCCGACAAGGCGGACCGGGTCGCCGGGGCGCAGCCCCAGCGCGGTCAGCGCCTCCGGGTGCAGACGCACAATGCCCCGTCGGGCGTCCAGCGCCGCCGGCCGCAGGCTCGCCGTCAAGGTCAGGTCGGGTTGCGCCACTGCCCGACCGTAGCCGCCGGCAGCCAGCCCCGCCGGTCAGCGGCGCGGATCCAGTTCGTCCAACAGCGTCGGGTCGCGTCGGATCAGCTCGGCCAACCGGGCCGCCGGGTCCGGGGTCAACCCGTCCGGACCGGGCGCCCAGGCCGGCACCGTGCGGCCGGAGAGCGGCCAGGCCGGCGGGGGTTCCGCCGGCGTCGGCGGGGGAACCGGTCCGACCGTGACGGCAGGCCCGTCCCAGGAGACCCGCATCGGGTACGTCCGCCCGGCGTGCTCCACCTGCACGGTCACCGCCAGCCCGGGGTAGGCCCCGACGACCTGGCGGATCGCCTCGGCCACCTCCTCGACCGGCCCCCACCCGGCCACCTCGCTCGGGGCCTCCACCCCCGCGTGCCGGCCCGGCCGGGCGTTGCGGGTGTCGCCGCCGAAGCCGGGCGGGCTCGACGGTGCGGTGGTGTCGTCACGGTCGGTGGCCCGACGGCGCGACGCCTCCTCACGTCGGGCCAGCCGGGCCAGCGTCTCGTCCAGGTCGCCCCTCACCAGATCACCTCTTCCCGCCACGGCCGGAGCTGGTCGGCTCAGGCCCTCCTGTCCCGGGTGGCGCGGTCCAGCGCGCGGTCCAGGACGACCAGTAGGGCGTCCCGCACCGAGAGCCGGTCGCGGGCATCGAACTGCACCAGGGGTACATGATCGCCGATGGCCAGCGCCCAGCGGATCTCGCCGAGTTCCAGGGCCAGTCGCCCGTCGAAGGCGTTGACCCCGACGACGAACGGCAGCCCGGCCCGCTCGAAGAAGTCGATGGCCGGATAGCAGTCGTCCAGCCGGGCGCTGTCCACCACCACCAGCGCGCCGAGCGCTCCCCGGGCCAGGTCGTCCCACATGAAGCCGAACCGGGTCTGCCCCGGCGTGCCGAACAGGTAGAGCTTCAGGCTGCGGTCGATCGTCACGCAGCCGAAATCCATCGCCACCGTGGTGGTGGTCTTGGTGGACCGGGCACCCGGGTCGTCCACGCCGATCCCGGCGCTGGTCATCTCGGCCTCGGTGGTCAGGGGCGCGATCTCGGAGATCGCACCCACGGTGGTGGTCTTGCCCACCCCGAACCCGCCGGCCACCAGGATCTTGACCGGGATCGGCGGTGCGGTCGGCTTGCCGGCCGACGGGACCGACCCCGTGCCGGACGAGGGCCGGTACGGCGGCGGTGCGGTCGGCGGTGGGCCGGCCCGCCCGACTATCGGCCCGGTCCCCGGGGACATGCCGTAACGGGCGGCGGCGCTGTTCGCGGCGACCCCGCCGAGCGGGGCGACCGGCCATTCAGGAGATCGCACGGAGTCCATCAATCACTCGCAGGATGAGATCGGGGTCGACAGCGTCGTCGGTGTCGGTCACGTGCACGTCGAGGTGCCCGGCGGCGCGCAGATCGCCGACCAGGACCCGCGTCACGCCGAAGTGCAGTCGGGCGCGGGCCGAGATCTCGGCCACCGAGATCGGCTCGGCGCAGAGCGCGATGATCGTCTGAAGTTCCGGTGCCAGCAGGGCGCCGGGTGGGCCGGCCCACCAGCCGCTGTCCATGCGGGCGGTCACCTGGGTCTCCAGCCCGATCGCCGGGTCGGCACCCGCAACCCGCCCGGAGGTCAGCACGAACGGACGGGGACCGGCCGGCTGGTCCCCGCCCGGCTCCGGCTCGGGCAGCGCCGGTGTCGCCGCCGCGCCGTCCCCGGTCGGGGGTGACGTGCGCAGGTACGGGCGGATCCGAACCCTGGGTTCCGGATCCGGATCCTCGCCGGCGACGTCGGGGGTCACTGCTGAACGGCGTTCTTCAACTCGACGATCAGTCGCGGGGTCAGGGCGCCACCGGCCCGCCCGGCGAAGAGCGTCATCTCGTACGCGACGGTGCCCAGGTTCGCCGAACGGTCGGCGACCACCCCGAGCACGGAACCGCTGCTGATCGCGCTGATCAGCAGGTAGCCGTCGGCCATGTCGACGATCACCCGGTTCAGGCCGCCGAGGGCGTACCAACTGGCGGCCCCACCGGCGAGGCTGGTCATTCCGGACACGACGGCGGCCAAGCGTTCCGCGTTGGACCGATCCTTGATCGCCGACATGGCCATCAGCAGACCGTCCGAGGAGACCGCGATCGCCTCCAGGACCCCGGCGGTGCTGGAGGTGAAGGAGTCCAGCAGCCAGTTGAACGTACGGGCCTCCGGGCTGAGGTCCCCATTGGCGCTGGGCTGACTCTGGTCGACATTGTCGTGCAGGAAGGGGCTGGTCACCGTGATGATCCTTCTTCGTTCCGGTGGTCGGGGCTGACTTCGCGGAGAGCGCGGGCGACGCCCGCCTCGAACTCGCTGATGAGGTCGCGGACCTCGGCCGGGTCACCGAGGTGGGTGCTGAGCGGTTGGCAGACCGGGATGGCGGTGAGGTTCGCTCCCGGCACCCGTCGGCTCAACCGGGGCCGCTCCGGTGCGGCATCGGTCGAGCCACCACCACGCGGCACCGTGGGGCCGGCGCCTCCCGGGGTGCTGGGCAGGTCGACGGTCGTGTCCAAGCCCACCATGGCCGCTCCGGCGCTGGCCGTCGGGTCGCCGGCCGTCCGAGCCGACGCGGCGTCGAGGCCCGGCGCCACGTGCAGCTCGGCGCGGCGTACCCCGGCTTGGAAGGCCTCGACCAGCGCGCGGGCGGCGGCGGGGTCCGCGCCGGTGGCGTCCACCGGCCGGCTCGTCGCGGCGGTGGCGTGCAGCGTCGCCCCGGGCACCCGCTGCCGCACCCGCGGCCCGCCCGGCTTGCCCGCCGGTTCCGGGCTCTGGGGCTCGGGAACGGCCTGCTCCGGCTGGCCCTGACCGAACGCGTTCCAGGACGGGCCGGCGTCCAGGCTGCGGGTGGCCCGGCTCAGCAGGTCCGAATCGAAGCGGGCCGGCACGGCGACGGCCACCGCGCTGGGCCGCACGTCGTGCTCGGGGTCGAGCGTCGCCGTCGTACGCCGGTCCCGATCCGGCACCGCGGCGCGGGCCACGGCGGCCCCGGCCCGGTCGGCCCGGCGCAGCACGAGCGATGTCGACGGGATCTCCAGCTGTGCGGTCACCCCACCGCCGCCGGTGGCGGCCAGGGCGACCTGCCAGCCGTGCCGACGGGCCAACCGGCCCACCACGAAGAGCCCGAGCACCTCGGTCGGGGCCAGGTCGAGCCGTTCCCGGCGGGTGAACCGAGCGTTCTCCTCGGCCAGTCGTTGCTCGTTCATGCCGATGCCGTGGTCCACAACGGTGAGCCGTGCGCCGAGGCCGGACGTCTCGGCGGCCACCAGCACCCGGGTGTGCGGCGGGGAGAAGACGGTGGCGTTCTCCATCAGCTCGGCCAGCGCCAGGACGAGGTCACCGACCACCGCCGGCGCGGCCGAGACGCCTGCCGGCACCTGCACCTCCACCCGGGTGTAGTCCTCGATCTCACCGAGCGCCAACCGGACCACGTCGGCCAGCGGCACCGGCGCGGTGTGCGCGTCGGCTCCGGCCGAGCCGGAGAGCACCACGAGGCTGCCGGCGTTGCGCCGCAACCGGCTGGAGATGTGGTCGAGTCGGTACAGGTGCTCCAGGCGGCCCGGGTCGGCCTCCTGCTGCTCCAGCCGGTCGATCAGCGCGATCTGCCGACCCACCAGGTTCTGGGTACGCCGCCCGACGTGGCCGAACATCTGCGCCACGTTGCGCCGGCCGGCGACCTGCCGCTCGACCAGTCGCGCCGCGGTGTTCTGCACCCGGTCGAAGGCCCGCGCCAGGTCACCGATCTCGTCGTTGGCGCGGATGTCCACCGGCTCCAGCCGGACCGCCTGAGGTCTCTCCGCCTCGTCGTCGGTGACCCGGACCAACTCCGCCTCGGCGACCCGGGCGACCCGGTCGGCGGAGCGGGTGAGTCGGGTCAGCGGTCGGGCAACCGTCCGCGCCACCGCCACGCTGAGCAGCACCACCAGGGTCAGGATCAACGCCGTCGCCGCACCGACCAGGTACGCGGCGGTCAGCGCGCGCTGCTGCTCGGCCGTCACGGCGGCGAGCACGTCGGCGACCAGCTTCTTCTCGACGAACTGACCGAGCCGGATCATCGTGCGGACGGCCGGGAAGAGCGCTTCCAGCGGCACGTCGCGGACCGCGGCGGCCGGGTCCCGGGCGCTCCTGACCAGGAAGTCGGGGCTGGTACGCGCGGCCACGGCGGCGTCGTTGAGCTGGGCCACCGTGAGTTGCTCGGGCGTGATCAGGCTGCGGAAGCGCGAGTTGTCGACCATGAGCGCGGCGATGCACGCCACGTACCCGGCGGTGGTGTCCGGGGTGCCGATCGCCTTGACCAGCAGGCTCAGGGTGGCGCAGGTTCCCAGGCCCTCGTCGGCGCGGAGCAGCCCGTCGAGGGCGAGCACCTGACGGCCCGGCAACGTGTCGGTGTCCACCCCGACCACCAGCCGCAGGGACTCGATGATCCCCTTGTTGACCGGGCCGAACGCGTCCATCACCTGACCCGGGTTGGCGGCCCGGGCCAGGACGGCCGTGCGCAGGTCGATGAGGCTGGACACGCCGTCGAGGGCGCGGTCGACCTGGTCGGTCAGCGCGTCGCTCCGCGCCGCCCGGAGGTCGGCCACCCGGTCGTCCACGTCGGCGGACTTGCGGACCAGCTCACTGCGTTCGACCCGGCCGAGCAGGAAGCCGACGGAGAGGATGCGTTCCTGCTGGAGGTCCTGGACCAGGCTGCCGACCCGGCTGGCGAGCCGGACCCGTTCGGCGGTGTCGCCGGCCCGCTGTGCCGCGGCGACCCGGTCGAGCATCACCGGCACGGCCAGGCCGACCATGCTGAGCAGCGGAATCACCACGAGCAGCGCGAGCTTGCCGCGGATCCGGAGCCTACCGAGCAGCATCGAACGCCCCCCACTGTGCGGTCTCCGGGTCGCGGGCCGCGCCGATCGGTTGCAGCGCACGCGCCTCGTCGGCCGGCGGTTGCCACGGGTCGCGATGTGGCGGGGTGTCGGGGCTCTCCGCGTGGGTAGCGGCCAGGGCGGCCCGACGCTGGGCCCGGCGACCGGCGGCGACCAGCAACGCGGCGAGCCAGCCCAGCAGCAGCACGGCGACGACACCCGCCCCGGCGATTAGCCAGCGGTCCCGGTTGAGCCGGTCGATGCGCTCGGCCAGCAGCGCGTCCAACTCGGTGAGGATGACCGGCTGAAGTTGGCGGGCCGAGCGGTGCGAGTTGAGCGCGGCGGCACTCAACTGGCCCGGGTTGACCACGCCGGTGTCCTTGCCCGGTACGGAGTACGCGGCAAGCGCCTCCACCGAACGCTGGTAGGTGTCCAGCGGGGTCAGCACGTTCGCACCGAGGTCGGTGCTCTCCGAGCCGTCCACGGCCGAGCGAAGGTTGTCGACGAGGTCGGCGGCGGGTGCCAGGGCGGACACCCGCAGGCCGGTCAGCTCCAGCAGGCCGCGCGGTTGCTCGGCGGCCGGCCGGCGGGAGACCAGCGTGGCGAGGTCGGCCAGCCGGCCGGCGGCGATCACCGCCTCGGGCAGTTCCTGGCCGGCGCTGTCCTGGAGGAAGAACGAGTCGGCCTCGGGGTCGCGGACCAGCCCGGAGCTCTCCCGGACCTTCCGGTGCAGGGCCAGCAGCAGGTCGGAGACTTCACCGTAGGCCGTGTAGGCGGCCTCGGGGTCGGCGGCGCCCCGGCCGCGCAGCGCCTCCAACTTGGCCCGTACGCCGGCCCAGCGTTCCTGGCTGAGCAGCTCCCCGCCGATGCGGGCGTCCACCGCGGCGGCCTCCTCGACCGCCCCGTTCAACGCCTCCCGGGCGACGGGGCGACCGTTGACCGCGTTGGACTGGGCCTCCACGAGGGCGTCGGTGACCGCCGCCAGCGCGGTGAGGTACTGCACGCCGAGCCGTTCCCGGGCGGCGAGGTCCCGGTCGTCGGTGACCTGCCGCCAGTTCGACGTGACGAGCAGGCCCAACGGTGCCAGCAGTGCTCCGATGAGCAGCAGAGGCAGTAGCCGGCCCAGCGTGGACGGCCGTCGACGGGCCCGCGGCGCGGGGACTGTCATGTATGTCTCCTCCGGCGTGGGGCGCTGATCGGCGCGGCGTCGGGCTGGCCGACAAGTCCCGTGCACCGGACCGGAAAACTAATCGAACCCTCGCCTGGTCAGACCTCACTCGGCGAGTCAGGTTCGCGTCACTTCGAGCCATGTCACCATTTGTCCGCGTTACCGGCACGCTCTGTGTCAGCTGTGGGTGTGACATGGAGGGATCGAGGTGGATATCCGCGGAAGATCGGAATTCACGGGATCCGAACTCAACTCACTGTGCCGCGTCGGACGTTGCGCGCTCGCACCCCACCGCGCACCGATCGGGGCAACCGGACGGACGTACGGCGGATCTCAGCCAACGCTCAGGCTGCGGGCCGTACCGTGTGCCGCATGACATCGCCGTCGCCGGCCGCGTGGTTCCGGCGTGCCCTGCCCACCCGCCGCCGGGCGACCGCCGCCGCGGTGGTCGTCGTGCTGTTGGCCGCCGCCGTGACCTGGGCGGTGTGGCCACAGGGACCGGGTGTACGCACCGAGAGCGCGATGCTCACCGTCCGCTCCGGACCGTCCGGTGACCAACCGGTGAACCTGGACACCACCCTCTACCTACCGGACGACGCCTCGTCCGGTCGGAAGGTGCCGGCGGTGCTGCTGGCGCACGGGTTCGGCGGCACGAAGGAGTCGGTGCGCTCCGACGCGGAGGAGTTCGCCGGGCGCGGCTACGCGGTGCTCACCTGGACCGCGCGGGGCTTCGGTCGCAGCGGCGGTGAGATCCACCTGGACAACCCGGACTACGAGGTACGCGACGCTGAGCGGCTGCTGGACTGGCTGGCCGCTCGGCCAGAGGTGCGCACCGACGCCGCCGGCGACCCGAAGGTCGGCGTGGTCGGCGGCTCGTACGGCGGTGGGTTGGCGTTGCTGCTGGCCGCCCAGGACCGTCGGGTCGACGCGATCGTGCCCATGATCACCTGGAACGACCTGTCCCGCGCGTTCCTGCCGGAGAGCACCGGCGGAGCGCCGACCGAGGGCGTGTTCAAGAAGGGCTGGGCCGGTCTCTTCTTCGGCGGGGGCGGCAACGTGGGCTCCGGCCCGGCCGGGCTCTCCGGCGCGACCGCCGCCCAGCCGCAGGGCGCACCGGCGTCGGCCGGCCCGCCCAGCCCCGGGCCGGGCGCCGGCCCCGGCACCGGTCCCGGTGGCGCCCCGGCCGGTGCCGCCGACCCGTCCTGCGGTCGCTTCGCCGCCGACGTCTGCGCCGCGTACCTCCGGATCGCCACCACCGGCCGCGCCGACCAGGCCGCCGTGGACCTGCTGCGCCGCTCCAGCCCGGCCGGTGTGCTGGACCGGATCAAGGCGCCCACCCTGCTGGTGCAGGGCGAGGCGGACACCCTCTTCCCGCTCGGTGAGGCGGACGCGAACGCGCGCGGCATCGCCGCCACCGGCACCCCGGTACGGGTCGCCTGGTTCACCGGCGGGCACGACGGTGGCAGTGGACCCCGCTCGGACGAAGACCGGGTGAAGTTCCTGACCGTCCAGTGGCTCGACCACTACGTCAAGGGCGAGGGCGACGCACCCGGCGACGACTTCACCTGGTCGCGGATCGCCGGCTTCGACGCGCTCGACCGGGGTCTCGTCGCCACCGGATTCCGCCGCGCCGACTACCCGGGCCTCGCCGGCAACGCCCGCCGGGAGGTGACGGTCGCCGGTCCGGCACAGCCGATCGCGAACCCGCCGAACGGCAACCCGGCCGCCATCTCCTCGATCCCGTTCGCCGGCGGGCTGGCCTCGCTGCTGGACGGCGTGGCCGGTGACGTGCCCGGCCAGCACGCCCAGTTCGAGTCCACCCCGCTGACCGAGGCGGTGGACGTGGCCGGTGCGCCCACTGTCACCCTGCGGGCCGCGTCATCGACCGGCGAGGCGGTGCTCTTCGTCAAGCTCTACGACGTCGACCCGGACGGCGCGGCCACCCTGCCGAACGGCCTGGTCGCCCCGATCCGGCTCACCGGTCTACCGCAGCAGGTGCAGGACGCCCGCCCGGTCACCGTGACGCTGCCCGGGATCGTCCGCCGGGTGGAGGCCGGGCACCGGCTGCGACTGGTGGTGGCCACCTCCGACCAGGCGTACACCACGCCCGCCGCGCCGACCGTCTACACGGTGGCCGCGGACGGCGCGGTCAGCCTGCCCACGGTCAGCGGTGAGCCGATCCCCACCGCGGCGACGATCTGGCGCTGGGTGCTCGCCGGCCTGCTCGCCGCCATCGTGATCGGGCTCGTCGTGGTCGTCGCCCTGGTCCGCCGCCGGCACCGCCGCCAGGACCGGTCGGTTCATCCGGAGTACGCGGACACCCCGCTGGCCGTGCGAGCGCTGCGCAAGGAGTACGCGGACGGCTTCGTCGCCGTGTCGAACGTGGACTTCGAGGTGCACCCCGGTCAGGTGGTGGGTCTGCTCGGGCCGAACGGCGCCGGCAAGACCACCACCCTGCGGGTGCTGATGGGGCTGACCCAGCCGACCGCCGGGGAGATCTACGTCTTCGGTCGTCGGCTGGTGCCCGGCTCGCCGGTGCTGTCCCGGATCGGGGCGCTGGTGGAGGGGCCGGGCTTCCTGCCGCACCTGTCGGGTCTGGACAATCTGAAGGCGTACTGGCGGGCCACCGGGCGGCCGTGGGAGGACGCACAGTTCGACGCGGCGCTGGAGATCGCCGGGTTGGGTGACTCCGTGCACCGGAGGATCAAGAACTACAGCCATGGGATGCGCCAGCGGCTCGCCATCGCCCAGGCCATGCTCGGCCTCCCCGAACTGCTGGTGTTGGACGAGCCGACCGACGGGCTGGACCCGCCGCAGATCGCCGAGATGCGCCGGGTGCTCCAGCGGTACGCCACGGACGGCCGAGCGGTGCTGGTCTCCAGTCACCTGCTGGCCGAGGTGGAGCAGACGTGCACGCACGCGGTGGTGGTGAACAAGGGCCGGATCGTGGCGTCCGGGCCGGTGGAGGAGATCGTGGGCGAGTCGCCGAGCGTGCTCTTCGACGTCACCGACCCGGTGGCGGCGCGAGCAGTGCTGGACCGGCTGCACGGGGTCCGTGTGTTGCCGGAGAGCGACGGCCAACTGGTGGTCGACACGAACGGCACGGCCCGCAGTGAGGTGGTGGCGGAGCTGGTGCGCGCCGGCATCGGGGTGGACCGGGTGGTGCCTCGGCGGCGCCTGGAGGACGCGTTCCTCGCCCTGGTGGGCGAGAACTCTCGGGGAAGCGGTGACCGGTGATGGCTGTTACTGACGCGGGTGAGGCCCGCGGTTATCGGCCGTCGGCCACCATGCCGTTCGTGGCAGAGTTCCGTCGGCAGGCGTCCCGGCGGCGGACCCAGCTGGCGCTCGGGTTCATGGTGCTGCTGCCGCTGATCATCCTGATCGCGTTCCAGTTCGACTCGGGCGGCGACGACGACAACGGTCGCAACGAGTTCGCCAGCCTGGTCGAACTGGCCACCTCGGGCGGGCTCAACTTCACCCTGTTCTCGATCTTCGTCTCGGCGTCGTTCCTGCTGGTGGTGGTCGTCGCGCTGTTCTGCGGCGACACGGTGGCCAGCGAGGCGAGCTGGGGCAGCCTGCGCTATCTGTTGGCGATTCCGGTGCCCCGGGCGCGGTTGTTGACGGTGAAGCTGGTGGTCGCGCTCGCGTACTCGGGACTGGCGCTGCTGCTGTTGGCCGGCACCGCGCTGCTGGCCGGCACCCTGCGCTACGGCTGGTCGCCGCTGCGCAGCACCGTCGCCGCCGAGCTGGAACCCACCGAGGGGTTGCTCCGGTTGCTGGCCGTGCTGGGCTACCTGGCGGTCGTACTGCTGGTGGTGGCCGGGCTGGCGTTCCTGCTGTCGGTGACCACGGACGCCGCGCTGGGCGCGGTGGGCGGTGCGGTCCTGCTCTGGATCCTGTCCAGCATCCTGGACCAGATCACCGCCCTGGGCGCGCTGCGCGACTTCCTGCCCACCCACTTCAGCACCGCCTGGCTGGGTCTGCTGTCGACTCCGGTGCAGACCGACGACGTGGTGCGCGGCTGCATCTCCGCGATCAGCTACGCGACGCTGTTCTGGGGGTTGGCGTTCTGGCGCTTCACCCGCAAGGACATCACGTCCTAGCGGGTCGGCTCACAGCCGGCTGTCGGGCGGGCTCACCGACGACGGCACCGCGCTCGGCGCCGGCGGCGGGGCCGGTCGGGTCGGCACCGGCGTGGACGGGTCGGCCTTCTTCCAGGCGCTGACGCCGATCCGGCCGGTGTTGCCGAGGTCGATCGGCCCGTCCGGGTCGACCTCTTCGGCCGGCTGCCCGGCAGCGGGTGCCACCGTCAGGAACTCGCCGTTGGTGGCCACCACCGTCGAGTCGGTGACCAGATTGCGCCAGAGCACCACGGCGGTGGCCCGCTCCCCGGCGGCGAGGGTGACCTGCCGGGGTGGCTGGTCGAAGCCCGAGGTGATCTCCTTGGCGCCGTTGACCACCCGCAGCATGATCGGCTCGCGCGCTTCGTCGAACACGTGCAGCACGGGGTACCCGTCGAGCTGGTAGGGGTGCTCGCCGCAGTTGACCAGCTCCAGGCCCAGCGCGCGCAGGCCCATCGCGGCGTCCCCGCCGGTCGACCGGATCCGAACGCCGGTGGCCGGGCACTCGGCCAGCGGGTCGACGCTCCCCGACGGACTTGCGGCGGTGGTGGGCGCGGTAAGTGGTCGCGGGCCGTCCGGGCCGCCCTGGCCGCGATGGTCGCCAGGCATACACGCGCCGAGAGTGAGAGCCGCCATGAACGCCGTGACCGTCGCGGACGCCGTGCTGACCCGTCGCCGCGCTGCCGTCCCGCGAAAGATCATCAGTAGATCTTCGCCCACGAAGAACAAACACCGTCACCCACCCCGCCCCCGCCCCCGCCCCCGCCCCTGCCGATCTTGCAGGCTCAGTCGCCGATACGCACGGAATGCCCGCTATCTCACGCAACAAGTGCAAGATCGCGAAGAAGGGGGCAGGCCCACCTCGTCGATCATGGAGTTGTGGTGCCTGGTCTGGTACCGGGTGGGCGCTTTGTCACCCACCACAACTCCTTGATCGACGGAGTGGTGTGGGGGCCGTTGTGGGGCCGGTCGGGTCGGGCGTTGCTGGGGACTCGACGGGGTGGCTTCGGCGGCGTGCCGGCCGAGGTGCCCGTTGGGCGGCGGCTCTTCGCTGATGTCGTAGACGATTCAGCTCCAAAGCGAGCGCCTGGGCAGATCCCGCCGCCGCCGGACGGGTCAGGGTGAGGCAGGGTCAGGCTGGCGGGCGCTGGGTGAGGACCGCGTCCAGCAGGCCGGGGTAGAGCTTGTCCAGCTCGTCCCGGCGGAGCCGGACCAGTCGGCTGGTGCCGGCGGCCCGGGTCCGGGTCAGGCCCGCCTCGCGCAGCACCTTGAGGTGGTGGCTACGGGTCGCCTTGGAGACGCCGAAGTCGAAACTGCCGCAGGCGGCCTCGCCGCCCTCGGCGAGCGCCCGGACGATCTGTAGCCGCACGTCGTCGGCGAGTGCGGCCAACACGCTGGTGACCGGTACGCCGGTCAGGTCGGGCTCGTGCGGCTCCATGTGAGCAGTGTAACCCTTGTTCGACAATCATCGAACAACACCCTATGGTCGGTGTCGTTGGTTCGACGATACTCGAACATTGGAGTTGCCGATGCGATCCCGCGCCACCGCCTACCCACTGGTCGCCGTGCTCGGCTGGGGCGTGATGTTCCCGATCCTGGCCAGCGCGCTCGACCGGGTCGACCCGCTCAACCTCACCACCGCGCGCTACCTGCTGGCCGCCGTCGTCCTGGTCGCCATCCTGCTGCTCCGCGAGGGTGCCGGCGCGCTGCGGCACGGTGGCCGGGCGCTGGAGGTGGTGGTGCTCGGTGTGGTCGGCTTCGCGGGCTTCAACCTGCTCACCAACCTGGCGCTCGAACACGCCGCCCCGCAGCAGATCTCCCTCTTCGTGGCCACCACTCCGGTGATCACCCAGCTCGTCCGCTGGGCTCGCGACGGCGTACGCCCGAAGCCGCTGCTGCTGGCCCTCTCCCTGGTCGCGCTCCTCGGCGTCGGTCTGGTGATCACGCGCGGCAGCCTGGCCGGGCTCGGCCAGTTCGGCCTCGGCGGGCTCATGATGATCGGCGCGGTGCTGGGCTGGGGCATCTACACCCACGGCGCCAGCCGGTTCGGCGAGTGGTCGCCGCTGCGCTTCACCACACTGACCGCGCTCGCCGGCACGGCCGCCATGCTCGTCCTGAGCATCGGCGCCGACGCCGTCGGCTGGCAGCACGCGCCGGCCGCCGCCGACCTCGTGGCGGTCGCCCCGCAGCTGGCGTACGCCGTGCTGGTGGGTGCCGTGATCGCGGTCCTGGCCTGGAACACCGGCGTGCAGCGACTCGGCGCCGCCAACGCCGCGCTGTTCATGAACCTGGTCCCGGTGACCACCTTCGCGGTGCAGATCGCCCGCGGCTACCGCCCGGAGCCCGTCGAACTGGTCGGGGCCGCCATCACGATCGCCGCCCTGATCGCCGCGAACCTCGCCGCCCGGCCCCGGACCACGTCGCTGCCCCGGCCGAGCGCGGTGACGGACCCGATCGCGGTGACCGACCCGGTGGCCGTGAGCGCCCGCTGACCCGCCGACGCGGGGCGGCGGCAGGGGACAGCTCCGGTGGTCCATCCGTGGCAGGATGAACCGCCGGGACCAGCGTGTCCATCGATCCGTCGATGCCTGGTGAGGGGGCCGTTGTGACGTCGCTCGAAACCGAGGCCATGCGCAAGGCGGGCCAGGCGATCAGCGCGGACGCGAAGTCATTCGCCGACACGGTGCTGCCCAAGATCGCCTCGCTGACACTGCCGCGGGATGCCTTTCCGATGTTCGCGTGGAACCTGCCTGACGACTACGAGCGGGTCCGGCAGGGCGTGGGCGACGTGGCAGCAGCACTCCAGAAGACGATGGACTCGATCGGCACCGCACTGACCACCATCGCCACCCACTACGAGGAGCAGGAGCGGGTGCGGGGCGAGAACTTCACATACCAGGATTGAACGGAGCCGCGATGTCCGACTCCTCGCTCTACTCCGACCGACTCGACGGCGACACCACCGAAAACCTGTGGGTGCTGGTCGGCATCCTCGGCACCGCGCTCGCAGCGGCCGTCTGGCCCACCGGTGGCGGCCCGGCGGTGGTGGCCGGCCTCACCGCACTTGTCGAGATCAACATCCGTACGCCGGACCCGTGGGACAAGGGTTCCGAGGCGTGGAACGACATGAGCGACGTGTTCGAGCAGTGCAAGGCGGGGCTGACCCGGGCGCGCGGTGACGTCGACACCTACTGGGCCGATCAGGGTGCCGAGGCGTTCAAGGCGTTCCTGGAAACGCGCATCGAGCCGGCACTCAACGCGATCGCGCAGGCGGCGAGCAACGTACGGAACATGTGCGACGACATGTGGTGGGGGCTGACCACGAACCTGGTCAGCTACATCAGCGTCACGGGCGCGGCGCTGGTGGCTGCCGGTGTGGCCTACGCTTCCGGCCCCTACACACCGGCCGTGCAGTGGGCGATCGTCGGAGCCTGGGCGGCATTCGCCATCACGACGCTCACCGCCGTGCTGACCTTCGTGCAGCAGGTGTGGACGGCTGGGCGTGACGTCGGCGACGCCTTCAGCGTTCTGGAGAACATGTTCACAAGCGACAGCGACCGGATCGACACCACGAGCCTGCAACTGCCCGAGCAGGTCCGGGTCCGCATCGCCGAGCCGAAGGGATGGGTGAAGGAGTGAGCGACGTACCAGCCTTCGAGCGCGCGACGCGCGAGGCGGAACGCGCGGCCCTGACCAGCGGGTCGCTGCGAGCGATGACCGACCAGCTCAACGGGGTCCTCGCCCGGATCGCCGAGGCGCAGGAGGCGGTCTACGAGGGCACTGACGACTCGGGCACCGTGGTGGTCAGGGCCACCGGCGCCGGCCGGGTCGAAGACGTCTACCTGAGCCCGCAGGCGGTCCGCGACCTCGACGCACAGGCCCTCGGGGCAGCGTGCGTGACCGCCGTGGGTGACGCCAGGATGCGCGCCGCCCAGGCGCTGACCGCGACGATCGCCGAGGTTTCCGGGCAGCCCGCCCCGGTCGATGTTCCCGCGCCGGTTCCGCAGACGTACGACCCGGCGTCGGCCGCCGAGGCCCTGCGCGCCGCCGCCCGGAGGGCCAGATGAACCCCGATGCCCTGTCCGCGATCCGCCGTGACATCGCTGCCGCCATGGAGTCTGCGGCGGATTTCGCCGAGCGGCCGGCGGGAGAGCAGTACCAGGCTGCGGCCGGCGACGGCGCGGTGGTCGCAACCGTCGGACCGGGCGGTCAGCTGCTCGACGTACGGATCACGCCGCAGGCCCGGCGTGCCGTGGACAACCTCACCCTCGGCGAGTACGTCCGCGATGCGATTCGAGCCGCCGAGGCCGAAGCCGAGCAGGCCCGCACCGCCCTGCTCGGGTCGCTGACCATCGGTGGCCGCTCGGTCGCCGAGATCCTGGCCAACCCGGGGGCCGCGATGCCCGGCACCGACCGACCGCGGCGGCAGCGATGACTCCCGCGCAGCGCGCCGTGGTCGTCATGGTGTCCGTCGTGGTCGCGCTTCTCGTCGTGTCGGGTGCGGTCTGGCTGCTCGCCGGCAGCGAACGGCCCTCGGGCGGCGCCATCGCGACCGCCGGCTGGATTCTGGTGGCCGTACTGGCCGTCTTCGGTGCCGTGGCGTTCTACCTGGGGCGTCGACGCCGGCGCTGACCAGCAGCGCGCCGCCCACCGGGATGCCGGTGGTCGGCTCACACCGTGGGATCTGCGGTAGCAACGACCGACAGCGTTGTCCTAGACTCGACGGCACAACTGAATACCTCATCCAGAGGGGCTGAGGGATACGGCCCGACGACGCCCCGGCAACCACCCCGCGCGCTCACCGCTGAGCGACCCGTGGGGCAGGTGCCAATTCCGTCCCCGCCGCACCGTGCGATGCGGGGAAAGATGAGAGGACTCTCGACATGACGTCGACGCTCGTCGCCTCCGGCATCGACACCTCCGCCAGCCCCGCCCGCGCCCTGGTCTGCCGTGCCTGTTCGGCCCGCTACCCGCTCGCCGCCCAGCACGCCTGTTACGAGTGTTTCGGCCCGCTGGAAGTCGACTACGACGCCGCCGCGCTGGCCGCCGTCACCCGCGAGCAGATCGAGGCCGGCCCGAACAACATCTGGCGGTACGCCGCACTGCTCCCCGCCGGTCAGGACCCGGCCAGCCGGGTCACCCTCGACCCGGGGCTGACCCCCCTGGTGGCGGCCCCGCACCTCGCCGCCGAGCTGGGCATCACCGCGCCGCTCTGGGTCAAGGACGACAGCGCCAACCCCACCCACTCGTTCAAGGACCGGGTCGTCTCGGTGGCGCTCACCGCCGCCAAGGCGCTCGGCTTCAGCCGGTTCGCCTGCGCGTCGACCGGCAACCTGGCCAACTCGGTGGCCGCCCACGCCGCCCGCGCCGGGGTGCCCTCGGTGGTCTTCATCCCCAGCGACCTGGAGCAGGGCAAGGTCATTACCACCGCCGTCTACGGCGGCGAACTGGTCGCCATCGACGGCTCGTACGACGACGTCAACCGGCTCTGCGGCGAGTTGGTGGAGACCGACGAATTCGAGGACACCGCGTTCGTCAACGTGAACGTCCGGCCGTACTACGCGGAGGGCTCCAAGACCCTCGGCTACGAGGTGGCCGAGCAGCTCGGCTGGCGGATCCCGGCGCAGGTGGTCATCCCGATGGCCAGTGGCGAGCTGCTCACCAAGATTGACAAGGCGTTCTCCGAGCTGGTGGAGATCGGCCTGGTCGAGGCGCCGGCCGGCGGCTGGAAGGTCTTCGGCGCGCAGTCCGCCGGCTGCAACCCGATCGCCGTCGCCCTGCACGCCGAGACCGACACGATCGTCCCGGTCAAGCCGACCGGCATCGCAAAGTCGCTCAACATCGGCGACCCGGCGGCCGGCCTCTACGCCCTGGAGGCGGTTCGCCGTACCGGCGGCTGGATGGAGTACGCCGACGACGACGAGATCCGCACGGGCATCCGCGATCTGGCCCGTACCACCGGGGTCTTCGCCGAAACCGCGGGTGGGGTCACCGTGGCCGTGCTGCGCAAGCTGGTCGAGTCCGGTCGGCTCGACCCGACGGCCGAGACCGTCGTGTTCAACACCGGCGAGGGTCTGAAGACCATCGACGCGGTGGCCGGCCAGGTCGGGCCGACCCACCACATCAAGCCCTCGCTGCGAGCCGCCCGCGACGCCGGCCTCCTCGGCTGACAGGCTCGCTCGGACCCGGGGCCGAGCCGATCAGTCGGTAACTGGGTTTTCGCTGTGAGTGTGGAAAACCCGCCGCTACGGACTTGACGGCAGGAACCGGACGGCGCAAGATGCTCCGTGCGGGAGGGCATTTCGCCGAAGACTTTTGAAGTTCTTGCGACCCAACGCCGGAGGCGTTGTGCGAGTGTCCCTCCCGACCACGTTCGATCGGGCCAGCGATTAAATCGCTGGCCCGATCGCTTTTCCCGGGTGCACGCTCAGCGGCATGAGCATCACGATCGCGTCGTTCGACGGCGCCGACCGGACTTCCGTCGACGAGGCGTACCGGATCGGGGTGGCGGTCAACGACGCCGATCTGCCGGACCTACCGCCCTTCTGCCGGCGCCGGTTCGACGCGCTGTTCCACACGCCGTTGCCCGGCACCCGGACGCTCTGGGCGCTGGCCCGACTGGACGGCGTCCCGGCTGGCTTCCTGCAACTGGACCTGCCGCAGCTCGACAACACCGACAACGCCACCGTCGAGCTGAAGGTGCGTCCGGAGCTGCGGCGCCGGGGCGTCGGTCGGGCACTGCACGAGTACGGCGTACGGCTGCTGCGCGAGCACGGCCGCAAGCGGGTCGTCGGGCTGACCGTCTCCGCGTTGCCCGACGGGCCGGCCCGGAGCGTGGCGGGCGACGCGTTCGCCGCGTCGACCGGCGCCCAGGCCGCGTTGGTCGAGGTGCGTCGCCGGCTGGAGATCGCCGAGATCGACCGGGTCGCGCTCCGCGCGGCACTCGTCGAGGCCCAGCCCCGGGCCGAGGGGTACCGATCGGTGTGCTGGCAGGGCGCCACCCCGCAGGAGTATCTGACGGACATCGCCTACCTGGACGGCCGGCTGATGATGGACGCGCCCCTCGGTGACATGCAGTGGGAGCCGGAGCAGGTGGACGCCGAGCGCATCCGCGGCACCGATCGGGCCCTGGAGGCAAAGGGCCGCCGGCGGTACCACCTCGGGATGCGACACGAGGCGTCCGGCCGGCTGGTCGCCTGGACGCTGCTGGAGGTTGGCGCCTCCGCCGACTGGCACGCGTTCCAGCAGATCACCATCGTCGACCCCGCACACCGTGGGCACCGGCTCGGCCTCATCGCCAAGGCGGAGAACCTGCACCACCTGCTCACCCACGAGCCGGCGGTCCGGAGCATCGACACCGTCAACGCCGCCAGCAACAGCTACATGGTGGCGATCAACGAGCAGCTCGGCTTCCGTCCGGTGGACTCCTGGACCGACTGGCAGCTCACCCTCTGAGCCGACCGTTCACCCGTCGGTCCGTTCCAGGCGCCCTACCAGCTCGCCGATCGCAGCGTGGAAGTCGTCGTCCGGACTGAACCGGTGGCCCTGCACCGGCGGGGGCACGGTGTCGGTCGGCGGGATGAGCAGTCCCTTCGGATCCCGTACCCGACGGTCGACCCGGGCAGCCCGGTCGTCGGGTCCGTCCGTGAACGGAACGAACACCGGTCCACCCACCGCGTCGGTGTACCGCCACAGGTTGATCCATCGCCAGGCCAACCGGCTGCCGACCTCGCGCAACATCTCGTCGCTGACGTACCCCGGGAAGATCCGCCGGTAGCGGTTTCCGAGCGGGGCGCCGTAGGTGAGCAGGGCCACCCGCCGGCGGCAGTGATCGGGCAGTTGAAGGATCGTCACCGCCGCTAGCACGCTGCCGTGACTCTGCCCGGACAGCACCACCGCATTACCGTCGGCGGTGAGCTGCCCGATCCGGCGGGTCAGCTCGGGGACCGCCCGCTCGACGTAGCACGGCGGGGCGAGCGGGTGCGCGGCACGCGGCCAGAAGGTGGCCAGTTCCCAGAGCACCCCGACCAGCCGGATCGCGCCGGATCGGTAGGCGACAAGTCCCATCACCGCGAGGACCGTCGCTAACAGCCCGATCAGCAGGGCGCCCAGGTCGGTCACGAAGATCACCGGACGGGCCAGCGGCTCGCCGCCGAGTCGCAGCGCCAGCGCACCCGGGCCGGGTCCGATCACCGAGAGCCCGGCCGCCGCGAGGGTGAGCAGCGCCAACACCACGTACGCGGCGGCCAGCAGCCCTCCGAGCCGGTCCGTCAGCCGGGCACGCACGATCGCGTCGCGGACGGCCCGGACCCGTTCGGGGGCCGCCCGGGAGGCCTCCGGGTAGTCCCGCCGGACCAGTTCCTCGGCCTCCCGACGGCGACGATCACGGCGAATCCGGGGCACGAGCAGGGCCGTCACGAACACCAGGAGCACGGCGAGGCTGAAGCCGAGGGTGACCCAGCGGTAGGCGATCGGCGGCGACAACGGTGGCGCACCAGGCGGCAGCGGCCGTGCGGGCGTCGGGCTGGAACCACGGTCCAGATACTCGGCGATCCCGTAGGTCAGGCCCGAGGAGTAGGCGACGCCCAGCCCGATCGCGACGGTTATCAGCACCGGCGCCCCCAGCCCCGCCAGCAGGAAGAGGGGACGGGGCAGGGAACGGCGCTGCACCACGACCACCAGGCCCAGCATCGCGAGCAGCACCACCTGCCCGGCGAACAGCCCGGCGACCAGCATCCCGTACCCCGGCAACATCCCCTCGGCCGTCCACGGCGGCCGTGGCAGCAACGCGTACCCCAGGGTCAGCGCGGTGAGCGCGACGGCCGCCCAGCGGATCGTCCGCGAGCTCCGCTGGTCCTGCTCTCCGCGCCGCTCAACCGCCGGTCGGCAGAGCAGCACCACCGCGCCGGCGAGCAGTGCCACGTCCGCGGCCAGCAGCAGCCAGCCGAGCAGTGTGGCGTCGTGCGGTGCCAGAACCAGCAGCAAAGTGATGTCGAGCGTGCCCAACGCCACCGCGACGTGAACCGAGCGCAGGCGGCGCAGCAGCGAGCGGGTGTCCCAGAAGGCGGGCGCGTCGAGCCGGTCCGCTCCCACCCCGGGCGCGTGGTCGCTGTCCTCGGGGAGCTGCCAGGTCCGGGCACCGAGCCGCCAGATCAGGACGATCGCGATGATCGGCGGTACGGCCAGCAGCGCGAGCCGCTGCCCGGGCGGCACGTCGCCCAGCCAGGAGATCTCCCGCCGCCCCTCCAGGCACCTCGGGTAGGCCGCGCACTGCCACGCGATCAGGTCGAGGGACACCCCGACGGTGGAGAGCACGTACATCGCGGTCATCGTCGCGGCCAGCAGTCGGCACAGCGCCCGCGCGGCATGGCCGCCGCGGCCGGTGACCGGCAGCATCCAGACCGCGATGTTGCTGAGCATGAACGGCAAGAGTAGGACCAGGGAAAACGTCCGGGTGGCGGTGCCGCCGGTCAGCCTGCTCCAGCGGTACGCCTCAAGCGTCACCCCGTTGCGGTCCGCGGGGGCACCGTAGCCGGGCCGGGGCCGGTAGAAGCCGGCGTTGTCGTCTCCCGCGACCCGCGCGACGATCGGCCGATCGAGGATCGTCTCGGGCCCCTTGTCGGCGACCCCGTGCACCCGGATCTCGGTGATCCTCACCCGCCGCCCTCCCCTGGCCGGCTTCCCTGGCCGGAGGCCCGCGGTTACCCGCTGCCGCCGCGAGCAACCCCGTGCCGTCGACCATTGGCGCTTCTGCTCCGGAACTCGACTGCGGCATGAGCCGCTGTCGGGCATTCGCGCTACTGCTCGCGGACCGGACTCAGGCATGATGGCGGGCATGACGGAGACCCCGCATCCCCTGTACGACAGGCACGCCGACACCCTCAACCGTGCGCTGACCGCGATCACGGAGCGGGGTTACTGGTCCGCCTATCCCGAATCCCCCAGCCCCCGGGTGTACGGCGAGACCGCCGCCGCCGACGGCAAGGCCGCCTTCGAGGCGTACCTCGGCGGTGATTTCCCGCTCGACCAGCCCGGCGCGGGCGTTCGGGTCGCCACCGAGACGAGCCCGTTCGGGGTGGAGTTGGCGGTGCGGTACCCGCACGCCGGCCCCGGCGAGCTGGTCGACGCCGCATCCGCCGCGCTGCCGGCGTGGCGTGACGCCGGCCCGCAGGCCCGGGTGGGTGTCTGCCTGGAGATCCTCGATCGGCTGCACAAGCACATCTTCGAGCTGGCCAACGCGGTGCAGTTCACCAGCGGGCAGGCGTTCGTGATGGCCTTCCAGGCCGGTGGCGCGCACGCGCTGGACCGGGCGCTGGAAGCGCTGGCGTACGCGTACGCCGAGATGACCCGGCACCCGGGCACGGCGGGCTGGGAGAAGGCCGCCGGCAAGGGTGACCCGCTACGGATGACCAAGACGTTCCACGTGGTGCCGCGTGGGGTGGCGCTGGTGATCGGCTGCAACACCTTCCCGACCTGGAACTCGTACCCCGGACTGTTCGCCTCGCTTGTCACCGGCAACCCGGTGATCGTCAAGCCGCACCCGCGCGCGGTGCTGCCGCTGGCCATCACCGTGAAGTACGCCCGGGAGGTGCTCGCCGAGGCCGGGTTCGACCCGAACCTGATCATGCTGGCGGCCGAGGCTCCCGGTGAGAAGCTCGCCAGCGACCTGGCCCTGCACCGCGCCATCCGGATCGTCGACTTCACCGGCTCCACCGAGTACGGCGACTGGCTGGAGACGCACGCCCGGCAGGCATCGGTCTACACCGAGAAGGCCGGCCTCAACACCGTCGTCATCGACTCCACCGACGACTTCGCCGGCATGTGCCGCAACCTCGGGTTCACGCTGACCCTCTACAGCGGGCAGATGTGCACCACCTCACAGAACATCCTCATCCCGGCCGGCGGCATCGAGACCGACCAGGGGCACAAGAGCTTCGACGAGGTGGCCGGCGGGATCGCCGCCGCCGTCGGCAAGCTCACCGCCGACCCGGCCCGAGGCGTGGAGCTGACCGGCGCCATCGTCAACGACGGGGTTCTGGAGCGGCTGGCCGAGGTGACCAAGGTCGGCGAGCCGGTGCTGGAGTCGCGGACCGTGGCCCACCCGTCGTACGCCGACGCGGTGGTGCGTACCCCGACGATCGTGAAGCTGACCGCTGACGACGCGGAGACGTACGGCCGGGAATGGTTCGGGCCGATCTCGTTCGCCATCGCGACCGACTCCACCACGCACAGCCTGGAGCTGCTGCACCGGACGGTCGGCGAGAAGGGCGCGCTCACCGCCGGGGTCTACTCGACCGACGAGGCCGTGCTGGACGCGACCGAGGCGGTGGCGGTCGAGGTCGGGGTGCACCTGTCCTGCAACCTCACCGGCGGTGTCTTCGTCAACCAGTCGGCGGCGTTCTCCGACTTCCACGGCAGTGGGGCCAACGCGGCGGCCAACTCGGCGCTGACCGACGGGGCGTACGTCGCCAACCGGTTCCGGATCGTGCAGTCTCGGCGGCACGTCTGATCTTTGGTTGCTGTTGTGGGTTTCCGGGGCAGCCCGACCCGCTCCGGGCGGTCAGGCTTGATCCCTGCGCAGGTCGGGCTGCTCCGGAAACCCCTCCTTGGGGCACGGTGGCGCGGATGCTTCCGGTTCTTGGGGTCAGGCTGTTCGGCGCATTTGTAGCTCGGTGAGGGCTGGGATGTTCGGGTGGGGGACTCGTACCCCGGTGTCCTTGAAGCCCAGGCGCTGGTACGCGCGATAGGCGCGGTCGTTGCCGACCACCACCTCCAGCAGCAGCTCCGGTCGGCCACAGGCTCGCGACCAGGCGGCCACTCCGTCGATCAGCTCGCCGAGCAGGCCACTGCCGCGCCAGGTCGGCGTGACGTACACGGCGTAGATCACGGTCAGCCCCGGTTCGTTCGGGTGGGTCGTGCCACCGGCGTGCCCCACCAGCCGGCCGCCCGGGTCGGCGATGAACTGCGCGTTACTGGCACCGGCCGAGGTGTAGGCGACCCGGGCGGCGAACTCGTTGTGCGGTCGGGCCGCCGCGTCCGCCAAGGTCTCCAGGAAGGCCAACGGAGCGTCGGCCAGCATCTCCAGGCGCAGCGCGCGCATCCTGGCGGCGTCCTCCGGCCGGACCCGGCGGATCTCCGCGAGCCGCAGGGCCGGCGAGCCCATGTCGGTGGTCATGTCCGCATGCCTACCACAGGGGAGGAACGGCGTTTGGGGAGCTGGGCCGATCCCGGTCACCTCGGGAGCGCCCTGCGACCCTTCCTCCATATCGCAATGACGCTGGCCAATCCGGTGGCTCGGGAACCTGGCCGATCAGCGCGGCAGGGACGTCCCGAAGTGTGTCCGATTTGTGGCCGTGCGCGGCCGTCACTCCTCGTGTAGCGTGCGATTTCGGTCACCTACTTCAATGGCGGTCATCGATCGCTGAGTCGGTGGTCGGCGGCGCCCGGCCGTGCCGTGCGCCGAGGTCAGGCAACGCCGCGCAGAGTGAGGGAAGTGCACCGTGGCACAGGGCTCCGTGAAGTGGTTCAACGCCGAAAAGGGCTACGGCTTCATCGCCGTCGACGGCGGTCAGGATGTGTTCGTCCACTTCTCCGCGATCGAGATGGACGGTTACAAGGCGTTGGACGACGGTCAGCGGGTCGAGTTCGAGATCGCCCAGGGCCAGAAGGGCCCACAGGCAGAGCACGTACGCGTCATCGGCTGAGCTTCTGGCCGATCGGCCCCGTGAGTCGGGGCTGCGGCTGGGGCGCGCAGCCGGGAAGATCGTGAACCGTTCCAGCCGATGCTGAGGAGCGTTCATGACCGACCAGCCACCCCCGCCCACTCCGTCCTCCGGGTCGGGGGAGCCGGACCCGTCCGATCCGTCCTCGCCCACCGGCAGCCCCGGTCACGCCGGTCCGCCGCCCGGCTGGGGGCCGGGCATGCCCCCGGCTGGCCCGCCCTCCGGCCCTGCCGGTCCGCAGCCCGGCTGGGATCCCGGGCAGGGTGCCTGGGGTGCGGCTCCGCCGCCGCAGGGCTGGGCGTTCCCGCCCACCGGGGGTTACCCGCCCGGGTCGGGTCCCTACGGCGGGCAGCCGTGGTACCCGGGGGCGCCGGTCGGCTGGTACCCGCCGGGTTACGGGTTCGACCCGAACGACGCCCTGGTCACGCCGCCCGGCGCCGGCCTCGGCGGCTGGTTCAACAGGTGCGGGGGAGCGCTGCGCCGGGGCTGGCGGCAGTTGGTGCCGATCATGCTGCTCACCCAGGTGCTGCCGGCGGCGGTGCTCTCGGTGATCTCCCTCGGGGTGGACCCGTCGGCGAAGTGGGCCGCCCAGGCCGAATCGACGTCGACCCCCGCGCTGCCGGACAATTTCGCCGCCGAACTGCTGAGCCTCCTGGTCCTGCTGGTCGGCGGCAGCCTGGTGGTCGGGTTGGTGCAGGCCGTCGGGTGGGCCGCCGGCACCTGGGTGATCACCCAACAGGCCGCCGGTCAGCCGGCCAGCCTGGAGTCTGCGCTGCGCTACGGCCTGCGTCGGGCACTCGGGCTGTGGGGCTGGACCCTGTTGGTCAGTCTGCTGATCGGCGTCGGTGTCTGTTTCTGCGTGCTGCCGGGCATCTACCTGGCCTTCGCGCTGAGCATGGCCGGCCCGGTCTATCTCTTCGAACGCCACAACCCGATCGGTCGATCGTTCCGGATGTTCCACGACCGGCTCGGCCTGCTGCTCGGTCGTGTGGCCCTGGTGGCCGTGGCGGTGATCGTCGGCACCCTGATCCCCGGTGGCCTGGAAGGGATCGGCACCTCCGCATTCGGAACGGATCCGTTCTCCTCGGCGGGTACCGCCGCCGGGACGGTGGTGGTGATCGGGATCACCGCCGTGCTGGCCCTGCCGGCCCACCTCGCTCAGATGATCGGTCTGCTGGTGACGTACGCCGAGCAGCGCGCCCATGAGGCGCCGGTGAACACCGCTGGACTGGCCGCGGAACTCGGCTGAGCGACCCCATCGTGCTTGCACTCGGCAGGGGAGAGTGCTAAACAAGTCATTGGCACTCGCATACCGTGAGTGCCAGCGGTCGGGACGGTGGGGCCAGGTTGCACCGGCGTGGAGACGCCGGGGCGGCACATGGCCGGTCGTCGCGGGCTATCCGGCCCGGCCGAAGGACGTCGCCGTCGCCAGGTGGCGACGTCCCAAGGTGCGCACACCAAACGGTCTATCCGGGGCACACATCTCGGGTGGCCCGTGAGTGTCCAGGAGGACAACACCGTATGGCCAAGATGATCGCGTTCGACGAAGAGGCGCGCCGCGGCCTCGAGCGGGGCATGAACCAGCTCGCCGACGCCGTAAAGGTGACCCTCGGCCCCAAGGGCCGCAACGTCGTGCTCGAGAAGAAGTGGGGTGCCCCCACCATCACCAACGATGGTGTGAGCATCGCCAAGGAGATCGAGCTCGAGGACCCGTACGAGAAGATCGGCGCTGAGCTGGTCAAGGAGGTCGCCAAGAAGACCGACGACGTTGCCGGTGACGGCACGACGACGGCGACCGTCCTGGCCCAGGCCCTGGTTCGCGAGGGCCTGCGCAACGTGGCGGCTGGCGCCAACCCGATGGCCCTGAAGCGGGGCATCGAGGCTGCTGTCGCGAGCGTCTCGGAGGAGCTGTCCAAGCTCGCCAAGGACGTCGAGACCAAGGAGCAGATCGCCTCCACCGCCTCCATCTCCGCTGGCGACAGCACCGTCGGCGAGATCATCGCCGAGGCGATGGACAAGGTCGGCAAGGAAGGCGTCATCACCGTCGAGGAGAGCAACACCTTCGGGCTGGAGCTGGAGCTCACCGAGGGTATGCGCTTCGACAAGGGCTACATCTCGGCCTACTTCATGACCGACCCGGAGCGTATGGAGGCCGTCTTCGACGACCCGTACATCCTGATCGCCAACAGCAAGATCTCGTCGGTGAAGGACCTGCTCCCGATCCTGGAGAAGGTCATGCAGTCGGGCAAGCCGCTGCTGATCATCGCCGAGGACCTGGAGGGCGAGGCTCTCGCCACCCTGGTGGTCAACAAGGTCCGTGGCACCTTCAAGTCGGTCGCCGTCAAGGCGCCGGGCTTCGGTGACCGCCGCAAGGCCATGCTGACCGACATCGCCATCCTCGCCGGTGGCCAGGTCATCAGCGAGGAGGTCGGCCTCAAGCTCGACGCCGCCAGCCTCGACATGCTGGGCCGCGCCCGCAAGGTCGTGGTGACCAAGGACGAGACCACCATCGTCGACGGTGCCGGTGACGCCGAGCAGATCCAGGGCCGGGTCAACCAGATCCGGGCCGAGATCGACAAGAGCGACTCCGACTACGACCGGGAGAAGCTGCAGGAGCGGCTGGCCAAGCTGGCCGGCGGCGTTGCGGTGATCAAGGTCGGCGCGGCCACCGAGGTCGAGCTCAAGGAGCGCAAGCACCGCATCGAGGACGCCGTTCGCAACGCGAAGGCCGCCGTCGAGGAGGGCATCGTCCCGGGTGGTGGCGTCGCGCTGGTTCAGGCCGGCAAGACCGCCTTCGACAAGCTCGACCTGGTCGGCGACGAGGCGACCGGTGCGAACATCGTCAAGGTCGCGCTGGACGCCCCGCTGCGGCAGATCGCCGTCAACGCCGGCCTTGAGGGCGGCGTCGTGGTGGAGAAGGTCCGTAACCTCGAAGCGGGTCACGGTCTGAACGCCGCCAACGGCGAGTACGTCGACCTGCTGGCCGCGGGCATCATCGACCCGGCCAAGGTCACGCGCTCGGCGCTGCAGAACGCCGCTTCCATCGCGGCGCTCTTCCTCACCACCGAGGCCGTTGTCGCGGACAAGCCGGAGAAGAACCCGGCTGCCCCGGCTGGCCCGGGTGGCGGGGACATGGACTTCTGAGTCCAGTTTCGACACCGAACGGGGCGGGCCGCTGACGCGGTCCGCCCCGTTCGTCGTCAGGTCGGTAGTGGGCGCTGGTTGCGCCGCTTCTGGGCCCGGTTGTACGGCGGAAGCAGTTGGATCGGCGCGTCCACCATCTCCTGCGGCTCCTCGACCACCGGCGGCTCACCGTCGGTGGTCATCTCGGCCAGCTGCTCGGCGTCGCCGTAGTCGAGCCGGTCGAACGGCAGTTGGCCGGGGAGTTCACCCACCGGTTTCCAGGTGATCGGCGTGCCGTCCTCGGTCTGGTTGTCATCCGTGGTCATGGCTGCCTCCTCTACCGAAACGGTAGGGGGCGTCGATGACCGATGCGGGCGAATGGATCTATGTCCTGTTTGCCCTGGTTGTCACCTGGATAGGGTTCGCCGGTACAGGAAGAAGACCCGCTCGATCCACGCACCCGCGCTGCCCGAATAGAACGGCACCGGTCCTACCCAGCCGATCTGTGCCCGGTCGAGCCCCGCCACCCGCTGGTCGCGCAGGCAGCGCCGCAACAGCACCCCGCCGATACCCGACCCCTCCGCGGCCGGCGCGGTGCCCATCGGCCCGAACCAACTCGGCCGGGACGACCCGTACGCGGCGAAGCCGAGCACCTCGCCGTCCCGCTCCGCCAGGTGGCAACCGGCGTCGGCGCGCCCCACCGACCCGGCCAGCTCGCCGTCCCACGTCCCGCCGAAGGTGGATCGGGCGAACGCGGTCAGCGTCGGCAGGTCAGCCGGCTCCGCCCGGCGTACGGTGACGCCCTGGTCGGCCAGCCGCCGCTCCGCCGCCTCGGTGGACCGCAGTGCCGGCGACCCGTCGTACGACAGGTCCGCGGTCATGTTCCAGGCGGTCCGGTCCTGCTGGTAGCCGAGCGCGAGGGCGGCGCAGACCGCCGGCGTGTAGCGGACGTCGATGCCCGGCCACGCGTAGTACGGCGGATTTCCGGCCAGCAGCACCTCGGTCGCCCCGCGCTCGGCGAGCACCCGCTCGGCCCGCTGGAGCAGCGCCCGGCCGACGCCCCGACGCCGCTGTTCCGCAAGGACCGCGACCAGGTCCACGTGCCCGATCCCCGGCTCGGTCGCCGACACCGAACAGATCAGCACCCCCACCAGGTCCGCACCCCGGTACGCGCCCAGCCCGACCACCGGCCGGTCGGCGGTGGCCCGGGTCCAGAGAACGTCAACGATGGCAGCCGCCTCGGCGGCGTCCTCGGGCAGGTCGAGAGCCTGCTGGCAGAGCTGTACGACGCTGGGGACCAGGTCGGCGGTCAGCTCGGTGACGGTGATCTCGGCGTCCATGGTCGCCGACCCTAGATCACCGGGTGTCGAGCCGCACCCCCGGCTCAGCACTTCAGGAAGGAAACCTGCCTATTGCTGGGCGGCGCGAACCGCGGCGTAGGCGTCGACCTGCCCGGCGCCGGTCACGTTCGACGGAGCACCGCAGGCGTCGGAGGGGCTGTCGGAGCGATAGGTGGGCGTCGCCGCAGTGGCGGTGTCCCGCAGGATCTGCCGGGTCCGGGTCACGTCGCCAACCAGCGCCGGGTTCGCCGACCACATCAGCGCGACCACCCCGGCCACCTGCGGGGTCGCCATTGACGTGCCGTCCAGCGCGGCGTACGTGCCGCCCGGCATGGCCGACACCACAGCCACCCCCGGTGCCAGCACGTCCGGTTTACCCGAGCCACCCGGCACCGGCCCGCGCGAGGAGAACTCGGCGACCCGCCGCTGGGCGTCCACCGCGCCCACGGTCAGCACGTCCGGGTACGGGGCCGGCGGATCGTCGATCGATGCGCACCACGGGCCGGTGTTGCCGGCCGCGGCGACCACGAAGATCCCGGCGGCGTCCAGGGCGGCCGTGGCCGGCCGCAGGACGCGCTGGTCGCAACCCTCGATGGACGGGCAGCCCCACGAGTTGGTCAGCACCTGCGGGGCGCGCTCCGGACGGCCGTCGCTGAACGGGTCGCCGCCGGCCGGAAAGGGCGCCAACATGAACTGGAGACAGTCCAGGTAGTGCGCGGGGCTGCCGAGGTTGCGGTCCAGGTTGACGCAGCCCACCCACTGCGCGTCCGGTGCCACCCCGATGCCGTCCCGCCCGACCGCGCTGCCCACCGTGTGGGTGCCGTGTCCGCCCTGGTCGGTTGGGCTCCGGGTGTCGTCCCAGGGGTCGTACCAGGAGTCGTCCCCACCACGGAACCCGGCCCGCAGCGCCGGATGGCCGCCGTCCACCCCCGAGTCGGAGCTGCCGACCACGATGCCCGTGCCGGTGACCCGGAGTTGGGACCACACCCGGTCGGCGCCGATCTGGCGAATGTTCCACTCCGGGCCGGTGGGCTTGGGCGCGGTGCCCCGGCTCTGCCCGGCCGGGGCCGGCAGCGGGCGCAGGCGTTGGCTGACCAGCACCCGGGCCACCTCCGGTCGGCGGGCGAGCCAGGCCCGCACCGCCGGGCCGCCGTCCACCTCGACCGCGTTGACCAGGTAGTACGACACCGGGTCGAGGCGCAGCCGGTTCAATCCCCGCAACAGGTCGCCCTGGCTCTGCTCGGCGGTCGTCACCAGCCGCCGGTAGACCTCCGCCGCGCGGGCGTCCCGCCCGGCCCGACCAGGCGCGGCGGCCGGAAGATCGCTCAGGTCGGCCTGCGCGCGAAGCACCACGAACAGCCGCTCGCCGTACAGGCCCGGTTGGCCGGGGCCGAGGTCGACCACGCCGAACGCCACCAGCAGCACCACGGCCGCCACCGCGGCGACCCGCCTGTTCGGGGTGCGCGCCGTGGGACGGGCGAGCAGCACCGCGTACCCGATGGCGACCAGGACCGCGACGGCGAGCCCGACGCCGGCGGCGGCCGCCACCCAGAACGGGATGTCCCGGATGCCGACCAGCAGCAGGCTGATCTCTTCCGGGTCGGTGAAGGCCAGCGGACCGAGCGCGGCCAGGCCCACGAGCCAGCCGGTCGCCGTTCGGCCGGCGCGGGTGGCCTCGGCCGGGTCGGCGGTGGGCCGCCAGGTCGCGGCCCAGAGCGCGGCCAGCGCGAAACCCACCGGCGGCAGGGTCAGCAGGGCGGGCAACTGCGCGCCGGACTGGCCGGTCCCCGCCGCGAGCAGCAGCAGCGCAACCCCGGCGACCAGGCCGCCGACCAGCACCAGCCGAGCCGGCCGGGGCGGTCGCCCAACCGCGAACGGGGCCCAGAAGGGTGCGTCCAGCAGAGTCGCGGCCAGCACCCCGAGCGCGGCGGCCGCCAGAAGCGCGAGCGCGGTCTCCAGGAGACCGCCCAGCGCGCCCAGCCAGGCCCACGGCAGCAGCAGCGCCAACCCGGCGGCGACCGCGAGCAGCGGCACCGGACCGAGCCCCAGCAACCTCCGCCGCCGCCCGACGGTCTCCGCGTTCCCGGTGGCCTCGGGCCGCGTGGCGTCGCCGTCTCCGGTGGCCTCGGGCCGCGTGGCGTCGCCGTCTCCGTTGGGTGCCGGGCCGCTGACCGAGCCAACCAGCCCGGGGTACGCCCACCGGCGAGCCGACCAGCGCACGGCGAGCGCGCCGAGCAGCGCGGCACCGGCCAGCGCGGCGAGGTACGCCTCGTGGTGCACCGGCGGCACGACCCGCAGCAGCGTGAGCAGGCCGAGCGCGAGTGCTCCGATCAGCCAGGCCCGCCCGGTGGCCCGGACCGCGGCCGACCGGGGCAGGACGGCCAGCAGCAGAGCGGGCGTGCCGGCCAGCACGACGGTGGCCAGGCCGAGCACCGGCCAGAGCCAGCCGAGCCGGTCCCGTCCGAAGCCCAGCAGCACCTGGTCGGTGAGCCAGCCACCGGTCTGGGTGCCCACGGTGACCGCAACCGTCCAGCAGCCGACCAGCACGGCCGCGACGACCGGCCACGGGGAACTGCGGTCGCTGAAACCGGGTTGCGTAGGTTGACCGTGCATCCGAGAACCTTACGACTACGACGAAGGGTTTCGACCCGAGCGTCGGGTTCCGGGACTTCGACGATCCGTGCAGATCTTGGACAGTTTCCGTTAGCGGGGCGGGCTCAACCGGTAACTGTCCAAGATCTCCGATCGGTCGGTCTGGATCGGGTGGCGAGACGTGTCGTGCGCTTCGGAGCAGGTAGGAGCGGTGCGGGGCGGGCGGCGAATGTCGACCCGTTGGCTCGGCGGTTACGGTGGACGGGTGCGCGACCCCAATATCTCCCGATCCGTCGCCGGTCAGCTCTCACCGGTCCGCCGTGCGTCCGACCTGCGTCGACTGCGTGCCGAGCGCTTCGACGTGCTGGTCATCGGGGGCGGGGTGACCGGAGCCGGTGCCGCCCTGGACGCGGCGTCCCGGGGCCTGAAGGTGGCGCTGGTCGAGGCGCGTGACCTTGCTGCCGGGACCTCCAGCCGGTCCAGCAAACTCATCCACGGTGGCCTGCGCTACCTGGAGCAGTTGGAGTTCCACCTGGTCCACGAGGCGCTCACCGAGCGCGGCCTGCTGGCCACCCGGCTCGCGCCGCACCTCGTACGCCCGGTGCCGATCATGGTGCCGCTGCCGGCCGGGCGGGGTCTGCGGGACCTGCCGGCCCGGGTGTTCCGCCGCTCGTACTACGGCGCCGGGGTGGCCGCGTACGACGTCTTCGCCGGGGTCTTCGGCGGCGGCCGGGGTATGCCCCTGCACCGTCACCTGACCCGGGAGGGTGCCCGCCGGATCTTCCCGAGTCTGCGGGCCGACGCGCTGGCCGGGGCGATCCGCTACTACGACGGGCAGGTCGACGACGCCCGGCTGGTGGTCACCCTGGCCCGCACCGCGGCCAGCCTCGGTGCCACGGTGGTGAGCAGTGCCCGTGCCGTCGGGTTGATCCGGCAGGCGCGCGAGGTGACCGGCGTCCGCGTCCGGGACCTGGAGGCGCCGCCGGGCTCGCCGGACGCGGAGTTCGAAGTGCAGGCCCGCACCGTCATCGCCGCCACCGGCGTGTGGAGCGACGACATGTCCCGGATGCTCAACGACGTGGGCCTGCGGCCCGGCGTCCGGGTACGCGCCTCCAAGGGGGTGCATCTGGTGGTGCCCCGCTCGGCGATCACCGGCGAGACGGGGCTCATCCTGCGTACGGCGAGTTCGGTGCTCTTCGTCATCCCGTGGGGTGGGCACTGGATCATCGGCACCACGGACACCGACTGGCGGCTGGACCGTTCGCACCCGGCCGCCTCGGCCCGCGACATCGACTACCTCCTCCAGCAGGTCAACACCGTGCTGGACCGGCCGCTGACCACCGCCGACATCGAGGGGGTGTACGCCGGGCTGCGGCCGCTGCTGGCCGGCGAGGCCGACTCGACCTCGAAGCTCTCCCGGGAGCACGCGGTCTTCGAGCCGATGCTCGGGCTGCTGCTGGTCGCCGGCGGCAAGTACACGACGTACCGGGTGATGGCGTCCGACGTGGTCGACCGAGCTGCTCGCCGGCTCGGTGGCGCCCGCTCGTCGCGTACCGCCGACCTGCCGCTGCTCGGTGCTGACGGGTACCCGGCGATGTGGCGGGACCGGGCCGACCTGGCGCGCCGGCACGGCGTGCCGGTGGGCGTGGTGGAGCACCTGCTGGAGCGGTACGGCACTCTCACCCTGGACCTGCTGGCGCTGGTCGACGCCGATCCTCTGCTGGCGTCTCCGCTGGCCGGTGCTCCGGAGTATCTGGCGGCGGAGGTCACCTACGCGGCGCGGGCCGAGGGCGCGCTGCACCTGGAGGACGTGCTGACCCGGCGGACGCGGATCTCGTTCGAGACCAGCCACCGGGGGCTGGAGTCGGCGGAGCACACCGCCGAGTTGATGGGCGCGGTGCTCGGGTGGGACGCGGCGACCCGGGCACGCGAGGTCGAGCACTACCGGGCCCGGGTGGAGGCGGAGCGGCAGTCCCAGTTGATGCCGGACGACGCGGCGGCGGACGCGGCCCGGCTCGGCGCTCCGGACGTGCGGGGTTACGCGGCCGACCGGGGCGGCGACGACGATCAGGCGGAGCTGCGCCCGTCCGCTCGATGACGAATTGCGACGTTACCGATGGGTAACCATCGATACCGGCCCGGATGGTGGTTTCGAACGCTACCTACGGTGGGGTAGGTTTCCGCGCGTGCTACCCCGCGCGCGCCCTCGTCTGCTCTCACCCCTGCTCGCCGTCGCGCTCGTCGGCGCCCTGACCGGGTGCTCCCTCTTCGACGGAGACAAGCCGAGAACCCCGGTGGCGCAACCGACCCCCGGCACGGCGGGTGGCGGCTCGCAGCTGGAGATCCCCACCACTGTCGCCGCCGGTCAGGTGAGCCTGCTCCAGCGGCTCGGCGAGGACGGGCCGATGCGCACCCTGAGCGTCGAGCGGAACGGCGCGTGGCAGTGCGTCGACTGCGCCGGCGACGGCGTGACCTCCCGGGGCACCCTCGCACCGGAGCTGACCGAACGGCTCCAGGTGCTGCTCGCCAACCCGGCGCTCGCCGACGAGACCGACCAGGCCCGGCGGTACCGGACCACCTGCATCGACGCGCTGACGTCCAGCCTCATCACCTCGACCGGGCTGATCACCTCGCAGGACTGCCCGGGTGAGGAACTCACGCCGGTCGCCGGGGAGATCCTGCTGCTGCTCACCCAGGCGACCCCGGCCGAGGTCAAGGGCTGACCGCAGCCGGTCAGAGCACCTTGCCCGGGTTGAGCAGGCCGGCCGGGTCGAGGGCCGACTTGATCGCCTGATGCACCCGGACACCGACCGGCCCGATCTCCCGGGCCAGCCAGTCCCGCTTGAGCAGCCCCACCCCGTGCTCGCCGGTGCACGTGCCGCCCAGGTCCAGGCCGAGCCGCATGATCTCGTCGAAGGCCCGCCGACCCCGCTCAACGCTCGCCGGATCGGCCCGGTCGACCACGATGTTCGGGTGCATGTTGCCGTCCCCGGCGTGCCCGACCACGCCGATCGGCACCTCACACTCGGCCGCGATCCGGGCGACCCCGTCCAGGAGCGCGGCGAGCGCGCCGCGCGGCACCGCCACGTCGTCGATCACCAGACCGCCGTTGCCGCCCGGATAGGCGTCCGCCGCGAACTTCTCCATGGCCGGGTGGGCCAGCCGGCGAGCCTGGAGCAGCGCCGCCGCCTCCACCGCGTCGGTGGCCGCGTAGACCTCGTCGGCGCCGACGGCATCACACACCTCGGCCAGCACAGCCAGGTCGTCCGCCGCCCGGGAGCCGGTGTCGGCGGCGGCCAGCAGCAGGGCCTGCGCGTCGGTCCGCAACCCCATCGGCTGGTACGCCTCGATCGCCCGCAGGTGGGTCTGGTCCAGCAACTCCAACAGGCTGGGGGTGAGCCCGCGAGCCGCGATCTCGGCCACCGCCGCGCCGGCCGTGGCGGTCGATCCGAAGACCGCGACCAAGGTCAGCGAGTCGGCCGGGGCGGGCCGCAGCGCCACGGTCACCTCGGTGATCACGCCGAGGGTGCCCTCCGAACCGACGAACAGTCGGGTCAGGTCGTAGCCGGCCACCCCCTTGGCCGTACGCCGGCCGGTGCGCAGCACCTCGCCGGAGGCGAGCACCACCTCCAGGCCGAGCACGTACTCGGTGGTGACGCCGTACTTCACACAGCACATGCCGCCGGCGTTGGTGGCCACGTTGCCGCCGATGGTGGAGGACTCCCAGGAGCCGGGGTCCGGCGGGTACCAGAGGCCCTGTCTGGCCACCGCCCCGGCCAGCGCCGCGTTGACCACCCCCGGCTGGACCACAGCGATCCGGCTCACCGGGTCGATCTCCCGGATCTCGTTCATCGCGACGGTGCTGAGCACCACCGCGCCGTCCACCGCGTTCGCAGCGCCGGCCAGCCCGGTCCGCGCGCCCTGCGGCACCACCGGTACGCCGTGCCGCGCCGCCGCCTGGATCACGGCGACCACCTGCTCGGTGTCGCGCGGGCGGGTCACCACCAGCGGAACGCCGGCCGCGCACAGGTCGGCCTCGTCCCGCTGGTGCATGCGCAGCAGGTCCGGGTCGGTGAGCACGGCGTCGTCACCGAGCGCGGCGCGCAGATCGTCGAGGAGCGCGGTGGGGGCCATGCAGCCGAGGCTAGGTCGCCGACCGGCGATCATCAACATGATCGACTGGGCGGGATAACTTGGGCCCATGCTCTACCTGGACCGGCCGGCCTGGCCGTGGCGCGGTCGGCTCTGGTCGCACCTGATCAGTGACGTCTCGTACGCCGAGCTGCACGCCTTCGCCGAGGCGCTCGGCGCGCCCCGGCGCGGCTTCGACCGGGACCATTACGACATCCCGGCCGACCGGTTCGCGGCGGCGGTGTGGCTCGGTGCCCAGGTGGTGCCGAGCCGGGAGCTGGTCCGTTTGCTCCGCGCCGCCGGCCTGCGTCGGCCGAAGCACCTGGTCAGCCCGCGTTCTCCGGCTCCCCGGTGAGCGCGGCCAGCTCGCGGCGCACATTGTCCCGGGCGGGCTCTTCCCACCGGCTCGCCAGCGGTGGCGACCAGAACAGCGCGGGCAGCGCCAGCAGGCCGGTCAACACGGCGGCCCGCCCAGCCCGGAAGGCCGGCTCCGGCACATGGGCGTACTCCTGGCGGATCGCCGCCGCGTAACGCTCGTAGCTGGCCGGCGGCGTGGCCAGCACGGCCAGGTCCGCATCGCACAGCAACACCCCGTCCCGGTCGCCCGGCGTCACGGTGTGCCCGGCGGTGAGCAGCACCAGCCGGCGCACCTCGGCCACCGTGGGCGCCGGCACCCCGAGCCCGGTGAGCACGCTCTCGGCCAGCGTGGCGCTGTCCCGTTCGTTGGCGTCGCCAGCGGCCCGCGGGTCGTAGACCGCGTCGTGGAACCAGGCCGCCAGCCGGACCACGTCGGCCCGAGCGGCCAGGTCGGCGTGCTGGTCCACCACATCGAGCACCGCCGTCAGATGGGCCAGCGTGTGATAGTGCCGGTGCGGCTCCCGCCAGCGGGCGATCACCTGCTCACCGGCCTGGGTCGTGTCCGGGCCGGGCCTCGCGCCGGCACCTCGGGCCGCCGCCCGCCACCGGTCCAACAGATCAACCACCGCCCGAGTCTGCCGCATCCGCCCGCGACGCGCGGGAAGGGAGGGTTCAGCGGGCCCACCACGGGTAGTCGCGCCCATGGCCGTGGCCCGGGACAAGCGACCTCCGATGGTGCGACGTACCGCGCTGCGCGACGGGTTGGTGGACATCGACGGCGCGCGGATCGCCGAGGCCACCGAACAGCTGCGCCACCGTGGCCGAGCCACCCTGCACGACCGACTGCACCGGGTACGGATGGCCGGCGGACTCGCCGTGCAGGCCGGCCTGGCCGCCGGGCTCGCGTACCTGATCTCGCACAAGGTGCTCGGCAACCCACAACCGGTCTTCGCGCCGATCTCCGCGGTCGGCACCCTGGCCGCGTCTGTCGGCCAGCGGTTCCGCCGGACCATCGAGTTGATCGTCGGGGTGGGGGTCGGGGTGTTCGTCGGCGACCTCCTGATCTACCTGCTCGGCACCGGGGCGTGGCAGCTCGGCCTGGTGGTCACCGTGGCGATCCTGCTCACCATCTTCGCCGGGGCGAGCGTGGCCATCGTCATCCAGGCGGCGGCCACGGCGGTGCTGATCGTGACACTGAGCCCGTCGACGCAGAACCTGGAGATTCCCCGCTTCGTCGACGCGTTCCTCGGCGGTGGAATCGCGCTGCTGGTCACGGCGGTGCTGCTGCCACTGAACCCGCTTCGAGTGATCAACCGGGCCGCCCGACCCGCCCTGGACCTGCTCGCCGCCCAGCTCGACGCCACCGCGGACGGGCTGCGCAACCGGGACCGCGCCACCATCCAGGGCGCGCTGGAGAGGCTGCGCAACAACAAGGAGGAACTGGCCACGCTGGGCGAGGCGATCGAGGGAGCCAAGGAGACCGCCACCCTCTCCCCGGCCCGCTGGCACCGCCGCGACGAACTCACCCACTACGCGGAGGCGGCCGACCCGATCGACCGGGCGATGCGCAACAGCGGCACGCTGATCCGCCGGTCCGTCACGCTTGTCGAGGACGAGGAACCGGTGCCCGATCCGATGCCGGACGCCATCGGCCACCTCGCCGAGTCGGTCCGGCTGCTCAAGCACGAGTTCGCCGCCGGCGAGGAGCCGGAGAAGGCCCGGGAACGGTCGCTGCGGGCGGTCAGCGAGGCCGGCCGGGCGTACGGCGCCGGGGTGGGCTTCTCCGGCAGCGTGGTGGTCGCCCAGATCCGCACCACCGCGAGCGACCTGCTGGTCGCCTCCGGGATCGAGCAGGAGGAGGCGAACCGGTGGATCCGCACCGCCTTCGGGGAGCAGGAGCGGCCGGTCGGTGAGCCCGCCGAGCCCGGCGAGACACCGAAGCCACCCACTGCCCCGCCGGTCGGCTGAGCGGAGCCCACCGCCGGCCGGGCCTCAGCCCAGCTCGGCCAGCGCCGCGAGCAGCCGGTCAACCTCAGCGGCCGTGCTGCCCAGCCCGATGCTGGCACGTAGCGCGGTGGGCGGCAGGTC
Source organism: Micromonospora trifolii (assembly GCF_050516465.1). Lineage (NCBI taxonomy): Bacteria > Bacillati > Actinomycetota > Actinomycetes > Micromonosporales > Micromonosporaceae > Micromonospora > Micromonospora trifolii. The sequence continues at coordinate 5,531,836 of NZ_CP191526.1, read as the reverse complement.
CCGTCGGCCGGTACGCCCCGCCGCCTCGCTGAGCAGACGCCGGGCCAGCGGGTGGGCACAGAACAACCCGTCCCGTACGCCGATGTGGTGCTCGGCGGCCAGCCGCATGGCCACCTCGGTGGAGTCCCAGCCGGCGACCACGAACGAGACGATGCCGACCCTTGGCGCGTCCGGGCCGAAGGTGCGCAGCTCGACGACGTGCGGCAGGGCGGCGAGGCCGGTCCGCAACCGGGCCAGCAGGGCCTGCTCGTGGGCGGCCAGCGCAACCTGGTCCGCGTTGTCGAGCGCCTTGCACACCGCCGCCAGCGCGGCCGCGCCGAGCAGGTTCGGGGTGCCGCCCTCGTGTCGGGCCGGGCCGGTCGCCCAGGTCACGTCGTGGGTGGCCGGCCCGACGTGGCTGGTGGCGCCACCACCGGCCAGGTAGGGCGGGGCGGCGTCCAGCCAGTCGGCCCGGCCGATCAGCACTCCCGCGCCGAACGGCGCGTACAGCTTGTGGCCGGACACGGCCAGGTAGTCGACGTCGAGCGTGAGCAGGTCGACCGGGGCGTGCGGGGCGAGCTGCGCGGCGTCGAGCACGATCCGGGCACCGTGCCGGTGGGCCACCCGCGCCAGTTCGGCGACCGGCCACCGCTCACCTGTCACGTTGCTCGCACCGGTCACCGCGACCAGCACCGGCAGCGCGGGGCTACTGCCCCGGCGCAGCTCGGTGAGGGCGGCGGCGAGATCGCGTACCGCCCCGTCGGGGTCGCTGGGCACCGGCAGCCGCACCGACCCGCGCGGCCAGGGCAGCAGGTTGGCATGGTGTTCGCCAGCGAACGTGACCACAGTCGTGCCGGCCGGGACGGCCCGCGCCAGCAGGTTGAGCGCGTCGGTGGTGTTGCGGGTGAAGATCACATGATCGTCGGCGCGAGCGCCGAAGAAGTCGCCGATCGTCTGCCGGGCCTGCTCGTACGCGAGGGTGCAGCGCCGCGACAGCGCTCCCGCTCCGCGATGCACGCTGGCGTACCAGGGCAGCAGCTCGGCCACCGCGTCGGCGGCGGCCCGCGCGCACGGCGCACTGGCCGCGTAGTCCAGGTTGATCTCGCCAGGCACGCCGAGGACGTCGAGCGGCGCGGACGGCGCCGACGAAACGGTGGGCAGGCTGGGCAGCGAGGGGACGAGAGTGACGGACACGCCGGAACCTCCGGGGTCAGGGACCCCGGGTGCGACATCGGGACGGGGTCCGCGCTTGCCCAGCACACCGATCGGGCTGGGCCCGGTCATCACCCGGGGCACCCCACCGCGAACTCGACGAGGGTTGCCGGCCAGCAAGCCGGGGCTTGACGCTGGCGCTCGTGACCTGCCGGCAGCATAGCGGCTACCGATGCGGCCGAACCAGCCGGCGGCGGATGGCTACGCTGACCGCATGGCCGACACCCCGCCCGGTTCACCGCTGCCGCCGTCGCCCGCCGCCCCGCCTGCGCCCGCCGTCCCGCCCATGGGTGAGACGCCCCGGATGCCGCTGCGCCGACTGGGCTGGCGGCGGTTCCTGGCGCTGGCCGGGGTGGTGCTGTTGATCGCGGCGTGCGCGGTCTTCATGGTCTTCACGCTCGGCCAGTCGCTCGGTGTGCAGGCCCTGCTGATCGGGGTGGTGGCCGCCATCCTGCCGGTGCCGGTGCTGGTCGCCTGCTTCCTCTGGCTGGACCGGTACGAACCGGAGCCGCTGAAGTACCTGATCTTCTGCTTCGCCTGGGGGGCGTTCGTCTCCACCGCCGCCTCGCTCACGGTGAACGACTTCGCGGCCAACCGCTTCGCCGACTGGGGCCTGCCGTCCGCGTTGACCGGGGTGCTGGTGGCGCCGTTCATCGAAGAGCTGACCAAGGCGTTGGGCCCGATCCTGCTGCTGGTGTTCCGCCGCCGCGAGTGGTCCGGGATCACCGACGGTCTGGTCTACTGCGGGCTCAGCGCGGTCGGCTTCGCGATGGTGGAGAACATCCTCTACCTGGGCGGATTGGGGTACGCATCCGGCGCCGACCGGTACGGCCCGGCCACCGGCATCCAGCAGGTCATCGCGATCTTCATCCTGCGGATCCTGCTGTTCGGGTTCGCCCATCCCCTTTTCACCTCGATGACCGGTGTGGGGCTGGGTATCGCCTCCCGGACGGCCGACCGGCGCATCCGGGTGCTCGCCCCGATCGCCGGCCTACTGCTGGCGATGATGCTGCACGGCACGTGGAACCTGCTGCCCACGCTGACCCAGGCCACCGGCGAGGCCATGATCATGCTGTACGGCTTCCTGGGCCTCATGGTGCCGGTCTTCTTCGGCACCGTGGGGCTGGCGCTGTGGTTGCGCGCCTGGGAGGGGCGGCTCACCGAGCGGGTCCTGCCCGACTACGTCCGCGCCGGCTGGCTCAGCCCGCCCGAGGTGGCCGCCCTGAGCAGTCTCGGCCGGCGGCACGCCGCCCGCAGTTGGGCGCGGCGGGTGGCCGGCGACGCCGGGGTACGGGCGATGCGGGGTTACCAGTCCGCGGCCACCCGGTTGGCCCTGCTGCGCGACGGGGCGCTGCGCGGCCTGGACCGCAAACCCGCCGACCAGGAGCGGACCGCCCGCGAGGAGCGGGAGCTGCTGGACGCGATCACCGAGTACCGGTCGTTCTTCGTGGGTCGGGACCCGCAGGCCCCGGCGGGGGTCTGGGACGGCAGCCGCTACCACCTGCGCTTCCCGGACGGCACGCAGCGCGCGGTGGACGCGCCGGACGAGCCGGTGGTGCCGATCCCGGTGGTGCTGGCTCCCGCCCCGGCTCCGGTGGGGTACGCCCCGCCCGGCTGGCCCGGCCTGCGCCCGGCGTCGCCCTGGCCGCCGACGCACCCCTGACAGCTGCTGCCCGCGAGCTGACGGCTGGCGGTTCAGGCCAGCAGCGAGGTGAGGAAGTCACCGAGGCCCTGGAACATCGCGATCAGCGCGGCCCCGATCCCTCGGAACATCTGCGCGGCGCCGTCCGGCCGAAAGGCCATGAAGTAGATCAGGAACGCGACACTGCCCCAGGTCAACAGCTTCTTCACGAATACCGGCATCGTCCCTCCCCAGGGCCACGGTCGCCGGATGGCTTCCCGTCGTGCGGCCGGGCAAACGGTGCGCGACGGGGCCCGGTGGCCGGGGGAGGTGCGTCAGAGGTAGAGGCCGGTCGAGTCGTTCTCGATGCGCTCGGCGGCCACGGCGTGCACGTCCCGCTCCCGCAGCAGCACGTAACCGCGGCCGTGCAGCTCGACCTCGGAGCGGTCGTCCGGGTCGAAGAGCACCCGGTCGCCGGAGACGATGGCGCGGACGTTCGGCCCCACCCCGACCGCGGTGGCCCAGGCGAGGCGCTTGCCGACCGCGGCGGTCGCCGGAATGACGATGCCGGCGGTGGAGCGGCGTTCGCCTTCGCTGCCCTCCATCCGCACCAGCACGCGGTCGTGCAGCAGGCGGATCGGCAGGCCGGCGTCGAGATCGTTGTCGACGGTCACGCCGCAGACGCTACCGTGTGGCCGACGGTGGCCCGTCGGTGGTTACGCCGGAGGTGGTCGGGGCATTGTGTGGCGGAACCGCCCTACGGTGTCGGGAACGGACGTATGCTGTCCGACCTGTCGCCGTTGGCGGGCCGGGTTTTCTGCCAGGAGGTGCGCTTGAGCCGCTTCGAGCGGGTACGCGGGCGGCTTCGCCGCGCCTACCAGTCACGACAGGAGTCGGCGCGCGCCGACGAGGGCCCCTCGGGTGACGCGTTGAACGACGCGTCGGAGGCGGCCCGGGTGGCGTCGCCGGCCGTGCCGGGGCCGACCGCGCCGCCCAGCACCATGGTCTACGGCGCGCAACCTCCGGTGGACCTGCACAGTTCCACCACCAGCCGGGACGACGCCGACGTTCCGCACGGGCTCCGGATCGCCGCAGCGTGGTGTTGGCGACTGATCGTGATCGGCGTGGTGGCCTGGGCGCTGCTGCGGATCGTCGGCACGATCAAGATCGTGATCATTCCGCTGGCCATCGCGCTGCTGCTCTCCGCGCTGCTCGCCCCGGCGGTGGGCTGGCTGCTGCGGGCCCGGTTCCCCCGGTCGCTGGCGACGGCGGTCGTGCTGGTCGGCGGCCTGGTCGCGGTGATCGGCACGCTGACGCTGGTGGTCAACGAGTTCATTCGTGGCGTACCGGAGCTGAGCGAGAAGTCGTCGGAGGGTGTCCGGCAGATCCAGAACTGGCTGAAGACGGGCCCGCTGCACCTCTCGGACACTCAGCTCGACCGCTACATCGACGAGGCGCAGGCCTGGATCAACTCCAACACCTCCAATCTCACAAGTGGCGCCCTGAGCACCGCCGCGACGCTGGCCGAGGTGCTTACCGGCACGCTGCTGGTCCTGTTCGCGACGTTCTTCTTCCTGCGCGACGGCAACCGGATCTGGCGCTTCCTGGTTCGGCTGCTGCCGGTGGCTGCCCGGTGGAAGGTCGACGACGCGGGTCGCGCCTCCTGGCACACACTCGGCGCCTACGTCCGCGCGACAGTGCTGGTCGCCTTCATCGACGCGGTCGGCATCGGCATCTTCCTGGTCGTCTTCGACATCCCGTTCGCCTTCCCGCTGGCCGCGCTGGTCTTCCTCGGCGCGTTCATCCCGATCGTCGGTGCGGCGCTCTCTGGCGGCGTGGCGGTGCTGGTGGCCCTCGTCGACAGTGGCCCGGTAACCGCGTTGATCATCCTCGGCGCGGTGATCGGCGTACAGCAGATCGAGGGGCACGTGCTGCAGCCGCTGATCATGGGACGGGCGGTCGCCCTCCACCCGCTCGCGGTGATCATCGGTATCGCCGCCGGTGTCGTACTCGCCGGCATCACCGGTGCGCTGGTCTCCGTGCCGCTCATCGCGGTGCTGAACACCGCGGTCCGCCGGCTTGCCGCCCGAAGGGTCCCGGACACCCCGCCCGACGCCGTGGTCGTCGCCTCCCAGGCCCCCTAGACCCGCGCGTCTCGACCGCTAGATCACGCAGGATCACGGAAAGAGTGGCCTCCCGCCAGCGGGAGACCACTCTTTCCTTGTTGTAACGCGATCCTGGGCCTGCCCAAGCGGAGCGGCGCGGGTCAGGACTTGGCCAGGCGTTCCAGGGCGCCTCGGGCCACCTCGGGACGGGTCGTGTACCAGAACGGGGGCAGTGAGCGGCGCAGGAACGGCCCGTAACCTCGGGCCGTCTCCAGCCGGGAGTCGAGCACCGCGACCACGCCCCGGTCGCCGGTCGCCCGGATCAGCCGGCCCACGCCCTGCGCCAGCCGGACCGCCGCGATCGGCACGCTGACCGCCGCGAAGCCGGAGCCGCCGCCCGCGTCCACCGCCGCCGCGCGGGCCGCCGCCAGCGGTTCGTCCGGGCGGGGAAAGGGCAGCCGGTCGATGACGACGAGCTGACAGGCGTCACCCGGCACATCCACCCCCTGCCAGAGCGACATCACCCCGAACAGGCAGCTGGCGCGCTCCTCGCGGAAGCGACGCACCAGCAGCGGCAGCGCCTCCTCGCCCTGGAGCAGCACCGGCAGGTCGGTCCGCGCGCGCAACAGCTCCGCCGCCTGCTGCGCGGCCCGCCGGGAGGAGAAGAGCCCGAGAGTACGACCACCGAGCGCCTCGACCAGCCCGAGCAGCTCCTCTCCGGCAGCCTCGGGCAGCCCGGAGACGCTGGGGCGGGGGAGGTGCGCGGCGACGTACAGGATGCCCTGCCGGGCGTAGTCGAACGGCGAACCGACGTCGAGTGACCGCCACCCGGGGCCCTCGGTGGCCGGTACGACGGTGTTCGCTGTGACGTCGCCAGCGAGACGACGGCCCGGCATCTCGGCGGCCGGCCGGCCGGGGCCGGTGCGGGCGGCCAGCGCTGCTGCGGCGGGTGTCGGTGGGGCGGGCGGTGGCGCGTCGAGCCCGAGGGCGCGGGCGACCGTGTCGAACCGGCCGCCCAGCGCGAGGGTCGCCGAGGTGGCCACGACGGTGCGTTCGTCGTACAGGTGGGTGGCGAGGGTGCCGGCCACCGACAGCGGCGCGACCACCAGTGCCCGGCGGTTGCCGCTGTCGTTCTTCTCCACCCAGGCCACGTCGTGGTCGCCCTCCTCCAACAGCCGCTGCGCGGTGGTGGAGAGCTCGTCCAGGGCGGCCTTGGCCTGCTGCTTGCGGACCGGGTCGGGGTCGTCGGCCTTGACGTCGCCGATCGCGTCCAGGGCGGAGCGGGTCGCCGCGTCGAGCAGCGTGCACGCCTCCCGCAGTGGCGTCGGCAGCCCCGCGGTGATCCGCCCGGCCGGCGCCTCGGCCAGCCCGACCGCCAGGGCGTCGCCGGCGGCGGTGAGCGCCTCGGCGGTCTCCGGGCGCAGCAGCGTACGGGCCCGCCGGGTGGTCCGGTCGATCAGCTCCGGCACCAGCTCCGCCTGGGCGGCGGAGGAGACCCGGTCGGCCAGCTCGTGCGCCTCGTCGACGATGAGCAGCTTGTGCGGCGGCACGATGTGCCGGTCGGCGAGCATGTCGACAGCGAGCAGGCTGTGGTTGGTCACCACGATGTCGGCCTCCCGGGCGCGGGCCCGCGACGCCTCGGCGAAGCACTCCTGCCCGAACGGGCAACGGGTCGCGCCGACGCACTCGCGGGCCGGCATCGACACCAGCCGCCAGGCCTGGTCGTCGACGCCTGGGTCCAGCTCGTCCCGGTCGCCGGTGGCGGTCTTCTCGGCCCAGTCGCGCAGCCGCTCGACCTGCTTGCCCAACCGGCCCGCCTCACCGAGCCACTTCGTCCCGCCGCCGGGGCGCGCCGCGGGGGCGTCGAAGAGGGTGTCCTCCGGCTCCTCCTCGGTGGAGTTGTCCAGTCGGGCGAGGCAGAGGTAGTGATGGCGGCCCTTGAGCACGGCGAAGGTGGGCCGACGGCCGAGCACCGGCTCGACCGCGTCGGCGAGCCGGGGCAGGTCGTGGTCGACCAGCTGGGACTGCAACGCCAGGGTGGCCGTGGAGACCACCACCGGGCCGTCCACAGTGAGCGCCGGCGCGAGGTAGGCCAGCGACTTGCCGGTGCCGGTGCCCGCCTGCACGAGCAGATGCTCGCCGCCGGCCACGCACTCCTCGATCGCCGTGGTCATCTGCAACTGGCCGGGGCGCTCAGCGCCGCCGGGCACCGCGCCGACGGCCGCCGCCAGCAGCTCGGTGCCGCTGGGCCGGGCACCCCGCCGCCGGCCCTTGGCCCGAGCCGACGGGGTGGCGGAACCGGTGGCGGTGCGGGGCGGAGTCACCGTGCGACGGTACCCGGCGCCGCCGACACCGACCGCGCCCATCCGCCGCGTGGCGCGACGCCGACCGGGGCGGGTTGCGGCCGACCCCGTCCGGTTACGGCCGCGCTACGACGCGTTGGGCTGTATCGGTTAGGGTGCGAATCATGCCGAGCGACATGGTCCGCGTGATCTACCGCAAGTACGACGGCAGCGCCCACCGTGACTACCCGGCCCGCCGGCTCACCGAGGACGATCTCGGCGTCTGGCTCGGCGTGCCCGAGGGCACCGAGTCGGTCTACCACGGCCGGCCCTCGGTGGAGAAGATCCCGTTCGTGCTGCTGGTGCCCCATCGCGCGTGGTGGACGGCCATGTTCAACCCCCCGCCCCGCACCAGCGAGGTCTACTGCGACATCGCGACCCCGGCTCGCTGGGAGTCCGACGACACCGTCCACCTGATCGACCTCGATCTGGACGTCGTCCGGCGTCGGGCCACCGGCCTGGTGGAGCTGCTCGACGAGGACGAGTTCGCCGAGCACCGGGCCCGGTTCGGCTACCCGGACGACGTGGTGGCCGAGGCCGAGGCCGCGGCACAGCGGCTGTTCGGGGCCCTGGGCGACGGCACCGAGCCGTTCGCCACCGCCTACCGCAAGTGGTTGGCCCTGGTGGTCTGAGGCCGCACGCCCGGGTCGGGCCGGCTCACCAGCGTGGCGGCCAACCGTCGTCGGCGTCCAGCGGCGGCAGGTCGGTCAGCTTCTCCGGGTTGAGCTGGTTGTAGATGGCGGTGATCCGGCCCTGGTCGACAGCGAACGCGGTGACCACGCGGATCGGTCTGCCGTCGCTGTGCGACGTCTCCAGTTGCAGGCCGAGAATGCCGTCGACGAGCATGGGCCGAGCCAGCACCCGGTCGGCGTACCGGCCGGTCCGGCCGAACAGGCCGAGCGCGAGGCGGGCCACGGCGTCCGCGCCGAGCACCGGCCGACGGGCTGCCGGGAAGTGCCCACCCGAGTCGCCGACGAAGACCACGTCCGGCGCGAGCACCTGGAGGAGCTGGTCCAGATCGCCGGACTCGGTGGCGGAGACGAACGCCTTGAGCACCCGACGTTGCTCGGCCGGGTCGGCGGTGTGCCGGGGTACGTCCGGCGCGGTGACCGCCCGTCGGGCCCGGGAGGCGAGCTGCCGGGCCGCCACCTCGGTGGTGCCGAGCACCCCTGCGACCCGGGCGAACGGCAGCGCGAACACGTCGTGCAGCACGAGGGCGACCCGTTGCTCCGGCGCGAGCCGCTCCAGCACCACCAGCAGCGCCGTGCCGACCTCGTCGTTGCGGACCGCCCGCTCCGCCGGGTCGGGCGCGTAGCCGTCGGCCGGCGGCCGGCCGCCCAACGGGCTCACCACCGGCTCCGGCAGCCACTGCCCGGGGTACGCCTCCCGGCGGACCCGGGCCGAGCGGAGCACGTCCAGGCAGATCCGAGCGCAGGTCGTGGTCAGCCACGCGGACAGGTCACGGATCTCGGCGCGCGCCGCCGGGTCCGCCAGCGCCCCGGCGTAGCGCAGCCAGGTCTCCTGCACCGCGTCCTCCGCCTCGCTGCGGCTGCCCAGCATCCGGTGGGCCACCGCGAGCAGTCGGCCCCGCTCGGCCTCGAACTCCGTCGCCAACTCCCGCACGACCCACCACCCCTTCCGGTCGGCGTCCCGGCCTACATCCTCCCGCCGAGCGGGCACGCCGGCAGCCCCGAAACGGCCCGGCGGGACCGGTGCCTGCCGTCGGCGGAGGTCGGTAGGTGCCGATCAGCGGGCCCAGGTCCCGAGGTGGTTCTCGGCGGGCGGAACGGCGGTGGGTGGGCGATGATCCGTGCATGAGCGCACCCCAGCAAGGGCAGATCGTGGCACCGGACGGCGGTTCCGTGCGGGAACTGCTGCGGGTCACCGCGCCGGTTGATCTCGGCGCGATCGACCCGCGGTCCATGCCCGGCCTGCCGGAGCCCGCGGGCCGCGGCGAGCACCGCAAGACCTGGGCGCGGGAGCAGGTGGAGCTGGTCGGCGAGGAGTTGGGCCGGCAGCAGGAGATGCTCTTCGCGATGGCCAAGACCGGGTCGGAGCGGCCGGCGCACCGGGTGCTGCTGGTGCTCCAGGCCATGGACTGCGGCGGCAAGGACGGCACGATCAAACGGGTGGCCGGCGCGATGAACCCGCTGGGCCTGCACATCCGCTCGTTCGGGCCGCCGACCCGCCAGGAGCTGCGGCACGACTTCCTCTGGCGGATCCGCCGGGAGCTGCCGCCGCCGGGGTACGTGGGGATGTTCAACCGTTCGCACTACGAGGACGTGTTGATCGCCCGGGTCGGCTCGCTGGTGCCGGAGACGACCTGGCGAGCCCGCTATGACGAGATCAACTCGTTCGAGCGGGAGCTGACCGAGGGCGGCGTCACGCTGATCAAGGTGATGCTGCACATCTCGTACGCCGAGCAGGGCGAGCGCCTGCTGGACCGGCTCACGGACTCGCGCAAGCACTGGAAGTACAACCCCTCCGACATCGATTCGCGGGGGCAGTGGGACGACTATCAGGCCGCGTACGCCGAGGCCCTGAGCCGGTGCGGCACGGACGCCGCGCCCTGGTTCGTGGTGCCGGCGGACCGCAAGTGGTACCGGGACTGGGCAGTGGCCCACCTGCTGCGTGAGACGTTCGACACGCTCGAACTGGGGTATCCGGCTGCCGATTTCGACGTGGCGCACGAGCGCGAGCGCCTGCTTGCTGGTGGAGCGGGTGCGGGTGGGACGGCCGAGATGAACAGCAGGTGAACGAGCGGTGAATGAGGCCTGGCCAGGGGTGGGCCGGCGAATTCGCGGTTCGGTCGTTTCCTAGCATTCACCTGGCGGGCGCTTATGGGCGCCTCCACCCTTCCACCGACGCGACGAGGTCTGTGCTGTGAAGTTTTCCTTCCGCCCCACCGAGGGCGCCTTCTACGAGCTCTTCACCAGGGCCGCGCAGAACCTGGTCCGGGGCACCGCGCTGCTCAACGAGCTGGCCCTGCCCGGCGTGGACGTGCAGTCCGTCAGCGAGCGGCTGACCGAGGTCGAGCACGACAGCGACCAGATCACCCACGAGCTGTACAAGAAGATCAACTCGACCTTCATCACCCCGTTCGACCGGGAGGACATCTACCGGCTCGGCTCGCTGCTGGACGACGTGATGGACCACTTGGAGGCCGTCGGCGATCTGCTCTACCTGTACGGGCTGACCGAGCTCCCGGCGCTGCCGCGCGAGCTGCACGAGATGGTCAACGTGCTCGACCAGCAGGCCAAGCTGACCGCCGACGCGATGCCCCGGCTGAAGTCGATGAAGCATCTCGAGGACTACTGGATCGAGTGCAACCGGCTGGAGAACGAGGGCGACCGGATCAACCGGCAGTTGCTCGTCCGGCTCTTCTCCGGTGAGTACGACGCGTTGACGGTGCTGAAGATGAAGGAGGTCGCCGACGAGCTGGAGGCCGCCTGCGACGCCTTCGAGCACGTGGCCAACACCGTCGAGACCATCGCGGTCAAGGAGTCCTGATCCTGTGACTGTGACACCCGAACTCATCGCCGTGCTGGCGGTGATCGGGGTAGCCCTGGCGTTCGACTACACCAACGGCTTCCACGACGCCGCCAACGCGATCGCGACAAGCGTCTCCACCCGGGCGCTGACACCCCGGATCGCCCTCGGGCTCGCCGCGGTCGGCAACTTCGTCGGCGCCCACTTCGGCGCCGGGGTTGCCAAGACCGTCGGCGACAACCTGGTCACCCTCCCCACCGGGGTGAGCAGCCTCGGTGTGGTCTTCGCCGGGGTGCTCGGGGCGATCGCCTGGAACCTCATCACCTGGTACTTCGGTCTGCCGTCGTCGTCCTCGCACGCGCTCTTCGGCGGCCTGGTCGGCGCGACCCTGCTGTCCACCGGCGGCATCGTGCAGTGGGTCAACATCGGCGAGAAGGTGCTGCTGCCGATGGTGCTGTCGCCGATCGTCGGCCTCACCCTCGGCTACCTGCTGATGCTGGCCATCCTCTGGCTGTTCCGGAAGGGGCAGCCGGGCAAGCTCAACCGGGGCTTCCGGTGGGCGCAGACCGCCTCGGCGGCCGCCATGTCGGTCGGCCACGGCATGCAGGACGCCGCCAAGACCATGGGCATCGTGGTCCTGGCGCTCTACACCGGTGGTTTCCAGGAGAGCAAGACGCACATCCCGGGCTGGGTGTTCTGGACCTCGGCGACGATGCTGGCTCTCGGCACGTACGCCGGCGGCTGGCGGATCATCCGGACCCTCGGTCGCAAGATCATCGACCTGGGGCCGCCGGAGGGCTTCGCCGCCGAGACCGTCGCCAGCGCGGTGCTCTACTTCAACGCCCTGGTGTTGAAGGCGCCGATCTCCACCACCCACACGATCACCTCGGCGATCATGGGTGTGGGCGCGACCAAGCGCCTCTCCGCGGTCCGCTGGAACGTGGCCGGCAACATCGTGCTCGCCTGGATCATCACGTTCCCGGCCGCCGCGTTGATCGCGTGCGTCACGTACCTGCTGGTCCGGCCGCTCTTCGGCTGAGCTTCCGGAAGGGCCCCCGGTCACGGTCTCGCCGTGGCCGGGGGCCCTTCCGCCGTTCAGACGTAACGCACGCCGATCTGCTCACGGACCGTGTCCAGCAGGGTCATCACCTCAAGGGTCGTGGCATGCGGCACCGCCGGGCTCTCGGTCAGGCCGGCGGCCAGGCAGCGCTGCACCTCGATCGCCTCGTACTGGTAGCCGTTGCCGGCCCCGTCGGCGACGATCGTCTCCGGCTCGGCACCGGCCCGGTGCAGGGTCACCGAACCCGGCCGGAAGAACGGCTCCGGCAGGTCGATCCGGCCGGTGGTGCCCGTGATCGAGGCGGTCTGCCCGCTCAACCCGACCATGCCGCAGCTCAGGGTCGCCAGCGCCCCGCTGTCGTAGCCGAACAGCATGCCGGTGTTCTCGTCCGTCCCCTCCGGGCCGAGCTGCGCCCAGGACCGGATGTGCTGCGGCGCCCCGAGCAGCAGGTGCGCCAGGCTGATCGGGTAGATCCCCAGGTCGAGCAGGGCACCCCCGCCCAGCGCCGCGTTGCGCATCCGATGCTCCGGCGGGAACGGCCCGGCCACCCCGAAGTCGGCCCGGACGCCGGTCACCGTGCCGATCGCCCCGTCCGCGATCAACTCGACCACCCGCAGGATCATCGGATTCAGTCGCATCCACATGGCTTCCATCAGGAAGACCCCGGCGGCGCGGGCAGTGTCGATCAACTCGGTGCTGGTGGCCAGGTCGAGGGTGAACGGCTTCTCCAACAGCACCGCCCGTCCGGCGGTGAGGCAGGTCATCGCCGCCTCGTAGTGCGCGGAATGCGGGGTCGCCACGTAGATCGCGTCCACCTCCGGGTCGGCGGCCAACTCCACCCAGGAGCCGTAGGCGCGCTTCGCGCCGTACGTGTCGGCGAAGCGCCGGGCGCTCTCCGCCGCGCGGGAACCGACCGCGACCAACTCGGCGTCCGGCACCAGCCGGAGGTCTTCGGCGAAACGGCTGGCGATGTGGCCGGTGGCCAGGATGCCCCAACGAGTCATGCCGGAACGCTAGCCGAGCCAGGTGAACCGCCCGCTCCCCGGCCGCCGACCAGTTCATCCGGCGGGACCCCGGTGTGCTCCTGGCCGCCCCGCAGCGCGCCGCACCCCGCACCCCGGGAACTAGGCTCGCGGCATGACGATCGACAGTGACGGCTTCGCCGCCCCGGCCGCCCTGGTCGAGCACGCCCGCCGGTTCCAGGCCGAGGGTGGCACCCCGGCGACGCCGCGGGTCGCGGCCACCGTGTTGCTGCTGCGTCCGACCGACGCCGACTTCGAGGTGTACGTCATCCGCCGGGTCGCCGCGATGACCTTCGGCGGGATGTACGCCTTCCCCGGAGGTGGGGTGGACCGCTCCGACTCGGAGGCGCACCTGAACTGGGCCGGCCCGACGCCGGGCGGGTGGGCGGGCCGGCTCGGGGTGGCCCCGGAGGCCGCGCAGGCGGTGGTCTGCGCCGCCGCGCGGGAGGTCTTCGAGGAGGCCGGCGTACTGCTCGCCGGTCCGAACCGGGAGACCGTGGTGGGCGACGTCAGCAGCGACGACTGGGAGGCTGCCCGGCAGGACCTGGAGGGGCGCCGGCTGGGCTTCGCGGCGCTGCTCGCCGACCGTCAGCTCACCCTGCGGTCGGACCTGCTGCTGCCGTGGAGCCGGTGGATCACTCCCGAGTTCGAGCCGCGCCGCTTCGACACGTACTTCTTCATCGCCCTGTTGCCGGCCGGCCAGCGGACCCGCGACGTCTCCGGCGAGGCCGACCACACCCTGTGGATCCGGCCGGCGGACGCGCTGGCCCGCGCGCAGGCCGGCGAGCTGACCATGCTGCCACCGACCCTGGTCACGCTGGCCCAGGTGGCGGCGGCCGGCGACCTGGCCGGGGTGGCGCGGGCGGCGGCCGATCGGGACGCCGCCACCCCGGTCACCCCGCGTCTGGATCTGCCCCCGAACGGCGAACCCCGCTTCGTCCTGGGCTGAGTCCGGGCGAACCGCGTCCGGACACGCCAAGGGGCGCCGGTCAGGTCGACCGACGCCCCTGGCGGACCGGGAGCCAGCGGCTCAGCCGAAGCGGCCGGTGATGTAGTCCTCGGTCTTCTTCACGCTCGGGTTGCTGAAGATCTTCTGGGTGTTGTCGTACTCGATCAGCCGGCCCGGGTCGCCGGTCTTCTCGATCGAGAAGAAGGCGGTCCGGTCCGACACCCGCGCGGCCTGCTGCATGTTGTGCGTCACGATGATGATCGTGAACTTGTCCTTGAGCTGGAACATCAGGTCCTCGATCGCCAGCGTGGAGATCGGGTCCAGGGCGGAGCACGGCTCGTCCATCAGGACGACCTGCGGCTCGACCGCGATGGTCCGGGCGATGCAGAGCCGCTGCTGCTGACCGCCGGAGAGGCCCGCGCCGGGCTTGGCCAGCCGGTCCTTGACCTCGCCCCACAGGTTCGCGGCGCGCAGGGCCTTCTCGGCCGCGTCCTCCAGGATCGACTTCTTGCGGACCCCGTTGAGCTTCAGCCCGGCCACCACGTTCTCGAAGATGCTCATGGTGGGGAACGGGTTCGGCCGCTGGAAGACCATGCCGATCGTGCGCCGGACCGCGGTGACGTCCACGTCCCGGTCGTAGATGTCCTGGTCGTCGATGGTCAGACTGCCCTCGACCCGGGCCCCCGGCAGCACCTCGTGCATCCGGTTGATCGACCGCAGGAACGTCGACTTGCCGCAACCGGACGGCCCGATGAGGGCGGTGACCGTCTTCGGCTCGACAGTCAGGTTGATGTTCTCGATCGCCTTGAAGCTGCCGTAGTACGCGGTGACGTTCGAGGCGGAGACGCGCTTGGCCATGGTGGTACCTCCGGGGTTCATCGGCTGAGCCTGTTGCGACGGGCCAGCAGCTTCGCCGCGATCGTCAGGATGAGTACGAGGGCGACCAGGGTGAGTGCCGCGGTCCACGCCCGTGCCGGTGCGTACTTCGACGCGTCACCGGCCTGCTGGTAGACGAAGAGGGACAGCGACGACTGGTTGTTCTCGAAGGGGTTGCTGTTGATCGCGGCACCACCGCCGGCGACCAGCAGCACCGGCGCGGTCTCGCCGGCCGCGCGGGCGATGGCGAGCATGACGCCTGTGACGATGCCGGGCAGCGCCGTCGGCAGCACCACCCGCAGGATCGTCTTCCACTTGGGTACGCCGAGCGCGTACGCGCCCTCGCGCAGTGGCGCCGGTACGAGGCGGAGCATCTCCTCGGTGGACCGGACGATGGTGGGCAGCATGAGCACGCTCAGCGCGAGCGCGGCGGCGAAGCCGGAGAAGCTGGGCCGGCCGTCGTTGAACCACGGCGACACGATCAGCACCCAGAACGCCAGCACGAAGAGGCCGGAGACGATCGACGGAATGCCGGTCATCACGTCCACGAAGAACCGGATCGCGAAGGCGAACTTGCCCCGCCCGTACTCGACGATGTAGATCGCGCAGAGAACGCCGAGCGGGACGGTGATCAGGGTGGCGATGCCGACCTGCTCCAGCGTGCCGACGATCGCGTGGTAAGCGCCGCCGTTGGCGTCCCGGGCCCCGATGTTGTTCATCGAGGTCTGGAAGAAGTTGACGTCCAGTCGGTCGGCGCCCTTGCTGACCAGCGTCCAGACCACCGACACGAGCGGCAGCACCGCCAGTACGAAGGCGGAGTGGATCAGCGCGCTCCAGGTGCGGTTGCGGGCCGATCGGCGCCCCTCGACCGCGTTGGCTGCGGCGAAGAGCCCGACCAGGTAGAGGATCGCGCCGAGGACGACCACGAGGACCGGGCCGCCGATGCCGGTGCCGTAGACGACCACGGCGGAGAGCGCCAGGGCCGCCACGGCGATGGCCGGGGCGGCGTACCAGGGCAGCCGCTTGGCCCGCAGCGAGTCGGGCTGGGCCGGCGGCCGGGTGCGGTGGGAGGTGACGGTTGTGGTCATGCGGCCGACTCCGTGAACTCCCGGCGGCGGTAGATGATCGCCCGCGCCGTGATGTTGACGATCAGCGTGATGGTGAACAGCACCAGACCGGAGGCGATGAGCGCGCCCCGGCCGGTCTCGTTCGCCTCGCCGAACGCGTTGGCGATGTTGGCGGCGATGGTGTTGCCGCCGTTCTCGATCAGGTTGAACGAGATGCCGAAGGTGATGCCGAGGGTCAGCGCCAGGGCGATGGTCTCGCCGAGCGCCCGGCCGAGGCCGAGCATCATCGCGGCGATGATGCCGGGGCGGCCGTAGGGGAGTACCGCGGTGCGGAGCATCTCCCAGCGGGTGGCGCCCAGGGCGAGGGCCGCCTCCTCGTTCGCGGTGGGAGTCTGGAGGAACACCTCGCGGGAGAGCGAGGTGATGATCGGCAGCACCATGATCGCGAGCACCAGGGCACCGAGCATGACGGACGCCCCGAAGGGGCCGTCGCCGCCGAAGAGCGGGATCCAGCCGAAGTGCTGGTTCAGCCAGACCGAGAAGTCCCGGACCGGGCTGCTGAAGACGTCCCGTCCCCAGAGGCCGAAGACCACGCTCGGTACGGCGGCCAGCAGGTCGACCAGGAAGCCGAGCGCGGTGCCCAGCCGACGCGGCGCGTAGTGCGACAGGTAGAGCGCGATGCCGAGCGCCACCGGCACCGCGATGAGCAGCGCGAGTGCCGAGCTGAGCACGGTGCCGAAGGCGAGCGCTCCGATGCCGAACTTCGGCTGGGTGTCGTTGGGGGACCAGCCCTCGTAGGACCAGAAGTTCTCGGTGTTGGCGCGTAGGGCCGGCACCGCCTTGGCGACCAGGAAGATCGCGATTGCGGCGATGATGACCAGAACGGCGGTGCCGGCGGCCAGGGTGAGACCGCGGAAGGCCCGCTCGGCGCCGAACTTACGGCTGCGCGGTAGCGCGCCGCCGCCGCCCAGCCCGGTGCCGCCCGGGGAACGGGTGCTGACTGGTGCCTCGGCCACACGCGCCGAGGCACCGGCGGGCCACTCGTGACTCTGCGTCACGCGCGTCCCACCGGTGCCGGCGTCGGCCGAGCGGTGAGGGGTTTCACCCATCTGCTCGCTCGATTCGGTTGCGGAGGTGTGGAATCGGGTCAGGAGAGGTTCTTGACCGCGGTCTCGACCTTGGTGCGGACCGTCTCCGGCAGCGGGGCGTAGCCCAGCTCGGTGAGAGAGGCCTGGCCCTCGGCGCTGGCGGCGTGGCCCAGCAGGCCCTTGACCAGCTTCAGCTTGTCGGCCGCGAGGCCCTTGCTGCAGACGATCTCGTACGTCGCCAGGACGATCGGGTAGGCCCCGGCCTCCTTGGTGTTGTAGTCGATCTTCAGCTTGAGGTCGTCGCCCTGACCCTCGACGGCAGCACCGGCGATGGTCTTGCCGGCGGCCTCGGCGGTCAGCGCGGCGAACTCGCCGTTGCCGTTGCCGATCTTCGACATCTTCAGACCGGCGTTCTCGGCGAACGACCACTCCATGTAGCCGATGGAGCCGTCCGCGCCCTTGACCCGGCTGGCCACGCCGTCCGAGCCCTTGGCGCCGGTGCCGCCCGGGGCCTTCCACGCCTTGGCGTTGCCCAGGGTCCAGTCGGTCTCAGCGGTCTTCGAGAGGTACTTGGTGAAGTTGTCGGTGGTGCCCGACTCGTCCGAACGGTGGACGGTCTGGATCGTGGTCGCCGGGAGCTTGGCGTCCGGGTTGTCGGCCTTGATCGTGGCGTCGTCCCACTTGGTGACCTTGCCGGCGAAGATCTTCGCCAGGGTGGCCGGCTTGAGCTGGAGGTTGTCCACGCCGCTGACGTTGTAGGCGACGGCCACCGGGCCGATAACCATCGGCAGGTGGATGGCCTTGCCACCGACGCACTTGGCGTCCGCCTGCGGCTGCTCCTCCGGCTTGAGCGCGGAGTCGGAACCGGCGAAGTCGGCGGTCCCGGCGATGAACGCCTGGATGCCGGCGCCCGAGCCGGAAGCCTCGTAGTTGATCGTGGTGCCCTGGCACTTCTGCTGGTACGCCTTGATCCACTCGGCCATGGCGTTCTTCTGCGCCGACGAGCCCTGGGCGTTCAGCGTGCCGGTAGCGCAGTCGACCGCGGCGGCCGAGCCCGAAGCACTCGCGCCGGAGGCGGGCTCGTTGTTGTCCGAGCCGCATGCACTGAGGCCGAGCGTCGCGGCAAGAGCGAGGCAGGCAATAGTGCCGTACCGCTGGAGCTTCACCTGAGGGGTTTCCCTTCGCGTCTGACTTGGCGCCCCGATCCCGGGGCCCGAGGACCGGCACTGACCGGCTGACACGAAAGTTAGAAGTGCCAGGTAGCCGGTTCGCCGGTCGCAAGTGAACGCAAGGTGAACACGTACGGCCCCCGAGATGACCGCTTGCTGAGGGTGAGTTGTCCGTTAAGTGAACCCGGGTACACCTGTCGGAAGTATGGGTATATTTCCGGTTCGGCGTTATCCCGCCGATGCTCGGCCGTTACCCACCGGTGACTCGGTCGGGGCGGCGGCCGACGGTCAGCCCAGGTGGTAGTTGATGTGCGCGGACCAGCGGGCGAAGCCCAGCCGCTCGTAGAGCGCGACGGCCCCGGTGTTCGAGTCGTCCACGAAGAGCATCACCCGGTCGAGGCCGCGCTTGTCCCGCAGATATGTCAGCCCAGCGGTGGTCAGGGCCCGGCCGAGCCCGCCACCGTGCGCGGTCGGCTCCACCCCCAGGACGTACACCTCGCCGATCCGGGCCGACCCCGGCCGCTCGTGCACCTTGGTCCAGTGGAAACCGAGCAGCCGGCCGGTCGCGGTCTCCTCGGCGAGCAGGAAGCCCGCCGGGTCGAACCACGGCTCGGCGAGGCGGACCCGCAGGTCGTCCGACGTCCACCGGCCCTGCTCGGGGTGCTCGGCGAAGGCCCGTGCGTTGAGGGTCAACCAGGCCGCGTCGTCCGCCCCGGGCCGGAACGCGCGCAGCGCCACCCCGTCGGGCACGCGCGGCTCACCCAGCGGGGCGGCCAACGGCCGGCGCAGCTGCCAGAGCACCCGGGCGCGGGTGAAGCCGAGGTCGACGGCGAGCGCGGCGGCCGAGGGGTGGTCGCCGTGCGCCCAGGCCCGCAGTGGCCCGGTGGCCGAGGCGAGTACGCCCCGGGCGAGCGCCCGTCCGGTGCCCCGCCGCCGGTACGCGGGGTGCACCACCAGCTCGACCCCGATCCCGCCGACCGGGTCGGTGGTGTCCAGGTGCGCGTACCCGGTGAGGGTGCCGTCGTCGGCGCGGGCGATCAGATGCACGGCGGGGGCGTCGGCGTCGCGCAGCCGCAGCAGGACGTGTTCGTCGAGCGGGTCCGCTCCGTCCGTGTCACCTGCGGCGCTGGCGAGGGCGAGTACGTCGGCGATCTCCGCCGGCGCCAGTCGGTCGCTCCGGGTCACCTGGTCGCTGGTCGGCTCCGCGCTGCTCATCCCGCCACCGTAGCCGTTGCGTGTCGTGACGCCCGGAGCGTCGCCGTAAAGCCGCGGCTCACGTCGGGTCGGTGGGTAGTGCCTCCAGCTCGAACCGGGCGGTCAGGTCGGGCAGGATCCGGCGCAGCGCCTCCACCGTGCCCTGCCGGTCCCCACCGGCGTCGTGCAGCAGCACCACCGAGCCCGGTGCGGCCTGGCTCAGCACCGTCGCGGTGATCTTGGTGGCGCCGGGCAGTTCCCAGTCCGACGGATCCACCGACCAGTGCAGCGGGGTCATGCCGAGCTGCTGCGCCACCGACACCACCGGGTACGTCCAGGCTCCGCCCGGCTGGCGGTACCAGACGATCGGGGCGTTCGGCACCGCCGCCCGGATCGCCGCGTTGGTGCGCAGAAGGTCGGAGCGGATGGCGTCGGCCGATCGGGCGCCCAGGCCGACGTCGTGGTGCCAGGAGTGGTTGCACAGGGTGTGCCCGGCGTCCACGATCGACTGGACCAGGTCGGGGTGGTTCTGCGCGTTCTCGCCGACCACGCAGAACGTGGCGCGTACGTCGTATTCGCGCAGGAGGGCGAGGACCTGCGGCGTGTAGCGCGGGTCCGGCCCGTCGTCGAACGTCAGCGCGAGCCGCGGGGTGCCGGTGGTGGTGTACGCGCCGAACAGGTTGTCGCCTCCGGCGTCCCGTCCGGACCCGTCCTGGCCGGTCTCGGCTGGGCCGGTCTCGGCCGCGCTGGCGGTAGCGCGCGGGGCTCCGCCCGGCTCGCCAACACTGGGTTGGTCGGCGTAGTGCGGCCCGTCGGCGCTCGTGGTGACTCCGGTGGAGTGCCGAGGCGTCTGGTCGGGGACGAGGCTGCGGCCCAGCACGTACGCGGAGCCGAGCAGCCCCGCCACCACCAGCGTCACGATCCCCACGGCCCGCGCGGTGGAGCTGCCCCGCGTCACGACTTCCACCTGGCTTGCCGGTCACGCCGGCCCGTCGCCCCCGTGTTCAGTGCGCGCACCGTCGCCCCTTTCTCCGACAAACCCGGCAGTCAGAATAGAACTGCCAAGCTGCGCAAAAAGGGCATATGGGAAATCGTCTGGAGCGGTCTGCGGATCAGACCGGCAGGGGCGCGTGCTCCGCCTCGGGAAGCGACCGCGACGGCGGAACGACGAACTTGTAGCCGACCTGGCGGACGGTGCCGATCATCGACTCGTACTCCGAGCCGAGCTTGGCGCGCAGTCGCCGGACGTGCACGTCCACAGTGCGGGTGCCGCCGAAGTAGTCGTAGCCCCAGACCTCGCGCAGGAGCTGGTCCCGGGTGAACACCCGGCCCGGGTGCTGGGCCAGGAACTTCAGCAGCTCGAACTCCTTGTAGGTGAGGTCGAGCGGACGGCCCTTGAGCTTGGCCGCGTAGGTGTCCGGGTCGATGGTCAGCTCGCCGGCCCGGATCGAGCCACCCGCGCCAGCAGTCGCGTTGCTGAGCCGGCCCACCGCCAGCCGCAGCCGTGCCTCGACCTCGGCGGGGCCGGCCGAGGCGAGGATGACGTCGTCGACGCCCCAGTCGGCGTTGAGTGCGATCAGGCCGGCCTCGGTCACCACCGCGACCAGCGGCACGCCGAGCCCGGTGGCGTGCAACATCCGGCAGGTCGCCCGGGCCTCGCTCAACTCCGATCGCGCGTCCACCATCACCGCGTCCGGGCTGGGGCCTGCGACCAGGGTGCGAACATCACGCGGCGCGGTGCGGACCGAGTGCGGCAGCAGGTCGAGTGCCGGCAGTACAGCCGACGGTTCCCCTGCGCGTGCGGTCACCAGCAGCAGGATCTCCACGATCACCTCCGTCCCGGCGGCGCGAGGCCGCACGCGACCAGTCGCACTCATCAAGGAGTGCGCTGAGAAATTGCGTGGTCCCGGCGTCGCTGACGGGCGGGTAACGCGTTGAGCCTAACCGATCGCCTCGGCCGCGCCGTCAGGCCATTTCCTGTTTGTCTACCTTGCCCCTGATCGTGGCCCGGATTTTAACGTCGCTGAAACCCGTGACCACCGCGTCGGGCCGTCGGTCTGGCACGATCGGGTCGTGTTTCCCTCCACCTCGCCCGAGGCCGGCCGCGAATCGTGGCCCGCTGGGCCCCAACCGGGTCCGGCCGCCGCAGCGACGCGCGGCCAACCGCCCGCGCCGCGTACCGGTCCGGCCACCACCGATGGCGACCGCCGCGAACGGGGTGGGCCGCGCCGTGCCCGCCGCGCCGGCGAACCGGCCCGCCGATCCGAAGACGAGATCGACGAGCCGGAAGAGGAGGTCATTCCCCCGGTCGCGGTGCACCGTCAACTGGCGCTGACCATCGCCGGCTTCGCGGCGCTGCTCGGTGTCGGTCTGGTGCTCGGCGCGCAGACGTCGGGCCCCGGTCACCGGCTGCCGTTCGCCTTCATCATCTTCGGCGTCCAACTGTTGTTCGTGCTCGCCTGGACGATGGCCATGCGTCCGCCCGCGCTGTTCGTGGTCGCCGGGATCAGCGCCGCGGTCGCGGCGTTGGTCGACATCGCGGCGGTGCAGACCGACGTCGCCGGCCTGGCGCCGCTGGGCTACCTGGCCGCCGGTGGGTTCCTCGCCGCGGTGCTCGGCCAGCTGGTTCGTCGGGTCGACCGGGTCCGGGTCACCGACTCCCTCGGCTCCACGCTGCTCATCGTGGTCGGCGTGGTGGCCTTCGGCACCCTGATCGTGCTCAGCCGGATCCCGGCCGGCACCCAGGCGATCACCGTCTGCCTGACCGCGAGCGGTGTCGCGCTCACCGTCGCCCGGCTCACCGACGCCGTGCTGCCCTGGCCCCGGCTCGCCCCGCAGGTGCCCCGGGGCGCCGCCGGCGTGGTGGCCGGCGCGATGGTCGGCACGCTGACCAGCGCCCTCCTCGGCAGCTACCTGGTGGCTCCCTTCACGCCGACCCGGGCCGCCGTGATCGGCCTGGTCGCGGCGGTCACCGCCGTCCTCTCCGACCTCGCCGTGGGGTACGCGGAGGCGGGCCGGTTGATGGCCGGCGAACCGCCAACCATGTGGGTGGCCCGGCACATGCAGGGTCCGCTCGGCGGCTTCGCCCTGGCGGCGCCCGCCGCGTACGCCATGTGCATGCTCTTCCTCTGAGTCACGGTTGAGCGCTGAGCCGGTCGGGTACCTACGGGTGCGCCGCCCTGCGGCGTCGGTACGAACGACTCGTCGCGGCGCGACGGGCGGAGACAGGAGGCGGCGTGGCGCAGGACTATCCGGTGGACCAGGCGCGACCCCGACGGCGTGGCCGCAAGCTGCTCATCGGGCTGTTCGTGCTGCTCCTGCTGCTGGCGGCGTTGCTGGTGGTCGCCGACCGGGTCGCGGTCGGGGTCGCCGAGCGGATGATCGGCGACCGCGTACGCCAGGAGATCGCCAAGCAGGGCGCGCAGTCCGCCGCGCCTGAGGTCGAGGTGGGCGGAACTCCGTTCCTCACCCAGGTGTTGGATGGCCGTTACCAGCGGATCACCATCAACCTGCGGGACGTGCAGGCATCGGTCGAGGGCGACGCCGTCCGGCTGCCGGTGCTGGACGTGACCGCCCGCAACGTTCGGGCCTCGCTGGACACTCTGCGCACCGGCCAGGGCGACGTCGTGGCGGACACCGTCAACGGCGCCGGCACGATCAGCTACGAGAGTCTGGCCGCGCTGCTGAACCGCCCGGGTCTCACCCTCGGCGAGCAGAACGGCAAGCTCACCGTCACGGCCCCGGCCGACATCCTCGGTCAGAAGCTCACCATCAGCGGCACCGCCGACGTCACCGTCGCCGACAACGGCGCGGTCGCCCTGCGGTTCAACGACCTGGACGCCGCGGGTCTGCCGAACCTGCCGCTGGCCCGTGCCTTCCTGAGCAACTACGCCAAGAGCATCTCCATCGACGTGCCCCTGCCGGAGTTGCCGTTCCAGCTCGCGGTCCGGGAGGTCCGTCCACTGCCGGAAGGGCTGGCGGTCACCGCCGACGCCAAGAACGTGCCGATCAACTCCGCTGGCTGACGCCGGAGGCGCGGTGGGACGCCGAAATCCTCGGCGATCCCGGCGATTCCCGGATGGTGGTCGGCCCAGTGGCAGCACGGTCACTGGCTGGTAGGCTCCCTGGCCATGGGGACCCACCTCACCAAACGGCGCGCGGTCGACCTGTGCCGCGTGGCCACCTGCCTGTGTCGCCCCGTCATCTGACGGCGGGGCTGTCTCCGGCCGCCTGACGGCGGCCACCGGCACAGGGTTCTCGCACCCTCCGGTTATCCCACCGAACGCCCGGCAGCGGCGCCGTCGCACGAACCCGTGATCCCGTCCTTCCGCTGGGTCCCGCGCGTGGTGCGACAGATACATCCATCGATTCGCGCGCGTTGGCTCACCATCCATCCTCACCAGGGAGTGATTCGATGAGTCGCGACACCGCACTCGTTTCGGCCGAGTGGGCCGAGAAGAACCTCGACGCCCCGGGCGTCGTCTTCGTCGAGGTCGACGAGGACACCTCGGCCTACGAGACCGGCCACATCGCCGGCGCCATCAAGATTGACTGGAGGACCGACCTCCAGGACCAGGTCCGCCGGGACTTCGTCAACAAGACGCAGTTCGAGGCGCTGCTCTCCGAGCGGGGCATCAGCAACGACGACACCGTCATCCTGTACGGCGGCAACAACAACTGGTTCGCCGCGTACGCCTACTGGTACTTCAAGCTCTACGGCCACCGCGACGTGAAGCTGCTCGACGGCGGCCGCAAGAAGTGGGAGCTGGACGCCCGTCCGCTCGTCACCGACGCGGTGTCCCGCCCGGCGACGCAGTACGTCGCGCAGGAGCCGGACACCTCCATCCGGGCCTTCCGCGACGAGGTCGTCGCCGCGATCGGCACCAAGAACCTGGTCGACGTGCGCAGTCCCGACGAGTTCGCCGGTCGCCTGCTCGCCCCCGCCCACCTGCCGCAGGAGCAGGCGCAGCGGGCCGGCCACATCCCCACGGCGATCAGCGTGCCGTGGTCCAAGGCGGCCAACGAGGACGGCACCTTCCGGTCCGACGACGACCTGCGCAAGATCTACGGCGACGCGGGGCTCGACGACGGCAAGGAGACCATCGCGTACTGCCGGATCGGTGAGCGCTCGTCGCACACCTGGTTCGTGCTCCAGGAGCTGCTGGGTCACCGCAACGTCAAGAACTACGACGGCTCCTGGACCGAGTACGGCTCGCTGGTCGGTGTGCCGGTCGCGCTCGGCGACGAACCCGGGGAGGCCTGATCATGACTCTTCCCACCGCCGCGGGTTGCGCCGCACCGGACCAGGCCGCGCCGCTGCCGGCCAGCCTGGACCTGGAGAAGGAAACCGTCATCACCGGCATCGTCCGCTCCGCCGAGGCCGAGCCGGTGCCGGGCGCGTACGTCCGGCTGCTCGACTCGACCGGTGAGTTCACCGCCGAGGTGGTCACCTCGGCGGCCGGGCAGTTCCGGTTCTTCGCCGCGCCGGGTTCCTGGACGCTGCGGGCGTTGTCCCGGCACGGCAACGGTGACACCGCTGTCACTGCCGGCCGAGGCGTCAACGAGGTTGCCGTCACCGTCGCCTGACCCACTGCTCTGATCGACCGGGGCCGGTCACCCTCCCGGGGGTGGCTGGCCCCGGTCGTTTCTTCGCAGCGTGCCGGCACGCCGGGGCGGGTGCCGAAATCCATCGGCATGCGTCACTATCTACGGGTGGATTTCAGGGATGAAAGTGGCGGGTCCGACGAAGCGGTCCCCATCGTCCTCTGCGTGGGCACTGACATGTCGATGCGGGAACGGGTGCTGAGCCAACTCGACGGGAGCGCCCCGGTGCTCAGCTGTTCCGATCTGACCGAGCTACGCGAGCTGTTGTCGTCGCCGACGGGCCCGGCGCCGGTCAATCCCACAGTCCTTCCGCTCACCGAGGCGCGGGGCCTGGTGGAGTGGGGTGAGCTGGTCGTCGACCGGGCCGGACACCGGGTCACCTGGCGCGGCGAGGTGCTCCCGCTGACCCCCACCGAACGGGAGTTGCTCACGCTGCTCATCGGCCCACCGCTGGTGGTGTGGAGCTACGAACGGCTCTGCGCCTCCGCGCTGGGTGGCGCGGACACCGCGGCGCTGCAATCCGCCATCAAACGGCTTCGTCGCAGGCTGCGGGGCCTGCCGGGCGGTCCGCAGGTGCACACCGTACGAGGGATCGGCTACCGGCTCGACCCGCCGCCCCGGCTGAACGACCACTGACTCGCGGTCGCCCCGCCGGACCGACCGCCTCCGCTGCCGGCCCGGCGGCGGGCGCGTGACACCATGGCCGGGTGAGCGGTGCTGTCCAGACGGGTTGGGCCTCTTCGGCCGGCCCCGCCGCGCCGACACCGGCCCGGTCGCGGCGGCGTTGGCTGCTGGCCGTGACCGTGGCCTGGGCCTTGCTGCTGGCCGGGCTCACCTGGATCTCGGTGCGGAACGACCCGCCGACAGTGCGCGAACAGCGTTCCCTCGACCAGGCCGGCCCGGTGGTGGACCGGGCTGTCGGCGAGTTGGCTCGCGCGGCTGGTGCGGCCGGTCTGCTGGAACTGGGTCCGGCGCGGGTCGCGTCCGGCTGCCGGGTCACCCCGTTCGCCGACGGGGCGAGGCTGCGACGCGAGGTCGGGGTGCTCGCGGCCACCGGTGACGAGCAGGCGGTGCTGGCCGGCATCGCCGGCCGGCTGCCGGCGAGCTGGCGGGCCGGGGTCGGGCCCGGGGTGGACGGCCCCGAGCTGCGCGCCGACGCCGGAGACTTCGTGGCCGTCGAGGGTCGGCCGACCGTCGACGGCCGGGTGCGACTGGTCGTCGACACCGGTTGCCGGCCGGTCGGCGCCGGCTACACGCCGTCCCCGGCCACCGCTACCGGCCCGGAGACCGCCGTGCTGACCGCCGCGCTGCGGGCCCTCGACCGGCCGGGCGGCGCCGCTTCGGAGCTGGTCACCGCGCCCTGCCCGGGAGGCGGGCTCGCCCGTACCGCGTGGTCCGCGAACGGTTCCGGCCCGGCGGCCTCGACTGCCGCACTCGCCCCGCTGGCCGGCAACGCCCCACTGCTGGACGAACCCCCGGTGTACGCGTACCGCAGCGGTGCCGTCACGGTGCTGGCCGAGATCAGCCCGGACGCCACTCGACTGGCCGCCACCGTCGGCTGCCCGAGCTGAGTCGGGCGGCCCGCTCGGGTCAGCCGTCGCCCGGCTGATCCTCCGGGTCACGGCTGCGGCCCAACGCGTCGACCATGCCCCACCGGCCGGGGATGTCCAGCAGCTCGACCCGGCCCATCCCCGGTGGCACGGCCGGGTCGATGATCAGGTGCTCGCCCTGCGGCTCCAACCCGAGCATCACCCGCAGCAGCAGCAGCGGGGTGCCGGTCGACCAGGCCTGCGGGCTGCACGCGGTCGGGTACTCCACCGGGTAGTCGGTGAGGTCGCGGGCATAGCCGGCGAACGCCTCCGGCAGCCGACCCTCGAAGTACCGGGACGCCGCCAGCATCGTGTCGCAGAGCAACCCGGCCTCCTCCCGGAAGCCGTACCGCCACAACCCCCAGGCGATGATCGAGTTGTCGAACGGCCAGACCGTGCCCACGTGGTAGCCGATCGGGTTGTACCGTCCCTCGTTCGCGGCGAGCGTCCGCACCCCCCAGCCGGAGAACAAGCCGGGCCCGAGCAGGTGTTCGACCACCTTGCCGGCGCGCGACTCGTCCACGATGCCGCTCCACAGCAGGTGCCCGATGTTCGAGGTCAGCGCGTCCACCTGCCGACCGTCGGCGTCCAACGCGAGCGCGTAGTGCTCGCGGTCGGCGATCCAGAAGTCGCGGTCGAACCGCCGTTTGAGGTCGGCGGCCTGCCGCTCCAGCTCGTCGGCGAACTCCGGGTCGTTCCAGAACTCCCGAGCCAGCCGGGCGGCGCGGACCTTCGCGTCGTACGCGTAGCCCTGCAACTCGCAGGTGGCCCGAGGGAAGCCGGGCAACTGTCCGTCGGCGTATGAGATGGCGTCCCAGGAGTCCTTCCAGCACTGGTTTTGCAGGCCGGTCTCCGGGTTGCGGGTCTGGTACCAGAGGTAGCCGGTGCCGAGCAGGTCACCGTAGGTGTCGATCCACTCCAACGCCCTGCGGACCTGCGACTCCAGCTTGCGGACGAGTGCGGCGTCACCGGTCCACCGCTCGTACTCGTCGATCAGGATGATGAACAGGGGCGTCGCGTCGGCCGAACCGTAGTACGGCGAGTGTGGCTGCTCCTCGAAGCCGGCGGTCTCCCCGTACCGCAGCTCGTGCAGGATCTTGCCGGGTTCCTCGTCCCGGAAGTCGTCCACCCGCTGCCCCTGCAGTCCGGCCAGCATCAGGATGGTCGGCGGAACCAGCTCCGGCAGGAACGGCAGCACCTGCAACGAGGTGATGATGCTGTCCCGGCCGAACAGGGTCATGAACCAGGGCAGTCCGGCGGCGATCAGCCGTACGCCCAGGGCGATCGACTCGTAGCGCAGCGCGGCCAGGTCGTTGAGGCTGCGCCGGTACGCCCCGGCCAGCGGCTCGCAGTCGCAGCCGAGCTTCGGCGCCCGGTCGATCAGCTCCTGCTGCTCGGCCCGGATGGCGTCCGCGCTGCGGCTGCCGCCGTACGGGAGGGTGGCCCGGATGTCCTCGCCCCGGGCCCCGTAGACGACGCTGGACACGTGTAGTCGGGTGGTCCACCTGCCGTTGCGGGCCATCCGGATCCGGAAGGTCATCCCGGTGTCGTCGACCTGTGCCGGCGCGGTGGTGCTGACCACCATCTCCCGGTGGAACGCCTCCCGGCGGTAGGTCAGCCGCAGCTCGTTCTCGGCGACCGTGACCGTGGTCCGGCCCCGCTTCTGCAGAGAATTCTTGATCTCGAACAGGTCGGCGAAGTCCGCCCCGATCTCGATCCGGACGGTGCGCTCGACCTCCGCGCCGAGGTGGTTCAGCACGGTCAGCTCCTCCTCGAAGCTGCCCACTATCGCGCGGCTGCGGATCACCGACGCCTTGGCGTCGAGATAGTGCGTGGGTTCGCCGGGGGCGAGGAAGAACTTGGTGCGGTACGACTCGGCGTCGTCGACAGAGAGGGCGTGCAGCCGTTCGCCGTCCAGGGTGAGCACCCAGGTGGACAGGAAGCGGGTGTCGAAGGAGAACAGCCCGGTGGGGAAGTCGTAGGACGGCTCGATGTCCCCACGCCGATCGCTGACCAGGAAGGTGTTGCCGTCCAGAATGCTGACGAGGTCCTTCACCGAAGTCGCCCGGTTGCTCGACGGGCCGTTTCGCGGGGGTCGCGGGTGCCGGGCGGGTTCGGGAAGAACCGGCGGAAGGCGAGGAAGAGCACCACGTTCCCGCTGAACGTGCTCTCGTTGCGCAGCACCGCCGCGACCCCCTGGGCTTCGCCGGTGATCAGTCGGTCGAAGAGGGCGACACTGCTGTACCAGATGGCGTCGGCCGGGCCACGCCCACGGCTGACCTGCACGAACCCGGGCCGCATCCGGACCAACCAGTGTTCGGTGCGGTGGTCGTCGCCGAGGTCGATCTGGAGGGTGCCGTCGGCGAGGCCGCCCAGGACGTCGGGTGCGCGCGACGGCAGCGCTTCGAAGAATCTCTCCGCCGCCTCGGTCACATCCGAATCGTAGGCAGCCGTCCGAGATGTCGGGTCGGTATCGGCACTCCGCTCGGATCGACCCACCGCCGCCGTGCGGTCAGTAGACGAGTGCCTGTGCGCCCTCGGCCAACGCCTCCTCGACGAAGACCGCGGCACCGGCGATCCGGACGCCGGGCAGTACGTCGTCCGGGCCGATCTCCCGTCGGGCCGCGCACTGCGTGCAGGCGGTCACCCGACCGCTGGTGAGGATGACGTGCAACAACTCGGCCAGGGGTGCGGAGTGCGGCAGGTCGAACTGCTGGGCGCGACCGGGCAGCGCGAACCAGGTGGACTCACCGGTCAGCCAGAGCGAGACGTCCACCCCGGCCGCTACCGCCGTCGCGGCGACGGTGAATGCCTGCGCGCACCGCTCCGGGGCGTCCGCCCCTGCGGTGGCCTTGACGACGAGAGTGCGGGCCATGTGGCCCAGCATAGGATGGCCGGGATGGTTACCGAGATCGGGTTTGTCAGCCTGCTGGTCGCTGGCCTGGGCGGGCTCGCCGGTGGCCTGGTCTACCTTGCCGTACGCATTTCGAGAGGACGTTGGTGACGCTGGTGAGCGAGAACCCGCTGCAGCCGCCGTGGCTGAACGCGCCGCCGGTCGAGGAGTACCCGTTCGAGGAGAGCCACGACCTGCGGGTCGGGCCGAAGCTGCACCCCGCGCTGGATGCCCTGCTGCCGTACGTCGGTCTGTGGCGTGGCCGGGGCAAGGGCGGTTTCCCCACCATCGAGGATTTCGACTACGCGCAGGAGATCCGGATCAGCCACGACGGCCGACCGTTCCTGCACTACGAGTCGCGTGCCTGGATCCTCGACGAGCAGAGCAAGCCGGTCCGTCCGGCCGGCCGCGAGGTGGGCTGGTGGCGGCCGGTGCTGGTGGACGGGCGGGCGACCGACGAGCTGGAGGCGCTGCTGACCACCCCGACCGGGGTGATGGAGCTGCACCTGGGCAAGCGCACCGGCACGCAGCTCGAGTTCGCCACCGACGCGGTTATCCGGACTCCGACCGCCAAGGAGGTCACCGGCGGGCACCGGCTCTTCGGCATCGTCGAGGGTGCGCTGCTCTACGCCCAGGAGATGGCCGCCATGGGGCACGGGCTCAGCCCGCACCTCTCGGCCCGACTCGTCCGGGTCGGCGGCTGACCTCGACGGTCGGCGGCCGACTAGACGGGGAAACCCAGCAGGGCCTGTAGGGCGGGGGTACGCGGGCAGCGAGCCCGTCGTACCCCGTCGAGCGTGTGGACCTCGGCGGCTCCGCGCAGTGACGAGGTGAACCACACGCCGTCCGCCGCGTGCAGTTCGGCGGTGCTGACCATCCGCTCGGCGGCGCGCAGGCCCAGCTCGCTCGCGTGGGCGAGCAGCCAGGCCGCGGTGGTGCCGGCGAGGATGCCGGTGCTGGCGGCCGGCACCGCGCAGAGCGTGTCGTCGGTGAGCCACACCACATTGGCGGTGGGTCCCTCCAGCGCGTACCCGTCGGAGGAGATCCAGAGCACGTCGTCCACGCCGGTCCGGCGGGCCCAGCGGCGGGCAGCGCTGTTCACCGCGTACGACGTGGACTTGATGCCGGCCGGCAGCCAGGTCAGCCCGTTGCGGGCGGCGGCGGGCAGCCCCAGCGGCAGGGTGGCCACCGTGATTCCGTCCCGCCGGGCGGCTCGGGAGGCCGCCGGCACCGGGGCCAGCGTTGCGTAGATCGTGGGCGGGCCGCCGGCCTCCGGGCCTCGGGTGCACACCAACCGAAGTGCCCCCTCCACAGGTGCTGGCCAGCCTGTTCCCACCTGGTCCAGCAGGTCGATCAGCGCGGTGGTGGGAGGCAGGGGCAGCTCGACGGCGGCGGCCGCCGTGGCCAGGCGGGTCAGGTGTTCGTCGCGCAGCCACGGCTGGCCGTCGCGCAGGTGCATGGTCTCGAAGAGGCCGTCGCCGTGCAGCACCCCGAGGTCGTCACCGCGGAGCACCGGGTCGCCGGGCGACACCGGGCCACGCCCCAGGACGGCGATCCGCGCGGTCGGGTCGACCGCGTTCTTCCCGACGGACGACCTCACCATGACCGTCGAGCGTAGCGGTGATCGATCGCGGTGCGGGGAACAGCCGGGTGGCCGAACTATGATCGGACGGTGTCCGAATCCTCCCTCGCGGAAATGCTGCGGGCCCGTGGGCTGCGGCTGACGGCCCAGCGGCAGCTCGTCCTCCAGGCGGTGCTCGATCTGGGCCACGCCACCCCGGAGCAGGTGCACACCGCGGTCCGGGAGGTCGCCGCCGGCGTCAACATCACCACCATCTACCGCACGCTTGAGCTGCTGGAACGGCTCGGTCTGGTCACCCACACGCACCTGTCGCACGGCTCACCGACCTATCACGCCGCCGGTGAACACCAACACGTCCACCTGGTCTGCCGGGAGTGTGGCGCGATCGACGAGATCGATCCGGAGCTGCTCCGCCCCCTCGCCGAGCAGTTGGCCGCGCAGCGCGGGTTCCGGGTGGACATCGGGCACGTGTCACTCTTCGGCGTCTGCGTACGCTGCGAGAACGGGGACGAAAAATGATCGACATCGCGGGTGCGGTGGCCGTCGAGGGCATCGACGAGGCCAGCCGTGACCAGCCGGATCCGGCGCACGTCGCGGCCGGGGTGCGGGGGGTGGCCGCCCACTACGGCGACCCGCTGCGCGAGCAGCGCACCCTCGACACCGAGGTCGGTCTGGTCGACCGGTCGCATCGAGGCGTCATCGCGGTTGCCGGGGAGGAACGCGCCGGCTGGCTGCACACGGTCACCTCGCAGCACCTGAGCGCGCTCGCCGCGGGCGAGGGCACCGAGTTGCTGGTGCTGTCGCCGCACGGCCACATCGAGCAGCACGCAATGGTCGCCGAGGACGGCGAGACCGCCTGGCTGGACACCGAGCCCGGCGCCACCCAGGGCCTGCTGACGTACCTGGAGAAGATGCGGTTCTTCAGCAAGGTCGAACCACGCGACGCGACGGCCGAGCGCGCGCTGTTGTCGCTGGTCGGGCCGGCGGCCATGGAGGCGCTCGGCACGCTCGGCGTGACCGGCCTCGCCGCACCGGACGTGGTAGCGGTGCCGGGTCCGAAGTTCCCGCACGGTGCCGTGCCACTCCGGGCGAGCGCGCGGTACGACGTACGACCGCTGCCGATCGGCGGCTGGGCCCGACGTGGTCCGCTCGGGGTGGACCTGCTGGTGCCCCGGTCGGCGATGGACCAGGTGGTGGCGGAGTTGCGCGGCGCCGGGGTGCCGGTCGCGGGGCTGTGGGCGTACGAGGCGATCCGGGTGGCCGCCCGGCAGCCGCGGGTCGGGGTGGACACCGACCACCGGACCATTCCGGCCGAGGTCGACCTGATCGCCCCGGCGGTGCACCTGGACAAGGGTTGCTACCGGGGGCAGGAGACGGTGGCGCGGGTGCACAACATGGGCCGGCCGCCGCGTCGCCTCGTACTGCTGCATCTGGACGGGGTGACCACCGATCAGCCGCCGGTGGCCGGTACGCCGGTGACCCTCGACGGCCGGGCGGTCGGCTTCGTCGGCACCGCCGTGCTGCATCACGAACTGGGCCAGGTCGCTCTCGCGGTGCTGAAGCGGAACGTCCCGGACGACGCCGCGTTGCTGATCGGCGAGACCGCGGCGGCGATCGACCCGTCCTGAGCGGGCCGTCTAGGATCGCCGGCATGACGACAGGGACGTTGATCACGGTGGCCCCGACCGGCGCTGAGTCGGCCAAGGCGGAGGTGCCGGCGCTGCCGGTGACCCTCGACGAGTTGCTGCTCACCGCCAAGGAGTGCGAGGCGCTCGGCGCCGCCGTGATCCACGTCCACATCCGCGACGACGAGGCCCGGCCGACGCTCGACCCGGTGCGGCTGGCCGACACCGTGGCGGCGCTGCGAGAGAGCACCGACCTCATCGTGCAGCTCTCCTCCGGCGGCGCGGTGACCGACCCGGAGGCCGCCCGGCTCGCCGTGCTCGACGCCCGTCCGGACATGGCCTCCTGCACCATGGGCACCGTCAACTTCGGCGACGACGTCTTCCTCAACCGCTGGGAGTTCATCGTCGACCTGCACACCCGCATGCAGGAACGCGGGATCGTGCCGGAGTACGAGATCTTCGACCTCGGCCACCTGTCCGCCTTGCAGCGGTTGCTCGGCAAGTACGGGCTGCCGGCCGGCGGGCACGTGCACGTCGACTTCGTGATGGGCGTGCCGGGCGGTATGCCGGGCACCACCGAGACCCTGGTCGCGGCCCACCGGATGCTGCGGGACCTGCCCGAGGGCACCACCTTCTCGGCCACCGGCGTCGGCCGGAGCACCATCGCGGTGCTGCTGGCCTCGCTGTCGACCGGCGGGCACCTGCGGGTCGGCATGGAGGACACCGTGACGTACGCGAAGGGCCGCCCGGTGGAGTCCAACATGCAGTTGGTCGCCCGCGCGGTCGGTTTCGCCCAGCTCGCTCAGCGCCCGCCGTTGACCACTACCGAGGCCCGCGAGCTGCTCGGGCTGTAAGGCCGGGTCTGTCCCGCGCCCCTGTCACCCGGGCGGTGGACCTCCTGGTCACCCCGCCGCCGGGCACCCCCGGACCGTCGGTACCGTCCAGCGCGTGACGAAGACGTACGAGGGCGGCGCGCCGCTCGCCGAGGTGGTCCGGTCCGGGTTCGTGGAGGGTGCGCACCGCGGTTCGGTGGTGGTGCTGGACGCCGCCGGTGTCGCGGTGGCGTCCGCCGGGGACGTGACCTCGCCGATCTTCCCCCGCTCGGCCAGCAAGCCGATGCAGGCGATCGGGATGCTCCGGGCCGGTCTGGCCCTGACCGACCCGGCCGACGTGGCGCTGGTCTCGGCGAGTCACGCCGGCGAGGAATTCCACCTGGCCCGGGTCGGTGCGCTGCTGGAACGCGCCGGGCTGGACGCGTCGGCGCTGCACTGCCCACCCGACCTGCCGGTGGGCGCCGCGGCCCGGGAGGCGGTGCTGCGCGCCGGTGGCGGCCCGAGCCGGGTGCAGATGAACTGCTCCGGCAAGCACAGCGGGATGCTGCTGACCTGCGAGGCCGCCGGTTGGTCGCGGGAGGGCTACTGGCGGCCGGAGCACCCGCTACAGCAGCGGCTGCGGGCCGCCATCGAGGAGTTCACCGGCGAGCAGGCGGCGGCGGTGGGGGTCGACGGCTGCGGTGCCCCGGTCCTCGCGGTGTCGCTGACCGGCCTGGCCGGGGCGTACCTCCGGCTGGTCGACGCCGAGCCCGGCTCGGTGCCGCGCACGGT
Source organism: Micromonospora trifolii (assembly GCF_050516465.1). Classification (NCBI taxonomy): domain Bacteria; kingdom Bacillati; phylum Actinomycetota; class Actinomycetes; order Micromonosporales; family Micromonosporaceae; genus Micromonospora; species Micromonospora trifolii. The sequence goes on along the minus strand of NZ_CP191526.1, from coordinate 5,497,766 downwards.
GGCCGACGCGATGCGGGCGTACCCGGAGATCGTGGGTGGCACCCAGGCCGACGACACCCGGCTGATGCGTGGTGTCCCGGGGCTGCTGGCCAAGGTCGGTGCCGAGGGTGTGATCGCCGTGGCGCTGCCGGGCGTCGGCGCCGTCGCGCTGAAGGTCGACGACGGCGCCGACCGGGCCCGGATGCCGGTACTGGTCTCCGCGCTGCGCCGGCTCGGCGTGGACGCTCCGGTGCTGACCGAGTACGCCGAGGTGCCGCTCTTCGGCGGTGGGGTCCCGGTCGGGGCGGTCCGCCCGCTCTGGTGACACCACCGGCCCGCCGGCCCGCCGTGGCGGCCAACTCCGGATCGAGCGCTATACCTCACAGGTATGAATATGACTCTGAGGTATAGCGCTCATCGCGGCAGGTCTGCCGGCGGCGGTGGCTAGCTCAGGAAGTCGAGCAGCGCGGCGTTGACCGGCTCCGGACGCTCCAGCGGCAGCAGGTGCGCCGCGTCCGGCACGTCGGGCAGTCGTACCGCGCCGGGGACCTCGGCGGCGATCCGGTCGGCGAGCCGACTGATGTCCGGCACGTCCGCGGCGCCGGCGGTGACCAGGACGGGGATCTTCAGCTCGCCGAGACGGCCGATCGCCGGTGGCGACAGCTCTCCCACCTCGACCGCGCCGAGCGCCAGCTCTGCGGCGAGGGCACGCTGGTCCATCTCCTGCGCGAACGCGAGCAGCTCCCTGTCGAGGTCCTCCGGCTGGCGTCGCGGGCCGACCACCCAGAACCGCACCTCGCCGGCCGCGCCGGCGACGAAGTCGTCCGGGTCGACCTCTCCGACCAGGTCGTCCCAGAGGTCGTTCGCCTCGTCGGACCACTCGTTGCCGGAGACCGCCGTGTCGAACAGCGCGAGCGCGCTCACCCGGTCGGGGTGGGCCAGCGCGGTGTCGATGGCGACCGCCCCACCGAAGGAGCAGCCGACCAGGGCGGCCCGGGGCAGGTCGAGCGCGTCCAGCAGCCCGGCCACGTCGTCGTGGTGCGTGAACGGGGTCGGCGGAAGCTCCGAGTCTCCGTAGCCGCGCAGGTCCGGGACGATCACCCGGTGCCGGGCGGCGAGCGCGGACACCTGCCCCCGCCACATCCGCCGGTCGGCGATTCCGGCGTGCAGCAGGACGACGGGCGAGCCGGTGCCGGCCTCGTCGTACGCGATGCTTGCTCCATTGACTGTGATCTTGTGCACGGACGGACCGTACGGATCGGCCGAGCGGCGCGCAAACGGGGTGCTGAGACCTTGCTAACTATGGTTAGCGTTTTGCTTGCAAGAGCTAGCGCGGGCGATTAGCGTCGCTGCCATGGCCACACCCAAGGACCTTCCCGACGTCGGCGGGTTCATCCGCGATCTGCGGCGCAACGCCAAGATCTCGCTACGGCAGCTCGCCGAGCAGGCGGGGGTCAGCAACCCGTACCTCAGCCAGATCGAGCGCGGCCTGCGCAAACCCAGCGCCGAGGTGCTCCAGCAACTGGCGAGCGCGCTGCGGGTCTCCACGCCGGCGATGTACCTGCGCGCCGGTCTGCTCGACGACAAGGAAGGCCACGGGGTGCTCGCCGCCATCGCCGTGGACGCCGACCTGACGATGGCGCAGAAGCAGTCGCTCAGTCAGATCTACGAGACGTTCCGCCGGGAGAACACCCGGCTGGCCGAGACCCAGGCCGAAGCCGAGGCGGCGCAGGCCGACCAGCCCGCCAGCGAGGCCGCGGACCTGGCCAATGTGGCCGCCACCGGCCCCACCACAGTGGGCGGCACCCCGACCGAGGCCGTGCTCGAGTCGGTCGCCGTCACCGAGGCGGGCACCGCCCCCGCCCCGGGCAGCACCCACATCCCCCAGAAGAAGAAGGCCGCCGAGGCGGCCGAAGAGGAGACGTCATGAGCGAGCCGAAGACCAACCGCATCCCCGCCCCGATCTACGCCGCAGCCGGCGCCGGTGAGCTGGCCATCGAGCAGCTGCGCAAGCTGCCGGCCGTGGTCGGCGTCCTCAGCACCCGGGTCGTCGCCGACCTGGGTGGCCGGGCCGTGCTGACCGGCTTCGAGCTCAAGCAGAAGGCCACCGAGACGCTGCGCACCGCCAACGAGACCGCCGACCTGGCGAAGCTGCGCGAGGTGGCCGACATCGACAAGCTGCGCGCCGCCGCGACCCGCAACGCCGCCCTGGTGGTCGCGGGCGCCCAGGTCGCCCAGGAGCGCGCGTTCGCCGCGTACGGCGCGCTGGTCGCCCGGGGCGAGCGGGTCGTCGGTGCCGGCGTGCTGGAGGCCGCCGAGACGGTCAACGCCGACATCGAGGCCACCGAGGCCGTGACGCCGGCCACCCCCACCGCTGCCACCACCCCCACCGCTGCGGCCCCCGCCAACGTGCCGACCCCGGCCGACGTGGCCGAGATCGCCGAGGCCAAGCCGGCCGCGGTCAAGAAGGTCGCCCGCGCGCCGAAGGCTGCCAAGCCGGTCGAGACCCCGTCGGCGAAGCTTCCCCGGGCCACCAAGCGGACCCGCCCGGCCGCCGAGTAGCTCATCCTGTCGACGACCCCGGCGGCGTCCTTGTCGGACGTAGCCGGGGTCGTGGACATAAACTTGCCGACATGGCCAACGCCGCGCCGATCTTCGCGTTCGAAGTCCGCTACGTGATCGAGCTGATTCTGCTCGTCTTCGCGCTGATCATCCAGGGTGTCGCGCTGGTGCATGCCGTCACGCAGCGCTCCGACGCCTTCCCCGCCATCGGGACGCTGCCCAAGGGCGGCTGGATCGCCATCCTGGCGGTCTGCCTCGTGCTCACCCTGCTCGGCTTCGGTCCGATCAGCCTCTTCGGACTGATCGGCATCGCCGCCGCGCTCATCTACCTGCTGGACGTCCGGGTCGGTCTGCGCGACCTGAGCGATGGCAAAGGGTTCTGGTGAGAGGTTTTCGCTGGCCGCCCCCACCCGACAGCGGGCCCCGCACCTGGGGGCCCGGGCCGGGTGGGCCGCGTACCGGCCGGCCGGCGCTGCCGGAGCCGGAGACCGAGCTGGTCACCACCCCGCACGGCGTACGGCTGGAGCGGCTGGTCACCGGCACCGGTGATCCGGTCACCGTGTTCGCGCACGGGCTGGGCAACGGCATCGCCACCACCCGTCCGTTCGGCAGCGGGGTGAACGGCCGCAAGGTGTTCTTCCAGTTCCGCGGGCACGGCCGCTCCGAAGCTCCGGACGGGCCGTGGGACTACCTGGACCTGGCCCGGGATCTGCGGGCGATCGCCGACCTCGGGGGCGCCAGCCGGGCGTTCGGCGCGAGCCTCGGCGCGGGTGCCCTCTGCCGACTCCTCGTGGAGAGCCCGGAGCGTTTCGACAAACTGGTCTTCTTCCTGCCGGCGGTCCTCGACGAGCCACGCGGGCCGACCGCCCGGGAACGCGTCACCGACCTGCTGGAGGCGGTGGAGAGCGGGGACGCCTCGGCGGTCGCCGACATCGTCACGCTGGAGTTGCCCCCGGCGGTGCGCAACACCCCGGCCGGGTGGGCCTACCTGCGCCAACGGCTCGACCAACTGCTCCGCGACGGTCTGGCTGACGGTCTGGCCACGCTCACCGACCAGACACCGCTGCGCCAGATCGGTGACCTGACGGGCGTCACCGCGCCGGCGCTGGTGATCGGTTGCGCCGGCGACGACCTGCACCCGGTCGAGGTCGCCGAGCGGCTAGCCGTCGCGCTGCCCCAGGCCACCCTGCACGTGTACGACCGGCCCGGCGTGCTCTGGTCGGAACGCGCCGATCTGCGGGACCGCATTTCCGGCTTCCTGAACGAGTAGCCTGCCCTGTCATGGGCGTCACACAGCATGGCCGCACGCACCGGCTGGACCTTGCCGACCCGACCCTGCGCGAATGGACGTGCACGGTCCTGCACTCCGATGCGGAGCAGGGCATCGTGCTGGACCGTTCGGCGTTCTACCCGGGCGGCGGTGGTCAACCACCCGACCACGGCGTGCTGCTCTGGCAGGGCGTGCAGACCCGGATCGTCGGCACCCGCAAGGGCGACGACCCCTACCTGATCCCGGCCGAGGGTGACCCGCTGCCGCCGGTCGGCACCGAGGTCGTCGGCGCGGTGGAGGACGAGCGCCGCACCCGGCTGATGCGTACCCACTCCGGCCTGCACGTGCTCTGCGGTGTGGTGTTCCGCGACTTCGGCGCGCTCGTCACCGGAAACTCGATGGAGCCGGGCGAGGCCCGGATGGACTTCAACCTCCCCGAGGTGCCCCCGGACTTCAAGAGCCGCATCGAGGAGCTGGTCAACGCCGAGGTGGCCGCCGACCGCTCGGTCGCCACCCGGGTGCTGCCGCGCACCGAGGCGCTGGCGCTGCCGGACATCATCCGTACCCAGTCCAACCTCATCCCGCCGGATGAGCAGGAGGTCCGGATCGTCGACATCGTCGGGCTGGACGTGCAGGCCGACGGCGGCACCCACGTCGCCTCCACCGCCCAGATCGGCAAGGTCCAGGTGGTCAAGGTGGAGAGCAAGGGCCGGGCCAACCGCCGCGTCCGGGTCCGGCTGGTCGACTAGATCGAGTACCGAATTCGGACGTCGGTTGTCAGGTATTCCTGACAACGTCGCAGGCATGACACAACCGCTCACAGGAAAGATCGCGCTCGTCGCCGGTGCCACCCGTGGTGCCGGGCGGCAGATCGCCGTTCAGCTCGGCGCGGCCGGTGCCACGGTCTACGCCACCGGTCGCAGCACCCGGGCCGGCCGCTCCGAGATGGACCGACCCGAAACCATCGAGGAGACCGCCGAGCTGGTCAGCGCGGCCGGCGGCACCGGCATCGCCGTTCAGGTCGACCACCTGGCGCCCGAGCAGGTCCGCGACCTGGTCGCCCGGATCGACGCCGAGCAGGGTCGACTCGACGTGCTGGTGAACGACATCTGGGGCGGCGACCCACTGGTCACCTGGGACAAGCCGGTCTGGGAGCAGCCGCTCGACGCCGGCTTCCGTACCCTGCGACTGGCCGTCGACACGCACATCATCACCAGCCACTTCGCCCTGCCGCTGCTGATCCGCAAGCCCGGCGGCCTGGTGGTGGAGATGGGTGACGGCACCAAGGCGTACAACGACGAGAACTACCGGCTGTCGGTCTTCTACGACCTGGCCAAGGTCTCGGTCAACCGGCTCGCCTTCAGCCAGGCGCACGAGCTGAAGCCGCACGGCTGCACGGCCGTGGCGCTCACCCCCGGCTGGATCCGCTCTGAGGCGATGCTGGAGCACTTCGGCGTGACCGAGGAGAACTGGCGCGACGGCGCCGCCACCGACCCGAACTTCCTCATCTCGGAGACCCCGGCCTTCGTCGGCCGGGCGGTGGCCGCGCTCGCCGCCGACGAGGAGAAGGCCCGCTGGAGCGGCAGGTCCGTCGACGCCGGCACGCTGTCCAAGGTGTACGGGTTCACCGACCTCGACGGCAGCCAACCCGAGGGTTTCCGCTACATCACCGAGGTGGTCGACGCGGGCAAACCGGCGGACGTGACCGGCTACCGGTAGAGCGCAGCGAGCCGGTCGGCGCTCTCCGCGAACAACTGCCGCAGCTCAGGTGGGCCGAGGACCTCCACCTCGGGGCCGAGCCCCAGCAGTTGGTGGTACGCCACCTGGACCGACTCGACGGGCAACCGCGCCACCACCCAGCCCTGCCCGTCGGGCGGGCTGGCGGCGGCGACCAGCTCGTCGTACACGAAGGGGGCATCGACCAGGTGCCGGAGCTGGCGCAGGCCGGCGGGGCTCAGCCGGACGGCGACCTCGGCCCGCAGCATTGTCCGCAGGAACGACCCGGCCTGCTCGCGCCAGTGCCCGGCCAGGTCGAAGCCCTCGTCGCGGTCGAAGTGCTCGTCGCCCACCTCGACCCCGGTGACCCGGTCCACCCGGTAGGTGCGCACATCCTCGCCGACCCGGCCGACCAGATACCAGACCCCGCTCTTGAGCACCAGGCCGTACGGCTGGACCAGGCGGGTCACCTCCCGGTCGCCGCGTCGGTAGCGCAGCTCCACCACCCGGTCGCCCCAGACCGCCCGGGCCAGCTCGGGCAGCCACAGCGGTGGCGCGGTTTCCCGGAACCAGCCCGGCACGTCCAGGTGGAACCGCTGCCCGGCGCGCGCCGGCGCGTCGCGCAGGGCGGGTGGCAGCGCGGCGAGCACCTTCAGTTCGGCGGACGCGACCGCGTCGGCGAGCCCCATCTCGCCGGCCGGCCCGGGCAGTCCGGCGAGGAAGAGCGCCTCCGCCTCGTCCCGGGTCAGCCCGGTCAGTCGGGTGCGGTACCCGCCGAGCAGGCGGTAACCGCCGGCCCGCCCCCGGTCGGCGTAGACCGGCACGCCCGCGGCGGAGAGCGCCAGGACGTCCCGGTAGACGGTCCGCTCGGAGACCTCCAGCTCCCGCGCCAACTCGCTCGCGGTCATCGACCCGCGCGACTGCAACAGCAACAGCAACGAGATCAGTCGGGACGCGCGCACCCGACCATCCTGCCCGGTGCCGCTCACCGCCCGCCGGGCGTCAGCAACCCCCGGTCGTACGCGGTGGCCACCGCGGCAGCCCGGTCGTTGACCCCGAGCTTGGCGTACACGTGCAGCAGGTGCGTCTTGACGGTGGCCTCGCTGATGAACAGGCGGGTCGCCGCCTCCCGGTTGGAGGCACCCCGGGCCACCAGGGTGAGTACCTCCAGCTCCCGTTGGCTGAGCGGCTCCTCGGCGGGTGCGCGCAGCCGGCCCATCAGCCGGCCGGCGACGCTCGGCGCGAGCACCGACTCACCCCGGGCCGCGGCCCGGACCGCCCGGACCAGATCCTCCCGAGGGGTGTCCTTGAGCAGGTAACCGGTCGCACCTGCCTCGATCGCCGGCAGCACGTCCGCGTCCGTGTCGTAGGTGGTGAGCACCAGCACCCGGGCGGTGCTGCCGGCGCGAGCCAGCCTGCCGATGGCGGTCACCCCGTCCATCCCGGGCATCCGTAGGTCCATCAGCACCACGTCCGGCCGCAGCGTCGCGACCTGGGCCAACGCCTCCGAACCGTCCGCCGCCTCGCCCACCACCTCGAAATCGGGGTCGCCGGTGAACATCCCCCGCAGCCCGTCCCGCACCACCGGATGGTCGTCGACGATCAGCAGTCGAACCGGGGCGGTCAACCGGCACCTCCGGGTAGCGCGGGGACGGACGCCGAGATGGCGGTGCCGCTGCCCGGCTCGGATTCGACGGCCAACTCGCCACCGACCCGGGTCACCCGCTGTCGCATGGCGGTCAGTCCGTACCCGCCACCCGGCTCACGGGGCAGCGGCTGGTCGGTGAGGTCGAAACCCGTCCCGTCGTCACGGACATCAAGCGTGACCACGTCCGCCATGTACGACAGGGTCAGCCCGACCCGCGACGCGGCGGCGTGCCGGGCCACGTTGGACAGCGCCTCCTGGGCGGCCCGCAGCAGGGTCACCTCGACTTCCGGGTGCAGCGGGCGGGGCGTGCCGGTGGTGGCCACGTCGGCCCGTACCCCGTTGAGGGCCGCCCAGCGCCCGCCCAGCTCGGCGAGGACATCCGGTAGCCGGGCCGTCTCCAACGGTTCCGGACGGACCGCCTGTACCGAGCGGCGGGCCTCGGTGAGGCTCTCCCGGGCCAGCGCGAGCGCGTTGTCGACGTGCCGGCGCCAGTCGGCGGACCGGTCGCGGGTCTGCTCGGCCGCCTCCAGTTGGGTGATGATGCCGGTCAACCCCTGCGCCAGGGTGTCGTGGATCTCGCGCGCCATTCGTTGCCGCTCGTCCAGTACGCCGGCCTCCCGGGCCTGGGTGAGCAGTTGGGCGTGCAGCCCGGCGTTCTCACTGACCGTCTCGGTGAGCTGGCGGTTGGTCTCGCCGAGTTCCGCCACCAACCGCTTGCGTTTGGCGTCCTCCTGTTCGGCGACCATCGCGAACCAGCTCACCGAGCCGGCCACCACCAGGTTGAACAACACCAGCACCAGCCAGAGCGGCCAGTGCGACACCACCACCGACAGGCCGCCGCCCTGAGAGGTGGCGACGAGGGCGGCCGTGGTGACCACGCCGGCGACCCGCCAGCGCCCGGGCAGCACCGGAAAGGCGTGGATGTAGCCGATCCAGGCGAAGAAGCCGTACCACGGGCTGGCGGCCACCAGTGCGGCGGCGAACGTGAGCAGCCCGGCGTAGTAGACCGCCATCAGCGTGCGCCGGCTCTGCCAGCCGGGGTGCACTGTGACGAACCAGGCGACCCAGCATCCGGCCGCCACGGCGATGGCGAGGGTGGGCAGCGCCCCGAGGTGGTGGGGTGCCGGTGCGACGAGGGCCAGCAGGGTGCCCAGGGCCAGCCCGCCGAAGGGGAACACCCGATAGAGGCTCGCCTCGCGCTCTCGCCAACTGGTCAGACGGTCGTGCCCACCGTTGCAGGTCATCGCATCTCCGCTCACTCCCAGCGGAACAGTTTCGCCGCGCCGGCGCCGGCCACCACGGCGATCACCGCCATTATCCCCAGGTGCAGCGGCTGCGGCGGGGTGCCGGTCCAGGCGTCGAGGAGCGCCTGCACCCCGGGCGGCGTGTAGTCGCCGATCCGCGCCACGACGTCCGGGAGCAGGAACCGGGGAAGGTAGACCCCGCCGAAGAACATGGTGACCAGGAACAGCGGCACGGCCAGGGCCTGTGCGGCCTTCGTCGTGCGGGCCACGGCGGCGACCAGCAGGCCGAGCGACAGCAGGGCCGCCGTGCCGAGGATGAACGCCAGCGTGAAGCCGAGCGGGTGCCGGGGAAACGGCACCCCGAACGCGAGCCGGGCGACCAGGATGAGCAGCAGCGCGCTGGCCAGGATCCCGGCCAGGGCCAGCACCAGTTGGGCGGCGAGCAGCGCCGCCGGATGCGCCGGGGTGGTCGCCAGCCGGCGCAGCACGCCGCGTTCCCGGTAGGTGGCCAGCACGGCCGGCAGGATGTTCACCCCCACCATGGCGAGGGTGACCACCAGCAACGACGGGGCGAAATAGCTGACGAAGGTCTGCCCGTCGAAGGTCGGATCCGGCTTGCGCAGCGAGGGAACCAGCCCGAGCACCACCAGGATCACTGTGGGCAGCCCGACGGTGAGAAGCAGCGTCGGCAGGTCCCGCAGATAGAGCCGCGCCTCGATTCTCAGGATGTTGCGGAAGGCGTGCATGCTGGCTTGGCTCCCTCTCAGTTGGCGGGCCGGTGCCCGGTCAGCTCGACGAAGGCGTCGTCGAGGGTGGACTGCTCCAGCCGCAGGTCCGCGGCGACGATCTGGTGACGGGCGAGCACCGAGGTGACGGCGTGCAGCAGCTCACCGGTGCCGGTCACCACCACCTGGCTGCCGGTGCGCTGCACGGCGGAGACCTCGGGCAGGTCGGTGAGGAGCCGGTCGTCGACCGGAGCCGAGGGCCGGAACCGGATCCGCTGCTCCGGAGCCACCGTCGACACCAGGCCCGCCGGGCTGTCCAGGGCGACCACCCGACCCCGGTCGATCACCGCGACCCGGTCGCAGAGCCGCTCGGCCTCCTCCATGAAGTGGGTGACCAGCACGATCGTCACCCCGCTGTCGCGGACCTGTTCGATGAGACCCCAGGTGTCCCGGCGAGCCTGCGGGTCCAGCCCGGTGGTCAGCTCGTCGAGGATCGCGATCTCCGGGTTGCCCACCAGGGCCAGCGCGATGGAGAGTCGCTGCTTCTGACCGCCGGAGAGCTTCTTGTACGCGGTGTTCCGCTTGTCGCCCAGGCCCAGCTTGTCGATCAGCTCGGCCGGGTCGGCCGGGTTCCGGTAGAACGAGGCGTACAACTCCAGTGCCTCGGCCACCCGCAGCCGGTCCGGCAGTTGACTCTCCTGGAGTTGCACCCCGACCCGCTGGCGTAGCTGGGCCGCGTCCCGGCGGGGGTCGAGCCCGAGGACCGACACCCCGCCCCCGTCGGGGACACGCAACCCGGCGACACACTCCACGGTGGTGGTCTTGCCTGCGCCATTGGGACCGAGGACGCCAAAGATCTCGCCGGCCTCCACGGCGAGCGACACGTCGTCCACCGCCATCAGGTCGCCGTACCGCTTCTTCAGGTGGGTCACCTCGATGACCGGCATCGTGCCGCCTTCCGCCGCCGCTGACTTCGTACCCCTCAAGGGTTGTCGGGGTGAGCCGGCGGCGAATCGACCGGTCAGCGACGAACCTCAGCGTCCCCGGTGGATCACTGCCGTCCGTCAACCGGTTGATGTGTACGCGGTGAGTCGCTGCTAGCGCTCCGCCCGGCGGATCCGATCACGGCTGGTTAGGCTGCTCGATCGTGGATGCCAGCAGAATCGCCAGCCCGGTGACCGGGGTCGTCGGACGCTTCCTCGCCGGGGCGGGGCTGCTCCTGCGCGGGTTGGGCCTCTACGTCCGCAGCCCGGGGTTGATGCTGCTCGGCATCGTGCCGGCGCTGATCTCCGGCGTGCTCTTCCTGGCCGCGCTCGCCACGCTGGTGTACTTCGTGGACGACCTCGCCGCGCTGGTCACCCCGTTCGCCGACGACTGGTCGAGCACCGGCCGCAGCCTGGTCCGGGTGATCGCCGGGCTGGCCTTCCTGGGGCTCGGCGGCCTGCTCGGCGTGCTCACCTTCACCGCGGTCACCCTGGTCATCGGCGACCCCTTCTACGAGAAGATCTCCGAGCAGGTCGAGCAGCGGTACGGCGGCACGCCGGGCGCGGTGGACGTGCCGTTCTGGTCGTCGCTGCGCCGCAGCCTCGCCGACTCGGTACGCCTGGTGGCGCTCACGGCGCTGGTCGGCATCCCGCTCTTCGTCGCCGGCTTCATCCCGGTGATCGGTCAGACGGTCGTCCCGGTCATCGGGGCGGCCGTGGGCGGGTGGTTCCTCGCCGTCGAGCTGGTCGGTGCGCCGTTCTACCGACGCGGGATGCGGCTGCCGCAGCGCCGGACGATCCTGAAGGCCGACCGGCCCACCGCGCTCGGCTTCGGGGTGGCCGTCTTCCTCTGCTTCCTGATTCCGCTCGGCGCTGTGCTGATCATGCCGGCCGCGGTCGCCGGTGCCACGTTGCTGGCCCGTCGCTCGATGGGCCAGCCGATCGAGGAGAGCTGACATGGAGATCACCCTGGTCGAGGGGGACATCACCACCCAGCGGGCGGACGCCATCGTGAACGCCGCGAACTCGTCCCTGCTCGGCGGCGGCGGGGTCGACGGCGCGATCCACCGGCGCGGCGGGCCAGCCATCCTGGCCGACTGCCGGGCGCTGCGGGCGTCCCGCTACGGCAAAGGGCTGCCCACCGGCCAGGCGGTGGCGACCACCGCCGGGGAGCTGCCGGCGCGCTGGGTGATCCACACCGTCGGGCCGGTCTGGTCGGCCACCGACGACAGGTCGGCGCTGCTGCGCGACTGCTACGCCAACAGCCTGCGGGTGGCCGACGAGCTGGGCGCGAGCACTGTGGCCTTTCCGCTGATCTCCGCCGGCATCTACGGCTGGCCGGTCGACGACGCGGTCGGTCAGGCGCTGGCGGTGCTGCGCTCGGCCACCCCGACCACCGTCACCGAGGCCCGCCTGGTGCTCTTCGGCCCCGACACCCACGCCGTCGCCCGCCAGGTGTTCGAGGAGCGGCCCTCGCCTTGAACACCTGCCTTCTCCTTGATCCACTTGATGCTGAGTAGGTCAACCCCGCCGCTACCCCGTTGATCATGGAGTTGTGGTGGGTGGTAAAGCGCCCATGTCGCACCAAAACAGGCACCACAACTCCATGATCGACGAGTTCGGGCTCGTCACTTCCGCGATCTTGCACTTTCTGTCGCGGCACAGGGGGCATTCCGCGCACCTCGCCGTTGAGCAGCTGATCCGCTCTCGTACTGAGGGTGACTGCTGATCAGGTCAGGTCGGCCAGGCAGGACCACTCGGCCGCCACCGGGCGGTAGCCCAGCCGGGTGTTGATCGCGAGCATCGGCCCGTTCGCCTCGTCGTTCGAGGTGTACGCGACGCGCACGCCGTTCGCGGCGGCCCGGTGCAGCGCCACCGTCTTGGCCAGCCGGGCCAGCCCTCGGCCGCGGTACGCCGGGAGGCTGCCGGTGAAGTCCGACCACATCCGGTCCCCGTCCCGCTTCACCAGGCTGAACGCGGCCACCTCCCCGTCGACTTCGACGGCGGTGCTGGCCTCCTTGTCCAGGCCCAGGTTGTCCCAGACGTCGTACAGCCAGCTCTCGTAGCTGATCGAGTCGACCGGTACGTCGCCCGGCTCGTCCAGGGCCGCGGCCACGTCCGCCGCGTAGAGCCGCTGCGGGGCCAGTTCCGTGATCGGAAGTAGCCGTACGCCCGGCGGCGGGTCGGGCAGCGCGGGTGCCGGGTTCAGATCGAGCGCCGAGAAGCGCAGCTCGCGACTGGGCTCGTAGCCGTGCCGACGGGCGAACGGCAGCGCGTCCGGCTGGGCGAAGGTGCGGAGCCGGCGGACCCCCAGCGGTGCGAGGTGACCTGTCGCGGTTGCCAGCAGCGCGGTGCCGATGCCGCGCCGCCGGTGCTCCGGGTGGACGTGCAGGAGGGTGATGTCACCGAAGTTCGCCGTCGAGGTCGAGTCGTTGCGTTGGGCCGTCACCCAACCGACGACCTGGGCATCGACCTCGGCCACGAAGGCGACCCAGTCCCTGCCCGGTACCGGCTCGGCGATCATCTTCCGGGTCGACTCGACGCCGCGCACCTGGTACGGGTAGACGATCGCCCGCAGCGCCACCACGCCCGGGGCGTCGTCCGGCTGCGCCACCCGGATGCGCATGTCAGGCCCCCATCCGTACGGCCGCGATGGCCTCGACCTCGACGATTTGGTGGGAACAGCTGAGCAGCGCGACAGGATCCGGCATGTCGGCGAGGCTAACCAGGATCCCCCGCCCGAGCGACGCAATAAATTGCCCGCCGCGGTCAGGCCGAGGCGCGGCGGATCAGCTCGGTGGGGAGCATGATCGCCTGCTCGATGCTCTCCCCGGCGGCCAGCCGGAGCAGTTGGCGGGTCATCCGGCGGCCGAGTTCCACGATCGGCTGCCGGACGGTGGTCAGCGGCGGCTCGGTGTAGGCGGCGGTCTCGATGTCGTCGAAGCCGACCACCGCCACGTCGTCGGGCACCCGCCGACCAGCCTCGCGCAGCGTCCGCAGGGCGGCGTGCGCCATCAGGTCGGAGGCGGCGAAAACGCCGTCGAGGTCGGGATGTTCGGCGAGCAGGCGGCGCATCGCCGCCGACCCGGATTCCCGGGTGAAGTCACCGATGGCGATCAGCTCGGGCAGCCCCGCGTCGGCGACCGTGCTGCGGTAGCCGCTGAGCCGTTCGATCCCGGCGACCATGTCCTGTGGCCCGGCGATGGTGGCGATCCGTCGGCGACCGCTGTCGATCATGTGTCGAACGGCTGCGGTCACCCCGCCCACGTGGTCGACGTCGACGTACGGGACGGGCACGTCGCCGAGCGGGCGGCCACTGACCACCACCGGGATGCCGAGTCGGGCCAGTGTGCCGGGCAGCGGGTCGGCGCCGTGCAGCGACGCGAAGAGCACGCCGTCGACGTGCCGGCCGGTGGTGTACCGCTCGACCCGATGATGCCCGGCCGGGGAGCCGGCGAGCATCAGCACCAGTTGCTTGTCGGCCGCCTCCAGCTCCTGGCTGACGCCCCGGATGATGCCGGGGAAGACCTGGTCGTCGGAGAAGACCCGGGTGGCCGCCTCCGGCATGACCAGGGCGATCGAGTCGGTGCGCTGGGTGACCAGGCTGCGGGCCGCCAGGTTGGGGACGTACCCCAACTCGGCGACCGCCCGGGTGACCGCCTCGCGGATCGGTTCGGCGACGGTGGTGGAGCCGTTGACCACCCGGGAAACGGTGGCGCGGGACACCCCGGCCCGCGCTGCCACCGCTTCGAGCGTCGGCCGCTGCGCCGTCGTCATCGCGCTTTCCCCCCGCTCGTCACAGCCCGTTCCGGGAGATCACCTCCTGGTACCACCGGGCGCTGGCCTTCGGTGTGCGCCGCTGGGTCAGGTAGTCGACGTGCACGATCCCGAACCGCTTGCGGTAACCCTCCGCCCACTCGAAGTTGTCCAGGAATGACCATACGAGATAACCGCGCAGGTCCACGCCCCGGGAGATCGCCTCGTGCGCCGCACGGAGGTGCCCGTCGAGGTAGGCGATGCGATCGGCGTCGATCACCTGCGCCGGGCCGTCGGGCGAGTCGGCGCCGGCCTTGTCGGGGAACGCCGCACCGTTCTCGGTGATCAGCAGCGGCACCCCGGGGTAGTCGGCGGCGATCCGCTCCAGCAGCCGAGTGAGCCCGGCCGGTTCGATCATCCAACCCATGTCGGTGAGCGGCCCGGCCGGCGGCAGGAAGTGCACCGCGCCCTCGGTGCCCGGATACGCGCCATTGCCCGCGCCGTCGGGCCGACCGGCCACGTAACTCGGGGCGTAGTAGTTGATGCCGAGCAGGTCGATCGGGGCGGCGATCACCTTCTCGTCGCCGTCGCGGATGAACGTCGGCTCGACGATCCGGGCCACGTGCTCGCGGACGTCGTCCGGGTAACCGCCGGCCAGCAGCGGGTCGAGGAAGATCCGGTTGTGCAGGCCGTCGACCAGGCGGACCGCTGCGGCGTCGGCCGCGCTCTGCGGGTCGGCCGGGCGTACATCGGCCGGGTTGACGGTGACGCCCACGCTGCGCGCGCCGGCCGCCCGCAACGCCCGCGCCGCCAGGCCGTGCCCCAACAGCAGATGGTGTACGGCGGTGAAGGCCGCCGCCGGATCCTGCTCGCCCGGAGCGTGCAGCCCGTTGGCGTAACCGAGGTAGGCCGAGCACCACGGCTCGTTCAGCGTGGTCCACACGTCGATCCGGTCGCCGAGGCGGGCGTACACCGCCGTGGCGTAGGTGGCGAAGTGCTCGGCGGTGTCCCGGTTGGTCCAGCCGCCCCGGTCACCGAGGGCCTGCGGCAGGTCCCAGTGGTAGAGGGTGACGATCGGGTCGATTCCCCGATCGAGCAGCGTGTCGGTGAGCCGGTCGTAGAAGTCCAGCCCACGGGGGTTCGCGGGGCCGGTGCCGTCGGGCTGGATCCGCGGCCAGGCGACCGAGAACCGGTACGCCCGCAGGCCCAGCTCGGCCATCAACGCCACGTCGTCGGCGTACCGGTGGTAGTGGTCGCAGGCGACGTCGCCGGTGTGGCCCTGGTACACCTTGCCCGGCGTACGGCTGAAGGTGTCCCAGATGGACGGACCGCGACCGTCGTCGCGGGCCGCGCCCTCGATCTGGTACGCGGCGGTGGCCGCCCCCCAGAGGAAGTGTTCGGGAAACCGGATCTCGTTGCTGGGCCGGTTGGTTGGCTCGCTCCGCTCGTTCACGCCTTGACCGCACCTTCCATGATTCCGCCGATGATCTGCCGGCCGAACAACACGAAGACCAGTAGCAGGGGCAGCGTCGCGATGGCCGTTCCGGTGAACACCTGCGACATGTCCTGGTAATACCCGTCCGACAGTGCTCGTAGGGACAGTTGCACTGTCGGATTCGCCGGATCGTTCAATACAGCGTACGGCCAGAGGAAGTCGTTCCAGGTGGTCATGAAGGTGAGCAGACCGAGGACGGCGGCGGCGGGACGTAGGGCGGGCAGCACGACGTGCCACCAGATCCGGGCGGTGCCACAGCCGTCCATCCGGGAGGCCTCGATCAGTTCGTCGCTGACCGCCTGGCCGGCGTACTGCCGCATCATGAACACCCCGAACCCGGTGACCAGCACCGGAACGATGACCGCGGGCAGCCGGTCGTTCCAGTGCAGCTTGGTCATGAGCAGGTAGAGCGGGATCACGCCGAGCTGCGTCGGCACCATCATGGTCGCGATGATCACCAGCAGCATGGCGTTGCGGCCACGGAACCTGAGCTTGGCGAAGGCGAACCCGGCCAGGCTGGAGAAGAACACCACGGAGACGGTCACCGTGGTCGCGACGACCGCCGAGTTGATCAGACCGGTCAGGAAGTACGCGTCGGTGTTGTCGAACAGGCGGGCGATGTTCGCGCCCAGGTTGCCGCCGGGGGTGACCGGGGGTGGCAGTTGGCCCATCGCGTCGTTGCTGCGGCTGGCGACGACGAACATCCACCAGATCGGGAAGACCGACAGGCCGGCGGCGACGACAAGGGCGAGGTAGGTGAGCGGGCTGGCCCGCCAGAGTCGGCTCATCGCGCCGTTCCCTTCTGCGGTCGGTCCCCGCCGCCGAGGCGGCGCAGGAGCAGCACGTTGACCGCCGCGACGATCGCGATGAGCGCGAAGAGCAGCCAGGCCACGGCGGAGCCGTATCCGAAGTTGTAGTGCGGCGCGAAGGCGTTCTCGAACATGTACATGGTCAGGGTCTGCGACTCGCGCAGCGGTCCGCCCCGGATCGGGTTGGTGCCGGAGTGGAACATCCGGGGCTCGGTGAAGAGTTGCAGGCCGCCGATCGTGGCGATGATGGTGCAGAAGATGATCGTCGGTTTGAGCAGCGGCACGGTGACCGACCAGAACTGTCGGGCCCGGTTGGCGCCGTCGATCGCCGCCGCCTCGTACAGGTCGCGGGGGATGGCCTGCATCGCGGCCAGCAGGATCAGCGCGTTGTAGCCGGTCCACCGCCAGTCGACCATGGCGGAGATGGCCACCCAGGAGGCCAGCCGGTTGGACTTCCATTCGATCGCGTCCAGCCCGACCAGGTCGAGCGCCCAGTTGATCATGCCGAATTCGCGGCCGAAGAGCACCCCGAACACGATCGCCACCGCGGCGGTGGACGTGACGTTGGGGACGAGCACCGCCATCCGCCAACCGGTGCGCGCCCGCAGGCCGCGGTTGAGCAGGTTCGCCAGCCACAGCGCGGCGAGCAACTGTGGGACGGTCGAGATGACGAAGATCCCCAGCGTGTTGACCAGCGCGTGCCAGAAGTCGGCGTCGGCCAGCAGCCGGGTGTAGTTCTCCGCCCCGACGAAGGGGTGGTCGGCTCCGAGCAGGTCCCAGTCGTGCAGCGAGACCCAGAAGGTGTACGCCAGCGGGTACGCCCCGAAGATGCCGAAGATCAGGAAGAACGGGGCGATGTAGAGGTACGGCGAGAGCCGGGTGTCGAGCCGGCTGAGCCGGCCTGGCGAACGCTGGGGTGCCGGTGCGACCGGCGGGCGGGCGTCGAGCTGGACGGTCATGCCCGGGAACTCCTTTCCGCCGTGCGGGCGGGACTCCGGTCGTCGGAGCCCGCCCGCACGCTGGTTGGGCTACTTGGCGGCGGCCTTCTTCGCGTTGGTCACCGCGTCGGTCCAGCCCTGTGCGGGATTGCGCTGCCCCAACTCCACGGTTCGTACGGCGTTCTCCACCTCGGTCCGTACGGCCTGGTTCTTCGGGCCCATGTAGACCGGCTTCAGGCTCTTCGCGCCGGTGCCGAAGATGGCGCCTACCGGTGCCCCCGAGAAGTACGCGTTGGTCGCGCCGGTGATCGCCGGGTCGTCGAGCGCCTGCGGCGAGGAGGGCAGCGGACCCTTGGCCTTGAACGCGCCGATCTGCCCCTTGGCGCTGGTCAGGAACTTCGCCAGCTTGATCGCCTCGGCCTGGTGCTTGCTCTGCTTGGGCACGGCGAGGTGCGAGCCACCCCAGTTGCCGCCGTTGCCGGGCACCTGGGCGATGTCCCACTTGCCCTGGGCGCCCGTGCCCGCGTTGGCCTCGATGACGCCGGTCATCCAGGCGGGGCAGGCGATGGTGGCGAACTTCGACTGCTTGAAGGCGGAGACCCACTCTTCCGACCAGGAGCCGTACTTTCCGGAGAGCCCCGAGTCGATGATGTCCATTGTGGTGTCGTAGGCCTGTCGCACGGCCGGGTTGGTGTCGACGACCAGCTTCTCGCTGGTGTCGTAGTAGCTGTAGCCGCTGCTGTTGCCGGCGGTTTGCAGCAGGATGGTGTTGAAGGTGTTGGTCGCCCCGTCGAGGAACGACGCGCCGGTCTTCGCCGCGGTGAACCGCTCGCCGGTGGCGATGTAGTCCGGCCAGGTGGGCCAGAGCTTCGAGACCGCCTCCCGCTCGGTTGGCAGGCCGGCCTTCTGGAAGAGGTCCTTGCGGTAGCACATGGCGATCCCGCCGACGTCGGTACCGAGGCCGATGAGCTGCTTGCCGTCGGCGGTCAGGCCCGCGTTCCACTTCCACTCCAGGAAGTTGCCCTTGAGGTCGGCGGCGCCGTGGTCCAGCAGGTTGACGAAGTTCGCCGGATTGGCCTTGTACTCGACCAGCAGACCCTCCTCGATGGCCACCACGTCGCCGGCGCCTCGGCCGGCGGCGAGCCACTGGGTCAGCTTCGGCGAGTACTCGTCGAGGTTGGTGCCGGTGCCGCGCTCGACGATCTTCACGTCGGGGTTCGCGGCCATGTACTCCTGGTAGAGCTGCTCGTAGCCGAACTGGCCGAAGACGTCGACGGTCAGGGTGACCGGTCCGTCGCCCGGCTCGTCGCCGCCGCCGCAGCCAGCGGTGACGAGCAGGGCGGTGGCGGCGGCGAGGGCCACCGCGGCGAGGCGGCGGCGCGGGAAGACAGCCATGGATTTCGACCTCTCTCAAGGCGGGCGGGTGATGGCAGATGGCTAAGAGAGCGCTCTCACGACAGGGTGGTGGGTCGCCAACCCGCTGTCAAGAGAGCGCTCTCTCAGCGTTGTGGTCCCGTGATGGACGGTCGCCAGAGCACGGCGCGCCGGTGCGCGGTGAACCCCCGGACGCCGACGAGGGCGCCACCCCCGCCGGGGTGACGCCCTCGTTCGTGGTGGGTCGGTCAGCCGGTGCGCAGACCGTCCAACAGGGTGCGGTCACCGGCGACGTCCAGCGTCTCGAAGCTCACCCGACCCCAGAGCGCCAGCAGCAGGTCGCTCGCGGTGCCGCTGACCTGGGCGCGAGCGTGGTGATCGTCGTGGTCGAAGATGGTCGCGGTGTCGAGCAGCGCCACCCCCTCGCCGCGCAACCGCAGATACCAATCCTGGGCCGCATCGGTCGCGCAGAGCTGCACCACCCCGTGCCAGTCGCCCGGCACCTGCCGCCGGCCCGCCGGCAGCCAGGTGTCCAGCAGCTCACTCACCCCGTCGGCCGCGAGCTTCGCCTCCACCGGGTCACCAGCACCGATGGCGAGCTGGGCGTCCCAGCGGTGCACAGCCGTCTCGTGCGCCATCCGACGCGGCCAGAAACCGGCCTTCTTCGGCTGCGGGGCCCAGTTCCACGCCGGCGCCTCCGGGTCGAGCCCGTCGAAGAGGGTCATCACCCGGTCGTAACCCTGCTGCCACAGCTGGAGCGCGTTCACGCCCGGGTCGGCCTCGATCTTCTCCCGCCGAGGCGGTTGGCTGGTCTGACCGGAATTGGCGAACGACGAAACCCAGTGGTAGATGCCGGCCATGTGCAGTGTGAGGTCGTTGACCGTCCAGCCCGGACAGGACAGCACCGGTGTCTCCGGCGGCGCCTCGGCCACCGCTGCCGCGAAAGCCGGACCCTCCGTCCGTAGCGCCCCGATCCAGAAATCCTTGCTGCCCTGCAGTCTGCTCATCGCCATCCTCCCGGGGGTGCCGGGCGACCAGTGGGTGCCACGGCTACTTGTCAGCCTAAGGTGAAGGGCGTGCCAGACGCCTCCGCCCAGCCGACAACCGACGCCGATCGTGCCATCCCCGGTCCACTCGCCGGCTACACCACCCTCCGAACGGGTGGGCCGGCCGAGCGGATCGTGGCCGCCGGCAGTGCCGACGAGCTCGTCCAGGCGGTGCGCGCCGCGGCAGAGCCGATCCTGATCCTGGCCGGGGGTAGCAACGTGGTGATCGGCGACGCCGGCTTCCGCGGCACCGTCGTGCTGGTGCGCTCCCGTGGCGTGCGGGTCATCGCCGAGGACGCCACCTCGGTCACCGTACGGGTCGACGCCGGCGAGCCGTGGGACGACCTCGTCGCCGCTACGGTCGCCAACGGCTGGGCCGGGCTGGAGTGCCTCTCCGGCATCCCCGGCTCGACGGGCGCCACCCCGATTCAGAACGTCGGCGCGTACGGCCAGGAGGTCGCCGAGACGATCACCGGCGTCGAGGTGTACGACCGGGTCGAGGGCACCCGTCAAATCATCCCCGCCGCCGACTGCGGCTTCGCCTACCGGGGCAGCATCTTCAAGTACGTGGACCGCTGGGTGGTGCTCTCGGTCGACTTCCGGCTCACCAGGTCTCCGCTCTCCGGGCCGGTGCGCTACGCGGAGCTGGCCCGAGCCCTCGGTGTCGAGGTGGGCGACCAGGTGCCGCTGGCGGACGCCCGAGCGGTGGTGCTGCGGCTGCGGGCGGGCAAGGGGATGGTGCTGGACGCCAATGACCCGGACACCCGCTCGGTCGGCTCCTTCTTCACCAACCCCGTGCTCGACCGGGCGACGTACGAACAGCTCCTGGAACGCTCCGCCGAGCTGGGCGACCCGCCCGCCTGGCCGGGGGCGGACGGCCTGGTCAAGGTGAGCGCAGCCTGGCTGATCGACAAGGCCGGCTTCGCCAAGGGCCACCCCGGCGAGGGTGGGGTGGCCATCTCCAGCAAGCACACCCTTGCCCTGACCAACCGCAGCGGCACCGCCCACACCAGCGACCTGCTCACCCTGGCCCGCACCATCCGCGACCAGGTCCACGCCCGCTTCGGCGTAACCCTGTACCCCGAACCAGTCCTCATCAACTGCACCCTCTAAAGCCACGCCATCCCGCGCCTCCCACCACCGGCCCGTGTCGATCAAGGAGTTGTGGTGGGAGGCATTTGCCCCAGTAGCGGTCAAAACGCCCACCACTACTCCATGATCGACGGCGAGGGTGACAGGGCGGGGGTGGGGTGGGGTTTGGTGGGGGTGTGGCGGGGGTTAGGGGAGGGGCCAGGGGAGGGTTAGTTCGCCCTGGCGCCAGCGGGTGGGGTTGTTGAGGATGGGCCAGCCCGTTTCGCGGAGACGGGTCACCGCGCGCAGCCAACGTTGGCGGGGGCCGAAGGTGGCGTACGGGGCGGCGGCCTGCCAGGCGTCGTCCAGGGCGCGGATCAACGCGTGCACCGGCTCACCGGGAACGTTGCGGTGGATCAGCGCCTTGGGTAGCCGCTCGGCCAACTCGGCGGGGCTGCCCAGCGTGGTGAGCTTCGCGGCCAGGGTCAGCGTCCGGGGGCCGTCGGCGTCGATCAGCAGCCAACTGGCGAGCCGCCCCAACTCGTCGCACGTGCCCTCGACGAGCACTCCGCCGGGGGCGAGCGCGGCGGTGATCGTCTGCCAGGCCTCGGCCACCTCGCTCTCGTCGTACTGTCGCAGCACGTTGAACGCGCGGACCAGCACCGGCCGGAGCCCGGCCAACTCGAACCCACCCCGGGCGAACGTCAGCCCGGGCGGGTCGGCGGCCGGCGCCGCGGCCGCCACCCGGGCCGCGTCGATCTCCAACCCGACCAGCCGTACGTCCGGACGGACCCCGGCCGCCAGCCGAGCGCGCAACTCCACAGCGGTCACCGGGTTGGCGCCGTAGCCCAGGTCGACCACCAGGGGGTCGTCCGCCGCCAGCAGCCGGTCGGCGCAGGTGGCGACGATCCAGTTGTCCACCCGACGGAGCCGGTTCGGGTTCGTCGTGCCGCGCGTGACCGCGCCGACCGGCCGGCGCCGCGCCGCTGGGCTCATGTCGACCTCAGCGCCAATCTTCGTTCGCGACTGCGGGGCTCGCAAACCCGGCTCACTCCTCGCGCTTCACTGCGTGGTCTTCGTTCGCGACTGCGGGGCTCGCAAACCCGGCTCACTCCTCGCGCTTCACTGCGTGGTCTTCGTTCGCGACTGCGGGGCTCGCAAACCCGGCTCACTCCTCGCGCTTCACTGGACCGACCCGGTGGACCTTGTGCTGGGCGGCCTGTGCCCGTGGCCGGACCACCAGTCGGTCGATGTTCACGTGCTCGGGGCGGGTGGCGCACCAGGCAATGCAGTCGGCGACGTCCTCGGCGACCAGCGGCCCCGGCACCCCGGCGTAGACGGCGGCCGCCCGTTCCGCGTCGCCCTCGAAGCGGACCAGCCCGAACTCGTCGGTCTTCACCATGCCCGGGTCGATCTCGATGACCCGCAGCGGCCGGCCACAGAGCTCCAGGCGCAGCGTGCCGGCGATGGCGGTCTGCGCGTGCTTCGCGGCGGTGTAGCCGCCCCCGCCCTCGTACACGGTCAGGCCGGCGGTGGAGGAGACCACCACGATGGTGCCGGAACCGGAGGCCTCCAGCGCCGGCAGCAGCGCCTGGGTGACCCGCAGGGTGCCGAGCACGTTCACGTCGTACATCCACTGCCAGTCGGCGACCGAGCCGGACTCCACCGGGTCCAGCCCGCGCGCTCCACCGGCGTTGTTGACCAGCAGGGTGACCGGCCCGGGTGCCTGGGCGGCGGCCTGGGCCAGCCCGGCCACCGACTCGTCCGAGGTGATGTCGCAGGTCACCGCGGTGGCCTGTCCGCCGGCGGCGGTGATCTCGGCGACCAGGTCGGTGAGCCGTTCGGCGCGGCGGGCGGCGGCGAGGACGTGGAAGCCCTCGGCGGCGAGCCGGCGGGCGGTGGCCGCGCCGATTCCGCTGGACGCTCCGGTGACGATGGCGACTGAGGTCATCCCGACATTGTCACCCCGGGCGTACGACCCGCCCCGACCGGGCGTACGGCCGCCATTGACGGGTGTTCGGTGATGAGGTCCGTCACCCCGAGGGGCCGCGCCGGGGAATTTCCGAAGCCCGATGGGGAAGATGACGTCCGGCGTACAGGTTGACCGAGAAGCGCCGGTCGTGCGAGACGGCATCAACCGTGACGAAGGAGCGGATGTGGCGGAAATGCACACCGGTGTCGGGCGTCAGCGAGGTGCCCAACCGTGGCCCCGGCCTCGCCGCATCGCCACCCTGTCGGTACACACGTCACCCCTGCACCAGCCCGGCACGGGTGATGCCGGCGGAATGAACGTCTACATCCTCGAAGTCGCCCGGCGTCTCGCCGAGGCCAACGTGGAGGTGGAGATCTTCACCCGGGCCACCTCCGGTGACCTCCCCCCGGTGGTCGAGATGGCGCCCGGCGTGCAGGTCCGACACATCACCTCCGGTCCCCTGGAAGGTCTCACCAAGGAGGAGCTGCCCGGTCAGCTCTGCGCCTTCACGGCCGGGGTGCTGCGCGCCGAGGCGTCCCGCCCGCCCGGCCACTACGACCTGATCCACTCCCACTACTGGCTCTCCGGCCAGGTCGGTTGGCTGGCCAAGGAGCGCTGGGGGGTGCCGCTGGTGCACACCGCGCACACCCTCGCGAAGGTCAAGAACGCCCAGCTCGCGGCCGGCGACCGGCCGGAGCCCAAGGCCCGGGTCATCGGCGAGGAACAGGTCGTCGCCGAGGCGGACCGGCTGGTTGCCAACACCCGGTTCGAGGCCAGCGACCTGCTCGACCGGTACGACGCCGACCCGACCCGGGTGTCCGTCGTGCAGCCGGGTGTCGACCTGGCCCGGTTCCGGCCCGCGCCGGGCGACCGGTCCGCGGCCGCCCGCCAGGCCCGTCGGCGGCTGGGGCTTCCCGTCGACGGGTACGTGGTCGCCTTCGTCGGTCGGATCCAGCCGCTCAAGGCCCCCGACGTGTTGATCCGGGCGATCGCCGCGTTGCGGGAACGCGACCCGGCGCTGGCCGACCAGGTGACAGTGGTGATCTGTGGTGGGCCCAGCGGCAGTGGGCTGGACCGGCCGACCGCCCTGATCGAGCTGGCCGCCAAGCTCGGGGTCACCGACGGGGTGCGGTTCCTGCCACCGCTCACCGGGGACGACCTCCCGGCCCTGTACCGGGCGGCGGACCTGGTCGCGGTGCCGTCGCACAACGAATCGTTCGGGCTGGTCGCCCTGGAGGCGCAGGCCTGCGGTACGCCGGTGCTGGCCGCCGCCGTCGGAGGGCTGGTCACCGCGGTACGGGACCAGGTCAGTGGCGTACTGATCGACGGGCACGACCCGGTCGACTGGGCCGCTGCGATGGGCAGCCTGCTGCCGAACCGGGCCCTCCGTTCGGTGCTCGCCCGAGGTGCGGAGCAGCACGCCCGGCACTTCTCCTGGGAACGTACGGTCGCCGGTCTGCTCGGGGTCTACGGCGAGGCGATCGCCGGGCAGCGCGCCCGGCTCGCGGCCGACCTGGCGGGTGACCCGGCGCTCTCCTGCTCCTGGTGACCGCGGGCGTCGGTCGCCACCCGGTGCGCGAGCCCGGTCGGTCGTAGAGTGGGTCCGGTGAGCCCGAAGAGCGATCTTGCGACCCTGATCGAGTCGGTCTGCGCCGAGCGGGACCTGGCCTGGGAGTCGACCGGCCCCGGCTCGTACGCGGTGACGCTGCCGGGCACCCACAAGCTCAAGACGATCTGCAACCTGATCGTCGGCGAGCACGCGCTGCGGATCGAGGCGTTCGTGATGCGCCAGCCGGACGAGCGCCGCGAGGAGCTGTGGGCCTGGCTGTTGCAGCGCAACGCCCGGATGTACGGCGTCTCCTTCTCCACCGACGCGGTCGGCGACGTGTATCTCACCGGTCGGGTCAACCCGGCCGGCGTGGACGCCGACGAGTTGGACCGACTGTTCGGCGCTGTGCTCACGTACGCCGACGAGTCGTTCGACACGATGCTGGAGATCGGCTTCGGCAGTTCGATCCGGCGCGAGTACGAGTGGCGGGTGAAGCGGGGTGAGTCGACCGCCAACCTGGCCGCCTTCGCCCACCTCTTCGAGCCCTCCGGCGCCGGCCCCGACCCAACCTGACCCAACCCCCGCGCTGTACCCGCGCCTGCGCCCTGCCCCCGCCCTGCCCGCGCCCCGCGCGCTGCACCCGCGTCCCATGATCGTGCTCGAACCAGGAAGTAGTGGTGTCGCCGACGTCGCAAGGCCACTCGATCCTGGATCCAGCACGATCATGGCGCGCTGACGGTGGTTCGGAGTGCTCCTGACGGGTATGCCGCACCGCGCGGTGCGGCAAGGGACCCCCGCGCGCCGATGACGGAGTGCCAAGGAGCGGAGCGTCCCATGGCTCAGCGGAACAGCTCAGGTCGCGGCGCGACTGCGACCAGGACGAAGCGACAGGCCGGCAACCAGACGCCGGGTACGCCCGGAGTCTCCGAGTCGGAGATTTCCCGGATGCGGGTGGACGACATCCGCGGGCAGCTGCGCAAACGCGGGGTCTCCGGGATCTCCGCATTGCGCAAGCCCGAGCTGGTGAAACAGCTGGTGCGTTCGATGCGGGCCGGCGCGGGTCGGAGCAGTACCGGCCCGTCGGGCCGGGCCACCGGTACCCGGGCGTCGGCGGGTCGTGCCGCCGCCACCAAGAAGTCGGCGGCCAGGCCGGCGTCGAGCCGCGCGAAGGCCGCGCCGGCGAACAAGAGCGCGCCCGCCAAGCGGGCCGCCGCAACCAAGGCGACCGTCGGGCGGAAGTCGACGGCGGCAGCGAAGCGGGCACCGGCGAAGAAGGTGACCGCCGCGAAGAGGACCACAGCGGCGACGTCGACGGCCGCCCGCAAGACCACGGCCGCCCGGAAGACCACGGCCGCGAGCAGGACCACCGCCGCCCGGAAGACCGCCGCAGCGCGGAAGACCACGGCGGCCCGGAAGACAGCGACGGCGCGTACGGCGCCCGCGCGGAAGGCGCCGGCGAAGAAGGCACCGGCACGACCGGCGGCGAAGCGCGCGGCGCCGGCCAAGAGCGCGGCGGCGAAGCGCACGACGGCGAAGCGCACGGCGCCGGCCAAGAGCGCGGCGGCGAAGCGCACGGCACCGGCCAAGAGCACGGCGGCCAAGCGCACGTTGACGCCGTCGACCGGTGGCGGGACGGCGGCCGGCGGGATCCGGACCGGACGGGGTACGGGTCGGTCGGTCCGCAGTTCGCAGGTGATCTCGTCGATCATGGATCGGCCGGAGCGGCCGGGGCGGAGTTTGATCACGGCGAACCACGAGGTGATCCAGCGCTGGGCCCGGGAACGCGGGGCGAAGCCGGCGACCATCGCCGGCACCGAGCGGGACGGCCGGGCGGGTGTGTTGACCTTCAACATTCCCGGATACCGGGAAAGCAGCCGGATTCGCGAGATCACCTGGGATGAGTGGTTCTACACGTTTGACCTGCGCCGGCTGAACCTGATTTATCAGGAACAGTTGCGGGACGGCCGGCAGAGCAGCTTCTTCCGGACCGAGTCACCCGATCGGGAAGACGGTTGAGGTGTTTGCGGGAATGGCCGACGGGTAACCGGCTGTTGCCAACGGACGAGGCCGGAGCAGCGGATACTCGCCAGTTGTGACCGGCGAGACAGCCGTTCTGGGTTGAATCCAGAATCCGGGCGAACTAGCTTTATTGCACCGCGCCACGTTTGGAAACGTTCGGGGGAGCGGCGGATCGATCAGATCCGCGCACCAGACGAGGCGCGAGGGGACGGGTGGATTAACCGTTGGGGGACGGTTCCCACCTGTTTGGACCGGCGGCGTGAGCGGGCGATGCTTACGGGGGTGAGTGTTGCCCGCCGCCGCCGGCCCCACCGGCGGGCGCCCACCACGACCTCAGGGACGTGGTGGGCGCTTTGCGTCGGTTATCCGGTCGGTACGCGGTCTGCGGGGGTTGTCGGCTCGTGGTCGACGACCCGGCGCAGCGCGGCGACGTGCCGCTCCCGGGGTGGTCCGGCGAGCAGGTGGCCGAGCGCGGCCAGCAGACCCAGCCCGCCCACGATCAGCCAGTGCCGGTCGCCGAGGTGCTGGAGGCTCACCCCGCCGAGGGTGGGCGCGACGAACGCCGCGGCTGGGAACGTCAGGTAGAAGACCGACTGGTAGCGCGCTCGTAGCTGCGGTGGCGCCAGGTCCGCGTTGATCTGCGCGTTGGGCGGAGCGGCGAGCATCGAGCCGACCGTCCAGACCACTGCGGCACCCAGGTAGATGGCCAGTTCGTCGGCGATGGCGAGCGCCCCGAAACCGAGCGCGAGCAGCGCCGTGGAGGCGGCCAGCACGACGTCCTTGCGGTGCCGGTCGATCAGCCGGGGCACGAACAGTTGCCCGACCACGATCAGCGCTCCGCCGAGCGCCACCACCAGCCCGTACGACGATGGCCCCAGGCCGTCCGCGCGCATGGCCAGCGGCATGATGGTCGACGTCTGCATGGTGAGTACGGCCAGCACGAAGGTGAGCCCGACGAACACCAGGAAGGTGCGGTCGGTGAGCGCGGTGTGCAGTCCCGGCCGGCGGGTCCGGATGGACCTGGGTGCCGCGCCCGTGGCGGGCGTTGGGCCGGCCGGTGGCCGGGTCAGCCGCAGCGTTTCGGGCACCTTCCAGGCGATCACGGCGGCGGCGGTCAGGGTGGCGCCCGCGTCGACCAGGAACAGTGCGGTGAAGCTCGCCTCGGCCAGGACCCCGGCGAGCAGCGAGGCGACCGCCATGCCCAGGTTGAACGCCCAGAACTGAAGGTTGAACGCCCGCGAGCGGCGCTCGGCGGGCACCACGTCGACGATCGCCGCCACGAACGCCGGGCTGGGCATCGAGTGGACCACGCCGATCAGCGCGGAGAGCACCGCGATCAGCAGCAGGGGTCGAGTGAAGGCGAGCGTCACCATCAGGCCGACAGTGGTCAGGTGCGCGGCGAGCAGTGTCGCTCGGCGGCCCCACCGGTCGGCGAGGACCCCGCCGAGCAGCACTCCGGCCGCCCCACCGGCCCCGTACGCACCGACGACGGTGCCGGCCAGCCCTTCGCTCGCGCCGCGTACGTCGGTGAGGTAGAGCGAGAGGAAGAGCATGGCGAACGCGCCGGCCCGGTTGATCAGCAGGCCGGCCCAGAGGTACCAGAAGGTGGCGGGGAGCCCGCCTGCGGTGTCGTGCCACCAGCGCCGCAGGGCGTGCACCCGACCTCCCGACAGTTCAGGTTATTAACTGTTTCCCCTGCACAGTAGAAAATCCGGCACCGCCGCGCCAGTCGTCACGCCTCGGCGGGCTGCGGCGTTCGGGAAGCGGCGGCCGGTCCCAGTGCCTCGCCGGAGCGGCGCAGCGCGGTCGCCCGCCGTTCCCGGGCCGGCCCCGACACCAGGTGGGCCACCGCGGTCAGGAGGCCGAGAGCGGCGCACCCGTACCAGAGCGTGTCGTTGCCGGCGTGCTCGCGCACCAGGCCACCGAGGATCGGCGCGCTGGCCCCGGCGATCTGCCACGAGAGGGAGAACACGCCCTGGTAGCGACCGCGCAGCTCGGCCGGGGAGAGCTCGGCGATCAGCGTGGAGTTGGAGGGCGAGTTGAGCATCTCGCCGACCGTCCAGATCAGCACGGTCAGCCCGTAGAACCAGGGGGTGCCGGCGAACGCGGTCAGCCCGAACCCCACGCCCATCACCACGGATGCCAGCGCGAGCACGTGCGAGCGGCTCCGACCCCGGATCAGTCGGGGCACGAAGAGCTGGCCGACGACGATGAGGATGCCGTTGAGCGCGATCACCGAGCCGTAGGTGGCGGGGCTCAGACCGTCGTCGCCCATCGCGATCGGCAGCATCGAGATGTGCTGGAGGAACACCAGCGCGGCGAAGAGGTTGAGTGCCACGAAGCCGAGGTAGACCCGGTCGGTGAGGATCGTGCGCAGCGCGCCGCGCGGAGCTGCTGCCGCCGTGACGGCGGTGGCGGGGCCGGCCTGTCGGGTCTCCGGCACCTTGCTGAAGATGATCAGCGCGGTGATCAGCATGGTGGCCGCGTCGACCACGAACAGCAGCAGGTAGTCGGCCTGTGCGGCGAGGCCGGCGAGGACGGCGGCGCAGGCGAAGCCCAGGTTGATCGCCCAGTAGTTGAGCGAGAAGGCGCGCAGCCGGTCCTTCGCCGGCACCACGTCGATCATCATCGCCCCGAACGCGGGCCGGGCCGCCTCGGCGAACATGCCGAGCAGCAGCGCGCCCAGCGCCACCGCCCAGAGATCCCGGACCAGCCCGAGCCCGAGCATCATGGCCGCCGCGCCCACGTGGGCGGTGAGCAGCGTCGGCCGGCGGCCCCACCGGTCCGCCAGAGTGCCGCCGGCGGTCGTGCCGAACGCCCCGCCGACGCCCCAGAGGCCGATCACCAGGCCGGCCTGCGAGGCCGAGAAGCCACGTTCCTGAGTCAGGTAGATGGCGAGGAAGACGAGGACGAACGAGCCGAGTCGGTTGATCAGGGTGCCTGACCACAGGTACCAGAAGGTGGTCGGTAGGCCGCCGGTGGTATCCCGGAACCAACTCCGCATCGTCCGCATATGGCGCCCCGCTTGCAAGTAATGACCGATGTGACTGGCGTGCCTTACAACCCTAGTGGCGGCCGGATCCGCTGGTCATCAGCTTTTTCACGTGGTGGTCGTCACGACGGCTGCCCGCGTGTCCGTCGGGCGGTTGAGGCAGGATGATCCGCATGACTGCGAGCGAAGGGCCCACCGTCGGGACGCTGGTCCTGCTGCGACACGGTGAGAGCGACTGGAATGCCAAGAACCTCTTCACCGGCTGGGTGGACGTCGACCTGACCGAGAAGGGCGAGGGCGAGGCGCGGCGCGGCGGCGAGTTGATGCGCGAGCACAGCCTGCTGCCGGACGTCGTGCACACCAGCGTGATGCGCCGTGCGATCCGCACCGCCGAGCTGGCGCTCAACGCCGCCGACCGGCACTGGATCGCCGTGCGCCGGTCGTGGCGGCTCAACGAGCGCCACTACGGCGCCCTGCAGGGCAAGAACAAGAAGCAGACCCTTGACGAGTACGGCGAGGAGCAGTTCATGCTCTGGCGCCGGTCGTACGACACGCCGCCACCGCCGATCGACGACAACGACGAGTGGTCGCAGGTGGGTGACCCGCGCTACGCGCTGCTGCCGACCGAGCTGATGCCGCGCACCGAGTGCCTCAAGGACGTCGTCGACCGGATGCTGCCCTACTGGTACGACTCGATCGTGCCGGACATCCTGGCCGGCCGGACGGTGCTGGTGGCCGCGCACGGCAACTCGCTGCGTGCCCTCGTCAAGCACCTCGACCAGATCTCCGACGAGGCGATCGCCAAGCTGAACATCCCGACGGGCATCCCGCTGCGCTACGACCTCGACCCGCAGCTGCGTCCGCTCACCCTGGGCGGCACCTACCTCGACCCGACCGCTGCGAAGGCAGCCGCCGCGGCGGTGGCCAACCAGGGGCGCTGAGCCACCAGTAAAGGGGCCCCTCGGCATCGCTCTCCGCGATGCCGAGGGGCCCCTTTACTGCGGGTCAGTTACTGCTGGGCGCGCTCTCCCCGGTGATCAGGTAGATCACGTGCTCGCCGGCGTTGACCGCGTGGTCGGCGAAGCGCTCGTAGAAGCGGCCCAGCAGGGTGGCGTCGATCGCCGTCTCCACCCCGTACGGCCAGTCGTCGCCGAGCAGCACCGCGAACAGGTTCTTGTGCAGCTCGTCCATGGCGTCGTCGTCGCGGTCCAGCTCGCCGGCGAGGTCGGCGTCGGGCTTCGCCAGCACCGAACCGATCTTCACGGCCATCCGGTCGGCGATCTCGGACATCTCGGTGAAGACCGTCCGCAGCTCGGCCGGGACGGCGGGGGAGGGGTGCCGGCGCAGCGCGGTCTTCGCCACGTGCTCGGCGAGGTCGCCCATCCGCTCCAGATCAGCGGCCACGTGCAGCGCGGTGATCATCGCCCGGAGGTCGGAGGCGACCGGCGCCTGTCGGGCGAGCAGGTCACAGACCCGCTCCTCGACGTGCCGGTAGAGGTCGTCGATCTCGGCGTCCCGCTCGATGACCGTCTCGGCGGCCTGCCGGTCGGCGGTGAGCAGGGCCCGGGTGGCCTGGCGCATGGCGGCGCGGACGCCCTCCGCCATGTCCACCAGCAGTTGGCTGACGATCTGGAGGTCGGCCCGGAACTCGTCGCGCATCATCACGTCCTGTGGTCGGTCGCCGCCGACGGGTGCCGGCGCAGGGGGTTGAGCAGGTGCGACGCCAACGGTAGGGCGCGCGGACGGATCCCGGATGAACCACGGTGAACGACGCCAGACGTGGGGGTGAACACTTCCGTAAGTGAGGGTAGTTCGTCCCGTTCTGTGTGGTAGCCAGGTTAACAATGACCCTACGATCGCCGGGTGGAGTGGGCGGTGGCGGTCGTGGTGGCCCTGGCGTTGGTGGCCGGGATGGCCGCCGGTCTGCTGCTGCCCCGGTTCCTGCCGAGGCGGGACGGTCACTCCACGTCGACGGGGAGCGTCAGCTTCCGCTGGAGCAGGGGGAGGCCCGCGATAGCCGACGAGCAGCAGGTCGGGCTCGGCCGCCGGACGATCGACTCACTCCGGGCCGGTGTCGTGGTCCTGGACAACGACGACGTCCCCGTGCTGATCAACCCGGCGGCCCGCGCGATGGGGCTTCTGCGTACCGGCAGCACCCCTGGCTCAATCGCCGCGCACCCGCTGATCCGTACCCTTGCCGGCCAGGTGCGACGGACTGGCGTGCGACGCGAGATCGAGCTGGACCTGCCCCGAGGTCGCGACAGCGCGGGGGAGAACCCGCTCGGCGTGCACCTGCGGGCGATGGGTCTCGGCAACGGCTTCATCGCGGTCGAGGCGGTCGACGTGACCGAGTCGCACCGGCTGACCCGGGTACGACGCGACTTCGTGGCCAACGTGAGCCACGAGCTGAAGACCCCGATCGGGGCCCTGCAACTGCTCGCCGAGGCGTTGCTGGACGCGACCGAGCCGGCCACCGCCGCGGCACCCGACCTCTCCGAGGACCTGGTGGCCGCCCGCCGGTTCGCCGAACGGATCCAACACGAGTCGACCCGGCTGGGTCGGCTGGTGCAGGAGTTGCTGGAGCTGACCCGGTTGCAGGGGGCTGAGCCGCAGCCGCCACCCGAGCCGGTCGCGCTGGACTGGGTGATCGCCGAGGTGGTCGACCGGACCCGCACCACGGCCTCCGCCCGGGGTGTCGCGGTGACCGTGGACGGGGCGCGTGGTCTCACCGCGTACGGCAGCGACTCCCAACTCGCCACGGCGGTGGCGAACCTGGTGGAGAACGCCATCAACTACTCGGGCGAGGACACCACGGTGCGGGTGACCCTCCGCGGTGACGACGAGCACGTCGAGGTCGCCGTCGCTGACCAGGGCATCGGTATCGCCCCCACCGACGTCGACCGGATCTTCGAGCGGTTCTACCGGGCCGACCAGGCCCGCTCGCGTGCCACCGGCGGCACCGGGCTCGGTCTGGCGATCGTGAAACACATTGCGAGCAACCATGGCGGACGGGTCGAGGTGTCGAGCACTCTTGGTGGTGGATCGACGTTCACCCTCCGGCTGCCCGCCAGTCCACCGGATGACCTCCTGGCGACACTGCCGCCGGTTGGGATCGAGTCCGGTCCGACTGGGCTACGGCAGGTCTGACAGCAAATGGAAAGGAAATCCCCGTTGAGCCGCGTTCTCGTGGTCGAGGACGAGGAGTCGTTCTCCGACGCCTTGTCGTACATGCTCCGTAAGGAGGGCTTTGAGGTTTCGGTCGCCGCGACCGGCACCGACGCCCTCACCGAGTTCGACCGGACCGGCGCCGACATCGTGCTGCTCGACCTGATGTTGCCCGAGATGTCGGGGACCGAGGTCTGCCGGCAGTTGCGGCAGCGCTCCGCCGTGCCGATCATCATGGTCACCGCCCGGGACAGCGAGATCGACAAGGTGGTCGGGCTGGAGATCGGCGCCGACGACTACGTCACGAAGCCGTACTCGCCGCGGGAACTGGTCGCCCGGATCCGGGCGGTGCTGCGCCGGCAGAGCCCGGAGGTGGCCGAGGCGGGTGCGCCGACGCTGGCCGCCGGGCCGGTGCGGATGGACATCGAGCGGCATGTGGTGACCGTCGACGGCGGGGCCGTGCAGCTGCCGCTGAAGGAGTTCGAGCTTCTGGAGCTGCTGCTGCGCAACGCGGGCCGGGTGCTCACCCGCGGCCAGCTCATCGACCGGGTCTGGGGCGCCGACTACGTCGGTGACACCAAGACGCTGGACGTGCACGTCAAGCGGCTGCGCTCCAAGATCGAGCCGGAGCCGTCCGCGCCGCGTTTCATCGTGACCGTCCGGGGTCTGGGCTACAAGTTCGAGCCGTGATCGGCGTACCCGAAGGGGGTCTGCGTTCGACGCAGGCCCCCTTCGGCCTGTCCGCGGAAGCGTCGCAGCCAGTGCGAGACCGCTAGACCTCGTCGGCGGGGTGCGGGGCGATCATGCCCTGCTTCGTTCTGGTCGCGCACAGCTCGGCCAGCCGCTCGTACGCGGCAGCGCCGATCAGGGCGGTCAGCTCCGGCCCGTACGACAGGTACATCGGCTCGGCGCCGACGTGCGCGTCCGTCGAGGAGGTGCACCACCAGTCCAGGTCGTGCCCGCCAGCTCCCCAGCCCCGCCGGTCGAACTCGGACAGCGTGGAGACCAGCACCTTGCTGTTGTCCGGTCGCTTCACCCAGTCCTGATCCCGACGGATCGGCAGCTGCCAACAGACGTCCGGCTTGTATTCCAACGGGTGCACCCCGTCGCGCAGCGCCTGGGCGTGCAGGGCGCAACCGCCACCGCCGGCGAAGTCGGCGTCGTTGAGGAACACGCACGGCCCGTCGGCGCCCTGGGTGGCGGTACGGCGGGCCGGGTTCTTGCCGTCGATGGTGTCCTCGTCGGTCCAGTTCTTGAACCCGCGCCGGAAATGCTGCCAGGTCGACGGGGTGAGCCGCCGGACCGCGTTGCGAACCCGCTTCTCGTCGTCCGAGTCGGTGAAGAACGCCCCGTGCGAGCAGCAACCGTCGGCGGCCCGGCCGGCGATGATGCCGTGGCAGCCCTTGCCGAAGATGCAGGTCCAGCGGGAGAGCAACCAGGTCAGGTCGGCCCGGATCAGGTGCGTCTCGTCGGCCGGGTCGGTGAACTCGATCCACTCCCGAGGGAAGTCCAGGGGCACCTCGCGGCTTCGCGGGTCACCCGGGTCGTCCACCAGCACACGGAGCTCCATCGTCACTCGGCCCAGCGTACGCGCGGTGACGACCGCAGGCCGGTGAGCCGCGCAAACGTGTTGCGCCTAGGGTCATCACCATGCGACTGGGTGTCCTCGACGTCGGATCCAACACGGTGCATCTCCTTGTGGTGGACGCGCACCACGGCGCGCACCCGTGGCCGGCGCACTCCGAGAAGGTGGTGCTCCGGCTGGCCGAGCAGATCGGCCCCGACGGTGCGCTGACCGAGGCGGGTGCGGACGGCCTGGTCAAGGCGGTCGGCATGGCCAAGGCGGCGGCCGCAGGGCTGGAGGCCGACGACCTGATCGCTTTCGCCACGTCCGCGGTGCGCGACGCCACCAACGCGGCCGAGGTGCTGGCCCGGGTCCGGGACGAGACCGGCGTACGCCTGGCTGTGCTCTCCGGGGCGGACGAGGCGCGCTCGACGTTCCTGGCCGTACGGCGGTGGTTCGGCTGGTCGGCGGGCCGGCTGCTGGTGCTGGACATCGGTGGCGGCTCGTTGGAGATCGCCGCCGGCATCGACGAGGACCCGGACGTCGCGGTCTCCCTGCCGCTCGGGGCCGGTCGACTGACCCGGGAGCGGCTGCGGGTCGATCCGTCCAGTGCGGCCCCGCCGTCGATGGAGGCCGTCGAGAAGCTTCGGGAGTACGTGGACGGCCGGCTGGACAAGGTCGTCGACCAGATCACCCAGGTTGGCTGGGACCGGACGGTGGCCACCTCGAAGACGTTCCGCACCCTGGCTCGACTGGCCGGGGCCGCTCCGTCCGGTGCTGGGCTGTGGGTGCGACGCAGCCTGACCCGGGCCGGCTTGCGGCAGGTCATCGGCTTCATCCGGCACATCCCACCGGCGCAGTTGATGGAGTTGGAGGGGGTCAGCGCGGGTCGGGCCCACCAGTTGCTGGCCGGCGCCGTGGTCGCCGAGGCGGTGATGCGCCGCCTGGATCTGGACTCGCTGGACATCTGCCCGTGGGCGCTGCGGGAGGGTGTCATTCTCCGCCGGCTCGATCAACTCGAACCGATCTGATCGGGCGGCCGTTTTCGGTCGGTTTGCCGGCGCTCGTCACGATGCCCCCGGCGCTGCCGGGCTACGCTGGCTGATGTGACTTCCCGCGTTCCCGTGCTTTTGTCCAGCTCGTCGGTCTTTCCCGAGCCGACCGCGGCGGCGTTCCAACTGGCCGCGGCGCTCGGCTACGACGGCGTCGAGGTGATGGTCTGGACCGACGTGGTCAGCCAGGACGCGGGCGCGCTGCGCGGCCTCTCCACGCACTACGACGTGCCGGTGCTCTCGGTGCACGCGCCCTGCCTGCTGGTCACCCAGCGGGTGTGGAGCCCGGACCCGTGGGAGCGGCTGCGCAAGGCCGCCGAGCTGGCTGAGACGCTGGGCGCGCCGACCGTCGTGGTGCACCCACCGTTCACCTGGCAGCGCGACTACGCGCGCAACTTCGCCGAGGGTCTGGCCACCGTCGCGGACCGGTTCACCGGGCTGCGCTTCGCTGTGGAGAACATGTACCCGGTGCGGATGGCGGGTCGGCAGTTCGTCCCGTACGTGCCCGGCTGGGACCCGACCGACGCCGGCTACCCGTCGTACACCCTGGATCTGTCGCACTGCGCGGCCTCGCACAGCGACCCCCTGGAGATGGCCGACCGGATGGGCGCCGGGCTGGCGCACGTGCACC
Organism: Micromonospora trifolii; assembly: GCF_050516465.1. Lineage (NCBI taxonomy): Bacteria > Bacillati > Actinomycetota > Actinomycetes > Micromonosporales > Micromonosporaceae > Micromonospora > Micromonospora trifolii. Next base: position 5,462,206 of record NZ_CP191526.1, on the reverse strand, counting down.
TCGGTGACGGCACCGGCGAGGGCCGCGACGAGCACCTGGTGCCCGGGCGCGGCACCCAGCCCTGCGGGGAGCTGCTCTCCTCGCTGGCCGGCCGGGGTTTCACCGGGGCGGTGGCGGTGGAGGTCGCCACCCGGGGCGCGAAGAGCCGCGCGGTGCGCGAGGCGGACCTGCGCGCCGCGCTGGAGTTCGCCCGCCAGCACCTGACCGCGTCGTCACCGGTCGACGCCTGACCCGTCCGCCCACGATCGGGCAGCGGTGTCAGCTGACCGGTGAGAGGGAATCGGCGGCGGAGGTCGGCTGCGGGGCGACCGTCACCTGCTCGCCGACCGCCGCCCGCTTACGGGCCCGGTGCGCGGCGACGTGCGAGCGGGTGGCGCAGCGCTCCGAGCAGAACCGCCGGCAGCAGTTGGACGACGTGTCCAGGTAGACGTTGCCGCACCGCTCGTCGGCGCAGACCCCGAACCGGGCGCTGCCGTACTCGCAGAGCCAGACCGACAGCCCCCAGACCGCGCCGGCCAGGTATTCGGCACTGACCGAGGCACCCCGACTGGTCACGTGCATGTGCCAGTCGCTCGAGTCGTGCCCGGAGATGCGCGGCTGCACCGGGAACGCCTCAAGCAGCGCGTTCAGCTCGGTGACCGCCTGGGCGTCCCGCCCCGAGGTGCCGTACTCGAAGACGTCGCGCAACCGTTTCTGCGCCCGGCGGAAAATCGCCACGTCCCGATCCGCGACCTCGTCGCGCATCCAGGCGTTCTCGTCGGGGAAGAGGGCCCGCAGGTCGTCGAGGTCGTCCAGGCGGGCGTTGACCAGGTCAACGCCGGTCCGGGCGTACGCGTCGAAGTTCACGCCCCCAACGGTAGACGACTCAGCGGGTGCGCGGCGCGTCGATGTAGTGCGGCAGGAACCGCGCGTAACCGTCGGTGATCAGACTCGCGCTCTCCCGCACACCCACGCCGGCCGATTCGCCGTCGACGATCCAGCTGCCCAGCACCATCCGGTTGCCGGCGAACTGCGGCAACGCCCGGAACTCCTGGTAGCACCAGCCCTCGTCGCCGTAGATGCCCGGGTTGGTGATCTCCTCATCGGCGGTGACGATGCGTACCGACCCGCCCTCGCGGCCGAGCAGTGGCTTGGCGACGTACTCCGCCATGCCGCGCGGCGAGTCGAGGTACGCCGGGAGCAGGTACTCGTGGCCGGGGTACAGCTCCCAGAGGACCGCGAGCAGCGCCTTGTTGGAGAGCAGCAGTTTCCAGGCCGGTTCGATCCAGGTTGTCGGGGTGCCCGGGGCCAGGGCCGCCGCCCCGTACGGCTCGGCCAGCATCCACTCCCACGGGTAGAGCTTGAAGCAGGTGGTCACCGGGTTGTCGTCGGCGTCGACGAAGCGTCGGCCGTCCCAGCCGATCTCCTGGATGGGCTGGAGCTCGACGCTGAGGCCGGCCTGGCGGGCGGTCTCGGCGAGGTAGCCGGCGGTCATGTGGTCCTCGCCGGACTCCTCCTCGTTCGACCAGAGCACGTGCACCCGGGGGTCGTGCAGCCCGGCCCCGATCTTCGCCCAGGCGCCGACCAGCCGCTCGTGCAGGCTGTTCCACTGGTCCAGCTCCGGCCGGGTCTGCTCCAGCCAGTACCACTGGATGATGCTCGCCTCGACCAACGCGGTGGGGGTGTCCGCGTTGTACTCCAACATCTTCGGGGGCCAGGTGCCGTCGTACGCGAGGTCGAAGCGCCCGTACAGGGTCGGTGGCGCCTCCCGCAGCGACCGGGCCACCGCCTCGGCCGCCCACTCCGGGATGCCGAACTCGGCGTACCGGCGCTGCGCCACCACGTGCTCGGCGGCGGCCACCGACATCCGGTGCAGCTCCTCGGTGGCCTCCTCCAGCCGCAGCACCTCGTCCAGGTCGAAGGCGTACGCGGCGGTCTCGTCCCAGTACGACATGATCCCGCCGTCGGGCAGCTCGGTGTCGACGTAGACCAGCCCCTGGGACCGGATGGTGGCGTCCCAGTCGGGTCGCGGCGTGACCGTCTCGCGGCGCACCTCAGCCGCCGCAGGCGGCGAGGTGGGTGCCGAATCCGCCGCGTTCGGGCAGGGCCGCGGTGGTCGGCTCCGGGGCGGTGCGACCGGCGGCCGGGTCGGTGACCCGCATCGCCAGCGCGACGGTGTCACCGCCGCCGACCGGCCCGAGGGCGCAGTCGTCGTCATCGTCGTCGTCCGAGGTCATGTTGCAGCCGGAGAGGGCGAGCGCGAGAGCGGTGAGCGCGCCGAGCTGCACGGAGGCCGAGCGGAGTCGGCGGCGGGGGCGTTGGTCCACGGCATCGTTGTAGCCGATCGACGCCACCGCCGCCGCCCCGCCCCCATGTCGAGGTGGCCCGGCCGCCCCTCGGCGGGGCCCCTGGCAGGGGCGTTACGCTCGGCTCATGCTCCGTTCCGTCATCCTCGCCGCCTCCCGGTCATCCCAGGTCGAGCGGCTCGTCGCGACTGCCCCGTACACCCGGGACGTCGTCCGCCGGTTCGTCGCCGGCGCCGCCACCGAAGACGCGTTGCGCGCGACCCGCGGGCTCGTCGACGACGGCCTCGCGGTCACCCTCGACCACCTCGGTGAGGACACCGTCCGCCCCGAGCAGGCCACCGCCACCCGGGACGAATACCTGAAACTGCTGAAGATGCTCGGCGATGCGGGGCTCACCCCGGCCGCCGAGGTGAGCGTGAAGCTCTCCGCCCTCGGCCAGATGTTCGACGAGCAGTTGGCGTACGACAACGCGCGGGCGATCTGCGCGGCGGCCGACGCGGCGGGCACCACTGTCACCCTGGACATGGAGGACCACACCACCACCGACTCGACGTTGGAGGTGCTGAGCCGGCTGCGCAAGGACTTCCCGTCGACCGGCGCGGTGCTCCAGGCGTACCTGCGCCGGACCGAGTCGGACTGCCGGGAGCTCTCCTCGGCCGGGTCGCGGGTGCGGCTGTGCAAGGGCGCCTACAAGGAGCCGGAGTCGGTGGCGTACCAGTCGGCCCGTGAGGTGGACAAGTCGTACGTGCGCTGCATGAACATCCTGATGTCCGGCGACGGGTACCCGATGCTGGCCACCCACGACCCGCGGATGATCGCGATCGGTGAGGACCGGGCCCGGTGGTTCGACCGGGGGCCGGAGCGCTTCGAGTTCCAGATGCTCTACGGCATCCGCCCCGAGGAGCAGGCCCGGCTGGCCGGCGACGGCTACACCGTGCGCACGTACGTCCCGTACGGCGACGAGTGGTACGGCTACCTGATGCGCCGGCTCGCCGAGCGCCCCGCCAACCTGGTCTTCTTCGGCCGTGCCCTGATCTCCAAGAAATAGTTTCTCCGGTTCGGCCGACGGGCCGGCGGCGACCCCTCGGGTCACCGTCGGCCTGTTTCGCGTATCCGGCTTGCCAACGCTGGCTAAGTGTCTTAGCTTTAAGGCTATGAGAACTAGCCACGTGCGGCGGAACGGCGGACACATCGCGTACGAGGTGCAGGGCGAAGGGCCGTTGGTAGTCCTCGCGCACGGCATGGGCGAGAACAGGGCGAGCTTCCGGCACCTCGTGCCACTGCTGGTGGCCGCCGGTCACCGGGTCGCCTCGGTCGACGTCCGGGGGCACGGCGAGTCCAGCGCCGGCTGGCCCACGTACGCCCCGGCGGAGGTCGGCGCGGACCTGCTGGCCGTGGTCCGGGACCTCGACGCCGGTCCGGCCGTGCTGGTCGGCAGCTCGTCCGCCGCGGCGGCGGTGGTCTTCGCCGCCACCGACGCGCCCGAGCTGGTCACCGGCATCGTGCAGATCGGTGCGTTCGTCGGTCAGCCGAAGCTCAACCCGCTGCTGCGGATGGCGATGTGGTCCGTGCTGCACAGCCCTCGACTGTTCGGGATGTTCCACAACACCCTGTTCCCGGTGCACCGACCCGCCGACGACGCCGCCTACCGCCGCTCGATGGTGACCAACCTGCGCGAGCCCGGCCGGATGGCCGCGACGCGCGGCGTGATCGCACCGGCCGAACCGCACTGGACCGCCCGCGCCCCGCAGGTGCGGCAACCCGTGCTGGTGCTGATGGGGTCCAAGGACCCGGACTTCCCCGACCCCGGAGCCGAGGCGCGAGCCGCCCGGCGGCTCTTCGGCACCGCCGAGGCCCGGATGATCGAGGAGTCCGGCCACTACCCGCACGCCGACCAGCCGCAGCGCACCGCCGAGCAGTTGCTCGGCTTCCTGGCGGTGTGCACCGGTGCCTAGGGTCGGCCTCAACCAGCAGACAGTCGTACGGGAGGCGGCCCGGCTGGCTGACGAGGTCGGCTTCCAGCAGCTCACCCTCGCCGCGCTCGCCAGCCGGCTCGGGGTGGCGCTGCCCAGCCTCTACAAGCACGTGCGGGGGGCGGACGCGCTGGCCCAGAAACTGGCCGCCCTGGCCACCGCCGAGCTGGCCAACGAGATGACCACCGCCGCCGTCGGCCGCTCCGGTGGCGACGCGCTCCGGGCCATGGCGGACGCCTACCGTGACTACGCCCTCCGGCACCCCGGCCGCTACCCGGCTACGCAGCGGGTGCCCGACCCGGCCGACCCGGAACACGTCGAGGCGGGCGAACGCGCCGTCGGTGCCATCTTCGCGGTGCTGCGCGGGTACGGGCTCACCGGCGACGACGCGGTGGACGCGACCCGCGCGCTGCGCAGCGCCCTGCACGGATTCGTGACCCTGGAGGCCGCGGGCGGCTTCGGCCTGCCCCGCGACGTCGACCGCTCGTACCACCAGTTGGTCGCGAGCATGGACATCTCGTTCCGCTCCTGGCCGCGCACCGGCGGGTGAGCGATCGGCCGGGCGATCGGCCCGGGGCGGCCTCGCCGCATCCAGGTAGTGGTCGTACCCTTCGGCGGGTGACTGACGAGGTGCAGCAGCCAGCACCACGGCGGCTCTGGCCGCTGTGGACGGTGCTCGTGGTGGTCGTCCTGCTGCTGGGCTGCGGCCTGCCGGCTGCGCTCGTCGTCGGAGTGATCCGGGAGACAGACTCGCGCCCCACGGTCAGCCGGGTCGGCGCCTCGGCGGCCGACGACCCGGCCACCGCCGTGGCCCGCGGGCTGTCCGACCGGATCACCGCCCAGCTCCACAAGCAGTCCGCCGCACTCCTCGGCGGTGACCGCGCCGGTTTCCTCGCCGTCGCCGATTCCGCCGCCCACAACGACCTGCGCCGACGCTTCGCCGCACTACGCGAGCTCAAGGTGACCGGCTGGCGGGCCGAGCCGAGTGGCTTGCCCGTGCCGATCATCGGCAAGCCCGGCGAGTGGCGGCTGCTGGTGCGCTTCCAGTACTGCTTCGTCACGCCGAACTGCCGGCCCAGCCCGGTGCTGATCGGCACCCGGTGGCGGGAGAACGGCGACCAGCCCCGGATGGTCGCCATGGAGGAATCCAAGTCGGTGGAGACCGGCACCCGACCGTGGGAGATCAGCGACCTGGCGGTCGCCGTCGGCGCGCGGACCATCGTCGCCACCACCCCGGCGCTGCGCGGAAAGCTGCCCGGCCTGCTCGCACAGGCCGAGGCGGCGGCGAAGGTCGCCGACGGGTACGCGGTGACCGGCTCACCGCCGGACCGGTACCGGATCTTCTACGCCGGTCGCACCGAGTGGCAGCGCTGGTACGGCGGGGAGCGCCCGGAATGGACCGGCGGTTACGCGGTGACCGTGGGCGGCGGCCACCACGAGGTGGTGCTCAACGCCGAAGGGCTCTCCAACAGCGGCACCGACGACCTGCTGCGGCACGAGCTGACCCACGCGGCGTCGTTGCCGGAGCGCGGCTACCCGGGCAAGCTCACCTGGTGGTTGGTCGAGGGCCTGGCCGAGTTCGCCGGTGCCGGCGGCCAGGCGGTCGACCGGTACGAGGGGATCGCCGACGTGCGCAAGATGGTCCGGGGCGGCTGGGACGGCAAGTTGGAGGGCGTCAACCCCGCCGACGATGCCTCCGCCGAACGGGTCGCCGCCAGCTACGGCATCGGCTACCTGGCCGTTCGGCACCTCGTCGACCGGTACGGGCCGCTGCGGCTGCTCACCTTCTTCAAGACCGTGGTGCACGATGGCAGGAGCATCGACGCGGCCTCCGAGAAGGCGTTCGGTGAGCAGTGGTCGACGCTGCACGACGAGTGCGTGGCGTACGTCCGCGCCACCGCCGCCTGACGCAGCTCGGAGGCGGTGCGGCGGTGCGCCGTACCATCGATGGGTGCGCCGTCCTCAGTCGTCACGGCCCGCCAGCACCATGCGGCCCCGCCTGCTCATCGCCCTGACCGCCGTCGTCGTCCTCACCGCCACCTCCGCCGCCTCCTGCGGCGACGAAGGCCCCGATCTCGCGCTGGCGTCGGCCGCCCGCAACCCGGTCACCGAGGTGATCGACGCACCGGCCACGGTGACCGCCCGCGCCGCCGCCACCCTCACCGCTCCCGCCGACGGCACCCTGTCCAGCCTGCGCGTCCAACCTGGACAGCGGGTCAAGCGCGGTCAGGTGCTGGCCGTGGTCGACTCACCGAACGCGCAACAGCGTCTCCGTCAGGCCAAGGAGGCACTGGCCGCCGCGAAGCGCGCCGGTCGAGGCGTCGGAGCGGGCAGCCTGACCAGCAGCCGGCGTGGCACCGACAAGGCCGCCGACGAGGCGTTCGACGCGGCCCGGAAGGCCGCTGAGAAGATCGCCGACCCGCAACTGCGCGACGCGCTGCTGACCCAGGTGACGTCCGCGCAACGCCAGTACGCGGCCGCCGCGCGCAGCGCCGACCAGGCGGTCCGCGCGGTGCAGCGGGGGATCAACGGGTTGAGCTCCGCCGTCGGCGCGCTCTCCGCGGCGCAACGGCTCCAGGCCCAGCAGGCGTACGACCTGGCGAAGGCGACCGTCGACGCGCTGACCCTGCGGGCCCCGATCGCCGGGGTGGTGCAGCCCGGCGGCACCCGGGCCGGCGGTGGCGCGAATGCCGGTCTGGCCGGGCTGTTGGAGCAGGCCGGTGGCGCGCAGGCGGCCGGCCTCGATCCGTCCGTGCTGGCCCCCAGCCAGGGTGGGCCGCCGGCCGGCGTGGACGACGCCGTCGCGGTCGGCGGTCAGGTCACCGCCGGCACCCCGGTGCTGACCGTGGTGGACACCGGGCAGTTGGGTCTGCTCGCCGAGGTGGACGAGACCGACGTGTTGCTGGTCAAGGCCGGCGTGCCGGCCACTGTCGAGTTGGACGCCGTCACCGGCGCCAGTTACGAAGCCACCGTCCGCTCGGTCGACGTGCTGCCCACCAACTCCGCGCAGGGCGGGGTCACCTACCGGGTCCGCCTCGCGCTGGGTGCCGGGAGTTTGGCCGAGGACGAGCCGGCCCCGACGCCCCGCCCCGGCATGAACGCGATCGTGCACCTGCGGGTACGCGAGGCCGTCGACGCGGTGACCGTCCCCGCCTCGGCCGTGTTCTCCGCCGACGGCCGGGACGCGGTCTGGGTGGTCCGTGACGGTAAGGCGGGCCGGGCGCCGGTGACCGTGGGCGTTCAGGGGTCCGACCTGGTGCAGATCCTCAACGGCGTGCAGCCCGGCGACCGGATCGTGGTGCGCGGCGCCGACCAGGTCCGCGACGGCCAGGAAGTCCGGTGACCGAATCCGCCGTCGCCGATCCGCGCGGCGACCGGCCGGCAGGGGAGCGCGTTCCGGCCATCGAGGCGGTGGACGTGTCCCGGACGTACCAGCTCGACGGGGTGTCTGTGGAGGCGCTGCGCGGGGTGTCGCTCACCGTGCAGGCGGGGGACTACGTGGCCCTGGTCGGCCCGTCCGGCTCGGGCAAGTCCACCCTCATGCACCTTCTCGGGGGGCTGGACCGGCCAACCGGTGGCCGCCTGGTGATCGGCGGGCGGGACGTCAACGCTCTCGCACCACCGGAGATGGCGACCCTGCGCAACGAGACGATCGGCTTCGTCTTCCAGGCGTTCCACCTGTTGCCGCGTACCTCGGCGGTGGAGAACGTGGCGTTGCCCCTGGTCTACCGGGGGGTGTCGGCCCGGCAGCGGCGGGAGCGGGCGGCGGCGATGCTGGGCCGGGTCGGCCTCGGGCACCGGCTGGACCACCGTCCCAACCAGATGTCCGGCGGCGAGCAGCAGCGGGTGGCTATCGCCCGCGCGCTGGTCACCGAGCCGACGGTGCTGCTGGCCGACGAACCCACCGGCAACCTGGACAGCGTCACCGGCGCCGCCGTGCTGGAACTGTTGGAACAGTTGAACGCGGAGTCCGGGGTGGCGCTGGTGATGGTCACCCACGACCAGGAGGTGGCGGCCCGCGCCCACCGCCGGATCACCATGCGCGACGGGGTGGTCGTGGCGGACAGCGCCAACCCGCGCTCTGCCCATGATCGACCGCTGTCCGTTGATCACGGTCGACCTGCGACACTGGTCCCCGCTCCCAGCGCGGAGCCCCGGTCCGCGTCCGGAAGCGGTCCGGGGCACCCGTCCGGTGGCTCCGGTGGCGCCGCCGGAGCCACCGGGCGCCTTCCGCGCGAGGTCGAGCGGCCCGAGGCCCACCCACGCGACGCCTTCCCGGGCGATGCCGTTCCGTGCGAGGGCGCTGCGGGCGCGCGCGAGGTCGAGCGGCCCGGAGGTACGGCGTGAGAGTCGCCGAGGCGTGGCGGGTGGCGCTGGACGCCCTGCGGGCCAACCGGCTGCGCAGCGCGCTGACCATGCTCGGGGTGATCATCGGGGTGGCCTCGGTGGTGCTGCTGGTGGCGATCGGCACCGGCACCAAACAGAAGGTCGAACAACAGGTCGAGGGTCTCGGCTCCAACCTGCTGCTGGTCGTACCCGGCCGGATCGAGGTGGGCAACGCGCCGGTCGTCTCGCCGCTGACCCTCAAGGACGTGGACGCCGTCACCCGGGTGGTCGGCGACCCCGATCGGGTGGCGGTCACCGTCGCCTCGGGGGCGACCGCGCGGGCCGGCGCCCGTTCCGACTTCACCACCGTGCAGGGCGTCCTGGAGACGACCCCGGCGGTGTTCACCCGGTCGCTGGCGCGGGGACGCTACCTCACCGGCACCGACGTGGACACCAGCCGACGGGTGGCGGTGCTCGGAGACTCGGTCGCCCGTGCGCTCTTCCCCGACCGGGACCCACTCGGCCAGCAGGTGGCGCTGGCCGGGGTGCGATTCCGGGTGATCGGTGTCTTCGCGCCCCTCGGGCAGAGCCTCGGCGTCGACCGGGACGACGAGGTGCACGTGCCGGTGACCGCCGCGCAACGACTCTGGGGCACCCAGCGGGTCGACGGCATCGCGGTGAAGGCGCCGGACCGGGAGCGGATCGACGAGCTGGGCGAACGGATCGTCGCCGAGTTGAACCGCCGCCACCCGGACACCGAGTTCAGCGCCGTCACGCAGCAGCAGATCCTCGGTGTGCTCGGCGACATCCTCGGTGTCCTCACCGGCGTGCTGGCGGCCATCGCCGGCATCTCGCTGCTCGTCGGCGGCGTCGGCGTCTCCAACATCATGCTGGTCAGCGTCCGGGAGCGGACCCGGGAGATCGGGTTGCGCAAGGCCGTCGGCGCGCGTCCCCGGGACATCGGCGTGCAGTTCCTGCTGGAGGCGGTGCTGCTCACCACGATCGGCGGGCTCACCGGGATGGCGCTGGGCGTGGGAACCGCCCTGCTGGTCGACGCGCTGTCGCCAATTCCGGCGGCGATCACCTGGTGGTCGTTGGCGCTCGCCTTCGGTGTGTCGGCGGTGGTGGGCATCGTCTTCGGGGTGGTTCCCGCGCAGCGCGCCGGCCGTCTCGACCCGGTGGTCGCGCTGCGCACCGAGTGAGCAGCGCCGCAACAACCGGACGACGGACGCGGACGGGCGGATACCGGGAGCGCGGATCGGGTGAACCGACCACCGAAGCATGATCAGTTGCAGGAAGGGATCGCGCCGGTCACAACCGCCCCGCTACCGTACTGGTAACACGCGCGTCGCCGGCCCGGCCCGGAGCATCCGTCGGGTTGGCACGCGCCGGGCATGGGATGGGTCGGTGAGCCATGGCCGGGTCACAGTCCGACGGACGGCTGTCGGAGGTCAAGTTCCTGACCGTCGCGGAGGTGGCGACGGTCATGCGGGTGTCAAAGATGACGGTCTATCGCCTGGTGCACAGCGGTGAGCTCACCGCCGTCCGGGTCGGCCGGTCATTCCGGGTGCCCGAGCATGCGGTGCACGAATATCTCCGGGGTGCCTTTCAGGAGACCGCCTGAGCCACCACCCCGCCCTCCGATCGGCAGCTGACCGGCATCGGTGGGCGTAGGGAGTGAGCTTGCGGGCCCCGCGGTCGCGAACCAGAGGCGGCTGTGACGGGGGCGCGTTGGTCCGGCCGACGCCCTCCGGCTACCCTGGAGCCCGACCGAGACCCCACCGGTGCGCCCCGCCGCCCAGACTGGTCCGGTCCGTTGTCCGCAAGCGGTCGCCGTCGCCACCTGCGTGGTGTCATCCGGTCCGCCCCGCACGTTGTATCGAAAGGCTGTCGTATGGGCTCGGTGGTCAAGAAGCGCCGTAAGCGCATGGCTAAGAAGAAGCACCGCAAGCTGCTGCGCAAGACCCGCGTCCAGCGTCGCCGTCTCGGCAAGTGATCGCCGCCGGGCTCAGTGCCCGGCGTTCGGCGTCGCTTGCCAAACTGTCGACCTCCGGAGGCTCAGGTGATCAGGCCGTGGTCGTCCCGGCTCGGTCCATCCTGCCGGCGTAGGTGCGTCAGATGACCCCCGGTGGCACCTCAGGTGCTCCGGGGGTCGTCGTCGTCACCGGAGTGGGCCGTTACCTGGGTGCCCACGTGGCGGCCCGACTGGCCGCCGACCCGCGCATCGAACGGGTCATCGGGGTCGACGCACCGGACTCGGGCACGGAGTTCACCGACCTGCTGGACCGGGTCGAGCGGATCCGCGTCGACAGCGCTTCGCTCGGTGGCCTCCTCGCCGACCTGGACGTCGACGCGGTGGTGCACCTCGCGCTGGTCACCTCACCCGACCCGCAGCATGGCGGCCGGTCCGGGATGAAGGACCAGAACGTCATCGGCAGCATGCAGATGCTCGCCGCCTGCCAGCGGGCACCCCGACTGCGCAAGCTCGTGGTCCGCTCGTCGACCGCCGCGTACGGGGTGTCGTTCCGGGATCCGGCGGTCTTCACCGAGGAGACCGAACCCCGCGAGGTGCCGCGCGGCGGTTTCGGCCGCGACATCCTCGACCTTGAGGGGTACGTGCGCGGCTTCCGCCGCCGCCGGTCCGACGTCACCGCCACGGTGCTGCGCTTCGCCCCGTTCATCGGCTCGACGGCCGACACCACGTTGACCCGCTACTTCTCGCAGCCGTTCGTGCCGACCGTCTTCGGCCGTGACCCCCGCCTTCAGTTCCTGCACTTCGACGACGCGTTGGAGGTGCTGCACCGGTCGATCGTGGAGGACCATCCCGGCACGTACAACGTCGCCGGTCCCGGGGTGCTGTCGCTGTCCCAGGCGATCCGGCGCGCCGGCCGAGTCGCCGTGCCGGTGCTGGAGCCGGGTCTCTCCGGGGCCGCCGCGCTGGCCCGCACCATGGGTTTCGGCCGCTACGGCCTGGACCAGGTCGACCTCTTCGTGCACGGCCGGGTGGTCGACACCAGCCGGCTTGAGCAGGAGTACGGCTTCACGCCCCGGTCGACCGCCGAGGCGTTCGAGGACTTCATCCGGGCCCATCACGGCGGGGTGGTGGTCACACGGAATCAGCTGGCCGCCGCCGAGCAACTCGTCCTGGACGGCATCCGGCAGGTCCGCTCAGCGGTCCGGGAGCGGTCATCGTGAGCGCGAGGAGTGAGCCGGTCTTGCGAGCCCCGCAGTCGCGAACCGAGGCGGCATCATGAGTGGGCCGGAGGAGGGGCGAGACCCGCAGTCGGTCGGGCGTTTCGACGTACCCGAGCAGGTTCCTCCGCCGGACGCGGAGCCGGCGCGGCGCAACGGACATCGACCGGCCGCGCAGGCCGCCCCGACCCCGACCCCACCGCTGGCCTCGACCGCACCGCCGACCTCGACCTCGACCTCGACCTCGACCTCGACGCCGGCCGACGGGGTCGACGCCGGGTTGCCCGGCGGCACCGAGCCGGCCGTGTCGGACCGGCCCGGGGACCACTGGGACCGCAAGGTCGCGAACGGGTTGGCGTTTCTGCGCCGGCGGCTGTCCGGTGACTACGAGGTCGACGAGTTCGGTTTCGACTCGGAGTTGACCGACGCGGTCTTCCACCCGCTGCTGCGGCTGCTCTACCGGGACTGGTTCCGCACCGAGGTCAGTGGGGTGGAGCACGTCCCCGTGGACGGGCCCGCCCTGGTGGTCGGCAACCACTCCGGGACGGTGGCACTGGACGCCCTGATCCTCTCGGCGGCGCTGCACGACAAGCATCCCGCCCACCGCTACCTGCGGCTGCTCGGCGCCGACCTGGTGTTCCGGATGCCGGTGGTCTCCGAGTTGGCGCGCAAGACCGGCGGCACGGTGGCCTGCAACCCGGACGCCGAGCGGCTGCTCGGCGGCGGCGATCTGGTCGGTGTGTTCCCCGAGGGCTTCAAGGGCATCGGCAAGCTCTACGCCGACCGTTACAAACTGCAACGCTTCGGGCGGGGCGGGTTCGTCTCGGCTGCGCTGCGCACCGGCACCCCGATCGTGCCCGTCGCCATCGTCGGCGGCGAGGAGATCTACCCGATGCTCGCCGACATCAAGCCCCTGGCGCGGCTGCTGAAGCTGCCCTACTTCCCGGTCACGCCGACGTTCCCGCTGCTCGGCCCGTTGGGCATGGTGCCGCTGCCCAGCAAGTGGCTGATCGAGTTCTGCCCGCCGATTCCCACCGCCCACCTGACCGACTCGGCGGACGACCCGCTGGTGGTCTTCAACCTCGCTGACCAGGTGCGGGAGACCATCCAGCAGACACTGCACACGCTGCTTGAGCGACGCCCCGACCCGTTCGGCCCCTAGGGCGTGGGGGCGGAGCCGAGGGTTTCGAAATTCGCCCTGAACGGTTGGCTCAGCCGGCGCGGCGGCGGCGCTGCAGGGCCAGGCCGGCGGTGACGGCCCCCGCTACCAGCCCGGCCGCCGCGGTCGACGGCACGGCGATCTTGACCGCTCGGCGGCCGCTGCGGAAGTCCCGCACCTCCCAGCCGTGCTGGCGGGCCTGCCGCAGCAGGGCGCCGTCCGGGTTGACGGCCACCGCCCGGCCCACAGCGGAGAGCAGCGGCAGGTCGTTCGTCGAGTCGCTGTAGGCCGCGCAGCGGGCCAGGTCGAGCCCTTCCAAGGCGGCGAGCTGGGTGACCGCCTCAGCCTTGGCCGGTCCGTGCATCAGGTCACCCACCAACCGCCCGGTGTACGCCCCGTCGAGCACCTCGGCCACCGTGCCGATGGCACCGGTCAGGCCGAGCCGGGCGGCGATCACCCGGCCGATCTCGACGGGGGCGGCGCTGACCAGCCAGACCCGCTGACCGGCATCCAGGTGACGCTGAGCGAGCTGGTGGGTGCCAGCCCAGATCCGAGGGGCCATCATCTCGTCGAAGATCTCCTCGGCGAGGTGTTCGACCTCGTTGACCCGCCAGCCCTGGACGAAGGCCAGCGCCGCCTCCTTGGCCAGGGACATGTCACCGGCGTGCTCCCGGGCCAGCAGGCGGAAGCGGAGCTGCTGCCAGGCGAATCGGGCCAGGTCGGCGGTGGTCACGTAGTTTCGGGAGGCGAGCCCACGGGCGAACCAGTAGATCGACGCGCCCTGCATCATCGTGTTGTCCACGTCGAAGAACGCCGCGGCGGTCGGGTCGGGTGCGCTGACCGGGGCCAGGTCGGTCTCCGCCCAGGCTGCGGTATGCCCCTCGGCGTCGGTGCTGACCGTCACCTTACGGCTACGCGCCACGCGAATCCCTTCCTCACCGGTACGACGGATGCTCCCCCGCGAGGGTATCCGCCGCAGACGGGCGACCGGCCGGGCACACAGCGAACTGTGGCCCGGCCGGTCGGACGTGCGGTATAGGGACGCAGGTCAGCGGGCCCCGGGGCAGGTGTTCGGGTCCGGCCCGAGGGTGTCGCTGGCAGTCGGTGCCGGCAGGCTGCAGGCGATCGCCGCGCGCAGGTCGTCCGAGCGTTCCCGGATGCTGTCCAGCAACAGCAGCGACCGCTGGGTCCGTTCCCGGTCGACCCGGGTGCTCCCGTCGAGCAGACCGCGTACCGCCCGGCGCTGGCTCGACACGAAGGTGTTGAGAGTGTCCAGGCTGCCCGGCTCGGCCCGCTGCACAGCGGCCGAGGTCAGCAGGCGAACTCCCTGCCGGCTGTCGGCGTCCATGTCGTCGAGGACCGCGCTGAAGCCGATCCGGTCGCCGCGCAGCTTGGCGGCTTCGCCGACCCTGGTCCGGGCGAAGTCCAGGAAGAGTTGGCCTCGGCTGATGTCGGAGCTGGCCAGGGCGAGTTGTGCGCGCTCGGTGGAGCGCTTCATGCCGTACAGCGCGTCACCGGGCACCGCGTTCTCGCTGGCGGCGGAGATCCCGGAGACGGCGATGGCCCCGGCGGCGATGCCGACCAGGATCGCGCCCCGGGCTCGGGCCCGCCGTGCGGTGACCGCCGGCAGTAGCCGCCCGCGGGTGGTCGTGGCGGCCGGTTCGCTGACCGCCGCTGGTGTGCTGCCCAGCCCTTCCCGCTCGGCGGTTGCGAGCAGCATCGCTCGCAGGCCGGTACGGAAGTCCTGGTCCACCTCGACAGCCGGGGGGTCGACGCTGAGCCGCTGACCCACTGCGACGAGCGGCGCCAGTTGGCCGTCCACACGGGATCGCACGTGGTGTCGTCGAGCGCCGTTGGCCTCGTCGAGAAGCTGCGCGAAGCGCTCCGCGCGCCGGCGGGAGAAGAGGGTGTTGTCCACCGCAGGCACCTCCTCTCGCTGGTCACGGCCGGTCGGCCGCCGTCGTTGCCAGCGACCGGGCGGCAGTGTGACACCACGGAGGTGAGGTGCCGCCGGCATGCCGGTCGGACCTCGGTGACCCGGGCCTGCCGGGACATCCACCGGTCGCACCCGGAGAAACGCGGCGGACCGGGCACGGGTTACGGGCCTGGCGGAGCGGAAATTACAGAAAGTGATGGTCATCACCCGGCGGGACCGACTCTGAGCTGCGCGGACGTCGATCGACGCCCGTCGGTCCCGCCGTAACAAACTACGGCTGGAAGCCGTCGGGCAGCAGCCGGGCCAGGGCGCGGACGGCGCGGTACTGGAGGGCCTTGATGGCTCCCTCGTTCTTGCCCATCGCGCGGGCCGTCTCGGCGACCGAGAAGCCCTGGAGGAAGCGGAGCACGATGCACTCCTGCTGCTCCGGGTTGAGCTGCTTCACCGCGGTGAGGAGCGCGACGTTGGTGACGTGCTCCACCACCGCCGCCTCCGGGCTGCCCTCCGGGCCCCGGTCCTCCCGGTCGGCGTCGAGCACGTCGCCGGTGGTGACCTCCAGCCGGTACCGGCCCGACTTGAAGTGGTCCGCGACGAGGTTGCGGGCGATCGTCACCAACCAGGCGCCGAGGTCGCGGCCCTGCCAGGTGAAGCTGCCGATCCGCTTGAGCGCGCGCAGGAAGGTGTCCGAGGTGAGATCCTCGGCGAGTTGCCGGTTGCCGACCCGGAAGTAGACGAACCGGAAGACGGTGTCCACGTACCGGTCGTAGATCAGACCGAACGCCTCGGACTCGCCGGCCTGGGCCCGCTCGATCAGCGTCCAGACCTCGGTTGCCGGGTCGGACGGGTCCGGGCGGCTCGGGAAACCGGTCGGGGTGGTGGCTGTGGTGGCCGGCACCGCCGGGATCACCGCTGTCTCACCCGCCGCCGGGTCGGTGGTGACCGCCGGTGTGTCGCTTACCCGACGACCCTGTACGGGCATGGTGGGTCGGGGCGGTACGGCGACCCGGCCGCCGGCCGGCTTCGCGTTTCCACCGGGCACCGCGGGTCGCGGCGGTGGCTCGTTGTGGTGTGGCCGGCTGCGGATCCGCTGCGCCGCGCCGTCACCCCGCACGACGCCACCGTGCTGTTCGTCCGATGGGGCACGGGCCGCTGGCCGCTCGTTGACGTGGGAGCGGGCGGGTTGACCGGTCAGGCCGGCCGGGCGTTCCGCGTAACCGAAGGTGGTCACCGTGTTGCCCCCGTCCCGTCGGTCGCCGGGCGGGCCGGTCTAGGTCTCGTCGGGGCGGACCGACCGGATGACCGGTCGGGCAGGACGGTCACGGGAGTTGCCGACGGGCGGCAATTCCCCTGGAGGTGCTGGTCCAATGCGCTCACAGGCACGGGGGCCTCCTCGGGCTGAGGGGTGTCGACTCACGGCAAATGGGGTGAGCCGACCCGAGTGATGATAGGGCCAACGTCACCCGCGCGTGGCAAGTCCGTTACACAAGGCGGAAGTATTTCCCGCTCCGTCGCACCAGTGGCGGACCGGTTGTCCGTCGTGTGCGATTGACTTTCCGGCGGCCCGGTGTTCCAGGCTGGATGCCCAGGTCGGAGGCGTGCCGCCCGTTCGGCTGACCCGCCACGCCGGCCGGCCGGACGGGGTGGCCGAACTGCCCGCGGTCGGCGTCGCCCGTCCCATCGACAGGACCTGATCGGATCACCGGTGGCACACCGGACAGTCCCGTACATGGGACTGTCCGCGCTGCCGTCCGCCGGGCTTGGCCCCGACCATCGGGCGTGGCCCGTCGCCGTCCGCTGTGCCAGACTCGATCACCGTGCAGGACGCCTCGGAAAGCCCCGCGCCGAACCTCGCCGACCGGGTCCACCGGGCGGCTCTCGACCGCGCCGACCGGCCCGCGCTGCACTGGCGCGAGCACACCATCAGCTGGTCCGAACTGGACGCCGCAGTGGACGCCGCCGCTCGCGGCCTGTCCGCCGCCGCGCCACCCACCGACCCCGGCGGTATGCCGCCCCGCGTCGCCATCGCCCTGCCCAACACACCGGACTTCGTGATCGCCTGGCTCGGTGCCCTCCGCGCCGGGCTGGTCACCGTGCCGGTCAACCCCGGCCTCACCGCCCCGGAGCTACAGCACGTGCTGGCCGATTCCGGCGCGTCAGTGCTCATCGCCACCGACCACGTTCGGGGCCTGGTCGCCGACGTGGCCGCGGAGCTGCCCGCGCTCGCCTCGGTGCACGGCACGCCACCGACCGCCGAGGCGCCCGGACCGGCACCCCGCCCTCGACGCGACGGCGGCGACCTGGCTGTACTGCTCTACACCTCCGGCACCGAGGGGCGACCCAAGGGGGCGATGCTCTCGCACCAGGCGCTGCTCGCCAACCACGAACAGATCGCGGAGATCGAGCCGCCGGTGGTCGGGCCGACGGACACTGTTCTCCTGGCGTTGCCGCTGTTCCACGCGTACGGGCTCAACTCGGGGCTCGGCGCGGTCGTGCACCACGGCGCGACCGGTGTGCTGCTCGACGAGCCGGGCCCGACGGCGGGGCTGGACGAGATCGCGCGGCACCGGGTCAGCGTGCTGGTCGGCGTACCGTCGATGTTCCTGACCTGGGCCGGCGCGGCCACGGCCCGCGCGGCGACCGCGTCGGTGCGGGTGGCGGTCTGCGGCGCGGCGCCGCTCGAACCCACGGTCGCGGCGCGCTTCACGGAGGCCACCGGGCATCAGGTGCACATCGGGTACGGCCTCACCGAGACCGCGCCGGTGCTCACCTCCACCCTGGTCGGCGGCGTGGCCAAACCGGGTTCGATCGGCCGGCCGCTGCCCGGCGTGCGGCTGCGCCTGGTCGGTGCGGACGGGGTGGACCTGTGGCGCGACGGGCTGGCCGTCCCCGACGACGACCCGGATGAGCTGGACATCTCCGACGTGGCGCCGGGCACCGACCCGGGGCAGATCGTGGTGTCCGGCCCCAACCTCTTCACCGGCTACTGGCCCGACGGCCGGGGCGGCCCGGACGCCGAGAGTTGGTGGGGCACCGGTGACGTCGCGTACGCCGACGAGGACGGCGACCTCTTCCTGGTCGACCGGCTCGGCGAGTTGATCCTGGTCAACGGGTTCAACGTCTATCCGCACGAGGTCGAGCTGGTGCTCGCCGGGCACCCCGGGGTGGTCGAGTCGGCGGTACTGGGTGTGCCGCACCCGCGGACCGGCGAGACTGTGCGGGCGTACGTGGTGCCGGCGCAGGGCCGACCGGTGACCAGCGAGGAATTGCTCGCCCACTGCGCACGGAACCTGGCCCGGTTCAAGTGCCCGACCGCTGTCGAGTTCGTCGACGCCCTGCCGCACTCGGCGATCGGCAAGGTACGCAAGACCCAACTCCGGTCGGCGACGCCGACCGACCGCACGGAGGTAACCGATGGCCAGTGACGCCCGACTCGCCCTGATCACCCGACCCGGCTGCCACCTGTGCGACGACGCCAAGGCGGCGCTCGACCGGGTGGTCGCGGTCACCGGCGACAAGTGGGTGGAGTGGGACGTCACCGGTGACGAGGGGCTGGAGCGGGAGTACGGGGATCGACTGCCGGTGGTGATGCTCGACGGCAAGGAGCACGGCTACTGGCGGGTCGAGGAGGACCGGCTGCTGCGGGACCTGACCACGCCGCAGCTCTGACGGGTGCCTAAGGTGCTCTGATGACCTCTGCGCCCCCGCACCTCGTCTGGGACTGGAACGGCACCCTGCTCAACGACCTCAGCCTGGTGGTGTCCGCCACCAACGTCGTGTTCGCGAGCCTGGGTGGGCCGACGGTCACCCCGGACGAGCACCGGGTGCGGTTCCGCAGGCCGATCGCCGAGTACTACGCCGAGGTGCTCGGGCAGGCCGTGGACGACGACGAGTTCGGCCGCCTGGACAAGATCTTCCACGACGCGTACCGCACCGGTTTGACCACCTGTGAGCTGGCCGCCGACGCGCGGGCCGCGATGGCGGCCTGGCCGGGCAGCCAGAGCCTGCTCTCGATGTGGTTCCACGAGGAGCTGGTCCCGACCGTGCACACGTACGGGTTGACCGGCCACTTCACCCGCGTCGACGGGCTGCGCGCCACTGTCGGCGGCGGCCACAAGGCGGAGTCGCTCCAGCTGCACCTGGCCGAACTGGGCGTGGACGGCGCCTCGGTGGTGCTGATCGGCGACTCCATCGACGACGCGGACGCGGCACTCTCGGTGGGTGGCCGTGCCGTGCTCTACACCGGCGGGTTCACCGACCCGGCCCGGCTGCGCGCCTCCGGTCACCCGGTGGCCGACACCCTCACCGATGCGGTGGCCCTGGCCCGGGAGGTCAGTTCCGCAGATAGGTGAGGACGGCCAGCACCCGCCGGTGCTGTTCGGTGTCCGGCGGCAGGGTGAGCTTGGTGAAGATGTTGCGTACGTGCTTCTCCACGGCGCCGTCGCTGACCACCAGGGCACGCGCGATGGCGGTGTTCGAGCGCCCCTCGGCCATCAGGGCGAGCACCTCGCGCTCGCGGGGGGTCAGCTCGCGCAGCGGGTCGTCCCGGCGACGCCGGGCGAAGAGCTGACCGACCACCTCCGGATCGAGCACCGTGCCGCCGCCCGCCACCCGCCGCAGCGCGTCCAGGAACTCGTCGATCGCGGCCACCCGGTCCTTGAGCAGGTAGCCGATCCCGCCGCCGGCGCCGCCGGTGGTGGCGAGAAGATCATCGGCGTACGACACCTCGACGTACTGGGAGAGCACCAGGATCGGGGTACGCGGCACCAGCCGACGTGCCTCCACCGCAGCCCGCAGCCCCTCGTCGGTGTGCGACGGCGGCATCCGGACGTCGACGATCGACACGTCGGGCCGGTGCTCGACCACCGCCTCGACCAGGGCGTCACCGTCCCCGACGGCGGCCACCACCTGGTGCCCGCTCTCGGTCAGCAGCCGGACCAGCCCCTCCCGGAGCAGGACGGCGTCGTCGGCGATCACGATGCGCATGGCTGTGTTGTCTACCACGTCCGGTCCGTCGTACGGGCTCGACGCGGTGTCGGACCGCTCACAACGGCAGCTCGGCGCGGATCTCGGTGGGGCCGCCGGTGGGGCTGACCACCATCAGTTCGCCACCGGCGGCCCGGACCCGGTCGGCGATGCCGGCCAGCCCGTGCCCCTTCGCCAGGTGCGCGCCGCCCTGCCCGTCGTCGCCCACCCGCACCTGGAGGTGGGTGCTCTGCCGGGCCACGGCCACGGTGGCCTCGGTGGCCCGGCTGTGCTTGGCGACGTTGGTCAGCGCCTCGGACACCACGAAGTACGCGGTGTTCTCCACCGCCGGGTCGAGCCGCCCGGCCGGGGTGCCGAGCTGCGGGTCCACCTGGAGCTCGATCGGGATCAGTCCGCGGCCGGCGATCGCGGCCAGGGCGCTGGGCAGCCCCCGGTCGACCAGGATCGGCGGCGCGATGCCCCGGGACAGCGCCCGCAGCTCGGCCAGCGTGTCCCGGGTCTGGGTGACCGCCTCGTCGATGGTGCGGCCGGCGGCCTCCGGGTCCGAGGAAAGCTGCATCCGGGCCCGGCTGAGGTCCATCGCCAGCCGGACCAGGCGCTGCTGGGGGCCGTCGTGGATGTCACGTTCCAACCGGCGTAGCGCGGAGGCCTCGGCCGACACGGCGGCCCGCTTCTGCTCCTCCAGCACGGTGATCCGGTCGCGCATCTCGGCCACCCCGGTCAGCATCGCCTTGGCGAAGCTGGCCTGGAGCAGCGCGCAGCCCCGAACCACGATCGGCAGGGTGATCAGGAAGAACACCCCGAGTGCGGTGTACAGGCCGATCCGGGCGGTGGTCGAGTCGCCCAGGCCGAGCAGCTGCGCCAGGTCCTGGTCACCTTCGCCGTCGGCTCGGGGCAGGGCCCAGTCGTAGGCCCAGTAGAACGAGCCGGTGACCGCCGCGGCCCACCAGGACAGCGTCACCACGAAGGTGCCCACCGCCGCGATCAGCCGCAGGATGCCGTGCGCCAGGTCGAGCCAGGACTGGGCGTCCCGCATCGGCACGAAGATCCGCCGCCAGGCGTTCGCGCCCGCCTCGGGCAGCCGGTAGCGCGGCCGGATCCGGGGCTGGTGGAGCACCGCGGGCAGTCGCAGCCGCTCGATGTCGGCCAGCCCACGGGCGGCGTACAGGGTGCCGCTGAGGATCGGCAGGCCGATCACCGTGACCACCAGGCCGATGCCGACCGCGAGGCCGACGATGAGGACGACGAAGCTGGCCAGCGCAAGGGGCAGGCCGAGCAGCACGTACCCGGAGTCGACGAAGAGCTGGCGGGGGATGCTCGGTGCCAGCGTCGGTCGGTCGCTGGTGGCGGCAACGGCGGTCATGCTCAAAGGCTAGGCATTTGGGCTCGGTGTCCCCATCCCGAAACCCCGCCTCTCCTCCGTAGTGCTGCCCCTACCACCGCGAAGAGGTCCCGGGGCAGGCCCGGCGCGGGATTGGTCAGAGAAGTCGGGATTGAGCAATAATCGCCCGGGCGGTGAGCGGACCAGGCCGTTCAATCGATCTTGTGGAATGGAGGGGCTGGTGAGGTCGCGCCACGCAGCGACAAGATCGCGATTTGTGCACGTCTTCACAAGCGCCTACGCTGTGACTCCGACGCGCCCTGCTAGCACAGCCGGCAACCTCGGTCGCCAGCGGGAGTCCACAAACGGTCGACCAGCGGAGTTGGCCGAGGATCGCACCGCACGGAGTCTCATGAGTCAGCACCGTCACCCAGGCGCGCCCGGCCGCGCCGGTGCCGTACCGGCGCTCCCGGATCTGCCCGAGGCGACCGTCGCTCGGCTCCCGGAGTACCTGCGCGCGCTGCACAACCTCGCCGACGCCGGGCACGAGACGGTCTCCAGCGAGGGTCTCTCCGCCGCCGCCGGGGTCAACTCCGCCAAGCTCCGCAAGGACCTCTCCCACCTCGGCTCGTACGGCACCCGGGGCGTCGGCTACGACGTCGCGCTGCTGATCGAGCAGATCGAGTATGTGCTCGGGCTCACTCAACGCCGGGCGGTCGCCCTGGTCGGCGTGGGTAATCTCGGTCACGCTCTGGCCGGCTACGACGGCTTCGCCAGCCGGGGCTTCCGGATCGCCGCACTGCTCGACGCCGATCCGTCCCGGGTCGGTGAGGAGATCAACGGCCTGGTAGTCCGGCATGTTGACGACCTGCCGACGGTCGCCGCGGAGGAATCCCTCGCGATCGGCGTGATCGCCACCCCGGCCGCCGCCGCCCAGCAGGTCGCCGACCAACTGGTCGCCGTCGGCGTGACGAGCATCCTCAACTTCGCGCCGTGCGTACTCTCGGTTCCGGAGGGGGTCGACGTGCGCAAGGTCGACCTCGCCATCGAGCTGCAGATTCTGTCCTTCCACGAGCACCGCAAGGCGTCGCTGACCGCGCTGCCCGCCACCGGCGGGTCCGCTCTCACCGCCCTGCCGGGCGGGTTCGCGGCCACCGACACCCAGGAGGCGATAGGCACGTGAAACTGCTCGTCGTCGGCGCGTCCTACCGGACCGCCCCGGTCGCCACGCTGGAGCAGCTGGCCGTGCCCCCCGCCGACCTGACCCGCACACTGGACCGCCTGGTCGCCCAGCCGTACGTGGCCGAGGCGGTGATCGTCTCCACCTGCAACCGGGTGGAGGTCTACGCCGCCGTGTCCGGTTTCCACGGTGGGCTCGGCGACGTCTGCGCCGTGCTGGCCGAGCAGGCCGGCAGCTCGCCGACCGCGCTCGCCAGCCACCTGTACGTGCACTACGACACCGCGGCCGTGGACCACGT
Source organism: Micromonospora trifolii (assembly GCF_050516465.1). Lineage (NCBI taxonomy): Bacteria > Bacillati > Actinomycetota > Actinomycetes > Micromonosporales > Micromonosporaceae > Micromonospora > Micromonospora trifolii. The sequence goes on along the minus strand of NZ_CP191526.1, from coordinate 5,439,553 downwards.
CTTCCGGGTCGCCACCGGACTGGACTCGATGGTGGTGGGCGAGGCGCAGATCCTCGGCCAGCTGCGCGACGCGTACCACTGGGCCACCGGCGCCGACTCGGCCGGCCGGCTGCTGCACGAGCTGATGCAGCAGGCGTTGCGGGTCGGCAAGCGGGCCCACGCCGAGACCGGCATCGACCGGGCCGGCCAGAGCGTCGTCACCGCCGCCCTGGAGCTGGCCGCCGGGCACCTCGACGGCGACCTCGTCGGCCACCCGGCCCTGGTGGTCGGCGCCGGTGCGATGGGTTCGCTCGGGGTGGCCACGCTGTCCCGGCTGGGCGCCGGGCCGCTCACCGTCAGCAACCGGGGCGCCGATCGGGCCGTCCGGCTGGCCGAGTCGTACGGGGCGAGTGCCGCGCCGATGACCGAGCTGGCCGACACCCTCTCCACAGTGGACATCGTAGTGGCCGCCACCGCGTCCACCGAACCGGTCCTCACCCGGTCGGTGGTCACCGCTGCGCTGGCCGAACGCGACCCGTCCCGGGGCCCACTGGTCCTGCTCGACCTGGCCGTCCCGCGCGACGTCGAGGAGGGCGTCGCCGAGCTGCCCGGCGTCGAGGTGATCGACATCGACCGGATGGCGGCGCTGCTCGCCGACGGTCCGGCGGCTGCCGACGCTGCCGCCGTCGAACGCATCGTGCTGGGCGAGGTGGAGGGCTTCCTCACCTGGCTGCGTGGCGCCGACGTGGCACCCACCGTGGCCGCGCTGCGCGGCCGGGCCGACGACGTGGTCACCGCCGAGCTGCGCCGACTGGCCCAGCGTCGCCCCGACCTCGGCGACGACCTGCGGGCCGAGGTGGCCCGCACCGTGCACCGGGTCGTGCAGCGGCTGCTGCACCAGCCCACCGTCAAGGTCCGCCAGTTGGCAGCGGAGCCCGGCGGCGACCAGTACGCGGCACTGCTGCGCGAGCTGTTCGACCTCGAGGTGCCGCAGACCTCGCCGGTGGACACCGTCCCGGACGTGCTGACCCCCGACTTCGGCATGGCGCTCCCCGGCACCGACCCGGTGTCCGGCGCCGACGCCGCCGAGCCGACCCCACCCACCGGAGGTGCGCGATGACCGCCCCCCTGCGCCTCGGCACCCGGGGCAGCGCCCTGGCGATGGCCCAGTCCGGCCAGGTCGCCGAGGCGGTGACCGCCGCCACCGGCCGCCCCGTCGAGCTGGTCGAGGTGGTCACCGCGGGCGACCGCTCCAGCGCGCCGGTGCACCGGCTGGGCGTCGGGGTGTTCGTCTCCGCCCTGCGCGACGCGCTGACCGCCGGCACGATCGACTTCGCGGTGCACTCGTACAAGGATCTGCCCACGGCTGCCGCCGGTGGGCTGCACATCGCGGCGGTGCCGGCCCGGCAGGACCCGCGCGACGCGTTGGTGGCCCGCGAAGGCCGGACGCTCGCCGAGCTGCCGCCCGGGGCCACAGTGGGCACCGGCGCGCTGCGTCGGATCGCCCAGTTGCACGCCCTCGGCCTGCAACTGGAGGTCACCCCGATCCGCGGCAACGTCGACACCCGCCTGGGCCGGGTGCTCGGCCCCGAGGCCGACCTCGACGCCGTCGTCCTGGCCCGGGCCGGTCTGGCCCGACTCGGCCGGCTCGACGTGATCACCGAGGCGCTGGACCCGATGCTCATGCTGCCCGCTCCCGCTCAGGGCGCGTTGGCCGTGGAGTGCCGGGTCGACGACCAGGACCTGGTCGAGCTGCTCGCTGTGCTCGACCACGCACCGTCGCGTGCCGCGGTCACCGCGGAACGTGCGTTTCTGGCAACCCTGGAGGCCGGGTGCAGCGCACCCGTCGCCGCCTATGCCGAACTCGCCGAAGGCGAGACCGGCGATGAGATCTACCTGCGCGGGGCGGTGATCAGTCCGGACGGCACTCGTGACCTCCGGCTGTCCCGCACCGGAACGCCCGCCGACGCGGCGGAGATCGGTAAGGCACTCGCCGCCGAACTCCTCGACCTCGGCGCCGACTCGATCCTCGGCCACGAAGGACACACCGGCCCGGGGACCCAGCAATTTGGGAGCACAGAATGACCCGCACCCGTAAGCCCGTCGGCCGTATCGCGTTCGTCGGGGCTGGCCCCGGTGACCCGGGCCTGCTGACCCGTCGGGCCCACGACGCCCTGGTCGACGCCGACCAGGTGATCTACGACCGGGGAGTCCCGGAGTCGTTGCTCACCGTCGTTCGCGCCGAGGCCAGGGACGATGCCGAGTTCACCCCGGCCGAGGGCGCGCCGGGGGACGTGGCGAAGGTGCTGATCTCCGCGGCCCGCTCCGGGCTGAACGCGGTGCACCTGGTCGCCGGCGACCCGTTCGGGCACGACTCGGTGGTCAAGGAGGTGCAGGCGGTGGCCCGCACCGCCGCCCACTTCGAGGTGGTGCCCGGCGTCGGCCAGGCCGAGGGTGTGGCCACCTACGCCGGGGTCCCGCTGCCGGGTGTGCGTACGGCCGCCGACGTCGAGGACGTCAGCGCGCTGGACTTCGAGGCGCTGGCCACGGCCGTCGGCCGGGGTTCGCTCGCGCTCGCCGTGGACGCCGGTGACCTCGCCGCCGTCCGGGACGGGCTGCTCGCCGCCGGGGTCGACGGCACCACCGGCGTCGGGGTGACCGGCGACGGCACCGGCGAGACCCAGTACACGACCACGTCGACCGTGGACAGCTTCGTGGCCGCCGCGCTCGGCTTCACCGGCCGGGTGGTGCTCACCGTCGGTGTCGGCGTGGGGCAGCGCGACAAGCTGAGCTGGTGGGAGAACCGCCCGCTGTACGGCTGGAAGGTGCTCGTACCCCGGACCAAGGAGCAGGCCGGCGCGATGAGCGCCCGGCTGCGCGCGTACGGGGCGATCCCGTGCGAGGTGCCGACCATCGCGGTGGAGCCGCCGCGCACCCCGGCGCAGATGGAGCGTGCGGTCAAGGGCCTGGTCGACGGCCGGTACGCCTGGGTGATCTTCACGTCGGTGAACGCGGTCCGCGCGGTCTGGGAGAAGTTCGCCGAGCACGGCCTCGACGCCCGACACTTCGGCGGCGTCAAGATCGCCTGCATCGGTGAGGCCACCGCGGACGCGGTCCGCGCGTTCGGCATCCAGCCGGAGCTGATCCCCGCCGGGGAGCAGTCCTCGGAGGGTCTGCTGGCCGAGTTCTCGCCGCACGACGAGATCCTCGACCCGGTGGGTCGGGTACTGCTGCCGCGCGCCGACATCGCCACCGAGACGCTCGCGGCCGGGCTCACCGAGCGCGGCTGGGAGGTCGACGACGTGACCGCGTACCGGACGGTGCGGGCCGCTCCGCCGCCCGCCGAGATCCGCGACGCGATCAAGTCGGGCGGGTTCGACGCGGTGCTCTTCACCTCGTCCTCCACCGTGCGCAACCTGGTCGGCATCGCCGGGAAGCCGCACGCCCGGACCGTTGTTGCCGTCATTGGGCCCAAGACGGCGGAGACCGCGACGGAGTTCGGCCTGCGGGTCGACGTCCAGCCACCGCATGCCTCGGTGCCCGACCTGGTGGAGGCGCTCGCCGCCTACGCCGTCGAGCTGCGGGAGAAGCTGGCCGCCATGCCGGCCAAGCAGCGCCGTGGCTCGAAGGTGCAGGGCCCCACCGCCCTGCGCTTCCGGTAGTCGTTCGAGGAGGCCCTGCCATGTCGTACCCCGAGATCCGGCCCCGCCGGCTGCGCCGCAACCCGGCGGTCCGCCGGCTGGTGTCCGAGACCCGGGTCGACCCGGCCGAGCTGGTCGTGCCGATGTTCGTCAAGGAGGGGCTGACCGAGCCCCGAGCCATCGGGTCGCTCCCGGGGGTGCTCCAGCACTCCCGGGACTCGCTGCGCAAGGCGGCGGTCGAGGCGGTCCAGGCCGGTGTCGGCGGGATCATGCTCTTCGGTGTGCCGGAACAGCGGGACCCGACCGGCTCCGGCGGCATCGACCCGAACGGCATCCTCAACGTCGCCATCCGCGACGTGGTGGCCGAGGTGGGCGACGCCACTGTGGTGATGAGCGACCTGTGCCTCGACGAGTTCACCTCGCACGGGCACTGTGGGCTGCTCACCCCCGACGGTGAGGTCGACAACGACTCGACCCTGGCGGCGTACGCCGAGATGGCGGTGGCCCAGGCCGCCGCCGGGGTCGGCATGGTCGGGCCGTCCGGGATGATGGACGGCCAGGTCGGCGTGGTACGCCGGGCCCTCGACGCCGCCGGCTACCAGGACGTCTCCGTGCTGGCGTACGCCGTGAAGTACGCCTCCGCCTTCTACGGCCCGTTCCGGGAGGCGGTGGAGTCGGCGCTGGAGGGCGACCGGCGCACCTACCAGCAGGATCCGGCCAATCTGCGTGAGTCGCTGCGCGAGGTCGCGTTGGACGTCGCCGAGGGCGCCGACCTGGTGATGGTCAAGCCGGCGCTGCCCTACCTCGACGTGGTGTCGGCGGTGCGGGCCGCGGTGGACGTCCCGGTCGCCGCCTACCAGGTCTCCGGTGAGTACGCGATGGTCGAGGCGGCCGCCGCGAACGGCTGGATCGACCGCGAGCGGGTGATGCTGGAGACGCTCACCTCGATCAAGCGGGCCGGCGCGCAGGTCATCCTCACCTACTGGGCCGTCGAGGCCGCCGGCCTGCTCCGCCAGCGCTACTGAGTCGTCCCCCTGCGCTCGGGCCCGGCGGCCCGATCGCGCTGAAACAAGGAAATAGTGGCCTTCTCCGTGGGAGAGGCCACTATTTCCAGGATCGAGCGCGATCATCGGCGCGCCCTGAGGATCAGGGCAGCTGCCCCGGGCGGTCGACGATGGCCAGCTGGGTGACGGCGGTGCTCGTGTAGGGCGACTCCTTGCCATTCCGCACGATAAGACGGCGGGTGCCGAGGTAGGCGTAGGTCGTCCGGTCGAAGATCAGGTCGATGTGGGCCCCGACCACGCCCGGCGTCCGCAGTGCCACCCCCCGCCGGCCGGCCGCGTCCCGAATCTCGCCGGGTAACACGGTGGCCCCGGGCACCTGGGCCATCGCCTGGAACAGCGCGCCGAGCGACTGCGGTGGCACGTAGCCCTCAAGCATCCACATCCCGTCGGCGAAGATCGTCTGGGGATCGTTCCTGATGGCCTCCAGGTCCGCGCCGGCGGGCAGATCCAGGGGGATCGGGTGGTCCCGCAGGTACTGCGCCATCTGCTCCGGCTCGGTGGGTAGGCCCTGGAAGTAGCCGGGCGGTGGCGCCAGGTGCGAGACGTCGTCGGTCCGCCACTCGTCGGGGCGGCTCTCCAGCCTCCGCCGCTGCTGCCAGGTGGGGTCGTCGCCGACCGGCACCCAGCGCTGGAGCCGCTCCTCGGTGTACGGGCCGGCATCCGGCAGATCCCGCCAGGTGAGTCGCAGTTCGATGAAGAGGAACTGGCCGGGGCGTGCCACCAGGTCGGGCTGCTGCCGGGCTGTATCCGCGGCCTCGGTCAGGATCTCGGCCGCGCTCGCCGTCGGTGGGGCGTCATCCACCGTCTGCACCACCAACCCGCCGATGGTCAGCAGGGCGACCAGCCCACCGACCCCGGCCAGGCGCCAGCCCGGCGTGCGCCAACGAGGGCTCCGGCGGGCTGCCCGAACGGGAGGCGCGGTCGGCTCCGGGTCGGAGGTCTGGTTCGTGACGTGGTCCCGCAGCTCGCCGAGGAGTCGTTCCTCGAAGTTGCCCAGTGGGGTGTAGGTCATGGTGATCATCCCTCCGATCAGACGAGTGCGGATTCGGACTGCGCGAGCGCGAGGCGTACCGCGCGGCGTGCCCGGTGCACACGGACCCGGGCGGCGACCGGGGAGATGCCGAGCGCGTCGGCGGCGTCCGCCACGGACAGGCCGTCGACGGCGACGAGTTCCAACAGGGCGCGGGTGCGCTCCGGTAGGCCGCGCAGCGCCTGGTAGGTGCGGCGGGCCAGCGCCTCGGCGTCGATGCGTTCCTCGATCCGGGCGATGTCATCGGCGTCGAGCAACCGTCGTCCCGCTATGCGACCGCTGACCCGCAGGAGCCGGGTCGCCCGCCGGTGTTCGGCCGCGATGACGTTGCGGGCCACGCCGAAGAGCCAACCCAGCTCGCTGCCCCGCTCCGGCCGGTAACCGGCGGCGGAGTCGATCACCGCGAGGAACACCTCGGCCGTGAGGTCCGCTGCGGTGTGGGGGTCGTCGACGCGACGAGCGACGAATCGGCCGATCGCCTCGACGTGCCTCCGGTAGAACACCTCGAAGGCTTCGGGGTCCCTGCTGACTGCCGCCAGGTCATCCCCGCCCGGGCTTGGGATACTCACAGGCCGTCCTCTCGTTGGCCGTCCTTACACCCCTTCATTGGTCCGGCGGCGACGAGTTGTTACGTCTTGCGCAAGATCATGCTGAAACAAAGGATGTAGTGGCCCCCTGGTCGGCGGAGGCCACTACATCCTGGATCGAGCGCGGTTGAGACGGATCTCAGTCGTCGTTGGTGATCGTTCCGGTCGCGAGCGGATCGGCCAGCCGCAGGCCGGGCACGCCGGCCACCAGCAGCGTCAACTTCTCGTCCGCCTCCCGCTTGCGGTCACCGCGCACCGACACCGGGAACGCCACCGACGTCTGCCCGGCGGCCAACACCTTGCAGCCGGCGTACGGGTCGAAGTCCGAGCCCGCCTGCGCCGTGAGGCCGAGGGTGGCGGCGCAGAGCAGCACCGACTGGGACAGGGGCCGAGACACGGTGGCGGTGAAGGTGAGCTGCCGGGTGCCCTGGTTGCCCTCGGCCACCGCTGTGTCGGCCACGGTCAACGACGCCCGGGACCGGAATCGGGCCACCTGCGGGTCGTGGTCACTGGAACCCCGCGACCCGTCACCGGCGAACTCCGCCGGCCAGTCGGCGTTGATGTGCGCCGCCCGCACCTGCACCAGGTCGCCGTAGAACGCGTCGTTGACGAACAGGTGGTCGAGGGTCTGCGCCTGCCCCTCGAAGCTGTACGAGTAGGCCGAGGCCGGCACGTCCGCCACCAGGTTGTCCCACAGGTTGTGCAGGCCCGCCTCGTAGAGCGGGGCGAGCTGGTCCGACGGCGTGGGCTGGTCGCCGGTGGCGATGGGATCGTCCGGGCGGGGGAAGACGTTCAGGTCCCCGCCGTAGACCACCCGGGCGGTCTGGTCGGCCGCCTCGATCGCGGTGACGATCGCCGCGCCGTAACGCGCCTGCTCTCGCCGCTGCCCGACGCGGCTGTCCGGGCCGGACGAGTAGTGGTTGCTGAGCGCGTACAGGGTGAACCGCTCGGTCGAGCCGGGCGCCGCCGCCACGCTGAACTTGCCCAGCTGCGGAGCACGGGTGAAGACGTTGTTCCCGTCCCGACCGGTCGAGGTGTCCACATCCGCCGGCAACACCGCGTTGAGCGCCTTCGGGTTCTGCACGTCGGCGTTGGCCGGCAGCCCCGCAGCCCGGTACTGGACGGTCGGCGCCGAGCCCAGCAGCGGGTCCGCCGCCGTCGCGGCAGCCAGCGACAACCGGTCCGTGCGATACAGGAAGGCTGCGGTGATACCGCGGGCGTCCGCACCGGTCCGGTCATAGGCGGCGGCGTACGCGGGCCCGCCGGCCGCCGCCACGGTGAGCGCCAGCTCCTGGATGCTGTCCGGAGCGCCATCGGCGTTGTTGGTGTCGCCGCAGCTCAGCGCCGCCCCGGAGACCGTGCAGATGTCCTGGTCCTCGGCCTCCTGCACGAGGATCAGGTCCGGTGCGTGCAGGAACTTGACGATCTGGTCGGCGAGCGCGGCCAGCTGCTCGCGGTATTCCGCCTCGCTGCCGGGGACGTAGTCGAACGGCGGGTCGACGCCCACGCAGCCGGCGTTACCGGCGAAGTCGCAGCCGTCGAACGGGTCGTCGCGGTAGTCGTACAGGTTCTCCACGTTGTAGGTGGCCACGGCCACCTCCTGCGACCGGTCGGCCGGCTTGGGCGGGTTGTTCCTCGACGGGTCGGCCCCGGCGGCGAACTCCGCCCGCTCGACCTGGACGCCGTACTTCTCGAACGAGTAGTAGACCCCGCCCACCGCGTCCGCCCGCAGCGTGTCGAAGGTGTGCGCCGGCGGGAGCAGCGCGGCGCTGTCCCCGGCCGTGGCCTTCACACCCATGCTGCCGAGCAGCGTCCGCTGGCCGTTGCCGTCGTCGAAGCGGCGGGTCGGGTCGTTGTCCAGCGGGTGCGAATCACGGAAGACCCGCCGGGAGTTCGGGTCCGCGCGGTCCAGCAGCGGGTCGTCGCGGTCGACCACCCACAGCTCCGCGTCGGCCGTGGAGGAGAAGACGTCCCGGCCACTCACCGCGCCGCTGCCCGCGCGTACCCGCATCCGGGAGCCCTCGTGCCGCTCCCAGAAGCGCTGCGCGTCGGTCAGCACGGCCGGCGGCACCGCGTCGGTCACCGCGACCGCGGTGTCCACGGCCAGGCCGCCGCCGATCCGGCGGACCAGCGACGCGCCGGAGAGCTGGGTGAAGTTGTAGTACTCCGACACCCTGGCCCGCAGCACGACCTCGTCGCCGACCGTCGGCACGTAACCGCCGATCAGCGAGGTGAACGTGCCCATGAACACGAAGATGCCGTCGGAGCTGGTCGGGTCGCCGTCGGTGTCCCCAACGCGGCTCTGCAGGAAGAACCCGTGCTGCTCCGCACCGGCCGAGGTGCGGGCCAGGGTCGACTGGGTGATCACGCCGCGTACGTCGTACAGCGTGCTGCTCGTGCCGTTGCCGCTCGCCGGTGCGAGCGGTGACCGGTCGCTCGCACCGGACTCGGCGTCGGTGGTCGGACCCTGCACCTCGCCGACGGTCAGCTCCCGGGTCACCTGCACGACCAGCGCGCAGCTCGCGGTGCCGCCGCCCGCGTCGGTCGCGGTGAGGGTGACGGTGTACGCCCCGGCGGCGAGGTCGGCGCTCACGCCGACAGTGGCGCGGGCGGTGCCGCCCACCCCGTCGGCGGGGGTGAACGCGGTACGGGTGATCGAGCCGGAGGTCGGGCTCGGGCTGATCGCGGTCACCGCCAGGTCGACGATCGTGTCGTCGGGGTCGGCGGCGGTCACCTCGCGGCTCGCGGCCGTGCCGGCGGCGGTGACCAGCGGCCCACCACAGGTCAGCGTGGCCGGTACGTCGACCGGGCCACCGCCGTCCACGGTGTGCGTGCCCAGCCCGTCGAACGTGTCGGCGGGGAAACCGGCCCACTGTGCGGCGGGGTCGAAGGCGTCCGACGGGTCGGTGTCACCGGCGGCCACGTTCGGCAACCGGCGGAGGGTGTTGTCCGCGGTGCTGGTGACGCCGGCGCCCCACTCGGTGCCCGGGTCGACGCCCACCTGGCCGATCGAGTCGAGCACTGTGGTGCCCCGGCGCAACACGATCGCGTCGTCACCGTTGAAGAGGCTCGCCCCGGTGGTCTGGTCGGCCTGGGCGAGGATGGCGGCCCCGGCCGAGGCGCTGGCGAACACGAACGCGTCACCGGCCGCCACGCTGCCGGTCAGGGCGATCGTGGTGGCCGTGGTGGCGCCGTTGAAGTAGAGCTGCAACTGGTAGCCACCGGCCGCCAGGTCGACGGCGGCGCCCGTGCCGTTGAACAGCTCGATCGCCTTGTTGTTCGACGAACCCTCGACGTACTCCGAGATGAACAGGTCGGTGGGCGCGGCGCTGGCCGCGGTGGGTGCGACGCCGAGCGCCGTGACAGTCACGGCGGCGGTGGCGGTCGCGAGCGCGGCGATTGAGCGGCGCGGGCGCATAGGGCCTCCACGATGGGTGGATGGGGGTCAACGCACGTTAAGGTGCGCAACTGTCCACCGTCCATCCCCTAATGGACAGTTTCGTGAATTCCTCAGCGCGGCGGGTCGAGGCGGTGCACCAGCTCAGCGACGTCGACGCTGTATTCGCACCAGTCCCGGTCGGGGCGGTAGCCCAACTCCGCGTTGACCTTCAACATCGCCTCGTTGGCCTGCGCGTTCCAGGTCTGCACCTCGATCAGCTCCGGCTCGGCGGAGCGCAGCTCCAACAGCATCCGGGCCTTGATCGCCCGATCGATGCCGTAGCCCCGGTGATCCTGCGCGACGATCGTGTCGTACTGGTCGGCGCGGGTCGGGTGCTGCGCCGGCACCACCACCTCGGTCAGGCCGGCAACCTCGCCGCTCTGCTCGTGGCGGGCGAGCACGATGTACGGCTTCATGCCCCGTCGGTGCAGCGTGTCGAGGCTGTCGCGCAGCCGCTCCGGGTCGTAGGAGCTGGGGCGCAACTCACCGTCGTCGACGTCGCGCACCTCGGCCTTGGCCCGCGCGTACGCCTCGATCAGGTCGTCCGGCGGCCCGCCCGGGAAGAACTCCAGCTGGTAGCCCGCCCCGATGCCGGTGGCCATCTCGGCCAGCTCGGCCCAGTCCACAGCGGTCAGGTCGAGCACGCTGCGCGTCTCCACGTACTCCCGGTTGAAGCCGAGCGACTCGTAGAACCCGACCGCCGGCGTGTCGCCGACGACCTCGACCCCGATCGACCGGAAGCCCTCCTGGTAGACCCGGCGCGCGGCACGCATCACCAGGTCACGGCCGAGGCCGGTGCGCCGCGCGGACGGGTGCACCAGCACCTCGAGCACGCCGATGTCACCCAGAAGGAGTACGTGCACCTGGCCGAGCACCGCGCCCGTGTCGCCCGGGGCGGTCGGCTCGGCCTGGGCGATCCAGGAGATCCGCCGCTCGCCAGGCATCACCTCGGCGAGGTATTCCCGCAGCGAAGCCTTCCGCCAGGGCGGATCCTGCGGCAGATCGGCCGCCAGGACCGCGTTCAGCGTGGCCAACAGCGACGCGATCTCGGCGGACGACGCGGTCCTGGGGTCCCACTCGCGCACCATCACCCGTCTAGCTTGCCGCTAACAGAGGCCGGGGGGAAGTGTCCAGTTCTCCAACGTATCGAGACGATCACTTCACGACCGACTGGTCCGTCCGTACCGGTTCGCGGTGTCGTAGACGTCCTGGGCGTACCGCCGTACATCGTTGTAGGAGAGGATCGCGTTCCACCAGTCCCCCGCGATGCTCAGGTTTCGACCGCCCTTGCAGAGGTAATTTCCGGCTGCCAGGGCGGCGTCGTCCAGATCGTGCGGGTCCTTGAGCCCGTCGTTGTCGGCGTCCGCGCCGATCTCCTGCCAGGTGGTCGGGATGAACTGCATCGGCCCGATCGCCCGGTCGAGGGTCGCGTCGCCGTCGAGCGCCCCACGGTCGGTGTCGATGATCCGCATCCGGCCGCCGTTGCCGTCCAACGGCAGCCCGATGATCTTCGGTATCGCCTTGCCGTCCTGTCCCAGCCGCGCGCCGTTGGCCGAGCCGTGTCCCGATTCGACCTGACCGATCGCGGCCACCGTGGTCCAGCTCAGCGCGCAGCTGCGGTTGGTCTGGGAGAGCACCAGCTCTGCGTAGCCGTACGCCTGCATGGCGACCGCCGGGACGCCGACCTTGGCACCGACCTGCTGCGCCCAGCCGGCCAGGGCGTCCGACGGTCGGCCACCGATCACCGACCCGGTCGGCAGCCCGTTGCCGGGCAACCCGCCGGTGGGCAGCGGGAGGGTCGGCAGCGGTCCGGTGGGCAGCGGTCCGGTGGGCAGGCCGGACGGCACCCCCGGCGGTGCGACCCCGCTCGGTGCGGCTGAGGCGTCGACCGCGACCGGGCGCGGTGCCCGGATCGCGGCCGGTACGAGCAGCGCTCCCGCTGCGGCGGTCGCGGCCACCAGCGCCAGCAGGAAGACGCCGGGCAGAGTCAGCCGACCGCTCGGCCGGCGTGCCCAGGCGCGGGTCGCCCGGGCCGCGGCGGCCGCTGCCCGGCGGGGCGGCAGACGTACCGCGTGCGCGAACTGCACCCGCCGCCGCCGGGCCGGGTCGGACGCCGGCACGACCGGGACCTCATCCACAGTGGTCTTCGCCGGATCGGCGGCACCGGTCTTCGCATCGTCAGCGGGTGTGTCGGCGCTCGACGTGCCGGCCGCCTTCAACGCGTCCGGGCCACTGGCGCTGCCGGCCGCCTTCGGGTCCTCTGCCTTCGCGGCGTCTGCCTTCGCGTCCTCGGCCTTGGGGGTGTCGGTCTTCTGGTCTTCGGTTTTCGCGGCGTCGGCCTTCAGATTCTCGGCCTTGGGTGCCGCGGCCTTCAGGTCCTCGGACTTGGCTGCCTCGGTCTCGGGTGCCTCGGTCTGGGAGGCGGTCGCTGGGCCGGCGGTCGGGACGGTTTCGGCCGGGACCTTCGTGCCGGTGGCGCTCGCGTCCGGTTCGGACCTGGCGTGGTCGGCTGCGGTGGGCTTGGCCGCTGGCGTGGTCGGCGTGGTAGCCGTTGGCGTGGTCGGTGCACCCGCGGAACGCCCGCTCAGCCAGGCGCGGCGGGGGCGGGGCACCTTGCGCACCGGGTCGGGCGCGGCCCCTGAGCCTTCGAGCGGCCCGTCCAGCGGCGCGGCCGGTCGTAACGGTTGCACACGCGTGTCGTCCTCGCCGTCCACCACCTGTCGAGTATCACCCATGCTCCGCCAACCGTCAGATCCACGTACCCTGGGTGGCATGCCCAGGTACGAGTTCCGCTGCCGCGCCTGCGGCGACACCTTCGAGGTCAACCGATCGATGGCGGCGGCCGGTGAGCCGGCCAGCTGCCCACAGGGACACGCCGACACGGTCAAGCTTCTTTCCGCGGTCGCGGTCACCGGCCGCAGTGGTGGTTCCGGTGGCGCCCCGGCACCGGCCGCTGGTGGCTGCTGCGGTGGCGGCTGCGGCTGCTGATCGGGCCAATTCGCTGCCGCCTGGTGGGCCGGCCTTGCCGGGAGCGGGTCCGAGTGGCACGTTGAGGCGGCACCTGCCCGGCCGTTCTCACGATGTGTGATCGTTCGGACTCAGGCAGCATGAACCCGACGTCACGGGCGGAGGTTCCTCGCATGTCGCCACGGATCCAGCTCCCGAGCGGTTGGGTGACCTTCGTATTCACCGATATCGAGGGCTCGACCCGGCTGGCTCAGCTGCTCGGCCCGGACTACCGGCCGGTGCTCGCCGAGCATCGACGGCTGCTGCGCCGCACGCTGGCCAGCACGGGTGGCGCGGAGTTGCTGACCGAGGGCGACTCGTTCTTCCTGGCCTTCGAGGAAGCGACAGCGGCGATGACCGCGTGCCTGACCGCCCAGCGGGCACTGTCCAGCCACGACTGGCCCACTACCGAAGCCGCCCCCCGGGTGCGGATGGGCCTGCACACCGGCTATGCCGAGCCACGCGACGGCGAGTACGCCAGCCCCGAGGTGCACCGGGCCGCCCGGGTGGCCGCCGCCGCGCACGGCGGGCAGGTGCTCTGCACGGCGTCCACCGCCCGTCGGGCCGAGCCGATGCCGCCGGGCGCGACCCTGCTCGACCTGGGCCTGCACCGACTGCGCGGCTTCGACGACCGGGAACGACTGTTCCAACTGGTCGCCCCGGGTCTGGAGCGGCAGTTCCCCCGGCCCCGCACTGCCGACGCGGTGGCGCACAACCTGCCCACCCAGGTGACCTCGTTCGTCGGCCGGCAGACCGAACGCATCGAGCTGGGCCTGCTGGTGCGACAGCACCGCCTGGTCACCGTGCTGGGCGCCGGCGGCGCGGGCAAGACCCGACTCGCGGTGGAGTTGGCCAGCGGAGTTGTCGAGGCGTACCCGGACGGGGTCTGGTTCGTCGACATCGCCTCGGTGACCGACCCGGGGCTGGTGGCGTTCGCCATCGCCGCCGTGCTCGGCCTGCGCCCCGAGCCCGGCCGGCCGATGCTGGACACCCTCGTCGAGTACGCGGCCGGCCGCCGGATGCTGGTCGTACTGGACACCTGCGACACCCAACCGGCCGCCTGCGCCGAGGTGATCGCGCGTCTGCTGTCCGGCGGGAGCGGCGTACGGGTGCTGGCGACCAGTCGTGAGTTGTTCAGCCTGCCCGGCGAGGTGGTGTGGCGGATTCCGCCGCTCTCGGTCGACCCGCGCGCGGACGGTGCGGAGAGCGACGCGGTCGCGCTGCTGCTGGACCGTACGGCGGCGGCGCGAGGTGGTCGGCAGCCCGACCCGGCCGAGTCCGCCGACCTGCGTCGGGTCGTGCAGCGGTTGGACGGCCTGCCGCTCGCCATCGAGTTGGCCGCCGCCCGGCTGCGGGTGCTCTCCGTCGGTCAGCTCGCCGAGCGGCTGGACGACGTTCTCGGCACCCTGGACGCCGGCCGGGAGGACCCGGATCCGCCGCCGGTGGAGCGGGGCTGGTCCGGCAACCAGCAGGACACCGTGGACCTGGTCGCCGCGGCGGCCGGGGCGTCGCCGCCCACGCCGGCGAGCCGGGCGGTGCAGCGCTCGGCCACCGAGCGGCACCTGACCATGCAGGCCACCGTCACCTGGTCCTACCGGACGCTGGGGCCCCGGGCCGCCCGCCTGCTGCGGTGGCTGGCGGTCTTCGCCGGCCCGGTGGATCTGGCGACGGTGGAGTGGCTGCTGGGTGACGACCCGCTGGACCCGCTCTCGGTCCTGGTGGACAAGTCGATGGTGTTGGCCGAGCCGCGTGCCGCCGGCAGCACCTACCGGATGCTCGACCCCATCCGGGCGTACGCGGCGCGGCGGTTGGTCGAGGCTGGGGAGGAGCAGGCCGCTCGGGACCGGCACGTGGCCTGGTCGGCGCACGCGTTGGACCGGGCCCATTTGGGCCAGGACGGCCGGCCGGTGACGCTGTCGTTGTATGCCCTCGATCCACTGGCCGGGGAGTTGCGCGCCGCGCTGCGGTGGTGCGCCACCGGCGGCAGCGCCCGTGCCGGTCTGGGTCTGGCGGGTGGGCTGGACCAGTGGTGGCTGGAGCGGGGCCTGGCCCGCGAGGGGCGGCTGTGGCTGTTCCGGCTGTACGGGCGGATCGCGGAGACGGGGGAGCGGATCCCGGAGGCGGAGCTGGCGGCGGCGTACCACATGCACTCGCTGCATGCCAGCGCCGACGGCGAGTTCGCCGAGGAGCTGCGCTACTCCCAGCGAGCGGAGGCAGCGGCCCGGCAGGCCGGCGACGCAGGGTTGCTGGCCCGGGTGCTGGCCGGCAGGGCCGCGCCCCTGGTGGACATGGGGCAGTTCGTCGAGGCCGAGCGGGTGTGCCGTGAGGTCATCGACTGGGCGCACGGGCAGGACGTGGTCGGCGAGGCGCTGTTCGCGGTGTTCAGCCTGGCCGAGCTGCTCTGGCGGCGGGGCGCCCTGGAGGAGGCGGCGGAGCTGCTGGGGGCGGTGCGTCCGGTGGAGGCGGCCCGGCCCGTGGAGCGAGGCCGCCGTTCGGTGGACATGCTGCTCGGAATGGTCGCGCTGGCCCGGGGCGACGTGATCGCCGCACACGAGCATCTCCTGGTGGCGCTGCGCTCCCGGATGGGTCACGGCTACCACGGCCGGGCGTGCGACACCTTGAACGCGGTCGCGGTGCGCTGCGCGATCGGCGGGGAGCGGTTGACCGCAGCCCGCCTGTTCGGGGCCGCGCAGGCCACCCGGGCGAGCATGCGTGCCACCCCCGGCATCTTCGGCGGCTACTGGGCCGAACAGCAGGCGGAGTTGCGCGCGGTGCTGGGCGACGCGGCCTTCGACGACGCGTACGGCGAGGGTGCCGAGCTGGGGCTGGACGAGGCCGCGGCGCTGGCACTCGACGTGGAACACCCGGACCTGGCGGCGGATTCGACCCGCTTCAGCACCGGCCTGTCCCAACCAACCCCCCGCCGTGCCGCCGACCCCGACCGCCACCCAGCCACCCGAACCGAACGCGCCTAACCCAACCTGCCCTCCCACCCCGCCCCGCCCTTGCCCCCACCCACCCGGCGATCTTGCACTTTCTGCAGGGAGATGTCGGTTTCAAGGGGCAAACCAGCAACCGAAAGTGCAGGATCGCGCGGGTGGGGGCGAGGGCGGGCTGGGGCGAGGGCGGGCTGGGGCGAGGGCGGGCTGGGGTTAGCGGGCTGCGGCGTTGGCTTCGGCTTGGGCCTTCATTCGGGCGGCGCGGTCGATGTCGGCCTGCTGGACGGCCGCTACCGAACCGAAGATGCTGACCGCCTGGTAGTAGGTCCAGGCCAGGCTGTAGCAGGCCGGTCGGACGACCGAGTTGTACGTGGCGCAGACGCGCTTCAGGTCCTCGTAGAAAGCGCTGTCGAGCCGGGACTTGTTGGCGGAGAACTGGCCGACCGCCTTGTAGTTGCGGTAGCCGAAGTCGTGCCGGTAGCAGCCCAGGTTGAAGGTGAAACCGAGCGGGTTGTCCGGGCTGGACGAGCAGTAGTCGGTGGACCAGTTGAAGTTGTACTCGGCCCAGGGGGCCCGGTTGACCCGGGCGCTGTTCCACGAGTTGTAGCTGGACGCGCTGGTCTGGGTCCAGCTGGACAGCACGGAGAGCCGTTGGGCTGGGGTGACGGCGGCGGCGGGGGATGCGATGGCGACGGTGGCGAGCAGCGCTAACGCGCCCGAGGCGAGCAGGGTGGCGAGACGTCGGGGCACGGGATACCTCCGCGGGGTGAGCGGGTGGGACGGAAGTTACCGGCGGGTTACCGGATGTCGATGAGTGTCGATCAGCTGATCAACTAGGCGGTATGCGTGTCGACAACTATTGGTGACATACGTTGAAACAGACGAATGCCCCGGACGCGCGAGGCGTCCGGGGCATTCGGGGAGGCGGGTCAGCGCAGGACGAATGCCGGCGGGCTGGCGGGGCTCTCGTTGGCCGACCGGTCCAGGGCGGTCAACTGGTAGGTGTAACGCCGACCGGGCTCGGCCGAGGTGTCCACCCAGGACTGAACGTTGCCGGGCGTGGCCCGGACGGTGTCGACCAGGTGTGCGGCGTCGGCCGTGGCGCATCGGCCGGGCAGCGTGGTGCCGTCGAACCGGTAGATCGCGTACGAGGTGGCGGTGCCGAATGGGCCGACGCCGTCGGCGGGCTGCCGCCAGGTGAGCCGGACCCCGTCGGCCTGCCGGGTCGCCTTGCTGACCACCGGGAAGAGCAGCGGCCGGGCCGGAAGGTGGGGCATGGCCGGCACCAGCGCCGGGCGGGAGTAGTGCTCGCCCGCGTAGATGTCGGTGGCACCGAGGCGGTTGGCCCGCACCTGCACCGCGGAGAAGTGCACGTTGCCCTGCACCTCCGGGTACGACCGGTTGAGCGTCAGGTGGTCGGACAGCTCACGCGGGTTCTGCCAGTACGGCCCGTACGCCGGGTCGCCGCTCTTGTAGTCGGCCTGGCCGATGTAGAGCTGCACGCGGGTGCCGCGCACTGTCTCGGCCCACCACGGCACGAGGCGCGCGTAGTCGGCGGCCGGGTACTGGCCGATGTACCAGTAGAGCTGCGGCACCACGTAGTCGACCCACTCCTGCTTGATCCACTTGCGGGTGTCGGCGGAGATGATGTCGTACGACTGGCTGCCGGTGGTGTCCGAGCCGAGCGGGTCGGCGGTCTTGTTGCGCCAGATGCCGAACGGGCTGACGCCGAACTTCACCCACGGCTTCGCGGCCTTGATCTTGCCGTTCATCTCCTGGATCAGCAGGTTGATGTTGTCCCGCCGCCAGTCGGCCCGGTCGGTGAAGCCCCGGTTGTGGGCCGCGAACGTCGCGTCGTCCGGCACCTGGTAGGTGCCGCTGGGGTAGGGGTAGAAGTAGTCGTCGAAGTGGACGCCGTCGATGTCGTACCGCCTGACGGCGTCCATCATGGCGGTCTGGACGAACTCGCGGACCTCGGGAATGCCGGGGTTGTAGTAGAGCCGGCTGCCGGCCACGCCGGCCGGCGGGTAGGCGAAGGTCCAGTCGGGGTGCTGCTGGGCCGGGTGGCCGGGGGCGAGCTGGGTCGGGTCGGCGCCGGCGCCGCCGGGGGCCGGCATGGAGACGCGGTACGGGTTGAACCAGGCGTGGAACTCCAGGTTCCGCTTGTGCGACTCGTCGACCAGGAAGGCCAGGGGGTCCCATCCCGGGTCCTGGCCGCGTACCCCGGTCAGGTACTCCGACCAGGGCTCGTACGGTGAGGGCCAGAGCGCGTCGGCGGTGGGCCGGACCTGCACCACGACGGCGTTGTGGTGCAGTCGCCCGGCCAGGTCGAGCAGTTCGCGGTATTCGGCCTGCTGGGCCGCGATCCGGTCCGGGTTGGTCTGAGACGCCTTGCTGGGCCAGTCGATGTTGACCACCGATGAGATCCACATGGCCCGGAACTGCCGCTTCGGGGTGGCCGGGTCCGTGGCGCAGGTGACGGTGGTGGTGTCGGCCGCGCTGGGGGCGGCGCTCGCGGGGGTGGCGCTGACGAACGTGCCGAGCAGGGCTGCGACCAGCCCGGCGACTCCGAATCGGGTGGCTTTCATGCGGTGTGTCCCTTCGTTGGGGCTCCCGGATGTTTCGCGCGGTGCACGGCAAGATTCGCCGTCGATGTCCGCGTTGCTGGTAGGAAATTTTCACAGTCTGGCCGTCGCCGCAAGAGTTCGTGGTTGACCAATCGCGCCGCTGGGTAGCAACGCCGGTCACCGGCCGCCACGGAGGTGGTCGCACGGTGGGAGGGGTGACCGGGTGTCCGTGCTGCGTACGAAACCAATCAAGGACGTGATAGCCCAGGGTGAGGCGGATGGCAGCGACGGCCAGCTGGGGCTGAAGAGGCGGCTCGGCGCGGTCGACCTCACCGGCTTCGGCATCGGCATCGTGATCGGCACCGGCATCTTCACGCTCACCGGGATCGAGGCCCGGGACAGCGCCGGGCCGGGCGTGGTGATCTCCTTCGCCATCGCCGGCGTGGTCGCCCTGCTAGCCGCCCTCTGCTACGCCGAGCTGGCCTCCAGCGTGCCGACCGCCGGCAGCGCCTACACCTACGCGTACGCCACGATGGGCGAGATTGTCGCCTGGATCATCGGCTGGGACCTGCTGCTGGAGTTCGCGCTCGGCGCCGCAGTGGTGGCCCGAGGCTGGTCCGGTTACCTCGCCGAACTGCTCGACCTGCCGACCCGCTGGTTCGGCGAGGAGGGCAGCACGGTCAACGTGGGCGCCATCGCCATCGTGCTGATCCTCGGCATCGTGGCGATCGTCGGCATTCGGGAATCCGCCCGGATCACCAACCTGCTGGTGCTGGTCAAGGTGGCCATCTGCGTCTTCGTGGTGGTCGCCGGGCTGTTCTTCGTCAAGGCCGCCAACCTCACCCCGTTCATCCCGCCGGCCGAGCCCGCCGGGAGCGGCGACGACGGCATCAAGCAGCCGGTCACGCAGGCGCTCTTCGGGCTGGAGCCTTCGGTCTTCGGCTTCGTCGGGGTGCTCAGCGCCGCCGCCGTGGTCTTCTTCGCGTACACCGGCTTCGAGGCCGTGGCCAACCTGGGCGAGGAGACGAGGAAGCCCAAGCGGGACCTCACCCTGGGTCTGCTCGGCACGCTGCTGATCTCCACCGTGCTCTACATCGGCGTCTCGCTGGTGGTGGTCGGGATGGTGCCGTACACCGAGATCGACCGGGGCGCCCCGATCGCGTCGGCCTTCGAGTCGGTCGGCGCGGGCTGGGCCGCCGTGCTGGTCTCCATCGCCGCGGTCGCGGGCCTGACCAGCGTCATCCTGGTCGACCTGGTGGCGATGGGCCGGATCGGCTTCGCCATCGCCCGGGACGGGTTGATCCCGCCCTCGATCGCGAAGGTGCACCCGCGCTGGGGTACCCCGTACCGGATCTCGGCGATCATGACGGTGGCGGTCGCGCTGCTGGCCGGCTTCCTGCCGCTGTCCGCGCTGGCCGACCTGGTCAGCATCGGTGCGCTCTGCGCGTTCGTCCTCGTGTCGGTGGCGGTGCCGATCCTGCGCCGCAAGCGGCCGGACCTGGAGCGGCCGTTCCGGGTGCCGTTCTCACCGGTGCTGCCGATCGTCTCGGCGTTGGCCTGCTTCTACCTGATGCTCAACCTGTCGGTGGAGACCTGGCTGCGGTTCCTGGCCTGGATGCTGCTCGGCGCGTTGATCTACTTCGGCTACGGCCACCGCCGCAATCGGCTGGCCCAGCACGAGCCCGCGGTTGCCCCGGCCCCCCGCGAGCCGACCGACTGACTGACCTGCGAGGTGTGGAAGGGCCCCGTTTCCGGGGCCCTTCCACATGACCGGCTCAGGGGCGCGGCTGGGGCCCGGGCGTGGGGCCTTTGACGACCGGTTTGCCGTCGACCCAGGTGACTTCGTCCAGCCAGGTCTGACGACCCGGGTCGGTGCTGCCCTCCTGGCCGGGCGGCCAGGCGTGGTACAGCAGCCAGGTCCGGCCGTCCTTGACCACCATCGACGCGTGGCCGGGGCCCGAGGCGGCCTCGCTGCTCTTCAGGATCGGGTTCTCGGTTGCCTTCACACACGGGCCGGTCGGGCTCTCGCAAACCGCGTAGCCCTCGGCGTACTCCGCACGGTCATAGGCGTTGGCGGCGAAGAAGAGCAGCAGCCGACCGTCCTGGCGGTGGAAGAACGGCCCCTCGATCAGAGTGCCCTCCCACGGCTCGGTCTGCTTGAGCAGCTTCGTCGGCTCGCCGACCAGGGTCAGGCCGTCGTCGGCGAGGCGCTGCGACCAGAGCCAGGTGTCCACTCCTATGGCGTTGCCGTCGTTCTTCCACAGCAGCCAGAGGCTGCCGTCGGCGTCCCGGAACGGGCTGGCGTCGATCGCCCCGCCCAGGTCGGCCTGGCAGATCAGCGGACCGGCAGCGTCATCCCGGTACGGCCCCTGCGGGGCGCTGGCCACCGCCCGCCCAACGCACTGCCGCCCCGACTCCCGGCCGGCGACGGTGTAGTAGAGCAGGAAGCGGTCCGGCGCGAGCTGGATCGCCTCCGGCGCCCAGGTCTTTCCAGCGTCCGCCCAGTCCGGCAGCGCCGGCAGGGCGTCCCCGGCCTCGGTCCAGTCGACGAGATCCGTCGAGGTGAGCACGGGGACGTTGCGGCCCCCGGAGTTGGTGTGGAACAGATACCAGGTGACGCCCACCTGGATCGCCTGCGGGTCCGGGGCGTCGCTTCTGACCACGGGGTTGGTGAACATGCTGGGGTCGCTCCCGTTGCTCGTGGTGGGCGTGGGCTCGGTGTCGTCGGCGCAGCCCGGAACGAGCAACGCGGCGGCCAGAACGATCGCCGCCGCGCCGCCTCGTCGGGCGGTAACGCGCGTCATCCCTTCAGACCGCTGCGGGAGACGCCCTGGATGATGTGCCGCTGGGCCAGCACGAAGAGGATCAGCACCGGCAGGCTGGCCAGTACCGCGCCCGCCATGATCACCGGGTAGTCGGTGACGTACGAGCCCTGGAGCAGGCCCAGGCCGGGCGGCAGGGTGAGCTGCTCCGGGCTGAACAGCACGAAGATCGGCCAGAGGAAGTCGTTCCAGTTGGTGAGGAACGACAGCACGGCCAGGGTTGCCAGCGCCGGCTTGGACAGCGGCAGCACGACCTTGTAGAAGATCTGCCACTGGTTGGCGCCGTCGAGCGTGGCGGCCTCCTCCAGCTCGTTCGGCAGGGAGAGGAAGAACTGCCGCAGGAAGAACACCCCGAACGCGCTGGCCGCGCCGGGCACCACCACCACGGCGAGGGTGTCGATCCAGTTGAGCTGGTCGACGATCAGGAAGTTCGGGATGATCAGCGAGGTCGGCGGAATGAACAGCGTCCCGACGATCAGGGCGAAGGTCACCCCGCGTCCGCGGAACCGCAGCCGGGCCAGGGAGTACGCGGCCATCGAGGCGGTCACCAGCACCAGCAGCGAGTGCAGCGTGGCGGCCACCATGCTGTTGAGGAACCAGCGCAGCACCGGGTTGGCCGAGTTGTTGAGGATCTGCTCGTAGCCGTACCCGGCGATCGGGTTCGGCAGCCAGCTCGGCGGAATCTCCTGGGCGGCCGTGTAGGTCTTCAGTGAGGTGATGACCATCCACACCAGCGGGGTCAGGAAGATCAGGGTCAGCACGACCAGGGTGGCGTAGAACATGACCCTGCGTGGCCCCGAGGCGGTGCCGTTGGTGGTCGGCGTGGGCGTCGTCATGGCGGTCCCCTCAGTCTTCCCGGTAGCGGAAGAGGCGGAAGTTGGCGATGCTCACGACCGCCAGCATCAGGGCGAACACGATGCTCATCGCGGCAGCCTTACCGGCGTTGTTGTTTCGCAGGCCCTCCTCGACGATGAACCACACCACCGTGCGGGTCTCCGTGCCCGGCGCACCCTGGGTGATCAGGAACGACTGGCCGAACATGTTCGCCGAGGCGAGCACGGTCGTGGTGATCACGAAGAGCAGCACCGGGCGCAATCCGGGCACTGTGACGTTGCGGAACCGCTGCCACGTGTTCGCGCCGTCCATGCGGGCCGCCTCGTACAGCTCCGGCGAGATGTCCTGGAGGCCGGCCAGGTAGATCACCGCGTTGAAGCCAGACGTCCACCAGACGGTGACGCCGACCAGCGAGATCCACGCCCACGGCATGTTGGTCACCCAGGGCGTGTCCGAGGGAAGCCCGACCACGCCGAGGAGTCGGTTGACCAGGCCGAGGTTGGCGTCGAGCAGGAACCGCCAGAGCAGGCCGATCACCGCGACACCCAGCACGTACGGTGCGAAGTAGACCGCCCGGAAGAAGGTCCGGCCCGGGAAGGAGCGGTTGAGAAGCAGGGCCAGCCCCAGCGGTACGACCACCAGCAGCGGCACCGACAGCACCGTGAAGATGGCGGTGGCCCGGACGCTCTGCCACCAGTCGCCGTAGACGGCGGAGTCGCTGGAGAACAGCTCCTTGTAGTTGTCCAACCCGACGAACGGCCGGTTGGGCAGCTGGAAGTCCCACTGGTGCACGCTCAGCCAGAGCCCGACGACGATCGGCAACAGGCCGAAGACCCCGAACAGCACCAGGTAGGGGATGAGGAAAAGGTATGGCGTCGCCCGTCCGGTCCGGCCCTCCGAGGCCCGGCGGGCTGCGTTGGCCGCCGGGGGCGGCGCGTCACCGCGCGCCGCCCCGACCTCGATCACGTCCGCCACGGGTTATCAGCTCCCGTACTTCTTGCGGTTGTCCTCGAGCTGCTTGTTGGCCTTGGCCACGCCCTCGTCGAGCGCCTGCTTCGGCGACTTCTTGCCCAGCGCGGCCACGTTGAACGTGTCGTAGAAGGTCTTGATGACCTCGCCGAGGCCCGGGGTCGCCGGCGGGAAGGCCGCGTACTCCAGCTCGGGGGCGAGCGCCGAGATCTCCGGCAGCGCCTTGAACTCGGCGCTCTCGCGGACCGCCTTGCGTGCCGGGATCTGGCCGCCCTTGGCCCAGTCCAGCGAGTGCTGGCTCAACCAGTTGATGAAGACCTTCGCGCCGGCGATCTTGTTGGCGTTGTTGGCCCGCTGCTTCACTATGGTGAAGTTGTGCGAGTTGGCCCAGGCCGCCGGCTTGCTGCCGATCTGGGGGAGCGGGGCGACGCCCCACTGCACCTCGGGGCTCTTCTTCAGATCGTTGATCTGCCAGATGCCGTTGAAGGTGAATGCGTTCTTGCCGCTCTTGAACGCCAGGTACTCGGCGTCCTGGCCGACGTTGGCCGGCGAGTGACCCTGCTTGATCATGTCGACCAGCCAGGTGCACGCCTCGACCGCCGGGTCGGAGTTGAACGTCGCCTTGGCCACCTCGGCGTCGAAGAGGGCGCCGCCCCACTGGTTGAGCAGGGAGTAGAACGTCATGCCACCGGTGAACTGGAACGGGCTGACCCAGAAGCCCTGCACGCCGGCCTTCTTGAACTCGCCCAACGCCGCCGTGAAATCGTCCTTGGTGGTCGGCGGCTTGTTCGGGTCCAGGCCGGCCTTCTGCATCACGGTCTTGTTGTAGTAAAAGCCGAGCGGGTGCATGTCCAGAGGAATGCCGTACCGCTTGTTGTTGTAGAGGCCGCCCTTCCAGACCGTGGGGGCGAAGTCTGCCTCGGAGAGCTCCAGGTTCTTGGCCACGTCGTCCAACTCGCTGATGACGCCGCGGGCGGCGAAGGTCGCGAGCTGGTCCATGTGCATGACCGCGATGTCCGGGCCGTTGCCGCTGGAGGCCGCGCCGGGGAGCTTGTTGTAGTAGTCCTCCCACTGGTACGTGGCCACCGACACGGCGATGTTCTGGTGCTCGGTGTTGAACTGGTTCACCAGCGCCTTGAAGATGTCGCCGTCACCGCCGGTGAAGCCGTTCCACAGCTTCAGGTCCACCTTGGGGCCGGTGTACTCTTTGCCCCCATTTCCGGCGGCCGGTCCGGAGGCGCTGTCATCGCCGCCGCCGCAGCCCGCGAGGGTCAGCGAGGCTGCGGCGCCGAGTCCGAGACCGAGGCCGAGCAGGCGACGCCGGCTCATATCGTTCTGGATCATGCTTTATCTCTCCTTGAGGGGGACGGAATGAATTGTGCCTGCTCAGGACCGGTACGACATCAGGCGTTGGTCGGGCCGAAGCGCAGCACGCTCCAGGACACGGCGGGCAGGCGCACGGTGCACCGGCCGCCGTCGGGGGTGGGTGTGGGCAATTCCCGCGGCGTCACCCGATCGGGCTCGGCCTCGGTGTTCGTCGCTGACGGGTGCGACCCCGCAGCGATGCTCTGGAAGGACAGACCGGACATGGGCGGTAGGCCGCGCAGGTCGAGGTCCAGTGCGAGGTCCGTGGAGTCACGGTTGACCGCGAAAACGGTCAGCGCCCCGGTCTCCTCGTCGTGCACGGCGACGGTGTCGAGCACCGGCACGTCCCCGTACTTCTTCGTGTCGTAGCGCGGCGACACCGGGTCGGTCCGCAGCACTGTGCCCCGGGCGTAGCGCGCGGTCAGCGCGAACGGGTGGAAGATGCTCTGCCGCCAGGCGGGGCCGCCGTTGCGGGTGCGGATCGGCGCGATCACGTTGGCCAGTTGCGCCTGAGCTGCCACGCCGACCCGGTCCGCGTGGCGCAGCAGAGTGATCAGCAGGTCGCCGACGACCACCGCGTCGACGGCGGTGAAGTCGTCCTCGATCAGCGCCGGGGCCTCGACCCAGCCGCGCCGGTCCAGGTCGGCCTGGAGGCGGGACTCGTACCAGACGTTCCACTCGTCGAAGGAGATCTTCAGCTTGCGCTTGTGCCGCTGCTTGGCGGCCACGTGGTCGGCGGTCGCGACGACCTCGGTGATGAAGTTGTCCATGTCGACGGCCGACGCCAGGATGCTGGCCTGGTCGCCGTCGGACGGGTCGTAGTAGGTGTGCGCCGAGATGTAGTCGACGTGCTCGTAGGTGTGCTCCAGCACCGTCGCCTCCCACGAGGCGAAGGTGGGCATCCGCCGGTTGGAGCTGCCGCAGGCGATCAGGCTGATCGACGGGTCGACCATCTTCATCGCGCGGGCGGCCTCGGCGGCGAGGCGGCCGTACTCGTCGGCGGTCTTGTGGCCGACCTGCCACGGGCCGTCCATCTCGTTGCCCAGGCACCACAGCCGCACGCCGTACGGGTCCTCGGCGCCGTGCTTGCGCCGCAGGTCGGAGAGCTCGGTGCCGCCCGGGTGGTTGGCGTACTCCAGCAGGTCCAGTGCCTCCTGGACACCCCGCGTGCCGAGGTTGACCGCCATCATCGGCTCGACGTCGGCCTCGGCGGCCCACGTCATGAACTCGTCCAGCCCGAACGCGTTGGTCTCGATCGTCTTCCAGGCCAGGTCGAGCCGGCGCGGCCGGTCGCCGACCGGGCCGACCCCGTCCTCCCAGCGGTAGCCGGAGACGAAGTTGCCGCCCGGGTAGCGGACGACCGAGACGCCCAACTCGCGGGTGAGGTCCAGCACGTCGCGGCGCAGGCCGCGGGAGTCGGCGGTGGGGTGGCCGGGCTCGTAGATGCCGCCGTAGACGCACCGCCCCATGTGCTCGACGAAGGAGCCGAAGAGGCGTCGGTCGGCCGGGCCGATGGAGAAGGCCGGGTCGATCGTCAGCTGCGCGGTCCGCAAGGGGGTGCCACCTTTCCTCATTGCCGATGCCCGGGTGAGCGCAGTCACCGTTCACCCGGCGTCCACCGTTTCTACAACGTTGTAGGCAACGTTGTAAAGAGCGGTCGGCAAGGTAGGGTGCGCTGGGTTACACCGGGGAGGTTGCGCAGTGCGGCACAGGCTCAAAGACGTGGCAGAACGGGCCGGCGTGTCCGTCAAGACCGTTTCCAACGTGGTGAACGGCTACGTACACGTACGGCCGGATACCCGCGCCCGGGTCGAGGAGGCGATCGCCGAGCTCAACTACCGGCCCAACCTCTCCGCCCGTCACCTCCGTAAGGGCCGCACCGGCGTGATCGCGCTGGCCGTTCCGGAACTGGACATCCCGTACTTCGCCGAGCTGGCCCGCCACGTGGTCACCGCCGCCGCCGCCTACGGCTGGACGGTGCTGATCGACCAGACCGGCGGTCGGCGTGAGCAGGAACGGGTGGTCGCCTCCGGCATCACCGACCACCTGATCGACGGGCTCATCTTCAGCCCGTTGGCGCTCACCGCGGAGGACCTGGCCGGCCTGGACGGCACGCCCATGGTGCTACTCGGCGAGCGGGTCGAACACGGCCCCGCCGATCGCGTGGTGATCGACAACGTGACAGCGGCCCGGGAGATCACCGATCACCTGATCCAGCTCGGCCATCGCCGGATCGCGGCCATCGGCGCCCAGCGCACCGACGAGGGAGCGAGCGCCCGGCTGCGTCTGGCCGGATACGCCGACGCGCTGCGCGCCGCCGGGCTCGACTACGACGAAGCCCTGGTGGCGCCCGCGTCGGCCTGGCACCGCGCCGACGGCGCGGCCGCCATGCAGGGCCTGCTCACCTCCGGCGTACGCCCCGACGCCGTCTTCTGCTTCAACGACACGCTCGCCCTGGGTGCCCTACGCGCTCTGCATGAGGCCGGCCTGCGGGTGCCGGAGGACGTGGCGGTGGTCGGCTTCGACGACA
Organism: Micromonospora trifolii; assembly: GCF_050516465.1. Taxonomy (NCBI): domain Bacteria; kingdom Bacillati; phylum Actinomycetota; class Actinomycetes; order Micromonosporales; family Micromonosporaceae; genus Micromonospora; species Micromonospora trifolii. The sequence continues at coordinate 5,412,781 of NZ_CP191526.1, read as the reverse complement.
TCGAGGACGGTCGGTTCTCCATCCCCACCCTGAGCACCGTCGCCCCGGATAAGGCGCGCATCGCCCAACTTGCCGTCGAACTCCTGGCCAACCGCCTGGACGGCGACCGCGCCGCCCCGGCGAAGGAGCTTTCCGCCCCCTACCGCCTGGAACTCCGCGAATCCACCCAGGCCCCGTAACCAGCACCGGGCGGCCGGTCAGTCGAAGAAGCGGGCCAGGTGGGATTTCGAGGCGGTATCGACGTCCGGTTGGAGTGGGGTCAGGTCGGCGAAGATCGAGGCACCGTCGCAGCCGGCGTGCAGGGGATACCACCGTGGGGTGCCCGGCGGACGGCCCTGGCAGATCCCCTTGAACGTCTGCACGTCCATCAGCCGGACGTGGGTCGGGTCGGCCACCGCGTTCACGTGCCCCCACCAGGGGCTCATCACGTGCAGCACCCCACCCGGACGCAGCACGCGATGACACTCGTCGACCAGCGGCAGGAAGTCGATCAGGTGCTCCAGGATGTGCACCGCGAAGAGGACGTCCACCGAGTTGTCGGCGAGTGGCAGCGAGCCGGACAGGTCCGCGACCGCGTTCACACCCGGTGCCGGATAGATGTCCAGCCCCAGGTTGCTCGACCACTGCTTGGTCGGGCCACAACCGAGGTCCACGACCACCGGCGCCCGCCCGCCGATGCCGACCCGGCACCAGACGCCGTAGACGCCGGCCAGCCGCCCCACCAGGTCCCGCACCAGCCGTAGCTGGGCGGGCTCGGCCACGTCGCCGCTCAGATGGGCCACCCCGCGGTCGAACCGCACCTCGACCGCCAGGTTCCGCACCCGATCATCGTGGCGGACCTGGTCCGCCCACGCCTGCGCGAGGAATTCGTCGATCGCCCGCAGCCGGTCGGCCGAGGGCGGAGTCTGTGCCAAAGCGACCATTCGGGCCACCTCCCGCCGCGCGATACCCGCAATCGCGCCCGGTATGCCCCACTCGTCCACCTGGTCGGCGTGGCCCGCGCATCCGTGGGGTGGGCGTGTCGCCCAGACTCGGCCCGCCCCGGTCAGCCCGAGAGGGTGCGGCGGCCCCCGCGCATCCGCTGGCGAGGCGGCGGGTCGGCGGGCTTCGGCCGCTTGAGGTGGTAGCGGTGCAGTTCGTGGTTGCCGGGCAGGGACGGGTCCTCGCTCATCGCGACCAACTCCCAGCCCTGGTCACCGGCCCGGTTCAGGTGGGCCAGCGAGGTGTCGCCGTACGGCGTCACGTCGACCATCGAGCCGTCCGGGCCGTACCAGACGAAGACGACCTCCCAGCCGAGGTCGTTGGTCGCGGCCTGGCGGCGGCGGACCAGCAGGGCGTACTCCCACTTGAGCATGGCGTCATTCTCACCCCGCACCGGCCCGCGGGCACGGATCAATCCTCGGCGATCCGCCCGGCGTCGACCCGCAGTCGCCGGTTGGTCTCGATGGCGGCCAGCATCCGCCGGTCGTGGGTGACCAGCAGCAGCGTTCCGGGGTAGCTGGCCAGCGCCGACTCGAGCTGCTCGATGGCGGGCAGGTCCAGGTGGTTGGTGGGCTCGTCCAGCACCAGCAGGTTGACCCCACGGCCCTGGAGCAGGGCCAGCGCGGCCCGGGTCCGCTCTCCGGGGGAGAGGGTCGCCGCCGGTCGGGGCACGTGCGCCGCCCGCAGGCCGAACTTGGCCAGCAGGGTCCGCGCGTCCGCCGGCGACAGGTGGGGTACGGCCGCCTCGAACGCGTCGATCAGCGGTACGTCGCCGAGGAACAGCCCGCGGGCCTGGTCCACCTCGCCGACCACCACGCCGGGCCCGAGCGAGGCGGTGCCGGCGTCCAGCGGCAGCCGGCCCAGCAGCGCGGCCAACAGGGTGGACTTGCCCGAGCCGTTCGCCCCGGTCACCGCGACCCGGTCCGCCCAGTCGATCTGGAGGTCGACCGGGCCGAGGGTGAAGCCACCACGGCGTACCACGGCTCCGCGCAGCGTGGCCACGACGGCGCCGGCGCGGGGCGCGGCGGCGATCTCCATCCGCAGCTCCCACTCCTTGCGGGGCTCCTCGACCACGTCGAGCCGTTCGATCAGCCGTTCGGTCTGCTTGGCCTTGGCGGCCTGCTTCTCGCTGGACTCGCTGCGGAACTTGCGGCCGATCTTGTCGTTGTCGGTGGCCTTGCGGCGGGCGTTCCGCACACCCTTCTCCATCCAGCCACGCTGGGTGCGGGCCCGAGCCTCCAGCCCGGCCTTGGTGTCGGCGTACTCCTCGAAGTCCGCGCGGGCGTGCCGGCGGGCCACCTCGCGCTCCTCCAGGTAGGCCGCGTAGCCGCCGCCGTAGTGGTGCACCTGCTGCTGCGCCAGGTCCAGCTCCACGACCCGGGTCACCGTGCGGGTGAGGAACTCCCGGTCGTGGCTGACCAGCACCGTGCCGGCGCGCAGCCCGGTGACGAACTCCTCCAGCCGCTCCAACCCGGCCAGGTCCAGGTCGTTGGTCGGCTCGTCGAGCAGGAACACGTCGTACCGGCTGAGCAGCAGCGACGCGAGCCCGGCCCGGGCCGCCTGACCGCCGGAGAGCCCGGTCGTCGGGTGGTCCAGGTCGACCGCGAGCCCCAGGTCGGCGCTCACCTGCTCGGCGCGTTCGTCGAGGTCTGCCCCGCCGAGGGCGAGCCAGCGCTCCAGCGCGTCGCCGTACGCGTCGTCGGCGCCCGCCACCCCGGCGGTCAGCGCCTCGGTCGCCGCGTCCAACGCCGCCTGCGCGGCGGTCACCCCGGTCCGGCGGGCCAGGAAGTCCCGTACCGTCTCGCCCGGCCGCCGTTCCGGCTCCTGGGGCAGGTGTCCGACGCTCGCGGTGGGCGGGCTGAGCCGCACGCTGCCGGCCTCGACCGGCAACAACCCGGCCAGGGTACGCAGCAGCGTCGACTTGCCGGCCCCGTTCGGCCCGACCAGCCCGACCACGTCGCCGGGGGCGACCACCAGGTCCAATCCGGCGAAGAGCGGGCGGTCGCCGTGCCCGGCGGCCAGGTCCTTGACGATCATCGTGGCGCTCATCAGGACGGCAGCCTATCCGGCCGCCCGCATACGACCGGCCGGCAGCGGGCAGACTCAACGACGTGGTGACCACACTGGCGATCGACTGTGGCGGCGGGGGCATCAAGGCGTCCGTGCTCGACGAGGCGGGAACGATGCGGGCCCGGCCGTTGCGGGTGCCCACCCCGTACCCGCTGCCGCCCGCGTTGTTTGTCCGGACCCTGCGGGATCTCGGCGGGCGCCTGCCGACGGCGGACCGGCTCACGGTCGGCGTACCCGGGATGATCCGGCACGGAGTGGTCGTGAGCACGCCGCACTACGTGACCCGCAACGGCCCCCGCAGCCGAGTCGACCCGGACCTGGTCGCCGAATGGTCCGGCTGGGACGCGCGCGGCGCGCTGGCCGACGCGTTCGGGGTGCCGGCGCTGGTGCTCAACGACGCCGAGGTGCACGGCGCCGGAGTGGTCGCCGGCACCGGCTGCGAGCTGGTGCTGACCCTGGGGACGGGGCTGGGCAGCGCGCTCTTCGACGGCGGGGTGCTCGCACCGCACCTGGAGCTGTCGCACGCGCCGGTGCGCTGGGGCACCACCTACGACACGTACGTCGGCGAGCCGGAACGGCGGCGGCTCGGCGACGCCTTCTGGTCTCGTCGGATCCGACAGGTGGTGGACGGGCTCCGCCCGGTGTTCCGCTGGGACCGGCTCTACCTGGGCGGGGGCAACTCCCGACTGATCCGGCCCGAGCAGTTGGCCCGGATGGGCGACGACGTGGTGGTGGTGCCGAACACCGCCGGAATCGTCGGCGGTGTCCGCGCCTGGGAACTTTCCGTCGGACGCCGGGACGCCCGCACCTGACCCTTCGGCGCCCGTCGGCGGCCCGAACTGACCTGATCTCGACCCCGGGAACAGTCGCCAAACGTCCGGTGTTGTGCCAGCGTCGGAACAGGTGACGGTGCGACCCGAGGAGGTGGCAGATGGATCTTCTGGCGGACTACCGGCGGGCGACCATGTTCTTCGAAACCGGTGACCCCAGCGGGGCAGCTCGACTGCTGGAGCCGATCATCGACGCCGAACCCGGCAACGCGGCGGTCCGGCAACTACTGGCCCGGGCGTACTTCCAGTCGGCCCAGCTCAACCGGGCCGAGGAGCATCTGCGCGAGCTGGTCGAGCGGGACCCGAGCGACCACTACGCGCACCATGTGCTCGGTCGGACGCTGGAGCGGCTGAACCGGCACACCGACGCGCTGCGGCACCTGCGGATCGCCGCCGCGATGTACGCGGCCAACGACGACTACCGGACCGCGCTGGAGCGGGTGGAGACCCGCCTCGGCGGCAGGCGCTGAGCCTGACCCGGTGACGCTTGCGGGGCGGTCCTTCGGGGCCGCCCCTTCGTCGTCTGGGCCCGCCGCAGGCCGGCCAGGGGCTTCGACACACGCCCTAGGATGGCGGACATGGGATCTGACCGGCCGGGGGCTGCGGCATGAAGCTCAAGCTGGACCTGCACGAGATCTTCAACAAGGGCCAGGACATCGACCGCGCGTTGCGCGGGATCATGGACGAGGCGGTGGCGAAGAAGGCCACCCTCGTCGAGATCATCCCGGGCAAGGGGTCCGGCCAGCTCAAGAAGCGGGTGCTGCGCTTCCTCGACCAGAAGGACGTCAAGCAGCTCTACCACCGGGTCGAGAAGGACTCGAAGAACTTCGGTCGCCTCTTCGTGCACTTCCGCTGGAAGTAGAGTCCACGCGGCCTCTGACCTGCGTTTCCGGGCGCTTCCGGGAACCACTGCCGGTGCGCGAAGCCTGCCGGTTCCTGATTCAGTGCTCGCCGACCGCCGGATCGTCTTGGGCTTGCATCTCGCGCAGCGCCTCGTCGGCGGCGATGACTTCCGGATACCACTGCCGGTGCACCTTGTACGTGTGGTCGAGCTCGAACTTGTAGTAGAGCCCGGTCGGCTTGCCGAACCAGAAATCGCGCGAGAGACGCTGTGCCTCGCTGCTGCCCAGAACGAGAATCGCGCGGTCGGTGACCACGAAGGTCTCCGCCGGCACCGTGAAGATCCCCGAACCGGCTAGCGTGACGAAGCCCGTCTGGATCTGCTCGCCGGGCTCCAAATGCGGTGCCGCCCGCGTGGCGATCATCTTGGCCCGTCGTTCCTTGTAGCCCACGGCTTCCTCCCACACCAGACGCGCTTCCGGGCGGCCTGATTTCAGGACAGGGCGCATTGGACATTCGACTTTATCACTGCCATCCTCTCGGCGTCGTGACGGGCGTCGACGGTGGTCGTTGACCCGTAGAGTGTCCTGATGTCGACGGTGAATCTGCGGCGATCGGCGCGGGCGGTCGTCGTCGATGAGGACGACCGTGTTCTGCTGCTTCGACTCGCCATTCCCGATCCGGCTGGCACGATCTTTGTGTGGATCACTCCCGGGGGTGGCGTCGAAGACGGCGAGACACCGTTGGCCGCCCTGCGGCGAGAGCTGCACGAAGAGGTCGGCCTTGCTCTCGATGTCGACCCGCCTAAGGTCTGGCGGCAGGAAATAGTCGCCGCCGGGCACGCACCAGGTCACGATGGCGTCGTGAACGACTACTTCCTCGTTCGCACCGCGTCGTTCGCGCCGCGCGGTGCGATGAGCGATGAGGAACTCGCCGCCGAGCACGTCATCGGCTGGCGTTGGTGGGCGCTGTCAGAAATCAGGGAGTACCTCGGCCCGGAACTGTTCTCGCCGCGCGATCTCGCCACGCCGTTGGCCGCGTTGATCGCCGACGGAGCACCAACCCAACCCGTCATGCTTGGCCTCTAGGCAGAGCCGAGCGGCCCCAGTGAGGGCTAACCGTTGCGAGCTCCGGTTTAGCTCACTCGACTCGCGGCACCATGATCAGTTGATGGTGAGTAGCTCCCAGGACCTGTTTTGAACTACTCAGCATCAAGTGATCGTGAGTCAGAGGCTGGCGGCGAGGAGGCCGCACACGGCCAGCGGCAGCATCGCAGCGAGGGTGCCCACCAGGGCTGCGGAGCGGATCCGGGTACGGGAGATGAGCACCGCGAGCGTCGCCAGGCTGACCAGCAGCGCGAGGAACATCGCCGGCAGGACCACGTAGAGCCCGAAGAGCAGTGTCCTCGACCGTTCGGAGTCGCACACCTCGCCGCAGTCCGCCGGGACCGACCCGGAGAGCGTGCCGAGGAACAGGCCGAATGCCGCGACGACGGCCACGTACCAGCCGGCCAACACCAGGAACGACGAGCGCGCGTCGGCCTTGTCGGTGTCGGTGACGTCGATGCGCGGCGGCGACAGGGTCATCGCCGTAGTATCCGCTGTTGCGCGAGGAAGCGTCAGCCCGCGAGGGCGTCGGCGCGGGCGCCGTGGCCGGTGGGGCGTCGGGACCAGCACTGTGGGCGCTGCCGGACGGCGAGCTCCAGAGCCTGATGGTCGGACTCGATCATTTCCCGGGCTATTCGACGCGCCATTTCCAGGCGGTCGATGTGCAAGTCAAGATCCGTCGGGCCGGCGCCTGCCATCTCGAACTCCTTGTCAGCGTTCGAACTAGTCGCATCATGCGTCACGCCGAGAATCGTCACCATTCCCCGATCGGTGGAAAGCTTCCGCCGTACGGCTCGGTGTCACTTACCCCGGTTGCGCCGATGGTAGCGGTGGCCGCGCCACGCCGCCCGGAACTGCGGTTACCGCGTCTTGCCTGCGGTTTGTACATTGCACGGTGCGCGGGTCGGGGGGGCGCGACAAGTCCGGTGAGGGATCTTCGTTACGGGAGGACCGCCGTGCAGCATTCGAGCAGGACCGATCCCTTGTTCGTCGCCGTCGAATCAGAATCGATCACCCGAGCGGATGTCGCCGGGCTCATCGCGGGGCGGCTGGCCGCCGTTCGGGTGCCGGGGTTGCTCTCCGCGGCCCGCTGCCAGGCGATCACCGCCGCCCTCGCCAACGCGCCGATGGACCGCTACGACGAGAGCCGGGTCTTCCCCGTCGTCGCCAAGTTCGGTCCGGCCATCAACGACCACCGGTCCGCTGGGGAACTCCGCGAGGACTACTGGGACGCGGCCAGCGCGGCCGAGAAGAGCTGGTCGACGCTGGGCCTGTCGGACTCGCCCCGGGACCTGTGCCTTGCCGCGTTCCGCGGTGCCTGGTCGGACGTGGCACCCGGGCGGCGGCAGGGTCGGGAGATGCACGTCGGCATCGTCCGCGAGATCAACGCGGGGCTCCAGGTGCACTTCGACGACGCGGTACGGGAGTACGCGGGCCGGCTGCTCGACAGCGAGGTGGTGGCCCAGTTGGCATTCAACATCTACATCCGGGTGCCACCGGCCGGTGGTGAGACAGTGCTGTGGCGGCGGCGCTGGCAGCCGGACGACGAGCCGCTACGGATCCCCGGCGGGTACGGCTTCCAGGAGGCGGTGGCCGCCGACACGCAGTCGTTGACGTTGCGCCCCACGCTCGGGGAGGGCTTTCTGTTTGATCCGCGGCACTATCACACGGTGCGTCCCGCGTCGGATGGCCGACGGATCTCCATAGGATGTTTCGTCGGGCTCACCGACGATGGTCGACTGGCCCTCTGGTCGTAGTGAAGGGCGTTTCCCCATGGTGGACAGAAGCGACGTCGAGGCGGCCGCGGCCCTTGTCGAGGGGCGGGTCCGGGAAACCCCGGTCATCGCCGTCGACGGCGCCGACCTGGGTGTGCCCGGGCAGCTCAGCCTCAAGTTGGAGCTGCACCAGCACACCGGCTCGTTCAAGCCGCGCGGCGCGTTCAACCGGATGCTCCAGGGGTCGTTGCCCTCGGCCGGAGTGATCGCCGCTTCGGGTGGCAACCATGGCCTCGCCGTCGCGTACGCGGCCCGGTCGTTGGGCGTGCCGGCGGAGGTCTTCGTGCCGGTCACCGCCTCGCCGGTGAAGGTGCAGCGGTTGGCGGGGTTGGGCGCACACGTGCGCCAGGTGGGCCAGCACTACGCCGAGGCGTTGGCGGCGAGCACCCAGCGGGCCGGGGAGACCGGCGCGCTGGTCGTGCACGCGTACGACCAGCCGGAGGTGGTGGCCGGTCAGGGCACCGTCGGCCGGGAGCTGGAGCGGCAGGTGGACGGGATCGACACCGTGCTGGTGGCGGTCGGTGGTGGCGGGTTGGTGTCCGGTATCGCCAGTTGGTTCGGTGGTTCGGTACGTGTCGTGGCGGTCGAGCCGGAGCAGATCCCCACCCTGCACTCGGCCCTGAAGGCGGGTCGGCCGGTCGACATCGAGGTGGGTGGCATCGCCACCGATTCGCTGGGTGCCCGGCGGATCGGCGAGATCGCCTTCGACACCGCCCGCCGGACCGAGGTGGTGTCCGTGCTGGTCCGCGACGAGGACCTGGTCCGGGCGCGCCGGTTGCTCTGGTCGGAGCTGCGGGTCGCGGCCGAGTTGGGCGGCGCCGCCGCGCTGGCCGCGCTGGTCGGCGGCGCGTACGTGCCGCAGCCGGGGGAGCGGGTGGCAGTGATCATCTGTGGTGGCAACACCGACCCGAGTGACCTGGGCCCGGCCGCGCCGCACTGACCGGTCAGTCGCCGTTGCGCAGCCGGCGCAGCGCGTGCTCCACCTGGAGGGTGTCCAGGTGGGTGTCGCCGAGGAGTCGTCGACGGTCGGCGAGCAACTGCTCGTACACCTCGATCGCCGCGTCGACCTGCTCCTCCAGCAGCAGCACCAGGGCCAGGGTGGATCGGATGGCGAGCACCTCGCTGCGGTCGGCGTGCCGGGGTTCCACGGTGGCCAGGGTGGCCCGCAGTTCGGCCTCCGCCTCGGCGAGCCGGCCCTGCGCCTGCATGCAGCGGGCCAGCGTGTGCCGGGCCTGCCAGGTCTCCGGTTGGTTGAGCGGCCACAACCGGTAGCGGACCTCCAGGATGGCGTGCAGCATCTCCTCGGCCTCGGGCGCCCGTTGCTGGGCCAGCACCGCCAGCGCCAGGCTGTGCCGCACGATCATGGTGTCCCAGTGTTCCGGGCCGCGTACCTGGTCCTCGGCGGCGACGATCTGCCGCAGCTCCAGCTCGGCCTCCGGCCACTGGCGCTGCGCCATGATCGCCTTGGTGAGCTTGTGCCGGCTGGCGAGGGTGTCGGCGTCGTCGCTGCCCAGCACCCTGGTGCGGTCCGCGATCACCTCGCGGAGCACCCGGTCGGCCATCTCCGGCTGGTTGCGTTCCAGCCAGGTGCGGCCCAGCTCGTGGCGCAGCGCCAGCACCTGCGGCCGGTCCAGGTCGTGGTCGTACGCGGCGCAACCGCGCACGATCGGGTCGAGGATGTCGAAGGCCGAGCCGGGTAGGCCGACCGCGATGAGGTAGCGGGCGGTGAGTCGGGTCAGCTCCAGCGCGCGGCGTACCGTCTCGGGGTCGTGCTTGTGTTTCTGCGGCACGAGGTATTCCCGCACGGCCTCGACCAGGTGCGGCACCAGCACGTCCCAGTTGGTCCAGGCCGCCGAGTCGTCCGGGCTCTGCCCCTCGGTGGCGGCGAGCAGCAGCTTCATGACCAGCCCGTGGTATTCGGCGATCTGCTCACGCACCTCGTCGCGGTCACGGAACATCGCGTGCACCAGTGGGTGCAGCGAGAGCACGTGTGCGAACGCCGGGTCGGTGACCTCCTCCTGCACGTCGAAGTCGACCAGGGCCAGGTTGCCGATGCCCTCCAGCACCTTCACCCGCTGCCGGCCGGTGAGCCCCTTGAAGAGCGGCGACCCGGCCAGAATGGCCGGCTTGAGCACCACCTCGTAGGGCACCGGGGAGATGCTCAGGCAGGCCAGCACGTTGAGCAGTGGCCGGCTCTGTTGGAGCTGGCGGCGGGCCAGCAGGTCCAGTGAGATGTCGTCGACCTCGCGGACGATCTCCAGGCCGAGGGACTCGTCGAGGTCGACGTCGGCGGCGTCGCGCGGTGAGCGGAACCGACGTTGCACGGCCGTCCGGTAGTCGGCGAAGGTGGTGATGGTGGACGAGCCGCGCCAGACCGGGCTGGCGTTTACCGACCGCAGGTAGTTGCCGGCGGCGCGCAGGGCGAGGGGCAGCCCGCCCAGCTCCCGGGCGAGCTCCCGGGCGTCGGCCGGGCCGCCGGCCTGGGCGCCGGCCCGGTCGATCAGCACCTGCGCGCCGGCGTCGGCGCCGAGTGGGCGCACCTGGTGCAGCACCGACCAGGTGCCCCAGGTGGCCCGGTTGCCGTCCCGGCTGGTCACGATGACCATGCCGTCGTCGGCCTCCGGGCTGCGCAGCCAGCCGGTGCCGTCGGCGAGCACTCCGTCGGTGGGGCCCAGGCTGGCGGGCTCGTCCGCACTGTCGAAGATCAACAGCCAGGGCTGCGCGGCCTGGTTGAGGTAGCGCCACACCAGGTCGGTGGCGCTGATCATCCCGGCCCAGGCCTGGTCGACCTGGGTCTCCGACGCGCCGAGTTGGCTGACCACCTCCCGCATCCCGGAGTTGAGCCGCCCGGCCTGCACCCACCAGACCGTCCGGCCGTCAGCGCGGGCCCGCCGGGCGATCTCCAGCGCGACGTGGCTCTTGCCGGAGCCGCCCATGCCGCACAGGATGTGCACCGAGGGCCGCTCCCCGGCGATCTCCCCCGGCTGGACGATCTCGTCGATCAGGCCGTCGCGCCCGTGCAGCGGGCTGTCCAGTCGCCCGAGCGGTGGGTCGACGGAGACCCGACTCGGCCGGTCGTACGCAGGCCGAGGCACGCCGGCATCCTCGGGTGGAACGTCCGCAGTCAATGCGGTCCCCCTTCGGTGGCGAATTCACAATGGGCCGGCGGCGAAAGATCCTGTCCATCTAGTGGACAGTCGGAGGGATTGCCACCCGCACCATGTCGACCGCAAGCGTATCCATCCCCGTACTGGGTTGCACACTCTCCGTTTAGGCCGCCCGGCTGACCGGAATCGGTGCCGGAATTCCCAATTCGCGACTGATTCCGGCCGATCCGCCGGGCCCGGCGCTCGACAGGTGCATCCACGATGGACCTATGAACTGGTCGTCAATCCAGGACGTCATCGACTGGGGAACCGTGCCGGACTGGTTCGGCGCGGTCGGCTCCATCGCCAGCGTGCTCTTCGTGTACCTCGGATTGCGGCGGGAAATTCGCGCGCGCCGCAACGACGATCTGCGCATTCGAGCCACCCAGGCCCGGTTGGTTTCGGCGGTGGCCGAGATTCGCGGCACCTCGGTGCTGCGGGTCGGCGTGGCCAACGAGAGTGACGCCCCGGTGCTGGACGTGGTGGTGCTGGCTCGACTCGTCCCGTCCGACGATCCGGACGCCCCACCGGTCGGGCTGGCCGCGGCGAAACAGGTCCGTCGGATTCCCGGCCACGACGTGCACGACCTCTTCGTCACCGTCGCGGCGGAGCATCGGCTCCGCCCGGCCGACACCGTTCTGGTGGACCTCACCTTCACCGACCACGACGGTAATCGCTGGCACCGGATCGGTGCCGGCCAACCCGAACCGGTGGGCTGACCGGAAAGGATGGTCCGGCGGAAGAACACTCCCGCTGGACCACCCTTTTTCGGTCAGAGGGGATAGGTGCGGGCGACCGCCAGCATCTCCGAGCTGTGTGACCCGACGACGCCGACGGCCGGCGGCCGGGTGCGGAAGCCGGGCAGCGCGTCCAACCCGTCACTGGCGTCCATCGCCCGCAGCGCCACCTGTCCGCCGATCGGCCGCAGGACCAACACGACCTCGACGCCCTCCGTCGGCGGTGCGTGGAACACCAGCCCGAAGCCCCACTTCCCCGCGCGGGGCTCCACCGGCACCGACCGCCCCGCCACCTCGGCGCGCAGCACGGTGGCCGTCGACGTGTCGACGTGCAGGGTGGCGAGCCGGGCCGCCCGCTGCGGAGTGAGCCGCAGCCGCAGCGTGCGCTCGCCGCCCGCGGTGGCGTCGGCCACCACCTCCAGCTTCGGCGCCGGCAGGTTCGCTGCCTGCGCCGGGCCGGCCCGCAGCTCACCGCCGCCGAGCCCCGGGAAGTCGTCGCCGACGTCGGTGACCCCGTCCACGTAGCCGTCCGTCCACGGCTGCGGGTCGCTCTCGTGGCTGAGCCAACGGGCCTGGCCGGTGCCGGCGTCCATGGCGTACATCAGGTGGGTGGGCGCGGGGTGGGCGGCGTCGAAGCGGTCGACGCCCAGGCCGACCCCCGCGAGCACCACCGCCGCCACCGCGGCGGCACCGGCCGGCAGCACCGCGAGCCGCCGGGCTCGCAGCGCGATCAGACCACGCTGGCCGCCGGCCTGCGGGTGCAGCAGGTCGACCACCGGGAGGGCGGTCAGGCCGAGCAGCACCGCGACCAGCGCGGCCACCCCGCCCATTGCCATCCCCAGCGCGGGGAAGAGCAGCACCACGGTGGGCAGCAGGATGACCACACCCACGGCCGCGGCGGCCGTCACCGCCACCACCGGCCACGGTCCGGTCTGCCGGGTACGCAGCGCGACCAGCCCGCCGAGGGCGCCGGCCAGCGCCGGCACTGTGGTGAGGTACGCCCCACCCGGCACCGCCACGGCGAGCAGCACCCCGAGCAGGGCCAGCCAGGCCAGCCCGGCGACGGCCAGCGCGGCCGGGCCGATCCGGCGGCGGGTCAGCGCGTACCAGGTGAACAGGATGGCGGTGGCGAGCGCCAGGAGGGCCAGTCGGTACCAGATCGGCCGGTACGGGTCGAGCAGCTCCGCGTACCCCGGTCGGATCGTGGTGATCGCCAGCCAGAGCAGTTGGGCGGCGACCGGCGCGGCGACGATCGGCACCAGGGCCAGCGCGAAGCCGGCGGCCAGCCGGCCGGTGCTGGCCCGGCCGCTGCGGCGGGTCAGCCAGCCCAGGGCGGCAACCAGGGCCACCGCGAGCAGGGCCAGCGGCAGGGTGAGCCAGCCCGGGTAGCGGACCAGCCCGCCGGGGACGGGGAAGTAGGTGGCGTCGTGCCCGGAGCGCAGGTCGGTCAGGTCGGTGCCACCGAACTCCCGGGCCAGGCCCAACGCGTTGTCCCCGTGCTGCTGGAGGCTGCCCCGGTCCATGGCGGCGGGGGTGTCCAACGGCGTGTGGTAGATCGCGCCCCCGTCGATGTACGCCGAGTTCAGCCCGACGAACTTCTGATCGAGGAAGGCGGTGAAATCGGTGTCGTTGGGCAGCGCGCGGTAGATCTCCACCGCGAACGAGGTGCCGACCGGGTGTGGGGCGGCCCGGCCGAAAATGTCCACCAGCTTCGCGTTGTTCCGGGACGTCTCGAACATGATCACCGGCCCGGTGGAGCCCCGCGCCTCCAGGTTGAGCACCACACCGCCGTCGGCCGCCAGCGGGTGGCTGGCGGCGAACGCGGCCGCGCCGCAGAGGCACGCCTCCTCGGCGTCGGTGAGCACGAAGACGATGTCGTTGCGCGGCCGGGGGCCGGTGGTCAGCGCACGGGCCACCTCCAGGATGGTCGACGTGCCGGCCGCGTCGTCGTTGCCGCCCGGCCCGGTCTGTACCGAGTCGTAGTGGGCGACCAGGAAGACCCGACCCGTCGAGTCGGTGCCGGGCATCCGGGCCACCACGTTGCGGACCCGGGCCAGCGTCGCCCCGCCCGCCGCCCCGCTGAGCTGACCGGCCTCCGGCGCCACCGTGTCCTGCACCTCGGTCTCCAGGCCCAGCCCCCGCAACTGCTGTTCGAGGTGCGCGCGGACCTGCTCGTTGGCCGGGCTGCCGGCGACGTGCGGCCGGGCGGCAATCACCTGGACGTCCTCGTACGCCCGGGCGGCGCTGAACGCGCCCGCTGGCGCGTCGGCCGACTTCGGTGCCGGGGTGCGCAGGTCGAGCAGACTGCCGGCGCCGACCGCGGCCAGCGCGACCAGCGCCGCCGCGGCGGCCACGAGCCGCCGACGCGGCCGGGTCAGCGCGCGGCTGGCAGGGGTTACGCCCGGAATCGGACGGGGTGGCGTGCCCGTCGTGGCCGGGGTGGTGGGTGCGCCCACGGGAACTCCTCGGGGGGTGGTGGGGCCTGGGGTGGGATCATCCTGCCCGTCGGCGGCTGCGGATGGGATGGCCGGTACGTCCGGCGTCCATCAGCCGCCCGGTTTGTCCGCGGCCGAGCAGTGATGCGCCCCATCCCCGCCCGCGCCGCAGGCATCGTGTTGTGTGCGACCGTTGTCTAATACAGGATCAGCAGGGCACTCGGAAGGAGCCCGACATCACCAGCGAACTCCCGCGTCTCGCGGCGGTGACCCGGCCGCACCGGGGGGCCGGCTTGGCCGGTTCCCCAGTTGTGCCGTACCCGCACGGTGGCCTGGCGCGGCACGCCAACCTGCCGCCGGGTGAGCGGTTGCGGGTCCTGCTGGTGGAGGACGACGAGGGCGACGCCTTCCTGGTAGGTGAGCTGCTCGCCGAGACGAACTCGATGATCGACCTGCTGGTCGCCACCAGCCTCCGGGAGGCGCGGCAGCGGATCAACGACGTCGACTGCGTCCTGCTCGATTTGGGCCTGCCCGACGCGCAGGGGCTGGACGGGCTGCGCCAGGTGTTGGAGATGTCCAGCGGTGCCGCGGTCTGCGTGCTGACCGGTCGCACGGACGAGCACCTGGGCGTCGTGGCGGTCGCCGAGGGCGCTCAGGACTACCTGGTCAAGGGCCAGGTCGACGGGGTGCTGCTGACCCGGGCGCTGCGCTACGCCGTGGAGCGTAAGCGCGCCGACGAGAACGCCCGCCGGTTGCGCGAGGTCGAGCTGCGCCAGGCCGAGTCGGCGCGACTCGAACGCGGCCTGCTGCCCCAGCCGCTGATGACGACCGACCAGGTGGCGGTGCACACCTTCTACCGGCCGGGCCGGCACGCCGCGTTGATCGGCGGGGACTTCTTCGACGTGGTGCAGACCCACCCGGACTGCCTCAACCTGATCGTCGGCGACGTCTGCGGGCACGGGGTGGACGAGGCCGCGCTCGGGGTCGAGCTGCGGGTGGCCTGGCGGGCCCTGGTGCTCGCCGGAGTGCCGGACGACGAGGTGCTGCCCGCCCTGGAGCAGGTGCTGATGAGTGAGCGCCGCCTCCAGGAGATTTTCGCGACGGTGGCCACCGTCAGACTGGACCTGGACGCCAACCGGGCCACCGTCCGACTGGCCGGGCACCCACCACCGCTGCTGCTCTCCGGCGGTCGGGTCACCCCGGTGCCCGCGCCCGGCGGCCGGCTGCTGGGCGTACGACCTCGCCGGCCGATCGCCTACGACCTGGAGTTCGACACCGATGACTGGTCCCTGTTGATGTACACCGACGGCCTGATCGAGGGGCGGGTGGACGCCGGCAACGAACGGCTCGACGTGCCGGGCCTCAGCGGCTTGCTGGACGAGCCGGCCAACCGTTCGGTGTCGCTGCCCGAGCTGCCGGCCTGGCTGGTCGGGCGGGCCGAGCGGCTCAACGGTGGCCCGCTCGCCGACGACGTGGCCATGCTGCTGGTCAGCCGGGGTGGTGGCCGATGAAGCCGGTCATCGGCGGCTGGAGTCTGCGCCGCCGGGTCATCACCCTGCTCACCGTCGTGGGCGTGTTGCTGATCGGCCTGGCCGCCGCGGAGGCGGCGATGGCCGCCCGCAACCGCACCCAGATCGACGCCGTCCTGAACGAGACCGGCCCGTTGCGGGTGCAGTCCCAGGAACTGCTCAACGCGCTGCTCGACCAGGAGACGGCGATCCGGGGGTACGCGGTCAGCGGCGACCCGGACGACCTGAACCCCTACCGGGAGGGGCTCGCCCAGGAGAAGAGCGTCACCGCCTCGATGCGGACGCTGCTCGACAACTATCCACAGATCAGCCAGGAGCTGCGGACCGTCGAGGAGCGTGTCACGCAGTGGCGGCAGTCGGTGGCGGAGCCGGTGATCACCACCACCGAAAAGAGCGGCACCAGCGCCGGTCAGGCGTTGGTCACCGAAGCGGCCCGGCAACAGTTCGACGACGTGCGCTTGGCGGTCAACGACCTCCAGGGGGAGGTCCTGGCCGCCCGGGAGCAGACCGCGAACAACGTGCGTACCAGCAGCAACATTCTGGTCGTCCTCCTGATCGTCGCCGCGCTGGTGGTGGTCGTCGCCGGGGCGCTGCTGCTGCTCTCCCTGGACCGGATGGTCATCCGTCCGCTGATCGGGCTGGCCGACCAGGTCCGCGAGGTCGCCGAGGGTGACTACCAGCACGGCATCGCCACCACCGGCCCCCCGGAGTTCGTCCGGCTCGGCGAGGACGTGGACGCGATGCGGCAGAAGATCGCCGCCGACCTGGCCGAGGTCCGAGCCGCCCGCGAGCGCATCGAGTGGGTCAACAGCCAACTCCAGAAGCAGGCCGAGGAGCTGACCCGGTCCAACCGGGACCTGGAGCAGTTCGCGTACGTGGCCTCGCACGACCTCCAGGAGCCGCTGCGTAAGGTGGCCAGCTTCTGCCAGCTGCTCCAGCGCCGTTACGCCGGGCAGCTCGACGAGCGGGCCGACCAGTACATCGCCTTCGCGGTGGACGGCGCGCAACGGATGCAGCGCCTGATCAACGACCTGCTCGCGTTCTCCCGGATCGGGCGGCTCACCACCGGCTTCGTCGAGGTCGACCTCAACAAGGTGATGGGCGACGTGGCCGGCCAGACCGAGGCCGCCAGGCAGTACGCGGACGCCGAGTTGACCTGGACCGAGCTGCCGGTGATCTCGGGTGAGGAACCGCTGCTCACCAACCTGCTGGCCAACCTGGTCAGCAACTCGATCAAGTTCCGCCGCCCCGACGTGCCGTCGAAGGTGCACGTGTCGGCCCGGTTGGTGGGCGCCGAGTGGGAGATCACCTGTCAGGACAACGGCATCGGGATCGAGCCGGAGTTCGCCGACAAGATCTTTGTGATCTTCCAGCGGCTGCACTCGAAGGACGCGTACCCGGGCACCGGCATCGGGTTGGCGATCGTCAAGAAGATCGTCGAGTACCACGGCGGCCGCGTCTGGGTGGACACCGACGTGCCGGAGGGCACCGCGATCCGGTTCACCCTGCCGGCACTTCCCGAGGACGTCGAGGCGGCTGCCGCTGCCGATTCCGCGGGGGCGCCGAACGCCCCGACCGTGGGCGACACGACGCCCTCGACCGAGGCTCCGGCAGCGCTGACGGAGCAGGCCGACGGGCCGGACCAGCCGGACCGGGCCGACGAGACGCTGGAAAGCGGTAGAACGGGTGACATGAGGGAGACGGTGGGATGACCGCGCCGGCGGATGGCAAGAGCCCGATCGAGGTCCTGCTCGTGGAGGACGACCCGGGTGACGTGCTGATGACCCAGGAAGCGTTCGAGGAACACAAGCTGCGTAACCGGCTGACCGTCGTCTCCGACGGGGCCGAGGCGCTCGCCTACCTGCGGCAGGAGGGCCAGTACGCCGACGCGGTGGCGCCCGACCTGATCCTGCTCGACCTCAACCTGCCCCGGCGCGACGGCCGGGAGGTGCTGGAAGAGATCAAGAAGGACGAGCACCTGCGCCGGATCCCGGTGGTGGTGCTCACCACCTCACAGGCCGACGAGGACATCCTGCGCAGCTACCAGCTGCACGCCAACGCCTACGTGACCAAGCCGGTGGACTTCGAGCGCTTCATCTCGGTGGTCCGTCAGATCGACGAGTTCTTCGTCAGCGTGGTCAAGCTGCCGCCGCGTGGCTGACACCCTGCTGGACGACGTCAGCGGCCTGCTCTGGGAGGCCGCCGACCAGGTCGTCCTGCCACTGTTCCGCAAACTTGACGACGATGACGTGTCGGAGAAGGCGCCCGGCGAGGTGGTAACCGTCGCCGACCGCCGGGCCGAGGAGCTGCTCTCGGCGGGGTTGCGCCGGCTGCGGCCGGGCTCGATGGTGGTCGGCGAGGAGGGTGTCGCCGACGATCCGGGGTTGCTGCGGCACCTGCGCGACGGCGGGGACGTCTGGCTGGTCGACCCGGTCGACGGGACCGCCAACTTCGCCGCCGGTCGCCGGCCGTTCGCCCTGATGGTGTCGCTGCTGACCGACGGGCGGCCGACCGCCGGCTGGATCCTCGACCCGCTGGCCGACACTCTCGCCGCCGGCTCGGCGGACGAGGGCACCCTGCTCAACGGTCGACCGGTGGACGGCTCCGGCTCGGTGCCGCCGCTCGGCGAGCTGCGCGGCGCCGCGATGACCCGGTTCCTGCCGCCGGAGACCCGCGACCGGGTCCGCGCCGGTGGTCGGCGGCTCGGTGAGCTGCTGCCCGGCCAGCACTGCGCCGGTCGGGAGTACCTGGACATCCTCACCGGCGAGCAGCAGTTCGCCCTCTTTTGGCGCACCCTGCCCTGGGACCATGCCCCGGGCACCGTGCTGGTCCGTGCCGCCGGGGGTGTCGCCCGCCGGTTCGACGGGGCCGACTACCACCCCGCCGACGACGGCCGCGGGCTGCTCGTCGCGGCCAACGAGCAGGTCTGGGCCGAGGTGCGCGACGCGCTCCTCAACACCTGATCGGCGCGCTGCGCGACCGCGTTGGGACGCTCCGTCGACATCGAGACAGCCCGAGGGTCAGGGGGCTGGTCACCGGCCCGCAGTCCGGTATCGTGACCGGCGGTCTCCGCCAGCAGGCCGCCGACCGGCGCCGCCGTGCAGTGTTCATCGGGGGCCGGCGGTTGACGGAAGGACGCTTTCGTGCCCAGGACCAGGCTCAGCCCGCGGCTCGGTCGCCGCGCTCTGTTCGCCCTGCTCGCCGCCGTCGCGCTGGTGCTCGGCGGTGCCGCCGTGCCCGCGTACGCGGAGCCTGGCGAGGGCGGCAGCAAGAAGTTGCAGGACGCGCTGGAGCTGACCGCCAAGGGCCACATCGAGGCCAAGGCCAAGCTGGACAACTCCAAGCGTCGCCAGACGGCGCTGACCGGCGAGCTGACGACGCTGGAGGGTCGGCTGGTCGGGCTCACCAGCCAGGTGGGCGAGGTGGCCGCCCAGTCGTACCGGGTGGGTCGGCTGAGCGCTGTCTCGATGCTGCTCAACACCGCCACGCCGGAGGCGTTCCTGCAACGCGCCGGCGACCTCGACCTGATGGCCCAGCGGGACAGCAAGCGGCTGCGTGACCTCACCGAGGCCCGGCAGCAGGCGCAGCAGGCCAAGGTCGCCATCGACGCCGAGGTCCGCGAGCAGCAGAAGCAACTCGCCGTGATGGCGAAGAAGAAGAAGGAAGCCGAGGAGGCGCTCGCCGAGGTCAGCTCCGGCGGCAGCAACGGTTTCAGCGGTGGCAGCTCCGCCTCGGCGAAGCCCGCGCCGCGTAACTCCGACGGGTCCTGGCCGTCGGAGTCCTGCTCGGTGAAGGACCCGACCACCTCCGGGTGCATCACACCGCGCACTCTCAACGCGCTCAAGCAGACCCAGGCGGCCGGCTACAAGCGGCACGTCTCCTGCAAGCGCAGTGGTGGCGGCGGCGAGCATCCGAAGGGCCGGGCCTGCGACTTCTCGGCCGCCACGAACGGCTTCGAGGACAAGAACGCGACCGGCGGCGACAAGGCGTACGGGGACAGCCTGGCCGCCTGGCACGTGCGCAACGCCGACCGGCTGGGCGTGCTCTACGTGATCTGGTATCGGCAGATCTGGCACCCCGGCACCGGGTGGCGTTCGTACAGTGGAAGCGGCTCTCCGGCGGCGTCCCACACGAACCATGTTCATCTCTCGATGTACTGACCCGAAGCACCAGCTTCGCTGCGTACCATCGCGACGATGAGCTCCCCACCGTCCGACGTAGCGGCCCTGCCGGCACCTCCGGCCCCGCCCGTGCCGGTCACCGGCCGGGCGCTGCCCAACGGCCTGGCCGCCTTCCTGGTCTTCTTCTCCAGCGGTGCCGTGCTGGTGCTGGAGACCGTCGCGCTGCGCCTGGTCGGCCCGTACGTCGGGGTGACCCTTCAGGTGACCAGCTCGGTTATCGGCATCGCGCTGGCCGCGATCGCGTACGGGGCGTGGTCCGGTGGTTGGCTGGCCGACCGCCGCAATCCCCGCGGCCTGCTGGCGCCAGCGTTGGTGCTGGCCGGCATCGCCACAGCGGTCACCCTGCCCGTCGTCCGCTACGCCGGTGAGGTGCTGCGCGGTGGTGCGGCCAGCGGCATCCTGCTGCTGGTCGCGTTGGCGGTGTTCGTGCCGGCCGCGCTGCTGGCCGCGGTCACCCCGCTGGTCGTGAAACTCCAGCTCGCCGACCTGCGCCGCACCGGCCAGGTGGTCGGTCGACTCTCCGGGATCGGCACCCTGGGCGGCATCACCGCAACCCTGCTCACCGGGTTCGTGCTGGTCGCCGCGCTGCGCAGCACCGTCATCCTGCTGGCCCTGGCGCTCGCGCTCGGGCTGGTCGGTATCGGTCTCGGCTGGTACCTGCGCCGGCAGGAGCCCACCGAGCTGCCCGGTCCGGCCCGGGCCCGGGCCGCGCTGGCCGTACTCGGCCTGGCCGGGGCGGGGCTGACCACCGTGGCGCCCAACCCGTGCGACATCGAGACGGCGTACCACTGCGCCCGGGTCACCGCGGACCCCGCCCGGCCCAGCGGGCGGACGTTGCTGCTCAACTCCGCCCAGCACTCGTACGTGGACCTCGCCGACCCGAAACACCTGGAGTACGCCTACACGAAGTGGATCGGCGCGGTCGCCGACGTCGCCGCGCCGGCCGGTCAGCGGGTGGACGCGCTGCACCTGGGCGGCGGCGGGTTCACAGTGCCGCGTTACCTGACCGCCACCCGTCCGGGCACCGACAACCTGGTGTTCGAAATCGACGGCGGGCTGGTCGAGCTGGGCGAGCAGGAGCTGGGCGTACGGCCGGGGCCGGAGCTGCGGGCGGTGGTGGGCGACGCGCGGATGCTGGTCGCCGGCGAGCCGACCGACAGCCGTGACCTGGTGGTCGGTGACGCGTTCGGGCACCTGGTGGTGCCCTGGCACCTGGCCACCCGGGAGATGGCCGCCGACGTCCGGAGGGTGACCCGCCCCGGCGGGGTGTACGTGCAGAACGTCATCGACTACCCGCCGCTGCGGTTCATCCGCGCCGAGTTGGCCACGGTGGCCGCCGAGTTCGGGCACGTCGCGCTGATCGCGCCGCCGGAGGCGCTCGCCCAGGAGCAGGGCTCCAACTTCCTCATTGTCGGCTCCGACGCGCCGTTGCCGCTGGAGGCCGTTCAGGCCCGGCTGGCCGAGGTGGACCCGAAGGTCAGCCTGCTGTCCGGTGCGGCGCTGACGGACTTCGTCGGCGGGGCGATGGTATTGACCGACGACTACGCCCCGGTGGACCAACTGCTGGCTACCGCCTGATCGAGTGATAATCCTGACCGATTCCGATACTCCAGGTGTAGGCAGGCCGTTCCTGGGCAACATCGCTCACCATGGGTGGTGGGGACCGAAACGGCGCGCAGCTGCTCGATGAGCGGTACCGGCTGATCGAGCAGCTCGGCGCGGGCGGCATGTCGGTGGTCTGGCGTGGCTACGACGAGGTGCTCGGCCGCCAGGTCGCGGTGAAGGTGCTGGCCTCCCGGCTGGCCAGCGACCGGGCCTTCCGCCACCGCATCCGAATCGAGGCGCAGGCCGCCGCGCGGCTCTGCCACCCCAACATCACCAACGTGTACGACTACGGCGAGTCCGAGCAGGTCGGTCTGACCGTGCCGTACGTGGTGATGGAGCTGGTCGACGGCGCTTCACTGGCCAGCCGGTTGGGTCTGGAGAGCCAACTGCCGTGGCGGGAGGCGCTGACCATCGGCGCTGAGGTCAGCTCGGCGCTGGCGACCGCGCACGCTCGTGGGGTGGTGCACCGCGACGTCACCCCGGGCAACGTCATGCTCACCTCGACCGGGGTCAAGGTGGTCGACTTCGGCATCTCCGCGCTCGTCGGGGAGAGCGAGAAGGGCCCGGACGGCGCGCTGTTGGGCACTCCCGCGTACCTCGCCCCGGAGCGGCTGGACAACGGCCAGGTCTCCCCGGCCACCGACGTGTATGCCGTGGGCCTGCTGCTCTACCGGATGCTCACCGGCCGACTGCCGTGGCGGGCCAGCACGACCACCCAGATGCTGCGCGCCCACATGTACAGCGACCCGGAGCCGATGCCCACCGTCCCGGGGCTGCCCGACGGGGTGGCCGACCTGGTCGGACGCTGCCTGGCCAAGCGACCCGCCGACCGGCCGGCCACCGCCGAGCTGACCCGGACGCTCGCCGAGGCGGCCGGCATGCTCGCGGCGGTGCCGGTCTCCCCGGCCGCCGGGCCGTTGGACGCGGCCATGCTCGGCAGTGCGCGTACCACGATCCTGCCCTGGTCGGCGGCGACCGACGCGTTGCCGTTGTCGCGGACCCGCAACCGGGACCGTCGGACGCGGCAGCGGGTGACCCGGCGTCGGCGGGTGGAGGCCGGAGTGGCCGCCGTCGGGCTGATCGCGGTCACCGGGGCGATGTGGGGGTTCACCTCGCGCAGTCCGGCCAGCGGCGGGGATCGGCCGACGACCGAGGCTCGGATGGGTCTGCCGGCGGCGGCGCCCTGCGAGGTGGCGTACGCGTTGCGCACCGACTCGGGTACCGAGTTCGCGGCCGAGCTGACCCTGACCAACACCGGCGGCCGTGAGCTGCGGGACTGGACGATGAGCTTCACCTTCCCCGGGCAGCAGAAGGTGACGAAGGCGGAGCCCGCGCCGGTGCACCAGCAGGGGAGCACGGTGCTGATCCGGCCGGCGGCCCAGCGCACCACGCTGGCCGCCGGTGCGGCCGAGAAGATGACCCTCACGGGTAAGTACAGCGGGGCGAACCCGTTGCCGGTGGAGTTCCGGCTCGGCGAGGCGACCTGTGGGGTTCGAGTGTCCGGGGTCGCCGGCAGTGCGCCGTCCACGGCCCCGCCGAGCAAGGCCGCCACGACGAAGGCCCCGCCCAAGGCCCCGCCCAAGGCCGCGACGGTGCGGAGCGGCTCCGGTTCGGGCGGCGGCGCGTCGAAGGCCAAGCCGCCGAAGCCTGCGAAGGGTCCCGCGAAGCCGAAGGCCTCAGGTGGTGGTTCGGGAAAAGCGGGAAAATGACCAAGGGGCCGGGTGGTCACCGGAAGAAGTAGGCAGGCCACACCGCGTCGCCATGCTTCGGTGCCGTCGGACCAGTTGGTCCGTCTGCCCCGACCGGTCCGGCAGCAGGGTCAGCGCATCCCCGCGAATTGCTGCACCTGGTCGATCCCACCCTCGACGATGAGCACCCCGCCCTGGGGAAGCGCTGTGTCGTCGGAGGTGTACCGGAAGCGTTCTCCCGGCAGCTTGGCGCCGACCACGCGTACCCCGAAGCGCTCCTCCGGTCTCAGGTCGAGCAGGGTGCGCCCGACCAGGGACTCCGGCACCCGGACGGTGGCGATGGCGAAGTCGTCGTCGAACTCGATGAAGTCGAGCAAGCGGCTGACGATCAGGTGCGCGACCCGGTCCCCGGTCTCCGCCTCCGGGAAGATCACGTGGTGCGCGCCCACCGACGCCAGGATCTTGGCGTGCTTCTGCGAGGTGGCCCGCGCCCAGATCTGGGGCACACCCAGCTCGACCAGCGCCAACACGGTGAGCACACTCGCCTCCACCGAGGCCCCGATGGCCACCACCGCCCGCCCGAAACTGGTGATGCCCAGCTGCCGCAGCGCCCCCTCCTCGGTCGCGTCGGCCTGAACCACCCGGTCGAGCTGCGCCGACCAGCGCTGCACCTTCGCCGGGCTGCGGTCGATGGCCAACACCTCGCGGTCCATCCGGGTCAGCGACCCGGCCAGGTGGCAACCGAATCGACCCAGCCCGATCACCACGATGCCGCCGCTGTCCGCCCGTCTAGCCGACACCTCGGCCCTCCCTGCTTCCATGGGCGCGTTCCCGACCTGCGGGCCGGCCGACACTTTCGAAACACGCCCTAGCCGACAATGGGTTGCTCCTGGGGATAGCGGTAGAGCCGGCGTCGGGTGTTCAGGGCGATCGCCGACCCCAGGGTGAGCGTCCCGACCCGGCCGATGAACATCAGCACGGTCAGCGCCAGTTGGCCGCCGGCCGGCAGTTCGGCGGCCAGACCGATGGTCAGACCGGTGGTGCTGAACGCCGAGGTGATCTCGAACAGGGCCGCGACGAAGCGGACGCCCTCGGTGAGCAGCAGCAACAGCATGGTTCCGGCCATCACCAGCGCGACGCTGAGCAGCGCCACGGTGATCGCCTGCCGTTGGCTCGCGGTGGCCACCCGGCGGTGCCCGATCGTCACGTCGGGCTCACCCCGCAACTCCGCCCAGATGGTGAACGCCAGCAGGAAGAACGTGGAGACCTTGATGCCACCGGCCGTGCTGGCACTGCCGCCGCCGATGAACATCAGCACGATCAGCAGGGGATAGCTCTCCTCCTGGAGAGCGGCGATGTTCAGGACGCTGTAGCCGCCGGTCCGGCTCAGCGCGATCTGGGTGAACGACGCGAGAATCTTCCCGGGTACGTCGTACTGGCCGATCGTGCTCGTGTTGGTCCACTCGGCGGCGAGCAGGCCGGCGAAGCCGACCAGCAGCAGCACCGCGCTGCCCCAGATGGTCAACTTCGTCGCCACCGCCCAGTGCGCCAGCTGACGCCACTCGCGGACCGCCTCGAAGAGCGCGGGAAACCCGAGACCGCCGATGATCGCGCCGAGCGCCAAGGGCAGCGACACCCACGGGTCACGGCTGAAGGCCAGCAGACCGTCGGTGTAGAGCGCGAAGCCACCGTTGTTGAACGCCTGCACGGCGTGGAAGACGCCCGACCAGAGGGCCTGCCCGAAGGGGTAGTCGTAGGTCAGCCAGAGCCGACCGGCGACCAGCACGGTCATCACCGCCTCGCAGGCGAAGACGGTCAGCGCGATCCGGCGGAGCAACCGGCCCACGTCACCGATGCCGAACTCCGCCGTCTCGGCCTGCACCAGCAACCGGTTGCGCAGCCCGAGCTGACTGGAGACCACCAGGATGACTAACGCCGCGACGGTGAGGATGCCGAGTCCGCCGAGCTGAGTGAGCAGGGTGATCACCACCAGTCCCGCGCCGGACCAGTAGTTCGGCGTGTCGGTGATGGCCATGCCGGTGACCGACACGGCCGAGGTGGCGGTGAAGAGCGCGGTGACCACGGGTGGGCGTACGTGTTCGGCAGTCGCCCAGCGCGCCATGAGCAACCCGGTGCCGAGCAGGATCGGCACCAGGAACGCGAACGGCACCAGCCGCACGGGATTGCGGAAAAACCGGCGCACCAGACAATCTTCCTGTCCGCCCGCGACCCTGGAGTGGGAACGGGCATTCCGGAGATTCATCTGCCGGCCAGCCATCGACCAACTCCTGGCAAATCACGGGCGGTCTGCTTACCCGGACCATCGATGACAGGAGACGGCGTTGCGACGTACCCTCTCGACCCTCGGCGTGGCCAGCGTTCTGCTCGCCGCCGCCGTGGCCCTGCCGACCATGGCCGCGGCCGAACCAACCGCCGACGCGGACCGCTCCCGGGCCAACGACCGACCGATCGTGATCGGTCACCGTGGCGCCAGCGGCTACCGGCCGGAGCACACGCTGGAGGCGTACCGGTTGGCGATCCGGATGGGTGCCGACTACATCGAGCCGGACCTGGTCTCCACCTCCGACGGCGTGCTGGTCGCCCGGCACGAGAACGAGATCTCCGGCACCACCGACGTGTCGACCCGCCCGGAGTTCGCGGCCCGCAAGGCGACGAAGACCATCGACGGTGTCGCGGTGACCGGGTGGTTCACCGAGGACTTCACCCTCGCCGAGCTGAAGACGCTGCGGGCCAAGGAGCGGCTGCCGCAGGTACGCGTGGCGAACACCGCCTTCGACGGCCGCTTCGAGGTGCCCACCCTCCAGGAGGTCATCGACCTGGCCCGGACCGAGGGGCGGGCACGGGGCCGCACCATCGGGATCTACCCGGAGACCAAGCACCCGAGCTACTTCGCCTCGATCAAACTGCCGTTGGAGGAGCCGCTGCTGCGGGTGCTGCGGCAGAACAAGCTGGACCGGAAGAACTCACCGGTCTTCATCCAGTCGTTCGAGACGGCCAACCTGCGCCGCCTGAGCCGCCTGACCGACGTGAAGCTGGTCCAACTGCTCGACGCGACCGGCCGCCCGTACGACTTCACCGCCGCCGGTGACACCCGCACCTACCAGGATCTGGTCACGCCGGTCGGGCTGAAGTGGATCGCCGGGTACGCCGACGGCATCGGCGCGAACAAGAATCTGATCGTCCCCCGGAACGCCGCCGGCGCCCTGCTCGCCCCAACCAACGTGGTACGCGACGCGCACCGGGAGCACCTGCTCGTGCACTCCTGGACGTTCCGCGCCGAGAACCAGTTCCTTCCGGTGGACTTCCGGATCGGCGCCGACCCGAACGCGCGCGGCGACATCACCGCCGAGTACGAACTCTTCCTTGGCCTGGGCCTCGACGGTGTCTTCAGCGACCACCCGGACACTGCCGTCGCCGCCCTCGCCGGCCGCTGATCCAAACCTCGGCCCGGAGCTGATCCGCTCCGGGTCGACCACCGGGCCGACCACGCCCGGCCCACACGCTGGCCCGTCGTCCGCCACCCGGACGGCGGGCCAGCGGCACGCATGGGCGGGGTCCGTCGCAAGATCGTGCTCGATCCAGGATTCAGTTCTGTCGTGGCCGCCCGAAGCCACTACAACCAGGATCGAGCACGATCTTGAAGGGGTAGCCCTGACCGAACCGGGCGAATGGCGCGGGGCGACACACGGCTCGGGCGGTCCGTGGGGGTTCGGGCCATCGAGGGCGTGGGCTCGCGGCTGGTAGTGCGGCCCGTTGTAACCTCCGGCCACCTCATTCCTGTTACTTGTGTGTTTCCGCCACATAGCTCGTGGGTGACGTCACTTCTAGCGTGAGCCGTCACGAAGAAGTTCTCTCCCTCTGAGTCCTCATGTGGAGTCGCAATGACGGTCCGGACGACGCGGCGGGCGTTCCTCTCCGCCGCCACGATGATGGCCGCGGCGCTGGCCGCCACGGCCTGTGGCAGCCCGCAGGACACCGCCACCGGCGGCGGCGACAGTGCCGCGCCGGTCAAGGTCGGCCTGGTGTACTCCCAGTCGGGAGCCCTGGCCAGCTACGGAAAGCAGTACGTTGAGGGTTTCAAGGCGGGGCTGGACTTCGCCACCAAGGGCACCGGCAAGGTCGGTGACCGGAAGATCGAGTTGACCGAGGTCGACGACGCGGGCGACCCGGCCAAGGCGGTCTCCGCCGCGAAGGACCTGATCGGTAAGGGTACGAAGATCATCGCCGGCTCCACCGCCTCCGGTGTGGCGCTCCAGGTCGCGCCGATCGCGGCGCAGAACAAGGTGCTGTTCATCTCCGGCCCGGCCGCCACAGATGCGGTGACCGGCGCGAACAAGTACACCTTCCGCTCCGGTCGGCAGTCCTACCAGGATGTGGTGACCGCCAAGTCGTTCATCGGTGACCCGACCGGTAAGAAGGTAGTGGTCTTCGCTCAGGACGGCGCGTTCGGTGACGCCAACGAGGCGGCCGTCAAGGCCGTCATCGGCACCGCGGGTGCGACCGTGAGCAGTGTCCGGGCCCCGGCCAGTGCCACCGAGTTCACCCCGTTCGCCAGCCAGATCAAGGCCGCCAAGCCGGACCTGCTCTTCGTGGCGTGGGCGGGCACGACCGCCCCGGCCATGTGGCAGACCCTCGACCAGCAGGGCGTCCTCTCGTCCACCACTGTCGTCACCGGCCTGGACATCCGCGCCTCGTGGCCGACCTTCGGTGCAGCCGGCGCGAAGATCTCCTTCCTGTCGCACTACTTCGACGGTGCCAGCGACACCGAGGCCAGCAAGGCGCTGAAGGCCAAGGTGAACACCATCGACCTGTTCCACCCGGACGGCTTCGCCGCCGCGCAGATGGTGGTCCGTGCCGCGCAGGAGGGCGGGGAGGACGTCGACAAGATGGTCACCGCCCTGGAGGGCTGGAGCTTCGACGGGGTCAAGGGCAAGATGACCATCCGGGCCGCCGACCACGCGCTGCTCCAGCCGATGTTCCAGGCCAAGCTGACCGGCAGCGGCACCGCGTTCACCGCGACCGCGCAGAAGAGCCTCACCGGTGACGAGACCGCGCCGCCGGCCGTGGCCATGAAGGGCTGACCATGCTCGCCACCCGCGGTCTGACCTGGCGGATCGGTGAGGTCGCCATCGTCGACAGCGTCTACCTCGACCTCGCGCCCGGGGAGTTCCTGGGCGTCATCGGGCCGAACGGCGCCGGCAAGACCTCACTGTTCAACCTGATCACCGGCCTGCGCCGGGCCACCGAGGGCCGGATCGTTCTGGACGGGCAGGACATCGGGGCGCTCCCGCCGCACCGGCGGGCCCGCCTCGGTCTGGGCCGTACCTTCCAGGCGTCCTCCGTCTTCGGCTCGCTGAGCGTGCGGGAGAACGTTCGGCTCGCCGTGCAGGCGCACCGCGGGGGCTCGATGGCACTGTGGCGGCGGGCGGCGGCCGACCGGGAGGTCGCCGCCGCCGCCGACGCGGCGCTCGACCGGGTCGGCCTCGCACACCGGGGTACGGCCCTCGCCGGCACCCTGGCCCACGGCGAGAAGCGCAAGCTGGAGATCGCCCTGCTGCTCGCCGGTGAACCGCGGGTGATGCTGCTGGACGAGCCGATGGCCGGGGTCAGCGCCGAGGACGTGCCGGAGCTGGTCGCCGTCATCAAGTCGTTGACCGGCGACAGCGGCCGGGCCGTGCTGATGGTCGAACACCACATGGACGTCATCCTGGAACTGGCCGACCGCATCGCCGTCATGCACCACGGCGCGCTGCTGGCCTGCGACACCCCGGAGACGGTGATGGCCAACCCCACAGTGCAAGAGGCCTACCTGGGGGAGTCGCTCTGATGGAACCGATCCTCAGTGTGGAGGAGCTGTCGGTCCGGATCTCCGGGCTGCACATCCTCCAGGGGGTGTCCTTCACTGTCGCCCCGACCGGCGTGACCGTCCTGCTCGGTCGCAACGGCGTCGGCAAGACCACCACGCTGCGCGCCATCGTCGGCCTCACCCCGCCCGCCGGGGAGGTCCGCGGCACCATCCGGATGGGCGCGCAGAGCCTGCTGGCCCGGCCGACGCACCGGCTGGTCCGCGGCGGGCTCGGCTACGTGCCCGAGGACCGCTGCGTGTTCGCCGGGCTCACCGTCGCGGAGAACCTGCGGCTCGCCGAGCGGCGCGGCACCACCCCGGCGTACGACAAGGTCTTCGCGCTCTTTCCGGAGCTGGACCGGCGCGGACGGCAACGGGCCGGTTCGCTCTCCGGCGGGCAGCAACAGATGCTCGCCATCGGTCGGGTGCTGCTCAACGACAACCGGCTGCTGCTCGTCGACGAGCCGACCAAGGGGTTGGCGCCGAAGGTGGTGACCGAGGTGGCCGAGGTGTTGGAACGGGTCGCGGAGTCGGTGCCGGTGCTGCTGGTCGAGCAGAACCTGGCCGTCGTACGCCGGCTGGCTCGCGACGCGGTCGTGTTGGCCGCCGGCAAGGTGGCCTGGACCGGCGACGCCCACGAGTTGCTGTTGGAGACCGCGTTGACGAAGTCGCTGCTCGGGGTCGGCTCGGCGGAGGTGTCTCACTGATGGGCACCGTGATCCTGTTGGCGTTGACCGGGCTCGGCCTGGCGGCGTTGTACTTCCTGGTCGCCTCCGGCCTGTCCCTGGTCTTCGGCCTGGCCGACGTGCTCAACTTCGCGCACGGGCTGTTCCTCGGCGTCGGCGCGTACGGGACCTGGTGGGCGGCGGGCAACCTGCCGGGCGCCGGCCCGGACGGGTTCGGCTTCGTGTTCGCTGTCGCCTTCGGGGTGGCCGCCGGCACGCTGGTGGCGATCCTGGTCGAGCTGGTGCTGATCCGCCCGCTGTACTCCCGCACCATCGAGCAGGTGCTGGTCACCGTCGGGCTGTCGCTGGCCGGGGTGGCGTTGCTCCAGGCCACCTGGGGTGCGGACGCCCGGCCGTTCCCGCGTCCGGACTGGACCCGGCAGGTGACCGGGATCCTCGGCGCGCAGGTGCCCAACGGTGGCCTGCTGCTGATCATCGCGGCGGTGCTGGTGCTCGGCGCGATCCTGGCGTTCCTGCGTTGGACGCGGTACGGCCTGGTGATCCGGGCCGGGGTGGAGAACCGGGAGATGGTGACCGCGCTGGGCATCGACGTCCGCAAGGCGTTCACGCTGGTCTTCGCGATCGGTGGGGCGGCCGCCGCGCTCGCCGGAGCGCTCGGCGGGGTCTACTTCGGCACCGTTTCGCCCGGGCAGGGCGGCTCGCTGCTGATCTTCGCGTTCATCGTGGTGGTGATCGGCGGGATGGGCTCGGTGGTCGGCTCCGCGTACGCGGCGGTCGTGGTCGGGTTGGTGCAGCAGTTCGTCAACTACTACGGCACGTCCGGGCTGGGCGACATCTGCGTGGTCGGGCTGCTGGCCGTGGTGCTGCTGCTGCGCCCGCAGGGCATCGCCGGAAAGGTGGCAACGGCATGACGGTGATCGACGCGCCTCGCGCGCAGGTGCCCGACGAACTGAGTCCGCAGCGGGGGCGGTGGCACCGGGTCCGCCCGTTCCTGCCGCTGGTCGCGCTGGTCGTGCTGGCGATCCTGCCGTACTCGACGATCTCCCTGCCGGGGATCTTCGAGGGACCGGTCAACTCACCCGGCACCCTGCAACTGCTCGCCATCTGCCTGATCTTCGGCGGGCTGGCGGCCGGGTACGACCTGCTGTTCGGCCGGACCGGGATGCTCTCCTTCGGGCACGCGCTGTACTTCGCCGCCGGTGTCTACGGCACCGACATCCTGGTCACCCGGGCCGGTCTGCCGCTGTGGCAGGCGGCGCTGCTGACCATCACCGGCGGCACCATCCTCGCCGCGCTGCTCGGCGCGGTGGCGCTGCGGACGGTGGGCATCGCGTTCGCCATGGTGACGTTGGCCTTCGCCCAGGTCGGGGCGATCCTGGTGGCCCGGGACTTCGGCGGGCTCACCGGCGGCGAGGAGGGCCTGCCGCTGGACGTGTCCGGGCTGCCCGCCGGGCTGGTGGGGGTGACGAACACGGTCAACCTGTACTGGTTGGCGCTGGCGTACCTGACGCTGGTGGTCTTCGTGGTGCACCGGGTGAGCGGGTCACCGACCGGTCGGGTGCTCGCCGGGTTGCGCGACGACGAGCGGCGGATCGGTGTGCTCGGGTTGGACCCGTACCGCTACAAGCTCGTGGCGTTCACCCTGGCCGGCGGCTTGGCGTCGGCGGGCGGGGTGGTCTACGTCCTGATCGTGGGGGGCGCGTCGCCGCACATCACGTCCTCCGAGCTGACCCTGTCGCTGCTGGTCATGGTGGTGCTCGGTGGGCCGGGCACCCGGTGGGGTCCGGTGCTCGGCGGTGTCCTCTACATGTATCTGGACCACCGGCTCACCGCCTTCGGTACGAGCGACGCGGTGGACAACCTGCCGGCCGTCCTCAGCCGTCCGCTGAGCCAGCCGCTGTTCGTCCTGGGCACTGTCTTCATCCTGGCCGTCTACTTCTTCCCAGGCGGCCTGACCAGCCTGGCCCCCCGCCTGTCCCACCTGACCCGGTCCCTCCGCCCCCCACGCCGCTGACCCCGCCCACCCCCTTTCGCACTCCGCTCACCCCGTCGATCATGAAGTTACTGTCATGACACGCCGTGTTGATTGGCGATAACTTCATGATCGACGGGGTTCTTCGCACGGGAGGTCGGGAGATGGACTCGCGGGTTGCGGTTGTTAGCGGGGGCGGGACCGGGATCGGGGCGGCCGTGGCGGGAGTGCTCGCCCACGACGGTTACGACGTACTGATCGTCGGGCGGCGGGCGGACGTGTTGACGGCCGCCGCCGAGCAGCTCGCCGCGGACTGCGGGCGGCCGGGCGCGGTCACCGCCGTGACCGCGGACCTGACCGATCCGGAGCAGCTCGCCACGGTCCTCACGGCGGTTGGTGACCGGCCGGTCGACGTGGTGGTCAACAACGCGGGCGGCTACCTGGCCGGGGACACCGGCACGTTGGCCGGGACCGCCGCACACTGGCGGGCCAACCTGGACGCCAACGTGCTGACCGCCGTGCTGCTGACCGAGGCGCTGCGGCCGGCTCTGCGGCGACCCGGCGGGCGAGTGATCCTGGTCAGCTCGATCTCCGCCCAGCGCGGCGGCGGTGGGCCGTACTCGGCGGCGAAGGCGGCCCTGCACGGTTGGGCGTACGACCTGGCCGCGCAGCTTGGTCCGGAGCAGATCACGGTCAACGTGGTGAGCCCCGGCTACGTCGCCGAGACCGAGTTCTTCGGTGACCGGATGACCGCCGAGGGGCATGCGAAGCGGGTGGCGGCGACCCTGGTCGGACGCGCCGGGCTGCCGGACGACATCGCCGAAGCGGTCCGCTATCTGGCCAGCCCGGCCGCCGGCTTCGTCACAGGCCAGATCCTGGGCGTAAACGGCGGCTCAGTCCTCGGCCGCTGACCCCCGCCATCCCCGTTGATCAAGGGGTTTGCGTCAGAATCCGGCCGAATGGTGACGCAAACCTCTTGATCAACAGGGGGATGACGGACGGCGCTGGTAGAAATGCCGGGTGGAGACAGCAGAGCGGGCAGCGGTACGGGAGCGGGCCGAGGCGGTGCTGCGCCGGCTGGCCGGTGACCACGCCAGGCTGCGCGAGGATCAGTGGCGCGCCATCGAGGCGCTGGTCGTCGACCGGCGGCGGGTGCTCTGCGTCCAGCGCACCGGTTGGGGCAAGTCGGCTGTCTACTTCGTGGCCACCGCCCTGCCCCGGGACCGCGAGCAGGGCCACCAGGCCGGGCCGACCGTCATCGTCTCGCCGCTGCTGGCGTTGATGCGCAACCAGGTCGAGGCCGCCGCTCGCGCCGGCATCCGGGCCCGCACGATCAACTCGGCGAACCTCGACGAGTGGGACGAGATCACCGCCGAGATCCAGACCGGCGCGGTGGACGTGCTGCTGATCAGCCCGGAACGGCTCAACAACCCGGACTTCCGCGACGGCGTCCTGCCGAAGTTGGCCGCGACCACCGGCCTGCTGGTGGTCGACGAAGCGCACTGCGTCTCCGACTGGGGGCACGACTTCCGGCCCGACTACCGGCGGCTGCGGACGTTCCTCGCCGAGCTGCCCGAGCGCACCCCCGTGCTGGCGACCACCGCCACCGCCAACGCCCGGGTCACCCAGGACGTCGCCGAGCAACTGGGTGACGCCCTCATCCTGCGCGGCACCCTGGACCGCGAGTCGCTGCGCCTCGGGGTGCTCGACCTGCCCAGCCCGGCGCACCGGCTGGCCTGGCTCGCCGACCACCTGGATCAGCTGCCCGGCTCGGGCATCGTCTACACGCTGACCGTGGCGGCAGCGGGGGAGACGGCCGAGTTCCTGCGCTCCCGGGGCTACCCGGTCGCCTCGTACAGCGGGCAGTCCGACGACGCCGACCGGCGGGCCGCCGAACAGGACCTGCTCGACAACAAGATCAAGGCGTTGGTCGCCACCAGCGCCCTCGGCATGGGCTTCGACAAACCCGACCTGGGCTTCGTCGTGCACCTCGGCGCACCACCCTCACCGATCGCGTACTACCAGCAGGTCGGCCGCGCCGGTCGCGCCGTCGAGCACGCCGAGGTGCTGCTGCTGCCCGGCGTCGAGGACGCCGCGATCTGGCGCTACTTCGCCTCGCTGGCGTTCCCGCCGGAGCAGCAGGTCCGCGCCGTGCTGGCCGCCCTGCACACCGACCGCCCGCTCTCCACCCAGGCGCTCGAACCCCTCGTCGACCTGCGCCGGGCCCGGTTGGAGCTGATGCTCAAGGTGCTCGACGTGGACGGCGCGGTCCGCCGGGTGCGCGGTGGTTGGCTCGCCACCGGCGAGCAGTGGGTCTACGACGAGGCCCGGTTGCGCCGCGTCGCCGAGGCGCGCACCGTCGAGCAACAGGCCATGCGGGAGTACGCGACCACGTCCGACTGCCGGATGCGGTATCTACGGGAACGCCTGGACGACACCGAGGCGGCTGACTGCGGCCGATGTGACAGGTGCGCCGACCCACTCTTCGCCGCGGACGTGTCGACGGCCGCGCTCGCCGCCGCGCAGACCTTCCTGGGCCGACCCGGCGTGGAGATCGCGCCGAAGAAGCTCTGGCCGACCGGCCTCGACGCGGTGGGCGTACCCCTCAAGGGCCGGATCGCCCCCGCGGAGCAGGCGCTGCCGGGCCGGGCCGTCGGGCGTCTCTCCGACCTGGGTTGGGGTGGGCGGCTGCGTGCTCTCGTCGGCCCGGAAGCCCCGGACGCACCGTTGCCCGACGACGTCGCCGGCGCGGTCGTGGAGGTGCTGAAGGCGTGGGCGCACGGCGACGACCCGTGGCCCCGCCGGCCGGTGGCGGTGGTCGCGGTCGGTTCCCGGCGGCGGCCCCGGCTGCTCGGCTCGCTCGCCGAGCGGATCGCCACCGTGGGCCGGCTGCCGCTGCTCGGCGAGGTCACCGCGGCCGGTCCCGACGGCCCGGCCGGGCCGCGCGGCAACAGCGCCCAACGGGTACGCGCGCTGCACGACAGCTTCACCGTGCCGACCGACCTGGCCGACGCCCTGGCCGGGCTGGACGGCCCGGTGCTGCTCGTCGACGACCTGATCGACTCGGGCTGGACGATGACGCTGGTGACCCGGGCCCTGCGCCGGGCCGGCGCGAACGACGTGCTCCCACTCGCCCTCGCCGTGGCCGGCTGACCCGCTGCCCCCACGTCGGTCGCGAGGCCGGTCCTCGGCGCTACTGGGGTCTGCGCCGCCTGCCGTGCTCGGTCGGGGCGTGACCCGGCGCTGCGGCGCGGTCTGCGCCGGTCGGGTGGGGAAAGTTCCCAGGCGGGGTCGAGTGCGACCGTCGCCACGCTCTGCGGGCGTCGGCCCGGCGCGGCCGGACGCGGCGGTACCGTGGGCGGCATGACCGACCAGCAGCCCGTCACCCGTGCGCGCACCGTTGCGGGCAGGACCGCTGGCGGCGAGGCCGGCCCGCGGGGCGTCGGTCGTGGCTGACCAGGGTCCCGCCGGGCCGGACCGGAGCACTCTCCGGCTGGCGCTGGTGGTCGGCGGGCTCGTGCTGGCGGTGCTGCTCGGCTTCGGCCTCGGGCGGCTGAACTCCAACGGTGCCGCCACCGGCAGCCCGTCGTTGGCCGCAGAGCACACCGACCCACCGGGCGTCGCGCCGCACAACCATGGCGGCGCCACGGCCACCGATCAGGGCGCGGCCACCGAGCCGGGCGGTCTGGCGGTCAGCTCGGCCGGGTTCACCCTGACCCCCCTGGCCACCGAGTTCGCGGCGGGTCGCCCCGGTCAGCTCCGTTTCCAGGTGCGCGACGCGCAGCGCCGGCCGGTGACCCGGTTCGCCATCGTGCACGACAAGCCGATGCACCTCATCGTCGTCCGGCGGGACCTGACCGGTTACCAGCACCTGCACCCGACCATGGGGGCGGACGGCACCTGGTCGGTGCCGTTGACCCTCGCGCAGCCCGGCCTCTGGCGCGCGTACGCCGACTTCACAGTTGTCGCCGACGACGGCGCGCAGACCGCTGTGACCCTCGGCACGGACCTGGTGGCGCCCGGCGACTACCGACCCCGTCCACTGCCGGGGCCGGCCACCTCGACGGCCGTGGACGGCTTCACCGTCGGCTACCAGGGCACTCCGCAGGCCGGGGCGACAGTGCCGCTGACCTTCCGGGTCGACGGTGCTGGCGGTGCAGCCTCGCTGGAGCGGTACCTCGGGGCGTACGGGCACCTGGTGGCGTTGCGCGAGGGCGACCTCGGCTATCTGCACGTGCACCCGGAGACCGAGCTGGTGGACGGTCAGATCAAGTTCTGGTTGACCACCCCCGGCCCGGGCCGCTACCGCCTCTACCTCGACTTCCAGGTGAACGCCGAAGTTCGAACCGCCGAGTTCACCCTGACCGTCCCCTAGGCCGCGGCCCCACCCTCTCCCGTTGATCATGAAGTGGATCCCGCGATTACGGCCGCTGGCGGAAGTTGATGCGCATCAGCCGGCTTTCGGCCCAATCTTCGAGCCGTGTCGGCCGGATGGTCCCGGGGTCGTGGGGCTGATTGAGATCCGCGACGATTTCCGCCAGCACGGCCTGACGCTCGGCTGGGTCGGTGACCGGCGTGGCCCGTGCGGGCAGACTTGCGGCGATCCCGTTCTTGAGATGGAAGGTGAAGTTGGGATTGGCGAGAAGGTTCGCGTGCCAGTCGGTCGCGGCGCCGCCGGCGCCGCTACACAGGTAGGTTGCGCCTGCGGCTCGGTAGAAGAAGATCTCGATGCGGCGTGGCCGGCCGGTGCGACGCCCCAGCGTCGTGATGTCGATGATCCGTTCCCTGGTGCCCGCGGCGGGTGTGATCTCGATGGCTCGCCGGATCGGATCGGGCAGATCGGACAAAGACGCGTCGGAGTCGTTCGATCCGGTCGTGTCTGGAGTGCTCATGCGGTCTCGTTCTGGAGAGCGGGGCCGAGGAGGAGCCCACCGTCGATGACGTACTCCGAACCGGTGATGAACGACGCTTCCGATGACGTGAGGAAGAGGAGAAGACGGGTGACGTCGGTCGGCTCGCCGAGGCGGGGGATGGCGAACGGCTCGGGTGAGTAGAAGTCGGCGATTGCTGCGGTGGCGCCAGCCGCTGGTTCCTGGATGAAGGACGTCGCGATCACGCCGGGGTGGATGGTGTTCACACGGATGTGGTCGCGGCCAAGTTCGAGCGCTGCCGTTTGGGTGAGTCCTCGCACCGCCCACTTGCTGGCGACGTAGGGAGCGTAGTGAGCCGTGCCGCCCAGGCCCATGGTCGAGGCGATGTTGACGATGGCTCCCCCTGCCGCGCGGCGCAGGGCCGGGGTGGCGACCTTGATGCCGAGGAAGGTCCCCGTGAGGTTGATGTCGAGGATGCGCGACCAGGTGGCCTGGTCCGTGTTCTCGATCGGCGCCGGCGGGTTCTGGACACCCGCATTGTTGACGAGCACGTTCAGGGCGCCGAAGGCGCTTTCGGCGGCTAGCACAGCGGCGGACCACGAGCTCTCGTCGCTGACGTCGAGGCGGGTGAAGCGAGCACGGGGCCCGATCTCGTCGGCGAGAGCTGCGCCGCGCTCGGCGTCGATGTCGCCGATCACCACGTTCGCTCCCTCTGCGTGAAAGGCGCGTACGTGGCTCGAGCCCTGGCCGCCGGTCCCACCGGTCACGAGCACTGTCTGGTTGTCGAAGCGGTTCATCAGATGTTCCTTCGGCACGGGGGGTCTGACCGGGATCATCGCCGATGAACGCCGGCCGGTGGTGAGCCGGGCGACTCACCATTGCCCCGACGCTACGTCGGCGGCAGTGGCGAGTCAAGCCACTCACCTCGTATGCTCGGTCCATGAACAGGGTCGTGACGACGTACCACCAGCGCGTCGCCCAGGAGAAGCGCGCGCTGATCGTGACGGCCGCGACCGCACTGTTCCTCGAGTTGGGCTACGACCGGACGTCGCTGGCGCGGATAGCGGAGCGCTCGGGCGTTTCGCGGGCCACCTTGTTCAAGCAGTTCCCGAGCAAGGCTGCCCTCTTTGACGCCATCGTCACCGGGTCCTGGTCAACCACTGACGAGGTGGAGCCTCCGCCAGCAGGCAACGTCGTTGCCGGGCTCGGTGCCATCGGTCACCGTTACGCCGAGCTGTTGAGCCGACCCCAGATGACCGACCTGTTCCGGATCGTCATCGCCGAGCTGCCACGGTTCCCCGAACTGGCCCACGCGCAGTTCTCGCACGGGAAGATGCCCTACTTTGAGTCCGTACGCGGCTACCTTCTGGCCGAGCACAAGGCGGGAACGGTGCGGATTGAGGACGTGGACGTCGCAGCCACCCAGTTCCTGGGCATGATCTCCAACTACGTCTTCTGGCCGAAGCTACTCGTGCCGGACTGGGAGGTGAGCGCCGTACGCATCGCGCAGGTGGTCGACGAGGCCGTCAAGACCATCGCCGCACGGTACGGCGCGACCGGCGCATCAGGCGAATGACGTTCCCGGCGCCTTTCGTCAACGATCAACCGCTACTCGATCGGCAGGACACGCCCTAGCCGGCTCGGCGGATGGGGCGGCGGGCCAGGTAGCGGAGCAGGTCGCGGATGTGGTGCTTCTCCTCGGCGGGGACCGTGGGGTCGGCCAGCCGGTCCAGGATGGCCCGGACGTCGGCCTCGACCGGGCCTTCGTCGTGGCGTCGGCGGGTTGCGGGGCCGGCGTCGGGCAGCCCGAGCGCGCGGAACGCGGCGGCGACCGGCAGATCCAGCGCGGCGCAGAAGCCGCGCACCTTGGCCAACTCGGGATAATCCTGCCAGTCACCGGCCAGCCAGCGGAACACGGTGGAACGACCCACGCCCGTGTGTGAGGCAAGATCAGTCACGGTCCAGCCACGTTCGTCGCGAGCGTCATCGATGGCGCGCCGGACGAAGCGGGCGAAGGCCATCTGCGGTGATACGTCGGCTGATCCCATCCCTGTGTGTCTTCCCCTCCTGCCGGAGCACCGGGACGATGCGCCTTCCGAGGGTAGTACGCCAGGAGCCGGAAACAATTGACTGACCGCACAAACTGTCCCGTGGACGAGACTTTTCTCTGGAAGCGTGTGTGCAGAACGAAAATTGCATCGAGCGATCTTCATCGTTCTTCCATTAAGCTCGGTGCCCGTCCCGACATCGCGTCTGTCGCCTGCCGCCGCCGACCGGACCACCGCCGAGGAGCACCATGGCCGAATCGAGCCGCCCCCAGCCGTACCAGCCCGGTGCGGTGAGCCTCTTCTTCGTCGCCAAGGCCGGCGTCTTCGCCGCCGCGTTCTGGATCTGGTTGCTGGTCCTGGTGCTCCGCACCGACTCCGCGACCGGTCTCCAGGTGCTGGCCGCCACCGGCACCATCACCACCACGCTCGTCGCGGTAGTGCTCGGTGCCCGGATGGCGTTGCAACACAACGCCGCCATCCGGCACGCCGAGGTGAAGAAGCTGCTGGTCGACATCTCCTGGAACGCCTTCGCGGCAGCCGGCAACGCCGAGACCGAGGGCAAGGTCGTGCCATTCCCGACCGCCCCGGGCGACGGTGAGCGGGCCGCCCAGCGGCCCGCCGCCGACCGGGTGTCGGTCCTCGACCG
Organism: Micromonospora trifolii; assembly: GCF_050516465.1. Classification (NCBI taxonomy): domain Bacteria; kingdom Bacillati; phylum Actinomycetota; class Actinomycetes; order Micromonosporales; family Micromonosporaceae; genus Micromonospora; species Micromonospora trifolii. The sequence goes on along the minus strand of NZ_CP191526.1, from coordinate 5,373,769 downwards.
TGGCCCCAGCGAGCGCACCGGTGGCCGGGACCGCCGACGCTAGCCCGCCCAGGAGTTAGGGCGTGTGTCGAAGCCCCTTGCCGGACCGCCGCCTGGACTCCGCCTCGGCTCGACCGAGGACTTCGACACACGCCCTAGGCGGCGGACGCCTCTCCGGCGGCCAACAGGGCCTCCAGCCGGGGAGTGACCTGCCACTGGTCCACCAGCTCGCGGTACTCCGCGCGCTGCGGCTCGGTCGCCCCGGCACCGGTACGACGGGCGCGGATCAGCAGGTTACGCGGGGTGTGCTGCGAGTCCACGAACTCCACCACCTCGGTCCGGTACCCGTGCACCCGCAGCAGCCCGGCGCGCAGCGCGTCGGTGAGCACGTCGGCGAAGCGCTCGCGCAGAATGCCCTGCCGGGTCAGCAGCTCGTACGGGGCCGGGGCGGGGTGGGCGCGGAGCTGCTTCGCCAGATCGTGGTGGCAGCATGGCGCGGCCAGCACCCAGCGGGCCTCCCAGCGCACCGCGCGGGCCAGCGCCTCGTCGGTGGCGGTGTCGCAGGCGTGCAGCGCCAGCACCAGGTCGGGGGCGGGGTCGACGACGGCGTCGGCGATCGTCCCGGCCACGAAGCTGACCTGGTCGGCCCAGCCCAGCCGCTGCGCCAACTCGGTGTTGCGCCGTCGCTGGTCCTCCCGGACGTCCACGCCGACCAGTTGGACGTCGAGCCCCCGACTCGTCAGATAGCGGTACGCGGCGAACGTCAGGTAGGCGTTGCCGCAGCCCAGATCGACCACCCGTAGCGGACCGGTCAGGTCGTCGGGCAGGGTAGCGGCCAGGGCCCGCAGGAACGCGTCCACCTGGCGGCGCTTGGCCGCCGAGCCGCCGATCTCCGCGAAGATCGGGTCACCGGGGTCGAGCAGGTATTCCTTCGTCCGGTCGTTCCCGGTGGGCGCCGCCGCCGGACGGGAGGTCGCGGCCCGGTGCACCTGCGCCTCGCCGGACTTGGTCACCCGCAGTTGGAGGGTCGCGTCGGCCGTCTCGACGTGCCAGTTGCCGAACGGCTCGGCGAGCAGTTCGTCGATCGCCGCAGCGGCCTCGGGGCCGGAGGCGAGGTTGCGGGTGTACGGGCGAGCGCCGTCGGACGTGGTGATCTGCATCCGTGGCCCGGCCTTGAGCCGCACCGGCCGCAGTTCGGCCCGCTCAACGGTGGGGCGGCGGCCGCGTCGACGTCCGGCGGCGACCGCCCGGGTCAGCGCGGGGTCGAGCAGCAGCGCCCGAACCTCGGTCAGGGCGGCGTCCAGTGGTTGCGGCATCGTTCCATCTTCGGCAGGTGGGGTGGGAGAAGGGAACATCCCCCGCACCGCGCGAGGCGGTGCGGGGGATGTCAGGTGTGGCTGGTGGTCAGTCTGCGGTCGCCTCGGCCGGCGTACCCGCACCGGAACCGCCACCACGGCGGCGGCGTCGGCGGCGCGGCTTGGACGCCTCGCCGTCGGCGGATGCGGCGGCCGGCTCGGCGGGGCCGGCGTCGGCGGAGATCACCGCGGTCGCCTCGCCCGCGACCACCTCGCCGGCGCGGCGGCGACGCCGGCGGCGGGGGGTACGGGCGCCTTCGTCGGCGGCGTCTGCGGCGTCGGCCGCAGGTGCCTCGGCGACGGCCGGCGTGCCGGCCTCGGAGCGGTCGCGGCGGCCATCGCCCCGGCCACGGCGCTCGCCGCGACCCTCACCACGGCTCTCGCCGCGACCCTCGCCACGGCTCTCGCCGCGTCGGGGGCCCCGACCACCGCTGTCGCCCCGACGGGAGCGGGTCGTCCCACCCAGATCCTCTTCGATCTCGGCGGACAGCCCGGCCCGGGTGCGCTCGGCCGTGGGCAGCGTGCCGCTGACCTCGGTGGGGATGTGCAGGTCCGTGTAGAGGTGCGGCGACGTGTGGTACGTCTCCGGCGGCTCGGGCATCTCCAGACCGAGGGTCTTGTCGATGATCCGCCAGCGCGGCATGTCGTCCCAGTCGACGAAGGTCACCGCGACACCCGTCGCGCCGGCCCGGCCGGTACGACCAATCCGGTGGGTGTAGGTGTCCTGGTCTTCCGGGCAGTCGTAGTTGATGACGTGGGTGACGCCGGTGACGTCCAGCCCACGGGCCGCCACGTCGGTGGCGACCAGGATGTCGATCTTGCCGGCCCGGAAGGCCCGCAGCGCCCGCTCGCGGGCACCCTGGCCGAGGTCACCATGCACCGCGGCGACCGCGAACCCGCGGAAGTCGAGATCCTCGGCGACCCGGTCGGCGGCCCGCTTGGTACGCGTGAAGATCATGGTCAGCCCACGCCCCTCCGCCTGGAGGATGCGCGCCACCACCTCGACCTTGTTCATCGAGTGGGTGCGGTAGACCAGCTGCTGGGTCTGCGGCGACGGGCCGGTCTCGGCGGTGTGGCCGGCGTGGATCGTCATCGGCTGGCGCAGGAAGCGCCGCGACAGGGTGACGATCGGGTCCGGCATGGTGGCCGAGAAGAGCATCGTCTGCCGGTCTTCCGGAAGCATCGCCAGGATCTTCTCGACGTCGTCGAGGAAGCCCAGGTCGAGCATCCGGTCGGCCTCGTCGAGGACGAGTGCGTGCACCCGGTCCAGACGGAGGTGCTTCTGCTTCTGCAGGTCCATCAGTCGGCCGGGCGTGCCGACCAGGATCTCGACGCCCTTGCGCAGCGCGTCGATCTGCGGCTCGTACGCCACGCCACCGTAGATCGGCAGCACCCGGACGCCACGCGTCCGGCCGGCGGCGGCCAGGTCCTTGGCGACCTGGATGCCCAGCTCACGGGTGGGGACGACGACCAGTGCCTGGGGGACGCCGTCGCTGCCCTCGCCCGGGGCGAAGACCCGGTCGAGCAGCGGTACGCCGAAGCCGAGGGTCTTGCCGGTGCCGGTGGGCGCCTGACCGATCAGGTCGACGCCGCGCAGCGCGATCGGGATCGCGTACTCCTGGATGGCGAATGCGCGGGTGATGCCGGCCGAGGCCAGGGCCTCGACGGTCTCGGCACGGGCGCCGAGTGCGGCGAACGTGGGGGCCTCCGGTCGAACCGGGGCGGTGGGGGCCAGTTCCTGGCCGTCCAGCAAATCTTGAGTCAGGTCGCTCATGTGGATGTGGGGGTGCCCTCTCGTGGGTGCGCCCGTCATGTCCTCAGGGCGCGTTCGGTATGACGCGGGCCACACGGTCGGCGGCAGATTGCCGAGCCGGACCGGGCCGCACGCGCGCCGCGGGCTGAGCTTCGATCAGATCGGCGCCCACGGCAACTGCTCCATGTTACCTGAACAGGCATGCCCCCGTCCCGATTCCCAGTCGGCCACCCGCCACGCGGGGCAAGTAAATGTGACCCACGCCACACGGGCTAGGCGCCCGCCCATCTCGTCGACCTTGATCGTGAAGTTGGGCTGGGGTGCGATGTGCGCGGGACGCGCGCGGGGGTCGGCGCGCGGTAGCCTGCCGCTCGTGTCTGCTTTCGCCGTCGCTGACCTGTTGGGTCTCGTCGCCTTCGGCGAGCTGCTCGCCTTCGAGCGGATGGCGGGCGATGCCCGGCTCGCTCCTGACCTGCGCCGCCGGGCCGCGCTGAACGAGATGGCCGCGGCCGAGATCGCCAACTACCGGCGCCTCGCCGACCGACTGACCGCGCTGGGCGTACCGCCGGAGGATGCGATGGCGCCCTATGTCGAGCCGTTGCAGGCGTACCACGACTCGACCGAGCCACGGGACTGGGCGGAAGTGGTCACCAAGGCGTACGTGGGCGACGCGATCACCGACGACTTCGTTCGCGAGATCGCCGATGCGCTGGAGGAACCGGACCGGGCGCTGGTGCTGGACGTCCTGCACGACTCCCGGTACGCGGACTTCGCCGCGGCGGAGATCCGGGTGGCCGTCGCCGACGACCCCCGGATGGCTGGCCGACTCTCGATGTGGGCCCGCCGGCTGGTCGGCGAGGCGTTGTCCCAGGCCGGCCGCGTCGCCGCCGAGCGGGCCACCCTCACCGCGCTGATCGCACGCGACGGCCGGGTCGACGTGCCGGGGCTGTTCGGCAGGCTCACCACCGCGCACACCGCGCGGATGGCCACCGTCGGGCTGAACAACTGACCACCCGGCCGGGTCGGCCGGTGCCGGCCTGCGGCAGGCGGGCCGAGTGCCGACCTGCCGCGATGGCCGGACCGGTCAGCGGACGGTGAACCCGACCGCCCGGGACGACGCCTCAGCGATCTCGACGTAGGCGACCTTCTCGACGGGAACGATGACCCGCCGGCCCTTCTCGTCGGTCAGGGAGAGCGTGCCGCCGTTACCGGCGAAGGCGTCGGTCACGATCTGCTCGATCTCGGCCGGCGACTGCGCGCTGTCCACTACCAGCTCGCGCGGCGCGTACTGCACGCCGATCTTGACCTCCACTGTGCCTCCTCAACTGGGGCGAAAGAACCGCCCTGCGAAGGCTATCCGATCACGGGGTCGGCGGTCAGGCTGACTCACCTTGCAGCGGGAAGCTCGCGATGCCCCGCCACGACAGCGCGGCCACCAACGCCTCGGCCTCGGCCTTCGGCACCTGCCGGCCGCCGGCCAGCCAGAACTGCGCGGCCGTCTCCGCCGCGCCCACCAGCCCGGAGGCGAGCAGCTCGGCGTGCGCCCGGCTCACCCCGGTGTCGGAGATGATGGTGTCGGTGATCGCCGCGATGCAGCCCTGCTCGACCCGCTCCACCCGCTGCCGCACCGCCGGGTCGTTGCGCAGATCCGACTCGAAGACGAGCCGGAAGGCCTCGCTCTCGTGGTCGACGAAGTCGAAGTACGCCCGTACCGACGCGCTGACCCGCTCCTTGTTGTCGCTGGTGCCGCGCATCGCATCCTGCACCTGAGCGACGATGGCGTCACAGTGCGTGTCGAGCAGCGCCAGGTAGAGATCCATCTTTCCGGGAAAGTGTTGGTAGAGCACCGGCTTCGAGACCCCGGCCCGCTCGGCGATGTCGTCCATCGCGGCGGCGTGGTAGCCCTGCGCGACGAACACCTCCTGCGCCGCAGCGAGAAGCTGCTTACGACGCGCGGAGCGGGGCAGGCGGGTGGGCCGGCCGGCGGTCTGTGCACCGTTCCCCGCAGCGGTCATGGGATCCTCCGAGTTCTCCGTACGAGCCGGCATTTTCCCCCCAGACCGGGCGAGGCCCGTGACCTCGGTCGTGGAAATGGCCCGCCGCTGTAACTTATCGCCACTCTCGGCACACGGTAGCCTCAGCGGGGGCGACCAAGGAGCGCGCGGTGAGTGAAACAGGGCAACCCGGAGCCGCCACCCCGGGAGAGCACGGTGACGGAGCGGGTCAGCACGACGACCCGAGCCGTTCCGTCAGTGGGTGGGCGCCTCCGGCGGGTGGGTGGCCCCGAGCCGCCGACCGCGAGGACGCCCGGGACGAGGCGCCGCGCTGGCAGCCCGACCCCGCGTCGGGCTGGCGGACGTCCTCGACACGGCACGGCGACCTGCCATCGCCGCTGGTCGGGCGGTCGGGCGACCCGGAGTCTCCGGCCCGCACCAACGGCCACCACGTCAACGGCGCGCACCACCCGGACGACGTCAACGGCGTCCACCACCCCGGCCTCGAACCGCCCGCGGGACGCCCCACCCCGGTGAGCGCACCGCCCGGGCTGCCCGCCGAGGGCCGCCCCGGGGCGGCCAGCGACCGGCTCGTGGTGCCCGCCCAACGTCCCGCACCGCCAGCGGAGCAGGGTGCCGTCGAGCCCGACCCGGGCCCCGCCCCACACTCCACCGTCGATCCGGCTGCCGCGCACCGTGCCCGCTGGGCCGAGCCCGGCTTGCCCACCTCGGCCCCGCCGGCCGTCCAGGTGCCGCCCGTCGGCACCGCGGCGTCGGGTTTCGAGGTGCCGCCCGGCTTCCACGCGCCGACCGGCGAGCGGCTGGCCGCCGACGAGAATCCGACCGCGCCGCGCGACTGGCGGGACCCGCTCGCACCCGAGCACGCGGCGACCTCAGGACGCACCCCGGGCCCGGCCGGGCCCGCCGACGAGGGCGAGCCCGGTCGCGCTGCCGAGGGTTCCCGGCCGGCGGAGACACACCGCGCGGCGGACACGCATCGCAGCGGGGACGCGCACCGGCCCGGCGAGACACACCGGGCCGGGGAGTCGTCGGCCATCGAGCCCGACTGGTCGGGGCCGAGCTGGAACCGTCCGAGCTGGGGTGGCGGGTGGGCCCCGCCGTGGTCCCGCCAGGACGACGAGCCGGCTGGCCCGGCAGCACGGGACGAGTCGGCCCCGGGCTGGGTCGCCGAGCCCCACCAGCCGTACGAGCCGGTGCGCGCCGAGGTGCCCCGCCCGTACGAGCCGGTGCGCGCCGATCCGCCCCGGGCGTACGAACCCGGCCGGGGCGAATCCGAGTCCACGCCGGAGCTCCCCGCCGAACCGACCAGCGCACCGCCCGCCGATCGTCCGTCGTGGGCTGGTGGTGCGTCGCCGACCAGTGGTCCGCCCGCCGACCGTCCGTCGTGGGCTGGTGGTGCGTCGCCGACCAGTGGTCCGCCCGCCGACCGTCCGTCCTGGGCTGGTGGTGCGTCGCCGACCAGTGGCCCGCCCGCCGACCGTCCGTCCTGGGCTGCGTCCGGGGCGACCGGCGGACCCCGGGCCGACCGTCCGTCCTGGGCCGGCGGGGGCGACCCCGACCCCAGCAGCGCGTCGCCTGCGCGGCCGTCCTGGGCTGGGGGGTCCGATCCGACGCCGACCAGCGTGCCTCCGGCGCGGCCGTCCTGGGCCGGCGGGTCCGAGGCGGCGACCAGCGTGCCGCCGGTACGACCGTCCTGGGCTGGCGGGTCCGAACCGCCCGCGACCAGCGCGGCGTCGATGCGGCCGTCCTGGGCCGGCGGTGCCGATCCGGCACCGGCCAGCTCCCCGCCGACGCGACCCTCCTGGGCCTCCGGTCCGGCACCGGTCGACCCGCCCGCACCGGCCGAGGCGATACCTTCGGCACCCGCCGGGCCACCTCCGGCACCGGCCGGGCCACCTCCCACGCTGACCGACGCGCCACCGGCACCGGCAGGCCCGTCGCTGGTCGCGGAGCGTTCGTCCTGGACCGGCGGTTCGCCGACGGCGAGCAGTTCCCGGGCCGAGCGGCCGGACTGGTCCGAGGGTCGGCTCCCGGCCACCCCGGTCGAGCGCCCGTCGTGGCCGGCCAGCCGGTCGGCCAGCGCCGGTGGGGGCGACGGAGGCGAGACGCCCGGCCGGTCCCGGCCCGACGTCCGGCCGACCGCGCCGTTCCGGCTCCGTCCGGCGACACCCGAGCCCGGCCCGTCACCCGTCGAGTCGCCCCAACCGGCCGCGCCGGTCAACGACTCGCCTTCGACTGACGCCACCCCGTCCTCCACCGCAGCGGTCCCGCCCGCCGCCACGAAGGGTTCCGGCCGCCGCGATCAGCCCGCACCGGTGTCCGCCTCCGCCTACGCGGCGCGCCGATCCGCTCCCGACCCGACGTCGCCGGCCGACGATGGCCGACAGTCGGCCCCGAGCGCGGTGGTGCTGCCGCAGCGCGTCCCTGCGGAACCGGACGTGCCCGTCGTGCCGGAGCCGCCAGCCGTGGAGCCACCCGCCGAAACCCCGGAACTCGCCCGCATCGCCACCCACTTGCGTCGGGACGACGAGCCAGCTCCACTGCGGGAGCGCCCCGAGGGGTTCGATGTCAACGCCATCCTGGACGCCGTCCGGGAGGTGGCCGGTGTCCGCGACGCGGCCCTGCGCCGTACGCCGGCGGGGGCGCACAGTCTGCGACTGGACCTGGCCGACGGCGCCGACCCGGCCGAGGTGAGCCGGCAGGTGGCCCGGTTGCTCCAGGAGAGGATGGGGTTGGCCGCGGCCCCGCAGAACGTGCCCGGCCTGCCCAGCACGCCACCTCCGCCGGTGCGCCGTCGCGCAGCCGAGCCCGCCGAGCGGCGTACCCCGGAGACTCGAAACGCGGCTTTGCGCGATCCCGGCGAGGTTCGGGCGGCCGAACCGCCGACGGTCGTCCGTCCGCCCGGTGGTCGGGCCGAGGCCCCGCCGGCCGGCCCGGAGCAGCGGACCAGCACGGACCCGACGCGCCGCCGCCGGTCGAACGCCCCGCACCGGGGGCGCGCCACGGTGGAGGAACCCGGGTCGGTCTCGGCCGCGCCGGCCGGCGGCGCGACCGGTAGCCCGGCGACGCTGGGTACGTCGTACTCCGGTGGTCAGGTGACCACGACGGAGTCGGCGCCGTCCCGGCCGCTGGAGACCGGCGGTACGCCGGGGCCCCGGGTGGTGATCGACCACGTGCAGGTCAGCACCTTCGGCTTGGACGCGAACGTGGAGGTCCGGCTGCTGGCCGGCGGCGACAGCGCCTCCGGGTACGCCACCGGGCCGGCGGTGGACGGCTACGTGTTGCGGCTCTGCGCGGTGGCGGCGGCCGCCGCCGTGGACGAGTTGCTGCGGGGCGCCGAGAACGCCGAGCAGGGGCGCTGTTTCGTCGAACACGCGGCGGTGGTGCCGTTCGGCAATTGCGAGGTGGCCACAGTGGTTGCGCTACTGGTCTGTGAGGGCTGGGTCGAGCAGCTCGCCGGGTCGGCTCTGGTCGCGGGTGATCCGCGTCAGGCGGTGGTCCGGGCGACGCTGGCGGCGGTCAACCGTCGGCTGGAGGCGCTGCTGTCCTGAGTGGTTCGAGGCAGACTGGAGCAATGAGACGCGCCACCCTCTGGCCGGACCACCTGCTCCCCGACGACCGCGTTCCGCCGCCCTGGCCGGGCCGGGAAGTCCGCCTCGACGGACGGGTCACGTACGTGCGGGACACCCCGGCCACCGCCGCTGGCGCGGAGCCGGCGCTGTACGTGCACGGGTTGGGCGGGTCGTCGCAGAACTGGACCGACCTGGCCGGGCTGCTCGCCGACCGGCTGGACGGTCAGGCCATCGACCTGCCCGGCTTCGGCCGTAGCGAGCCGGGCCCGAGCTACACGATTCCGGCCTTCGCGGATCTGGTCGTCCGCTGGATCGAGCATTCCGGTCGAGGGCCGGTGCACCTGTTCGGCAACTCGCTGGGTGGCGCGGTCGCGGTCCAGGTCGCCGGGCTCCGGCCGGATCTGGTCCGCACCCTCACCCTGGTCTCTCCGGCGCTGCCGTTCCTGGATTTCCGGCGTTCGTTGCAGGGGCGGATGCTGCCGGTGCTCGCCATTCCCCGAGGTGAGCGGCTGGTCGCCCGGCACCTCACCCAGCTCGCGCCCGAGGTGATGGCCCAGCAGGTGCTGGAGGCGTGCGTCGCCGACCTCAGCCGGATCTGCGATCAGCGTCGGGCCGAGGCGCTGGAGGAGATCCGGGTGCGGTACGAGGCCGAGCACTACGCAGCCGCGTACGTCCGGACGTTCCGTGGGCTGGTCTCCAGCTTCCTGCGGGCGTACCTGCCGGGGCCGAGGTCGCTGTGGCGCCTCGCCGAGGCGGTACGCGCACCGACCCTGGTGGTGGGCGGTCTTCAGGACCGTCTGGTCGACGTGCGGGTCGCGCCGCAGACCGCCCGGGTCATCCCGGACAGCCGATTGATGATGCTCGAGGGCGTCGGCCATGTGGCGCAGTTGGAGGTTCCCCGGCTGGTTGCCCGGGCGGTGGTCGGCCTGCTCGCCGAAACGGAGGACGCCGCGGAGCGGTCTGATCTGGCAGGCTGACCTGGATGCCCAGCTCAGCCCGCCATCCTGCTCGCCGTCGGCGACGTTTCGCGCTGTTCGCCCAACTGGTGGCGGTGGTGGTGGCCGTCGGTGCGGCGGTGACCGTGATCGCCGAGGGGCCGGGTGGGCATCCCGGCGCCGACCGGTTGGCCGCCGAGGAGATCGGCGCGCCGCCGCCGCTGGTGGCCGGGCCGCTGCCGCCCGACCCCTCGCCCTCGGACGCGGTTCCGTCCAGCCCGCCCCCGGTGTTGCGGGTGCCCGGCGCGGTCCCGAGCGCCGGCACGGGCGGGTTCGGTTACGACGCCCGCTCGGGTCCGGTGCTGGGTCGGGCGGGTGAGCTGCGGCGTTACCGGGTCGCGGTGGAGTCGGGCAGTGACGAGGACGCCGCCGAGTTCGCCCAGGCGGTTGAGACGGCGCTAGCCGGGCCGGGCAGTTGGGTCGACAGCGGCAGGTTGCGGCTACAGCAGGTGCCGGGGGCTGCGCCTCGGGACTTCACCGTCTACCTGGCCACCGCCCGCACCGCGGGTCGGATGTGCGCGAGGGGCGGGGTGGACATCCGGATCGGCGGTCGCCCGTACACGTCCTGTCGGGCGCCCGGCCAAGTGATCATCAACCTGGATCGGTGGCGGTTGTCCGTGCCGCACTTCGTCTCGGCCGGCGTGCCGTTGACGGTCTACCGGACGTATGTGATCAACCACGAGGTGGGTCACCAGCTCGGGCATCGGCACGAGCGCTGCCCCGGTGCGGGCCGGCCGGCGCCGGTGATGATGCAGCAGACGCTCTTCCTCAACGGCTGCCGGGTCAACCCGTGGCCGTACCTGAACGGGCGTCGATACACCGGTCCCGCCCTGTGAGGTGATCGACCCGACACGACGACCATGAACCCTCCATCAGGCGTCTTGCGGCAATAGCTATGAAAACGGAGAAATGCCCGAATAATCTGGCAGGCTTGCTGTCATGACGCCGTCGTCCCCTCACGGCCCGCCCCGGCCGCCCGACCCTCGGTCGGCGTTACGGGGCGTACGTCCCGCGTTCGTTCGGATGCACCGGCGTCGTCGCCGCAGCATGCTGCTCGGCCTGCTCGTGCTCGCCGCCGCCATCGGCGTGACGGTCACCCGGGGCGGCGAGCCGTCAACCGAGCCTCCGGCCACCACCCAGGGCGGAATGGGCCATGGCGGTGGGGTGGCCGCGCACCCGGCGCCCACCGGCTATCCGTCGGTCGGAGCGGGACGCTTCACGGCAGCCGACGGCGAGACACCCGTGCACGGCACGGACGGGCCGCTGCACCGGTACCGGGTCGTCGTCGAACGCGGCGCGGGCCAGGACGCCGACGCGTTCGCCGCCACCGTGGACGAGGTGCTGGCCGACCCGCGCAGTTGGATCGCGTCCGATGAGCTGCGGGTGCAACGGGTGGCCGACGCCGGCGCCGCCGACTTCACCATCTACCTGGCCACCCCGGTCACATCCGAGCGGATGTGCGCCGAGGGCGGGTTGACCACCGAGCGCTACACCTCCTGTCGGCTGCCCGGTCAGGTCATCATCAACCTGGCCCGCTGGATGGAGGCGGTCCCCGACTACGGCGCTTCGCTGGACACCTACCGGACCTACGTCATCAACCACGAGGTGGGCCACGAGTTCGGCGAGGAGCACGAGGCGTGCCCCGGCCCGGGGGAGCCCGCTCCGGTGATGCAGCAGCAGACGTACGGCCTGCACGGCTGCGTCGCCAACGCCTGGCCCTACCTCGACGGCCGTCGCTACGCGGGGGACATCGTCCCCTGATCGACCGGGTAGTCGGTTATTCCCGCTCCCGCATACCGGACCACGTGTCGTCCCTCATGGCCGAGGGGGGCTCCCGCGAGCAACAATGGCGCGGTTCACACCGCCGATCCCGGGGAGTCCACCGTGTCGTTGCCCCCGCTCGTCGAGCCCGCCGCCGAGCTGACCGTAGACGAGATCCGCCGCTACTCACGTCACTTGATCATTCCGGACGTCGGGGTGACCGGCCAGAAGCGGCTGAAGAACGCCCGGGTGCTCTGTGTCGGCGCCGGTGGCCTCGGGTCGCCCGCTCTGATGTACCTCGCCGCGGCCGGGGTCGGCACGCTCGGCATCATCGACTTCGACACCGTCGACGAGTCCAACCTCCAGCGTCAGATCATCCACGGCGTCTCCGACATCGGCCGGTCCAAGGCCGAGTCCGCCGCCGCGTCGATCCGCGAGATCAACCCCCTGGTCAACGTGGAGATCCACAACACCGCGCTGGACCGCGAGAACGTCCGCGAGATCTTCGCCCAGTACGACCTGATCGTCGACGGCACCGACAACTTCGCCACCCGCTACATGGTCAACGACGCGGCGGTGCTGCTGGGTAAGCCGTACGTCTGGGGCTCGATCTACCGCTTCGACGGCCAGGCGTCGGTGTTCTGGGCCGAGCACGGCCCCTGCTACCGCTGCCTCTACCCGGAGCCGCCGCCGCCCGGCATGGTCCCCTCCTGCGCCGAGGGTGGCGTGCTCGGGGTGCTCTGCGCGTCGATCGGTTCGATCCAGGTGAACGAGGCGATCAAGCTGCTCACCGGCATCGGTGAGCCGCTGGTCGGCCGCCTGATGGTCTACGACGCCCTGGAGATGGAATACCGCAAGATCAAGGTCCGCAAGGACCCGAACTGCGCGCTCTGCGGCGACAACCCGACGGTCACCGACCTGCTGGAAGACTACGAGGACTTCTGCGGCGCGGTCTCCGAGGAGGCCCAGGAGGCGACGCTCGACTCGACCATCACCGCCCTGGAGCTCAAGGAGTGGCAGGACGCCGGCAAGGACATCTTCCTCGTCGACGTACGGGAGCCGGCCGAGTACGAGATCGTCCAGATCCCGGGTGCCACCCTGATCCCCAAGGGCGACATCATCTCCGGTGAGGCCCTCGCGAAGCTGCCGCAGGACCGGCAGATCGTGCTGCACTGCAAGTCCGGCGTCCGCTCGGCGGAGGCGCTCGCCGCGCTCAAGGCGGCCGGTTTCAAGGACGCCGTGCACGTGCAGGGCGGCGTGCTCTCCTGGATCAAGCAGATCGACCCGTCGCTCCCCGCTTACTGACGATCGGGCCGGGGCGGCCACGCGGCCGTCCCGGCAAATCGACGCAGATGACGCCGAGCGGCCGTGCGGCCGGAGCGACGCAGCCATTCCGGGCTGGCCGATTCTCCGAGGCGGCATCGCGTCTGCGCAGGTAGCGTCTCCGCCGTGGTCGACTTGGAAGCCGCGATCGGGTTCGTCGTGGCGCATGGGGATGCGGTGGAACGCGCCCGCCTTTCCTGGCTCCGCAACGGCACCGCCGTGCCCGCCGAATTGCTGGAGACGGCCGAGGTCGGCCAGTCACCAGACGGCGGTTGGCCGGCCACCTGGGGCGGCGAGATCGCCTCTATCGACGCCACCTGCTTCCGGCTCGCCGAGCTGGACGACCTGGGCGCGCTCGGCCGTCCCGCCGCCCGCCGCGCACTGGACTGGCTGGCGTCCCGGCAGCAGGCCGACGGCGGTTGGGAAGAGGACGCGTCGCTGGCCGACTCGGCACCGGAGTGGGCCCGGCCCGGCGACCCGGAGGCCGGGTTCCTCGTGTCGGCCAACGCCGGCTTCTGGCTCACCGTCGCCGGTCTGGACGCCCGGGCCTCGGGCCCGCTCGACCATCGGGTCGGCGGGGCGTACGCCGGGGTGGTGCAGGCGGCGGCCCACTCGCTCGCCGCGCGGCTGCGCCCGGACGGTAGCTGGCCGTCGTACCTCGCCGCCGGCTGGCTGAGCGCGGCCGTGCTGCACCGGCAGGAGATGTTCCAGGAGTCCGCCCGGATCCAGGTGGTGCTCGCCGAGCGGATGCCGAAGATGTCCTCCGGGGACGTGGCGTGGCTGGCGGCCACGTTGCGCCGCGCCGGCGTCGACCCACAGGACTGGATCATGGTGCGGGCGCTGCGCCGGCTGACCGAGACCCAGCGCAGCGACGGCGGCTGGGAGAGCGACGACGGCCACCAGTTCGACGTACACGCCACCCTGTCAGCGATCCGCGCGGCCCGCCCCAAGCCCAGCTGACCCCCGCGCGCCCCCGTCTGCGGCGACCTTGCAGTAGCTGTCGCCGATGTGCGCCGAATGCACCTTATGTCGACGCAGTAAGTGCAAGATCGCCGCGGGGGGTCAGGCGCGGGGCTTAGCGCAGGTGGCCGTCGCCGGTGACGACGTACTTGGTGCTGGTCAGCTCGGGGAGGCCCATCGGGCCGCGGGCGTGCAGCTTCTGGGTGGAGATGCCGATCTCCGCGCCGAAGCCGAACTCGCCCCCGTCGGTGAACCGGGTCGAAGCGTTCACCATCACCGCCGCCGCGTCCACCCGCGCGACGAAGTCGCGGGCCGCACTCGCCGAGTCGGTGACGATCGCCTCGGTGTGCCCGGTGCCGAAGCGGCGGATGTGCGCGACCGCCGCGTCCAGTGAGTCGACCACCGCCACCGAGATGTCGGCGGACAGGTACTCGGTGGCGTAGTCCTCCTCGGTCGCCGGCACCACGGCGGCGGAGTGGGCGGCCACCTCGGGTGAGCCGTGCACGGTCACCCCCGCCTCGGCGAACGCGGCCAGCACCGGCGGCAGGAACGCGTCGGCGATGCCCGCGTGCACCAGCAGCGACTCGGCGGTGTTGCAGGTGGAGAGGCGTTGCGTCTTGGCGTTCAGCGTCACCGCGACGGCCTTCGCCAGGTCGGCGGCGGCGTCGACGTAGACGTGGCAGTTGCCCACCCCGGTTTCGATCACCGGCACTGTCGACTCCTCGACCACGGTGCGGATCAGCGACGCGCCACCGCGCGGAATGAGCACGTCGACGAGCCCTCGGGCGCGCATCAGCTCCTTGACCGAGTCACGGGAGCTGGCGTCGAGCAACTGCACCGCGTCGGCGGGCAGACCGGCCCCGGCGACCGCGTCGCGCAGCACCGCGACCAGCGCGGCGTTCGAGTGCGCGGCCGACGACGACCCGCGCAGCAGCGCCGCGTTGCCGGACTTGAGGCAGATCCCGGCGGCGTCCACTGTCACGTTGGGCCGCGCCTCGTAGATGATGCCGACCACACCGAACGGCACCCGGATCTGGCGCAGCTCCAGGCCGTTGGGCAGGGTGGACCCGCGGACCACCTCACCGACCGGGTCGGGCAACGCGGCCATCTCACGCAGCGCGTCGGCGATGCCGGCAACCCGACCCGCGTCGAGCGCGAGCCGGTCCAGCACGGCCGCGCTCAGCCCGGCCTCACGGCCGGCCGCCAGGTCCGTCTCGTTCGCGGTCAGGATTTCCGGGGTACGCGCCACCAGCGCGTCGGCCATCGCCACCAGCGCGGCGTCCTTGACCGTACGCGTGGCCACGGCCAACTCCGCGGCGGCGTCCCGCGCCCGTCGCGCCTGCTCAACGACGCTCATGCCAGCACTCCTCACAGCAGGACGAGGTCGTCTCGGTGGACGACCTCTCGTTCGTACGCCGGGCCGAGCGCCGCGGCGAGTTCGGACGTGGAGCGGCCGAGCAGCCCGGGCAGCTCCACCGCGTCGTAGTTGACCAGCCCTCGGGCGACCGATGCGCCGGCGGTGTCCACCAGGTCCACCGGGTCGCCGGCAGTGAACGTGCCGTCCACGGCGGTGATGCCGGCCGGGAGCAGCGACTTGCGCCGCCCGACGACGGCGGCGACCGCGCCCGGGTCGAGGTGCAGCCGCCCTCGGGGCGAGGTGGCGTGGGCCAGCCAGAACAGCCGGGCCGTCGGGCGTTGCCGCTGCGGGTGGAAGAGCGTGCCGACCGGTTCGCCGGCCAGCGCCGGCGTGGCCAGGTCGGCGGCGGTGAGCACCACCGGGATGCCGAAGCCGGTGGCGATCCGGGCCGCCTCGACCTTGGTCACCATGCCGCCGGTGCCAACGCCGGACCGGCCGGCCCCGCCGATGGTGATGCCGGCGAGGTCCGCGTCGTCGCGCACCTCGGCGATCCGGGTCGAGCGCGGATTGGTGGGGTCGCCGGTCCAGAGCGCGTCCACGTCGGAGAGGAGCACCAGCAGGTCGGCGTGCACCAGCGCGGCCACCAGGGCGGCCAGCCGATCGTTGTCGCCGAACCGGATCTCCTGGGTGGCCACCGTGTCGTTCTCGTTGACGATCGGCACCGCCCGCAGGTCGAGCAGCTTGCGCAGCGTCCGGTACGCGTTGCGGTAGTGCGCTCGCCGCGTCACGTCGTCGACGGTGAGCAGCACCTGCCCGACGGTGCGGCCGTGTCGGGCGAAGCTGGCCGCGTACCGGCCGATCAGTAGCCCCTGCCCGACACTGGCGGCGGCCTGCTGGGTGGCCAGGTCGCGCGGGCGTCGGGACAGCCCGAGTGGGGCGAGCCCGGCGGCGATGGCGCCGGAGGAGACCAGCACCACCTCTCGCCCTTCGGCGGTGAGCCGACCGAGGGTGTCGACCAGCGTGTCGACGCGCTCGTCGGCCAACCCGCCGGTGGCGGTGGTCAACGAGGAGGATCCGATCTTGACGACGACCCGCCGGGCCGTCGTGACTGCGTCGCGCACCCGACCATTCTGCGTGGTCACGGCCGCACCGCCCGGCGGCGTTCCCATATGGTGGCGGATTGTGACTCCTGACGAGTACGTCGAGGCGGTGCTCGACCTGGTCGAGCGGATCCCGGAGGGCCGGGTCATGTCGTACGGCGGGGTGGCCGACGCGCTGTCCGAGCGCTCGGGACGTGCCTCGGCCCGGCTGGTCGGCAACATCATGGCCCGGCACGGGGGCTCGGTGCCCTGGCATCGGGTGGTTACCGCGAGTGGTCGACTGCCGCCGGGGCACGAGCGGGAGGCGCGGGCCCGACTGCGGGCCGAGGGAGTGCCGCTGCGCGGCGAGGGGGTGGACATCGCGGCGGCGGGCTGGTCGCCGGAGGAGGGGTTGTGATCACCGGCGGGCGTGACCGGTGACGGGCAGGACGTGCGACGGTGCCCCGCCCCGGCAGGGGACGAGGCACCGTGCTGTCGTTCAGAGTGGCAGTGGGGATCGCACCTCGTTGTCGGTCCGTTTCAGGTCGGGCCACCAACGGTCCTGTGCGTCGCAGTGGGCGACGAGGAACCTCCGGGTGATCGCGTCGGGCCCCGGCTGGCCGGGCACCAACTGGACGAACGTGTAGCGGCGCGATTCACCGACCGGCACGCCGGGCAGCAGGCACGACGGTTGATCGGCCTGCGGCGCCGGGTCCGGGTCGCACCGGGACCAGTCTCCGCCGGCCCGCTCGCCGCCCTCGATGGAGTGGAACGCGACCTGGGCCGCCTCGACCGGCCCGGCGTTGGTCACGGTGAAGACCGTTGTGAGTTCGCGTCGGGTGTCCGCTCCCGGAACGTCGACGAGCTGGTGGGTCATGGTCATCCGTAGATCGGTGAGCCGGGGGTCCTTGCCGAACGTCGTGGGGCCGTCCGTCTGGCTGAACCGCTGCCCGTTCCATCGGTACGTCCGCACCTGCTCCCGCCGCAGGTACTCAGGGATGCGGCAGCACGGCACGATGTCGGCCACCTGCACCTTGACCGACCCGGCCGGGGTGGTCTCCACCCCGAGAATGTCGTCGAACCCGTCGCCGGTCCGGACCACTCGGCCCACCGTCACGATCCGGCCGTCCCGGGCCCGGTCGAAGGCCACCACCTGCTTCGCAGACGCCTCCCCGTACCGGCAGGCGACGATGGCGATGGTTTCGACGGCCCCGTCACCGTCGACGTCACCATGCTCGAACGCGTCGTCGGTCAGCATCGACACGTAGATCTTCGTCGTGTCGGTCTGCAGACGTACGTTCGAGGTGGCGCAGCCGCCCGCCGACATGCCCGGCGGCCAGCTCGGCAGGTCGATCCGGGCGGCGAGCAGTTGGGCCCGACTGATTCGCCCGTCGGGGCCGGCCGGGGCATCGGTGCTCGGCGTCGGCGATCCGGTCGGCGGTGGCGTCGGCGGTGCGGAGGTCGGCGGGGCGGTGGGTTGGACGGACTCCGCCGGCACGGGCCTGTTCTGGTCATGGCGCAGTGCGGCGTTGGCGACGACGGGGGCCACCACCAGGACGACCGCCGCAGCGGCCACGGCCGCCACCGTCATCCGTCGGCGTCGGCGGAGGAGCTGCCGGGCCTGGTCGGGGCCGGGGCCACTGACCTTAGTGACCACGTCATTGCGGTACGCGGTGAACCGCTCGCGCAGTCGCGGGTCGAGGTCAGACATCGCACACCCCCTCGGTGTTCTCGTCGAGCAGTCCGGCCAGGGTCGTCCGGCCACGGTGCAACCAGGACTTCACGGTGCCCTCGGCCACCCCTTCCTGGGCGGCGATCTGGCTGACGGGCAGGTCGGCCAGGTAGTGCAGGATGACCGCTCGGCGATGGTTGGCGGGTAGCTGCGCCAGCGCCGCGTCGATCGCCACCCGGTCGGGGGTCGGACCGGCCACCTCCGCCTCGGCGCGTCGCTGCCGTAGCAGGTGGTTGCGGGCGGTACGCAAGCGTCGCCAGCGGCTCCGGGCCAGGTTCCAGGCGACCTGCCGGACCCAGGCCACCGGGTCGTCGTAGCGGACCAGGCGGTCCCAGCGGGCCAGCGCTCGGTAGAACGCCTCCTGGGCCAGGTCCTGCGCGTGTCCCAGATCCCCGGTGTACGCACACAGTTGGGCGGTCACGCTGCCGAAATGCGCGTGGTAGAAGTCGTCGAAGGTGATTGTCGCCGCGACCACTCCACCGGCGGTCCGTGCCGCCGGTGGCTCATTGGCGCGGGCTCCCATCGTTGCTGCCACTGCCCCTCCCCGTTGCCGCCAGGCTGGTCTGCCCTGGGCACCGGTAACACTCCGACACAGTGACGGCGGTTGCGGGCCGGCGCTGCCGTCAACCTGACTGTTCGGCCGTGCGCACCAGGGCCGGCAGGTTGGTCAGCCTTCGACAGAACGTGAGTAACATTCGGGCCCATGAAAACGCCGCCGGGCGCCGGCTCGTCAGCCAACGGCCCGCTGCCCCGATCGGTGCACGCCGGCTACGCGCTCGGTTCACTGGCGACCGGGGCGTTCGGCACCGTGCCCGGCCTGCTGTTGCTGCCGTACCTGACCGACACGCTGGGCGTGGCCGCCGGGCTGGCCGCCCTGCTGGTGTTGCTGCCCAAGGCCTGGGACGTGCTGGTCAACCCGGTCGCCGGGCGGATCTCCGACCGCACCCGGTCGCGGTGGGGAGCCCGCCGGCCGTACCTGCTCGTCGCCGGCCTCGCGCTCGCCGTCCTGTTCGCGTCGATCTTCGCCGCGCCCTTCGGCAACGGTCCGGCCGCCGTGGCGTACGTGGCGTTCGCCTTCCTCGCCACCGCCACCGCGTTCGCCTTCTTCCAGGTGCCGTACGTGGCGATGCCGGCGGAGCTGACCGGCGACTACGCCGAGCGCACCCGGTTGATGACCTGGCGGATCGCGGTGCTGGCGCTCGCCATCCTGGTCTCCGGCGCTGTCGCGCCGCTGGTGGTGAGCGCCGGTGGTGACGGTGTGGCCGGGCACCGCTGGATGGGCCTGTTCGTGGCGGTGCTGATCGCCCTCGGCGCCCTCGGCGCGTTCCTGGGCACCCGGTCCGCGCCGACCGGCACTGTGGGCGAGAGCGAGCCGAGTCTGCGCGCCCAGCTCGCCGTGGCCGGTGCCAACCGTCCGTTCCGGGCACTGCTGATCTGCTTCGTGGTGCAGTCCGCCGGGGTGGCGACGATCCTGGCCGGGGTCAACTACTTCGCGGGGCAGATCCTGCGCGACGAGGAGAGCGGTCCGACAGTGCTCTTCGTCTGCTTCGTCGGGCCGGCGCTGCTGGTGATGCCGATCTGGAGCCGGATCGGTGCCCGGCTGGGCAAGCGGACTGCGCTGGTGGTCGCCTCGCTGATCCTCGCCGTCGGTGCGTTCGCCCTGGTCGCCGCGCCGGTGCTGCCGTCGGTCGCCGTCTATCTCGTGGTCGCGCTGATCGGCGTCGGGTACGCCGGGCAGCAGGTCTTCGCGCTGGCGATGTTGCCGGACTGCATCGCGCACGAGACGGCCCGCACCGGTCGACGGCAGGCGGGCGTCTTCACCGGGGTGTGGACCGCCGGGGAGACCTTCG
Source organism: Micromonospora trifolii (assembly GCF_050516465.1). Taxonomy (NCBI): domain Bacteria; kingdom Bacillati; phylum Actinomycetota; class Actinomycetes; order Micromonosporales; family Micromonosporaceae; genus Micromonospora; species Micromonospora trifolii. The sequence goes on along the minus strand of NZ_CP191526.1, from coordinate 5,354,038 downwards.
GCCTGGCGCTCGGCCCGGGCATCTACGGACTGGTGCTCCAGCTCTCCGGCTACGTGTCCTCCGACACCGGCTCGGCGGCGGCCCAGTCCGACACGGCGAGGCTGGGCGTGCTGCTCGGCTTCACGCTGATCCCGGCCCTGCTGATCGCCCCTCCGATCCTCCTGCTCCGCCAGTACACCCTCACCGCTCACAGCGACCTGGTCGGTCATGGAGTTGTGTCGGGGGACGAAAGCCGTGACCGTCACGAGAAGGGCACCGTAACTCCATGATCGACGAGAACAGGGTTGAGGCTGGGGCGCTTTCCGCTACCGGGGTTCCGGCGGAACGGGTTCTTGAAGAGGTACGGGAGCTGCGGGCGAGTGACGCGCCCACCCACGGGGGACGGCTGTTCGCGTACGTCTACGACCCGGCGGTGCCGGGGCTGGACGAACTGGCCGCCGCCGCCCACCGGGAGAGCGCGCACGTCAACGGGTTGGACCCGACCGCGTTCCCGTCCCTGCTGGCCATGGAGAACGCGCTGGTCGGCGCCGCCGGCCGGGTGCTGGGCGCCGGCCCCGGGACCACCGCCCCGGAGGTCGTCGGCAGCGTCACCAGCGGCGGCACCGAGTCACTGATCCTCGCCGTCAAGACCGCCCGCGACGCCCACCCGGAGATCGCCGCACCCCGGATCGTGGTGCCGTCGAGCGCGCACGCGGCATTCGCCAAGGCGGCGCACTACCTGCGGGTGGCGCTGGACGTCGTGCCGGTCTCCCCGGAGACGCTGCGTCCCGACCCGGCCGCGATGGCCGCCGCGATCCGCCCGGAGACGGTGCTGGTCGCCTGCTCCGCGCCGTCGTACGCGCACGGGGTGGTGGACCCGGTCACGCAGATCGCGGCCGCCGCCGCCGAGGCCGGGGTGCGCTGCCACGTGGACGCCTGCTTCGGCGGCTGGACCCTGCCGTACCTGCGCCGGCTCGGGGAGCCGGTGCCGCCGTTCGACTTCGCGGTGCCCGGGGTCACCTCCATCTCGGTCGACCTGCACAAGTACGCGTACGCGCCGAAGGGGGTGTCGGTGCTGCTGCACCGCGACGCCACGCTGCGCGCCCCGCAGTACTTCGCGTACGCCGACTGGCCCGGCTACACGATGATCAACCCGGTGATCGCGTCCACCCGCTCGGGCGGCCCGATCGCCGCCGCGTACGCCACAGTGCGGCACCTCGGCGACGACGGTTACCTGCGGCTCGCCGCCATCACCCGGGACGCGGTAGCCGGGCTGGCCGATGCGGTCCGTGCCGTCGACGGGCTGCGGCTGATCGCCGAGCCGGAGTCGACAGTCGTCTGCTTCACCGCCACCGAGGGTGGCCCCGACCTGTTCGTCCTGGTCGACGAGCTGACCGCGCGGGGCTGGCACACCCAACCCCAGCTGTCGTACGACGGCCTGCCCGCCAGCGTGCACCTCACGGTGACCGCCGCGGTCGCGCCCCGGGTCGCGGAGTTCGGGCCGGACCTGACCGACGCGGTGGCCGCAGCCCAGGCGGCCGGTCCGGTCGCCCTTCCGCCCGAACTGACGGCGCTGGCGACGTCGCTGACCCCGGACGCGCTGACCCCGGAGCTGGTCGCGGGCCTGGCCGCCGGGCTGGGCATGGGCGGCGAACCCGACGGTGCGCCGCTGCCGAAGCGGATGGCGGTGGTGAACACGCTGCTCGACGCCGCGCCGCCGGCGCTGCGGGAGCGGCTGCTGGTCGAGTTCGTCGGCCTGCTGCAACGTCCCACCTGGTGACCGGAGCGCCGGCCGCGTCGTACGCCCCCGTGACGTACGTCGCGGCCGGCGACCGGAGCCTCACCGGTAGGTCATCCGCACCTGGTTGTCGGCGTCGTTGATCTCCAACAGGTTGCGGAATCCGGCGTCCATCGCCCAGACACGCACGTCGGCCTTCCCCGTGCCCAGCGCGACCCCCTCGGCCACCCGGAAGCTGAGGTCCAGCCGCACCTCCGCCCCCGCTGCCAGCCGACCGAGGAGGCAGGTCACCGGCTCGCTGGAGTGCTGGGGCTCGCCCCCGCACGGGGCCCATCCGTCGACGTCCGGACGCACCGCCGCGGGTACGCCGAGCTGTAGGTCCACACGTTCGACCGGCTTGGTGCCCCGGTTGCGAACCCGCACTGTGGCCGTACCCGTGCGGGAGCCGTCGTCCGCCGTGGTCAGCACGAGGTCGGTGGCGGTGACCGAGACGTCCGCCGAGTGCGGATTCTGGCCGAAGGTCCTCGGCCCGGAGACCTGGGCGAAGCCGTCGCCGTTCCAGCGGTAGCCCCGCCACTGCCGCTGCGACCACTCGCCGGGCCAGCCACCCCCGGGAGCGATGTCACCGACCTGCACGCGGACCGTGCCGTCGCTCACGGCATCCAGCGCGAACAGCCACTGCGGCTTGTCGATGGTGGTCGCGACCACCCGGCCGAGCGTGATCACCTTTCCTTCCTCGTCGCGGTCGAAGGCGACCACCTGCATCGGCCCGCGGGTGCCGAGCACGCACTGGACGAGCGCCACCGTCTCCACCGCGCCGTCCCCGTCGAGGTCGCCGTGGTCGAGTGCCAGGAGCGAGTTCTCGCCCTCCCGGCCCTCCGCGGTGAGCCGAGTCTGCGACGTCGGACAGCCTGGTCCGGCCCGCCAGGCCGGCAGGTTCACCGGTGCCCCCAGCAGTTGGGCCCGGCTGAGCCGGCCGTCCGGCACGGTTGTGGTCGGGCTGGCACTGGTCCCGGCAGGGCTGGGGGTTGGACTCGGCGGCGGCGTCGGCGTCGGTGACACCGAGATGCTCGGCGTCGGATCGACCGGACCGGGCCGGTGGTCCGGCCCGCTCAGCGCCGCGTATCCGACGGCCGACCCGCCGAACAGAGCGAGCGCCGTCGTGGCGGTGGCAGCCAGCCGACGCCGGCCGCGGCCTCGTACGGTCCGTCGAACGGCGGCGGGTCCCGGCGCCTCGACCTCCGCCAGCGCGGTACGGCGGTAACTGGCGAACGCTTCGGCGAGGTCAAGGGTCTCCTGCTCAGACATCCCGCACCTCCTCGTTGGTGTCGCGTAGGTAGGTGGCGAGTGCGGTTCGGCCCCGGTGCAGCCAGGACTTGACCGTCCCTTCGGCGACCTGTTCCTGGGCGGCGATCTCCGCGACCGTCAGGTCGGCGAGGTAGTGCAGTACGACGGCCCGCCGCTGCTTCGGCGGCAACTTCGCCAACGCCGCGTCGACGGCGACCCGGTCCGGGCTCGGCTCCGCAACGTGTGTCTCCCGCTGCCGCAGCAGCCACAGCTGGGCGGTCCGCAGCCGCCGCCAGCGGTTGTGGCCCAGGTTCCAGGCGACCTTCCGGACCCAGGCCAGGGGGTCCTGGTATCCGGCGAGCCGGTCCCAGCGGGCGTACGCTCGACAGAACGCCTCCTGAACCAGCTCCTGCGCCTGCCCACGGTCGCCCGTGTACGCGGTCAGCTGCACCACCAGGCCGCGAAAGTGGGCGTGGTAGAAGTCGTCGAAGACCAGCTCTGCCGGCGCGGAGGTTGCGGTTCCCGGTGGGTCCGGCGGGCGTCCACCCACCCGCACATCGCGTGTCACAAGCACTCGTCCTCCCCGTGGCGACTGCGGGCGGTGTGTTCGCCAGCACCGGTCACACAAGCGAGCCAGCCGGTAGGTTGCGCGTCAATCGGCGCCGATCCGTTGTCGGGTACGGGACAACTGGCCCGCGCCACCAGAGAGGCTCCGGCGGCGCGGGCTTTGAACCGGCGGGCCCGGCGACGGTTGCAGGCAATAGGCCCCGTCGGGTTGTCAGGTGCGTGACAGGCGGCGAGACTCCGAGCGCCGGCGGGGATCGTGACCGGCCCCAACGGGTACGCGCCGGAGCTGTGATTGACTGTTCGACGGGGGCAGGAGGGAGGCGGTCGTGCAGCTGCCGGCAGTGCTCGGTGAGCCGATCCGGTTCGTGCTGAACTGGGGGCGCCGCTACTCGCTCTGGGTTTTCAACTTCGGTCTGGCCTGCTGTGCCATCGAGTTCATCGCCACCAGCATGGGTCGGCACGACTTCATCCGACTCGGCGTGATCCCGTTCGCCCACGGCCCCCGCCAGGCCGACCTGATGGTGGTCTCCGGCACGGTGACCGACAAGATGGCCCCGGCGATCAAGCGGCTCTACGACCAGATGCCCGAGCCGAAGTACGTCATCTCGTTCGGCGCCTGCTCCAACTGCGGCGGCCCCTACTGGGATTCGTACTCGGTGACCAAGGGTGTCGACCAGCTCATCCCGGTCGACGTGTACGTGCCCGGTTGCCCGCCCCGGCCGGAGGCGCTGCTGCACGGCATCCTGCGCCTGCAGGAGAAAATCGCCGCCGAGCAGTCCGGCATCGGGGGTGTGCCGCAACGGGACGTGCTGGCCTCGCCGCTGGACGCCCCGCCCCGCGAGGCCGCCGCACCACGCTCGGTCGAATCGCTCACCGCCCCACCGGTACGCCCACCCACCGCGAGCTGAGGGCGGAAAGCCGCCACCCGGCGTTGATCCGGGCGCCGGCCGTCCGCTGGTAGGTCAGCTGGTCGGCAAGGCCAGGCTGAACGTGACGGTGTTGTCGCTCGGGTCGACGTCGGGGATCGTTTCCATCCAGTACCTGTCGCCCGCTCTTGGCAGCGACGCGATCGACCAACGTGACAGTGGTGTCCGGGCCCCCGCGCCGTGACCCAGACAGCATGATCGATGGATGGGCCGTTCGCCGCCCAGTTGTGGACCCGCCGCACTAGCCTGCGCACTATGAGCAGCTCAGCGGACCAGCGGTCCACCCACATCGTCGACGTGCTCACCGAGGAGTTCGGCGCGTCGATGGCGATCGACCCGGCCGCCTTCCGCCGCAAGTTCCGCAAGATGGCGGCTTCGCCGTTCGCCTTCTACCGGGGCAGCGCCGCGCTGTTCTACGCCGACCAGCTCGGCGACTTCGCCGACGACCGGTTCTCCGACGAGCAGACCAGCCGGGTGTGGATCCACGGTGACCTGCACGCGGAGAACTTCGGCACCTACATGAACGCCTCCGGGCAGCTGGTGTTCAACGTCAACGACTTCGACGAGGCGTACGTCGGGCCGTTCACCTGGGACCTGCGTCGGCTCGCGGCCAGCGTGGCGCTGCTCGGCTACGGCAAGGCGCTCTCCGACACGGCCATCGGGGAGCTGGTGGCCGGGTTCGCCCGGTCGTACCTGACCGAGCTGCGGGCCATCGCCGCCGGCGGTGACGACGCGATCGGTTCGATCACCCTGGACAACGCCGACGGGGTGCTGCGCCGGGTTCTCCAACGGGCCCGGCTCAATACCCGCGTCGACCTGCTCGCCGCGCAGACCACCATCGACAACTACGAGCGACGCTTCTCCATCGGCGACGGGGTCTTCGAGATCGACGACGCCACCCGGGACCTGGTCAGCGTCGCCTTCCAGGACTACCTGGGCACCCTGCCAACCGCCTCGACGCAGCTGCGCCCGGTGGCGGCACGGATCAAGGACGTGGTGCTGCGCAAGGGCGTGGGCATCGGCTCGGCCGGGCTGCCGTCGTACAACCTGCTGCTGGAGGGGCACACCCAGGCGCTGGAGAACGACGTCGTCATCTACATGAAGCAGGCGCAGGTGCCGGCCGTCGCGCGGTACGTCACCGACGAGTCGGTCCGCGGCTACTTCCAGCACCAGGGCCACCGGACCGCCGAGTCGCAGCGGGCGTTGCAGGCGCACGCCGACCCGTGGCTGGGCTTCACCGAGCTGAATGGGACCGGTCAGCTGGTCGCCGAGGTCTCCCCATACGCCGCCGACCTGGACTGGTCGGACGTGAACGAGCCGGAGGAGCTGACCGGTGTTCTCGTCGACCTTGGCCGGGCGGTGGCCCGGATGCACTCGGTCGCCGACGACGAATCCAGTCACGACCTGGTGGACTACTCCACCGAGGAGGCGATCGTCGCGGCGGTGGACGCCGACGAGGCGGGCTTCGTAGCCCACCTGGTGGATTTCGCGCACGCGTACGGGGTGCGCGCCCGCCAGGACCACCAGCTCTTCGTCGACCTGTTCCGCAACGGTCGACTGCCGGGCATCTGAGCGGGCGCGGCCTCGCTCAGGACGCGAACTCCAGCACCACCTTGATGTCGTCCGGCCCGGGGGTGTACGCGTCGGCGTACCGGTTCACCGGCACCCGCCGGGTGATCAGCGACTCGAGCCAGATCTGGTCGGCGCGGGCGAGTGCCTGCGCGGCCATGTTCCAGTGCCGCCGGTTGGCGTTCACCGAGCCGAACACCACGTTGTTCTCCAGCACCAGTGCCCGGTTGAGAGCCCCGGCGTCGAAGTCGATGCTCCGGCCACCGCTGGACACCCCCGCCAGGCAGACGATCCCGGTCGGCGCCGCCTTGCACATCACGTCGAGGACCACAGTGGGAGCGCCCGTGCACTCGATCACCACGTCCGGCTCGAAGGGCAGGTCGTTGACCGGCACCGTGTGGTAGGTGGCGCCGAGCCCGGCGACCAGCTCCGGCTTCGGTCCCTCGGTGTTCCGGTCCAGCACGTGGACGGTGAGCCCGCGCTGGGTGCCGAGCAACGCGGCCAGCAGCCCGATCGGCCCAGCCCCGGTCACCAGGACGGTCTGCGGCTGCCACTCGGCCCGGTGCCCGATCCGCTCGATGTGGTCCCAGGCCTTCGCCACCACACTCGTCGGCTCCAGCAGCACGCCCACCTGGGCCAGTGCCGGGTCGAGCCCGACCGCGAATTGCGGCTCGACCCGCCAGCGGTCCCGGGCGAACCCGGCCAGGCCCTTGATGCCGTGTTCGGTGTACTGCCCGTTGCGGCACATGTCCCACTCGCCGACGGCGCAGTTCGAGCAGGGCACCGGGTCGGGGTACCGGACGATCCCGGCCACCAGGTCACCGGGTTGCAGGGTGCCGCTGGAATCCTCGATCACCCGGCCCAGTGACTCGTGCCCGATGACCAGTCGGTCGGCACCCGGCGGCGCCTCGCCGTACTCCCCGGCGATGATCTCGTGGTCGGTGCCGCAGATCCCCACCGCCAGCGCCTCGACCAGGACAGAACCCTCCTCGGCGGCCGGCTCGGGCTGATCCTCGACGAGGCTCAGCGAGTTGGCTACCCCAGGTCTCACCGTCACAGCGCGCACGCCCTTATCTTTCCCCGCCGAGGCGTGCGCCGCGCCCAAAGCCGGCAGATCGCTGGGCATCGGCGGCGCCCAGGCGCGGGCCCGGCCGGCACTAGGATCAGCGGCATGACTCCCGAAGAGGTCGGCGCTCGACTGGTCGCGCTGCTCGCGCCGGTTGAGGCGACCCCGTCGGTCTCCGGCGGGCAACGGTTCGCCCGGGCCACCGTCGATGTGCCGCCCGCGAGTTGGCTGACAGCGGTTTCCGCCGCCCGTGACGACGCCGAGCTGGCCTGCGACTTCTTCGACTGGCTCTCCGCCGTCGACGAGTTGGCCGAGGGCTTCGACGTGGTGGCGCACCTCTGGTCGACGCGACTACGGCACGGCCTGCTCCTGCGTACCCGGTTGCCGCGCGGCGCGCCCACTGTCGCCTCGGTGGTCGACGTCTACCCCGGCGCCGCCTGGCACGAGCGGGAGACGCACGAGATGTTCGGCATCGACTTCGCCGGGCATGGAGAGCTGCTGCCGCTGCTGCTGCCTCCGGAGTTCGAGGGTCACCCGCTGCGTAAGGAGTTCGTGCTGGCTTCCCGGGTGGCGAAGCCCTGGCCGGGCGCAAAGGAGCCGGGCGAGTCCGAGGCCGGCGGCGGACGTCGACCGATCCGCCCGCCGGGCGTTCCCGCTCCGGGCGAGTGGGGGCCCACGCCCACCCCGGCGGGTGCCGGTGGGGTGGGGGAGGGCCCGCGTGGCGGCACCCCGGCCAGACCGGCCCGTGAGCGTCCGGCGCGGCCCGCCCCGGGGGCCCGTCCGGCGCGTACTCCCCGGCCGGCCGGCCCCGCCGACGGCCCGGCCCTGGCCGACCAGCCCGTGCCCGGCGCGGGCCCGGCCACCGAGACCGTGCCCGGCGTTGGCCCGGCCAACCAGCCCGCGCCCGGCGCCGCCGCACCTGACAAGCCCGACGCCGGCCCGGCCGTCGAGCCCGCGCTCGATGCGGGCCCGGCCGCCGAGACCGTGCCCGGGGTCGACCCGGCCGACCAGACCACGCCCGGCGCCGCATCGGACAAGCCTGGCGAGGGCCCGGCCGCATCGGGTGGCGAGCCGATCGCGGACCCGCCGGGCCGCGCTGGCCGGGGCGACCACGACGGGGGTACGGCCTGATGCCGCTCTGGGTGGAATTGGTGCTCCGGATCGGCGGCGTGTTGGTCGCGTTCCTCACCCTGCCGTTGCTTGTCGGCCAGGCCGAGCACAAGGTGATGGCGCACATGCAGGGCCGGCTCGGCCCGATGTACGCGGGCGGCTTCCACGGCTGGGCACAGCTCGTGGCCGACGGGGTCAAGTTCGTGCAGAAGGAGGACATCACGCCCCGCGAGGCGGACCGGGCGGTGTTCCGGTTGGCGCCGGCGGTGGCCCTGGTGCCCTACCTGCTGGTGCTGCTGGTCATTCCGCTCGGTCCGAACGACCTGGTCGGGCAACCGTTGGACATCGGCCTCTTCTTCGTGCTGGCCGTGGTCGGCGTCGGGGTGGTGGCGGTGCTGATGTCGGCGTGGGCGTCGGCAAACAAGTACAGCCTGCTGGGCGGGTTGCGGGGTGCCGCCCAGTTGCTCGGTTACGAGCTGCCGCTGGTGCTGGCCGCCGCGTCGGTGGCGATGGCGGCCGGCACGCTCAGCCTGTCGGGCATCGTCGAGGCGTGGCAGCCGTGGTGGCTGCTCTGGCAGGCACCCGCGATGATCATTTTCTTCGTCGCCGGGCTGGCCGAGATCCGTCGGCCACCGTTCGACATGCCGGTGGCCGACTCGGAGCTGGTCTTCGGCTACATGACCGAGTACACCGGACTGCGGTTCGCGTTCTTCCTGCTCGCCGAGTACGTCGGCATCGTGGTGATCGCCGCGCTGACCACTGTGCTGTTCCTGGGTGGTTGGCAGGGTCCGTTCGCCGACGACCAGCTGGGCTGGCTCTGGACGCTGCTCAAGATCTTCGCGGTGTCCTTCGTGATCATCTGGCTGCGGGTGTCCTACCCCCGGCTACGCGAGGACCAACTCCAACGCCTCTGCTGGCTGGTCCTCGTGCCCGCGTCCCTGGCCCAACTGGTCCTAACCGCAGCCGTCCGCGTAGCCCTGTAGACGACCCCGCGACCGCCCCGCGCCCCGCGACCGCCCGGACCCGACCCGCCCCGACCCGCCGCGCGTCGATCATGGAGTTGTGGTGCCCAAAATGTAGCGGACAGCACCGTTTTGTCACCCACCACAACTCCATGATCGACGCGGAGCAGGCGGGGCTGGGCGAGGGCGGCGGGTCAGCGCAGCGGGGTGTGTGCGGGGTCGACGGGCTCGGCGGGGGGTGGGGGCGGGGTGCCGTCGCCGAAGGGGCGGCCGCCCAGCGTTTCCCGGCCGTGCGGGGTGAGCCAGTTGGACAGGTCGGGGCCGAGCGGCACGATCCCGGTCGGGTTGATGTCGCGGTGCACCTCGTAGTAGTGCCGCTTGATGTGGTCGAAGTCGATGGTGTCGCCGAAGCCGGGAGTCTGGAACAGGTCCCGGGCGTACGCCCAGAGCACCGGCATCTCGCTCAGCTTCTGCCGGTTGCACTTGAAGTGGCCGTGGTAGACCGGATCGAAGCGGACCAGCGTGGTGAACAGCCGCACGTCGGCCTCGGTGATGGTGTCGCCGACCAGGTAGCGCTGGTCGGTCAACCGCTCGGTGAGCCAGTCCAGCCGGTCGAAGAGCTGGTGGTACGCCTTGTCGTACGCCTCCTGGTTGCCCGCGAACCCGCACCGGTAGACGCCGTTGTTGACGTCCCGGAACACCATGGCGTTGACCTCGTCGATCTGCTCCCGCAGGTGCTCGGGGTAGAGCTGCGGGGCGCCCTCGCGGTGGTACGCCCTCCACTGCGTGGACAGGTCCAGGCTCATCTGCGCGTAGTCGTTGGTCACCACCTGCCCGGTCGGCACGTCCACCATCGCCGGCACGGTGATGCCGCGCTCGTAGCCGGGGAAGCGCTTGAAGTACGCCTCCTGGATGCGCTCGATGCCGAGCACCGGGTCCCGGCCGTCCGGGTCGAGGTCGAAGGTCCAGCTCCGGGCGTCGTGGGTCGGGCCGGCCACCGCCATCGAGATGGCGTCCTCCAGACCGAGCAGCCGCCGCACGATGATCAGTCGGTTGGCCCACGGGCAGGCCCGGCTGACCGCCAGCCGGTACCGGCCCGGCTCGACCGGATAGCCGTCGCGCCCGTCCTCGGTGATCCGAGTGGCGATGTACCGCTGGTCGCGGGTGAACTCGCCGCCCGGCTCGACGTACTTGCCGCCTTTTTCCTCGCCCACGTCGCCCTCCCGGTCTGGTCAGTGTCTCTACCCAATCCTCGCGGATCTACGGCGCACAGTGGTCCCGGATACCCTGCCGGCATGACGGATGTGGAGGCGGCGGCCCGGCGGTTCATCGCCGATGTGTGGAATGCCCGCCAGGAGGAGTCGGCGTACGAACTGGTCGCCGAGGAGTGCCCGGGGCTGGGCGGCACCGGGCCGGAGGCGACGTTGGCCTGGCACCGCGAGCGCCGGGCGGCCTTCCCGGACCTCCGCTACAAGATCGTCGACGTGGTCGCGGCCGGCGAGCGGGTGGCCGTGCACTGGCGGGCCGCCGGCACCCACGCCGGGCAGTTCGGGCCGGTGCCGCCGACCGGGCAGGTGGTCAGCTACTCGTGGGCGACGTTCCTGCGCTTCGACGCGGCGGGCCGGATCGTCGAGGTGTGGAGCTGCAACGAGCTGTTCCAGTTGCTGCAACAACTCGGCGTCGAGATGCTCCCACCGGCCGTCGTCAGCGGACCCGGGGCGTGATCCGGCTGATCGGCAGATTGATCGGGAAGGGCTCGCCGGTGTCGACGAACTTCGTCCACCGCCCGGTCTCGGTGTAGACCTCGTTCACCGCGTCGATCCGGTAGGTCACGATCTCCAGCGCGCCTTCGGTCTCGATTCGCCAGTAGAAGGGGATGCCGGCCTGGGCGTACAGCGCCGGCTTCAACACCCGGTCGATCGAGCGCGTGCTCGGCGAGACGATCTCGATGGCAAGGACCACCTCGTGCGGCTCGTACTTCGACGGCTCCCGAGCCGCCGCGGCAGCCGTGGTGATCAGCACGTCGGGGATGAAGGACCGGGTGCGGTTGATTCGCACCTCGACCGCCTGGGTCACGTCGTAGCCGTCGGGGCAGTCTTCGTCGAGCGCGACGCCAAGACGCATCGCGATGGTCTGGTGGGTGCGGGTGGGGGAGGGGGACATCAGCAGCACTCCATCGAGCAGTTCCCGGCGGCGGCCATCCTCGGGCAGCGCATCCAGATCGTCAGTCGTCCATCCGCTCTCGGGCGGGTAGTCGCTCTGCAGCGCGGCGGTCATGGCAGGTCCTTCCAGGTGCGTTCGTTCTCCCCGCGACCACGGTACCGCCGTCGACCTGTGGGTGGTGGTCGCGCGCGCCGTGGCCACAGGGCAGGATGGTCGACATGAGCGACCCCAGCGAGCGCGGCGACACCAGCGAACGCGGCCTTCCCGGCGCGGGCCTGGTGAAAGGGCTGGCGGTCACCCTCAAGACGATGACCAGCCGTTCGACCACCCAGCAGTACCCGGACACGGCCCCCGACCTGCCGCCCCGCTCGCGCGGCGTGATCGCCCTGTCCGAGGAGAACTGCACGGTCTGCATGCTCTGCGCCCGTGAATGTCCGGACTGGTGCATCTACATCGACTCGCACAAGGAGGAGGTGGTGGTGCCCGGCGCCGCCCGCCCCCGCCAGCGCAACGTGCTCGACAAGTTCGACATCGACTTCTCGCTCTGCATGTACTGCGGCATCTGCATCGAGGTCTGCCCGTTCGATGCGCTCTACTGGTCGCCGGAGTTCGAGTACGCCGAGTACGACATCAAGGACCTGCTGCACGACAAGGACCACCTCGGTCAGTGGATGGCCACCGTTCCGCCGCCGCCCGCGCACGACCCGAACGGCGAGCCGGCCAAGGAGGAAACCTCCGCCGCGCGCAAGGCGGCCGCCGCACGTCCCGCTCCGCCAGCGGTACGCCCCGACACCGACCAGGACCCGGCGTCGTGAGCGCCCGCGCCGGAAGGACGCCCCGGTGACCGGGGCGGACGTGCTGCTGCTCGCCCTCGGCGCGGTGGCGGTCGGTGCCGGCGTGTTGGTGGTGACCACGAAACACCTGGTCCGGGCCGGGCTCTACCTGGTGGTGTGCCTGGGCGCTTTGGCGGGCGACTTCCTGGTGCTCAGCGCCGAGCTGGTGGCGTGGGTGCAGGTGCTGATCTACGTGGGCGCGGTGGTGGTCCTGCTGCTGTTCGCGGTGATGCTGACCCGGGCCCCGATCGGCGCCTCCGACGATTTGGACCGGCCCGGCTGGCCGGCCGCGCTGATCGGTGGCGGCTCGGGGCTGGGGCTGACCGCCCTGCTGGTCGACGCGTACCGCTGGAGCACCGTCACCCTGCCTGACGCCGGCACCGCCGAGCGGCTGGGCGAGCAGATCTTCCAATCCTGGGTGCTGCCGTTCGAGGTGCTCTCGGTGTTGCTGCTCTCCGCGCTGGTGGGCGCGATCGTGCTGTCCCGGCCGGACATCGGCCGAGCCGCCCCGCAACGCGACGGCACGGCGGCCGACCTGGTCGACAGCGAGCCCGGGGGGCGCCGGTGAGGCCGGTCATCCCGTACGTCACCGCCGCGCTGCTGTTCGGCCTCGGCGTGTACGGCGTACTGCGCCGACGCAACGCGGTGCTGGTGCTGATGTCGGTCGAGTTGATGCTCAACGCGGTCAACCTGATCCTGGTCACCGCGGACACCACCGCCCGCGCCGTGCTCCCGCACTCGGGGCAGGTCTTCGCGCTGTTCGTCATCGTCCTCGCCGCCGCCGAGATCGGGGTGGGGCTGGCGATCGTCCTTCAGCTCTACCGGCTGCGGGCGACCGTCGCCGTGGATGACGTGCCGCTGACCGAGTCGCCGGATTCCGTCGGTGGACGCGAGCCGGCCGTCCTGGACTCGGAGGCGGGCCGGTGACCGGGCTGCTCGGGGCGCTGCTGCCCGCCGTACCGCTGGTCGCCGGGCTACTCGGCCTGCTGCTGCCACCGGCCCCTCGGCGGGACGGCGCGACCGGCGGCGACCGGGCTCGGATGGTCGCCGTGACGCTCGGCGTCACCGGTGCGGCCGGCGCGCTGGCGCTGGCCGTCGCGCTGCTGCTCACTGTCGACGGGCCGACGGAGACGTCGGCCACCTGGGTCGACTTCGGCGGGCTGATGGTGACCCTCGGCGTACGGCTGGACGGCGCTGCCGCGCTGGTCGCGGTGGCGGTCACCGCGGTCGCCTTGGCCGTGCAGGTCTACTCGATCGGCTACCTGCGGCGAGGTCCCCACGACGACGTCGACGTGGACCACCGCTACCCGCCCTACGCCGCCCAGATCAGCCTCTTCACCGGTGCCATGCTGCTGGTGGTGGTCGCCGGCGACCTGATCATGCTGTTGGTCGGCTGGGAGGTGATGGGCCTCTGCTCGTACCTCCTGATCGCCCACGACCGCCGACTCGCCGGCGCTCCCGCTGCCGCCATGAAGGCGTTCCTGGTGACCCGGGTCGGTGACGTCGGGTTCCTGCTGGGCATCGCGCTGCTGGGTGTGTCGACGGGCAGCTTCCGGATCGCCGACGTGCTCGCCCACGAACACTCCGGCGCGACGTTGACCGCCGCTGGCCTGCTGCTGCTCGCCGGTGTGGCCGGCAAGAGCGCGCAGTTCCCGCTGCACACCTGGCTGCCGGACGCGATGGCCGGCCCGACCCCGATCTCCGCGTTGATCCACGCCGCGACGATGGTCGCCGCCGGGGTGTACGCGGTGGCCCGGCTCTACCCGCTGTTCACGGCCGCGCCGGTGACGCTGACCGTGCTGGGGGTGCTCGGCGCGATCACGCTGCTGCTCGGCGCGCTCGCCGCCACCGCCCAGGACGACATCAAACGCGTGCTGGCCTGGTCGACGGTTTCCCAGCTGGGTTACATGACCGGCGCGCTGGCGGTGGGCTCACCGTCGGCCGCACTGTTCCACCTGCTCACCCATGCCGCCTTCAAGGCGCTGCTGTTCCTCGCCGCCGGCGCGGTGATCCACGCCGTCGGCACCACACTGATGTCGGAGATGGGCGGGCTGCGGCGCAGCATGCCGGTGACGTTCTGGTGCACTGTGGTGGGCCTGGGCGCGCTGGCCGGGGTGCCGCCGTTGGCCGGTTTCTGGAGCAAGGACGGCGTACTGACGGTCGCCGAGTCGGCCGCGCTGGAGGGCACCGGCGCGGCCCCGTCCTGGGTGGGCTGGATCGTCTGGGTCGCCGGGCTGGTCGGCGTGGCGGTCACCGCCTGGTACGCAGGTCGGCTGCTGCTGCGCGCCTTCTTCGGCGCTCCGCGCCTGCCCCTGGTCCAGCCACACGACCCGCCGGCGGTGCTGCGCTGGCCGGTGCTGCTGCTGGCCGTGCCGGCCGCGCTGCTCGGTCTGGTCGGGTTCCTCGGGGCGTTCGCCGACCGCCTGCGGTTCCCCACCGTCCCGGTGGCGGGCTCCGAGGACGGCCTGGTCCACCTCGGGCCCGGGGTGCTGCTGCCGCTCGCGTTCCTGCTGTTCGGCGCCGCGCTGGTGACGCTGGGCTGGCGGCGCGACCCGACCGCCGACCCGGCCGCCGCGCTGGGTCCGCTGCGGCCGGTCTTCGCCCGCGCGTTCCGGCTCGACGACGTCCAGCACACAGTTGTGGTACGCCCCGTCGGCGCGCTGGCCCGCGCCGCGCGCACGAGTGACGAGGTGGTGGTGGACGGCGCGGTCGAGGGCAGTGGGCGAGCCGCGTCCGGTCTGGGCGCGGGGCTGGCCGCGCTGCACCGCGCGGCGCTGCCCCGGGCCGCCGCCGGCGTCCTGGCCGGCGCGCTGCTGATCGGCCTGGCCGCCGCCCTGGTTGGAGTTAACCAGTGAGCGCGAGGAGTGAGCCGGGTTTGCGAGCCCCGCAGTCGCGAACAGAGGCGGTCCAATGACGTTTGGGCAGGGGTTGCTGGTCGCCGTCCTGGCGGTGCCGGCGCTGGGTGCGGTCGCGGTGGCGGCGACGCCCCGGGACCGGGCGGCCCGGTTGGTCGGCACGGTCGCGGCGGCGCTGACCCTGCTGGCCGCGGTGCCGCTGGTGTTCGGCGGTCGGGGCTGGGTCGCCTGGTCGGCGGACGCGCCGGCGGTGCGCCCGTGGCACGAACTGGACCTGCCCTGGGTGCCCGGTCTGGAGTTGCGCTTCCACCTCGGCGTCGACGGCATCTCCTGGCCGCTCGTGGTGTTGACCGCGCTGCTCACGTTGCTCTGCTGCGCGTACACGATGTGGCGGGTGCCGGACGGCGGCAGCGGCCGGGCGCTCGTCGCGCTGCTGTTGGTGGTCGAGGTGGGCATCCTGGGCACCTTCCTCGCCCTGGACCTGGTGTTGTTCTTCCTCTTCTTCGAGGTCGTCCTGCTGCCGATGTACGCGATCATCGCCGGCTGGGGTGGCGCGGACCGGCGTCGGGCGGCCCGGAAGTTCGCGCTCTACACGCTGTTCGGCTCGGTGCTGCTGCTGGTCGGCGTGTACGTCGTGGTCGCCGCCGCCGGCACCGCCGACCTGGTGACGCTGACCGGTGGCGCGGGGATGTCCAGGGGCACCCAGTTGGCCGCGTTCACGCTGCTCGCGTTGGCGTTCGCGGTGAAGAGCCCGCTGTGGCCGTTGCACTCCTGGCTGCCCGACGCGCACACCCAGGCACCCACTGTGGGCAGTGTGGTGTTGGCCGGTGTGCTGCTCAAGATGGGCACGTACGGCCTGATCCGGGTCGCGGTGGGGGTGGCGCCGGAAGGCGCCCGTTGGGCGGCGCCGGTGCTCGGCGTGCTGGCCGTCGCCGCGATCCTGATCGGTTCGCTGGTCTGCCTGGCCCAGTCGGACGTGAAGCGGCTCATCGCGTACTCCAGCGTGGGGCACATGGGCTTCGTGCTGCTGGGCGTCGCCACGCTGACCGCCACCGGCATCCAGGCGGCGTTGATCGGCAACGTCGCGCACGGTGTGATCACCGGCTTGCTGTTCTTCCTGGCCGGGGCGGTGAAGGACCGTACCGGCACGGGCACCCTCGCCGAGCTGTCCGGGCTGCGGGAGACCGCGCCACGGTTGGCGGGGCTGCTCGCGTTCGCGGCGATCGCGTCGCTGGGCCTGCCCGGGCTGGCCGGCTTCTGGGGCGAGGCGTTCGCGGTGATCGCCGCCGTGCAGGTGGGCGGCCCGCTCTGGACCACCCTCGGGGTGCTGGCGGCGGTCGGTGGGGCGCTCACCGCCGCGTACTTCCTGCGGTTGCTGCGCCAGGTCACCCACAACCGGCCGAGCCCCGCCGTCGGTCCGGTCGGCCCCGGCCTGGCCGGTGCGGAGCTGACCGCCTGGGTGCCGCTGGTGCTGCTCGCGTTGGCCATCGGGTTGGCGCCGACGCTGGTCCTCGGCGTCGCCGAGGCCCCCGTCGACGCCCTGATCGGAGTGGTTTCCCGGTGAGCGCGAGGAGTGCAGCGAAGCGGAGCCCCGCAGTCGCGAACGAAGGCGGGCTCAGATGAACGTCGTGCAGAGCGTGGACAGCGTCGCGCTGCTGCCGGCCTACCTGGCCGCCGGCACGGCCGTACTCGTACTCATCACCGATCTGCTCGTGGCTCGGCCACGGGCCACGATCGCGGTGGCCGCGCTCGGCGCGCTCGGCACCGCCGTCGGCTCCGCGCTGGTCGGGGCGGGTGCGGAGCGGCGGACGTTCTGCGTGGGCGCCGACTGCTCCTGGATCTTCGGCGGTCGCGCGGCCCTGGTCGGCGTGGTGGTCGCACTGCTCACCCTGGGCGTGCTCGGGCTGTCGGTGCCCGCGCTACGGGCCGGGCGGTCACCGGTCGGGGAGTACGCCTTCCTGCTGGCCTGCTCGATGACCGGCGGCGTGGTGCTCGGCGCGGCCGGCGACCTGATCACGCTGATCGTCGCCCTGGAGACGCTGACCCTGCCGCTGTACGTGCTGGTCGGCCTGCGCCGGGGGAGTCTCGCGAGCGCCGAGGCGGCGGTGACCTTCTTCGTGGTCAGCGTGGTGGCGACCACGCTGACCCTGCTCGGTGCGGCGCTGCTGTACGCGGTGACCGGTGGGCTGCACCTGGACCGGCTCGGCACGTTGCTCGCCGAGCAGCCGGAGCTGCGGAACCTGCCGTTGACCACCGCCGCGGTGGCGGTGCTGCTGGTCGGCCTGGCCTTCAAGGTGGCGGCGGTGCCGTTCCACGCCTGGGCGCCGGCCACCTACGACGGCGCGCCGCTGCCGGTGGCCGCGTACCTGTCCACCGCGTCGAAGCTGGGCGGCCTGGTCGCCCTGCTCGCCGTGGTGCAGCGGGCGCTGCCGGCGGACCAGACCGGTCCTGTGCTCGCCCTGCTCGCCGTGCTCACCATGACCGTCGGCAACCTGGTCGCCCTGCGTCAGCGGCGGACCGTCCGGCTGCTCGCCTGGTCGTCCGTCGCGCAGGCCGGGTACATCCTCGCCCCGCTGGGAGCGTTGGCGCTGGCCGCCGGGCGCATGGACGAGGCACGATCCGCCGCGTACGCGGCCGCCGTGGCGTACGCCGTCTTCTTCGTGGTGTTGGAGCTGGCCGCCTTCGCCGGTGTGACCGCGCTGCGGCCGGCGGGTGCGGACGGCGGCACGCTGGACGACCTGCGCGGGGCAGCCCGGCGGCACCCGTGGCGAGCTGCGGCGTTCGGTCTCGCGCTGGTGGGTCTGGCTGGTCTGCCGCCGGGGCTGGCCGGCCTGTTCGCGAAGGTGACAGTGGTCCGGGCGCTGCTGGACGGTGGCGCGGCCTGGCTGGCGCTGGTGGTGGCGCTGAACGCCGTGATCGGGCTCGCCTACTACCTGCGGGTGACCGCCGCGCTCTGGGCGCCGGCCACGACGCCCGGCCCGGCCGCGGCGCTCGCCGGTGGCGGAGCGTCGGGCGTGCCCGTGGTGGGTGTGGTGGCGGTGGTGCTGGCGGTGGCGACGGTGGCCGCCGTGGTGCTCGGCGTCGCCCCGCAACTGGTGCTCGACCTGGCCGGCCGCTGACCCCACCTGGGCCCCGGTTTCAGTCAACTCTCAGCGTTGAGACGGATGGTTGGCGGGTACCGGGTTGTTACACCGGTCAGCGGATCCCGGCGATCCGTGCACCGAAGGAGACATCGTGCACCACAACCGTCTGAAGACCGCAGCGCTGCTTGGCCTGCTCAGCGCCCTGATCCTGGCGGTGGGCTACTGGTTCGGCGGCAGCGGCGGCCTGGTCATCGCCGTCCTCGTGTCTCTGGTCATGAACGGCGTCACCTACTTCTACTCCGACAAGCTCGCACTGCGCTCGATGGGGGCGCAACCGGTCACCGAGGCGCAGTTCCCCGAGCTGTACCGGATGGTCCGGGAGCTGGCCACCGATGCCCAGCAGCCGATGCCGCGGCTCTACGTCAGCCCCACCGCGCAGCCCAACGCGTTCGCCACCGGTCGCAACCCGCAGCACGCGGCCGTCTGCGTGACCCAGGGCATCACCGAGATCCTCGACTACCGCGAGCTGCGTGGCGTGATCGGGCACGAGCTGTCCCACGTCTACAACCGGGACATCCTGATCTCCAGCGTGGCGGCCGGCCTGGCCAGCATCATCACCCTGCTGGCGAACCTCGCCTTCTTCATCCCGCTGGGCGGCGGGGACGACGAGGACCGACCCAACCCGGCTGTGCTGCTGCTCACCCTGATCCTGGGCCCGATCGCGGCCACGGTGATTCAGTTGGCGATCAGCCGGAGCCGCGAGTTCCAGGCGGACGCCTCCGGCGCCGAGCTGAGCCGCGACCCACTGGCCCTGGCCAGCGCGCTCCGCAAGATCGACGCGGGGGCCCGACGTCGGCCGTTGCCGGCCCAGGGCCAGCTCACCAGCACCGCCCACCTCATGATCGCCAACCCGTTCCGGGGCGGCGGCATGGCCGCGCTCTTCTCCACCCACCCGAAGATGGAGGACCGCGTCGCCCGGCTGGAGCAGATGGCACGCAACTCGGGGCCGGTGCAGTTCCAACGCTGATCCGCTGATCCACCGCCTCCGCCCGCACCCGGCCGCGCCGGGTGCGGGCGGATCGCTGTGTCGAAGACCTATTCCGCTGTCTTCGTGTCAGGCGGCGGCGTTAGGGTCATAACGGCTCACGCTCATTACACCCTCGGGAGGTTCACGGTGACCGCGCTGCGTCAGTACCTGGGTGTCTGGCGGATCCCCGGCGCGCCCATGCTGCTGATCACCGGCATCATCGGGCGGCTCGGAATCGGCATGACCCCGCTGGCGCTGCTCCTCGTGGTCGAGCAGGTGACCGGGCGCTACTCGCTGGCCGCCATCGCCGGCGGCATCTACGCCCTCGCCGGTGCCGCGCTCAGCCCGGTTGCCGGACGGATCGCCGACCGGGTCGGCCCCAGCCCCGTCCTGCTGCTCACCGCAGTGGCCCACCCGCTGGCGCTCATCGGGTTGCTGCTGGCCAGCCGCTCCGGCGACGACGCTCTCCCCGCTATCTACCTCGCCGCAGGCGTCGCCGGCGCCACCTACCCGCCGCTCACCGCCGCCATCCGAGGCGCCTGGAACGACCTGACCGGCCCCAACTCCGGCCGGTACCACCTCCGCAACACCGCCTTGGCCGCCGAGACCACGCTGTTCGAAATCGTCTTCGTCCTCGGCCCACTGCTCGTCGCCGGCTTCGTACTCGTCGCCGACGCGGCGGCCGCGCTGATCGGTGCGGCCGTGGTCACCCTGGTCGGCACGACCGCCGTGGCCCTCGGCCGGGTAATGCGCGGCTGGCGTCCGCACCCGCAGGAACACCACGCCCGCGGGCTCGGCCCACTGCGGGTCCCCGGCTTCCCGGCCCTGCTGATCTGCGTGGCCGGTCTGGGCATCGCCTTCGGAGCCGCCGGAGTGATCGTGCCGGCGTTCGCGAGCGACCACACCACCGACGACCCGGAGAGCCTCGCCGGAGTGCTGCTCGCGGTCTGGGGGGTCGGCAGTGCCATCGGTGGGCTCTGGTTCGGCGTCCGCAAGCCGGCACCGAACATGACCCGGCAGTTCGCCCTGCTGCTCGCCGCGCTGGCCGCCACCTTCGCCGTGTTCGCGGTGATGCCCACCCCACTCGCGCTGGGTGTCGCGCTGGTCGCCGGCGGGGCCACCATCGCGCCCGCGCTGACCCTGGAGAACACCCTGGTCGGCCGGATCGCCCCGACCGGCATGTTGAACGAGGCGTACACCTGGGTGGTCACCGTCGCGGTGGCGGCGAGCGCCGCTGGCGGCTCGGTGGCCGGCGTGATCGTGGATCACGCCGGCGGCGTCCGCTGGGCGTTCCTGTTCGCCGGGGCGGCGGTCGCCGTCGGGGCCGCGGTCGCCGCACTGCCCGCCGGGCCCATCGCCCGAGCGGAAACCACTGCGGTACGCACCGAACACCCCGTCACCGTCTGACCGCGCAGGCCGGTCGCCTCGTCCTTGATCGACTCGGGTTCCTGAAAGTCGCGGTATCCCAGTCGCCCGGATGCCCCGACTTTCAGAAACCCGAGTCGATCTAAACCGAGACCGGACCGCTGGTGGGGCCGAGGTGGGTGACCCTCAGCGGTAGTTGTTGAACTGGAGGGCGACGCCGAAGTCCTCGCCCTTGAGCAGCGAGATGACGGCCTGAAGGTCGTCGCGCTTCTTGCCGGTGACGCGCAGCTGGTCACCCTGGATCTGCGCCTGCACGCCCTTGGGGCCCTCGTCGCGGATCTTCTTGCTGATGGCCTTGGCCTTGTCCGTCTCGATGCCCTGGATCACCTTGCAGTCGATCTTGAAGATCTTGCCCGACGGGCGCGGCTCCCCAGCATCCAGCGACTTCAGCGAGATGTTCCGCTTGACGAGCTTCTCCTTGAACACGTCCAGTGCGGCGCGAACGCGCTCCTCGGTCTCCGCCTGAAGGCCGATCGCCTCCTCGCCGGACCAGGAGATCTCAGCGCCGGTGCCGCGGAAGTCGAACCGCGTCGCAAGCTCCTTCTCCGCCTGACGAAGGGCGTTGTCGACCTCCTGGCGGTCAACCTTGCTCACGATGTCGAACGACGGGTTCGCTGCCATGTTTCTGCTCCTGCTGTCCGGCGGTCTGGGCCTGCCGTCGGCCGCCGACCAGCGGCACGACCCCCTGACCGTACCCGGTTGCATCGGCACCGGGGGGAGCCGCTATTCTTGCTTCCGCCGCCGCGTTGCGACGCGGTGGGGTGCCCTGGCGGGTTGCCCGAGCGGCCAATGGGAGCGGACTGTAAATCCGTCGCGAAAGCTTCAGAGGTTCGAATCCTCTACCCGCCACCAGGTGCAGACACGGCCCCTGACCAGCAGAGATGCTGATCGGGGGCCATTGTCGTTGATCTAGCCGATTCTGGCTCAGTCCAGCCGATGCGAGACCGAAGGGTGGAGGGCAGCCTGAAGGTGGCGTCGATTCTGAGGCCGGGCCCGCAGCGCCAGGTCAGGGCTTGCCTCGTCGCGGCTCGAAAGGGACGCAATCCGCCACCTTCGATGCCGTGGGCAAGTTGAGCTGCGCTTACGATGCTCGTAGTCTGACTTCGCGCCGGTCGTCGTCCATCTGAAATGAACCCGACGAAGTGCTGCCGGGATGGCGCGGAGCCGGTATGGTGGTCGATGGCCGAGCCGAGGCGTACGTGGGGCGCGCGCTGTATGAATATTACTGAGGGTGATTGTCGGAGCAGGCGTGGCGAGTGTTTACAACTGGACCCGAATTGTGTTGAAGGTCGTATTCGACGCTGCGTGAAGCGGTGAACTGCCCCGCAAGCTCGTGATCTGGCCCGGTACGGCGAGGGCGGTAGGCCGAACGGCGGGAAGTAACAGACGGTGGGGCTAGTCGGGCGACCACCACTTCTCTGGCTGCCCGCACTGTGGCACGATCGTGGAACCTCCACCACCCCCACGAGACCTTCCGACAGGAGCAATCTTATGTCTGGTCGTAGGTTGGGCCGGCTGTATGGCTCGCTCCTCATCCTCGCTGCCGTCGCCACCATGGTCATCGGTAACCACGGTGTCCCCGCCGACCTGAACCTGGGCGACATCATTTGGGTCTGACGGCCCCTGTCTGACGGGTCGCCGGCTTTCAAGGACACGCCACGCAGGCAGGGAGCGGGATGATCGCGCGGGACCAGTTGAGGCGTAGGTCCTCGGAAGACGCCTGGATCATCACCGCTCCGCTGATCCTTCTCGCTGTTACCTGCGTGATCCTCACAGGTCTGGTCGCCGATCAGTCGTTCGGTGACTGGCACTGGGCCGCGCTTCTTCTCGTGGCGATGATCGCCGCGGGCCTTCCGTTGCTGGTGCTGGTCGTCCGCCGGCAGTCGGTGGCCATGACGCTTACCGAGCTGCCGCTCGTACTCGCGTTCTACTTCCTGCCGCCACTGACCGTCGTGGTCATCTACACGCTCGCGTCCCTGGTCACGCAACTGCGGCATCGGATAACGGCGCCAAAGGTCTGGTTCAACGTCGCGCGCGCGGCCGCCGGGACGTCGCTCGCCACACTGGTTCTCCAGGCGTTGCCGCCGAGGTCGGGTGTCGGCCCGGCGACCTGGGTGAGTCTGTGTTGCGCGATCAGTGTGGTGATCCTGGTCAGCCTTACCGGCGTCGCTTCGGTACACACCCTCCTGCAGGGCTGGCAGGCCGGTCGGGAGACGCTTCGCGCAGTGCCGTCGCTGCTCCTGACCGCGGGTATCAACGTGGCCGCCGGCCTGATCGTCCTGATCCTGATCCGGGAGTCTTGGTGGTCGCTGGTGCCGCTGGCCGCGTTGGCGGCCGGCCTCGCGCTGGTCTACCGCTCGTACACCCAGTTCTTCCGCCAGCACCGCACGCTGACCGACATGTACGAGTTGAGCAGGGCGGTGGCGGCCAGCGGACAGGACGGAACCCTTGTCGACGCCCTCCTCGGTCGGGTGCGCGCGTTGATGCAGGCCGAGTACGCCACCCTCTGGCTGCCGGCGCAGGGGCGGCATCCCGAGATTCTGCTCACCGCGAGGGTCGAGGATTCTGGTCTGCTGGACCTGTCCCTGACCCCGTCGGCGTTGCGGGAGAAGGTGCTGGAAACGGCCCGCCCCGTGACGGTCGGCCGTGGAGTGACGAGCGATCCCCAGTTCCGGGCCAGCCTCGCCGAGAGGGGGGTCAAGGACACCGTTGTTGTTCCCCTCCGGTCGGGCGGGGTGGTGATCGGGACTCTCGAGGTCACCAATCGGCTCGCCGACCCGCTGTACTTCACCCAGCGCGACATCTCGGTCTTCGAGACGGTGGCCGCGCACGCGGCGGTGGCGTTGGAAAACTCCCGGTTGGTGGAGCGGTTGCGGCACGACGCGTACCACGACGCGCTGACCAAGCTGCCCAATCGTCGGCGGATCACCGGCGCACTGGACGAGTCGGTCAAGATTCGTCTGCCCGGCGAGGTGGTGGCGCTGCTGCTCTTCGACGTCGACGGTCTGCGCCAGGTCAACGAGTCCCTCGGTCACGCAGCCGGGGACAAGGTCCTCACCGAGGTCGCCAACCGGTTGCGGGCCAGCGCGCCGTCGTCGGCTCTGGTCGGCCGGGCCGGCGGGGACGAGTTCCTGGTGACGCTGCGGTTGGAGAGCGCCGAGGCAGCGCTCGAGTTGGCCGCTCAACTGCGCGAACAGATCCGCGACGAGATGGTCTTCGACGCGCTCACTCTGAATGTGGACACCGCTGTCGGGGTGGCCGTACACCCGGATCATGGCAGCGATGCGGCCACCTTGCTGCTGCGGGTCGACCTGGCCACCACGGCGGCCAAGTCGGTGCCGGGCAGCGTGCAGTTGTTCAGCCCGGGCCTGGAGTCTCGGTCGCTGCGCCGGCTGGGTCTCGCCGGCGACCTGCACCAGGCGCTGGATCAGGGAGAGCTGGAGGTCTACTTCCAGCCCAAGGTGACATTGCGGGACCGTCGCCTGGTCGGCGTCGAGTGCCTGGCCCGCTGGGAGCATCCGACGCACGGCACCGTCGCACCCGAGGACTTCGTGGCGGTGGCCGAGCACACCGGCCAGTTGAGTCGGCTCACCGAGGTGGTGCTCCGGGAGGGGCTGCGCCGCAGCCGCGACTGGGCCGAGGCCAACCAGCCGTTGCCCATCGCGGTGAACCTGGCCGCCCGGACGCTCACCGACCAACACTTCCCGGATCGGGTGCAGGAGCTGCTGACCGAGTACGGGGTGCCGGCGCAGCGCCTCACCCTGGAGATCACCGAGTCGGGGGTGCTGGACGGCACGGACCGGCCCATCCCCACCCTGCAACGGCTGCGGGATCTCGGCGTACGGCTGTCGGTGGACGACTTCGGCACCGGCGACTCCTCCCTGGCACACCTGCGCCGGCTGCCGGTGCACGAGGTGAAGGTGGACCGTTCCTTCGTGCAGGGCATGGCGACCGATCCGGGGGACCTGGCGATCGTCAACGCGGTGGTGACCCTCTCCCAGCAGTTCGGGTTGGCAGTGGTGGCCGAGGGTGTGGAGAGCGAGCTGACTCTCGAGCTTCTGCAGGACATCGGCTGCGAGATCGGGCAGGGCTTCCTGTTCAGCCGGCCGCTGCCGTACGAGCGGTTGGCCGCCTGGTTCGGTGCCCAGGTGGACCCGGAGACGATCTCCAGCGGAGAGCTGCCGCGCCTTCGTGTCGTGCCCTGAGCAGGGCGCGGACGATCACCGGGGATCCGATTTCACCTGTCGAGCCGGGCCGTGTACTCTTACTCCTGCGCGCCCCACGGGGAGATCGCGCAGGCCCCCTTAGCTCAGTCGGCAGAGCGTCTCCATGGTAAGGAGAAGGTCTACGGTTCGATTCCGTAAGGGGGCTCGAGGGTTCAGCTGGACCCATCGCAGCGGTGTAGCTCAGATGGTAGAGCAAGCGGCTCATAATCGCTGTGTCGCCGGTTCAAGTCCGGCCACCGCTACTCTCGTCTTCCGGGCTCGTTGCCGGTGGTCGTAAGAAAATGGGCGCTTCTGGCGCCCACTTTGCATGTCCGCGCTGTCAGCGTCTAGGCTGGCGCGTCGTAGTTGTTTCCGTTAGCGAGGAAGGCACTCCGCCGTGGCGAAGGCTACCGATGTCCGGCCGAAGATCACTTTGGCGTGTGTGGAGTGCAAGGAGCGCAACTACATCACGCGCAAAAACCGGCGCAACGACCCCGACCGCATCGAGCTGAAGAAGTTCTGCCCGCGTGACGGTCGGCACACGGTCCACCGCGAGACCCGCTGACCGCTGGCGGCTTCAGCCGGCCGCTGTCGAAGCTTTTCAATCGCCGATCTGACCGGTTTGGCGCGGCTCCGCCGCCGCCTACCGATCAGGTCGGCGATTGGGCTTTCCGTGTAGGTTCGCGGCATGCCTCTGGACCCTTCCTTTGTCGGCCGGACGTATCCGCCGACCGCCCCCTATCAGGTGGGCCGAGAAAAGATCCGCGAGTTCGCCAGCGCCATCGGCGCCACCGATCCGGCCCATCACGACCCGGAGGCCGCGCGGGCGCTGGGCCACCCCGACGTGGTGGCCCCGCCGACCTTTCCGGTGATCGTGACGATGGCCGCGAGCAGCCAGATCATCGAGGACCCGGCCCTGGGTGTCGACTACAGCCGCCTGGTGCACGGCGACCAGCGGTTCGCGTACACCCGGCCGGTGGTCGCCGGCGACGAGCTGGTCTGCACCAACACCATCGAGGACGTCAGCACCAGGGGTGGGCACGGCTTCCTGACCACGCGCACCGACGTGAGCACCGTCGGCGGGGAACCCGTGGTCGCGGTCTGGGCCAGGTACGTCATTCGCGGGGAGGCGTGAGATGGAGTTGCCAGCACAGACGTTTCAGGTGACCCGTGCGGACCTGGTCCGCTACGCCGGCGCCTCAGGCGACTTCAACCCGATCCACTGGAGCGACCGGGTGGCCACCAAGGTGGGTCTGCCCGGGGTGATCGCCCACGGCATGTTCACCATGGCGTTGGTCGGTCGGGCGGTCACCGAGTGGGCCGGGTCGCCGGACGCGGTGGTCGAGTACGGCGTGCGTTTCACCCGGCCGGTGGTGGTCCCCGACGACGACCAGGGGACCGAGATCGAGGTCACCGCGCGGGTCCGTGAGGTGACCGAGGACGGTCTCACCCGACTCGAGGTGACCGCCACCTGTCTGGGCGAGAAGGTGCTGTCCCAGGCGCGGGCAACCATCCGGACGGCGCGCTGAACCGAGCCCGCCACGCGTGGCGGAGAGACCGGTTGGGAAAGTCGGGCGGCTACCCGTACACTGGTCCGCCGTGGGGCAAGTGACCCCTGCTCGGTCGTCTGTGGCCGCGTGGGGCGAGTGTTGCCACATAGGGGTGTAGCTCAATTGGCAGAGCAGCGGTCTCCAAAACCGCAGGCTGCAGGTTCAAGTCCTGTCACCCCTGCGCCTCAGGCCTGACCGTTCCCGTGGGTCGCGCCGCCAGCTTGGCGGCGTCCGGCCCGTGGTGGTGGAATCGGCGGGGTGGTCCGAGGCAGTCGGGCCCTCCGGGTGATCCACCGGCCGCGGCCCGTCGCGGGACGGTTGGGTCCGGCCGGCGTGACCAGCGCCGCGTACGCCGCTCGGCGTGCGACCCCAGATTCCGCGACGGAGGGCGAAGTGGCCGACAACAAGCGGCGCGACGACGACGGCGACGATCGTCTGGACGACGAGATCGTCGACGACGTGGCCGACGACGACGCCTCCGGCGCGGACGAGCCGGTTTCCCGGGGAGGCACCGCCACGCGGTCCCGCGCCCGGGCGGAGTCGGCGGACAGCCGACCGACCACGCGGTCGGAAACGGGTCGGGTGGGCGTCTTCGGCCGCATCGCCCGGTTCTTCCGCGAGGTCGTAGCCGAACTGCGTAAGGTCATCTGGCCGACCCGCAAGGAGTTGCTGACCTACACCGCCGTGGTGGTGGCGTTCGTCGCGGTGATGCTGACGATCGTGGGTGTGCTGGACTTCGGCTTCGCCAAGGTCGTGTTGTTTGTCTTTGGCAACTCGGACTGACCGGCTGCCTCCAGCCATAGTGACGGAAGTGAGCGAGCGTGCCTGAGTACGACGAGACCGCCGGACCGGTGGACGAGCAGTCCACGGTCGCGACGGCGGCTGGTGACGAGTCGGTTGAGGCCGCCAGCGAGCCGGAGTTCCCAACGACCGAGCCCGCACCGGACGAGGACTACGACCCTGTCGCGGAGCTGAGGCAGAAGCTGCGCTACGCGCCGGGTGACTGGTACGTGGTGCACTCGTACGCCGGCTACGAGAACAAGGTCAAGACCAACCTCGAGACCCGGATCACGAGCCTCGACATGGAGGACTTCATCTACCAGGTCGAGGTGCCGACCCGGGAAGAGGTCGAGGTCAAGAACGGTAAGCGTTCGCAGATCCAGGCCAAGGTCTTCCCGGGCTACATCCTGGTCCGGATGGAGCTGACCGCCGAGTCCTACTCCTGTGTCCGGAACACCCCGGGCGTGACCGGCTTCGTCGGCGCGACCGACCGGGCCGACCGGCCCGCTCCGCTCTCGCTCGACGAGGTGCTGAAGTGGCTGGCACCGGCCGTCGAGACCGAGCAGAAGAAGTCGAAGCCGGAGATCAAGGTCCTCGACTTCGAGGTGGGCGACTCCGTCACTGTCACCGACGGCGCGTTCGCGTCGCTGCCGGCCACGATCAGCGAGATCAACGCCGACCAGCAGAAGCTCAAGGTGCTGGTGTCGATCTTCGGTCGCGAGACTCCGGTGGAGCTCAACTTCAACCAGGTCGCCAAGATCTGATTGGTCGTCGGCGGCGGGCCCGGCCCGCCGCCGACGTCGGCGTACGCGCTCTCGCTCGACCTCGGCGGACGAGTGGGCTGCGGCCTGCGCTACTCTTGAATGTCGCCGCTGTCGCACCGCGCTGACCGTGCGCGCCCGAGGGCGGCGACAGCCGCATTTTCCCAGCTCCAAGCCCCAGGAAGTGACATGCCTCCGAAGAAGAAGCTCGTCAAGACGTTCACGCTTCAGTTGCCGGCGGGCCAGGCCACGCCGGCGCCGCCGGTCGGCCCCGCGCTGGGCCAGCACGGCGTGAACATCATGGAGTTCTGCAAGTCCTACAACGCGCAGACCGAGTCTCAGCGGGGCGACATCGTCCCCGCCGAGATCAGCGTGTTCGAGGACCGGTCCTTCACGTTCGTGCTGAAGACCCCGCCCGCTGCCCGGCTGCTGATCAAGGCTGCCGGTGTGCAGAAGGGCTCGGGTGTTCCGCAGTCCGAGAAGGTCGGCTCGGTCAGCCGCGCCCAGCTGCGTGAGATCGCCGAGAAGAAGATGGCCGACCTCAACGCCAACGACATCGCCCAGGCCGAGAAGATCATCGCCGGCACCGCCCGGTCGATGGGCATCACCGTCAACGACTGACGTCGGCCCCGGCCTTCGACCCGACCGTGGGAGGGCTCGCGCCGAGCGAGCCCGCCAGAGACCACAGGAGTAATCAGCAATGCAGCGCAGCAAGAGCTACCGCAAGGCCGCCGATGTCATCGACCGGTCGAAGCTCTACACCCCCACCGAGGCCGTGAAGCTGGCCAAGGAGACCACCAACGTCAAGTTCGACGCCACGGTCGAGGTCGCCATGCGCCTCGGCGTCGACCCCCGCAAGGCGGACCAGATGGTCCGCGGTGTGGTCAACCTGCCGCACGGCACCGGTAAGACCGCCCGCGTGATCGTGTTCGCCAGCGGCGCGAAGGCCGAAGAGGCCGCCGCCGCGGGTGCGGACGAGGTGGGCACCGATGAGCTGGTCGCCCGCATCCAGGGTGGTTGGCTCGACTTCGACGCGGCGATCGCCACGCCGGACCAGATGGCCAAGATCGGCCGGATCGCGCGGATCCTGGGCCCGCGCGGTCTCATGCCGAACCCGAAGACCGGCACGGTGACCATGGACGTCACCAAGGCGGTGTCGGACATCAAGGGCGGCAAGATCACCTTCCGGGTGGACAAGCACTCCAACCTGCACCTGATCATCGGCAAGGCCTCCTTCACGGAGACCCAGCTGGTGGACAACTACGCTGCGGTGCTCGACGAGGTGCTGCGTGCCAAGCCGTCCGCGGCCAAGGGCAAGTACCTCCGCAAGGTCATCCTGACCACCACGATGGGCCCGGGCGTCCCGGTCGACCCGAACCTGGTGAAGAACCTTCGGGAGGACCAGGCCGACGCCTGAGCCGACAGTTCGCTCCGCCGGGGCGCCGCCACGACCGTGGCGGCGCCCCGGCGCGTTCGAGGTGTGGCAGGCTCGACGTCATGCGGCTGGAGAACGTCTGGTTGCGGTACCACCGGCGGAGGCCGTGGGTGCTGCAGGGCATCGACGTGCGGATCGGTCCCGGCGAGGCCGCGATCGTGCTGGGTCGCAACGGGGTGGGCAAGTCGACTCTGCTTCAGGTGGCCGCAGGGGTCCTCCGGCCGGGCCGGGGCCGGGTCACCGACCGGCCGGCGCGGGTGGGCTGGGTGCCGGAGCGTTTCCCCGCCGACCAACCGTTCACGGTGACCCGCTATCTGACCGGGATGGCCCGGGTGGCGGGGCTGGGCAGGGCTGCGGCCGACGAGGCGGTGACCTTCTGGACGGACCGGCTCGGGCTGTCCGGCTTCCGCTCGGTCCGGTTGCCGGAGCTGTCCAAGGGCACCGCGCAGAAGGTCGGCCTCGCCCAGGCGATGCTGCGCCCGCCGGGCCTGCTGGTGCTCGACGAGCCGTGGGAGGGGCTGGACGCCGCCACCCGTGAGTTGGTGCCCGAGCTGATCGCCGAGGTGCTCGCCGCCGACGGCTCCGTCCTGGTCAGTGACCACCGCGGCGAGACGGTCCGGCTACCGGCCGCGCGCCGCTGGTTGGTGGCCGACGGTTCGCTCTCCGAGGAGACGTCGTCGACGGACGAGACGATCGCGGTGGTCGAGGTCGCGGTGCCGGCCGCGCGGGTCGCCGGCACCGTCGCCCGGTTGCGCGCCGAGGGCCACCAGGTGCTGCGGGTACGCTCCGACGCCTCCACCGCCGCACCCCAGGCCCGACCCGCCGAGCCGATCCGGTCGGCCGGTGCCGCCCGACCCGCCGAGCCGTCGCTCGGGGTCGCCGGGGAGCTGGTAGCGGACCAGCCGGAGGCCGCCGACGCGGTGGTCGAGCCGGCAGCGGGGGAGACCCGGTGAGCGCCCTGGTCCGGATGCGGTTGGCCGGTTTCCTGCGAACCGGCCGGGCGTTGGCACCGTTGCTCGCCGGCCTGATCACGCTCGGCACCCTCTACGGCGGTGGCCGCGCCCAGCCGGCGGAGGCGTACGGGGTCTCCGCGGTGGTGCTCTTCCCGGTGCTCGCCTGGCAGACCAAGATCCTGTTGGACGTCGAGCCGGACGTGCAGCGCCGGCTGGCGCAGGTGACGGTCGGGGTGGCCCGGGAGCGGTTGGCCGGGCTGCTCGCCGCCGCGGGGGCGGCGCTGGTGACGGTGGCCGTCGCGCTGCTCTTTCCGTGGCTGGTCGGCGGGGTGTCCGGCCCGGTCGACCCGGGGGACCGGTCGATTCCGGTCGGGCTCGCGCTGGGATTGTGGGCGCACCTGCTGGTCGTACCCGCTGCGGTTGCCCTCGGGGCGCTGGCCAGCCGGGCGTCGGTGGGCGGCGCCGGGTACGGCGTCGCGGTGTTGGCCCTCGGCGGGGTCGGCGCGGTGGTGTTCGGCCTGACCGGCTCGGTGGCCCCCTGGCTGGCACCGCCGATCATGGCGGCCGCTCGCACCACCGCCGGCGACGCCGCCGCGCTGACCCTGCTGGGGCTGAGCGGGTGGGCGCTGGCCTGGAGCGCTGCGGTCGTCGGCGGCTACCTGTGGCGGCGGCGGGCCGAGGGCTGACCGGCGCAGGTACGGGTGACGTGGCTCACCGGGCGCGATTTGGCGCCGCTGGCCGGTGCGCGTACTCTTCAACCGTCATCCGTGTTCTCATGGATGAGGAACCACCCAGAGACCGCTGGTCACCGTGCTTCGGCACGGTCGAAGGTCCCGCGACAACGGGCGACCCGCGTAGGGCGGCAAGCGTAACTCGGCAGTGAGCATGGTCCGCCGACCATGACGATCCGCCGGCCCTCGCCCCGTGCGCCCTGCGCCGGGGCTTTTTCGTTGTCGCGCTGCCTCCGCCTCCGTTCCGGCTTCGGCCGAGACGGGGACCAGCCTCGAGTAACGAGAGAGGAGGGACATGGCGGACAAGCCGATCCGGGCCGACAAGGCCACGGCCGTCGCTGAGCTGACCGAGAGCTTCCGCAGCTCGGGCGCCACCGTGCTGACCGAGTACCGCGGTCTGACGGTTTCCCAGCTCACCCAGCTTCGGCGCTCGCTCGGCGCCGATACCAGCTACACGGTCGCGAAGAACACGCTGGCCAAGCGTGCTGCGACGGACGCGGGCATCACCGGCCTCGACGAGCTGTTCACCGGTCCTACCGCGCTGACTTTCGTTTCGGGCGACGTCGTCGAGGCGGCGAAGGGGCTTCGCGACTTCGCGAAGGCCAACCCGAAGCTCGTCATCAAGGGCGGTGTCTTCGAGGGCAAGGCCATCACCGCGGCCGAGGTCACGAAGCTCGCCGACCTTGAGTCCCGCGAGGTGCTGCTGGCCAAGCTGGCCGGCGCGATGAAGGGCAACCTGAGCAAGGCCGCGGCCCTGTTCCAGGCCCCGCTGTCGAAGACCGCCCGTCTGGCGGCTGCACTGCAGGACAAGCGCGAGAAGGAGAGCGCCGAGGCGGCCTGAGGCCCCCACGGCGCACCAGTTCTTACTTAACAGAATCAGGAAAGGACGCCAGATATGGCGAAGCTCAGCACCGACGAGCTGCTCGACGCGTTCAAGGAGATGACGCTGATCGAGCTCTCTGAGTTCGTGAAGCAGTTCGAGACGACCTTCGAGGTCACCGCTGCTGCTCCGGTCGCGGTTGCCGCTGCCGGCGGTGGCGGTGGCGCTGCGGCCGAGGCCGAGCCGGAGCAGGACGAGTTCGACGTCATCCTCGAGGCTGACGGTGGCAAGAAGATCCAGGTCATCAAGGTCGTGCGTGAGCTGACCGGCCTGGGCCTCAAGGAGGCCAAGGACGCGGTCGAGTCCGCGCCGAAGGCCATCCTGGAGAAGGTCAACAAGGAGACCGCCGACAAGGCGAAGGCCAAGCTCGAGGGTGAAGGCGCCAAGGTCACCCTCAAGTGACCTGACGTTCCACCAACGCGTACCCGGCTCGTGAGCTGGGACACCATCGCGTCGCGGCGGGCGGTGATCCGACACGGATCACCGCCCGCCGTATTGGTGGATCTGGCTGCGACCGGTCCTGAGCTGGGCTCCGACCACGCGTACCCTTGACTCGAACGAGCGTGGCGGGTCGCCCTCCAGTGGGAAACAAGGGACAACCCGGATACCGGCCCTTGACGCGGCCCGGGGCTGCCAGGCACGCTGACACCAGCAAGACACCGCGCTTGCGACGGCCACGACGTGGGTATGACAGCGGCGGCACCATCGGCCGCTGTAACCCGAGCGGCCCAGTGGGGAGTTGCGTTCTGAGCGGCCCGGCAGACCCCGGTTGACGGGGGCCGAGGCGCGCTCCGCAAACAACCTGCGGGGTGGGCTGGACAGCGGTTAGCCTCTCGGCTACACTGCTAGTTTGCGCTGCCTTCCGACTTGACCCCTGCTCGGAAATGTCCGTTTACGGATATTTCTGGTGGGGTCATTGGAGTGCACGCGTACCAGCCGTTCTGCAGCACCGGTCCTCGGAAGGACGCATCTTGGCAGCTTCCCGCCCTGCGAAGACCAGTCGTACGTCGAGCGCATTCGCTCCCCGCCGAGTTTCATTCGGCAGGATCACCGAACACCTCGAGGTCCCCAACCTCCTTGCCATCCAGAACGAGTCCTTCGACTGGCTCGTGGGCAACGAGGCTTGGCAGGGCCGGTCGGCGGACGACCCGCACGCACGATCGGGTCTCGCGGAGATCCTTGAAGAGATCAGTCCCATTGAGGACTTCTCCGGCACCATGTCGCTCTCCTTCTCAGCGCCGCGCTTCGACGAGGTCAAGGCCTCGATCGAGGAGTGCAAGGAGAAGGACCTGACCTACTGCGCTCCGCTCTTCGTGACCGCGGAGTTCACCAACAACACCACTGGCGAGATCAAGAGCCAGACGGTGTTCATGGGTGACTTCCCGATGATGACGCCCAAGGGCACCTTCGTCATCAACGGCACCGAGCGCGTCGTGGTCAGCCAGCTCGTCCGGTCTCCGGGCGTGTACTTCGACAAGCAGCCGGACAAGACCTCCGACCGCGACCTCTCCAGCGTCAAGGTCATCCCGAGTCGGGGTGCCTGGCTGGAGTTCGACATCGATAAGCGCGACACGGTCGGTGTACGCATCGACCGCAAGCGTCGGCAGGCCGTCACCGTCCTGCTCAAGGCCATCGGATGGTCGGCCGAGCGGATCCGTGAGAAGTTCGGCTGGTCCGAGCTGATGATGACCACGCTCGAGAAGGACCACATCGCCGGCGCCGACGAGGCTCTGCTCGATATCTACCGCAAGCTGCGCCCTGGCGAGCCGCCGACGCGCGAGAACGCCCAGACCCTGCTCGACAACCTCTTCTTCAACCCGAAGAGGTACGACGTCGCCAAGGTCGGGCGCTACAAGTTCAACAAGAAGCTCGAAGTCGGCGTACCGATCACCACCGGCACGCTGACCGAGGACGACATCGTCGCCACCGTGGAGTACCTGTGCCGGCTGCACGCCGGTGAGGACGGCTACGAGGCCGACGACATCGACCACTTCGGCAACCGGCGCCTCCGTACCGTGGGCGAGCTGATCCAGAACCAGGTTCGGGTCGGCCTTTCCCGGATGGAGCGTGTCGTCCGCGAGCGGATGACCACGCAGGACGTCGAGGCGATCACCCCGCAGACCCTGATCAACATCCGCCCGGTGGTGGCGGCGATCAAGGAGTTCTTCGGGACGTCCCAGCTGTCCCAGTTCATGGACCAGACCAACCCGCTGGCGGGCCTGACCCACCG
The DNA here is from genome assembly GCF_050516465.1 of Micromonospora trifolii. Classification (NCBI taxonomy): domain Bacteria; kingdom Bacillati; phylum Actinomycetota; class Actinomycetes; order Micromonosporales; family Micromonosporaceae; genus Micromonospora; species Micromonospora trifolii. The sequence continues at coordinate 5,319,923 of NZ_CP191526.1, read as the reverse complement.
GCGTCGGCTGAGCGCGCTCGGCCCGGGTGGTCTGTCCCGGGAGCGGGCCGGCTTCGAGGTCCGCGACGTGCACCCGTCCCACTACGGCCGGATGTGCCCGATCGAGACGCCGGAAGGCCCGAACATCGGCCTGATCGGCGCGCTGTCCACCTTCGCCCGGGTCAACCCGTTCGGCTTCATCGAGACGCCGTACCGGAAGGTCGTCGAGGGTCGGGTCACCGACCAGATCGACTACCTGACCGCGGACGAGGAGGACCGGTTCGTCAAGGCCCAGGCCAACGCGCGCCTGAAGGCTGACGGCACGTTCGCCGAGGACCGGGTGCTCTGCCGTCGTAAGGGCGGCGAGACCGAGGACGTCGTCCCCGGTGCCGTCGACTACATGGACGTCTCGCCCCGGCAGATGACCTCGGTCGCGACCGCCATGATCCCGTTCCTCGAGCACGACGACGCCAACCGGGCACTGATGGGCGCGAACATGCAGCGCCAGGCGGTGCCGCTGGTCAAGGCCGAGGCGCCGCTCGTGGGTACGGGCATGGAGTACCGGGCCGCGGTCGACGCTGGCGACGTGGTGGTCGCCGAGGTCGGCGGTGTGATCGAAGATCTCTGCGCCGACTACGTCACCATCCACCAGGATGACGGCCACCGCCGGACGTACCTGCTGCACAAGTTCCGCCGCTCCAACGCCGGCTCCTGCGTCAACCAGAAGCCGGTCGTCTTCGAGGGCGACCGCGTCGAGGCCGGTCAGGTCATCGCCGACGGTCCGTGCACCGACGAGGGCGAGATGGCGCTCGGACGCAACCTGCTGGTGGCGTTCATGTGCTGGGAGGGCCACAACTACGAGGACGCGATCATCCTGTCGCAGCGCCTCGTGCAGCAGGACGTGCTCACCTCGATCCACATCGAGGAGCACGAGGTCGACGCTCGGGACACCAAGCTCGGTCCGGAGGAGATCACCCGCGACATCCCGAACGTCAGCGAGGAAATGCTCGCTGACCTCGACGAGCGCGGCATCATCCGGATCGGTGCCGAGGTCGTCCCCGGTGACATTCTGGTCGGCAAGGTCACGCCCAAGGGTGAGACCGAGCTGACCCCGGAGGAGCGCCTGCTCCGCGCGATCTTCGGTGAGAAGGCGCGTGAGGTTCGGGACACCTCGCTGAAGGTGCCGCACGGCGAGACCGGCACGGTCATCGGTGTGCGCACGTTCTCCCGCGAGGACGGCGACGAGTTGCCGCCGGGTGTCAACGAGCTGGTCCGGGTCTACGTCGCCCAGAAGCGCAAGATCCAGGACGGCGACAAGCTCGCCGGCCGGCACGGCAACAAGGGCGTCATCTCGAAGATCCTGCCGATCGAGGACATGCCGTTCCTTGAGGACGGCACCCCGGTCGACATCGTGCTCAACCCGCTCGGTGTGCCGAGCCGGATGAACATCGGCCAGGTGCTGGAGACCCACCTCGGTTGGGTCGCCAAGACCGGTTGGAAGGTCGAGGGTGACGACGCCGACTGGAAGCGCCAGCTGCGCTCGATCGACGCGCACGAGTCCGAGGGCGACACCAACGTGGCCACCCCGGTCTTCGATGGTGCTCGCGAGGAGGAGATCTCCGGCCTGCTCGAGTCGACCCTGCCCAACCGGGACGGCAAGCAACTGATCGGGCGTACCGGCAAGGCGCAGTTGTTCGATGGTCGTTCCGGCGAGCCACTGCCGGACCCGATCGCGGTCGGCTACGTCTACATCCTGAAGCTCAACCACCTGGTCGACGACAAGATCCACGCTCGTTCGACCGGTCCGTACTCGATGATCACGCAGCAGCCGCTGGGTGGTAAGGCGCAGTTCGGTGGTCAGCGTTTCGGTGAGATGGAGTGCTGGGCGATGCAGGCGTACGGCGCTGCCTACGCCCTGCAGGAGCTGCTCACGATCAAGTCCGACGACGTGCTCGGCCGAGTGAAGGTCTACGAGGCCATCGTCAAGGGCGAGAACATCCCGGAGCCGGGCATCCCGGAGTCGTTCAAGGTGCTGCTCAAGGAGCTGCAGTCGCTGTGCCTCAACGTTGAGGTGCTCTCCAGCGACGGTGTGGCCCTGGAAATGCGCGAGACCGACGACGAGGTGTTCCGGGCCGCTGAGGAGCTGGGCATCGACCTGTCCCGGCGCGAGCCGAGCTCGGTCGAAGAGGTCTGAGGTGAGCGGTCGGGGGGGGGGGGGGCCCCCCCCCCCCCCCCCCCCCACCCGAGAATTAGCAGTACAGACGACGACATAGGGGACATAGTGCTCGACGTCAACTTCTTCGACGAGCTGCGCATTGGTCTCGCCACCGCCGACGACATCCGTCAGTGGTCGCACGGCGAGGTCAAGAAGCCTGAGACGATCAACTACCGCACCCTGAAGCCGGAAAAGGACGGGCTCTTCTGCGAGAAGATCTTCGGTCCGCAGCGGGACTGGGAGTGCTACTGCGGTAAGTACAAGCGCGTTCGGTTCAAGGGCATCATCTGTGAGCGCTGCGGCGTCGAGGTGACTCGCTCCAAGGTCCGTCGTGAGCGGATGGGGCACATCGAGCTCGCCGCTCCGGTGACCCACATCTGGTACTTCAAGGGCGTTCCGAGCCGGCTGGGTTACCTGCTGGACCTCGCCCCCAAGGACCTCGAGAAGATCATCTACTTCGCCTCGTACGTCGTGACGAGCGTGGACGCGGAGTCGCGTCACCGTGACCTCTCGACGATCGAGAACGAGATCCTGGCCGAGAAGCGGCAGTCCGAGAACAGCCGCGACTCGGAGATCGAGAAGCGGGCCGCCAAGCTCGAGGCCGACCTGGCCGAGCTGGAGGCCGAGGGTGCCAAGGCGGACGTCCGGCGCAAGGTCAAGGAGGGCGGAGAGCGCGAGATGCGCCAGATCCGCGACCGGGCCCAGCGCGAGATCGACCGCCTGGACGAGGTGCTGGACACCTTCCGCAAGCTGGAGCCGAAGCAGCTGGTCACCGACGAGCTGCTCTACCGCGAGCTGCGCGACCGGTTCGGTGAGTACTTCACCGGTTCCATGGGCGCCGAGGCGATCAAGGCGCTGGTCCAGAACATGGACCTCGACGCCGAGGCCGAGAGCCTGCGGGAGACCATCCGCTCCGGCAAGGGTCAGCGGAAGATCCGGGCGCTCAAGCGACTCAAGGTCGTCGCGGCGTTCCTGAACACCCGCAACTCGCCGCTCGGCATGGTGCTGGACTGCGTCCCGGTCATCCCGCCGGACCTGCGCCCGATGGTGCAGCTCGACGGTGGCCGCTTCGCGACCTCGGACCTGAACGACCTGTACCGCCGCGTGATCAACCGGAACAACCGCCTCAAGCGGCTGATCGACCTCGGCGCGCCCGAGATCATCGTCAACAACGAGAAGCGGATGCTCCAGGAGGCCGTCGACGCGCTGTTCGACAACGGCCGTCGCGGCCGGCCGGTCACCGGCCCGGGTAACCGCCCGCTCAAGTCGCTGTCCGACATGCTCAAGGGCAAGCAGGGCCGGTTCCGCCAGAACCTGCTGGGCAAGCGCGTCGACTACTCCGGCCGTTCGGTCATCGTGGTCGGCCCGAAGCTCAAGCTGCACCAGTGCGGTCTGCCCAAGCAGATGGCGCTGGAGCTGTTCAAGCCGTTCGTGATGAAGCGGCTGGTCGACCTCAACCACGCGCAGAACATCAAGTCCGCCAAGCGGATGGTCGAGCGTCAGCGCCCGGTCGTGTGGGACGTGCTGGAAGAGGTCATCGGCGAGCACCCGGTGCTGCTCAACCGGGCACCGACCCTGCACCGCCTGGGCATCCAGGCCTTCGAGCCGCAACTGGTCGAGGGCAAGGCGATCCAGATCCACCCGCTGGTCTGCACCGCGTTCAACGCCGACTTCGACGGTGACCAGATGGCGGTGCACGTGCCGCTGTCCGCCGAGGCTCAGGCCGAGGCGCGGATCCTGATGCTGTCGTCGAACAACATCCTCAAGCCGGCCGACGGTAAGCCGGTCACCATGCCTACCCAGGACATGGTCATCGGTCTGTACCACCTCACCCACCTCACCGTCGGTGAGAAGGGCGAGGGCCGGGCGTTCAGCTCGGACGCCGAGGCGCGGATGGCCTTCGACAACGGCGAGCTGCACCTGCAGGCGCCGGTGAAGATCCGTCTCCGTGGCGTGGTCGGGGTCGACAACGGCAACGGCTCCGAGGCGTGGAGCGCCCCGGAGGGCTGGGTCGAGGGTGACCCGCTGACCGTGGAGACCACCCTGGGTCGGGTGCTGTTCAACGAGACGCTGCCGCAGGGCTACCGCTTCGTGAACTACGAGATCCGCAAGGGTCAGCTCTCCGCGATCGTCAACGACCTCGCCGAGCGCTTCCCCAAGGTGGCGCTGGCCGCCACCCTGGACGGGCTCAAGGAGGCCGGTTTCCACTGGGCCACCTGGTCCGGCGTGACGATCGGCATGGAGGACGTCATCGCTCCGCCGCGCAAGGCGGAGATCCTGGCGAAGTACGAGAAGGACGCCGACCAGATCGACAAGCAGTACCAGCGTGGTCTGATGACCGCCGAGGAGCGTCGCGGCGAGCTCATCGAGATCTGGACCAAGGCGACCAACGAGGTCGCCAAGGAGATGGACACCGCGCTGCCGCAGGAGAACCCGCTGTGGAAGATGATCAACTCGGGTGCTCGCGGTAACCTGCTCCAGCTCCGGCAGATCGCGGCGATCCGTGGTCTGGTGGCCAACCCCAAGGGCGAGATCATCCCGCGGCCGATCAAGGCCAGCTACCGGGAGGGTCTGTCCGTGCTGGAGTACTTCATCTCCACGCACGGTGCCCGTAAGGGTCTCGCCGACACCGCGCTGCGGACCGCCGACTCGGGTTACCTGACCCGTCGTCTGGTGGACGTCTCGCAGGACGTCATCATCCGCGAAGAGGACTGCGGCACCGACCGGGCGATCCCGATGCAGATCGGCGAGAAGCTGGACGGCAAGCTCGTCGTCCACACCCACGCCGAGACCAGCGTGCACGCCCGGACCCTCGCCGACGACATCAAGGGGCCGGACGGCACCGTCGTCGCCGAGCGCGGTCAGGACATCAACTCCATCGGGGTCGACAAGATCGTCGCCGCTGGTGTGGAGACGGTCCGAGTGCGCAGCGTGCTCACCTGTGAGTCGAAGCTGGGCGTCTGCGCGGCCTGCTACGGCCGGTCGCTGCCGACCGGTAAGTCGGTCGACATCGGCGAGGCGGTCGGCATCATCGCCGCCCAGTCCATCGGTGAGCCTGGTACGCAGCTGACGATGCGTACCTTCCACACCGGTGGTGTCGCGGGTGAGGACATCACCCAGGGTCTGCCGCGTGTTCAGGAAATCTTCGAGGCTCGGGTCCCGAAGGGTAAGGCGCCCATCGCCGACACCCCCGGTCGGATCCGGATCGAGGACGGCGAGCGCTCGCGCAAGATCATCGTTGTGCCGGACGACGGCAGCGAAGAGATCGTCTACGACAAGATCTCGAAGCGCGTCAAGCTCCGTACCCACGACGGTGGTCACGTCGCGGTCGGCGAGAAGCTGACCGAGGGCACCATCGACCCGCACGAGCTGCTGCGGATCATGGGTCCGCGGGCGGTCCAGGTCCACCTGACCAGTGAGGTCCAGGAGGTCTACCGCTCGCAGGGTGTGCTCATCCACGACAAGCACATCGAGATCATCATCCGCCAGATGCTCAAGCGGGTGACGGTCATCGACTCCGGCTCGACCGAGTTCCTGCCGGGCGTGCTCGTCGACCGGGCGCTGTTCGAGTCGGAGAACCGCCGACTCGTCTCGGAGGGTGGCGAGCCCGCCGCTGGCCGTCCGGTGCTGATGGGTATCACCAAGGCCTCGCTGGCCACCGACTCCTGGCTCTCGGCGGCCTCCTTCCAGGAGACCACCCGGGTGCTGACCGACGCTGCGATCAACTCGCGCAGCGACTCGCTGGTCGGCCTCAAGGAGAACGTGATCATCGGAAAGCTCATCCCGGCCGGTACCGGCATCAGCAAGTACCGCAACGTCCGGGTCGAGCCGACCGAGGAGGCCAAGGCCAAGGTCTACTCGATGACCGGTTACCCGGAGACCGACTACGGGTTCGGGCCGGCCAGCGGGCAGGCCGTGCCGCTGGACGATTTCGACTTCGGGTCGTACCGCTAAGCACCAGTCACACGACGAGGCCCCCGGTGAAAGCCGGGGGCCTCGTCGTGTCCGTGCCCACCCACCCCTGGGCCGGGTTCGGCATGATGGGGGGATGACGACCGCACCCGGGCAGGTGTCCGTCGCCCAGCAGGGCGTACGCCACCCGCTGGACCCGGACCCGGCCCGCGCCACGAAGGCACGGGCGGTCTTCGCGCTGGGCCTGCTCGGCATGCTGACCGGGCTGTTCATCGGTGGCGTGGTGCCGGCCACGGTGGCCCTGCAACTGGCCCGGCAGGCGCGCCGCGAGGCGTACGCCTCGGGGGGCTTCCTGACCGGCGGCGTCTGGCTGCGCCGGGGGGAGTGGATGGCCTGGACCGGCCTGGTGCTGGTCGCGGTCAGCGTGGTGGCCGCCGTGGTCATCGGGGTGGTCCGGTTGGCCGGCGCCCCGTTCGGCCACGACTACCCGGCGAACATGGACTGAGCCACCGGTGGCCCCGCCCGGCGCGGGCGGCGGTGCTCGCGGCGGTAGCCTGGCCGGTGTCCGCCATGTGGCGGTGGCGGCCTTTCGACAGGAGGACCTCGTGACGGAACCGGCGCGGCCCCCTGCGGACGAACCGGCCGGCCCGCCGGACCCGCCGGCTCCGCCATGCGAGCCGAGCGACTGGGCGCGACCCGGTCCGAGCGGCGAGCCACACCCACCGGTGTCCACCCCGAGCCCGCCGCCCTCTGCGGCGCCGCCCCCCGGTTGGGGTGCGAACGGCTGGGGCACGACCGAGGCGCCCGGCTCCGGCCAGCCGTACCCGGTCTCCAGCGCACCGACCTCGACGCCGCAGGGCTGGGGCCCGCCGACCTCCGGGCCGGGTGTGCCGCCTGGCTGGGGCCCGCCGGCGGCTGCTTCGGGAGTGCCGTACGGCTGGGGTCCGCCCCAGTCTGTGCCGGCTGGGTGGGGTCCGCCCTCGTCTGGGCCGAGTGTGCCGCCTGGGTGGGGTCCGCCCTCGTCTGGGCAGGCTGCGCCGTACGGCTGGGGTCCGCCGTCGTCCGGACCCGGGGCGCCGCCCGGCTGGGGTCCGCCACCCCCGGGGCACGGCCCCGGGTGGGGTGGCACGCCGGGGCGTTCGGTACCGCCGCCGCCGACCGACGACCAGCGCCGGCCGCCGAAGCGGGTGGAGTCGGTTTCGGGTACGCCGTTCGGCGTCGTGCACCTGGACGTGGCACCGGTCACCTCCGGGCTGGCCATCGGGGCGCTGGTGGCGGGGATCGCGTCGGTTCTGGTCTCACTGCTGGTGATCTGCTTCGGAGTGGCCTTCAAGAACGACGGCGGGGCCTGGGCCTCCGGGGCGTTCGCCGCGCTGGGTGTGCTGGCCGGTGGGGCGGCGGTCGTCATCGGGCTGCTCGGCCGGCGGCAGATCCGGCGGCCGACGGCGCCCTCCGCGGTCCAGTTCACCGGCCGCGGGCTGGCGATGGCCGGGGTCAGCTGCGGCGCGGCGGGGGCACTGCTCAGCCTGCTGGGCCTGGGTCTGGCCCTCCTTCTCACCCTGACGTGAGGGTGATCACCGATAACTCCGGCGCCTGACGGGGGTCTCCCGCGGAAGGCTTCCGGTCACCCCGGGGGCGATGGGTGCTTCTGCGGGGAAGCCGGTACACTTGTATTCGTAGGTGCCCATCGCGGGCGACGGGGCAGGACGAGATCCGGCTGGCGGTTGTGAGACGGTCGCCGGGCCATTCCGTTTTGACCTGGGCGGTTGTGGTAGGTACTCTTTCCCCTTGTGCCCGGGCATGCCCGGGCAACTCGTGCGTGCGCTGTTTCCGGCTTACGGGCGGCGGCACGACAAGCCAAAGATCCGGGGCGGGGCGACCCGCGCGCCGGTGACAAAACCCGGTACGCACGCGAGAGCGTCGCAACGGGGCCGTGACGAGGGCGACACGCCCGACCGCGGGTGCCGGGGTCTCCGCAAGGCGACCCTGGTCGGAATGTAGGAGAGCCGGTCATCAGGCCGGCTAACGAGCAGACGGCGCGGCCGCGAATGCGGCCGAAGGGAGCGGAGAAACCCGGTGCCCACGATCCAGCAGCTGGTCCGAAAGGGCCGCCAGGCGAAGACGACCAAGACCAAGACCCCGGCGCTGAAGGGTTCCCCTCAGCGGCGCGGCGTGTGCACCCGCGTGTACACCACCACCCCTAAGAAGCCGAACTCGGCGCTGCGCAAGGTCGCTCGCGTGAAGCTCAGCAGCCAGATCGAGGTGACCGCCTACATCCCCGGCGTCGGTCACAACCTGCAGGAGCACTCGATCGTGCTCGTTCGCGGCGGCCGGGTGAAGGACCTCCCCGGCGTGCGTTACAAGATCGTTCGCGGCTCGCTGGACACCCAGGGTGTCCGCAACCGCAAGCAGGCGCGCAGCCGTTACGGCGCGAAGAAGGAGAAGAGCTGACATGCCGCGTAAGGGACCCGCTCCGCGGCGGCCACTGGTCGCTGACCCGGTGTACAACTCGCCGCTGGTCACCCAGCTGGTGAACAAGATCCTGCTCCGCGGCAAGCGTCAGCTCGCCGAGTCCATCGTGTACGCGGCCCTCGAGGGCTGCCGCGAGAAGTCCGGCACCGACCCGGTCGTCACCCTCAAGCGGGCGATGGACAACGTCAAGCCGACCCTCGAGGTGCGCAGCCGTCGTGTCGGTGGCGCCACCTACCAGGTTCCGGTCGAGGTCCGCCCGACCCGGGCGACCACCCTGGGCCTGCGCTGGCTGGTCACGTACTCCCGCGCCCGGCGCGAGAAGACCATGGTCGAGCGGCTGATGAACGAGCTGCTGGACGCGAGCAACGGCCTCGGTGCCGCCGTCAAGCGGCGCGAGGACACGCACAAGATGGCCGAGTCGAACAAGGCCTTCGCGCACTACCGCTGGTAACACCCTGGTTCCGGCGCCTCCGGGCGCCGGAACCGCCACCAGTTGAGTCGAGACGACGATAAGTAGGGATTGAAGTGGCCGCCGCAGACGCGCTCGCCAAGGTACGCAACATCGGCATCATGGCGCACATCGATGCCGGTAAGACCACGACCACCGAGCGAATCCTGTTCTACACCGGCATCACGTACAAGATCGGTGAGGTCCACGAGGGCGCTGCCGTCATGGACTGGATGGAGCAGGAGCAGGAGCGTGGTATCACCATCACCTCCGCTGCTACCAAGTGTGAGTGGAAAGACCACACGATCCAGATCATCGACACGCCTGGCCACGTCGACTTCACGGTCGAGGTCGAGCGGTCGCTGCGGGTCCTGGATGGTGCGGTCGCGGTTTACGACGGTGTCGCCGGCGTGGAACCGCAGACGGAGAACGTCTGGCGGCAGGCCGACAAGTACAACGTCCCGCGTATGTGCTTCGTCAACAAGCTCGACCGGACCGGCGCCGACTTCTTCCGCTGCGTGCAGATGATGATCGACCGGTTGAACGCCACCCCGCTGGTGCTCCAGATCCCGATCGGGCTCGAGGGTGACCACATCGGTGTCGTCGACCTGATCGGCATGCGCGCGCTCACCTGGCGCGGGGAGACCCAGAAGGGTGAGGACTACGCGGTTGAGGAGATCCCGGCCGAGCTGGCCGACTCCGCAGCCGAGTGGCGCGAGAAGCTGATGGAGACCCTCGCCGACGTCGACGACGCGGTGATGGAGAAGTACCTGGAGGGCGAGGAGATCCCCGCCGAGGAGATCAAGGCCGCCATCCGGCGTGCCACCATCGCCGGCAAGGCCAACCCGGTGCTCTGCGGCTCGGCGTTCAAGAACAAGGGCGTTCAGCCCATGCTCGACGCCGTGGTCGACTTCCTGCCGTCGCCGCTGGACGTTCCGGCGATCGAGGGTACGGCCACCGACGGTGAGACCCCGCTGCTGCGTAAGCCGTCCAACTCGGAGCCCTTCTCCGGCCTGGCCTTCAAGATCCAGACGGACAAGCACCTGGGCAAGCTCACCTACGTCCGGGTCTACTCCGGCACGCTCGATTCCGGTTCCCAGGTGGTCAACTCCACCAAGGACCGCAAGGAGCGCATCGGCAAGATCTACCAGATGCACGCCAACAAGCGGGAAGAGCGTCCGTCGGCGCAGGCCGGCGACATCATCGCCGTGCAGGGTCTCAAGCAGACCACCACCGGCGACACTCTCTCCGACCCGGCGAACCCGGTCATCCTGGAGTCGATGACCTTCCCGGAGCCGGTCATCTCGGTGGCGATCGAGCCGAAGACCAAGTCCGACCAGGAGAAGCTGGGTACTGCCATCCAGCGCCTGGCCGAGGAGGACCCGACCTTCCGCGTCCAGCTGGACGAGGAGACCGGTCAGACGGTCATCTCCGGCATGGGTGAGCTGCACCTGGACATCCTGGTCGACCGCATGCGCCGCGAGTTCAACGTCGAGGCGAACGTCGGCAAGCCGCAGGTGGCGTACCGCGAGACCATCCGCCGCAAGGTGGACAAGGTCGAGTACACCCACAAGAAGCAGACCGGTGGTTCCGGCCAGTACGCCCGCGTGATCGTGAGCGTCGAGCCGCTTCCGCTGGACAACGACTCGCCGACCTACGAGTTCGCCAACGCCGTCAGCGGCGGCCGCATCCCCCGGGAGTTCATCCCCTCGGTGGACGCCGGTGCGCAGGACGCGTTGCAGTACGGCATCCTCGCGGGCTTCCCGCTGGTCGGCGTGAAGCTGACCCTGCTGGACGGCCAGTACCACGAGGTTGACTCGTCGGAAATGGCATTCAAGATCGCCGGCTCGATGGTGATGAAGGACGCGGCCCGCAAGGCCGATCCGGCACTGCTCGAGCCGATGATGGCCGTTGAAGTCACCACTCCTGAGGAGAACATGGGTGACGTCATCGGTGACCTCAACTCCCGCCGCGGCATCATCCAGGCGATGGAGGAGCGCAGCGGCGCCCGCATCGTCCGGGCCCTGGTGCCGTTGTCGGAGATGTTCGGCTACGTCGGCGACCTGCGGTCGAAGACCCAGGGCCGGGCTAGCTACAGCATGCAGTTCGACTCCTACGCCGAGGTTCCGCAGAGCGTCGCGAAGGAGATCATCGCCAAGGCAACGGGCGAGTAACGCCCTGAGCAGGTGATTCGTGGTTGGTCGCGGGAGGGTTCACCCGCCCGCGACCACCACGATCGGATCGCGTGAGACCGGGCCTGTAGGCTTCATCGCCGCAGAACCCACAAAGGCTCTCCGGCCGTCAGGCCGGAAAGGCTGTCGACAGAGTCCTAAGCGCCGACCGGCGCGCCGGGCGTACGAACCAAGAAGTCCACAGGAGGACACCAGTGGCGAAGGCTAAGTTCGAGCGGACTAAGCCGCACGTCAACATCGGCACCATTGGTCACATCGACCACGGTAAGACGACGCTGACGGCGGCCATCACCAAGGTCCTGCACGACCAGTACCCGGACCTGAACCCCTACACGCCGTTCGACGAGATCGACAAGGCGCCGGAGGAGAAGGCCCGCGGCATCACGATCTCGATCGCACACGTCGAGTACCAGACCGAGTCGCGGCACTACGCGCACGTCGACTGCCCTGGGCACGCCGACTACATCAAGAACATGATCACCGGTGCCGCGCAGATGGACGGCGCGATCCTGGTGGTCGCGGCGACCGACGGCCCGATGCCGCAGACCCGCGAGCACGTGCTGCTGGCCCGTCAGGTCGGTGTGCCGTACATCGTCGTGGCGCTCAACAAGAGCGACATGGTCGATGACGAGGAGCTCCTGGAGCTCGTCGAGCTCGAGGTCCGTGAGCTGCTCTCCTCGCAGGAGTACCCGGGTGACGACCTGCCGGTCGTTCGGGTTTCGGCGCTGAAGGCCCTCGAGGGTGACCCCGAGTGGACCGGCAAGCTGCTGGACCTGATGACCGCTGTCGACACCTCGATCCCGCAGCCGGAGCGCGAGGTTGACAAGCCGTTCCTGATGCCGGTTGAGGACGTCTTCACGATCACCGGTCGTGGCACCGTCGTCACCGGTCGCGTGGAGCGCGGCGTTCTCCTGCCGAACGAGGATGTTGAGCTCGTCGGTATCAAGGAGAAGAGCTTCAAGACCAAGGTCACCGCGATCGAGATGTTCCGGAAGACCCTGGACGACGCCCGCGCAGGCGAGAACGTCGGCCTGCTGCTGCGTGGTACCAAGCGCGACGAGGTCGAGCGCGGCATGGTCGTCGTGAAGCCGGGCTCGAACACCCCGCACACGGAGTTCGAGGCGACGGTCTACATCCTCTCCAAGGAGGAGGGTGGCCGTCACACCCCGTTCTTCCAGAACTACCGTCCGCAGTTCTACTTCCGGACCACGGACGTCACCGGTGTCGTCACCCTCCCCGAGGGCACCGAGATGGTCATGCCGGGTGACAACACGTCCATGTCGGTGAAGCTGATCCAGCCCATCGCCATGGAGGAGAACCTCAAGTTCGCGATCCGCGAGGGTGGCCGCACCGTCGGCGCCGGGTTCGTCACCAAGATTAACAAGTGAACTAGGTAACCCCGATTAGACCCGCCGCCGGTCGTGCGGCATACTAGTCAGGTTGCGTAACGACAGTTCGTCGCCTGTGTTCGGCTTTCGCTGAACCTCCGGGTGGCGAGGCAGTCGAGCGTAGGGTGGTTGGCGGCCCAGTCGCCAACCACCCTCGCACGGCGTTCAGGTCGCGGTAATGCGATCGGCGCCTTGACCCCCCGTGCGGTCAGCACCACTCCGGTACCTAGGGGCGGAGCTCGGCCCGAGGGCGCGACACGCCCGACCGCGGGGGTCGGCGAAGTGGGCCTGTGCCAGCCGGTACAGGCGCCCGCAACACAGCGGCATCGAGAGAAGGAACAGAAGCCACCATGGCGGGACAGAAGATCCGCATCCGGCTCAAGGCCTATGACCACGAGGTCGTCGACTCCTCGGCTCGGAAGATCGTCGAGACGGTGACGCGCACCGGGGCGCAGGTCGCGGGCCCGGTGCCGCTGCCCACGGAGATCAACCGTTTCTGCGTTATCCGCTCGCCGCACAAGTACAAGGACTCGCGCGAGCACTTCGAGATGCGCACGCACAAGCGGCTGATCGACATCATCGACCCGACCCCGAAGACGGTCGACTCGCTCATGCGCCTCGACCTGCCGGCTGGCGTCGACATCGAGATCAAGCTGTAGGGACCGGACAAATGGACAGGCAAGTCAAGGGGATCCTGGGCGCCAAGCTCGGCATGACCCAGGTCTGGGAGAACAACCGTGTTGTTCCCGTGACCGTGGTCGAGGCCGGCCCGTGCGTCATCAGCCAGGTTCGTAGCGCCGAGAAGGACGGTTACTCCGCGGTCCAGCTCGCGTACGGCACCATCGACCCGCGCAAGGTCAAGAAGCCGATCAGCGGGCACTACGCCAAGGCGGACGTGGCGCCGCGCCGGCACATCGTCGAGCTGCGCACCACGGACGCTGGGGAATACTCGCTCGGCCAGGAAGTCACGGTCGAGGAGTTCCCGGCCGGCGTCACCATCGACGTCACCGGCAAGACCAAGGGCAAGGGCTACGCCGGCCCGATGAAGCGGCACGGCTTCCACGGCCTGGGCGCCGGGCACGGCGTCGAGCGCAAGCACCGCTCGCCCGGCTCCATCGGCGCCTGCGCCACTCCGGGTCGTGTCTTCAAGGGCACCCGGATGGCCGGCCGTATGGGTGGCGTGCGGTACACCGTGCAGAACCTCACCGTCCAGGCGGTCGACACCGAGAACAACCTGCTGCTCGTCCGGGGTGCCATTCCTGGTCCCAAGGGCGCGCTCGTTCTGGTCCGTACCGCGGCCAAGAGCAAGGTGAAGAAGGGCGGTGCGGCCAAGTGACCACCGTTGACGTGCGCACCGTCGAAGGCACCACCAGCGGCTCCGTGGAGCTGCCGGAGGACATCTTCGACGTGCAGGCCAACGTCGCGCTGATGCACCAGGTCGTGGTGGCCCAGCTCGCGGCGGCCCGACAGGGCACGCACAAGGCCAAGACCCGCGGCGAGGTCGCCGGTGGCGGCAAGAAGCCGTACAAGCAGAAGGGCACCGGTCGCGCCCGTCAGGGCTCGATCCGCGCGCCGCAGTTCGCCGGCGGTGGCGTCGTGCACGGTCCCGTGCCGCGCGACTACAGCCAGCGGACCCCGAAGAAGATGAAGGCCGCCGCTCTGCGGGGTGCCCTCTCCGACCGGGCCCGCGCCGGGCAGGTGCACGTCGTCGAGGCGTTCGTCTCGGGCGAGAAGCCGTCGACCAAGGCCGCTCTGGCCACGCTGACCAAGCTCACCGAGGCCCGTCGGGTCCTGGTCGTGCTGAGCAGCACCGACGAGCTGAACTGGGTGTCGCTGCGCAACGAGCAGCGGGTGCACCTGATCGAGTCCGGCCAGCTGAACACGTACGACGTGCTGGTGGCCGACGACGTGGTCTTCACCAAGGACGCCCTGGACGAGTTCCTGGGCGTGCCCGCCGAGACCACCGAGGAGGGTGGCAAGTGAGCACGATCGCCGACCCGCGCGACATCATCGTGGCGCCGGTCGTCTCGGAGAAGAGCTACAGCGAGCTGAACCGGAACTGGTACACCTTCCTGGTGCACCCGGACGCGAACAAGACCGAGATCAAGATCGCTATCCAGCAGATCTTCAACGTCCGCGTCCTGACGGTCAACACGCTCAACCGCCAGGGTAAGCGCAAGCGCACCAAGACCGGCTTCGGTCAGCGCAAGGCGACCAAGCGGGCGATCGTGAAGCTGGCTGACGGTGACCGCATCGAGGCCTTCGGCGGCCCGGTCAGCTGAGGGGTGTAGACAATGGCTATCCGTAAGTACAAGCCGACGACGCCGGGCCGACGTGGCTCGAGTGTCGCTGACTTCGCCGAGATCACCCGGTCCACGCCGGAAAAGTCGCTGCTGGCTCCGTTGCCGAAGAAGGGCGGGCGTAACGCCCACGGCCGGATCACCACGCGGCACCACGGTGGCGGTCACAAGCGTCAGTACCGTCTGATCGACTTCAAGCGGGTCGACAAGGACGGCGTGCCGGCGAAGGTCGCTCACATCGAGTACGACCCGAACCGCACGGCGCGCATCGCGCTGCTGCACTACGCCGACGGCGAGAAGCGGTACATCATCGCGCCGAAGGACATGAAGCAGGGCGACCGCGTCGAGTCCGGTCCGGGCGCCGACATCAAGCCGGGTAACAACCTGCCGCTGCGCAACATCCCGGTCGGTACCACGATTCACAACGTGGAGCTGCGTCCGGGTGGCGGGGCCAAGCTGGCCCGTTCCGCCGGCGTCGGCATCCAGCTGCTCGGCCGTGAGGGCGCGTACGCGACCCTGCGTATGCCGTCCGGCGAGATCCGGCGGGTGGATGTGCGCTGCCGCGCCAGCATCGGCGAGATCGGCAACGCCGACCAGTCGAACATCAACTGGGGTAAGGCCGGCCGGATGCGGTGGAAGGGCAAGCGCCCGACCGTCCGTGGTGTCGCCATGAACCCGGTCGACCACCCGCACGGTGGTGGTGAGGGTAAGACCTCCGGTGGTCGCCACCCGGTCAACCCGCAGGGTAAGCCCGAGGGCCGCACCCGCCGTAAGGGCCAGCCGAGTGACCGGCTGATCGTCCGCCGCCGCTACGCCACGCGTAAGCGCGGCTGAGGGAGATAAGACATGCCTCGCAGCCTGAAGAAGGGCCCGTTCGTAGACGACCACCTGCTCAAGAAGGTGGAAGTTCAGAACGACAAGGGCTCCAAGAACGTGATCAAGACCTGGTCGCGGCGCTCGACGATCATCCCCGAGATGCTGGGGCACACGATCGCCGTGCATGACGGACGCAAGCACGTCCCGGTGTTCGTGACCGAGGCGATGGTCGGGCACAAGCTCGGCGAGTTCGCGCTGACCCGCACGTTCAAGGGTCACGAGAAGGACGACCGGAAGAGCCGTCGGCGCTGACGCCGCGGGCATACGGATAGAGGGAACAAGGGGTTACAGCGATGCCAGGAAAGGGCGACGCTCCGGTGCTTCCGGGCGCGCGGGCGGTTGCGCGGCACGTGCGCATCTCGCCGATGAAGGCGCGCCGGGTGGTCAACCTCGTCCGCGGCCTGCCCGCGAAGGAGGCGCTCACGGTGCTGCAGTTCGCGCCGCAGGCTGCGAGCGAGCAGGTGTACAAGGTGCTCGCTAGCGCGATCGCCAACGCGGAGAACAACGAGCGGCTGGACCCCGACGCGCTGCTCGTCAGCGAGGCCTTCGTGGACGAGGGCCCGACGATGAAGCGGTTCCAGCCGCGGGCGCAGGGTCGGGCGTACCGAATCCGCAAGCGCACCTGCCACATCACTGTGGCGGTCGAAGCGGTCGCGCCGGCAGCGCCGAGGAAGGCCGCGGCGAAGAAGGCCGCCCCGGCCACGGAGGCCGCACCGGCCGAAGCGCAGAGCAAGACGGAGGACGCCGAGTAATGGGTCAGAAGGTTCACCCCACTGGGTTCCGGCTCGGCATCTCGACCGACTGGAAGTCCCGCTGGTTCGCGGACAAGCTCTACAAGGACTACATCGGCGAGGATGTCAAGATCCGCCGCATGATGTCCAAGGGCCTCGAGCGTGCCGGGATTTCCAAGGTCGACATCGAGCGCACCCGCGACCGGGTCCGGGTCGACATCCACACCGCCCGGCCGGGCATTGTCATCGGCCGTAAGGGTGCGGAGGCCGACCGGATCCGCGGCGAGCTTGAGAAGCTCACCGGCAAGCAGGTTCAGCTGAACATCATCGAGGTGAAGAACCCCGAGTCGGACGCTCAGCTGGTCGCGCAGGGCGTGGCCGAGCAGCTGTCCAGCCGGGTCAGCTTCCGTCGGGCGATGCGCAAGGCCATGCAGTCGGCGATGAAGAACCCGGTCTGCAAGGGCATCCGGGTTCAGGTCTCGGGTCGCCTCGGCGGCGCCGAGATGAGCCGGACCGAGTTCTACCGTGAGGGCCGGGTTCCGCTGCACACGCTGCGGGCCAACATCGAGTACGGCTTCTTCGAGGCCCGTACGACGTTCGGTCGGATCGGTGTGAAGGTCTGGATCTACAAGGGCGACGCCGTCCCGGGCCGGGAAGCTCCGGCCGAGGCCGGTCCGTCCCGCCCGCGTCGTGGTGAGCGCGGCGACCGTCCCGAGCGTCCGCGCCGTGGCCGGTCGGGTTCGTCCGGCACCACGGCTGGTGGCACCGAGGCCGGTCGGGCTGCTGCGACCACCATCGCGCAGCAGGCCGAGACGCCGAGCGGCGAGCCGGTCGACAGCGCAGCTGTCGCCGCCACTGCTGCTCCGGCAGAAACGCAGCAGGAGGGCTGACAGATGCTGATGCCGCGCAAGCCCCCGAAGGGCTTCCGCAAGCCGCACCACCCGGACCGCAGTGGCGCGTCCAAGGGTGGTAACCGGGTGGTGTTCGGCGAGTTCGGGATCCAGGCTCTCGAGCCGGCGTACGTGACGAACCGGCAGATCGAGTCGGCACGTATCGCGATGACTCGCCACATCAAGCGTGGTGGCAAGGTCTGGATCACGATCTTCCCGGACCAGGCCCTCACCAAGAAGCCTGCCGAGACCCGGATGGGTTCCGGTAAGGGTTCGCCCGAGTGGTGGGTCGCCAACGTCAAGCCGGGGCGGGTTCTCTTCGAGATGTCCTTCCCCAACGAGCAGACCGCGCGAGAGGCTATGCGTCGCGCGATCCACAAGCTCCCGATGAAGTGCCGCATTGTTACGCGCGAAGTGGGTGAATCCTGATGGCAGCGGGCGTTAAGGCGACCGAGCTGCGTGAGCTCTCCGAAGAGGAGCTGGTCACGAAGCTGCGGGAGGCCAAGGCGGAGCTGTTCAACCTCCGCGTGCAGGCCGCAACCGGGCAGCTGGACAACAACCGGCGGTTGCAGGTCATCCGTCGGGAGATCGCCCGGATCTACACGATCATGCGTGAGCGTGAGCTGGGGCTCTCGGCCGCGCCGACTGAGGTGACTGCATCATGACCGAAGAGACCGCCACCGCCGCCGCGCGGTCGCGCCGCAAGGTCCGCGAGGGCCTGGTGATCAGCGACAAGATGGACAAGACCGTCGTGGTCGAGGTCGAGGACCGGGTTCGGCACGCGTTGTACGGCAAGATCATGCGCCGTACGGCCAAGCTGAAGGTGCACGACGAGCAGAACGCCGCTGGCACCGGTGACCGGGTTCTCATCATGGAGACCCGGCCGCTGAGCGCCACCAAGCGTTGGCGGATCGTGGAGATCCTGGAAAAGGCCAAGTAGCGAAGGCTCGAGCTCGCCCGGCGTTGCGTCGGGCGTAGGTTCCGCCAGGCTCCGGCCGCTACGGCGGCCGGAGAACCGGCAGACATAGGAGATAGACGTGATTCAGCAGGAGTCGCGACTGCGCGTCGCCGACAACACGGGTGCTCGGGAGATCCTGTGCATCCGGGTTCTCGGCGGCTCGGGTCGGCGCTACGCGAGTATCGGCGACGTCATCGTGGCCACGGTCAAGGACGCGATCCCGGGTGCCGGTGTGAAGAAGGGCGACGTCGTCAAGGCTGTCGTCGTTCGCACGGCCAAGGAGAGGCGGCGTCCGGACGGCTCGTACATCCGCTTCGACGAGAACGCCGCCGTCATCATCAAGGACGGCGGGGACCCGCGTGGAACCCGTATCTTCGGCCCGGTGGGCCGGGAGCTGCGGGACAAGCGGTTCATGAAGATTATTTCCCTCGCGCCGGAGGTGTTGTGACCGTGAAGGTCAAGAAGGGCGACACGGTCGTCGTCATCGCCGGCAAGGACAAGGGTGCCAAGGGCAAGGTCATTCAGGCCTTCCCGCGGCAGGACAAGGTCCTGGTCGAGGGCGTGAACCGGGTCAAGAAGCACACCCGCATCAGCACCACCCAGCGTGGCGCCAAGACCGGCGGCATCGTCACTCAGGAGGCCCCGATCCACGTCTCGAACGTGCAGGTCCTGGACTCCGACGGCAAGCCGACCCGCGTCGGTTACCGGATCGACGACAACGGCCAGAAGGTCCGCATCGCGCGTAGCACCGGTAAGGACCTGTGATGACCACGGCTACCGAAAAGACCCTGCCGCGCCTCAAGGAGCGGTACCGCAACGAGATCGTGGCCCAGCTGCGTGAGCAGCGCAGCTACGGCAACCCCATGCAGGTGCCGCGGCTGGTCAAGATCGTCGTCAACATGGGTGTCGGCGAGGCTGCTCGCGACGCCAAGCTGATCGACGGCGCGGTCCGCGACCTCGCCACGATCACCGGCCAGAAGCCGCAGGTGCGGCGGGCGACCAAGTCCATCGCGCAGTTCAAGCTGCGCGAGGGCATGCCGATCGGCGCGAAGGTGACCCTTCGCGGCGACCGGATGTGGGAGTTCATGGACCGGCTGCTCTCCATCGCGCTGCCGCGTATCCGCGACTTCCGCGGCCTGGACGGGCGCAAGCTGGACGGGCACGGCAACTACACGTTCGGTCTGACCGAGCAGTCGGTGTTCCACGAGATCGACCAGGACCGGATCGATCGCCAGCGGGGCATGGACATCACGGTGGTCACGACCGCCACGACCGACGACGAGGGCCGGGCGCTGCTCAAGCTCCTGGGCTTCCCGTTCAAGGAGAACTGAGATGGCCAAGAAGGCGCTGATCATCAAGGCGGCCGCGAAGCCGAAGTTCTCGGTTCGCGCGTACACCCGCTGCCAGCGGTGCGGGCGTCCGAAGGCGGTCTACCGCAAGTTCGGGCTCTGCCGGGTCTGCATCCGGGAGATGGCTCACCGCGGTGAGCTGCCGGGCGTGTCCAAGGCTTCCTGGTAAGGGCGACCGCGTCCCGGCCGTCGGCCGGGAACTCCTGCACCGATTAGGTATTGCTCTTCGCCGTAGGCCCGGGGCTGATGCCCCGGGAACCCCGGCGAGAAAGGCTGACGAAATCCATGACGATGACCGACCCGATCGCAGACATGCTCACGCGTCTGCGTAACGCCAACCAGGCGTACCACGATCAGGTGAAGATGCCCTACTCCAAGATCAAGGCGAACATCGCCGAGGTCCTGAAGGCCGAGGGTTACATCGCCACCTGGTCGGTCGAGGAGCCCGAGGAGGGCGCCGTCGGCAAGCGACTGGTCGTCGAGCTGAAGTACGGCCAGAACCGCGAGCGGAGCCTGGCCGGCATCAAGCGCGTGTCCAAGCCCGGTCTCCGGGTGTACGCCAAGTCGGACGGGCTCCCGCGGGTGCTCGGTGGGCTGGGCGTGGCGATCATTTCGACGTCCCAGGGGCTGCTGACCGACCGGCAGGCCCGCAAGCGGAGTGTTGGCGGGGAAGTCCTCGCCTTCGTCTGGTAACGGGAGACAGGTAGAAATGTCGCGAATTGGACGTAAGTCGATCCCGGTACCAGCCGGCGTCGACATCACGATCGACGGGCAGACCGTCAAGGTCAAGGGCCCCAAGGGCCAGCTCCAGCACACCCTCGCCGAGCCGATCACGATCGAGCGGGCCGAGGATGGGCAGCTGAGCGTCAACCGGCCGAACGACGAGCGCAAGGCCAAGGAACTCCACGGCCTGAGCCGTACGCTGGTTGCCAACATGATCGTCGGGGTCACCGAGGGCTACCGCAAGAGCCTGGAGATCGCCGGCACCGGTTACCGGGTCACCGCCAAGGGTTCGGACCTCGAGTTCGCGCTCGGGTTCTCGCACCCGGTGGTCGTCCCCGCCCCGGCGGGCATCACCTTCACGGTGGAGCGGCCGACCCTGTTCCACGTGGCTGGCATCGACAAGCAGCAGGTCGGTGAGGTCGCCGCCAACATCCGGAAGATCCGCCCGCCGGAGCCCTACAAGGGCAAGGGCGTCAAGTACCAGGGCGAGGTCATCCGCCGCAAGGCTGGAAAGGCAGGTAAGAAGTGAGCGCCACGCTGCTCAAGCGCCGCCGCGGTGTCGCCGCCAAGCGCGCCGTTGGGCGTGCGCGTCGACACTTCCGCGTCCGCAAGAACGTCAGCGGTACGGCCGAGCGTCCGCGCCTGGTCGTCACCCGCTCGCTGCGGCACATGGTCGCCCAGGTCGTCGACGACACCAAGGGTCACACCCTGGCGTCGGCGTCGACCCTGGACGCCTCGCTGCGCGGTGCGGAGGGCGACAAGAGCGCCCTGGCTGGCAAGGTGGGCGCGCTGCTCGCCGAGCGGGCCAAGGCCGCCGGCGTCTCCAAGGTCGTCTTCGACCGCGGCGGCAACCGGTACGCGGGGCGAGTCGCCGCGCTTGCCGACGCCGCCCGCGAAGCCGGGCTCGAGTTCTAACAACCCCGTCACGAGAGAGAAGGAAGGCTGCTGATGCCAGGTCAACAGCGCCGTGGCGGCGGGTCCGGTGGCAACGAGGGTGGTCGCCGCGACAACCGCCGTGAGGGCGGCCGCGGAAACGCGCCCGTCGAGAAGACCCCGCACCTTGAGCGGGTCGTCGCGATCAACCGCGTCGCCAAGGTCGTGAAGGGTGGTCGTCGCTTCAGCTTCACCGCCCTGGTGATCGTGGGCGACGGCGACGGCACGGTCGGCGTGGGCTACGGAAAGGCCAAGGAGGTGCCCGCGGCCATCGCCAAGGGTGTCGAGGAGGCCAAGAAGCACTTCTTCAAGGTTCCGCGGATCGGTCAGTCGATCCCGCACCCGGTGACGGGTGAGGACGCCGCTGGTGTGGTGCTGCTCAAGCCGGCCTCGGCCGGTACGGGTGTCATCGCCGGTGGACCGGTGCGTGCCGTGCTGGAGTGCGCTGGGATCCACGACGTGCTCTCCAAGAGCCTCGGTTCGTCGAACCCGATCAACATCGTGCACGCCACCGTGGCGGCCCTGAAGGGGCTTGAGTCCCCCGAGCAGGTCGCGGCGCGTCGTGGTCTGCCGGTGGAGGACGTCGCGCCGGCCGCCATGCTGGCGTCGCGTGCGGGGGTGGCGCGCTGATGGCACGCCTGAAGGTCACCCAGCTCCGGTCCGGTATCGGGACCAAGCACAACCAGCGTGAGTCGCTGCGTTCGCTCGGTCTCAAGCGGATCAACGACGTGGTGGTCAAGGAGGACCGGCCCGAGATCCGCGGCATGATCTTCACTGTGAGCCACCTCGTGAAGGTCGAGGAGGTCGAGTAATGACGATCAAGGTGCATCACCTGCGCCCGGCGCCCGGTTCCAAGACCGCGAAGACCCGTGTGGGTCGCGGTGAGGGTTCCAAGGGCAAGACCGCTGGTCGCGGTACCAAGGGTTCCAAGGCCCGCAAGAACATCTCGGCGGCGTTCGAGGGTGGGCAGATGCCCATCCACATGCGCCTGCCGAAGATGAAGGGCTTCAAGAACAAGTTCAAGGTGGTCTTCCAGGTGGTCAACCTGGACCGACTCGCTGAGCTGTTCCCGAATGGTGGTCAGGTCGGCCCGCTGGAGCTCGTTGAGTCCGGCGCGGTCCGCAAGGGTCACCCGGTCAAGGTCCTCGGCACCGGGGATCTCGGCGGTGTGGCGCTCCAGGTGTCCGCGCACGCGTTCAGTGCGTCGGCCAAGGAGAAGATCGCTGCCGCCGGTGGCTCCGTCACCGAGCTGTAAGGCGTACGACCATGGCGCCCGTCCAGTTGAGAGCAACTGGCGGGCGCCATGGTCTGCCTGGGGCCTGAGCGCCCGGTAACATCGGAATCGATTTATGTAGTCGGGCGCATCTGCCCGGACCGGGGTGAGGCTGTTAGAGTCCCATCCCAGCCATGGATTGCGGGCACTCGCCCGTGATCCACCCCGACCCGCCAGGGATCACCGGCGGCCCGCCTCGCGCAGGAGGAAGAAGTTGCTGTCCGCCTTTCTCAGTGCGTTCCGTACGCCTGACCTGCGCAAGAAGCTGCTGTTCACAGTAGGCATCATCGCGGTCTACCGGCTGGGTGCAACGCTCCCCAGCCCGGGCGTCTCGTACGGCAACGTGCAGAAGTGCCTCGACACCATCCAGGGCGACACCACCGGGGTGGTGAACCTTCTCAACCTCTTCTCCGGCGGAGCGCTGCTACAGCTCTCGGTCTTCGCGCTGGGCATCATGCCCTACATCACCGCGTCGATCATCCTGCAGCTGCTGACCGTCGTGATCCCCCGCCTGGAGCAGCTCCGCAAGGAGGGCCAGGCCGGTCAGGCGAAGATCACCCAGTACACCCGCTACCTGACCCTCGGTCTCGGTGTGCTGCAGGCTTCGGCCTTCGTGGCTCTGGCCCGCTCGGGCCAGCTGTTCCAGAACCGCTGCGACCAGTTCCCGATCATCCCCACCGGCACCGGCATCCCGGACTGGCTGACCCTGACCATCCTGGTGATGACGATGACCGCCGGCACCGGCATGGTCATGTGGCTCGGTGAGCTGATCACCGACCGCGGCGTCGGCAACGGCATGTCCGTCCTGATCTTCACCTCGATCGCGGCGCGGCTGCCCAGCGAGGGCTGGCAGATCAAGACCAGCAAGGGCTGGGACATGTTCGCCCTGGTCATCGCGCTGGTCCTGGTGGTCATCACCGCTGTCACCTTCATCGAGCAGGCGCAGCGCCGGATCCCGGTGCAGTACGCCAAGCGGATGATCGGCCGGCGGATGTACGGCGGCACCTCGACCTACATCCCGCTCAAGGTCAACCAGGCGGGTGTGATCCCGGTCATCTTCGGCTCGTCGCTGCTCTACCTGCCGCAGTTGGCGCTGCAGTTCTTCGACCAGACCGACCCGGGCAAGACCCAGTCGTGGATCCAGAACAACCTGGTCAACCCGAGCAGCCCGATCTACATCGCGGTCTACTTCCTGCTGATCATCTTCTTCACGTACTTCTACGTCTCGATCACGTTCAACCCGACCGAGGTCGCGGACAACATGAAGAAGTACGGCGGGTTCGTGCCGGGCATCCGCCCGGGCAAGCCGACCGCCGACTACCTGGACTTCATTCTC
The DNA here is from genome assembly GCF_050516465.1 of Micromonospora trifolii. NCBI lineage: Bacteria > Bacillati > Actinomycetota > Actinomycetes > Micromonosporales > Micromonosporaceae > Micromonospora > Micromonospora trifolii. Next base: position 5,295,948 of record NZ_CP191526.1, on the reverse strand, counting down.
AGCCGGATCACCCTGCCGGGCGCGCTCTACCTCGGCGTCATCTCGATCCTGCCGAACTTCTTCTTCATCTGGCTGGACAACCAGCAGTACCAGAACTTCCCGTTCGGCGGCACCGCTGTGCTCATCATGGTCGGCGTCGGTCTGGAGACCGTGAAGCAGATCGAGAGCCAACTCATGCAGCGGAACTACGAAGGGTTCCTGCGGTAGATGAGACTCGTTCTGGTTGGCCCGCCGGGCGCGGGCAAGGGCACGCAGGCCGAGTTCATCGCCGCGCACCTCTCGGTGCCGAAGATTTCGACCGGAGATATCTTCCGGTCGAACGTCACCCAGGGCACGCCGCTCGGTGTCGAGGCGAAGCGGTACATGGACGCGGGCGAGCTGGTTCCGGACGAGGTCACCATCAACATGGTCCGGGACCGGCTGGCCGAGCCCGACGCCAGCGAGGGTTTCCTGCTCGACGGCTTCCCGCGGACGACTCCGCAGGCGGCCGCACTGGACAAGCTCCTGGCCGATCTGGGCACCGCCCTGGATCTGGTCCTGGAGCTGGTCGTCGACGACGACGAGGTGATCCGGCGGCTCTCCGGCAGGCGTACCTGCCGGGGCTGCGGCAAGATCTGGCACGTCGAGTTCGACGCCACCACCCGGCCCGGCATCTGTGACCGGTGCGGCGCCGAGCTGTTCCAGCGCGACGACGACAAGCCGGAGACGATCGCCACGCGGCTTCGTGAGTACAGCGAGAAGACCGCACCCCTGGTCGACTACTACGGCGCCCAGGGCAAGCTGGTCGGGATCGACGCCACCGGGCCGGTGGAGGACGTCACCACCCGGGCCATCGACGCGTTGCGGTCGTACGGCGGCTGAGGTCCGGCCGGGCCACGGCGGATAGAGTGCGAACAGCGGGGTACGCGTTATGTGCCCCGCTGTTCGGCAACGAAAGGTAACCGCTCCATGCGTCGTCCCCAGCTGGACATCCAGCTGAAGACCCCTGACCAGATCGAGAAGATGCGGGCCGCCGGACTGGTGGTGGCCGAGGCGCTGCGCAGGATGCGGGAGGCTGTCGCCCCCGGTGTGAGCACCGCCGATCTGGACGCGATCGCCGAGTCGACCATCCGTGAGGCGGGTGGCGTTCCGTCGTTCAAGGGCTACCACGGTTTCCCGGCGTCGATCTGCTCCTCGGTCAACGAGCAGATCGTGCACGCCATCCCGTCGCCGAAGCAGGTGCTCCAGGCCGGTGACCTGATCTCCATCGACTGCGGTGCGGTGCTGGACGGGTGGCACGGCGACTCCGCGATCACGGTCGCGGTCGGTGACGTCGACCCGGCGCTGCTGAAGATGGCCGAGGTCGCCGAGGACGCGATGTGGGCCGGCATCGCCGCCGCGGCGCGTGGCGCGGCCAGCGGCAAGGGCCGACTGACCGACATCTCGCACGCAGTTGAGACCGCTGTCCGCAAGGGCGGCCGGTACGGCATCGTCGACGGCTACGGCGGGCACGGCATCGGCACCGAGATGCACCAGGACCCGCACGTGCTCAACCACGGCCGGCCGGGTAAGGGTCCGCGGCTGGTTCCCGGAATGGCCCTGGCCATCGAGCCGATGATCACCATGGCGTCCCCGCGTACGGTCGAGTTGGCCGACGGGTGGACGGTCGTCACCCGGGACGGCTCGGTGGCCGCGCACGTCGAGCACTCGATGGCGCTGCTGCCGGACGGCGTCTGGGTGCTCACCGCGTTCGACGGTGGCCGCGCCCGCCTGGGCGACCTGGTAACCGCTCGCCAACCCGCAGCCACAAAGACCCCCTGATTCCACCCGGCCCCACTTCGCCCCGTTGATCATGAAGTCACTGTTCTGACACGCCGGCGAGGCGGGCAACAACTTCATGATCGACCGATGGTCGGGGGTCGGGCCGGAGTGGCGCGACGGTGGCATGCTTGCCGGCATGGACGGGCGCGACGGGATGCGAGCCGCGGACTCGGACCGTGCGGCGGTGGCCGACCGGTTGCGGGTCGCCCTCGACGAGGGTCGACTGGATCTGCACGAGTACGACGAGCGGTTGCAGCGGGCCTACGCGGCACGCACGTACGCCGACCTTGAGACCCTGCTCACCGACCTGCCGCCGGTGACCCCAGCGCAGCGGTCGGGCCTGGCGCCGGCCGCCGGGTCGACGGTGAGCCAGCTGGGTGACCAGCTTGGTCCGGCCCCCACCGGGGGCGTCACCGCCCGCTGGTTGGCTGAGGTGTGGTTCCCGTACCTGCGGGTGATCGCCATCGTGGTGACCATCTGGGCGGTGACGTCGCTGCTCAGCCAGGACCTGCTCTACTTCTGGCCGGCCTGGGTGGCGGGGCCGTGGGGCGCGGTGCTGATGGTCCGCACGGTCACCGGGCTGGCCGGGAAAGAGCCCCAGCGCCAGGCCGTCAAGCGCCAACGCCGCCGAGAGCGCAAGCAGGCAAAGCGCGCCGCCGAATCGGACGACCTTCCCCCAACCCTCTGATCCGCCCAACCCCCACCCAGCCCCGTTGATCATGAAGTTGTTGCCGTCGGCTCCGGCGTGTCGGGACAACAACTTCATGATCAACGGGCCTGGGGACGGGGCCGGTTGGGGCGGCGCGCCGGTTGGTGGGTGGCCGGTTTGGCGGGGGACCGCGGGCCGGCGTACACTTTCAGATCGGCGCACAGCGTCCACTCCGGCATGCCCACCCTGCGCTTCGGTGGGAGCTGGAGCCGCGGCTGGCGCGGGCTTCTGATTCTGATCAGATTTCCGTGTAAGACGTTGTGGGCCGCCCGGAGCAATCGACGTCAGGACAGCGGAGGACATGCCGAAAAAAGACGGAGCCATTGAGATCGAGGGTCGGGTCATCGAGCCCCTGCCGAACGCCATGTTCCGGGTGGAGCTCGCGAACGGCCACAAGGTGTTGGCTCACATCAGCGGCAAGATGCGGCAGCACTACATCCGCATCCTTCCGGAGGACCGGGTCGTCGTCGAACTTTCGCCGTACGACCTGACCCGCGGGCGCATCGTCTACCGCTACAAGTAGTCCTGACGACGGCCGGGAAGTCCCGTGTCCGTCTTCGACGTCCGGTGTCGCGCAGAGCGCGTCCCCGGGCCAGATGGGAAGTAAGGCAACCGTGAAGGTCAAGCCGAGCGTCAAGAGGATCTGCAACAAGTGCCGGGTTATCCGCCGGCACGGCCGGGTCATGGTCATCTGCAGCGACCCGCGCCACAAGCAGCGCCAGGGCTGACTCAGCCCGTCCGGCCGGAGCACGGCCGGGTGGGTTTGGTCCAGGCAGATCCCCAGCGACACACACATCACACATGCTCGTCCCAGCCACGAGCGGTACGCCAGTCGTACCTCTGCGTGGCTGACCCCCGGTCGGAGGCCGGGGCCCGCTCGGGCAGCGACCGATCCCGGTCGCCGGCGCTCACCGCGTCGGAAAGACGGGACGGCCGGTAGCGGGGTGGGACGGGTCCACACCTCCGCCACACATCACGAGGAGTACGCCCGCACATGGCACGTCTAGTCGGCGTGGATCTCCCCCGCGAAAAGCGGTTGGAGATCGCGCTCACCTACATCTTCGGGGTCGGTCGCACCCGCGCCCTGGAGACACTCGCCGCCACCGGCATCTCGCCGGACAAGCGCGCTCGGGACCTCACGGACGAGGAGCTCGTGCAGCTCCGCGACCACATCGAGGGCAACTACAAGGTTGAAGGCGACCTGCGCCGCGAGGTCGCCGCTGACATCCGCCGCAAGGTTGAGATCGGCTGCTACGCCGGCATCCGGCACCGCCGGGGCCTGCCCGTGCGTGGCCAGCGGACCAAGACCAACGCCCGGACCCGCAAGGGCCCGAAGCGGACCGTCGCCGGCAAGAAGAAGCCCGGCAAGAAGTAGTTCTTGACCGGATGACGGGGTCGGCCGCCGCCGAGGTGGGTCAGGCCGCAACCCAATCCGGAAAGTCAACTAGGAGCGCACAGACTTATGCCACCGAAGGCTCGTGCCGGAGCCGCTGTAAAGAAGGTCCGGCGCAAGGAACGCAAGAACGTCGCCCACGGGCAGGCGCACATCAAGAGCACGTTCAACAACACCATCGTGTCCATCACGGACCCGACCGGTGCGGTCATCTCCTGGGCCTCCGCTGGCCAGGTCGGCTTCAAGGGCTCCCGCAAGTCGACTCCGTTCGCTGCGCAGCTGGCCGCCGAGGCTGCCGCGCGTCGCGCCATGGAGCACGGCATGCGCAAGGTCGACGTGTTCGTCAAGGGCCCCGGCTCCGGCCGGGAAACCGCCATCCGTTCGCTGCAGGCCGTGGGCCTCGAGGTCGGCCAGATCGCCGACGTCACCCCGCAGCCGCACAACGGATGCCGTCCGCCGAAGCGTCGCCGGGTCTGAGAGGTAGAGAGAGATGGCTCGTTACACCGGTGCAGACTGCCGCCGTTGCCGGCGGGAGAAGATGAAGCTGTTCCTCAAGGGCAGCAAGTGCGATGGTCCGAAGTGCCCGTTCGAGTCCCGGCCGTTCCCGCCCGGGCAGCACGGCCGCGGCCGCACCAAGGAGACGGAGTACCTGCTCCAGCTCCGTGAGAAGCAGAAGGCCCGTCGGGTTTACGGCGTGCTGGAGAAGCAGTTCCGCGGTTACTACGAGGAAGCCGTTGGCAAGCAGGCCAAGACCGGTGAGGTCCTCCTGCAGATCCTCGAGTCGCGGCTGGACAACGTCGTTTACCGGGCCGGCTACGCCCACTCGCGGGACATGGCCCGCCAGCTGGTCAAGCACGGTCACTTCACGGTGAACGGCAAGAAGGTCGACATCCCGTCGTACCGCGTCAAGGAGCACGACATCATCGAGGTTCGGGGCAAGAGCAAGGAGCTCACCCCGTTCATCGTCGCGCAGGCTCAGGCCGGCTCGAAGACGGTTCCGGCGTGGCTTGAGGCCATCCCGAGCCAGATGAAGGTGCTCGTGCACTCCCTCCCGGCCCGGCAGGTCATCGACACGCAGGTCCAGGAGCAGTTGATCGTCGAGCTCTACTCCAAGTAGTCCGAGCTCGTTCGGTGGCCCGCCCTTCGGGGCGGGCCACCGGAACAGTTTGTGTCGTGGGCGTCAAATAGCGGGCGCCCCGGAAGAGAAGAGAAAAGATGCTCATCAGCCAGCGACCCTCCCTCTCCGAGGAGTCGATCAACGAGACCCGGTCCCGGTTCGCCATCGAGCCGCTGGAGCCGGGCTTCGGCTACACCCTGGGTAACTCGCTGCGGCGTACGCTGCTGTCGTCGATCCCGGGCGCGGCCGTCACCTCGATCAAGATCGACGGTGTGCTGCACGAGTTCACCACGATCCCCGGTGTCAAGGAGGACGTGGTCGAGCTCGTCATGAACATCAAGGAGCTGTGCGTCAGCTCCGAGCACGACGAGCCGGTCAGCATGTACCTGCGTAAGCAGGGCCCGGGCGATGTGACCGCGGGCGACATCCAGCCGCCGGCCGGCGTCTCGGTGCACAACCCGGATCTCAAGCTCGCCACCCTGAACGGCAAGGGCCGGCTCGACATGGAGCTGACCGTCGAGCGGGGCCGGGGCTACGTGACGGCGGCGCAGAACAAGCAGTCCGGCGCCGAGATCGGCCGGATCCCGGTCGACTCGATCTACTCGCCGGTGCTGAAGGTGACCTACCGCGTCGAGGCGACCCGTGTCGAGCAGCGCACCGACTTCGACCGGCTGATCATCGACGTCGAGACCAAGCCGTCGATGGGTCCGCGTACCGCGCTGGCCTCCGCCGGCTCGACGCTGGTGGAGCTGTTCGGGCTCGCCCGGGAGCTGGACGAGACCGCCGAGGGCATCGACATCGGGCCGTCCCCGCAGGACGCCCAGCTGGCGGCGGACCTCGCTCTGCCGATCGAGGAGCTGGACCTCACCGTCCGCTCCTACAACTGCCTCAAGCGCGAGGGCATCAACTCCGTTGGTGAGCTCATCGGGCGTACCGAGGCCGACCTCCTCGACATTCGCAACTTCGGTCAGAAGTCGATCGACGAGGTCAAGATGAAGCTCGCCGGGATGGGTCTCGGGCTGAAGGACTCGGCTCCGAACTTCGACCCGGCGCACGTCGTGGACACCTTCGGCGAGGCCGACTACGACACCGACGACTACCGCGAGACCGAGCAGCTCTAGTCCGCGCTGCCGCCACAACTGAGGAGCACCAAAAATGCCCACGCCCACCAAGGGCCCCCGCCTCGGCGGCAGCCCCTCGCACGAGCGGCTGATGCTGGCCAACCTGGCGACCGCGCTGTTCCAGCACGGGAAGATCCAGACCACCGAGACGAAGGCCCGGCGGCTGCGCCCGCTGGCCGAGCAGCTCATCACCAAGGCCAAGCGCGGTGACCTCGCCTCGCGGCGTCGGGTGCTGGGTGTCGTCAAGGACAAGGACGTGGTCTACGCCCTGTTCGACCAGATCGCGCCCCGGTACTCCAACCGCCCCGGCGGTTACACCCGGATCGTGAAGACCGGTCCGCGCAAGGGTGACAACGCGCCGATGGCCATCATCGAGCTGGTGGAGGAGCTTCAGGTCGCCGAGCCGAAGGCGAACAAGAAGACCGCCGCCCGCAAGGCCGCGCAGCAGGACAAGGTCGAGGCGCTCGCCCCGGCCGACGAGGCCCCGAAGTCGGCTCCGGCCGACCAGGACTCCGAGGCGCCGGTGTCGGCGTCCGGTGACACCGACGCCGCCCGCGAGGACAGCGACGAGGCCACCGAGAACAAGGCCTGATCAAGGGCATTGTCGGGCCCGGCACCCCATCGGGGGTGTCGGGCCCGACCCGTAACAGGAGGTACGAGGTGGACGAGCGGATCCGGCTGCGGCTGGACGTCTCGTACGACGGCACCGACTTCTCCGGCTGGGCAGCCCAGCCGACCAGGCGCACCGTCGCGGGGGTGCTCGTCGAGACCCTGGACCTGGTCCTCGGCGCCGGTACGGCCACCGGGCTGACGGTGGCCGGGCGGACCGACGCGGGCGTGCACGCCACGGGGCAGGTGTGCCACCTGGACCTGCCCGTGGACGTGTGGCGGCAGCACGAGGGACGACTGCTGCGTCGCCTGGCCCGGCTGCTCCCCACCGACGTGCGGGTACGGGCGATGACCGAGGTGCCGGCCGACTTCGACGCCCGGTTCTCGGCCACCTTCCGGCGCTACGAGTACCAAGTCACCGACGCGCCCTTCGGCGCCGAGCCGCTGCGCCGCCACGAGGTGCTGGCCTGGCCGAAACCGTTGGACCTGGCCGCGCTGAACGTCGCCGCTGCCGGGCTGGTGGGGGAGCACGACTTCGCCGCGTACTGCCGGCGCAAGGAGCACGCGACCACGCTGCGCGAGGTGACCCGGCTGGACTGGCGTCGCGACCCGGACGGCATTCTGGTCGCCACCGTGCAGGCCGACGCGTTCTGCCAGGCGATGGTGCGCAGCCTGGTGGGGGCCATGCTGGTGGCCGGGGACGGCCGCCGCCCGGTCGAGTGGCCGGGCACTCTGCTCACCCAGCGGGAGCGGTCCAGCGAGGTGACAGTGGCCCCCGCACGCGGGCTGACCCTGGTCGCGGTCGGCTACCCGGCGGATCCGGCCGAGTACGCCCACCGCGCCACCCTCACCCGCCGGTTGCGGGTCCCGGTCGAGGGCTGACCGCCCGCGGGGTCAGTTGCCCGGCAGATCGCCCTGGTTGGCGTTGCTGCCGGTCGGTGCCGCGGTCGGTTGCGCGGCGGTGCCACCGTCGGCCCGGCTCTGCAGCACGCCCCGGCTGAGGTGCAGCTCGATCATGTCGAACAGGATCTCGCGGACCTTGGCGTCACCCGCCTTGACCGCCGCCCCGTCCTTGCGGACCACCAGCGCGTACGCCAGATAGTGGCCACGAACCTGCCAGCCGACGCGTGCCGGAGCGCTGGCCAGGACATCGGTGCCGTCGCCCTCGTCGGCGGTGAGGCCACGGAAACGGCCCTGCCGCTCGTCGAGTAGTTGCCGGAGCCGGTCTCGGGCTCGTTCCGCGCTGACCTTGTCGGTGAGGTTGAACAGGCCGGCGGTGACCAGGTGGCTGTCGTCGGGGGTGCTCAGCGTGGCCCGGACGACCTGGTTGCAGCCGAGCCGGACCAGCAGGTCGGCGACCTCGTCGGTGGCGGCGACGGCGCAACTGCCGCTGGACTGTGTCTTGAGCACCTGGTAGCTCGGTTGGCCGTCGGTGAGCTTCAGTTCCTTGCCGGGGAAGAGTTCCTTGGCGGTGAGCGGGGCCTGGTCGGTGTCCCGGGAGTCGAGGGCCAGCCGTTCCGCCGGTGCCGATGTCGGGGCGGCGTTCGGCTGGTACGTCGGGTTGCTCTGCGGCTGCTCGTTGCGGTTGGTGAGCAGCGCGGCGGCGCCGAGGCCGCAGAGGGCGAGCAGCACCAGGACGGCTGTGCCGCCGATCAGCACCTGCCACAGTCGGCCGCCGCCGCGCCGGGTGGGCGGCTCCACCGGCGTCGACGAGGTGTAGATCTGGCTGCGCGGCGGGGCGGGCGGGATGTCGGCACGACTCGGCAGTGGCTGCGGCGCATCGGCGCGGGCGGCCGGCCTGGGCTGCGACACGCCGGCACGAGCCGGCGCGGGCTGCGACGAGGGCAGCGAGAGCTGGTTCGGCCGGGGCAGCGACGGCGTGGGGAAGCGCGACGGAGAGGGCCCTGCCGGCGGGGGCGGACCGGCGCCGAGCACCGACAGGTCGGACCCGGGCTCCGGGTACTCCTCGAAAGCGTCCTCATCGGACTGGTACCGATACACCATGTCGCCCAGAGTAGGAGTCATTGTCCCTTTAGGGGGTAATATCGGGGAAATGTGCGTGTGGGTCGCGTCAGGTCCGCCCCGGACCGATGCGAGAATTGCCGGGTGACCGGCGACCACTACTTCACCGCTCAGCCCACCAGCGACGCCCCGGCGCGCGAGGTCGAGTTCTCCGTCGCCGACCGCGACTACCGGCTCACCTCGGCCGGCGGAGTCTTCTCCGCCAGCCGGCTCGACCCGGGCACCGCGGTGCTGCTGCGCAAGGCCGAGTTGCCCGCCGCCGACACCACCGGCGACCTGCTCGACCTCGGCTGTGGGTTCGGACCGATCAGCTGCGTGCTGGCCGACCTCGCGCCCGCCAGCACCATCTGGGCCGTCGACGTCAACGCCCGGGCCCGCGAGCTGACCGCCGCCAACGCGGCCCGGATCGGCGCCGCGGACCGGGTCCGGGTAAGCGCGCCGGACGACGTTCCGGACGGCGTCCGCTTTGCCCAGCTCTGGTCGAACCCGCCCATCCGGATCGGCAAGGACGGGCTGCACGACCTGCTGCTGCGTTGGCTGCCCCGACTCGCCCCGGACGGCGTCGGCTGGTTGGTCGTCGCCCGGCACCTCGGCGGCGACTCGCTGCAACGCTGGCTCACCGAGCAGAGCTGGCAGGTCGAGCGGTACGCCAGCCAAAAGGGCTTCCGGGTGCTGCGCGTCACCCGGTAATTGGATATACCCCCGCCCCTCCCTGGGGCAGGATCCCGGCGTGGGATACGTGGACGTGGCAGCGGTCGGGCACATCCTGCCCGACGGTCGGGAACTCTTCGCCGACGTGTCGTTCCGGGTCGGGGAGGGCAGCAAGGTCGCCCTGGTCGGGCCGAACGGCGCGGGAAAGACGACGCTGCTGAGGATGGTCGCCGGCGACCTGCCGGTGCGCAGCGGCGTCGTCGCGCGGGCCGGCGGGCTGGGCGTGATGCGCCAGTTCATCGGCATGATCGGCGACGAGTCGACCCTCGCCGACCTGGCGTTGTCGCTGGCCCCACCGGCGCTGCGCGACGCCGGCCGCCGCCTCGGCGAAACCGAGGCGGCCATGCGGGCGGCGGAGGCCCACGGCAAGTTCAGCAACGCCGCGGGCAAGGCCCAGCTGGCGTACGCCGATGCGCTCGGCGCCTGGGGCGAGGCCGGCGGGTACGACGCCGAGGTGCTCTTCGACACCGTCGCGACCATCGTGCTCGGCAAACCGTGGGACGCCGTCCGGGACCGTCCGGTGCGTACCCTCTCCGGCGGCCAGCAGAAGCGCTTCGCCCTGGAGTTGCTGCTGCGCGGCCCGGACGAGGTGCTGCTGCTCGACGAACCGGACAACTTCCTCGACGTGCCCGGCAAGCGCTGGCTGGAGGCGCGACTGCGCGAGTCGACGAAGTCGGTGCTCTACGTCTCGCACGACCGCGAGCTGCTGGCTCAGAGCGCCGACCGGGTGGTTGCCGTCGAGGGTGGCAGTGCCTGGGTGCACCCGGGCGGCTTCGCCAGCTGGCACGAGGCTCGGGTGGCTCGGCACGCCCGCCTCGACGAGCTGCGTCGGCGCTGGGACGAGGAGCACCAGAAGCTGCGCGAGCTGATGCTGATGTACAAGCAGAAGGCCGCGTACAACGACGGGTTGGCCTCGCGTTACCAGGCCGCGCAGACCCGGTTGCGCAAGTTCGAGGAGGCCGGGCCGCCGCCCGTACCGCCGAAGGACCAGGACATCCGGATGCGGCTCAGCGGCGGGCGGACCGGCAAGCGCGCGGTCGTCTGCGAGCAGCTGGAGCTCGACGGCCTTACCTTCCCCTTCGACCTGGAGATCTGGTACGGCGACCGGGTGGCGGTGCTCGGTGCCAACGGCACCGGCAAGTCGCACTTCCTGCGGCTGCTGGCCCGCGGCGGCACCGACCCGGACCCGGCGAACGGGCCGGTCGACGGCGCGGGCGCGCTCACTCCGGTGGCGCACGACGGCTCGGCCCGCCTCGGCGCCCGGGTCCGTCCCGGGCACTTCTCCCAGACCCACGACCGGCCGGAGCTGATGTCGAAGACGCTCGTCGAGATCCTCTGGCGGGGTGACGAGCACCGCACCGGGATGGACCGGCACGCGGCGATGGGTGTGCTCAGTCGCTACGAACTGGCGGCGCAGGGCGACCAGCGCTTCGGCACGCTCTCCGGCGGGCAGCAGGCCCGGTTCCTGGTGCTGCTGTTGGAGCTGTCCGGGGCGACCCTGCTGCTGCTCGACGAGCCCACCGACAACCTCGACCTGGCCAGCGCGGAAGCGCTCGAAGCGGGCCTGGACGCCTTCGCGGGGACGGTGATCGCGGTCACCCACGACCGTTGGTTCACCCGCTCCTTCGACCGGTTCGTGCTGTTCCGAGGCGACAGCGAGGTGGTGGAGACCCCGGAACCGGTCTGGGACGTCGGGTGAGCGGTCCCCGGCGGCGGTGCGTCCGGCCGGCATAGGGTGGATCTCGTGACTGAGATGACCTATCGCCGGCTGGGCGACTCCGGGCTCGTGGTGTCCGTGGTCGGCATCGGCTGCAACAACTTCGGCCGGAAGCTCGACCTCGACGGCACGCGCGCGGTGGTGGACGCCGCCCTGGACGCCGGGATCACCCTCTTCGACACCGCCGACATCTACGGCGAGCCGCAGGGCAGCTCCGAGGAGCTGCTCGGGCAGGCGCTCAAGGGTCGCCGGGACGACGTGGTGGTGGCCACCAAGTTCGGCATGGACATGAACGGCCTCAACGGGCCCGACTACGGCGCGCGGGGTGCGCGGCGCTACATCGCCCGCGCGGTGGAGGCGTCGCTGCGCCGGCTCGGCACCGACCACATCGACCTGTACCAGATGCACGAGCCCGACCCGGGCACCCCGATCGACGAGACCCTCGCCGCCCTGGACGACCTGGTCCGCGACGGCAAGGTGCGCTACCTGGGCAACTCCAACTTCGCCGGCTGGCAGATCGCCGACGCGGACTGGGTCGCCTCGTCCAACGGCCGGTCCCGCTTCATCAGCGCGCAGAACCACTACAGCCTGGTGGAGCGCTCGGTGGAGGCCGAGGTGATCCCGGCGTGTGAGCGGTTCGGCCTCGGCATGCTGCCGTTCTTCCCGCTCGCCAACGGTCTGCTCACCGGCAAGTACAAGCGCGAGGCTCAGCCGCCGGCCGGCAGCCGGCTCTCCGGCGGTGGCCGGTACGCGGAGCGGCTCGCCGCTGCCGACTGGGACACCATCGAGGCGATCGAGGCGTACGCGGCCGAGCGGGGTCTGACGATGCTCCAGGTGGCGATCGGCGGGCTGGCCGCCCAGCCGGCGGTGACCTCGGTGATCGCCGGTGCCACCACGCCCGAGCAGGTGCGTGCCAACGCCGCCGCCGGCACCTGGGAGCCCAGCGACGACGATCTGGCGGCGCTGCGCGCCGTCCTCTGAGCCGCCTGATCCGCTCGCGTTCCTTGAAATCGGGGTGACCTGCGGTCGGGGAAGCCCCGACTTCAAGTATGTCGAGACGATCACTCGTCGATCAGACGAGACCGGGCCGGGCCGCTCGTCGCGGCCCGGCCCGGTCGTTGGATGCTGTTTGGTCAGTCGGTGCGGCGGCGGCCGAACAGCATGGCCACCCCCATCGCGGCGGCGACGAGCACGAGGCCGACCGCTCCGACCGGCCACCACCAGGTGAGCCCCTCCCCGCTGCCACGGTTGGCCGTCGGCGAAATCGAGGACGATTGCGTCGGGGCCTGCGCCTGCGGCTTGGCCTGCACCGTTGCGGTGGCCTTGCTCTGAAGCGGAGCGGGGGAGTTCACCGACACCTTCCACGTGCCGGTGGAGAGCACCGGGCCGCTGCTGTAGAAACCCTGTCCCTCGGGCTGCGGTTCGAGCTGCACCGGCCCGACCCGCTGCCCGTCCGGGCCGGTGGCGGTGAGGACCAACCGCACCACCTGCTCCAGCCGGCGGCCATCGGCGTAGGTGGCCTGGATGGTGACGCCCTGAGCCCCGTCACCGGCCACAGTGAGTTTGAGCTTGTCGGCCTGCGCCGCCGGGGCGGCCTGCGCGGCCTGCGCCGCCGCCGGGGCGGCGGCGGACAGGGTCAGGGCCAGTCCGACGAACACGGCGGCCAACACCTTGCGGATACCCGTCACGGACATCCCCTGCCTATCGAAGAGGGAGGCCCCTCCCCGACGCCGCAGCGCCGGGGAGGGGCCTCGTCGGATCAGAGCTGGCGACCGGGTGCCAGCCGGGTGGCGTCGCCACCGAGCCGCCCGGTGCCCTTGACCGGGTCACCGTCGTTCGCCTTGACCCCGGCCTTGCTGGCCGCGCCGCCGAGCCGAACGATCATGGCGTCGGCGTCCCGGATCAGGACGTCCCGGACCTCCGCCTCGGACACCAGCGTGGCGTCGCTGGCGAGCGTCCGGAACGCGGTCAGCTGCCGGACGGCAGCCTTGTCGTCGCCGGCCGCCTCGGAGGCGCGAACAGCGTCGAGCTTGTTCGACAGCTGCTTGTGCGCCTTGGTCGAGAGCCGCCCCGTCGCCTTGAACCGGTCCAGCAGACTCTGCATGTCCCGGAACGAGGTGGTGACGAAGAACCGGACCGTCGAGGTGGTCTTGTTGCCCGCCTTGTCGGTCGCGGTCACGGTCAGCTCGTGCAGGCCGAGCGACAGGTCGTACATGGCCTGCAGAGTGCCGCTGGCGTACGCCTGGCCGTCGAGCTGACCGACCACGCTCGCGATGCCCGAGGTCGGGTCGACGGCCTGCCAGGCCACCCGGACGTCCTGACTGTCGCCGTAGAGCTGGCCGTCGGCCAGCCCGGACACCAGCAGCGTCGGCTTGGTGCCGTCGATGCGCAGCACCGCCGACTTCAGCGTCTCGACGTTGCCCGCCTTGTCCGTCGAACGGAACAGCAGCTCGTGCTGCCCGTCACCGGTCACCTCGACCGGCGTCGAGTACGGCGTCCACGCGCCACCGTCCAGCGACCACTCGACCGTCTTGACGCCGGAACCGGCGTCGGTCGAGGTCAGCACGACCGGGATGGTCCCGTTGTGCCAACCGGCGTCGTTCGCCGGAGCGAACGTCGCCGAGGTCACCGGCGCGGTGGCGTCGATCTTGACGGAGACGGTCTTCGTCGCCTCCACGTTGCCGGCCTTGTCCGTCGAGCGGAACCGAAGCTCGTGCTCGCCGTCCCCGCTGACCGCCACCGGAGCGGTGTACGCCGTCCAGGTGGTGGCCCCATCCAGCTGGTACTCCGTACCGGCGAGCCCGCTACCGCCGGCCTCGTCGGCACCGGTGAGCGTGATCGTCACCGGCCCGGTGTGCCACCCGTCGGTCGGGGTACCGGACACCGCCGCGGTGGTCACCGGCGCCGTCTCGTCGGCCACCTTCGTGCTGAGCCGGAAGTAGTCGAACGAGGCGGTCTTCGACGCCGTTTGGTTGGCGCCGAGGGTGAACAGCCCCACCTTCGGGGTTGCCCCGACCGCGCTGTTGGTCAGCGCCGTCAACGCGGTCCAGGTCGTCCCGTCGGCCGAGTACGACGCGGTGAACGTGTCGCCCGTGCGGGCCAGCCGCAGGTGCCACACCGCCGAGGTCAGGTTGCCCGCCTCGGGCTGCGGGTTCTGGACCACCCCGGCGATCTCGCTGCGGAACTCGATCCGCCGCGTCACCGCCTGGCCGGCCTGGTTGTCCGCGATGAAGTCGAGCTTCAGGTAGTTGTCGTCGTCCGCCTGCACGAGCAGACCGGCCTGCTGGTACTGCTCGTTCAGCAGGCTGCCGTCGACCTTCGTCTCCAGGGTCCAGTCGCCGGACGGCGCGGTCTGGAGGATGAAGTTCTTCGGCCCGGTGTTGTCGGTGCCGTAGATGTCACCGTTGGGCACGTCGATCCGCAGCGCGCCATCGGTGACCCGGTAACCGCTCGGGTCCTCCCGCGTCACGGCGTCCCACCGGCACTTGTCCAACGTGCTGCCGGCGAACTCGTCCGACGGGTCGACCGGGCCGGCCGGAGCGTCCGGCGTGACCTGGAACGAGTCGAACGCGGCGTCGACAACCGGCGCCTCGGTGCCTCCGTTGAGCGCGAAGACCCCGATCCGCGGGTTGGTGATGCCATCGAGCGCGGCCGAACGGCCAACCGGGGTGAAGGTCTGCCCGTCGCCCGAGGCGGACGCGGTCAGGTTCGTCCCGTCGCTGGTGATCCGCAGGTACACGGTGTCACCCGCCGGTGCGGCGGCGCTGTCGGCGGCCTCGTTGCGAGGCGTGGCCGCCGCCTCCCGGATGAACTCCACCCGCCGGCTGCCGTTGTACAGCAGGTCCAGCTTGGCGTAGTTGTCGTCGTCGCCGTACACCAGGACGCCGGCCTGCTGGTAGTTGGCCGTCACCGGCAGGGTGACCTTGGTGGTCATCTCCCACGCGCCGGTCGGGGCCGCCTGGAGCACCAGGTTGGTGGCGTCGTTGCGAGCGCCGTAGAGGTCACCCACGCCGGTGGGCAGCCGCAGCGCGCCGCCACTGAGCGAGTAGAGCTGGTTCTCCCGGATGACGCTGGTCCAGCGCTCCTTGTCGAGGCTGTTGCCGTTGAAGTCGTCCGAACGCGCCCCGAAGCAGGACGTGTCCGGCGCGTCCACCCGCACCGGCACTGTGGCGTAGGACTTGGCGCCCTTGCTGTCGGTCACCGTGAGAGTGGCCGTGAAGGTGCCCGGGCTGGTGTAGGTGTGGCTGGCGTCCAGTGTGGTCGCCGTGCCTCCGTCACCGAAGTCCCAGGCGTACGTCAACGGGGTGTCGCCCTCGGCGTCGGTGGCCGTGCCGTCGAAGGCGACGGTGACCGGTGCGGTGCCGGTGGCCGGGGTGGCCGTGGCGCTGACCACCGGCGGCCCGTTCTCGGTGACACCGCGGCCGACGAAGTCCATCCAGTTGACGTTGAACAGCGAACCCGTTCCGCCGTTCGGATCGCGGGCCAGGAAGTACAGCGAGCCGCTCGCGGCGCCGGTGACCGGTGCGCTCACGTCCGTGTACGTCTGCCACGCGCCGGTCGACGGTACGACGGCCGTGGCGACCACCGGTCCGTCAACCGCACCCGCGCGAACCTCGATCCGACCGCCAGCGGCGGCGGAGGCGGCCCGGAAGCGGATCTCGGTGATGTTGGTCAGGTCCGCCGGAGCGACCGACCACCAGTCACCATCCTCGATGAAGGCGACGCTCTGGCCGCCACCGGCGGTGTCGGCGCCGGCCTCCCGCTGCACACCGGGGTCTCCACCGCCGGTGCTCACCGGGGCACGCCCGGTTGCGGTGAAGTACTCGGCCTGCTTCTGCTTCGGCTGGAGGATCTCGATCTGCCGGCCGGTCAGGGCACCGGAGCCGCCAGCACCACCCTTGTCGGTGTAGGTGGCCTCGAAGACCGCGAAGACGTTCGCCTCGGCGCCGTGCCCGGAGGCGAGCGACGTCTGGACGGTGCCGGTGCAGCCGGTGTGCTGCTCCAGCGGGTGGGCGTGCTCGTCGTGACCGAGCAGCACCTGAAGCTGCACCCGGTCACAGTCGATCTGCCCGTCCTCGGGGTCGGTCACCTTGATCGAGTAGCGGACCTGGTCACCCCAGTTGAAGAAGCCGCCGTCCGGTGGGAACTCGATGGAGACCGTCGGCGCGGTGTTGCCCACGGTGACCGGCACGTTGGCCACCGCGGTCCGGCCCTTGGGGTTGGTGACGGTGAGCTGGGCGGTGTAGTTGCCCGCCGTGGCGTACGTGTGGGTCGGGTTGGCCTCGGTCGAGGTCTGCCCGTCGCCGAACGTCCAGGCGTAGGTGAGCGTGCCACCGTCCGGGTCCCGGGAGCCGGCGCTGGAGAAGGTCACCGTCAACGGCGCCGGACCCGAGGTCGGGTTGGCGGACGCCGCCGCGATCGGTGCGCGGTCACCGGCGGTGTAGTCGATCCGGTAGACGCCGGAGTTGTCGTTGTTGCCGCCGAAGCCGCTGCCCCACTCGATCAGGTACAGCGCCCCGTCCGGGCCGAACTCGAAGTCCATCGGCCGGACCATGCTCATGCCGGTGAGCAACTGGTTGATGTCCACCAACGACTTGCCGTCGGGGGTCAGCTGCATGGTGTACATCTTGTTCTGGTTCCACTCGCCGAGCAGAGCCTTGCCGTCGTAGTACGCCGGCCACTTGCGGTTCGAGTTCAGGTCGGCGTCGTAGCGGTAGACCGGGCCGCCCATCGGGGCGCCGCCGCCGCCGATCTCCGGGTAACGCGCGTCACCGGCGTACCCGTAGTCGACGGTCGCCGGGACCACCGGCGGGAGATTGGTCAGGCCGGTGTTGTTGGGCGAGTTGTTCACCGGGGCGGCGCAGTCGAACTTCGCGCCGCTCGGGCCGGACGGGAACGTGTAGTCGTTGTACGCCTCGTTCGTGCCCGTGCAGTACGGCCAGCCGTAGTTGCCGGGGGTGACGACGTTCCACTCGACCAGACCGCGGGGGCCCCGGTTCGGGTTGTCCGCGTTGGCGTCCGGTCCGTAGTCCGCGACGTACAGCGTGTTGGTCTTCGGGTCGGTGCCGATCCGGAACGGGTTGCGGAAGCCCATCGCGTAGATCTCGGGACGGGTCTTCTCGGTGCCCGGCGCGAAGAGGTTGCCCGCCGGAACGGTGTACGTCCCGTCGTCCTCGGGGTGGATCCGGATCACCTTGCCGCGCAGGTCGTTGGTGTTGGCGGAGGTGCGCTGCGCGTCGTAGTCCTGGCGGCCCGACCGCTCGTCGATCGGCGAGTACGAGTTCGACTCGAACGGGTTGGTGTTGTCACCGGTGGCCAGGTACAGGTTGCCGTCGCCGTCGAAGGCCATGCTGCCGCCGGCGTGGCAGCAGGTGTTGCGCTGGGTGTCGACCCGCAGCACCTGCTTTTCGCTGGCCAGGTCGATGGTGTCGCCGGTCACCGTGAACCGGGACAGCAGGTTGCGGGTTACCCCGTCGTTCGGGGCGTAGTACAGGTACACCCACTTGTTGGTGGCGAAGTCCGGGTCGAGCCGGATGCCGATGAGGCCGTCCTCGTTACCGGTGAAGACGTCCAGGTCGACGGCGGTGACGGTGTTGCCGGTGTCCGGCTTCACGATCTGCACGCGACCGTCGCGCTCGATGTAGAAGACCCGCCCGTCGGGGGCGACGTCCAGCTCCATCGGGTTGCTGGTGTTGCTGTCCAGCGCGACCTTCTCGAAGTTCGAGGTCTTCGAGGCGCCGCAGTCGGCGTTCTCGACCCCGGCCGCGGTGCGGATGCCGCCGAGCAGGTGGGAGAGGAACTCGGGCTCGGCGTACGACTCCCGGGTGTGCCCCCCGCCGGTGTACCAGGAGCGGCCACCGTCGTAGTCCTGACACCAGGCGATCGGGTGGTCCGCACCCATCGCGCCGGCACCGGCGGTGTAGCTCTTCTCGTCCAGGCTGGCCAGCACGTGCACGTCCGGCCGAGGGTTGGTCTGGTAGTTGTACCACTCGTCGAACCGGGACCACCGGTCCGGCAACCCGGCCGTGGACGGGTGGGCGTGGTCCTCCACCTTGACCGTGGCCTGCTGGTTCTGCGGGTGGTTGGCGAAGTACGCGCCGACCAGGTCGCCGTACCAGGCCCAGCTGTACTCGGTGTCCGACGCGGCGTGGATGCCGACGTAACCGCCGCCGGCCTTCACGTAGCGCTCGAACGCCGCCTGCTGGTCGGCGTTGAGCACGTCACCGGTGGTGGAGAGCCAGATCACCGCCTTGTACTTCGCCAGGTTGGCGTCGTTGAATGCGGCGCCGTCCTCGGAGTTGTCCACGGTGAATCCGTTGTCGACGCCGAGCTGTTGGATGGCGGCGACGCCGGTGGGGATGGAGTCGTGCCGGAAGCCGGCGGTCTTGGAGAAGACGAGGACGGAGAAGGGATCGGCCGCGGCCTTTGGCGCCTTCGGCGCCACCTGGCTGACCGGGGCTGCGGCTTTCGCATCCCGTGGGGGGACCTGGGCGGCCGCCTGGGCGGGCGCGCCGAACAGGGTGGTCGAGGCCATGGCCAGGGAGATCAGGGTTGCGGTGATGGGTACGCGGGCACGACGAGAACGGGACACGCCGCCTCCTGTGTCGTAGTGACAGAGCTCGCGGGAGTCGGCTCGCCGAAGGCCGTCCCTGATGGAGCCGGTGTTCACACCGTGCCAGGGTGCCCCCACCGACATTTTGTCGAATCGCTGAACAAATTAATTCGGCTGGCTCGATGTCGGGCAAGATGCGGACGGGTAACGGTTCTGCAACGGGGGGCGACATTCCGAACAGGACCGTATGAAGTGCCCCATGGATCTCGGTCGTTCTGGTGCGACCCGGTCCGCCGGCCACCGCCGACCCCGCGCCTTGGCAGGCCGGCGGATCTGTCGTACGGTGACACGCAAGTAACCCACGGGAGCCCGGTGTACCGGGCTGAGAGGGGGGCTGACAGCCCCCGACCGTTGAACCTGATCCGGGTAATGCCGGCGCAGGGAGGAGCGTTGCCGTGCCGTCCCTGGGGCGATTGCATCTCATCACCGACACCCGACCCGGTCGCGACCCACTCGCAGTGGTTCGCGCCGCCCTCACCGTGGCCCACGCCGACCTGGTGGTGCAGGTCCGGGTCGAGGATTCCGCCACCGACCGCGAGGCGTACGACCTGACCCGGCGGGTGCTCGCGCTCTGCGCGTCGTACCAGGCGACCTGCCTGGTCAACGACCGGTTGCACGTGGCGCTGGCGGTGGGCGCCGCCGGTGGGCACGTCGGCGCCGACGACCTGCCGGTCGCCGCCGCCCGCCGGGTGCTCGGCCCCACCGGCGTGCTGGGCGCCACCGCCCGCGCGCCGGGCCCGGCGCGCGAGGCCGTCGCTGCGGGCGCCAGCTACCTCGGCGTCGGGCCGTGTCACACCACCAGCACCAAGACCGGTCTGCCGGACCCCATCGGGCCCGCCGGCGTACGCGCCGTCGTCGACGCCGTCGACGTTCCGGTCATCGCGATCGGCGGAGTGACAGCAGCCCGGGTGCCGGCGCTGCGGGCCGCCGGGGCGTACGGGGTGGCGGTGGTCGGCGCCGTCTCCACCGCCGCCGACCCGGCACGGGCTACCGCCGAGCTGATCGAGGCCCTGACGTGCTGACCGGCCGGTCCCCGTCACCGCCGTCGAGCGACCGGGTCCGGCCGGACGTGGCGGTGGTGGGGGCGGGGCCGATCGGGTTGGCGATCGCCTGGCGTTGCGCCGCGCAAGGGCTGCGGGTGGTGGTGCACGATCCGGCGCCCGGCTCGGGGGCGTCGGCGGTGGCCGCCGGCATGCTCTCGCCGGTCGCCGAGGCGTACTTCGGTGAGCGGCAGCTGACCGGGTTGCTGCTGGCGTCCGCGGCCCGCTGGCCGGCGTTCGCCGCCGAGTTGACCGAAACGACCGGAGTCGAGATCGGCTACCGGACCGAGGGCACCCTGATGGTCGGGCTCACCGGCGACGACCTGGCCGAGGCGCGCCGGCTGTGGGCGTACCAGCAGGGGTTGGGCCTGCCGGTGACGCCGCTGCGCCCCAGCGAGCTGCGCGACCGCGAACCGGCGCTCGCCCCACGGGTGCGCGGCGGCGCGCTCGCGCCCACCGACCACCAGGTCGACCCGCGGCTGCTGGTGCCGGCGCTGCGCACGGCAGCACAGCGGGCCGGCGCGGTGCTCGTGCCGCAGCCGGTCCGGTCTCTGTCCGACGTGGACGCGCCGGTCACCGTGGTCGCCGCCGGCTGCGGGGCCGCCGCGCTCACCGGCCTGCCCGTGCGGCCGGTGAAGGGCCAGATCCTCCGGCTCCGCGCGCCCGACGGCGTCGCGCCGGGCTTCCGGCACGTGATCCGGGGGTACGCCGACGGTGAGCACGTCTACCTGGTGCCCCGCGCCGGCGGTGAGGTCGTGCTCGGCGCGACGGTCGAGGAGCGCTCGGACACCACTGTCACCGCCGGCGCGGTGCAGCGGCTGCTGCGCGCCGGGGTCGACCTGCTGCCCGAACTGGCCGAGTACGACCTGGTCGAGGCGGTCGCCGGGCTGCGCCCGGGCACCCCGGACAACGCGCCGATCCTCGGGCCGCTGCCCGACCGACCGGACGTCCTGGCCGCCACCGGGCATCACCGGCACGGCATCGTGCTCACCCCGATCACCGCCGACCTGATCGCCGACCTGGTGCTCGGCGGCGTACCCGACCCGCTGCTCGCGCCCTTCCGGGCCGATCGCTTCGGCGGTGCCGCGCTGGCCGCGTCGGGAGGACCTGAACCGACGATGGAGGGGGACCTGTGGAGTTGACGGTGAACGGGGCCGGGCGCAGCGTCGCAACTGGCGCGTCCGTGGCGGACCTGGTCCGCGACATCGTGGCGCAGCCGCGTGGGGTCGCGGTCGCGGTCAACGGCGAGGTGGTGCCCCGAACCGGCTGGCCGGCCCGTGCGCTGCGCGACGGTGACCGGGTCGAGGTGCTCACCGCGGCGCAGGGCGGGTGAGCGGCGTGCCGTTCGAGCTGGGTGGGGAGACCTTCACCTCACGCCTGATCCTCGGTACTGGCGGCGCCGCGAACCTGCACGTCCTGGAGCAGGCGATCCGGGCGTCCGGCACCGAGCTGGTCACCCTGGCGCTGCGCCGGGTGGGCACGGCGCCGGGCTCCACCGGCGGGCTGCTGGAGCTGCTGGACCGGTGCGGCGTACGCCTGCTGCCGAACACCGCCGGGTGCCACACCGCGACCGAGGCGGTGAAGGTGGCCCGGTTGGCCCGGGACGCGTTCGACACCGACTGGGTCAAGCTGGAGGTGATCGGCGACGAGCGGACGCTCCTGCCCGACGGGGTGGAGCTGCTCCGCGCCGCCGAGGAGTTGGTCTCCGACGGCTTCACCGTGCTGCCGTACACCAGCGACGACCCGGTGCTCGCCCGTCGCCTCGCCGACGTGGGCTGCGCCGCGGTGATGCCGGCCGGCTCGCCGATCGGTTCGGGGCTCGGCATCGGCAACCCGCACCACATTCGACTCATCCGGCAGGGCGTGGACGTTCCGGTGATCCTCGACGCCGGCATCGGCACCGCGTCCGACGCGGCGCTGGCCATGGAGCTGGGCTGTGACGGGGTGCTGCTGGCGAGCGCTGTCACCCGGGCGGCCGACCCGGTGGCGATGGCCACCGCGATGCGGTACGCGGTCGAGGCCGGGCGCCTGGCGGCCCAGGCCGGCCGGATCGAGCGCCGCTTCCACGCGCTCGCCTCCACCCCCGACGAGGGAAGACCCGAGCTGTGACCCCGCCGTCCGGGGTTGTCGTGTTGACCGACCGGCTCGTCGCGCGGGGCGGGCTCGACCGGGTGGTGGCGGGCGCCGTGGCCGGGGGAGTGCGTTGGGTGGTGCTGCGGGAGAAGGACCTGCCCCGTGCCGAACGCGCCTCCCTCGCCGCCGACCTGCGCGCGATCCTCGCCGAAGTCGGCGGAACCCTCATCGTGGCCGGCCCCGACCCGCTCGGCGGCGACGCCGTGCACCTGCCCGCCGCCGGCCCGTACCCACCGCCAACCCACGGCTTGGTTGGTCGCTCCTGCCACCACCAGACCGAGCTGAACCGTCTGACCACCGAGCACTACGCCACCATCTCCCCGGTCTGGCCCACCAGAACTAAGCCCGGCTACGGCCCACCGTTGCTCGTTGCAGGCCTGGGCAGCCTGGTTCGCGCCAGCCCGGTGCCCTTGCTGGCCCTCGGCGGAGTCGAGACACCGGAACAGGTGACTGCCTGCGTCCAAGCAGGAGCCGTCGGAGTAGCCGTACTGGGCGCACTGATGCGAGCAGAAGACCCCGCCGAGGCAGCGGCGAGTCTGACCAGCGCTTATGTCGAGGCGGTCACACCCAAGCTCTCAAAACCCAGCGCGGAGGCAGCCAGGTCCCCACGACGAGGGCTGCGGCCGACCGTGCCCACGCAGGGATCAAGCCTGACCGCCCGGAGTGGGCACGGTCGGCCGCAGCCCCAAACCGCAACCAAAGAGGCCACATGACCCCGCGCACAATCCTCACCATCGCCGGATCGGACTCCGGCGGCGGCGCAGGCATCCAGGCCGACCTCAAGGTCTTCGCCGCGCTGGGCGCGTACGGCACCAGCGTCCTCACGGCGGTCACCGCGCAGAACACCCGGGGTGTCGACGCGGTGCTGCCGCTGCCCCCGCGCACGGTCACCGAGCAGTTGGACAGCGTGCTCACCGATTTCGCCGTCTGCGCGGTGAAGACGGGGATGCTCGGCACCCCGGCGATCGCGGACGTGGTGGCCGAGGCGGCCCGGGACGGCCGGCTGCCTCAGCTCGTCGTCGACCCGGTGCTGGTCGCCACGAGCGGTCACCGGCTGGGCGTGGTGGGCGCGGTGGAGCGGCTGCTGCCGTACGCCAGGGTGGCGACCCCGAACTGCGCGGAGGCCGCGGCGATCACCGGACGCCCGGTGGACGACGTGGCCGCGATGGTCGTGGCCGCCGAGGCCCTGGTGGCCGGCGGCCCGGAGTACGTGGTGGTCACGGGCGGTGACCTGGACGGGGGCGAGGCGGTCGACGTGCTGCACGGCGGCGGCGTCACCACCCTGTTGCGCGCACCCCGGGTGACCACCCGGCACACCCACGGCACCGGGTGCTCGTTCTCGGCGGCGATCGCGGTGCGGCTCGGCCTGGGCGATCCGGTGCCGGCCGCCGTGGGGGCCGCCAAGGCGTACGTGCTCCGTGCGCTGACCGGCGCGCGGGGCTGGGAGCTGGGCGCGGGACGCGGGCCGCTGAACCATTTCGGTTGGTCCGCTTGATCACCAGGGAGGCTGTCATGCACGCACGAGGCAAGGTGTACGTCGAGGGTTCGCGGCCGGATGTCCGGGTGCCGTTCGCGGAGGTGGGGCTGACCGGGGACCTGCCGCCGGTGCGGCTCTACGACACGTCCGGCCCTGGTTCGGACCCGGAGGTGGGGCTGCCGCCGCTGCGCGGGCCGTGGATCGCCGAGCGGGGTGACGTGGCCCCCGTACGGGGTGCGGGCACGCCGCTCGCCGGGGTGGACGGTCACCGGCCCACCCAGCTCGCGTACGCGCGGGCCGGTGTGGTGACGCCGGAGATGGAGTTCGTGGCGATCCGGGAGAACGTCGACCCGGAACTCGTGCGGGCCGAGATCGCCGCCGGTCGGGCGGTGCTCCCGCTCAACGTCAACCACCCGGAGTGCGAGCCGGCGATCATCGGTAAGGCGTTCCTGGTCAAGGTGAACGCCAACATCGGCACCTCGGCGGTCAGCTCGTCGGTCGCGGAGGAGGTGGAGAAGCTGACCTGGGCCACCCGCTGGGGCGCGGACACCGTGATGGACCTGTCCACTGGTAAGCGGATCCACGAAACCCGTGAGGCGATCGTGCGGAACTCGCCGGTGCCGATCGGAACGGTGCCGATCTACCAGGCGCTGGAGAAAGTCGGCGGCGACCCGGTGAAGTTGAGCTGGGAGGTGTTCCGGGAGACCGTGATCGAGCAGGCCGAGCAGGGCGTGGACTACATGACGGTGCACGCCGGGGTGCTCCTGCCGTACGTGCCGCTGGCAGTGGACCGGGTGACCGGGATCGTGTCCCGCGGCGGTTCGATCATGGCGGCGTGGTGCCTGGCGCACCACGAGGAGAACTTCCTCTACACCAACTTCGAGGAGCTGTGCGCGCTGCTCGCGCGCTACGACGTGACGTTCTCCCTCGGTGACGGCCTGCGCCCCGGTTCGATCGCCGACGCCAACGACGAGGCGCAGTTCGCCGAGCTACGCACCCTCGGTGAGCTGACGAAGATCGCCTGGGCGTACGACGTCCAGGTGATGATCGAGGGCCCCGGTCACGTGCCGATGCACAAGATCAAGGAGAACGTGGACCTTCAGCAGGAGTGGTGCCACGAGGCGCCCTTCTACACGCTCGGTCCGCTGACCACCGACATCGCGCCCGCGTACGACCACATCACCTCGGCGATCGGCGCCGCGATGATCGGCATGTTCGGCACCGCGATGCTCTGCTACGTCACGCCGAAGGAGCACCTCGGCCTGCCGGACCGGGACGACGTGAAGGCGGGCGTGATCGCGTACAAGATCGCGGCACACGCGGCGGACCTGGCCAAGGGGCACCCCGGCGCGCAGGCCTGGGACGACGCGCTCTCGAAGGCGCGGTTCGAGTTCCGCTGGGAGGATCAGTTCAACCTCTCGCTGGACCCGGAGACGGCGCGCTCGTACCACGACGCGACCCTGCCCGCGGAGCCGGCGAAGACCGCGCACTTCTGCTCGATGTGTGGCCCGAAGTTCTGCTCCATGAAGATCACCCAAGAGCTCAAGGAGTACGCGGCGCGCGGCATGAAGGACAAGTCGGAGGAGTTCGTCTCCGGCGGGAGCCGGGTCTACCTACCGCTCGCCTGACCCACAGTGTGCGTCATCCCGGGGCGTCCGTCTGGGGTCGCGGGGTGATCGACTCGGGTTCATTGGTGTCGGGGTGTCTAGCAGCTCGGGACAGCCCGGTTTCAATGAACCCGAGTCGATCAACGGCGATCGGTCGTGCCTGAACGTTGGGTGGTGAAGTCAGTCGGGGTGGGTCAGTCGCGGTGGTGCCGACCGGTGGAGCGCAACGACCGGCGGCCGTTCTCCTGCTCGGGCTCATTGTCCGACACCGGCTTGCTCAGACCGGCGACCCAGTCGACGAACTCCTCGTCCTGGGTCGCCAGCGGCTCGGCGGCGTCCGACGTCTTCGGGCTCTCCTCGTCGGCGCGGGACCGGTTGCGGCGGAACAGCCCGCCGAGCCGCCCTCGCCGGGAGGGCTGCTCTGCCACCTTCGGAGGCGTCGGCGTTGCCGACGTGGCGTCAGCAGGCGTCGGATCGCCGGTGCCGGTGCCGGTGCCGGTGCCGGTGCCGGTGCCACTGCCGCTGTCGCTGTCGCTGTCGGCGGTGGCGCTAGTGGTGGTGGCGCTGGTGGTGGCGGAACCGGAGGGCGCGCCCGCCGTGCCCGGGAACTCCGTTGGAGCCGGGTATTCGGCCGGAGTGGTGGTCTCGCTGGCTTCGGTCGGTGCTGTCCGTGCCGTCGAGCTGTCCTGCGATCCCGCCGACCCGCGGCGCCGGGAGGTGTCGAATGCGTTCCAGGTGCCGGCCCGGCTCAGGTCCGGCAACGGTGCCCGATGGCGGGGCCTGGGCGTCGGCCCGGTCGGCTCGTCGGGATTGCTGGACCCCTCAGATGCGGTTGCCTCCGGCTCGGAGGCCTGGGGTGGCACCGTCCATGTCGGGGCGACCGGCCAGGCCGACGGCGCGGGCGTCCACCGCTCCGCGTCCGGGTCACTGGCGGCGGTGGCCCCGAACAGCCCGGCGGTGGGAACGTCCTCGGCGGCGGGCCGCGCGCTGTCGGTGCCACGAGCCCCGGCGATTGCAGAATCGCTTGTCGCCTCGGCCGGTGCTGCCTTGCTGCCCGTGCCGGCCTTCGGGACGCGCGGGGTGGCTTCCGCACCAACCTGGCCGGCCGCGCTGGTCGGCGCCGCCGCTCGCGTCACGCCGGTTGCGGTGCTCGGTGCTGGTGTCGCCCCGGTCGCGGTGGTCTGGGTGGCCGGGGTCTGTGTGGCGTCGGTTGCCGTGGTCGGGGACTCCGGGTTGGTTGGCACCTGCGTCGCGGGGTTGGTTGGCACCTGCGTCGCGCCGGTTCCGGCGGTCGTCGAGGTGGCCGGTGCTCGCTTCGAGCCGGTGACGGGGGTGGCCGGTGCTCGCTTCGCGCCGGTAGCGGATGTGCCCGACCCGCTCGTCGGCGTCGTGGTGGTGGTCCGGGCCGCTGCCGTGCCGGCGGCAGCAGCCGAGTCGACCTCGGAGGTCGAACTCGACCGCTCACCCAGGCTTCCCCGGCTGGGCGCCGGAGTGTCGGCGACCGCGTCGGAGCCGGTGCTGTCGGCGGACCTCCCCGGCCGGGTGCCCTTCGTGGCGCGGCCGGTGGTCGTCTCGCGCGCGGGCGTTGCGTCGGTGGTCGTCTCGTTGGTGGTCGTCTCGTTGGTGGTTGCCGAACCGGCGGGGGACGTGTCGTCAGCCACCCCGGAGGCGGTGGCGCCCGGGTTGACTTTCGACTTACGGCTGCGTCGCGGCTTGATCGTCGGCGGCGCCCCGGGCGTGTCCTGGTCGGCCGTGCCCGCGCTTGTCGCCTCCGTGCTCGCACCCGTGCCGCTCGTGCCCGTGCTGCTCGTGCTGCTCGTGCCTGTGGCGGCGGGACTGGGAGCGTAGGCGCCAGTCGGGACTGTGCTGGTCGCCTCGGTGTCGCTGCCCGTGCTGGTCGCGGCTGCGCTGCTCCGGGCGGTGCTGCCGGTCGCGGGGATGGGCGTGTCCGAGCTGGTCGGAGCGCTGGTCGCGGCCGTGCTGGTCGTGCCGGAACCGGGTGCACCCGTGCTGCTCGGGGTGGCGGCGGACTTGCGGGTGGTGAGCCCATCGGTCGGCCTGCCGCTGGTCGCCGAGCTGCCGCTCGTGCCCGTCGCGGTGCTGCCGCTCGTGCCCGTCGCCGAGCTGCCGCTCAGCTCGTCGGCCGCTCGGCCGCTCGTCGGGGTCGCGGCGTCGACGCGTCCGGCCGTGGTGCTGGTCGCGGTGCCGGTCGCGGAGGCGTCGGTGGCGTTGCTGACGTCGGTGCTGGCCGAGGGCTCGGTCGTGGCCGGGACATCATGTTGGCGTGGGAGCGTGTGCCCTGCGGCGGTGAACTCACCGGTCGGCGCGGTCAGCCAGGTCGCGGGCTGAGTCTGGGCGGCGGGAGTCGGGGCGGCGGGAGTCGGGGCGGCGGGAGAAGCAGTGGCGGGAGCCGGACCGTGCTGTCCGCTCGCTGTGGTCTCCGGCCAGTCCCAGTGAGCCGGGACGGTGCGTACGGGATCGGGGTCGCCCGCCGCCCACGGACCCGCAACGACGCCGCCAGGCTGCGCGGTGGCCAGCTCGGCGTTTGTCGTCTCCGTGTCGGTGCGCTCGGCGCTGTCCCGGTCGTTCGCCGCGCCGGGCAGCGCCGGGCCGGGGGGCAGCGGGCGCAGGATGGCGGTGGGCTCGATGGCCTGCGGATCGGCCGCACGGGTGCCCGTCGGCCAGCGCAGCAGCGCGGCGGCGGCCGCGCCGAGTGCTCCGGCGAGGATCGCGATCAACGAGCCGTAGTAGGGGGCGGTCTGGTAGCGGTCCACCGCGTCGCCCGGGCCGGCGGTCAGGTAGGCGAACGCCACCAGCACCGGACCGGCTACCCCGGTGGCCCCGCTGACCAGTGGTGCCTGGCCCCGCCAGCGAGCCAGCCCGGCGGTCGCCGCGCCGGCCAGCAGCGCCACGATGGGCAGCAGGAGCAGCGCCAGCCGCTGCGCGGCGGCGTCGTCGAGCCAGCTCGGCTCCAGTACGCCGAGCCGGACCGTCGGCAGTGGGCCGACCGTGCCGAGCGACGGTAGGACGGAGATCAGCGCCAGCAGCCAGACCGCGCCGGCCACGGCCGCCATGTTCCAGCCCAGCTCGGGCCGGAACAGGACGGCGATCGCTGCGCCCGCCCCGATCACCGCACCGACCATGGCGCAGATGCCCACCGCCCAGACCGGGTCAACGGAGATCAGCTCCGCCGCGCGGGCGGGCTGCATGCAGAGCGGGGCGATGACTGTGGCGCCGAGCGCTGCCGCGCCACCGACCGCCAACTGCCGGCCGGTGCTGGTCGCCTGAGTGTCGCGGCGAGCGAGGCGTCCGGTCAGGACGGCGCCGGCGACGGCCGCGTTCGCGGCGAACCAGCCCACCCAGACGAGCTGGGCCGGCCACTGGTTGACGGTCGTACCGGTGAAGGCGCCGGTCAGGCGGACGATGCCGAAACCGTACGCGACGCCGAGCTGGCCGGCTCCGGCCAGCACGCTCACCCCGAGCGCCGTGAGCAGCAGTCTGCCCCAGGTCCGAAAGGCCATGTCCGGCACGTTACGCACCCGGTACACCCGATTGCCACCGGCGCGCCGCGCGGCACGCCGGTGGCAATCGGCGGGTCTACTTGAGTTCGACCAGCCGGGCCACGTAAGTCGTATCCCCGACATTGGTCAGCATGTGCACCGCGCCCGGGTCCCGGTAGACCACTCCACCGGTGGGCTCGTCGGCGTCGATCCGGGTGCCGTCGATGGTCTGTACGACGTTCTTGGCGCCCTCGATCGCCACCACCAGGTAGGGGTGGTCGTGCCGGTGCAGCGGTTGCCGCTCGCCCGGCTCGAGGCGGATGTGCCACACCCGGACCCGGTCGTTCTCGTACACGATCTCCTGACCCACCGGTCCGAGTTCGGTTCCGTCGATCACGTCGGTCATCGTGCTCCGTCCAGTTGGGGCAGCACCTCGGCGGCGATCAGCTCGAGGTGATCGAGATCATCGAAGTCGATCAGGCGTAGGTGGACCCGGGTGGTGCCGATCGCGGCGAACTCACCGATCCGCTGCGCGAGCTGCGCGGGGGAGCCGACCACCGGGTCCTCCGGTGGCAGGGCGCTCTTCTCGTGCAGAGGCGCGGCCCGACGCTGGGCCTCCGCGTCGGTCCGGCCGATCGCGACGACGATCCCGGCGGAGAGCACCAGCGGGTCGCGACCGGACTCCGTCCGTCCGGTGCGCTCACACGCCTCGCGCACCCGGTCGTACGCCTCGGCGGTGGCCGCCACGGACTTGAACGGCATGTTGAACTCGTCGGCGTACCGGGCGGCCAGTTCGGGGGTGCGCTTGGGGCCGCGTCCGCCCACGATGATCGGCGGGCCGGGCACCTGCACCGGCTTGGGCAGGGCGGGGGCGTTCACCAGCCGGTAGTGGTCGCCGGTGAAGCTGTAGGTCTCGCCGGACGGGGTTCCCCACAACCCGGTGATCACCTCAAGCTGCTCGGCCAAGCGGTCGAAGCGCTCGCCGACCGCCGGGAACGGGATGCCGTACGAGGTGTGCTCGCGCTCGTACCAGCCGGCGCCGATGCCGAGGTCGACCCGGCCGCCGCTCATCTGGTCGACCTGCGCGACCATCACGGCGAGGGGGCCGGGCAGGCGGAACGTGGCCGACGTCACCAGGGTGCCGAGTCGGATCCGCTCGGTTTCCCGGGCCAGCGCGGCGAGGGTCAGCCAGGCGTCCGTGGGGCCGGGCAGGCCCGGGTCGGCGCCCATCGACTGGTAGTGGTCGGCGCGGAGGAAGCCCTCGTAGCCGCAGGCCTCGACCAGCCGGGCGAACCGGAGCTGGGTGTCGTAGCTGGCGCCACGGTTCGGCTCGGTGAAGACCGACACCCGCATGGTCAGTGTCCTTCCGCGCCGGCGGTGGCCGGCTGCTCGCGTTCCATCAGCAGTTCGTGCAGGTCGGCGCTGACCTGGGCGACGTCGGCCAGGTGGGCGTTGCGGCCCAGGGTGCGGGGCCGGGGGATGGTCACGTCGACGACCTTGCGGATCCGGCCGGGGCGGGGGCTCAGCACGACCACCCGGTCGGCGAGCAGCACCGCCTCGTCGATCGAGTGGGTGACGAAGACGATGGTCGGCTTGTTCTCCATGTGCACCCGCTGGAGTTCGCCGGAGAGTTCCTCGCGGGTGAGCGCGTCCAGCGCGGAGAACGGCTCGTCCATCAGCATCACCCGGGGCTCACCGATCAACGACCGGCACAGCGACACCCGCTGCTGCATGCCGCCGGAGAGCTCGTGCGGTAGCCGCTTCTCGAAGCCGGCCAACCCGGCCACGTCGAGCAGTTGCCGGGCCCGCTCCCGGTGCTTGGCGCGGCTCCAGCCGAAGATCTCCACCGGCAGCAGGACGTTGTCCAGCACGGTGCGCCAGGGCAGCAGTGCCGGCTTCTGGAACAGCATGGCGATGTCCTGGCGGGGGCGGGCGATCGGCGTACCGGCGACGGTGATCTCACCGGCGCTCAGCGGGAGCAGCCCGGCGATCAGCCGCAGCAGTGTGGACTTGCCGCAGCCGGAGCGGCCGAGCACGGCGACGAACTCGCCCTCGGCGACGTCGAGGTCGATGCCGCGCAGCGCCTCCACCCGGCCGGAACGGCCCTCGAAGGTACGGGACACCCCGGACAGTCGGATCATCTCCGGCGCACCTCCGCTGAGTGGACGGTCAGGAATCCGACAAAGGCTAACTGCCCTGTCGAGGTATGACACCGGCTGGGGTGGTCGTCAGGTTGTATCCGTTCCGCAACCCGATACGCCTGGCGTCACAACTGTGGGTTTCTCGTACGCTGTGCCCGCGAAGAGTCCCCTCACGACGGCGGCGCCCGGCTTCCACCCCTCCCGCCGGCCCGTCACGACAACCCCCTCCGGTGGCCTGCCGGCCCCGGTCGGAAAGGACATGGTGCACTGATGAGAAGGCTGACCCGTACGGTCGCTACGGCCGCGCTGGCCACCGCCCTCGCCCTTGTCTCCGCCTGCAGCAGCGGGTCGGATTCGGCCGACGATGCCAAGGGCGGCGACGGCAAGACGCTGGAGAAGGTGACCTACCTCACCTCGTTCGGTAACTTCGGCCGTGACTCCTACGCCTGGGTGGCGAAGGACAAGGGCTTCTTCAAGGAAGCCGGCTTCGACGTCGAGATCAAGGCTGGTCAGGGCACCGGTGGCGTGATCCAGACCGTCGTCGGCGGCCAGGCCGACTTCGGCCCGATCGACCTCACCGGCGGTCTGCTCCAGCTCGGCAACGGCCAGGCCAAGGACTTCACCGCGGTGGCCGCGATCCAGCAGCGCACCATGGCGGGCATCGCCACCGTCGAGGGCAAGAACATCAGCTCGCCGAAGGACCTGGAGGGCAAGAAGCTCGCCGACACCCCCGGGTCCGTGGTCCGCAACCTCTTCCCGACGTACGCCCGGCTCGCCGGGGTGGACGCGACCAAGGTGACCTGGGTCAACGGTGAGGCGCAGAACCTGATCGGCACGCTGGCCGCGGGCTCGGTCGACGGCATCGGTCAGTTCGTCGTCGGTCAGCCGACCATCGAGGCGGTGGCCAAGAAGAAGGCCGTCATGCTGCCGTACAGCAACGTGATGCAGGACCTCTACGGCAACGTGCTGATCACCTCCTCGAAGATCGCCAAGGAGAAGCCCGAGATGGTGAAGAAGTTCACCGCGGCGCTGCTCAAGGGCCTGGAGTACAGCCTGGCGAACTCCAAGGAGGCCGCCGACATCCTGAAGAAGAACGTCGACGCCACCAACCCGGTCTCCGCCGCCGCCGAGCTGGAGCTGATGGCCGCGTACGTCCGTTCCGGCAACACCGGCACCGCGATCGGCACCCTGGACAGCGGTCGGGTCGCCAAGAGCATCGCCATTCTGCAGGGCGCCGGCGCGCTGAAGCAGAACATCACCCCCGAGCAGATCATCGACTTCAGCCTCGCGCCGAAGGCCTGATCGTCCGGTCGTCATCAGGGGGTACGTCCCGCCGATCCCGGTGGGGCGTACCCCCGTCGCTCGTCGGCCCCCGGCGGGCCGTGGGATTTCGAGGAGGACAGAGATGACCGACGTCCGGTCAGCGGACCCGGTGGTGGCGGAACCCGTGCCGCCGAGTGCCGGCCCCGAGGCGGGGCGCACGGGTCGAGGTGCCGGTCTGCGGGCCGGGGCCGAGGCGGTGCTGCCCGCGGTCGGCATCCTGGTCGCGCTGGCGGCGTGGTGGCTGATCGCCCGGCTGGAGCTGGTTCACCCCGCAGCCCTGCCCCCACCCGGCGACGTGCTCACCGCGTTCGTCGACAAGCCGGCGCAGCTGCTGGAGCACACCTGGGACACCACGTTGGAGATCCTGACCGGGTTCGCCCTGTCGGTGGCCGCCGGTGTGCTGATCGGGCTCTCCCTGGCCAGCTCCCGCACTGTGGAGCGGATGTTCACTCCGCTGCTGGTCGCTGTGAACGCGGTGCCGAAGATCACGCTGGGCCCGCTGCTGGTGGTGGCGCTCGGCTGGGGCCAGAAGCCGATCCTGACCATGGTGTTCCTGCTCTGCTTCTTCCCGATCGTGCTCTCCACCGCGACCGGGTTGACCACCACGCCGGCCGACCTGGCCGAACTGGTGCGGTCCTGGAACGCCTCCCGCTGGCAGGCGTTCCGCAAGGTGCGCTTCCCGGCCGCGCTGCCGCAGATCTTCGTCGGGCTCAAGGTGGCCATGCCACTGGCCGCGATCGGCGCGGTGATCGGTGAGTTCCAGGCCGGCGAGAGCGGCCTCGGCTACGTCATCACGCAGTACGCCGGCGTCGGCGACACCGCCACCGCCTGGGCGGCGATCATGCTGGTGGCGCTGGTGAGCATCCTGCTCTACTCGGCGCTCCTGCTGATCGAGCGCTTCGCCCTCCCCTGGGTACGAGAAACCACCAGCAGCCGCTAACCCAACAGAAGAGCTCAACCACAAGAAACGCGAAGGGCCGGCCTCCCACTGGGAGGCCGGCCCGTCTTGTCGACGCTGCTGACGCAAAGGGTGTGGCCTACCGTGCCCGGCTGAGGGATCAAGCCTGACCGCCCGGAGCCGGGCACGGTAGGCCACACCCGCACCCGGCACACGACGAAGAGCGCCGGGACGAAAGAACACAGCAGGCCCGAGCGTTTACCCCGCCAACCGCCAGCGACCGTTGCGGGCGACCAGCGTGGTGAGCGCCTGCGGCATCAGGCCGCTGTGGTTGTCCGGCGTCATGCGGATCGGGCCGGAGAGGCCGTCCATCTGGGACGTCTCCAGCACGTCCCGGATGCCGTTGCGGTCCACCTTGCCGATCTCGCCACCGGCGCGCAGTTCGGCGTCGGCGATCAGCTGGACGGCGTCCGCGGCGAACGACGAGGACCCGTTGTAGCCACCGAAGCGTGCCGTGTAGTCCTGGAACCACTGCCGCCGGGCCGCCTTGGCCGGCGTGGTCGCGATCACGTCGTCGATCACCATGGTCTGGGTGAAGATCAGCGTGGCCTTCTCGGTCGCCTTGGCCGCCGCGCCGAGGAAGAGGTCCCCGGCCGCTCCCGCGTCGAAGTAGATCGACCCACGGAAGGTGGTCTGCTGGGCGCTGGTGGCGGCCAGTGTCGCCTGCTCCGGCGGGGTCCAGAAGACCATCGCGTCGGGCTTGCCCGACGCGAGCTGCTGGACCTGCTGGCTGACGTCGGTCTCGGTGGTCTTGATCCGCTGCTGTCGGAGCGTGATCTTGGCCTTGTCCAGTTCGTTCTTGAGCGCGGTCGCGCCCTCCTGGCCGTAGTCGTCGTCGCTGACCAGCATCCCCACCTTGCGGACGTTGTTGCGGCGCAGTTCGGTGGTCAGCGCGGCGGCGCTGTCCGGGGCGTTGGGGCCCAGCTTGAACACGTAGCGCCGTTCAGCGGCCGGCGCGGCGATCGCGCCGGAAGCGGCTAGCGCAATGGTGGGAATCCGCTTCTCGTTGATGGTCCCGACTGCTCCGACCGCGCATTCGTTGCAGCCGCCCATGATGATGGCGCTGACCTTCGAATCGCTGCTGAAGTCAACGATGTTGCGAAGTGACTCGGCCGAGTCGGAACGGTTGTCCTTCACCTTCAGGTCGATCTTCCGGCCGTTCAGTGCTCCGGAGGAGTTCAACTGCTCGACCTTGAGTTCGAGGGCTCGCTGGTATGTCCGGCCAACAGTGGCCGCGGCGCCGGAGAGTTCGAGATCGGCAGCGATCACGATCGGACTCGTGTCCTTCTCCGCCTCGCCAAACTGGCAGCCGGTGAGCGTGGTGGCCACTACGGCCGATGCGAGCGCCGCGATGGTCGCGGAGCGGATGGGGCTCAACTCAGTCCTCCAGGTGCGGGCGCGGGCGCTGCCCGGTCACCGCCGCTAATCCGTCCTCAGTGGAGGACGGGATCTCCTCTGCCGTACGGTGTGCGCGAAGCCTGCAAAACCTTGCCAATGGCCGGCGCTGTGGTCAAGCGCGGACCCCGGCAGCATTTTCGGGACGGCCATCCCACATGCTGGGGTAACGCAATGTTTGCAAAAGCTCACTTTGCATACACGCGTGACCACTCTGGAGTTACATGCCCTGTTCAGGGGCTTGCGGAAATGAAGGTATCAGTTGCCCGGATCACGGGATGCGCTCCGTCCGACCGTTTCCTACCTCACTGCGGCTTCCCAAACACGATCATCTCTGATGAAATCGCGGCCGTGCCGCGCGTGGTCCCCTCCGCTTACGGCATGGCTCGGCGGCTCAGGCGGGGAAGAAACGACGGAGGCGATGTCGTGAGCACCGGACCGACGACCCTGCCCGCGCTCGGCGATAGCGGTCGGCGTGCGCGCCGACGGATGCCGAGACTGCGTGACGCCCGGATCCGGTCCAAGTTGGCGTTGATTCTTGTCGTCCCGGTGGCGGCGGTGATCGCGCTGGCCACGGTCCGCCTGATCTCCGTCGGCGAGGGCGCGTTCGACGCCACCCGGGCCCGGTCACTGACGGCCCTCTCCGTCGACGTCAGCGCCCTCACCCAGGACCTCCAGGCCGAACGGATGGCCGCGGCCGCCTACCTCGCCGCTCCGCAGCAGCCGGCCGACGCGTACAACCTGCGGGTCCGCCAGACGCAGCAGCAGGTGGACGAGTACCGCGCCGAGCGGGGCCGGATCGGCGACGTGCCGACGGCCCTGCGGGACCGGCTGGCCGCCATCGACGACCACCTGGCCACCCTGGACAGCACCCGTCAGGAGGTGCTGGACCGCCGGCAGATGGCGGTCGCCGAGGCGGTGCTCCGCTACGGAGTCATCCTCACCGACCTGGTGTCGTACGGTGACGGCCTGGCCCAGCTGCCCGGCGACGAGAGCCTGTCGGACAGCCGCCGCGCGGTCGCCGCCTTCGCCCGCGCCAAGGCTTCCGTCGCCGAGGAAGAGGCCGTCGCCTTCACCGCGCTGACGGCCGGCCAGCTCGACTCGGAGCAGTTCTCCTCCTTCGTGGCAACGTTGACCGGCCAGCAGGAGGCCCTGGTCGCCTTCTCGCTGGCCGCCGACCCGGTGCAGCGCGCGCTGGTCGACAGCACGGTCTCCGGCGACGCGGTCGGCCTGGCCGACCGGGTTGCCACCGACATCACCCGCTCGGTCGGGCAGCGCCCCCTGGTCACCGCGCAGGACGCCACCGCGGCCATCGGCGCCGTGAACGACCTGATGCGCTGGGCCGAGATCCAACTGCAGGACCGACTGCTCCAGCAGGCCGACCAGGCCCGCTCGGACGTCATCCGGCAGGCCGTGGTCGAGTCGATCCTGGTGCTGCTGACCCTGATCATCGCCGTGTCGCTGGCCGTGGTGCTGGCCCGCTCGCTCAACCACTCGCTGCGCCGACTGCGTGAGGGCGCGCTCTCGGTGGCCAACCACGACCTGCCCGACGCGGTGCAGCGGCTGCAGAACATGGGCAGCGTGGGTGACGGCGGGGTGGACGAGATCGTCCGCCAGGTCCGGGACCCCATCCAGCTCAACACCCGCGACGAGGTCGGTCAGGTGGCGCTGGCCTTCAACGTCGTACACCGGGAGGCGGTGCGGGTCGCCGCCGAGCAGGCGGCACTGCGTACCAGCGTCTCGGCGATGTTCCTCAACCTGGCCCGCCGTAGTCAGACCCTGGTCGACCGGATGATCGGCGAGTTGGACGCGATCGAGCGCGGCGAGGAGGACCCGAAGCGGCTCGCACAGCTCTTCGAACTGGACCACCTGGCCACCCGAATGCGCCGCAACGACGAGAACCTGCTCGTCCTGGCCGGTGCCGACTCCGCCGCACCGCGTCACGACAACGCGCTGGTGGTGGACGTGCTGCGCGCCGCCCAGTCCGAGGTGGAGCTCTACAACCGCATCGAGTTCGGCACGGTGGACACCGACATCTCGGTGGCGGCGCACGCGGTCAACGACGTGGTACGCCTCGTCGCCGAGCTGCTCGACAACGCCACCCGGTTCTCGCCGCCGAACACCACTGTGGTCGCCGACGGTCGCCGGATCCGCGACTACGTGCTGATCCAGATCGAGGACCGCGGACTCGGCCTCACCGACGACCAGCTCGACTCGCTCAACCGGCGGCTGGCGGCCCCACCGAGCGTGGACGTCGCCGCGTTCCGACTGATGGGTCTGGCCGTGGTGAGTCGGCTCGCCTCCCGTTACGGCATCCGGGTGGAGTTGCGCCGCAACGTCGAGGGCGGCACCGTCGCCCAGGTGACGTTGCCCGCCGCCACCGTGGTGCTGCCCAGCAACCGGGGCCGCGAGCAGGTGCTCACCCGGCCGCGTCAGCCGATGGCCGTGGAGCAGGCGCCGCTCACCCCGGCCGGTCACGCCGAGCAGTTCGCCGGTGCCGCCACGTCGGCGGCGACGCTGCCCGACCAGTGGCGGACCAGCACGCCGACACCCGCCCAGTGGCAGTCGCCGCTGGACTCGCGGGACACCACCCCGGCCGTACAGGCCGGTGGCTACACCGGCCCGCGCTCGACCATGCCACCCGCACCTGCCGCCCCGGCACCCGCCGCCCCGCTCCCGCCGGCCCGGCCGGC
The DNA here is from genome assembly GCF_050516465.1 of Micromonospora trifolii. Classification (NCBI taxonomy): domain Bacteria; kingdom Bacillati; phylum Actinomycetota; class Actinomycetes; order Micromonosporales; family Micromonosporaceae; genus Micromonospora; species Micromonospora trifolii. Next base: position 5,258,870 of record NZ_CP191526.1, on the reverse strand, counting down.
CTACAGCAACGGTGCGGGCGCCTCGCTGGGCAGCCCGACCGTGGCCTACCCGACCGTCGACCCGCTGCCTCGGCGTGGCACCACCCCGGACGCGGCGGACACCGCGGATGGGCGCGGCGCTCAGGGCCTCCCGGTCGGGCCGGTCGCCGGCCCGGGCGCGGTGGCACCGCCGGCCGTTCCGTCGGTGCCCGCCGCACCGGTCAGCACCCGGCCCGACTTCCCCGCAGAGGCTCCGATCTTCCGGGAGATGGAGGCGGTCTGGTTCCGGTCGCACGGCGACGACGCCACCGCGATCTTCACCCGGCCCAACTTCGACGAGCCGCCCGCGCCCGCCACCATCGCTGCGGCCGACGCTGGCCTGCGCACCGGCAACGGCGGCCAGCCGAGCGCCGGGTCGGTGCCGGCAGCGTCGCCGGCCCGACCGAAACTGCCGACCCGTACCCCGGGCAGCTCCGGCACCGACGGGACGACCACCCCGGGCGCCGATGGCCTCGGCGCCACCATGGACGGGTTCGGGGCACGGCCGTCGGCGCCGCCGACGTACGCCCCGCCCCCGGCCGGTCGGACGGCTCCGGCCGCACCCGCACCCGCACCCGCCGCACCCGCACCCGATCCGGGGGCATGGCGTACGGCGGCGGACGAAGGCTGGTCCCGGGCCAGCCGGGCTGCCGAGCCGGCTCCCGCCGGGACCACCCGCTCCGGGTTGCCCAAGCGGGTGCCGCAGCAACAGCTCGTGCCGGGTGGCATCGAACCGAAGAGCGGCCGGGACCGCAGCCGGCGGACCCCGGATGAAGTACGTGGTCTGCTGTCGGCCTACCACCGCGGTGTGCAGCGCGGCCGGACGGCCGGAACGGACCTGAACAGCACCTCGACCAAGGAGAGCCGATGAACAGGCCAGCTGCCATGCAGGACATGGGTTGGCTGCTCACCAACTTCGCCGACAGCGTGGCGGGAATCGCCCACGTGGTGGCGGTGTCCGCCGACGGGCTGCTGCTCGCGTCCTCCCGGGATCTGCCGGGGGACCGGGCGGACCAGCTCGCCGCGATCACCTCCGGGGTGGTGAGCCTGACCGAGGGCGCGGCCCGGATGTTCAGCGCGGGCGGGGTGTTGCAGACAGTCATCGAGATGGACAGCGGGTATCTCTTCCTGATGTCGATCAGCGACGGCTCCTCGATGGCCGTGCTGGCCGCGCGCAGCTGCGACGTGGGTCAGGTGGGCTACGAGATGGCGCTGCTGGTCGAGCGGGTGGGTGCCGCGCTGGTGCCGCTGCCGCGAGACGCGGTGCGCTCTTAGCACCGGAAGGCGGCGCTCGTTCCGAGCGCCGGACCAGGGACGAGAGGCGGCACAGTCCGGCTCAGCAGGGAACGAGGAGGTGATCGGGAATGGACCAACGACGCGCTGACCCGCGTGGCGCGCTGGTGCGTCCGTACGCGGTCACCCGTGGTCGTACCGAGCCCCGGCAGGACATCGCCCTCGAGGCCGTCCTCACCGCCTCTCCCACCCAGGTAGCCGAGTCCCGCTTCGCCGGGCACGACAAGCACCGCATCGCCACGGTCTGTGAGGGCCGAGCACAGTCGCTGGCGGAGATCGCCGCGTATACCCGGATGCCGCTGGGCGTCGCCCGGGTGTTGGTCGCCGACATGGTGGCCGAGAGCCTGCTGACGTTACACACTGCTGCTCCCGCCGAGGGGTTCGAGGAGCGGATGGAACTGCTTGGAAGGGTGCTAAGTGGACTTCGCAGGCTATGACCCCGCAGGGGGGCGGCCGGGCCGGGGAATCGTCTCCGCGAAGATCGTCGTCGCGGGCGGCTTCGGCGTCGGTAAGACGACACTGGTCGGGGCGATCTCCGAGATCACACCGCTGACCACCGAGGCGTTGATGACCGCGGCGGGCGTCGGCATCGACGATCCGTCCAAGGTGCCGGGCAAGGAGACCACCACGGTCGCCATGGACTTCGGCCGCATCACCATGGCCCAGGACCTGATCCTGTACCTCTTCGGTACACCGGGTCAGACTCGGTTCTGGTTCATGTGGGACGAGATCATCCGGGGGGCGGTGGGTGCCGCCGTGCTGGTGGACACCCGCCGGATCACCGACGCGTTCGCCCCGCTGGACTACTTCGAGAACCGCAACCTGCCGTACGTGGTGGCGCTGAACAAGTTCGACGGCGCACCGCAGTACGAGGCCGAGGAGGTCCGCGAAGCGCTGGCCATCTCGCCGCAGGTGCCGCTGGTGATGACCGACGCCCGGCAGCGGGACTCGGTCAAGCAGGTGCTGGTGACTGTGGTCGAGCACGCCATGCTCCGGCTCCAGTCCGAGCACGGACGGGGCTTCCCGACGCCGGTCGGCTGAACCGTCGCGTCACGGCCGGCTCGCGACGGCCGGCCGTGACGCCCTCAGTCGACCCGGAGCCGGTAGCCGCGCTTCACCACTGTCTGCACCACGCGGGGCGCGCGTAAGCCGGCCCGGAGCCGGGCGACGGCCATCTCCACGGCGTGCTCGTCCGCGCCCCGGGGCAGCGTCCGCAGCAGCGCCGTACGGGACAACACCCGACCCGGGGACTGGGCCAGCGCCCGCAGCACCGCCATCGGCGCGGGCGCGAGTGGCCGCAACTCGCCGTCGATCACCGCGGCATGCCCGCGCAACGTGAGCAGATGCCCGCCGGCCTTGAACGTCACGGTCCGGCGGGGCAGCTCGTCGACGATGGTCCGCACCAGCGCGCCCAGCCGGGCCCGACCGGGCGCGCTCACCGGCACCCCGTGCCGCAGCAGCGGCTCGGCGGTCACCGCGCCGACGCAGCTGGCCAGCACGTCGCTGCGCAACGCGGACAGCACCGCGTCGGTGCGGTCACCGGCGGCCCGCAGCAACGCCTCGGCCGCCGGCGCCGAGGTGAACGTCACCGCGTCCACCAGCCGGCCGGCGATCAGGTCGATCAGCCGGTGCAGCGGCGCCGGGTCGGTCGGCGGCGCCCAGCGGTAGACCGGCACCTCGATGACAGTGGCGCCCGCCGCTTCCAGCGCGAGCGTGCACTCGGGCTGCCGCTCGCCGTGCAGCTGCATCGCGATCACCTGCCCGGCCACGCCGCGCCGGCGCAGGTGGTCGACCACCTCGTCGCAGCTCTCCGAGGCGGGCGACCACTGGTCGTGCAGCCCGGCCGCCCGGATCGCGCCGCGTGCCTTCGGGCCGCGTGCCACCACGTACGAGCTGGCCAGCACGGAGCGCAGCGGCTCGGCCAGCCCCCAGCCCTCGGCCGCCTCCAACCAGCCGCGCATGCCGATGCCGGTGTTGGCCATCAGGATGTCCGGCGGCTGGTCGAGGCAGGCGCGGGTCGCCTCGCGCAGCTCGGTGTCGTCGGACAGCGGCACGATCCGCAGCGCCGGGGCGAGCACCACCCTGGCGCCCCGTCGTTCGAGCAGCGCGGCCAACTCGTCGCGCCGCCGATCGGCGGTCACCCCGATGGTGAAGCCCGCCAGTTCTTCCCGCATCAACCCTCCTGTCGCAGCCGCACCTCGACCCGCCCGTTGCGGCAACGTGCGTCGTGTCGGGCCACGGCCACCCCGGGCAGGTCGAGGCAGTGCCCGCTGCGCAGGTCGTACACCTGCTTGTGCAGCGGTGAGGCGACCGTCGGCACTCCGCCACGGCTGCCGACGATGCCCCGGGACAGCACGTACGCCCCGGAGACCGGGTCGCGGTTGTCGATCGCGAACAGCTCGTCGGCGGTCCGGAAGAGGGCGATCTGCACCCCGTCGACCAGGGCGGCGACGCCCCGGTCCGGTTCCAACCGGTCGAGCAGGCAGACGGTGGTCCAGGTCAGCGTGAGGGTCTGGGTCATCGCCGTACCTCCGGTAGGCCGAGGGTGACCGGTTGCCGACGGTGACCATTCGTCGGCTCGGATCCGGTCGAGGACTGGTCGCGTACGGGGACCGGCTGGCCGCGTTCCCGGGTGAAGGTGATCGACGGGTCGGGTACGTCGGGGGCGTTGACGAAGGAGGTGTAGCGGCGCAGCCGATCAGGGTCGTCCAGGACGTCGCGCCACTCGTCGGAGTACGACGACACGTGCCGGGCCATCGCCGCGTCGAGGTCCTCGCAGAGCCCGAGCGAGTCGTCCACGATCACCGAGCGCAGGTGGTCCAGGCCGCCCTCCATGGCCTCGATCCAGCCGGCGGTGCGTTGCAACCGGTCGGCGGTGCGAATGTAGTAGATCAGTAACCTGTCGATCAGCCTGATCAGCGCGTCCGTGGACAAATCAGTGGCGAACAGGTCGGCGTGCCGGGGCCGGAAACCACCGTTGCCTCCGACATAGAGATTCCAGCCGGTCTCGGTGGCGATGATGCCGAAGTCCTTGCTGCGCGCCTCCGCGCACTCCCGGGCGCAACCGGAGACCGCCGACTTGAGCTTGTGCGGAGCACGCAGCCCGCGATAGCGCAGCTCCAGCGCGACGGCCAGCCCCACCGAGTCCTGCACCCCGTACCGGCACCAGGTCTCGCCCACGCACGACTTCACCGTGCGCAGCGCCTTGCCGTACGCGTGCCCGGACTCGAAGCCGGCGTCGACCAGCCGCCGCCAGATCTGCGGCAGCTGCTCCACCCGCGCCCCGAACAGGTCGATCCGCTGCCCACCGGTGATCTTCGTGTAGAGCTGGAAGTCTCGGGCGACCTCGCCGATCACGATCAGCTTCTCCGGGGTGATCTCGCCGCCCGGGATCCGGGGCACCACCGAGTAGCTGCCGTCGCGTTGCAGGTTGGCCAGGAAGTGGTCGTTGGTGTCCTGCAACGATGCCTGTTCGCCGTCGAGCACGTGCCCGCTGCCCAGCGAGGCGAGGATGGACGCCACCACCGGCTTGCAGATGTCGCAGCCGCGGCCCCGACCGTGCTCGGCGACCAGCCGGGAGAAGGTGCGGATACCGCGGACGCGGACGATCTCGAACAGCTCTCGTCGGCTGACGTCGAAGTGTTCGCAGAGCGCGCTGGACTGCGCCACCCCGGCCGCGTCCAGGAGCTGCTTCAGCATCGGCACGCAGGAACCGCAGCTGGTGCCGGCCCTGGTGCACGCCTTCAACGCCGGCACGTCCGCGCAACCGTCGGCGATGGCGGCGTCCACGTCGCCCCGGGTCACCGCGTTGCAGGAGCAGACCTGCGCGGCGGCGGGCAGCGCCCCGGCGTCCGCCCCGCCGCCGTCGGGGGCGAGCAGCGCCAGCGGCGCGGCCGGCAGCGGGCCGCCCACACTGGCCCGCAGCGTCGGGTACGCGCTGGCATCACCGACCAGCACCCCGCCGAGCAGGGTGTGCGCGTCGTCGGAGAGGACCAGCTTCGCGTAGACCCGGGTGGCCGGGTCGGTGAACGTGACGTCGAGGCAGCCCTCGGTCGTGCCGTGGGCGTCGCCGAACGAGGCCACGTCGACGCCGAGCAGCTTGAGTTTGGTGGCGGTGTCCGCGCCCGGGAAGGTCGCCGCGCCGCCGACCAGCCGATCGGCCACCACCTCGGCCGTCGCGTACCCCGGCGCGACCAGACCGTGGCAGGTGCCGTCGACCGCCGCGCACTCGCCGACGGCCCAGATCCGCTCGTCGGCGGTACGACAGGTCGCGTCGACCAGCACCCCGCCGCGCGGGCCCAACGGCAGACCGGCGTCCCGGGCCAACTGGTCCCGGGGCCGGATACCGGCGGCCACCACCACCAGCTCGGCGTCGAGGGCCGTGCCGTCGGAGAGTTCCAGGGCCGCGACGCCACCGTCCGGGCCGGGACGGATCGCGGTGGTCGCCACCCCGAGATGGGTCCGTACGCCCAACTCGTCGACGTAGCGGCGGAGCATCGCGCCGCCGGCCTGGTCCACCTGCACCGGCATCAACCGGGGCGCGAACTCGACCACGTCGGTGCTCAGGCCGAGCAGTCGCAGGGCATTCGCGGCCTCCAGACCGAGCAGCCCACCACCGATCACCGCGCCGACCCGCCGGCCCCGCGCGTACGCCCGGATCGCCGCCAGGTCGTCCAGGGTCCGGTAGACGAAGACCCCGGGCAGCTCGGTGCCGGCCACCGGCGGCACGAACGCGTACGACCCGGTGGCCAGCACCAGCGCGTCGTAGCGGTATTCGCCGACGGCGGTGGTCACCACCTGCCGGTCCCGGTCGACGGCGATGGCCGGCTCGCCGAGTCGCAACCGCACCCCGTCGTGCGGGGTGTGCAGGTTGAGTTCGCTCTCACTCACCCCGTCGAAGTACGCCGAGAGCCGCACCCGGTCGTACGCCGGGCGCCCCTCCTCGGCCAGCACTGTCACCCGCCAGTTGCCCTGTGGGTCACGGGCGCGCAGCGCGTCCACGAAACGCTGCCCGACCATGCCGTTGCCGATGACGACCAGTTCGCCGCCGCTCATCGCGTCACCTCCACCGATTCCGCCTGGCTCAGCCAGTCGACGATGCCGCTCACCGCGTCCCGGCATCCGCCGCATCCGGTGCCGGCCCGGGTCGCGGCCACCACCGCATCGACCGTCCGGGCGCCGGAGCGCCAGCTTCTGACGAGTGCGCCCTTGCTCACCGTGTTGCACTGGCAGACCGTGGCCGCGTCCGGCATCAGCGCCGGTGAGGCGGCCGGGGTCGCGCCGACCGTGCCGAGTGCCCGGCCGAGCAGCAGCGCCCGGCGGTCACTCGGCACCGGCTGACCACGGTCGAAGAGTTGGATCACCGTGCCGACCGCCGGGTTGTCGCCGAGCAGGATCGCGCCGATCAGCCGCTCGTCCCGGATCCGCAACCGGGCGTACGTGCCTCTGGTCGGATCGGCGAAGGTCAACTCCTCGCCCGGCCCGCCACTGGCCGCGTCACCCATCGACGCCAGGTCGATCCCGGCGGCCTTCAGCCGGGTCACCACCGGCCGGGGCCGGTACCGGACCAGTGGGTCCGTCCCGGTCAGCACGTCCGCGAGAACCTGGGCCTGGGCCCAGGCGGGCGCGACCAGCCCGGTGAGCACGCCGTCGTGCTCGGCGCAGTCGCCGATCGCCGAGATGGACCGGTCGCTGGTGCGCAGCCGGTCGTCCACCACCACGCCGCGCCGCACGGTCAGGCCGGCGGCCTGCGCGAGGGCGGTGTCCGGGCGTACGCCGCAGGAGAGCACCAGCAGGTCGGCGCGGAGCGATCGGCCGTCGGCCAGGTCGAGGCGGACACCGCTGGCGTCCGCGGCCACGCCGGTCGCCGACACCCCCAGTTGGACGGTGACGCCGAAACCGGCGAGCGTGCCCGCGAGCACCGCGCCGGCAGTCGGGTCCAGTTGCCGTTCCATCAGGTGCTCTCTGGGGTGCACCACCGTGGTGGCCAGCCCCCGGGTGGCCAGCCCCCGGGCGGCCTCCAGACCGAGCAACCCGCCGCCGAGCACCAGCGCGCTGCGGGCGCCGTCCGCCGCGGCGAGGATCCGCCGGCAGTCGTCCAGGGTCCGGAAGGGGACCACCCGCTCCGGCAGGTTCGCCGGGTCGAGGCCGGGCAGTGACGGCACCACCGCGCGGGCGCCGGTGGCGAGCACCAGATGGTCGTATCCGATTCGTTCGCCGTCGTCGGTGCGGACCTCCCGGGCGGACCGGTCGACGGCGGTCACCGGTACGCCGCTGCGCAGGTCGACGCCGTGGCCGGCGGCTTCGGTCAGCTCCACGTCCGGCTCGTCGATCCGGCCGGCCAGCAGGGTGGAGAGCAGGATCCGGTTGTACGCGCGGTGCGGCTCGGCCCCGAGCACTGTGACCTTCCGGTCTCCCTCCCGGGCGTGCAGCTCACCGGCGAGGCGCGCGCCCGCCATCCCGTTGCCGACGATGACCACCCGGGCGGTCATGCCTTCTCCACCCGGACGGCGCAGATCTTGAACTCGGGCATCCCGGAGATCGGGTCCACCGCGTCGTTGGTCACCGAGTTGGCGCGTCCCGCCCCCGCGTAGTGGAACGGGGCGAACACGGTGTCGGGTCGGATCCCGGCGCTGAGCCGGGCCGGCGCGCGGAACTCACCTCGGCGCGAGGTGACCCGCACCGGGTCGCCGTCGTCGATGCCCAGCCGGGTGGCCAGGTCGGGGTGCAGTTCGACGAACGCCTCCGGGGCGGCGCGGCGCAGCGCGGAAACCCGTCGGGTCTGGGTGCCCGACTGGTACTGGGCCAGCACCCGACCCGTGGTGAAGTGCAGCGGGTACGTGGCGCAGACCTGCTCGGCGGCCGGCCGATGGTCGACGGGGTGGAAGCGGGCCCGGCCGTCCGGGGTGGCGAACCGGTCGGCGAAGAGTCGGGGCGTGTCCGGTCCGTCCTCGGTCGGGCAGGGCCAGTAGACCCCGTCGTCGGCGTCGATCCGCTCCCAGCTGATGCCGGCGTAGTCGGCGGCCCCACCGGCTGAGGCGCGGCGCAGCTCGGCGAAGACGGCAGCCGGGTCGGCCGGGAACCGAGCCGCCGCGACGGCGGCCGGTCGCACGCTGGCCGGGCTGGCGTCGACTGGGTCGACGTCCGTCGACTCGGCGTCGGCCAGCCGCACCGCCAGGTCGGAGATGATGGCGAGGTCGGTCCGGACACCCGGCGGGGGCGGCCGTAGCGCGCGCCGACGCAGCACCCGACCCTCCAGGTTGGTCATGGTGCCGTCCTCCTCGGCCCACTGCGCGGTGGGCAGCACCACGTCCGCCAACGCGGCCGTCTCGGAGAGCAGGAGGTCCGCGACGACCAGCAGGTCGAGGTCGCGCAGGCGGCCCTCGATCCGGGCCGCCCGGGGTGCCGAGACCACCGGGTTCGACCCGAACACCAGCAACGCGCGCGGGCCACCCGGCGTGCCGAGCGAGTCGAGCAGTTTATAGGCGGGTACTCCCGGGCCGGGCAGTTCGTCGGCCGGCACGCCCCAGACCCCGGCCACGTGCTCCCGGGCCGCCGGGTCGTCGATCCGCCGGTAGCCGGGGAGCTGGTCGGCCTTCTGCCCGTGCTCCCGCCCGCCCTGGCCGTTGCCCTGGCCGGTAAGGCAGCCGTACCCCGAACCGTCGCGGCCGGGCAGACCGAGGGCGAGGGCGAGATTGACGTACGCGGTGACGGTGTCCACCCCCTTGGCGTGCTGCTCGGCGCCGCGCGCGGTCAGGATGATCACGCGACCGCCGGTGCCCAGCGCTCGGGCGGTCGCCTCCAGGTCGGCCACCGGCACCCCGGAGAGCTGTTCCGCGCGGGCCGGCCACCAGGCGGCGACCCCTCGGCGGACCGCGTCGAATCCGGTGGTGCGATCGGCCACGTAGGCCCGGTCGACCCAACCCTCGGTGAGGGCAATGTGCAGCAGCGCGTTGGCCACCGCGAGGTCGGTGCCGGGCAGCGGTTGCAGGTGCAGGTCGGCCTGGCGGGCGGTGGCGGTGACCCGGGGGTCGATGACGATCAGCTTTCCGCCGTTGCGGCGCTGCTCGGTGAGCCAGCGCACCAGCGGCGGCATGGTCTCCGCCGGGTTCGCTCCGACCAGCAGCAGGGTGTCGGCCCGGCCCAGGTCGGCGAGGGGGAACGGCAGCCCGCGGTCGATGCCGAAGGCGCGCATCCCGGCGGCTGCCGCCGAGGACATGCAGAACCGTCCGTTGTAGTCGATGTGCCTGGTGCGCAGCCCGATCCGGGCGAACTTTCCCAACGCGTACGCCTTCTCGTTGGTCAGGCCACCACCGCCGAAGACGGCGACCGCGTCCCGGCCGGCGTCGTCCTGGACGGCGCGGATGCCGGCGACCACCCGGTCGAGCGCGGTGTCCCAGCTCGCCGGGTGCAGTTCGCCGGTGGCCGGGTCGCGCACCAGCGGGGTGGTCAGCCTCTCCGGGTGGTCGAGCAGTTCGGCGGCGGTCCAACCCTTCTGGCAGAGCCCGCCCCGGTTGGTGGGGAACTGGCGCGGGTGAACCGTCACCCCGGCGTCGTCCGCGCGCAGCGTCATTCCGCACTGCAGTGCGCAGTACGGGCAGTGCGTCGCCACTTCCCGGGGCGTCAGCCCCGGCGGAGTCGCTGACCGTGCACCGTCTGTCATGTCGGGAAAGCGTGCCGCCGGGCGGTTTCCGGTCCGGGTCCCTTCTGTTTCGGTCCTGTCAAGTGGGGCTCACACCGCACAGGGGCAGCGCGTGTGACGGGTGGATGACGGCGGAGATCTTGGACAGTTTCCGTTCCCTCGGTGGGCCCTCCCAACGGAAACTGTCCACGATCTCGGCAGGTCAAGGGCGGCCCCGGCACGAACGCGTCCGCCGGGTTCTGTGGTGCCGTCATTGGCTTATAATGTGGGAAATCTGTCTCAAAAAGTGGGAGTCTGCGATGGGCGTGACGGACGTCTTCGACGCGGTGGCCGGCACGTACGACGAGGCGCGCAGGCGGCTGGTGCCGTGCTTCGACGCCTTCTACGGCACCGCCGTCCAGGTGGCCGCGCCGCCGCTGCGCGCCGCGCTCGCCGCCGGACGTACCCCGGCGGTGTTGGATCTGGGCGCGGGCACCGGTCTGCTCTCCCTGCTGCTGTCCGCCGCGGTGCCCGGAGTCCGGCTGACCCTGGTGGACGGAGCGCAGGCGATGCTCGCCCGCGCCAGCGACCAGTTGGACGCGCGGTCGGTGCCACACCGCACGGTCCACGCCGACCTGGCCGACGAGCTGCCGCCGGGCCGGTACGACGCGGTGGTCAGCGCGCTGGCCATCCACCACCTGGACGACGCCGGCAAGCGCGCGCTCTACCGGCGGGCCGCCGCCGCGCTGGCGCCGGGCGGCGTGTTCGTCAACGCCGAGCAGGTCGCCGGCCCGACCCCGGAGCTGGACCGGCGCTATGACGAGGTGTGGCTGGAGCGGATCACCGAGCTGGGGGCGTCCCCCGACGAGATCGCGGCTTCCCGGGAGCGGATGCGCCACGACCGCCCGGCGACCGTGACCGACCAGTGCCGGTGGCTCGCCGAGGCGGGCCTGGCCGACGTCGACTGCTACTTCAAGGAGTGGCGCTTCGCGGTGTTCGGCGGCCGGGCCGGGTGAGACCGGCGGAATGTGCGTTTCGCCTCCCGGGTGCGAGCCGGCAAGCGCGGGGATGACTGTTGGTCACACCGGTGGGTAATCTGCTCGGCATGACTGCCAAGGTGACTCTCTCGTTCACGGACGAGACGATCGAGGAGGCGCGGCGGTTCGCCAAGCGCGAGGGGCTGTCGCTCTCCGCGTGGATGGACCAGGCCGCCCGGGAGAAGGCGCTGCGCGAGGTCTTCACCGCGCACGCCGCTGCCGTGGGCCGCGCCAGCCTGGACCTGGAGTCCGCCGCGCTCGCCGACGCCCGCGAGGTGGGCATGGTCAACGACCTGTTCTCCGGCGGACGGCCGCGTGCTGCGTAGGGGTGAGATCTGGCGCATCGAGGGCGCCCGGGAACGCCTCGGTCTCGTGATCAGCTCGGACGTCTACAACTCCACCGACGTGCCCATCGTGATCGTGGTCGAGGTGGTCGAGGAGTCACTCCTGCGGGACTCGCCGCTCGCCGTGTCGATGGGCCGGTTCGTGGTGATGCCCGACCGGATCTCCTCGCCCATGAAGAAGTGGTTCACCGCGTGCGTGGACGTCGCCGACACCGACACCATGCTCCGGGTGGGCCGCGCGCTGCGCATCCTCCAGCAGCTCTGACCGTAAGGGCAGCTCGACCGCACGCCCCCGGTGGCGTGCTCACCATCGCCGCCGGCCCGTGGTGCGATCCCCGTTTCCGGCCCGACCCGCGACGGGCACTGCCAGGTAACCGGGCGTTCCTACCGTTTCCCCTCGTCACATCGACGAGGAGGAGCCGCCGTGAGCACGCTCACCAGCACCGTAGTCACCGCCGAGCCGCCTGCCGTCACCGGTCGCCGGCAACCGCTGCACGACTGGCGCCCCGAGGACCCGGACTTCTGGCAGGCCACCGGCGCGCCGATCGCCCGGCGCAACCTCTGGGTCTCGATCTTCGCGGAGCACGTCGGCTTCTCGGTGTGGAGTCTCTGGTCGGTCACCGTGCTCTTCCTCGGCCCCGCGTACGGCATCGATCCGGCCGGGAAGTTCCTGCTCACCGCCGTGCCGGCCGCCCTGGGCGCGGTGCTCCGGCTGCCGTACACGCTGGCGGTGGCCCGCTTCGGCGGACGACGCTGGACGACCATCAGCGCGCTGTTGTTGCTGGTGCCCGCGGTGCCGATGACGGTGCTGCTGGAACCCGGGGTGTCCTACACCACCCTGATGGTGCTCGCCTGCCTCACCGGGGTCGGCGGTGGCAACTTCGCCTCCTCGATGGCGAACATCAACCTGTTCTACCCACAGCGCCTCAAGGGGCGGGCGCTCGGGCTCAACGCCGGTGGCGGCAACCTGGGCGTACCCGCCGTGCAGTTGGTCGGCCTGGCGGTCCTCGCCACGGCGGGCGCCGCGTACCCCCGGTTGGTGCCGGCGGTCTACCTGCCGCTGATCGTGCTGGCCGCGCTGGCCGCGGCCCGCTGGTTGGACACCGTGCCCGGGGCACGCAACGAGCCGGGCGCGTTGCGGGAGGCGGCCCGCGACCCGCACACCTGGGTGATGTCGCTGCTCTACATCGGCACCTTCGGCTCGTTCATCGGCTTCGGTTTCGCCTTCGGTCAGGTGCTCCAGCTCCAGTTCGCCGAGCGGTTCCCCACCCCGGTCGACGCCGCCTGGCTGACCTTCCTGGGCCCGCTGGTCGGCTCGCTGATCCGGCCGCTGGGCGGGCACCTCGCCGACCGGTTGGGCGGGGCCCGGGTGACCTTCTGGAACTTCGTGGCGATGGCGGCCGGGGCGAGCACGGTGCTGTACGCGGCGCGGGAGCGTTCGTTCGGGCTCTACCTCGCCGGGTTCCTCGCCCTCTTCGTGTTCTCCGGCGTCGGCAACGGCTCCACGTACAAGATGATCCCGGCGATCTTCCGGGCCCGGTCGGCGGACGCGGTGGCCACCGGTCAGCGTGATCCGGAGGCCGCCGCGCGGTGGGCGCGGCGGATGACCGGCGCGTTGATCGGCATCGCGGGTGCGATCGGCGCCTTCGGCGGGGTGCTGGTCAACATCGCCTTCCGCCAGTCGTTCCTCAGCTCGGGCAACGCCGACGCCGCCTACCTGGCCTTCATCGGCTGGTACGCGTTGTGCTTCGCGGTCACCTGGGTGGTCTACCGCCGTCCGAGGGTCGGACGACTCGCCAACGTGTGAGCTGAGCCACCCTCGGCGCGTCGCCGCGCGGGACCGCACCCCCGTTTTGACCTGCGGACGGGGCGCCGGGTATCGTTGCCTGCTGTTGTACGACATCCAGAAGCGTGCCCCATCAGGTACGCTTGGTCGTTCGTGCGCGCTGGTCCGGCCTGCTAGATCTGGTCACCTCGGCGCGCGACCCCAGACCGACGACGAGACAAGGTAGACCTGTGCGTACGTACAGCCCGAAGCCGGGTGAGATCGAGCGTCAGTGGCACGTCATCGACGCCTCTGATGTCGTGCTGGGCCGCCTGGCCACCCACGCCGCCACGTTGCTGCGTGGTAAGCACAAGCCGACTTTCGCGCCGCACGTCGACACGGGCGACTTTGTCGTCATCGTGAACGCGGGCAAGGTTGCGTTGACCGGCAACAAGCGCCAGACCAAGGTCGCTTACCGCCACTCGGGTTACCCGGGTGGTCTGAAGCAGATCGGCTACGACGAGCTGCTGACCAAGCGTCCCGAGCGGGCCATCGAGCTGGCCGTGAAGGGGATGCTCCCGCACAACAAGCTCGGCCGTCAGCTGATCAAGAAGCTGAAGGTCTACGCCGGTGCCGAGCACCCGCACCTCGCGCAGCAGCCGGTGCCGTTCGAGATCAAGCAGATCGCGCAGTGAGCGCGGGCGAAGGAAGCAGCATGACCGACATCATCGAGACCGAGGTCGCCCCGGAAGCCCCCGAGGCCCCCGAGGCCACCGAGGCACCGGCGCCCGTTGCCCGCGCGCCTCGTGGTGACCGGCCGATCCAGACCGTGGGCCGCCGCAAGGAGGCCATCGTCCGGGTCCGCATCGTCCCGGGCACCGGCAAGATCACCTGCAACGGCCAGGACCTCGAGGCGTACTTCCCGAGCAAGGTGCACCAGCAGCTCATCAAGGACCCGCTGGTCACCGCCGAGAAGCTCGAGCAGTTCGACGTCATCGCGAACCTGCGTGGCGGCGGCACCACCGGCCAGGCCGGTGCGCTCCGGCTGGGCATCGCCCGTGCGCTGATCATCAACGAGCCGGACGACCGCCCGGCCCTGAAGAAGGCCGGCTTCCTCACCCGTGACGCCCGGGTCAAGGAGAGCAAGAAGTACGGCCTCAAGAAGGCCCGTAAGGCTCCCCAGTACTCGAAGCGCTGATCTTTCCCAGCGCGTTGTACTTCTGACGGACGGCCGGTCCGCCTCCCCCTCGTCGGGGGGAGGTGGATCGGCCGTTCCGCTTTCTCCTCACTGGCAGTGCTCTATCGGAGGTTGGCGGGTATGGGTCGGTTGTTCGGCACGGACGGCGTACGCGGGCGGGCAAACGCGGATCTCACCCCGGAGTTGGCACTGGCGCTCGCGGTGGCCGCCGCGCACACACTCGCCGAGACGGACCGCAGTCATCCGCCGCTCGCCGTCGTCGGCCGGGACACCCGCGCCAGCGGTGAGATGCTGGAGGCCGCCGTGGTCGCCGGGTTGACCAGCGCCGGCGCCAACGTGGTGCGGGTCGGCGTGCTGCCCACCCCGGCGGTGGCGTTCCTCACCGCCGAGGCCAAGGCCGACCTGGGTGTGATGCTCTCCGCGTCGCACAACCCGATGCCGGACAACGGCATCAAGCTCTTCGCCGCCGGTGGGCACAAGTTGCCCGACGAGATCGAGATGCAGATCGAGGCGGCCGTCGAGACGAACGCCACCACCGCCTGGGACCGGCCGATCGGTGCCGGTGTCGGCCGCGTGCACGACCTGCTCGACGGTGCTGACCACTACGTCCAGCACCTGGTGGGCACCGTTCCGCACCGGCTCGAGGGGATCAAGGTCGTGGTCGACTGCGCCAACGGCGCCGCCGCCGAGGTCGCCCCCGTCGCCTACCGGGAGGCCGGCGCGGAGGTCATCGCCATCCACGCGCAGCCCGACGGGCTGAACATCAACGACGACTGTGGCTCCAACCACATCGAGGCGCTGCGCGCCGCAGTGGTCGAGCACGGCGCCCACCTGGGCATCGCCCACGACGGCGACGCCGACCGCTGCCTGGCGGTCACCGCCGACGGCGACGAGGTGGACGGCGACCAGGTCATGGCGATCCTCGCGCTGGCCATGCGGGACGCCGGCACGCTCACCCAGGACACCCTGGTGGCCACCGTGATGAGCAACCTCGGGCTGCGGCTCGCGATGTCCGCCCAGGGCATCCGCCTGATCGAGACCAAGGTCGGCGACCGGTACGTGCTGGAGGAGCTGCGCGCCTCCGGGCTGGCGCTCGGCGGTGAGCAGAGCGGCCACATCGTCATGCCCGCGCACGCCACCACCGGCGACGGGGTGCTCACCGGCCTGCACCTGATGGCTCGGATGGCGGCCACCGGCCAGTCCCTCGCCGAGCTGGCCTCGGTGGTCACCAAGCTGCCCCAGGTGCTGATCAACGTGCCGGTCGGCGACCGGACCGTCGGCGCCGCCGCCCCAGCCGTACGCGCCGAGGTCGAGCGGGCCGAGGCGGAGCTGGGGGAGACCGGCCGGGTGCTGCTGCGCCCGTCGGGCACCGAGCCGCTGGTCCGGGTGATGGTCGAGGCGGCCACCGAGGCGACCGCCCGTGAGGTCGCCGAGCGGATCGCCGAGCTGGTCCGCACCGCGAGCCCGGTCGCCTGAGACCACCTCGGGACGGCGTCACAACCGCAGTTGGGCCGCCCGCTCGTACGTGTCGGCGGGGTCCTCGCCGTCGGTGAGGTCGAGGTCCTCGGTGACGCGTCCGTCGGTCAGCCGGACCAGTCGGTCACAGCGGGCAGCGATGGCCTGTTCGTGGGTGGCGAGCAGGATGGTCATGCCGTGCCGGTCACGGAGGTCGAGCAGCAGGTCGAGGATCTGCCCGCCGGTGGTGGAGTCGAGGTTGCCGGTGGGCTCGTCGGCCAGCAGCAGGCCCGGTGCCCCCATCAGGGCGCGGGCGATGGCGACCCGTTGCTGCTGGCCACCGGAGAGCTGCGCGGGCAGGGCGCGGTCCCGACCGGCCAGGCCGACCGCGTCGAGCAACTCGCGGGCTCGGGTCGCGTGATCGGCCCGGCCCCGGCGGGGGAGGACCGGCGCGATCACGTTGTCCAGCACGGTGAGTGCGGGCAGCAGGTGGTAGCGCTGGAACACGAACCCGACCCGCTGCCGGTAGCGGGCCAGCGCGGCCCGGCGCATGTCGCTGACCACCACGTCGTCGACGGTCACGCTGCCCTCGTCGGGCTGCTCGATGGCGCCGATGAGGTGCAGCAGCGTCGACTTGCCCGACCCGCTCGGCCCGGTAAGCGCCACCACCGCTCCGGCCGCGATGGTCAGGGACACGTCGTCGACGGCCGTCAGTCGGTCCGCGCCGGTGCCGAATCGTCGTGTCAGGTGGTCGACCGAGATCGCGCTGCCGATCTGCTCGCTCATGACTGCTACTCCTCTGCCAGAAGTCGGGCGGGTCGTAGGCGCGGCAACAGGGCGGCGGGCACCAGCGCGGCGACGGCGCTGACCAGCGCGCCCGCCAGCGCGACCAGTGCGGCCACCAGGAGCAGTGCGCCGGGGAGGGCGCCGATCAGCCAACCCGCGCCGGCCAGGCCGACCGCCGCGCCGGTCGTCGAACCGACGAGCCCCAGCGCCAGCCCTTCGTAGCCGATCAGCCGGCCGAGCTCGGCGTCGGTCCAACCGATCGCCCGCAGGGTGGCCAACTCGGCGGCCCGGTCGCGGATGTTCAGGTAGAGCACGTCCGCGACCGCAGCGGCACCGAGCAGCACGGTGGCCGCAGCGGCCACGGTGTCCGCGCCGCGCACGCTCAGCGAGACCACGTCGCCGAGCAGACTGCCGACGATCGCGCCCCGGAAGGCCCAGGCGGCGGCGGTGACCAGCGTCAGCGCGGCCACCCCGATGGCCAGCGCGCCGGCGCCGAGGAGCGTGCGCCCGGGGGTGCGGGCCAGATTCACCAGCGCCAACCCGAAGAGGGTGCGTGGCCGGCTTACCCAGCCGGCGGGAGCGACGATCGGGCGGAGGGCGGCGGCCGGGTGGGCGCGCGCGGCCCGCAGCGCCGGCACCAGGCCCGCGGCCAGCGCGAGCAGCAGGGCGATGGGTACGGCCAGGGCCGACCGCCGCCAGTCGACGTCGATGCCGAGCGCGATTCCGAGCGGCACCGCGAGGGTCAGCGAGAGCAGACCGGCGATGAGCCCGAGCAGGGCGACCTCGCCCAGGATCAGCGCCGCGATGCGGCGGACCGGCCAGCCGAGACAGGAGAGCACCGCCAGTTCGGAGCGCCGGTCCCGGACAGCGGCGCTGACCGCGTTGCCGAGGAAGAGCACGCAGACCACCAGCACCAGCACGAAGAGCACCAGGCTCTTGCGGTCCACCGCCTGGGTGATGATCGAGGCCACGCCGAGTGCCGACCAGTTCTCGGTCAGCCGCAGCATCGGCCGGCCGAACGAGCCGGCGGGCAGTTCCACTGTCTGCGGCGCGCCCGACGAGCCGAGGGTGATGTCGACGTCCAGCCCGGTGCGTGCCGCGATCTGCTCGGCGACCAGTCGGACCCGCTCGGCCGATCGCTCGTTGTAGCCGCCCACGTCGGCCACCCGTACCCGGATCGCGCTGATCGGGGCCTTGGCCTGTGGCCCGCCGCCACCCTGCAAGATTTTCGACACGCTGCCGAGGTTGGTGAGGAGCAGCGGCGGCGCGGAGAGGTAGCCGGCGGGATTGCCGCTGGGCGCCAGCGGTTGACCACCCAGCGCCGCCCGGCTGCGCTCGTCGGCACCCTGTGCCGTCGGCGCCTGGTAGGTCTCCAGCGGCAGTTGGCCGAGGTCACTGAACCCGGCCAGTCGGCCCGGGTCGAAGACACCGACGGCCCGCCAAAAACGATTGGCGGTGTTTGCGCCCACGGGTAGCGGCAGCGCCCGTATCGATCGGGAACCGGTGTCGTCGGCGAGCCAGGGTCGGGGCAGCGGGTTGAACGCCTCCATCTTGCCGTACACCTCGGGGTCGCCGGGCGGTTGCTGGCGGGCCCGCAGGCTGCCGTCGGGTAGCCGGTCGTACTGCACTTCGGCCGACTGCACGACCGTCTGAAGTTGGCCGTTGCAGCACCCGGCCAGGGAAAGCTCCTCGGTGAGCATCGCCTGGTGCCCGGCGGTGAGGTCGTACCGACCGGCCCCGGCGGGAGTCCCCCCGGGGCGGCTCAACGTCTTCTCCAGGTCGATCGCCTCCACCCCGGCGGGGCTGATCGCGAGCCGGGTGAACCTGGCCGCCAGCGACTCGTCGATGAAGGGTCGGTTGGTGACGAGAACCGGGACCTCGTGGTTGTCCGCTGAGCCCCGGCGGTTGACGGCGACCGTGTCGTCGGTGCGGACGGCTCGACCGGTGACGACGGCATCGTCGAGTCCGACGAGGTGTTCCTCGGCCGCCGGGTCCACAGCGGCCAGGAGGAACGGCACGGTCAGGTCGTACGCCATCACCAGCCGGTCGGTGGGTGTAGCGGAGCCGTCCCGGTCGGTCGCGAGGATGTAGGAGTCGGCTTGGAACCGGCCGTCGGGCAGCAGTTGGACGGCGTGCAGGGACCAGTCCTCGCGCTCGGAGTAGGTGCCCGGGTTGCCCAGCAGCGCGTATCCCGGATCGCAGATGGGCAGGCTGCGCCCGTCCGGCTGCACCTCGCGGGGGGTCGGGCCGCAGGTGTCCGACCAGGAGTAGGACCGCCCGTCGGAGTACGGCACGGCGTCACTGTCGGTTTCCCAGTCGATCCTGGGGTAGATCAACGGCTTCTTGGTCACGTACACGTACCGCGGTTTGCCCGGTGCGCTGGAGAGACCGCGTTCGGCGTGGAAGGTTGGGTCGACCCGGATGACCTGCTGGTCCAGCGAGCGGTCGACGGCGTCGGTGAGGTCGATCGGCGTCGGTAGCAGGGTGGTGGAATAGCCGAGCATCGCGATCGGGGCCGCCACCTCGATGCCGGGAACTGTCATCACCTGCTCGTACTGCTGGTTGGTGATGCCGCCGAAGAGCCCGGAGAGATAGTTGGGGCGGACCAGCCCACGCTCGGCTTCCAGCGGGGTGCGGGTCCCCTTCGGACGGACCAGGATCTCGTAGGCGACCTGGGTGTTGCGCTCGACGGTGCCGGTGACGTCCAGACGAGAGGTGGTGGTGGCGCCGGTCAGGACCACGAAGCCGGTGGTGGCCACCAGCACGCCGACCAGCAGCGCCACCGACCGCCCAGCACGGCCGCGCAGCTGTCTCCAGATGAAGCCGAGCATCGCGCCTCCCCGTGTGCTGTCTCCCACTCTGCGCGATACATTGTGACAATGCAAGACCCGTACCGGAGGTGACATGGCGATCCAGCACGCTGTCCTCGCCCTGCTCGCTGGTGGCCCCAGCCACGGCTACCAGCTCAAGGGCGCGTTCGAAGCCGCCGTCGGCCCGCAGTGGGGGCCGCTGAACATCGGCCACCTCTACCAGATCCTCGATCGGCTCTCCCGGGACGAGCTGGTCGTCGCCGAACGGCAACCGCAGCCGATCAAGCCGGACCGGGTGGTCTACGAGATCACCCCGGCCGGCCGCGCGGAGTTGGCGCGGTGGCTGGCCGAGCCGAGCCCGCGCAGCGGCGGATTCCGGGACGACTTCTTCCTCAAGGTCACCGCCGCCGCCCGGTCCGGCTCCGCGGCCACTGTTCGCGCGGTGCTGAGCAACCAGCGTGGGCACCTGCTGCGCGAGCTGCGCAATCTGGACGGCCTACGGCGGGCCGCCGAGGACCCGGTGGTCGGGTTGCTGCTCACCGCGGCCAGCCGGCACGTGACCGCGGACCTGTCGTTCGTGGACGACGCCGAGGCGGTGCTGCTCGGTGACGAGGGTCAACTGCTCACCCGACTCGCGACGTCGACAGCGGATCAGTCGGCGACCGACCCGGGGTCGACCGGCTCCGGGCGGGTCAGCGGCTCGGGCCCAGAGCGTGCAGCCGGCTGACCGCCTCGGTCAGCACCTCCGGGCGCTTGCAGAAGGCGAACCGGACCAGCCGCCGGCCCGCTTCGACGTCGTCGTAGAAGACCTGGGTGGGCACCGCCACCACACCGCAGCGCTCCGGCAACGAGCGGCAGAACTCCACCCCGTCCCGGCCGCCGAGGGCGGTGATGTCGGCGGTGACGAAGTACGTCCCCTCCGAGTCGAGCACCTCGAACCCGGCGTCGGTCAGACCGCCGACGAGCTGGTCACGCCGCTGCTGGAGACTGTCCCGGAAGCCGGTGTAGTAGTCGTCCGGCAGGGCCAGCGCCACGGCCACCGCCGGTTGCAGCGGCGCGGCGTTGACATAGGTGAGGAACTGCTTCACCCGGAGCACCGCCGAGACCAGCGCCGCCGGGCCGCTCGCCCAGCCGACCTTCCACCCCGTGCAGGAGAACGTCTTGCCGGCCGACGAGATGCGCAGCGTCCGCTCCCGCATGCCCGGCAGGGCCGCCAGCGGCACGTGCGGGCTCGCCGCGTCCGTGAAGACCAGGTGCTCGTATACCTCGTCGGTGACCGCGTACGCGCCGAACTCCTGGCACAACTCGGCGACCTGCGCCAACTCGGCCGGGGTGAAGACCTTCCCGGTCGGATTGTGCGGTGAGTTCAGCAGCACCAGCCGGGTGCGCGGGCCGAACGCCGCACGCAACGCCGCCGGGTCGAAGGCGTACCGGCCGTCGGCAGCGGGACGCAACGTCACCGGCCGGCGGACCGCGCCGGCCAGCGCGATCGAGGCGGCATACGAGTCGTAGTACGGCTCGAAGCAGACCACCTCGTCGCCCGGTTCGCAGAGAGCGAGGATGCTCGCCGCGACCGCCTCGGTCGCGCCCGCCGTGATCACGATTTCGCCGTCCGGGTCGTACGCCAGGTCGTGGAACCGCCGCTGATGTGCCGCGACGGCCGCGCGCAGGGCGGGGATCCCCGGGCCGGGCGGGTACTGGTTCTGCCCGTTGCGCAGCGCCTCGGCGGCGGCGGCCAGCATCTCCGGCGGACCGTCGGTGTCGGGAAAGCCCTGGCCGAGGTTGACCGCGCCGGTGCGTACGGCGAGGGCGGACATCTCGGCGAAGATCGTCGTGCCGAACGGCCGCATCCGGGCCACCAGCGGGTCGACATCGGTGCTCGTCGTCACCTGCGCCAGCCTACGGCCACCCGCCGCCCGAACCCCAGCGCCGTTCGGCCTCAGTCGACCCGGCAGGTGGTCCGCCAGTACCCCTGCGTCTTGTCGACTACCGGTTTGCCGGCGCCGGTGACCGTGACCGTGCAGTCGAGTGGCGCGGGGTGATCGATGTCGGGCCAGGTGGCCTCCACCATCACTCTGCTCTTGCCGTTGGTTCGGATGGTGGTCCGCCAGGGCAACTTCGCGTTGTCGACGTGCATGAGATCGCTCTCGGCGTCGTAGTACGCGATGTCCGCCGTACCCGAGCCGGTGACCTCGTAGACCACCGTCAGGGGTGCCGGCCCTGACGTAGGTCGAGTGACCGGCTTCTTGCTGGGGGTGGGAGACGCGGGGGGCGGCGGCGCGGTGGGTCGCTCGGGGATGAGCGGCCCGGCGGTGGGCTCCGTCCAGTCGTCGTCGGGAGTGCCGAAGGGTTGCTCGGCGAACGGGTCCGGGTCGTTCCCGTCGAGTACCAGGCTGGCCGCGCAGAGGCAGCCGCAGACGGTCAAAACCAGCGCCACCAGGACGGCGATGACGATCCCCACGGCCCGGCCGCTGTGCGTGGCCGGGCTGCCCCCGGGCTGCGGATAGCCGGGGTACGCGTACGGCGGCGGATAGCCGGGCGGCGGCGATCCGGCTGACGGCGACCACCCTGCCGGCGGCGGTCCGGCCGGCGTGGACCACCCGCCGGGCGTGGGCCAACCCGGCGACGGCGGTCCGGCGGGCGTCGAGCCGGAGGCGTCGGGTGGGGACGACGGCGTCCACGGGGCTGTCGACGAGTCTGGCGTCCACGGCGTCGCGGGCGGTTGGGGCGTCCACTGGGTCGCGGGCGGGGGAGGCGCCCACGGCGCGGCCGGCGGTGCCGGTGCCCACGGTGCCGGCGGTGCCCAGGGCTGGCCCGGGGCCAGCGGGTCGGGTGCCGGGAACGCAGCCGAGGGCGGCGCCGTCGGATCCGGTCCCGGAGCGCCCGTACCCGGCGAGTACGGCTCGGCCGGCGGCCCCGACGCGCCGCCAGCTGACGGGTCCGGTGAGGTGGAGGGGGACGGATCGGGCGGGGACGCGTCGGACATGGCTGCTCCGGGCGGGAGTGGGTATGGGACGAACGAGCCGAGGACGGGCGCGCCGAACCCGCCGAGAGACTGTCGTACCCGAAGGCGTGCCGCAACCCCGTCGTCCCGGACGGACCAGGAGTGGGCCGCGAAGCTCGTCCCGGTTGCGGCCTCCCAACCACCGATCGCTCAGATTCCGTGATTGATAACCCGACTTTCGAGCACCCATCATGAGTGAAACTGGGTTAGGCTGCGGGCCATGTGTGGAATCGTGGGATACGCGGGCGCGCGCCCTGCACTCGGCATCGTCCTCGACGGGCTGCGGCGGCTGGAATACCGCGGCTACGACTCGGCAGGCGTCGCGATCGTCTGTGCCGACCAGCTGCTGACCGAGAAGAAGGCCGGCAAGCTGGCCAACCTGGAGAAGGTGCTGTCCGAGCGGGCCGCCGACGACCCGACCTCCTGCGCGGCCAGCCCGATCGGCATCGGTGACGGCACCACCGGCATCGGGCACACCCGGTGGGCCACCCACGGCGGCCCGACGGACCGCAACGCCCACCCACACGTCGCCCCCGACGGGCGGGTCGCGGTGATCCACAACGGCATCATCGAGAACTTCGCCAAGCTCCGCGCCGAACTGGAGGCCGACGGCGTCCAGTTCACCAGCGACACCGACACCGAGTGCGCCGCGCACCTGCTCGCCGCCGCGCTGGCCGACCTGCGCGCCGCCGGCCAGCCGGACAGCCCGCAGCTGCTCGCCGCCGGCATGCGCGTTGTCTGCCAGCGGCTGGAGGGCGCGTTCACCCTGCTCGCGGTGGACGCCGCCGTGCCCGGTGCGGTCGTCGGCGCCCGGCGCAACTCGCCGCTGGTGGTTGGCCGCGGCGATGGGGAAAACTACCTGGCCAGCGACGTGGCCGCGTTCATCGAGCACACCCGGGAAGCTGTCGAGCTGGGCCAGGACCAGATCGTGCTGATCACCGGTGACAGCATCGAGATCACCGACTTCGAGGGCCAGCCCGCCGCCGGCAAGGACTTCCACATCGACTGGGACTCCTCGGCCGCGGAGAAGGGCGGCTACGACTGGTTCATGCTCAAGGAGATCGAGGAGCAGCCGCAGGCCATCGCCGACACGCTGCTGGGCCGGCTCACCGAGAGCGGTGAGATCGCCCTCGACGAGGTTCGCCTCAGCGACCAGGATCTGCGCGACGTCGACAAGATCTTCATCGTGGCCTGCGGCACGGCGTACCACGCCGGCATGGTCGCCAAGTACGCCATCGAGCACTGGACCCGGATCCCGTGCGAGGTGGAGCTGGCCAGCGAGTTCCGCTACCGCGACCCGGTGCTCGACCGGTCCACGCTGATCGTGGTCATCTCGCAGTCGGGCGAAACCATGGACACCCTGATGGCGCTGCGCCACGCCAAGGAGCAGAAGGCCCGGGTGCTGGCGATCTGCAACACCAACGGCTCGACCATCCCCCGCGAGTCCGACGCCGTGCTCTACACCCACGGTGGTCCGGAGATCGCCGTCGCCTCCACCAAGGCGTTCCTCACCCAGGTCGTCGCCTGCTACCTGATCGGCCTGCACCTGGCCCAGGTGCGCGGGATCAAGTTCGCCGACGAGGTGGGCGCGGTGGTCGCGCAGTTGCAGGAGATTCCCGGCAAGCTGCGTGAGCTGCTCGACCGGATCGAGCCTGTCCGCGAGCTGGCCCGGGAGCTGAAGTCCGAGCCGACAGTGCTCTTCATCGGCCGGCACGTCGGCTACCCGGTGGCCCTGGAGGGCGCGCTGAAGCTCAAGGAGTTGGCGTACATGCACGCCGAGGGCTTCGCCGCCGGTGAGCTGAAGCACGGCCCGATCGCCCTGATCGACAAGGGCACCCCGGTGATCTGCGTGGTGCCCTCCCCGGTGGGCCGGGGCATGCTGCACGACAAGGTCGTCTCCAACATCCAGGAGGTCCGGGCGCGGGGCGCGCGGACCATCGTGATCGCGGAAGAGGGTGACGAGGCGGTCGTCCGGTACGCCGACCACCTGATCTACGTGCCGCGTACGCCCACCCTGCTGGCCCCGCTCGTCACCACGGTGCCGTTGCAGGTGCTCGCCGCCGAGATCGCCGCCGCCCGGGGGCACGACGTGGACCAGCCCCGCAACCTGGCCAAGTCGGTCACGGTCGAGTAAGCCTCAGCGGCCCAGCACGACCCGGGCCATCCCGTCCAGCGCGGGATTGCCCGGGTCCCAGTAACCGGTGTGCCCGCCTCGCCCACTGCCGAAGACCCGACCGCCGAACCCGGGATCCGACGGGTCGCGCCCGAACCACAGCTCGTGCCCGGTGCGGTCGGGCCAGCCCAGCACGGCGGCGAGTGGAGCCGCGCCGAGCAGGGCGCGTCGGCCCAGCTCGTCCGCCGGGCGGGCGGCGCGGATCACGTCGTCGGGGGCGCTGCTCGCCCACACCTCGCCGGGTGGCACGCCCAGCTCGGCGACGTGCGACGCGCCGACACCGGGAGAGCCGACGAAGACCAGCGCGTCGGCGGCCAGGCCGTGCTCCCGGGCGGCCACCCCCACCACCAGCGACCCGTAGCTGTGCCCGAGCACCGTCTGCCGGGCCGGCGGCCCGTCGTGGCTGACACGCAGCCCCTCCTGAAAGCGGTGCAACGCCGGGCCGGCGTCCCGGGCCTGACCCGCCGAGGCGGCCTCGGTCAGCAGATCCGGGGCGTCGTAGTCCAACCAGAGCACCGCCGCGCTGCGCTCACCCGGGGCGAGCGCGGCGCACCGCTCCAGCACCCGGGCCGCTCTGCCCAGCTCGCCGGAGGCGTCGTCCAGGCCGGCGGTCATCCCCGGCACGTAGGTCAGCACCCGGTCGGCGTGATCCGGGTCGCCGAGCGCCACCACCGCCCGGCCCTCACCCGCCGGATCCAACCCGAGCAGGTACGCCCGCGGCGCCCCGCCGGACGTCAGCCGCCCGACCAGCGCGTCCAGGCCGGCCAACCGTCCGGCCACCCCGCGCAGCCGGATCGACGCGAGCGGCCCCGGCGGCACCCGGGACAGCAGCCGTCGCCGCTCGGCCAGCAGCTCCGCACGCCAGGCGTCGAGCCGTAACCGGTTGGCCTGGTCGCGGGCGGCCACCGGCAGCCCGTCCAACCGGCCGACCAGGGCTGGCTCGCGCCCGATCAGCCACCGTCGCTGCGCCGGGGTCAACCCGGACCACCAGGCGCTGACCAGCGCGGGCGCGGCACCGAGGGCCGGTCGGCCCGGCGGGGGCGGGGACGCCCAGCCGGTGCCGGCGGCCCTGGCGAGGTCATCCAACCGGTCGGCCGCGACCCGGTCCGCGGCGGCTGCCCCGTCGAGCGCGGCCCGCAGGGCGGCGGCCACCCCAGCCGCTGCCACCCCGGCCCGCTCGGTGGGCCGAACCCGGGCGGGATCGACCCGCACCCCGCCCGAACGGTCCACCAGCAGGCCGGCCGCCTCCGCCTGGGCGACCGCCTGGGAAAGCCGCGCCTTCGCCACCGCCAGCCCACCGGCCAACTCGGCCAGCACCTGGTCGACCTCGATCAGCGCGGGTGCGATCGAGGCCAGCTCGTCACGCAGACCGGCGAGCCGAGTGTCCGCCGCCGTGGCTGCCGCACCCGACCAACCGAACCGCAACCGCCCGCCGGCCGCGCGCAGCCCGCCCACGCGACGATCGAGCGGCCCGACCAACCCCGCCCACGCCGCCCCGGCGGCCCGCCACCCGTCCGGATCGGCAGCCCACAGCTGTCGGTAGCCGACGCTGCTCACCTGGGCAGGGCGGCGAACCGGCCGGCGGCCCGGTCGTCCACCGTCTCGTACGACTCGGCCGCCACCCGGACCCCGCCGGAGGTCGCCGCGACCCGGGCACCCAGCCGGCAGCACCAGGCGTGCCCGGCGGCCTCCAAGCCGGCCAGGGCCACGCCAGCCCGCCACTCGGGCGCCGCCACCACCAGCCCGGGCAGCCCCGCGAGGCCCGACGCCAACCGGCGCGCCTCGTCGTCGAGCAGGACGGCGACCGCCCGCAACTCCTCCGGTTGGACGGCGAACGGCTCGTCGGTCATGACCACACCCCCGTGGACGATCGGCATCGACGCGCTGACGCTAGGCGGGTACCGGAGGTCGCGCGGTGCCCTGTGGACAGCCGACGTCGAGGCGTACCCCGGGGTGTCCACAGGCGTTGCCCAGCGCGAGCCCGACGGCTAATCTGCGGCCTCGACCGCCGGTAGGGTGGTGTGGTGATCGTCGCTGTCGGCATCGACGTCGTCCTGGTCGACCGGTTCGCCCGGGCCCTGGCACGGACGCCGCTGCTCGCCGACCGGCTGTTCACCGAGGCCGAGCGGCACACCCGCTCCGGCAGCCCGCGCTCGCCCGAGTCGCTCGCCGCCCGGTTCGCCGCCAAGGAGGCGGTGGCCAAGGCGCTCGGCGCTCCGGCCGGGCTCAACTGGCACGACTGCGAGATCGTGCCCGACCCGGATGGCCGCCCCTGGCTGGCCGTCTCCGGCACGGTCGCGGCGGTGGCCGACGCACGTGGGGTCAACCACTGGCATCTCTCGTTGTCGCACGACGGCGGGATCGCGTCGGCGATGGTGGTCGCGGAACGATGACGTCGGCCGGGAGGGCCGTCAGGTCCGCCCGCTAACGGAATGGGACACGGTGGCATGAGATCGGTGTGGCGGGTGGCCGACGTACGGGCGGCCGAGGCGGGGCTGATGGGCACGCTGCCGGACGGGACGCTGATGCAACGGGCCGCCGCCGGTCTGGCCCGCCGCGCCGCGCTCCTGCTCGCCGAGCGGGGCGGCGTCTACGGGGGCCGGGTGCTGCTGCTGGTCGGCTCCGGTGACAACGGCGGCGACGCGCTGTACGCGGGGGAGCGGTTGGCCCGCCGAGGTGTCCAGGTGTCCGCCCTGCTGCTCACCCCCGGGCGGGCGCACGCCGCCGGCCTGGCCGCGCTGCGAGCCGCTGGCGGCCGGCTGGTGCCGGATCCGACCGGCCCGGTCGACCTGGTCCTCGACGGCATCGTCGGCATCGGCGGCACCGGCGGGCTACGGGCGAACGCGGACGAGGTGGTCCAGCGCCTCGGCGAACTGCGCGGACGCGACGGGGAACGGGCCACCGTGCTGGCGGTCGACGTGCCCAGCGGGGTCGCGGTCGACACCGGCAACGTGCCGCTGTCCGCGTCCGGCCGGCCCAACGCCGTCCGAGCCGACGTGACGGTGGCCTTCGGCGCGCTGAAGCCCGCCCTGGTGGTCGGGCCGGCCGCCGCGCTGGCCGGGCAGGTCGAGTTGGTCGACATCGGGCTGCGGCCGTGGCTGCGCGGCACCCCGGCGCTGCGGGTCACCGAGTGGTCCGACCTGGTCGACTGGTGGCCCCAGCTGGGCCCGGCGTCGGAGAAGTACACCCGGGGCGTGGTGGGGGTGGCGACCGGCTCGGCGACCTACCCCGGCGCGGCGGTGCTCTCCGTGGGCGGCGCGCTGGCCGGGCCGACCGGCCTGGTCCGCTACGCCGGCAGCGCCCGCGCCGAGGTGCTGCACCAGCACCCCTCGGTGATCGCCAGCGGGCGGGTCGCCGACGCGGGCCGGGTGCAGGCCTGGGTCTGCGGCTCCGGGCTGGGCACCGGTGCCGACGCGGCGGCCGAGCTGCGTGCCGTACTGGCCGCCCCGGTGCCGGTGGTGCTCGACGCCGACGCGCTGACCCTGCTGGTGGACGGCTCGCTCGCCGACCGGCTGCGGGGTCGGGACGCGCCCATCGTGGTCACCCCGCACGACCGGGAGTTCACCCGTCTCTGTGGGGAGGAGCCGGGCGCCGACCGGGTCGGCGCCGCGCTGCGACTGGCCGCCTGGATGAACGCGGTGGTGCTGCTCAAGGGCGACCGCACGGTGATCGGCACGCCGGACGGTCGGGCGTACGTCAACCCGACCGGCACCCCGGCGCTGGCCACCGGCGGCACCGGCGACGTGTTGGCCGGGCTGCTCGGCTCGCTGCTGGCGGCCGGGGTGCCCGCCGATCGGGCCGCCGCCTCGGCCGCGTACCTGCATGGGCTCGCCGGACGGGAGGCGGCCCGGGGTGGGCCGGTGACCGCGCCCGACGTGGCGACCGCGCTGCGTCCGGTGCTGGCCCGGCTGGGCTGAACGGGGCGGTTCGGGTGCGATGACCGGATCGCCGCGTCGGGACGTGCGTCGCCGCCCGCGGTGATCACGGCGGAAAGTAGGCTGGGCGCATGTGGCAGGCCGAGGTACGCGTCGATCTTGACGCCATCCGCGAGAACGTGAGCAGGCTCCGCTCCGGCACCACCGCCGAGTTGATGGCGGTGGTGAAGGCCGACGGGTACGGCCACGGCATGCTTCCGGCCGCCCGCGCGGCGCTCGACGCCGGCGCCGACTGGCTCGGCGTCTGCACCCTCGACGAGGCGCTCACCCTGCGGCGGGCCGGAGTGACCGTGCCGGTGCTGGCCTGGCTGCTCGCCCCCGGGTTGCCGCTGCACGAGGGGGTCACCGCCGGGGTGGACCTGGGCGCGGCCAGCCTGGCGCAGCTGGACGAGATGATCGAGGCGAGTCGCCTCGCCGGGCGTCCCGCCCGTCTGCACCTCAAGATCGATACAGGGCTGTCCCGGGGCGGAGCGACAGTCGCCGACTGGCCCGCGCTGCTGGACGCCGCCGCGAAGGCGCAGGCCGACGGCCTGGTCGAGGTGGTCGGCGTGTGGAGCCACTTCGTGTACGCGGACTCGCCCGGCCACCCCACCACCGACCGCCAACTGGCCGTCTTCCACGAGGGGCTGGCCATGGTCGAGCGGGCCGGGCTGCGACCGCGCTGGCGGCACCTCGCCAACTCGGCTGCCACCCTCACCCGCCCGGACACCCACTTCGACCTGGTCCGCCCCGGCCTGGCCATCTACGGGCTCTCCCCGGTCGCCGGCGAGACGTACGGGTTGCGGCCGGCGATGACCGCCCGGGCCCGGGTGATGCTCACCAAGCGGGTGCCCGCCGGCACCGGTATCTCCTACGGGCACGCCTACACGACGGAAGCCGACGCGAACCTGGCCGTGGTGCCGCTCGGGTACGCCGACGGAGTCCCCCGGCACGCGTCCAACACCGGCCCGGTGCAGCTCGGCGGCGTACGCCGGACGATCTCGGGGCGGGTCTGCATGGACCAGTTCGTGCTCGACTGCGGCGACGACCCGGTGGCCGACGGCGACGTGGCGACGCTCTTCGGCAGCGGCGTCGACGGCGAACCGACCGCGGACGACTGGGCCGAGGCGGTCGGCACGATCAACTACGAGATCGTCACCCGGTTCGGCGGCACGCGGGTGCCCCGGGTCTACGACGGCGAGAAACCATGAGTTATCGCATTCCGCGTCCGCGGACGGCCGCCGGCCGGGTCGCGGGGATCGTCGGCGCGGCGGTGGGGGTGGCCGCGGCGGGTCTGGCGGCCGGCGTCGCGACCGAGCGGACCCTGGTCCGCCGGCTCAAGGCCGACCCGGCCGACCGCTACGCGCACGAGACGTTCGACCAGCAGCGGTACGACGAGGCGTTCCGCCTGGAACTGCCGGACGGCACGGACATCCACGTCGAGGTGGTCGAGCCGACCCGACCGGTGCCGGGGCGCCCGACGGTGGTGCTGGTGCACGGCTTCTGCCTGGACATGGGGACGTTCCACTTCCAGCGCCAGATGCTCGCCGCCCGCGGCGACTACCGGATCGTGTCGTACGACCAGCCCGGTCACGGCCGGTCCGGGCGACTGGAGACCGGGGAGTACGACCTCGCCGTGCTCGGCCGGACGCTGCGCCAGGTGATCGACCGAACCGCCCCGGACGGGCCGCTGGTGCTGGTCGGCCACTCGATGGGCGGCATGACCATCATGGCGTTCGCCGAGCTGTTT
The DNA here is from genome assembly GCF_050516465.1 of Micromonospora trifolii. NCBI lineage: Bacteria > Bacillati > Actinomycetota > Actinomycetes > Micromonosporales > Micromonosporaceae > Micromonospora > Micromonospora trifolii. The sequence continues at coordinate 5,228,703 of NZ_CP191526.1, read as the reverse complement.
CCGGAGCTGTTCGGTGACCGGGTGGTGGGCACCGTTCTGATGGCCACGTCGGGCGGGCTCATCGCGGAGACCAAGCTGGTCGCACCCGCGCTGCTCGGCCGGGTCGGTGGCCCGGTGCTCTACATGGTCAGCAACGCCACCCGGTACGGCGGGCCGGTGATCGACAAGGCCCGCAAGTCGACGTCGAACGTGGCCTGGCTGCTGACCCGCAAGTACGGTTTCGGCACCCGCAAGCCCAGCCCGTCGCTGGTGTCCTATGTGGAGACGATGAACTCCCGGACGTCGGCCGACACGGTGACCCGCTACCTGCGGACCCTGGCCACCCACTCGCGCTTCCCGGCGCTGGCGGCGCTGGCGGCGACTCCGGTGCTGGTGGTGGTCGGCGACAAGGACATGATCACGCCGGTGACCCACTCCGAGGAGATCGTCCGCCGGTTGCCGCACGCCGAGTTCGTGAAGATCAAGGACAGCGGTCACGTGGTGATGTTGGAACACGCGGACGAGGTCAACGCCGCCCTGGCGCGGTTCCTGGAGTCATTGCAGAGCGTGGAGGAACGGTGAGTCACGTCGTCAAGCTGCCGACCGTCGAGGACACTCGGGACTTCGGCCGGCGGCTGGCCGGGCTGCTGCGCGCCGGCGACCTGGTGCTGTTGACCGGCCCGTTGGGCGCCGGCAAGACCGCGCTCACCCAGGGCATCGGCGCCGGGCTCGGTGTTCTCGGGGACATCACCTCGCCGACCTTCGTGATCGCCCGGGTGCACCGCCCCGATCCGGCCCGGGGCGGCCGGGTGGCGCTGGTGCACGCCGACGCGTACCGGTTGGGTGACGCCACCGACCCGCGCGCCGAGATCGACGACCTGGACCTCGACGCGTCGGTGGACGACTCGGTGACCGTGGTGGAGTGGGGTGAGGGCCTGGTGGAGCAGTTGGTGGACGCGCACCTGCGGGTTCGCATCGACCGCCGCGACGACGACACCCGCATCGTCGAGCTGGACCCGATCGGCGGCGACTGGGCCCGGCGGCTCGCCGACCTGGGCTAGGTCGGCGGCTGTCGTACCCGATGCCTAGAGTGCGGGAGACCGACCCGCGCTGTGAGAGGTTCCTGATGCCCGACGACGCCCCCGCCCTGGATCTGCTGGCCCTGCTGCCGGAGCAGTGGCGCACCGCGCTCACTCCGCACCTCGACCCGGCACGCACCGCCGCGCTGGGCGAGTTCGTCGCGCGGGAATACGCGACGCAGACGGTCTTCCCGCCGCTGGAGGATTTGTTCTCGGCATACCGGCTCTGCCCGCCGCAGGGCACCCGGGTGCTCATCCTCGGGCAGGATCCCTACCACCGGGCTGGGCAGGCACACGGGTTGAGCTTCAGCGTCCGCGACGGTGTGACGGTGCCGCCGTCGTTGCGCAACGTCTTCAAGGAGCTGGGCGAGGACGTCGGCGTCCCCAAGCCGCGCAACGGCAACCTCGACGGGTGGGCCGCCCAGGGGGTGCTGCTGCTCAACGCGGTGCTGACCGTCCGGCAGGCCACCCCGGGCTCGCACGCCAACGCCGGCTGGGAAGAGTTCACCGACGCGACGATCCGGGCACTGGACGCGGCACCGGAACGGGTGGTCTTCCTGCTCTGGGGTGGCTACGCCCGCAAGAAGGCCGCGCTGGTCACCAATCCGCAGCACGTGGTGCTGGAGGCGGGTCACCCCAGCCCGATGAACCCGCGCGGCTTCCTCGGTAGCCGCCCGTTCAGCGCCGCCAACAAGGCACTCGCCGACGCCGGCCTGCCCACCATCGACTGGGAGCGCACCGCCGGCTGAGCCGGCACTCGGGCCGGCAGTTGGCTCAGCTGTCGCTGGTCAGCTGCCGGTTCCGGTAGCGGCGTAACAGTTCGGCGGCACGCGGCTCGCTCAGCTCCAGCTCGACGAGCGGCATCACCTGGTAAGTCCGCCCGCCGTGCCGCACCTCGATCGTCTCGGGCAGCTCGTCGCACATCGTGGCCCTGATCTCCCCGTACCGGGTTGACCACCGGTGTTCGCCCGGCTCCTCGGGCTCCAACCACACCCCGCCGAACTCGCCCCAGCGGGCGTTCCACCGCTGCCCGTAGTTCGTCTCCAGCCAGCGGGTGAACGGTTTGGAGTCCTGCCAGCGCAGGGCGATCTCCAGCGCGTCGACCGGCACCGGCGCGCCCTGCAACAGCGCCGCGGTGCTCCCGGTGATCGCCTGCGGGAAGTCGGTGAGCTGGTCCAGCAGCTCATCCAGGCCAAGCTCGTCGATCCGCTCGGCGATCGGCCGGGTTGCCAGGTCGTCGATCCGGGCGTCGAGGTGTGCGTCCAACGGCTCAACCCCGACGACCAACTGGACATCCATCGCGGCGAGCAACCGCTCCAGCACGGCGATGCTGGGCGCTCGATCGCCGCCTTCGATCCGGGCGACCGTCGCCTGGCTGACTCCGGCCAACCCGGCCAGCTCACATTGGCTCAGCTCGCGCGACTGCCGTTGCTCACGGATGGCGGCACCGAGTAGACCGGCGAGACGCGTGGATGGCATCCCGGGATGGTGGACCAGGCCGCGCGTGGCCGAAACCGCTGAGGCGGATTCACGACTGGTGGCCTCCGCCCCGCTCTGGAAGCCCGAGGGCGACGTGCCGCCAGCGACCGGGTCTTTCTCTGATGAGCGGTATACCTGTGAGTCATATTTATGACTCACAGGTATACCGCTCACTAAGGAATGCCGCCCGTCACCTCCCAGGTCGGGCCGCCCGGTCGAGCCCTGCGGCAGGTGTGGTGTGGGCGCGCCGAGGGGACGGTGGGGGCGGTTCGTGTGGGTGGGCGTGACCGTGGGTGGTGGCGGGGGCGGGGCGTGACCGGGGCGCGAGGCGGGGCGGCTAGGCTGGCTTACCGTGCTCGTACTCGTGGTGGACAGCTCGACCCCCGCGGTCACCGCGGCGCTGGTGGAGGTCTCGGCAGACGGCGTGGCGTCGCGGGCGCACCGGTGCACTGTCGACGCCCGCGCGCACGGTGAGCTGCTCGCGCCCCAGGTGGATGCGGTCCTCGCCGACGCTGACGCGCGCCCGCGTGACCTGGCCGCCATCGTCGCCGGGCTCGGCCCGGGGCCGTTCACCGGGCTGCGGGTCGGCCTGGTCACCGCCGCGACAATGGGTCAGGTGCTCGGCATCCCCACGTACGGCGTCTGTTCGCTGGACGCCATCGGTTACCCGGCGGCGTCCGGCGCGCCGGTCCTGGCCGCCAGCGACGCCCGGCGCAAGGAGCTCTACTGGGCCGTCTACGACGGCGCCGGCCAGCGGATCGTCGGGCCCGAGGTGTCCGCGCCGGCGGTCGCCGCCGCGCGCGCCCGCGAACTGGGCGCGACGATCGCGGTCGGTGACGGGGCGCACCGGTACGCCGAGGTCCTGGACCTGCCCGTCCGGGTCGAACCCCGCTACCCGGACGCGACAGTGCTGGCTCTGCTCGCCGCCGAGCGGATCCGGGCGGGCGCGTCCAGTGAGCGGCTCACCCCGCTCTACCTGCGCCGCCCCGACGCGGTGGCGGCGACCGGCCGCAAACCGGTCCTGCCATGACGGCGGTACGGCTCGAACCGTTCCGCTGGTGGCACATCGACGACGTGCTGCCGATCGAGGCGGACCTCTTCGGCGCCGAGAAGTGGTCGCCCGCCATGTTCTGGAGCGAACTCGCCAACGGGCACCACTACCGGGTCGCTGTCGACGCGGACGGTTCGGTGCTCGGCTACGCCGGGCTCGCCGGCGTTCCGCCGGACGAGGTGTGGGTGCAGAACATCGCCGTCCGCCGGGACGCCCAGCGGCGCGGCGTGGGCCGGACCCTGCTGGAGGAGTTGCTCGCCGAGGCGGTCCGACGCGACGCCCGCAGCACCCTGCTGGAGGTCGCCGTGGACAACGCCGCAGCCCAGCGGCTCTACGCGACGTACGGTTTCGAGCCGATCGGGGTGCGGCGCGGCTACTACCAACCGAGCAACACCGACGCGCTGGTCATGCGGCGCGACGCCGAGCCGACCGGGGACGGACCACACGACCATGGCTGACGAACCACTGATCCTGGGTATCGAGACCTCCTGCGACGAGACCGGCGTCGGCATCGTGCGGGGGCACACCCTGCTGGCCGACGCGCTCGCCTCCAGCGTCGAGGAACACGCCCGGTTCGGGGGTGTGGTGCCGGAGGTGGCCAGCCGGGCACACCTGGAGGCCATCGTGCCGACCATGGACCGGGCACTGACCGAGGCCGGCGTCACACTGGCCGACATCGACGCGATCGCCGTCACCTCCGGGCCGGGGTTGGCCGGTGCGTTGCTGGTCGGCGTCGCCGCCGCCAAGGGGTACGCGGTCGCCGCCGAGAAACCCATCTACGGCGTCAACCACCTCGCCGCCCACGTCGCGGTGGACACCCTTGAGCACGGTCCACTGCCCGAACCTGCCATCGCGCTCCTGGTGTCCGGCGGCCACTCGTCCCTCCTGCTCGTCGATGACCTGGCCCGGGGTGTCACCCCGCTGGGCGCCACCATCGACGACGCGGCCGGGGAGGCGTTCGACAAGGTCGCCCGGCTGCTCGGGTTGCCGTTCCCGGGTGGTCCGCCCATCGACCGGGAGGCCCGGTCCGGCGATGCTGCCTCGATCGCCTTCCCCCGGGGTCTGACCGCGGCGAAGGATCTGGCCGCCCACCGGTACGACTTCTCGTTCTCGGGCCTGAAGACGGCGGTGGCCCGGTGGGTCGAGGCCCGCCAGCGTGCCGGTGAGCCGGTGCCGGTGGCCGACGTGGCCGCGTCCTTCCAGGAGGCGGTCTGTGACGTCCTGACCAGCAAGGCGCTCGCCGCCTGCCGGGCGCAGGGCATCGAGACCCTGGTCATCGGCGGGGGAGTGGCGGCGAACTCGCGGCTGCGGGCGATGGCCGAGCAGCGAGCCGAGAAGTACGGCATCCGGGTCCGGGTACCCCGGCCGAAGCTGTGCACCGACAACGGCGCGATGGTGGCCGCGCTCGGTTCGCACCTGGTCGCCGCCGGGGTCGCTCCGAGCCGACTGGACCTGCCAGCCGACTCGGCACTGCCGTTGACCACGGTCAGCGTGTGACGGGAGCGGCGGACATGATCGTGCGAATGTGGGAGGCGCGCGCCGAGGCGTACGGAGTCGCCGACCTGATCACCTGGGTGTGCGACATCGCCCTACCCGAGGTGGAGCACGACCCGCTCCACGTCTCCAGCGAGGTCTTCTCCTCCACCGACCACCGGGTGGTGGTGATCTCCAAGTGGCGCAGCAACCCCCGTCCGCTGCCGGACCCGCCAGCCCTGCTGGTGGCCCGCGCCCCGCACTCCTGGGACTTCACCCAGGTAGACCGCTGACGCGAGCCACCATCCAGGCCGCCGGCTGACTGGTCAGCTGCGGCGCAACATCCGGTAGGTGGCGATTCCGCCTGTGCCCAGCGCGGCGAGGAAGACCAGCCAGACGACGGTGCTGCTGACTCCGACCTGCGGGCCGGAGTTGGCGGCGGCGGCGGCCAGGAGCCCGTCCTCACCCGGGGCGGGCAGCGCGGCCGGCGGCAGCTCCGGCCAGCGGACCAGGCCGGTGCTCTCCAGCATCTGCATGTGGTGCATCACGAAGCCGTTGGAGTCGTCGCAGAGCTTGCGGACGGTGGCGTCCCGGGTGCTGGCGCGCACCGCGCCGATCACCGGGAAGATCTTGCCGTGGGCGACCCGGAGCCGGGTGACGAAGATCTGGTCGAACCGAGCGCCGGACGCCTTCTGCATCTCGGCCAGCCAGCCCTTCTGCTCGGCGGTCGGCTCGCTGGGGATCGTCGCGCCCAACTTGTTGGCCGCGTCGACCACGAGCTGGTCGAGCTTCTGGTGCTCGCTGGCGATGCCGGCGCCGATCTCCCGGACCTTCGCCGACTGTCCCTTCTCGGCGGCCATCTGGCCGGCTGGCATCTCCCACAGCCCGGCCAGCCGCACCCCGTTGAGCAGTGTCATGTCGGCGGCGTTGAGCTGCTGGCCGCCAGCGGGCGCGGCGACGGCCACACCGGGCAGGACACCGACCCCCGCGATGATCGCGATGAGCAGCATCGCCGCTCGGTGGGTCCGATTGCCCAGTCGGCGATGGGCGGATCTGAGCGGTGCCATGTCTGTGGTGCCTCCTCGGTCCGGACCGGAACGCGTCTGGACCGGGCAGCCGTACCCTGCCGGTTGCCCGTCCGCCCACTGGTACGGACTGATCGCGTGATCAGTTCACCGCGGAGCGACCCGGATCAGCGGGTGACGGCGAGCAAGCCGCCGAGCAGCAGCAGGGTGAGCGCCGCGGCGGCGAAGACCATCAGCAACTCCTGACGCCCGCGCCCGACCGGCCCGGCGTCGACGACCGAGCTGGGCAGGGCTGGTAGGTCGCGGGTCAGCGCGGCCAGGTCACCGAGGGTGCGTGCCGTCCACACCGCACCGGCCCGATCGGAGAACTCGTCAAGCGTCAACCGGCCCGCCGCTGTGTGCTGGTGCAGCGCGGCGACCACCCGGTTGCGGTCGTCGTCGGAGGCGCGCAGCTCGACATCCACGCCGGACAGCGTACGCGGATCAGCCCACGTCGAGGGGGTCGGCGAGGAGCCGTTCGAAGGCCAGTTCGGCGGCACCGATCAGGGGCGCGTCAGCACCCAGTTTCGGCGTGCGCAGCCGGACGTGTTCCAGGCAGGCGCCGAGCGCGTTGGAGTTGAGCCGGCTGCGGATCTGGGCCGCCGCGGCGAGGTAGAGATCACGCATGGTCCCGCCGAAGATGACCATCTCCGGGTTGAAGACGTTCACCAGGTTGGCCACCCCGAAGCCGAGCCAGTCGCCGGCCTGGCGGACCGCCGTCTGGGCCCGGGCGTCACCGCGGTCGGCCGCGTCGAAGACCTCCAGCAGCGCGTCACGGCCCCGGGCGTCGGAGCGTCCGGCGGCGCGCAGAAGGCCGTGCTCGCCGATCTCGGTCTCCCAGCAGCCCCGGGAGCCGCACTCACAGGGCCTGCCGTCGCGGACCACCTTCATGTGGCCGACCTCGCCGCCGTACCCACCGTGCCCGGTCAGCCTGCGCCCGCCGGCGATGATGCCGGCACCCACGCCGACGTCGCCGTACAGGTAGAGGACGTTGTCGCAACCCGCCGCGACACCTCGTGCGTGCTCGGCGAACGCGGCGACGTCGGCCACGTTGCCCACGGTGATCGGTACGTCGATGCCCAACTCGTCGGCCAGGGCCGCGCCGATCGGCTCGTCCACCCAACCGGTGGTGGGGCCGAGTCGGACCAGGCCGTCGTCCCGGCGGACCATGCCGCAGACCGCGACGCCGGCACCGACGCAGATCGCGTCTGCCGGCACCAGTTGCTGCATCTCCTTGACCGCGCCGGCCAGCAGCGGCGCGGCCTCCGCGGCCAGCAGCCCGCGTGGCCGGTCCAGATCCCGGCGGTCCAGGACCGCGCCACCCAGCCCGATCCGGGCGGCGCGCAGCCGGTCCACCTCCACCGAGTACGCGTACGCGTAGACCCGGGCCGACTCGGGCCGGACGACCAGTGACGGTCGTCCGGCCCGGCCGGTCTCCTTCGGCGCCCCTTCGCTGACCAGCCCCACTGCGGACAGGTCGGCGGTGAGCGCGCCGATGGTGCTGCGGTTGAGGCCCAGCGTGGTGGTCAGTTCGGCACGCGTGGTCGCTCCGTGGACGTGGACGTGCCGCAGCAGGGCCCCGAGGTTCTGCCGTCGGACGTCATCCTGGCTCGGTCCTGGGCGCATGCTGGTGCTACCTCCCGCGCGGTCAGCGGGTGCCGGTGGCTGCCGCGCGGCGGCGGGAGAGCGCGTCGACGCTGGCGGCGAGCAGCAGCACGACGCCCGTGACCACGTACTTGACCCCCGCGCTGTACCCCATCAGGCCCATTCCGTTTTCGATGACCGCGACCACCGCGCCGCCGAGTATGGCGTCGAGGACGCGGCCCTTGCCGCCGAAGAGGCTGGTACCGCCGATCACCGCTGCGCCGACCGCGTAGAGCAGTACGTTACTGCCCCCGGTGTTCGGGTCGACCGAGTTGGCCCGGCTGGCAGCCACGATGCCGCCGATGGCGGCCATCGAGGAGCAGATCACGAAGACGGAGATCCGGATCCGGTCGACTCCGATGCCGGCCCGGCGGGCCGCTTCGCGGTTGCCGCCCACGGCGTAGATGTGCCGGCCGTAGCTGGTGCGTTGAAGCACGAAGGTCCAGATGACCAGCAGCACCGCGATGATCGGCACCACGATCGGCACACCCTTGAGCGAGACGATGAGGACGTTGCGGCTGCGCTCCAGGTTGAGCACGTACACCGCGGTGCCGAGGATGACGGCGAGCCCGCCGATCCGCAGCGCCACCACCGCGAGCGGGTCGGTGATCAGGCCTCGGGCCACCCGGTTGCGGTGGCGCAGCAGTTGCACCGCCGCGTAGCCGATGACCGCGAGGGCGGTCAGCCCCCAGCCCAGCGTGGGGGCGAGGTTGCGGTTGGCGATGGCGACCAGCACCTCGTCGCGGACGGAGATGTTGGTGCCCTCTTTGACGAGCAGCAGCACGACGCCCTGAAAGGCGAGGAAGCCGGCGAGGGTGACCACAAAGGACGGGATGCCGATCTTCGCGACGAGCATGCCGAGCGTGGTGCCGATGACCACACCGGTGGCGACCGCGGCGAGCACGGCGACCCACCAGGGATAGCCGAGCACTGTGACCACATTGGCCAGCACCGCCGCGCAGACGCCGCTGGCGAAGCCGGCGGAGAGATCGATCTCGCCGAGCAGCAGCACGAAGACCAGGCCCATCGCGATCAGCGTGACCGCCGCGCCCTGGGTGAAGAGGTTGGCGAAGTTACCGGCCGACAGGAACGACGACGGCCGCATGATCGCGAAGACGGTGCAGAGCACGATCAGGCCGAGCACGGCTGGTAGCGCGCCGACGTCGCCACCGCGTACCCGACTCAGGTAGTTGCGGAAGTGGCCTCCGACGGTCGGCGTCGGTGTGACGGCCGCGGGGCCGTCCTTCCGCACGGCGGTGGTGGTCATCGGACGCCTCCTGAGATCGAGTCGGCCGGCTGTGGGCCGTCGCCGTTGCTGCCCGGGTCGGTGGCGAGGCCGAGCCCGCCCGAGCGCCCGGCGGTGATCAGCTCGACCACCTGGGCGTGGGTGATGTCGGTGGTCTTCACCTGGGCGACCATCTGGCCGAGGTAGAGCGCGGCGATCCGGTCGGAGACGGCGAAGACGTCGTTCATGTTGTGCGAGATGAGCACCACGGCCAGGCCGTTGTCGGCGAGGCGGCGGACCAGTTCGAGCACCTGGGCGGTCTGTGCCACGCCGAGCGCCGCGGTCGGCTCGTCCAGGATGACGAGCTTGCTGTTCCACAGCACCGCCTTGGCGATGGCCACGGTCTGGCGTTGACCGCCGGAGAGGCTGGACACGTGCTGGCGAAGTGAGGTGACGGTGCGGATGGAGAGCCCCGCCAGGGTTTCGGCGGCGAGCTGTTCCATGGTCGGCTCGTCGAGGACGATGCCGCTGCGCTTCTCCCGGCCGAGGAACATGTTCTGCACGATGTCCAGGTTGTCGCAGAGCGCGAGGTCCTGGTAGACGACCTCGATGCCGAGCGTGGCGGCGTCGCGGGGGCTGCCGATGTGCACCGGTTCACCGTTGAACAGGAACTCGCCGGCGTCGGTGGGGTGGATGCCGCTGATGCACTTCACCAGGGTCGACTTGCCGGCGCCGTTGTCGCCGACCAGTGCGGTCACTTCGCCCGGGTGGACGGTCAGGGCGACGTCGCGGAGCACCTGGACGGGACCGAAGCTCTTGTCGATCCCGCGGAGTTCCAGCAGGGGGGTCGCGGACACGGGGGTCTCCTTCTTAAGGGAGGGTCGGGGCCCGTCCGGCGGGCGCCGCCCGGCACGGGAGGGTTCTCCCGTGCCGGGCGGCGATGGTCGTTCCGGCGGGTACTGCGGCGTCGGTCAGCTGATGCCGGCTTCGGCGCAGAACTTGGTGTACGCCGCGGTGCAGACCTCTTCCTTGGTCACGTAGCCGTCGGCGATGACGTCCTTGACGCTCTCCTTGTAGATGGCCTTCGGGGTGAGCAGCACCGAGGGAACGTCCCGGTCACCGTCCTTGACCGTCTGACCGGTGTCCTTCTTCTCACCCTTGGCGAGCGCGATGGCCAGGTCGGAGGCGGCCTTGGCCTCTTCCCGGACCGCCTTGTAGACGGTCATGCACTGGTCACCGGCGAGGATGTTCTGCAGGCCCTCGGTGCTGGCGTCCTGCCCGGTCACCGGCACCTTGCCGTTGAGCTTGTTCTTCTTCAGGATCGAGATGGCCGCGTTGCCGAGACCGTCGTTGGCGGCCAGCACGCCGTCGATCTTGCCGTTGGCCTTGGTGAGCTGCTGCTCGAAGATCGTCGCGGCCTGCGTGTTGTCCCAGGCCGGCACCGCGTCCTCGGGGCCCTTGACGTATTCCTTGGCGTCGAACTTCGGCTTGAGCACCGAGTCGTAGCCGGCCTTGAACAGGGTGGCGTTGTTGTCGGTGGGGGAGCCGTTCAGGTACGCCACGACGGGGTTCTTGGCGCCCTTCTCGGTCAGGCACTTCGCCAGACCCTCGCCCTGGAGCTTGCCGACGGTCTCGTTGTCGAAGCTGACGTAGTACTGGGCCGAGCCGCCGAGGGTGAGCCGGTCGTAGTCGATGGTGGCGACGCCCTGCGACTTGGCCTTGTCGAGCACGGCCTTGCCGGTGCCGGAGTCCAGGTTGACGATCATCAGGGCGGTCACGCCGCCGGTGATCATCTGGTCGGCGATGGTCTGGAAGGCGGTCTTGTCGTTCTGGGCGTTCTGGATGTCGTACTGGACGCCGGCGGCCTTGAACGCCTCCTCCAGGAACCGACGGTCCGCCGTTTCCCAGCGGGCCGAGGACTTGCTGTCCGGGAGGATCACGCCGATCTTGGGGGTCTTGGCGGAGGCGGCCTTGTCGCCGGAGTCGTCGCCACAGGCGGTCAAGCCGCCGGTCGTGAGCAGGCCCACGGCGGCGATGGTGAGGATCCCCTTACGCATGTGCAGGGTCCTTTCGGAGGTGGGGGAGGTGTTGTTTTGTTGTGTCCGGCAACGTATTTCGCGTCACGCCGGCTCCACAAGACCGCGCAGGTGCATAGTTTGTTGGGAGCGATAACAATTCAGCAACGCGACTGTTACTCCCCGGGTATCCCACGGGGGAGTCGACGTAACGAAGGCCGTCAGTGGGTCTGCAACGGCGCGGTGCGGGCGTCGGTCAGCGCCACCAGATCCGCCGCGGCCAGTTCGAGTTGCAGACCGCGCCGACCAGCCGAGACGTAGATCGTCGGAAGATCCAGCGCGGATTCGTCCAGCACGGTGGGCAAACGTCGACGCTGCCCCAGCGGGCTGATCCCACCGCGTACGTAACCGGTGGCCCGCTCGGCGACCGCCCGGTCGGCCAACGCCGCCCGCTTGCCGCCGACCGCCGCCGCCAGCGCCTTGAGATCCAGCTCGCCGGTGACCGGAACGACCGCCACGGTGAGCGCGCCGTCGACCTCGGTCACCAGCGACTTGAACACGCGCTCCGGTGCCACGCCGAGCGCCACCGCCACCAACGCGCCGTAGTTCAGGGCGTCCGGCGCCACCCGGTACGGATGGGTGCGATGCGCGATCCCGCGCTTGACCAACAGTGCCGTTGCCGGCGTGCCCTGTCCCGCCACAGCGACGAGGCTAGTCGACCGGCGGCCGAGACGACGCTAGGCGACCGGCTGGCCGACGAGCACCGTCGGTGCGCCGTCGACCCGGGTGAGCACCAGACTCGCCGCCGCGTCCCCGGCCAGCCGCAGGTCCCGCCGGAGCTGCTCCGGGGTGAGCGCCGAACCCCGCTTGAGGATCTCCACCCGGCCAACCCGCCGGTCGCGCAGCAGCGCCCGCAGGCGCTTGAGCGAGAACGGCAGCACGTCGGCGATCTCCAGGCAGCGCGCGTACGGGGTGCGGATCGGCTGGTCGGCGTAGAGGTAGGCGATGCTCGGGTCGCCCAGGGTGGCGTCCAGCTCGGTGGCCAGTTCGGCCACGAGGTGCGCGCGGACCACCGCCGGGTCCGGGTCGTACAGGTAGCGGCGCGGCGGCCCGACCGGCGCCTCGGCGGCACCCGAGCCGGTGAGCTGGTGACGGTGAGCCTCGGCACCCCGCTGGCGGTAGATGGTGGCGCGGCGGGGCACCTCCGCAAGCTCGCCGCACCAGAGCGCGGCCTCGACCAGGTCGCCGTCCACGCTGACCCACTCGGCCTCCGCGCCGGCCGGAATGAGCGCGTGGTCCAGGCCCGGGGCGACCTTCACCACGGTGCGCGGCACCCGCTCGGCCAGCCCGGTGACGAAGTCCCACGGTGGCGAGTAGGCGCGCGGGTCGAAGATCCGCCGCCCGGTGCCGGTGGCGCGGCGGGCCGGATCGCAGAAGACCCCATCGACCCCTGACACGTCGAACCCGGTCGCGTCGCCGCACTCGACAGTGAACAGCTCGGCCAGGCCGGCCGCCTCGGCGTTGGCGGTGGCCATCGCCGCGGTCACCGGGTCGGCCTCCACCCCGTACACCCGGATGCCGGCGCGGGCGGCGGCCAGCGCGTCGGCCCCGAGCCCGCACCCGAGGTCGGCCAGGGTGCGCACGCCGGCCGCGTACAACCGGGCGGCCCGACGGTCGGCGACCACCCGGCGGGTGGCCTGCTCCAGGCCGGGACGGGTGAGGAACATCCCAGCGGCGGCCGGGCCGAACTTGCCCACCGCCCGGTGGCGCAGCTCGGCCTGGGTGAGGGCCGCCGCAGCCAACGTCGGCGGCACCCCGGTCGCGCGCAGCGCCGACGCCGCGACCAGTGGATCACCGCCGGCCAGGTCGGCCGCCGCCGTGAGCGCGGCCGACCCCTCAGGGGTACGCAGCGCCGCCAGCTGATCGAGATCCACCCGGCCATTGTCCCGGCCGACCCGGAAATCCTGGCTGGCGGGGCGCGACGCGCTGGCACTCTCCTTGACGGAGTGCTAGCCACGGAATAACCTGCGATTAGCACTCTCACCCTGAGGGTGCCAGCTTCCGGGTCTCGCGACCCGGGTGCGCACGCCAGGCGGACCGGCACCCGCGACGACGGTCCCGCCCGGTGGCATGAGGCAATTGACGCTGGTCGGCCCCGCTGGCCAGCAACGAAACCAGTACCCCAGGAGGGTATGCCCGTGACTACCGCGACCAAGGTTGCGATCAAGCCGCTCGAGGACCGCATCGTGGTCCAGGCGAACGAGGCTGAGACCACCACTGCGTCGGGCATCGTGATCCCCGACACCGCCAAGGAGAAGCCGCAGGAGGGCACTGTCCTCGCTGTGGGTCCGGGGCGCGTCGACGACAACGGCAACCGGGTTCCGGTTGACGTTCAGGTCGGCGACACCGTCCTCTACTCGAAGTACGGCGGCACCGAGGTCAAGTACGCCGGCGAGGAGTACCTGGTGCTCTCCGCCCGCGACGTCCTCGCGGTCATCGAGAAGTAAGCAACCGATCAGTGCCATTGCCCCGGTCCGGCTCGCCGGGCCGGGGCAATGGCGCTTCGAAGGGATATATATGGCGAAGATCCTGAGCTTCTCGGACGACGCCCGGCACCTGCTGGAGCACGGTGTCAACGCCCTCGCCGACACGGTCAAGGTCACCCTCGGCCCGCGCGGGCGCAACGTCGTCCTGGACAAGAAATTCGGTGCGCCGACGATCACCAACGATGGTGTGACCATCGCCAAGGAGATCGAGCTCACCAACCCGTACGAGAACCTTGGCGCGCAGCTGGTCAAGGAGGTGGCGACCAAGACCAACGACGTCGCCGGCGACGGGACCACCACCGCTACCGTGCTGGCCCAGGCGATGGTTCGCGAGGGTCTGCGCAACGTGACCGCCGGGACCAACCCGGCGGGCCTCAAGCGGGGCATCGACGCGGCGGCCATGAAGGTCTCCGAGGCGCTGCTCGGCCGCGCCGCCGAGGTCACCAGCAAGGAGTCGATCGCGAACGTGGCGACGATCTCCGCGCAGGACTCCACGATCGGCGATCTGATCGCCGAGGCGATGGAGCGCGTCGGCCGCGACGGTGTCATCACCGTCGAGGAAGGCTCGATGCTCACCACCGAACTGGACGTGACCGAGGGTCTCCAGTTCGACAAGGGCTTCATCTCGCCGAACTTCGTCACCGACCTGGAGGGTCAGGAGTCCGTCCTTGAGGACGCGTACATCCTGGTCACCACCCAGAAGATCTCGGCGATCGAGGAGCTGCTGCCGCTGCTGGAGAAGGTCCTGCAGAACAGCAAGCCCCTGCTGATCATCGCCGAGGACGTGGACGGCCAGGCGCTCTCCACCCTGGTGGTCAACTCGCTGCGCAAGACCCTCAAGGTCTGCGCGGTCAAGGCACCGGGCTTCGGTGACCGGCGCAAGGCGATGCTCCAGGACATCGCGATCTCCACGGGCGCCGAGCTGGTCGCCCCGGAGCTGGGCTACAAGCTCGACCAGGTCGGTCTGGAGGTGCTCGGCACCGCCCGGCGCGTCGTGGTCGACAAGGAGAACACCACGATCGTCGACGGCGGTGGCCAGAAGACCGACGTCGCCGACCGGGTGTCCCAGATCCGCAAGGAGATCGAGGCCTCCGACTCCGACTGGGACCGGGAGAAGCTGGCCGAGCGGCTGGCGAAGCTCTCCGGTGGCATCGCCGTCATCAAGGCTGGCGCGGCGACCGAGGTCGAGATGAAGGAGCGCAAGCACCGCATCGAGGACGCCATCGCGGCGACCAAGGCTGCGGTCGAGGAGGGCACTGTGCCCGGCGGCGGCGCCGCCCTGGTGCAGATCCTCTCGGTGCTCGACGACGACCTGGGCTTCACCGGTGACGAGAAGGTCGGCGTCTCGGTCGTGCGCAAGGCGCTCGTCGAGCCGCTTCGCTGGATCGCCCAGAACGCCGGTCACGACGGCTACGTCGTGACGCAGAAGGTCGCCGACCTCAAGTGGGGCAACGGCCTGGACGCCGCCAAGGGTGAGTACGTCGACCTGGTCAAGGCCGGCATCATCGACCCGGTGAAGGTGACCCGCAACGCGGTCACCAACGCCGCCTCGATCGCCGGTCTGCTGCTCACCACGGAGAGCCTCGTGGTGGAGAAGCCGGAGCAGGCCGACCCGGCCGCCGCCGGCGGGCACGGCCACGGTCACGGCCACCAGCACGGCCCGGGCTTCTGATCCGGTAGCGACACCCGTTCCGGGGCGCACCGCCGTACGGCGGTGCGCCCCGGCTCGTTCTTGCGGGCCGGTAGGTCATTACCGAACGCTGACGTTGTTGGCGACCGGGCGAGATGATCGCGCACACTGGGCCGATGAGCACCACGTCACGGCGGTACGCCGCGTTGGCCGGAATCACCGCCGCCGCCGTCGCGATCGGGATCGCCGAACCGGTCGCGGTGTTGACCGGCCCCCGGTCGGCGCCCCTGGTCGCGGTCGGCGGGGTCATCGTCGACGCCGTCCCCGAGTCGCTGAAGCAACTCGCCATCGACCTCTTCGGCACCGCCGACAAGATCGCGCTGCTGGTCGGCACGGCCGTGTTGCTGGGAGGCTTCGCCGCCCTCTTCGGCGTACTGGCGGTCCGCCGGCTGGCACTCGGCCTGGCCGGCATCGCCGCGTTCGGCGCCATCGGCGCGGCTGCCGCGTTGACCCGCTCCGGCGCCGACCTGGCCGACGCGCTGCCGTCCCTGGTCGGCGCCGGTCTCGGCGCCCTGGTGCTCTGGCTGTTCATCGGCGGACCGCTCGAGCTGGACCCCTGGTCCTGGTCACCACCCACGCCGCCGCTTGGTCCGGTGTCGTCCGCTGGTCCGGGGTCGCAGGCTGCTCCGGTGTCGCCCGGAGAGTCGGTGCCGGTGTCTCCGGCAGGGCCGGTGCCGGTGACTCCCGCCGGGCCGAAGGCGCCGGTCGAACCGGTCGGGCCTGCCGAAGTGGACCCGGAGTCGCGGCGGCGGTTCCTCACCGGCAGCGGAGTGCTGCTCGGCACGGCCGTGGTGGCCGGTCTCGGTGGGCGGTGGCTAGCGGGGCGGCGTGGCGTGTCCGCAGCCCGCGACGCGATCCGCCTGCCCGCGCCGGTCGCCCCCGCACCGGCCGTGCCGGCGGGCGCGGACCTCTCGCTGACCCAGCTCGCGCCGTACGTCACCCCGAACTTCGGGTTCTACCGGATCGACACCGCGCTGGTGGTGCCCCAGGTCGACCCGGACACCTGGCGGCTGCGGATCCACGGACGGGTCGGCAGGGAGCGCACCTACAGCTACGCGGATCTGCTGGCTCGACCGCTGGTCGAGCGGTACGTCACGCTGGCCTGCGTCTCGAACGAGGTGGGCGGGGACCTGATCGGCAATGCCCTATGGCTGGGCGTACCCCTGCGGGAACTGCTGGACGAGGTCGAGCCGGACGACGACGCCGACCAGGTCGTCGGCCGGTCGGTGGACGGCTGGACCTGCGGCACCCCCACCGCCGCGCTGCGCGACGGACGGGACGCCCTGCTGGCCGTCGGGATGAACGGCGAACCGCTGCCGGTCGAGCACGGCTTCCCGGTCCGGGTGGTGGTGCCGGGCCTCTACGGCTACGTGTCGGCCTGCAAGTGGGTGACCGAACTGGAGCTGACCCGGTTTGCCGACTTCGACGCGTACTGGGTGCCGCGCGGCTGGTCCCCCGAGGGGCCGATCAAAACCCAGTCGCGGATCGACACGCCCCGGGGGCGTAACCGGCTGACCGCCGGACCGGTGACCGTCGCCGGGGTGGCCTGGGCGCAGCGCCGGGGCATCCGCCGAGTCGAGGTACGCGTCGACGACGGCCAGTGGCAGGAAGCCGCGCTGGCCCCGACCGTGTCGGTGGACACCTGGGTGCAGTGGTCCTGGCGCTGGGACGCCACACCGGGCGAACACCGGCTCCAGGTCCGCGCGACCGACGCGACAGGTGAAACCCAAACCGAGCGTACGCAGGACGTCGTCCCCGATGGCGCCACCGGCTGGCACACGATCACCGTCACCGTCCGCTGACCGACGGCGTGACGTCGCCGCCTCGGCTGCGTCCGTGACCTGTACCCGCGACGTGCTCTGCGGGTCGGCTGGTTGACCGGGGATACCCCAGACCGTGCATGCAGATCTTGGACACTTTCCGTTCGCTCGGAACGGAAAGTGTCCAAGATCTGCGGGCTCCGAGCACAGAATTGCCGCTGGCCGGCACCCCGGGCAGGGGGGTGCCGGCCAGCGGTTGGTGTCGTGCTGTGGTGCTGTGTGCTTGTCGTGCGGGTGGTGTGGGTCAGCTGTTCCAGTGCTGGGTGACGAGGTCGGTGGCCTGCTGCTCCCACTGGGCGTAGGCGTCCGGGTAGGCCGACACCTGCACCGTCTGCGCGGCGTCGGTCAGCGGCATGTCCTGCCAACCATCAACCTGCTTCAGACCCTTGAGGAACGCGGTGGTGGAGTACTCGGGGTTGGTGATCTGCTCCGGCGTACCCCAACCGCTGGACGGGCGCTGCTGGAACAAGCCCAGCGAGTCGTGGTCGTTCATGTCGCCCAGGTGACCCAGGTTCTCCAGCTTCGACTCCTGCAGGCTCGTCGCGATCGAGATGACCGCGGCCCGCTCGGGCAGGCCGGCCTTCTTCGTGGCGGCGATGATCGCCTTCACGTTAGCGGTCTGCTCGTCGTTGAGGGTGATGTGGGACTGCTCGCCCTGCGGCTTCGACGCCGACTGCTGCACGGCCACGGCGACGGGCTTGCCGTCGGCCGGGGTGGCGGCGTGGGCGGCGATCGGGCCGGCGAAGACACCACCGGCGAACGCGAGACCAGCAACAGACAGCATGCTCTTACGGAAGATCGTGTTCATGGGGGTAGCTCCTTCGGGGGTAGGACACCCGAACCGCCAGGGGGGTGGCGGCAGGGTGTGAGCACCTCGTCCGGCGCTGCAGATGCAAAGGGGAAAGTCTGGGGGGGTGACGCCCTGTCGGGCGTCGGGTCGGCGGCCTAGCGAGTCGGGGCTCGTGGCGCCGGGTCCAGGTGTAACGACCGGGGGCCGGGGTCATTCCGGGTTGGCCCAACTGCCAGCACCTCATCGAGGCGGTGCCAGGCGATCGGTCGTGGGGACTGCAACGACCGGGTGCGGGCCGGCATTCCAACCTGCGCGACCAGCCGCCAAGGGCCGGGCGGCGGGTCGGTGGTACTGCGATCGTCAGGATATGTAACGACCCCGGCCCGGCCATGATTCCGGCCCACGGGTGCATCCGGTCACCAGACAAAGGCCGCGTACCTCGCAGCAGCCTAAGCCCTGCGCCCGGCCCGAATGCCCCAAATCAGACAAACAGCCCAGGGCGTCGTCTTTGCTTGCCCTCGCGACCGCACACTCGACTTGATCCACTCGAGGTCACTGAAGTCGGCTCGAGGTCACTGAAGTCGGGGTGTCCGGGCCGGCGGGATGCTCCGATATCAAGAAACCCGTGTTGATCATCGCGGCATCGGCGGCGCCAAGGCTCTACCACGCGAAACCGCGTGAACGGCACGAAACCGCGCCCCCGGGGCGGGGGCGCGGTTTCGCGGATGTTGGGGACGCCTCGGGTCAGGCGACGTTGCGTTGGGCTGGGACGGTCGACTTGTGCGGACGGCCCAGGCGGGCCTCCAGCCGTGCGACATCGACCCGAGCGTGCCGGCGGTCTGCCAGGTCCTCCCAGCCGACGGCGAGCAGTCGCAGGCGCTCCGACTCGCTGAAGCCGCCCCACACGCCGTACGGCTCGCGTACCGACAGGGCGTGGGCGGCGCACTCGGCGCGAACCGGGCAGGCGCGGCAGACCGACTTGGCGGCGGACTCGCGGCGCAGCCGGGACGAACCACGCTCACCGTCGGGGTGGAAGAACTGGGCGCTGTCGCGCCCTCTGCAGGCACCGAGTCGCTGCCAGTCCCAGAGATCGACGATGGGTCCGGGCAGTCTACGTACGTTCGACATCAGCACCCCTCCTCCCGCGCGGCTCCGCGAGAATCCTTATGGCCGGCATCCGGGCGGCGGGCCGCGCAGGCGCACCGTTCCCGGCCTGGATCTCCCGGTACCCGGGCTGTCGTCAACTCACACGTCTGTGATCGAAAACGTCCGGGAAATTGCGGCTTTTGCCCCATCTGTCGGAAAAGTTCGAAGGATTGCCGGGAACCCCCTCCCCAGTCGACCGCGTCATGGTCTGCTCGTTGGCGGAGAGGAGACCACAGTGCGTACCGTTCTTGTGTGCGTTCGGACACCACTCGCGGCCCAGCACCTTACTTCTGCTGCCGCGCGGCTGGGGTTGTCCGCGATCGTTCGTACCGCCGTCTCTGATCCCGAGGTGATGCTGCGGCTGGCCGAGCGGCCGGCCGACGTGGTCCTGGCCGACACGGCACTCACCCGGCCGGACAGCGCCGGCTTCGTCCGCCGGGTGTTGGCGCGTGCGCCGCAGGCAGCGGTGCTGCTGCTCGGCACCGAGGAGTCCGAGGCTGCGGCGGCCACCATCAGCGCCGGCGCCCGGGGGCTCATCCAGAATGTCGACCATGACCTGACCAGCGCGGTGGCGAAGGCGCTACTGCTGCTCACCGCGCCCGGTCGAGCCTCCCGGCAGCGGATCACCGATCCGGCTCGCGATGCGGCGGCGGTGGGTGGTTCCGGCCGCTCCGGGCCGTCGCCGCGCGGTTCCGGTGAGCCCGGATGGGCGGCCACGGCCGCCGACGGGCCGGCCGGGGTGGCGTCGGTGCCGGTGCAGCGGGGCGACGACGAGGTGGAGGCGGGGACCGGCGAGTCGGCGTCGCAGACCGACCCGGGCCGTCCCGCCCCGAACGCCCGACCCAGTCGGGCGTCGATCGGCCTCACCGAGCGTGAGCTTCAGGTGCTGCTCGGGATGGCCGAGGGCAAGAGCAACGCGGAGATCGGCCGGGAGTTGTTCGTCTCGGAGGACACCGTCAAGACGCACGCCCGCCGGTTGTTCCGCAAGCTTGGCGCCCGGGACCGTGCGCACGCGGTGGCGGCAGGCTTCCGCGCCGGTCTGGTCGCCTGACATACGCGCGCCGCGCGGCAGTAGGGCACGCCGCGTGGCAGCGGGACACGACGAGCGGCAGCGGAGCACCCGGGACGCGCGGCAGCGGGGGCACCAGCCGCCCGGCGGCGTCACTTGGTGGCGGTCGGGGTGCCCGGCTCGTCCTCGGTGCCCTCGGACAGGGTGTCGTGCACCCCATCCGCGTAACCCCGGGCGTAGTCCCAGGTCACGTAGTGGTCCGGGTCGGGGTCGTAGGCGGGCTCGTGCACCCGGGGGCGACCCGAGTTGAGCAGGTGCCGCAGGTTGCCGCGGAGCAGGTCCCAGTCGAAGTAGTGCGGCTCGCGACAGTCCTCGCATTCGATCACCAACCCGCGGACCCCGATCGGGGCCAGCAGAGCCTGGTAGATCTCCAGGTCAGCGAGGTCTTCCAGCACATCCTGCCGCTCGACGTCGGTCAGCGGATCCGGCGTCGCGTCATCGCCCGGGTCATCCAGACCCGCGGTCGGATCGGCCGGGTCGCCATTGAACGGGTCGATGGGCTCGTCGTGCACCCCCTCACCGTAGACCCAACGCGGGGCGAACGTCCGCCCCCCGGCCTCCGCGCCGGGCCGGCCTGCCACGGACGGGTCGCCCAGCTCACTGGGTACGATGAGGCGACGTGCCGGCACCGTGGCGCGCTCCGGTGCCCGCCCGCGCCACCTCGCTGAAGCCCATCCGAGCAGCTCAGGGGAGCAATCGTGGAAAATTCGCCCAGCACCGATCTTCCGGCCGGCGTCGAGCACGCCGACCTGGGCGGCCACCTGCCCGAGCTGCCGGCCGGCTCCGCCCGGGTGGTTCCGCTCGGCCTCACCTTCGACGACGTGCTGCTCCAGCCGGGCGAGTCGGACGTGGTGCCCAGCCGGGTCAACACCCGGACGAAGCTCACCCGCAACATCGAGTTGTCCATTCCGCTGCTGTCCAGCGCGATGGACACGGTGACCGAGGCCCGGATGGCGATCGCCATGGCCCGCCAGGGCGGCATCGGCGTGTTGCACCGCAACCTCTCCCTGGAGGACCAGGCGCTCCAGGTCGACCTGGTGAAGCGCTCCGAGTCCGGCATGATCACCAACCCGGTGACCGCCAGCCCGGACGACACGCTGCGCGAGGTCGACGAGCTGTGCGGGCGTTACCGCATCTCCGGCGTTCCGGTGGTGGACGGCGACGGCCAGCTGGTCGGCATCGTCACCAACCGGGACATGCGTTTCGTCTCCGAGCCGAACACTCCGGTTCGCGAGATCATGACCCACACCCCGCTGGTCACCGCGCGGGTCGGGGTGAGCAAGGACGACGCCCTGGCGCTGCTGCGTCAGCACAAGGTCGAGAAGCTGCCGATCGTCGACGACTCGGGCCGACTGCGTGGCCTGATCACCGTCAAGGACTTCACCAAGAGCGAGCAGTACCCGGACGCCAGCAAGGACGACGCCGGCCGGCTGCGGGTC
Organism: Micromonospora trifolii; assembly: GCF_050516465.1. Taxonomy (NCBI): domain Bacteria; kingdom Bacillati; phylum Actinomycetota; class Actinomycetes; order Micromonosporales; family Micromonosporaceae; genus Micromonospora; species Micromonospora trifolii. Next base: position 5,207,194 of record NZ_CP191526.1, on the reverse strand, counting down.
GCCGCCGCCATCGGTGTGGGCGAGGACGCGTACAAGCGGGCTCGTGCCCTGGTCGACGCGGGTGTCGACGTGCTGATCGTGGACACCGCGCACGGTCACCAGCGGGCCGTGCTGGACATGGTCCGCCGGCTCAAGGCCGACGTGACGGTCGACATCATGGGCGGCAACGTGGCCACGTACGCCGGCGCGAAGGCGCTGGTCGACGCCGGCGCCGACGGCGTCAAGGTGGGCGTGGGGCCGGGCGCGATCTGCACCACCCGGATCGTCGCCGGGGTCGGCGTGCCGCAGGTGACCGCGATCATGGAGGCGGCCCGGGCCGCCCGCCCGGCCGGCGTGCCGGTGATCGGCGACGGTGGCATCCAATACTCTGGCGACATCGCCAAGGCCCTGGTGGCCGGCGCCGACACGGTGATGCTCGGCAGTCTGCTGGCCGGCTGCGAGGAGAGCCCCGGCGAGCTGATCTTCGTCAACGGCAAGCAGTTCAAGACGTACCGCGGGATGGGGTCGCTCGGCGCGATGCAGTCCCGGGGTCAGGCCAAGTCGTACAGCAAGGACCGCTACTTCCAGCAGGACGTGCTCAGCGACGACAAGCTGGTCCCCGAGGGCGTGGAGGGTCAGGTGCCCTACCGGGGGCCGCTCTCCCGGGTGGCCCACCAGCTGGTCGGCGGTCTGCGGCTGGCCATGGGGTACGCCGGTGCGGAGAACATCCCCGATCTGCACCGCCGGGGCCAGCTCATCCGGATCACCGCGGCTGGCCTGAAGGAGAGCCACCCGCACGACATCCAGATGACCGTCGAGGCGCCCAACTACCACACCCGCTGACCCACCACCCCCAACCACCTGGAGTCCCCCATGCGTGACGTGGTCGAGATCGGGCTGGGCAAGACCGCGCAGCGCGGCTACCACCTGGACGACATCGCCATCGTGCCGAGCCGCCGCACCCGGGACGTCGATGACGTCTCGACGTCCTGGCAGCTCGACGCGTACCCGTTCGGCATTCCGTGCGTCGGCCACCCCTCCGACGCCACCATGAGCCCGTCCTCGGCGGTGCGTCTCGGTCAGCTCGGCGGCCTCGGCGTGCTCAACGTCGAGGGGCTCTGGACTCGCTACGAGAACCCGACGAAGGTGCTGGACGAACTGGCCGGCCTCGACGAGGAGGCCCGCGCCACCAAGCGGCTCCAGGAGGTGTACGCCGAGCCGATCCGCCCGGACCTGATCGCGGAGCGGGTCCGTGAGCTGCGGGCCGGTGGCGGGACGGTGGCGGTGCGGGTCTCCCCGCAGCACACCCTCGCGCTGGCGCCGGTGATCCTGGACGCCGGGGTGGACATCCTGGTCATCCAGGGCACCATCGTCTCGGCCGAGCACGTGTCGACCACCGATGAGCCGCTGAACCTCAAGGAGTTCATCGCCGACCTCGACCTGCCGGTGATCGTCGGTGGCTGCACGGACTACAAGACGGCGCTGCACCTGATGCGTACCGGCGCGGCCGGCGTGATCGTGGGCATCGGTGGCGACGAGTGGTCGACCACCGAATCGGTGCTGGGCATCCGGGTGCCGATGGCCACCGCGATCGCCGACGCCGCGGCGGCCCGCCGTGACTACCTGGACGAGACCGGCGGCCGGTACGTGCACCTGATCGCCGACGGTGACATCCAGACCTCGGGCGACATCGCCAAGGCGCTCGGCTGCGGCGCGGACGCGGTGATGCTCGGTGAGCCGTTGTCGCTCTGCGACGAGGCCCCCGCCGGTGGTGCCTGGTGGCACTCGGCGGCGAGCCACCCGTCGTTGCCCCGGGGTGCCTTCGAGGTTTCCGGTGAGCCGCTCGGGTCGATGGAGCAGCTGCTCTTCGGGCCGGCGGACGAGGCCGACGGCCAGCTGAACCTGTTCGGTGGGCTGCGTCGGGCGATGGCCAAGTGCGGTTACCGCGACCTGAAGGAGTTCCAGAAGGTCGGTCTGGTCCTCGACCGCTGACCGATCCGTCAGACGCCGGAAGGCCGGCCCCGCAGCAGACGGGGCCGGCCTTCGTCGCGTTCAGCCGGGAGTCACTCAGCCGGGAGTCACTTCTCCAGGTAGATGGTCAGGTCGGACATGTTGCGGTAGCTGGTCGCCGCGAAGTCGAGCGACTGGCCCTTGTTGTCCGCGCCGCCGGGGGCGGTGTCCATCTCCCAGTTGGCGTGGTGGAAGTTGCGCTCGCCGATGGTCTGGAAGAACTGCTGGAAGTTGAGGTCGCCGTCGCCCAGCGGGGTCATCTGGTACCCGTTGGGCACGCTGGTGTCCCGGTCGCCGTCCTTGGCGTGGAAGAGCGGGAACCGGGTGGTCCGGTCGGCCACGGTGAGGATCGGGTCGAACAGGTCGGTCACCTCCTGGCCGGCCGGGTTGACGTACTTCTGGTGCTTGTAGCGGGCCACGTAGGCCCAGTAGATGTCCAGCTCGAAGAACACGTACCGCGGGTCGGTGATCTCGAAGAAGTACTCCAGTCGGCGGATGCCGGAAGACCGGGTCTGCCGGCCCTGCGCGTCGCGTGGGCCCCGGTCGATCAGGAAGCTGTACGCGGCGTCGTGGTTGTGGGTGTAGAGCCGCATACCCCGGGCCTTGGCCTGCCGGCCCAACTCGTTCCAGATGTCCGCGGCGGCGTCCCACTCGGCCTTGTACGCGCTGCTGGTCGGGTCGCTGCCGGTGCCGATGTTCTTCATGCCGAGTTCCTCGGCGATGTCCAGTTGTTGCTGGAAGGTGGCCGGCTGGATCGAGGCGTGGGTGCCGTTGGCCACCAGGCCGTTGTCGTCGAGGATCTTGCGGATCTCGGCGGGGGTGATCTGCCGGCCCAGGATCTCGGTGCTCTGGGTGTAGCCGGCGAACTCGATCTCCTTGTAGCCGATCTCGGCGAGTCGGGCGAGGACGCGCTCGAAGCCGTACGGCACCCCGCTGTCGTCGGGCGCGGCGGTTATCCGGTCGCGGACGCTGTAGAGGATGATGCCGCGGTTCCTGGCCGGGATCAGCGGCTCGACTCGCAGCTTGCTCGCGTTGCCGGGGTTGGCGAGCGCGGGGGTGCCGGTGGCGAGGACGGGTAGGCCGGCGGCGCCGATCGCAGCGGCGGCGCCGGCGGAGGCGGCGAGCAGGGATCGGCGGCTGAGCCGGCCGGTGGGGGTGGCGTCGGGGGCGGTGTGGTCTGGCATGGTTCCACCTTTCGCGACGGTGGTCGGAGACAGACACTAACGTCGGTCTAAGTCGAAAGAAAGGTTCGATCGACGGCAGCTTTTGTTTGATTCGACGAAAGTTACTGATGATCGTCGATACCGGCCGCGCGGCCAGCGATGCTGACTACGCTCGTCCTGACCGGAACGCGGCAGAAGGCCGGAACGCGGCAGAAGGCCGGAACGCCGCAAAGGCCGCAACGCCGCAGGAGGGGTGGGCATGGTCCTGACCGGACGGAGACTGCGTGTCGTCGCGCTGACCTGCGCGATCGGCCTGGCCGCCACCGGTTGTACCGGCGACGACCGCGACGGCTTCCGGCCCGGTGCCGCCGACGTCGGCGATCCGTACGTGCCGGGGCACGGCAACGGCGGTTACGACGTCGGGCACTACGGCCTCGACGTCCGCTACGACCCGTCGACCGACCGGCTGACCGGTCGAGCCGTCATCACGGCCACCGCCACCCACGATCTGTCCCGGTTCAACCTGGACCTGGTCGGCCTGGAGGTCCGCGCGGTCAGCGTGGGTGACGCGGCGGCCGAGCACCGCCGTGGCGACGGCGAGTTGGTGGTGACGCCCCGCGACGGACTGCCGCGCGGTCGGCAGTTCACCGTCACTGTCGAGTACGCGGGCGTCCCCACGGCAGTCGACGACGGGGCGTTGGGCGGCGGCGGTTTCCTGCACACCGCCGACGGTGCGGTGGCGCTCGGCCAACCCGACTCGGCCGCCACCTGGTTCCCGGTCAACGACCACCCGTCGGACAAGGCCACCTACGACCTGGCGGTGACCGTGCCGGACGGCCTGGCCGCGCTGAGCAACGGCGTACCCGGGCCGAAGAGCAGCGCCGACGGCTGGACCACCTGGCGCTGGTCGGAGCGCGCCCCGATGGCCAGCTACCTGAGCACGCTCGTGGTCGGTGACTACCGGGTGGTTACCGGCACGCATGCCGGCCGGCCGATGGTCACGGCGGTGGCCGCGAGCCTTCCGGCGACCGGTGGCGCGGCCACCTCGCTGGCCCGCACCGGCGCGATCGTCGACTTCCTGGCCAGCCGCTTCGGCCCGTACCCGTTCGACTCGTACGGGGGGATCGTGATCGCCGACGACCGGATCGGGTACGCGCTGGAGACCCAGTCCCGGCCGGTCTACGGGCCTGGCTTCTTCGCGGACGACCGGCCGAACCCGAGCGTCGTCGCACACGAGCTGGCGCACCAGTGGTTCGGCGACAGCGTGTCGCTGACCAGGTGGGGCGACATCTGGCTCAACGAGGGCTTCGCCAGCTACGCCGAGTGGCTGTGGGAGGAGCACGACGGCGGCCGAACCGCCCAGCGCAACTTCGAGATCCAGTACGCGGCGACCGACTGGACGCAGCCGTCGGTCGAGCCGGGCCGGGAGCAGATGTTCGGCTCGGCCGTCTACAAGCGCGGGGCGCTCGCCGTGCACGCGTTGCGCCGGACCGTCGGTGACGACCTCTTCTTCCGCATCCTGCGTGCCTGGACCACCGAGCGGGCGGCCGGCAACGCGACCACCGCGGACCTCGTCGCGCTGGCCGAGCGGGTCGCCGGGCGGCAACTGCGTCCGCTCTTCGACGCCTGGTTGGTGGGTGGGTCGGCCCCCACACTGCCGTGACCCGGCCCCGCTGCCCGGTCGATATGCTGCCGCCTGCGAACGGCGGGTAGGCGCCCGTTCGCGCGGAACTACGGAGGCCGTGACCGGCCACCGTGCGGAAAGGGTGTGGGATGCGGGGGACGCGGCACAGACTGCGAGTGGCTGCCGGCCTGCTGGTGACCGGTGCGCTCGCACTGTCCGGATGCGACTCGGCGGGCCCGGAGACCGCCCCACCACCGAGCGCGTCCCCCACGCCGGCGCGGACGTTCACCGCGGGCGCCGACGGAGTTGGCGACGCCTACTTCCCGACCTACGGCAACGGCGGCTACGACGTCGCGCGGTACACCGTGAAGGTGCGCTACGACCCGGCCAAGGACCAGCTGACGGGTACGACCACCGTGCGGGCCACCGCGACGGCGGACCTGTCGACGTTCAACCTCGACCTGGCCGGCCTGACCGTCAGCGCGGTCACCGTGGACGGCGCACCGGCGACCCACAGCCGCAAGCGCAACGAGCTGGTGATCAAGCCGGCCTCCGGCCTGATCAACGGCAACGGGTTCGTCGCCGAGATCACCTACGCCGGTAAGCCGAAGCCGCTGAAGAACGAGACGCTCGGTGACGGCGGCTTCCTGCACACCGCCGACGGTGCCATCGCGCTGGGTCAGCCCGAGTCGGCCAGCACCTGGTTCCCGGTCAACGACCACCCGTCGGACAAGGCGGCCTACGACTTCGAGGTCACCGTTCCGGACGGCCTGACCGCGATCAGCAACGGCGTTCCCGGCGGGAAGACCAGTACGGGCGGTTGGACCACCTGGAAGTGGTCGGAGAAGTCGCCGATGGCCAGCTATCTGAGCACGCTGGTGATCGGCAAGTTCCGGATCACCACCGGCGAGCACAAGGGCCGCCCGGTCTACAGCGCGGTCACCACCACCGAGGCCAAGGGGAACGCGGACGCGTCCATCGCGCAGACCGTCGCGGTGGCCGACTACCTGGAGAGTGTGTTCGGGCCGTACCCGTTCGACGCGTACGGCGGGGTGGTGATCTCCGACAGCCGGATCTCCTACGCCCTGGAGACGCAGAGCCGACCGGTGTACGCGGCGAGCTTCTTCCGACAGGGCGAGAACACCGAGGTCGTCGCCCACGAGCTGGCCCACCAGTGGTTCGGCGACAGCGTCGCGTTGGCCAAGTGGGAGGACATCTGGCTCAACGAGGGCTTCGCGACGTACGCGGAGTGGCTCTGGGCCGAGCACACCAAGGCGTACACCGCCAAGGAGGCGTTCGACAGCCGGTACGCCAGCATGTCCGCGCAGGTGTGGCAGACACCGCCGGGCAAGCCGGGCGTGGACAAGTTGTTCAGCGAGTCGGTCTACCAGCGCGGCGGGATGACCCTGCATGCCCTGCGGGTGGCCGTCGGCGACAAGGCGTTCTTCGAGATCGTCAAGACCTGGGCGGCGGAGAAGCGCGACGGCACCGCCACCACGGCCGAGTTCGTGGCCCTGGCCGAGCGGATCTCCGGCAAGCAGCTCGACCCGATCTTCGACGCCTGGCTCTACGCCACGAAGAAGCCCGCCCTGCCCAAGCGGCTCTGACCCACCCCTCCCCGCGATCTTGCACTTGCTGCCCCGGCATAGCGGGCAGAACGGCGCGAATCGCGGACCGAAAGTGCAAGATCGCGGGGGAAGGTGGGGTCAGTTCTTGACGACCAGGGCGGGGTGTGCGGCCAGGTACGCGTCGGCGCGCCCGGCGCGGAGTTCAGTGAGGAACTTGCGGCCCTCGCTGGTCAGCTGTTCGCCCCGGTAGGCACTGCCCTTGCCGACGCCGGAACCGGGCAGCCCGACCAGCGTGAAGCGGTTCTCCGGCAGGCCACTGAGGGCGTACGCGATGTCGACGATCCGGCGCCCGCCCACGTAGACCAGCGTGTCGCCCAGCGCGGAGACCACCTGGTCGACGCGCTCCGGTTGCCGGGCCAGGCCCTCGTCCAGGATCTTGCGGGTCATCGCCTTGATCAGCTGCTGCTGGTGACGCTGCCGCGCGTAGTCACCGCCGGTGATGTAGCGCTGCCGCGCGTAGTCCAGCGCCTGCCAGCCGTTGAGGTGCCGGTCGCCCTTCTCGTAGACCTGCTGCGGCCCCTTGTACCCGCCCGGCGCGCTCTCCCGGTACTTGCCGTCCGGTCGGCGGTGCATCGACTCGACCCGCTGGTCGACGTAGATGTCCACCCCACCCAGGGCCGTGACCAGCCGGTCGAACCCGTTGAAGGTGAGCACCGCGCCCGCGTCGATACGCAGCCCGGTGTAACCGCTGACCGTGCTGCGCAGCAGCTCGTACCCCTGGGCCGTGCTGGGTTGCTTGGGTTTGCCCGGCACCCGGCTGCCGAAGCTCATCGCGTGCGTGAGCTTCGTCTTGCCGCCCTTGTAATCGGCCTTCGGGAACGCCGGGATGTCCACCAGCAGGTCGCGGGGGAGCGAGAAGAGGTACGCACGATCCAACCCCTTGGGTACGTGCAGCACCAGCACGGCGTCCGAGTGCGGCTCCCACCCGGGCACGCTGACCCGGGTGTCCACGCCGACCAGCAGCAGATTGAGCGGGCCGGTGATGTCCGCGCCCGGCGGTGGGCCGCTGGGGCTCGGCGTCGGCGTGCCGACCGGCGACGGGGTCGGTGAGCCGGCCACCGGAGCCCCGCCCGGCTTGTTGTCGCCGGTCAGCCGAGTGATCACCACCGTGCCGGCCGCGATCAGCGCGACGACGGCGAGGGCCGCCAACCCCATCAGCAGCCACCGTCGGCGCGGCGCCATCGACCCGAGAACCATCTTGGATTCCTTCCACCCGTCTGGTGAACAACGCTCCGACGGGTGCTCCGGGTTGCGGCCGGGAGGCGCCGGGTCGGTCGGCCGGAGCATGATCGCGCGAAAAGTGCCGCTGGCGCGAGCGCTACTCGCGAGTAATGATGCGTCCATGCGGTACGACGTGGTCGTCATCGGGTCCGGCTTCGGTGGCAGCGTCACCGCGCTCCGACTGGCCGAGAAGGGCTACTCGGTCGCGGTGCTGGAAGCCGGCCGCCGCTTCGCCGACGACGAGTTCCCGCAGACGTCCTGGCGGGTACGCCGGTTCCTCTGGGCACCGAAGCTGGGCTGCTACGGCATCCAGCGGCTCACCCTGCTCCGCCCGGCCGACCGACGATCCGGCGGCGGGGTGCTGGTGCTCTCCGGCGCCGGGGTGGGCGGCGGCTCGCTGGTCTACGCCAACACCCTCTACGAACCGCTGCCGGCTTTCTACAGCGACCCGCAGTGGCGGGACATCACCGACTGGCGCGACGAGTTGGCCCACCACTACGACCAGGCGAAACGGATGCTCGGCGTCACCACGTACCCGGTGCACACCGGCGCGGACCGCGCCATGCGCGCGGTGGCCGAGCGGATGGGGGTGGGGCACACCTTCCACTCCACCCCGGTGGGCGTGCACATCGGCCGGCCCGGCCAGCGGATCGCCGACCCGTACTTCGGCGGTGCCGGCCCGGAACGCACCGGCTGCCTGCACTGCGGCTCGTGCATGACCGGCTGCCGGCACGGGGCGAAGAACACACTGGTCAAGAACTACCTCTGGCTTGCCGAACAGCTCGGGGTCACGGTCCGTCAGTTGACCACGGTGACCGCCGTCCGGCCCGCCGACGGGGGCGGGTACGAGGTGCGCACCGAACGCACCGGCGCCTGGCTGCGCAAGGGTCGGCAGGTCATCCACGCCGAACAGGTGGTCTTCGCCGCTGGGGCGCTCGGCACCCAGCGGTTGCTGCACGGGATGCGGGCCGACGGTGCGTTACCCGGGCTCTCGCCCCGCCTCGGCGAGCTGACCCGGACCAACTCGGAGGCGATCCTCGGCGCCTCGGTGCCACGCCAACGGGCCCGGTCCGAGCGGTTGGACTACACCGAGGGGGTGGCCATCACCAGCTCGTTCCACCCCGACCCGCAGACACACATCGAGCCTGTCCGCTACGGGCGGGGCTCCAACGCGATGGGGCTGCTCCAGTCGCTGCTGGTCGACGGCGGCCCGCACCGGGTACGCCGCTGGCTGGGCAGCATCGTGCGGCAGCCCCGGTTGGCGGCGCGGATGCTGTCGGTGCGCGGCTGGTCGGAACGGACGGTGATCGCCCTGGTCATGCAGTCCGCGGACAACTCGCTGACCACCCGGTGGCGGCGTGGCCCGCTCGGCCGCAGGTTGGTCACCGGCCCGGGTCACGGCACGCCCAGCCCCACCTGGATCCCGGCCGGCAACACGGCCGCCCGAATGCTCGCCGACGAGATCGGCGGCACCCCCGGCGGCTCACTCACCGAGCCCTTCGACATCCCGATGACCGCGCACATCCTGGGCGGGGCGGTCATCGGGGCCACCCCGGCCGACGGGGTGATCGACCCCTGGCACCGGGTGTACGGGCACGCCGGGCTGCACGTGGTCGACGGCGCGGCCGTCTCGGCCAACCTGGGCGTGAACCCGTCCCTGACGATCACCGCACAGGCGGAACGGGCAATGTCCTTCTGGCCCAACAGGGGCGAGCAGGACCCCCGCCCGACGCTCGGCTCCCCGTACCGCCGGTTGTCGCCCGTGCCCCCGAAAAACCCGGCAGTCCCGGCAGACGCCCCCGGCGCGCTGCGACGCTGACCCCCGGCGATCTTGCGGTTCCGGTCGCTGTTCTGTGGCAATTGCGGTTTTTGTCGGGACGGGAAGTGCAAGATCGCGGGGAAGGTGGTTCGTCGGCGAGCCGGTGCCGGGAGCGGCCGTGACTGTCGGTAGGCTTCGTGCACATGAGCCTGCCTCGCCCCGTCCTCGTGGTGGACTTCGGAGCCCAGTACGCCCAGCTCATCGCCCGCCGGGTCCGTGAGGCGAAGGTCTACTCCGAGATCGTGCCGCACTCGATGCCGATCGCCGAGATGCTGGCGAAGAACCCCGCCGCGATCATCCTCTCCGGTGGTCCGGCCAGCGTCTACGCCCCGGACGCGCCGCAGATCGACGCGGGCGTTTTCAGCGCCGACGTGCCGGTCTTCGGCATCTGCTACGGCTTCCAGGCGATGGCTCAGGCGCTCGGCGGCACGGTCACCAGGACCGGCAACCGTGAGTACGGGGGCACCCCGCTGCGTCCCCGCCTCCTCGAGCCCGGTGTGCTGCTGCGCGACCTGCCGGCGGACCTGCCGGTCTGGATGAGCCACGGCGACGCCGTCACCGAGGCGCCCGAGGGCTTCACGGTGACCGCCGAGTCGGCTGGCGCACCGGTCGCCGCCTTCGAGGACCTGGCCGGCCGCCGGGCCGGCGTGCAGTTCCACCCCGAGGTCGGGCACACCGCCCACGGCCAGGAGATGCTGACCCGCTTCCTCTACGACATCGCCGGCATCGAGCCGACCTGGACTCCCGAGAACATCATCGACGAGCAGGTCGCCCGGATCCGCGCCCAGATCGGCGACAAGGAGGTCATCTGCGGCCTCTCCGGCGGGGTGGACTCGGCGGTCGCCGCGGCGCTCGTGCACAAGGCGGTCGGTGACCAGCTCACCTGCGTCTTCGTCGATCACGGCCTGCTGCGCGCCGGCGAGGCCGAGCAGGTGGAGAAGGACTACGTCAGCGCCACCGGCATCAAGCTGAAGGTGGTCGACGCCACCGACCGGTTCCTCGGCGCGCTCGCCGGGGTGACCGATCCGGAGCAGAAGCGCAAGATCATTGGCCGGGAGTTCATCCGGGTCTTCGAGGCCGCGGCCCGCGAGATCGCCGCACACGGCGACGTCGAGTTCCTCGTCCAGGGCACCCTCTACCCCGACGTGGTGGAGTCCGGCGGCGGCACCGGCACCGCCAACATCAAGAGCCACCACAACGTCGGCGGCCTCCCGGAGGACCTGAAGTTCGCGCTGGTCGAGCCGCTGCGCACCCTGTTCAAGGACGAGGTCCGCACGCTCGGCCTCCAACTGGGCCTGCCCGAGGCGATGGTCTGGCGGCACCCGTTCCCCGGCCCCGGCCTCGCCATCCGGATCATCGGCGCGGTCGACCAGGAACGCCTCGACCTGCTCCGCCAGGCCGATCTGATCGCCCGCGAGGAGCTGACCGCCGCCGGCCTCGACCGGGGCGTCTGGCAGTTCCCGGTGGTGCTGCTCGCCGACGTGCGCAGCGTCGGTGTGCAGGGAGACGGGCGCAGCTACGGGCACCCCGTGGTGCTGCGCCCGGTCTCCAGCGAGGACGCGATGACCGCCGACTGGTCCCGGCTGCCCTACGACGTGGTGGCCCGGATCTCCACCCGGATCACCAACGAGGTCGCCGAGGTCAACCGGGTGGTCCTGGACGTCACGAGCAAGCCGCCGGGCACCATCGAGTGGGAGTGAGCGCTGCTTACGCGGCCGGCGGCATGCTGGGCGGGGTCGTCGGCGGGTAGGGCGGCGTCGGGGCGTACCCCTGCGGTGGTCCGCCGGGCGCGGGCCCGGCGGTGGGCGGCGGGCCGTTCTGCGGCGCGACGCCCGCGGCGTGCGGCCAGGCCGGCGCGCCGGTGGGCTCCTCCGGCATCAGGAACCACATGATCGGGTACGCGAACAGCGCGAGCCCGCCGGTGAGCAGGCCGGTGACCGCGAAGATCACCCGGACCAGGGTGGGATCGACGGCGAAGTAGCGGCCGACGCCGCTGGCGACCCCGGCGACCATGCGGTCGGTGGTGGGTCGCCGAAGCTGCTTGTACGGGGCGCGGGGAGCGGTGGTCGATGTCATACCCCTACCGTCCGCGCTGGCGCCCGGCACGCCCTCGGTGACCGCCCGGATCCTTACCCTGACCAATCCCTGACCGGGACCGGATAGTCAGGAATCCGACTCTTTTCCGTTCCGGTAACCCGGCCCGGGGAGAATTTGCTTCCGTGACCACCTTGCTCAAGCCGCTCCGCAGGATCGCGGCATACGCAGTTTGTGCTGATTCAAGCGGCCGAGTCTTGCTGGTCCGCGCATCGGAGCGCTCCGGCACCCCCGGCGCGTGGTCGCTGCCCGGCGGGGCGGTCGACCACGGCGAGGACCCGAACCACACCGTCGTTCGCGAGACCGCCGCCGAAACCGGCCTCTCCGTCGCCGTCTCCAGCCTGGCCGACGTGCTCGCCGACATGCGGGCACTCCCGGACCGCGGCATCACCATCCACACCGATCGGCTGATCTACCGGGTGGCTGTCCGCGGCGGCACCCTCGCAGACCGGGTCGGTGAGCGCCCCACCGACCTGGCCCGGTGGTACACCCTCGACGAGGCGCGCGAGCTGCCGCTGCGCTCGTTCACCGCACGCGCCCTCGGGCTGCCCGCCTCCTCGGCCGACGTGGTGCCCGACGAGGCACCCGAGTTCCCCTCCTTCTACGCCGTGCCCGGCCCCGACGGGCTGCACCGCGCCCAGCGCTTCGCCGCGTACGCGGTCTGCACCGACCCCGCCGGCCGAGTGCTGCTCACCCGCATCTCCGACGGCTACCCGGGCGCCGGGTGCTGGCACCTGCCCGGCGGTGGCACCGACTACGGCGAGCAGCCCGGCGCGGCACTCATCCGGGAGCTGGTCGAGGAGACCGGCCAGGCCGGCCGCCTCGTCGAGCTGCTCGGAGTCGCCAGCCACCGCGACGCCGCCTCACTCGGCCCCGAGGGCTACCCGATCGACTGGCACGGCGTACGCGCCTTCTACCGGGTCGTCGTCGACCAGCCCAACCCACTCACCGTTGCCGACGTGGGCGGCTCCACCTGCGAAGCCCGCTGGTTCGGCCGCGAGGAGTTGGGCGCCCTCCCCACCGACCGCCTCACCGAGGTGACCGCCGAAGCAGTCCAAGCCGCCCAACTCACCTGACCCCGACCGGTCCGCGAGGGGCCGGCGCCGCCGGCCGGGCCTCGCGCCTCGCGCCTAGATCGTGCTCGAACCAGGATGTAGTGGCCTCACGGACGCGCCGATGCCACTACATCCTGGATATTGCGCGATCTTGAGCTCGGGGACACCCCGCTGAGGGTTCCGCCCGGGCGTCCCGGGCAGGGGTCCTCGGCGCTGCCCATGGAGTCGTCCGGCTTTTGGGGGTCCGTGCCTCCAGCCGCTGATCAACTCGGATTCCTTGAAGGCGCGGTATCCCGGGCGCTGGGATACCGCGCCTTCCGTGAACCCGAGTTGATCAGCGTTCGTCTCGACTGTCACGACGCGAATGGACTCCACAATGAGGGCTAATGGAGTGAAGCGACCACGGCCGTGAATAGGACGAAAAGGTCTCGATAGGCCAAATCATCGTCGTCAAGGGTCGGGCACCTGGGCTTGAACGCCTCGGCTCGCCCAGTTCTGCGGGTTTCCATGCGCTGCCTCGCGTTGATCATGAAGCTATCGTCAGGCGCGAGATGGACGGCGATAACTCATGATCAATAGCTCTGGGTGCGAAGCGGGGGGCGAGCGAGGGTGCAATTTACGCGGCGAGTCGGGGCCTATGGGCTATTGCGGGACTCGGGCCGGGTCTTGGTGGTTCGGGACGGGGTGGAGGGTGAGTTTCCGGGGGTCTGGCGGTTGCCGGGCGGTGCCGTCGGGCATGCCGAGGACCCGGAGCGCGCCGTGGTCCGCGAGCTCGCTGGACAGGCCGGGCTGGCGGTCACTGTGACACGGCTGCTCGCGGTCGTCGCCGATGTCGTCACCTTCCCGGAGGACAAGGTCGCGCTGCATACCGACCGGCTGTTGTTCGACCTCAGCACGCCCCACGACCCACTGTCCGACGGCGCACGGCCGGAGAGCGCGCGGCCCGGGAGCGGGTTGGTTGAGGCGGGGGCTGGACTGATTGATCAAGTTTGCTGGCTCTCACTGGCGGAGGTGGCGCAGTTGCCGCTGACCCCGTTCACCGCCGAGGCGCTCGGCCTGCCGGTCACCCCACTGCCGCCGGGAGCGCACCGGTCGCGGCACCTGTTCCCTCCGGCGCACCCCGACCGTCGGCTGCGCTTCGGGGCGTACGGGCTGGTCACCGACCCTGCTGGGCGGATCCTGCTCACTCAGATCGCGGAGGGCTATCCGGGGGCCGGTCTGTGGCATCTGCCCGGCGGTGGCACCGATCACGGTGAGCAGCCGGCGACCGGGTTGCTGCGGGAGTTGGTCGAGGAGGGCGGGCAGGTGGGCCGGGTCGTGGAGCTTCTTGGTGTCAACAACCTGCACAATCCCGCCGCGGTGGGCCCGGAGGGCCGGCCGCTGGACTGGCATGGCGTACGGGTGATCTATCGGGTGCTGGTGGACGTACCTACTGACGCGGTGGTCACCGAGTCCGCCGGCGGGTCGACGGCGCGGGCGGGGTGGTTCACCCGGGCCGAGGCTGCTGACCTGCCGTTGAGCGACATCGCTGCCGTGGCAATCGGACAGAGTGGCCGAAAGCACTCCGCTCGGTGAGCCGAGTTGGTGACCCTCCGGTACAGTCAAAGGCGGGAATGATGGAGGAAACGGGCGATGAAGCCCGGGATGGGAACAAGCGAGCGGTTCGAGCGGTTTAGCCAGATATAAGTACCGCCGGCAGCTATCGCCAAGCCATGTTCCCCTATGCGATGGTGTACTCCGCAAAACGGCTGCCGGGCCATGCAAGGTCCGGCACGAGACAGCCGGACACCCGCCACTTGGCGGTCAGCAGATCCGGTGATGGAGGAAACGTGCCGAGAGCCCCATGGCGCCGGCGTCGTACTACTGACAGTCCGCGCCCCGCAGGGCGTCGCTGGGCGGGCCGGTTGCGCCGCAGCAGCACGTTCGCCCGCCAGGTGCTGTTGGTCCGGGTCGGTCGCCGCGACGGCGACCTGCACCCGACCGACCTGGCCCCGACCGAGCACCGGTACGCCGATCGGCAGCGCCGTCGCTACGGCCTGGACCGGCTCAGCCGGCCGACACTGGGTGTGGACCCGACACTGGGCCTGGACCGGGCCGACATCGACGCGGTCATGCCGGTCAGCCCGGCGATGCCGCCGATGGCGCAGGCCGACGAGGCCGGCTCGATCCCGCTGCTTCCCGGCGAGCGCTCAATCGCGCGCCGGATGAAGTTCGCCCTGGTCAACGCCTGCACGCTGGCCAGCCTGATGCTCGGCATGCTGGCCATCTTCCTGGCCATGCAGGGCGAGGTGCGCATCGCGGCGCTCTGCCTGATCGCCTGCGTCGGCTTCGACGGTCTGGACGGCGCGCTGGCCCGACGGCTCGGGGTTGCCAGCCCGTTCGGCGCGCAGATGGACTCACTGGCCGACATGTGCTCGTTCGGTCTCGCCGCGCCGGTCGTGGTCTACGCCTCGCTCGCCGGCTCCGTCTCCACGGCGGCGGCGGCGGTGGCGTGCGCCCTGGTCGCGGCGTGTGCCGCGATCCGGCTGGCCCGCTTCAACGTCTCGCCGAAGGACGGCCGGTTCTTCTGCGGGGTGCCCACCACCATGGCGGCCGCGGTGCTCGCCGTGACCGTGGCGATCGGCCTGCCGGTGCCCGGTGCCGTGCTGGTCGCCGGGGTGGCGCTGCTGGCCTTCGCGATGGTCTCCAGCTTCCCGTACGCCAAGCTCGCCCGCCTGGTGAAGTTGCCGCCGTGGCTCTGGTTGGCCCCGGTGATCGGCGCGCTGGTCGACATTCGGCTGACGTTCGCCCTGATCGTGGTGGGCTACCTGGTCAGCGGGCCGGTCCTCTGGCTGCGGCAGCGCCGTACCGCGTGATCTGAGCAGACAGAACGGGGCGCCGCGGACAGCGGCGCCCCGTTCCTCGTTTTGCGGGTCAGCGCCAGCGGGCGATGACCGTGGACCCGCCGACCACCTTGTCGCCCGGCCCGACCTGCGGGTCCGCGGCCTCGGCGGGCAGGTAGACGTCGGTCCGGGAGCCGAACCGGATCAGCCCGAAGCGCTCGCCCCTGGCCAGCAGCGCGCCGATCGGCGCGCGCTGCACGATCCGGCGGGCGATCAGCCCGGTCCGCTGCGCGACCACCACCGTGCCGCGCGCGGTGTCCAGCACGGTGTACGCGGCGACGTTGTGCTCGGCGTCCGGCTTCATCGCGTTGACGAAGCCGCCGTCGGCGACGAAGTAGTCCACCACCTTGCCGGCGACCGGGGCACGGTTGACGTGCACGTCCAGCACCGACAGGAACACCGCGATCCGGAGCCACTCGCCGTCGCCGAAGCGCTCGTCGTGCAGCCGCTGCACCGACAGGACCTTCCCGTCCGCGCTCGCGACCACGGCGCTCGGGTCCTCCGGCACGTCCCGTTCGGGATCCCGGAAGAACGCGGCGACCGGCCCGGCGGCCAGGGCCGGCAGTAGCCACAGCTTGGACGACGGGCGCGCCACCCGGGCCAGCGCCGCGAGGCCCAGCGCGATGCCCGCCGCCGCCACGCCGTTGGAGTCGATGTGCATGCCCCGGGTCACCGGCACACTCGACGGCCGGTACGCGGGGGCCAGGCTGTCGGCCGTGGCCGGGCTGGCCGGGGTGAACCGCAGTCGGTAGACCCGCACCGGTGGCGGGTTGCGCAGCACCAGATCGGCGCCGACGCCGTAGAGGGCGTCCTGTCGGGCCAGTTCGGCGGCGGCACCCTCGGTCCGGCCGGGGGTGGCGACGGTCGCCACGCTCAGCACCGCCCCGTCGGTGAGGTACTTGGCCAACCCCTCGACGCCGCTGCGGGTCGCCTCGGCGGTGCCGGTGAACACCTCACCGGCGATGACGACCGCGGCGGCCTCGGCTTCGGCCAGTGAGTCGACGACGCTCACCCGGTCGGCGACCCAGCGGCCCTGGGCGGTGACGTGCTCGCGGAGCGCCGCGCCGCCGAACGGCTCGGCGGGCACCACGGTGAGCCGGTCGCCGGGGAGCAGCGCATCGACCGCCGCGGCCAGCACCGCGGAGTCCGGGGTCACCCCGACCAGCAGGGCGGCCTTGGCGTCGTTGATCCGGGCCAGCTCGGCGACGAGGGTACGGGCGGCTCGCTCGCCGATGCGGACCGGACCGGACCGGCCGGTGGTACGCACGGCGGGGGACTGGGTCATGTCGGGCGGGCTCCTGACGGGGGTAGAGACGGGAATCGCGGCGGGACCGCCATGGGCGGGACGGGCCGGCCGGCGGAGGCGAGATCTCCACCAGCCAGCATATGCGTCCGTCCGCGCCGGCCGCACCGCCGTGGGGATGCGGTGGAACCGACGCGGACAGCCGCCCGAGGTCAGGCTTCCCTGCGCGGACCCTCCCGCTCGTCACCCGGCCGGTCGCCAACGGCCTCGACCGGTTGGTCGGACCGGGTCGGCTCGTCCCCCTCAGACGGGGCCGGACGGGCGAGCTTGCCGATGGTCGGCTCGTCGTCCCCGTTGCCGGGTTGGTCGGGGATGGGCTCGGTCGGCGGCTCCGACGGCGGATGTGCCAGCCAGGCCGGGTGGATCACGTCGGTGGCCGCTGAATCCTCCGCCCGCACCTCGGTGGTCGGCGTCTCCACCGTCCGGTCCGCGAAGAGCGTCGGGTCCGAGGTGAGCGTCCGGTCCGAGGTGAGCGCCGGGTCCGAGGAGGGAGTGTCCCAGGTGGACCGCTCGGCTTCCCAGACCGGCAGGGCCGCGCCGGAGGTCGACGTGGCGGCACCGGAGACGGACGCGCCGGAGACGGGTGCGCCGGAGACGGACGTGCCGGAGACGGGTGCGCCGGAGACGGACGTGCCGGAGACGGGCGCGACCGCATCGGCGGCACCGGCCTCGGCAATCGGCTCCGGCTGGCTCGGTCGACCCGAGCGCAGCGCGCCGACCAGACCGAAGACCCCGATCAGGATGAGTGCGCCGGCCAGGAACCAGCCGACCGGCGGTAGCGCGAGCCCGAGCAGTTGGGCGAGTAGCCACCAGGCGGACAGGGCCAGGAACACGAGCCCGAAGGCGAACGACACCAGATCCGTGCGGTGAGCCTTCACCGGGTCACCTCCAGGTTGCCGGCATTGACGTGGATGTAGAGGCGCAGGGTCCCGCCGCCGGGCCCGTCCGCGCCGAGGTCGGTGGATTCCCGCAGGCGGCCGTCCAGCCCGCCGGATCGGTTGCCGAAGATGGTGGCGTCACCCGCGTTGACGTCGGCCACGGTGGTGACGTCCACGTTCGGCGGCACGACCACTGTCGCCTGGCCGAAGTTGACGGCCACTGTCACCTGGCTGTCCCGTTTCGCGAAGTCGATCCCGCGCAGGTCGAGCACGGCGTCACCGAAGCTGTTCTCGTACCGGTCCGCCAGGTCTCGGTAGTCGGTGGGCGCCCAGGTAACCGCGCCGTCGACCCCCCGGATCCGGTCGTAGGACTCGGCGACGGTCGCCGTGCCCAGCGCCGCCGCGGTCACCAGACCGAGCGCGATGAGCCAGCGGGCCCGCCCGAACCAGGTGCCGACCAGCAGCCCCAGCGCGATCGTGACCAGAGCGGCCGCGAAGTACGCCGAGGCGCTGATGGCGAAGACGTCCAGCAGGTCGAGCAGGGCGACCAGGCCGAGCACCAGGAAGATCAGCGAGAAGGTCACCGCGCCGAGCGGCGACCGCTCCTTGGGGCGCTTCGGCGGCTTCGGTGGCTTCGGCGGAGGAGGCGCGGCCGGGGTCGGCGAAGCGTACGGGCCGTGCGGCGCGAACGGGGGGCGGTAACCGGAGGGCGGCGGGGCGGTCGGATAGCCGGCCGGGGCAGCGGGTGTGCTGCTCACCGGTGCCGACGGCCAACCGGCGCTGGGCATGGCGGTGCTCGGCCAGCCGGGCTGGGCGGCCGTCGTGCCGGCCGGTTGCCCGGACACCGGGCCGACCCCGGACACCGGCTGCGTCGCGCTGGTCGGCGGCGCGTCGTACGCCGGGATGGTGACGGTGGGGGCCGCCCCCGTCGTCGCGGTGGCGTACCCCGGACCGGTGCTGAACATCGGCGGCGTCGCCGCTGGGCCGGTCGACGGCGCCGCGCCGTACGACGGTGCGGGCCAGGCCATCGGTGGGACGACCGGACCGGCCGGGTTGCCGGACGGTGCGGCCGGCGGCGGGCCACCCGGGGCGCCGGGTCGTGGATTGCGGCCGTCCCGGTTGAGCAGGAGCGCGCCGGCGACCAGGATGGCCGCGCCGAGCAGCACCGCGCGGAAGGCGTCGGTGACGATGTACGCGAAGCTGGCCGCGACCAGGATACCCAGGACGATCACCGTCACCGGCGACATGCTGGAGCGCCCGCGTCCGAGCATGGACTCGACGGGGGACGCGGTGTCGCCCTCGTTCGGGATGATCAGCCAGGCGGCGACGTACACCAGGATGCCGATGCCCCCGAAGAACCCGAGCACCGCGAGCAGCACCCGCCAGAGCACCGGATCGGTGTTGGTGGCGCGCCCGATCGCCGCGCAGACACCGGCCAGGTACCGCCCCTCGCGCGGCCGGACCAGTCCGTACCGCGAGGTGAAGCCGGTGCCGCCCAGCGGCGGTGGCGGCGCGGACGGACCGGGACCACCCGGCCCGGGTGGCGTGCCGCCCGGGCCGTAACCGGTGCCCGCCGCGAACCCCGGGCCGGGGCCGTAGCCCGCCGTGGGCGGCGCGTAGCGGTCGGCCGGCTCGCCGGGTGCGGTGCCGGCTGTCGCGTCGGTGCCAGCGTGCGGACCGAACGTGCTGGGCTCGGTCCATTCGGCGGGCGTGGTGGTGGGCGGGGGCGGTGCTGAACCGCCCGGCTGTGCCGACCCCGGTCGGGGCGGCGGGGCAGCTTCCTCGGTCATGCTTCGATCCTGCTGCCCGGTCCACCCGAACGACCTCAGGACCCGACCCTGACCCCACCCTGAGATCCGGGGGCAGGAATGTCGGGGGCGTCCCCGTGGTCGCGGACGCCGCAGCGTGTGACGATCGAGTCACCGACCTCGACCTGTCCGCCACCGTGACCAGGGAGCCTCCGATCAGCATCGTGACCCCGCCCCCGCGCCTCTACCGCGCCCCGGAGCACCGGATGGCCGCCGGCGTCGCCGCCGGTATCGCCGACCATCTCGGCATCTCGGTGCTGCGGGTGCGCGTCGCGTTCATGGTCCTGCTCGGGCTGAGCGGGCTCGGCCTGCTGCTCTACGCGGCCTTCTGGGCTGTGGTGCCGCTGCGCCCCGGTGACACCGCGGTGCCGCCCCGGCGGGACGTCGCCCAACTCCTGCCGTTCGTGGGGATCGGGCTGGGTGTCCTGTTGATCCAGGTGATGGTCTTCGACTCGGTCGGCGCGGCGGGCACCGCCGGTTGGTTGGTGGCCATCATCGCGGTCGGCGCCGGGGTCATCTGGCACCAGTCCGCGCCCGAGCGGCGGCGACAGTGGGGCGACGCGATGCCGGTGCCCTGGCTCGGCGCGGTCGTCGAGGAGAGCGACCGGCGGGCCTTCGTGCTCCGGTTCATCGGCGGGGGAGTGCTGGTCGCGGTCGGCATCATCGGCGTCGCGGCCGTCTACTCGCCGGCACAGAACTTCGACGCGGTGATCAATGGCGTGATCTTCGCGTTGGTCGGGTTGGCCGGCGTCGGCGTGGTCGCCGCGCCGGTGCTCTGGCGGACGTACAGCCAGCTCCGCTCGGAGCGCGAGGGGCGCATCCGCGAGCAGGAGCGGGCCGAGTTGGCTGCGATGGTGCACGACCAGGTGCTGCACACGTTGGCCCTGATCCAGCGCAACGCCACCGACGTCAAGACGGTGCAGCGGCTGGCCCGGGGGCAGGAGCGTTCCCTGCGCAACTGGCTCTACAAGCCGACGGCTTCGCCGAGCGAGCGCTTCGCCGCCGCGCTGGAGCAGGCCGCGGCCGAGGTCGAGGACACCTTCGCGATCAGCGTGGAGACGGTGGTGGTGGGTGACCGGGAGACCGACGAGAAGGTCGGCGCGCTGATCGCGGCCGCGCGGGAGGCGTTGGTGAACGCGGCCCGGCACGCCGGCGTGCAGACCGTGTCGCTCTACGCCGAGGTGGAACCGGATCAGGTCAGTGTCTTCGTCCGGGACCGGGGGAAGGGCTTCGATCCGGATACCGTGGAGGACCACCGGCACGGCGTACGCGGCTCGATCATCGGGCGGATGAAGCGGCACGGCGGACGGGCCGAAATACGGTCCGGCCCGGGGGAGGGGACCGAGGTCCGGTTGATCCTGCCGATCTCCCGGGACTCGTCCGCAGCGGAGAGGAACAGATGACCATGGCCGAGCAGTCGACCGAGCACCTCGACCCGGCGGATGCCCGCCCCGAGCGGCTGCGGGTGTTCCTGGTGGACGACCACGCCATGTTCCGAGCCGGGGTGCGCGCGGAGTTGGGCGCCCACGTCGACGTGGTGGGCGAGGCGAGCACGGTGGCCGAGGCGGTCACCCGGATCGCCGCCGTCGGCCCGGACGTGGTGCTGCTCGACGTGCACATGCCCGACGGCGGCGGTCGCGCGGTGCTTGAGGCGATGCGGCGTACGCACCCGCAGGTCAAGTTCCTCGCGTTGAGCGTCTCCGACGCGGCGGAGGACGTGATCGGGCTGATCCGCGCCGGTGCCCGGGGGTACGTCACCAAGACCATCTCCCCGGACGAGTTGGCTGCCGCGATCCGTCGCGTGGCCGACGGGGACGCGGTGTTCAGCCCACGGCTGGCCGGGTTCGTGCTGGACGCCTTCGCGGCCCGGCCGGACGCGCCGGTGGCCGACCCGGAGCTGGACCAGCTCACCAACCGTGAGCGGGAGGTGCTGCGGCTGCTGGCCCGGGGGTACGCGTACAAGGAGATCGCCAAGGAGCTGTTCATCTCCATCAAGACGGTGGAGACGCACGTGTCGAACGTGCTGCGCAAGCTTCAGATGTCCAATCGCTACGAGCTCTCCCGCTGGGCGGCGGATCGCCGGCTCGTGTGACGGTGCGTCGCCCGGCGAGGATCAGAGAAACGTCCGGCGCGCCCTCGTACACCTAGCCGGTGATCGTGTCCGGGTAGCCGTAGGGGCCCTCATCCGGATGGGTCGAAACATGAGTGGTGACGGACGTCCCGCCGGGCTCGGGCGACCCCGGGGCTTGCGCACGGGCCGAGGCTGGCTCTTCGGGTTGCGCAACGTATTTCCTGCTCAGTGCCGCCCGCCTCGGCCGTTTTATGATCATTTTTCAAGTATCGGCAACGTGGCGGGCAACTAACGGCTTGATAACGGCACCTTCACGGAAGAGGCCAGTGGGTGTCACAGTGGCAGCACCTCACCATCGGTGTGTGGCACTCCGTACGCCCCACGACCACGATTCCGCCGATCTCGGCGGCCCGTGGCTGTGTCGATTGCGTCGTGTCAAGCCTCGTTGGTGGGGGAGCCCGGCGGATCGGAACATCAGGGGTGTCCCCAACTTCCCTGTGGTCCCGGCGACCCGCGCCCCGGGGTGGTCGGGCGGTGTCACCCCCAAACGTGCGTGAAACCCACGACGGAACCTGGTTAGAAAGAGGAGGCCCCTCGGAATGAGAGTCTCGAAGCGGGCGACGAGCGCGATCGCGCTCAGCGCGGCTGCCGCGCTTGTCGCGAGCGGTTGCTCGAGCGGTGACGGCGACGGCGACGCTGCCGCCAGCAAGGACGGCTCGATCGTTGTCCACGGCGTCCAGCCGGAGAACCCGCTGGTCCCGTCGAACACCACGGAGACCGGCGGTGGCAAGATCATCGACTGGCTCTTCACTGGCCTGGTCGAGTACCCGAACGACGGTGGGGCCCCGCGTAACGCGCTGGCGGAGTCCATCAACACCACGGACTCCAAGGTCTTCACGATCAAGATCAAGGCCGGTACCAAGTTCCACGACGGTACCGAGGTGAAGGCGAAGAACTTCGTCGACGCCTGGAACTGGGCCGCCTACTCGCCGAACGGCGCGCAGAACGGCACCTTCTTCGCGGACATCGCGGGCTTCGACAAGACCTACACCTCGGACCCGGATGGCCCGGACGGCCCGCAGAAGGCCCCGGCGCCGACGGCTGACAAGCTGTCCGGCCTGAAGGTCATCGACGAGCAGACCTTCGAGGTCACCCTCGCCGCCCCGACCGCGGTCTTCCCGACCAAGCTCGGCTACAGCGCCTTCATGCCGCTGCCGGACGTGTTCTTCACCATGAAGCCGGAAGAGTTCGGCCGCAAGCCGATCGCCAACGGCCCGGTGAAGTTCGTGTCGTGGGAGGACAACTCCCTCATCAAGCTGACGCGCTTCGACGACTACAACCTTCGCGACAAGATGAAGGTCAAGGACGTCGACGTCAAGCTGTACCAGGACGACAACGCGGCCTACGCCGATCTGCTGGCCAACAACCTCGACTTCATGGAGGTTGTCCCCACCTCGGCGCTCGCCGGTGACAAGTGGAAGACCGACCTCGGTGACCGGGGCCGCTCGACCGTCACGCCGTCGACCGCGTTCATCGCGTTCCCGATCTACGACAAGCGCTTCAAGGACCCGAAGCTGCGTCGCGCCGTGTCGCTGGCGGTCAACCGGCAGGAGATCTCCGACAAGATCTTCTTCGGCACCCGCAAGCCGGCCGACAGCTGGGCGAACCCGCTGACCCCGGGCGCCAAGCCGGGCAACTGCACCGCCTGCAAGTTCGACCCGGCCACGGCCAAGACGCTGCTCGCCGAGGCCGGTGGCTTCAGCGGTGAGATGGTCTTCTACTACAACGCGGACTCCGCCCACAAGGACTGGATGGACGCCGTCGCGCAGCAGGTCAAGACCAACCTGGGCATCAACGCTCGGGCCGAGGGTGTGCCGACCTTCGCGGTGTTCCGCCAGAACATCAACGCCCACACGATGAAGGGCCCGTACCGTGCTGCCTGGCAGCAGGACTACCCGGACGTCGAGAACTGGGTCAACCCGCTGTTCATCACCAACGGCTCCTCGAACGACGGCCTCTACAGCAACACCGAGGTCGACGCCCTTGCCAAGCAGGCCAGCGGCGCTCCGAGCCTGGAGGCCTCGCACGAGGCGTTCGCCAAGGCGGTCGAGAAGGTCGACCAGGACGTCCCGAGCATCCCGGTCTACTTCTACGGTCAGCAGTCCGGCCACTCGGAGAAGATCAAGAAGCTCGAGCTGAACAACGTCGGCGAGATCGACATCACCTCGGTCGAGCTCTGATCCGAACGGTCTGACCCCGGGTCGGGCTCGCCACATCCGGTGAGCCCGACCCGGGGCCGTTCCGCGATTGGGTGTTACAACACTCCACTCGCACGTTGTCACCACCGTGTCGGCCGTCCGACGCGCCCCCTGTCTGGAGGACCACCCCATGGGCCGTTATCTGTTGAGACGGCTGCTCCAACTCGTGCCGGTCTTCATCGGTACGACGTTCCTGATCTACTGGCTCGTCTGGGCCGTTCCTGGCGATCCGTTCGCCGGCAAGTGCGGTGAGCGTCGCTGCCCGGACCAGTACATCGCCTTCATGACCGAGAAGTACCACCTCGACCAGAACGTCTTCGTGCAGTACGCCAACTACATGAAGAACCTGCTCCAGGGCGACTTCGGTCAGACGTTCTCGCAGCGCGAGATCAGCGACATCATCCTGACTTCGTACCCGAACACCCTGAAGCTGGCCGTCGTGGCGCTCGCCATCGAGGCCGTGATCGGCCTCGGCGCCGGCGTGCTGAGCGGTCTGCGGCGCAACGGCTTCCTGGACAACCTGGTCCTGGTCTCCACCCTCTTCCTGATCGCACTGCCGGTCTTCGTGGTCGGCTTCGTGCTGCAGTGGCTGCTGGGTGTGCAGTGGGGCATCATCAAGCCGACCGTCTCCTCCGAGATGCGGTGGTCCGAGCTGATCGTGCCCGGCTTCGTGCTCGGTAGCGCGTCAGTGGCGTACATCGCCCGGGTGGCAAGAACGAGCATCGCGGAGAACCGTCGCGCGGACTACGTGCGCACCGCCATCGCCAAGGGCCTGCCGATGCGCCGGGTGGTGGGTGTTCACCTGCTGCGCAACTCGCTCATCCCGGTGGTGACCCTGCTCGGCACCGACCTCGGTGCCCTGATGGGTGGCGCGATCGTCACCGAGGGAATCTTCGGCATCAACGGAATCGGCCGCCAGGTCTTCCGGGCGATCATCACCAAGGAAAGCGCCACGGTGGTAGGGATCGTGGTCGTCCTGGTGCTGGTCTATCTCGTGATGAACCTGCTGGTTGACCTGCTCTACGCCGCCCTGGACCCGAGGATCCGTTATGAGTGACCCGAGTACCGCATCGATCGTCAGCACCCCTGGCGCACACCCCACCGACTCCGCCGCTCCCGCCACCCTGGGCCAGCCGCAGAGCAACGAGAAGCCGCGCGGCCTGCTCGGCGACGCCTGGCGGGACCTGCGACGCAAGCCGCTGTTCTGGATCTCGGCCACGCTGATCGTGATCTTCCTGCTGATGGCGGCCTTCCCGGCGCTGTTCGCCCCGGGCGACGCGGTCAACGGCTCGCTGTCCCGCAGCCTCGACAAGCCGTCCGCCAATGGCTGGTTCGGCTACGACGTGCAGGGCCGTGACGTCTACGCCCGGGTCATCTACGGCGCACGGGCTTCCATCGTGGTCGCCGTGCTCTCCGTGGTGGGCACCCTGCTCATCGGTGGAACCATGGGCATCATCTCCGGCTACCGCGGTGGTTGGGTGGACGCGCTGCTCAGCCGGATCGCCGACGTCTTCTTCGGTCTGCCGTTCGTGCTCGGCGCGATCGTCATCCTGACCACGTTCAACGGGTCGGGCGCCGGCAACAGCAAGGCCCAGATCATGGGCCTGGTGATCGCGTCACTGATCGTGCTGAGCTGGCCGGTCGTGATGCGACTGATGCGCTCCTCGGTGCTCGCCACCAAGGAGGCCGACTACATCGTGGCGGCCCGCGCACTGGGTGCCGGCACCGGCCGGATCATCCTCAAGCACCTGCTGCCGAACTGCCTGGCCCCGCTGCTGGTCTACGGCACGATCATGGTCGGCTCGTTCATCGGCGCCGAGGCCACCCTGTCGTTCCTGGGCGTCGGTCTGAAGTCGCCGGTGGTGTCCTGGGGCATCATGATCAGCGACGGGCAGCAGTTCATCCGGGTCGCGCCGGGGCTGGTGTTCTTCCCCGCCGCGTTCCTCGTCACCGCAGTGCTGAGCTTCGTGATGCTCGGTGAGTCGGTCCGCGAGGCCCTCGATCCGAAACTCCGCTAGGGGAGATCCAGTTGTCCGACATTCTCGTGTCCGAGCAGTCAGCGCCGGGACCCGGCGGGTCCGGGCGTCCCTCCGGCCGCCTGCTCGAGGTCGACGACCTGCGGGTGGAGTTCCGCACCCGGGACGGCGTCGCAAAGGTCATCAACGGGGTCACGTACCACGTCGACGCGGGGGAGACCCTCGCCGTGCTCGGCGAGTCCGGCTCCGGTAAGAGCGTCACCGCGCAGACCATCATGGGCATCCTGGACACGCCGCCCGGCTTCGTCACCGGTGGGCAGGTCCGCTTCCACGGCAAGGACATGCTCCGCATGTCCGACGAGGAGCGCCGCCGCATCCGCGGCGAGGGCATCGCGATGATCTTCCAGGACGCGCTCTCCGCGCTGAACCCCGTCTTCACCGTCGGGTTCCAGATCGCCGAGCAGTTCCGGGTCCGGCGGGGCATGAGCCGCGCGGAGGCCAAGAAGCGCGCGATCGACATGCTCGACCAGGTCAAGATCCCGAACGCCAAGGGCCGGTTCAACAACTACCCGCACCAGTTCTCCGGCGGTATGCGGCAGCGCGCGATGATCGCGATGTCGCTGGCGCTCGACCCCGAGGTGCTGATCGCGGACGAGCCGACCACCGCCCTCGACGTGACCGTGCAGGCCCAGATCATGGACCTGCTGGCCGAGCTTCAGCGCGAGCGGCAGATGGGCATGATCCTGATCACCCACGACCTCGGCGTGGTCGCCGACGTCGCGGACCGGATCGCGGTCATGTACGCGGGCCGGATCGTCGAGGAAGCCGACGTGTACGAGCTGTACGCCAAGCCGGCGCACCCGTACACGCTGGGTCTGATCGACTCGATCCCGCGCCTCGACGAGAAGGGGCAGCAGCTCCGGACGATCAAGGGCCTCCCGCCGAACCTGATGAACATCCCGCCGGGCTGCCCGTTCAACCCGCGGTGCCCGATGGCTCAGCCGGTGTGCCGGGAGAAGATCCCGCCGCTGCTGCAGATCGGCCCCGCCCGGGCCAGCGCCTGCCACTTCGCCGAGGAGCTGGTGAACCGTGTCTGAGAACATCCTCGAGGTCAATGACCTGGTCAAGCACTACCCCGTCACCCAGGGTGTGGTGTTCAAGAAGACCGTCGGTCAGGTCAAGGCGGTCGACGGGGTCTCGTTCGGACTTCGGGCCGGTGAGACGCTCGGTGTGGTCGGCGAGTCCGGCTGCGGCAAGTCGACGCTCGCCCGGGTGCTGATGAACCTGGAGAAGCCGACCGCCGGCAAGGTGGTCTACAAGGGTCAGGACATCTCCAAGCTGTCCGGTGGGGCGCTGCGGCGTCTGCGCCGGCAGATCCAGCTGGTCATGCAGGACCCGTACACCTCGCTGAACCCGCGGATGACCGTCGGCGACCTGCTCGGTGAGCCGTTCGAGATCCACCCGGAGGTGGCGCCGAAGGGCAGCCGCCGGGCCAAGGTCCGCGAACTGCTGGACCTGGTCGGGCTCAACCCGGAGCACATCAACCGGTACCCGCACCAGTTCTCCGGCGGTCAGCGTCAGCGCATCGGCATCGCCCGCGCGCTCGCGCTGCGGCCCGAGATCATCGTCTGCGACGAGCCGGTGTCGGCGCTGGACGTCTCCATCCAGGCCCAGGTCATGAACCTGCTGGAGCAGTTGCAGGGCGAGTTCGGCCTCTCGTACGTCTTCATCGCGCACGACCTGTCGGTGGTCCGCCACCTCTCGGACCGGGTCGCGGTGATGTACCTCGGCAAGATCGTCGAGATCGGCACCGAGGACGAGATCTACGAGCGACCGACCCACCCGTACACCCAGGCGCTGCTCTCCGCGGTGCCGGTGCCGGACCCGACCCAGCGGAACAACAAGACGATCATCCGGCTCACGGGTGACGTGCCGTCGCCGATCAGCCCGCCCTCGGGCTGCCGGTTCCGGACCCGCTGCTGGAAGGCGCAGGACGTCTGCGCCGAGCAGGTCCCGCTGCTGGAGATCCGTCGGGACTCGGACCACCCGAGCGCCTGCCACTTCGCGGAGAAGCGCGAGATCGTCGCCACCCACGAGGCGTGAGTCACCGAAACCGCCTGCCGCCGTCGCCACGACGACGGCAGGCGGTTTCGTCTGTTCGTGAGCCGGATCGACCGCGCGGCGCCTGGTAGCCCACGCGGCGTCAGCAAGCTGTGTCGCCCACGACGGGCGGTGTGGCTCACCGGGTAGCCGTGGCCGGTTCAGCGCGGGCTGGGGCGGCTCACAGCGGGCCGCGGCCCGCGCGGAGCAGCAGCAGGGCCAGCTGGGTGCCGTCGGCGCCGAGCGCGACCCGGAACCGCTCCAGGATCTCCCGTTCCCGGGAGAGCACCAGGCGGGTCCCACCGGACGCCATCCGGGTCGCGCCGACCTCCTGGGACAACGCGGCCCGCTCCTGCCAGAGCGTGATCAACGCGTGGTCGATCTCGTCGATCCGTTCCCTGATCTGCACGATCCGCGCTGAGGCGGACGGCTCCTGGGTGCCGGTCTGCTGCTCGGCCGGCTCGGCGTCCGCACCCGTCGGTGGTGTGGCCACCGCCGGCTCAGCCCCCTGCGCGGCGGGCTGCCCCGGTCGGATCGGGCTGCCGCTCTGCTCCATCACGTCTGCCATCATCGGGTACCTCTCGCACTGTGGTGCCCGGTGCCCGGAACCTGGGACGGAAAAAGCCCCGGACTCCAGGAGCCCGGGGCTTTAGCAGGTCTGAATCGATCAGGCGCGACCTACGGCAGCCGGACTCCCGGTGCCATAGTAAAAGTAGAAGCGCGCAGCGATCACGCCGTCGAGTATGCCCACGTCGTTGCCGGGTGCGCAAGCATTCCGCGTCGCGAAGGGCGCCTTTCCCGCCGGTGGGCGTACGGGGTGGTGGTGCGCGCCGTCGGGCACGAGCTGCTGAGCGCCAGAGGCGCAGTGTCCGGCCCGCGGCATAGACTTGTCGGGCGATGCATCCTCTCTTCGACATCCCCGCGTCCCCGCCTGCGCCGGAGTCCGCGCCGGCCCGCCCGCACCGACCCGGGGCGGCCGCCGCGCGCCTCGATCCGCAGCAGCTGCTCGCCGGGCTGAACGGGCCGCAGCGCGACGCCGTCAGTCATGCCGGCTCGCCGCTGCTGATCGTGGCCGGCGCCGGGTCCGGCAAGACCCGGGTGCTCGCGCACCGGATCGCCTACCTGCTCGCCGCTCGGGACGTGCACCCCGGCGAGATCATCGCGATCACCTTCACCAACAAGGCCGCCGGCGAGATGAAGGAGCGCGTCGCCGCGCTGGTGGGCCCCCGAGCCCGCCTGATGTGGGTGTCGACGTTCCACTCGGCCTGCGTGCGGATCCTGCGTGCCGAGCACGAGCACGCCGGGCTCAAGTCGACGTTCTCGATCTACGACGCGGACGACTCCCGCCGGCTGATGCAGTTGGTGACCCGCGAGCTGGATCTCGACCCGAAGCGCTACCCGGCGCGTGGGCTGGCGGCCCAGGTCTCCAACCTCAAGAACGAGCTGGTCGACCCGGAACAGTTCGCGGCGCGGGCCACCGGGCCCAACGAGCGGGCGCTGGCCGAGGCGTACACGCTCTACCAGCGCCGGCTGCGTGAGGCTCACGCCCTGGACTTCGACGACCTGATCATGACCACGGTGCACCTGCTCCAGTCCCACCCGCATGTCGCGGAGAGCTACCGTCGGCGGTTCCGGCACGTGCTGGTGGACGAGTACCAGGACACCAACCACGCCCAGTACGTCCTGATCAAGGAGCTGGTCTCCGGCACCGACGGGCTGGAGCCCGCCGAGCTGTGCGTGGTCGGCGACGCCGACCAGTCGATCTACGCGTTCCGGGGTGCGACGATCCGCAACATCCTGGAGTTCGAGCGGGACTTCACCGACGCCCGGACGATCCTGCTGGAGCAGAACTACCGCTCCACCCAGACCATCCTCAACGCGGCCAACGCGGTGATCGACCGCAACACCTCCCGCAAACCCAAGCGGCTGTGGAGCGAAGCCGGCGCCGGTGAGCAGATCGTCGGCTACGTGGCCGACACCGAGCACGCCGAGGCCGACTGGGTGGCCCGGGAGATCGATCGGCTGGTCGACGCCGACGAGACCCGCCCCGGCGACGTCGCCGTCTTCTACCGCACCAACGCCCAGTCCCGCGTCTTCGAGGAGGTGTTCATCCGGGTCGGCCTGCCCTACAAGGTGGTCGGCGGGGTGCGCTTCTACGAGCGCAAGGAGGTCCGCGACGCCCTCGCGTACCTGCGTTCGGTGGTCAACGACGACGACACGGTGAGCCTGCGGCGGGTGCTCAACACCCCGCGCCGAGGCATCGGCGACCGCGCCGAGGCGTGTGTCGAGGCGCTCTCCAGCCGCGACCGGATCTCCTTCGGCGCGGCGCTACGCCGGGCCCGGGAGGCGCCGGGCATCTCCAGCCGGGCGGCCAACGGCATCGCCGACTTCGTGGCGCTGCTCGACGGCGCCCGCGAGCTGGCCGAGACCGGCACCCCGGAGGAGGTCCTGGAGGCGCTGCTGACCCGCTCGGGCTACCTCACCGAGCTGGAGGAGAGCCTGGACCCGCAGGACGCCGGCCGGGTGGACAACCTCCAGGAGTTGGTCAGTGTCGCCCGCGAGTACACCGAGCGGATCGAGGCGCTGGGCGAGGAGGGCGAGCGGGCCACCCTGGCCGGCTTCCTGGAGCAGGTGGCGCTGGTCGCCGACGCCGACCAGATCCCCTCCGACGACCCCGACCACCAGGGCGTGGTCACCCTGATGACGCTGCACACCGCCAAGGGGCTGGAGTTCCCGGTGGTCTTCCTGTCCGGGCTGGAGGACGGCGTCTTCCCGCACCTGCGCTCGCTGGGCGACACCCGCGAGTTGGAGGAGGAGCGCCGACTGGCGTACGTCGGCATCACCCGTGCCCGACAGAGGCTCTACATGTCCCGGGCGGTCACCCGCTCGGCCTGGGGGCAGCCGTCCTACAACCCGCCGTCGCGCTTCCTGGAGGAGCTGCCGACCGAGTTGGTGCACTGGGAGCGCACCGAGGGGTCGTACACCTCGTGGGCTGGCGGGGGCGGCGGCGTCGGTGGCCGCGCGGACCGCGCACCCGGCGTGCGTGGCAACTTCACCGGAGGTACGCCGAAGGCGGCCCAGTTGGCCCAGCGGCTCGGCGTGGACGCCAGCCGGCTGACCACCGCCAGCGAGCTGCCGCAGGGGCCGAAGGTGTCCGCGGGCGACCGGGTCAACCATCAGCGGTACGGGTTGGGGCGGGTGCTCGCCGTCGAGGGGCACGGCCCGGGTGCCCGCGCGCAGATCGACTTCGGCGACCAGACCATGTGGCTGGTGCTCCGGCACGCCCCGGTCGACAAGCTCTGACCCCGTCGCGCGCCAAGATCGCACTCAATCACGGAGAGAGTGGCCTCGGACACCGCTGAGGCCACTCTTTCCGTGATGGTGCCCGCGGACCGCGCGGGGGTCGTGAATCAGCAGCCCAGGTCGACGCCGTGGGCCCGCATGAACGGGGCCGGGTCGATCTGGTTCCACATGCCCTGGTGCACCTCGAAGTGCAGGTGCGGGCCGGTGGCATCTCCGGTGGCGCCCTCGTAGCCGATGACCTGGCCGGCCTTGACCTTCTGGCCGACCGTGACCGCGATCCGGCTCTGGTGGGCGTAGTGGGTCAGGTAGCCGTTGCCGTGGTCGATGAAGACCGAGTTGCCGTACCCGTCGGAGGCGTCGCCGGCCTGGGTCACGGTGCCGGCGGCTGCGGCGTGGATCGGCGTGCCGGAGGGCAGCGCCAGGTCGATACCGGCGTGCAGGGTGCCCCAGCGCTGCCCGTAGCAGGACGTGACGGCCGCGCCCGGCATCGGGTCGACCCAGGCGGGCGTGGGCTTTGTGGTCTTCTTCGGCTTCGGCTTGGCCTTCGCGGCGGCCGTCCTGGTGGGGGTCGGGCTGGCGCTGACCGCCGACGGGCTGGGTGTCGGGCTCAGCGAGGGGGCGACCGGGGTGCTCGACTCACGGACCGAGCGGTCGGCCCGGCTCGCGGCCTCGGCCCGGGCCTGGGCGTCGAGGGAGACGGCGGCGGGCGCCGGGCGGTCGGTGCCGCTGGTGGCGACGGCGACACCACCGAGGCCGAGGGCTACCAGGGCGGCGGCCCCGAGCACGATGAGGCGGTTCCGCCGGCCGGTGCGCTGTGGCGGCGCGGTCTGGCTGGTGTCGGGGGTGTTCTCGTTCTGGACGGGGCTGTCTTCCTGCACGGCGGACCTTCACAGTCGAGGGGCACTTGACCTCGAAATACTGGTGTCGGGCCGAGGCGGCGCAGACGCGGGGACCGAACCCTCGAACGGAGAGCGGACGGTCGACTGCCCGGATATGACCCGCTGTGCGGCGCTACATCCGGAAAAGTGATCATGTTGGCGGGTGCCGTCGGTCACACTCGTCGCTGTGACCCGGGATACATCCGCCAGGACCGCGTAACGCAAAACCGCCCGGATCGACAGATCCGGGCGGTCAACGGTCGTTACGCACCGTCAGGAGGCGGCTACCTCGCTGTAGATTGCCTCGACTTGCAGCTTGATGTCCACTCCGCGCTCCTGGAGGAACGGCACCGGGTCGATCGGCTGCCCCTTGACATGGATCTCCAGGTGCAGGTGGGTGCCGTACGCGTGGCCGGTCTGACCCACGAGGCCGAGCTGGTCGCCCGCCTTGATCTGCTGGCCTTCCTTGACGCTAACCGCGGAGGAGTGGCCGTAGATGGCCTCGCTGCCGTCGGCGTGCTGGACGATCACCGCGTTGCCGTACCCGCCGAACCAGCCGGCCTTGGTGACCAGCCCGTCGTGGATCGCCACGTAGGGCGTGCCCTCGCCGGCGACCAGGTCCACGCCGGTGTGCAGCTTGCCCCAGCGCATCCCGTACGGGGAGTTGAAGTCGTAACCCTGCAGCGGCAGCAGCCAGACCTCGGGCTCGGCGCTGTCCTTGCTGCGGCTGTCCCGGGAGGCGCGGTCGGCGTTCTCCGAACGGGCCGCGGCGTCCTGGCTGGTGACCGACGCCTGCTTGAGCTCGTCGAGGACCGTCGGGCTGACGTCCTTGGCGTCCGGTAGGGCGCTCGCGCCGAGGGCCACGATGCCGGCACCGACGAACGCGGTGGTGACGACAGCGGCGTAACGGCTGCGGGGTGGGGTGGGTACGCGGCGGCGACCGCGATATCGATCGGGCTCAGACGACAGGCGCTGGCGCACGCACACCCTCCGTTGTCGGGGTTCCGAAGCGGCCGGTGGGCGTCCCCTGAAGCTCCAGTGAACGTCCGCTGACCGCGTCGTCACCCGTCCATGGACCTGATGACAACCGTGGACACGTTAGCCAACCGCCAGGCGAGTCACAAGCTAGACGGAAAAATTGGCGTGTCGATCTGTCCGTTTGCGTCCATGATTGTCATGCATCGCGACGCCGAACGGTGCCCCCGTCGCTGCCCGTTCGTCGCCGAGCGTGACCGTTCCGGCGGAGTCGTCCGGCTTGACTCCGGACGGCACCGGGATGGTGCCCCCGGCCCTGCCGGCGGCGCGGCGGCGACGGAGCCGGGATGGGGACGGGCCGGAGCCCTCCGGGTTGCCAGGCGGGCACGCCGGGTAACGGCCGGTGACAGAGCCCGGATTTCCCGGGCCGGGCCCGCCGGGTTACCGTTCGTTAAGGTGAAGGCGGTCAAGCCGGTGAAAGGTGTGCGCTGATGAGCTCTCG
Source organism: Micromonospora trifolii (assembly GCF_050516465.1). Taxonomy (NCBI): domain Bacteria; kingdom Bacillati; phylum Actinomycetota; class Actinomycetes; order Micromonosporales; family Micromonosporaceae; genus Micromonospora; species Micromonospora trifolii. Next base: position 5,173,667 of record NZ_CP191526.1, on the reverse strand, counting down.
GATTCGGGTCGTCGTCGCCAAGCCCGGCCTGGACGGCCACGACCGGGGCGCGAAGGTCGTCGCGCGCGCCCTGCGGGATGCCGGGATGGAGGTCGTCTACACCGGCCTGCACCAGACCCCCGAGCAGATCGTGGAGACCGCGATCCAGGAGGACGCCGACGCGGTCGGCCTGTCAGTGCTCTCCGGCGCGCACATGACGCTCTTCCGGCGGGTGCTGGAACTGCTCGGTGAGCGGGACGCCCGCGACATCGTCGTGTTCGGTGGCGGCATCATTCCGAACGGCGACATTCCCGAGTTGGAGAAGCTGGGCGTCGCGAAGATCTTCACGCCGGGCGCCACCACCCAGGCGATTGTCGAGTGGGTCCGACAGAACGTGGCCCAGCCGGTTTCCTGAGGCACGCCGATCTGCTGCGTCACCGAATTTTGGGCACGGGGGAGGGGCCGGACGCACCCCTCACACGTCCGGCCCCTCTATGCACGATGCCCCGCCGCCACCCCTCGACCGACAGGGCATCGGCCGTATCCCGTCTTTGCGCTGTTCAGCGCTCCGACATCTGACTCAACGACGCCCCCACGGCAGGGTTACGCAAGCCGGACAACATCGCCCGGACGGTGGATGCCACCCGAGTCATGGCCGGAAACCGGCCACGACCGATGTCCGGTTGTGCATTACCGCACACCGTGCACCCGCTCGGTTGCCGGTGGTGCCGACCTCGCTAGGCTGCGGCCAATGGCCTGTTTCAACTGATGACAGGCGTCAAACTGTTTTCTGAACGCTGGTGGCGGCGCGACGGCGCGCCGCGGAGACGGGACGGGACGCGCAATCGTGGACCTGTACGAGTACCAGGGGCGGGACCTGTTCGAGCGGCACGGCTTGCCCGTGCTGGCCGGCGGCGTCGCCACTACCCCGGAAGAGGCCCGCGCGATCGCCGAACGCCTTGGCGGCCGTGTGGTCGTCAAAGCGCAGGTAAAGGTCGGCGGCCGAGGTAAGGCCGGCGGCGTCAAGCTGGCCGAGGGCCCGGATGAGGCGGTGGCCCGGGCCACCGACATCCTCGGCATGGACATCAAGGGTCACACCGTCCACAAGGTCATGATCACGGTGACCGCGGACGTGGCCGAGGAGTACTACTTCTCGTACCTGCTCGACCGGGCGAACCGCACCTTCCTCTGCATCGCCAGCGTCGCCGGCGGCATGGACATCGAACAGGTCGCCGCCGAGACCCCCGACAAGGTCGTGAAGGCCCCGATCGACGCCGTGAAGGGCGTGGACGAGGCCAAGGCCCGCGAGATCGTGACCGCTGCCGGCTTCCCGGCCGAGGTCGCCGACCAGGTGGTCGAGATCGCCGTCGGCCTGTGGCAGGCGTTCGTCGCCGAGGACGCCACCCTGGTCGAGGTCAACCCGCTCGCCAAGAACGGCGACGGCCGGATGCTGCTGCTCGATGCCAAGATCAGCCTGGACGAGAACGCGGCGTTCCGGCACCCGGACCACGAGGCGCTGGTCGACCAGGCCGCTGTGGACCCGCTGGAGCAGGCCGCCAAGGCCAAGGACCTCAACTACGTCAAGCTCGACGGCGAGGTCGGGATCATCGGCAACGGCGCGGGTCTGGTCATGTCGACCCTCGACGTGGTCGCGTACGCCGGTGAGCGGCACGGCAACGTCAAGCCGGCCAACTTCCTCGACATCGGCGGCGGCGCGAGCGCCGCGGTGATGGCGAACGGGCTGGAGATCGTGCTCTCCGACCCGGCCGTGAAGAGCGTCTTCGTCAACGTCTTCGGCGGCATCACCGCCTGCGACGAGGTCGCCAACGGCATCATCCAGGCGCTGGCCCTGCTGGAGCAGCGCGGCGAGCAGGTCACCAAGCCGCTCGTCGTCCGCCTCGACGGCAACAACGCCGAAGCTGGCCGGGCGATCCTGGACAGCGCGAACAACCCGCTCGTGCAGCGGGTGGACACCATGGACGGTGCGGCCGAGCGGGCCGCCGAGCTGGCAGCTGCGGGGGTCTGATCATGGCTATCTGGCTGACCAAGGACTCGAAGGTCATCGTCCAGGGGATGACCGGTTCCGAGGGTTCCAAGCACACCCGGCGGATGCTGGCCGCCGGCACCAACGTGGTCGGTGGCGTCAACCCGCGCAAGGCGGGCCAGAAGGTCGACTTCGACGGCACCGAGCTGCCGGTCTTCGCGTCCGTCGCGGACGCGATGGCCGAGACCGGGGCCGACGTCACAGTCATCTTCGTGCCGCCGCAGTTCACCAAGGCCGCCGTGGTCGAGGCGATCGACGCCGCGATCCCGCTGGCCGTGGTGATCACCGAGGGCGTCCCGGTGCACGACACCGCGTCGTTCTGGGCGTACAACGTGGCGCAGGGCGAGCGGACCCGGATCATCGGGCCGAACTGCCCCGGCATCGCCTCGCCGGGCGCGTCCAACGCCGGCATCATCCCGGCCGACATCACCGGCTCCGGCCGGATCGGCCTGGTCAGCAAGAGCGGCACGCTGACCTACCAGATGATGTACGAGCTGCGCGACATCGGTTTCTCCACCTGCGTCGGCATCGGCGGTGACCCGATCATCGGGACCACCCACATCGACGCCCTCGCGGCGTTCGAGGCCGACCCGGAGACGGACGCCATCGTCATGATCGGTGAGATCGGTGGCGACGCCGAGGAGCGGGCCGCCGAGTTCATCAAGGCCAACGTCACCAAGCCGGTGGTCGGCTACATCGCCGGCTTCACCGCTCCGCCCGGCAAGACCATGGGTCACGCCGGGGCGATCATCTCCGGTTCGGCCGGCACCGCCGAGGCGAAGCAGGCGGCGCTCGAGGCCGTCGGCGTCAAGGTCGGCAAGACGCCGACCGAGACCGCGAAGCTGATGCGGGAGATCATGTCCGGCAACTGAGCCGGTCAGGCAATACGAAGGGGGTCGACCGATTACGGTCGACCCCCTTCGGCGTACGCGCGCTCCGCGCTGGTCAGTCGTTGTTCCAGAACGGGTAGTTGCCGGTCGAGCGCAGGATCGCCCCGCCGATGATGTTGATCACGCCGAACGCGATGGCGAGGTAACCGAGCAGCGGCGACTGCCCGTACCGCCGGGCGTCGCGGATGGACAGGTAACCGAAGACGATGCCGAAGATGCCGCAGCAGATCAGCCCCAGCACGATGCCCAGCACGCCCCAGAGGGTGGTTCGGTCGCGTCCCTGGGCCGGTGGTGGTGGGGGAGGCGGGTATGGCGTCGTCACAGCTTCCTCCGAGCGGTCATGGGCGACGTGCCGGCCCGGACCGCGACCGGCGGGCCCGTCCCGGGTGGCGGCGACTCGCGCCCCCTCACGGCCGAGGCTAGACCGGCCCGGGTGGGCAGGACGTCGGTTCGGTGAACTCGCCGACCTTAGGAGGGGTTAACGGACTGCCACCGCCCGCGCGACGTGCCAGAGTAGAGCGGATGTCCCCCGTCACCCCTGACCGTCCCAGCCGTCCCGGCGGTGTGCGCGCCGACGACCGGCCGGTCGACCGTGCCGCACCGGCCCGGCGGGTGCCCGCGCCCCGCGCGGGCGGGTCGCCGCGCGGGCGGGCGCCGTTGCCCGTCGCCGCCGGGGTGGCCGCCTGCTGGGCCGCCCTCACCTCGTACCTGCCGGTCGCCATCGTGCTCGGCCTGGTACAGCTCGGCGCGGACTCCACCACCCTCACCGGCACCCTGCGCACCGCGCTGGCCGGCTGGTTGCTCGGGCACGGCGTGCCGCTGCACACCGAGTCCGGGCCGCTCGGGCTCGCCCCGCTGGCGCTGACCGTGCTCGCGCTCTGGCGGCTGACCCGCGCCGGCGTGCACGTCAGCCGCGCGATCGGTGCTCGCGACACCCGCTCACCACGCCGGGCACTGCTCGCCGCGGTCGCTGTCGGCATCGCGTACGCGATGCTCGGCGCGCTCGCGGCGGTGCTGGTCGGCACGGGTGGGCCGAATGTGTCGCTGATCCGGGCGGGCGCCACGTTCGCGGTGGTCGGCGCACTCGCCGCGCTGGTCGGCGCGGTCCGGATCACCGCCGTGACCCGGCTGCTCGTCACCCGACTGCCGGGCCCGGTGCGCGACGGCGTTCGCACCGGTCTGGTGGCCGGGCTGCTGCTGCTCGGCGCGGGAGCGGGCGCGGCCGGCCTGGCGGTGGCCACCGGCGGCGGCGACGCGGCCGACATGATCGGGGCGTACCGGACCGGGGTCGCCGGGCAGGCCGGCATCACCCTGGTCAGCGTCGCGTACGCGCCCAACGCGGCGGTCTGGTCGACCAGTTACCTGCTCGGGCCGGGCTTCTCGGTCGGGACCGACACCGCGGTCCGCACCAGCGAAGTTTCGGTCGGCGCGCTGCCGGCCGTGCCGCTGCTCGCTGGCCTGCCGCGCGGCCCGGTGGACGGCCTCGGCGCCCTGCTGCTCGCGGTGCCGGTGCTGGCCGGGATGGTCGCCGGTTGGCTGCTCGCTCGGCGGGTGGCTCGACTCGCCGGGCCGGAGCGGGCTGCGCAGCGCTGGGCCGAGTTGCTGGCGCCGGCGGTGCTGGCCGGGCCGGTGGCCGGGGTGGTGCTGGGTGCGGCCGCGGCGGTCTCCGGCGGGCCGCTCGGCGCCGGTCGGCTGGCCCAGGTCGGGCCGGTGGGTTGGCAGGTCGGGGCGGTGGCGGCCGGTGTCATCGCGGTCGGCGCGCTGCTCGGCGCCGCCGCCACCCGGGCGCTGACCCGCGGTCCCGCGCAGTAGACGAGCGCGGGGCGCCCCGGGGAAACCCGGAGCGCCCCGTCGAATCCGAGCCGTCAGGGCTGGGTGGGCAGGTTGACCTGCGCCACGACGCTCAGGATGAGCAGCAGGATGCCCAGCCCGACGCCGACCGCGCCGCAGATCAGACCGGCCTTGGCCTGGCCGGCGTTGTTGGCCTGGCCCTGGGCCACCTTCTGCTTGGCGAGGTAGCCGGTCACGATGCCAGCGATGCCGACCGGGATGCCCAGGTACAGGCAGCAGATCAGCGGGATCGACGCGATACCGAGGATCATCGACACCAGGCCGAGGGTGTTGTTCTGCCCCTGCGCCTGCGGGTACCCGGCGTTCGGGTACGTCGGGCCGGCGCCGTACGGCGGCTGCTGCTGCGCGTACGGGTCCTGGTACGGCGGCTGCTGACCGTACGGCTGTCCCGAGGTGGGCTGCTGGCCGTACGGGGCCTGCGGCGCGGCGTACGGGTCCTGCGGCTGCTGGCCGTACGGCTGGCCGGAGGTGGGCTGCTGGCCGTACGGGGCGGCCGGCGGCTGGGGAGCGGTCGGGTCCTGGTTGGGCTGCTGGCCGTACGGGTCCTGACCGGGGTTACCGGGCTGCATTCGAGAAGCTCCTTGGACTGGTTCCGTCAGTTGGTGCTCTTTGTTTCCATCCATGATCGCGGTCAGTCCTCCCAAAGCCCAGTACAGCAGCAGGACGACATGTCTCTCAAAGCAGGCAAACAGGCCCTTGTCGACCGCTTCGTGTGCCGGATCAGGGGCGGTGTGTGGGCCGCTGCGGCGTTCGGCCCGAGCGAGCGGCAGCGTACCGGGTCGACGCACGTCGGAACCGTCGAAGATCGGCGCACCGCCCGGTCGAAGGGCGTCTCTGACCTGCCCGATAGGGTGGCCCGGTGACCGAGCCCGCGCCTGTCGCCCGCATCGTCGTCCTCATCTCCGGCTCCGGGAGCAACCTTCAGTCGCTGCTGGATGCCGCCGCCGACCCCGCGTACGGCGCGCAGGTCGTCGCGGTCGGCGCGGACCGTGACGGCATCGCGGGTCTGGACCGGGCCGACGCGGCGGGGGTGCCGACCTTCGTCGAGCGGGTCCGCGACCATGACACCCGGGAGGACTGGGACCGCGCGCTCACCGCGCACGTCGCGAAGCACCAACCCGATCTGGTCATCTCCGCCGGTTTCCTCAAGCTGGTCGGCCCGCACTTCCTCGCCGCCTTCGGCGACCGCTACCTGAACACCCACAACACGCTGCTGCCGGCGTTTCCCGGCATCCACGGCCCGCGTGACGCCCTCGCCTACGGCGTGAAGCTCACCGGAGCCACCCTCTTCTTCGTCGACGCCGGCATGGACACCGGGCCGATCGTCGCGCAGGTCGCGGTGCCGGTGCTGGACGACGACGACGTCGACACGCTCACCGAGCGCATCAAGGAAGCCGAGCGGCGCCAGCTCGTCGAGCAGGTCGGTCGGCTGGTCCGCGAAGGCTGGACCATCACCGGAAGGAAGGTCACGGTTCCGTGAGTCCCACTCAGGACGGGCGCCGCCCGATCAGGCGGGCGCTGGTCAGCGTCTACGACAAGACCGGGCTGGTCGAGCTGGCTCAGGCCCTGCACGCGGCCGGTGTGGAGATCGTGTCCACCGGCAGCACGGCGGGCACCATCGCCGCCGCCGGGGTGCCGGTGACGCCGGTGGAGACGGTGACCGGTTTCCCCGAGGTGCTCGACGGCCGGGTGAAGACCCTGCACCCGAAGGTGCACGCGGGTCTCCTCGCGGACCTGCGCAAGGACACGCACGTGGCACAGCTCGACGAGCTGGGCGTCGCGGCGTTCGACCTGCTGGTCTCCAACCTCTACCCGTTCCAGGCCACCGTCGCCTCCGGCGCCGGCGTCGAGGAGTGCGTGGAGCAGATCGACATCGGTGGCCCGGCCATGGTGCGGGCCGCCGCCAAGAACCACGCCTCGGTCGCCGTGCTCACCGACCCGGCCGGTTACCCGGCCCTGCTCGGCGCGCTCAGCGAGGGTGGCTTCACCCTGGCGCAGCGTCGCGCACTGGCCGCCCGGGCGTTCGCCGACATCGCCGAGTACGACGTCGCGGTGGCCCAGTGGTGCGCCCAGGAGCTGGCGCCCGCCGACGACTGGTGGCCGCAGTTCGCGGGGCTGGCGCTGCGCAAGTCGACAGCGCTGCGCTACGGCGAGAACCCGCACCAGCCCGCCGCGCTCTACACCGACCCGGACGCCCCGGCCGGGCTGGCCCAGGCCGAGCAGCTGCACGGCAAGGAGATGTCGTACAACAACTACGTCGACGGTGACGCCGCCTGGCGGGCCGCGAACGACTTCGCCGACCAGCCGGCGGTGGCGATCATCAAGCACGCCAACCCGTGCGGCATTGCGGTCGGCGCGGACGTCGCCGAGGCGCACCGCAGGGCGCACGCCTGCGACCCGGTGTCGGCGTACGGCGGCGTCATCGCGGTCAACCGGTCGGTCTCGGTCGAGCTGGCCCGGCAGGTAGCCGAAATCTTCACCGAGGTGGTGGTCGCCCCCGGCTTCGACGAGGGCGCCGTCGAGGTGTTGCAGGGCAAGAAGAACATCCGGCTGCTGCGGGCACCGGCCTGGAAGCCGGCGCTGGTGGAGTTGCGGCCAGTGACCGGTGGCGTGCTGGCCCAGGTCGCCGACCGGGTGAACGCCCCCGGCGACGACCCGGCCAACTGGCAGTTGGCGACCGGCGAGGCCGCCGACGAGGAACTGCTGCGGGACCTCGCGTTCGCCTGGCGGGCGGTCCGCGCGGTGAAGAGCAACGCGATCCTGCTCGCCAAGGACGGCGCCACCGTCGGCGTGGGCATGGGTCAGGTCAACCGGGTCGACTCGGCGCAGCTCGCGGTCAGCCGCGCCGGCGCCGACCGGGCCCGCGGCTCGGTCGCCGCCTCGGACGCGTTCTTCCCGTTCGCCGACGGCCCGCAGATCCTCATCGACGCCGGGGTCCGCGCCATCGTGCAGCCCGGCGGCTCCATCCGCGACGAGGAAGTCATCGAAGCGGCCAAAAAGGCCAACGTAACGATGTACCTAACCAACACCCGCCACTTCTTCCACTAGCCCCCCGGTGCTACCCACCACAGGGTGGGTTGATCATGGGGTTGACGGGCGACAAGCCGGACGAAGCGGCCCGTCAACCCCATGATCAACGTGGTTGGGGGGTCAGGCCGGGGTTACGGGGCGGAGTTCGGCAAAGTGGCAGGCCGAGGGGTGGGGGTCCGCTGCTCTCGGGACTGTTTGGGGGTCCTCGGTGGCGCAGATGTCCTGGGCCTTCCAGCAGCGGGTCCGGAAGTGGCACCCGCTCGGCGGGTCGGCCGGGCTGGGCACGTCGCCGACCAGCCGGATCATGTTGCGCTGGTCGCGGGCCTCCGGGTCCGGCACCGGCACGGCAGAGAGCAGAGCCTGGGTGTACGGGTGGGTGGCCCGCTCGTAGATCTCGTCCTCGGTGCCGATCTCGACGATCCGACCGAGGTACATCACCGCGACGCGGTCGGCGATGTGTCGCACCACGGACAGGTCGTGGGCGATGAAGATGTACGAGAGCCCCAGCTCGCCCTGTAGCTGCTTGAGCAGGTTGATCACCTGGGCCTGGATGGAGACGTCGAGCGCCGACACCGGCTCGTCGCAGACGATCACCTCGGGCTTCAGCGCGAGGGCGCGGGCGATGCCGATGCGCTGACGCTGACCGCCGGAGAACTGGTGCGGGTACCGGTTGATGTGCTCCGGGTTGAGCCCGACCAGGTCCAACAGCTCCTGGACCCGCTTGGCCTTGCTGCCCTTCGGCGCGGCATCCGGGTGGATCTCGAACGGCTCGCCGATGATGTCGCCGACGGTCATCCGCGGGTTCAGCGAGGTGTACGGGTCCTGCATCACCATCTGCATGTTGCGACGCAGCCGGCGCAGCTCGCCCCCGGAAGCCTTGAACAGGTCCTTGCCCTCCAGGGTGGCGCGTCCGGAGGTGGGCGTCTCCAACCGCATCAGCAGCCGGGCGAGGGTGGACTTGCCGCAGCCGGACTCGCCGACCACGCCGAGCGTCTCGCCCCGGCGCAGCTCGAAGCTCACCCCGTCGACGGCCTTGACCGCTCCGATCTGCCGCTGGAACAGCACGCCCTGAGTGATCGGGAAGTGCTTCACCAGGTTGTCGACGGAGAGGATGGTCTCGCCGCGGACCTTGGTGGGGTTAGCGGGCGACGCTGTCATCACGGACCTCCTGCGCGAAGTGGCAAGCGCTGGTCCGGCCGTCGCCGAGGACCAGGTCGTGCGGCACCTCGTCCACGCAGACCTGCTGGACGTACGGGCACCGGGGGTGGAACGGGCAGCCGGACGGGATGCGCATCAGGTTCGGCGGCAACCCCTTGATCGTCGACAGCTCCTGGCCGCGGACGTCCAGGCGCGGGATCGACTCCAACAAACCCTTTGTGTACGGGTGGGCGGGCGCCTTGTAGAGCGAGCGGACGTCGGCGTGCTCAACGATCCGGCCGGCATACATGACGGCGATCCGGTCCGCGACGCCGGCGACCACACCCAGGTCGTGGGTGATCAGGATCATCGCCATGTTGAGTTCCCGGCGCAGGTCGGCCAGCAGGTCCATGATCTGGGCCTGCACGGTCACGTCGAGGGCCGTGGTGGGCTCGTCGGCGATCAGCACCTTCGGGTCCAGCGCCAACGCCATGGCGATCATGACGCGCTGCCGCATGCCGCCGGAGAACTGGTGCGGGTAGTCACCGATCCGCTTGGCGGCACCCGGGATCTTGACCAGATCCATCAGCTCGACGGCACGACGCCGAGCGTCGGCTCGGGACATGCCGGCGCGCTGGCGCAGCGTCTCACCGATCTGCCAGCCGACCGGGAAGACCGGGTTGAGGGCGGAGAGCGCGTCCTGGAAGATCATCGCGATCTCCTTGCCGCGTACCTGCCGGCGCTGCTCCTCGGAGCGGGTGAGCAGGTCCTCACCCTGGTAGAGGATCTGGCCGGAGCGGACGAACGCGGGCGGGGTGTCCAGGATGCCCATGATCGCCTGGGCGGTGACCGACTTACCCGAGCCGGATTCGCCGAGCACGGCAAGGGTCTCGCCGGCGTCCAGGTGGTACGACACTCCGTTGATCACCCGGGCGACGCCCTCGTTGGTGCGGAACTCGACGTGCAGGTCCCGCAACTCCAGCAGGTGACCGCCCTCGGGTGTGGCGGAGGCGGGAGTGGGATTGATGGTCAAGACTGTGCCTGCCTTTCGCTCGCGACTGCGGGGCTCGCTTCGCTCACTCCTCGCGCTCGCATGTGAGGGATCACCGCAGCTTCGGGTCGAAGGCGTCACGGATCGCGTCGCCGAGCATGATGAACGCCAGCACGGTCAGCGCCAGGAAGGCCGACGGGACGATCAACGGGGTGGCCGCCTCCCGCATGTGGATCCGGCCGGTGTCGATGTCCTGGCCCCACGAGATGGTGGGCGCCTTCAGGCCGATGCCGAGGAAGGAGAGCGTCGCCTCGGCCGCGATGAACGAGCCGAGCGCGATGGTCAGCACGACGATCGCCGGGGCCAGCGAGTTCGGCAGGATGTGCCGCCACATGATCCGGCTGTTGCCGGCGCCGAGCATCCGGGCCGCCGCGACGTAGTCCTGCTCCTTCGCGGTGATCACCGAGGACCGGACCACGCGGGCGGCGGTGGTCCAGCCAAGGAGAGCCAACACGAAGACGACAGCGCCGATCCGAGCCCACTGGCTGTCACTGGACACTCGCTTGAGCAGCACGATCGCGGCCAGCAGCAGCGGAATGCCGAGCACCACGTCGATCACCCGGGAGAGCACCGCGTCGACCCAGCTGCCGAAGTAACCGGCCAACATGCCGATCACCAGCGCGATGATTCCGGTGCCGAGCGCGGCGAGCGCGCCGACCAACAGCGACGCCCGGGTGCCGTAGACCGCCCGGGAGTACGTGTCGCAGCCCTGGAAGTCGTACCCGAAGATGGCCCCGCCGGACGGCCCGGCGTGCTGCCGGGAAAGCAGGCAGTCGTTCGGGTTGTTGGCCGTGAAGACCCCGGGGAGCAGCGCCATCAGGGTGAAGATGACGACCAGCGCCAGCGAGATCCAGAAGATCGGGTTGCGGCGCAGGTCGCGCCAGGCGTCCCCGGCCAGGCTGCGGGGCTTGTTCGCGGCGCCGATCTGGTTGGGCGTGCCCGGCTCTCCCGAGGGGCCACGTCGCGCGGCCTGGTTCTCGGTGGCCGCCACAGTCTCAAAGTCACTCATGCCGCCACCTCGCTGCGCTCGGCGCCGGCATGAGAGCCCAGGCACGCTGCGCTGATGATTCGTTCGCTGCGCTCACTCATGCCGCCACCTCGCTGCGCTCGGCGCCGGCATGAGAGCCCAGGCACGCTGCGCTGATGATTCGTTCGCTGCGCTCACTCATAGCGGATCCTCGGGTCGAGTACGGCGTAGAGGACGTCCACCACCAGGTTCGAGACCAGGTAGACCACGACGAGCACGCTGACGATGCCCACCACCAGGGGGCCGTCCTCGGTGCGGATGCCGCGGAAGAGGTTGAAGCCCACGCCGGGGATGTTGAAGACGCCCTCGGTGATGATCGCGCCGCTCATCAGGTTGCCCAGTTCCACACCGAGGAAGGTGACCACCGGGATCAGCGAGTTGCGCAGCACGTGGACGACGACGATGCGCCGCTTGACCAGGCCCTTGGACCGGGCGGTCCGCACGTAGTCGGCGCGCAGGTTCTCCGCCACCGAGGCCCGGGTGAGTCGTAGGGCGGTGGCCAGCGACAGCGAGCCGAGCACGATGCCCGGCAGCAGGAGCGCGTAGAACGTCGGGTCGGAGCCGGCGGTGGGTGGGAAGAGCTGCCACTTGACGCCCAGGAAGTACTGCGCCAGCGGCGCCAGCACGATGGTCGGGATGCCCAGCACCAGCAGGGTCAGCACCAGCGTCGAGTTGTCGAAGATGCTGGCCCGGCGGATGCCGGCGAGCACCCCGGCGGTGACGCCGAAGATGATCGCCACAGCGAGCGCGATGAGCGCGAGCCGCACGGTGACCGGCCAGGCCTGCTGAAGGATGTCGCCGATGTTCCGACCGGTGAGTGACTCGCCCAGGTTGCCCTGGAGCAGGTTCTTCACGTAGTCGAAGTAGCGGTAGAAGAAGCCGCCGACGCCCGTGGCGTCCAGGTGGTACTTCTCGGTCAGGTAGGCCCGCTGCGCTGGCGTCACCGGCCGTTCGCCGGCGAGCGCCTGGATCGGGTCGCCCTGCCCGGCGAATGTCAGCGCGTAGACGATCAGGGTGGTCCCGAAGAACGCCAGGACCATCTGCAGTAGGCGCCGCAGGATGTAGCGGAACATGCTTAGCAGTCTCTCCGGAAATGTGCGAAAGGGTCGCAGGACGGCATCTCTGGTCGTACCCGAAATATCCGAGACGTGCCGTCCGGCCCGGGGGAGCCGGCACCACCGACGCCGGGTCCGCTGCTGCGGCCCGGCCTCGGTGGTGCGGTCCGGGCCACCCGGGCTTCGTCGCCCGGGTGGCCCGCACCATGGTCAGCTCAGCTGGCTGCTTCGATCTTGACGAGGTTGACCCGCTGGAACAGGTCCATCTCCACGTTCTTGACCTTGGACGAGTGGCCGAACACGTTCTCGCCGAAGCGGAGCGGGATCACCGGCATCTCCTTGGCCAGGATGTCCTCCGCCTGCTGGTACTTGGCGATCGCCTCGTCCTGCGTCTTGGCGGCGGAACCCTCCTTGACCAGCTTGTCGAACTGCGGGTTGCTGTAGCCGTAGTAGTTCGACGAGCCGTTCGTGCTGTACAGCGGGCCGAGGTAGTCCTCCATGGTCGGGTAGTCCATGACCCAACCCATCCGGAACGCACCCACCGGCGTCTTCTTCTCGACCTTGGTCAGCAGGTCGGCGAACTTCGGCTCGGCCGAGCCGACCGCGTCGACGCCCAGGTTGGCCTTGAGCTGGTTGACAGTGGCGTCGACCCAGTCCTTGTGCCCGCCATCGCCGTTGTACGAGATGACGATCTTCGACGGACCACCGGCGGCCTGGTAGAGCTTCTTGGCCTCGGTTGGGTTGAACTCGCCGGCCTTGCCCGCGGTGTTCTCCCGGTAGCCCGGCAGGACCGGCGAGACGAAGGAACGCGCCGACTGCTGCGAACCCTTGAAGACCGACTTGGTGATCTCGTCACGGTCGATCGCCATCGAGATGGCCTTGCGCACGTCCGGGCTGCTGTAGTCCTTGTCGAACGTCGGGAACGCGAGGAACTGGAACGACGACATCGGGCTGGTCTTGTACCGGTCGCCCAGGTCGCTCGGCGCGGTGCTCAGGCTCTCGGTCGGGATCGTGGGCAGCACGTCCAGGTTGTCCGCCAGGACGTCCGCGTAGGCCGCGGTGAGCTGCTGGTAGATCCGGAACTCGACGTTCTTGACCTTGGGCTTCTCGCCCGGGTACGCGTCGTAGCGCTCGACATCGATCTTGCTGTCGTGCTGCCAGGCGCCCTTCATCTTGAAGGGACCCTGCCCGATCGGCGCCTGCTCGTAGGAGTCCTTGATCACGCCCGGAGCCGAGAACGCGGCGTCCGGCAGCGGGAAGAACGCGTTGTAGCCCAGCGTCGTCTTGAAGTCGATGTACGGCTCGGAGAGCGTCGCGGTGAAGGTGAGGTCGTCGACCTTCTTCAGGCCGGACATCTCCTTGGCCTTCGGCGCCTTGCCCTGGAGGTCGGCGTAGCCAGCGATCTTCTCGAAGAAGTAGTTGCTGTCCTGGCCGTTCGGGGCGTACGCGCCGTAGTTCCACGCGTTGATGTAGTCCTCGGACGTGACCTTCTCACCGTTGTGGAAGGTGAAGCCGTCCTTGAGCTTGATCGTCCAGACCTTGTTGTCGGACGAGGTGATCGACTGCGCGGCGACCTCGTACGGCTTGTTCTGGGCGTCGTAGTCGACGAGCGGGCTGAACAGGCCGGCGAGCACCTGCGACCCGGACGTCTCGGTGGTGTTGGTGGGAACCAGGTGCTTCGGCTCGGCGATCTGAATGCTGACCACCGAACTGTCGCTGCCACCGGATCCACCGTCTCCGCCGCTGCCGCAGGCCGCGAGGCCCAGCGTCACCGCGAGCGGGAGGGCGGTCCAGGCGGCGAGTCTACGAACTCGCATTGAGCCTCCTCATCTCCTCACGCTGCGCAGTCAGGCCCGACGCTGGGTTACGCTGCGCAACAAGCGGTAACGGTAGGTCGGCGACGGGCCTTCGACAACGACGCGGTTGCGGGTGGGTAACGGTCCGGGGTTGCCTACCTTGTTGGGGGCGAGCAGATCTGCTAGGCAAAACCGGGTTCATCGACGGTGGCCTGCGGAAATCGCGATGGTTCACGAGGTGGTTGGGCCCGCCTGACCGCCTCGAAGCCCTCTGGGGTGAGCGTCCCGTCTCTGTAGCGGCGGGCCGGTCTGTCTGGTTCGATCGTGATCGAATCCACAAGTTGTGACCGAGAGTGACGAGCGACACCTCACGCACTGTCACTCCAGCGGCGGTCGCCCCAACGTGGCCCGGCCCGTCCGGTGGCCGCCCCACCGCAGCGGCGGCGGACGGCCCGAGCGAGGTCGTCTGATCCGCGGGTGGTGGCCGTGAGACGATCTGGTCGTGACGGCGACGCTTCTGGACGGCAAGGCAACCGCAGCGGAGATCAAGGACGAGCTGCGCATCCGGGTGAAGGCACTCGCGGAACGCGGCATCATCCCCGGGCTCGGCACGGTCCTGGTCGGGGCGGACCCGGGCAGCCAGGCGTACGTCAACGGCAAGCACCGCGACTGCGCCGAGGTGGGCATCGCCTCGATCCGCCGCGAACTGCCGGCCGACGCCACCCAACAGCAGGTCGACGACGTGCTGGCCGAGCTGAACGCCGACCCGGCGTGCCACGGCTACATCGTTCAACTGCCGCTGCCGGCCCACCTCGACACCCAGCGGGTGCTGGAGTTGATCGACCCGGACAAGGACGCCGACGGCCTGCACCCGGTCAACCTGGGTCGCCTCGTGCTCGGCTACGACGGTCCGCTGCCGTGCACCCCGCGCGGCATCGTCGAGTTGCTCCGCCGGCACGACGTGGCGCTGCGCGGGGCCACCGTCGCGGTGGTCGGTCGCGGCAACACTGTTGGCCGACCGCTCGGCCTGCTGCTCACCCGGCGCAGCGAGAACGCCACTGTCACCCTCTGCCACACCGGCACCCTCGACCTCGCCTCGCACACCCGGGCCGCCGACATCGTCATCGTCGCGGCCGGCGTACCGGGTCTGCTCACCGCCGACATGATCAACCCTGGCGCGGTGGTGGTGGATGTCGGCATCACCCGCGTGATCGGCGCGGACGGCAAGGGCCGCTACACCGGCGACGTGGCCCCGGAGGTGGCCGAGACGGCCGGCGCGCTGGTCCCCATGCCCGGCGGCGTGGGCCCGATGACCCGGGCCATGCTGCTCACCAATGTCGTCGAGCGCGCCGAGCGCGGCTGACCCCCCCGTCGGCAGCGCTGAACCAGGACTGCGGTGACGTTCGCCCCATCCCGGCGATGGCCGCCGCCCCTGGCCTGATCGGTGCCAGGATGACTGATACGGTCCGGAAAACCGACTGGTATCAGGGAGTGGGACGACCATGGGTAAGAAGGTCACTGTCGTCGGGGCTGGCTTCTACGGCTCCACCACCGCACAGCGCCTGGCCGAGTACGACGTCTTCGACACCGTAGTGATCACCGACATCGTGGAGGGCAAGCCCGCGGGCCTCGCGCTCGACCTCAACCAGTCCCGGGCCATCGAGGGCTTCGAGACCAAGGTGGTCGGCGTGACCACCGGCCCCAATGGTGAGGGCTACGAGAGCATCGAGGGCTCCGACGTCGTCGTGATCACCGCTGGTCTGCCGCGCAAGCCCGGCATGAGCCGGATGGACCTGCTGGAAACCAACGCCAAGATCGTCCGCCAGGTCGCCGAGAACGTCGCCAAGTACGCCCCGAACGCCGTCGTCATCGTGGTCTCCAACCCGCTGGACGAGATGACCGCGCTGGCCCAGCTCGCCACCCAGTTCCCGAAGAACCGGGTGCTCGGCCAGGCTGGCATGCTCGACACCGCCCGGTTCAGCAACTTCGTCGCCGAGGCGCTGAAGGTGCCGGTGGCCTCGGTACGCACGCTGACCCTGGGCTCGCACGGCGACACCATGGTCCCGGTGCCGTCGAAGAGCACCGTCAACGGCAAGCCGCTGCGCGACGCCATGCCGGCCGAGCAGATCGAGGAGCTGGTCGTCAAGACCCGCAACGGTGGCGCCGAGGTGGTCGCGCTGCTCAAGACCGGTTCGGCCTACTACGCCCCGTCCGCCGCCGCGGCCCGGATGGCAAAGGCCGTCGCGGAGGACTCCGGCGAGGTCATGCCGGTCTGCGCCTGGGTCGACGGCGAGTACGGCATCTCCGGTGTCTACCTGGGTGTCGAGGCCGAGATCGGCGCTGAGGGCGTCAAGCGGGTCGTCGAGACCGACCTGGACGCCGACGAGCGCGCCAGCCTCCTGGAGGCTGCCGAAGCCGTCCGCGCCAAGCAGGGCGACATCTCCAGCATGTAGTCCCCCCGAACCACCGCACCACCGAAGGGCGCGCCGGCAACCCCGGCGCGCCCTTCCCCGTCCACCCCGACCCCACCCCGCGAGCTTCTGTTGATCATGAAGTTATTGCCAGTTGTGGCGGCGAGTTGTGAAGGGGGTGCCGAGGTGAGGGGTGGCCAGGACGGTGGGGGAGTGGGTGTGCAGGGCGGTTCGCCGGGAGGTGCGGGCTAGTTCCGGGTCTTCCTCGTGGGCGTACGCCAGGTCGGGGTCGACGAGTTGCACCATGTGCACCAGCAGGTCCCCGGTGAGCAGCATCCGTTCGTCTGCCGAGGTCAGGAGCACCGACTGGTGGCCCGGGGTGTGGCCGGGAGTGGGCAGCAGACGTACCGCCGGGGTGAGGGCGGTCTCGCCGTCGACCGCCCGGAGCTGGCCGGCGGCGCGCAAGGGCGCGATGAGGCCGGCCGGCAGCCCGGGGTTGAGTGTCTCCGCCGCGTCGAGTTCGGCGCGCTGCAACAGGTAGCTCGCGTTCGGGAAGTACGGCCGTCCCGGTGTGCCGGTGACCGCCCAGCCGATGTGGTCGCTGTGCAGGTGGGTCAGGACGACAGTGTCGACATCGGCCGGGTCGATGCCCGCGGCGGCCAACTCGGCGGGCAGCCGCCCCGGCACGGGCGCCCAGCTCGCGGCGGGTGCGTCGGCCGGGCCGATCCCGGCGTCGACCAGGGTGACCGGCCCGTCGCCGGCGCGGATCGCGAAGCTGCGGAACGGTAGCCACCACTGCCCGTCGGCGGTCACCGAATCGGGGTCGCGCCGGTCGGCCTCCGCCCAGTGGGCCGCTGTGGCCTGCGGAAACGCCTCCGCGCGGGGCTGGAAGAAGGCACCCTCACCGTCAGTGAGTGCGGTGACCGTGATAGACCCGAGGGTGCGGTTCAGTGGCATCGGACGATGATTCCAGGGCATTCCTGTTCCGCGCAGCCCGGTTTCGCCGGCCGGTCGAGGCCGGCTGGGGGCTGCCGGCCCAATTGCAGTACGCTCGTACTGCTTGAGCACGTGTCCCCCGAGAGGAGCGCCGGTCGATGGCGAAGATCAAGGTAAACAACCCGGTCGTAGAACTCGACGGCGACGAGATGACCCGGATCATCTGGAAGCAGATCCGGGAGCAGCTGATCCTGCCCTACCTCGACGTCGACCTGCACTACTACGACCTGTCGATCCAGCACCGCGACGAGACCGACGACCAGGTCACGATCGACGCCGCCAACGCCATCAAGGAGCACGGCGTCGGCGTCAAGTGCGCGACCATCACCCCGGACGAGGCCCGGGTCGAGGAGTTCGGCCTGAAGAAGATGTGGCGGTCGCCCAACGGCACCATCCGCAACATCCTCGGCGGCGTCGTCTTCCGTGAGCCGATCATCATGTCCAACGTGCCGCGGCTGGTCCCCGGCTGGACCAAGCCGATCATCATCGGCCGGCACGCCCACGGTGACCAGTACAAGGCCACCGACTTCGTCGTCCCCGGCCCGGGCACGGTGACCATCACCTACACGCCGGCTGACGGCGGCGCGCCGATGGAGATGGAGGTCGCCAACTTCCCCGGCGGCGGCATCGCCATGGGCATGTACAACTACGACGAGTCGATCCGGGACTTCGCCCGGGCGTCGTTCCGGTACGGACTGGACCGCAACTACCCGGTCTACCTGTCCACCAAGAACACCATCCTCAAGGCGTACGACGGCCGGTTCAAGGACATCTTTGCCGAGGTGTTCGAGACCGAGTTCAAGGCCGAGTTCGCCGCTGCCGGCATCACCTACGAGCACCGGCTCATCGACGACATGGTCGCCGCCGCGCTCAAGTGGGAGGGCGGCTACGTCTGGGCCTGCAAGAACTACGACGGTGACGTGCAGTCCGACACCGTCGCGCAGGGCTTCGGCTCGCTGGGTCTGATGACCTCCGTCCTGCTCTCCCCGGACGGCCGGACCGTCGAGGCCGAGGCCGCGCACGGCACTGTCACCCGGCACTACCGGCAGTACCAGAAGGGCGAGAAGACCTCGACCAACCCGATCGCGTCGATCTACGCCTGGACCCGGGGCCTGGCCCACCGGGGCAAGCTGGACGGCACCCCGGCGGTCACCGAGTTCGCCAACACCCTGGAGCAGGTCATCGTCGACACCGTCGAGGGCGGCCAGATGACCAAGGACCTCGCGCTGCTCATCTCGCGCGACGCCCCGTGGCTGACCACCGACGAGTTCATGAACGCGCTCGACGAGAACCTGGCCCGCAAGATCGCTGCCTGATCCAGGCGTACCGCGTCATCGGAGCCCGCCGGCACCCCTGCCGGCGGGCTTCGGCGTGTCCGGCGCCGCCGCGCCGGTCGGCGTCACTGCGGCCGGCGCGCCTCGTTGACCAGGATGGACGAGATGCCAGTCGCGTCCAGGAAGGTTGACTACGGTCGACCCGCGGCACCCGTGCGCCGATCAGCCAGCCTTCCCGGCTGTGCCGTGCACAGCCAGCCGTCCCTTCCCTGCGGGGGGCCCTGTCCCGGGCCCCCCGCGCCCTGTTTCCCGACAAGCTCATGCCGCGCCGCGCTCAGGCTCCCCGCACGGCAGGTTTTTCAGACGGCGCGCAGCAGGTCGGCGGCGCGTTCCGGGGCGATGTCGTTGATGAAGACGCCCATCCCGGACTCGGAGCCCGCCAGGTACTTCAGCTTGTCCTTGGCCCGCCGGATGCTGAACAGCTGTAGGTGCAGGTGGCCCAGCTCGCGGTCGACCCGCACGGGCGCCTGGTGCCAGGCCGAGATGTACGGCATCGGCATGTCGAACAGGCCGTCGAAGCGGCGCAGCAGGTCCAGGTAGAGCGGCCCGAAGGCGTCCCGTTCGCTGTCGTTGAGCGCCGGGATGTCCGGCACCACGCGGTGCGGCGCGATGTGCACCTCGAACGGCCAGCGGGCGGCCGCCGGGACGAACACCGTCCAGTGTTCGTTCTCCGTGACCACCCGGTCGCCGGTGGCGCGCTCGGCGGCCAGCACGTCCGCGTACAGGTTGCCCCCGCCGGTTCGCTCGGCGTGCCGGCGCGCCGCGGCCAGCAGCGCGCGGGTGCGCGGCGTCACGAAGGGGTACGCGTAGATCTGGCCGTGCGGGTGGTGCAGCGTGACACCGATCTCGACGCCCCGGTTCTCGAAGCAGAAGATCTGCTCGACGCCGGGTAGCGCGCCGAGCACCTCGGTGCGGTCGGCGAGCGCGTCCAGCACGGTGCGGACCCGACGCGGGGGCAGGCTGGCGAAGGAGGCG
This sequence comes from Micromonospora trifolii, assembly GCF_050516465.1. Taxonomy (NCBI): domain Bacteria; kingdom Bacillati; phylum Actinomycetota; class Actinomycetes; order Micromonosporales; family Micromonosporaceae; genus Micromonospora; species Micromonospora trifolii. Next base: position 5,154,091 of record NZ_CP191526.1, on the reverse strand, counting down.
TTGTGATCCGACGTGAAGCAGACCACCTCGCACCGGCCGAGGCCCGGCCGGACCGGTGTGAAAGGGGTGATCTCCCCGGGCTCCTCGGCCACCCGACCGCTCAGCGACGGGAACCGGTTCTCGAAGACCACCACGTCGTAGTCGGGTGCGGGGATCTCGGTCAGCCGGTCGCCCACCGACGGGTCGAGGGGGCACTCGTTCGCCGGTGGGAGGAAGGTGCGGGTCTGCCGGTGCACGGCGACCGCCACCCACTCGTCGGTCAACGGGTCGTAGCGCAGTTGCGACGCGGGGGGAGGCGGCGGCAGGTCCCGGCGGTCCGGCTGGTCGCGGACCGCGTCGTCGCGCTCGTCGAAGTAGATCAGCTCCCGGCCGTCGGCCAGGTCGATCGCGGTGCGCTTCACGGCGCCGTCCCCTCAGTTGTCGGCGTGCGCGTCACGCGGCCCGCCCCTGTCGCCTTCACCATGATCAGTTCGCCCACCTGTTCGCCGACTACCCGTCGTGCGGTTGGAGGCAACCGGTCGTCGCTGACCAGTACGTGGGCCGCCGCCAAAGCGACGATCGAGGAGATGCCGACCGTGCCCCACTTGGTGTGGTCGGCGAGCACCACCAGTTGGTCCGCCGCTGCCACGAGCGCCCGATCGGTCTCCGCCTCCATCAGGTTCGGGGTGGTGAAGCCGGCCCGCTCGGTGATGCCGTGGACGCCCAGGAAGAGCAGATCCAGGTGCAGCGACCGGACTGCCCCGACCGCGAGCGGGCCGACCAGCGCGTCCGACGGTGTGCGTACGCCGCCGGTGAGCACCACCGTCTGGTCCGGGCGGCCGCCGGCGTGCATGATCTCGGCCACCGGCAGCGAGTTGGTCACCACGGTCAGCTCGGGCACGTCCACCAGTCGGCGGGCCAGTTCGGCCGTGGTGGTGCCGGCGGAGAGCGCGACCGCCGCTCCCGGCCGGACCAGCTGGGCCGCCCGGTCGGCGATGGCGGCCTTCTCCGGCAGTTGGCGGACCGACTTGGCGCGGAAGCCCGGCTCGTCGGTGGAGCTTGGCCCGGTCGTGGTGGCGCCGCCGTGCACCTTGGCCAGCAGGCCGCGCTCGTGCAGCGCATCGAGGTCGCGTCGGATGGTCATGTCGGACACGCCGAACTCGCCTGCCAACTCGCTGACCCGGACGCCGCCGGTCGAGCGGACCCGCTCCAGGATGGCCGCCTGCCGCTGCTGAGCGAGCATTCGCCGTGCCTCCCCGGGCGTCCACGTACTCTCACGCGGTCAAACGTGTTCCAACAAAGATGAACACTAGCGCGTGCCGCTCAGCGGTGGAAGGAACGGGTACGGCGACGCGTCAGGCGGTGGCGATCTTCAGCTCCACCCAGCCGGTCTCGGTCAGATGGTGCAGCACGACCTGCACCGCGTCCGCCACGCTCAGGTCGGTGGTGTCGAGCACCAGATCGGCGTCGGTCGGCTCCTCGTACGGGTCGTCGATGCCGGTCATCCCGGTGAGCAGGCCGGCCCGCGCTCGCGCGTACAGGCCCTTGCGGTCCCGCCGCTCGCACACCTCCAGCGGGGTGGCAACGTGCACCAGCACGAAACCCGCTCCGGCGGCGAGAGTCATCTCCCGGGCGGTGGCCCGGGCCGCCGCGTACGGGGCGATCGGGCAGCAGATGCCCACCCCATGGTGTCGGGCGATCTCGGCGGCCACCCAGCCGATCCGCCGGACGTTGAGATCCCGGTCGGCCTTGCTGAAGCCCAGCCCGGCGGAGAGTTCCCGGCGCACCACGTCCCCGTCGAGCAGGGTCACCGTGCGGTCGCCGCTCTCCCGCAACGCGTCCGCCAGCCCCCGGGCGATCGTCGACTTGCCGGAGCCGGAGAGACCGGTCAGGAAGACCACCAGCCCACGCTGCCGCCGCGGCGGCCGGGCCCGGGCCAACTCCCGTGCCACGGCGGGCGGGGTGTGCCACTCCGGGAGTGGGAAGCCCCGGTCGAGCAGGTCGTCGATCTCCGGCTGGGTCAGCGCGAGCCGGCGGTTGCGCGGGGGGATGTCCTCCCGCCAACGCCACTGCCCGTCCCGGTTGTCGTAGGCGAGTTCGCGCGGCACCAGCACCCGCAGCCCGGCGCCGGAGAGCATCTCCCCGGTGGAGAGCAGGTGGGTGACCCCGTACGCGGCCGAGACCCGGGCGCGCAGCAACGCGTCGCTGATCTCCTCGCGTCGGTGCGACAGCGGCACCGCGACCAGGGTGGCGGGTGGCATCCGGTCCCGCGCGGCGAAGATCGTACGGACCAGCGCCTCCGGCGGGAGCCCGTCGACGCCGCCCTCGCCGACCGGGATCATCACGAGCAGATGAGCGGCCAGGGTGCGGGCGGCGTGGGCGATCTGGGCGAGCTGTGGACGATGCAGGGGCCGATCGGCGATCACCCCGAGCACCCGGCCCGGGGGCAGCAGCGCGCGGACCTCGTCCGGGTTGCGCCGCAGTCGCTGGAACGGACCGTGCCCACCGTCGCCCAGCCGCCGAACCTGGCCGCCCACCCCCGCCACGCCCTCGCGCACCGGCCAGACGTCGGCCACGTCCAGGGCGGCCGCCGGGGCGCCCTCCCCGTCGGTCAGCACGAGCGCCCGGCGGGCCGGGTCGCGCGGATCGAAGCTCTGCGCCAGCGCGGCCGGCACCTGGAGGACGACCGCCACCTGCCACGGTGTGCCGTCGGCCAGCCGGGCGCGTCGGCTGACCGAGACCAGGTCGGCGCGGGTCATGAAGCCGGTCAGAGGGGCGTACGCGCCGGTCAGCAGCAGCTCCAGATCCGCGAGCTCACCGGGACGTGGCGTGTACGCCGGTGCGTCCCGTAGCACCTCGTCGGGCAGCACCCAGCCGTTGCTCATCCACACCCCCCACTCGCTGACCGGCACACAGTTTCGCAGCCGACCGCCCATCGGTCGAGGGCGCCACTCCAGGACCCCCGCGGGCGGATCAGCGCTTGATCCGACGGCCTATCGCCGACCGCACCCGGTTCCACACCTTCCGCTCGTCGCGGATCCGGGGTCGCGAGCCATCGGCCCGGCAGATGAACACCAGCGGCAGTCGCGCGTCCTCGGTCCAACCCACGTTGGTGATCCGGGCCTTGAGCAGCCAACTGCCCCTGGTCCGGCCGCCGTTGAGGGCGGCGAAGTCGATCGTGGCGGTGGCCCGGTGCACCAGGTGGACGGTGTCCGCTCCGGTCGTACCGGTGATCCGCTCGGTCTCGAAGGTGTTCGGAAGAAATATCTCGGCGCCGGTCTCCCGGTGGCGGGCCACCAGGTCCAGGCGGGCCTTGCGCACCTGCGCGGTGGCGTCGAGCACCTCGGGGGCGATCTCCTCCATCGGGAGCACCAGCACGTCGCGGCCGTCGTCGGCGCGGAAGCCGACCGGCTGGTCCGCGGCGCGCAGCTCGGCGGCGACGGTCACCGTGACGGCGTGGTCGGCACGCCGGAGTTCGTCGATCGTGCCGTGTGCGGCGATGCCCGCCTCCCAGCGGGCAAGCCTGCGCAGGTCCGCGACGCGGCCCTGCTCCGCCAGGTACGCCACGGCTCGGAGCAGGGGCGGCAGACCGCCCGCGACACCAGGGGCGAAGCGGTCCTGGATGATCTTCTGGATCTCGAGCGCGACCTGCTCCAGCCATGCCTCGGGGGCGTTCAGCAGCCGCTTTCCGCGCAGCCGGCTGAGCATCTCGTTGCGCAGCCAACGCCGGTGCAGCCGATCCCGCAGCGGACCCGGCTCGGTGTTGGCGTCCACGACGTCCAGCGCCTCCCGCACGCTGGCGTAGTAGCTCGACGGGTCCAGTTGGCCCGCGGTGACGTTGCGCGCGTCGCCCCGCTGGACGTGGTGGTAGCAGGTGTAGTCGGACAGCACGGAGGTGCGCCGGGACAGGAAGTAGGCCCGGACGACCAGCGAGTGGTCCTCCAGCCGACGCTTGCCGCCCTCCGGGAACCGCAGACCGTGCTCGTTGAGGAACGACCGCCGGAACAGCTTGTGGCAGGTCAGGCTGTCGATCAGTGGGGAGTTGCCCAGGGTGGCGTCGAAGCGGTTCTTGCGGAACAACTCCCGGGGCACGGGGCGCCCGTACCCGGCCATCTTTCCCACCACGATGTCGGCGTCGTTCGCCTTCGCGCAGGCGTGGAGCCGCTCCAGCGCCTCGTCGGCGAACCAGTCGTCGTCGTCGGCGAAGAAGACGTACTCGCCGCGGGCGTGGTCGATGCCGAGGTTGCGCGGACGCGACGGCCAGCCGGAGTTCTCGATGTGCAACACCCTGATGTGCGGGTGCTCGGCGGCCAGCCGGTCCAGCCGGTCCGCGGTGTCGTCGGTCGAGCCGTCATCGACGAAGATCGCTTCGAATTCGTCGGCGGGCAGTGACTGGCGCAGCAGCGAGGCGGCGAGCTTCTCGATGTGCGGGCCGCAGTTGTACGCCGGCACCACGACGCTCACCTTGGGGACGCCCACCTCGGCCATCAGGATCCCTCCCGCGTCGTCGGTCGATCACCGGGCGGGTCGATGCCTGGTGAACGGGAGGTGAATGGTGTCACCTTGGATGTGTCTTTCCCAAGGCGGGGTCGGGCCGAACGCGGGACCGGCGGAAACGTCGCGAGGGCCTCGGCGGGGGACCTTAGGGGTCCGGCGGGAAAAGGATCAGGGGAGTGCCGGGGGCGTGCCGGTGTCCCTGCTGGGCATCGACTCCCTACGCTGGGCGCGTGACACTGATCGCGACCCAGTCGCTCACCAAGACGTACGGAGGTCGGGTCACCGCGCTGGCCGACCTCACCGTCGCCGTCGAGCCCGGGATCATCGGCCTGGTGGGCGCGAACGGCGCCGGCAAATCCACGTTGATCAAGATTCTGCTCGGCCTGATCGCACCAACCAGCGGTCAGGTCTCGGTGCTCGGCATCGACCCGACCGCAGACCCGGCGGCTGTCCGCAACCGGGTCGGCTACATGCCGGAGCACGACTGCCTCCCACCGGACCTGTCCGCCGCCGAACTGGTCACCCATCTTGGCCGAATGAGCGGCCTGCCCCGCACCGCGGCTCGCGAGCGGGCCTCGGAGGCGCTGCGGCACGTGGGGCTCTACGAGGAGCGCTACCGTCCGGTCGGGGGCTACTCGACCGGCATGAAGCAGCGCGTCAAGCTGGCCCAGGCGCTGGTGCACGACCCCGACCTGCTGCTGCTGGACGAGCCGACCAACGGCCTGGACCCGGCCGGCCGCGACGCCATGCTGGCCCTGGTACATCGGATCGGCACCGAGTTCGGCATCTCCGTGCTGGTCTGCTCGCACCTGCTCGGCGAGGTCGAGCGGATCTGCGACACGCTGATCGCCATCGACGGCGGCCGGCTGCTGCGCGCCGACAACATCTCCGCGATGACCACGGCCACCGACGTGCTCGCCGTGGAGGTCAGCGAGGGCACCGAGGAACTCGCCGCCCGACTCGCCGAACTGAAACTGCCGGTCGCGCGGGACGGGCGACTGCTCCTCGTGCCGCTCGCCGACGACGGCACCTACGACCTGATCCTCGGTGCGGTCGCCGAGCTGGACCTGCCACTGCACCGACTCGACCAGCGCCGGCACCGGGTGGCCGAACTCTTCGCCGCGAGGGAGCTCACTCATGCCTGAGCCGTCCACCACCGCCGTGCGCCCCACGCCGACCGGCGTCATCCACGACATCGGCTACCAGCGCTACGAGGGCCCGAGGCTGGGCCGCCGACAGGTCTTCGGCGCGCTCTACCTGCACGGTCTGCGCACCGCGTTCGGTTTCGGGCGCAGCGCCAAGGCCAAGATCTTCCCGTGGCTGGTGGTCGGCATCGTCTCCCTGGTGGCGGTGGCCCTGGCCGCGGTACGCAGCCAGATCGGCGAGCCGGTCGCCACGTACGCCCAGTTCGCCGACGCGATGAGCTGGCTTGTCATCTTCTTCGTCGCGGTCGTCGCTCCGGAGCTGGTCTCTCGGGACCTGCGCAGCGGCGTGCTGCCGCTGTATTTCTCCCGGCCGCTGCCGCGCGCCGACTACGCGCTGGCCAAGCTGCTGGCGCTGGTCACCGCCCTCTGGCTGCTGCTCGGCGGGCCGCAGCTGCTGATGTTCCTGGGTGCCGCCTTCACCACCAAGCAGGGCATGCGCGGGGTGTGGAACGAGCTACTCGACCTGCTGCCCGGGCTGCTCTACGCCGGGCTGTGGGCGGTGGTCTTCGCCTCGGTCGGGCTGCTGGTCGCCTCGCTGACCGGCAAGCGCGCCTTCGCCGCCGGTGGGGTGGTGGCGGTCTTCCTGATGACCACCCCGATCGTCGGGGTGCTGAGCATCCTGCCGTCGCGCGCCGCCAACGAGCTGGCCGGGCTCGCCTCGCCCTCCACGCTGGTGCAGGGGGTGGGCATCTGGTCGCTGGGTGACCTGCTGGTCGAGGGCGATCCGGGCGAGATGATGATCGGCGGGTTCGGCCCGGTGTACGCCCTGGCCGCGGTGCTGCTGGTCGCCGGCGCGACCGCCCTCCTGCTGGCTCGCTACCGGAAGGTCGCCTCCTGATGAGCACGCTGAGCCTGACCGGGGTGTCCCGGTGGTACGGCAACGTGGTCGCGGTCAACGACATCAGCATGGCCCTGGGGCCGGGCGTGACCGGGCTGCTCGGCCCGAACGGCGCCGGCAAGACCACGCTGCTGCACATGATGGCCGGGTTCCTCGCCCCGTCGCGCGGCACGGTCACCCTCGACGACGAGCCGACCTGGCGTAACCCCGACGTCTACCGGCGGCTGGGGCTGGTCAGTGAGCGGGAGGCGGTGCAGGGTTTCCTCACCGCGTACGAGTTCGTGCTGGCCAGCGCGAAGCTGCACCGGCTGGCCGATCCGGCGGCGGCGGCCCGACGGGCGATCGACCTGGTGGAGCTGGAGTCGGCGCAGGACCGCCGGATCGGCACGTACTCCAAGGGCATGCGGCAGCGGGCCCGGGTTGCCGCGGCGTTGGTGCACGACCCGCAGGTGCTGTTGCTCGACGAGCCGTTCAACGGCATGGACCCGCGCCAGCGGCTGCACATGATGCAGCTGCTGCACACCCTGGGTGACGCCGGTCGGACGATCCTGTTCAGCTCGCACATCCTGGAGGAGGTCGAGCAGGTCTCCGGCACGGTGCAGGTGATGGTGGCCGGGCGCTTGGCGGCCTCCGGCGACTTCCGGACCATCCGCCGACTGATGACCAACCGCCCGCACGTCTTCGCGGTGCGTTCCACCGACGACCGGGCGCTGGCCGTCGCGCTGATCGCCGAGCCGTCGGTGAGCGGGGTCGAGTTGGACCCCACGGGCCTGACCGTGCGGGCCGGTGACTACGGCGCGTTCACCCGGGCGCTACCCCGGATCGCACTGAACAAAGGCATCCGGGTGCGCCAGTTGGTGCCGTCCGACGAGTCCCTGGAGAGCGTCTTCTCCTACCTGGTGGAGGCCTGACATGTCGACAGTTACCTGGATCACCGCGCGCGGGTTGTTCGGCCGACGTCGGTTCCTGCTGCTGCTACCGCTGCCGTTGGTGCTGCTCGGGCTGGCCGTGCTCTGCCGGTCGTTGGGGGTGGACCCGGGCGAGTGGGGGCCGCCGGTGCTGGTCGGCCTCGGGCTGGCCGTGGTGCTGCCGGTGGTCGCGCTGATCATCGGCACGGGCGTGTTGGGCGCCGAGATCGACGACGGCACTGTCGTGCACATCCTGACCAAGCCGCTGCCGCGCTGGCAGATCGTGCTGCCAAAGCTCGCGGTGGCCGCCGGGGTCACCGCGGTCACCGTGGCGGTGCCGCTCTACGTCGCGGGAGTGCTGGCCGATTCGGTACGCCTCGGTCTTGCGCTGGCGTTCGCGGCGGCGCTCGGCGCGCTGGCGTACTCGGCGTTGTTCCTCGCGCTCAGCCTGGTCACCAGGCGGCCGGTGCTGCTCGGGCTGGTCTACGTGCTGATCTGGGAGGGGCTGCTGGGCAACTTCGTCAGTGGCACCAAGGTGCTCTCCATCCAGCAGTACGTGATCGCCCTCGCCGACCGGATCGCCCCCACCGGGCTGCTGGAGACCAGCGTGTCGGTGCCGGTGGCGTCGGTGATGACCGCGCTGGTGAGCGTCGGCTTCACAGTGCTCGCCATCGATCGCCTGCGCTCGTTCAGCGTGGCGGGCGAGACGAGCTGACAGCGGTGCGGGACGCTGTTCCGGCCAGCCCCCGCGCGGCGGTAGGGCTGGCCGGATGGACCGGTCGGGTCACATCGGGCCAGGCTGATGGGCGTGAGCGTCGAAGCGGAGCAGACGTCGTTGGCTGAGCCATACTCCCGCAGCAGCCGGCCGTGGTTGACCAGCCTGGCTGTCGCCGGGCTGGCGTGTGCCACGGTCGCCACGGCGGCTCAGGGCAGCGGCCAGTTCCACTGGTGGGCGGTGTTCATCCTGATCCCGGCCGCGTTGATCGCGGCCAGCGGCGGGCCGTTGCTGGCGCGTGGCGGCGGCCGGGCCTTCGCCGGGTACATGCTCGCCTGCGTCGGCACGATGGTCTTCGCGGTCGGCGCGCTGCTGATGTTCGGCGTGATGGGGCGGGGTTGGCCGCTCATGGTGGTGCTGCCCTGCCTGGCGGTGGCCGGCACCTACGGCTGGCGTGCGGCCCACCCGCTGGCCCGCGGCCTGCACCGCGCGGTGGCCCTGCTCGCGCTGACCGGAGCGCTGCTCGGCCTGACCCTGCAACTGATCCGGGTGGATCTGATCCACCTGGAGACCGGTTGGTGGGGCGCGTTCCTGATGCTGGCCGGGGCCATCGTGCTGGGCAACGCGGGCGAGCTGACCCGGCACCGGATGCCGTACCGCCTCCAGGCGATCACCCTGCTGGTCGGGCCTTCCGTGATCGCGTTCCTGCTCGGGCTGCGCTTCCTGCGCGGCTGGTGACCCGCCGGTCCGCCACCGCCCGAGCGGGCGGCGGCGGCGGACCCCGGTCAGAAGGCGCAGGCGATGACCAGCTCCGGGGTACGGTCCGGGAGCAGATCGAGTTTGGCGATCCGGCCGGCCGCCCGTAGGTCGTCGGCGACCAGCGTGAGCTGCTCCAGCAGCGCCGCCGGGCCGAGCGCCTCCGCCAACGGCACCTCCGCCTTCATCGACAGCTTCCGCTCCGACTTGGCCCGTCGCACCTGGCTCAACGCGTCACCGGCGAGCCGCAGCAGCGCCGGCTCACCCGACCCCTCGATCGTCCGGGCCACCTCGTAGGTGGTGGGCCACGGCGCCAGGTGCACCGAGCCGTACCGCCACCACGACCAGACCTCCTCCGTCACGTACGGCAGCACCGGGGCGAACAGCCGCAGCTGCACCGACAGCGCCGAGGCCAGCGCCGCCCGTGCGGAGTCGGCCGCCGCGCCGGTGCCGTAGGCCCGCTCCTTGACCAGCTCGATGTAGTCGTCGCAGAACCGCCAGAAGAACGCCTCGGTGACCTGCAAGGCCGCCGTGTGGTCGTACGAGTCGAAGGCGGTGCTCGCTGCCGTGACCACGGTGGCCAGCTCGGCGAGCATGGCCCGGTCCAGTGGTGTGGTCGCCGGGGCGCGCAACGCGTCCGCCGCGCCCAGCCCGAGCGCGAACTTGGACGCGTTGAGCAGTTTGGTGGCCAGTCGCCGGCCGACCTTGATCTGCGCCGGGTCGAAGGCCAGGTCCATGCCGGGCTTGCCGCTGGCCGCCCAGTAGCGCACCGCGTCCGAGCCGTGCTGCTCCAACAGGGCCAGCGGGGTGACCACGTTCCCCTTGGACTTGGCCATCTTCTTGTGGTCGGGGTCGAGGATCCAGCCCGAGAGCACGGTGTCCCGCCAGGGCAGCACCCCGTGCTCGAAGTGCGAACGGACCACGCTGTCGAAGAGCCAGGTCCGGATGATCTCCTGCCCCTGCGGGCGGAGGTCCATCGGGAAGACCTGGGCGAACAGGTCCGGGTCGGTCTCCCAGCCACCGACGATCTGCGGGGTCAGCGACGAGGTGGCCCAGGTGTCCAGAACGTCCGGGTCGCCGATGAAGCCGCCCGGCCGGCCGCGCTGCGACTCGTCGTAACCGGGCGCCGGATCGCTGGATGGATCGACCGGCAGCGCGGACTCGTCCGGCGTGAGAGGGTGGGACCAGTCCGGCTCGCCAGTGTCGTCGAGCCGGTACCACACCGGCACCGGCACCCCGAAGAAGCGTTGACGGCTGACCAGCCAGTCCCCGTTCAGGCCGCCCACCCAGTTGTCGTAGCGGTGTTTCATGTGCGCCGGCACCCAGTGCAGTTGCTCGCCCCTGCCTAGCAGCGTGGCTCGCAGCGCCTCGTCCCGGCCGCCGTTGCGCAGATACCACTGTCGAGTCGAGACGATCTCCAGTGGCCGGTCACCACGTTCGTAGAACTTCACCGGGTGGGTGATTGGGCGAGGCTCGCCGATCAGGTCACCGGCGTCGGCCAGCATCCCGACGACCTCCCGGCGGGCGCCGTTGACGGTCTGCCCGGCCAGCGCCGCGTACGGCTGCGCCGGCACCCCGTGCGGCGGCTCGGGAAGCAGCCGACCGTCCCGGCCGATCACCACCCGGGTGTCCAGCCCCAGCTCACGCCACCAGGTGACGTCGGTCAGGTCACCGAACGTGCAGACCATCGCGACGCCGGTGCCCTTGCCGGGATCGGCGAGTGGATGGGCGTACACCGGCACCTCGACGTCGAAGAGCGGGCTGCGCACCGTGGCGCCCACCAGGTCGGCGTACCGCTCGTCGTCGGGGTGGCAGACCAGCGCCACACAGGCCGGCAACAGCTCGGGTCGGGTGGTGTCGATGAGCACCTCACGCCCGTCGGCCGCCGCGAATCGCAGTCGGTGGTAGGCACCGGGGCGCTCCCGGTCCTCCAACTCCGCCTGGGCGACAGCGGTGGCGAAGCCCACGTCCCAGAGGGTCGGCGCCTCCGACTGGTACGCCTCGCCACGGCGCAGGTTGCGGACGAACGCCCGTTGGCTGGTGGTCCGGGCGATCCGGCCGATCGTCGTGTACGTCAGGGACCAGTCCACCGAGAGCCCGAGCCGCCGCCACAGCGCCTCGAAGGCCTGCTCGTCGATGACCGTCAGCCGTTCGCACAGCTCGATGAAGTTGCGCCGGGAGATCGGGGTGGGGTCGCGGCGGGCCGCGTCGTCGACCGGAGCCGCCGGTGGTCGCCACACCGGGTCGTACGGCAGCGCCGGATCGCAGCGCACCCCGTACACGTTCTGCGCCCGACGCTCGGTGGGCAGGCCGTTGTCGTCCCAGCCCATGGGGTAGAAGACGGCCTTGCCGCGCATCCGCTGGTACCGCGCGGTGGTGTCGGTGTGCGTGTACGAGAAGACGTGCCCCATGTGCAACTCGCCCGATACGGTCGGCGGCGGGGTGTCGATCGAGAACACGTCGCTCCTGCGACCATTCCGGCTCGGCACGTCTGACGCCGCGCCGCGACCCGGAACGGTCGTCTTCGAGCGGTCGAACGCGTACGTGCCTTCCTCCTGCCAGCGGCGTGCCCAGCTCTCCTCGAGCCCGTCCAGGGTCGGACGCTCGGGAACGCCGGCGCGGGCCGTCCTCGCCGTATCGGTCATCCTGCGATCGTAGGCAGGGGCCAACGGCCGGACCACGGGTTAACCGGCGCGCCACGACAATTCGTGCCGAAGGGCTGTCGGCCGGCGCGGCGGCAGCCACCGACGAGGTGTCCGGGTCGACCGCTGGGGGCCGACCGGCTGGTGCCGGTCGGCCCACCCGTCAGCGTGCGACCGGGCCGGCCACCGGGCCGGACGTGGCCAGCCGGATCCGCAGCCTGTCGCCGCTGCGGGCGTTGGCCCGCTCCAGGATCGTGGAGATCGGGGCGTAGGAGTTCTGCTCGTTCGGGTTGGTGCAGGCGCCCTGCCCCGGGTCGCCGTTGGAGAGGATGCCCAGCGCCTTGCCGTCGGCCTCGGTGAACAGCGGCCCGCCGCTGTCTCCCGGCCGGGCGCAGATCCGCACGTCGATGCCGCCGCTGCTCTTGCCGGTGATCTCCCCGCACCGGGTGCCGGGCACGTAGCCGGCGCCGGCGCCGGAGTCGACGTACTGCTCACCGGCCTTCGGGGTGTACGCCGACCCGGTCGCGCAGACGACCCAACCGCTCTGGATGGCGCTCCACGGCACGTAGCCGGTGATCCGTACGTCCCGGCTGCCGCTGGTGGCGCATCGCGGGTTGTCCGCGACGCACCAGTAGTTGACCAGACTGGGTGCGCTCCTTGTCCCCCGCGGGTACGTCCACTGGCGCAGAGCCGCAGGCTGGTACGGCATGATCGCGTAGTCGTACGGGTAGGCGTTTTCGGCCAGGTCGGGGTTGGGCGCCTCCACGGTCACGGGCACCTTCGGGCCGAGGAACTGGTGCCAGGTCCGGTCGACCTGCTGGTGCCGTCCGCCAACGACGCAGTGCCCCGCGGTCAGGACGTACGCGTCGCGCACTCCGACGGTGAGGTTGAAGCCGGTGGTGCAGCCGCCGACGGTGCCGTCGTCACGGGGCACGTCCAGGCGGATGCCGCCGCGCATCGGCGCCTGTGCGCAGTAGCGCGGGTCGCACGCCTTCTGCACGTTGGTCGCGGGGGTCCGGGCCTGGGTCCGGGTCGGCACCCCAGCGGAGCGGCGTGCCTCGGCCAGCCGCGGGTGGTCCGCCGTGATCTTGTCGCCGGTGAGCACCACGATCTCGTTGGCCTGCTGATCCACCACGACATCCGAGCCGGGTGACGCGTCGAGGGTGACGGCGATGGCGGCTGCGGCGTCGGTGAGCTGACTCACTGTGTGCCGCACGGCGACCACCCGGACGTTCACCGGGTCCGTTACCTCGGCCACGGCCGCCTGCACCGCCGCGACGTCGGTCGCTCCGACGGTCAGCACGCCGCCGGCCTTCTGGTCGAGCCACATGCCGCCGTACGAGCGCGGGACCTGCTCGGTCAGCCGCGCGGCGAGGGGCGCGGACAGTTCCTGGAGGGCGAGCCGCCGGGCCGCCTCGGTCGTGGAGATCCGGTAGCGGTCGCGCAGGTACGCGACCGATTCGGGCGCGGCCTGAGCGATCGCCTGGGCCGGTCGGACGCGCACCGGCCCGGAGGCGGCATTCGGCTCCGTCTTCTGCTCCGTCTGCGGCCCGGTCGCGACGCCACCGGAGGCGGTTGCGCCCGGTGCCGTGCTCGCTCCGCTGGCTGTCGCGCTGCCCAGCCTTTCCTCAGCCGCTGCCGCCGTCGTCGACGGGCGCTCGGCTCCGTCTCCTCTGGTCACCGCGACGGTGGCTCCGATCAGACCGACGACGGTCAGCCCAGCCACGATCAAGCGTCCCCGTGTGCGCACCCCGTACCCTCCCCGTGTGTTCGGTGGTGCCGGCCGGAACTATCCGGTCGTTGTTGCCGGCCTCACCAGGCGGGTGCGGCCGACGAGCCGTGATTGTAGCTAGACCAGTGATTCCCGCCACTGCCGATGCAGGGCGGCGTACCGGCCGTCGGCCTCGGCCAGCACGGCGGGTGCGCCATCCTCGACGACCCTTCCGCCGTCGAGGACGAGCACCCGGTCGGCGGTCTCCACTGTGGAGAGCCGATGGGCGATCACCAGTGCGGTGCGGTCGCGCAGGATGGTGCCGAGTGCCCGCTGCACCAGACGTTCCGTCGGCACGTCCAGCGACGACGTCGCCTCGTCCAGGATGAGCACGGTCGGGTCGGCCAGGAACGCGCGGGCGAACGCGACCAGTTGCCGCTGCCCGGCGGAGAGCCGGCCGCCGCGCCGGTGCACCTGAGTGGCGTACCCCTCGGGTAGTGCGGCGATGAAGTCGTGCGCGCCGATCGCCCGCGCGGCGGCCTGGACGGCGGCGTCGTCGGCCCCCGGGCAGCCGAACCGGATGTTCTCCGCGACGGTCCCGCTGAACAGGTGGTTCTCCTGCGTCACCAGCACCACCGCGCGGCGCAGGTCGGCGTCGAGTACGTCGCGCAGGTCGACCCCGTCCAACCGGACGGTGCCGGTGTCGGGGTCGTGGAACCGGGCGACCAGCTTGGCGATCGTCGACTTGCCCGCCCCGGTGGGGCCGATCAGCGCCACGGTCTGCCCGGCCGGCACGGTCAGCTCCAGCCCGCAGAGAATCGGGGTGTCGGCCCGGTAGCCGAAGCCGACCGCCCGAAAGATCAACTCACCACGGCCGGGGCCGGTCGGCAGCGGTGTGGGCCGGGCCGGTTCGGCGACCGTCGGTCGTTCGTCGAGCACCCCGGCCAACTTCTCCAGCGCGGCGGTGGCCGACTGCAACGAGTTGTAGAACTGGCTCAGCTCCTGCATCGGCTCGAAGAAGCGGCGCAGGTAGAGCAGGAACGCGGCGAGCACACCGATCTCGGTCTGCCCGCCGAGCACCCGCCAACCGCCGTAGCAGAGCACCACCGCCACTGTGACGTTGCCGACCAGCTTGATCGCGGGCGAGTACGTGGCGATCAGCCGGAACGCGTGCAGGCTGCTCCGCCGGTAGTCGTCGCCGAGCGCCACGAAGATCCGTTGGTTGCGAGGCTCCCGGCGGAACGCCTGCACCGCCCGGATGCCCCGCATCGACTCGACGAAATGCACGATGACCAGCGCGACCGCGTCCCGGGTCCGCCGGTACGCGCTGGCCGACGACCGGGCGAACCAGCGGGAGAGCCAGAACAGGAACGGGAAGGCGAACAGCGTCACGGCCGCCAGCGGCAGGTCCAGCCAGAGCAGGATGGCGGCCACCGACAGGATCGAGAGCCCGGCCAGCACCAGGCTGTCGATCCCACCGTCGACCAGCTCGGCGATCGAGTCCAGGTCGCTGGTGAGCCGGGAGACCATCCGGCCGGACGTGTACCGCTCGTGGAAGCCCACCGACAGCCGCAGGAAGTGCCCGAACACCCGCTGCCGCAGGTCGAGCAGGACGGCCTGGCCGATCCGGGCGGAGAGGGTGAGGAAGCCGCGGCGGGCCGCGTACTCGGTCACCGCGGCCACCGCGAACGCCCCGGCGACGGTGACCAGCGGGCCGGAGTCGCCGGCGCGCAACGGCGGGATGGCCCGGTCGATGCCGATCATGACCAGGTACGGGCCGGCCATCGCGGCGGCGTTCTGGGCGAGCAGCAGGGCGACCGCTGCGGCGAGACGCCTCCGATGCGGGCGGAGCAGGTCGCCCAGCAGGGCGCGGCTGAGCCGGCGCAGCCGGGACACCGCCTCGGGGCTGGTGTCCTCGGCTCGACTGCGGTCGGCCTCCGGGTCGGTGGCGGTTCCGCGCCAGCGGGTGAGCTCGGGCTCCTCCTCGGGAGGTGGGTCGGCCTGCTCCGGCACGCTCACGAGCGCACCAGCCCCCACCCGTCCGAAGGGGACGAACTCGGCCCGCTGGCCCCAGCCGACGGTGGATGCCCGGCGGGCGGCTCGGCGGCGAGCAGCGCCCGGTACGCCGGAACGGTGGCCAGCAGGTCGGAGTGCCGGCCGGTCGCCGTGATCCGCCCGTCCTCCAGCAGGGCGACCCGGTCGGCCAGCGCGATCGTCGACGGCCGGTGCACCACCAGCAGCGCGGTGCTGTCGCGCAGGACCCGCCGTAGCGCCGCCTCGACCAGGGCCTCGGTGTGCACGTCGAGAGCGGAGAGCGGGTCGTCCAGCACCAGCACCGCCGGTCGGCCCAGCACGGCCCGCGCCAACGCGAGTCGTTGCCGTTGCCCGCCGGAGAGGGACAACCCCTGCTCGCCCACCCGGGTCGCCAACCCCCAGGGCAGGTCGTACGCGAAGTCGGCCTGGGCCAGTGCGAGGGCCGCGCGGATCTCGTCGTCGCCGGCGTCCGGGCGACCCAGTGTGAGGTTCTCCCGCACCGACATGGAGAAGAGCGTGGGTTCCTCGAACGCCACCCCGACCAGCCGGCGCAGCGAGGCCAGCCGCAGCTCGCGCAGGTCGTGCCCGTCCAGGGTGATCCGGCCGGTGGTCACCTCGTGCAGCCGGGGCACCAGGGAGAGCAGCGTGCTCTTGCCGGAGCCGGTGGCGCCGACCAGGGCCAGCGTCTCGCCCGGCTCGATGGTCAGGTCGATCTCGCGCAGCACCCCAGTGGTGGCACCCGGGTAGCTGAACGCCACCCGCTCGAAGCGCAGCCGACCGTGCACCGCGTCCCGCGGCAACGCGACCGCGCCCGGAGAATCCACGATCTCCGGCGGAGTGTCCAACACCTCCTGGATCCGGTCGGCGGCGGTGGCCGCCTCCTGACCGTTGGCGATGATCCAACCCAGCGACTGCACCGGCCAGATGAGCATCAGTTGGAGACTGACGAACGCGACCAGCTCGCCGATGGTGAGCGCGCCCTGCGCGGCGGCGGCCGCCCCAGCCGCCAGCACCACGCCCAGGGTCACGTTGGGCACCAGGTCGAGCAGCGCCGAGGTGTTGGCCAGCAGCCGCCCCTTGCCGATGCCCGTGTCGTGCAGCCGCCGGGCCGCACTGGCGAAGCGAGCGGCCAGTTCGGGCCCCCGCCCGTACGCCTTCATGGTGCGCAGGCCCTGCGCGGTCTCCTCGACCAGCGTCGCCACGTCGCCCTGCTGATCCTGCATCCGGCGGGACGCGGCGTGGTAGTGCCGGCCGAACCGGCGACTGATCAGCAGCAGCGGCACCGCGCTGGCCGCGACCAGCACCCCGAGTGCCGGGTGCAGGGTGATCAGCAGCACCACCACGACCAGGTACGTGGTCAGGTTGAGCACCAGGAAGAACACGCCGAAGGAGAGGAACCGGCGGATCACCGACAGGTCGCTGGTGATCCGGGAGAGCAACTGGCCGGACTGCCAGCGGTCGTGGAAGCTGGTCGGCAGCCGTTGCAGGTGCGCGTAGACGTCGGCGCGCAGTGCCGCCTCCATGCCCACCGCCGAGGACGACTGCACCCACCGGCGGATGAAGATGAGCACCGCCTCGACGACGCCGAGCAGCAGCGCCAGGCCGCCGAGCTGGAGCAGCCCGGCCGGTTCGTGTCGGGCCACCGGCCCGTCAACGACCCGCTGCACTACCAGTGGCACGGCGATCCCGGCCGCGGTGCCGGCGAGGCCCGCGACGAGCAGCCAGGCGAACTCGGCGGCGTACGGGCGCAGGTAGGGGCGCAGCCGCCAGAGGTTGTGCACGGGGTGGGTGCCCGCGGCGGCCCGGGCGGCCGGTTCGCCGTCGCTCTCCACAGGCACTACCAGACGGTAGCGTCTAACAGGTGTCGATGCCTCTGTCAGTTTGCTGTCAAGCGTCGCTCATGACCGAGAAGCCACCTCTTCACGTCCAGCCCCCAGCGGTAGCCACCGAGCGTGCCGTCGGTGCGAAGAACCCGGTGGCAGGGCACGAAGAGGGCTGCCGCGTTCCGGGCGCAGGCGGCCGCGGCGGCCCGCACCGCCGGTGGTCGACCGGCCAGCGCGGCGTACCCGGTGTAGGTGACCGGGGTGCCCGGCGGCACCTCGCGCAGCACCTGCCAGGCATGTGCCATGAATTCGCCACCGGTGCGTTGACGGACCGGCACCGCGTCGATGGCGGCGAGGTCACCGTCCAGGTAGGAGTGGACCGCCGCGCTGACCGGGCCGAGGTCGGCCCTCGCCCGCAGCGGTGCCCGCAGGGTCGGGTGGACCAGGGGCAGCAGCGCCGCCGGGTCCGGGGTGAAGCCGGCCGCCAGTACGTCACCGTCGGGACCGGCGAGGATGCTCAACGGGCCGGCCGGTGTGCTCAGTACGGTGCTGTCGATGTTCATGCCGCTCTCCAGAGTCTGATCGTGGCGTAGGACCGCCAGGGACGCCAACGCTCGGCGTACCTGTCGAGGGTCGGTGGGGTGTCGGGTAGGCCGAGCGCGGCGGCGCCGCGCCGGACCGCGAGGTCGGAGCTGAGGAGGACGTCCGGGTCGCCGAAGGCGCGCATGGCCAGGTAGTTGGCGGTCCACGGGCCGATGCCGGGCAGTGCGAGCAGCCGCCGAACGGCCTCCTCCCGATCCACCCCCGGCGCGAGGTCGACGGACCCGTCAACGACCGCCCGAGCCAACCCCCGCAAAGCCTCCCGCCGCCCCACCGGCATCCCAAACCCCGAATCCGGCACCGACAAAAGGTCCTCCGCGCTCAAGAACCCGCGCAGCTCACTCCGTTGATCATGAGGTTGACCTGGAGTTTGATCTTCATCGGCCTCGTCAACCTCATGATCAACCCGGTGGGCGAGGAGGCGGGTGAGTGTTGTTCTCGCGGAGGTGACCGAGACCTGTTGGCCGATGATGGCGCGGACGGCCTGCTCGAAACCGTCGACGGCGCGGGGAACGCGGATGCCGGGTTCGGCGGTGACCACCGGGGCCAGCGCCGGGTCGGCGGCGAGCGTCGCGTCGATGGCCGCCGGGTCCGCGTCCAGGTCGAGCAACCGGCGGCAGCGGGCCACCGCCGGCGCCAGGTCGCGCAGGTCGGCGAGCCGCAACGTCGCCGCCACGTGCCCGTCCGCCGGGGTCAACGCCACCTGGCCGGTGCCGTGCGGCAACCGCAGACCCCTGTGGTACGTCCCGTCGCGGACCTCCTCCACACCGGGCAACGCCCGCACCGCCAGGAAGTCGAGCAGCGCCCGGGCGTGCAGCGGCGGGCGGTACGCCAGCCGGAGCGCGATGGTCCCCGCCCCGGCCGGCGACTGCTGGCGGCCACGGGCCGTGCGCAGGTCCGACGGGGCGCTCGCGTACACCTCGCGAAGCGTGTCGTTGAACTGCCGCACGCTGCCGAAGCCGGCGGCGAACGCGATCTCGGCCATCGCCAGCTCGGTCGTCTCGATCAGGATCCGGGCGGTCTGGGCGCGCTGGGCCCGGGCCAGCGCGAGGGGTCCGGCGCCCATCTCGGCGCTCAGCATCCGGTGCAGGTGCCGTTCGGTGTAGCCCAGCCGGGAGGCCAACCCCGGTACGCCGTCCCGGTCGACAACCCCGTCGGCGATCAACCGCATCGCCCGGCCGACCACGTCCGCCCGAACGTCCCAGAGCGGTGAGCCGGGCGCGGCGTCCGGCCGGCAGCGGCGGCAGGCGCGCAGCCCGGCGCCCTGCGCCGCGGCGGCGGACGGGAAGAACCGGACGTTCTGCCGCTTCGGCGTGATCGCCGGGCAGGACGGCCGGCAGTAGATCCCGGTGGACGTCACGCCGGTGTAGAACCAGCCGTCGAACCGCTGGTCACGGCTGTCCACGGCCCGGTAACACCGCTCGAAGTCCATCTCCATGTCACCGATGATGCCCCGCTCGACCGGTCATCGGCTGGCGGGAATCGGACCTGGGTGTGCGCGCCGGGCGCGGGCCCGCCTCCGGTCAGCGGCGGCGTCGGTGCGGCTGACCGGACCGACCGGTCCGGGTGGCCTGCCCGCTCCGGTCGGCCTGGCCGGCGCGGTTCGACCGGTTGCCCTGGCTGGCGCGGTTGGCCTGGCCGGTCAGCAGGGCCGAACGGAACACACCGTCCGGGTCGTACCGCTTCCACAGCCGTCGGACCCGCGCCCCGGTCTCGCCCGGATAGATCCGGGCGAACGCGACCGGGTCCGGCCGGCTCTCGAAGTTGACGTACGCGCCGTCGGCGCGTGCCCCGGCGGCCCGCCAGGCGGCGTTCAACGCGGCGTCGGCCTGCGGCGGAAACACCGAGGCCACGATCAGCGTGTCCTGGTGGCGATGCGGGTACGCGGTCGCGTCGGAAGCGACGTCGTTGACCGCCCCACCCAACGAACGGAGCTGGATCACCGCCCGTCCGGGCCCGGTCACCGCTCGGGTCACGGCCCGCGCCCCGGCGTCGTCCAGTGCGGTGAACAGACCATTGGTGGTCGTGCCACGCTGCTGCCCGACGTTGGGGTTGAGGTGCGCGGTCGGCACCAGCGTCGGGTAGGGCAGCAGGTCGGTCCGGTGTTCGAGCACCTTGCCGATGGCGAGCAGCGGTTCCACCGCCGGCCGGGCCCGGCGCAGGCTCTCGGCGGCGACCACGGCGGTGATGGACATGAGAACCGATCGACCCTCCGCGAACACCACGCCGGCCGCGGACAACTCCCGTGGCGCCTGGGCGAGGTAGCTCGTCCACTCCCGGACGGTGCGACCGTCCGGATGCGCCTCGACGACCAACTGCGCGACACCGACGTTGCGTTGCTCGGCCGCCTCGATCTCGAAGGCCACCACGATGCCCGCGCCGGCCCCGGCCCCGCGGACCAGCCAGAACAGCTCCGGCTCGTGTTCGGCGTCCGCGCGTACCAGCGTCCCGTCCGCCAGCACCACCTCGACGGCGCGGACCCGGTCGATGGTGAGGCCGTGGGCGCGGACCAACCAGCCGACGCCACCGCCGGTGGCCAGGCCGCCGACGCCGACGCCGCCGTAGTCACCCGAGCTGATCACCAGGCCGTACGGTGCCAGCGCCTTCGCCACGTTCGCCCAGCGTGCGCCGGCCTCGACCCGGACCAACCCGGCCCGCTCGTCGATCACCTGAACCCGGTTGAGCATGGAGAGGTCGATGACCACCCCACCGTTGTTGGACGAGGCTCCGGACAGGCCGTGCCCGCCGCTGCGGACCGCGATGGGCAGCCGCTGTTCCCGCGCGTAGCGGAGCGCGTCGACCACCTGCGCGGTGGTCTTCGGCAGCAGAACCGCGGCCGGTGACGCCGACCTGGTGTACGTCGAGCGCAGTTGCGCGTACCGGCGGTCGCCAGGTGTGACGATCTGCCCCCGCAGGGAGTCGGGCACCCGGGCCATGGCGGTGCTCATCGTTGCCCCCGCAGCTCGCACCTCGGGTGTCCGGAGTCGGTCATGGCCCAAGAATGAGCGGGCACGCCGGCCTCGACAAATTTGGTAGACCGGCGCCCGCTGTCCGCTGCGACGCGCGGCGCTCGCCGGTACGGGGAGCGCCGCGCGAAGGTGACCGGAATCTCCTGGGTTGACCGGTCAGGCCGGGGCGGAAGAACCACCGACCTGACCGGTTCTGCTCAACGCGACGGGCTCGGCGTGACAGTCGGCCGGCCCGGCACACCGGGCGGGCCCAGCGGAGTCGACCGGGTTGGTGAGACGGACGGGTCGCCCGGTGCGCCTGGCCTGCCGGGCTGGCCCGGCGGGCCCGGCGGGCTCGGCTTGACCGTCGGTTGGCCCGGTGCGCCGGGCGGGCCCGGTGTGATCGACGGGTTCGCTTCCGCGCCCCCGGGGCTCGGTACGACCGTCGGCACCGTGGTGGGGGCGGACGGGGTGGGCACGGGCGGGCTGGGCACGGCCGCCGGGCCGGCCGGGCTGGGCACGGCCGGGGGAGGCTCGTCCGAGCCGGTCGCGGCCAGGGCGAGCGGGGTGGCGATCAGGATCGCCGCCAGGGTGCTCACCGCCCCCACCGTCACCGTGGCGCGGCGTCGGTTGCGCACCCGTCGTTCCGCTCGGCTCAACTGGTCATGCACGATCGGTGCCTCCTCGGCCAGGTCGGTGAGGGTGGAGCGGATGAGGTGCTCGAAGGGTTCGGTCATCGCCGTACCTCCAGCCTGTCGACGTCCGGCAGCAGGTCGCGCAGTCGCTTCACCGCTCGATGGGTACGGCTGCGTACGGTCCCCACCGAGCAGCCCAGCAACTCGGCCACCCGGGCTTCGGGCAGGTCCTCGTAGTAGCGGAGGACCACCACCGCCCGCTGCGTCGGTGGCAGGTGACGCAGCGCGGCCCGCATCGCCAACCGCACGTCGGAGCCGCTGCTCGGGTCGCCGCCGACCGGTTCGTCCGCCGGGTTGAGCGGTGTCTCCCGCCACCGGCGAAGTCGCCGCCACCAGCTGATCTGCTCGCGGTACATCACCACCCGCAGATAGCCCTCGGGATCGGCGTGCCGAATGGTTCCCCACTTCGGGATCGTCCGCGCCAACGCCGACTGGAACAGGTCCTCGGCGGCGTTGCGGTCCCCGGTCAGCAGGTACGCGACCCGCATCAGCGCCGGAGTCCGGCTGCCGACGAACTCGGCCAGCCGCGCGCGCTCGTCCTCGTCCACCCACCACCCCGTTTCGTTGTCACAGATACAGACGTCCCAGGTCATCGTCGCTATCCACGCTCGGTGGGGTTTTTCGGCCCGAAAGTGTCGGTCGTGCCGGGTAGCGTCCGGCCACCAACTGAAGAAGGGGTGCGGCGAATGACGAGCGTGGCGGGTTGGGCGGCGGCGTCGACACCGGGTGCGTTCCCGCCGCTGCCCCGCGCGGTGGCGCAGTCCTTCTACCGCCGGATGCGGGCCGTCGCGCCGGCCGCCGTGGGCGCCATCGAACGGGACCGGGCGGGCGGCCCCGAGCAGAGTTTCCCCGACACGGCCTGCGGCCGGTTGGCCGGCTCCCTCGACGACGCGGGCCTGCGGGCGCTCGGGATGTGGACGCACCACTGGTGCATGCGTTTCTACGACGACGACACGAGGGTCGGCAGGCGGTTGATCCGCGAGATCGCCGCGCGGCCGGGGCTGGGCTGGACGGCCGACGAGGTGCGTTGGATGCTGCGCGAGTCGGTCTCGGCCGGCCCGGCCGCCGCCGACCGGTTCACCCTGCCCCGCGCCGCCGCCGCGCAACTGCCCCCGGCCGACCGCCCGGCCCTGGCTCACTGGCCCGAGGTCGAGGTGCCCCGCCAACGGCGGCCCGACCAGTCACGTTGATCGTGAGGCTGGCGGGGCCCGGCCGCCACCCGCGGGTGGCGGCCCGGCCCCGTACCGAGCGGGCGGGAGACCGGCTGCGGCAGGATGGACGCCGCACCGCCCCCGACGGAAGGACGCTCCGATGCCCGCCAGCGAACCGACCATCATCGCCACCAGCATGGGCTTCTTCCGGGGCGGCCGCGGGCCCTACGACCTGCGTCCCAGCCCGGTCTTCGAGCTGGCGGCCGAGCTGGCTGAGGCCGGCCCGCAGCCGCGGGTCTGCTACCTCGGGCAGGCCGTCGGCGACCAGCCCACCTCGTTGGCCGCCGTCTACAGCGCGTTCACCGACACCCGGTTCCGGCTGTCACACCTCGCCCTGTTCCCGATGCCGAACGTCGAGGATGTCCGCGCCCACCTGCTCGCCCAGGACGTGATCTGGGTCGACGGTGGCAGCGTGGCCAACCTGGTCGCGGTGTGGCGGGTGCACGGGCTCGACGAGATCCTGCACGAGTGCTGGCAGGCCGGCGTGGTGCTGGCCGGCGTCTCCGCCGGCTCGATCTGCTGGCATGTCGGCGGCGCCACCGACAGCTTCGGCCTCCGGCTGCGCGGCTTCACCGAGGCTCTGGCCTGGCTGCCCTACGGCAACGGGGTGCACTACGACAGCGAGGGCCAGCGCCGCCCGCTCATGCACGAGCTGGTCGGTGACGGCACGCTCCCCACCAGCCACTGCACCGACGACGGTGTCGGCCTGGTCTACCGGGGCACCCGGCTGGTCGAGGCAATCGCGGACCGCGAGGGAGTCTCGGCGTACGAGGTCAGCCGCGGCGCGGACGGCAGCGTCCGGGAGGCGGTCATCGCCCCCCGCCGGCTCGGCTGAGCGTCACGCCTCCTCGATCGGCTGTCGACGGCGCAGCACCGCGTCGAAGACCTGAGCCAGCTCGGCGGCGTCCTCCCCGGCGTGGTGCGTGTGTGGCATGTCGTGCAGGCCCAGCTCGTGCTTGATCGTGCCCTGGCGGGTCTGGGCCCACTCGCTGCCGGTCAACCCCATCCAGTAGCTGCGGAGATCAACACCGGAGCCGGTCGCACCGAACGGGCTGTGCCCGACGAAGCGGACGAAGTACCAGTGCACGAACATGCCGTCCCAGACGGCCGGGGCGGCGAGGAAGACCGGACGGCCGACCCGGCGCAGCCCGTTGACCCAGGCCGCCGCGGCGGACATCGCCTCCTGCGCGGTGGGCGCCTCCCGCAGCAGCCGGTCCCGGTCCAGGCCGGAGACGGCCAGCGCCGCCGGGACGAACTCGTCGGAGATGGGACGCAGCTCGGTGTAGAAGGTCAGGTCCGGGCGGCCGGCCACGGCCATGCCCAGCGAGATCATGCTGTACGGCCCGGGGATCGGCCCGTCCGCCTCCACATCGACGGCGATGTACAGCTCAGGCAACATCGAGGTCATCACACCTCCAGCAGCGGAACATCGAACCGGGAGATTAGCAACGCCCGACGGGCCCCGGCGGGACCGACGATCGACCACCGGCACGGCGCCGAATCGGAGCCGCCTGGACCGGCCCGGCCGGGACCGGCGTAAGCTGGCCCGTCGTGAGTCTCACCATCGGCATCGTCGGCCTGCCCAACGTCGGCAAGAGCACGCTTTTCAACGCGTTGACCAAGAACGACGTGCTGGCGGCGAACTACCCGTTCGCCACCATCGAGCCCAACGTCGGCGTGGTCGGGCTGCCCGACGAGCGGCTGGGCAAGCTGGCCGAGATCTTCTCCTCGCAGAAGGTGCTGCCGGCGCCGGTGTCGTTCGTCGACATCGCCGGCCTGGTCCGTGGCGCGTCGAAGGGGCAGGGCCGGGGCAACGCCTTCCTGGCCAACATCCGGGACGCCTCGGCGATCTGCCAGGTCGTCCGGGCCTTCTCCGACCCGAACGTGGTGCACGTCGACGGCAAGGTCTCCCCGGCCGACGACATCGAGACGATCAACACCGAGCTGATCCTCGCCGACCTGCAGACCCTGGACAAGGCGCTGCCCCGGTTGGAGAAGGAGGCCAAGCTCCGCAAGGACCGGGCCGCCGCGGTCGCCGCCGCGAAGGCCGCGATCGAGGTGCTCGACGGTGGCACCACCCTCTACTCC
The DNA here is from genome assembly GCF_050516465.1 of Micromonospora trifolii. Classification (NCBI taxonomy): domain Bacteria; kingdom Bacillati; phylum Actinomycetota; class Actinomycetes; order Micromonosporales; family Micromonosporaceae; genus Micromonospora; species Micromonospora trifolii. Next base: position 5,129,441 of record NZ_CP191526.1, on the reverse strand, counting down.
GGGGCCGCCGCCGCCAAGATCGAGCTGGAGCACCTGCGCGAGCTGCACCTGCTCACCACCAAGCCCTTCCTCTACGTCTTCAACGTCGACGAGGCCGAGCTGGCCAACGAGACGTTCCTCGACGAGCTGCGCGCCCTGGTCGCCCCCGCCGAGGCCATCTTCATGGACGCCAAGATCGAATCCGAGCTGGTGGACCTGCCCGAGGAGGAGGCCCGCGAGCTGCTGGAGTCGATCGGGCAGAACGAGCCCGGCCTCAACCAGCTCGTCCGGGTCGGCTTCCGCACCCTCGGCCTCCAGACGTACCTCACGGCCGGCCCCAAGGAAGCGCGCGCCTGGACCGTCTCGGTCGGCGCCACTGCGCCGGAGGCCGCAGGCGTCATCCACAGCGACTTCCAGCGCGGCTTCATCAAGGCCGAGGTGGTCTCGTACCACGACCTGGTCGAGCACGGTTCGATGGCGGCGGCCAAGGCGGCGGGCAAGGTCCGCATCGAGGGCAAGGAGTACGTCATGCAGGACGGCGACGTGGTGGAGTTCCGCTTCAACGTGTAGTCGATCTCCTCCTGCACTGGTCAGAGCGCCTTGGTTGTGCCAGCGGTCCGCGAGGAGTCCGCGAGAGCCTCCAGAATCAGCGAATCGGCGGCCTTCCGAGTGCGATCCTCGGCGGTCGGCCAGAGGTGCGCGTACGTCTTCAGGGTCACCGTTGCGCTGCGGTGTCCCAGCGCCCGCTGGACGGTCACTACGTCGCAGCCCTGGGCGATCAGACCCGAGGCGTAGAAGTGGCGCAGGTCGTGCAACGTCGTGCTCTCGACGCCGGCCGCCCGGCACGTCTTGCGCCACCAGTAGCCGATCGTGTTCTGGTGCATCGGGTCGTCACCCTCGCCGAGGAACAGCCACCGCGGACTCTTCTCCGCTATCGAGGTGGCGTGCACCGACAGTTCCTTCACCAGGGCGTCAGCCAGGTAGACCGCCCGCTCGCTGCCGTACTTCGGCGGCGTGATGATGACCGTGCCGCCCGGGCCGCGCTGGACCTGGCGGGTGACCTGGAGCGTGCGGCGGAGAAAGTCGATGTCGCCGAGCTGGCCGCCGGCGGCCTCGCCCAGGCGCAGCCCGGCGAACGCCGCGAGTGAGATGAACGTCCGGAACCACGGGGGCGCCGCACCTAGCAGCGCCCCCACCTGAGCCGGGGTCGGGATCTCCATGGCCATGGCCGCGCGGCGGGCACGCGGCAGGGTCACACCCTCGCTCGGGTCCCTGACGATGACGAGGTCACGGACTGCCGCCCGGAGCACTGATCGGACGTTGTTGAACCGGGTCTTGATCGTGCTCGCCGCCAGGCCGCGCGTCTGCAACGTCTTGATCCACGTCTCGATGTGCGACCGGCGTAGCGCCTTCATCGGCACGTCACCGAACGTCGTGCACCGAGCGGCCAGCCGCATCGCCTTGTCCGTGCCGGCCGCCCACAACTGCCGCTCGGACCACTCTCCGAAGTAGCGGGTGAAGGTGATCAACCCCGCGCGCGGATCAACGTACTGACCGGTGACCGACGCCGCCGTCACCTCGTCCAGCCAGCGCTGGGCGTCGACCCGCCGGTCAAAGTGGCGAGCGTGCTCCTTGCCGGACTCGTCGCGGTACCGCGCCCGGTACTTCCCGTTGGGCCGCTTCTTGATGCTCGCCATCAGGCCTCATCGTCGCCGGGCGTGAACTGGTCGGCGGTGAGGTTGTGGTCGACGGCGTACTGCTCAACCGCCACCTCCAGCACCGTGATCCGCTGCCGCAGCGCAGTCAGTCGATCCTCAGCCTTGCCGACCTCCTCGTCCGCCATCCTGAGGACGTCGCGCGCGCTCCGGGCCTGCTCCCTCGCCTCCGTCTGCTGCTGATACAGCCGCTGAAGCTGTTCCTTGGCCTGCTCGTACGCGTCATGCGTCAGCCGTACTCCGCTCCCGCCGTACTCGGTGAGGTCAAGATCGAGGATCCGCGCCAGCGCAGTCACTTCGTTGAGCCGAATCGCCCGTTCACCTCGCTCCAGACGTGCGATGGCCGTCTGGTGAAGTTCGATGCCGGCTGTGTCGCGCAACTTCCGTGCCAAAGCTTCCTGGCTCCAACCACGCTCCTCCCGGGCTCTTCGGACTTGCGCGCCGAACCTCTGCTCTGCGGATGAGGTGTCATTATGCGTCACCCGCATGACTCTAGATGTGATTGAAGCTTGACGGCAAGCGTTGGTCATGCTTGAGTTCATGAGCGAAACGCATCCCTCGCTTATGTGACCAGCGCATTAGGAGTAGCTGTGGAGAAGTACCTCACCACCGAGGAATTCGCCGAGGTCGCCCGGACGGCACCGAGCACCGTCCGCTACTGGCGTCACGTCGGCAAGGGCCCCAAGGGCGTCCGGCGAGGCCGCCGTGTGCTGTATCCCGAGAGCGTCGTCGCCGCATGGCTCGCCAAGGGCGACGAGGCCGTGGTGGCGGCCTGAGATGCCGCAGACGCGACAACGCCCCCGGACGGCGAATCCAGGGGCGTCGACAGAACAGGTCGGGCAGACCACGGCCAGCGTAGCAACGCCCGCCGACGTCGCACAGTGCCCGCGCGTCGGGTGCGTCCCCGACGACCGGTGCCCCGAGCACCGCGACGCGCAGCCCGAGCGGTTCGGCGACCTCGCCGCCGCGTTCCTCGTCCAGCTGGCCCGGCCGCGGCTACGCCTGATCAAGGGCGGTCGCCGGTGGTGAACCTGGCGTACGACGCAGACCAGGTGCACGCGTTGATCTTCGCCGCGTACGTCCGGGGCCGCTACGACGCCGACGTCAACGAGCTGCACGGCACCTGGGCGGAGCACCGCGAGCCCCGGGCCACCCGAGAGCAGCGCGTCCAGGCGCGCCTCGACGAAATGGACCGGGCCGCACGCGCACGCGCCGAACGGGAGGGCCGCCCCTACCGCATCTACCCGGGCGGACCCGTCGACTTCGAGACCGGTCGCCCGGTCCGCAGACTGGAGACCGCAGCGTGACCACCTTGACCGACGAACAGGCCGTCGACGAAGCGATCAGCCGAGGCTTCGTCGACCCGGTCGGGGAGGCGTTCCCCGTTCCCCACACAGGGGGTGAGGAACAGGGGAACGCCCTCTACCTCGACGTGGCCGCGCTGCTCGACGGTGGCATACCCGACCCGCCAGCGCCCGTGCTGCTGCACCGCGACGACGGGAACGCGATCTTCTACGCCGCGCAGGTCAACCTGATCTTCGGGGACCCGGAGAGCGGTAAGACGCTCGTCGCCCAGGCCGCCGCGTCCGAGGCGCTGATCGCCGGTCGGAAGGTGCTGTTCGTCGACATCGACCACAACGGCCCGCAGGCCACGATCTCGCGCTTCCTCGACATGGAGGTGCCGGAGAAGGTGCTCCGCGACCCGGAGCTGTTCCGTTACGTCGAGCCGGAGGACAAGGCGCACCTGATGGCCGTCGTGAAGGACGCCAAGAAGTGGCGCCCGGCCGTCGCGGTGGTTGACTCCGTCGGCGAGCTGCTCCCGCTGATGGGACTCAACAGCAACTCCCCGGACGACTTCACGCTGGCGCACACGGCGGTGCTCAAGCCGATGGCGATGGTCGGTACTGCCGTGCTGGCCATCGACCACCTGCCGAAGAACACGGAGAGCCGGGCCAGCGGGCCGACCGGCACCGCCGCAAAGCGCCGCGCCATCGGCGGGGTGTCCATCCGGGTCACCATCAACGAGCAGTTCACGCCCGGCCGTGGCGGGTCGGCGTTCCTGAGCATCAACAAGGACCGGCACGGCGGTCTGCGCCGGCATTGCCCAGCAGAGGGCAAAGAGCCGAGCGTCGGCCAGTTCAAGCTGGACAGCAGCACCGACCGGATCCGCTGGACGGTCACCACGCCGCAGCTCGGCGAGGCCGCCGCAGCCGTGGGCGTCAACGTCGCCGACCTGGCCGAGCTGGACCGGCTCGACCCGCCGCCGAAGAGCGTCAACGACGTCAAGGACCGACTGAGCTGGGGCACCACCAGGGCGATGGACACCCTTCGCGAGTGGCGTTCCCGGCGTTCCCGCGCCGTTCCCGAGGAACGAGGAACAGGCGGTGCTGATGCCGTTCCCACGTTCCCGCCCCTAGGTGTGGGGAACGGGGAACGCCCCGAAGGGAGCGCGAAGGGAGCGAAGGGAGCACCCCCTGACGCGGTGCTCCCTTCGGAGCCCGACAGCCCACACGGCTGGTGGGTCGCCAGCAACCGACCCGAACACCCCAACTGCCTCGCCTGCCGAGCCATGCGCCCGGAGACCGCGTGACCCGCACCAAGCCCCGTACGCGTCGCGGCACCAGTCGCGGCCGGGGCCCATCCGAACAGGAGAGCCGTGCTCACCCCCCTCCGCTACGACTTCCCCCGCCGGATGCGCGGACTGGCCAGCGCCGAACGGGAGATCACCCGCCTCGGACGGTCCATCGCCACCGCACGGGAACGCCGGGAGAAACACACCCTGACCTACCTCGAACGGCGACTCCAGCGAGCCGAACGGGCCTACCGCCGGCTGCAACTCCGAGAAGGGATCACCACGCCATGAGCGACACCACCGACGATGCAGAGACGCGCGACTGGGCCCGCCGGCTCTTCAGCGAGGACGAGCACGACAACTGGGCCGCCGCGCCCGCCGAACCGCCCCCGCCGCCGGATCCCATGAAGGGCAACCACGTGCCGCGTGAGGGCTCGACGCCCAGCTCGTCCGGAGGCGACTGGGAAGCCCGCCAGTGGGTCAACAACCTGTTCACCAACTCCGGCGTCCTCGGCTGACCGACCCGTAACCCCGACTCCAACCACAACCCGAAGGAGCACCCACGCAATGAGCGCCATCCTGAACGTCAACGCAGCACTGAGCCTCACCCGGCAGCACTTCCGCAACCTCGGGCTGACCCTGCCGGCCACCCTCACCGACACCCTGGCCGAGCTGGACGCGGCCCAAGGTCGCGCCGTGAAGCTCCGCCGGCCCGGCGCCCTCCGCAAAGCCGTCCTGGACGCCCTCATGGACGACAGGGACCCGGCCACGGACCCGGCCGTGCTCACCGCTCTGGCGAGCCAGCAGCTCACCGAGTCCAACGTCGCGAGCATCCTCGGAGACGAGATCGAGCAGCGACGGCGCGACGCCCTCGACGAGGCCGCACCCGCGATCCTCGCCGCACTGGTCCCCGTCGTCGAGGAAGCCGACAAGGTGATCGCCGCCGCCCGGGAGGTGATCGGCGGCGACCTCAACCTGAGCGACCCGAACGTCATGAGCCAGCTCCGGCCCGCGCAGATGACGCCCTGGGCGACCGCGCGGGAGGCCGCCGCCCGGGTCGAGCTGGTCGCGCAGTGCTGGTTCCTCACCGCGCAGAGCGCCAACCTGGTCAACATCGACCACAACAAGAAGGTGCTCATCCTCGCCGAGCTCACCGCGGCGCAGCTCGGGGAGCTGGGCTACCGACCCAAGCCCGACGAGGTGATCGCCGCCGGACACCGGCTCAGCCTGGCCACGCCTGAGGTGTTCATGCAGCGCTGCGACGCCGTCGACCACCAGGTGCGCGAGGCCGTAGTGATGCGCGAGCAGGTGCAACGCAACGCGCACAAGCCGATGCCCGTGCAGCCCACGGCACCCGCCGCAGCGTGACCCAGGGGGCGGCCACCGCCATGGGGGGCCGCCCTTGCACTACCCGGCCTAGCGCTCTCACACACGTAGAGCTGTACGCCGAGGGAGATCCATTCCACCTGGCCGCACGGAGGTCCCCCGATGACCCTTCCCCAACGCCGCGACTCGGCCGCACGCAAGCGGTACCGGCGCACGTTCATGCAGCACAGGCCGCCCTGTCACATCTGCGGGGAGCCGATCGACTGGGAAGCCGACCACCTCGACCCGCGCAGTTTGGTCGTCGACCACATCGTGCCGGTCAGTCGTGGCGGAACCCATGACCGAAGCAACGTCGCAGCTGCGCACCGGGCCTGCAACCTGGCCAAGGGCAACGGTGAGGGTGACGGCGCGAAACTGCGCCGGTCGGGCAGTCTCCAACGCCGGCGGTAGGGGTGGGGGAAGTCCCCGCCGGGGGCACCCCCACCCGCACTACCCGGCCTAGCGAACGCCTCCCTCTGACGTTTTTCCCAAACGGGGGCCCGTACGCCGCAGACGCACGAAACAGCCCGCCAGGGGCGATCCTGGCGGGCTGTTTCGTCGTGCTGGGCTACTTGGTGCCGGCCCACTCGGTGAGGTCGGTGCGGGCGTACAGGTCGGCGTTGCCTCGGTTGCCTCGCGGCTCGGGCACCTTCCCGACGCGTCGCTGCATCCTCTTCTTGGCTGCCTCGTACGACCAGGGCAGCACCCCGGCGTCGATCGCGTCCCGCAAGGTCATCATGTCCCCGTCCCCGGGGACATCGCTGCTCAGGGGCTTATCAAGGTCTGCCGGGGACGTGGCGAGGGCGCGTGCCTGTGCGGTTGTCAGGTAGGCCACCTGGACCTCTGTGGCTTGTCCACCGATGACGATCTGCCACCGGCCGAGCGTCCGTGATGCCCGCGGCATCGACGCCTCAGGTACGAGCATCTTCCAGTTGTTGGCCGTGTACCGGGCCAGGCACCGGATTCCGAAGTTCTCTCGGGCTTCCGGTCCGCCGATCGCCCTGGCGGTGAGCATCTGCGCGATGGCCAGCACGTTGACCTTCGCCGAGCGACCCATGAAGAGCAGGTCGGCAAGGGCGGCGATGGCCGGCGACCGTTTCGGCTCGCCCTTTTCCCGAACCTCGATCCAGTAGTTCGCCAACTGCCCGATCGTGGCGTTGAGCTCCTCGCAGATGACGAGGTCCCGGGGGCCCGGGTCCCAGTCCTCTTCTTCGTGCATGGCGAGGGTGTTGCGCTCGTCCGCCAGGGCCGCCTTACGCAGGATCGCGTCGTGCATCTGGTCGGGTCGGGCGCAGTAGTCGACGCCGGCCTGGCCGAGTGCCCACCGGTGCGAGCCCTTGCGGTCGAGGATGGTCACCCGGCCACCCCGGGCGAGCACCTGAACGGCGATCAGTTGAGCCAGCACCGACTTACCGGCGCCAGAGCCGGCGCTGACCGCGATGTGCGGCGAGTCTTCCCGCAGCGAGATCACGACCGGGACGTCCCCGGAGCCCTGCCCGATGTAGAACTCCCAGTCGGGCAGCTTCGGGAAGTGCGCGGCGACCTGGTCGTGCCCGACCTTCGCCGGGGGCCGCTTCCGTACCGTCCACCGTGCGCGGACCTTCGGCCCGATCTGGTGCCACGACTCGACGAGGTCAGAGACCGGGATCTTGCTGCCGATGATGGACGACACGAGCTGCCTCTGTTCCTTCGTCAGGTACGGGGAGTCGATCAGCACCTCGATACGCGGGCCCACCTCCTCACCGGGGCGGCGGAACACCTCCAGGCGCGACGTGACCGGCTGGGCCTTGCGCTGGGCCGCCCAGGCTGCCCGCTGGACGTGCTCGGGCAGCCACCGCAGGATCGGTTCGATCCGCTCGCCGTAGAACAGCCTGAGGGCTTCCTCGGCCGGTGAGAGCGGCTTCGCCAGGCGTGGGGTGAGGTTCCCGAGTGACGGGTCGACGTGCAGCTGCACGCCGGTCTGCAACCCGAGCGGTGGGATGATCGCGGCGAGGGTCGGCGCGATGTACTCCCGGTGAAACCGGCGCTGCACGAGACGCTGCCGCCCCCGCCACGCGGCCGCCAGGCCGAGCAGGGACGCACCGGTCAGGGTCTGCTCGGGCAGGGCAACGGCCACCCCGGCGGCGGTGGGCATCCCGAGCCGGAACGCCTGCCGCTGCCACCCGGCGAGCCGGCCGGCGCCGCGGTGGCGGTACGGGTAGCCGTCGCGGCCGGACAGCGGCCGGCCAGCGAGGTAGCGGTAGGTCAGGCGCAGAGCGAGCCGCCGACGCCGCAGCCGGCGGACCAGACGTTCGATGTCATCTGCCATGCTGATCTTTCCTCCTTCGTGGGGGATGCGGTGCCCGGCCGGGCTGGCAGGCTTGATGGCCGGGCACCGCGCTAGTGGGGTCAGTAGCCGTGGCGCTTGAGTGCCTCGTAGGCGGCGGTCTGGTCGGCCGGCGCAGCCGCACGAAGTGCCCGCTCGAACTTCACCTTGGCTGCGTCGAACTCCGGGCTGTCGATGTCGCGGTCGGCGGCGTCGGTCTCGGCCATGCCGAGCTTGAGCAGGTTCCTCACCGCATCCCGGTTGATCGGGGTGGCTGGCTTCGGCTTACTGCTGAACAGGCCCATCACTTGCCGTCCTTCCGGTTGGTGGGGCGGGGGTAGAAGTAGGCGAGCAGGCACGTCACCGCGGCGCTGACGCACGCCACCCGGGACAGCCCGTCGACCACCACGGCCAGGCCGACGAGCAGGATCGCCATGGCCAGGAACAGACGCGGTCCGCGCGGCATCAGCTCTGCCCTGCCTTCCGCTGCTGGGCGGCCGACGCCTTGCGGTGCTCGACCGCCTCGGTGCTGAACATCGGCGGCGCGACCTTCTGCGCCCGACGGGACAGGTCGGCGTACTGCTGGTCCGTGATCGTGTTCGGCACGGTGGCCCCGCTCATCGCTGGCCGGCCCTGTTCGCCGTGGCGATCCGGCCGCCCAGCTCGACCAGGCAGATGGAGGCGACGACCACCAGGCCGTCGACCGACAGCGGCAGCAGGTACTGCGACCCGTTCGTCTCCCCGTACCGGGAGGCGACCGCGGCCATGTGCCAGTAGCTGACCCAGGCGGCGATACCGGCGATCAGCGCGGTTGCCGCCCACCGGCCCACGGCCAGCCGCCGGGAGTGCACCGGCACCCGTGAGATCAGTTCGATGGTCAGCAGCAGCGCCAGCGGGGACCACGCGGAGATGACCTGCGAGATCAGCTCGTCACGGGCGTGCAGCACGTTCCCGGCGATGCTGGCCGCGACGCCCAGGGCGAGCACCAGGCGCACGCCCCACCGGATGCGGACCAGCGATGCGCGCTCGGCTGCGTCGGCCGGGGCGATGGGCGGCGTACCCGGGTGTCCGTCCGCCGGGACCTGCGGCGACGCCTTGGCCGACTTCTGCCGGCGGAACCACCGACGGCGCGGCTGGTCCGGGTGTCCGTCCGTGCGGACCTGTGCCGCTGCGACCGCCTCCCGCATCTCTTCGTCGGTGATGGCCGGCTTGGGTCCGATCGGCTCGGCGTAGTCCCACGGGTCAACGGGTGCCGACTCGCTGGGCCGGTCGAGCAGCCGGGCGCGCAGCTCGTCAGCCTTCGGGACGCCGATCTTGAACTCTCGCATCAGCCGGTTACGCGACGGGACCTCGCCGAGCTGGTCGGTGAGGGCGAGAGCGCCCGGGTACAGGTCCTCGACGGTGCGCGGGTGCGCGCTGGCGGGGGCGGTCATCGGGTGCCTCCAAGGGCGATGGTGGTCAGGGCTTCGGTGAGGCGCATCAGCGCCCGGTACTGGCGGGCCGCGGTCCGGTGCGCGGCGGTGTACTCGTTGCTGCCGACCTCGGCGTAGGCGATGGCCATGCAGGCCATCCCGTACCGGCCGGCCATCTGGTTGACGGCGGTCTGCAACCGGAGGACCCGCAACGCCTGGTCGGCGGTCATCGGGTCTTCTCCTTTGCGCAGGTCTGGACGTGCTCCGTCATGGCCTTCTTGAGCGCCTCGGTCGACGTGCCGTCGGGGATGACCAGCAGCCCGCACGCCTTGCATGTCCAGAGGGTCATCGGACGAACTCCCCGTCGAGCAGGCGCCGCACGGCGGCACGGCGGGCGGCCTCGGCGGTGGCCACCTCGAGCTGCCCCTTGGCGGCGTGCGCCTGGCCGTACTGCTCGCCGTGGCGCTCGACGAGCGCGCGGGCGATGAGGAACACGACGGCGGGGACGGCGGTCCCGCCACCCACGATCAGCAACAGCAGCTCGTACTCGTTCACGCGTCGGCCCTCGCCTTCTCGATGAGGTCGGCGACGGTGTTGACCAGCAAACCGGCCCGCACCATCGAGAACGTGATCACCTCGCGGGGCTCGACCGCCGGCCCCGGCGTCACCTCGGGCGCCCACAGGGACAGGTGCACGGTCGCGTCGCCGATGCCGGCCGGCTTGACGAGCTGGGCGGTGGTCCGCTCGTCGACGTAGAAGTACCGGGAGCCGTGCGACCCCTTGTCGTCGGCGGTCACGGTGCACTGCGTCGGGTGGCACCACCTCGGGTGCACGATGGGCCGGCGCATCAGGCGCTGGCCTGGCGGGCGGTACGCGCGGCGTCGAGCAGCGCCTGCCCGATCCGCTCGGCCTGCTCCGGCGTCATGTTTCCCGCCGCCCACGTGTCGCGGTCCCTGTCGCAGGTCACCGAGAGGTAGATCGACGTCGGGTCGATCCCGCCGGGCAGCTCCGGGGACTCGAACGCGTCGAGCTGCACCACGACCGTCAGGGTTTCCCGGAGGTGGGTGCCGTCCTCGATGCCGATGGCCGTCGCGGTCGACGAGTGCAACCGCTCCTCGTCCTCGTCGGCGTGGCTCGTCTTCGTGCACCACGGTGGGCACAGGGCCGGGTTGCCGCCGGCACCGGGCGCCGGGCGCAGGCCGACACCGCGCTCCCAGCCGGTCTCCCGGGCGATGTCGTCGATGACCAGGTCCGTGGCCTCGTCCTCGGTCACGCCGAGCTGTGCGGCCATCTGACCGGGGGTGGCGTCAGCCTCGAACAGGGCACGAGCGCGGGCCGCCACGGCGAGATGGTCGGCGAGGGGCTCGGACCACCAGGCGGCCTCTTCGGCCTCCCGGTGGTCGGTCGGCACCGCGGCGCGCCCGGCGTACGACGGGTTCACGGGGAAGCGGATGTCCGCCGGCCGCTGCACGGCGGTCAGGTTGGTGGTGTCAGCGTCGTCGAGCCGGGACGCCGGGGGGACGGATGCGGATGCAAGAATCTTCACCGGGTCGCCTCCTGGGGCGATCAAGGGCCGGGATCACAGGTGCTCCAACACCTGCCCGGCCCGCTTTGGTTTTGTGGGGTGCTCCCTAGGGAGCGGAACTCCTTGCGTTGGCTGTAGCTGAGCCTATGCGATTAAAGCATAACTGGCAATGCTTGCCGGGCATCGGTCCGCAGAAAGTCCGCCGGATATCCGCAAACCACCAACGCGAGCCAACATGACCAACGCCAGTAAACGCAGGCCAGAGGGGGTCTCGGGGGGAAGCCGCAGGTAGCGGAGTTGCGGCCAGACGTTCCGCTTCAACGTCTGACTCAGGTCCGACGTCTGTTGCCTAGGCTGGTCACATGGTGCAGGCACGGAGGCCCCGGTGAACGCCTCAGCCGACGACGACAGGGCCCGCTACATCAGTGATCGCCAGTGGCTCGACCATGCGCTCCACGAGCTGCCGGCCGGTGTGCTGTGGGGTGCCGATGGCGCGACACCTGCCCAGTGCGCCGAGATGCTGGACGGCTTGGACGAGTTCGCACGTCTCTGTGCTCGCCTTGGGCTCGATGACCACACGGAGTTTGTCGAGGCCTGCCGGTGGCACTTCGATCACTACCCGCACTTTCTCGGCCGTCGTCGCCATTTTGCGGACTATGCGACGTACATCCGTGACCGCCGCGGACCGTTGCGGGTCTCCCCACCCGCAGCTCCGGGCTGGCTACGGCGTCAATGACAGGCGCGCCTGTCATTGAGTCGCGGCGGTCAGCTGGGCCCACCCTCACCTGTGGTTGTCGAACCGCAGGAGCACCCACTGGCCGGATTCCATCGTGGCGCGTAGCAGCGGAGTGGTCATTGTTCCTTCCGGACCGACGAGTCAGGTTGGCCCACCAGTCCAGCCAACAGCGGACCTCGATGCAGTTCCGTGCCGTCACCCGTCTGTCGCGAGATCAGTCCAGGTTCGGCCGTCGCCGACTCGGCTTGCGTTTGCTTCCGGACCTGGCGTTCACGAACTGTCGCTGACGCTGGTCTTGTTGCTGCCGCTGCCAGTCGCGTCGCCGGCGGTCGCGTCGTCGCTGGTAGCCGCGGGCGATCACAGCTAGGGCCATCCACACGGACAGAACCAGGCCTGCCGCTCCGACCACCCCTTGCAGCCGGCCCCGATGCCCGCTGAGTTCGCCGAAATCGGTGACGAAATCCTCGGGGTCGTTGGGGTTCACCCAGATCCGCACCGCACTGCCGGCCGCCAGGCAGACCTCCCAACAGCCAACCTCGGCCTGACGCTGGGCCCCGGCGACCTCATAGCGCAGGTGCATCGTGTTGCTGTTCCGCTGCTTGTGCACGACTTCATCGATGACTGCCTGGGCTGGCACGCCCTCGACCCGTAGTCGACTCTCCCAAGCGTCGTTGTCCTGAAAGGTCTTGAACGGCAGCCACAGCATGACCATCCCGACCGCGAGGCCGAGCACGTAGACGGGGTAGCGGGCACGCCACCAGCTCCGCAAGATCTGCACGATGGCCATGGTCGCAGTCAATGTCCACAAGCGGCGGTAGGTTGACCGCATGACGGATCAGCAGCTCCGGTCGTCGTTTGGCGCGGCGGCGACCGCGTACGCCGAGCACCGCCCGGACTACGCGCAGGCCGCGGTGCGGTGGGCGCTGGAGCCGGCCCCCGGTCTACGCGTGCTCGACCTGGGTGCCGGCACCGGCAAGCTGTCCGCGACGCTGGCCGCGGTGGGCGCGGACGTCGTGGCGGTCGAACCCGACCCGGCGATGCTCGCCGAGCTACGCCGCGCGGTGCCGGCCGTCCGTGCCCTGCCGGGTAGCGCCGAGGCCATTCCGTTGCCGGACGGGTCCGTCGACGCCGTGCTCGCCGGCAACGCCCTGCACTGGTTCGACATGGCCGTCGCGGGGGCGGAAATCGCCAGGGTCCTCGCACCCGGCGGTGTCCTGGCCGGGTTGTGGAACATCATGGACGATCGGATCGACTGGGTTGCCGGGCTCGGACGGGTCAGCGGGAGTGCCGCCATCGGCCCGCGCGACACCCTGAGCAGCTGGCGCACGGCTACGGCGGGCATGCTCGTTCCGGGCACCGGCCTGATCGGGCGGTTCGGGTCTGCGGAGCAGGTCGAGTTCCCGCACGGGCAGCGCCGTACCGCTGACTCTCTCGTCGCGACGCTCGCGACGCGGGCCGGGATGCTGGTCATGCCGGAAGCGGAGCGAGCGGCCACGCTCGACCGGATCCGCGCATTCCTCGGGAGCCGACCCGAAACGGCGCACGGCGAGTTCACGCTGCCGATGCTGACCGGCGTGCTGCGCGCCCGCCGGCGCTGACGTCAGCGACCCGGTGAACCGACATCGGGGCGTGGCGTCGAACGCTGTGCTGGCAGGCGCCGACGTGGCGCTGGTGGGCCTGTTCTCGGCGAAGGACAAGGAGTTCGCCAGCAAACTCAATCTCCTGGCCCGCTTGGTGGAAGCCCACGGCGGCCAGGTCGTGAGCCGGCACGTGCAGCGGCGGGGTGTCTCTTCCGGCGGCGCGGACAAGATGGGCGACCCGTTCTCGCGGCGGACGTTGCTCAGCCCCGGTAGGGCCCGCGAAGTCGCCGACGCCTGCCGGCAGCGCGGGGTCGGCGTCGTGGTCTTCGCGAACCCCCTGACCGACCATCAGCGGGCCGTCCTCAAGGACATGTTCGGCTGTCTCGTCCTGAGCGCCGAGGACCTCCGATAGGTCAGGGACGGACGGCCTTCTCGCCATGGACAGTCGCGTACTCTGCAGCGAGCCAGGGCCCGAGGTCGTCGATGAGTTCGCGGAGCGCACCCGGAACCGTCGAGGGCGTGCGGCCGATAACGGCAGCTCTCCGCATCTGCCCGGCGCGTTCCGGATAGTGGAGCCCGAACGCCTCGGCCGACTCGGTGAGGTCGCTCGTCCAGCCTCCCCACCGAGGCATGACCAGCGTGAAACCTGTTCTGACGATGCGACGAGCGACGAGCCGGCTGAGGGCCTTACGTTGCTGGTCGGTGTGTGCTGCGGCTGCCTGGCGGCGCCATCCCGGAAGCGCAAGCGACAGGTCGCCGTTCGTCTCGCGGGCGAGCAGGGGAGTGGGCCGGTAGCGGGGAAGGTGGTCGGCGAGGTCGTCGCCCAGCAGGGGAGTGCACAGGCAGGCGACGAAGAAGCCGAGGTCGTGCCGCTCAAGCTCGCTGAGCAGCGTACGTGCACTGAACAGCAGAACGCCCACGCCGTCGATCTGCGTGAAGGACTCGTCGAGAGCCTGCTCGATCCTCGTGGCGGCCGTCCGGTCGGCCTCGGTTGGTTCGGTGTGCAGGGCGACGAGCAGGTCGAGATCGGAGAGCCCGGGGGTGGCGGTGCCACGCGGGATGCTGCCGTAGATGTAGGCGCTGTGCAGCCGACCATCGTCGAACGAATCGGCTATTCGAGCGCGTGCCGCCTCGACAACACCGGCGAACGCGGCCGGGACCCGACTCAGCGCACCCTCGCGCGCAATCCAGCCCTCGGCGTCCAGTCCTCTTCCGGTCATGGGGACACTCTGCCGGAGCCGGCGACGACAATCACCCACCGCCCGGGCGACCTCGGAGTGGAGGGGCAGCACCCCTCCTAACGCGCGTCGAGCGGTACGGAGATGGCGTCGCGGATCATGGTTATGGCTTGGTCGACGTGTCGTGCCGTGGCCTGGGAGTCGTCCTGCTCGGACTCGTGCACGAAGGCCGTGACGCCACGTCGGCTGCCGCAGTAGTCCACGATTCCGTGCTCGATCTGCGTCCGTAGCGCGTGCCCGTACCCGTGTCGCTCGTAGAGGCCGGCGTCGTCACCGGCAATGGGGAGCAGGTGGGTGGTGAGGCGGTGCAGCCGCGGTTGGATGCCGGTGGCCGGGGCGTAGTCGAAGGCCCAGCCGTTGATGAACACCCGGTCGATCCACCCCTTGAGCAGTGCCGGCATCGACCACCAGTAGACCGGGAAGACCAGCACGAGGTCATCGGCTCGATCGATGCGCTGCTGCTCGCGGAGGACGTCAGGCGGCGGCCCGCCGCGCTGCTGGTACGCCAGGCGGTCGGCCGGGGCGTACCTCGGGTCGAAGCCCTCCTTCGCCAGGTCGGCGATTTCGACGGACCCTGGGCGCAGCGCGGCCTCAAGTCGCTGAGCAACGTGATGCGTCAGCGACTGAGGCTCGGGGTTCACGGCTACCAACAAGGTGTGCATGGGTGCAACGGTCCTACTGTTCGGCCCAGGCGCCCAACTCGTTGCCGCTCGGGTCGGTGAAGTGGAACCGCCGGCCACCGGGGAACTCGTACGGCCCGTTCACCACCTGGCCGCCGGCCTGCTTCACGGCCTGCACGGACCGGTCCAGGTCGGTGGAGTAGAGCAGCACGAGCGGCCCGCCCGCTCGGACTTCCCTGTCCAGACGGAGACCGCCGACCTCGGGCGCGGCGTCGCCGTGTGGGCTGCGGATGCCGGCGTACTCCGGCCCGTAGTCGTTGAACTGCCAGCCGAACGCGTCGGCGTAGAACCGCTTGGCCACGGCGAGGTCGGTCACCGTGAGCTCGACGTAGTCGATGGCGTGGTGTCGGTGCGGCGATGGCTCAGACATGCGCCGATCGTGCACCCCAGGTACGACGAAACCACGACGTGCAACGAAAGGTTGCGCGATGGGCGTGGGCTGTCGTAGGTTGAGTGCAACCAAAGGTTGCGAGAGGTTGTGAGCATGGAACAGGGAACGATCGAACGCGACATCCACGTCAACGCGTCCCCCGAGGTCGTCTTCGAGGTGGTCAGCCAGCCCGAGCACATGCGGGAGTGGTGGCCCGACGACGCGCGGTTCGAGTCGGTCGCCGGTGCACCGGGCGAGCTGGTCTGGCGGGACACCGACACCGGCGAGACGAAGACCGTCGCGCTCGCCGTCGTCGAGGTCGACCCGCCGAAGCGGTTCTCCTTCCGGTGGTGTTTTACCGAGCCGGACCGGAGTGGGCAGGCGCTGTTCGTCACCTTCGACCTGGTGCCCAGCGGCGCCGGGACGCTGATCCGGATGACCGAGACCGGGTTCCGCGAGCTGGGTTGGGAGGTCGCTGTCCTGGAAGAGCAGTACCGCGACCACGAGAACGGTTGGGACCACTACATGCCCCGGCTCGGCGGGTACGTCGCGCGGCTGGTCGCGACCCCGTGAGCGCGGCGGTCGACGACGAGTTGTGGTCGGCGATCGGCGACCCGATTCGGCGTACGATGATCGACCTTCTTCTCTCTGACGGGCCGGGCACGGCCACATCGTTGAGCAGGCGGCTACCCGTCACCCGTCAGGCCGTCTCGAAGCACCTGGCGGTCCTCGACCGGGTTGGGCTGATCCACGCCGAACCGGCCGGTCGCGAGCGTCACTACCAGGTGGACGAGGCGCAACTCGCCCGGGCGGTCGCCCAGTTGTCGGCGGTCGGCTCCACCTGGGACGCCCGCCTCCGCCGGATCAAGCACATCGCCGAGACGATCGAACGCCACCGCACCGACAACCAGGGAGGCTGAAAATGGTCGACATTCTGCATCAGGTCGGCGTCGTCGCTCCGCTCGCCGACGTCTACCGGGCCGTGGCAACCCCCGAGGGCGTCGCCGGCTGGTGGTCGGTCGACACGACCGGCAAGAGCGAGGTCGGCGGGCAGTTGGCCGTCCACTTCGGTGACGAGGGCGGGTTCGACCTGGAGATCCTTGAGCTGGACCCGGCTGGCCAGGTGCGGTGGCGGGTCGTCGGCGGCCCGGAGGAGTGGATCGGCACCGAGATCAGTTGGCGGCTCGACCAGCGGGGTCGCTACACGACCGTCGATTTCACGCACGAGGCTTGGCGTGAGCCGACCGAACTCATGCACGAGTGCAGCACCAAGTGGGCGATCTTCCTGATGAGCCTCAAGGAGCTGGTCGAGACGGGGCGCGGCCGGCCGGCGCCGGACGACGTCCAGATCAGCGACGGGCACTGACCTCGGTGCCGGTTGGACCGCCGGGGGATCGCACGCTTCGCCGCGAGATCGCGATCCCCCCGGCGGCCAGGCCGAGAGCGGCTATCGCCGCCGCGCAGAGCAGCAGCGTCGGGCGTGCGCCGATGGCGCTCACCAACGGGCCGCCCAGCATGGTGCCCAGGGGCACCGCCAGCACGAGGATGGCCCCGTTCGCGGCGAGCACCGCCGGGAGTTGCGCGGTCGACGTGCTGCGCTGGAACAGCGCCATCGAGGTGGATCGGTACGGTGCCCAGATCACGCCCGCGAGCGCGAAGGCCGGCAGCGACAGGCCGACCGGTGCGCCCAGGCCGAGGGGCAGCATGGCCACCCCGAACCCGATGACGATGCCGATGGTGGTGGCACGCAGCGGCCAGTCGCGAAGGTGGCCGGCGATCACACCCCCCAAGAGGCCGCCGAGACCAAAGGCGGTGTAGTAGGCGCCGAGCAGCGTCGCGGAGGCGTGCAGGTCGTCGGTGATGTGGATTGGCATCGCCACGTACACCGGTCCGAAGAGGAAGAAGAACCCGAGGCTCAACACCAGCAGGCCCAGCAGGGTGGGGTCGTGGCGGATGACCGCGAAACCGGCCGTCCGCGACGCGCCGCGCTCGGACCGACGGACGCCGCCGGTGACGGGAAGGGCGAAACGGTACGTGAGGGCCAGCGCGGCGAAGGTGACGGCGTCGACAGCGATCACCCACACCGGGCTCACCCAGCCGATCAGGATGCCCGCCAGCGGCGGGCCGACGATGGTGGCGAAAGCCGGCCGAAGACGACAGTCCCGGCCGCGCTGGGCAGCGTGTACGCCGCCATGGCCAGCGCGATCCAGGTGCCCCGCTGATCGTGCGGGGCGAGTTGGATGGCGAGCCAGGTCACCGCGACCACCGCCAGGCCGTCGCCCAACGCGGAGACGGCCAGCCCGGGCAGAACGCGCCGGAGCTGAGGGTGACTGACCACCGGCCAGTACGGCGAGGAGCGTGGGAAACGGGCGGCGTCCGGCATGCTGTCAGCTCACCCGGCGCGGGACCTGCGGATCAACACCTACTGCTACCAGCAGAATCAGCCGAGGGTGAAGGGCTCGAATCACCGGCTCGGGCGGTCGTCTTCATTCGGAGGACGGTCCCGGCGCTCGTCTGCTCCCGTTGCGGTCTGGCTGCCGAGCAACGCCGCGCGTAGTCGGTTGTTCTCGCGCTTGGCGCGACGGTCCCGGCCGAAAGCGGCGACGATGCAACAGATCCAGCCGAGGGGCACCAGCACCCGGCCGATCGTATGGGCGCTGCCGTGCTCGTTCTCCTGAAGGATCCAGCCGGCAACGAGCAGACCGAGCGCCAGCGCCAGGAGAGCCCGTTCGACTCGTTTGGTCATCCTGGTCACCCGCTTCCGCTGACGGAGATCGACCCCGGCCCCTCGGCGACAAGTCGTCGTGCCCACAGTGACACATCCACGCCCATGCCCTCGGGGCCGAAGTTGATCAAGCCTCCCGTGTCCGTCCGATCGGACAGCGAGCTGGCCGGATCACCGTTCCGGGCCGTCGTTCCCGCGGGGAGCGCGGAAGGACGAGCCGATGCTCGCCACGATCGAACCCACCGAGGCGAGCGCCACCGCCACCGTGCCGGCCGTGTCGGCACTGCCGTCCCCGGTCACCTTGAGGATGATGCCGGTGACCATCAGGACGACCGACAGAGTCAGGATTACCTGGATGGCTCGTCTGCTCATGGCGGCATCTCACTTTCCGGGCGGCGGGAGGTCGACTCGGGTTCCTTCACGTCGTGGCGATGTCACCCCGACTTCTCCGGAACCCGAGTCGACCAAACCGTTACTGGGCGCGGTAGACGGAGATGTGCGACGGGCTGTCGGCCTGGAACGGTCGTCGGTGCCAGTCGGCGTACCGCTCGGTGAGCCGGAGCCCTGCCTGCTGCGCCATCTCGTCGATCTGGTGCGGCCAGGCGTACCGCATGGCGAACGGCTTCAGGTGCACACCGTCCGCGTCGAACGTGATCGTCTGCCGGATGAACCGCTGCGCCGGCCGGTCGTACCGGTGCAGTCGGATCGTCGCGGAGTCCTCGGTGACCTCACGCACCTGCACCTGCTCGTCCGAGTCGAAGCTGCGCGGGTCGGGCACGAACGTCTCGATGACGAACGCGCCGCCGGGCGACAGCACCCGGGCGACGTTGCGGAAGCAGTCCGCCTGCCGCTCGGCGTCCACCAGGTTGAACAGGGTGTTGAAGACCAGGTACGCGAGCCGGAACTCACCGGCCACCGGCACGTCCGCCATGTCGGCGACGACCACCGGGATCTGGTCGCCGCCGGGTTTCGCCCGTAGCTGCGCGAGCATCTCCTCGGACGCCTCGACGCCGTGCACGGCGAGGCCGCGTTCGGCCAGCGGCAGCGCGACCCGGCCGGTGCCGATCGCCAGTTCGAGAACCGGGCCGCCGTCGGCCAGGTCGGCCAGGAAGTCAACGGCGGGAGCCGGGTCGGGGTTGGTGCCGCCGTCGTCGTATCCGGCGGCCCAGAGCCGGCCGAAGAGGCCGGGATCGTCGAAGACCGACATCAGCGGCCTCCGCGGTTGGGGTCAGTGGCGCCCAGCAGCGCCAGGGGAACGGTCCTGCTCACGAAGTCTCGATTCCTCGGGTCGGATGACGGTTGGTTCGGGGGACTTCGTTGTGTTGGGCATGGTGGCTGCTCCCTTCGCGCGGCTGTCGACCGAGGACACCAGAGACGCCGCGGGCCCGGCAAGGCATTTACGCCAGCCGGGCCCACGGTGGAACGTGTGGTCAGGAGATGTGGTGCAGGATCACGTTGTGCACGTGGTGGCTCTTCTGCGCGCCACGGAACTCCACCTCGTAGGTGTGCGTGCCGACGTGGATGGCGATGGCGCCGGTGGAGAAGAACGAACCACCCCACGACTTGTTGCTGACCACGCTCACGCTGGTGATCTTCGAGTACGGGATGCTGGTGATCGCGAACCGTTTCCCGACGAAGGACCGGTCCTGGATGATCACGCGGCGGTCGGTCAGCCCGATGAACCCGGTGCCGGTGCCGACGGCGTCGTAGACGGCGATGATCTGCTCGCCTTCGAGGAGGCCACTCTCGATCTGCTGGACCTGCTCTTTGCGGTCGTACGCGATGTTCGCCATGTATTCCAGGCTAGGAAACCGGTGCCAACGTGCCCACCCGGGCGAGGACCACGAACTCGCCGTCGCCGTGGCCGACGGGCTCGCCGTGCCAGCCCCCGTGGACGCGGTCCACGATGAAGCCCGCCCTGGTCAGGGAGGTGCGCAGCTCAGCCTCGGTGCGGAAGCGCAGGGTCGCCGAGCTGAGGAGTTCTTGCCCGTCGTCGAAGTGGTAGTGGTGGGTGAAGTCGACCACTCCGTCGCGTACCCCGATGACCTCGGTCCAGGCGCGGACCTCGCCGCCGTCGGGCAGCGTGAGCAGCCGGTGCGAATCCACCGGGTTCCACAGCTCCCAGCGACGGTCCGCCGGGTCGCGCGCGTCGAACACAAGCCGGCCGCCGGGCACGAGCGCCCGGGCCAGGTCGGCGAGGGTACGCGCCCACTCCGCATCGTCCACGAAGAACTGGGCGACGTGGCTGGTCAGCACCGCCACGTCGAACGCCCTCGCCGGCAGCAGCGCAGACGTGCCCGCGAGCCAGGTCACCCGCTCACCGCCCGGCTTGGCGCGCGCGGCGGCCAGGGACGCGCCGGCCGGGTCCACACCGGTGACGGTGTGGCCGGCGGCGGCGAGGGCAATGGTCAGCCGGCCGGTGCCGCAGCCGAGGTCCAGCACCCGCGCGGCCGGGGTCTCGTCGACCACCGTGTGGAAGAAGTCGTCGTCCGGCCCCCACCGGCACTCCGCGTCGTACACCTGGACCAGCCGGTGGTGGCGGAACTCGGCGTGCCTCATCGGGGGTTCGCGTCGGTCGCGGCGCGGACGAACTCGCGTACCCGGGAGGTGGTGTTGCTGGGCAGCCAGACCGGCCCTCGTTCGATCGGTGGCGCGTCGTGGATGGGCACGTACGCCACGTCGGGGCGCGGGTAGTAGCGCCGTGTGTGCTCGCCCACCGGCAGGACGCCCCGGCCCAGCGCGACCAGGGACAGCATCTCGGAGAAGGTGTTCCCGGCGGGTCCCTTCGGCACGGGCCGGCCGGACGGGGTGCGCTCCGGGGTGCGGTCCCGCTTGAACTCCAGCGAGGTCACGGTCGGGTACTGCACGACCGGGTGGTCGGCGAGCACCTCCAACGACACCGACCGCTCCCGGGTGAGCGGGTGACCCGCCGCCACCGCCAGCACCCGATCCTCGGAGAGCAGCGCGGGGCCGGTGGCCATCCCGTCGAACGGGTACGAGGCGATCAACACGTCGGTCGAGCCGTCGAGCAGCCCGGATCGGGTGGTGGACAACTGCGCCTCGTGCACCTCCACCCGGCAGTCCGGGTGCCGTTCGCCGAACAGGGCCACCGCCCGGAGCAGCACCGGCGCGGTCCACTCGCCGAGGAACGCCACCCGCAGCGTCCCGGTCACGCCCCGGGCGGCGTCGGTGGCGCGGCGGACGGCCCCGTCCATCTCGGCGACCAGCGGGGCCAGCTCGTCGGCGAGCTGCCGGCCGATCGGGGTGAGCCGGACGACCCGACTGGTGCGGGCGAACAGCGGTGCGCCGATCTGGCGTTCCAGCTTCTTCACGATGTGGCTGACCCGGCCGGTGCTGACGGTCAACCGCTCGGCGGTTCGGCCGAAGTGCAGTTCCTCCGCGAGGGTCAGGAACGTCTCAACCTCGTACCGCTCCAGCACACCGTTCCCATCGTTGACCTGTGGGCAACGATCGTAGCGGCATCAGGTCTTGGTCGGCGTCCCTCGTTCGAGGATCGTGAACGCGGCAGGGAACACCGAGCGAAAGGCTCTGACGTGAGCATTGACGACTACCTGACCGGCCTGGCCGGCCCACTGCGCGAGATCGGCGAGAAGCTGACGCCGATCATCGCGGCGGCCCTGCCCGGGGCGACCGGCGCGATGTGGCACGGGCACCCGGTCTGGGGCCTGGGCGACCGGCCCGGCCAGCGCCCGGTCTGCCTGGTCAAGGCGTACGGGTCGTACGTCACCTTCGGGCTGTGGCGGGGGCAGGAGATCGCCGACCCGTCGGGGCGGCTGATCCCCGGTGCGCGGGCGATGGCGGCGGTGAAGTTGCGCGACGTCGCCGACATCGACCCGGCCCTGTTCAGCGGCTGGCTGCGCGCGGCGGCCCACCTGGAGGAGGCGTGAGCGCGGTGCGGGTAACCGGTTTCGACCACCTGGTGCTGACCGTCGCCGACGTGGAACGGTCCCTGGACTTCTACTGCGGCCGGCTCGGGCTGGCGCCGGTACGGGTGGACGAGTGGCGCGCGGGCAGCGTCCCGTTCCCGTCGGTGCGGATCAGCTCCGACAGCATCATCGACCTCGTCCGAGGCGAGCCGCACGGTGCGAACGTGGACCACTTCTGCCTGGTGGTGGCACCACTGGACTGGGCGCAGGTGATCGAATCGGGGGCCTTCACGGTGCTGACCGGCCCGGTCAGCAGGTTCGGCGCCCGCGGTTCGGCGACCTCGATCTACGTGCGGGACCCGGACGGCAACTCGGTGGAGCTGCGCTGGTACCCGCAGGACGCCGGGTCGGGTTCGGAGACGGTCGTCAGGCTTCGGTGACCGCCCGGTAGGCGTCCTCGATGCGGGCGGCCAGCAGCACCTCGCCCTCGGTCAGGGGCTCGCCGCTGCCGTGCCCGACCCGGATCTGGGTGCTGTCCGCCCGGCGGCTGATCTCGGGTCGCAGATGCAGCGCATCCGCGACGACCTTGACCCGTTCAGTTAGTGCGGCGTGTTGGGTATCGTCGATCACGAGCGTCCGTCGGATCTGCTCGCCCTCGCGCGTCCAACCAGATAGCAAGGTCAACGCGTCGGAAAGGTAGTCGTGCTTGGCCCTGCTGTTGAACAGCACGCGCATCACCGCACCCCCCAAGCGCCGTTGCCGGCTTGTGGCCAAATCGTCGCCATCCCGTGTCTTGTCGGTGTCTCCTAGTCTCTCGCTGCTCGGAGGGGGTGTCCACGCCCACACTTCCGTGTCTTATTGGCCTAGCGGACGGCTACGGTACCCAAACCGCCGATTGATCTGGCACCCTGGACGCCCGTGCGGACCGAACGGGCGAATGATGGCGGGCAGGCCGAACGACGGGACCTGAAGGTGATCGTGGGTGCGGCGATCATCCGGGATGGGCGGGTGCTCGCCTGTGCGCGTTCCGCCCCACCGGAGGTAGCGGGCATGTGGGAGTTTCCGGGCGGAAAGGTCGAGCCGGGGGAGGCCGAGACCGACGCGTTGATCCGGGAGTGCGCCGAGGAGTTGGCCGTACGTGTCGAGATCGGCGACCGGGTTGGCCGCAACGTACGGATGGCGCACGGCCGCTCGGTGCTCAAGGTGTACGCGGCCCGCCTGCTCGGCGACGACCAGCCACAGGCGCTGGAGCACGAGGCGCTCCGCTGGCTCACCGCCGACGAACTGGACTCGGTCACCTGGCTCCCCGCCGACGCCCCCATAGTGGCCGCCCTCCGCCCCCTCCTGCTCAGCTCGCGTTGATCATGAACTATTGCCACCGTGAGCGGCGTGTCGTGGCAATAACTTCATGATCACCGGGGTGGGCCGGGGGTGGGGCCAGGGTGCGCCGGGGGCGGGAAGTGGGACGGGGGCCGTGGCAACTGCCACGGCCCCCGTTGTTGTTCGGGTGGTTAGTGCTTGTTGTCCTGCTCCGGGTGGGCGAAGTTGAGGTGCTCCGGAGGCAGCGGGAAGGTCACGTCGTCGCCGAACGGCGACGGCGCGGCGGCCCGGTCGAAGGTGAGCTCGGTCAGCGGCAGCTTGCCCCGGTCGTCGACCGCCGGAGCGGTCGGGTGGGGCACCTCCCGGTGCCAGTTGACGCCGCTCTGCGCCTGCGCCTCAGCCCGCGAGTCGTGGGAGCCACCCGCGTGCGAGTGCACCCCACCCCGGGCGGAGCCCGGCGTCGCCGAGCCCTGACGGGCGGTGGTCACGCTGGTCTGGGGCGTCTCGCCCCGACGGAAGATCTTGCTACCAAGCCACACAAGGGGATCGTACCTGCGGTCGACGACCCGTTCCTTCATGGGGATGATCCCGTTGTCAGTGATCTTGATGTGCTCGGGGCAGACCTCGGTGCAGCACTTGGTGATATTGCACAAGCCGAGACCCTGTTCGGCCTGCGCGTACTCCTTGCGGTCGGTCCGGGCGTCCAGCGGGTGCATGTCCAGCTCGGCCGCCCGGATGAAGTACCGCGGGCCGGAGAACGCCTGCTTGTTCTCCTCGTGGTCGCGGATCACGTGGCAGACCGTCTGGCACAGGAAGCACTCGATGCACTTGCGGAACTCCTGCGAGCGCTCCACGTCGACCTGCTGCATCCGGTAGTCACCCGGGGCCACGTCCGCCGGAGGGGCGAACGCCGGGGTCTCCCGTGCCTTCTCGTAGTTGAACGAGACGTCGGTGACCAGGTCCCGGATGACCGGGAAGGTGCGCAGCGGGGTGACCGTGACGGTCTCGTCGTCGCCGAAGGTCGACATCCGCGTCATGCAACCCAGCCGCGGCTTGCCGTTGATCTCCATGGAGCAGGAGCCGCACTTGCCCGCCTTGCAGTTCCACCGGCAGGCCAGGTCGGGCGCGTCGGTTGCCTGCAGACGGTGGATGACGTCGAGGACGACCTCGCCCTCGTTCACCTCCACCATGTAGTCCTGGAGGTCACCGCCGCTCTCGTCGCCCCGCCAGATCCGGAACTGACGCTTCCCGCTCATCGGTTGTCCGCCTCTCCAGCGTCGGCAACGAGGGCGTCGAAGTCGGCGATCTCCTCGTCGGTGAGGTACTTGGCCAGCTCGGCCCGGTCGAAGAGGCCGATCAGCTCCGGCCGCATCTTCGGCAGCGGCTTGCGGGTCAGCTGCACGGTGTCGCCGTCCAGCGCGCAGACCAGGTTGACCTGCCGCCACTTCGGCTCCATCGCCGGGTAGTCCTCCCGGGTGTGCCCGCCGCGCGACTCCTGCCGCTCCAGCGCCGCCTTCGCGGTGCACTCCGAGACCACCAGCATGTTGCGCAGGTCCAGGGCGAGGTGCCAGCCCGGGTTGTAGCGTCGGCCGCCGGCCGCGCTCACCTTGGCCACCCGCTCACGCAGCTCGGCGAGCCGGACCAGCGCGTCGGCCAGCTCACCCTCCCGGCGGATGATGCCCACCAGGTCACCCATGACCGCCTGGAGGTCCTGCTGAAGGGTGTACGGGTTCTCGCCGGTGTCCCGCTGCAGCGGGGCGAGGGCGGTCTCCACGGCGACCTCGACCTCGTCCACGGCCACCTTCGGCCGGGCGGTCAGCCCATCGGCGTAGCTGGCCGCGTGCCCGCCCGCCCGCTTGCCGAAGACCAGCAGGTCGGACAGGGAGTTGCCGCCGAGTCGGTTGGAGCCGTGCATGCCGCCGGAGACCTCACCGGCGGCGAACAGCCCGCGTACGTGGCCGAAGGCGGCACCCGAATCCGGGTCCACCTCGACGCCGCCCATGACGTAGTGGCAGGTCGGGCCGACCTCCATCGGCTCGGCCGTGATGTCGACGTCGGCCAGCTCCTTGAACTGGTGGTACATCGACGGCAGCCGGCGGCGGATCTCGTCGGCCGAGCGCCGGCTCGCGATGTCCAGGAAGACGCCGCCGGCGGGGGAGCCCCGGCCGGCCTTGACCTCGCTGTTGATCGCGCGGGCGACCTCGTCGCGGGGCAGCAGCTCCGGGGGACGCCGGTTGTTGTCCGGGTCGGTGTACCAGCGGTCCGCCTCCTCCTCGGTCTCCGCGTACTGCTTGCGGAAGACGTCGGGGACGTAGTCGAACATGAACCGCTTGCCGTCGGAGTTCTTCAGGACGCCGCCGTCACCACGCACCGACTCGGTGACCAGGATGCCCTTCACCGAGGGCGGCCAGACCATGCCGGTGGGGTGGAACTGGAGGAACTCCATGTTGATCAGCGTCGCCCCGGCGCGCAGCGCCAGCGCGTGCCCGTCCCCGGTGTACTCCCAGGAGTTCGAGGTGACCTTGTAGGAGCGCCCGACGCCGCCGGTGGCCAGCACGACGGCCGGTGCCTCGAAGAGGATGAACTCGCCCGACTCGCGGTAGTAGCCGAACGCGCCGGCCACCCGGTCACCGTCGAGCAGCAGCTCGGTGATGGTCGTCTCGGAGAACACCCTGATCCGGGCGTCGTACGAGCCGAACTCCCGCTGGTCCTCCTGCTGGAGCGAGACGATCTTCTGCTGGAGGGTGCGGATCAGCTCCAGACCGGTCCGGTCGCCCACGTGCGCCAGGCGCGGGTACTCGTGGCCACCGAAGTTGCGCTGCGAGATCTTGCCGTCCTTGGTGCGGTCGAAGAGCGCACCGTACGTCTCCAGCTCCCAGATCCGCTGCGGCGACTCCTTCGCGTGCAGCTCGGCCATCCGGAAGTTGTTGAGGAACTTGCCGCCGCGCATGGTGTCGCGGAAGTGCACCTGCCAGTTGTCCCGGCTGTTCACATTGCCCATCGCGGCGGCCGCGCCGCCCTCGGCCATCACCGTGTGCGCCTTGCCGAACAGCGACTTGGAGATGATCGCGGTCTTCTTGCCGGCCAGCCGGGCCTCGATCGCCGCGCGCAGGCCGGCGCCGCCGGCCCCGATGACGACGACGTCGTAGTGGTGTCGTTCGATGCGAGTGGTTGTGGTCATGTCAGGGGCCCTTTAGTTGATGAACCGCAGGTCGGAGAACCAGCCGGCCGCAAGCGCCATGATGTAGAAATCGGCCAGCGCCAGGGTGCCGAGGGTGATCCAGGCGAGCTGCATGTGCCGGACGTTCAACGCCGAGACGAAGGTCCAGGCCTTGTACCGCACCGGGTGCTTGGAGAAGTGCTTGAGCCGGCCGCCGATGATGTGCCGGCAGGAGTGGCAGGAGATCGTGTACGCCCAGAGCATCACCACGTTGAGCAGCAGGATGATGTTGCCCAGCCCGAAGCCGAAGCCCTTCGGCGAGTGGAAGGCGAGGATCGCGTCCCAGGTGTTGATCAGCGAGATGATCGCGGCGGCGTAGAAGAAGTAGCGGTGCAGGTTCTGCCCGAGCAGCGGGAAACGGGTCTCACCGCCGTACTCCTTGTGACCGTCCGGGACCGCGCAGGCCGGCGGCGACAGCCAGAACGACCGGTAGTAGGCCTTGCGGTAGTAGTAGCAGGTGAGCCGGAACAGCAGCAGGAACGGCAGGGTCAGCGCGGCGTCCGGGATGATCCACCAGCCGGGCAGGAACCGGCCGAAGTGCGAGGCTTCCTCGACACACCGGTCGGTCACGCACGGGGAGTAGAACGGGGTCAGGTAGTGGAACTGGTCCACCCAGTACCACTTGTGCATGAAGACCCGGACCGTCGCGTACGCGACCCAGGCGCTGAGCCCGATCACGGTGATCAGCGGGGCGAACCACCATCGGTCGGTACGCAACGTCTTCGCCGCGATGGCGGCGCGCGCCCGCGCCCCCCTCGGCCTCGTTGCCGTTGAAGTCATTCGAGTCGTCTCCTCGACGGGCCCGTACGGGCGGGCTGGTCTCTCTCCGGTCGGCACGCGGACCGGCGAACCCGCACCCGCTGCCACGTCATGCGCACACCAACGACCACGCCGGATCGACCGACGCAGCTAAGTGACACACGTTACGCCGATCTCCGCGAGCCGTCCGCGCAAGGGAGTGTCCCGTGTGTCTGGCCTGCGGAAAAGCCCTCGACGCGTCGGTTTGGCGCGCGTCGTCGAGAACGGCAGCGCGTCGCCGAAACGTCAGCCGGAGGCGCCTCCGGTGAAGTGCCAGGACGCCAGCCGCAGCGAGGGCGCCGCCCACCAGGCACCGTCCACCCGCTCCGGTTGGCGCACCGCCCGCGCGCCCAGCCCGAGCACCGCCCCCGGCCCGAGCGCCCGTGGGTACGACTCGGTGAACCGCAGGTCACGGACCGCCCGGACGACAGTGCCGTCCTCGATCAGCCAGACGCCGTTGCGGGTCAACCCGGTGACGACGAGGCTCTTCGGGTCGAGCACCCGCGTGTACCAGAGGTCGGTGACCAGCAGCCCTCGGCGTACGCCGGCCACCAACGCGGCGGTGTCCGCGTCGACGACCGCCCCGGCCGCCGCGCCGGTCGTGCTCCGGCCCACCGCACTGGCCGGGCCCGCCACCGCGCCGGTCAGCCGCAGGTTGCGGGGCATCGGGCCCCAGGTGGCGCCCCCCGCCACCGCGTGCCCGGTGGACTCCGCGCCCGCCTCGGCGGCGGTCCGGCGGTCGTGCGCCACCGCCCGGGTGGTGCCCGCCTCGACCAGCGTCAGCGCCCCTCGGCCGGTGCCCTCCGCGTCGAACGGCAACCCGGACCCGCCCAGCGGGTCGTCCACCAGGGTCACCGCCCGGTCGAACTGGGCCGCGCCCGGCTCGGCGAACGACTGCCGCTCGGCGTACCGCTTGCCGTTGAAGCCGTAGAAGGACAGGTTCTGCAGGAGGTCCGCCACGGCGGCCGGCTCGAACACCACCTCGTAGTGCCCCGGAGGCAGTTCGACCGGGTCGGCCGCCGCCTGGGCCTTCGCGGCCGCCTGCGCGCCCAACTCGGCGCCGTCGAGGTCGGACAGCCGGTCGGCGCTGCGCCGGGCCACCCCGTCCGCGCCATCGCGACGGGCGATGCCGTCCATCGCCGCTTCCACCGAGCGGCCGTACGCCGAGTGCCCGGCCGAGTTGGCGAACGCCGACGAGCGGTGTGCCGTGCGGCAGTAACCAGCGGTGCTGAGGCCCCCGGCAGCGGCCACGAACGCCCCCACCCGATCGGCCCGCTGATCCGGCTCGGCGTGCGCGGTGGCCTCGTCGACGGGCGGGGCGTCCGGCGTGGGCATGGGCGGAGCCAGCCCCGGCCAGCCCGGGTCCGGCGGGCAGAGCCGCGCCGCGGCCAGGGTGCGCTCCACCAGGGCGGACAACCCGTCAGCGGTGACCACGCTGCCGCCGCCGGCAGCCGTCCGACCGTCGATGTGCACCCGCAGCCGGACCCCGACGGTCGACTCGGAGACGTTCTGGTGGATGCCCGAGTTGGCGAACCGGGTCAGCGCCAGGTCCGCCCGCGTCACCAGCGCCTCGGCCTGCGCGGCCGGCCCGCCAAGACGCCGGACCAGCTCCACGACCTGCCCCGCCAGCTCCGCCTCCGTCTGCCCACTCATGCCGAGCCGCCTTTCGTTCGCGACTGCGGGGCTCGCAACCCCGGCTCACTCCTCGCGCTCACTGAGCCGCCTTTCGTTCGCGACTGCGGGGCTCGCAACCCCGGCTCACTCCTCGCGCTCACGCTGAGACCCCCACCCGGACGTTGCGGAACCGGGCCGGCGCGGCCGGGTGGCCGGTGTGCCCGACCTGGCCGGGTTGGCCCTTGCCGCAGTTGGGCGTCCCCCAGGAGACCGTCTCGCCGGAGAGCATGTCCATCGAGCGCCAGAACAGTGGGCCGATCCCGGTGTACGTCGGATTGCGCAGCATCCGCCCCCGCCGCCCCTTCTTGATCTCCCAGCCGATCTCGCAGCCGAACTGGAAGTTGAGCCGCTTGTCGTCAATCGACCAGGACCGGTTGAGGTCCATCAACACGCCGTCGTCGGTGGCCGCGATGATTTCCTCCAGCGTGTGCGGGCCGGGTTCCAGGCCGACGTTCGTCATTCGCACCATCGGCAGCCGGGCCCACCCGTCGGCCCGTACGCTGCCGCCGTAGTCGAGGCTGGCCATGGCGGCGGAATCCCGGCCGGCGAGCACACCCACCCAGCGGCCGTCGCGGACCGCGTCCCGCTTGACCGCCGGGGAGCCCTCGTCGTCGAAACCGAAGCTGCCCAGCGCGCCCGGGATGGTCGGATCGATGGTGATGTTCATCAGCTCCGAGCCGTAGCGCAGCGACCCGAGCTGGGCCAGGTCCAGCCAGGACGTGCCGGCGAACGCCGCCTCCCAGCCGAGGATCCGGTCCAGTTCGATGGCGTGCCCGACCGACTCGTGGATCTGCAGGGCCAACTGCTCGCCGCCGAGGATCAGATCCGTCTCGCCGGCCGGGCAGAGCGGCGCGGTGAGCAGCGCCCGGGACTCCTCGGCGATCTGCGCGGCGTGCGCGGCCAGGTCCAGCGACTCGACCAGCTCCCACCCGGTGGTGCCGTACTGGCCGCGGTAGCTCGGCCAGGACCGACGCTGCGTCTCGCCGTCACCGATCGAGGTGGCCGAGATGCCGCCGCCGCACTCGCGGATGCGCTGGTCGATCCGGTGGCCCTCGCTGGAGACGAACCACTTCGCGGTGTCCCAGATCTGGTACAGGCCCTCGGCCAGGTCGGCGCCGTGCTCGGCCATCGTGCGGGTCGCGTCGACCAGCAGATCGCCCTTGTCCGACAGGGGCACCCCGAGCGGGTCGATCTGGCAGCCGGAGGCCCAACTCGCGGTTACCGCCTCGACCGGCACCAGGTCGACCGAAGGGCCCGGCACCCGCGCGCTCGCCATGGCCGTCCGCGTCGCGCGCCGGCCGGCGTCGCGGGCGGCGGCGTCCGACAGATCGGGTACGGCGTGGAAGCCCCAACTCGCCCCGACCAATGCTCGGACCCCGAGCCCGATGCTCTCGTCCTGGGTCAGCTCCTCCACGTCACCGTTGCGCGCGGTCATGGACTCGTAGCGGCGGTGCATCACCCGGGCGTCGGCGTACCGGGCGCCCGCGTCGAGGGCGGCCTGGACGGCGGCGGTGGCCGCGTCGAACTCGGTCATGGACCGACCCTAGGCCAGCCGACCGACACCCGTCAGGCCAGCAGATCCTCCGGCCGGGTGGTGGCCCGCACCGGCTCCGCCAACTCCAACGCCTCGCCGTCCTGCTCCCGCTCCCGCCGCACTGCGCCGCCCCGCGAGCCGCAAGATCGCGCAACATCCTGGTTGTAGTGGTATCGGCGCGTCGGCGATGCCACTAGATCCTGGTTCGAGCGTGACCTTGGCGGCGGTGGGCGAGGCGCGGTGCACGAGGCGCGGGAGATGAATGGGCCTGGATGGCGAGGTGACGGGGGTGCGGGGCCGATGCCGACTCGTTACGCTCGGGCCCGCTGACAGGTGCCGGCTTTGTAGCTTATTTTCCCCCTCGGGACTTTGCTGTAAGTTCTCTTCGTCACTGAGGGAGGTGGCCGTGGACAGCTCGGAACCCTCGCCGTCCGGGGACCCGGACGACCGCCCCGCCGTGCCGGCGCAGCGCTCCGACCAGGACGCCTACCTGCGGGTGAATGACCTTCGGGTCCGGTTCGACACCGAGGACGGCGTGGTGCGCGCGGTCGACGGGGTGTCGTTCGCCGTCGAGCGGGGCCGAACCCTCGGCATCGTCGGGGAGTCCGGCTCCGGCAAGAGCGTCACCTCGCTGGCGATCCTCGGCCTGCACGACCCGAAACGGACCACCATCACCGGGGAGATCTCCGTGGGTGGCCGGCAGGTGGTCGGTCTCCCAGACGAGGAGGTACGCCGGCTGCGCGGCCGGGACATGGCGATGATCTTCCAGGATCCACTGTCGGCGTTGCACCCGTACTACACGGTGGGCCGGCAGATCGCCGAGGCGTACCGGGTGCACCACCCAAAGGCCAACCGGCGCGAGGCCCGCCAGCGGGCGGTCGACATGTTGGACCGGGTCGGCATCCCGCAGCCGGCGCGCCGCTTCGACCAGTACCCGCACGAATTTTCCGGCGGCATGCGCCAGCGGGCAATGATCGCGATGTCCCTGGTCAACGACCCGGCGCTGCTGATCGCCGACGAGCCGACCACCGCGTTGGACGTCACCGTGCAGGCGCAGATCCTGGACCTGCTCGCCGACCTCCAGGCCGAGTTCCACTCCGCGATCATCCTGATCACCCACGACCTCGGCGTGGTCGGCCAGGTCGCCGACGACGTGCTCGTCATGTACGGCGGGCGGGCCGTCGAGCGGGGCAGCGTCGAGCAGGTGCTCCGGGCGCCGCAGCATCCGTACACCTGGGGGTTGCTCTCCAGCGTGCCGTCGCTGCACGGCGACGCGGACGCGGACCTGGTGCCCATCCCCGGCAACCCGCCCAGCCTGATCAACCTGCCGCCGGGTTGCGCGTTCCACCCACGCTGCCGGTACGCGGACCGCGCCGGCAGCCGCTCCCACACCGAGGTCCCCGAGCTGCGCGCCGCCGGGGCCGATGGTCACCTGGTCGCCTGCCACCTGAGCGCCGCGGAGCGCGCCACGTTCTACGCCGAGGACATCGCATCCGTGGGGGTGGCCCGATGACCGATGAACCACTGCTGCGGGTACGCGGCCTGAGCAAGCACTTCCCGGTACGCCAGGGGCTGCGCACCACCGGTCTGGTGCGGGCGGTGGACGGGCTCGACTTCGACGTGCGCCCGGGCGAGACGCTCGGCCTGGTGGGGGAGTCGGGCTGCGGCAAGACCACCACCGGTCGGATGCTGGTGCGGCTGCTGGAGCCGACGAGCGGCAGCATCGAGTTCGACGGGCGGGACATCACGCACGCCGGCCGCCGCGAGTTGCGCCCGCTGCGCCAGGAACTTCAGATCATCTTCCAGGACCCGTACGCCTCGCTGAACCCTCGGCACACGGTGGGCCGGATCGTGGCGATGCCGCTACAGGTCAACGGGATCAAGCCGCCGGGCGGGATCAAGGCCCGGGTGCAGGAGTTGTTGGAGCTGGTCGGGCTGAACCCGGAGCACTACAACCGGTACCCGCACGAGTTCTCCGGTGGTCAACGCCAGCGCATCGGCATCGCCCGCGCGCTGGCTCTGCGGCCGAAGCTGATCGTCGCGGACGAGCCGGTGAGCGCGCTGGACGTCTCGATCCAGGCGCAGGTCGTCAATCTGCTGCGTGACCTGCAACGGGAGCTTGGTCTGGCCTTCGTGTTCATCGCGCACGACCTGGCCGTGGTCCGGCACTTCTGCCAGCGGGTCGCGGTCATGTACCTGGGTCGGATCGTGGAGATCGGCGACCGGGCGGACATCTACGAGCGCCCGCAGCACCCGTACACCCGGGCGTTGCTCTCGGCGATTCCGGACGTCACCCAGCTCGGCCCGGCGGGTCGGATCCGGCTGACCGGTGACGTGCCCACCCCGCTGGACCCGCCGTCGGGCTGCCGGTTCCGTACCCGCTGCTGGAAGGCGCAGGACATCTGCGCCACCGAGGAACCCGCGCTGGTCCCGCGCGACGGTGGGCGGCAGGCCACCGCGTGTCACTTCCCGGAGCCGGCCGGCGCCGGCCTGGTGGCGGAGGCCGCCATGCTCGGTGCCGAGCCGGCGGGTCGCGGGGTCGCAGCGAACGTCGAGGAGGTGTCGTCGTGAGTCTCTCCCCGGTGGAGGGTGTGGCGCTGGCCGAGATCGAGTCCGGCACCGACCCGGGCGAGCCCGCCACGAAGGGCGTCGTCGGCCGTTCGCCCGGCCAGCTCGCCTGGCTGCGGCTGCGCCGCGACCGGACGGCGATGGTCAGCGGCGTACTCCTGATCCTCTTCCTGCTGTTGGGGTTGGCCGCCCCGCTGATCGAGATGGCCTACGGGATCGGCCCGCGGGAGCAGTTCCAGAGCCTGCTGGACGGCTTCGGCATGCCGCTGGGGTACGCCGGCGGGGTCAGCGGTGAGCACTGGTTCGGTCTGGAGCCCGGGCTGGGCCGGGACATCTTCATCCGGCTGATCTACGGGCTGCGGACCTCGCTGTTCATCGCGTTCGCGGCGGCCCTGATCACCGCGACGATCGGGATCGTGCTGGGCGCGCTCGCCGGCTACCTCGGCGGCTGGCTCGACGCGGTGATCAACTGGATCACCGACCTGACCCTGGCCATGCCCTTCCTGATCATCGCGTTGGCGCTCACGCCCACCATCACGCTGCGCTTCTACGGTGAGCGGGGGCAGGTGTCGTCCGCCTTCGGGGTGGGGGTGCTGATCGCCGTCTTCGCCATCTTCGGCTGGACCAGTACGGCCCGGCTGGTACGCGGGCAGGTGATCGCGCTGCGCGAGCGGGAGTTCGTGGAGGCGGCCCGGGCCAGCGGTGCCGGGCTGGGGCACATGCTCTTCCGGCAGCTGCTGCCGAACATCTGGGCGCCGATCCTGGTGTCGTTCTCCCTGGCGGTGCCGCAGTTCATCACCAGCGAGGCGGCGCTGTCGTTCATCGGCGTCGGCCTCAGCGACGAGACGCCCAGCTTCGGCCGAATGATCTACCGCAGTCTGGACTTCCTCCAGACCGACCCGGCGTACGTGTTCTTCCCGGGCATCACGATCTTCGCGCTGGTGTTCGCCTTCAACCTCTTCGGCGACGCGTTGCGGGACGCGCTCGACCCGAAGTCGTCCCGGTAGGGGTCAAATCATGGCGCGATTTCTGCTCAAGCGACTCTTCTCCGCCACGCTGACCCTCTTCGCGGTGAGCGTGTTGACCTTCCTGATGTTCTTCGCCCTGCCGCGCGACCCGGTCAGCAGCATCTGCTCGAAGAACTGCAACCCGGAGCGGCTGGAGCGGGTCCGCGACGACCTGGGCCTCAACGACCCGCTGATCAGCCAGTACGCCGGTTACATGAAGGGCATCGTGACCGGTCGGGACCTGGGCAGCGCCCAGGGCGGCCGATGCGACGCGCCCTGCCTGGGCTGGTCGTACGTCACCAACGAGGCCGTCTCGGACACCATCGCCCGGGTGCTGCCGGTGACGCTGAGCATCGTGATCCCGGCGGCCATCCTCTGGTTGCTGCTCGGCGTGGGGCTCGGCATGGTGTCCGCGCTACGTCGGGGCACCTGGCTGGACCGGCTGGCGATCGGCTTCTCACTGACCGGCGCCTCGTTGCAGCTGTACTTCGTGGGCGCGGTGCTGCTGCTGGTGTTCGTCTACAACCTGCGGCTGTTGCCGGTGCCGAGCTACACCTCCATCTTCGACAACCCGGCGAAGTGGGCCAGCGGGTTGGTGCTGGCCTGGGTGGCGCTGGCCTTCCTCTTCTCGGCCATCTACGCCCGGCTGTCGCGGGCGCAGATGTTGGAGACGCTGTCCGAGGACTTCGTCCGGACCGCGCGGGCCAAAGGCCTGGCCAAACCCAAGGTGTACGGGCGACACGCGCTGCGCGCGGCGATCACCCCGGTAGTGACCATCGCCGGGTTGGACGTGGGCGGGGCGCTGGGCGGGACGGTGATCACCGAGACGACGTTCGGCATCCAGGGGCTGGGGCGGACGGCGGTGGACGCGGTGCGCTCAGGTGATCTGCCCACCATCATGGCCACCGTGCTGATCGCCGCCGTCTTCGTGGTGTTGGCGAACGTGCTGGTGGACCTGCTCTACGCGGCCATCGACCCCCGGGTGCGGCTGCGCTGAGCGGAGGGTGTCCGGTACACCCACCGATGGCGAAATTTATCGACAACTGTTACACAACTCGTAGGTTTTCTTCCATACGATCCTCGGGACGTCGGCGGTTCTCGCCCCGACGAAACCGCACGGCACATGGGTGAAGGGGGTACTTCATGAGACCACGCGTGGTGGCTGCCGCAGGCGGCGCGATCGCTCTGGTTGTGGCATTGGGTGCGTGCTCGAAGAACACGGGCGAGGGCACCACGGTGGACACCGAACGGCAGCAGACCGGGGTCATCGCGACCGACCCCAAGGACTCGCAGGGGCCGGCGGCCGAGGTGAGCGGAGCTGCGAAGGGTGGCACCTTCACCATCATCCGGGAGTCGCCGATCTCCCACCTCGACCCGCAGCGGACGTACTCGTTCGCCGGTCTGATGGCCAACCCGCTCTTCGCCCGCTACCTGACCACCTGGAAGGACGACGGCAAGGGCGGCCTGGTCCTGGTGGGCGACCTGGCCGAGACGCCGGGCAAGAACGTCAACAACGACTGCAAGGTCTGGGAATTCACTGTCAAGGACGGAGTGAAGTTCGAGGACGGCCGGCCGATCACCTCCAAGGAGATCGCGTACGGCATTGCCCGGTCCTTCGACCCGGACCTGTCCGGCGGCCCGACCTACATCCAGGAGTGGCTGGCCGACACCGCGCAGTTCGACACCAAGTGGGACTTCAAGAAGAACAAGACGTCGCTTCCGCCCGGCCTGAGCACGCCGGACGCCAAGACGCTGCGCTTCGAGTTCGCCAAGCCCCGCTGTGACCTGCCGTTCGCGGTCTCGCTGCCGACCACCGCGCCGCTGCCGGCCGACAAGGACACCGGCGTCGACCTGGACAAGCAGCCGTTCTCGTCCGGCCCGTACAAGGTCGCCAAGAACCAGGTCGGCGTGCAGATCACCCTGGACCGCAACACCAACTGGGACCCGAACACCGACCCGGTCCGGCACCAGTACCCGGACCAGTTCGTCTGGAGCTTCGGCCCGACCGCGGACGCCGCCAACAACCGGGTGATCGCCGACAACGGCGCCGACCAGAGCGCGCTCGCCTTCAACACCGTGCCCGCCTCGCTGGTCGCCAAGGTCGCCGGGGACGCCGCCCTCAAGTCACGGACGATCCTCTCGCCGACCCCGAGCGCGAACCAGCTGGTCATCAACAACCAGCGGGTCACCGACCTGAAGGTGCGGCAGGCGCTCAACTACGCCATCGACCGCGAGGGCCTGATCAAGGCGATGGGTGGGCAGACCGTCGCCGCGCCGCTGACCACGCTGATGCCGCCGGCCACCATCGGCTACAAGGCGTACGACGCGTACCCGGCGGGTGCCAACGGCAACGTCGACAAGGTCAAGGAACTGCTCGGCGGGAAGACGCCGGAGCTGGTCCTCGGTGTCGCCGACAACTCGGTCGAACAGCAGCAGGGCGCCCAGCTCAAGGCCAACCTGGAGCGGGCCGGCTTCAAGATCACGCTGCGGAACATCTCCGACGACGCGAAGCTCGACGAGATCAAGAAGAAGAACAACCCCTGGGACCTGTACATCGGTAACTGGGCGGCGGACTGGCCGAGCGGGGCGTCGATCCTGCCGGTGCTCTACGACGGCCGCACCATCAAGGCCGAGGGCAACAGCAACCAGTCTTACTTCAACGATCCGACGATCAACGCCGAGATGGACCGGATCTCGGCCATGTCCGCAGCCGAGCAGGGCCCGGAGTGGGCCAAGCTCGACGAGCGGGTCATGAAGGAGCACGCGCCGGTGGTGCCGCTCTTCGTCGACGTGGCCTACAACGTGCACGGGTCCAAGGCGGGCGGGATCTTCATCTCCAGCGTTTTCGGCTACCCGTCGTTCGTGAACGCGCACGTCAAGCCGTAAGTCACACCGCAGACCAGAAGGGTCCCCTCCCGACAACGCCGTCGGGAGGGGACCCTTCTGTTTCTGCCGATCGGATGCGAGCTGCAGCATGAGAGGGTGCTCGACATGGGCGTTGCCGCGAAGAGCCTTCGTGCGGTGTTGGCGATCAACGACTCTGGCCTGCTTCTCGCTCAGGACGACGTCGGTACCTGGTGGATTCAGGGTTCTGCTGACGGGTTGATCTACACCGCCGGCGATCGGCTGGCATGGCTGCTGCCGCTGCTGGAACGCACCCCGACGGACGTCAGGGTGGCGTTGTCCGGCTTGCCCCTGGTGGATACGCCGCTACCCGCCCTCGTGCGTTTCGCCCTCAGGGCGTGGGGAGAGCACTGGCCAGAACTCGCACTCGACTGGCTGGAATCTGGCTGGCCGATCCAAGACCTGCTCGACGTGCTGGCCGACATGAAGGATTCGTCAACACTCTCCCTACCGCGTCGCCGCCGAGCGCTTCGTCTATGGCGCGCCGCGACGCAAACCTGACGGCCCGGCAAGCCCGGATGCATGTGCTCGATGTTGGCTGTGGGTGCTTATCCGCCCATCAGCATGAACGTGCGCGTCGACGCCTCAGCACGCGGTGCCGGCCGGGTAGCACCTTGAGCGGTGGAGCAGCTGAGGGTGGCGAGAAGCAACCGCGCAGCCGATGGACGCCGTTCTATTCGGGCGACGTGTTGTACTGGTCGAGCGTCGCCTTGGACGTGGAAGCATCCCGGAAGGTCAGCTCCCACGGGCCGGTGTTGACGTCCATGTCCTTGCCGAACCCGACCCACTTCCCGGCCATCCGTCGGCCGGTGGGCTCGACCAGTAGCTGGATTGCACCGTGGTACCGGGCTCCCCGGTAGTAGCCGGCGGGATCGGTCTGCTCGACCCAGGTGC
This sequence comes from Micromonospora trifolii, assembly GCF_050516465.1. NCBI lineage: Bacteria > Bacillati > Actinomycetota > Actinomycetes > Micromonosporales > Micromonosporaceae > Micromonospora > Micromonospora trifolii. The sequence continues at coordinate 5,091,433 of NZ_CP191526.1, read as the reverse complement.
CGGTGACCACGGCACCGTCAACGGTGAGATCCATTGACAGCGACGATGCCGCCGAGCCAGGAAGGCTTCGCACGGTCAGTCGGTCGCCGTGTTGGAGTACGACCACGAAGTGCTGCCCGGCGAATGATTCTCCCCGGCCACTGGAGTGGTACTGGTAGCGGCTGAGCCAGACGCCCTCGTACGACGCGTGGACCGCGAGTGGCTTGGGCGTTGGCGTGGCCAGGCTGGACATGGGCGAGGTCAGGTCGTGGCCACCGTGTTGGTCATCGACTACATGACCATTAGGTATCGCGGCGAAGCCGAGCAGCGAGACCGGCAGGCCGGTGACGACCTCCAGGGCGCGGGCGTACACGGGCCGCGGTGCGGCGATCGCGCCAGACTCCCAGCGCTGGACGAGCCTCTTGTTGGCGTCGTTGGGCTCGCCGACGCGGCGGCCGGCGGCTTGGAGCGCGCGGGCGAAGTCGTCCTGGCTCATGCGCATCCCGGTGCGGACCGCGCGTAGGGCGGCGTTCGGGGCATTCATGTTCGCCACCATAACGGTATGTCGCCTTAATGTCGCCAGTAAAGTGCCCGTGTTGTCGCACTCTGTGCCGTCGCGCCTGACGGCGGATCGGCGTCACTGTGTACGACAACGCGACGCCTGCCGGTGCGCGCCAGCAGCGGAGGTGATGATGCCCAGTTCTGACGACGAGCCGGTCAGCCGGGGCGAGCAGATCGATGCCGCCGAACGGGAAGAAGCCAAACGCCGGTTGCTCGCGCAGGCCTCGGCGGAGCGGATATCGGCCGAGGAAACGACTCGGGCCGTGCCGGATCGGCGGTGGCGTGGTGAGTCGTGATCCGGTGCCGATCGGTCGACGCGTCGCCTATCTGCGGGTTCGTCGGCGGTTGTCGCAGCAGTCGTTCGCGGATCGGTTGGGGAAGTCGAAGAGCTGGGTGGACAAGGTCGAGCGCGGGGTCCGTTCTCTGGAACGGGTGTCGACGATCCGGGAGATCGCGGCGGTACTGAGAGTGGATCCAGCAGCCTTGCTCGGTCGCGATGTGCAGCCCGTCGGGGTGGCCGAGCGTCGCGAGGGCGGCGCGCGGATTCGGGCGGCGCTGTCGGCGTACCCAATGGCTTTTGGTCGCCCGGCGGACCGTGACGTGATGTCGCCCGACCGGTTGGCTCGGGAGGTGCGGCATGCGTGGATGACCTTCCAGCATGCCCGGTACCCGCGTCTGGTGGAGCTGCTGCCCTCGGTGGTGACCGAGGTTCATCGCGCTCATGCGCAGGACCCGGAGGCCGGGCGGGCTGTGGTGGTGGAGGCGTATCGGGTGACGGCGGCGCTGCTGGTCAAGCTGGACGAGGGGAGCCTCGCCTGGCTGGCCGCTGACCGGGCGATGTCGGCGGCCGCCGGTGACCGGGTGCTGTTGGCCTGCGCGGCGGTGCAGCTTGGTCAGGTGCTGCGGGCATCGGCGCGGGCAGGGCCGGTGATGCTCGCTGCCGCTTCCCAGATCGCCCCTGGTACGCCTGAGGAGGTGTCGCTGCGTGGGTCGCTGCTGGTGCAGGCCGGCCTGATCGCGGCCAGGGCGGGTGACGATCGGGGGGTCGGTGAGCTGCTGGACCAGGCCGCCGAGCTGGCCGTCCGGGTGGGCGACGGGCACGACCATCACCGGACGGCGTTCGGGCCGACGGCCGTCGAGCTGGCGAGGGCCGCCGCCGCCGTGGAGTTGGGGGACGGGCCGCAGGCGGTCGCCCGGCACGAGCAGGCGATCGGGCGGGACGGGTGGCGGTGGCTGCCGGTCGAGCACCGTGCGGCGCACCTGATCGACGCGGCGCGCGCATACCTCCAGACGGACGACCCCACCAACGCGGCCCGGGTTCTCTTGCGGGCCGAGCGCATCGCACCCGCCGAGATCCGGGACCGGCCAGCCGCCCGGGACGTGGTCGCCCAGATCGCCCGCGACCCGGACGCCCCACCGACGATCACGCAGCTCGCCATCGGTCTGGGGGTGCTCTGACATGACAGTGCCGCCGACGGATCACCCCGGGTGGGTGCGGAGGAAGTCGAGCACGTAGTGGCCGTGACCGCGCGCAGCAGGCTCAGCGACGACACATCCGCGCCGAAGTCATCGAGCGGGCACACTTGTGAGGGCACGACTGCGTCAGAGGGGGCTTGGATGCGCTGCGGCAAGTGGAAGGGCGCCGTTCTGGGCACGGTGGCGGTCCTGGCCGCGATGCTGTTCAGCGGCTGCGAAGCGGACGGCCAGACCGAGCCGGAGCCGGTTGACGGGTCGATGAAGGAGGTGCTCAAGGAGTACCAGCCCCGCTTCGAGCAGCGGCGCGCGGCACTCATCGCGGCGGCAGCGAAGGTGCCCGAGAAGGGCGTTGGCAAGGCATCGTGTGCCCGGACGCTGGACCCGCGGCCGGAGTTCATCTGGTTCGATCACACCAGCAAGGTCCTGGACAGCTACAACAGCCCGGACAAGGGCGGAAACGTCGACATCCTGGCGACAACCGAGGCCGGAGCGCCGGAGCAGATAGTGGACTATCCAGACTCGACCCTGAACAGGTTCGCCGTGCCGCCGGGCTGGTTCGTCCGCGGCCTGTGGGTTACCGGCCCGCAGGGACCACTCGGCACCAACGAATTCAAGGTGACCAGCCGGTACGGCGACGAGCCATACCTCGGGGTCGAGAAGGACCCGGTCCAGAGGCTCCGGAAAATCCTCGACGTCGGGCTGCACAAGCGCTACGTCCTGCTGTACCGCGTGACGACCTTCACCTTCCCCGACGCCGAGGGCCGGGACATGGTTCGGGCCGACGTGTTCCTCGCCGACCTGGAGAAGGGCGACCTGCCCTGCCAGTTGGTCGTGGACGGCTCTCGCTACGGCACGAGCGGTGGACCGGTGGGCTGGGTCTCACTCACCCCGTACAAAGACATGCAGACCAGTTTTCAAATCCACATCAGCGACAAGCTGAGGTCCCTGACCCGCCCCTGACTTCCGACGTGGCTGACGAGGCCACCGCGTCGCTGCTCGGTCGTGATGCCCAGCCTGCTGATTGGTCGAGCGTCGGGTGAGCATTGCGCGGTTGCCAGCGGCGGCCCGAAGCCGAGGATGCAAGGGTGCGGCTCCGGCGGCCGGCAAGCACGCGCCGGTGGTGCCGCTCTTCGTCGACGTGGCCTACATCGTGCACGGGTCCAAGGCCGGCGGGAGCGCCTCAAATGGTAGGGGTGGCCGCATGGTCGAGATGGGGGCCAGCGTCAGTGCGTTCCAACGCCGAGCAGGACAGGCTCGAGGCTGATCGCATTCGTGTCTGGAGGAACTCATGTCAGGTTCAGAAGGCATTGTCAGTCGACGCGCTGTGCTTCGTGGCGCTGCCGTCGGTATCGCGGGAGCCGGGCTGGCGTCGGCCCAGGCGGCGTACGCCGGCAACGGCTCGGCTGCTGGCCTGCTGGGCGAGGATGCAGTGGACGCCGTGGCCTCTGGGCTGGACCGTGACCTGATCGAGTTGCGCCGTGACATCCACCGGCACCCGGAGCCCCCGGGCCAGGAGCAGCGGACCGCAGAGGTGGTGGCCCAGCGACTTCGCGCGGCCGGCCTCGACGTCACCACGGGTGTCGGCGGCCATGGGGTCGTGGGAGTCCTCAGCGGCGCCCGTCATGGCCGGACGGTCGCCTACCGGTCGGACATGGACGCGGTCCCGCCGAGCGATCAGGTGGGAGGTGGCACGCATGCGGCTCACCTGTGCGGGCACGACATGCACACGGCTGTGGGCGTGGGTGTCGCGGAGGTGCTGGCCCGCCTGCGCAACCGGCTCGCGGGCACTGTGGTGTTCGTCTTCCAACCCGCCGAGGAGACGCTCACCGGTGCCGCCGCGATGCTCGACGATGGCGTGTTCGCCCGTCTCCGTCCATCGGAGATCCATGCCCTGCACTGCGGTCCTTTCCCGGTCGGCCAGTTCGTTGTCACGCCCGGGTTCGGACTTCCTGGCCAGGACCGCGGCGTCATCACGCTCGTGGGGCGTGATGCGACGGCGCGGGCGCAACGGCTCGCCACCGAGATCGGCGGGCTCAGCACCGTGTCCCGCCCAGCGACCTCCGAGGACCTCGAACGGCTCGTGGCCGACATCCAGGCACCGGACGGGCCGTTGGCCGAGTTCGTCTTCATGCAGGCCCAGGTCTCCGAAGCCGAAGGCCGGGCCGAGGTGCGGTTGTCGTACCGTTGCTGGCCGGAGGACCGGCACACTGCCATCCGCCAGGACATCCGTCGACTCGCAAGCTCCGACGGCCAGGCATCGGTGGCGTTCCCGAACGACCCGTTTCCCGCCATGGTCTGTCCCGAGCGGGAAGGCCAGGCCCTGAAGCGGTACCTCCGACAGGCAGCAGGGCGCGACCGGGTGCGGACGTTGCATGCCGCGATCCCATTCAGCGGCGAGGACTTCGCGCTGTTCCTGGATCGGCTTCCTGGCACGTACACCTTCCTCGGCGTCCGTGCGCCCGGCGCCGCCATCGAAACGAGTTATCCGCATTTCGGCGCCTTCGACCCGGACGAGCGGGCCATCGGCCACGGCGTCCGCGCGATGGCGGGTTGGCTCGCTCGGCGCACCCGCTAGCCGGAGCACACCGGCGCGGTCGGCTGCCAGGACGCCCGAACGAAACCGGCACCCCGCTGCCCTCGTCGAGAACGCCGCGCGCGGCCCGATATTCGGGCGTCTCGGCGGGGTGCGTCCACTAGCGTCCCGTCTCATGGAGACCAGCACCGTACGTACTGAACGCCTCGAGCTTCGCCCGGTGCGGGACGAGGACGTCGACCGGATCCTGGAGTACCGCAATCTGCCGCAGGTCACGCGCTGGCTACTCCGCACGCAGGTCGACCCTGCATCCTTCCGCGCGGCATGGCGACGTGCGGCCGCAAACCCCGACGACCACAGCGTGGCGGCCACACTCGACGGCGTGGTGATCGGAACCGTCTCGCTCGACGTCGTCGACGGCATGGGTCAACCCGGCATGCCACCACGGACCGAGGCCCAGCTCGGCTACATCTTCGATCCGGCCTACGGCGGAAATGGCTACGCGACCGAGGCGGTCACCGCGGTGGTGGCACACGCATTCGACCGGCTGGGCATTCGGAGGATCACCGCCGGCTGCTTCGCGGACAACCTCGCCTCGGTGCGAATCCTGGAGAAGGTCGGCATGCGTCGTGAGCAGCACGGCGTCGGCGATTCCTGGCACGCCGATTTGGGCTGGGTGGACGGCTGCACCTACGCCCTCCTCGCCGAGGCATGGCATCGAGAGGCAGCACCGTAGGAGCAGCCGACGAGGGCGTCGACGCCGGGTCGCCAGGTGGTGTGGCAAGATCCGGCCGTGCATGACCTCGCCAGACCACTTGACGGCATGAACGCGTTGATCATTGGCGGCGGAGGCAACGGGATCGGACGCGCGATCTCGCGAGCTTTCGCCGCAGCCGGTGCGGCGGTCGCCGTCGCCGACCTCGATCTCGAGCGTTCCAGCGAGGCCACTGACGAGCTGGCAAGCTCCGGCGTCCGGGCCGTCGCGCTCGCCGGTGATGTGCGCTCCCCGTCCGCCATCGACGGGTTTGTCGACCAGACCGTCGCCGCCCTCGGACGGCTTGACACGCTCGTCACTGTCGTCGGGGGTCAGGTCGCGTTCGTCCCCGCGGTGCGGTTGCACGAGATGAGCGACGATGACTGGGACCTCGCCTACGAGATGAATCTTCGCTACGTCGTACGGGCAGCCCGCGCCGCAATCCGCACCTTCCTTGCTCAAGGTGGCGGCGGATCCATCGTCAGCGTGGGTTCGGTGACCGGAGTCATGGCCGCGCCCATGCAGGCCGGATATGGCGCTGCCAAGGCCGGCCTGGCCAGTCTCGCCAGAACAGTAGCCGCGGAGTATGCCGCAGAAGCGATACGCATGAACGTGGTGGCGTGTGGCGCCATCGCGACGGCCGCAGCGGGGTCTGCGGACGTCGACGGCGACGTGCCAGAGATCCCGATGGGTCGGCTCGGCGCACCGCGCGATGCCGCCGCGGCAGCCGTCTACCTGGCTTCGCCGCTCTCCTCGTACGTCACCGGGCAGAGTCTCGTAGTCGACGGCGGAGTGACGGTACGCGGCCCATTCGCGGTCTGACCGTGGAGGCAGTTCGCCATCCACCTCGGGGTGCTGTGAGCGTGGCTTGGGTACCCAGCCGTACCGTCTGTTGTCGGGTGGGGCGTTGTCCCAGTCGGCGATCAGCGCGAACGGATCCGCGACGCGATCGAACTCGTCGTCAAAGGTCTCCCGGACGACCGCCGACGGGTAGAAGCGCGTCTCCTGAGCCACCCCGCAGTCGTCCGTCCGGGAGGCGACCAGGGCGCCGCAGCTTTCGCAGGCCACACACGGGCTCCACCCGTCCAGGGACCAGCAGCCGGTGAGAACCAGGTCGTGGACGAATCGCGTGGCTCGCGCATCGCCAGGTGAGAGCACGAAGGTGCCGACGACCTGATCACGGCCATACGCGGCCTCGTCGATCGCATAGGTGCCGGGGTCGAGAAGTGGTGGATTCACCTGGTGGTGGTCCAGAAGCGACCAGTGCGGCTCCGCCGGCAGCTCCACCAAGCGCACCGGGGCGCTCAGCGCGGTTCCGCACCTCGCACACCGAAAGGTCTCCACCGCCGCAGTCTGACATCCGTCCCGGCGATCGTCCGGAAATATGAGGGGCCGGGCTCTCGGGCATCACGCCGTCTTGCGGCGGTGCTGAGGATCGATGCCGCAGCGCTGCTTGGCTGCGATGATTTTGCGCTTTGGCGGCCGTTCGCAGCGGACGACGATCCGGAGGAGGAGCAGGGCCACTTCTTCCAATCCGTTTTCCTGGCCCGACCGGGGTACGACGACACGCCCGCCGAGGCAGCCGCCCGGCTCGCCGCTGCCGGAGATCAGGGTTACTGATTTATTCGATCTGCTCAGGCGAGGTGCGAGGCTGAGCAGGTGACTCACCCGCTCGCGCGCCGCGTCTACGACACCTGCCACCTCAGCGGACGTTTTCGTCTGCGATCCGGGCAGGTCAGCGAGGAGTACTTCGACAAGTACCTGTTCGAAGGGCAACCGGATCTGTTGCGCGAGGTCGCCGAGGCGATGGTGGTCATGCTGCCGGAGTGCGATGTGCTGGCGGGGATGGAGATGGGCGGCATCCCTCTCGCCACGGTGATGTCACAGCTGACGGGGCTGCCCACAGTCTTCGTGCGGAAGCACGCCAAGGAGTACGGCACCAACAAGACCGCCGAGGGCGGTCCGGTGCACGCCCGGCGCGTCGTACTGATCGAGGACGTCGTAACCACCGGCGGAGCGCTGCTGGCATCGTGCGCACAGCTACGGTCCATCGGTGCCCAGGTGGAGACAGTGGTCTGCGCCATCGACCGCGAGCAGGGCGGTCGTGAGAATTTGGCGGCCGAGGCGTTGCAACTCCGCGCCGCCCTCACCCGCCGTGACCTGGAAGCTTCCCTGATGGCGTGACAGCTCTGGTGCCGCTCGACCGGCGGCAGATGAGTGCGCTGCAGGCCATGCGCCATGATTGGCGTCCATGGGCACCGGCGATCAGTACACCACCATCACCGAGCCGACGTTCGTGGCACGGTTCCTGCTCGATCCAGGCACGCACACCGTGGACACGGTGGCCAACGTCGACGTGTTCGTCGACCTTCCCGATGGCTCCACGTGGGCACTCACGATCTTCACCACCGATGAGGTCGGCCGGCTGTTGGCGCGATGGAAGGAGACAGGCGAGGTTGCGAACGGCACCTACTTCTGGGGCGTTGACCAGCTGATCGTGCCGAAACCCGGCGTACCGGCCATGACCGCGGCGATCCGAGAACTGGTGCGCAACGGAGACATCACAAGCGCAGGCGTCCGATGCGAAGACCAGGACCGAGACAGCCCAGCGACCACCGGGGAGTGACCCTTGACGTCCGAGCATGGGCTGATCAACAAGGTCGTCGACTACTGGCCTGAACCGTAAGATCCGCCGCAGGGCCGGGAACACCTCGTGGAGCGTTGGTGACCCGGCCCAAGCGGCTCGAGATACAAGCCCGTGGCGCGAGCGGCATGGTGACCGTGCAGCGCGACGGCCGAATTTTCGCTGCGGATCAGGGGACGATCACCACGCCGCCGCGCACGCCGCCCTGGGCCAGCCGCTCGTGGGCGGCCGCCGCGTCGGCGAAGGGGTACACGTCAGCGACTCGGAGCGGGATGTCGCCGCTGGTGACGAGCTTGACCAGTTCGCCCAGCCGCGTTCCGTCCGGTAGCACCTCCAGCGCGAAGGTCCGGATTCCCCGCACCGGTTCCGGGCGAAGCGGGGGTGACGCGGCCACGTAGCCGCCGCCGTCCCGAATGAGGTCCAGCAGCGAGGCGCCGATCACCGCCAGGTCGATGACCGCGTCGAACGTCCCCGTCGGATCGTCGGTGCGCGACAGGAACGCCGCGCCCAGCGACTCGACGAACTCGCGGTCGTCGGCCCCGGCCAGTCCTGTGGCGTGCAGACCGGTCGCCCGGGCCAGCGCCAGCACGAACCCACCGACCTGCCCGGCGGCGCCGGTGACGAGCACTGTCGAACCCGCCGGGAGCGCGAGCAGGTCGAGTGCCTGGGCGGCGGCGAGGCCATTGGTCGGCAGGGTCGCCGCCTCGGTGGCGGGTACGCCGGTGGGCGCCGAGGTCAGCCAGGTGGCGTCGAGGACCACGTACTCGGCGTGAGCACCGACCGTGGTTTGCAGCCACGGTGAGAAGCCGATGACCTCGTCGCCGATCGTGAACTCCTCGACCGATGGGCCGACCGCGTCGACGTTGCCGGCAACGTCCCAACCGGGCGTGTACGGCAGGCCGGTTGGCAACGGAGCGGGGAACCGACCGGAGCGGACCATCAGATCGACCGGATGTACGACCGACGCCGCGACCCGCACCCGCACCTGCCCCGGCCCGGGCTCGGGCACCGGCACCTCGGCCACGTGCAGGACCTCCGGCCCTCCGAACTGTGCATAGCTGACTGCGCGCATCGCCGTCTCCTTCGTGGGATTTCGTGATCACCACGACCGTACGAATCGTCAGCACTATGAGAAAGTAGGTACCTTAAAGTGCCTAGGGCACCGAAGGAGGAGAAGGATGGCGACGTCGACCGCAGCGCAACGCCGCGAGCAGGCCAAACGCGACTATGACGCGTTCCTGGACCAGTGCCCGACCCGTGAGCTGCTGAGCAGGCTCACCGACAAGTGGGTCGCCCTGGTGATCCCAGCGCTGGTCGACGGCCCGCAGCGGCACGGCGAGCTCGCCCAGCGCATCGCCGGCGTCAGCCAGAAGATGCTCACCCAGACCCTGCGCACCCTGGAGCGCGACGGCCTGGTCACCCGCACGGTCACTGCCTCGGTACCGGTGCGCGTCGACTACGAGCTCACCCCGCTCGGCCATGAACTGTTCCCGGTCATGATCGCGATCAAGGACTGGGCGGAGACGCACATGGACCGCGTCTTCGAAGCCCGGACCCAGTACGACGCACGCCCCTGAGAACCTGCCGATCGCGTCAGAGTCCGCCGGCAACGTATCCCTTCATCGGCCTCGCCAGATTGTCGCTGGCAGCCGCTAGGGTCCGCGCCGTGGATGACACCTCGACGGCCCGGCAGGCCGCCCACGCCTACGTTGATCTTCTGGAGCGCCGCGACTGGCCCGGGCTGGCCGCCCTGCTCACCGATGATGTGGTCTACGAGATGCCGCAGACTCGGGAGCGCATTCGCGGCAAGGACGCGTTCCTGCGGTTCAACACCGAGTATCCGGGCGACTGGCACCTGCGGCCGCGACGGGTGACCGCCGATGGTCGCCTCGCTGCCCTGTTGCTCGACGTTCGCGTCGGCGACGAGCAGCAGGACGCGTGCGTCTGGCTGGAGATATCCGAGCATGGGCTGATCAGCAAGATCATTGACTACTGGCCCGAATCGTACGATCCGCCGCAGGGCCGGGAACACCTCGTGGAGCGTTGGTGATCGTGAGCTTGCCGAAGTGGGCCAGGTGCTGCGGGCATGACGGTTCACCCCAGATGGGTACGGAGGAAGTCGAGTTCCAGGGCGTCTCTACCTGGCGCCGCCCACGGGCGCCTCGGAGCCGACGGGGCGCGGCAGCACCAATGCTTGAGCGGCGATGACGCGTTCGCCGCCAAAGGTCAGCGCTGGCGACCCATGCAGCTGATAGCCCTGGTCGAGAAGCCCGCTGACGCGGGCGCAGAATTCAGCATCGTCGGGCCCGGTGATGAGGCGGTAGCCGAGCGGCTTCGTGAAATCCGACACCGGCTCATTGTCCCTGTTCGGATGCCGGAGCGCCGTCCCGGCTAGCATCTCGTCTTTCCTGGGCACGCGACCGTTAACAGTTACGTGCGCCTCGACCAGCAAAGAACGGGGCGTCGTCATGGCTGCCCGGTCGAAGCTGGCGCGTGCCACTTGCCCTGCCTCGTTCAAGGTCGCGCCCGATCCTTGATCTAGTGGCGCCATTTGACGCCGGAATGCCACTAGATCCTGGATCAAGCGCGATCCTGGGCGGCGGACCGGCCGAGCTGCCCCTGCGTTCAGGAACGGCCGATGGAGCGGTCCAGGAAATCGTGGATCATCGGCGCGGCGACGTCGAGCTTGTCTTCCAGCAGGAAGTGGCCGGTGTCGAGCAGATGGAACTCGGCCGACGGCAGGTCGCGCCGATAGGGATGGGCCCCATCGGGCGGGAAGATGGCGTCGTTCTGGCCCCAGATGATCAGCGTCGGTGGCTGGTGGTCGCGGAAGAAGGCATGGAATTCCGGGTACAGCGTGACGTTGCTGCCGTAGTCGTAGAACAGATCCAGCTGGATGTCCGCGTTGCCGGGGCGGGCGAGCTGCGCGTCGTCGTGGGTCCACATGTCGGGGTCGAGCCGGGTGAGGTCCTTCACCCCTGCCGTGTACTGCTGCTTGACCGTGTCGGAGTTGAGGATGAACGCGATGGCCTGACGGTGCTCGTCGGTCTTCTCGGCCCAGTACGCCTTGATCGGATCCCAGAACGGGCTCAGGCCCTCTTCGTACGCGTTGCCGTTCTGCACGATGAGCGCGCTGACCCGCTCGGGCCGCTTGAGAGCCAGCCGGAATCCGGTCGGTGCCCCGTAGTCGAAGCAGTAGAGCGCGTAGCGATCCACGCCGAGCTGGCCGATCAGGCCGTCCATCAGGTCGGCGAAGTTGGCGAATGTGTAGTCGAACGTCGACCGGTCCGGGCTGGCGCTGTGGCCGAAACCCGGGAAGTCCGGCGCGATCACCCGGTAGCGGTCCGCGAGCAGGGGGATCAGATGACGGAACTGCGAGGAGGACGTGGGGAATCCGTGCAGGAGCAGGACTGCGGGCCCGTCGGCTGGTCCAGCTTCGCGGTAGAAGATGTCGATCCCGTTCACGGTCGCCGTGCGAAAGTGCGTGACCGGAAGTTCGCCTTCCTGGACGGCGGCGACCGAGGGTTTTTGCGCGATGCCAACCATCCTGGAGTCCTTTCGGCATAAGGGAAAGCGGTGCCGTTCCGGGGTGATCGCGCGCCGCCGGGTACCGCTTTGGCCAGCATGGCATTCGGCAGAGAGTTCGGTGTGCCGAATTATCGAATGCGGCTTACAGCAGGTGGGTGCGGAGGAAGTCGAGTTCCAGGGGGAGTAGCCGCTCGGCGGTCCCGTTCGCGGCCAGGTGGGTGGCCCCGGTCAGCGGCAGCACGGCGTGCGGCCGGCCGGTGCTCAGCAGGGCGGCGGAGAGCCGGAGCGTGTGCGCGGCCACCACGTTGTCGTCGGCCATCCCGTGCACCAGCAGCAACGGGCGGGCCTGGTCCGGGCTGGTGACCGGCTCGGCGGCCAACTCGACGAGCGAATGGTGCGCGTAGATGTCCTGGCCGTCTTCCGGCAACCCCAGATAACGCTCGGTGTACGCGGTGTCGTACAGCGCCCAGTCGGTCACCGGGGCACCCGCGATCCCGCACCGGAACAGCTCCGGGTGGCGCAACACCGCCAACCCGGCCAGCCACCCGCCGAACGACCAACCGCGCACCCCCACCCGCCCCAGATCCAGGTCCGGGTGCTTGCCGGCGAGCGCGGTGAGCGCGTCGATCTGGTCGGTCAGGATCACGTCGGCGACCCGCCGGTGGATCGCCTTCTCGAACGACGGTGCCACGCCCGGCGTACCCCGGTTGTCGATGGTGACCACCGCGAAGCCGGCGTCGGCCCACCACTGCCGTTCCAACCACGCGGCCCGCGCCGCCACGACCTCCTGGTGCCCCGGGCCGCCGTAGATGTCCAGCAGCACCGGCAGCCGTCGGCCCGTCACGTGGTTGTCCGGGTAGAGCACCGCCGCCGGCAGCCGCCGGTCGGTCACCCGTTCCAGCAGCGGCAACGGGGAGTACGGCGGGGTGGCGGCGAACGAGCGCAGCTCGGCGATCTCCTGATCACCGCGGCGGACCGTCCAGCGCACCCCGGCATGATCCAGCGACGCGACGCCGACGGCCAGCACGTCCGCGCCCACCGCGGCGGTGTACCAGCCGGAGTCGGTGGTGAGCCGGCGCGCGTCCACCCCACCGCCGATGGTGGTGCGGACCCGGAACAGGTGCCGCTCGCTCGGCTCGCCGTCGCTCGCCTCTACCAGCAGGTCGGCCGGGCCGGCGGCGGCCGGCAGCCGACCCACCACCCGTCGTACGTACAGCGACGGCGGGGTGAGCAGGGTGCCGTCCGCGAACAGGCACCGGGCGTCGTACCCGTCGTGGGCCAGCTCCCCACCGACCAGCACCCGGCCGTCCGGCAGGTGCGCGGGGGTGCCGGCGATCGGCTCGACCCAGCGCGGATCGGCCAGCTCGGCGTGCACCTGAGTCTCACCCGTGCGCGGGTCCACCGCCAGCACCAGCCCGTGCTGCTGCGAGCGGCGCAGCACGGTGATCAACGGACTGCCCTCACCCCAGCTCACCCCGGTCAGGTACGGGTAGGTCTCCCGGTCCCAGTGCACGTCGACCCAGCCGTCGTCCAGGTCGAGCAGGTGCAGGCTGACCTCAGCGTTCGGCCCGCCAGCCCGGGGGTACGCGACGGCGGTCGGCGGGCTCGCCGGCTCGGCCGGGTCGTGCAGGTGCCACCGCTCCAGGCGGGACTCGTCGACCCGGGCGGCCAGCACCGAGCGGCTGTCCGGCGCCCACCAGTACCCCCGGAACCGGCCGAACTCCTCCGCCGCGATGTGCTCGGCCAACCCCCAGCTCACCCCGGCGTCCTCGCCGGCCAGCAGGGTGTCGGTGCCGTCGGGGTCGATCACCCGCAGCTCACCCCGGCGCACACCCTCGGCCGCGTCCGTCACGTACGCCAGCCGCTGCCCGCTCGGGTCCGGGCGTGGGTCCAGCACCGGGCCGACGGCCGCCACCTCCACCACGTCGCCGTGCACCAGATCGGCCCGGAACAACCGCCCGGCCAGCGCGAACACCGCAACCCGACCGGCCGCGTCCAACGCGTACGAGCCGATGCCGGCGGCGCTGAGCCGCAGCCGCTCGCGCAGGGCGCGTTCACCGGGGGAGAGGGACCGGACGTCCCCGCTCTCGCCCAGCAGGGTCGCCGGATCGGCGACCAGCCGTTCCTCGCCGGTGCCCACGTCCAGCAACCAGAGCGCGTCCGCCGGATCCTCGGGACCGGCGGAGCGCAGGAAGATCACCCGGGAGCCGTCCTCAGCCACCGAGACAGCGCGTGGCGCGCCGTGGCTGAACCGGCGGGTGCGGGCGGCCAGCTCCGGAAAGTCCACACACCAAATCGTAGAGCGGGAGCGGAGGTGATGTGGCCGACCTGGGCGGACGCGTCAGCGTCGGCCGGGGGAGAACCGCCGGTTAGAGTGACCGTCGTGACGATGCTGCCCGACCGCCGCCTGCTGCTGGTCCACGCGCACCCCGACGACGAGTCGATCGGCACTGGCTCGACGATGGCCCACTACGCTGCCGACGGCGCGCACGTCACGCTGGTGACCTGCACGCTCGGCGAGGAGGGCGAGATCCACGTGCCCGCGCTCGCGCAGCTCGCGGCCGTCGAGGCCGACCAGCTCGGCGGGTACCGCGTGGCCGAGCTGGCCGCCGCGTGCGCCGCGCTCGGCGTCAGCGACCACCGCTTCCTCGGCGGCGCCGGCCGCTACCGCGACTCCGGGATGATGGGGCTCGCGACCAACGAGCACCCCCGGGCCTTCTGGCAGGCCGACCTCGACGAGGCCGCCGGGCACCTCGTGGAGATCATGCGAGAGGTACGCCCGCAGGTGCTCGTCACGTACGACCCGAACGGCTTCTACGGCCACCCCGACCACATTCAGGCGCACCGGGTGGCCATGCGCGCCGTCGAGCTGGCCGCCGCCGAGGGCTGCGCCCCGCTCAAGGTCTACTGGACGGCCATGCCGCTCAGCGTCCTGGAGGCCGGCATGACGCACTTCGCCGAGTCGTCCGACAACCCGTTCGGCGGCATCGAGGACATCGCCGACCTGCCCTTCGGCACCCCGGACGCCCAGATCGCCGCCCGGATCGACGGCACCGACCAGCACACGGCCAAGGAGGCCGCGATGCGGGCGCACGCCACCCAGATCCCGGCCAACTCCTGGCTCTACTCGATCGCCGGCAACTTCGGTGGCGAGTTCATGGGCGTGGAGTTCTTCACCCTCGCGGTCGGTGCGAAGGGTCCGGGCGCCGGGCCGTACGGCTGGGAGGACGACCTCTTCGCCGGCCTGCCCGCGGAGACCGCCCCGGACCGGTCCCCGGTCGCGGCGGCGGGTCTCCGGTGACCCTGCCGGCCGCGCCGATGACGGTCGTGGAGGACCAGGAAGCCCCGCCCCCGGCGGGGCCACCGCCGCGACTGCTGGACCTGGGCGTCCGGCTGGTCGGTGCGATCGTGGTGGTCCTCGCCGGTGTGCTGACCGGCGTGCTGGAGTTGCTGCTCGCCACGGTCCGCGTCGGCGGGCAACTGGTCGGCGTGTCGGTACTCCTCGCCATCGGCGCCAACATCCTGCTGAGCTGGTTCGCGTACGAGGCGGTGGGTCGTCGGTGGGCGGTGGCGTTGCCGGCGGTGCCGTGGTTCGCGCTGATGGCGGTCGCCGCCATCCGGACCAACGAGGGCGACCTGTTGCTGGCCGGCGACAACTGGGTCGGGCTGGCCATGATCGTGGCCGGCGCGATGACCTTCGCGGTGATGGGCTTCCGGCAGATCCTCGCCCCGCAGCCGCCCATGCTCGGCAGCTGACGCCGGGCTGGTTCTGGTTGCTGCCGGGTGATGACGTCTCCCAGGTAAGGGTGGTAGATATTCCTGCCAGGGATGCGAACCCGGCGACGGGGCGTACGGCAGGAGGGTCCGGCGATGGACAAACGGTGGCGTGACCTCGGGGTGCTCGTAGCAGCGCTGTTCGCGGTCAACGTGGTCGCTCGACTGATCACCCGGTTCGGCTTCGACGGTGACGACACCGCCGCCGACCGGGTGTCGCTGGCGATGTTCACGGTGATCGGCCTGATCCTCGCCGTGGTCGCCTTCCGCTGGGGTAGTCGCCGGCCGCTGGCGGGCTGGGCCGCCGACATGGCCCTGGTGGTGCCGGTGGCGATGCTGCTGACCGTGCTGGTCGGGCCCCTGCTTGTCGGTCACAACCCGTTCGCTGGCGGCGCGGCGACGTTCTTCGCCCAGATCTGGCTCTACCTGCTCGCCACCGGCGCCGGGTTGCTGATCGGCTACCTGGTGCTCACCGCGCTCGGCCGTGACTACCGCTCTCAGCAGCTCAAGCGGTACGCCGAGGTCAAGGCCGCGAAGCCCCGCCGAGTCGTCCGCCGCTGACCGTCGCGCAGCCCGGCCCACCCTCGGCGCGCCGCTTGATCGACTCGGCTTCCTTGAAGTCGGGGGGTCCCGGGCGTCCGGATGCCGCGGCTTCCTGAAACTCGAGTCGATCAAGCGGTGCCGGGCCGCTTCGCGGGTCAGCTCGGGGCGACTCGGGTCAGGTAGGTGTGGTGGGTGACGAGGCCGAGCCGCTGGTAGAGCGCGACCGCCGCCGTGTTGCGCTGCTCGACCTGAAGGAACGCGTGTGTCGCGCCGACCGACGCGCCCCAGCTGGCCAGTTCGTGGATCACGCGGCGGGCCAGCCCCTGGCGGCGGACCGCCGGTACCACCTCGATGAGGCTGAGGCCCAGCCAGCGCCCCTGGCCGGTCACCGTGCCGCGGCCGACGGCCACCAGGACGCCGTCGGCGTACACGTGGGCGAAGCGGACCTGGTCCACGGCGGTGAGCACGTGCCGGGCGGCGTCCGGCAGGCCGCCCTTGCGGCCGGCGGCGATGGCCAACCACTCGTCGCTGGGCGCGGTGGCCAGCTCGACGACCGCACTGCCCCACCCGTCGGCCTGGCCGCTGGCGGGCGTCGACGCCGGCAGCGGCAGCGGCGCGGTCTGCACCAGCGTCGGAGGGCGGGTGCCCCAGCCGCGGGCGTCCAGCTCGGCGCCGACCGGAGCGGCGAGGGGCAGCGGTGTGTTGATCAACGCGGGTTGGCCCCGCTCGGCGTACCAGCGCTCCACCGCGTCGACCGCGGCGGCCAGTGGTCGGTCCGGGTCGCCGATCGGCAGCGCCGAGTTGGCGCGCCCGGTCCAGCCCTCGGCCGACCGGAGCAGCCAGTCACCGAGCCGGCCCCGGGTCGGTGCCGGCCAGGCCTCGTCGGCGGCCCGCTCCAGCGCCACGACCGCGGCGGCGGTCGGCCGACGGGTCGGCGGTACGCGCTTCGCGCGGTGGACCTGCGCCACCGGGACTCGTAGCTGCCCCTGCGCGGTGGACAGGGTGAGATGAGTCTCGCTCAGCTCGACCAGCTCGCCGAGGGCATCGGAAAATTGTGGGCGGCCCTCGCGAATCCCCACAATCCGGCGGACCACGATTCGGTGTCCCACATCCTGCTGTCGGAGCACGATCGACCCCCTCCCCGGCGAGATACTAGGCTCTTACCGTCGCGGGAGATCGCGGCGAGTCTTGCGGAGGAGAAGACCGGTGACCTACATCATCGCCGAGCCGTGCGTAGATGTGCTCGACAAGGCATGCATCGAGGAGTGCCCGGTCGACTGCATTTACGAGGGCAATCGGATGCTCTACATCCACCCCGACGAGTGCGTCGACTGTGGTGCCTGTGAGCCCGTCTGCCCCGTGGAGGCGATCTTCTACGAGGACGACGTCCCGGAGCAGTGGAAGGACTACACCGGCGCGAACTACGAGTTCTTCGAGGACCTGGGCTCGCCCGGTGGCGCCTCGAAGGTCGGCAAGGTGGAGAAGGACGCCACCTTCGTCGCCGCGCAGCCGCCGCGCGGCGAGGGCCACTGAACCGGCCCGCGCCGGTCTCGTCGCGGCTGCCCGAGTTCACCTGGGACACCCTGGACGCCGCGGCCACGCTGGCCGCGGCGCATCCGGAGGGCCTGATCAACCTCTCCATGGGTACGCCGGTCGACCCGGTGCCCGAGGTGATCCGGCGGGCGTTGGCTGACGCGTCCGATGCTCCCGGCTACCCGCTGACCGCCGGCACCCCGGCGTTGCGGGCCGCGATCGCGGCGTGGGTGTCCCGAGCCTGTGGCGCTGGCGTCGACGGTCTCGGTGTGCTGCCGACCATCGGCTCGAAGGAGCTGGTGGCCTGGCTGCCCACGCTGCTCGGCATCGGCCCCGGTGACGTGGTGGTGGTGCCGTCGATCGCGTACCCCACCTACGAGGATGGTGCCCGGCTCGCCGGTGCCACCGTCGTCCGTACCGACTCGCTCACGTCGGTCGGGCCGACCTCGCGGGTCCGGTTGGTCTGGGTCAACTCGCCCGGCAACCCGACCGGCCGGGTGCTGCCCGCAGCGCACCTGCGCAAGGTGGTCGACTGGGCCCGCGAACGTGGCGCAGTGGTCGCGAGTGACGAGTGCTACCTGCCCCTGGGCTGGTCGGCCGAGCCGGTCTCGGTGCTGTCTCCGCAGGTCAGCGGGGGTAGCTACGCCGGGGTGCTGGCCGTTCACTCGCTCTCCAAGCGGTCCAACCTCGCCGGCTACCGGGCCGGCTTCGTCGCCGGCGACCCGGCGCTCGTCGCCGAGCTGCTCAAGGTCCGCAAGCACGCGGGCATGATCGTGCCCGCGCCGGTGCAGGCGGCCATGGTGGCCGCGCTCGACGACGAGCGACACGCCGAGGAGCAGCGGGAGCGTTACCGCGCCCGGCGGGAGGTGCTCGCCGAGGCGTTCACCGGTGCCGGGTTCACCGTCGAGCACTCCGAGGCGGGCCTGTACCTCTGGCTGACCAGGGGTGAGGACTGCTGGCAGACGGTCGACTGGCTGGCCCGACGCGGCATCCTGGTCGCCGCCGGCGTCTTCTACGGCCCCACGGCCGGGCAGCATGTCCGGGTCGCCCTGACCGAGTCCGACGAGCACATCGCCGCCGTCGCGGCACGTCTCGCCTGATCGCGGGTCCGGGCGGCCGAGGGTGGTGGACAGGCCAGGGGCGCGGGTGCGGGCGGCGGTGGTCGGCACCGGCCTGATCGGTGGTTCGGTGCTGCTCCGGATGTACGCCGCCGGCATCGACGTGGTCGGCTGGGACCCGGACGAGGCAACCCGGCGGGAGACCCGCCGGGTGGGCGTACCCGCGCCGGACCGGCTGGTCGAGGCGGTGGCCGACCGGGATGTGGTCTTCCTGTGCGGGCCGTTGCCCACCCTGCCGGCGACGCTGGTCGAGGTGGCGGCGATGACCGGTGAGCGGTGCGTGCTGACCGACGTCGGAAGCACCAAGGAGCAGGTGGCGGCGTTCGCAGCCGCGCAGGGCCTGACGCACCGGTTCGTGCCGGGCCACCCGATGGCGGGCACCGACCGGGCGGGCTTGACGGCAGCGCGAGCGGACCTGCTCACTGGCGCGGCCTGGGTGCTCTGTCCGGCGCCCGGGCCGGCCACCACCGCGTTCCGTTGGCTGGCCGAGCTGCTGGTGGAGGTCTTCGAGGCCCGGGTGGTGCCGATGTCCGCCCCGGAGCACGACTCGGCTGCCGCGCTCGCCTCACACGTGCCGCACCTGCTCGCCGGCGCGTTGGCCGGCGCCGTGCAGCGCGCACCGCTGCGCGACGCGGTCCTCGCGCTCGCCGCCGGCAGCTTCTCCGACGGCACCCGGGTCGCCGGAACCCCGGCCGACCGGACCGCCAACATGCTGCTCGGCAACCGGGACCGGGTGCTGCGTGAGCTGGCCGAGGTCACCGCGTTCCTGGACGACCTGACCGCCGCGCTGCGCGCCGACGACGCCCCGGCGCTCACCGCTCGCTACGACGAGGCGCGGGCCTCCCGCGCGGCGCTGCGCGACCGGCGGTTCGACGCGGACGACCGGCAGTTCCCGGCCGGTGGTGACCACGCCGCAGAGGTGTCCTGGCTGCGCGAGCTGGGGGTGGCCGGCGGCCACCTGACCGGCCTGCGCGTCGACGCGGACACTGTCTCCTATGCGGCGCGGCGCCCTGTCGCTGACTAGGCTGAGGGGCATGGTGGTGGACGGTCCGGTGGTGCAGGTGCGCGGCGAGGCGTACCGGGAGGTGCCGCCCGAGCTGGCCCGGTTCGCGGTCACCGCGACAGCCCGCGACCGGGACCGGGAGGCGACGCTGACCCGGTTGGCCGAGCGTGCCGCGGCGGTCCGGGTGCTGCTGGACGGCTCCGGGCCGGCGGTGGCGCGGCGGGAGACCGGCGACCTGCGGGTGCGGCCGGAGACTCGGCGCTCGGGTGAGCGGGTGGTCGCCTGGCACGGCAGCGTCACCACCACCGTCACGGTCACCGACTTCACCGCGCTGGGTGAGCTGATGCTCCGACTCGCCGACCAGGACCAGGTCGAGGTGGCCGGCCCGTGGTGGGAGCTTCGTCCGGACAGCCCCGCCCATCGTGCGGCCCGGCACGCCGCGATCAGCGACGCGCTGCTGCGGGCGCGGGAGTACGCGGAGGCGCTGGGCGCCCGGGTCACCTCGTTGATCGAGCTGGCCGACGCGGGCCCCGCTGACCGGCCGATGTTCGCCCGTGCGGCCTTCGCCGGGGGTGGTGGCGCGGGCGGTGGTCCGCCGGAGCTCGAGCTGGACCCGCAGCCGCAGACTGTGCAGGCGGCGGTGCAGGCGCGGTTCACCATCAGCGACCCGGTTCTGGGCTGATGCCGCCGGCCCGGGTGCTGTCCGCGGACGAGTTGGTGGCGCGGGCGTTGGTGCTCGCCGAGGCCGGCCCGCGACAACTGCTCGGCATCGCTGGCGCGCCGGGCGCCGGGAAGTCCACTCTGGCGGAGCGGATCGTCGCCGAGGTCGGGTCGGCCGCCTGCCTGGTGCCGATGGACGGCTTCCACCTGGCGCAGTCGCAACTGGTTCGCCTGGGTCGCGCCGACCGCAAGGGCGCGGTGGACACCTTCGACGCCAACGGGTACGTCTCGCTGCTGCGCCGGCTGCGCCGGTTGGAGCCGACATCGGTCTACGCGCCGGAGTTCCGCCGGGAGCTGGAGGAGCCGGTGGCCGGCGCGATCGAGGTGCCGCCGTCGGTCCGGTTGGTGGTGACCGAGGGCAACTACCTGCTGTTGCCGGATTTCCCCTGGCAGGAGATCCGACCGCTGCTGCACGAGGCGTGGTTTCTCGACCTGGACGCCGAGGTGCGGCACCGCCGGCTGACCGCCCGGCACGAGGCGTTCGGTCGGTCTCCGGAGCAGGCGCGGGCGTGGGCGCTGGGCAGCGACGAGTCGAACGCCGCCCTGATCACCCCCACCGCCGACCGGGCTGACCTGGTGGTCCGCCTGTCGGATCCGCCGACGGTCTAGCGGAGTTCGCGGACCGGCCGGGCCGGGTTGCCGACGGCCACCACGTTGGCGGGCAGGTCCCGGGTGACCACCGCGCCAGCGCCGACGACGGTGTCCGCGCCGATCGTCACGCCGGCCAGCACGATCGCGCCACCGCCGAGCCACACGTTGTCGCCAATGGTGATCGGCTTGGCCGCCTCCCACTTGTCCCGTCGCGGGCCGGGCTCGACCGGATGCGTCGGGGTGAGTAGCTGCACGTTCGGGCCGACCTGGACGTCCGCGCCGAGGGTGATCCGAGCGACGTCGAGGAAGACCGCGTTGTAGTTGACGAAGCTGCGCGGGCCGATCCGGATCTGCCAGCCGTAGTCGCAGTAGAACGGTGGGCGGATCCAGGTGTCCTCGCCCAGTTCGCCGAGGAGTTCACGCAGTGCCGCGATCCGGGCCTGCGGATCGGCCGCGGGACTGGTGTTGAAGCGCTCCATCAGCCGGGTGGCCCGGTCCAGGTCGGCGATGATCTCGGGATCGTCGGCGATGTATGGCTCACCAGCGAGCATCTTGTCCTTCATGGAGGTCACCGCCCGATCATGCCGGCCCGGTTCGTCGGCTCGTGGCGGGTCCGTCATTTTTTGGCCTTCATTTTACATACCCAGTATGCAATTCTGGGTTGTCAATGTGACTCCATCCATCAAGACGCTTGACGAGGAGGATCCGTTGCACCAGGGAAGAAGATTGGCCGCTGTCGGCCTCGTGTTCGCGCTGGCGCTCTCCGCGCCGGCTCCCGCCTCAGCCACGGCCGCTGCGCCCGCCCCACCCGGCGGCACCGGCCAACAGTCCACTCCGGGGGGACCCACCGCCAACCGCTCAGCCACCGTCACGCTGATCACCGGTGACCGGGTCACCGTCACCGCGTCCGGTGCCTCGGTCCGGCCCGGCGCCGGCCGCGAGGACGTGCAGTTCCTGATTCAGCGCGAGCGCGGCCGCCTCACGGTGACGCCGACGGACGCGCTGCCGTTGCTGCGCTCGGGCCGGGTGGACCGGCGGCTCTTCGACGTCACCGGGCTGCTCGAGGCGGGTTACGACGACGCTCACCGCAAGACCCTGCCGCTGCTGGTGTCGTACGGCGCGACGGGTACCGCCAAGCGCGCCTCGGCCGCTCTGCCCGGCACGCGGCTGACCCGCGACCTGCCGGTGATTCGCGGTGCCGCCCTGAGCAGCGACAAGTCCTCCCTTGGATCGGTCTGGGAGAAGGTCACCACCGGTCCCGCTGGGGCCCGGCTCGACGCGGCGGGGGGCGTCGAGCGGATCTGGCTGGACGGCCGTCGCCGGGTGACCCTCGACCACAGCGTGCCGCAGATCGGCGCGCCCACCGCCTGGGCGGCCGGGTTCACCGGTACGGGCGTGTCCGTCGCGGTGCTGGACACCGGCGTCGACGCGACCCACCCGGACCTGGCCGGCAAGGTGGCCGAGGCGCGCAACTTCACCGAGGTTGCCGACGCTCGGGACACGGTCGGCCACGGCACCCACGTTGCCTCGACCATCGCGGGCAGCGGTGCGGCCTCCGGCGGCAAGTACCGGGGTGTGGCGCCGGACGCGACGCTGCTGGACGGCAAGGTCTGTGAGGACGCGGGCTGCACCGACTCGGCGATCCTCGCCGGCATGCAGTGGGCCGCGGTGGAGAAGAAGGCCGCCGTGGTCAACATGAGCCTCAGCGGCTGGGACACCCCAGAGGTCGACCCGGTCGAGGAGGCCGTGCAGACCCTGACCGCCCAGACCGGCACGCTGTTCGTCCTCGCCGCCGGTAACGACGGCTCGGACGGTTCGGTCGGCTCCCCGGCCAGCGCCGACGCCGGGCTCGCCGTGGGCGCGGTGGACCGCGACGACGAGTTGGCCGAATTCTCCAGCCGGGGACCGCGAGTCGGCGACGACGCGCTGAAGCCGGACATCACCGCGCCCGGCGTCGACATCGTCGCCGCGCGGTCCGCCACCGGCGTCATCGGCGATCCCGTGGGGGATCGCTACGTCACGCTCTCCGGCACCTCGATGGCGACCCCGCACGTGGCCGGGTCGGCCGCGCTGCTGGCCCAGCAGCACCCGGGATGGCGGGCCGACCGGCTCAAGGCCACGCTGATGGCCGCCGCCAAGCCGCACCCGGACCAGACCGCCTACCAGCAGGGTGCCGGGCGGGTCGACGTCGCACACGCGATCACCCAGCAGATCACCACCGACCCGGTGAGCGTCTCGTTCGGGCGTACGATCTGGCCGCACACTGACGACGCTCCGATCACCCGCACGGTGACCTGGCGCAACGACGGTCCGGCCCCGGTCACCGTGGACCTGAGCATCGAGGGCGCCGGCCCCGGTGGTCGGGCGCTACCGGCCGGCCTGTTCGTCCTGGGCGCCAACCAACTCACAGTGCCGGCGGGCGGCACGGCCGCCACTACCGTCACCACGGACACCCGGTTGGGCGACGCCGACGGTTACTGGACCGGGCGGATCGTGGCCCGGTCCGGGGCGGCGGTCGCGGTCACTCCGCTGGCCGTGAACCGGGAGGTGGAGAGCTACACGCTGACAGTGGAGCACCTGAACCGCGCTGGCGCGCGCACCGCGGACCACTGGACCACCCTGGTCGGGCTGGACACCTTTGGCTTCTGGGACGTCGTCAGCTCCGACGGGGTGGCCACCGTGCGGCTGCCCAAGGGCCATTACGGCCTGACCGGCCTCGTCTTCGAGCCCGGGCCGGAGGATGAGCAGCGCGGGATGTCCCTGTTGGCGCAGCCCGAACTGACTGTCGATCAGGACACCCGGATCGTCGTGGACGCTCGCCGGGCCAAGCCGGTACGGACGACCGTGCCGGACCGGACCGCCGTCCCGCAACTGATCGACCTCAGCGCCAACTTCACCGCCGACGACGGCAGCGGGTACGGCGTCGGGCTCTGGGCGGAGACGTTCACCGGCCTGACCAGCGGTCAGCTCGGCAAGCCGGTTTCCGCCGACAAGTTCGTCGCCACCGTCAGCAGCAACTGGACCAAGCCGGACTCGGCCAACAGTCCGTACCTGTACGCGCTGGCCGAGGCGATCCCGGGCCGAATGCCCACGGGGTTCGTCCGCGACTACGCCCGACGGGACCTGGCCACCGTCGTGCACCAGTTCCGCGGTGGCTACCCGGGCATGGAGGCCGAGCGGATCGTGCTCCCCGAGCTGGAGTACAACGTCGGCTATTCCGCGCTGGTGCTGCCCACCGTCGTGCCCGGCCAGCGGGTCGAGTACTACAACACCAAGGGCGTGAAGTGGGAATCCGAAATCCTATTCGGAACGGTGGACGAGGACGGCTGGTTGAGCCCGAAGGCAGCGCTCTTCTCCGTCCCCACCGCGTACCGTTCCGGGCGGACGGTCCAGGAGATCTGGAACCAGGCCCCGTACGCACCGTCCTTCCCGAACCCGCGCTGGCCGTACCAGAGCGTCACCAGGGTCGGCGACACCATCCTGGTCGACGTGCCGATCTTCAGCGACGCGGCCGGGCACCCGGGCGCCTCGCTGAGCGACAGTGAGCACACCAAGCTCTGGCGCAACGGCAAGCTGGTCGGCGAGAGCGAGTACGCCGGCTACGGAGAGTTCACCGTGCCACCGGGTGCGGCGGACTACCGGCTCGTCGCGTCGTCGAAGCGAAGCTTCACCGACCTGAGCACCGAGGTGGAGTCCAGCTGGACCTTCCGGTCGAGGCACGTCGCCGGTGAGACGCCGGTCCGACTGCCCCTGTCGGCGGTGCGCTTCGCACCGCCGCTGCGGGTCGACAACAGCGCTCCGGCCGGTCAGGGCTTCGTCGTACCGGTACGGGTGCAGCGGCAGCCCGGCGCGCCGGCCGCCCGGGTGGAGAAGCTCACCGTCGATGTCTCGTACGACGGCGGGAAGACCTGGGGTAAGGCGAAGCTGGTCCGCACCTCGGCCGACGGATGGTCGGCCCTGTTGCGGCATCCGGCCAGCGCCGGCCACGTGTCGCTGCGGGCCACCGCCCGGGACACCGCCGGCAACACGGTGACCCAACGGATCATCCAGGCGTACCGGTTGCGCTGAGGCGTACCCCGTCCGGGCCCGCGGCCGAACGCCGCGGACCCGGACGGGTCCGTCAGTCGTTGGCGTGCAGGGCGGCGTTCAGCTCGATGCCCCGGCCGGTGCGCGGCCGGGCCTCCAGCCCGCCGGTGACCGAGTTGCGCCAGAACAGCAGGCCGTCGACGCCGGACAGCTCCCGGGCCTTGACCACCCGGCCGTCGGGGAGCGTGATCTTCGACGCGGCGGTGATATAGCAGCCGGCCTCGACCACACAGTCGTCGCCGAGCGAGATCCCGACGCCGGCGTTCGCGCCGACCAGGCTCCGCTCACCGATGCTGATCTTGTCGGTGCCACCGCCGGAGAGGGTGCCCATGATGGAGGCCCCGCCGCCGATGTCGGAGCCGTCGCCGACCAGCACGCCCTGCACGATCCGCCCCTCGACCATCGAGGTGCCGACGGTGCCGGCGTTGAAGTTCACGAAGCCCTCGTGCATCACTGTGGTGCCGGCGGCCAGGTGGGCGCCGAGGCGGACCCGGTCGGCGTCGGCGATCCGCACACCGGAGGGCACCACGTAGTCGGTCATCCGGGGGAACTTGTCGACCCCGTACACCGCCAGGTGCCGGCCGGCGGCCCGCTCGATCACCCGCAGTTCGTCCACCCGCTCCGGGGGGCACGGCCCGGCGGACGTCCAGGCCACGTTGGCCAGCTTGCCGAAGATGCCGTCCAGGTTGAGCTGGTTGGGTCGCACCAGGCGGTGCGAGAGCAGGTGCAACCGGAGGTACGCGTCGGACGCGTCCTTGATCGGGTCGTCCAGCGAGCCGATCACGGTGACCACCTGCACGGTACGCAGACCGGGCAGGGACCGGTCACCGAGCGCGGCCGGCGGCAGGTCGAGCACGTCCGCCTTGTCCTCGCCGGCGACCAGCGGCAGCTCGCCCAGGCCCAGCTTGCCGGTCGGGTACCAGGTATCGAGCACCTGCTCGTCGGCGGTGACCGTAGCCAGGCCGATGCCCCAGGCGGAATCTGCGGACGTCACTGTTACACCTCTCGGTCACGGCCGGGCTGACCTCGGCTCGCTCCTCGCGCTGACAGACCTGAAGGTACCGTGCGAACCATGGAGAACCCGCTGACCCCCGAGGTCCTCGCCGATCCGGTGCAGCTGACCCGCGCTCTGGTCGACATAGAGTCCGTGTCCCTCAACGAGAAGGCGATCGCCGACTGTGTCGAAGAGGTGCTGCGGGGCGTACCGCACCTGACCACCCACCGGCACGGCAACACGGTGATGGCGCGCACCGACCTCGGTCGGTCGCAGCGTGTCGTGCTGGCCGGGCACCTCGACACGGTGCCGTTGAACAACAACTTCCCCTCGACCATGCGCGGCGACCTGATGTACGGCTGCGGCACCTCCGACATGAAGTCCGGCACCGCGTACGCCCTGCACCTGGCGGTGACGCTGCCCGAGCCGCGCTACGACGTGACGTACTTCTTCTATGAGGCCGAGGAGATCGAGTCCCGGTACAACGGGCTCAACCTCGTCGCCCAGGCGTTCCCGGAGTGGTTGCAGGCGGACTTCGCCGTGCTGCTGGAGCCGACGTACGGCATCGTCGAGGCGGGCTGCCAGGGCACCATGCGCTCGGTGGTCACCACGACCGGCGTACGCGCCCACTCGGCGCGCTCCTGGCACGGGGTGAACGCCATCCACGCCGCCGGCGAGGTGTTGCGACGCCTCCAGACGTACGAGGCACGTCGGGTCACCATCGACGGCTGCGACTACCGCGAGGGCATGAACGCGGTGCGGATCAACGGTGGGGTGGCCGGCAACGTGGTTCCCGATCACTGTGAGGTCGAGGTCAACTACCGGTTCGCCCCGGACCGCACCCCGGCCGAGGCGGAGGCGCACCTGCGTGAGGTGTTCGCCGGCTTCGAGGTGACCGTCACCGACACGGCTGCCGGTGCCGCGCCCGGGCTCGACGCGGCCCCCGCGAAGGAGTTCCTGGCGGCGGTCGGCGCCGCGCCGATCGGCAAGCTGGGCTGGACGGACGTGGCCCGGTTCGCGGCGATGGGCATCCCCGCGCTGAACTTCGGCCCGGGCGACCCGAACCTCGCCCACCACCCCGACGAGCACGTCGAGATCAGCAAGATCCGCGACGGCGCGGCAACCCTGCACCGCTGGCTGGCCCCGGCCTGACCCTGGTCGCCCCGTCGCGTCCGGTCGTCCCGGTGATCAAGAGGTTTGCGTCAGCCTGGCCCGTTGTCGGCGACGCAAACCTCTTGATCGGTCCCGGAGGGGGTGGGGGAGGTGGGGGTTGGGTTCTGTTGGCGAATGCGGCGGCGTTCGGCCACCACGTCTCGGATCCGTCGCTGCATCTGGCGACGGATCCGGATCATCTCGCTGTTGCTGATCACGCTGTCTCCTCCCCCGAAGGCGCGCGCCGGGGCATACCCGGTATGTGAATAGTAAGACGTACGGGAGCGCCGAATAGTTGCCCATGATCCCGAACAATTTCTCGGCGTCCCCGCCCCGCGCACCCGAGCGGTGCTGCTCCACTACGGTTGCCCCATGAGCCAGAGCAACGGGCGGGAGGCCGGTCGCGGTCCGGGACAGGAGCGGCATCGCGGTGCGGTCACCCTGCGCAGGGGGGCGATCCCGAGCAGCACCGCCGACCAGCGACTGCTGGATTCACGGGGTCGGGGCGACTGGAAGACCAAGGACGCCTGGCGCGCGCTGCGCATCCTCGCCGAGTTCGTCGAGGGTTTCGACACCCTCGCCGACGTGCCGTCCGCGGTCAGCGTCTTCGGCTCCGCGCGCAGCGCGCCGGACAGCGCCGAGTGTCAGTTGGCCGAGCAGGTGGGCGGCGCACTGGCCCGAGCCGGCTACGCGGTGATCACCGGAGGTGGGCCCGGGGTGATGGAGGCCGCCAACCGGGGCGCCAGCGAGGCCGGTGGGCTCTCCGTGGGGCTCGGCATCGAGCTTCCGTTCGAGCAGGGCATCAACGACTGGGTCGACCTGGCCATCGACTTCCGCTACTTCTTCGCCCGCAAGACGATGTTCGTCAAGTACGCCCAGGCGTTCGTCGTGCTGCCCGGTGGGTTCGGCACCATGGACGAGTTGTTCGAGGCGCTCACCCTGGTGCAGACCGGCAAGGTCACTCGGTTCCCGGTGGTGCTGATGGGCGTCGCCTACTGGCAGGGCCTGCTGGACTGGCTGCGCGGCACGATGGCCGCCACCGGCAAGATCGGGCCGGTCGACCTGGACCTGAT
The DNA here is from genome assembly GCF_050516465.1 of Micromonospora trifolii. Taxonomy (NCBI): domain Bacteria; kingdom Bacillati; phylum Actinomycetota; class Actinomycetes; order Micromonosporales; family Micromonosporaceae; genus Micromonospora; species Micromonospora trifolii. Next base: position 5,063,371 of record NZ_CP191526.1, on the reverse strand, counting down.
CTGCCTCACCGACGACGTCAACGAGGCGGTCCGGTACATCGTCTCGGCGGAGGCCGCGCTCTCCGCCGAGCAGGAGGCGGTCCGCGAGGAGGCTGTCGCCCGCACCGGCGCAGACCAGCACGCCGCCGCCGAACAGGCCGCCGAGCAGCCCCGGGACCACGACTGATGGCGGCGATCTGCGTCTTCTGCGCCTCCTCTCGTACCCTCGATCAGCGCTGGTTGGACCTGGCCGCCGAGACCGGCGCGGAGCTGGCCCGGCGCGGCCACACGCTGGTCAGCGGTGGTGGCTGCGTCGGCATGATGGGCGCGCTGGCGGACGGCGCCCGATCCGCCGGTGGGCGCACCGTCGGTGTGATCCCGCAGTCGCTGGTCGACCTGGAGGTCGCCGACCTGGCCTCGGACGAGCTGCTGGTGACCGACTCGATGGCCAGCCGCAAGACCCTGATGATCGACAAGTCGGACGCCTTCCTCACCCTGCCCGGCGGGCTGGGCACCCTGGACGAGTTGTTCGAGGTCTGGACCACCGCCACCCTCGCCCTGCACACCAAGCCGATGGTGCTGATCGACACCGACGGGTTCTACCGCCCCCTGCTGGACTGGCTGGACGCGCTGGCCGACCAGACCTTCCTCAAGCCCGCCGGCCGCGACCTCCTGGCGGTCACCACCACCGTCACCGAGGCCCTCAACGTCCTGGAATCCCACCTAACCTGACCGCCCACCCCACCCCACCCCACCCCGGCCCACCCCGGCCCACCCCGGTCGGTCCGCGGTGATCATGGAGTTAGCGACGTCGCTGTCGGCGTGTCGCGCCGCTAACCTCATGATCGACGGGGGTGGATGGGGTGCGGTGTGAGGGTGGGGTTTGGGTGGGTGGGTGTCGTATGGGTCTGATGGGATGAGCTGATGCAGGCGTACCGGTTGGTGCGGCGGCCCGGAGGGCCGGCGCGGGGGGACGGGACGACGCCTGACAGCGCCTCCGTGCCCGCCAACGGCGGCACGTCAGTGGGCGTTGTCGGCGCGTCGGGTGGGCCCGATGGCGTGGCCGGGCCCGAGCTGCCGATCGGTGGCGGCGGCTGGCGGGCCGACCCGGTGCAGGCCGAGGTGGTCGGGCACACCGACGGGCCGATGCTCGTGCTCGGCGGCCCGGGCACCGGCAAGACCAGCACGCTGGTCGAGGCGGTCGCCGCCCGGGTGGCCGAGGGGGCCGACCCCGAACGGATCCTGGTGCTGACCTTCGGCCGCCGAAGCGCCACAGCGCTGCGACAGCGCATCGAGGCCCGGATCGCGCAGGACGGCCACCGCGTGCTGCGCGAGCCGCTGGTGCGCACCTTCCCGGCGTACGCCTTCGGGTTGCTCCGCCGTGCCGCCGCCGAGCGGGGCGAACCGTCGCCCCGGCTGCTCACCGGCCCCGAGCAGGATCTGATCATCCGTGAGCTGCTGGACGTGGTGGGCGAGGAGCCCGAGGACGACCCGGTCGGCTGGCCGACCGACCTGCGCCCCGCCCTGCGGACCCGGGCGTTCGCCGGCCAACTGCGCGACCTGCTCATGCGCGCCGCCGAGCGCGGCGTGGGCCCGGTCGACCTGGCCCGGCTGGGTGAGAAACTCGGCCGCGCCGACTGGCCGGCCGCAGCCCGCTTCCTGCGGGAGTACGTCGCCGTGCTCGCGCTGCGCGACGTCAGCAACCGGGGCTCCATCGCGTACGACCCGGCGGAGCTGGTCCGGGCGGCCACCGGGCTGCTGCGCGACGACGAGGAGTTGCTGGCCGCCGAGCGTCGTCGGCTCGCGTACGTCTACCTCGACGAGCTGGCCGACACCGACCCCGCCCAACTGGAGCTGCTCTCGGTGATCGCCGGCGGTGGCAAGTCGCTTGTCGCGTTCGCCGACCCGGATTCCTCCACGTACGCCTTCCGGGGCGCCGACCCGGCCGGGGTGGCGACGTTCCCGCACCGGTTCCGGACGGCTTCCGGTGCGCCGGCCGCCCAGGTGCTGCTGACCACGTCGTACCGGGCCGGGCCGGGTCTGCTCGCCGCGATCGCCCGGCTGGGTCGCCGACTGCGGGGTCCAGCCGCACACCGTCGGCTGCACCCCCTGCCGGACGCGCCGCCCGGCGTGGTCGAGGTGCACACCTTCCGCTCGGCGACCAGCGAGGCCGCCTGGCTGGCCCACGCGCTGCGCTCGGCTCACCTGCTCGACGGCGTGCCCTGGTCCCGGATGGCGGTGCTGGTGCGGTCCACCGCGTTGCAGCTGCCCACCCTGCGACGGGCGCTGCACGCTGCCGGCGTACCCACAGTGGTGCACGGTGAGGATCTGCCCCTGCACCTGCAACCGGCGGTCGCGCCGCTGCTGCTCCTGCTGCGCTGCGCGCTGGAGCCGGAACGACTCGACGAGGAGGCCGCAGTCGCGCTGCTGCACTCGTCGCTGGGCGGGGCCGACCCGCTGGCCGAGCGGCGGCTGCGGCAGGGCCTGCGCGCGCTCGCGCTGGCCGGCGGTGACCGACGCCCCTCCGGGGAGCTGATCGTCGAGGCATTGCAGGACCCGGAGGAGTTGGCCGGCATCGAGCGGCGCTGGGCGGAGCCGGCGCAGGCGGTGGCCGGGCTGCTGGCCATCGCACGCGAAGCCGCCGCCCGCCCGGGTGCGACCGCCGAGGACGTGCTCTGGGCCGTCTGGCACGCCAGTGGTCTCGCCGAGCGGTGGGCCGGCGCGATCAACCAGGGGCGTCCGGAGGCCGGCGAGGGCGACCTGGCCCGGCGACGGCGGGCCGAGGCGGCCGACCGCGACCTGGACGCCGTGCTGGTCCTCTTCGACGCGGCGGCCCGGTTCACCGACCGGCTGCCCGGCGCCCGCACCGAGGTCTTCCTCGACCACGTGCTCGCCCAGGACCTGCCGGCCGACACCATCGCCCCGACCGCCGACCGGGGCGCGGCGGTACGCCTGCTCACCGCGCACGCCGCGAAGGGCCTGGAATGGGACCTGGTCGCGGTGGCCGGCGTGCAGGAGGGCATCTGGCCGGACCTGCGGCTGCGCGGCAGCCTGCTCGGCTCCGAGCGACTGGTCGACGTGCTGGCCGGCCGGTCGGTCGACGGCGCGACCGCGGCGAACGTGGTGGGTCAGACCTCGGCGTTGCTGGACGAGGAGCGCCGGCTCTTCCACGTCGCCATCAGCCGGGCCCGGCACCGGCTGCTGGTCAGCGCCGTGGCATCGGCCGCCGTCGGCGGCGACGACCACGAGGAGCAGCCCAGCCGGTTCCTGCACGAGCTGGGCCCGAGCACCCCGCCGCCGAGCACGCCGCCGAGCACGCCGCCGACGCCGCCGACCCCGCCGACCCCGCCGCCGACCCCGCCGACAGCACCCGGCCCGCCGCCCGGTCCCCGCACCGAGCCGTCCTCCGGCGGCACCGGGGGCGCTGCGGCGGGCGAGACCGGCGACGAGGAGCCGGACCGTCCTGGGGCGCTGCCGGTGACCCGTCCACCCCGGGCGCTCACACTGCCGGCGCTGGTCGCGGAACTGCGTACCGCCATCACCGACCCGGCCGCCCCGGCGGCCCGGCGGCGCGCCGCGGCGGCCGAGCTGGCCCGGCTCGCCGCCGCCGGCGTGCCCGGCGCGCACCCCGACGACTGGTGGGGGTTGCGGGTGCTCTCCGACGACCGGCCGCTCGTCGACGACGGGGACCCGGTGCGGGTCACCCCGTCGGCCATGGAGAGCGCGCTGCGGTGCAGCCTGCGCTGGCTGCTGGAACGGCACGGCGGTAGCGGCCCGACCAGCACCGCGCAGGGAGTGGGCAACCTGGTGCACGCCGCCGCGATGCTCGCCGAGGACGCCAGCGCCGACCGGGGCGCGCTGCTCGACTACGTGGCCGCCCGGTTCGACGCGATCGAGCTTGCGGCCCGGTGGATGGCCGGGCCGGAGCGGGAACGCGCCGAGGCGATGGTCGACAAGCTGCTGCGCTGGCTGGCAACCAATCCGCGCCGGTTGCTCGCCATCGAGCACGAGTTCGCCGTCCGCCTGGACGACCCGAGTCGGCCCATCGACCTGACCGGTCGGGTCGACCGGCTGGAGATCGACGAGGCCGGGCGGCTCGTGGTGATCGACCTGAAGACCGGCAAGTCCACAGCTGTCACCGGCACCGACCTGGCGGAGCACCCGCAGCTCGGCGCCTACCAGGCGGCGGTGGAGGCGGGGGCGTTCGCCGAGTTCGGTGACGAGTCCGGGGGTGCCGCGCTGGTGCAGCTCGGCACCTCCGCCAAGGACGCCAGGGAGCAGAATCAGCCGGCCGCCAGCGAAGGGCCGGCGGCCGGTTGGGCGACCGCGCTGGTCCGGCGGACCGCCGATACGATGGCAGCCGCCACGTTCGCCGCGGTAGCCAACTCGAAGTGCCGGGTCTGCCCGGTGCGCACCAGCTGCCCGGTCTCCGGGCAGGGTCGCCAGGTCGTCGAGCCGCCCACCGTCCGACGCGCAGGTGAGGGCGAGGAGTGAGCGTGCGAGCCCAGTCGCGACCTGGGACGGCACCCGTGAGGGCGAGGAGTGCGCCGGTGTTGGGAACTGAGACGGCACGGTGAGTCAGCCCACCCTGTTCGGCGCGGGTCCCGCGCCGACGCCCCGACTCGCGGACTCCGGCCCCCGGTACACACCGGTGGAGCTTGCCAAGCTGCTGCGGTTGCCGGCGCCCACCCGCGAGCAGGCCGCGATCATCGCCGCCCCGGTGGAGCCGCTGCTGGTGGTAGCGGGCGCCGGGTCGGGCAAGACCGAGACGATGGCCGCGCGGGTGGTCTGGCTGGTGGCCAACTCGTACGTGCGGCCGGAGCAGATCCTCGGGCTTACCTTCACCCGCAAGGCGGCCGGCGAGCTGGCCCATCGGGTACGGACCCGGCTCGACCAGTTGATCCGTCGACTCGGCCGGCAGGAACGGAACCCGCTGGACGACCCGCTCGCGGGTGAGCCCACCGTCTCCACCTACCACTCGTACGCGGGGCGGATCGTCACCGAGCACGGGCTGCGGGCCGGTTACGAGCCGTCCACCCGGCTGCTCACCGAGGCGTCCCGCTGGCAGTTGGTCGACCTGCTGGTGCGCAACTACGACGGCGACATGTCCGAGGTGGACCGGATGCCGAGCACCATCACCGACGCGGTGCTGGCGCTCGCCGGGGAGCTGGACGAGCACCTGGTCGCGCCGGACGACTTGGCGGCCTGGACCGGTCGGTTCTTCGCCGAGGTGCAGTCCCGGCCGGGTCGGGTGTACGCCGACGTGCGCAAGGCGCTCACCCTCCAACAGACCCGGTTGCGCCTGTTGCCGCTGGTGCGGGCGTACGCCCGGCGCAAGGAGGCCTTCGAGGCGATGGACTTCGCCGACCAGCTCGCCCGGGCGGCCCGGGTGGCCCGGGATCACCCGGGGGTCGGCGTGATCGAGCGGGACCGCTTCCGGGTGGTGCTGCTCGACGAGTACCAGGACACCAGCCACGCCCAGGTGGTGTTGCTCAACGCGCTGTTCGGTGGCGGGCACCCGGTGACCGCGGTGGGCGACCCGTGCCAGTCGATCTACGGCTGGCGGGGGGCCAGCGCGGGCACCCTGGACCGGTTCCCCACCGAGTTCGCCCGCGCCAACGGCGAGCCGGCCCCGGCGCTGGGGCTCACCACGAGTTGGCGCAACCGCCCGGAGATCCTCCGGGTGGCGAACGCGCTCTCCACCCCGCTGCGGGCGGCGGGTGCCCGGGTGCCGGAGCTGCGCTCCGCGCTGACCGTCCGGGACCCGATCCCGCACCGCAGCCCGGGCGGCGCGGCCGGCGGCACGGTGCACTGCGCGATGCTGCCCACGTACGCCGACGAGGCCGACTGGATCGCCGACAGCGTGCTCGCCGCCTGGCGCGGGGCGGCCGGGATGCCGGGGGTGGCCCCGGAACACATCCCGGTGGCCCGCCGCCCGACGACCGCCGTGCTGGTCCGGGTGCGCAGCCAGATCCCGGCGATCGAGTCGGCGCTGCGTGGGCGGGGCCTACCGGTCGAGGTGGTCGGACTGGGCGGCCTGCTGGACACCCCCGAGGTACGCGACGTGGTCTGCACGCTGCGGGTGCTGGCCGACCCGACCGATGGCGCCGCGCTGCTGCGGTTGCTCACCGGCGCCCGTTGGCGGATCGGGCCGCGTGACCTGGTGGCGTTGCACCGGCGGGCCCGGGCCATCGCGAACGCCCGGCGACAGGTGGCCGCCGACGAGGCCTCGGAGATCAGCCCCGACCTGTTGGACGAGGCGACTCTGGTGGAGGCGTTGGCCGACCTCGGGCCGGCGCAGGCGTACTCGGCGGAGGGGTTCGCGCGGCTGCGCGCGTACGGCCGGGAGTTGGCGCTGCTGCGCTACCGACTGGACCAGGCGCTGCCGGACCTGATCGCGGACATCGAGCGGACCATCGGCTTGGACGTGGAGGTCGCGGTGCGGGCCGGCCGGGACGGCGCCGGTGACGCGGGCCTGGCCCGGGGGCATCTGGACGCGCTCGGCGACGTGGCGGCGCGGTTCAGCGGGGAGACGCCCGGGGCGACCCTGTCCGGGTTCCTGTCCTACCTGGCCGCCGCCGAGGACGAGGAGCGTGGTCTGGCGCCGGGCGAGGTCGAGGTGGTGGAGGGCGCGGTGCAGGTGGTCACCGCGCACGCCGCCAAGGGCCTGGAGTGGGACGTGGTGGCGGTGGCCGGGCTCAGCCGTGGGCTGTGGCCGGGGCCGGTCCGCAACTCCGACCACTGGCTGGGTGGGCTGGGCGTGCTGCCGTTCCCGCTGCGCGGCGACGCCGACGGGCTGCCCGAGTTGGCGCTCGACGAGGCGGGGGACCAGCGGGCCGTGGCGCGGGCGGTGACCGACTTCACCGACGCGTGGCGGGCCCACGACGAGCGGGAGGAACGCCGGCTGACGTACGTGGCGGTGACCCGGCCGCGCCGGCTGCTGCTCTGCTCCGGTTACTGGTGGGGGGAGGGCACGAAGCGACCGCGAGGTCCGTCGGTCTTCCTGCGTGAGGTGTACGACGCCTGCCTCGACGGCGGGCCGGGGCACCTGATCGACGCGTGGACGCCGGAGCCGACTCCCGACGCGACGAACCCCACGGCCGAGGTGGTGCTCCGCGCCGAGTGGCCGGCCGACCCGCTGGGCGGTCGCCGGCCGGCGTTGGCCGAGGCGGCCGGGCTGGTGCGTCGCCTGATGGCCGACGGTCCGGCGGCGCTCCCCGGGCCGGTTGGGCCGGTGCTCGCCGGGCCGGTCACGCCGACCGGGTCGACGGCCGAGCCAGGCGAGCCGGTCGAGCGGGCCGAGCCGGTCGAGCCGGAGGTGGATCCGGAGGTGGCGCGCTGGCAGAGTGAGGCGGACCTGCTGTTGGCGGAGCGCGCCGAGCTGACCCGGCTCTCCGGTGCGGTCGAGGTGGCGCTGCCCGGGGCGCTGAGCGTCACCCAGCTGGTCGCGCTGCGGCGCGATCCGGCGGCGCTGGCCCGTACGCTGCGTCGCCCGGTGCCGGCCGAACCCAACCCGTACGCCCGTCGAGGCACTGCCTTCCACGCCTGGTTGGAGCAGCGCTTCGGCGCCGACCGCCTGTTGGACCTGGACGAGCTGCCCGGCGCGGCCGACGCCGATGCCGCACCCGACGAGGCTCTGGTCGAGCTTCAGGAGCGGTTCCTGGCCAGCGAGTGGGCCGACCGGTCACCGGTGGAGGTGGAGGTGCCGTTCGCCACGGTGATCGCCGGAGTGGTGGTGCGGGGCCGGATGGACGCGGTCTTCGCCCGGCCGGGTGGTCGGTTCGACGTGGTCGACTGGAAGACCGGCGCGCAGCCCACCGGGCCGGCGGCCGACGTGGCCGCCGTGCAGCTGGCCGTGTACCGGCTGGCCTGGGCGGAGTTGGCCGGCGTGCCGGTCGACATGGTGGGCGCGGCGTTCCACTACGTCCGGCACGGGGTGACCGTCCGGCCCGCCGACCTGCTGGATGTGACCGGCCTCACGGCCATGATCGTCCAGTTGCCCGAAGATTCTGCCCAACATTGACCATGGCGGGGAAAACCGTGGTAGGTTGACCGGGTTGCAGTTTTGGTTACCAGAGACTCTGTGTGCGCCTGGCGGGATTGTGGCCCCAGGCGCTCTTTGTTGTGTCCGGAGTTCTCCGGGCGGGGCGACCAGAAGCGACAGGCGATTCGCGCATCCCCGCGCGGAGCGCTCCTCTTCGGGCACGCAACACGTGCGTGTCCGACGTTCCGTCAAGGAGACGAAACACATGGCTATTGGCACCGTGAAGTGGTTCAACGCTGACAAGGGCTTCGGCTTCATCACCCCGGACGGCGGCGGCGCTGACGTCTTCGCCCACTTCTCGGCGATCCAGTCCTCCGGCTACCGGAGCCTGGACGAGAACCAGCGGGTCGAGTTCGAGGTGACCCAGGGCCAGAAGGGCCCGCAGGCGGAGAACATCCGCCCGCTCTGATCTTCGGATCGGTCAGCATTACCTGTCGCGCCCTCCGGGTGTGACGGTGACGGGACCGGCCCGCCCCGCCGCCGCCTGCTTACGCAGGCGGCGGCCCGGCGGCGGGCCGGCCCGTACTCCAATCGGTTCGTGCTTGTGAGTCCTGGCTGCCTTGCGCCGCCGGTTGACAGCGCCGACTTCGGCGCCCTCCCTCGACACGTTCCGCGTCGAGGAAGGCTCGTTTCCGCATGACCACAGTTATTCCTTCGTTCGCTCATACCGGTCTGGCGCCGGCGCTGCTCACCGCGCTGACCGCGCAGGGCATCACCGAGCCGTTCCCGATCCAGACGGCGACGCTGCCCGACTCGCTCGCCGGCCGGGACGTGCTGGGCCGGGGTCGTACCGGCTCCGGCAAGACCCTCGCCTTCGGGCTTCCGCTGCTGTCGCGCACCGCCGGCCGTAAGGCCCGGCCGGGTCGCCCGCTGGCCCTGGTGCTCGTGCCGACCCGCGAGCTGGCCCAGCAGGTCACCACCGCGCTGGCCCCGTACGCCCGCGCTGTCGGGCTGCGCTGCACCACAGTCGTCGGCGGCCTGTCGTTGCAGCGGCAGGCGGACGCTCTGCGCGCCGGCGCCGAGGTGGTCGTCGCGACCCCCGGCCGGCTGCACGACCTGATCAACCGTGGCGACGCCCGACTCGACCAGGTCGAAATCACCGTGCTGGACGAGGCCGACCAGATGGCCGACATGGGCTTCCTGCCGCAGGTCACCAAGCTGCTGGAGCAGGTCGCGCCTCAGGGGCAGCGGATGCTGTTCTCCGCCACCCTGGACGGCGGTGTGGACCGGCTGGTCCGCCGCTTCCTCAGCAACCCGGTGACCCACTCGGTGGACCCGGGCACCGCGACGGTCACCGCGATGACCCACCACGTGCTGCACGTCGACGCGCTGGACAAGCCCGACGCGCTGACCCGGATCGCCGCCCGTGAGGGCCGCACCATCCTGTTCATGGGCACCAAGCACCGCGCCGACCGGCTGGCCCGCCAGCTGCTCTCCAAGGGCGTACGCGCGGCCGCGCTGCACGGTGGCAAGTCCCAGCCGCAGCGCACCCGGATCCTGGAGCAGTTCCGCAACGGCCAGGTGACCGCCCTGGTCGCCACCGACGTGGCGGCCCGTGGCATCCACGTGGACGGCCTGGACATGGTGGTCAACGTGGACCCGCCGACCGAGGCGAAGGACTACCTGCACCGGGGCGGCCGTACCGCCCGGGCCGGCGAGTCCGGTTCCGTGGTCACCCTGGTCCTACCGGAGCAGCGCCGGGACGTGTCCCGGCTGATGGCCACCGCCGGCATCCGGCCCGAGTCGGTCCAGGTGCGCCTGGGTGATGGGGCGCTGGCCCGGGTGACCGGTGCCCGCGAGCCGTCCGGTGTGCCGGTGACCATCGTCGCTCCGCCGGCGCCCGTCTCTCGGGCCCGTACCTCCGGCGGCTCGGCCGCCGACGGTGGCGCCCGGCCGGCGCACCGCGCGTCGGGCCGGTCCCGTCGCCCGCGTCGCCCCCGTACCGTCTGATCTTCTGCGCGTCGACCGACCCGTCCCGCTTCGGCGGGGCGGGTCGGTTTTGTCTGCTTGGTGTTCCGGGCCGGTCGGCTGTCCGTGCGGTCCGACCGGTCAGCCGGCCGCGCCGGGTGGCCCCTCTGCTGAGTCGGTAATCAGCCTCCGCTGGGTCGGCTGGCCGACTGCGCCCCGGCCGGTGGTGGTCGAGGCTGACCGACGGGGGAAGTCGGGCGGGGGGCCCGGCTCGGGAGGGGTGACCATGGCGGGCGAAGCCGGCTCGGGCGCACTGCGTGAACTGATCCTGGTGGTCGCGGTCGCGCTGGCCGGGTTGTTGCTCGCCATGGTTGCGGCCTTCGCGCCCTGGCATGCCACCCCGGCGGGTAACGCTCCCGCCGGTCTGGTGGAGCTGCACAGCCCTGGCGACCCGGGCCTCGGCCCGGCGACCGCACACGTGGGCTGAGCAGCGACCGGCCTACCGGTGCCGGCGGAGGGGCAGGCCCGGTCAGGATCGGTACGAGGTGTGGTCGGGTCGGCGGGGCACCGGCCCGACCACATCGCCTTCGCGGCTCAGGAGGTGGTGGGGGCGTGGGTGAGCAGGTCGGCCAGGGTGGTGCTGTCGACCACCGTGGCGATCGCACCGTGCACCGCCAGCCAGACGTCGGTGAGCCCGGCGGCCACTCCGTGATAGCCGGCCCGCTCGGCCGGCAGACCGCGCACCGTGGTGAGCGAGCCGCCGACCGCACGCAGCACGTCTCCGACGGTGATCTCGTCGGCTGGGCGGGTCAGCGCGTACCCGCCGTCGGCGCCGCGATGGCTGTGCAGCAGACCGGCCCGGCGCAGGTCGAGCAGGATGCCCTGAAGGAAGCTGAGGGGGATGTCCTGCACCTCGGCCAGGCTGGCCGCCTTCACCAACTCGCCGACCCGGTCGCCGTCGCCACCGCCACCACCGGCGGCGACGGCGAGCATCGCCCGGAGCGCGTAGTCGCTGCGCGCGGAGACGAACACGTCACTGACCAGCCTGGTCCAGTACGCCCCAGCGGCGCCGGATCGCCTTGTCCGCCGCGCCGAACGCGGCGTCCACGACCAGGCCGACGACCAGGATGACGATCATCGTGGAGAGCAGCCAGGGTGCGTCGGACAACTCACGGGAGTAGGTGAGCTGGGCGCCGAGCGAGGTCTGCGAGATACCGCTCACGAGCAGCTCACCGGCCATCAGGCTGCGCCAGGAGAAGGCCCAGCCCTGCTTGAGGCCGGCGACGATCGCCGGCAGGGCGGCCGGCGCGATGACGTACCGGTAGAGGTTGAGCCCTCGGGCGCCCAGGTTGCGGCCGGCGCGCACCAGCAGCGGTGGCACGTAGTCCACGCCGGAGATCACCCCGTTGGCGATGGACGGCGCCGCGCCGAGCACCACCACGAAGAAGATCGCCTTCTCGCTCAGCTCGAAGAGCAGGATGGCCAGCGGGAACCAGGCGATCGACGGCATGGTCTGCAACGCGGTGATCATCGAGCCGATGGCGGCGCGCAGCACCGTGGACCGGGCCACCGCGAGGCCCAGCAGCAGGCCGACGGCGACCGAGAAGACGTACCCGAGGGCGGCCCGTTGCAGCGTGGTGAGCAGGCCGTCCCAGAGCTGCGGGCCCTGGGCCTGGGCCACCAGTTCGCGGCCGACCTCCAATGGCGGCGGCAGTGAGTACGGCGGCTTCCAGCCCGTCCAGACCACGATCTGCCAGACGGCGATGGCGATGGCCAGCGCGGCGAGCTTGGGCCAGGTGGCCGCCCAGATCCGGGCGCCCCGGGAGACCTCCTTGTCCCGGCCGGCGATCTCCAGCGCGTCGAGGCCGGAGATCTGCGCGTCGGTACGCGCCGAACTGGTGAGGGTGTCACTGGCCATGGCGGCCCACCTCCGTACGGAGCCGCTCGGTGACCTCGGCGGCGATGGCGGCGACCTCGGGGGAGTCGATCCGGCGGGGGCGCGGGATGTTCACCTCGGCGGAGTAGATGATCCGGCCGGGTCGGCTGGAGAGCAGGATGATCCGGTCGGCCAGCCGGGCCGCCTCGCGGACGTTGTGCGTCACGAAGAGCACCGAGAGTTTGCGCTCGGACCAGATCCGTTCCAGCTCGTCGTGCAGGATGTCCCGGGTCATCGCGTCCAGCGCGCCGAACGGCTCGTCCATCAGCAGCACCGGGGTGTCCAGGGCCAGGGTGCGGGCCAGTGCGACCCGCTGCCGCATTCCGCCGGATAGCTCGTGCGGGCGCTTACGGCCGAAGTCGGCCAGGTGCACCGTGCGCAGCAGTTCGGCGACCCGCTCGCGACGCTGGGCCCGGGGCAGTCGGCGCAGCTTGAGGGGCACCTCCACATTGGCGTCGACGGTCAGCCACGGGAAGAGCGCCGGCTCCTGGAACATCAGGCCCGGGTTGGCGTCGCCGGCCAGGGTGATCTGCCCACCGCTGACCCGGTCCAGCCCGGCCACCAGGTTGAGCAGGGTGCTCTTGCCGCAGCCGGACGCGCCGACCAGGCAGACGAACTCGCCGGGCGCGACGTCCAGCGACACACCGTCCAGGGCCAGGACGGCGTTCGTCCCGCGCCCGTACACCTTGGTCACGCCGGAGAGCGCGACCGCGGTGGTCGCGTTCCCCGGCGTCGTCGTGGTCGACGTCATGGCTGGACGACCTCGGGCTTGCCCTGCGCCTTGAGCGCGTTGTTGAGGTACTTCAGGTCGTACAGGCCCTTGAGGTCCACCGGCTCGGTCAGGTCCACGTCGACGGCGTGGTCGAGCCCGGCCTTGAGCGAGGACGAGATCGGGTCGTTGGTGAACTCCAACGTCGGCCACGCCTGCTTGATGAGCTTCAGGTCCAGCGGCTTTCCGGTGATCTTGCCGATCGCGTCGGAGATGGCCTGCTGCGCCTCCTCCGGCTTGGTGTTGACGAACTCGTTGGCGGCCACCTGGCCGTCGACGAGCTTCTGCACCACGTCCGGGTGCGCCTTGAGGAACTTCGTGCTCACCAGCAGGTTGGTGATGACGAACTTCTTGTCCGGCCACAGGTCGCGCTCGTCGACCAGCACCTTGCCGCCGGCGTTGACCAGGCGGGAGACGAACGGCTCGGGCACCCAGGCGCCGTCGATCCCGCCGCTGTTGAACGTCTCGACGGTCTGGGCGTTCTCCTGCGGCACGATCTTGACGTCACCACCACCCTCCTTGGTGGTGGTGAGGCCCTGCTGCTTGAGCCAGTACCTGATCGCCACGTCCTGGGTGTTGCCCAGCTGCGGGGTGGCGATCTTCTTGCCCTTCAGGTCCTGCGCGCCGTTGATGCCGGGCTTGACCACCAGCGCCACGCCGCCGGAGGCCGCGCCGGAGATGACCCGGACGGCCTCACCCTTGGACTTGGAGAAGGCGTTGACGGTCGGGTTCGGACCGATGTAGGTGGCGTCCAGTGCGCCGGAGAAGACCGCCTCGATGGCGGCCGGGCCGGCGTTGAAGGTCTTCGGGTCCAGCTTGACGTTGGTGCCGAGCTTCTCCGCGAAGATGCCCTTCTCCACGCCGACGACCGCCGGTGCGTGGGTGATGTTGGGGAAGTAGCCGAGGCGCAGCGTCACCGGGCCGGAGCTGCCGCCCGCGCCCTCGCTGTCGTCGCCGCACGCGGCGGTGCTGCCCAGGGTCGCCGCGCCGACCACGGCGAGGGTGGCCAGGGTGACCAACCGGCGCAGGGGGAGCCGTCTCATCGTCCGTCCAATCCGCAGTATTCCTACTTAGTTGGTAGGAAGAGTGGGCCAGACTGCGACCAGCGTCAAGACCCATCCACATGGCGGGATGACGCGTCTCAGTCATGTCGGTATTTCCTACCAGCTTGCTAGGGTAATCGGCGTTCGGTCACCGGCAGAGAGGCGACTTCGCGATGACCTTCCACTGGTTCCTGCCCACCTCCGGCGACGGCGACCAGGTCGGTGCCGCCACCGTCACCGCCGGTGCCGCGAGGCACGACCGGGCCGCGACGGTGGCCTACCTGGCCGAGGTTGGCCGGGCCGCCGAGACGAACGGGTTCACCGCCGTTCTCACCCCGGTGGGCGCCGGCTGCCCCGACCCGTGGATCGTCTGCGCCGCGGTCGCCCAGCACACCGAGCGGCTCGGCATGCTGGTCGCGGTCCGGGCCGGTTTCGCGCTGCCCACCCTGATCGCCCAGCAGGCCGAGGCGTTCCAGGCCGTCTCGGGTGGCCGGCTCTCGCTCAACATCGTGACCGGGGGCGACCCGGCCGAGCAGCGGGCGTACGGCGACTTCCTCGGGCACGACGACCGCTACGCGCGTACCGGCGAGTTCGTCGAGGTGCTTCGCCGCGCCTGGGCCGGCGGGCCGTTCGACTACGCCGGAAAGCACTACCGGGTCGACGGTGGGGGCCTGGCCACCCCACTTGCCGCGCCGCCGCCGGTCTACTTCGGCGGCGCGTCCCCGGCCGCCGAGACGGTGGCCGCCCGACAGGCCGACGTGTACCTGATGTGGGGTGAACCACCGACGTCGATCGCGGCCCGGGTCACCCGGGTCCGGGCGCTCGCCGCCGAGCAGGGCCGCACCCTGCGCACGGGCCTCCGGCTGCACGTCATCGCCCGGCCGACCAGCGCGGAGGCGTGGGCCGAGGCGGACCGGCTGCTGGCCGGGATGAGCCCGGAGCGGATCGCCGCCGCCCAGGCCCGGTTCCGCCGGATGGACTCGGTGGGCCAGGCCCGGATGGCCGCGCTGAACGCCGGCCGCACCGACGGGCTCACCGTCGCACCGAACCTCTGGGCCGGCGTCGGCCTGGTCCGCGAGGGCGCCGGCACCGCGCTGGTCGGCAGCTACGCCGAGGTCGCGGCCCGAATCGACGAGTACGCCGCGCTCGGCGTCGACGAGTTCATCCTCTCCGGCTGGCCGCACCGCGAGGAGGCGGAGCGGGTCGGCGCCGAGGTGCTGCCCCTGGTGACGGCCCCGGTCGCGGCGGCTCCGGGAAGGTCGCGGGTGGCGGAGGTGTCGACGCGCTAGGGTCGACTCCGTGGCGGCGCGGAGATCCAGAATTCCAGCGACGAAGTATCCGGTCGAGCGGTTCACCCTCGACAACGGCCTGCGGGTGGTGCTCACCCCCGATCGCAGTGCCCCGGTGATCGGGGTGGCGGTGGTCTACGACGTCGGCATCCGCTCGGAGCCGGAGGGGCGTACCGGCTTCGCTCACCTCTTCGAGCACCTGATGTTCCAGGGCTCGGAGAACCTCGAGAAGCTGGCCCACTTCCGGCACGTGCAGGGCGCGGGTGGCACCTTCAACGGCTCCACCCACCTGGACTACACCGACTACTTCGAGACGCTGCCGAGCAACGCGCTGGAACGCGCGCTGTTCCTGGAGGCGGACCGGATGCGGGGGCCTCGGCTGACCGAGGAGAACCTGCGCAACCAGGTCGACGTGGTCAAGGAGGAGATCCGGGTCAACGTCCTCAACCGGCCGTACGGTGGCTTCCCCTGGCTGACCCTGCCGCCGGTCATGTTCGACACCTTCCCGAACGCCCACGACGGCTACGGCTCCTTCGACGACCTGGAGTCGGCGACCGTCGCCGACGCCGCGGACTTCTTCCGCCGCTACTACGCCAGCGGCAACGCCGTGCTGGCTGTCAGCGGCGACATCGACGTGGCCGAGGCGACCGAGCTGGTCACCCGGCACTTCGGCGACGTGCCGGCCCGGCCGGCACCGCAACGGCCCGACTTCACCGAGCCCGACCTGAGCGCCGAGCGGCGCACCTCGTACACCGATGCCCTGGCGCCGCTGCCGGCGGTGGCCGGCGCCTGGCGCGTGCCCGACCCGGTCACCGACTTCGCCGGCTACCTGCCGTACGTGGTGCTGGCCGAGGTGCTCACCGACGGCGACGCGTCGCGGCTGGTCGAGCGACTGGTGCAGCGGGACCGCACCGTGACCAGCCTCGGCGGATACCTCGGTTTCATGGGCGACCCGTTCGACGTCCGGGATCCCACCGCGCTGCTGTTGCAGGCGCACCTGCCGCCCGCTGGCGATGTGGACAAGGTGCTGCGCACCATCGACGAGGAGCTGGACCGGCTGGCCACCGACGGGCTGACCGACGGTGAGCTGGCCCGCACCCAGGCCCGGATGGCGACCCACCTGCTGCGCGACACCGACGCGGTGCTCGGTCGGGCGCTGCGGATGGCCGTGCTGGAGCAGCAACGCGGCGAACCGGGCCTGCTCAACGAACTGCCCCGCCTGGTCGGAGAGGTCACCGAGGAGCAGGTCCGGGCCGCCGCGGCCACCCTGCGTCCGGAGCGCCGGGCCGCCATCGAGGTCATCGCCGGAGGTGCCCGTTGAGCGCGACCACCACCACCGCTCCGGTCGGACCGCGTACGCTGCCGCCGCTCGGGCCGACCCGCAAGCTCAAGGTGCCCAAGCAGGCCGAGCGCACGCTGCGCAACGGTCTCACGGTGATCGCCGTACGCCGGCCCGCCGTACCCCTTGTCGAACTACGGCTCTGGGTGCCGTTCGGCCGGGTCCACCTGGCCCGCGGCGCGATGCTCTCGCAGACCATGCTCTCCGGCACCGAGTCGATGACCAGCGTGCAGATCGCCGCCGAGCTGCAGAAGGTGGGTGGCGGGCTCTCCGCGGGCGTCGACCCGGACCGGCTGATGCTCTCCGGCGCCGGCCTGGTCACCGGTCTGGACCGGATGCTGGAGCTGCTGGCCGAGGTGCTGACCGGCGCCAGCTACCCCAGTGACGAGGTGGCCACCGAACGGGACCGGCTGGTCGACCGGATCCAGGTGGCGCAGAGCCAACCGGCGCACCTGGCCCGGGAGGCGCTGCTCAAGCGGATCTACGGCCGGCACCCGTACGCGACGCAGACGCCGGAGCCCGGCCAGATTCGTGCCGTCCGACCGGCGGCGCTGCGCACCCTGCACTCGGAGCGGGTCCACCCGACCGGCGCGCAGTTGGTGCTGGTCGGTGACGTGCAGCCGGAGAAGGCACTGGACGCGGCCGAGCGGGCGCTCGGTGGCTGGTCGGGTGCCGGGCGGGTGGCCGAGCTGCCGGCGACCCCGCCGCTGGAGCCGGGGCCGCTGCTGCTGGTCGACCGGCCGGGCTCGGTGCAGTCCTCGCTGCGGATCGCGCTGCCGGCGGTGTCGCGCACCGACCCTGACCACGCCCCGCTGCAACTGGCCAACCTGATCTTCGGCGGCTACTTCTCCTCCCGGTGGGTGGAGAACATCCGCGAGGACAAGGGCTACACCTACGGCCCGCACTCGGTGATCGAGCACTCCGTCGCCGGGTCGGTGCTGGTCGCCGCCGCCGACGTGGCCACCGAGGTCACCGGCCCGGCCTTGCTGGAGACGACGTACGAGCTGGGTCGGTTGGCGTCGCTGCCGCCGAAGCCCGAGGAGTTGGAGCAGGCCCGGCAGTACGCCCTGGGCACCCTCCAACTCGGCATGTCCACCCAGGCCGGGTTGGCGGCGTTGACCAGCGCGTACTCCGGCAATGGTCTGCGTCTGGACTTCCTCGCCGAGTACGCGGCGAGGTTGGCGAAGGCGAGCATCGACGACGTCGCGCAGGCGGCGGCCCGCTACCTGGCCCCGGCCCGAGCGGCGATCGTGGTGCTCGGCGACGCCGAGCGGATCACCCCGGGGCTGGCCGCGCTGACCACGGTCACTGAGCAAGAAGCGTGAGCGAGCGGAGCGAGCGAGCCGTGGGGTTCAGCAGCGGGCCGTCTCACGGCGGCGCGCAGCGAAGCGGAGCGCCGGCGTGAGCGGGGAGGCGGCGCCGCCGTTGGCGCGGTCCACGCTGGATCGGGCTGCGCACCGGCGGGGCGACTCGCAGTGGTTGACGGAGGCGTGGTTGCGCGCCCGGGTGCTGCTGCTCGATTCGACCGACGAGGGGCGGACGCTGGCCCGCACCGAGACGTCGCCTCCGACGTTGGTGCTGTTCGGGGCGGCTGACGTGCCCGCCGGGTCCGAGTCGATGGCGATGTTCCTGGGTGTCGAGCCGGACGGGGTCCCGGTCTTCGCTGTCGACGCGCCTCTTCCGGCGATACCGGGGACCCGGGCGGTCCACCTCCGGGAGGTGGGTCACCTGCTCGCCGACCGGGAGGCCGGCATCTTCACCACCGCGTTGGCGCTGGTCAACTGGCACACCCGACACGGTTACTCGACGAGCACCGGCGCGCCGACCTCGATGGACGAGGCGGGTTGGTCGCGGGTGGACCGCAATGGTGGGCGGATCTGGCCGCGTACCGACCCGGCGATGATCGTGCTCGTCCACGACGGCGTGGACGGCCCGGACGGCCGTTGCCTGCTCGGCAACAACGCCGGCTGGCAGGGCACCCCGGGTGGTCGCCGCTATTCCTGCCTGGCCGGCTACGTGGAGCCGGGCGAATCGGCGGAGGCGGCCGTGCTGCGCGAGGTCCGCGAGGAGGTGGGCGTCGGGGTCGAGCGCATCGGGTACGTGGGCAGCCAGGCATGGCCGTTCCCCGGCTCGCTGATGCTGGGCTTCCTGGCCACCGCGAACCCGACCGAGCCGGTGCGGGTCGATCCGTCCGAGATCGCGTACGCCCGGTGGTTCTCCCGTCGCGAGATCGGGGCGGCGTTGGCCGGGCAGACGGTGGACGTGGGCGACGGGGCCCGGCTGATCCTGCCGCCTCCGTCGTCGATCGCGCTGTTCCTGATTCACCGCTGGCTCGACGGCTGGGTGGACGCTGACCGCTGAGCACGGTCCCGACCCGTGGCCGCCGTTGCCGCGGCGGTCACGGGCCGGGAACACGGGCCGTCGTGATCGGCGGGTGCGAGTAACGCGGCGGGGGAGCCGGTCCGACCACGACGGACGACCTGTGGAATCAGGTGCCGGTGCGGCCCGGTCTGTGTCGGAAGGCGGGCCGCGACTCGATCAGCGGGACGACCTTGACCCGTTGCTTGCCGGCGCGGACCGCGCCGACGGTGGCCAGGGCGCGGGCCAGCAGCAGCGCGGCGTCCCGGTCCTCGGCGTGCACGATCTGCCGGCGCGGCTCGGGCGTGGTCGTCTCGTCGCGAAGTCGGTGGCCGTCCGCCCAGGCGGCGGCGATGTCCCCGTCAGCGACGGCGCGGATGTCGGTGCGAACGATCAGGAACCGCATGGGGGTCTCCGGATGAACCGCGACGGATGAGCCAGTGTGGAAGTTCCACGTACTCGAGGGCCATGTTACGCCCCGTGTTCGTCCCAGCAACTGAAACGCGCCTATCGGTTTCGAGCCTCGTCCGATTAGCCGATGGCTGCTCAGCAGGGTCGCCGGGTCGCGAAGCGACGGAGCCGCCGGTCGCCGAGCGACGGATCGGCGGGTGCGACGCGACGGGGCCGCCGGCAGTGCGCCGACGGCCCCGTACCAGTCACCGAATCAGTTCAGATCGAACTGGCCCTTCTTCGCTCCGGTGATGAAACCCAGCCATCCCGCGCGGTTGAAAAGCAGCACCGGACCGCCCCGGTCCTTGCTGTCGCGCAGGGCGACCGCCGACGGGCCGGTGGCGAGCGGGGCAACCTCCACGCAGTTGGAGGTCTGGCTACGTGTGCTGGTACGCCACGGGGCGTCCGCCAACGAGTGGGCGGAGACGGACGGCGTGTTGCGGATGTCTTTCATGGTTCTGCTCCTGATGTGCAGCGATCCGATGGGACGAGTGGTGCCGCACGTCCCGACGGAGGGTCCCCCGTGGATCACCGGTCCGTCAGTCGCCCTGATTCCCGGCGGCGTTGGGTCGGCGCCGTTGCCGGCCCGAACGCCACTGTGGATGGGGGCGTCGCCTCGGTCAGCCGTCCCGTCGCCTCGATCAGCCAGGAGAGGGTGTCCGAAGCGTTAAGTGCCGCCGTGCATAGCCACTCGAACACCACTTTATAGCGATTTAGCGTGATTGACTCGGTCGACATGACGTCGGTGAAGCCACCTTCGATGGCCAATGTCTCCGGATCGAGGGGATCGGCGAACCGATAGACCGAGAAGGCGGTCGGCGGAAGGTACCAATTCCCGATCTGGGTGTCCCGGGGCAGCACGTGCAGGGCCACGTTGGGCAGCAACGCCAACTCGCAGAGTTGGAGCAGCTGCTCGTGCAGCACCTCCGGCGGCCCGGCCCGGCGGCCGAGAGCCGCCTCCTCCAACACCGCTGTGTAGCGGGGAGCGTGCGGTTCGCGGGTCAGCAGCGACTGGCGGGCCAGCCGCGCCTGCACCTCGGTCTCCGGCTCGTCGCCGGGCTCCGGCTCGCCCGCGCCCGCGTTCACCTGGCGGGCCGACACGATCCGCAGCTGGGCGTACCCGGGGGTCTGCAACAGGCCCGGCACCAGCACCGGGTTGTACTCGGAGATCTCCGCGCAGCCCGCCTCCAACTCGGCCCAACTGCGCTGTTGCTGCGTCATCACTGGGAAGTTCTTCAACCAGCCGCGCATGTCGCCGGCCTCGTTGGTGATGCCCAGCAGCTCGTCGTGCAGCGCCTGGTCGGCGCCGTAGAGGTCGAGCAGGTCGCCGACGTCCTGCGGGTCCGGTCGGCTGCGGCCGTTCTCCAAGCGGGACAGTTTGGACGCGGAGGCCCAACCGATACGCTCGATGACCTGATCGCCGGTGAGGCCCGCGGCCTCACGTAGGCGGCGCAGCTCGATGCCCAACCGGCGACGACGCAGGATCGGGCTGGGTGCGGCAGGAGGCACAGTGTCCTCTTTCCCGTCGACCGCCGCAGACGCGACGGTAACTGTATGAAATTCGCCCCCCACGGTCAGTATGGACGGCGCGACCGGTGTCGGAGGTTCCGGCGAGGGCGTGTCTTGCGAAAATCGGACCACGGGAATGCCGGATGACGACGGACCCGCGGTCGCGGCCCGTCGACCTCGCCCATCTGGGCACGCCATCCCGCCGGAGGGACCCCATGCGCACGATCCTGCGCCGACCCGACTTCCGCCTGCTCTTCGGCGGCCTGCTGGCCAGCATGACCGCCGAGTCGATCCTGCTGCTCGCACTCGCCATCTGGGTCAAGGATCTGACTGGCTCGAACGGGTTGGCCGGCGCCACGATCTTCGCGGTCATCGCGCCGATGACGCTGGCGCCCCTGGTCGGCTGGGTCGTCGACCGCTACCCGCGCCGGCCGTTCTTCGTGGCCGCGAACGTGCTGACCGCGGTCCTGCTCGCCCCGTTGTTCACCGTCCGCGACGCGGGCGACGTCTGGGTCGTCTACCTGGTGGCCGCCCTGTACGGACTCTCGTCCATCACGCTCGGGGCGGCGCTCAGTGGGCTCATCCGCGAGATGGTGCCGGTCGAGCTGCTGGCCGACGCGAACGGCGTACTCCAGACCGTGCGCCAGGGGATTCGACTGGTCGGCCCACTGGTGGGCGCGGCGCTCTACGCGGCGCTCGGCGGGTGGGCGCTGGCCGGAATCGGCATGGTCGGATTTCTGACCGCGGCGGCGGTGGTCACCGCGCTGCCCACCCCGCAACAGCTGCCACCGGCCGTACGGCTGCGATGGCCGGCCGAACTGGGCGCCGGTCTGCGGCACCTGGCCGGCGAGCCGGCCCTGCGGCGGGCCCTGCTCGGCTACGGGCTCGGGTCGCTGGTGATGGGCTTCAGCGAGTCGCTCATCTTCGCCTACGTCGACCAGGGGCTGAACCGGGATGCCGCGTTCGTGGGCGTGCTGGTCACCGTGCAGGGCGTCGGTGGGTTGCTCGGTGGCCTCTGCTCACCGACGCTGGTCCGCCGGCTCGGAGAGGTCGGCACGCTGGCCGCCGGGGTCGCCTTCTTCTCTCCGGCCGCTCTCGCGCTCGCGTTCCCCGATCTGCGGCTCGGGTTCGCGGCGGTGCTGCTGGCCGGGGTCTCGCTCCCGCTGACGATGGTGGGTCTGCACACGCTGATCCAGCGCCGCACCCCACCGTCGCTGGTCGGCCGGGTCGCCGCGGCCACCCAGGCGGTGGTCAGCGGGCCGCAGGCGTTCTCCATCGGGGCGGGTGCCCTGCTGGTCGGGTTCCTGGACTACCGGCTGCTGTTCGCGCTGGTCGGGCTCGCCACGCTGGCCGCCGGCAGCTACCTGTGGCGGGGCCGGCACCTGAGCGCGCCGGCCGGGGCCCGCCCGCCGACGCCGCCCACCCGCCCAACGCTCCCGGCGCCCCGCCGACCGGCCGAGGACGCCGACCGACCCGAGCTTCCGGCACCCGCCGACCGCCGCCGCCGTGACCCCTCCGGAACACGACGAGCGGCCGCCCCAAATGAGGCGACCGCTCGTCGAAAATGAACCGGCAGATCAGGCGTTGAGCGTCTCCAGGTGCTGCTTCACCTGGGTGATCGAGGGATTCGTCAGGGCACTGCCGTCGGCGAAGCGCAGCGTCGGCACCGTCTGGTTGCCGCCGTTGACGCTCATCACGAACTCCGCGGCCTTCGGGTCCTGCTCGATGTCGACCACCTCGTACCCGATGCCCTCCCGGTCGAGCTGTGACTTCAGCCGGTGGCAGTAGCCGCACCAGGGGGTGGAATACATCGTCAGCATCCTCGGATCCTCCAACTCCTCCGGCCGCGGCTTGCGGATCAAGCCGAGCCTGTTCGCTGCAACGCTGGGAGGAGCTGAGATGATTCCTGGTTGTGGTGGTTCACTCAGCGTCGGAACAGGTGCTCGCCGGGCTGGACCCTGAGCAACGCTCCGCCGTGACCGCACCTGCCGGCCCGGTCTGCATCCTGGCCGGCGCCGGCACCGGCAAGACCCGGGCGATCACCTCCCGAATCGCCCACCGGGCGCTCTCCGGGGAGATCTCCCCCCGGCACGTGCTCGCGGTCACCTTCACCGCCCGCGCCGCCGCCGAGATGCGCAGTCGGCTCACCGTCCTCGGGGTGGGCGGTGTCCAGGCGCGGACATTTCACGCGGCCGCGCTGCGCCAGGTGCGGTACTTCGCGCCCCGGCTGCTGGCCGGCCGCGCCATGCCCGAACTGCTGGACAGCAAGGTGCGACTGGTCACCCTCGCCGCCGCCCGGGTCGGCCTGCGTACCGACCGGGCCGCCGCCCGCGACCTGGCCGGCGAGATCGAGTGGGCGAAGTCGTCGCTGGTCGAGCCGACGGACTACGTGGTGGCCGCGGCCCGGGCGCTGCGCGACACACCGCACGAGCCGACGAAGGTCGCCGACGTGTTCACCGCGTACGAGCAGCTCAAACGCTCGAACGGCGTGATCGACTTCGAGGACATGCTGCGTGCGGCGGTGTGGGGCATCGAGGAGCACCCGGACGTCGGCGAGCAGATCCGCACCCAGTACCGGCATTTCGTGGTCGACGAGTACCAGGACGTCAACCCCCTCCAGCAGCGGTTGCTGGAAGCCTGGCTGGCCGGCCGCAACGACCTGACAGTGGTCGGCGACGCCAGCCAGACGATCTACTCGTTCACCGGGGCGACCTCCGCGTACCTGGTCGACTTTCCCCGCCGGCACCGCAATGCCACAGTGGTGCGGCTGGTTCGCGACTACCGCTCCACCCCGCAGGTGGTCGGGCTGGCCAACGCGGTGATCTCCCAGGCCCGGGGTACCGAGGCGCGGTTGCGGCTGGAGCTGAGCGGGCAGCGCCCATCCGGCCCCGAGCCGGACCTGCGGATCTTCACCGACGAGCCGGCCGAGGCGAACGCGGTGGCCGCACGCTGCCGCGCGCTGATCGACGCGGGCACGCCGGCGAAGGAGATCGCCGTGCTGTTCCGGGTCAACGCGCAGTCCGAGGCGTACGAGAAGGCACTCACCGAGGCCGCGGTGCCGTACGTCGTGCAGGGCGCGGAGCGGTTCTTCGAACGGACCGAGGTGCGCCAGGCGATGGTCGCGCTGCGTGCCGCCACCCGCTCGATCCCGGGGGAGACACCACTGCCGGCCGCCGTCGTCGAGGCGCTCACCGCCGTCGGCTGGGCCCCGGACGCGCCCCCGGCCGGCGGCGCGGCCCGCGAGCGGTGGGAGGCGCTGTCCGCGCTGGTCCAGCTTGCCGAGGAGTACGCGGCCACCCCCGAGGTCGTGCCGATCGGTGAGGCCGCCTCGGTGGAGCGCCCGGTCACCCTCACCGACTTCACCGAGGAGTTGGCGCGCCGGGCCGCCCAGCAGCACGTGCCGACGGTGGACGGCGTGACGCTGGCATCCCTGCACTCGGCGAAGGGGTTGGAGTGGGACGCCGTCTTCCTGGTCGGCCTCGCCGAGGGCACCCTGCCCACCACGTACGCCAAGACCGTCGAACAGGTCGAGGAGGAGCGCCGGCTGCTCTACGTCGGGATCACCCGCGCCCGGGAGTGGCTGTGGCTGTCGTACGCCGCCGCGCGCTCGCCGGGCGGACGGGCCCGGCGGCCGTCGCGGTTCCTGCCCCAACTGGACCGCTCCGGCGGCACCGAACGGGCGACCGGCGGTGCCGGTCCGGCCCCTCGTCCCGAGCGGCGGCGAACCCAGATCGTCTCCTGCCGGATCTGCGGCGCCACACTGCTCGCCGGCCCGGACCGCAAGCTCGGCCGCTGCCCCACCTGCCCGTCCGACATCGACGATGAGCTGCACGAACGGCTGCGCGAGTGGCGGCAGCGGGTGGCCGGTGCGCAGAAGGTCCCGGCGTACGTGGTCTTCACCGACGCGACGCTTGTCGCGTTGGCCGAGCGGCGACCGGGCCGGTCGGAAGAGTTGATCGCCATCGCCGGTATCGGCCCTCGCAAGCTGGGCCTCTACGGGGAGTCGGTGCTGGCCCTCGTGGCCGGTGCCGGGGTGGACGATGTCTGCCCGGAGAAAACTTTCGAAATCTCGTCGTAAATTCGTTTGCCCTCGCCCCGGCGCGAGGAATAGCCTCAGGACACACCACGCGAGCGGCGCCATTCCGGCTGCTCACGGGGTCGGTCCAGTCGATTCGAGGAACGTGAGGGAGGTGGCACCCGTGAAGATCTTCACCTATGAGCGTCTGACGGCGATGCCGTCTGTCTGCGCTCCGCTGTCGGCTGTCCGGGTGGCCCTCGCGGCTGCACGACCGTCGGTTCCACAGGTGCACCAGGTTCAGGCCGAGCTGATCCTGACCGTCGCGCCCGCTGGAGTCGAGGGGACCAGTGGCTTCACGGGCAATGGCACCCAGGTCGCCAAGAAGCGCATGGATGTCCGCGGCGTTCCACCTCGAGGTAAACCGGTCTGACCATCAGACTCCGGCTCACCTCGAGGCCGCGGAACCCGCTTACCGGGATCCGCGGCCTCAGTTTTTTGCCCGCCGTAAGTACGTCGGAATGCGATCCACGAGATCGAAGTGAGAGAGAGGTGACCGGGAGATGAGTCTGGCGTTGGCCCCCCTCGACATGAGCGTCGAGATGGAGGCGAACCTGCCCTGCCGGAAGTTCGACCCCGACCTGTGGTTCTCCGACTCGCCCACCGAGCTCGAGCTGGCCAAGTCACTCTGCGGGGACTGCCCGCTGCGTGTCGAGTGCCTGGCCGGAGCCGTTGAGCGAGCGGAGCCGTGGGGCGTCTGGGGCGGCGAGATCTTCGAGCGTGGCGCGGTTGTCCCGCGTAAGCGGCCCCGTGGCCGTCCGCGTAAGGAGGACGTCGCCCGTGACGCCGAGCTTCGGGTCGAGGCCGAGGCGCGCCTGGCGGCCAGTGGGCTGTCCGAGGTGCGTGGCGCGGTCCGGCTGGCAGCCTGACATGTTCCCGACCCGTTCCAACTACGCCGGTGGCACACCGGCAGTGAGTGAGAAAACGATGTTGAACGTTCCGAGTGGAGCCTTCGAGATGCAACTACTCCACGAAGCGTTGACCCGGGCTCGAATGCGCCGGCCTCAGGCCGGTCGTACCACCACGAGCACTGAGGCAACCCGATCCGCCCGTACCGTCGCCATGACCGGCCGCAACCAGGCGGCTCGCGACCTGGGCGTTCTCTAGTACCACCCCACGCAGAAGGGCGGGTGCCGACCGGCACCCGCCCTTCCCCATGTGGTCAGGCACCTTGGCCTCGGCGTGGTCAGGCGACCGGGGCGAAGCCGGGCAGCCAGCGCTCCAGGATGCTCCGGTAGGGGGCCTTCGCCTCCAACTGGCAGAGCACCCCGATCGACCCGAGCGTCACCCGGTGGATCAGCAGGTACGACGGTGGCAGGTTGAGCTGCCTGCTCAGCTGGTACGTGGGGGAGCGGGGGCTGGCCAGTCGCCCCGCCTCGGCCCGTAGCCAGGCCCGGGTGAACCGGAAGCCGTCCGCCGCGATGGGCTCCAGCATGGGGCGGATGAAGTCAAGCACCCCCTCGGCGTCGATCTCGTCGGCCGAGCCGATGAACCCCTCCGACCGCAGCCCCGCCACGACCTCGTCGGCATCGCCGCGCAGGGCCATCGCGGCGATACGACCGATCGGCTCCGGGGTGCCCTCCGGCATCCGGGCCACCGCACCGAAGTCGATCACCCCAAGTCGGCCGTCGGGCAGCAGCCGGAAGTTTCCCGGGTGTGGGTCGGCGTGCAACAGCCCGGCCCGCTGCGGCGCGGAGAGGTGCAGGGTAGCCATCAACCGGCCCGCCTCGTCCCGATCCTCCTCGGTGCCCTCGCGGATGATGTCGGCCAGCGGGGTGCCCGTCACCCATTCGGTGACCAGCACCCGGGGCGAGGCGTCGATCACCTCCGGGATGTAGATCTCCGGGTCGCCGGCGTACGCGGCGGCGAAGGTGCGCTGCGACTCGGCCTCCAACTCGTAGTCCAACTCCTCGGTGATCCGTTCGCGCAACTCGGCCAGGAGCGGCTTGACGTCCAGGCCGGGCTGGATGGCCCGGAACATTCCGCCCAGTCGGGACAGCTGCTTGAGGTCGGCGAGCAGGGCGTCGCCGGCCCCCGGATACTGGATCTTGACCGCCACGTCGCGGCTGTTCGGTTCGCCCGACTCGTCGAAGCCCGGCTCGCGCCAGCGCGCCCGGTGCACCTGGCCGATGCTCGCGGCGGCGGCCGGGACGTCGTTGAACTCGACGAACAGGTCCCGCCAGTCGGGGCCGAGCTGCTCGGCCAGCACCTTGTGCACGCTGGCGACCGGCAGCGGCGGGGCCGCCTCCTGCAACTTCGTCAGCGCCTGCCGGTAGGGCGCGGCGATCTCCTCCGGCAACGCGGCCTCGAAGACCGACAGCGCCTGGCCGAACTTCATCGCCCCGCCCTTGAGCTGGCCCAGCACGCTGAACAACTGCTCGGCGGTGCGCTGCTGAATCTCCGCGGAGATCACGTCGGAAGCCAGCCCGGTGACGCGCTTCCCCATCCCGAGAACGGTCCGGCCGGCGAAGCCGAGCGGCAGGGAGGCGAGCTTGGCGGTGCGGGACACGGCGCGGCGCGGGATGTCGGTCACTCGGTCATTGTTACCGACCGGAGGGCCCCGCTGCTGCTCTGCGGCCGGGCTGGTGCGGACACTCGGCCACGCGAGCACCCACACGCCGGGTGTGGCGGCCAACCCCGACGACGGAAACAGCCGGCACCGGTGATCTCCATGGCGCTACCCAGCGTCTCCGGCTGGCCGCCGTCCAGCTGCGTCAGCGCCTCGGCCAGCGCGTACCCGCAGGCGGCGAGCAGCGTGCCGGTCGTTCCGGCGGCCACCGGGTCGGCGGCGGCGAGTTGCGCGGCGAGCCGCGGCCAGTCCGGGTCGCGGTCAGCCCGGTGCAGCTCGACGCAGTGCAGGCAGGGCCCGGCGGGTGGGCGGACCAGAGGCCCGATCACCGGTACGCCCTCGCGCAGTGTGACCAGCAGGTGCGGCTGCCGGCGCTGGGCGAGGCCGGCGGCGAGCAGCGCGGGAGGCCGGTCCGTGCCGAGCTGGATCACCAGGTCGATCCGCCCGGCGCGGCTCGGATGGGTGCCGGTGCCCGGTGCGACGCGGTTGACCGCAGCCCGTACCGCCGGTGCCAGAGGGTGACCGAGTTCGGTGGCGGGGATGCCCGTGCCGATCAGGTCGACGGGGCGTACCGGGCCGGTGAGCTGGGGAATCACCTGCCCCACGCCGGACTGGGCCAACGCCACCGTCAGCGGCCCGCCGAACGCCCCGGCGCCGCTGAGCAGGACGCGGGCCGCCCGTCGCCGACGCAGGACCTGCGCGGGGGTGCCGGGCAGTCGGGCGGCGGCCAGGGCCAGCGCGCCGGCCTCGGCCGCGAGCCGGGAACGGACCGGGCCGGTGAGGTCGCGGGGGAGCAGGCTGTGCGCGGGTACCAACAGGCCGGCGGCCCGCAGGGTGTCGAGCAGGGTACGTGCGTCGTCGGCGCTGACCTGGGCGGCCGCCGCCTGGGCCAGCACGGTGCGCTCGCTGCGGGTGCCGTCGAGCAGGTCGAGCAGGTAGGCGGTGCGGGGGTTGGCCAACTCCAGGAGGACGGCCGGCCCGGGGCCGACGCCGAGTTGGAGGTGTGCCGGTCCCGCCAGAGCCGGTTGAGGCCGGGCAGCAGGGTGGGGCGGGGCAGTGCGGTGCGGCTCATGGTCACGAATCGTGACCGCATCTTCGCTTTCGGTCGATCGTTGTCCACAGGCGGCCAGGCCGCTGTCCAGCGCTATCCACAGGATTTGACGGGTTATCCACAGCCCTTCGCGCCTGTTGTCGGTCAACCGACAGGGCTACCGACGCCGGTGGCACCGAACTCCCGATCGGAAACGGGGGTGGGGCGACCACTGGCCACCCCACCCCCGTTCACCCGTTCGGGTCAGACCTTGGCCTTGCCCAGGATGCGGTTCACTGTTGTGCCGCATACCGGACACTTGCCCTTGGCCATGTTCATTCCGGTCTTCGAGACCTCGACGTGCCCCTCGAAGTCCCGCTTCTCCTTGCACTTCACGCAGTAACCGTTGTAGGTCGTCTGGGCCTGGTCGGCCACGGTGCCCTCCTCGTCTCGTCCGCCGGTCAATGCCGTTCCGGCGGGGTGCCCGGCGGCGGGCCACACGGGGCGCCGGCGCTGGGTCTCACTCCGCGGCCACCTTCGTGACCGCTGGTCCGCGGACCCTACCCAGGTCTGGGCAGTTCCATGTCAGCTGTGCATCGACACTGTGAGCAAGTCGACGTCGAGAGTGTGCATGGCGAAATAGGTCGGATAAGTCAGTTTGGCGGGGACACGCCGACCAAACCCTGACAGCCACCCGTGCGAGTGCCCCTGCGGCGGCATTCGGGACGGTGATCACCTACGGTGGGGACGTGCCGCGCACCGGCGCCATCGCCGTTCACCAAGGGTGACGAGATGGCGCGATGGCGCTGCGGTCAAGAAATTTTCGGGACGCCTGGCGACCAATCACCATTTTCTGGGCGCGTGTCGTGCGGTTGACTCTTGCGGACCCCTGGTCAGTGGGCATTAGCTGTCCTTCGTGACACGTAGTCGAGGCTGCGCGGGCCAGTGATGGCGGGGACGCGCAAGCCGGTCGTCGAGGTGCGACGCAGCCAGCGTCGGCGACGCACGGTGTCCGCGTACCGTGACGGTGAGCGAGTGGTCGTCCTCATCCCCGACCAGTTCTCCCGTGCCGAGGAGAGCGAGTGGGTCGACCGGATGCTCGCCCGGCTCGCCGCCCGGGAGGGGCGCCTCGCCCGCTCCGACGCTGAACTGCTGGCCCGCGCCAACCGGCTCATCGAGCTCTACCTCGCCGGGTACGCCACGAAGGCGGTGCCGGCCAGTGTCCGGTGGGTCACCAACCAGAACGGCCGGTGGGGCTCCTGCACGCCGGCAGACCGCAGCATCCGAATCTCGCACCGCGTCCAGGAGATGCCCGAATGGGTGATCGACTACGTGTTGCTGCACGAGTTGGCGCACCTCATCGTGCCCAGCCACAACGCCCGGTTCTGGGCGTTGGTCGGTCGCTACCCCAAGTCGGAACGCGCCCGCGGCTACCTCGAAGGGGTCGCCGCCGCCTCCTCCTGCGCCCCGCTGCCCACCTGATCCACACCCCCGCGCCGAGCCGAGCCGCGATCGGCCGAGATCCACTCGCGTTCCTGAATACCGCGCTATTGAGGGCTCCGGGACGCCGCGACTTCAATGAAACCGAGTCGATCATGTCGCCGAGCCCCGCTCAGGTAGGCGGGTCGGGCGGGTCGGGTGGCCGTGCGGGGCGGGGCGCTAGGGTCGGGGGATGGCGCGACGGGTGGTAGTGGCGTTGCTCGGGCCGGTGCAGTGGTCGCCGCCCGGCGTCGACCTGGCGCAGTGGCGATCGGCTCTCGCGGAAGACGTGATCGACCTGTTCGCCACGCTCAACGAGGTGGAGGTCGCGGTCGCGGTGACCCCGGCCGACCGCGCTCTGGCCGATGCCCTGGTGTGGCCCGGCACGGCGGTGTACGAGGTGGCCGAGCCGACGCCGAACGCCGTCTTCGCCGCGCTGGAGGGTTACGACCAAGCGGCCGTGCTGGTCAGTGACGTGCCTGACCTGCCCGCACTGACCGTCGGCAAGCTGCTCCGCCCACTCACCAGCCGGCCGGTCGCGGTGGCCCCGGTCGAGGGCGGCGGCCCGGGTCTGCTCGGGGTCGCGGTACGACTGCCCGCGCCGGACTGGCTGCCGACGCTGGAGCTGGACACGGCGACGCCGGCTGAGGCGCGCGCCAACGCCCCGCGACTTGGTGACGTGGCGGTCACCGCCGGTTGGCGACGACTGCGCGGCCCGGCCGACCTGGCCACGCTGGACCCGGCCTTCGAGGGTTGGGAAGCGACCCGCGCCCTGCTCTCCGGGTCGGGCCGACCCACCTGAACCGTCGGCACCGCCGAACGCGCCGCGGGTGCCGCTGTCGATCTGCGGGCACCCGCGGCGCGGGCGGTCGATGCGCGGGCGTCAGGCCTTGGCGTCGCCCTCGCCGTCGGTCTCGTCGGACTGGCCGGACTGACCCGACGAACCGGACTGACCCGGCTGATCCGGCTGGCCGGGGGCCTTCTCCTCCACGCCGCCGGGGGCGGTGAAGTCGAAGCTGTCCAGCTCGCTGAGGTCCATGTCGTTCATCGCGAAGGCGACCGGGTCGGCGAAGTCGTCGTCCGACGGGAGCAGGTCCGGGTGGCCCCAGACGGCGTCGCGGCCCTCGATGCCCCGGTGCTGAGTGAGCGCGGCCCAGAGCGCCGCGGCCTCGCGCAGTCGGCGGGGGCGCAGTTCCAGACCGACCAGCGCGGCGAAGGTCTGCTCGGCAGGACCGCCGGCGGCCCGGCGACGGCGGAACGCCTCGCCCAACCGGACGACGTTGGGCAGCCGGTCGCTGGCGGCGCTGTCCACGACGTGGCACACCCAGCCCTCGACCAGGGCGAGTGCGGTCTCCAGGCGGGCCAGTGAGGCCTTCTGCGCCGGAGTGTCCTCCGGGGTGAAGATGCCCTCCAGGGCGATCGCCTGCATCGACTCGGGGTCGGTCGGGTCGACCCGACCCATCGCCTCCTCGATCGCCTCCCGGTTGACCCGGATGCCCGAGGCGTACATCTCGACCGCGCTGAGCACATGCCCACGCAGCCACGGGACGTGCTGGAACAGCCGCTGGTGGGCGGCCTCGCGCAGCGCCACGTAGAGGCGGACCTCGTCCTCGGGCAGCTCCAGGCCCTCGCCGTACGCCCGGATGTTGGCCGGGATCAGCGCGGCCGTGCCGGCCGGGCCGAGCGGCAGCCCGATGTCGCCGGCGGAGAGCACCTCCGCGGCGAGCGAACCGAGGGCCTGGCCCAGCTGACCGCCGAAGAGCGCGCCACCGAGGGAGGCCACCATCGACTGCATCGGGCCGAGCTGGGCGCGGGCCTCCGGTGGCACCAGGTCGCCCATCGCGCCGACCATCCGGCTGGCGACCGGGTCGCACAGCTTGCGCCACACGTCCAGCGTCTTGAAGATCCACTCGTTGCGGTTCCACGCAACGGGGTTCTGGATGCCGGAGGGCCACGCCGAGGCGGGCTCCAACCACAGGTCGGCAAGGCGCAACGCCTCCTCGACCGCGTTGCGCTCGTACATCGACACCGCCGGGTCACCGGCGGCCGCGAGCTGGCTGGCTGCTACCTGCCGGGCCAGGTCCCAGTTGACCGGCCCGCTGCCCGGCGCGGAGAGCAGGTGCTGCAACTGCGACATGAACTGCTGCATCTGCGCGGGATCGTTGGGGTCTGGTGGCTGCCCACCCGGGAGCGCGAAACCGAACGGAATATCAGGCACGACATCTACGGTACGCGGACCGCGCCCCAGGTCGCCGCTGCTGGCGTTGCGCTGAGGGCGAAGTCGCGCGGCGCATCCGGCGGGTGACCCGCGACCGGTCGGTACGCTCTGCGGCATGAGACGTCGTGGCCTGACGGTCCTGCTCGGTGCCCTGTTCACCGCCCTGCTGAGCATCGGGGTGCTCCGGGTGCCGATTCCGTACGTGGTGCTGGGCCCGGGGCCGACGGTCAACACCCTCGGTACTACCGACGGCAAGGAGGTCATCCAGGTCTCCGGTCGGGAGACCTCGACCTCGGCCGGTCAGTTGCGGTTGACCACGGTGGGGGTGCAGCCCACGGTTCGGCTGCGGGGGGCGATCGCGGGCTGGTTCTCCGACGACGAGGCGGTGGTGCCGCGTGAGCTGGTCTACCCGCCGGGGGAGTCGACGGAGCAGGTCGAGCAGCGCAACGCCGAGGACTTCAAGGCGTCGCAGACCAGCGCGGAGACCGCCGCGCTGCGGGAGCTGGGCTTTCCGGTGCAGGTGGTGATCAAGACGGTGGCCGGGGACGGCCCGGCGGCTGGAGCGCTGAAGGCCGGCGATCTGATCACGTCGGTCGACGGCCAGCCGGTGCCGGTGGCCGCGAAGGTCACCGAGCTGGTCCGGGCCAAGCCGGCGGGCACGGCGTTGACCATCGGCTACACCCGTGACGGCGTGCCGGCCACCGCGACGGTGACCAGTCAGGAGCAGGACGGCCGACCGCGAATCGGTGTCGAGATCGATCAGCAGCAGCCGCACCCGTTCACGCTCGGCATCGACCTGGGGGACATCGGTGGGCCGAGCGCCGGTCTGATGTTCGCTCTGGGGATCGTGGACAAGTTGACCCCGGCCGACCTCACCGGCGGCCAGGTCATCGCCGGCACCGGCACCATCGACGACGAGGGCGCCGTCGGCCCGATCGGCGGGATCGCCCAGAAGCTGGTCGGCGCCAAGCGCGCCGGGGCGAAGGTCTTCCTGGTGCCGGCGGACAACTGCGCCGAGGCGGTCCTCAATCCGCAGCCCGATCTGCCGCTGTTGCGGGTGGGCTCGTTGGACGAGGCGATGACCGCTCTGGAGACGTTGCGCGCGGGTGGTCAGCCGACGCGTTGCTGACCGGTGTGACCGTGCCCCGACACGCTCAGGAACAACCCGTACTCTGGGTGCCTGGTCGGTGCCGATCATATCGAGCGTGCGGAGCCAACAGTGGTCATGCGTAGCAGCAGCCCCCTCCCGAGGATGAGCCGGCGCGGGCGCGTCACCATCGCGGTCCTGGTCGGGGTGTTCGTGCTCTTCACCCTGCTCGGCTGGGGTGTCCAGGCGTGGACCGACTGGCTCTGGTTCGACGAGGTCCGTTACACCGAGGTCTTCACCGGTGTCCTGCTCACCCGGTTGGTGCTCTTCCTCGCCATCGGCCTCGGCATGGCGGTGATCGTCGGTGGCAACCTGTGGCTGGCCTACCGGTTGCGCCCGCGACTGCGTCCGCACTCCGTGGAGCAGGCGACGCTGGAGCGCTACCGGATGGTGCTCAGCCCGCGTCTCGGCACCTGGATCTCGTTGACCGCCGCGGTGGTCGGTCTCTTCGCCGGTCTCTCCGCGCAGAACCGGTGGAACCAGTGGCTGCTCTTCCGCAACGGCGGTGACTTCGGCATCAAGGACCCGGAGTTCGGGGTCGACATCGGCTTCTACGTCTTCCAACTGCCGTTCTGGCGTTACCTGCTCGGGGTCGCCTTCACCGCGGTGGTGCTGGCCGTGATCGGCGCGCTGGCGGTGCACTACCTCTTCGGCGGGGTCCGTCTACAGGGCGTCGGTGACCGGATGAGCAACGCGGCCCGCGCGCACCTCAGCACCCTGGTCGCGGTCTTCGTGCTGTTGAAGGCGATCGCGTACGTGTTGGACCGGCGGGCCATGCTGCTGGAGTACAACGAGGGCGCCAAGTTGTACGGCGCCGGCTACGCCGACGTCAACGCGTTGCTGCCGGCGAAGGAGATCCTCGCCTACATCTCGATCGTGGTCGCCATCGCGATCCTGGTGTTCTCCAACGCCTGGATGCGGAACCTGGTCTGGCCGGGGATCTCGCTGGCGCTGCTCGGCGTGTCCGCGGTGGCCATCGGCGGCATCTACCCCTGGGCGGTGCAGACCTTCGAGGTCAAGCCGAGCGCCAAGGACAAGGAAGCGCCGTACATCCAGCGCAGCATCGACGCGACGCGGGCGGCGTTCGGGTTGGGGGCTACCGAGACGACCCCGTACGCGGCGAACAACCTCACCCCACCGGGGAACCTGGCCACCGACACGTCGGTGGTGTCGAACGTGCGGCTGCTCGACCCGCAGTTGGTCAGCGAGACGTACACCCAGCTCCAGCAGGTGCGTGGCTTCTACGACTTCGGTCCGAAGCTGGACATCGACCGGTACGGGGTGAACGGGAAGGTGACCGACTACGTGGTCGGCGTCCGGGAGATCAACTACGGTGAGCTGACCGACCAGCAGAACACCTGGATCAACCGGCACACCGTCTACACCCACGGGTACGGGCTGGTGGCCGCCCCGGGCAACCAGGTGGTCTGCGGCGGGCAGCCGTTCTTCGTCTCCGGCTTCCTCGGCGAGAAGACCCAGGAGGCGTGCTCCTCCCAGACCGAGCAGATCCCGGCCAAGCAGCCGCGCATCTACTACGGCGAGCGGATGGCCGACGACGACTACGCCATCGTCGGGCAGTCCGACCCGAACAAGAAGGCCGAGTTCGACAGGCCGGTCGGTGAGGGCGGCGGCGAGTCCTACACCTACACCGGTGAGGGCGGTGTGGAGATCGGCTCCTTCACCCGGCGACTGCTGTACGCCATCAAGGAGCAGGAGTCGAACTTCCTGCTCTCCGAGGCGGTCAACAAGGACTCCAAGCTGCTCTACGTGCGTAACCCGCGCGACCGGGTGGAGAAGGTAGCGCCGTTCCTCACCCTGGACGGTGACCCGTACCCGGCGGTGGTCGACGGTCGGGTGCAGTGGATCGTGGACGGCTACACCACGGCGGCCTCCTACCCGTACGCGGAGAAGGTCAACCTGCAGACCGAGACCACCGACGAGTTGACCAACCGGGGCACCTTCCAGCTCGCCCGGGAAGACGTCAACTACATGCGCAACTCGGTGAAGGCCACCGTCGACGCGTACGACGGCACGGTGAAGCTCTACGAGTACGACGACACCGACCCGGTGCTCAAGGCGTGGAACAAGGCGTTCGGTGGTGACCTGGTGCTGCCGAAGGCGGAGATCCCGGTCGAGCTGAGCGAGCACCTGCGCTACCCGGCGGACATGTTCAAGGTGCAGCGCAATCTGCTGACCAAGTTCCACGTGACGAACCCGGGTGACTTCTACTCCGCGCAGGACTTCTGGCAGGTGCCGAACGTGCCGGACGCTCCGGACAGCGGTCAGAAGCAGCCTCCGTACTACCTGTTCACCCAGTTCCCGGGGCAGGAGAGCCCTCGGTTCCAGCTCACCTCGGCGGTCACCCCGAACGGCCGGCAGAACCTCGCCGCGCTGATCTCCGGGTCGTACGTCGAGGGGAAGCCCCGGCTGGAGGTGCTGGAGTTGCCGGATCAGACCCGGATCTCCGGCCCGGTGCAGGTGCACCAGCAGATGACCAACAACGCGAACATCCGTCAGCAGCTCAACCTGCTCTCCAGCAACCAGGCGCAGGTCCAGTACGGCAACCTGCTCTCGTTGCCGTTCGCCGACGGGATGCTCTACGTCGAGCCGGTCTACGTGAAGAGCAACCAGCAGGACGCGTACCCGCTGTTGCAGAAGGTGCTGCTCTCGTACGGTGACGGCGGCTCCTTCGTGGCGCTCGCCGACAACATCAACGACGGCATCAAGCAGTTGGTCGAGCAGGGTAAGAAGGCCGGGCAGGGCACGTCGCCGCCGCCGACGACGGGGGGCAACCCGACGACCCCGAGTCCGACGCCGACGCCTTCGGGGACGGCGGCGCCAACGCCGACCCCGAGCGCCGGCACCCCACCGCCGACCGGTGACCTGGCTGCCGCCGCGGACCGGGTGCAGACCGCGATCACCGAGGTCCGGGCCGCGCAGACGTCGGGCGACTTCGAGCGGTACGGGCGTGCGCTGAAGGCCCTCGACGAGGCGCTCACCGCGTTCCAGCAGGCGCAGCAGGCCGCTGGTGCGCCGGGTGCCAGCCCGAGCGCCGGCGGCTGACCGGCCACCGCCGGGAGTACGTCTCGGAGCCCCCGTCGTCGGACCGCACCGGTCCGAACGGCGGGGGCTCCGCCGCGTCCGGAACTGGGCGCCTGTCACCTCGCCGACAGGCGCGGCTGGGCCGCAACCTGCGGCACCGGTCCACCGTCCTCAATTGCAACGGGGTGGATGAGGGGGAGCAGTTGTGAGGGACGGGCAAAGCTTCGATGACTTCTACCGCAGTACGACGCGGCGGATGATGCGGTACGGCTATGCGGTCGTCGGCGACTACAACGAGGCGCAGGACCTGGTGCAGGAGGCGTACGCCCGGGCCTGGCGGCAGTGGGGCAGGTTGTCGGCGCATCCGGCGCCAGAGGCGTGGCTGCGGTTGGTGGTGTCCCGGTTGGCGACCGACCGCTGGCGGCGGCTGCGCGGTCTGCGGGGCGCGTTGCGGTTGGCCGGGCCACCGCCGTCGGTGTCTCCGCCCAACGAGGACAGCGTGCTGCTGGTCCAGGCTCTGCGCCAGGTGCCGGCAACCCACCGGCGAGCCCTGGCGCTGCACTACCTGTTCGACATGCCGGTCGAGGAGATCGCCGTTGAGATCGGCGTACCCGTCGGCACTGTGAAGTCCTGGCTTTCCCGCGGCCGGGCCCGACTCGCCGCGTTGCTGCCCGATCTGGCTGTCGTGGAATTGGAGGCCACCGATGTCGCGTGAACTGTCCGAGCTGTACAGGTCCCTCGCCGCCGACGCTGACGCCCGCGATCTGGGCCTTCCTGACGTCCTCCGGCACCAGGCGGACCGGCGGGCCCGGCTCCGCGCGGCCGGGGGCACCCTCGCCGTGGGGCTGGTGGTGGTGGGCGTGGTGATCGGGGCCCAGGTGGTCGCCCCGCCGTCGGCGTCCGTACCCGCGCCGGCCGGCACGCCGACGCCGTCGGCGTCGCCGTCTCCGAGCGCGACTGGCGGTTCGCCATCGCCGTCCGTCCCGCCGACGACGCCCGGCCGCACTCCGAGTGCGACGGCAACGTCTCCGGGTGCCACCGGCACGCAGCAGCCGACGCCGACGCGCATCCCGGATCGGGCGTTCTTCACGCTCGCGCCGAGCAACGACAAGGGCATCGCGCCGGTGTTCCAGGACGTGGCCGCGCTGCCGGGCCTGTGCGGCGCACGCATCCCGAGCGAGGCGGTCGTGCACCGCCGAACTCGAGTCCTCATCTACAAGCTGCCCCAAACCCCCAAGGGGTACGTCCCGGACGGCAGCTACGCGCACTCCATCACGATCTACCGGGCCGGGCGCGCCGACGACGTGCTGAAGGAGTTGCGGCAGGCGGTGCGGGACTGCCCTGTGCAGAAACTACCGGGCGACGACACGCCGGGGGAGAGCAGGCAGCGGTTGATCCCCGACAGCGGGTTCGGCGACGAGTCGGTGCTGTTCGAGATGCGCCGCGCGGGTCAGGACGTCGAGGGCAACCCGAACGGTGCGGAAGTGGTTCGGCTGATCCGGGCGATCCGGGTCGGCGACGTGGTGACCATCCTCTGGGAGCAGGGCTGGGAGGGCACCTCCAGCCAGCGGGCGCAGGTCGACGCGGACGGTCGACGCGCGGTCGCCGCCATCCGGAGGTGGCTTGGCTGACCGGGACGTGCCGGACCGCTGTCCGGCGGATTCGGATGTCGTTTTGCGGGGCCCGGGGGTGGTGCGCTACGGTTAGCGAGCCGACGCGGGGTGGAGCAGCTCGGTAGCTCGCTGGGCTCATAACCCAGAGGTCGCAGGTTCAAATCCTGTCCCCGCTACAAGTTCGAAGCCCGTCTCCGGGTCACCGGAGGCGGGCTTTCGACTATCTGGCGTGGCGGGCAGCAGCGGTTGGTGACCCCCGCTGATCATCGCCGGAACGGGTGGGTTAGTCTTAACCAGTCGACGCGGGGTGGAGCAGCTCGGTAGCTCGCTGGGCTCATAACCCAGAGGTCGCAGGTTCAAATCCTGTCCCCGCTACCACTGAAGGTGATATGAGTCCGGCCCCCACAGTGTGGGGGCCGGACTTGTTTGGTGCCGCTGCGCAATGAGGGGCCCCGCAGGGGCCGGCACCTCGTCGGCGCCGACCCCCGGGCGGGTTCTACCGCAGGCCGAAGGCCCGGGTGACGGTCTGGGTGACGCCGCCACCGTTGCGCTGCTTCGCGGTGACCCGGATCGACACGAAGTCGGCCCGGTGCGGCGCGTTCAACGACGCCTGCCAGGTGCCCTTCTTCTCCCGCAGGTCCTGCCTCTGCCAGGTCGCCCCGTCGTCGTAGGAGATCTCCAGCTGGAGTGACGACACGGCGTCGCGGGCAGCGGTGCTGCCCACCACCACTGGCGTGATCGCGAAGTCGGTTCGACGCTTCGTCCGACCCGCGAAGTCCACATCCGTCCCGTAGTCCAGCTGGACCAGCGGGATGGCCTCCACCTCGGCGCTGCCGCCGGAGACGAAACTCCACTCGGTGTGCGTGGCGGTCGAGTACGGGCTGAACTCGGGCTTGCCAGTGGTATCGACGACCAGTCGGTACGGCAGCTTCTCCGGCGACAGGTCACCCGCGCCGACCTCCGGCCAGCCGTCGAACTGGGTCAGCTGCTTGTCGCCCTGATAGAACGTGGCGATCTGCGACATGCTGGCCCCGCCGCTGTGTGCGGCGCCCGCGTCACCGAACCCCTGGATGTAGGCGCTCATGGCGGTCTCACCACGGAACGGGATCTCGGTGCTGAGCAGCCGCGGCCGGGTGATGGGCCCGAACCAGCGGTCCTTCTGGACGCTGCCCGGCTGGTACGCGATGGCCTCGGTGTTGGACCGCGCCCAGTCGGCGACGTCGGCGTACTGCATCCACTTGATGCCGCCGCCCGCGGAGACCCAGTCGGTGCGCGGCCCCGGAGCGACCGGCTCGAACGGGAACGGGCGTGCCGCCGCGTACTCGTACGGCGGGAAGTCCATCCGCGTCTCGCTGGACTGCTTCCCCGGGGGCGGGGAGAAGGTGAGATCGATCCGGGCGAGGTCGCGCGGGTCGGTCTTGGCGGACGGGTCCTTCGGCACCCCGCCACTGTGGTAGTCCACCAGGTCGTACAGGTACTTCGCCCTGGGGTGGGCGACCACGGCCAGTCGTACCGGGATGCGGCCCGCTGCGGTGATCTTCTGGATCAACGCCTCGCCCTCGTCCATGGTCACCGAGGCCACCGGGATCGGTCCGGTCGTCACGGCGTCGGGGTTGCCGTACCAGTCGCTCTTGCGACCCGCGCGGTCGTTGACCACGACGAGCATCGCCGCACCGGCGGTGTGCGCCGCCGCTGCCTGGTCCGTGGGGGTCACCGAGTCGTTGCCGCGGACGACCACGGCCTTGCCACGGGCGGAGACGCCGGCGTAGTCGGCGGTGCCGCCGACGCCCGCGAAGACCGCGTCCAGGCGCGAGGTGCCGTCGGGCAGCGGTGGGGAACCGGGCTGCGCGAGCGGGTCGCTGAGGTGCCGGTCCTGGTAGCTGATCGCCAGCGGCGTCTGCTCGGCGCGGATCCGGGTGGTGAAGACGAAGCTGCCCTTCCGCACCTTGTCCCTGGTCGGCAGGGCCCACAGGCTGTCGTAGGCGGCGCCCGGCCAGAACGTCTCGCGGAGGGCGCTCCAGTCGGTGGGTGTCGGCTCGCTCGAGGTGAAGGAGCGGTAGACGTCGATTCTGCTGTTGACGATGGCGGTCGGCTGGGGTGTGGCCACCTTCACCTGGCGGGCCCGCGCGGCGTCGAGTTCCACGACCCGGTTGGTCGACAGGTCGACCTCGGGGGCGGTCAGCATCGCGAGCCCGAGGGAGCGGGGCCCGTGCAGACCCTCCACGTCCGCCGCCGTGACGACGGTGTAGGAGCCGGGCGCCAGGCGGGCGGCGAGCTTTCCGTCCGGCACCCACATGAAGGCGGAGCCGGTCTCGGCGTTGACGACCTCGACCTCGCCGCTCATGGGCCGGCCGGCGCGGTCCTTCAGGTGGATGGTGAGGTCGTACTTCTTGGACTCGACGGCGACCCCGACGGCCGTGTGCACCTCGCCGGCGGCGAAGCGGGCCGTGACCTGGGCGGAGTACCTGCCGGCGGGAAGGCCGGCCGGGGCCACCACGACGTCGACCGTCGCGCTGGCCCGAGCCGGCACCGTGACGCGGTCGGCGGTTGCCGTGAACGTCTGCGCGGGGGAGTTGCCGTGGTCGACGGAGAGCTCCAACGCGATCGGGCTGTCCGTGGTGTTGGTGTAGGTGATCGTCCGCTTGATCGGCTGTGGTGTGCTGCCCGGCGACCACGTGACGAGGCCGGCGTCCACCGACCCGGACGCGACGACCTGGTCCTGGTGGTAGGCGGCGGCGACGTTCAACCGACCGCTGCCGGCCTGGTAGGCGTCGTAGTCGGGCGTGCGGACGCTGGTGCTCATCAGCGCGTCCTTGAGCTGCCGCGCGCTCCACGTCGGGTGCTTCTGCACCAGCAGGGCGGCCGCCCCGGCGACGTGCGGCGCTGCCATCGAGGTGCCACTGTCGACGTAGTAGTAGCCCTCACCCCAGGGGATGTGCTGCGAGCGTGCCGCCAGCACGTCCACCCCGGGAGCGGTCATGTCCGGCTTGAGGGCCTCGTCGTTCATCCGGGGCCCGACGCTGGAGAAGCCCGCCAGGTGGTCGGAGGTGTCCACCGCGCCGATGGTCAGCGCGGCGTCCGCGGTGCCCGGCGCGCCGAGGGTGTACGGGTCTGGTCCGCTGTTGCCGGCGGCCACGACGAAGAGCGCACCCGTCTCGGCGGTCAGCTGGTTGACGGCCTGGCTCAGCGGGTCGTCCTGGGTGTGCCACGCGCTCACGCCGAGGCTCATGTTGATCACTTTGGCGTGCTCGGCCCGCGCCGCCCACTCCATGCCCGCGATGATCCCCGAGATGGATCCGCTGCCGTACTCGTCGAGGACCTTGCCGATCACCAGGTCGGCGTCGGGGGCCACGCCCCGTTCCTTGCCGCCGGAGGCAGCGCCCGTCCCGGCGACGGTGGAGGCGGTGTGGGTGCCGTGCCCGTTGCGGTCGATCACGTCCTGGCCGGTGATGAAGCTGCGGGAGGCCACCACCTGGTCGGCGAGATCCGGGTGGGTGGTGTCCACCCCGCTGTCCAGGACGGCGACCCGGACACCGCTGCCGGTGCCACCCGCGGCCCACGCCGCGGGCGCGCCGATCTGGGCGGTGGTGTCGGCCAGGGTGGCCTTCGCCTTGCCGTCGAGCCACACCTTGTCGACGCCGGCCGCGAAGGAGGGTGCCGGGGTGGCGGCGCTGCGGCCGGTCGGCGACTGTCCAGCGGTGAGGGCCGACCAGAAGTCCGCGGCCTGCGATCGGCGGGTGCGGATCGCCTCACCACGGACGGAGGGAAGCTCCAGCGTGGTCTGCGCGCCCGGCAGCGTGGTGCCGGTCCTGAGCTTCGCCGAACCCGGCGTGCGGGTGACGATCAGGGGGAGTTCGGCGGCCCGCGCGTCGTCGTAGCCCTGGGCGATGAGCTGGGTGACGTCGAACAGCTGCTTGTCGAGTCGACCGGTGGCGAGGTACGGCAACGCCTCGTCCGGGTAGACGTAGGTGTCCCGGCCCTCGGTGGAGATGCGTACGGAGCCGGTGGCGCCCGGGGCGCGCTTGATATCCACCGAGGGGGTTGCGCCGTGGACGCCCGGGGTCACCGTCACCCGGTCGCCGGTGATCAGCGTGACCGTGACCGGTGTGCGGTCCGCGTTGCCGCTCGGAGCGGGTCTCGTCGGCGGCGGTGTGGGCGGTGGGGCGCCGTGCGCCGTGGTGGGGGTGAGGAGTGCGGCGACGAGGGTGACGCCGACCGCTGCCGCCGCAGATCTTCGGGTGCGAGAGATCCGCGCACTGTCTACAGAGTTGAGCATGAGGCGAATCCGATCACCTCGAGAGATTCATGTAAAGATCATCATCTTTGCCGGGAGGTTGCGAGCGCGTTGCGCGCCGGCCGGAGAGATTCTGGATCATCCGGTCCCGTGATTCGGCGTGGACCGACGTGCCGAGGTTGCGCCCTTCGGCGAGAATGGGCACATGTCTTCATTCGCTAAGTGGTGGGGCCGCCTGAGCGCGGTCTTCGGTGCTGTCGTACTTGCGGTCTTCGTGCCCGTCGCGGCCTGGGCGTCCACGGGCACCGGCGA
The DNA here is from genome assembly GCF_050516465.1 of Micromonospora trifolii. NCBI lineage: Bacteria > Bacillati > Actinomycetota > Actinomycetes > Micromonosporales > Micromonosporaceae > Micromonospora > Micromonospora trifolii. The sequence continues at coordinate 5,021,028 of NZ_CP191526.1, read as the reverse complement.
ACTCGTGGTGGAGGCCGCCCGGCGGCGAAGCCGCAGTGGCTTCGGGGTGCTCCCGCTGCTCTGCTGCCTGGTGGTGGTCGCGATCGTCGTGTTCCTGGTGCTGCGTCTGATGCGCAACCGCCGGGGTGGCCCGCCGCGCTGAGCGGGCTCGAGGCTCGGCGGGTCACCAGCGGCCGGCTTTGTGCCGGCCGCCGGTGTTCACACCGCCAGGGCCGCGATGGCCTGGGACAGGAAGCGCGCGGTGGCCTCGCGGGTGCCGTCGCGCTTGACGCGGATGCGCTCGGCGGCGGTGACCAGCAGGGTGCGCACCTTGGCGTGCCCCTTTGGCGGCGGCGCCGGCGCCGGCCCGAGCAGGTCGGCGATGCTGGCGCCGAACTCGGCGGCACGCCGCTGGGCCGGGTCGGTGATGCTGCCCTCGGCGTAGCGGCGGACCGCGGCACTGGCGTTCAGCCCACGCTCGTGGCCGAGAACGGCGCCAACCTCACCATTGGTGGTCAGAAAGTTGATCACGTCGGCGACCGTGTCCGGGTGGCGGGTGCCCCGGAACGCCGCCCAGTACATCGACGCTCGTGCCCACTGTGCGCCCGGCGGGCCGGGAACGCCGACGATGCCCAACTCGGACTCGGTGAGTCGTTGTAGCTCCGGTAGCTGGTGCGACCAGGCGAAGGACGCCGCCGTCACCCCGCTCACCACCAGTTGCCGGGCCGGCTCGCCGCTGTCGGCCTGCTCGACCAGGGCCGCGCTCGGCGTGGCGCGGCCCCGGCGGGCCCGCTGCCACAACTCGAACCACGCGATCAGCTCGTCCGCGCCGAAGCCGAGCTGGTTGCCCCGGTAGAACTCGCCGCCCTGCGACCGCAGCCAGAGCCAGAGCGCCCGGTAGTCGCCCGACCCGTCCATGGTGCCGGCCACCCGACGGTCGCTGGCCTCGGTGACCTGCGTGGCCCAGGAGATGTAGTCGGCCCAGGTCATCCCGGCGCGCGGCTCCGGCATCTCCAGCTCCCGCAGCAGGTCCCGGTTGAACACCACGACGGCGTGGGTCTGCCCGGCGGCCACCGCCATCGTCCGCCCCTCCACCGTGCCGTAGCGGATCAGACCCTCCGGCAGGCCCCGAAGATCCAGGTGGCGGTCGGTGAGGTCGAGGATGACCTGACGTTGGGTGTACTCGGTCAGCATGGCGTCGTCGATCTGGATCAGGTCCGGTACGTTGCCGCCGCCCGCCTGGGTGGCCAGCCGGTCGTAGTAGCCGTCGGCGCCCTGCCAGGTGACCCGGAACGTGACCCGGGGGTTGCGATCCGAGTAGAGCCGCAGCGCCTTCTCGGTGAGCTCGGCCCGCTTGGTGCCACCCCACCAGAAGACCGACAGCTCGACGGGCCCGTCCTGGGTCGAGGTGGCGGCACCGTCGCTGCACCCCGCCAGCCCACCGGACGCGAGCAGAGGTGCGCCGAGCAGCGCGCCGAGCAGTCGGCGCCGGCCCGGGTCGGCACCGAGGGGGACGAGCGGGGGTCGAACAACGGGCACGGGGCTCTCCTGGACCTACGGGGGTGGCGGTCGGACCATTCACGCAGGCAGCGCACGAAGGTGTCAACGTCCGTCCGGTCACCCTCGGTCGGGTGGTCGAATCAGGCCCGCCCAATGTCGCGTGGTGTACTAGGGCGCGTGGAACTTCTGCACTCGGGCAAGGTCCGGGACGTCTACGCCGACGGCGACGACCTGATCCTGGTGGCCTCGGATCGCATCTCGATCTACGACGTGGCGCTGCCGACACCGATCCCGGACAAGGGTCGCCTCCTCACCGCGCTCTCGCTCTGGTGGTTCGAGCAGCTCGCCGACCTGGTGCCGAACCACGTCATCTCGGCCACCGACGTGCCCGCCGAGTTCGCCGGGCGGGCCATCCGCTGCCAGCGGCTGGACATGGTCCCGGTCGAGTGTGTCGCTCGCGGATACCTGACCGGTGGCGGCCTGCGGGAGTACGAGCAGACCGGCGCGGTCTCCGGCGTGCCACTGCCGCGAGGGCTCGGCGAGGCGTCGATCCTGCCTGAGCCGATCTTCACGCCGTCGAGCAAGGCCCCGATGGGTGAGCACGACGAGCCCATCACGTACGACGACGTGGTGGACAAGGTGGGTCAGGCCACCGCCGAGCGGCTCCGGCAGATCACCATCGACATCTACCGGCGCGGCGCCGAGCTGGCCGCCGACCGGGGCATCCTGGTCGCCGACACCAAGATCGAGCTGGGTTGGGCGCCGGACGGCACCCTGGTCCTCGCCGACGAGTTGCTCACCTCCGACTCGTCGCGGTTCTGGCCGGCCGAGTCGTACCAGCCGGGCCGGGTGCAGTTCTCCTACGACAAGCAGTACGTGCGGGACTGGGCCACCGGCAGCGGCTGGAACAAGCAGGCCCCCGCCCCGGACATGCCGGCCGAGGTGGTCGAGGCGACCCGGGCTCGCTACGTCGACGTCTACGAGAAGCTCACCGGCAACCACTGGGAGTGACCGCCGCAGCGGCGGTCACTCCACCCAGTCGAGGGTGCGCTGCACGGCCTTGCGCCACTGGCGCAGCTCCTTCTCGCGCAGGTCCGGGGCCATGGCCGGCTCCCACTGCGCATCGGAGCGCCACTGCGCCCGCAGGGTGGCCAGGTCCGGCCAGAAGTCGACCGCCAGACCGGCCGCGTACGCGGCGCCCAGGCAGGTGGTCTCGGTGATCCGGGAACGGACCACCGGCACGTCGAGCACATCGGCGAGGAACTGCATGAGCAGGCCGTTCGCAGTCATCCCGCCGTCCACCCGCAGACGGCGCAGCGCCACATCCGAGTCGGCGTTCATCGCGTCGACCACCTCGCGGGTCTGCCACGCCGACGCCTCCAGCACCGCACGCGCCAGGTGCCCCTTGGTGATGTAGCCGGTCAGACCGGCGATCACCCCGCGGGCGTCGCTGCGCCAGTGCGGAGCGAACAGCCCCGAGAACGCCGGCACCACGTAGCAGCCGCCGTTGTCGTCCACGGTGCGGGCCAACTCCTCCACCTCGGCGGCGGTGGAGATCAGCCCGAGGTTGTCCCGCAGCCACTGCACCAGCGAGCCGGTGACCGCGATGGCGCCTTCGAGGGCGTACGCCGGTGGTTGGTCCTTGATCCGGTAGGCGACCGTGGTGAGCAGGCCGTGCGTCGACGGGACCGGGCTGGCGCCGGTGTTGAGCAGCAGGAAACTGCCGGTGCCGTAGGTGCACTTCGCCTCACCCGGCTGGAAGCAGGTCTGCCCGAACAGGGCGGCCTGCTGGTCGCCGAGCGCACTGGCCACCGGCACCCCGGCGAGCACCCCGCTGGCAGTGCCGTACACCTCGGCGGAGCAGCGGATCTCCGGCAGCATCGCCGCCGGAACGCCCATCGCGTCCAGCAGCTCCGGGGCCCAGTCCAGGGTCGTGAGGTCCATCAGCATGGTCCGGCTGGCGTTTGTCACGTCGGTGACGTGCTCGCCGGTCAGCTTCCAGATCAGCCAGCTGTCCATGGTGCCGAAGAGCACCTCGCCGCGCTCGGCGCGCTCGCGCAGGCCGTCGACCTCGTCGAGCAGCCAGCGCAGCTTCGGCCCGGCGAAGTAGGTGGCCAGCGGCAGGCCCGTGCGGGCCCGGAACCGCTCCTCGCCGTACGCCGAGGCAAGCTCGCGCAGCAGCGGCCCGGTCCGGGTGTCCTGCCAGACGATGGCGTTGGCCACCGGGCGGCCGGTGGCCCGGTCCCAGACGACTGTGGTCTCCCGCTGGTTGGTGATGCCGACGGCGGCCAACCCCGACGTGTCGGTGCCGGCGGCCCGCAGCGCCTCGACGACCACCTGCTGGACGTTGTCCCAGATCTCCTCGGCGTCGTGCTCCACCCAACCCGGTCGGGGAAAGATCTGCCGGTGCTCGCGCTGGGCCACGGCGACGATGTCCCCGGCCCGGTCGAAGACGATGCACCGCGAGGAGGTGGTGCCCTGGTCGATGGCGGCGACGTACTGGGGAGTCACCGCAGCACCGTACCCGGACGGCGGCGCGGCGCGACAGGCGTCACGGCGGGTTCGGGCCCGCCGCCGTCGGCGGCCGTCGGCTTCCCCTACGATGTGCGAACGTGCGCGACATCGCAGTTTTCAGTGGAACCGCCCATCCCGACCTGGCTGCCGAGATCTGCGCCCACCTGGGGGTGCCGCTGCACCCGGTGCGGGTCTCCCGGTTCGCGAACGACTGTCTGGAAGTCCAGTTGCAGGCCAACTGCCGGGAGCGGGACGTCTTCCTGATCCAGCCGTTGGTGCCGCCGGTGCAGGAGCACCTGGTCGAGCTGCTGCTGATGATCGACGCCGCCCGGGGCGCCTCCGCCGGTCGGATCACTGTGGTGCTGCCGCACTACGCGTACGCCCGTTCGGACAAGAAGGACGCGCCACGGATCTCGATCGGCGCGCGGCTCGTCGCCGACCTGCTCACCTCGGCCGGAGCGGACCGGGTGCTCGCGATGACCCTGCACTCGCCGCAGGTGCACGGCTTCTTCAGCGTCCCGGTGGATCACCTGCACGCGCTGCGGGAGTTGGCCACCCACTTCCGGCGCTACGACCTCAGCAACACAGTGGTGGTCTCGCCCGACCTGGGCAACGCCAAGGAGGCCGCGGCGTTCGCCCGGCTGCTCGGCACGCCGGTCGCGGCCGGGGCGAAGCAGCGGTTCAGCGACGACCTGGTCAAGATCAGCGCGGTGATCGGCGACGTGGCCGACCGGGACGTCATCGTCCTGGACGACGAGATCGCCAAGGGCAGCACTGTGGTCGAGCTGATGGAGCATCTGCGCGGCCTGAAGGTCCGGTCGATCCGGCTCGCCTGCACGCACGGCCTCTTCTCCGGTGACGCGTTGCAGCGGCTCAGCGACCAGGACGGCGTCCTGGAGATCGTCTGCACCAACACGGTGCCCATCCCGGCCGCCAAGCGGGTTCCCAAGTTGCAGGTCCTGTCGGTGGCCCCCGCCCTGGCCGAGGCGACGCGCCGAATCCACAACGGAGAATCCGTCTCCGCCCTCTTCGCCTGACCCGCCCCCTTACCCGCGCGATCTTGCAGTTTGTGTCGCCTATGGGCGGGTTCGGGTGATTCGTCGGGACAGTAGTAAGTGCAAGATCGCGCGCGGCGGGGGTGCGGGCGGGGCGCGTGGGGCGGGGGGTTAGCGCGGGGTGTGGTTGTGGGTGGTTAGGCCCGTGGTGATGCGGACGGTGGTGCCGGCGGTGCCGGTCGCGACCTCCATCGCGTCGGTCAGCTCGCGGGCCAGCCAGAGGCCCCAGCCGCCGGCGGTGTCCGGGGCGGGTCGACTGCGGTCGCCCAGGCGCTGTGGGCTGATCCCGTGCCCGTGATCGGCGACCTCGCAGACCAGCACATCCGACTCGTGCCAGAGCCGCAGCCAACCGCGCCCGCCGCCGTGTCGCACCGCGTTGGTGATCAGTTCGTTGATCGCGAGCACGAAGTCGTCCAGCCGTTGGCCGCTGAGACCCGAGGCATGCGCGCAGGAGGTGACCGAGTGTCGAATCTCGGTCACCTGGGCCTGGTCAAAGGCTTCGGCGATCAGGAGGGCGGTTTCGATGGGCACAACCGTACGCGGTGCGTGCGGATCTGCGTTCGTCATGGGCCCGTCCCGGCGGCGCATCTCGGAGTATTTCGCGGCTTTTTCACCGTACGTCAGCGTTTCCCGAACCGCACTCGCTGCTCGCCGTGCGCCGGCCCGGTTATGGCATCCTGACCGCCATGCCGTCGCCGCCGGGTGGGTTCGAGGTGCCGCTGTGGCGTGCGCTCACCGTGTTCCGGCTGGCCTCCCTGGCGTACGTCTGCGCGCTCGCGGTGCGCGACGCCGACCGGTACGCCCACCCGTACGCCGTCGGCGCCCTGATCCTGCTGATGATCGCCTGGACCGGCGCGACCGCGATCGGGTACGCCCGACCGGCCTGGCGGCGCTGGCCGCTGCTTCTGGCCGACCTCGGGGTGGTCATGGCCATCGTGCTGGCCACCCCGTGGGTGGTCGGCCGGACGGCGCTCACCCACGGCGTACCCACCCTGGGGGTGGCCTGGATGGCCGGCCCGGTGCTGGCCTGGGCGGTCTCCGGCGGCCGGCGGCGGGGCACGGTCGCCGCGCTGCTGGTCGCCGGCGCGGACCTGGCCACCCGGGAGCGGATCGGCCAGTCCTCGTTCACCGGGGTGATCCTGATGCTGCTCGCCGGGGTGGTGGTCGGGCACGTGGCCCGGCTGGCGGCGAGCGCCGAGGAGCGGTTGCAGCGCGCGGTGGAGCTGGAGGCCGCCACCCGGGAGCGGGAGCGGCTGGCCCGGGACATTCACGACTCGGTGCTCCAGGTGCTGGCGCTGGTGCAGCGACGCGGTGCCGACCTGCCCGGCGAGGCCGGCGAGCTGGCCCGGCTGGCCGGCGAGCAGGAGGTTGCCCTGCGGGCGCTGATCGCCGGCGCCGGCCCGGCCGCCGCGAGCCTCCCGGACGGCGGCGAGGCGGTGGACCTGCGGACCCTGCTCGGCCGGTACGCCTCGGCGGCGGTCGCGCTCTCCGCCCCGGCCACCCCGGTGCCGCTGCCCCGACGGGTTGCCGGAGAGTTGGCCGCCGCGACCGGCGCGGCCCTGGACAACGTGGGGCGGCACGCCGGTGGGCGGGCCTGGGTGCTGATCGAGGACGAGGGGGCGACGGTGACCGTGTCGATTCGCGACGAGGGGCCGGGCATCCCGGACGGCCGGCTGGACGAGGCGGCCGCCCAGGGTCGGCTCGGCGTGACCCAGTCGATCCGGGGCCGGGTGGCCGACGTGGGCGGGACGGTGCGGATCATGTCCGCCCCCGAGGCGGGCACCGAGATCGAACTGAGCGTGCCGAGGTCACCGCGGTGAATCCGATCCGGGTGATGGTGGTGGACGACCATCCGATGTGGCGAGAGGGCGTGGCCCGCGACCTGACCGAGGCCGGTTTCCTGGTGGTGGCGACCAGCGGCGAGGGGCGACAGGCCATCCGGGTGGCCGCCGCCGCCCGGCCCGACGTCGTCGTCCTCGACCTGCAACTACCCGACATCTCCGGAGTCGAGGTGATCCTGGGGTTGCGCGCGGCACTGCCCGCCGTACGGGTGCTGATGCTCAGCGCCAGCGGCGAACAGCAGAGCGTGCTGGACGCGGTCAAGGCCGGGGCCACCGGTTACCTGGTGAAGTCCACCGCGCCCGCCGAGTTCCTGGAGGCGGTGCACCGCACCGCGGCCGGCGAGGCGGTCTTCACCCCCGGCCTGGCCGGGCTGGTGCTCGGCGAGTACCGGCGGCTGGCCGCCGGACCGGGGCGGGGGACCGGCCCGGCCGGCGCTGCCGAAACCGCGACGCCCCAGCTCACCGAACGGGAGACGGAGGTGCTGCGGCTGGTGGCGAAGGGGATGTCGTACAAGCAGATCGCCCAGCGGCTCGGCCTGTCGCACCGCACGGTGCAGAACCACGTGCAGAACACTCTGGGCAAGCTGCAACTGCACAACCGGGTCGAGCTGACCCGGTACGCCATCGAACGCGGCCTGGACGACTGAGCGGACGTCAGACCGAGCGCGGCGGCTCCGTCTCGTGGATGGCCAACTCCTCGGCGGTCGCTCCGCCCCCGGCCGATCCGGCGTCGTACGCCACCGAGTCGGTCTCCTGGTCGGTGTGCGACCCCTCGTCCGGTTCCACCAGCCGGCCCACCGTGGCGTCGGCCACCGTGCCGAGCTGACCGTGGTCGTAGAGGGAGACCGGTGAGTTCGGGTCCGAGGTCGGCCCGGGATCCATCACGTCGGCGTCCAGTTGAGCCTCTGCCGCGGCTTCCAGGTTGTCCGCCTCGAAGGCGATCTTCGGGTCGATGGTGCCGGCCAGCGGGTCGTCCGCCGGGCGCTCGTAGACCTCGCGGTCGAGCTTGTAGTCCAACGACTCACCGTCGAGCTGCTCCTCGGCGGTCGTTCCGAACCGGTCCACCGCCACCGGCGTCCGATCGCCAGGCAGTTGGGCCGGGTCCGGGCCGTCCGCCTCGCGCCCGGTGAGGACGTCGTCGTTGGCGGTCGAGTCGTCATCGGCGGTGTCGGGCAGCCCTTGCGCCTCGGTGTCGGACAGGGGGGTCGGGTACTCGTTGTCGCGCATGTCTGATCACTACCCGCTGCCCTGCCGCCATAACCGGGCGACCTCCGGCGGTACGTCGCCGAACCGGGCGCCGATGGCGAAAGCCCCGTCAGGCGGCCTCGTCGTCGGGGTGCAGCACACACCAGACGACCTTGCCGTCCGGTACGGCACTGCTGCCCCAGCGACGGGTCACCGTGTCGATCAGCAGCAGGCCCCGGCCGCCGGCCCGGGTCGGCGGGGATATCCCGGCGAACGTCGGCTGACGCGGGGAGTGGTCGCGAACCGCCAGGTGCAGGGTGGTCTCCTGGGGCGCCAGTCGAACCGTCATCGGGGTCCGGGCGTGCGCCACCACGTTGTTGACCATCTCGGTGATCGCGATGCACGCCGGGTCGATGAGCGTCGGCATGCCCCAGCGCTCGCAACCGGTGGTGACCAGCTCGCGCGCCTGCCGGGCGGCTCCCACCGCCGGAGCCAGTTCGGCGGTGAGCACCGCCGCCAGTGGTGTCGCCGCGACAGCGGCCAGCGCCCCGTCGAGCGTCGGCCAGGCCGGCACCCCGGCGAGCGCGGCGTCCGGGTGGGCGGGCCCGTCGACCGCCGGGTCACACAGCAGCAGGTCCGCGGCGGGCCAGTCGGCGACCTCCCGGCGTACGTCGGCGAAGACGCCCCGCCCGGCCGGGTCGACGACCCGCAGGCCGGTCACGTCGGCCACCACCGGGCCGGGCCGGGCCAGCAGACGGGCGAGCAGCGCGCCGCGCAACGCCTCGGCGCCGGCGGCATCGAGCACACCGGTCAGCCGGACCACCGCTGACGACTCGTCGATTTCCACGAGACAGCTCGACATGATCGCCCCATTGTGCGCGCCGGTGACGGTCAGCGCATTCGGGCGCTCGACATCGGCCATCAGCGGTCCGACCGGGAGCGGCGGTTGATGGCCGCCAGGGTGCCGACAGCGGTGCCGGCGGCGGCCAGACCGAACGCGGCGGTCATCCGCACCAACTGTCGCCGCCGACCGTTCCAGCCACCGTCCTGGCGTGCCTGAGCATCGGCGTGGAACACGTTGCCGCTGCTGTCCACCCGGGCACCCGGGCCGAACTGGGTGCGGTGGGCGTACCAGCCGAGGGTGCGCTCCATCAGCGCGGGCGCCAGCCGCCACTGGAGGCCGATCAGCCGGGCCGCGCCGCCGGCGTACGCCTCGCGGCGGGGCCGGCGCAGCAGCCGGACGATGGTCTCGGCGACCACCTCCGGCGGGTAGACCGGAGGAGGCGGCACCAGATCTCGGCCGCTGTGGTTGCCGGTGTGCCGGAAGAACGGGGTGTCGATCGTGGCCGGCAGCACAGTGCAGACGGAGATGTGACCGCGACCGGTGACCCGCAGCTCCTGCCGGACGGTGTCGGCCAGCCCGCGGATGCCGTGCTTGGTGGCGTTGTACGCCGACTGGTACGGCATGGCCACCTCGGCCAGCACCGAGGCGTTGTTGACCAGCACACCGCCACCGGCGGCGCCCAGGTAGGGCAGGGCCGCCTTGATGCCGTGCACCGCCCCGAGCAGGTTGACCTCCAGCACCCGGCGGAACTCGGCGACCGGGATCTCGTCGAACAGCCCCACGGCGCTCACCGCGGCGTTGTTCACCCAGGCGTCGATCCGGCCGAACTCGGCCGCCGCCCGATCGGCCAGCCGTCGCACCGACTCCAAGTCCGTGACGTCGGTCGGTACGACCAGCGCTTGGCCGCCCAGCTCCCGGCAGCGCTGCGCGACCTGTAGCAGGGCGGGCTCGCTGCGGGCGGCCAGCACGACGGCGGCGCCCCGGCGAGCCAGTGCGTACGCGGTCGCCGTGCCGATCCCGCTGGACGCGCCGGTGATCACCACGGTCGAATCGTCGAGACTGCGGGTCAGCGGCATTCCTGAGCGGTACCCCCGGCCGGGCCTGGTCACACCGACGACGGCTTGTCGATCATCGTCGAACCCTGCTGTCGCGTGTCGCGTGTGCTTGCCGTGGCGCAAGTGTCGGTGGCACTCGCGCGGACTCTTCCCGATCTGCCAGGTTTCGGCTCAGCGTCGCGGGGTTAATGGGACGCTCTGACCGGGAGGACCACCGCCGAGGAAAGATCGCAGGGAGGTGACCCATGCGCGTCGGCCTCGTCTGCGCGCACGCCAGTTCCTACCGCCACGCCGACGGCCCGCCGGTCGGCACCCGACAGCACACCGCGCGGGTCGCTGCCGAGCTGGCCGAGCGAGGCCATGACGTCCGGCTCTACGTGCGCCGCGACGACCCGACGCTGCCGGCGACGACGAACGTCGACGGCTATCAGGTGCACCAGGTGCCCGCCGGCCCGCCCAACGCACTACCCACCGCCGAGCTGATCCCGTACGTGACGGAGGTCGGTCGCTGGCTGGCCGACGACTGGTCGGGTGCCTGGCGGCCCGAGGTGGTGCACGGGCACTACTGGGTCGGTGGCCTGGCCGCCGCGCACGCGGTTCGGGAGACCGACATTCCGGTGGTGCAGACGTTCCACTCGCTCGGCATCGAGCAGCTGCGTCACCTGGGCGGCCATTACGACGGGCCGGGCCAGCGGATCACGCTGGAGCGCGCGTTGACCCGAGCGGTCGACATCGCCGTGGCCCAGTCCAACGACGAGGTCGACGAGCTGACCCGGATGGGTCTGCAACGCAGCTCGGTCGCGTTGGTGCCGGCCGGCGTCGACATCGACCTGTTCCATCCCGATGGCGAGGCCGCGCCGCGCGAACAGCGGCCCCGCATCCTCTCGGTGGGCTCGCTGGCCGCCGGGCACGGCCAGGAGGACCTGATCCGGGCGATGCGGCTTGTCGGTGACGCCGAGCTGGTGATCGCCGGTGGGCCGCCGGCCGACCAGTTGGCCAACCACGCCGAGGCGCGCCGGCTGCGTGAGCTGGCCGAACAGCTCGGCGTCGTCGACCAGGTACGGCTCGTCGGGGCGGTGCCGCACGACCAGATGGCCACCTGGTACCGGTCGGCGGACGTGGTCGCCTGCACGCCGCACTACTCCTCGGCCGGGCGGGTCTCGCTCGAGGCGATGGCCTGCGGGGTGCCGGTGATCGGCTACGCGATGGGCGGCCTGGCGGACGCCGTCGTCGACGAGGTCACCGGCCGTCTGGTGCCCCCCGGTGACGTACGCGCACTCGGAGTGTCGATGCGCCGGCTGCTCGCCGACAACGCCGGCCGGTTCGCGTACGGGCACGCCGCGGTGGACCGGGTGCGCAGCAGCTACACCTGGGAGCGGACCGCCGGCGCGTTGGAACGCCTCTACGAACGGGTGGTGAGCCGCCGCAAGCCGGTCGAGGCTTGAGTCGGCGGTGCTGTAACCGCTCTGCTGTGGTGCGGTGCCGGATGGTCAGCCCGGCCGGCCGGCACCGACCATGGCGCGGTCCCGACGGCGCGCCACCGAGCGGTGCTGCTGCGGTTCGGCGTACCGGGTCAGGCCGATCACCGCGGCCAGGGTGACCAGGAAGCCGGCCGCGGCCAGCCACTCCCGCCCCGGCCAGATCTTGTCGTTGAGCAGTAGCAGGCCGACGATCGCGGCCGGCACCGCACCGGCCGCGTCCATCGCGGCGACCGCAGCGGTCGTCGAGCCGCGCTGCATGGCCAGACCGAGCAGCAGCTGACCGACGATCGAGTGGGCGATCAGCAGGTAGAACAGCGGGTCGGCGAGGAATGCCTCGGCGGACGGCGCGGATGCCAGTGGCCGGGCGGCGACCGCGGCCGAGCTGAACGCCAGCCCGGCCAGTGAGCCGAGGGCCACCGAACCCGGCGCCCCGCGCAGCCGGACGGCGAAGACACCGAGCACCGCGATCACGCCCAGCGCCACCAGCAGGGCGATCGAGCCGGCGGTGCCGAGCTGCTTCGACGGCGCCGGCCGCGCGGACAGCACCAGCGCGGTGATCCCCGCGAAGAGCAGCGCCAGCAGCACCACCTCCGCCGCCGGCAGCCGCCACTTGAGCACCAGCACCCCGAGGATGGCGGTCACCCCGAGCCCGGCGGCCACGCTGGCCTGCACGAGGAACAGCGGCAGGTCCCGCCGGGCCAGGAAGGCGAGCACGAAGCCGCCGATCTGACAGCCGAGGCCGATCAGGTACGTCCGGTGCCCGGCGAGGCGCAGCAGCAGGCCCGGATCGAAGGTGTGGTGGACCGTGGTGCGGGCCGCCGCCACCGACTGGAGCAGGTTGGCGAAGCCGTACGCGACGATCATCGCCGCGAGAAAGCACCAACCGGAGGAGACCACCTGGCGAGGATAGAGGTTGCCGGGGGTCAGCGCTCGGCTGGTCGATTGAGGCGGGCGAGGATGTCGGCGTGCAGCACACCGTTGGTGGCCACCACGCTGCTGTCGGTGCCCGGGGCGCCGGCGGGGGCCGGTTGTCCGGCCAGATCCGTGACGGTGCCACCCGCTTCCGTGACGATCGGCACCAGCGCCGCCACGTCCCACACTGACAACTCCGGCTCGGCCATCACGTCAAGTGCCCCCTCGGCCAACAGCATGTAGCCGTAGAAGTCGCCGTACGCCCGGTTGCGCCAGCTGCCCCGCATCAGGTCGAGCACCGCGTCGAGCCGCCCGACTTCCTCCCACCCGTTCAGTGACGAGTAGCAGAAGCTGGCGTCCGCGACCCCACGCACCGCGGACACGCCGATCCGTTCGCCCGCGTCGGGGCCCGGCCCGGCGTACGCGCCCGCGCCCGCGCTGGCCCACCAGCGTCGTCCGAGCGCTGGTGCGGACACCACGCCGACCGCCGGCCGATCGCCGTCGTATAGCGCGATCAGGGTGGCCCAGATCGGTACGCCACGGACGAAGTTCTTGGTGCCGTCGATCGGGTCGATGATCCACCGGCGGCCGTTCGGGTCGGCGGACGGCTGCGCGCCGTACTCCTCACCGAGCAGGCCGTCGGCCGGTCGGCGCTCGGCCAGCAGGGCGCGGATCTCCCGCTCCACGGCGGTGTCCGCGTCGGAGACCGGGGTCAGGTCGGGCTTCGCCTCGACGCGAAGGTCGAGCGCGCGGAACCGGGCCGTGGCGATGGCGTCGGCCCGGTCGGCGAGCAGGTGGGCGAGGGCGAGGTCGTCGGCGTACCCGGTCATGCCCGGCAACCTAGCCCACGCCCGTCGGGTCACTCGTCGGGCCCGCGCCGGTCACCCTCGCCGGGACCGCGCTGGTCGCTGTCGCCGCGCGAGTCACCCTCGCCGGCCCGGGAGGCGAGCAACCGACGGTACGAGGCCAGCCGGCGCGGGTCGGCCTTACCGGCGGCCACCCACGCGTCCAGCCCACAGTCGGTCTCGTCGGCCGTGTGGGGGCAGTTCGGTGGGCAGTCGACGGTGCCCTCGACCAGGTCCGGAAAGCCGTGCAGCAGGCTGTCGGCCGAGACGTGCGCCAACCCGAAGCTGCGGATCCCGGGGGTGTCGATGATCCAGCCCGGGTCGGTGTCGATCCCGGGCACCGGTGGCAGCCGTAGCGCCACCGCGCTGGTCGAGGTGTGCCGGCCCCGGCCGATCGCGCTGACCACGCCGACCGCGCGCAGCGCGTCCGGAACGAGGCGGTTGACCAGCGTCGACTTGCCCACGCCGGAGTGCCCGACCAGCACCGACACCTTGCCGCTGAGCAGCGAACGGAGCGCGTCGAGGTCGGAGTCGGGGCGGTTGAGCACGTACGGCAGCTCCAGCTCGGTGTAGTAGCCGAGCACCTCCTCCGGCCCGGCCAGGTCGGCCTTCGTGAGGCAGAGCAGCGGCTCGACGTCCGCGTCGTACGCGGCCACCAGGCAGCGGTCGATGAACCCGGTACGTGGCGGTGGGTCGGCCAACGCGCTGACGATCACCAACTGGTCCGCGTTGGCCACCACGACCCGTTCCAGCCGACCCTCGGCGGTGGTCTCGTCGTCGTCGGCGGTGCGGCGCAGCACTGAACGGCGCTCGGCGATCCGGACGATGCGGGCGAGTGCGCCCTCCGCGCCGGACGTATCGCCGACCAGGCTGACCCGGTCACCGACCACCACCGACTTGCGGCCCAGCTCGCGGGCCCGCATGGCGGTGACCGTGGGCAGCTCGGCGCCGACCACGCCGCGCTCGGCCCCGGAGAGCACGCAGGTGTAGCGCCCCCGGTCGACGGCGATGACGAACCCGTCGACCGCGTCGGTGTGCTGTGGGCGGGTGCGCGTACGCGGGCGCGACGACTTTCCGGGCCGGACCCGTACGTCGTCCTCGTCGTACTCCCGCCGTTTGGTCGCCAGGACCTGTCCTCTTCTCGCGTCAGCTCTTGCCGGTCACCATCGCTGACCATAGTGCCGGGAACTCGGGCATGGTCTTGGAGGTACACCCCACGTCGTCCACCTCGATGCCCGGAACGGCGAGCCCGGCCACCGCGGCGGCGTGCGCCATGCGGTGGTCGTGGTAGGTGCGGAAGACCGCGCCGCGCAGCGGTCGGGGCCGGATCTCCAACCCGTCCGGTGTTTCGGTGATGTCCGCCCCGAGCCCGCCGAACTCGCGCGCGAGCGCGGCCAGTCGGTCGGTCTCGTGGCCACGGATGTGCCCGACGCCGGTGAAGACCGACGGCGAGTCGGCCAGCATGGCCAGCGCGGTCAGCACGAGGGTCAGCTCGCCGACGTCGGAGAGGTCGGCGGTCAGACCGTGCACCACGCCGGTGCCACGGACGGTGAGCCCGTTGGTGGAGAGGGTGACCTCGCCGCCCATCCGCTGTAGCAGCGAGCGGAGTTTCTCGACCGGCTGCGCGCTGCTGTGCGGCCAACCCTGCAAGGTGACCTCGCCACCGGTGACCAGGGCGGCGGCGAAGAACGGCACGGCACCGGAGAGGTCCGGTTCGATGTCCCAGCCGCGCCCGGTGAGCGGGCCGGGCTCGACGGCCCAGACGTCGGGGGTGCCGTCGTCGACCGCCGCACCGGCGGCCCGCAGCATCTGCACCGTCATCCGAAGGTGCGGCGCGGAGGGCACCGGCGGGCCGACGTGGCGGACCACGACGCCCCGGTCGAAGCGCGGGGCGGCCAGCAACAGCCCGGAGACGAGTTGGCTGGAGGCGGATGCGTCGATCACCACCTCGCCGCCGGTGACGCGGCCGGTGCCGAGCACGGTCAGCGGCAGGCTGCCGGTGCCGGTGACGTCGATCCGAACGCCCAGCGAGCGCAGCGCGCCGACCAGCGGGCCGAGTGGCCGGGTGCGCACGTACGGGTCACCGTCGAAGGTGACCTGCCCGTCGGCCAGGCCCGCCACCGGTGGCACGAACCGCATAACGGTGCCGGCCAGCCCGACGTCGACGTGCGCGGGGCCGGCCAGCGGGTGCGGTCGGACCAGCCAGCGCTCGTCGTCGCTGATCGAGACGTGCGCGCCCATCGCTCGCAGGCCGGCGGCCATCAACTCGGTGTCGCGGGCGCGCAGTGGCCGGGCCAGCGTCGACGGGCCGGCGGCCAGCGCGCTGAGCACCAGGGCCCGGGCGGTCATCGATTTGGAACCGGGCAGGCGCAGCGTCGCCGCCACCGGGTCGGATGCGGTCGGTGCGGTCCACGGCTGCGGCGGCCGGGTCGCGGTCAGGTTCCCCACGGTTACATTCTGCCGTGTCGGCGGGTGGACGGCGGCGCCCGGCGCTCGTACTCCCGGTTGGCGGGACAGCCGACGGGGTCTCCGACGCGTTAGCGTGTGCCCCATGTGCGGCAGGTACGCGACCACTCGGAGCGCCGGCGAGCTGAGCGCGCTGTTCGAGTCTTCCGACGACTCCGACGGCCTGGTCCGAGCGGATCACAACGTCGCGCCGACCGACCCGGTGCCACTGGTCCGGGTCAGCCCGGAGGGGCACCGCAGCCTCTGTGTCGGCCGCTGGGGTCTGCTGCCGCACTGGTCCCGGTCCGTCTCGGGAGCCGCCCGCATGATCAACGCGCGAGCGGAGACGGTGGCCACCAGCCGGGCGTACGCCGGCTCCTTCTCCCGTCGCCGTTGCCTGGTCCCGGCCGACGGCTGGTACGAGTGGGTCCGGCTGCCCGACGGCGAGCGACAGGCGTACTTCATGACCCCCCGGGACGGTTCGGTGCTCGCGCTGGCCGGCATCTGGTCGGTCTGGGAGTCCGACGCCGAGACCCGGCTCACCTTCAGCGTGCTGACCACCGCGGCGCTCGGCGACCTGGCCGAGGTGCACGACCGGATGCCGGTGCTGCTGCCACCCGAGCGTTGGTCGTCGTGGCTCGCGCCGACCGACGAACCGGGGCGGCTGCTCACGCCGGCGTCGGCGGAGCAGTTGGCGGGGTTGGAGATCCGCCCGGTGGGTGCGGCGGTGGGAGACGTTCGTAACGACGGGCCGCAGCTGACCGCCCGGGTGGCGGTGGCGCCGACGGTGACACCGCAGGAGCTGACCCTGTTCTGACGCGCTGTGCATCGTCGTCCGCCGATTTGCCAGGGTTCCGCTCGATTCGTCTCCTGACTGTTTAGTCATGTTCCCGGCAGACCCTTGTCCCGGTGTTGTGAAGTGCGATAGAACACAGCGCCGGTAGTGGCTGTCGATCCGCACGGGGCGGACGACGTCCACAGATTTTGCCGGTCCCACGGGGGAGGTGGGTGGATGACACGGGCACGTATGCCGCGCCCGCACGAGGTGGCGGCGGCGCGGCGAGATCCGCGACTGCTGCGGGCCGTGCGAGAACGGCGAGAGGACGACGCGTGGCGCACCAGGGGAACCTGCCAGAGCGTCGATCCGGAGACATTCTTTCCGGCACCGAACGAGCCGGCGGACGCCGCCGTCGCGCTGTGTCGCAGTTGTGACGTGCAGGGGTCCTGCCTGGCCTGGGCCCTCGACGTCGGTGACTGCCACGGCGTGTGGGGCGGCACCACGCCGCGGGAACGACGGGCGATGCTGGTCGCCTGGCGCGGCGAGGTCGAACCCGACCCGGACGCCATCGACGACGCCGGCCCGCCGGTGCGCGATCGCCTGCTCGCCCTGGTCCCGCTGAGCTGATCGGCGGCCGGGTTCGCACCCGACGCCCGTCCGGCGGCGCAGAATAGGCCGGTGCCAGCCAGCAACGAGATCGACACCCCGCGCGGTCCGGCGTGGATCGACACCGACCTGCCGGTCCGCCCGGCCACCGCTCTGCTCGTGCTCGGGCACGGCGCGGGCGGCAGCGTCGACGCGCCCGACCTGCTCGCGGTCCGGGACGCGTCGGTGGCGGCCGGCCTGGCGGTGGTCCGGGTGACCCAGCCCTACCGGGTAGCCGGCCGACGTGCGCCGGCGCCGGCAGGTCACCTCGACGAGGCCTGGGCGGCGGTGCTCGCCGTGCTGCGTGACCGGCACGCCGGCGTGCCGACGGTGGTGGTCGGTGGGCGTTCCAGCGGTGCTCGGGTGGCCTGCCGGACGGCCCGTGCGGTGGGCGCGGTGGGCGTGGTCGCGTTGGCCTTTCCACTGCACCCGCCCGGCCGGCCGGAACGCTCGCGGGCCGCCGAACTGGACACCGGCCTACCGACGTTGGTCGTCAACGGCGACCGGGACCCGTTCGGGACGCCGGAGCCGGGGCCGGCCGTGCAGGTGGTGAGCCGTCCCGGTGAGACGCACGATCTGCGCCGGGATCCGGCCGGCACCGCCACCGCCGTGCGCGACTGGCTGTCCGCCCAGGGTTGGGCGGCCAACTGACCCGCCGCGGCCGGCTCGCCGGGGCGACCGTTTCCGGCGCCGGGCACGGGTCGTTGCATCCGATGGTGCCGCCGGCCCGATCAGGGCCGGTGACACCAGTCCTCCCAGGCCCTTCCTGGTCCCAGCGCCGGCCGCCGTCGGGGCCGGGACCAGGAACGGGAGGGCCGGACGGAATGCCCCAGTGGTCATCTCGCGTTACTACCCCCGGACGACTTTTCTGCGAGGGGGGTGACCGGTGCCAACCGAGACACGAAGCCTGGAACGGGACGAACGGGACGCCCGGCAGCTGAAGCGGCTGCTGGATGGCCCGGAGTGGCCCGCGACGGCGGGACCGGGCGGGGTGGGTGCGGTGAGCACGGGCACACCGGCTGGAAGTGAATCTGCGGGCAGGTCCGTGCGCGTATCCTCGGCGGGAAAGCATCCGACGCGAGGGGATGTGCGGTTGACCACCGAGAAGACGGACGAGCGCAGGGCCCGATTCGAGCGGGACGCGATGCCATTCGTCGATCAGCTCTACGCTGCTGGGCTGCGGATGACACGCAACCCGGCGGATGCCGAGGACCTGGTCCAGGAGACGTACCTGAAGGCGTACGCGGCCTTCCACCAGTTTGAGCAGGGCACGAACCTCAAGGCCTGGCTCTACCGGATCCTGACCAACACCTACATCAACTCCTACCGCAAGCGGCAGCGCCAGCCGATCCAGGCGCCCACCGAGGAGATCACCGACTGGCAGCTCGCCGAGGCCGAGTCGCACACCTCCAGCGGGTTGCGCTCGGCCGAGACCGAGGCACTGGACCGGCTGCCGGACAGTGACGTCAAGGAGGCCCTCCAGCAGTTGCCGGAGGAGTTCCGCCTGGCCGTCTACCTCACCGATGTCGAGGGCTTCTCCTACAAGGAGGTCGCGGACATCATGGGCACGCCGATCGGCACCGTGATGTCGCGTCTGCACCGGGGCCGTCGTAATCTGCGCAAGCTGCTCGAGCGTTACGCGGGGGAGCGGGGCTTCAGTGCGGCCCGCTCAGCGAAGGGCTCGACCGCCGCTGCCGGCCGGGAGGTGTGACGTGAGCTGTGGGGAGCCGCACGAGACGGACTGCCGCGAAGTGCTCGCGGAGGTGTATCTCTACCTGGATCTGGAGTGCGCCGACGAGCGCCGCTCGCTGATCCGGCACCACCTGGACGAGTGCGGGCCCTGCCTGCGCGAGTACGGGCTGGAGCAGGAGGTGCGGGCGCTGGTGGCGCGTTGCTGTGGCAACGAGACCGCGCCGGATGAGCTGCGTGAGCGGCTGCGGGTCAAGCTCACCGAGCTGGTGGTCTTCGAGACCAGCGACTCCCGTGAGCTGGCCGACTGAGCGTCTGAGTTGGCCGATCGAGCGTCGGCACCAGCTGGCAAGACCGGTGGCCCGGGTCGATGTCGACCCGGGCCACCGGTGTACCCGGCCTCGGCCGGCTGAGCGGCGACGGGCAGTCGGCCCGTCGACCCGTTCAGGAGTTGGGACGCTTGCCGTGGTTCGCGGCGTTCTTCTTACGAGCCTTCTTCTTCCGGGACTTCTTCGCCATGCTGACCTCCTCGTGATGGGTCGGATCCGTCCTGCGCACGACCTCGGCGCGGATGCGGCCACCGGCGGTCCGGCGTCGGGTCCGACCCGCTGATGGTAGTGCGGCCGACACCCGCCGCCTTCCCCAGGGCGGGCCTGTCATCCCGGCTGTGCCGCTGCCCGCCCGTCGCCGGTCGGCGCATGATTGGATACATCGGCAGGCACGTCGCGAAGAGGGAGGGCCTGGACATGGCCGAGGAGATCCGCGCCGAGATGGTGGCCAACGTCTGGAAGGTCGTCGCCACGGCGGGTGACACGGTGACCGAGGGTGACACCCTGGTGATCCTCGAGTCGATGAAGATGGAGATCCCGGTCGTCGCCGAGTCCGATGGCGTGCTCCAGCAGCTCGTCGTCAACGAGGGCGACGTCGTGCAGGACGGTGACCTGATCGCGGTGATCGCTTGACCGGGTTGCGGGTCCGTCCGGCCGAGTCGGCCGACTTCCCTGCGGTGGCCCGGCTGACCGTGGCCGCGTACGAGGCGGACGGCCAGCTCAAGGGCGAGCACGGGTACGGCGAGGTGCTGGCCGACGTGTCGACCCGAGCCGTCAACGGCGAGGTGCTGGTCGCGGTCGACGAGGTGACCGGGGCGGTGCTCGGCTCGGTGACGTTCGTGCTGCCGGGCACCCCGTTCGCCGAGCTGTCCGGGCCGGGCGAGGCGGAGTTCCGGATGCTCGCGGTCGACCCTGGCGCGCAGGGGCGGGGCGTCGGTGCCGCGTTGGTCGAGGCGTGTGTCGAGCGGGCGACCGGGTTGGGTTGCACGGCGGTGGTGATCTGTGTCCGGGCCGGGATGGCCGATCCGGCGCACCGGCTCTACTCGCGGCGCGGGTTCGTCCGTTCGCCGGAGAAGGACTGGTCACCGGCGCCGGGTGTGGACCTGCTCGGCCTGCGGCTGGAGCTGACGCGCGGCTGAGCCGCCGGCCGACGAGCCCGGGCCGGAACGATCACGACCGGGTCAGGCGTCGGGCTGCGTGCCGATGGCGGCCAGCAGCTCGTCGGCCACCTCCAGGGCGAGCTTGCGGCGTTCGTCGTCGCTGATGTGCGGCGCGCGGACCGCGAACCAGCTGGTGTGCACCGCAAAGATCGACAGCGCGGCGCGCAGTTGGGCGGCGGGAGAGTCATCGCCCCGGCAGAGCGCGTCGGCCAGCTCCAACATCCGACCGCGCATCTTCTTGCCGGCGGACAGGCTCTTGAGCGCGGTCTGGTTCTGCTCGAAGAACCGCATCACCGACGGCTGGGTCCCGTCGAACATCGTGTCGGCGTACCGGGAGATCAGCTCGCGCCGGGTGGCCAGGGTGGCGGGTTGGGTGGCGGCCCAGGCGATCAACGCGTCCATCCCCTCCAGCCGGTCCTCGACGAAGCTGGCGACGATGTCGTCCTTGCTCTTGAAGTGGTAGTAGAGCGCGGCCTTGGTGACGTTGAGGCGCTCGGCGATTTCCCGGAGCGAGGTCTTCTCGTACCCCTGCTCGGTGAAGAGCTCGAGCGCGACGGCCTTGATCCGTTCCCGCGTTCCGCCGCCTGTGCTCTCGCTCACCTACGCCCTCCAAATGGCTTGACCGTTGCTTGTACCCAACTTACCGTGCGGCTAGTAAGGTGACTAGCCGGGCGGCAAGTAAGTACGGCAATCTTCGGGGGGAGCTTACCCATGACTCAGGCAACCCAGGCCGGCACGCGACCCAACAACATCCGGGTCGTGCTGTTCGGGCTGATGATCGCGATGATGCTCGCGATGCTCGACAATATGATCGTCAGCACCGCGTTACCGCGGATCGTCGGCGAGTTCGGCGGGCTCAACCACTTCACCTGGGTGGTTACCGCGTACGTCCTGGGCACCACCGTCTCCACCCCGATCTGGGGCAAGCTCGGTGACCTCTACGGCCGCAAGTCGGTCTTCCTGACCTCGGTCGTCGTCTTCCTGGTCGGCTCCGCACTCTGTGGCATGGCCGGCTCCGGGATGCTCGGCGGCCCGCAGGACGGCATGGTCCAGCTCATCGCCTTCCGGGCCGTGCAGGGCCTCGGTGCCGGCGGCCTCATGGTCGGCGTGATGGCGATCATCGGTGACCTGGTCCCGCCCCGCGAGCGTGGGCGCTACCAGGGCATGATCGCCGGCATCATGGCCATCGCCATGGTCGCCGGCCCGCTGGCCGGCGGATTCATCACCGACCACCTCTCCTGGCGCTGGGCGTTCTACGTGAACCTGCCGCTGGGCGGAGTCGCGCTGCTCGTGCTGATCACCACCATGCACCTCCCGAAGTACCGCACCGAGCACCGGATCGACTGGCTCGGCGCCGGGCTGCTCTCGGTCGGCATCACCGCGATCGTGCTCATCACCACCTGGGGTGGCAACGAGTACGACTGGACCTCGGCGCAGATCTCCGGCCTGGCCGTGCTCGCGTTTGTGACGTTGGTCTTGTTCGGCCTGGTGGAACGCCGGGTCCAGGAACCGATCCTGCCGCTGGCGCTCTTCGCCAACCGCAACTTCGCGCTGATCTCGGTGATCGGCTTCCTGCTCGGCTTCGCGATGTTCGGCGCGATGAACTTCCTGCCGCTCTACCAGCAGACCGTGCAGGGGGCGTCGGCCACCAACAGCGGTCTGCTGCTGCTGCCACTGATGTTCGGCATGCTGGTCGTCTCGCTGGTCATCGGCCGGGCGATCACCCGCAACGGCAGGTACCGGGCGTACCCGATCATCGGTGGTGTCGTCATGACCGCGGGCATGGCGCTGCTGTCCATGCTCGACACCGACACCAGCAAGCTGATGTCCTCGCTGTACATGGTCGTGCTCGGCGTCGGCATGGGCTTTCTCATGCAGACGTCCATGCTGATCGCGCAGAACAGCGTGGAGCAGAAGGACCTCGGCGCGGCCAGCGGCGCGGCCACCTTCTTCCGGTCGATCGGCGGTTCGTTCGGCATCTCGCTGTTCGGCGCGATCTTCGCCAACCGGCTGGCCAATTCCGAGGGCGGTCGGGCCTTCGGCGGCGAGTCCGGCGGCGCCGGGATGGACCTGGAGAAGCTCAAGGACCTGCCCGCTCAGGCCCGCGAGTTGGTGCTCGGTGGCCTCTCCGACGCCATCTCGCACGTCTTCCTCTGGGCGGTGCTGTTCACCATCGTGATCCCGGTGCTCGCCTGGTTCATAAAGGAGATCCCGCTGCGCACCGCGAACGAGGCGCCGCCGCAGGCCACCCCGGAGGAGGACGCCGAGGTCGCCCTCGGCAAGGCCCCGGTCGCCTGACCCCACCGAGCGACACGCGCCGCGTCAGCCCTCAGGGCCGGCGCGGCGCGCCCTTTCCCCCGCGATCTTGCACTTTCTGTCCCGGCATAAGCCTCTTCCCGACAAATCACCAACAGCAAGTGCAAGATCGCCGGGGCGGGGGTTAGGGGTGCCTGGTTGTTAGGCGTTGCCAGAGGCGGCGCAGGGGGTTGCGGGGGCGGGGAAGTCGGGGGGAGTGCGCTTCCAGCAGATCGGTGGCCAGTGCCGCCGTCGCCGGATCCAGCTGCGGGGCGGCGAGTGCCAGGTGAGCCAGCGAGGCGGCGATCGGGACCGGTCGGCTCCGCGCCACGGCGGCCGCGTCGGCCAGTCGCTCCGCCACCACCCGGGCCACGTCCGGCCGCACCGAGGGGTCCACCCAGGCGGCGGTGACCAGGGCGAACAGCGCCGCCTCGGTGACCCAGTCCTCGACGCCCCAGATCAGATCGAGCAGCACCCGGCGTCGGGTCGAGCCCTCCCACGGCTCGTCGGTGCGATGGTGCAGCAGCCCCAGACAGGCCCACACCTGCACTCCACGGACCCAGACCGACGGGTCGTGGGCGGCCAGCAGTCGACCCACCGCGTTGGCCGGCGCCGCCGGTGGGTGCACCAGCAGGCCGAGCAGGTCAGCCAGGTCGAGGCCGGCCAGGCCCACCGCCGCGTCGTACGCCGCCGGTGGGTGTGCCCACGCCGGGTGGGCGATCTGCCCGATCCGTTCGACCGCCGTCGCCGAGGGCGCCGCCAGCGCGGGCGTGGGCACCGCGTCCGCGTAGTGCCACAACCGCTGGGCGGACGCCCGCCGGGGCTCGCGCGGGTCGGGCTCCGGCGTACCGACGACCTCGATCCTCAGCCCCGGGGCGGTGGAGATCGCCGTCCCGACCGCGCTCGGAGGGGCGGCGGCGGGTAGGCGTACGGCGCCGCCGAGACCGTTGTCGTCATCGGCCACCGCCTGGCGCATCGCGTCGACCAGGGGCCCGCCGGCCGGGGTGAGTTGACCGAGCCACGGCCGGCCTCGGCAGCACTGGGCCAGGTCGCCGTGCTCGTGGCTGTCGTCCGGGTGGTCCCGCACGAAGTCGGCGAGCGCGACCAGGTGGGCGAGGTCGCCGTCGCGCAGGTGCCGCAGGCGGTGGGCGGTGTGCACCGCGCAGTCGAACGACGGATCGCGCGCCAGCGCCCGCTCGATCCACTCCAACGCCTCGTCCAGCCGGCCGATCTCGGCCAGGGTGCCCGCGATGTCCGCGTAGATCGCCAGGTCGTCGGGGTCCAGCTCGACGGCCCGACCGAGGGCCGCGAGGCCGTCGCGGGTCCGGCCCGAGCTGCGGTACGCGTACCCCAGCCACACCTCGCCCATCTTCGAGGGCTGCGCGCGTACCCCTCGGGTGGCCCAGCGGACCGCCAGCTCGACCTCGCCGAGGCGCCGGGCCAGCGCGGACGCCGCGCCCAGCAGCAGGCCGTGGTCGGGGTGCACGGTGGCCGCGTTGCGGGCGAGCGTGAGGTACGGGGTCAGCGGGGCCCGGCCGATCCGCGGCACCGGGTCGGGCAGCGCGGCGCAGACCTGCATGAGGACGCGGGCGATGTGCGCCGGGTCCAGTCGTTCGGCCAGCTCGGGCGCGGTGACCCAGGGCACGCCGGCCCACTCGGTGCCGGGCGCGTACGACGTCGCCGCGGCCAGCAGCTCCAGCCCTTCGGCGGGGCGGCCGGCGGTGGCGAGGAGGTGGGCGCGGGCGACGACCGCACCGACGAAGGTGTGGTGGTTGATCGGGAAGAGGTCGAGGCCACCGCCGCTCGTCGCGGCGAGCCGGGCCAGAGTCTCGTGCACCTCCGGGAGGGTGGGGGCCCGTGCCAACGCGCCGGCGAGGTGGCCGGCGGCGTGGTGCAGGTCGCCCTCGTCGAGTGCCAGCCGGGCGAGCGCCAGCTCCTCCGTCGCGGAGAGCGCGGGATCGTCCGTTCCCTCGGGCACGTCGTCCTCTCGTGGCAGTTGAACCGGGTGCAGCGGGTAAAGCCTAGTTGATATTGAGATCAACTGGTGATCACCTGCGCAGTCCTGCTCGTTCGATTGCTGAGATACGCTTAAAAGTGCAAGACTGAGCAAGAATCGCGCGGCAACCGCGCAGGGGGAGGGGTTTCCGTGACACGTGCAGGGGCTGGAATGGCCGCCGACATCGACGAGCAGCCGGCTGGCTACGCGCGCCTGCTCTCGGCTGCCAACGCCGCCGATATCGCCCGGGTGGCGGCGGTCATCGCGGAACGTCGGCCACGGCACGTGGTCTTCACCGCGCGGGGCACCTCCGATCACGCGGCCCTCTACGGGGCCTACCTGACCGAGATCCGGCTCGGCCTGCCCGCCGGGCTCGCCTCGCCCAGCGTCGTCACCCTGTTCGGGGCCCGCCCCGACCTGTCCGACGCGCTGGTCGTCGGGGTCAGCCAGAGCGGCGGCTCACCCGACCTGGCCGAGGTGCTGCGTGCCGCCCGAGCCTCCGGTGCGCTGACCCTCGCGGTGACCAACGCCCCCGACTCGCCGCTGGTCGACGTGGCCGAGCTGAGCGTCGACATCGCCGCCGGGCACGAGCGGGCGGTGGCCGCCACCAAGACGTACACCGCCGAGCTGCTCGCCCTGCTGATGCTGGTGGAGGGGATCCGGGCTGGTGACGGCGTGCTCCCGAAGGCCGAACGGGAGGCGCTCGACGCACTGCCCGAGCTGGCCGCCCGCACCCTGGCCGACGGCACCCCGGCCCAGCTCGCCCCGCGCTACCGGTTCGCTCGTCAGCTGGTCACCACGGGCCGGGGGTACGCCTACCCCACCGCTCGGGAGGCCGCGTTGAAGCTGATGGAGACCTCGTACCTGCCGGCTCTCGCCTTCTCCGGCGCCGATCTGCTGCACGGCCCGCTCGCGATGACCGACCCGGAGGTCCCGGTGCTCGCCGTGGTCGGCTCCGGCCCCGGTGGCCGGTCGATGGGTGAGGTGCTGCCCCGCCTCGGCGAACGCCGCGCCGACGTCGTGGTGGTCGGCTCCGCCGACGTGCCGGGCGCCACCCGGCTGGCCGTCCCCGAGGTCGACGAGCGGTACGCCCCGCTGTTGGACATCCTGCCGATGCAGCGGTTGGCGCTGGCTCTGGCGCTCACCCGGGGCGAGGACCCGGATGCGCCGCGCGGGTTGAAGAAGGTCACCGCGACGATGTGAGGCGCGGCGTGGCACCCTGGTCACCGTGTCCACGCTGCGCGACCTCGCCGAGGAGCACACCCATCTCCGTCCGGCCGACATCGACCACCTGCACCGGATCGCCGGCGACTGGCAACTGCTCTCCGATCTGTCCTTCGCTGACCTGCTGCTCTGGGTGCCGGTCGACGCCGACGGCACGTTCCTCTGCGTCGCCCAGGTGCGCCCGACCACCGCACCGACCGCCTACCAGGACGACCAGGTGGGTCGGATCGTCGGCGGGCCGGAGGTGGCCCACCTGGGGGTGGCGTACTCCCAGGGCCGGATCTGGCGCGAGGGCGACCCGGTCTGGTACGGCGACGTACCGGCCCGGCACGAGGCGATCCCGGTTCGGCTGCGTACCGCCGAGGGGGAGGCCGGCGAGGTGATCGCCGTGGTGGGGCGGGACACCAACCTCTCCACCGCGCGTACGCCCAGCCAGCTGGAGCTCAACTACCTCACCACGGCCGACGACCTGGCGCAGATGATCGCGGACGGCACCTTCCCGCCGCCGCGGCATCCGGGCGAGACCACCTCGGCGCCCCGGGTCGGCGACGGCCTGGTCCGGCTCGACGCCGGCGGGAAGGTCACCTACGCCAGCCCGAACGCGCAGTCCGCGTACCGCCGACTGGGCTACGCCTCGCACCTGGTGGGGGAGGACCTGGCCGCGTTGCACCGCCGGTTGGCCGGTGACCCGCTGGACGGCACCGAGGCCTCGAACGGCATCCTGGCCGCGCTCCGTGGTGAGGCGCCACCCCGCCGGGAGATCGACGCACGAGGTGCCACGATGCTCACGCGGGCTTTGCCGCTGATGCCGGCCGGGGTGCCGATCGGAGCGTTGGTGCTGGTCCGGGACATCACCGAGGTCCGCCGCCGGGACCGGGCACTGATCACCAAGGACGCCACCATCCGGGAGATCCACCATCGGGTGAAGAACAACCTCCAGACGGTGGCCGCGTTGCTGCGGTTGCAGGCCCGCCGGGTGGCGATGCCGGAGGCCCGGGTCGCGCTGGAGGAATCGGTCCGGCGGGTCGCCTCGATCGCCCTGGTGCACGAGACACTCTCGATGTCCAGCGACGAGGCGGTGGAGTTCGACGGCATCGTCGACCGGGTGGCCAGCGCGGCGACCGAGGTCGCGGCGACCGAGGTGAGCGTCGGCATGCGTCGGCGGGGCAGCTTCGGCGTACTGCCGGCGGAGATCGCCACCTCGCTGGTGATGGTCCTCAACGAGTTGCTGCTCAACGCCGTCGAGCACGGCTTCCCGCCGGCCGACGAGACGGAGGAGGCCCCGGTGGCCGCCGCCTCCGGCATGGTGCCGGTCGCCGCTCCCGAGGTCGACCCGTCGCTGCGGCCCGAGGTGGTGGTCTCCGCGCACCGGTTCCGCAAGATGCTGCACGTCTCGGTGACCGACAACGGGCGCGGCCTGCCCCCGGACTTCGACGCCGAACGCGGCAGCCGGCTCGGCCTCCAGATCGTCCGAGCCCTGATCACCGGGGAGCTGCGCGGCACCATCGAACTGCGTGCCGGCGCAAACGGTGGCACCGAGGCCATGCTGGTCGTCCCGCTGGCCCGCAACACCCACGACGGCCGCTCGCAGGCCTGACCGCCGCGCCGCCCGGCCGCGGCTCGCCGGGCTGTGAACGGGTCAGCGGTCGGGGCGGGTGCTCAGCAGGGCGACGGTGAGGCCGGGGCGCTGCCAGACCTGGGTGACGGTGAAGTCCGTGCGTAGCGCGTCGCCCTTGGGGCCGGGCACGGTAGCCAGCGGCTCGGCGTGCCGGCCGGAGACGACGAGCCACACCCGTGTCGTACCGGCCAGGCACGGTGCTGGCTGGGGGCACTCGGCGGCCCACAGGTCGCCGCGGCGGACCTCGTCCTCGGTGACCAGCACGTCGCGTGGTGGGTCACTGAGGTGGTATTCGATGCCGAGGTCGAGGAAGAGCCAGCTGTGCCGGGGCGAGTAGACCACCGCGTCCCCCGGGCGTTGACCGTCGGCGATCACCCGGGCCGCCCCCGCGTAGTCCAGCGGCGCGCTGCGCGGCCACTCGTGGGTCCGTCGCAGCGCGGCCTGGTCGGGTAGGCCGAGCAGCCCGGCCAGGACCACCACGACGAGCGCGGCCGGAGCGGCCACGGCGGCCAGCGCCGCTCCCGCCAGCAGGCATGCGAAGGGCACCACGAAGACCAGGTACCGGGGCACCCACAGCGGTACGACCGTGCCGGCGGCGAAGAGCAGCAGTACGGGCAGCAGCACCGCGCTGACCGGCAGCAGGGCGCGCCGCCCGAGCCGGGCCGCGCCCAGCGCGGCGACCCCGACCAGCAGGCCACCGACCACGCTGCTCTGGGCCACGCCGCCGGGCAGCGCGGTCAGGTCGTCCAGCCGGGCCAGGTGAACCCAGTTCAACTGCCGGGACTGCTGGGTCCGGGCCTTGACCAGCAGCGGGCTGGCCAGCAGCGCGACCGGCACCACGGCGACCAGCCACCGCCACACCCGCCGGTCCCGCTCGACGTCGGGCTGGGCCGGGGTGGCGATGCCGGCCGGGGCCGGGCCGCGCCACCAGGCGATGAGGACGACCAGCGCGTGGGCGGCGAGCACTGTGAGCGCGATCAGGTGGATGAGCCCGAGAGCGGCGACGGCGGCGGCGTAACCGGCCCAACGGGCCCAGCTCGGCCGACGCAGCGCGGTCACCAGCAGCAGCGTGGCGAGCACGGCGAGCATGGTGGCCAGCGCGTACGGGCGAGCCTCCTGCCCGTAGCGAGAGGTGCCGGGGAGCACCGCGAACAGCAGCCCGGCGAAGAGGCCGCCGCGCCGGTCGACGAGCCGCGCGCCGAGCACGGCGAGCAGCCCGGCGGCCACGGTCATCGCCAACACCGCCGGTACGCGCAGGGCGATCGTGGAGTCGCCGAAGACCCTGGTCCAGAGGTGCATCAGCAGGTAGTACGGCCCGGTGGCGGCGTCGATGGTGCCGGCCAGTCGGGCCAGGTCGCCGGGCGACCGGGTGGCCGCGCTCCACGTCGCCAGCTCGTCGCGCCAGAGCTGGGCGGAGCCCAGCCCGGTCAGG
Organism: Micromonospora trifolii; assembly: GCF_050516465.1. Taxonomy (NCBI): domain Bacteria; kingdom Bacillati; phylum Actinomycetota; class Actinomycetes; order Micromonosporales; family Micromonosporaceae; genus Micromonospora; species Micromonospora trifolii. Next base: position 4,992,206 of record NZ_CP191526.1, on the reverse strand, counting down.
GTCACCGCCAGGGTCAACAGTGCCGGGGGGAGCCAGACCGGCAGGCGGCGCAGGTGCTCCCACGCCGCCCCGGCCGACCTCTCGGACAATTGCCCCACGGTCCGAGCCTGCCACGGCCACCCCCTCCGTGGGCGTCAGCCGGCGGCAGGTGGCGGGCGCCAGGCGGGCATCACGTCGTTCGGCCGGGCGGTCTTCGCCGGATCACGCTCCACGAGTTCGTCGAGAACGGCGTCGATCCGGGCCATCAGCTCGTCGTCGAGCCGTACCGTGGCGGCCTTGGCCGTCTCGGCGAGCTGCTCGGGCCGTGACGCGCCGACGATCGTGGCCGCCACTGTGGGCTGGCGCAGCACCCACGCCACCGCCAACTGGGCCATCGTGCAGCCGGCGGCCTCGGCGATCGGCCGGAGCTGGCGTACCCGGGAGAGCAGTAGATCCGAGGAGTAGCGGGCGATGAACGAGCCACCGAAGCCGTCGGTGGCCCGGGAGCCGGCGGGCGGGCGTCGGCCAGGTTCGTACCGACCGGTCAGCACGCCCATCGCGAGTGGCGACCAGGCGAGCTGGCCCAGGCCCAGGTCAGCGCAGGCGGGCGACACCTCGGCCTCCACCACCCGCCACAGCATCGAGTACTGCGGCTGGTTGGCGATGAACGGGATGTGCAGCTCGGCGGCGAGCCGCAGGCCGGCGCGCAGCTGCGGGGCGGTCCACTCGGAGGCGCCGACGTAGAGCACCTTGCCCTGGCGGACCAGGTCGGCGAAGGCGAGCATCGTCTCCTCCAGCGGCACGCTGTCGTCGTACCGGTGCGCCTGATAGAGGTCGAGGTAGTCGGTGCCCAGCCGGCTCAACGAGGCGTGACAGCCCTCGATGATGTGCTTGCGGGACAGCCCGGCGTCGTTGGCCCCCGGCCCGACCGGCAGGCACACCTTCGTGCACAGCTCGATCGAGCTGCGCCGGACGCCGCTCAGCGCCTTGCCCAACGCCTCCTCGGCCCGCCCCTGGGCGTACCGGTCAGCGGTGTCGAACGTGGTGATGCCCGCGTCCAGTGCGGCCGCCACGCACGCGGCCGCCGCACTGTCGTCGAGCTGGTTGCCGTGGGTCACCCAGTTGCCGTACGCGACCGCGCTGACGCGCAGGCCCGACCGGCCCAGTTGCCTGTACTCCATACGGGGATCCTCGGGCCGCCCCGCGCTGTCGCCGAACCGTTCGAACGTGGTCGAATCCGTGGGTGATCGAGATCCGGTTCTCGCCCGACGACCTGAGCCGGGTCCGGTTCGTGCACTCGCCCATGGCTGAGCTGGTGGCCAGTTCCTGGGCGTTGCGCAAACCGGCGAAGTACTGGATGCACCGGCCGTGGCGGGAGCGCGCGGAGCGGCTGCTGCCCGATGCCGGCCTTGAACCGCTGTTGGCGGTGCTCAGGTCGTCCAACGGCTACGTGCCGGATTTCCTCACCCCGATCGGGGTGGCGCCGAACCTGGCCGCCGAGTTGCGGGCGGTCGCCGGCACCCACCCGTCCCGGGTGCGCCGGCAACTGGAGCGGGCCGGAGCACCCTGGCTGGCCCCGGACGAGCTGGTCGCGCAGCTCCACCGGTACTTCACAGTGCTGATCGCACCGGACTGGCCGCGGCTGCGGGCGCTCGCGCTGGCCGACATCCGGCGGCGGACGCTGCTCGCCGCCGAGCAGGGCGGGCGCACCCTGCTGCGCGAGGTGCACCCGTTGATCCGGTGGGACGGCGCGGCGCTGCGGGTCGCCGTCGGCACGACCCTGCCGGCCGGACTGGACGGGCGCCCGTGGACGCTGCTGCCCACCGCGTTCTCCGGGCCGACGGTGCACGCGATCATGGAGGGTGACGCCGGGCCGGCCCTCTGCTATCCGCCCACCGGGTTGGGCGGGCTGTGGGATTCGCCGGCACCCAGCGCGGCGCTGGGCGCCCTGCTCGGCGGTACCCGGGCGGCGGCGCTCTCCCTGCTCGACTCGCCGCTGAGCACCGGGGAGCTGGCCGCGATGCTGGGTCTCGCGCCGGCGACGGCGTCGCACCACCTCACCACACTGCGGGACAACGGCCTGATCGTCGGCGTACGACAGGGGCGGGTGGTGCGTTATGCCCGAACTATCCTTGGTGACCAGCTGGTCGGCTGAGCCCTGGCCCGTGATGTGGGATCCAGCACGTGGACATTGGCCGGCCCCCATGGGGTGTGGCAGCATGGGCCCCATGACCGCCGCTGTCGTCCGCCGCTTCGTGGCACGTCGCCACGTCGATTACGGCCGCGTGCGCAGCGCGATCTGTCCGGCCTACTGACGACGCCCGACCAATCTGTCTCGGGCGCGCTCCGCGCCGGCTGTCTCCGACACCGTTGTCCCGCCCGCTTCGCCGGGCCGGCCGCCGCGCCCCGCGTATCCCGAGGCACAGCAGACAACGGAGGACGCCGCGATGGCGGTCAGCAGCATCCCGGCCCGTTCCGAGGACTCGACGGCTCGCCCGACCCGAGCGCCGCGCCGGCCACGGGGTGAGGGTCAGTGGGCGCTCGGCCACCGCGAGCCGCTCAACCCCAACGAGCGGATCAAGAAGGACGACGACCCGCTCAACGTCCGGGCCCGCATCGAGACCATCTACGCGCACCGCGGCTTCGCCTCGATCGACCCGCAGGACCTGCGGGGCCGGTTCCGCTGGTGGGGCCTCTACACCCAGCGCAAGGCGGGCATCGACGGCGGGCGCACCGCCGTGCTCGAGCCGCACGAGCTGGAGGACGAGTTCTTCATGCTCCGGGTCCGCATCGACGGCGGTCAGCTCAGCCTGGCGCAGCTGCGGGTGATCGCGGACATCTCCCGGGGGTTCGCACGGGACACCGCCGACATCACCGACCGACAGAACATCCAGTACCACTGGATCCGGGTCGAGGACATGCCGGAGATCTGGCGTCGGCTGGAGTCGGTCGGTTTGCAGACCACCGAGGCGTGCGGCGACTGCCCGCGGATCGTGCTGGGCAGCCCGGTCGCCGGGGTGGCCCGCGACGAGCTGCTCGACCCGACCCCGGCGATCGACGAGATCGTCTCCCGCTACGTCGGCGACAAGCAGTTCTCCAACCTGCCCCGCAAGTTCAAGACCTCGATCTCCTGGCTGGTGGACACCCCGTACGAGTCGAACGACATCGCGTTCCTCGGTGTCGACCACCCGGAGCACGGGCCCGGCTTCGACGTCTGGGTCGGCGGGGGCCTCTCCACCAACCCGATGCTCGCCAAGCGGCTCGGCGTCTGGGTGCCGCTGGCCGAGGTGCCGGATGTGTGGGCCGGGGTGGTCGGGATCTTCCGCGACTACGGCTACCGCCGACTGCGCAACCGGGCCCGGTTGAAGTTCCTGGTGGCCGACTGGGGCGTGGAGCGCTTCCGCGAGGTCCTGGAGAAGGACTACCTCGGTCGTACGCTGCTCGACGGCCCGGCGCCGATCCTGCCGTCGAAGCCGGTCGACCACGTGGGCGTGCACGAGCAGGCCGACGGGCGGCACTACGTGGGCGCCGCTCCGGTGGTCGGGCGGGTCTCCGGCGCGCAGCTCAGCCAGCTGGCCGACGTGGTCGAGGCGCACGGCAGCGACCGGGTGCGGCTCACCCCGTACCAGAAGCTGCTGGTGCTCGACGTGCCGTCGGAGCGGACGGAGTCGCTGATCGACGCGCTGCGCGGGATCGGTCTGGAGGCCCGGCCGTCGGCCTGGCGGCGCGGCACGATGGCGTGCACCGGCATCGAGTACTGCAAGCTCGCCATCGTCGAGACGAAGGCCCGCGGCGAGGAGTTGGTGGCCCGGCTGGAGCAGCGGCTGCGCGACTTCGACGCGGACATCTCGATCCACATCAACGGCTGCCCGAACGCGTGCGCACGCACCCAGGTGGCCGACATCGGGCTCAAGGGTCAACTGGTGGTCGGGCCGGACGGCCGGCAGGTCGAGGGTTTCCAGGTGCACCTGGGCGGCGGCCTGGGCATGGCCCAGGGGCAGACCGCCGGTTTCGGCCGCAAGCTGCGCGGCCTGAAGACCACCGCCGACGAACTTCCGGAGTACGTGGAACGGCTGGCCCGTCGCTACCTGGCCGGTCGGAGCGAGGGCGAGACGTTCGCCAACTGGGTGATCAGAGTCGACGAGGAGGAACTGCGGTGAGCAGCGAGAACCGAGCGGCACCTCTGTACTGCCCGTACTGCGGCGAGGAGGACCTGCGGCCGCACGAGGCGGGTCACGGCGCCTGGGAGTGCCACGCCTGCACCCGGGTCTTCTCGGTGAAGTTCACCGGGTTGCTGAGTCGGGCGGTGACCTCATGAGTCTCGTCTCGGCCGCGAGCCTGCGCCTGGTGGGGCCGGGCGGCTCGACGCCGGTCGACCCGGCCCGACGCGGCCCGGACGAGCTGCGGGCACTGGCCGAGCAGGCCGCTCGGGACCTGGAGGGCGCCCCGGCACTGGAGATCGCCCGCTGGGCGGCGCAGACCTTCGGTGAGCGGTTCTGCGTGACCAGCTCGATGGCGGACGCCGTGCTGGCGCACCTGGTGTCCCGGGTGGCCCCCGGGGTGGACGTGGTGTTCCTCGACACCGGCCTGCACTTTCCCGAGACGCTGCGGGTACGCGACGAGGTCGCCCGGACGCTGCCGGTGAACGTCCGGTCGATCCGGCCGCGGCTCACCGTCGGCCAGCAGGACGGCCAGTACGGCCCCCGGCTGTTCAACAAGTCGCCGGACGACTGCTGCCAGCTGCGCAAGGTGGAGCCGCTGGAGCGGGCTCTGACCGGGTACGACGCCTGGGCCGCCGGTCTGCGGCGGGACGAGTCGCCGAGCCGGGCCAACACGCCGGTGGTGACCTTCGACGCGCGCCGTGGCAAGGTCAAGGTCAACCCGATCGCGGCCTGGTCGCAGAAGGATGTGGACTCCTACATCGCCCGCTTCAACGTGCCGGTCAACGAGCTGTTCAAGCAGGGTTACGGGTCGATCGGCTGCTGGCCGTGCACCCGCCGCACGAAGGCCGGCGAGGACGCGCGGGCCGGCCGGTGGGCCATGTTCGAGAAGACCGAGTGCGGGCTGCACGTCTGACCTCCCCGGCGACGACCCTGACCGGCCTCGGTGCGGCCGGCGGGGCGGACCCGGTGGTACTGGTCGCGCACGGCAGCCGGGACCCACGGGCAGCCGATGCCACCCGGGCGCTGGCTCGGGCGGTGTCGGCGGCCCGGCCGGGCACACCGGTGTGGGCGAGCTGGCTGGACCACACCGAGCCGGGGCCGACCGAGGTGCTGCGCGACCTGGCCGTGGCCGGCCATCGCCGGGCGGTGCTGGTGCCGCTGCTGTTGACCGCCGCGTACCACCATCGGGTGGACATCCCGGCGGCGGTCGCCGCTGCGGCGCGGTCCGGGCCACCGCTGTCGGTACGGGTCACCGATGTGCTCGGCCCGGCGGACGACGCGCCCGATCCTGGGTTGTTGGCCGGGCTGTGCCGTCGGCTGGGTGAGACGTGTCCGGGCCGCTTCGACGCGTTGGTGCTGGCCGCGGCGGGCACCCGGGACGCGCGGGCGCGCCGCTCGGTGGGCCGGGTCGCCGACGCGCTCGGCGCGGAGTTCGGGGTGCCCTGCCGGGTGGCGTACGCCTCGGCGGCGCCACCGGCGACCGGTGTGGCGGTGTCCCGGCTGCGGGCGTCCGGCGCGCGCCGGGTCGCGGTGTCCGCGTACTTCCTGGCGCCGGGGCTGTTCCACGACGCGGTGACCGAGGCGGCCGGGGCGGCGGGTGCGGTGGCGGTCGCCGCGCCGTTGACCGACGCACCGGAGTTGGTCGAGTTGGTGCTGCGTCGGGTCGACGACCGGCCTGTGCTGGCGTCTACGGGCTGACCCGTGCCGGCACGGGTGATCCGGTGCCGGACAGCAGAACGCCCCGGCGGGCGGACCCACCGGGGCGTACAGCTGTGTGTTGGGAATCAGGCGGAGTGAGCGCGCAACACCCGGAGACCGCCGCGCCGCTTGACAGCGCGCCGCTCCTCCTCGCTCATTCCGCCCCAGACGCCAGCGTCCTGACCTGACTCGAGTGCCCACTGAAGGCACTGGTCGGTCACGGAGCAGCGCCTGCAGACGGCCTTGGCCTGCTCGACCTGCAGGAGAGCCGGACCGGACGTCCCGATCGGGAAGAACAGCTCCGGGTCCTCGTCACGGCAGACACTATGGTGACGCCAGTCCATGGCGGCAACACTCCTCATTCTGGATGGGTGGCAACAATTGCTTGGTCGTGCTTTTCCTATATGCATCCGCGTGCCGATGGTGACAGTTAGCGTCCGTCCATTCGGCAGTGCGTGAGCAGGCAGTTAGTGCCGGGGACCTGCTGGAACAGCTCAACTTGACGAGCATATCCAGGCAATGTCCCGGTAACTCAAGTTCGCTTGTGAATACTTTCACGAACAGTCGTGATGTCAAGGGTGACGCTCGGAAAAACTCCGGGCGGTGAGCAAGCCCACAACCCATTTGTCCGGGTTTCAGTGCTTTCCTGGTTACCCGCCGTGCCACAGTCGAGGATCAATATAGTACAGTCCGCGTGACATTGCTGACATTTCCGGCACCTGTCCTCGGTGTGGCGGCGACCGTGTCGATCGGTTGCGGCTACCGCGTCGACCAAGGGCAGTACCCCGAGACCTAGCAGATTACTCTCAGTGCGGCCGGAACGGAGGTGAATCTGACTTTTTCCCGCTCGCCGAGATAGTCCCCGTCCAGCTGGAACGCCTGCGGACGGCTCGAGACCAGCGTGAACTCCGCCGTGTCATGGAGTCGTAACACCTGCCGGCCGCGCGGATTCGGTTGCCGGGAGAGGAACTGCGTCACTGTCCGTGTTGTGCTAGCCACCCGGAGCTGACGCAACGCCAGCACATCCAGCCCGAGATCGAACGACGCCGCCGGGTTCGGGTTGACCTCCCGGTCGCCCAGGTACGTCCAGGGTGCCGTGTTCTGGATGATGACGGTGGCCAGCTCGGCCTCCGCCGGCTCGCCCGGACGCTCCAGCACGATCGCCGGGTGTCGCCGGTCCGAGGCGAGGAAGTACTGGTTCATGATCGAACGCAGATAGAGCGACGGCGTGGACACCCGCCCCTTCCGCCGGGCCTGCTCCACCCGGTGGATCACCGCGGCGTCCAGGCCGAACCCGGCGCAGAAGGTGAAGTAGCGGTCGTCGGCGAGGCCCAACCCCACCGTCCGGCTCCGGCCCAGCCGCAGCCCCTCCAGGATCATGCTGGTCGCCTCCGGCCACTCCCGGGGCAGACCCACCGCCCGGGCGAACACGTTGGTCGAGCCACCGGGGACGGTCGCCAGCGCAGGCAGTCGCTCGGCCATCGGCACGTCGCCGGCGCGAGTCGGCGGTTCGGCCGTCATCAGACCGTTCACCACCTCGTTCACCGTGCCGTCGCCACCCAGGGTGACGACCAGGTCGACCCCCTCGGCGGCTGCCTCCCGGGCCAGCGCCACGGCGTGCCCACGCCGACGGGTGTAGCGCACGCTGAGATCGACTTCGCTGCGCAGCGCCCGGACGAGCACGTCCCGGCTGCGTTCGCTGGTTGTGGTGGCCTTCGGATTGACCACCAGGACGGCCCGCATGGGCGGCACTGTACCTTCCGGAAGCCCGGGTATCGTGGCGCGCGTGACCATCGACTCGGACCCGATTCCCGTCACGCTCCGCTGGGCGGTCCGGCTGCTGTGGGCGGAGGCGGCCGTCGTCGGGCTGATCGCCGTCTGGCTGGTCTGGGCCGACCTCACGGCCACCCGCACCGACCTGCTGGCGGCGTTGCTGGTGACCGTGTTCGCCATCGGGGCGGCCGTCGCGCTCTGGGCCCTGGGCCGCGCGCTGCTGCGCCGTCAGGCGGGCGCACGAGCCCCCGCGATCGTGCTTCAGCTGATGCTGCTGCCGATCGGGTGGTTCATGATCCAGGCTGGCCTTGGCTGGCTGGGCGTGCCGCTGATGGCGCTCGGCCTGGGCGTGGCCTGGTTGCTGATCTGCCCACCGACGACCCGCGCCCTCGGCTTCGAGTGACCGCGCCGGCGCGTCGGCCCGGTCAGTAACCGCCGGAACGGCGGGTGAGCAGCGCGATCGTGGCCCGATCGTCGGCGGACGTGGCGGACGCCGAGGTGGTCAGCGCGGTGAGCACCTTCCAGGCGAAGGACGACTCGGCGGGCAGGGTGGCACCGCGCACGGTCGGCACGGTCACCTCAACGGTCAGCGCGTCCTCGGTGACTGCGAAGCGGCACTCCAGCTCGGCGTCGCGGGTGGCGATGGCGAGCAGCATGGCGCACGCCTCGTCGACCGCGATCCGCAGATCCTCGATCTCGTCGAGCGCGAACTGCAAGCGGGCCGCGAGACCGGCGGTGGCGGTGCGGAGCACGCCGAGGTAACCGCCGTCGGCAGGCACCGTGAGGTGCACCACGTCGTCGTCGGTCGCTGGCTGGCCAGTCAGTTGAGTCACGCCTCATCCCCCCGGTCGGGGACTCTACCCGGTCAGTCGCCCGTACGCGTGCCGGCGGTGGTGGCCAGCTCGCGGAGCGCGGCGCCGCTGAGTCGGTAGGGAACCCACTCGCTCGTCTGCTCGGCGCCGATCGAGGCGTAGAAGCCGGCGGCCGGATTCCAGTCGATCATTTGCCAGTCCAGCCGCTGGTAGCCGCGTCGTACGCAGATGTCGGCCAGCGTGGCGAGCAGCAGTCGACCGGCTCCGGTGCCCCGGGTGGCCGGCCGGACGTAGAGGTCCTCCAGATAGATGCCGTGCACGCCGGCCCAGGTGGAGAAATTGAGGAACCACAGCGCGAAGCCGACCGGCTCGTCGTGCTCGTCCACCGCGACGTGACCGAAGAGCGCCGGTGCGGTCGTACGACCGCTCCAGCTCGGCCCGTCCGACGCCACGCCACGACCTGGAGCAGTCGTAAAGAGCGCCGAGGTCAGCTGCTCGGTGGTGAGGTGGCACTGCTCCGGGGCACGCTCGTACTCGGCCAACTCGTGCACCATGGCGACGACGGCCGGCACGTCCTCGGGACGTGCCGGCCGGATCGTCGGGATGACCGGGGAGGTCACGCCTTCTTGGTCTCCCAGAAGATCTTCGAGATCTCGTCGATCTTCGCGAGGAGCTTGTCGGCGGTGGCCGGGTCGAGGCTGCCCTTGACGCCACCGGCGCCGGCGAGCTTGGTGGCCTCGTTGAACAGGCTGTGCAGGTTCGGGTACTTCTCGAAGTGCGGCGGCTTGAAGTAGTCGGTCCACAGCACCCAGAGGTGGTGCTTGACCAGCTCGGCGCGCTGCTCCTTGATGATGATGGCGCGGGTGCGGAACTCCGGGTCGGTGTTCGACTGGTACTTCTCGCAGATCATTTTGACCGACTCGGCCTCGATCCGGGCCTGAGCCGGGTCGTAGACACCGCACGGCAGGTCGCAGTGAGCGCTCGCGGTGACGCGGGGCGCAAGGATGCGCGGAAGTCGCATCGGGATCCTCCATGGGAAGTTTGCGATGATCAAAGGCGACATTACTCCTGGGGATGCTCCCCGAACCGGCTGGAGGTGAAACCAGTGGTCGCCGATCACCCGGCTGAGGTGCCCCGGTTGCGGAGGCCGCTGACCGCCGTTCTGGTGACCGGCCCGTCCATGGCCCCGACCCTGCGGCACGGTGACGCGGTTCTGGTTCGTCCCGGTGGCCGCCCGATCCGAGCCGGTGACGTGGTGGTCGCGGTCTTCCGGACCCGGCCCGATCTGCTGGTGGTGAAGCGTGCGGTCCGGCCGCAGGACGGCGGCTGGTGGCTACGCGGCGACAACGACCTGATCACCGACGACTCCCGGGCGTACGGGGTCGCCGACGTACGCGGACGGGTGGTGGTCCGCTACTGGCCCCGCCCCGGACGGGTGCCTCGTCGTCAGTTATGACCCTGCTCACATCCGAGGGGTGGTGCCGACACTATGCTCGGAAAGTGCCCGGGTGACCCCCCGCACCGCGTGCCACCGCTCGCCGCCCACCTCGCGGCGGGGCCGGCCGCCTCACATCTGCTCGACAGATCCTGGAGTCACCACCATGTCTTCGTCCAACGTGGACCCCGCTGATCCCGTCTTCCTACTGCACCGGGGCGGCAAGATGGCCGTCACCTCGACCGTGCCGCTCACCAGCCGGGAGGACCTCTCCCTGGCGTACACCCCGGGGGTGGCCCGGGTGTGTGAGGCGATCGCCGCCGACCCCGCACTGGTAGACGACTACACCTGGGTGTCGCACACGGTCGCGGTGGTCACCGACGGCTCGGCGGTGCTCGGGCTGGGCAACATCGGCCCCCGGGCCGCGATGCCGGTGATGGAGGGCAAGGCGGTGCTGTTCAAGCAGTTCGCCGGGGTGGACGCGGTGCCGGTGTGCCTGGACACCCAGGACGTGGACGAGATCGTCGCGGTGGTGCGGGCGCTGGCCCCCTCCTTCGGTGGGATCAATCTGGAGGACATCAGCGCGCCGCGTTGCTTCGAGATCGAGCGTCGGCTCGACGAGGCGCTGGACATCCCGGTCTTCCACGACGACCAGCACGGCACTGCCATCGTGGTGCTGGCCGCGCTGCGCAACGCCGCGATGTTGCTCGACCGCAAGCTCGGTGACCTGCGGGTTGCGGTGAGCGGCGCGGGCGCGGCCGGCGTGGCCGTGACGAAGATGCTGATCGCCGGGGGCGTCAACCCCGACCAGGTGGTGGTCTGTGACTCCAAGGGGATCATCGGCCGGCACCGCACCGAGCTGACCGGCACCAAGGCCGAGTTGGCGGCGAGCACCAACGCCGACGGCCGTCACGGCGACATCACCGAGGCGCTGCGCGATGCGGACGTGCTGGTCGGGGTTTCCGGCGGGCAGATCCCCGAGGCCGCGGTGGCCGGGATGGCGCCCGGCGGGATCGTGTTCGCGCTGGCGAACCCGACTCCCGAGGTGCACCCCGAGGTGGCCGCCCGGCACGTCGCGGTGGTCGCCACCGGGCGCAGTGACTACCCCAACCAGATCAACAACGTGCTGGCCTTCCCCGGCGTGTTCCGCGGCGCGCTGGATGCCGGCGCCACCCGGATCACCGAGGCGATGAAGGTCGCCGCCGCGGACGCCATCGCCGGTGTGGTGGCGGAGTCCCTGACCGCCGACGCGATCGTGCCGTCCCCGCTCGACCCGCGCGTCGCGCCGGCCGTGGCCGAGGCGGTCGCCGAAGCCGCCCGCCGCGACGGCGTCGCCCGCCGCTAAGCGCGCATGGCCGGTGGCGCTCTGCGCCGCCGGTGTGCGCGCACGCGTGGGCTGGGGGCGCTCCGGCGCAGCATGCGCCGCCGGCCTGCGCGCACGGCTTCTTAACGAGCGCTCAGCTTGTTACCGTGCCGATCATGCGTGCTGCCTTTGCCTCCCGTTTCGACGACGCCGATCCGCTCGCCGCGCTCACCGTCGGCGAGCGGCCCGAGCCGACCCCTCCGGCCGACGACTGGGTGACCGTGCAGTTGCGGGCCACCTCGCTCAACCACCACGACCTCTGGTCGCTGCGCGGGGTGGGTCTCACCGAGGCCCAGCTGCCGATGATCCTCGGCTGCGACGCGGTCGGGCTGGACCCGGAGGGGCGCCAGGTGGTCGTGTACCCGGTGGTCGTCACGCCGGGTGACCCGCGCGGGGTTTCCATCCTCTCCGAGCACTTTGCCGGGACGCTCGCCGAGCGGGTGGCCGTACCCCGATCGAACTTGATCCCGCTGCCCGACGGCATGGCCGCGACCGACGCGGCGTGCCTGCCCACGGCCTGGCTGACCGCGTGGCGGATGCTGACCACCAAGGGCCGCGTCGCGGACGCCGACAGTGTGCTGGTCCAGGGCGCGGGCGGCGGCGTGGCCACCGCGGCCGTCGCGCTCGCCGTCGCGATGGGCAAGCGGGTGTACGCGACCAGCCGCGACGCCGTCAAGCGGGACCGGATCTCGGCCCTCGGCGCCATCGCTGTGGAGCCCGGCGCCCGGCTGCCGGAACGGGTGGACGTGGTGATCGAGACGGTCGGCGCTGCCACCTTCGACCACTCGCTGAAGTCGGCCGCGCCGATGGCCCGGATCGTGGTCTCCGGCGCGACCGCCGGGCACGAGCCGTCGGTCAACCTGCGCCGGGTCTTCGCCATGCAGCTGGAGATCCTGGGCACCTCGATGGGCACGCCCGGCGAGCTGTACGAGCTGCTGGCGTTCTGCTCCGACAACGAGGTGCGCCCGGTGGTGGACAGCGTCATCCCGTTCAGCCGGGTCGAGGACGCCTTCGCCCGACTGCACTCCGGTGACGCCTTCGGCAAGGTCGTCATCGACCACACCGCCTGACGCGCACCGCCTGACGCACACCGCGCCGGCACCGCCCCAGGCCGGGTCCGGCCCGGCCCGGCCCGGCCCGGCCCGGCCCAGCCGCAAGATCGCGCAACATCATGGAAATAGTGGCCTCCGCGTCCTGGGAGGCCACTATTTCCTGGTTATTGCGCGATCTTGGGCGGCCGGAGCGGTCGGCGCGGTCGGCGCGGTCGGGCCTCAGAGGTGGTCGTCGAAGGTGGCGATGTCGCCGCGCGTCGCGTCGGTGGGGATGCGCTTCTTGGCGTCGGCGTCGCCGTAGAGCGACCAGCGCAGGAACTCGACAGACGTGTCCGAGACGACCCGCAGCGTCGCGCCGTCGCTGAGCAGCGCTCGGCCGTGGTCGCCCTTGGGCAGGCTCAGCATCGCCTTCGGCCAGGGCACCTTGTCGTACGCGGCCCTGCCCGCCGCGTACTCGACCACCTCGTCCAACTCGCCGTGCACGAACAGCTGCGGTGCGGCCGCGCCGGCGAACGCGGTGCCCACGCCGAGCGCCGTGCCGGCGAACACCACACCCGCGTCCAGTCGTTCGTCCCGGCTCGCGGTGAACAGGCCGATGGTGGTCACCCCGCCCGCCGAGTGCCCGGCCGCTGCCACCCGCTCGGCGTCCAACCGGCCGCGCAACGCGTCGCTGGCCTTGCCGTCCAACGCCAGTACCTGGTCCAACGCGTACGACACGTCGGCGGGCTGGTTGAGCACGTCGAGGACGTTGTTGTCCGCGCCACGGGAGGTGTGTGGGAACGTCGGGGCGGCCACCACGAAACCCGCCGCCGCCCAGCGGGTCAGCAGCGTGGCGTAGTCGTCGGGCCGCCCACCCAGGCCGTGACTGAACATCACCACCGGGAACCGGCCCTCCGCCGCCGTCGCCGACCGCTTGGCCGCGCCGCCGGACTGCCCGGCCGCCGGGTACCAGAGCGTCGTCGGCAGCGCGCGGCCGTCCCGGTTCAGCTTGAGCTGGCGTACGCCGACCGCGAAGGCGCGCTGCGGGGCCTTGCCGGCGGGGACCTGCGGTGTTGGTGTGGCGGCGGGCGGTGGTTCGACGGGCGCCTGCTGACCCTCGGTCTTCCTGGCGTCCGCCGAGCAGCCGACCAGACCGGCCAGGAGCACGGCGCTGGCCAGCAGGGCGGGGGTGACGCGACGTGGCATGAATCCGATTGTGCCTTGCCCCGCAGACGTGCCTGGTGGACTTCGACACGGTGTGCCCGCCCGCTCACTCAGCGCTGGGCGGCCGGCATCAGGCCGCGGCACGTTCGGCTAGCGGGCGTCGCCGTCGTGTGGTGTCGGTCAGCGCGCGCGGAGGGAAGGCGGCGTTGGGGTTGTACCGGTTCGTTCCGGGCGGGACGATCTCGTCGATCCGGTCGAGGGTCGCGTCGTCCAGGGTGAGCGTGGCGCCCTTGAGCAGGTCCTCCAGTTGCGGCATGGTTCGCGGCCCGATGATTGCCGAGGTGACGGCCGGATGGGCCACGGCGAAGGCGATGGCGAGCTGCGGAAGCGTGCAGCCGATGCTCGCCGCGAGATCGACGAGCTGTTCCACGATGTCGAGCTTGGCGGCGTTCTCGGCGATCGTGGGGTCGAACTGCGCCGGCCGGAGCACGGCACGCCCGGTCGACAGGTCGATGGGCTGGTCCCTGCGGTACCTGCCGCTGAGGAACCCGAAGGCGAGCGGGCTCCAGACCAGCACCCCCATGCCGTAGCGCTGGCAGACCGGAAGGGTTGACGCCTCGACCCCGCGAGCCAGGATCGAGTACGGCGGCTGCTCGGTGCGCAGGCGCCCGAGGCCGCGCCGCTCGGACACCTGGTGCGCCTCGACGATCTCCTCGGCCGGGAACGTCGAGCAGCCGAACGCGCGGATCTTCCCGTCGCGGACGAGGTCGGTGAGCACCGAAAGCGTCTCCTCGATGTCGGTCGAGGGGTCAGGACGGTGGATCTGGTAGAGGTCGATCCAGTCGGTGTTCAACCGCCGGAGGCTCCCCTCGACGGCCTTGAGGATCCACCGCCGCGAGTTGCCACCCTGGTTGGGGCCCTCGCCCATCGGAAAGTGCACCTTGGTGGCCAGCACGACGTCGTCCCGGCGTCCCCGCAGCGCCTTGCCCACGATTTCCTCGGACTCACCCCGGCCGTACATGTCGGCGGTGTCGACGACGTTGATCCCCTGGTCGAGGGCGGTGTGGATGATGCGGACGCAGTCGTCGTGGTCGGGGTTGCCGACGGCACCGAACATCATGGTCCCGAGGCAGTGGGTGCTCACCTCGATGCCGGTGCCGCCGAGGGTGCGATAGCGCATGTCGATGCTCCTTGGCTGATTCAGTCACGATCACCGCGCACCCTAGGAGCTCGAGTCGGCTCTAGGTCAACTCCTCGTTACCGTGCTCGGCATGGCTGAGGTCACCGCGAGTCTGAGCATCGGACAGGTCGCCGAACGCACCGGCTTGAGCGTGCACACCCTCCGCTTCTACGAGCAGGAGGGCCTCTTCATCAGCCCGGTACGCCGTGGGCCTGCCGGGCGTCGCAGCTACACCCAGGACGACGTGGACTGGCTGACCGTCTGCATCATCCTTCGCGCCTCCGACATGCCGCTGCCCGCGCTCCGCCGGTACACCGACCTCGTCCGGGAAGGCGCCGGCAACGAGGAGGAACGACTCGCGCTCCTCCGCGAGCACCACGGGCGCGTCACCACCCAGATCGGCAGGCTCACCCAGAGCCTGGACCTGATCACCTTCAAGGTCGGGGTGTACGAGGATCTGCTCGACCAGGACCGCCCCGCAGCCACACCGGGATACCGCCCGCCCCGGTCACCGCGATGACCGCGGCGATGCTCGCCAACTGCCGGCGTCGGCCGGGTCAGTGCGCCGGGCGGGACTCGTAACGGGTCAGGGTGGGGGAGTGGGCGTCGGCGGGGAGGCGGGCGCCGGCGGCCCGGTCGCCGTAGAGGGTCCAGCGCAGGAAGTCGGTGGTGGTGGCGAGGACCGGGGCGAAGCCCGGGTGGCCCGGCGTGAGGTACGCGCCGTGGTCCTGGCCGAGCAGGCTGAGGAACGCGGCCGGCCCGGGGGTGCGCGTGTACGCGGCCCGGCCGACCGTCACCGGCACCACCGGGTCGGCCGTGCCGTGCACGAAGAGCACCGGCGCGGCGGGCCCGGCGAAGCTGCCCGGCAGCCCGCCGCCGGCGATCACGATCCCGGCGCGTAGCCGGGCCGGGTGGCCCTCGCTGAACATGCCGGAGGTGGTGAAGCCGCCCGCCGAGTGCCCGGCGGCGGCGACCGCGGTCAGGTCGAGGTGCCCGGCGAGGGGGTCGACCCGGCTCCGGTCGAGGCCGGCCAGATACCGGATCAGTCGCCAGGCGTCGGCCGGCTGGTGGCGTACGTCGGCCCGGGTGAAGTGCGCGGCACCCTGTCGGGTGTGCGGGTAGGCGGGAGCGGCCACCACGAAACCGGCCGCCGCCCAGCGGGTGGTCAGGCCGGCGTGCAGCTCGGGTCGGCTGCCCAGCCCGTGGCTGTAGATCACCACCGGGAACCGCCCGGCCGCCACCTGATCGGTCGACGCCGGGTACCAGATCGTCACCGCCAGGGGGCGCGCCGAGCGCGGATCGAGGGTGAGCGTACGCACGCCGACGGCGTACGACCCCTCGGGCGCCCGACGCGCCGACACCGGGCCGGTGGCCCCGCCGGCCACGGCCGTTGCCGGCGCGCAACCGGCCAGCAGCGCTGTCACCAGTACGGCCATCAGCCGGCCCACCCCCATCGTTCCACGGTAGGTGCCCGGGCGGGCGTAGCGGCCCCGCCGTCCGGCTCGGGTGCACCCGCCACCCGGTCGGGTCGCCTCCGCCGGCCGGGTCCACCCCTGGGACGCCGCGGGCCGGGGACGGTGCCGCGTGACCAGCTTCGCTAGGGTCACCGGCATGCCTGAGAACTACACGGACCCCAGCGGCAACACCGAGGCGTTCCGCGCCTTCAACCAGACGCCGGAGGCTGCGGCGCCGACGGAGGCCCCGTCCCGCCTGCCGCTCATCATCGGTGCGGCAGTGGTCGTCGTGGTGCTGGTGGCACTCGTCGCCTGGCTGGCGACCGGCTGATCGGGTCGCCTGGCTGGCGTCTCGCTGATCGAGTCGCCTGGCTGGCGTCTCGCTGAACGGCTCTACCGACTCGCGCGCACCCTCGGGCCTCCCGGGGGTGCGCGCCTCAGTGGCGTCAGGCCGCTCCGATCACGTCCCGGGTCTGCCGGGCGATTTCCCGTTCCTCGTCGGTGCGGATGACGCAGACGCTCACCTCGGCGCCATCGGGCGAGATCAAACGGTCGCCCTCGCCGTCGTTGCGGGCGTCGTCCACTGTGATGCCGAGCCGGCCCAGGCCGGCCAGCGCGGCAGCCCGCACCGGCGCGGCGTGCTCGCCGACCCCGGCGGTGAAGGTGATCGCGTCGACCCGACCGAGCAGTGCGTAGTACGCCCCGACGTACTCGGTGATGCGCCGGCAGTACACGTCGAAGGCGAGCGCCGCCGCCCGGTCACCGGCCGCCCGGCGTTCGAGCACCTCGCGCATGTCGTTGACGCCGGTCAGCCCGAGCAGGCCGCTGCGGTGGTTGAGCAGGTCGTCGATGTCGTCCACCGACAGCCCGCCCTCCCGGCGCAGGTGAAAGATCACTGTCGGGTCCACGTCGCCGCTGCGGGTGCCCATCACCAGCCCCTGCAACGGGGACATGCCCATCGAGGTGGCGACGCTGCGACCGTTCGCCACCGCGCAGGCGCTGGCCCCGTTGCCCAGGTGCAGGGTGATCGTGTTGACCTGCTCGTACGGGCGGCCCAGCAGCTCGGCGGTGCGCCGGGACACGTACGCGTGTGAGGTGCCGTGGAAGCCGTACCGGCGGATGTCGTACCGCTCGGCGGTGTCCCGGTCGATCGCGTACGTCGCGGCGGCCTCCGGCAGGGTGTGGTGGAACGCGGTGTCGAAGACGGCGACCTGCGGGACGTCCGGCAGCGCCGCGCGGGCCACCTCGATGCCGGCCAGGTTGGCCGGGTTGTGCAGTGGGGCGAGCGGCACCAGATCCTTGATCGCGGCCAGCACCGCGTCGTCGACCAGCACCGGCGCGCTGAACGTCCGGCCACCGTGCACCACCCGGTGTCCGACCGCCGCCAGCCCGGTCAGGTCCAGCCCGTCCAGGATCTGCCGGACCGCCTCGGCGTGGTCCGCCGGGCCGCCACCGGGCTCACCGATCCGCTCGACGGTGCCGTGGTCGAGTGCCCGGTCGTCGTCATAGCGGCGCCACTTCACCGACGACGACCCGCAGTTGAGCACCAGTACCCGACTCATGACGCCTCCTCGGTGGCCGCCTGGATGGCGGTGATCGCCACCGTGTTGACGATGTCCGGCACCGTGGCGCCCCGCGACAGGTCGTTCACCGGCCGCCGCAGGCCCTGCATGACCGGGCCGACGGCGACCGCCCCGGCCGAGCGCTGCACCGCCTTGTACGTGTTGTTGCCGGTGTTCAGGTCCGGGAAGATGAAGACCGTTGCGTGCCCGGCGACGGGGCTGTCGGGCAGCTTCGTGGCCGCCACCGCCGGGTCGATCGCCGCGTCGTACTGGATGGGCCCCTCGACCAGCAGGTCGGGCCGGCGCTCCCGGACCAGCGCGGTGGCCGCGGCGACCTTCTCCACGTCCGCGCCCGCGCCGGAGCTGCCGGTGGAGTACGACAGCATGGCCACCCGGGGTTCGATGCCGAACCGGGCGGCGGTGTCGGCCGACGAGATCGCGATGTCGGCGAGCTGGGCCGCGTCCGGGTCGCGGTTGACCGCGCAGTCGCCGTAGACCAGCACCCGGTCGGCGAGCAGCATGAAGAAGACGCTGGAGGCCACCGAGACGTCCGGCAGCGTACGGATGATCTCGAATGCCGGCCGGATGGTCGCGGCGGTGGTGTGCGTAGCGCCGGAGACCATGCCGTCGGCGCGGCCGGTGGCCACCATCAGCGTGCCGAAGTAGTTGGGCTGCGCCACGATGTCGTGCGCCAACTCGGCGGTGACGCCCCGGTGGGCGCGCAGCCGGGCGTACTCGGCGGCGAAGTCGTCGCGCCACCCGCTGGTGCCCGGGTCGACCACCTGCGCGTCGCCGAGGTCGATGCCCAGCTCCCGGGTGCGCCGGGCGATGTCGTCCGGCCGGCCGAGCACCGTCAGCTCGGCCACCCCACGGCGCAGCAGGATCTCCGCCGCGCGCAGGATCCGCTCGTCGGTGCCCTCCGGCAACACCAGGTGCCGGGGCTTCGAGCGGGCCCGGTCGATCAGCTCGTTCTCGAACATCAGTGGGGTGACCCGCGCCGACCGGCTGACCCGCAGCCGACGGGCCAGGTCGTCGGTGTCCACACACCGCTCGAACGCACCGAGCGCGGCCTCCACCTTGCGGGGATTGGTCGCGCTGGGCCGGCCCTCGATGCGACTGGACGCGGCCACCGTGTCGTAGCTGTCGCTGCGTACGGAGAGCACCGCCAACCCGGTGTTGAGCCCCTCCACCAGCCGCATCACCCGGGGGTCGGGCTGCTCGCCGAGGGTGAGCACCAGCCCGGCCACCGACACCTGCCCGGCCACGTGCGCGGCGCTCGCGGCGACGAGCAGGTCGGCCCGATCCCCGGGGGTGATCACCAGGGCGCCCTCGGTGAGGTGGCCCAGCAGGGTCGGCACATGTGCCGCGCCGACCACGAAATCCAGCACGTCGCGACCGAGCGCGGCGTCGTCCCCGGCCAGCAGGGTGGCGCCGAGCGCCGCCGCCACCTCCGCGACCGTCGGCGCCGACACGGTCGGCACCTCCGGGATGGCGTACGCGGGGACCGGCAGTTCGGGCAGCGTCATCGGTTCGGTCATCCGGTTGGCGATCACCGCGAGCACGGTCGCGCCGAGGTCGGCCAGGTCGTGGTACGCCCCCCGCATCGCCGACGCGACGGCCGCCGGCTCCTGCCCGAAGCCGTCCACCACCGGCACCACCACGCTGCCGAACTCGGTGGCCAGCCGGGCGTTGAAGGCCAGCTCCCGGGGATGGGCGGGGTCGCCCGGCTCGTCGAAGTCACTGCCCACCACGACCACCGCCGGGCACTGCCGCTCCACCGCCCGGTAGCGCTCGACGATGGCGGAGATGAGCTGCTCCCGTCGGCCGTCGGCGACCAGCGCCGCAGCCTCGGCGTAGCTCGCCCCGGCCAGTTCGGACAGCGGCACCTCGACCCGGTAGCGCTCGCTCAGCAGGGCGAGGATCGGGTCCTGGCCGGTGTCGGCCACCAACGGTCGGAACACGCCGATCTGCCCGACCTGGCGAGACAGCAACTCCGCCAACCCGAGGGCAATCGTCGACTTGCCCCCGCCGGACCCCACGCTCGTCAGATACACACTTCGGGCCACAGCCCCACCCTAGAAGATCGCAAGGCCCTCCACCCGGGCCCTCCGCCCCTGCCGCCCCGACCCATCGCCCCGGCGATCATGGAGTTATCGCCCGACACGCCGACGACACGCGCGGACAACTTCATGATCAACGCGTCGGGTGGGGGTGGGGGTTAGGCGTCTTCGTCGTCGGGGTCGTCCAGGCGGGCCAGGTAGGTGGCCAGGCGCTCGATGGGGGTCTCGAAGTCGGGGTTGAGGTCGACGAAGTCGCGCAGGCGCTCGCCGAGCCACTCCAGGGTCACCTGCTCTTCGCCCCGGCGCTCGACCAACTCCTCGATGCCACGGTCGGTGAAGTACATGGGTACGTCCTTGTGCTCGGCCCGGCTCGGGCCGGGCGGGTGATGGGTGGGCCTACGAGAGCCGGGGCAGGACCGTGGTGAAACGGCCCTGCCCCGGCTTCCGTGCTCAGGTCAGGTCACGGGCGGGGGAGAGCCGCCTCGATCAGCGCGTTCTGCTCGACCTCGTGGGTCTTGGCCGAGCCGACCGCCGGGGCCGCCGCGGCCGGGCGGGAGATCCGCCGCAGCCGAACGTCCGTGAGGTGCTCCAGCAGGTTGAGCGCGACGAACGACCAGCCACCCTGGTTGGCCGGCTCCTCCTGCACCCAGGCGAAGTCCTCCGCGTTCGGGAACTGCGCGAGGGCGGCCCGGATCTCCTCCACCGGCAGCGGGTACAGCTGCTCCAGTCGGAGGATCGCGGTGTCGGTGACGCCGCGCTCCTGCCGGGCCTGGAACAGGTCGTAGTAGACCTTGCCGGAGCAGAGCAGCACCCGCTTCACCGCCTCCGGCGCCGGGGCGGCCGTGTCGCGCAGCACCGGCTGGAAGGTGCCGGTGGTGAAGTCCTCCACCGACGAGACGCAGAGCTTGTGCCGCAGCAGCGACTTCGGCGTGAACACCACCAGCGGCTTGCGCTTGGGCGACAGGGCCTGGCGGCGCAGCAGGTGGAAGTAGTTCGCCGGGGTCGTCGGGATGGACACCCGCATGTTGTCCTCGGCGCACATCTGGAGGAACCGCTCCGGCCGGCCGGAGGTGTGGTCCGGGCCCTGGCCCTCGTGGCCGTGCGGCAGCAGCAGGGTGATGGCGGAGCGCTGGCCCCACTTCACCTCACCGGACGAGATGAACTCGTCGATCACCGACTGGGCGCCGTTGACGAAGTCGCCGAACTGGGCCTCCCAGGCGACGAGGGCGTTGATGTTCTCCACCGAGTAGCCGTACTCGAAGCCCATCGCCGCGTACTCGCTGAGCAGCGAGTCGTGCACGAAGAACCGGGAGCGGTCGCCGTCGCCGGTGAGCGACTTCAGCGGCAGGTAGTCGTCGCCGGTACGGGAGTCGACCACCGAGGCGTGCCGCTGGACGAACGTGCCGCGACGAGAGTCCTGCCCGGCGAGCCGGACGGTGACCCCGTCGTGCAGCAGCGCCCCGAGCGCGATGATCTCGCCGAAGCCCCAGTCGATGTTGCCCTCGACGGACATCTTGGCCCGCCGGTCCAGCAGCTGCTGGATCCGCTTGTGCGGGGTGAAGCCCTCCGGCAGGTTGATGTGCGCCTCGCCGATGGCCTTGACCACGGACGCGTCGGTGGCGGTGTCGACCTGCGGCTCCGGCTCCTCCTCGCGGCGCGGCCGGTTGAGCTGGCGCGGTGCCGAGGCGGCGTCCCGGGTGGCCTTGAAGACCTTCTCCAGCTGCGCCTGGTAGTCGCGCAGCAGCTCCTCCGCGTCCTCCACGGTGATGTCACCACGACCGATCAGCTCCTCGGTGTAGAGCTTGCGGACCGAGCGCTTCGAGTCAATGATCTTGTACATCTGAGGGTTGGACATCGACGGGTCGTCGCCCTCGTTGTGCCCGCGCCGGCGGTAGCAGACCATGTCGATCACGACGTCCTTGTTGAACGTCTGCCGGTATTCGAACGCCAGCCGGGCCACCCGGACCACTGCCTCCGGGTCGTCGCCGTTGACGTGGAAGATCGGCGCCTGGATCATCCGGGCCACGTCGGTGCTGTAGAGGCTGGACCGGCTGTACTCCGGGGCGGTGGTGAAGCCGACCTGGTTGTTCACCACCACGTGGACGGTGCCGCCGGTGCGGTAGCCGCGCAGCTGGGACAGGTTGAGCGTCTCGGCGACCACGCCCTGCCCGGCGAAGGCGGCGTCACCGTGCACCGCCAGCGGCAGCACGGTGTAGCCCTCCAGCTTGAGGTCGATCCGGTCCTGCTTGGCCCGGACGATGCCCTCCAGCACCGGGTCGACGGCCTCCAGGTGCGACGGGTTGGCCACCACCGACACCTTGACCGCGTGCTCGCCGTCGGGAGTGGTGAACTTGCCGTTCTGACCCAGGTGGTACTTCACGTCGCCGGAGCCCTGCGTCGAGCGCGGGTCCAGGTGACCTTCGAACTCCGAGAAGATCTTCTCGTAGGGCTTGCCGACGATGTTGGCCAGCACGTTGAGCCGACCCCGGTGGGCCATGCCGATGACGACCTCGTCCAGCCCGTTCTCGGCGGAGGATTCCAGCACCTCACCGAGCAGCGGGATCAGCGATTCGCCGCCCTCCAGCGAGAAGCGCTTCTGGCCGACGTACTTCGTCTGGAGGAAGGTCTCGAACGCCTCGGCGGCGTTGAGCCGGTTGAGCACGTGCTTCTGCTCGTCGGCGGACGGCTTCTCGTACTTGCGCTCGATCCGTTCCTGGACCCAGCGCCGCTCCTCCGGGTCCTGGATGTGCATGTACTCGATGCCGACCCGGCGGCAGTACGAGTCGCGCAGCACGCCGAGGATCTCGCGCAGCTTCATCCGCTGCCGGCCGGCGAAGCCGTTGACCGGGAACTCGCGGTCCAGGTCCCACAGGGTGAGCCCGTGCTGGAGGACATCCAGGTCGGGGTGCTTGCGGATCTTGAATTCCAGCGGGTCGGTGTCGGCCATCAGGTGACCGCGCACCCGGTACGCGTGGATCAGCTCGTGCACCCGGGCGGTCTTGTTGATCTGACCCTCGGAGTTGACCGCGACATCGCGCATCCAGCGCACCGGCTCGTACGGGATGCGCAGCGCGGTGAAGATCTGATCGTAGAAGCCGTGCTCGCCCAGGATCAGCTCGTGCATCACCTTGAGGAACTCGCCGGACTGCGCGCCCTGGATGATCCGGTGGTCGTACGTGCTGGTCAGCGTGATGATCTTGCTGACCGCCAGCTCGGCCAGGGTGGCCTCGGACATCCCCTGGTAGGGGGCCGGGTACTCCATCGCGCCGACGCCGATGATCGCGCTCTGCCCCTGCATGAGCCGCGGCATCGAGTGCACCGTGCCGATGCCGCCCGGGTTGGTCAGCGAGATCGTGGTGCCGGAGTAGTCCTCCATGGTCAGCTCGTTGCGCCGCGCCCGTCGGACCACGTCCTCGTACGCCTGCCAGAACTGCCGGAAGTCCATCTGCTCGCAGCCCTTGATGGAGGGGACCACCAGGTTGCGGCTGCCGTCCGGCTTGGCCAGATCGATAGCGATGCCGAGGTTGACGTGCGCCGGACGGACCACCGCCGGCTTGCCGTTGGCCTCGGCGAAGGAGTTGTTCATCTCGGGGTGCTGGACCAGCGCGCGCACCATGGCGTAGCCGACCAGGTGAGTGAAGCTGACCTTGCCGCCCCGCCCACGGGCGAGGTGGTTGTTGATCACGATGCGGTTGTCCACCAGCAGCTTGGCCGGGACCGCACGCACGCTGGTCGCGGTGGGCACGCTCAGCGAGGCGTCCATGTTCTGGACGATCTTCGCCGCGACGCCCCGCAACGGGGTGGTCTGCGGGCCGTCGGCGCTCGGCGCGGCGGCCTTGGCGGCCGGCTTGGCCGGGGCGGCCTTCTCCGGCGTGGCCTTCGGCGTCGCCGGGGCGGCGGGCTTGGTCGGCGCTGGCTGGGCGGCGGCCGGCTTGCTCGCGGTCGCCGGCTTGGCCGGGGCGCTCGGCTGGGCCACAGTGGCGGCTGCCTCCGGCTGGCCGTCCGGCTCCGGGGCGGCGGCCGGCTTGTCCGACGATTCGGCGCCGCGCGGGGTGCCCGCACCGGGTGCCGGTCGGTAGTCGGCGAAGAAGTCGTGCCAGGCCGAATCAACGCTCGATGGGTCGGCGAGGTAGCGCTGGTACATCTCCTCGACGATCCACTCATTCGGGCCGAAACCCGCCAGTGGGTTCTCCTGCGAAGTCTGCTGGGTCGACACGGCCGGTAATCGCCTCTTTCACGCGGGTTTGTGTGGCACGCGGTGGGTCCGTCGCGCCCGATTAGGAGCACGGACTGGACGGGTTCCAGGCTACGCCGTACCGATCCCGCAGGCATTTCCGCCTCGGTCCCGTGGCCGGTTTCACAGAAGATGCCAGAAGTTCAGCAACGCCTGCGCGCACCGTGTCGAACTGGTAACACCCGGCCCTCGCGCGGCCGGTCGGCGCGGGTGACGCCCGACCCCGGAGCGGCCAGCGTGTCGTTGCCGCCCCGGGGTCGCAGACGCCATCAGGCGATGTCGCGCCGCCGGGTGAGCAGGATTCCGGCGATTCCGCTGACCAGCGCGTAGCCGATCAGCACCAGGGCACCGACCCACCAGGACGGGGTGAACTCCGAGGTGCCCTCCGTGATCATGACCTGGGATGCCACAGCGGGCCAGACCACCTGCCACTTGAGCACCGCCTGGCTGTCGAGCACGTTCGACAGGAGCAGGAACAGCAGACCCACCACCTGGGTGCCGATCAGATAGAGCACCGCCGCCGTGATCACCGCACCGAGTTGGTTGGTGATCAGCGTGCCGATGCCCACCCCGAGGATCGTCCAGATGGCGTAGGCCAGCAGGTTGAACAGCAGGGCCCGCTGCACCGGCCACTCACCGAGCTGAGTGCCGTAGTCGTTCGCGGACAGGAAGATCGCGCCGGCGGCGAGGTCGATCAGCGTGGTCGCCAGCCAGAACATGAAGCCGAGCAGGCTGGCGGCGACGAGCTTGCTGACGATGACCGACGTTCGCCGGGGAGTCGTCAGGAACGTCGTGGTCGCGGTCTGGTGGAAGAACTCGTTGGTGACCATCAGGATGCCGATGAGCATCACGAACATCAGCCCGAGGTACTGGCCCGAGGTGTAGAGGTTCGCCGCCTGCGCCGGCGCGGTCGCCTGCTCGGCGCTGACGCCGATCTCCTCGGCGTCGCCGCCGAGCGTCGTGACGAGCAACCACGCGTTGATCGCGAAGGCCAGTGCGATCGAGAGGAACGCGCCGAGGGCCAGCCACCACCAGGTGCTGGTGGTACGGATCTTGAGTAGCTCGGATCGGACCAGGTTCATCGGATGCCCGCCTTTCCGGCCGTCAGCTCCAGGAAGACCCGTTCCAGATCGGGCCGTTCGGTGGTCAGTTCGTGCAGCTCGACCCCGGCCGCGAGGGCGGACCGGCCGATCGTCGGGGCGTCCACCCCGCCGACCAGCAGCACACCCTGCTCATCGGTCTCGATGGTTGCCGACTGCGCCTTGAGGGCGGCGGTCAACGCCTCGGCCTGCGGGGTGCGGACCCGGACCCGGGCGCCCTGGGCCATCGACCCGAGCACCTGGTCGACCGGACCCTGCCGGACCAACTGCCCGGCCGCGATGATCACCACGTCGTCGGCGAGGAGCTGCATCTCCGACAGCAGGTGGCTGGAGACCAGCACCGTGCGGCCCTCGTGGGCGAGGTTCTTGAGGAACCCACGCATCCACCGGATGCCCTCCGGGTCCAGCCCGTTGGCCGGCTCGTCGAGGATCAGCACGCGGGGGTCACCGAGCATCGCGGCGGCGATGCCGAGCCGCTGCTTCATGCCCAGCGAGTAACCCTTGAACTTGCGCTTCGCCGCCGGGGTCAGCCCGACCAGGGCCAACGCCTCGTCGGCCCGCTGCTTGGGCAGCCCGGCCGCCGCGCAGATGACCCGCAGGTGGTTGATGCCGGTGCGGCCCTTGTGCGCGCTGGACGCCTCCAGCACCGCGCCCACCTGCCGCAGCGGGGTGGCGAGGTCGGCGTACCGCTGGCCGCTGATGGTGGCCGTGCCGGCGGTCGGCGTGACCAGATTCAGCAGCATGCGCAGTGTGGTGGTCTTGCCTGCGCCGTTCGGGCCGAGGAAGCCGGTCACCCGCCCCGGCGCCACGGTGAAGGACAGGTTGTTCACCGCCCGGACGTTCTTGTACTGCTTGGTCAGACCGGACACCACGATCTGACCGTCGCTGGTGGGGCTTCGCTGCCCGTCAGTCATCGTTCTCCTCCCGTGTGTGGCGTCGAGGTACGCCGTGGCACAGCGTGACGGCCCGTGGCAACAAGGTCAATCAGGCGCGGTCGGTACGTTTGCCTCCGTCGCGGGGTGGAGGCGACTCATCCCTGCGGACGACGGCCCGGCTTCAGCGGGCGATCCAGGTTGCCCGGGCCGCGCCGAGCAAGGACCCGTCCGGGCCGTACAGGCTGGTGTGTACGAGCGCCTTGCGCCCATCGACGCGCAGCAACGCCCCGGTCACCACGCACTCGTCGCCCGGCCCGGGCAGCGCCGCGACAACGGCGGCGATCCGGCCCAGCAGGTACGGGCGGCCCGGCGCGAGCACAGCCCAACCGCCGGGGCAGTCCAGCGCCGCCCAGACCGTGGCCGCGCTGACCTGAGCGGGCGCGCGGAACGGCGCGGCGGTCCGGCCGTCCGGCAGCCGGCCGGGGAAGATCCGCAGCCCGTCGGCCCGCTGCGGCCCGCAGACGTAACAAGTGGGGAACGGATGCTCGACCAGGCCGGGGTAGCGGGCCGCCGCGGCCACCGCCGTCGCCAGGTCGACCGGGGGTACGACGGCATCGATCACCCCGGCCGGGCGCACCTCGGCCACCAACTCGCCGGCCGGGTCCCGGACCTCGCCGTCGACCAGGGTCAGCTCGGTCTCCAGCGGTGGTGGCCGGCGCAGCGTCACCTCGACCGGCCCGCTGCCGCCCGCCTCGGCGGCGAAGACCCCCGCGCTCCAGCCGCCGTTGCCGGAACCGGTGGGCCCGTTGTAGCGGGGTTCGATGCGCATCGTCGACCTCCGATGGTGCGTGTCGGCGCCTTCGCCGGCCTGCCCGGGCAGCCTCGCACGGGCCGCGCCGGGCGCCGCTAGCGGTCTCGCCTGCCGGCGTTCATCCGATCGACACCGGTGCGCCCCGTGAATGGCAACCCGGGCACCTACACAGATCCCATGGCCGTTCTGCATGCCGCTGGCGCACCCCTGAAGACCAGCGGATACACCCTGCTGATCGCCGACGACCCCACCCAGGTCGCGGCCGCGCAACGCCTGCGCCACGAGGTGTTCGCCACCGAGCTCGGCGCCACCCTCCTTCCCGGCGAGGCCGGGTTGGACGTGGACCCCTTCGACGCGTACTGCGATCACCTGATCGTCCGCGAGGACAGCACCGGCGAGGTGGTCGGCACGTACCGGCTGCTGCCGCCGGGGCGCACCACCCGGCGCTACGCCGAGGACGAGTTCGACCTGAGCCCGCTCGACCCGCTCCGCGACGACCTGGTCGAGGCGGGTCGGTCCTGCGTGCACCCGGACCACCGCTCCGGCGCGGTGATCAACCTGATGTGGGCCGGCATCATCCGTTACCTGCACCTGCGCGGCTCCCGCTGGCTCGGCGGCTGCGCGTCGGTGCCGGTGGCTGACGGCGGGCGGACGGTCGCCGAGGTGTGGACCCAGGCCCGGGCCCGGCACCTGTCGCCGCCGCCGCTGCGGGTCCGCCCGTTGCGGCCCTGGTTCACCGAGGGGGCTGCCGCCGGCCCGCTCACCGCTGCCCCGGCCGGGCGGGTAGCGGTCCCGCCGCTGCTGCGTGGCTACCTCCGGCTCGGCGCGTGGATCTGCGGCGAGCCGTCGTACGACCCCGACTTCGGGTGCGCGGACTTCTACGTCCTCTTCTCCCTGGACCGGATGAACCCGCGCTACCTGCGGCACTTCCTCGGCGGGGAGCAGCGGTGACCGCCGTGCCGCGTGACCTGTGGCGGCCCTCCTCGGGCTGCGACGACGACTGCCTGCCGGCGGCCGGCGAGGTGCCCACGGTGCCGGTGGCCCGCCGGGTGCTCCGGCTGGTCGCCGCGCTCGGCATGCTGCTGGCCGGGATCCCGGTGGTGCTGCTGCTGCCCGTGCTTCCCACTCGGGAACGGCAGGCGCTGGTCAGCGGCTGGGCGCGGGCCACCGCGCGCGCCTTCGGCGTCCGCCTCGTGATCCGGGGTCGGTTGCCGCGGCGGCGCGCGCTGCTGGTCGCGAACCACGTCTCCTGGCTGGACATCCTCGCCGTGCTGGCAGTCGCGCCCACTCGGATGGTGGCGAAACGGGAGATCCGTTCCTGGCCGGTGGTCGGTCTGCTGGCCGCTGCGGCGGGCACGGTCTTCGTGGACCGCGCCCGGCCGCTGGCGCTGCCGAGGACCGTCGCCCGGGTCGCCGACGCGCTGCGCGCCGGGCGGTCGGTGGCGGTCTTTCCGGAGGGTACGACGTGGTGTGCCGGGAGCGGTGCCACCGACTGCCGCCCCGGCGGTGGTTTCCGGCCCGCGACGTTCCAGGCGGCCATCGACACGGGCAGCCCGGTGGTGCCGCTGCGGCTCACCTATCGCTGTGCGGCCACCGGGTCGAGCACCACGGCAGCCGCCTTCCTCGGTGCGGACACCCTGCTGCGCTCGGTGGCCCGGGTGGTCGCGGCGCGGGAGCTGGTGGTCTCGGTGACGATCGCCGGTGCGCTGCACCCGGCCCGTGATGCCGATCGGCGGTTGCTGGCTCGGGCCGCCGAGTCGGCCGTACACCTGGTGCCGACGGCGGGTGCCGTGGCGCGGGCCCGGCTGCGGCCGGTGCCGACGGTGACCCCGGCCGTTCCCGTGCCGGCTCCGCTCGTCGATCGGGAGCTGGACCTGGCGGCCTGAGGGGAGCACGCCGAACGCCGAGCGGGCGACCAACTCACGACCTGTCTTGTGGTGTCGCGATGTATCGCGTTACATTCTCCTCCTGTTCGACGTGCGTCCCGCGCGTCGTCGAGAGGGGGACGCCATGGCCGGATGGACGGTCGAGAGCCCGCAACGGCTCACCCTGGACGCTCCGGTCGTCCGGCTGGACGTTCGACTGATCAGTGGGCGGCTCAACGTGGTCGCCACCGACGGCCCGACCCGGATCGACGTGACCCAGGTCGGCCGTCGGCCGGTCCTGATCGACCACACCGACGGTCGGCTCAGCATCCGCCAGGAGCGCGGTCGGGGCTGGTCGGACGTCCTGCGCTGGCTCCGGATGATCCACCGCTACCCCCGGGTGGACGTCTCCATCGCCGTGCCCGCCGACGTCCTCGCCGACCTGGGCCTGGTCGCGGGCTCGCTGGTCGCGTCCGGGCTGCGCCGGCAGACCACCGTCAACGTCGTGGCCGGCCAGATCACCCTGATGGGGCTGCGCGGCAGCACCTCCGCGAAGCTCACCTCGGGGCCGGTGGAGGCGCTCGGCGTCCGCGGCGACCTCACCCTGGAGACGGTCTCCGGGGAGGTGATCCTCGCCGACAGCGCCGCCGACCGGGTACGGGCGCAGACCGTCTCCGGCGCCATCACCTGCGACCTGGACAACCCCCGGCGCAGCGAGATCCGGTTGACCACCATCTCGGGCAGCATCACCGTCCGGGTCCGCGCGGACAGCGACCTCGCCGTCCAGCTGAACACCGCCTCCGGCCGGATCACCAGCGGCTTCCCGCAGCTGCGCAGCTCGACGTTCCCACTGCCCAGCAGCGAGGGGGTGCTCGGCGCCGGCGAAGGTAAGCTCTGGGCTTCCGCGACCTCGGGGAGCATCGCCCTGCTCGCCCGAGCCGTCGACGACGATGGGGAGGAGCTGCCGTGACCGCCGTGTTCAGCCACGGGCGGCTCCGGCTCTACCTGCTCAAGCTCCTCGACGACGGCCCGAAGCACGGCTACGAGCTGATCCGGCTGCTGGAGGACCGCTTCCTCGGGCTGTACGCGCCCAGCGCCGGCACCATCTACCCCCGCCTGCAACGGCTGGAGGTCGAGGGTCTGGTCAGCCACACCGCGGCGGGTGGCCGCAAGACGTACGACATCACCGACGCCGGTCGGGAGGAACTGCGCCAGCGGGCCGGTGAGTTGACCGCGCTGGAGACGGACATCGCGGCCTCCGTGGCGGATCTCTCCAGCCTGGCCGGCGAGATCCGCAGCGAGGTACGCGGATCGGCACGCGACCTCAAGCGGGAGTTGAGCGAGGCCACCCGGCAGACCCGGCGGGCCCGGTGGGAGGCGCCCGCACCGCCGCCCCGGCCGGCGTCGACCGCCGGGCCGCAGGCCGAGCTGCTCGACGAGCTCGACAAGCGGCTGGCCGCGTTCACCGCCGAGGTGGGCAGGCTGATGCGCGCCCGGCAGTTCAGCGACACCCAGCTGCGCACCGCGATCCGGCTGCTCGACGGCGCCCTGGACGGGCTGCGTCGCCTGCTGCGCTGACCGACGTCACCGGGCGGCCGGGGACTCACAGCCTTTTTGCAGGAAGCGTCCAGCGCTGACGCAGTGATGTCACCGATGATGGGCCCATGCCCGCTACCCAGACCGAGGCGCGACTGCTTGTCGTCGAGGACGACCCCAACATCCTCGAACTGCTCTCCGCGAGCCTGCGGTTCGCGGGCTTCGACGTGGCCACCGCGACAAGTGGGAGCGCGGCGCTCAACGCCGCCAAGGACCACCGGCCCGACCTGGTGGTGCTCGACGTGATGCTCCCCGACCTGGACGGCTTCGAGGTCATCCGGATGCTCCGCGAGGGCGGCACGCGTACCCCGGTGGTGTTCCTGACCGCCCGGGACGCCACCGACGACAAGATCCGTGGGCTGACCCTGGGCGGCGACGACTACGTCACGAAGCCGTTCAGCCTGGAGGAGTTGACCGCCCGGATCCGCGCCGTGCTGCGCCGCACCACGACCGGCGAGCAGGCCCCGTCCCGGCTCACCTTCGCCGACCTGGAGTTGGACGAGGAAACCCACGAGGTGCACCGGGCCGGCCAGCGGGTGCAGCTCTCGCCGACCGAGTTCAAGCTCCTGCGGTACCTGATGCTCAACGCCAACCGGGTGCTGTCCAAGGCACAGATCCTCGACCACGTCTGGAACTACGACTTCCGTGGCGACGACAACATCGTCGAGTCCTACATCTCGTACCTGCGTCGCAAGGTCGACACCACCCAACCCCGGCTGATCCACACTCTTCGCGGCGTCGGGTACGTCCTGCGCAAGCCGGCGGCGTGAACGCGGTCCAGCAGGCGAAGGGACGGGTGCGCAGCGTTCCGCTGCGGGTGAAGCTGGTCACCTCGGTGCTCGCGCTGGTCGCCGTCGCGCTTCTGGTGATCAGCTCGCTGACCGCGTACTTCCTCCGCAACTACCTGGAGGGCCAGGTCGACGGGCAGGTCCGGTCGACCGCCCAGGGCCTCGGCCAGTTGCTCCCGAAGCTGCGCAGCGGTGAGGTCGGCGCGATGCTGCCCAGCGACTACGTCGTCATCGTGGCCGACGAGCAGCGGGTGTACGCGCCCAAATACGACGACCTCAGCTACGACCCCGACCAACTGCCCGCGTTCCCCACCAGCCGCGCGGGTTTCGAGGCCGAGGAGGGCGAGCCGCAGACCGTCCTGTCCCACAACGGCTACACCCGCTGGCGGGTGTACTACGCCCCCCAGCCGGACGGCTCGGTGCTGGCCGTGGGTCAGCCGCTGACCGACGTGGACCGGGCGGTGAAGCAGCTCGTCTGGATAGACCTCCTGGTCGGTGGCGCAGTGCTGATCATGCTGGCCTCGGTCGGCGCCGCGATCGTCCGGACCAGCCTCAAGCCCCTCGTCGAGATCGAACAGACCGCCGCAGCGATCGCCGGCGGTGACCTGACCCGCCGGGTGCCCGACCCGGAGGAGGGCCAGGCCGAGCCAACCTCGGAGCTGGGTCGGCTGTCGCGGGCGCTGAACGCGATGCTCACCCAGATCGAGGCGGCGTTCACCGCCCGAGCCGCGTCGGAGACCTCGGCCCGGTGGGCGGAGAGCGCAGCCCGGGACGCCGCCGCCGCAGCTCAGGCGTCCGAGGCGCGGGCCATCCGCTCCGAGGAACGGATGCGGCAGTTCGTCGCCGACGCCTCCCACGAGCTGCGGACTCCGCTCACCACCATTCGTGGCTTCGCCGAGCTGTACCGGCAGGGTGCGGCAAGTGCGCCGGAACAGACCGCCGGCCTGCTGCGCCGGATCGAGGACGAGGCGGCCCGGATGGGGCTGCTGGTGGAGGACCTGCTGCTGCTCGCCCGGTTGGACATGGAACGGCCGCTGTCGCTGACCCCGGTGGAGCTGCCGGTGCTCGCCTCCGACGCGGTGCAGGCCGCGCGGGCGATGGCACCGGACCGGCGGATCGAGCTGGAGATCGCGCCCGAATCCGGCCCGCTCGTCGTCTCCGCCGACGACGCGCGGCTGCGGCAGGTGATCGGCAACCTGGTCACCAACGCGCTCACCCACACCCCACCGGAGGCCGAGATCCGGGTACGGCTGCGCGCCGAAGCGGGTGACTTCGCCGTCGTGGAGGTGGCCGACACCGGCCCCGGCCTCTCGGCCGAGCAGGCGGAACGTGTCTTCGAGCGGTTCTACCGGGCCGACGCGGCCCGTACCCGGCGGGCCGACGGCAACACCGGCACCGGCCTCGGCCTGGCCATCGTGGCGGCGCTGGTCGCCGCCCACCACGGCTCGGTCGAGGTGGCCGAGACGCCCGGCGGTGGGGCCACCTTCCGGGTTCGGCTGCCGCTGCTGCCGCAGGTCGACGGAGCGGGCGAGTGACTTTCAGCCAACTTCCAGGACGGTTCCAGGTTGATTGCAGTGCCGGGGGAGAAGGTAGTGCCATGACCGAGTTCGAGTCCGACCCGCAGCGCCGGCCGGCCCCCACCGACGCCGAGCCGTCGCACCCCACCGCCGAGCTGCCGCGCGACGAGCGCGTGCAGTCCGACTCCCCGACCACTCCCGTACCGGTTGTCTCGACCGGCGGTGAGCCGACGGTCGCCTCCACCACCGGTGACGCCGAGACCACCGCCGTCACCCCGGCCGCCGCGCCCGCCGGGTACGCCGGCTCCACCGCGCCCGCCGGGTACGCCGGCTCCACCGCGCCCGCCGGCCCGCCGGCCGCCGCTCAGCCCGCCGGGTACGAGCCGTCGACCGGCTACGAGCGCCCGGCCGCCACCGCGTCCGCGCCGCCGTACCCGGTCTCCGGTCACCCGGCGCCCGGCCAGCCCGGCTACCCACAGCCGGCCGCCGGCCACTACCCCGGTGCACCCTGGTACCCGGGCCAGCAGTCCGGCTGGGCCGGCGGGGGCCAGCCGGGCATGCCGTACGCCCAGCACCAGCAGCACCCCGGGCAGCACGCCCAGCACCCCGGACAGCACCCGCACCACCCGGGCCAGCCGGTCCCGCCGTGGGGCCCGCAGGTCGCGCCGCCCGGCAGCGGCCCCCGGCCGGGTCGAATCGCCAAGTTCGCCGGTGCCGGCGTCGCGGTGTTCGCCCTGATGCTCGGTTCCGGCGTGGCCGGTGGGGCACTCGCGCTCGCCCTCGACGGCGACGGCGGTGGCATCACCCGCACCTACTCCGCGGCTCCCGTGATCAATGGCGCCGACCTGCCGAAGATCGCCGCGGCGGTGCAGGACAGCGTCGTCTCGATCACCACCGACAGCGGTGAGGGCTCCGGGGTGGTGCTCAGCGCCGACGGGTACGTGCTGACCAACAACCACGTGGTCGCGTCCGCCGCAGGCGACGCCGTGCGGGTGGTCTTCGCCGACGGCAAGACGGCCGACGCGAAGATCATCGGCACCGACCCGAAGACCGACCTGGCCGTGGTGAAGGCCAACGGGGTGAGCGACCTCAAGCCGGCCAAGTTCGGCGACAGCGACGCCATGCAGGTCGGTGATCAGGTGCTCGCCCTGGGCAGCCCGCTCGGACTGCAGGGCTCGGTGACCTCGGGCATCCTCAGCGCCCGGGACCGCACCATCCGGGCCGGTGAGGGTCAGCCGCAGGACCCGACCCAGCAGCAGAGCCAGCCGGTCAGCTCGATCTCCGGCCTGCTCCAGACGGACGCCCCGATCAACCCCGGCAACTCTGGCGGAGCCCTGGTCAACACCCGGGGCGAGGTGATCGGCGTCAACACCGCCATCGCGACCTCCGGGCAGAGCACCGGCAACATCGGTGTCGGGTTCGCCATCCCCAGCAACAAGGCCAAGGACGTCGCGGGCAAGCTCCAGCGTGGCGAGAAGGTCAGCCACCCGTCGCTCGGAGTCGGCGTCAACCAGGCCGAGGGCGGCGGCGCGCTCGTCGCGTCGGTCACCCCGGGCAGCCCGGCGGAGAAGGCCGGCCTCCAGCGCGGCGACGTCGTCACCCGGTTCGGCGACAAGCCCGTCAACGACTCGGACGACCTGGTCGGCGCGGTGCAGGCCGGCAAGGTCGGCGACCGGGTCGAGGTGCAGTTCAAGCGCAACGGTGTCGAGAAGTCGGTGACCGTGACGCTCGCCGAGACGTCCTAACCAGCTATCTGAACCTGCTTCCTCCCTCCGGCGGCGGGTGGCGGGGCCGAGGGGGTCGGCTCCGTCACCCGCCGCTTTTTTCCGCCCCGACGGCGGTTCACCCGGATCGGGTGAACCGCCGTCACCCGTTCGCCCGGCAGGTTCGGGGGGCGACGACCGGAACCGGGGGTGGGGTGCCATGACCGAGGTGGTGGGTGTCCGCGACGACCAGCGGATCCAACGCGACGTCCTGGCCGAGCTGGCCTGGGACGCCCGGCTGCAACCGAACGAGATCGGGGTCACTGTCGACCAGGGCGTGGTCACCCTGACCGGATTCGTGGACGGTGCCGCTCGCGGTTGGGCCGCGACCCGATGCGCACAGCGGGTTCGTGGCGTACGGGCGGTGGCCGACGAGATGGAGGTGCGGTTGCCCGGCACTCCGGGGCGTACCGACGCCGAGGTCGCCAACGCCGCCACCCGCGCCCTGGAGTGGGACAGCTTCGTGCCCGCCGAACGGCTGGACGTGACAGTGGCCAACGGTTGGCTGATGCTGCGCGGTGAGGTCGAGTTCGGGTGGCAGCGGCGGGCCGCCGAGGGCGAGGTGCGCCGGCTCGACGGCGTACGGGGGATCACCAACCTGATCGAGGTACGACCCGCGGCGCCACCGGCCGCCGAGCGGCTGCGGCGGGACGTCCAGCGCGCGCTGTTGCGCACGCTCGGCGGCGAGCGGGTGACCGTCGAGGTGGACGGCGACACGTTGGTCCTTGCCGGGGTGGTCCGTTCCTGGTGGGAACGCGACCAGGTCGAGCGAGTGGCATGGTCCGCGCCCGGGGTGCGAGTGGTCCACGACCAACTCCTGGTGGGCGGGTGATCGTCCGCCATGTCCGGTTTACCTGTGCCGCCACCGGGAAACCGCCGCCGACCGGCGGTGTCGCCGCACCGGGGAGCAACGGGGAGGACTCGTGGCCGTGAACCACCCGCCTGCGGGCCGCCCCGAGGAGCGGTCGCTGCGCATCGCGATGGTGGTTCCGCCGTGGTTGTCCGTACCGCCGCCCGGCTACGGCGGCCTCGAACAGGTCGTCGCTGCCCTGGTGGACGCGCTCTGCAGGCAGGGGCACTCGGTGACCCTGTTCGGCGCAGGTGGTGACCACGGCACGGCGGCCGACGGCTTCGTCTCCACCGTTGCCGAGGTCCAGTACGAGCGGCTCGGCGAGTCACTGCCCGAGCTGGCCCACCTGGCCCGGGTGAATCGGCTGATCAGCGCGGCCGACTTCGACGTGATCCACGACCACACCACGATCGGTCCGCTGGTCGCCGGCCGCCGGGCCGTGCCGACGGTCGCGACAGTGCACGGCAACCCCGTCGGGGAGTACGGCGACGTGCTGAGCGACATCGACGCGGGCGTCGCTCTGGTGGCCATCTCGCACGCCCAGCGCCGGCTGAACCCGAACCTGCCCTGGGCTGGCACCGTGCACAACGCGCTGGACATCCGGGGCTTCCCGCGCAAGCACACGCCCGGCGCGGGGCCGGTGCTGTGGCTGGCCCGGTTCAGCCCGGACAAGGGCCCGGACACCGCCATCCGGGCGTGCCGGGCGGCCGGTGTGCCCCTGCTGCTGGCCGGCAAGTGCAACGAGCCGGCCGAGCGCCGCTACTACGAGCAGGTCGTCGCGCCGATGGTCGACGAGGATGTGACAGTCGTGCTCAACGCGGACCGCGCGACGACGTTACGGATGCTTGTCGACGCCCGCTGCCTGATCATGCCGATCCAGTGGGACGAGCCGTTCGGCATGGTGATGCTGGAGGCGATGGCCACCGGCACGCCGGTGGTCGCCCTCAACAGGGGTGCGGTGCCGGAGCTGGTTCGGCCGGGGCTGACCGGGCTCGTCGTCGAGCGGTCGGAGGAGCTACCCGCGGCGTTGCTCGCGGCGGAGCGACTCGACCCGGAGGACTGCGTGGCGCACATCGCGCGGAACTTCTCGGTCGAGCGGATGGCGAGCGGCTACGCGGAGGTCTATCGGCGCTTCGCCCTCGGCCGGCACGACGTCCGTGAACCGGCCCGGGTGCCGGTGCGCTGACCCACCGGTGCCGCCGGGTCAGGCCCCGGTCGCGCCCAGCTCGGCGATGGCGGCGTCGAGGCGAGAGGCGTACGCCGGGCTGATGCCACCCTCACCGAGGCGGACGGCGACCTTGGTGCGCAGCCGGGCCACCGGCGGCGCCAGCTCTTCGCGGCCGGAGCTGACCGCCACGGTCAGGTTGCGCAGCTCGTTGCGAAGGTCGAGGGCCACGTCGTCGCGGATCTCCCCGGCGCTCAGCCCGGCGCCGATCAACCCGTCGACCCGGTTCGCGACCTCGGTCAGGGTGCCCGGGTTCGAGGTGGGCGCCCCGGTGGTCGGCTTCGTCGACGGCACCGTGGTCGGCGGGGTCGACGTGATCGGCGCGGACGACTCGGGGGCCGGCGGATCGGTCGACGGGGTCGTCACCGGCCCGGCGGAGGGCTGCGCCCGGCGGGTCGGCTGCTGTTCCGGCAGCAGGGCCACGCCGGCCAGGGTCACCCCGACGGCCAGCACCAGCAGCAACACCAGCCGCCGCCGCGACCAGCCCGACCCGGTCGCCGGACCGCCCACGCCGGAGGAGGCCCCGCCGTCCGAGGTGTCTCCATCCGTCCGCGCCGCCGCCGGGACGCTGGCCGTCGCGACGCCGGGTGACTGTGGTGGCAGGGGCTGGGTGGGCACCCGGATGGTCGCGGTCGGAGGTTCGGCGGGCAGCGAGTGGTCGCGGAGCGCGGTGGCGACCTGCCGGGCGGTCGGCCGATCGGCCGGGTTCCGGGCGAGGCTGCGCAGGCAGATCTGGGCCACCGGTGCGGGCAGGTCCGGCAGGTCGGCCAGCGTCGGCGGCGGACCACTGGCCAGCGCGGCGCTGAGCTGCTCCCAGGTGTCCGCCGGATACGGGACCCGGCCGGTGAGCGCCTCGTGCAACAGCACGCCGAGCGAGTAGACGTCGGTGGACGGCTGGGCCGGCGCGCCGTCAAGGCGTTCCGGGGCTACGTACGCCGGGGTGCCGAAGGTCTCGCCGTCCTCGTCCTCGTCGGGTGCGCCGATCCGGGTGGCGATGCCGAAGTCGAGCACCTTGACGCCCGTCCCCGTCATCATCACGTTGGCCGGGGTGATGTCCCGGTGCACGATCCCGAGCCGGTGCGCGGCGGCCAGCGCGTCCGCGACCTGCGCGCCCACCTGGACCGCCTCGGTCCACGGCAACGGCCCCTCGGTGAGCCGCAGCTTCAACTCCTCGCCGCTGAGCAGCTCCATCACCACGAACGAGGTGATCGAGCCGTCCGGGTCGACCGTCTCGCCGTAGTCGTGCACGGAGGTCAGGTGCGGGTGCACCAGCTGGGCGGCGGCCCGTGCCTCCTCGCGCACCATGCCCCGGAACCGCGCGTCGGCGGCGAGTGACGGGGCGAGCACCTTCAGCGCGACCACCCGGTCCAGTACCTCGTCCCGGGCACGCCAGATGACCGACATGCCGCCGGCGCCGATCTGGTCCAGAAGTCGGTATCTGCGAGCCAGCAATCGGCCCGGATGCAGTGCTGCCTTCACGGATCGCACCTGCCTCAGGGGTGGGAGCGGTATCAGGTTGCGCGAATGCGTCCGGCCTGTCAACGCCGTCGGCGCCGGCCGTCGACGGACGGTGCGTGCCGTGCGCTGACCGCCGGTCGACGCCGGCCCACCGGTCGGCGGCGGGCCCGTGCCAGGATGAGAGACATGGCGGGGGGACCGGTGGCGTTCGTGCTCGGCGGCGGGGGAGTGCTCGGCGCGGTCGAGGTCGGCATGTTGCGGGCCCTGTTCCGCGCCGGCATCCAACCCGACATGGTGCTCGGCACCTCGATCGGAGCGGTGAACGGCGCGCTGGTCGCCGCCGACCCGTCCGAGGCGGTGACCGACCGGCTGGTCCGGCTCTGGGCCTCACCGGAGGCGAGCGAGGTGTACGGCGACTCGGTGGCCCGGCAGCTGCGCCGTTTCGCCGCCCGCACCCACCTGCACTCACCCCGGCCGCTGCGCCGCCTGTTGGAGACCGAGCTGGGGGTGGACACCACCTTCGCCGACCTGCGGGTGCCGTTCCGCTGCTGCGCCGCCCACATCGAGCGGGCCGCCGAGCACTGGTTCGACAGCGGTCCGGTCGTGCCGGCGGTGATGGCGTCGGCCTCGGTGCCGGGCCTGCTTCCGCCGATGGAGATCGACGGCGCGCACTACGTGGACGGCGGGATCGTCAACTCCATCCCGATCGGCGAGGCCGTGGCCGTCGGCGCCCGCCGGATCTACGTCCTCCAGGTGGGTCGGATCGAACGGGAGCTGACCCCGCCCCGCCGGCCGTGGGAGATCGCGCAGGTCGCGTTCGAGATCTCCCGCCGGCACCGCTTCTTCCGGGAGATGGCGGCGCTGCCCGAGGGCGTGGAGGTGCACGTCCTGCCGACCGGCGGCCTCAACCCACGCGACGACACGCCGTGGGCGTACCGGGACATGGCGGCGGTGGGACGGCGGATCAGCCGCGCGTACACCGCCTCCCGGCGCTACCTCGCCACCCACCTGGAGCGGTGATGCCGCTGCCTCCCCGGTGGCTGCGTCGGCTGCTGTTCGCCCCCGCCGTCGTGCTGCTCGCCTTCCTCGTGGTCACCACGTTGCCGATCTGGGCGCTGCTCGCCGCAGCCGCGTCCCCGCTGGTCCCGGGCCGGTTGCGCCCGCTGCGACTGCTCTGGATCGGCTGCTTCTACCTGGTCTGGGACGCCGCCGCGCTGCTCGCGCTCTTCCTGCTCTGGGTCGTCTCCGGCTTCGGCTGGCGGACCCGGTCGCCGGCCTTCCAGCGCGCGCACTACGTGCTGGCCGGCTGGTTCCTGCGGGTGCTGTTCTGGCAGGCACGTTGGACACTGCGGTTGCGCATCGACGTGGTGGGCACCGACCCGGACACCGCGCTGCCCGGCCGGCCCGAGCTGGTGCTCTGTCGGCACGCCGGGCCGGGCGACTCGTTCATCCTGATCCACGGGCTGGTCAACTGGTTCCACCGGGAACCCCGGATCGTTCTCAAGGACAGCCTCCAGTGGGATCCGGCGATCGACGTGCTGCTCAACCGGCTGCCCAACCGGTTCATCGCGCCGACCCCGGAGCGCGGCGAGGAGACGGTACGCCAGGTCGGACACCTCGCCACCGGCCTGGACGACAACGACGCGTTCGTGATCTTCCCCGAGGGCGGTAACTTCACCCCCCGGCGACGGCTGCGCGCCATCGCCCGGCTGCGCTCCCTCGGCCTGGAACGGATGGCCCTGCGCGCCGAGCGGATGCGCCACGTGCTCGCCCCGCAGCCCGGTGGGATGCTCGCCGCGCTGGACGCCGCACCGGACGCCGGGGTCATCTTCGTCGCCCACACCGGGCTGGACCGGATGCTCACCGTCGCCGACGTGTGGCGGGAGCTGCCGATGGACAAGCGGATCGTGATGCGGTTCTGGTCCGTGCCCCCGGAGGACGTACCGACCGGACGGCAGCAACGCATCGACTGGCTCTTCGATTGGTGGGCGCAGATTGATGCCTGGATCGCCGCTAATCGGTAGATGTCCGCGTAGGGTGCGGGCGTGGACGAGATCTGCGTGGTGACAACGGTGGTGGATGCGCGTTCGGTCGCCGACGTGCTGGCGGCTGCGGCCGTCGCCGGCAGGCTCGCCGCCTGCGCCCAGGTGGGTGGTCAGGTGGACAGCACCTACTGGTGGCGGTCCGGGATGGAGACGAGCACCGAGTGGTCGGTGCAGTTCAAGACCGCACCGGATCGGCTCACCGCGTTGCTGGACCAGATCCGGGTCAGCCACCCGTACGAGGTGCCGGAGATCCTGGTGTCCAGGGTGGAGAGCGGCAACCCCGACTACGCCACCTGGGTGTACGAGCACACCCGATCCTGAGTACGCGCACTCTGGGTCGCACCCCGGCCGGTTGTCGATGATGACCGGGTGGACGACACCCGTTACCCCTGCCCCGCCTGCGGTGCACCGGCCGATCTGAGCGCCGGTTGCTCCGGCTGCCGACGCGCGCCCGACCCGATCGCCGCTGAGGTGGTTCGGCTGAGCCGGGAGGTCGCCGAGCTTGAGCCGCAGGTGGAGCGGGCTCGCCGCGCGTACACCGAGTTGGCCGGACGGCTGTCGACAGTGTCCGGGCGGCGAGCCGAACTGGCGGCGGTCGTCCGCGCCGGGTTGGCGGCCTCGGTCGTGGCGCGCCCGGCGCCTCTCGTCGTCGGCCCGGCGCCGTCAATCGGCCCGGGTCCCGGGGTCGCGACGGATTCGCGGCCGGGTGCGGCGGAGACCTCGACCCGGACGGTCCAGGGTCTGCTCTTCGTCCTCGGTGGACTCCTGCTGGGGACCGCGGCGGTGGTGTTCACCGCGGTCGCCTGGGCGGCGGTGGGGGTCGCCGGGCGGGCGTTGATCCTGGCCGTGTTCACCGCGCTCGCGCTGGGCGTACCGCTGCTGGCGGTCCGCCGAGGGCTGCGCGGTACTGCGGAGACGTTCGCCGCGGTGGGGTTGCTGCTGGTGGTGCTGGACGGTTACGCGGCCTGGTCGGTGGACCTGGCCGGCGTGACCGGCTGGCCGGGCAGCCGGTACGCCGCGCTGGTCGGGGGGGCCAGCGCGGCGGTCGCCGTGGCGTACGGCCGGTGGAGCGGGTTGACGGGGCCGTGGTTCGCCGCCCTGGTGGCCGCCCAGCCGGCGTTGCCGCTGCTCGCCGCCGAGGCCGGGCTGGGTGCCGCGGGGTGGGCGTTGGTCCTGCTCGGGGTGGCGTCGCTGAACCTGGCCGTGCTGGCCGCGCTGCGTGGCCGGGAAGGGGTGGCGCAGCTCGTCGGCCGGGTGTTGGCCGGCGCCGGTCACGTCGCCGCGCTGGTTGGCGCCTCGGCGTGCGCGGTGGTGCCGCTGGTCAGTGGGCGGGCGGGGGGCTCGCCACTGCTGGCCGGGGTGCCGCTGTTGCTGGTCGCGCTGACCGGGTTCGGCGCGGCCTGGCTCGTCGGGGGGCGGGCGCTGCGGGCGGTGGCGGCCGGGCTGCTGGTGCCGGTGCTCGCCGCCGCCCTGCTGCGTCCGGTGGCGGAGCTGCGGCCGTCCCTGCTGCTGCTCGCGGCGGCGACGGTGGCGGTGGGGATGGCCGCCGCCGTGCGGCTCCTGCCGGCGGCGGCCGGGGCGGCGCTGGACGGTGGCGGCGGTTGGCGGACCGGTCCGCGGGCGGGTGCGCTGTTCGTCGCGGCGGGCACGGCGCAGGTCGCCGTGTTGATCACCATCGGGCTGGCGCTCGCCGCCGTCGGCCGGTCGCTGCCGCCCTGGGGTGGGGCTGGGACGGGGCCGGACCTGCTCTGGGGTTGGCAGCTGGCACCTGCGGTGGCGCTGGCGATCGGCGCGACGGTGCTGCTGCTCCCTCGGAACACGCGGACGGTGCTCGCCACGGCCGGCGCGGTGGCGGTGCTGTTCGCCGTGCCCGCCGGCTGGACGGCCTCCTGGCCCCAGGTGGTGGCCATCGACCTGATCGGCGGGGTCGCGCTGCTGCTCGCCGTGCTGGCCCGCCCGAGCACCCCATCGGTCGCCCTGCGCATCCGTGCGCTCGGCGGTGCCGTCCTGCTCGGGCACGGGCTGCTGGTCGCCCTGGCCGCCCCGACCGGTGCCCTGGTGGCGCTCGGTGTGCTCGCCGTGGTCGGGTTGGCACTCGCCGTCCGACGGGGGGCCGGCGCGTACCGGGAGGTGGCCGGCGCGGGTCTGCTGGTCGGGCAGCTCGCGCTGCCCGGGATCGCGGCGGTGGCGATGTTCGCCGCGGGCGGGCCGCCGTGGTGGCAGGCCCGGCTCGCGCTGGCCGCCGCCGGGCTGTCGCTGGTCGCGGCGCTCGCGGCCCGCCGCCACCGGGTGGAGCTGATCGGGTACGCGGTGACCGGCGCCGTCGCGGCGGTGGCCGTGCCTGGCCTCGCGCCGCTGGTCGGCGCGGGTGACGAGCCGCTCGCGCTGTACGCGGCGCTGGCCGCGCTGGGGGTCTGCTGGCTGCCGTCGGCGAGCGCCTCAGGTCAGGCGGCCCTCGGGGACCGGCCGACGGCCGACGAGCGCGAGCCGGCCCGGTCGGCGCCGTTGCTGGCGGCCGGCGGAGCCCTGGCGGTGGTCGCTGTGCTGGCGGCCCTGCCGACGGTGCTGACCGCGCTCGTGTCGCCCTACGGCGGCCGGGACCGGGTGTGGTCGGGGGTCCCCACGGTCGTCGCCGACCCGACGGTGCTCCCGGTCGGGTTCGCGCTGGTCGTGCTCGCGGTGGCCGGGGCGCTGGCCGGTCGGCGGGTCGGCCTGCCGGTGCCGCTCGCGCTGCCGTTCGTCGCGGTGTCGCTGCCGGTGCTGCTCGTCGCGGTCGGCGCGCCGTGGCCGGTGCTCCCGGCCGCCGTTCTGCTCGCCGGCCTGGCCGCGTTGCTGTTCACCGCGTTGGCCGCGGCCCGCCCGGCGCTCGCACCGGTCGCCGTGCCGGTGGGCGTGGTGCTGGTGGCCTCCGGTGTGCTCGGTCTACTGGCCACCCGGGCCGGGACGCTCGCGGCCGAGGGGGCGCTGCTGGTGGCGGCGGTCGCGGTCACCGTCGGGGCGCGCAGCTTCGCGGTACGGGTCGCCGGTTGTCTCGCCGCCGTTGGTGCGGCGTCCGCGTTGGCGGTGACCGCCCCGCTCGCCGGTGGGCTGCCGCTGCGGGCTGCCGCGTACCCACTGCTGGCGGTGGCCGCGTTGGTGCTGGCCGCCGCGGCGGTCACCCCGGCGCGGGCCCGGCTGGGACGGGTGCTGGACGCCACCGCGCAGGCCGTCGCGCTGGTGGCGGCGGTGCTCACCGTCGAGGTGGCACGGCACCTCGCCACCGTCTGCGTGCTCTGGGGTGTCGCCGTGGCGCTGCGGCTGCTGCGCCGGGGCGAACCGGCCGGTCGGCGGTGGGCGTTCGCCGGGATCGCCGCCGGCAGCGAGTTGCTCGGGGCCTGGGTGCTGCTGGCCGCCGGTGGGGTGACGGTGCTGGAGGCGTACACCCTGCCGGCTGCGGCGCTCGCCGTCGGTGCGGGTCTGCTGGCGCTGCGTACCCGACCGGGTTTGACCAGCTGGCCGGCCCTCGGCCCGGGGCTGGTCGCGGCGTTGCTGCCCAGCCTCGTGTCGGTGCTGGCCGGGGCGGACCCACAGCCGTGGCGGCGACTGCTCCTCGGCGCGGCGGCGACCG
This sequence comes from Micromonospora trifolii, assembly GCF_050516465.1. NCBI lineage: Bacteria > Bacillati > Actinomycetota > Actinomycetes > Micromonosporales > Micromonosporaceae > Micromonospora > Micromonospora trifolii. The sequence goes on along the minus strand of NZ_CP191526.1, from coordinate 4,948,798 downwards.
GCGTGGTGCTGGCCGGCGCGACCCGTCGCTGGCAGGCGCCGGTGCTGCTCGGCGGCGGGGTGCTGACGCTGTTGGCGCTGCACGAGCTGGCCCGGGGGTGGGATCTGCTGCCCCGGTGGATCTACCTGGGGGTCGGCGGGCTGGCGCTGGTCGGGCTCGCCGCCACCTACGAGCGGCGGCGCCGTGACCTGGCTCGACTGCGCTCCGCGGTGGGCCGACTCGGCTGAGTCGAACCAGTAGGGGTAGGGCCTGCCCTACCCCCCATTCGGGGGTTGTCGGGGTTACTCAGCGCTACCGCGATTGGGAGACTTGACATTAAGCCCGAACCATCCTGGTACGGGCGCAAGCGGAACGGGAGCAGCGATGGCGCTCGGAGCGGTGGCAGAACCGCCGGTACGACGGCGAGGTAGTGACTACGCACAGTTGTCCCGACGGATCAGCCAGGCGGGCCTGCTGGAGCGGCGTCCCGGCTGGTATGTCACCCGCATCGCGTTCACCCTCGGTGCCTTCGTGGCCGGCTGGGTGGCCGTGTTCCTGCTCGGCGACTCCTGGTGGCAGCTTCCGCTCGCGGCCCTGATGGCGGTCGCCACCACCCAGGTCGCGTTCCTCGGTCACGACGCAGGGCACCGCCAGATGTTCCGTCGGCGTGGCCCCAGCGAGTTGGTGGGGCTGCTCGCCGGCAACGCGGCGGTGGGGCTCAGCTACGGCTGGTGGGTCGACAAGCACAACCGGCACCACGCCAACCCGAACCACGAGGACGAGGACCCGGACGTCGGCGCGGGCGCACTGGTGTGGACACCCGAGCAGGCGTTGGAGACCCGCGGGTTCGGCCGTTGGATGGCTCAGCGGCAGGCGTACTTCTTCTTCCCGATGCTCCTGCTGGAGGGCCTGAGCCTGCACGTGGCGAGCATCCGGGCGATCATCGGCCGGGAGCCGAACGGCGGCGGGTACACCGTCCCGATGCGGCACCGGGCGGTCGAGGCGGCGTTGCTCGTCGCGCACACCGCCGCCTACGTGGCGCTGCTGCTGGCGGTCATGTCCCCGGTCAAGGCGCTGCTCTTCGCCGTCGTGCACCAGGCGCTGTGGGGCCTCTACATGGGCTGCGCGTTCGCGCCGAACCACAAGGGCATGCCGATGCCGACCGCCGAGGACGAGCTGGACTTCCTGCGTAAGCAGGTGCTGACCTCCCGCAACGTGCGCGGCAGCCGACTGGTGGACACCACGCTCGGCGGTCTCAACTACCAGATCGAGCACCACCTCTTCCCGAACATGCCCCGCGCCAACCTGCGCCGGGCCCAGCCGATCGTGCGCGCCTACTGCGCCGAGCAGGGCATCCCGTACGCCGAGACCGGACTGGTCGAGTCGTACCGGCAGGCGCTCGGTCACCTGCACGAGGTGGGGCGGCCGCTGCGCGGCTGAACGGAAACGGCCGCTGCGCGGCTGTTGCGAGGACTGATCGGTGGGGCGGCATCTGACGATGCCGCCCCATCGTCGCGTTTCTGACCCGACATCTCCGGTCCGGGCCGGGAGCATCCGGTAGATCCGGTTGTTCCCAATATTCGTATTCCGCCCGCCGTTGCTCCCGCCTCCGCCAAAAATTGTCATAGGTCAATAGTTGCCATGGTCAATCTGGGCTTGCTAGGTTCACTGCGGCACCCACGGGGGGCGCTGATCCGACTCATTCTCTGAGCCTCGTCGCGGTGTCCGGCGCTGTCTCCGCGCGCCGATTTCTCCTTCGCGGCAGTTCGACCGGCACGAGCTGTGCCGTGGGCAAATCGTGTCTTTCGTCGTCGGCATCGCGTGAAGGAAATCAGATGAGCATTGTCGGTAATGGACGCCGCCTAATTGCAGTACTGGTCGGTGTCCTGCTGGTGGTTTCGGGCAGTCCCGCGTACGGGCGCCAGGCGGGTGAGCCCAAACCGGCACCCCGGCCGGGGACTGTGTTGCGTCCGCCAACGCCGCTTGGCCGCGAGGTGCCGCCGACCCCGCCGGGTCCGGCGAAGGTCCTGCCCTCGGTGGCCCGGCCGGTGACTGCCGAGGCGATACCGCCGGCACGCCGGGTCCGGGAACTGGTCGACCGCCGCACCGCGAGCACCAAGGTCTACCTGTTGGCAGACGGTCGGATGCAGGCGGAAGCCAGTCGTGAGCCGGTCCACTACCGCGACGGCAAGGGTCGCTGGCAGGACATCCAATCGACAGTGTCCGCCGGTGACAGGGCGGGTTATCCGTATGCCGCCACCCGGAACACGTTCGTCGGCAGGTTCGGCGACCGCAGCGACCGCGTGCTCTCGTACTCGATGGGGGGTTACGGGTTGACCCTCGGGCTCGCCGGCAGCGCGCGGGCCCTGCGCCCGACCGCGAAGGGCACCCGGGTCACCTACCCGGGCGCGGTCGGCGGCGCCGACCTGGTCTATGAGGTGACCCCGTCGGCGGTCAAGGAGCAGATCGTGCTGGCCGCCGCGCCGAGCGGGCCAGCGACGTACACGTTCACGCTGGACACGGATTCGGTTCGGGTGGTGCCGGAGGCGGACGGCTCGCTGTCGTTCTTCGCCACGGACCGGCAGGGTCCGGCACTGTTCACGATGCCTCGGCCGTACATGTACGACAGCGCCGACGACGCGACCTCGGTGGTCGGCAAGGCGATGAGCTACAAGGTCAGCCAACGGGTCAGCCAGCAGGGTGGCCGCACGGTGGTGACGGTTGCGGCGGACGACGCGTGGCTGCGCGACCCGGCCCGTAAGTACCCCGTGGTGATCGACCCGACGATCAAGGTGCAGCCGACGTTGAGTCAGGCCCAGGACGTGATGATCGCGTCCGGTGGTCCGACGGAGAACTTCGACAGCACCTGGAAGCTGTCCGCCGGCGCCTCCACCGGGGGCACGTTCCGCGCCCTGACCAAGTTCGACCTGTCCAAGGTGCCGGCCAACACCGTGCTGGACTCGGCGCAGCTGCAGATGTACTTCGATCAGGTCCACGGGGGCGCCGACGAGGCGTCGATGGCGTTCGAGGCGCGTCGGGTGACCGCGGCGTGGAACGAGACCACCGCGACGTGGGGCACCATGAACACCAAGTTCGCCGAGGTCGGGGAGAACCGCGAGCAGGTGGACGAGGCGGACGGCGCCAAGGTGTCGGCCAGTGGTGAGTGGGTCGGCGCCACGGCCACCGACCGCAGTCAGGCGAACAACGGCACGTACCGGTACAACGCCGACGCGTCCACCGGGCAGACGTTCACCTGGGTGCCACGGCTGACCGAGGATGGTCAGTACGAGGTGTACGTGCACTACGTGCCAGGTTCCGACCGTGCCACGAACGCGCCCTACACCGTGTTCCACGACGGCGGCTCGGTGGTCAAGACGGTCAACCAGACCACCGGTTCCGGCAATCAGAACTGGGTGTCGATCGGCACCTACGGGTTCAAGGCGGGCACCACCCACAAGGTGGTGCTCGGCGACGTGGCCAACAAGAAGGTCGTGGCCGACGCGGTCCGGCTGGTCAAGCGGGCCGAGGTGACCAAGCCGCTGCACCAGACCAACGCCTGGCACAGCTACAGCGTCCGCTCGACTGTGCAGGGCTGGCTGGACAACCCCGCGACCAACTACGGCTTCATGGTCAAGGGCAAGGACGAGACGAACAAGAACGGCGGCCCGCGGTACGAGTCCGGCGACTTCTCCTACGGAGGCGAGGACGACCACGGCCCGAAGCTGGTGCTCACCTGGGGCAAGCCCGGAGTCGCGCTGAATCCGGTGACCACCGTCCGGGCCACCGGCGCGGACCTGTCCTGGTCGTCCTACACCGACCCCTCGTCGTCGCCCGATGACGACCTGGTCGAGTACCAGGTGCACTCCAGCAAGACGCAGAACTTCATGCCGAACGCGTCCAGCCTGGTCGCCCCTGTCCGACCGGGCCGCACCACGTACTCGGACACCCACGCCACGCCCACACCGGCGAACTCGGCGAGCCAGTTCGGCGACGCCTACTTCTACATGGTCGCCGTGCGGTTGCGGAACGGCACTGTCATCCCGGCGCAGACCCAGATGGTGCGGCTGCCCAAGGCCGGCCAGGTGATCAGGTTCTTCACCGGCGCGGACGACAACACGCTGACCAGCCTCAAACCAGACAGCAACTGGGACAAGCTGGATGCCGGCGGCGAACTCCAGGTCGGCAACAAGGGCCCGATCTACGGCACCAGCCGGGTGGTGATGAAGTTCCCCAACGTCACCGGGCTGCCCGCCCAGGCAAAGGTCATCAACGCGCAGGTCGGCCTGTGGGGCTGGTACGCCGACGGGACGGGCGTCGGCCAACAGCAGTTCCAGCTGCGCGGGCTGACCCGTGACTTCAGCGAGACCACCTCGACGTGGAAGAGCGCCCAGACCGGGATCGCCTGGATCACGCCCGGCGGCGACGCCGAGTCGACTGTGCAGTCGTCGGTCGGCTCGGTCAACGGTGACCCGGGCTGGACCAACTGGGAGGCCGGGCCGCTGGTGCAGCGGTGGGTGGACACTCCGAGCAGCAACAAGGGAGTGCAGATCCGGCTGGCCGACGAGGCCGGCGCGGAACAGCGGTCGCTCTTCCTCTCCGCCGAGGCGGCCGAGCCGTCGCTGCGCCCCCGGCTGCGGGTCATCTACACCGCGCCGAACAGCGCCAGCACCTATCACGCGCCGAACACGCCGAGCCGGATGATTCCGGGCGACCAGTATCTGGTGCCGGTCACCGTCACCAACACCACGTCGTCGGTGTGGTCGCCGTCGGACTGGGTGCTGTCGTACCACTGGGCGCTTCAGGACGGGCCGGACGCCCCCAACGCGGGCAACCCGATCGAGACGCCCCTGCCGTCGGCGCAGGCACCCGGCGGTGTCGTCACCATCAACGCCACGGTCAAGGCTCCGAACTCCGGCAGTGACGGTGACCGCCGCGAACCGTATGTGCTGAAGTGGGAACTGCGTAACAAGAACAGCGGGAAATGGCTGTCGGAGGTCGCCCAGATCGATCCGCTGGACCAGTCGGTCGCGGTGGAGGACCCCACCTCCGACCAGCTCGGGCTGGAGAAGTTCTACCAGTACGCGGGCGGTGGCACCGGGGCTGGCGCCACCCTTCTGGTCAACCAGTTCTCCGGCAACGCGCTGGTCGGCTACAACCCGATCAACAACCCGAGCCGCGGCGTCACCACGTTCGTCCGGATGACCTACAACAGCCAGGACACCTCCACCTCGTCGGCGGGCCTCGGCTGGTCGTTGTCCACCTCCAGCGCGGTCCGGCTCGGCTCGCCGCTCGAGTTCCGCGGTGGCGACACGACGTGGCCGCAACAGGTCGCGATGACCGACGGTGACGGCACCACCCACCTGTTCAACCTCGACAAGCACGGCAGCGGCAATCCGGCCGACTGGCGGTACATCCAGCCGTCGGGCGTCCACCTCTTCCTGCAACGCACCGGCAGCGGTGACACCGCCGAGGCCTGGACGATGACCCGCCCGGACCGCAGCCAGTTCGTCTTCGACGAGCAGGGCTACCAGATGGCCGTCCGGGACCGTAACGGCAACCAGTTGCGCTTCACGTACGAGCGCAAGCAGGTCGGCTACCGGAATACCGCGGTGCTGCGCTACCTGACCGATCCGGACAACCGGCAGACGTTGACGCTGGAGTATTACGAGCCGGGCGACGGCTACACCGCCTTCGTCGGCGGTGTCCGACAGACCCTGACCAACCTCCAGAACTCGCGGATCATTGGCCAGCTGAAGACGATCACCGACGTCAGTGGTCGGACGATGTCGTTCGTCTACAGCGACACCGGTCTGCTGCGAGAGGTCACCGACGGCGCTGGCACGGGAGAAGCCAAGACATTCGGGTACGCCTACGACGAGTCACAGGGCGCGCAGAACGCCCGACTGACCAAGGTCACCGACCCGCGCAACTCGAACACGAAGGTCGCCTACAACGACCCCGGCGACGCGTTCCAGCAGGGCAAGGTCAACTCGATGATCGACCGGATGAACAGGTCGACGCTGTTCGAGTACCAGGACCCGGACGGCGAGTCGAGTGCGGGCGTGGTCACCACTGTGACCGACCCCAAGGGCAGGGCGACCGAGACGACGATCGACGGGTACGGCCGCAGTACCCGGATCTCCAACGCCAAGGCCCAGGTGACTCTGCTGGGCTGGGACGCGGACAACAACGTGGTCCGGCTCGAGGACGACAAGAACGCGGTCTCGACCTGGCGCTACGACCAGTTCACCGGCCTGCCGCTCGAGGTCAGGGACGCGGAGGCGGTCAAGAACAACACCCCGGGCATCCGGCTGGACTACCGGTTCGGCCTGAGCGGGCACACCGCCGAACTCACCGACAAGTACTCGGCCGAGGGCCGGCACTGGAAGTTCGGCTACGACGGGGTCGGCAACGTCACCTCGGTCACCGACCCCAAGGGCACCGCGACCGCGGCCGAGGGTGACTACACCACGCTGTACTCGTACGACTCGTACGGGCGGATGCTGACCGCGACCGACGCGAACGACGGTGTCACCGAGTACGCGAGCTTCGACGCCAACGGATACCCGAAGACGATCACCGACGCGCTGCTGAACGACACCACCTACACGTACTCCGCGATCGGTTCCGTCACCACGGTGACCGACGCGAACCAGCACACGTCGACGTACGGCTACGACATCCTCGGCCGACCGACCACCAGCAAGGTGCCGGTCGACAGCGCCGCGGGCGTGTACGCCACCACCCCGTCGCCGGTCTACGACAAGAACGACAACGTCACCCAGCAGACCACCGCCACGGGTGCGGTGACCACCGCCACGTACGACCTGCTCGACCGGGCCGCCACGGTCGTCACCGCCAAGGACACCTCCACCTCCGACGCGCCGACGACCAAGTACGAGTACGACCCGGTCGGCAATCTCACCAAGGTCACCGAACCGCGGGGAATGCTGACCACGACGGACCCGAACGACTTCGCCACCGTCTACGTCTACGACGAGCTGAACCAGCCGACCGACGTCACCGACGCCGCGAACGGCCGGCTGCACGTCGACTACGACACGGTCGGCAACGTGATCAACGTGGTCGACCAGCGGAAGATGGCCACGTCCGACTCGACCGACTACACGGCCAAGTACAACTACGACGCCAACCACCGGGTGATCAGCACGGTGGACGCGAAGGGCTACACCACCTCGGTCACGTACGACAGGGACGGCAACACGACGTCGTCGACGGACCAGGACGGCAACAAGACCCTGATCGACTACGACGAGCGCTCCGCGGTGATCGCGCAGAAGGTGCCCTATGTCTCGGTCAACGGCACGATCACCTACCGCACCACCCGAAGCGGCTACGACGAGGTCGGCAACCGGACGACCCAGGTCAGCCCGAGGGGCGTCGACACCACCGACGACCCCGACGACTTCACCACCGTCACCCTCTACGACAAGCTCAACCGGGTCCGCGAGGTCCAGCAGCCGTACGACCGGGACGACTCAGAGTTCAAGACGCCGCCGAGCACCATCTACACCTACGACAAGGTCGGCAACCCGGAGCGGATCTCGGCACCGCCGTCAAAGGGGGAGAGCACCCGCAACGACACGGTCCAGACCTTCTTCGACACCGGGTGGGTGCGTACCTCCGAGGACGCCGGCTGGAACATCAAGACGGGGTACAAGTACGACCTGGTCGGCGCGCAGACCTCCCGCACCGTCACCGGGTCCAGCGGCACCCCACGCGAACAGCTCTGGACCTACTACCCCGACGGCAAGAAGAAGACCCAGGCCGACAACGGCGCGGGCTCCGGCACGCCGAGCAAGAACTTCAGCTACGAGTACGACGTCAACGCCAACCTGACCAAGATGTCGGACAGCAGCACCGGCGCCACCATCGACACGTACGCGATCTCCTACGACCCCCGTAACCAGGTCGCCAGTGTCGAGGAGAAGAAGTCCGGCACCGTCAAGAACACCACCACCTTCAGTTACGAGCCCAACGGCCTGCTCAAGCGCCGGACGCACGACACGCAGATCTCCGAGTACACCTACGAGCCCCAGCGCGATCTGGCGACCGAGATCAAGAACCTGACCTCGCCGACCGACCCGAAGCCGAAGTACACCCGGTACACCCACACCAAGCGGGGGCAGACCGACACCGAGACCAAGGGCAACGGGAACGTCGTCACCAACGCCTACTTCCTCAACGGCGCGGTGCAGAGCCAGGTCGAGAAGAAGTCCGGCGGCACCCTGGTCAACCAGCACACCTACGAGTACGCGGCGAACGGGCAGAAGTCGAAGGACGTCTCCCGCAAGCAGAACGCGGACAACCGGACGTCCTATCTGGACACCACCACGACCTACGGGTACGACCCGCAGGACCGGGTCCGTTCGGTGACCAAGACCGGTTCGGGCGCGACGACCGAGAGCTACGTGCACGACGCGAACAGCAACGTCATCACGCAGACGGTCGGCGGCCTCACGACCTCGTTCAACTACACGAAGAACCGGTTGCAGTCCGCGACGACGAGCGGGGCGAGTGTAAGCGCGACCTACGCCTACGACCCGTACGGTCGGCTCAAGACGGTGACTGCCGACAGCACCACGCTGGAGAGCTACACGTACGACGGTTTCGACCACGTCGTCACGAACGTCAAGAACCCCGGCAACAAGACCACCACCTACAAGTACGACCCACTGGACCGGCAGGTCGAGCGGACCTACGCCGGCAAGACCACCACGTACGCGTACCTCGGCCTCAGCTCGGACATCTCCGCCGAGCTCGAAGGCACCAAGGTGGTCAAGTCCTACCAGCGTGGCCCCGGCGGTTCGCTGCTGTCGCAGGTCAAGACCAACACCGACAACAGCCAGGAGGACTCGTACGCCGGGTACGACGGCGGCTCGGACATCGAGCAGATCACCGACGACAAGGGTGACGGGCGGGCGACGTACGGATACACCGCCTACGGCAAGAACGACAGTGGCCAGTTCACCGGGGCCGACAAGCCGGACGCGAGCAACCCCGACAACCCGGACCGGGTGCCCTACAACTCGTACCGCTTCCAGTCCAAGCGGTACGACCAGTCCACCGGCAAGTACGACATGGGCTTCCGTGACTACGACCCGGGCATCAACCAGTTCCTGACCCGGGACTCGTACAACGGGGCGCTGAACGACCTGTCGCTGGCGATCGACCCGTACACCGGCAACCGGTACGCCTTCGCCGGCGGCAACCCGATCTCGAACGTCGAGCTGGACGGTCACGGCTGGCTCGACACGGCGAAGGACGCCGTCAAGGATTACGTCGGAACGGTGGCCAGTGGCCTGAAGGACACCGCGAAGGGGGCGCTGGACACCTACGCCGAGTTGGACGACTGCTCCTCCGGCGACAGCGATGCGGCCTGCGACAGTCTTCGCGGCAAGGCCAAGACGGCCGGGGAGCAGTTCGACAAGGCCGGTGACTGCGGCTACAACAACGACAAGGCCGCCTGTGACTCGGTGAAGCAGTCGGTCGGGTGCGGTGACGACAAGTCCGGTGCCGAGTGTGCGGGCAATCTGACCGTGGCCGCGGTGGACATGTTCGCCGGCAAGGGCGCCGGCCGGGCCAGCAGCGCGGCAAAAGCCGGCACGGCCAGCCGCGCCTCGAAGGGTGGTGCCGCCTCCAACGCCGCCAAGGACTGTTTCTCCAACAGCTTTGTGGCAGGCACGCTGGTGCTGCTCGCCGACGGCAGCACGAAGGCCATCGAGGACGTGAACCTCGACGACGAGGTGCTGGCGACCGATCCGGAGACCGGCGAGACCAAGGCCAAGCCGGTGAGCCGTCTCATCGGGGGCGAGGGGCATCGCGACCTGGTGGACGTCACGGTCGACGTCGACGGTGACGCCGGAGAGTCGACCGCCGACATCGTGGCCACCGACGGACACCCGTTCTGGGTGGCCGACGAGGGTCGATGGATCGAGGCCGGGCAGCTCCTCGTCGGCGACCAGGTGGCGACGCCGGACGGCCAGACCCTGACGGTGGTCCGGACTCGGCACTGGACGCAGAGCACTGCGGTCTACAACCTCACCGTCGAGGACATCCACACGTACTACGTGTTCGCTGGCACGACACCGGTCCTGGTACATAATTGCGGTGCCAAGCCCGGCCCGGCTCCAGCAGGATCCACCTTGGGTGACTATCGGCAGGCGAATCTCGGGACGAATGCGCCGCGATTTGTCACCGAATACACCTCGCCTAACGGGAACCGGTATTACGGCCGGACTACACCTGGAGGGGTAGACGTCGAATCGGGATCCGTTTTGGATGATGTTCTGCGGGGGCGGCATACGGGCTGTTCCGAAGTCTGTGCACTCAACGAGGCGCAAAAGGCCGGGGATGAGATCTTCGGAGGAACCTTCCGTACGCTCAAGACCAATTCTGGGCAGGCGGTGGATCCCTGCAAGGACTTCTGCCAGCCCTTGATCAACCGGCTATACGGTACGTGGTGATGAGGTAAGATTCGTTGTCGGTGAGTGAAAGGGTGCGTCGTGATGGATCTACCGGAAGGCGCCTTGTCTCGGCGTGCCCTTTCATTTGTGCGAGCGCATGGGCAGCGAGTCACTAGTAATCGAGTACAGCGGTCCGCGGCGCATTGGATCGAGCAAGGGTTCGACGAGGGGCTAGTTCTGCGAGCTGTGGACTATGAGCGGCGGTGGGGTGATCTATATCTTCCACCATCAATACTGTTTAACGGCGGTCCACAATATCTCGGCCCCGATCTGCTTGCTGGGCATTGGTCGGACGGCGGATATCTTGAGGCAGGCCCTGCCCGTTATTCCGTCTTCTATGACTTCCTTCTTGGGCCCGATGGCGCCTTCGGTGTGGGGGACACCGAATTCATTCCACTTTACGCGTCTGTGGAGGGATGGATTGAGTCGCTGGCGCTTGAGTATGAGATCCGCGGAGTAGCGAAAGAAATACGGAAGTTAAGAGGATCCGAGGTCTCATCACTCGATCTATTGTCGATGCCATCTTTTCCGGGAGTCTCAGGACATTCGGAGAGTTGGCTCATGGATGCCGAGCGGGTCGTCCTTGTCAGCCGCGGGATTTGTCTCATCTCCGGCCATCCGGACGATTTAGTCGCGATCGTCTATTCAGGTATTCCTGATCGCGAGGCGAGTCTCGGAATGCGGCTACCTTGAGTAATGAGAATTTTTTCCGATACCCGGTTGTGCGAGTTCTTGAAGGATGGTCGCTGTGATCGAAGTGGCCCTCAAGCTTCCAGTATGTGCACGATTGCGCGTCTGAGTGCTTCGGATGAGTTCCTCGTTCCTGGACAAGGTCAGCGGCGCTGCCCAGCGGTATGACTTGCAAGGCTCCGGGGGAAGCCCACGTATCGAATTCGAAATTCCGTTTAGTCCGCCTTGAGGAGTTCAACAAGCTTACTGAGCATCGCATGGGTGCCTATGGGAAGTTGCTGACAGGCATGCGGAGCGTCTGCGGCTGTAAGTAAGTGATCGCCCCGCTGTCCCGTCTCACGGTGGCGCGTCCGGCTCCCTGGACGCGCCACCGGTAGGGTCTGGTCATGGCAGACCTGCTCACCGCTGATGCGGTGCGAGAAGAGCTGAGCCGGTTGCCCGACTGGTCGGGTGACCCGACCGGCATCGGCCGTACCGCCCAGCTCGGCAGTTTCCCGGCGGCCATCGCGGTGGTGGACCGGGTGGCGACGGTGGCCGAGGAGCTCGACCACCATCCCGACATCGACATCCGATGGCGGACCCTGATCTTCCGCTGTGTCACGCACTCGGCCGGTGGGGTCACCCACCGGGACATCGAGCTGGCCGGGCGGATCGACGACATCGTCCGGAGCGCGGCATGAGATTTGAGATCAGCAAGGTGTTGGACGCCATCGAGGGTCGCGTCTGCACGGACCCGTCACTGGCCCGAGCCGTGATCGACCTGGCCGAGGTGATCCGCTACCAGGACATCGACGGTGGTCGGCCGGCCAGCCTGCTGCGCCTCGGCATGGTCATCGACGCGCTCTCCCGCGAGTTGGAGGAGGACAGCGTCCAGGTCTACGCGGTGGTGCACCGGGCGTTGCTCTCCGACGCCGACCTCACCTCGAACGAGCGGATGGTCGTCCGCCGCTGGGCCGACGACGGGCTCGTCGAGGTGCTCGACAACCCGGGTGACCGGATGTTGGAGGTCGCCGACCTGCTCGGTCTGCCGGTGCTCAGCCGGGTCCGCTTCGACGGGTTGCGCGGTCGGTTCCCGTGGCTGGTCGAGCAGCCCGGTCGGGTGGTCGCGCCGGTGCCGGGCGCCGGCGGCCCGGTGTTCATCGCGCACGTCGGTGGTGGGCATTCGCCGGTGGCCGGCAAGCGGTCGCCGACCGGTGCCAAGCTGCTGGCCCGCCAGTGGCGCTGCCCGGAGTCGGGCTGCGCGCTGTTCGGCGGCGGTGGTGGGGGCGGCGCGTTCGCCGACCTGGCCGGGGGTGCCGACCGCAGCCCCGCCGCGCAGCCGCCGCCCGCGCTGCGCAACGGCGTGCCGACCTGCCCCCGGCACGGCGTACGGCTCGGTGACGCCGGCCCGCGTCCGCGTACCGAGGTGCTCGCGGTGCGCGTCGGCGGTCTGGTCCGACGGCGGTTCGTGCTCAGCGAGGAGCAGCCGATCGTGGCTGGTCGGGCTCCCGAGCAGGACGGCGGGATCATGCTCGGGCAGTGGCTCAACGACGAGGCCCGGCGCTGGATCAGCCGGGGTCACGTCCGCTTCGAGCTGCGCGTCGGCGAGGTCATCGTGACCGACGTCAGCACCAACGGCTCCGGCATCCGCCCGGCCGGTTCGATGACCGAGTCGGAGCGGATCCCGCTGGCGCCGCAGCAGTCCCGGGTGCTGGGCGAGAACGACATGGTGGAGCTGTACCCGGGGGTGCAGATCGGTCGGGCCGAGGAGTTGCCCACCGGCGCCCCGTTCACCCCCACCTCGGTGATGGCCGAGGCCCCGACGATGGCCATGCGCCTACCCCGCCCCTGACGCGAAAGGCGGGCGCCGGAACCCCGACGCCCGCCTTTCACCACGTTCCTGGGTCAGCCGGCCAGCACCTCGGCCAGCTGGGTCACCGCCAGGTCGATCTCCTCCTCGGTGATCACCAGCGGCGGGGCGAGCCGGATGGTGGAGCCGTGGGTGTCCTTGGCGAGCACGCCACGCTCGGCGAGCCGCTCGCACGCCTCCCGACCGCTCATCAGCGCCGGGTCGATGTCCAGACCGGCCCACAGGCCACGGACGCGTACCCCGACGAGACCCTTGCCGACCAGCCCTTCCAGGCCGGCCCGCAGCCGCTCACCCAGCTCGGCCGAGCGGCGCTGGAACTCGCCGGTGGCCAGCAGCCGGACCACCTCGATGGCCACCGCGCAGGCGAGCGGGTTGCCGCCGAAGGTGGAGCCGTGCTGGCCGGGCTTGAGCACGCCGAGCACGTCGGCGTTCGCGGCCACCGCGGAGACCGGCACGATGCCGCCGCCGAGCGCCTTGCCGAGCAGGTACATGTCCGGCACGACGCCCTCGTGGTCACAGGCGAAGGTCGCGCCGGTACGCCCCAGACCCGACTGGATCTCGTCGGCGATGAACAGCACGTTGCGCTCGGTGCAGACCTGGCGTACGCCCGGCAGGTAGCCCTCCGGCGGCACCACCACACCCTGCTCACCCTGGATCGGCTCCAGCAGCACGGCCACTGTGTTCTCGTCGATCGCGGCGGTCAGCGCGTCCAGGTCGCCGTACGGCACGACAGTGAACCCCGGGGTGTACGGCCCGAAGTCGGCGCGGGCGTCCTCGTCGGTGGAGAAGCTCACGATGGTGGTGGTCCGCCCGTGGAAGTTGCCCTCGGCGACCACGATGTTGGCCTGCCCGGCGGCCACGCCCTTGACCTGGTAGCCCCACTTGCGGGCCACCTTGATCCCGGTCTCCACCGCCTCGGCGCCGGTGTTCATCGGCAGCACGAGGTCCTTGCCGCACAGCTCGGCCAGCTCCCGGCAGAAGTCGGCGAACTGGTCGTGGATGAACGCCCGGCTGGTCAGCGTCAGCCGGTCCAGTTGGGCGTGCGCGGCGGCGATCAGCTGCGGGTGCCGGTGACCGAAGTTCAGCGCGGAGTAGCCGGCCAGGCAGTCCAGGTAGCGGCGGCCGTCCACATCGGTGAGCCAGGCGCCCTCGGCGGACGAGATCACCACCGGCAACGGGTGGTAGTTGTGCGCAGTCCAGCGCTCGGCGTCCCGGACCGCTCCCGGCGTACGCAGCTTGTCATCCACGATCACTTGCTTGCCTTTCCCTGGCGGAGTCGCAGCGTGCAGCACTTCGGTCCGCCGCCGGCCTTACGTAGCTCGGACAGGTCGACCCCGATGGTTTCGTAGCCCCGGTCGCGCAGCTTGGCGGCCAGGTCGGTGGCCTGCGCGGGCAGCACCACGTGCCGCCCGTCGCTGACCGCGTTCAGCCCCAGCACCTCGGCGTCGGCCATGGTGGCGTGCACCGCGTCGGGGAAGAGCCGGCGCAGCACGGCCTGGCTGCCCGGGGAGAACGCCTCCGGCAGGTACGCCACGGTCCGCTCGTCGAGCACGGTCAACGCGGTGTCCAGGTGGTAGAAGCGCGGGTCGACAAGCTGCATGGTGATCACCGGGTAGCCGAAGACCTCCTGCAACTGGGCGTGCGCGGCGTGCGCCGTGCGGAAGCCGGTGCCGGCCAGCAGGTGGTCACCGGCCAGCAGGACGTCGCCCTCGCCCTCGTTGACGTGCTTCGGGTCGTACATCTCGAAGCCGGCGGCCTCGAACCAGGCCCGGTACGCGGGCGCCTCGTCGGCGCGCTGCGGGTCCCGGAACTGCACGGCCATCGCCTTGCCGTCGATCACGGTGCCGCCGTTGGCGGCGAAGACCATGTCCGGCAGGCCGGGCACCGGAGTGATCTCCTCGACGGTGTGGCCCAGGTCGAGGTACGTCTGGCGCAGTTGCTCCCACTGCCGGACGGCCAGCGCGGCGTCGACCGGCGCGCTCGGGTCCATCCAGGGGTTGATCGCGTAATCGACGGCGAAGTACGTCGGCCGGCACATCAACAGGCGCTGGCTGGTGGCGTCCATCGTCATTGTCCTGCTCCCAGGGTCGGGCGCGCCCCGGCCACCGTGGCCCACGGGCTGGCGCCGTTGTTCAACGGTATGCGGCGTCAGCGGCAGGATCCACCACCGAGAGTTGCGCAGACCGAACATTCGTTGCGTCTGGACGGCATCCGACCGCGAATCGTTGCGTGCAAGCCTGCCTGGGTCGGGATTCGTGTTCCGGGCCACCCCGCCGCAGGCCTTTCACGCGGCCTTTGCTCTGCTTCACCGGGCGCACCAGTCACGTCCGATACCGGACATGCGGTGTCGCCTGGAGTGAAGCAGAGCAAAGTGGCGTGCAGAGGTGGTCGGGCCGTCGCTCAACCAGGGTCTGCTTTGTCGGTCAGCGAGCCGATCCATCGGGACTGTCAGGCCCCGGAAACACTTCAGGGGCGGCGAACCGCCGCCCCTGAAAGGGTGTCGCCCGGCCGGTGAACCACCGGACTGATCGGGCTGCCGGCGAATCGCCGGCTGTTCGCCGGTGCATCACCGGCGAGCGGAACAGTGCCCGCTAGAAACGATCCACAAACTGTGAGTCAAGCCACTCTCGGAAGCGCGACACCCAGTCGCCGTCGGTGGTCGGCCAGTCGAACTGGCCGGTCATCGCGAGCACCCCGATCACGACCGCAGCCAACCCGATCAGCACGCCGAAGAGCGCGTCGGTCTTGCCGGCGACGTGCCGGCGACGAGTGGCCATCAGACCGAGCACCGCCAGCACCGCACCGAACGCGCCGAGCCCGATGCCGTACCCGGCCAGGGTCCCGGTCAGCACGAACATCGCCCCGACGACCGACACGATCAGGCCGAGGGTGGCGAGCAGGCTGGCTCGCGGCTTCGGGCCACGCGTCACCGGCGGCTCGGGCGTGCTCACGCCGGGGGTCGGGTCGACCGGGCGGTCGGTGGTGTCCCGGTCGGTCGTGTCGGGCCGACGGGTGGTGCTGTCGAGGTCGGCGTCCCGCTCGGCGGTGCGTGCCATGGCCGGGGCGACGGCGGGCCGGGACTCGGTCTCCACCTTGGGGCCGGTGCCGGTGCGGGGCTCGGGCGTGACCGGGCTGGTCGTGCCGTTCAGGGGCTCGGGCGCGACGGGCCGGGTCGTGCCGTTCACGGGCTCGGGCGCGACCGGGCGGGCGGTACCCCGGGGCTCGGGCTCCGCCGGTCGCGCGGTAGCGGCTCTGGCCACCGCCGCGCGCTCGTTGGCTCGCCGCTCGGCCTCGCTGGTCTGGCCGCCGGTCGCGCCGGCGCTGCGGTACGTCGTCTGGTCGGCGTCCCGGTCGGTGACCACCGGGCGGCCGGCGCTGTCGTCGGACTGACCGGTCTCGGTGACCGGGGTGTCGCGGCCGTCCACGCGGCCGTCGAGGTTCTCGTCCCGCTTCGGTGCCGGCTCGGACCGGCGGGACAGCGAAGGAATCCTGACCACTACACACCTCCTGATGAATGCGTGGTGGCCGACGGAAAGGGTGGCACCCACGCGGTGTCGCCCCCCAAATACCCACCTGGGCGTTTCCTGACACCAATCCTGGGTACGGCCGCCAAGACCGGCCTTGACCGGCCCTGGTCCCGGCGCGGCGGCGGGCCCGAGCCGATCGGCGCGCGGTCCGGTCGGGCGGGGCTGGCTATCCTTGGCACCTGTGCCAGAGGGACACACGATCCATCGCCTGGCGGCCCGGCACGCCGAGCTGTTCGCCGGGGACAAGCTGCACGCCGTGAGCCCACAGGGCCGCTTCGCCGAGGGTGCCGCCCGGCTATCCGGGACCGTGCTGGAAGGCACCGAGGCGTACGGCAAGCACCTGCTGCACCACTACGCCGGCGAGCTGACCCTGCACGTACACCTCGGGCTGTACGGCAAGTTCACCGACGGGACGGGGGAGCCGCCGGAGCCGGTCGGGCAGGTGCGGCTGCGACTGGCCAGCGACCGGCACTGGCTCGACCTGCGCGGGCCCACGGCCTGTGAGCTGCTCACCCCACCCGAGGTGGCCGCGCTGCGGGACCGCCTCGGGCCGGATCCGCTGCGCGCCGACGTCGACCCGGAGCGGGCCTACGCCCGGATCGCCCGCAGCCCCACCCCTCTCGCCGCGCTGCTGCTGGACCAGTCGGTGGTGGCCGGCACCGGCTTGATCTTCGTGACCGAGGCGCTGTTCCGGGCGGGGCTGCCGCCCACGATGCCCGGCCGACAGTTGACCAGGACCGGCTGGGACGCGCTCTGGGCCGACCTGGTCGGGCTGATGCGGCTCGCGGTCGAGCAGGGCCGGATCGACACGGTCCGCGACACGCACCTGCCGGAGGCGATGGGCCGGCCGGCGCGGGTGGACCGGCACGGTGGCGAGGTGTACGTCTACCGCCGCCCGGGAGCGCCCTGCCACGTCTGCGGCACCGAGGTCAGTCGGGGCGAGCTGGCCGGCCGCAACCTGTACTGGTGCCGTACCTGCCAGGCCGGCTGAGCCGCCCTGCCCGTCCCGCGCCCTCGGCGCCCGCCTGGCGCCGATCTTGCAGTTCCTGTTGTCGACATGGATGGATATGCACCCTAGGTCGGGACAGAAAGTGCAAGATCGCGGAGCTGGGTCAGGATCGCCGAGCCCGACCTCGGTTGGCGTCGAGCAGCCAACGGACCACCTCGATCTTCTCGGGGAAGATGATGTCGTCGGCGACGCTCCAGGCCAGCGTGTGCCCGATCGTCCAACCCCGGACCCGTTCCCGGTCCAGCCCCAGTTCGGTGCTGAGCCGGTCCAGCCGGTGCCGGACCGCGGTCGGTGAGTGGCCCAACTCCGGGCCGCGCACCATCGGCACGACCGAGAACT
This sequence comes from Micromonospora trifolii, assembly GCF_050516465.1. Lineage (NCBI taxonomy): Bacteria > Bacillati > Actinomycetota > Actinomycetes > Micromonosporales > Micromonosporaceae > Micromonospora > Micromonospora trifolii. The sequence continues at coordinate 4,930,918 of NZ_CP191526.1, read as the reverse complement.
CCCGCTCCCCGATCAGCGGCTTCGGGTCGATGGCCAGCCACGGCCCGCGGTCGCCGGCGAGCGCGTCGGCGGCGAGGATGTTGCCGGCGTGCAGGTCCTGATTGACCAGCACCTGCTCACCCTGACTCGACGCCAGGCCGGTGAGCAGGTCGAGCGCCGCGTCCAGCAGCCGCCGCTCGTACGGTCGACCGGCCCGTTCCCAGGCCCAGGGCATCCGGTCGATCCAACCCGCGGCCTCCTGCGCCAGCGGGCTGAACGGCGCGCCGGCCGGTCGCCAGAGCCGGGGGAGTAGCCCGATCACCGCGTCCAGCGCCCGGTCCAGCGGAAGGTCGTGCAGGGGAGTGCCGGGTTGGCAACGTTCGAGCAGCAGGGCGCGCCGCCCGGGGTCGTGGGCGAGCAGACGGATCGCCGCGTCGCCGTCCCAGTGGGTCAACGCGTCGGCCTCGTGCCGGCTTTCCTCGTCGGGGTACTGGAGCTTCAGCACCGCCGCCGTGCCGTCGGGCAGGTCGGCGGGGAGCGCGAGTGAGGCGTACGCCTGCCGGAAGGGCGGACCGACCCGCAGCGACCACCGCTCGGCGCACTCAGTCAGCCACGTCGGGAGTGCGGCCAGCCAGGCGCGGCCGGCGGGTGTTCCGCGTACCCAGTCGAGCCCTTCGGGTAGATCCATCGGGCCAGCCACCGTCCCGTCACGACCGCTGCGGCGTCAGGCGTGGGCCGCGATAGGGCAGTGTGGCGCTGTAGACCACGTTCGTGGTGGTGCTGCCGAAGCCGGCGAGATCGTTGATGATCTGTTCGAGGTGCGCCATCGACGTGGCTGCCACCTTCAGCACGTAACAGTCGTCCCCGGTGGTGCGCAAGCACTCCAGGATCTCCAGCCGCCGATCCAGTAGTCGGTGCAGCGGCTCGTGCCGACTGCCGGGGTATTTCAGCCTGACCACCGCCAGCACCGCGAAGCCCGCCTTGGACAGGTCGACCTCGGCGCGGTAGCCGCTGATGACGCCGGTCGCCTCCAGCCGTCTCACCCGTTCGGTGGTGGCCGACGCGCTCAACTTGACCCGGCGGCTGAGTTCGGTGATCGGCAAGCGGCCGTCGCCCTGCAACTCGGTCAGGATCGACCAATCGAGATTGTCAAGATTCTCGGCCACCGGGCCAATCTACCGGTGAATCAACGGCAGATGGCAGCGTAGGCAGGGATCATGGCGTTCCCACGTTGGGTCCGTAATGACTAGCGTGGACGGGTGCAGATTGGCGTGAACGTACCGAACTTCGCCCCGGGAACCGACCCCGACGTGCTGCGGCGGTGGGCGCAGACAGTCGAGGGTCTCGGCTTCGACCTGTTGATGGTCTCCGATCACATCGCGGTGACCCCGGACGTGGCCGAGCAGTATCCGGCGCCGTTCTACGAGCCGTTCACCACGCTGTCCTGGCTGGCCGGGGTGACCAGCCGGGTCCGGCTGGGCACCACGGTGCTCATCGTGCCGTACCGGCATCCGCTGCTCACCGCCCGGATGGCGGCGAACCTCAACCGGCTCAGCGGCGGCCGGCTCGTCCTCGGTGTCGGCGTCGGCTGGGCCCGGCAGGAGTTCGAGGCGCTCGGCGTGCCGTTCCGGCAGCGCGGCGCGCTGACCGACGAGTACCTGCACACCATGCGTGCGGCCTGGCAGGACACCGACGACTACGACACGGATTCGATCCCGATCTGGGTCGGTGGCAACAGCGAAGCCGGCATGCGCCGCGCGGTGTTGCTCGGTGACGCCTGGCACCCGCTGCGCGTCACGCCGGGACGGCTGGCCGAGGCGCTCGGACGGCTGACGGCCATCGCCGACGAGCTGGGTCGCCCGGTGCCCGCGTTGGTGCCGCGGATCGCGCTCCAGGAGACCCGAGATCCGGTGACCGGCCCGGACCGGCTCGCCGGTGTCGGCACCATCGATCAGATCGTCGCCGACCTCGACCAGCTTCGCGCGCTCGGCGCGGAGACGGTGGTGCTGGACCCGTTCAACGGCGACCTGACCGAGATCCGCCAGCCCGAACGCGCCTGGCGGACCCTTGCGGCCGTGGCCGCACATCACGCAACCCAGGAGGATCGATGACCCCCGACGACGAGAAGTTTCTCCGCCACGCAGTGGAAATCGCCAGGCGGGCGGGGGCTTCCGGCGAACGCCCGTTCGGCTCGTTGCTGGTCGACGCGGCCGGCGTCGTCCTGATCGAGGACCACAACACTGTGGTCTCCGACGCGGACATCAGCGCCCATCCGGAGTTGAAGCTGGCCCGCTGGGCGGCTCGGGAACTCTCCCCAGAGGTGGCCGCCGGCACCACCATGTTCACCAGTTGCCAGCCCTGCGCGATGTGCGCGACGGCGATCGACCGATCCGGCCTCGGTCGAGTGGTGTACGCGCTGTCCACCGAGCAGTTCGAGGAGGTCAAGCCGGCCACCCCGCCGCTGCCCCCGGTCCGTTACGAGGGGCCGGCGCTGTTCGATGAGGCACGCCAGCCGATCGACGACTACTACTGATCGGAGCTGTCCCGGGGCGGTGTGACGCAGCCGGAATTGACAGTCGGCGGGCTGCCGGAGCAGGGTTGAGCAGTGACAACGATGTCAACGGGCAAATGGGAGCAAAGCTCCGCGCCGCGTGCCGACTCCGGCCAGTCGATTCGTGGCGTACCGTTGGCCGTTTTGCGGCGCGGACCCGGTCCGTCCGCCGATCCTGGCCGTATGTCCCTTTCCTACCCGACGGTGACCAGCTGAAATGACCGACGTGCCCCGATCTAACGCCGCAACGACCCCCACTCCGACGGGGTCACCAGACCTCCCCGATCTGGACGATTTCCTCGTCGACCAGACCCGGACGCTGCTCGACACCGCCCGCCGCTCGGTGCGGCCCGAGGGCGGCTTCTGGTGGCTCACCGACGACCGCACCCCGGACCGCGGCGAACCGATCCACACCTGGATCACCTGCCGGATGACCCACGTGGCCGCCCTCGCCCACCGCAACGGAGACCCGGACGCCGCCGCCCTGGTCGACCACGGGATCGCCGCACTCAGCACGCTCCTGCGCGACGACCGGTACGGCGGCTGGTTCGGCGCGGTGGACCAGCAGGGAACGCCCGTCAACGACCGCAAGGCCGGCTACGACCACGCGTTCGTGCTGCTCGCCGCCTCCAGCGCCGCACGCGCCGGCCGGCCCGGAGCGGACCGGTTGCTCGCCGACGTGCTGGCCGTCGTGCGGGACCGGTTCTGGGACGACGAGGCCGGCGCGGTCCGCGAATCGTGGAACCGGGACTGGACGGTCACCGAGGACTACCGGGGCGCCAACAGCAGCATGCACATGGTCGAGGCGTTCCTCGCCGCTGCCGCCGCGACCGGCGACGCGAGCTGGGCCGACCGGGCCCTGCGGATCGCCACCCACCTCGTGCACGGTGAGGCGGCCCGGCACGACTGGCGGCTGCCCGAGCACTTCACCACCGACTGGACGCCGCTGCCCGACTACAACCGGGACCAGCCCGCCGACCCGTTCCGGCCGTACGGCTCCACCATCGGGCACTGGCTGGAGTGGGCCCGGCTGCTGCTGGAGTTGGAGGCGGTGCTGCCGCAGCCACCCCGCTGGCTGCTCGCCGACGCCCGTTCCCTGTTCGCCGCCTCCGTGCGTCGCGGCTGGGCGGTCGACGGTGCCGACGGCTTCGTCTACACGATCGACTGGGACGACCGCCCGGTGGTGCGCTCCCGGATGCACTGGGTTCTCGCCGAGGCCATCGGCGCGGCGATCACCCTGCACCGCCGCAGCGGGGACACGGTCTACCTCGACTGGTACCGGGTCTTCTGGGCGTACGCCCGCCGCAGCCTCATCGACCAGACCGGATGGCGGCACGAGTTGGACGCGCAGAACCTGCCCGCCGACACGGTCTGGCACGGCCGACCGGACGTCTACCACGCCTACCAGGCGGTACTGCTGTCCCGCGCGGCCGACGGGCTCGGCGGCCCCGGCCCGCTCGCTCCCGGGGAGGTGACCGCGTGATCGTCGTCGCGGGTGAGGCGTTGATCGACCTGGTCGTCACCGCCGAGGGGCAGCGGGCCGTCCCGGGTGGCTCCCCGGCGAACGTCGCGGTCACCCTGGCCCGGCTCGACCAGCCGGTACGGCTGCTGGCTCGCCTCGCCAGCGACGAGTACGGTCGGCAACTCGTCGAGCATCTGAGCGCCAACCGGGTGGACCTGGAGTGGGCGGTACGCGCCGAGGAGCCCACGTCGGTAGCGGTGGCCACCCTGAACGCCGCCGGGCAGGCCAGCTACGAGTTCCGGCTGGCCGGCGCGGCCGACTGGCAGTGGACGCCGCAGGAGCTGCCCGAGCTGGCCGGGTCACCGGCGATCGCGCTGCACACCGGGTCCCTCGCGCTCGCGTTGGCGCCCGGCGCGGACGCGCTGGAGGGCCTGCTCGCCCGGGAACGCCAGCGCGACGGGCTCACCGTCTCCATCGACCTCAACCTGCGGCCGAGCATTGTCACCGACCGGTCGGCGGAGCAGGAGCGGGTACGCCGGCAGATACGCCTCGCGCACCTGGTCAAGGCCAGCGACGAGGACCTGGCCTGGCTCTACCCGGACCGTTCGGTGGCCGACGTGATGACCGAATGGCATACGGCCGGCGTGTCCTGCGCCGTGGTGACCCGGGGCGGGGACGGCGCCTGGCTGCTCGCGCCGGACGGCTCGCTGCACGAGGAGCCAGCGGTCCGCACCACAGTGGTCGACACCGTCGGTGCCGGCGACTCGTTCACCGGGGGCCTGTTGGCCGCGCTGGCCGACCTCGACGCGCTCGGTGACCGACCGGCCGACCGGCTCGCCGCGGTGACCCCGCAGCAGTGGGCGGAGGTGCTCCGGCAGGCCGCCACGGTGGCCGCGCTGACCTGCGGCCGCCGGGGCGCCGACCCGCCGACCCGCGCCGAGGTAGACAAACTCCTAAACCCCGCAAGCTAACCCCGTCCCGCCCCGCCCCCCGCGATCTTGCATTTTCTGTCGCGACAAAATTGGCCATCTGCCGCAAGCCGGCAACCGAAACTGCAAGATCGCGCGGGCGGGGGCGCGGGCGGGGGCGGGGGGTTAGGTCAGGCCGCGCTTCAGGAGTCTGGTGGGCAGGACCGTGGTTGAGGGTGGGGTGTCGTCGCCGGCTACTCGTTGGAACAGTCGCTCGGTGGCGACTCTTGCCAGCTCCCTCGTGTCGTACGCGACGACGGTCAGCGGTCGGGGCATCAGGTGGGCCAGTTCGAAGTCGTCGAAGCCGACCAGCGCGGCGTCACTGCCCCGCCGGTGCAGCTCCTGGAGCGCGCCGACGGTGAGTCGGTTGTTGGCGCAGAAGAACGCGGTGGGCGGCTCCGGAAGGTCGAGCAGCGCGGCGACCGCCCGCCCGGCCTCCTCGGGAGCGATGAGCCGCTCACGGATCAGCGTCTCGTCCGGCTCGACCCCGGCGGCGTCCAGCGCCGCCCGTGCCCCAGCCAGCCGCTCCCGCATGGTGGGCACGCTCGGCGCGCCGAGCAGGAGCCCCACCCGTCGGTGTCCCTCGTCGAGCAGCGCGCTCACCCCGGCGTGGCTGCCACCTCGGTTGTCCAACAGCACGGCGTCGGCTTGCAGCCCCTGCGGCGGCCGGTCCAGGAACACCACCGGCATGCCCAGCTCGACCTCGCGACGCAGGAACGAGTGGTCCAGGCCCGCCGGTACCACCAGCAGGCCGTCGACCCGGCGCTGGGTGAAGTCCTGGAGTAGGGCGCGTTCCCGCTCCGGGTCCTCCTCCGACGACGCGGTGATCAGCATGGTGCCGTGGGCGGCGGCGATCTCGGCGGCGACGCTGGCGATGGTCGCGTAGAACGGGTTGGCGATCTCCTCGATCAACAGCCCGACGGTGGCGTTGAGCTGCCGGGAGCGCAGGTTACGAGCGATGTCGTTACGCCGGAAGCCCAGCTCGGCGATCGCGGCCAGCACCCGGCCGACCAACTCCTGCCCCACCGGCTCGTCGTTGACGACCCGGGAGACCGTCTTCAGGCTGACGTCGGCCCGCCGGGCCACGTCGACCATCGTGGGACGCCGACGCACGGTCGGCCGGGTCGGGGTCTGGGTCACGGGGTGGTCCTCCACGGCGGGCGCGGGTCAGCGGTCGAGGGCGGCGAGCGCGTCGACCGCTTTTCGGGCGGCGATGAGCACCGGATCCCAGACCGGCGCGTACGGCGGAGCGTAGCCCAGGTCCAGCTGCGTCATATCGTCCACCGTCATGCCGTTCCACAGCGCCACGGCCAGCGAGTCGATCCGTTTGGCCGCCTCGGACCAACCGACGATCTGCGCGCCGAGCAACCGGCCGCTGGGGCGCTCGGCGATCAGCTTCACCGTCATCGGCCGGGCGCCCGGGTAGTAGCCGGCCCGGTTGGTCGACTCGGCGATCACCGAGACGAACTCGAAGCCGGCAGCCGTGGCGTCGCGCTCGCGCAGACCCGTCCGACCCACCTCCAGGTCGCAGACCTTGGTCACCGCCGTGCCGATCACGCCCGTGAAGGTGGCGTACCCGCCACCGATGTTGATCCCGGCGACCCGGCCCTGCTTGTTGGCGTGCGTGCCGAGTGGCACGTGCACCGGCAACCCGCTGACCCGGTGCAGGGTCTCCACGCAGTCACCGGCCGCCCAGATCCCGGCGTGCCCGGGCACCCGCATCCGCCGGTCCACCCGGATCGCGCCGGTCGGCCCGAGGGGCAGCCCGGCCGCCTCCGCGAGTGCGGTGTTGGGGCGTACGCCGAGACCCATGACCACGACGTCGGTCGGGATCGGCCCCTCGGCGGTGACCACGGCGGACACCCGGCCGTCCCGCTCCTCTAGGCCGGTCACCGGCAGGCCGCCGCGGATCGTGATGCCGAGGCCGCGCATCGCCTCGGCGACCAGCTCGCCCATGTCGCTGTCGACCGTCGACATGGGCTGTTCGCCCGCCTCCACCAGGGTCACCGAGAGGCCGCGTTGGATCAGGGCCTCGGCGATCTCGACGCCGATGTACCCGCCGCCGACCACCACGGCCCGGCGGGGCTGCGGGTCGGCGTCCAGCCAGTCGCGCAGCGCCGCACCGTCGTCGAGGGTCTGCATGCCGAACACACCGCCCGCGTCGGTGATCGCCCACGGCGGCTTCACCGGCACCGCGCCGGTGGCGTACATCAGGTCGTCGAAGCGCTCACGGACCTCGCCGCCGCCCTTCAGGTCCCGGGCCACCACCTCGCGGCGTTTCAGGTCGATGGCCGTGACCTCGTGGCGCATCCGGACGTCCATCGCGTACTCGGTGCGGAACGTCTCCGGGGCCCGGGCGATCAACGCCTCGGGACCGGGCACCAGGCCACTGATCCAGTACGGGATGCCGCACGCCGAGTAGGAGGTGAAGTGACCTCGCTCGAAGACCACGATCTCCAGGTCGCCACGGTCACGGCGGCGTCGGGCCTGGGACGCCGCCGACATTCCGGCGGCGTCCCCGCCGATGACGATCAGCCGTTGCGCCACGGGTTCATCCTGTCACGCGGTGATCAGCCGCGGGTCTGCCGTGCGACGTCCTGCACCACGTCGGTGAGTCGGCCGGTGCGCTCGAACACCGCGCGCTGCCGTGCCGCGCCGCTGCCGTGCCGGCGCAACCCACCCAGCAGGTCGGTCACCTCGGCCCAGTCGCCGTGCTCCTCCAGCGCCGGCCGCATCCGCTCCACGAACCGGTCCAACAGCTCCCAGGCCGGGCGCAGCTCACCGTTGGTGACGTCGACGGCCTCGCCTTCCAGGCCGTCATGGGCGGCCCGCCAGTGCGCCCCGACCAGCAGGTGGTGTTCGGTCTGCAACGCCGGTCGGCCGGCCTCGACGTCCGCCATCGCGGTGGCCACGAGCGCCCGGACCAGCGCGGCGACCAGCACCGCGTCGTCCACCGACGGGCAGACGTCGCCGATCCGCAGCTCCACCGTCGGGTACTTCGCCGACAGGCGGGCGTACCAGTAGAGCATTCCCTCGTCGAGCATCACCCCGCTGGAGATCAACTGACGGATCAGCCGTTGGTAGTGCTCGTGCGACTCCAGGAACGGCGTCGGCGCCACCGACGGCCAGCGCTCCCACTCCACCGAGCGCCAACTGGCGTAGCCGGTGTCCTCGCCCCGGGAGAACGGCGAGTTGGTGGTTACCGCGTGCAGCATCGGCAGCCACGGCCGTACGTGGTTGAGCACCTGCACGCCGGTGTCCGGGTCGGGCACCCCCACGTGTACGTGCATACCGTTGTTGCCGGGACCGGGGACGAGCAGCCGGAACCGCTCGATCATCCGGTCGAAGCGGGGCTTGTCCACCACCGGCGGCACCGGGCCGTCCACCGGGCCGGTGCCGATGGCGAGCAGGCGTACGCCGGCCCGCTCGGCGGCGTCGGAGAGCTCCCGACGCAGTACGCCGAGGGAGTGCCGGATCGACGAGAGCTCCAGGCCGGGCGGGCTGCCGATCTCGATCTGACTGGTCTGGAACTCCCGCTCCACCTGCCCGCGAAGTTCGGCCGGCACCTGCTCCATGACCAGGTCCACGGCCGGGACCGCAGCCCCGGTGTGCGGGTCGACGAGCAGGAACTCCTCCTCGACACCCACGGTGAGCAACCCGGTCGCCGCAGCCATGTCGCTGGGCACCTCCGCCACCTGACCGGTCATTGACATCACCCGTCCGTTCCTACCGTCCGCGGTCCGTCCGCGTTGGTCCGCCGTTGGTTACCCAACGTGGCGATGCCGGGAAACGTGGCGGCGGTGCGTCGTACTCGGGTCGGCCCGCCGAATTCGGCTGGATGACGTGACAGCGGGTCCTATGCTGGGCCCGTGCCGGTGCTGCTGGGCTATGTGGGGGTCGCGTGGATGTCCGCGTTCGCCCAGCTCACCCTGCTCGCGGGCCGACCTGTCGACCTGCTCGCGGGCGCCGCGTTGACCGCCCTGGTACTGCTCGCGGTGGTGCTGGCGGCCCGGGTGCACGACCGGGCGGGCGCGCCCGGTGCCGGGCCGCGGTGGGCCGGCCTCCGGGCCCGCTCCCGAAGTCGCCGAATGCCCCGCCAGATCGACCCGGATGCCCCCGGTCGTCCTCGTCCCCGTGCTCCGGGGCACCCCTCGGCCGCGTAGCGCCTCGCCGCCGCGCGGCCGATCCCGCCGTCACCGGCCCCCCTTGCTGAGCGGATACCGCCCGGGGGAAGGGCCTCACCGGAATCGGACCGAGGGGTTCCCATGCTTGCCTTCGCACCACTGCACGACGCTGTCGCCGCTGCCGGCAGCGCGCTGTCCTGGCTCACCGAGCTGCTCGAACCACTGGCCGGCGGCGGAGCGACCGCCGCCGCCATCGTGCTCTTCACCATCGCCGTCCGCCTGCTGATCTCGCCGCTGACAGCCGCGCAGGTCCGCGGCGAGCGGCGCCGCGCGGCGCTCGCCCCACAGGTGCGTGACCTTCAGCAGCGGTACGCCGACGACCCGGCGACGCTTCAGCGCGAGGTGTTCACGTTGTACCGCGAGGCCGGCGCGAACCCGATCGCCGGCTGCCTGCCGCTGCTCATCCAGGCACCGTTCCTGCTGGTGCTGTACCGGTTGTTCAGCACCAGTGAGGGCGGCACCGGGTTGCTGGACGAGCGGTTGGCCGGCGTGCCACTGGGTCACCACCTCAGCGACGGGCTGGCCGGCGCGGCCGGACCGCTGTTCGGCGTACTGCTGGTGGTGTTGCTGGCGGTGGCATGGTGGTCGTCGCGGCGGGCCCGCCGGGCGTCGGCGGCGGTGGGCACGGTGGCCGGTACGCCGACCGAGGGGCCGGGGGCGGCCACGCTCGGCCGGCTGCTGCCCCTGCTGCCGTTCACGACCGTGCTGGTGGCGCTGGTGCTGCCGCTGGCCGCGGTGATCTACCTGGTGACCACGAGCGTGTGGTCGGCCCTTGAGCAGGTGGTGCTGCGCCGCCCACAGGCGGCCCCGTCGTCGCGCCCTCTGGACAGAAACAGTTAACTGTCTTAATAATTGGCGGCAACGTTGACGTCCATAAATGCCCGTCCGGGCCCGGAGGGTCGCATGAAACGCTCGAGATCCCTTGTCCTGTCCCTCGTCGCCGCCCTCGCGGCGACACTCGGCGCGGCCTGGGTGGCACTGCCCGCGTACGCCGCCGGGGCCACCGCCAGCTTCGTCAAGACCGCCGAGTGGGGCTCCGGCTGGGAGGGGAAGTACACCATCACCAACGGCGGCAGCTCGACCATCAACGGCTGGAGCCTCGCCTTCGACCTGCCGTCCGGCACCACCCTCGGCAGCTACTGGGACGCGTTGCTCAGCTCATCCGGCCAGCGGCACACCTTCACCAACCGGTCCTGGAACGGCACCATCGCCCCGGGCGCGTCGGTCTCCTTCGGCTTCCTGGCCAGCGGCTCCGGCTCGCCGGGCGGCTGCCAGCTCAACGGCGCGTCCTGCGGCGGCGGCACCCCGCCCACCACGCCGCCACCGACCACGCCCCCACCGACCACGCCCCCGCCCACCACCCCACCGCCGACCGACCCGCCCACCGGTGGGCTGCCGAAACACCTGCTCACCGGGTACTGGCACAACTTCGACAACCCCGCCGTCGAGCTGCGGCTACGCGACGTCCCCGCCGAGTACGACCTGGTGGCGGTCGCCTTCGCCGAGGCCACCGCGACCCCTGGGGCGCTCACCTTCGGCGTCGACCCCGGACTGGCCGCCGCTCTCGGCGGCTACACCGACGCGGACTTCACCGCCGACGTCCGCACCCTGCACAGCCGGGGCAAGCGGGTGATCCTCTCCGTCGGTGGCGAGACCGGCCGGGTCACCGTGAACAACGCCGCCTCGGCCACCGCGTTCGCCGACACGGCCGCCGCGCTGATCGCCCGGTACGGCTTCGACGGGATCGACATCGACCTGGAGAACGGACTCAACCCCACGTACATGGCGCAGGCGCTGCGCGCGCTGCGGGCCACTGTCGGATCCGGGCTGATCATCGCGATGGCGCCGCAGACCATCGACATGCAGAACCCGGCCGGCGGCTACTTCAAGCTGGCGCTCGACATCAAGGACATCCTCACCGTCGTCAACACCCAGTACTACAACTCCGGCGCGATGCTCGGCTGCGACCAGAACGCCGCGTACGGCCAGGGCACCGTGAACTTCATCGTCGCGTTGGCCTGCATCCAGCTGGAGGCCGGGCTCCGCCCCGACCAGGTCGGCCTCGGCCTGCCCGCCGGAGCGGGGGCGGCCGGCGGCGGCATCGTCGCGCCCAGCGTGGTCAACGCCGCCCTGGACTGCCTGGCCCGGGGCACCAACTGCGGCAGCTTCCGCCCGCCACGCACCTACCCCGGCATCCGGGGCGCGATGACCTGGTCGGTGAACTGGGACGTCAGCAACGGCAACGGCTTCGCCAACACGGTGGGCCCGCACCTGGACACCCTGCCCTGACCGTGCTCGCCGGCGTCCGTCCAGGACGCCGGCGGTAAGCGGTAGCGCGGATCAGCGACCGGCGGTCACCGACCGCCGGTCGTCGCGCTCACGACGCTTGCGAACCTTGCGGATCACCCAACTGGCCACCATCACGACGAAGACCGCGACGATCGCGTAGTTGAACCAGTCGCTGTAGCGCTCGACGTCCTGCCAACGGCTCCCGAGCGCGTAACCGGCCCCCACGATGAGACCGTTCCACACCCCGCTGCCGATGGTGGTGAGCAGGATGAACTCACCCAGCGGCATCCGGTTGGCCCCGGCCGGCACGGAGACCAGGCTGCGGACCACCGGCACCACCCGGCCGATCAGCACCGCCCACCGACCGTGCCGCTCGAACCACTTGTCGGCCTTCTCCAGGTCGTCGCTGTCCACCAACGGGATGTGGTCCAACCAGCGCTTGAGTCGTTCCTCGCCGAGCGCCGCGCCCAGCCAGTAGAGCACCAACGCGCCCACCAGCGAGCCGACCGTCGCGGCCAGCACCACGAGGAAGACGTTGAACTTGCCCTCGTGCGCCAGGAAACCGGCGAGCGCCAGCACGATCTCACTGGGGATCGGTGGAACGATGCTCTCCAGCGCCACCAGCAGCGCCACGCCGACCGGGCCCATCGCCTCGATCACCGAGGCCACCCAGCCGGTCAACCCGGTGAACTCGGACGGGTCGCCAGCCTGGGCGTACGCCATGGTCGTCCTTCCGGTCGGCTGTCGGGGATCGGAGGGTCATACCCAGCGGGGCCCGAACTACACCTGCGCTCAGTGCTCCGGGTGCAGGGCCGTGTCCGCCGGCCCCTGCCGCCAACCGGTGAACACCACAGTCAGACCGGCGCGGGACGGCGCGCAGCAGAACGGGCCGGCCACGGCCTCGGCCGTCGGGTCCAGCGGGGCGAGCCGGACCAGTCGCCACGGCTCGTCGTCGACCCGGGCGCGGATGGTCAGCGCGTCGCCGGCCCTGCTGACCCGGACGGTCACCTCCCGGCCCGCCCACTCCGGCACCGGCCCCACCGACCAGTCAGAGAACTCCCGGGTCACCACCGCGCCGAGCTGAACCTCGCCGTCGCTGATCTCGACACCGGCCTTGGTCCAGGTGCGTTCGTCGACGCGGACGAACGCACCGGCCTGATCGAACTGCGCCGAGAAGTCGAGCCGGAAGCTCACCTCCATGGCGGCGCCCACCGGCAGCGGCGCCAGCAGGGCCGGGCCGTTGTCGTGGACGAAGCCGTAGCTGGTCCGCCGCCAGAAGTCGCTGTCCGCCGCCGGCTCGACGATCAGCTCGCCGGCCGGGCCCTCCTCGACGCGTACCGGCGGGTGCAGCCAGCTGCCCCGGGACCAGTCCAACAGTTCGCTCGGCGGTACGAGGTCGTTCTCCATGACGGCACGGTAACCAACGCCACCCACAGCCGCCGCACGGGTTTGCCGCGGTGATCGAACGGAGATGTTCCTCCGGCATGGGTGACCGTTGGTATTCCGAAGCCGTCGTCTACTGCCTCGACATCGACACGTACGCCGACTCGGACGGCGACGGGGTCGGTGACATCCGTGGGCTGATCGGGAGGCTGGACTACCTGGCCCGGCTCGGGGTGACCTGCCTGTGGCTGCACCCGATCCACCCGTCGCCCAACCGCGACGACGGCTACGACGCCACCGACTTCTACAACGTGGACCCGCGCTTCGGCACCCTGGGCGACTTCGCCGAGCTGCTGCACCAGGCGCAGAACCGGGGCATCCGCGTGATCATCGACCTGGTGGTCAACCACACCTCCGACGAGCACCCGTGGTTCCAGTCCGCCCGTTCCTCGCCGGACTCGCCCTACCGGGACTGGTTCGTCTGGTCCGACACCGAACCGGACGACCGGCACCAGGGCATGGTCTTCCCCGGCGAGCAGGACGAGACCTGGAGCTACGACCGGACCGCCAAGGCCTGGTTCTACCACCGGTTCTACAAGTTCCAGCCGGACCTCAACTTCGCCAACCCGCAGGTCCGCGACGAGATCAAGAAGATCATGGCGTTCTGGCTCCAGCTCGGTGTCTCCGGCTTCCGGATGGACGCGGTGCCGTTCATCATCGAGCTGACCGAACCGGGCAACCCGAACTCCCCGAAGGACTTCGAGTTCCTCACCGAGATGCGCCAGCACGTCCAGTGGCGCCGCGGCGACGCCGTCCTGCTGGCCGAGGCGAACGTCGAGCCCGACCAGCTACCGACGTTCTTCGGCGACGCCAGCGGTTCCGGCAACCGGATCCACATGCTCTTCGACTTCATGCTCAACGGGCGACTCGTGCTCGCCCTGGCCCGCGAGGACCCGGAGTCGCTGATCGAGGCGCTCCGCGACACCCCGAAGCTGCCGGTCGGCGGGCAGTGGGCCACCTTCCTGCGCAACCACGACGAAATCGACCTGTCCCGGCTGACGACCGAACAGCGCAACCAGGTGTACGCGCAGTTCGGCCCGGACGAGAACATGCGCATCTACGACCGGGGTATCCGTCGCCGGCTCGCCCCGATGCTCGGCAACGACCGACGGCGCATCGAGCTGGCGTACGCCCTCCAGTTCTCGATGCGCGGCACGCCGGTGCTGCGCTACGGCGAGGAGATCGGGATGGGCGAGGACCTGTCGCTGCCCGGTCGGGAGGCGATCCGTACCCCGATGCAGTGGTCGTACCAGCCGAATGCCGGCTTCTCCACGGCGGACCCGGAGAAGCTGGTCCGCCCGGTGATCGACAAGGGTGAGTTCGGCTACCAGAACGTCAACGTCACCGCCCAGCGGGGCGACGCCAAGTCGTTGCTCGCCTGGTTCGAGCGCATGATCCGTACGCTGCGGGAGGCTCCGGAGATCGGCTCCGGCTCGACGACCCACATCGACGTGGCGATGCCGGCCGGAGTGCTCGCGCACCGGGCCGACGGGCCGACCGGGACGATGGTCTTCGTGCACAACCTCAGCACCGACGACGTCGAGGTGGACCTCAGCAGCCTCGAGCCGGAGGCCGACCTGCCGATCGACGTGCTTGCCGACCGTGGCTACGGAGAGTTGGGCAAGCTCGGCGCGGTGAAGGTCTCCGGCCACGGATACCGGTGGATTCGCCTATGCCGAGGGTCGGCCTGTTGAGGTTAAGCTCCTCCGATCGACCCCAAGTTACCGGGAGGTAATCATGTCGGAGGAGTCCCGCGTCGCCATCGTCACCGGAGCCGCACGCGGCATCGGCGCGGCCACCGCCCGACGGCTGGCCGCCGACGGAATGGCCGTCGCCGTGGTCGACATCGAGGAGGCGGCCACCAAGGAGACGGTGGACGCCATCGCCGGGGCCGGTGGCCGGGCGCTCGGGGTGGGCGCCGACGTGTCCGACCGGGACCAGGTCGAGTCGGCGGTGAGCCGGATCGCCGCCGAGCTGGGCGCGCCCACCGTGCTGGTCAACAACGCTGGTGTGCTCCGCGACAACCTGCTGTTCAAGATGACCAACGCCGACTGGGACACGGTGATGGGCGTGCACCTGCGCGGCGCGTTCCTGTTCAGCCAGGCCGCCCAGAAGCACATGGTGGACCGGAAGTGGGGGCGGATCGTCAACCTCTCCAGCACCTCCGCGCTGGGCAACCGGGGCCAGGCGAACTACGCCGCCGCCAAGGCCGGTCTACAGGGCTTCACCAAGACGCTCGCCATCGAGCTGGGGCCGTTCGGGGTGACCGTGAACGCTGTCGCACCCGGCTTCATCGTCACCGACATGACGGCGGCCACCGCCGCCCGGATGAAGGTCGACTTCGACGACTTCCAGAAGCACGCCGCCGCCGAGATCCCGGTCCGTCGCCCGGGCCGGCCGGAGGACGTCGCGCACACCATCTCGTTCCTGGCGAGCGAGGGCGCCGGCTTCGTCTCCGGTCAGGTCATCTACGTCGCGGGCGGCCCACGGGACTGATCCGTACTCCCGACGAGGGCGCTCCGGCAGGTAGGCCGGCGCCCTCGTCGCCGGGTCGCCTCCCTGGGTCTTTCGCCCGGTCAGGCGGGTGCGCGGCGGGTGCGCCAGAGCCAGATCAGGCCGAGCACCGGCAGCACCAGCGGGATGTAGCCGTACCCGCTGCCGAACTGCGACCAGACCGTCTCGTCCGGGAAGAGGTCCTTGTCGACCAGGCTCAGAATGCCGACCGCGACCACCCCGACCAGCTCCACCGAGCAGCACGCCAGCGCGACCCGACGGCCGGTGTGCCCGGCGCGGGCCAACCCCAGAGCCGCCACGATGTAGATGAGCGCGGCCAAGCCGGAGAGCAGGTACGCCACCGGCGCCTCGTCTAACTTGGTGGCGATCTGCAAACCCGCCCGACTCGTCGCCGCGATGGCGAAGAGCAGGTAGACAGCGATCAGCAGCCGCCCCGGGCCGGAGTTCGTGCGCTGCCGAGCCGTTCCCGTCTCAACCACCGAGCACCTCCCAGGTCTGCTGCAACCGGACCACCACCACCGGGGCCACCAGGCAGACCGCGCACACGATCGCCGAACCCCAGCGGGTCGGTTCCATCCGGGCCAGCACCCAGGCCAGCGGCGGCAGGCACACCAGCGTGACCAGGTAGCCGAAGAAGGCGCCGGGCTCGCCGGGCCGATCCCCGCCGCCGACCGCGACGAGCGCCAGCACGCTCAACACCAACAACGCCACTTCGAGTACGGCCAGACCGACGAATTGCACCCGGTCCGGCGGCCGGTGGCGTACCGCCGCCACCAGCGCCCACACCGCGACGAGCAGCGACAGCACGATCGGCACTGTCGCGACGATCCCGTCCACCGGTGAATCGGCGCCCACGCTGGTCACCGGACCCACCCGGTCGTTGCCTCGGTCACCGGCACAGCCTACTAACCGTCGTAGTAAAGGGGTGCCCTGCCTCTCCGCGTGTGACGCGCGCCCATCGAGGGGTCCGCAGCCCCGGTGCCCACGCTTCTCGGGTGGGCGTCAGTCGCCTGCTTGCAGCCAGTAGACGGAGATGGCGAGGAGCAGGTCCGGTCCGTCGTTCCGAATCTGGTGCGGCACCCTGCTGTCGAACGCCGCGACGTCGCCGGCCCGCAGGACGCCCGTCTGGTCGCCGAACGTCAAGGTGCCGGTCCCGGACACGATGATCCACACCTCACGAGACCGGTGGACGTCGAGGTCGTTGGAGGTGTTCGGGGCAACCGACCAGCGAGCAACCTCGAACGGGGCGGGCGCCGTGGACGGGAACGGCAGCAGCGCGCGGTGCACGGGGCCGCCCTCGGTGAAGTCGTACCAGTGTTCAAACGTCACGACACCGCTGGTGATCGCTGGATTCGTGCTCGGCATGTCGTCGAGACTGCCTGGTCGCACCTGGTGTGTCTGGCGGCAATCGGACCTGAGGCTACCGAGAGCGGCGCAGGCGGTGCCGTCAGCCCGACGGGTAGCTCGACCAACGACCCGGAAACGAAGGTGGACTGCTTCGATTGGTCGAACCCGCCGCCGTCATGGCCGCCGGGGCGACTAGCGTGGATCACGTCCGTGGCGTTGCCGCGGTGCGGGGAAACAGCGGAGGTACACGTGCTGCGGTTCGGCTTGTTCGGCACCGGTCACTGGGCGATCGAGACGCACGGGAAGGCGCTGCACGCACATCCCGATGCCGAGTTGGTCGGGGTGTGGGGCCGCAACCCGGAGCGGGCCTCCGCGCTGGCCGAGCGGTACGGGGTGCCCGCCTACGCCGACGTCGACGCGCTGATCGAGCAGTGCGAGGCGATCGCCGTCGCGCTGCCGCCGGACATCCAGGCCGACATCGCGGTCCGGGCCGCCCGCGCCGGTCGGCACCTGCTGCTGGACAAGCCGCTGGCGCTCAGCGTGGCCGACGCCGATCGCGTCGTGGCCGCCGCCGAGGAGTCCGGAGTCGCCTCGGTCGTCTTCTTCACCCAGCGGTTCCAGCCGAACGTGACCGCGTTCCTCGCCGCCACCGCCGCCGCCGGGGGCTGGCAGCATGGCCGGACCACCGCGTTCGCCTCGATCTTCCAGGACGGCAGCCCGTACGGCGGCTCGTTGTGGCGTCGGGAGCACGGGGCGCTCTGGGACATCGCCCCGCACGCGCTCTCGATCCTCCTGCCGGTGCTGGGCCGGGTGACGCAGGTGGCGGCGATGGACGGACCGAGCGGGATGGTGCATCTGCTGCTCACCCACGAGGGCGGTGCCACGAGCAGCGCCTCGCTCTCCCTGGATGCCCCGAGCGAGTCGATGGCCCGGGAGTTCGTGTTCTACGGCGAGAACGGCATCGAGGACGTCCCGTTCGGCGAGAACGACGCCGCTACCGCGTTCGGCGTCGCCATCGACCAGCTCGTCGAGCAGGTGCAGGCCGGCACCAGGGACCACCGCTGCGACGTCCGCTTCGGCCGCGAGGTCGTCGCCATCCTCGCCGCCGCCGAAACCGCCCGCACCGAATCCCGCACCATCCCCGTCCCTAACCCCTAACCCCTAACCCCCCGCCCACCCGTCGACCCCGGCGATCATGGAGTTAGCGGCGCGACACGCCGTGGTAGACGGCAACAACCTCATGATCACCGGGGCTGGGCTGGGCTGGGCTGGGTTTAGGTGGGGGTGGAGAGGGCGGCGTTCAGTTCGTCGGGGGAGTTGAACTGGTCGGGTGGTAGGGCCTGGAGCATTTGGAGCATTGCCGTGCTGGCCCCGTTCTCCTGACCCCAGCGGATCAGGTCCTCCCGGGAAACCGGGTAGTCGAGCCCGGCCAGGTACTCCTGCAACTGAACGCCGGTGACGGTCATGTCGGCCGGCTACCCGCTCGCGGTGGCCGTACACCGGCTTGGTTGGCGCCCACGACGGCCCGGCGGCCGGCGTGTCGGCCCGCGACGCGCGCACGGTTTGCCGCAGCGGCGGCCGGGTAGCCGCTGGCATGCTGGTTCAGCGGCTCGGCGCGCCGAGCGATTTCGACCCGTTGCTGGAGCGCGTTCGGGACGCCCGGGTGGTGATGATCGGTGAGTCCACCCACGGCAGTTACGACTACTACCGGTTGCGTGAGCAGCTCACCCGCCGGTTGATCGCGGAGTGCGGCTTCTCCTTCGTCGCCGTGGAGGGTGACTGGCCCGACTGCGATCGGGTGCACCGTTCGGTGACGGCCGCGCCGGGCGGCGCGCTCGAACCGCAGCTCGCACTCGACCAGTTTGAGCGATGGCCGACCTGGATGTGGGCCAATGCCGAGGTGGCCCGGTTCGCGAGCTGGCTGCGGGCCTGGAACGTGGAGCGTCCGGAGGAGCAACGGGCCGGGTTCCACGGCCTCGACGTGTACAGCCTCTGGGAGTCGATGCAGGCGATCTTCGACTACCTGGGGGAGGAGGACCCGAAGTCGCTGGAGGCGGCGCAGGACGCGTACCGGTGTTTCGAGCCGTACGGCAAGAGGGTCGAGGAGTACGGCGCGGCCAGTCGGTTCGTCTCCGCCCGCTGCGAGGAGGAGGTCGTCCGGTTGCTCGCCCGGACCCGCGAGCACGCCCTCTCTGATGGCCCGGACCGCTTCTCGGCCTGGCAGAACGCGGAGGTGGTGGCCGGCGCCGAGCGCTACTACCGGGCGATGGTGGCCGGCGGGCCGGACTCGTGGAACATCCGCGACACCCACATGCAGGACACCCTGGACCGGCTGTTGGACCGGTACGGCCCCGATGCCCGGGGCATCGTCTGGGCGCACAACACGCACATCGGGGATGCGCGGGCCACCGACATGGCCGCCGACGGGATGGTCAACATTGGTCAGTTGGCCCGGGAGCGGCACGGCGAGGACGCGGTGGCCCTGGTCGGCTTCGGCAGCTACCGGGGCACGGTGATCGCCGCACCCCGCTGGGGTTCGCCGCCCGAGGCGATGGTGGTGCCCCCGGCTCGGGAGGGTTCGATCGAGCGGCGGTTGCACGAGCTGATGCCGGAGCGGGCGGTGCTGATCTTCGGCGGCGACGACCAGCCGGGCTGGGTCACCGAAACCGTGGACCACCGGGCGATCGGGGTCGTCTACGACCCGTCGTTCGAGTCCTGGGGCAACTACGTGCCCACCCGGCTCGGCGACCGCTATGACGCCTTCATCTGGTGCGACGACACCACGGCCCTGCACCCGCTACCGGTGCCAGCGGTCCCCGGCGAGATGGAGACCTACCCGGCGGGCGTCTGACGCGGTGGAGGTGTGGTGCCCGGCGGGCACCACACCTCCACTGTCGGGTGGGTCAGACGTGCGTCGGGGTGCGGTCTTCGAGGTGGGTGCGCAGGCCCTCGCCTTCGATGTCCACGTTGGGCAGGGCGCGGTTGAGCCAGCGGGGCAGCCACCAGGCGCGGTCGCCGAGGAGTGACATCACCGCCGGGACGATGGTCATCCGGACCACGAACGCGTCGATGGCGACACCGATGGCGAGCGCGAAGCCCATCGACTTGATCACCGGGTCCTCCAGGAAGACGAAGCCCCCGAAGACCGAGATCATGATCAGCGCTGCGGCCGTGACCACCCGCGCGCCGTGCCCCATGCCGCTGATGGTGGCCTGTCGGGCGGTCTCACCGTGGACGAAGTCCTCCCGCATCCGGGACACCAGGAACACCTCGTAGTCCATGGCGAGCCCGAACAGGATGCCGATGAGCAGGATCGGCAGGAAGCTGATCAGCGGGCCGGGCGTGTCCAGGCCGACGAGGTCGGCGAGGTGCCCCTGCTGGAAGACGGCCACCGTGATGCCGAACGTCGCGGCGACGGTGAGCAGGAAGCCCAGCGCCGCCTTGATCGGCACCAGCAGCGAGCGGAACACCAGCATCAGCAGCAGCACCGAGAGCCCGACCACCAGCAGCAGGTAGATCGGTAGCGCGTCGGAGAGCTTCTCGGAGACGTCGATGCCGATGGCGGTGACGCCGGTGAGCAGCACGTCCGCGTCGGGGATACCGCTCACCGCCCCACGGATGTCGTGCACCAGGGTCTCGGTGGCCTCGTCGGTCGGGCCGGTCTTCGGCACCACGCCGAGCAGCGCGGTCCGGCCGTCCGGGCTGAGTTGGGGCGGCGCCACCGCGAGGACGTTCTCGGTGCGCTGGAGCAGGGCGGTGACCTGCGGCACGGCGGCCGAGGTGGCCTGTGGCGTGTCACCGGCGACCACCACCGCGAGCCGGCCGGTGAAGCCCGCTCCGAAGCCCTCGACGGTCAGGTCGTTCGCCACTCGGGCGGGTGAGCCGACGGCGGCCGTCGCGGCGCCCGGCAGGGCCAGCCGCATGTCCGGCGTGGGCAGCGCGAGCAGCCCCAGGCCGAGCAGGCCGACCAGGATGACCGGTACCCGGAACCGGGTGACCAGTCGCGCCCAGCGGAAGCCGAACCGGTTGCGCTCCTCGGTCGTGGTCGTCGTCGCCGCGGGCGGCCGGTCGGTGACGTCCGAGTCGTCCTCGTCAGCGGCGGTGCCGTCGGTGGGAACGGAACGCAGCCGGCGGGGGAGCACCCGGCGACCGGCGAAGCCGAGCAGCGCCGGCTGGAGGGTGATGGCGACCAGCACGGCGACAGTGACCGTGCCGGCGGCGGCGAGACCCATCACGGTGAGGAACGGGATGTCCACCACGGCGAGCCCGGCCAGGGCGATGACCACTGTGGCGCCGGCGAAGACCACTGCCGAGCCGGCGGTACCCACGGCCCGGCCGACCGCCTCCTCCGGGGACAGGCCGTCGAGCAGGTTCTGCCGGTGCCGGGAGGTGATGAAGAGTGAGTAGTCGATGCCGACCGCGAGACCGAGCATCAGCGCCAGGATCGGCGCGGTGCTGGTGAGCTGGACGACTCCGCTCAGCGCGAACAGCCCGGCCATGCCGGCGCCCACGCCGATCAGCGCGTTGAGCATCGTCATGCCGGCGGCGACCAGGGAACCGAACGTGATGATCAGGACGATCGCGGCGACCAGCACGCCGAGCGCCTCGGTGGAACCGATCTCCGGCTCGCCGCCGAGCACCTCACCGCCGGGGGCGACCTGCCAGCCCTGCGCCTTGGCCGCTGCGCCAACCTGCTCGTACGCGGTGCGCTGCTCGTCGGTCACGTCGTCCCCGCCGGTGGCGAACTGGACCTGGACCAGCGCGTACCGGCCGTTGGGTGAGACCGCGCCGACCTGGAGCGGGTTGACCGCGCCGACCACGCCGGGCAGTGTCGACGCCTGCTGGACGAGCTCCTGCACCACGGCCTGACCCTGCGGGGTGGCCAGTTGGCCGTCGGCGGGCGCCTTGACCGCGATGGTGCCGGTGGCGCCGCTCGCCGCGGGGAACTGGTCGGCCAGCAGGTCGAGCGCGCGCTGGCTCTCGGTGCCGGGCATGGTGAAGTTGCTCGCCGTCGGGCCGCGCAGGGTCGCCGCGGCCAGGCCGGCGCCGACGAGTACGACGAGCCAGAGCGCGACGACGAGCCGTCGCCGGCGCAACGCGCCCCGGCCGAGCCGGTAGAGCAGGGTGGCCATCAGGAGTCCTTGTCCTCGGTCGTGGGTGGATGGGGCAGGGGTGCGTCGACGGGTTCGACGGCCCGCCGGGCGAGGGTGAGCAGGGCGAGGCGCAGTTCGTCGTCGGGGATGTCGGCGAACTCGGCGCACGCCTCGGAGATGCCGGCGAGCAGCACCAGCGCGGCGATCCGGGCGCCCGGCCGGTCGGAGTGCCCGGCCAACGCGTCCCGCAGCCGGTCGGAGATCTCCTGGATATGCGCGAAGGCCGGCTGGCACAGCAGTTCCGGGAACTCGCCGCGCAGTACGGCGATCTCCTGCCGGAACCGGACCGCGAGGTCGACGAAGCCCTGTGCGGCGACCTCCTGGGCGGCCGCACCGGTCAGGCCGTTGAGCTGGTCGTCGAGGCTGCGAAGCACCTCGATCGCGGGGGCCATCAGCTCGGCGAGCAGGGCTTCCTTGTTGGCGAAGTGGTAGAGCACGGTGGCCTTGGAGCAGCCGACCTCTCGGGCGATGTCCTGCAATGAGGTGCCCCGGTAGCCGGTCACCGTGAACTGCCGCGCCGCCGCGGCGAGTATCTCGCCGTGCGTGTCGGGTACCGCTCTGACCATGCCCGGTCCACCTCCCGCAGACCAGCATGCCTGACCGATCGGTCAGACCCTGACCGATCGGTCAGATGGAAGCGGTGGCGTTCACCACACCCCTGGCGTGTTTATCCGATCTGTTGGGCGTCGTACCTGGTCCGCGCCTCGGCGATGGCCCGGCGGTGCCGCTCGGCCCAGCTGGTCAGCGCGACCAGCGACTCGTAGAGCTCCAGCGCCATCGGGGTGGCGGTGTATTCGACCTTGGGCGGGACGGTCGGGTAGACCGTGCGGTGCAACAGGCCGTCTCGTTCCAGGTTGCGCAGCGTCAGCGTGAGCATCCGGCGGCTGATCCCCTCGATGTGCCGCTCCAGCTCGGTGAAGCGCACCGGCCCGCTCGAGGCGGCCACCAGGATGCCGATGCTCCACTTGCCGCCCACCCGGTCGAGCACCTCGCGGACGGTGCACGCCCGAGCCTGACCCGGGGTGAACGGCACGTTCTCGGCCGAGCAGGTCAGCTCGGCCTTGACCAGCGCGGACACATCGCTGTTCCTCTGGGACATCAAAGTGCCTCCTTCCGCTCCGGTTCATGGTCACAGACGATGACCTCGGTAACAAACCGTGCACCAAGGAGGGTTTCGTGGAGCGTGTCGTCCCATCCCGTTGGCCGGCGCTGCTGGTGCTCTGCGCCGGCAGCCTGATGATCATCCTGGATGGCACCGTCGTCGCGGTGGCGCTGCCCGCCATCCAACACGACCTGGGCTTCAGCGCCGCCGGCCTGGCCTGGGTGGTGAACGCCTACCTGGTCGCGTTCGGCGGGCTGTTGCTGCTCGCCGGCCGGCTCGGTGACCTGCTGGGCCGGCGCAGGGTCTTCCTGGCCGGCGTCGCGCTGTTCACGGTGGCCTCGCTGGCCTGCGCGGTCGCCACCGGGCCGGCCCTGCTGGTGGGCGCGCGGTTCGGGCAGGGCGTCGGCGGCGCGCTGGCCATGGCCGTCAGCCTCGGCATGATCGTCCGGCTCTATCCCGAAGCGGCCGAACGGGCCCGCGCCATCGCCGTCTTCAGCTTCACCGGCGCGGCCGGTGCGTCGGTCGGCACGGTCGCCGGAGGGGTGCTCACCCAGGCCGCCGGGTGGCGGACGATCTTCCTGGTCAACGTGCCGATCGGGGCGGCGATCCTCATCGCGGCCCTCCGCCGGCTCCCGGCCGAACGAGGGATCGGCCTGCGCGCCGGCCTGGACCTCCCCGGCGCGCTGCTCGCCACCGCCGGTCTGATGGCCGCCGTGTTGGGCATCGTCGGAACGGGCGAGCACGGCTGGACCAGCCCTCGGACGCTCGGCGCGGTGGCCCTCGCGGCGCTGCTGCTCGGCGGGTTCGCGCTGCGCCAACGGGTGGCGGCGGCCCCGCTGGTGCCGTCCCGGGTGCTGCGCGTCCCGGGTCTGGTGGCGGCGAACGCCGTGCAGTTCCTCATGGTCTGCGCGTACTTCGGGTTCCAGTTCCTGCTCGCCGTGGAGCTGCAACTGGTGCTGGGGTTGGACGCCGCCGCGACCGGCTGGGCCTTCCTGCCCACCCCGGTCGTGATCGCCGTTGTCTCGCTCGGCCTGGCCGGTCGGCTGATCGCCCGCTTCGGTGCCCGGATGGTTCTGCTGGTCGGACTCGGCCTGGCGACCGTCGGCTTCCTCCTGCTCGCCCGGCTGCCCGCCGACGGCGGCTACGTCGCCGACGTACTCCCGGCGATGTTGATCTTCGGCGTGGCCGGCGGCCTGACCCTGCCGGCGGTCACCACGGTGGCCATGGCCGGCGCGACCGACACCGACGCCGGGCTCGCCTCCGGCCTGGCCAACACCACCCAACAGGTCGGCGGAGCGGTCGGCCTGGCCGCGCTGGCCACCCTGGCCGCCACCCGCAGCGACGGGCTGCGGGCCGCCGGCTGGGCCGAGACCGCCGCGCTCGCCGGCGGCTACCGGACCGCGTTCGCAGTGGCCGCCGGTCTCGTGGTCGCCGCGTGGCTGGTGGCGCTGACCACCCTGCCCCGACGCCCGGCCGGGCCGTCGTCGGCGGCCGACCCGTCGGAACCGGCCGGGGTGAGCGCCGGAATCGATTCGTACCGAAGCGCCGCGTCCAGTTGACCGACGGCACCGGGGCCGGGAGGGTGGTCGGGTGAGCAAGGCTGACGAGACCCGGGACGGCGTGGCCCTGACCAACCTGGACCAGCCGCTGTCCGACCGCGATGACGCGACGAAGCGTGACCTGGTCGACTACCTCGACGCGGTCCGGGACCGGATCCTCCCGCAGCTGCGGGGCCGGCCGCTCTCGGTGATCAGGGTCCGTCCCGGCCAGCCGCCGTTCATGCAGAAGAACCTGCCCCGCTACACCCCGGACTGGGTCCGCCGGGCGCCGGTCTGGGCGGAGGCGTCGCACCGGGAAATCTCGTACGCCCTCTGCGACGACCGCCGCACCCTGCTCTGGTTCGCCAACCAGCGGGCGGTGGAGTACCACCCGACGTTGGCCACCGTGGCGGATCTGCACCGCCCGACCCACCTGATCCTCGACCTGGACCCGCCGGACGGCGACGGTTTCCGCGCGGCGGTCGGCGCCGCCCTGCTGGTTCGTCAGGCGCTCGCCGATGCCGGCCTGGCCGGCGCCGTCAAGACCAGCGGCGCCAAGGGCGTGCACGTCTTCGTTCCGGTGACCGACGAACCCACGGCCGAGGAGCTGGCCGCCGCCACCCGGGCGCTCGCCGTCCGCGCCGAGCGGCTCGACCCGGCGCTGGCCACCACGGCGTACATCAAGGAGGACCGGGGTGGCCGGGTCTTCGTGGACGCCACCCGGGCGGGCGGGGCGACAGTGGCCGCCGTGTACAGCCCCCGGCTGCGCCCGGGGATGCCGGTCTCGTTCCCGGTCGACTGGGCCGACCTGACCGAGGTGACCCCCGCCGACTTCACCATTCGGACCGCGCCCGCACTGCTCGCCGACGGCGACCCGTGGGCCGCGCTGATGCCGGCCCCGCAGTCGCTGCCCGCCGACCTGGTCGCCGAGGGCAGGACCATCCCGGTGGCCCGGGTGCAGGCCATGCACGAGGGGAAGCGCCGGGCCCGCGCCCGTCGCGAGGCCGGCTGACCGGTTCGTCGGCCCCCGCTCGCGCCCGGCGAGCGGCGGATTGTCGGTGGGTTGTGGCACGATTTCGCAGGTGAGCAGCAAATCCGACGCGACCCAGCGACTGGCCGACCTGGCACGGCTGCGTCGGGTCCGCGACCGGATCGACCGGGAGTACGCGCAGCCGTTGGACGTCGAGGCGCTCGCCCGTGGCGCGCACATGTCGGCCGGGCACCTCAGCCGCGAGTTCCGGCTCGCCTACGGCGAATCTCCGTACAGCTACCTGATGACCCGACGGATCGAGCGGGCGATGGCCCTGTTGCGCCGTGGCGACCTGAGCGTCACCGACGTCTGTTTCGCAGTCGGTTGTTCGTCGCTGGGCACCTTCAGCACCCGCTTCACCGAGTTGGTGGGCGTGCCACCCAGCGTCTACCGGCGGCAGGCGGCGCAGGCGACGGCCGGAATGCCATCGTGTGTGGCGAAGCAGGTGACCAGACCGGTCAGGAATCGAGAAGCGCGGGTCACCGAGCCGCAACTAGCGTGACCAGCATGGACATCACCATTCATTCGAGTTTCCTGCCGCACACCGATCCGGAGGCCTCGCTGGCCTTCTACCGCGACATCCTCGGCTTCGAGGTCCGCCTCGACGTCGGGTACGAGGGGATGCGGTGGATCACGGTCGGGCCGGTCGGCCAGCCCAGCACGGCCATCGTTCTGCACCCGCCGGCCGCCAACCCCGGCATCACCGACGACGAGCGGCAGACCATCCTTGAGCTGATCACCAAGGGCAGCTACTTCGGCGTCAACCTCGCCACCACCGACCTCGACGCCACCTTCGCCAAGCTGGAGGCCAGCGACGCCGAGGTCGTCCAGGAGCCGACCGAGCAGCCGTACGGCGTGCGCGACTGTGCCTTCCGGGACCCGGCGGGCAATATGGTCCGCATCCAGGAAGTGCGCTGAGTCCTGCGCGCCCGACAGATGGAGACACGATGAGCACGGCCATCCAGCCGTCCGCGCCGCACGTCGCCGACAGCCACGACCTGATCCGGGTGCAGGGCGCGCGGGTGAACAACCTCAAGGACGTCAGCGTCGAGATCCCGAAGCGGCGGCTGACGGTGTTCACCGGTGTGTCCGGCTCCGGCAAGAGCTCGCTGGTGTTCGGCACCATCGCGGCCGAGTCGCAGCGGATGATCAACGAGACCTACAGCGCCTTCGTGCAGGGCTTCATGCCGACGTTGGCGCGGCCCGAGGTCGACCTGCTGGATGGCCTGACCACGGCGATCATCGTGGACCAGGAGCGGATGGGCGCCAACTCCCGCTCCACCGTCGGCACCGCCACCGACGCCAACGCGATGCTGCGCATCCTGTTCAGTCGGCTCGGGCAGCCGCACATCGGCTCGCCCAACGCGTACTCCTTCAATGTTCCCTCGGTGAAGGCGACCGGCGCGATCACCGTCGATCGCGGCGCCGGCAAGACGAAGACCGAGAAGGCGACCTTCAACCGTCTCGGCGGCATGTGCCCGCGGTGCGAGGGCATGGGCGCGGTGACCGACATCGACCTGTCGGCGCTCTACGACGACAACCTCTCGCTCAACGAGGGCGCGATCACCATCCCGGGTTACAGCATGGAGGGCTGGTTCGGCCGGATCTTCCGTGGCTGCGGCTACTTCGACCCGGACAAGCCGATCGCCAAGTTCAACAAGCGGGAGCTGCACGACCTGCTCCATCGGGAGCCCACCAAGATCAAAATCGACGGGATCAACCTGACGTACGCGGGCCTGATCCCGTCGATCCAGAAGTCCTTCCTCGCCAAGGACATCGACGCGTTGCAGCCGCACATCCGCGCCTTCGTGGAGCGCGCGGTGACCTTCACGACCTGCCCCGAGTGTGCCGGCACCCGGCTCAGCAAGGAGGCCCGGTCGTCGAAGATCAAGGGCAGGAACATCGCCGACGCGTGCGCCATGCAGATCAGCGACCTGGCCGCCTGGGTGCGCGGGATCGAGGAGCCGTCGGTGGCCCCGTTGCTGGCCGGCCTGCAACACCTCCTCGACTCGTTCGAGGAGATCGGGCTGGGATACCTGTCGCTCGACCGGCCGTCAGGCACCCTCTCCGGCGGCGAGGCGCAGCGCACCAAGATGATCCGCCACCTCGGGTCCTCGCTCACCGACGTCACCTACGTCTTCGACGAGCCGACGATCGGGCTGCACCCGCACGACATCCAACGGATGAACGAGCTGCTGCTCCAACTACGCGACAAGGGCAACACCGTCCTGGTCGTGGAGCACAAGCCGGAGGCCATCGCCATCGCCGATCACGTCGTCGACCTCGGGCCCGGCGCCGGCACGGAGGGCGGGACGGTCTGTTACGAGGGCACCGTGGAAGGTCTGCGGGCCAGCGGCACCATCACCGGCCGCCACCTCGACGACCGGGCGGCCCTCAAGGAGACGGTGCGGACGCCCACCGGCAAGCTGGAGATCCGGGGCGCCACGGCCAACAACCTCCAGGACGTGAACGTCGACGTACCCCTCGGGGTGCTCGTCGTCGTGACCGGCGTCGCCGGCTCCGGCAAGAGTTCGCTCGTGCACTCCTCGATCCCGGCCGGCGCGGGCGTGGTCTCGATCGACCAGGGCGCGATCCGCGGCTCAAGGCGCAGCAACCCGGCCACGTACACCGGGTTGCTCGACCCGATCCGCAAGGCATTCGCGAAGGCCAATGGGGTGAAGCCGGCGCTGTTCAGCGCCAACTCCGAGGGTGCCTGCCCGAGCTGCAACGGCGCCGGCGTCATCTACACCGACCTGGGGATGATGGCGGGCGTCGCCGCCCCCTGCGAGGACTGCGAGGGCAAGCGGTTCCAGGCGTCGGTGCTGGAATACCGCTTTGGCGGTCGCGACATCAGCGAGGTGCTCGCGATGTCGGTGACGGAGGCCGAGAAGTTCTTCGGCGCAGGCGAGGCGCGTACGCCGGCAGCGCACGCCATCCTCGACCGGCTCGCCGACGTCGGGCTCGGCTACCTGAGCCTGGGGCAGCCGCTCACGACCCTCTCCGGCGGAGAGCGGCAACGGCTCAAGCTGGCCACCCACATGGCCGAGAAGGGCGGCGTCTACGTCCTCGACGAGCCGACCACCGGCCTGCACCTGGCCGACGTCGAGCAACTGCTCGGTCTGCTCGACCGCCTGGTCGACGCCGGCAAGTCGGTGATCGTCATCGAGCACCACCAGGCGGTCATGGCGCACGCCGACTGGATCATCGACATCGGCCCCGGTGCCGGCCACGACGGTGGCCGGATTGTCTTCGAGGGCACACCCACGGACCTCGTCGCCGCCCGCTCCACCCTCACCGGCGAGCACCTGGCGGCGTACGTCGGCACCTGACCGGCCGCCGTCGGCCGGACGTCAGGCCACCGGCGGTCGGACGCGCCGTGCCGCCGTGGTGGCGAGGACTCCGCAGGTGGCGGCGACCAGACCGAGGCCGGTCGTGCCCGGGTTGACGTACCCGGGCACGGACGAGGTGACGTAGGCGCCACCACCGCTGAGACGACACTCGAAACGCAGCGGTAGGAAGCTGACGTCGTACCCGACGACCAGGCTCGCCAGCTGTGGTCCGGCCTCGCGACAGGGTCCGACGGGGGCGGATCCGGCGCCACCGTCCTCGGCCTGCATCACCGCGTAGCCGAGATGGAGCAGACCCCAGGCGTACAGGGCGACGGCACCCGCGCCGACGAGCAGCGCCGCCGTGCGCAGGCG
Organism: Micromonospora trifolii; assembly: GCF_050516465.1. Lineage (NCBI taxonomy): Bacteria > Bacillati > Actinomycetota > Actinomycetes > Micromonosporales > Micromonosporaceae > Micromonospora > Micromonospora trifolii. Next base: position 4,901,657 of record NZ_CP191526.1, on the reverse strand, counting down.
GCCTGACCGTCCGCTGTTCCTGAACATCGCGCGGAACCCGCGGACGGCCAAGGCTGTTGCGATGACGGCTCCACCCAGCGCGGCGACGAGCAACCCGAGAAACAGCATGATCGACATTCTGGCGGGTGTTCGGCCAACACAATGAAGGCCCCTGACCCAATTCCTGGTCAGGAGCCTTTGGTGCTGGTCAATCTTGGTGCCCCCGGCAGGATTCGAACCTGCGCCCCCGCCTCCGGAGGGCGGTGCTCTATCCCCTGAGCTACGGGGGCTCAGCGACTGGAGAAGACTAGCAAACCTCCCCTGCGTACGCCGAATCGGTATCGGGTGAGCCGATCGTGTCGGACCGGCCCACCCGGTGCTCAGGCGGCTACCGCCCGCCCGCAGCTGGGCAGCGGGTGCAGGACGACTCGCCGAGGGAGCCGGCGCGGCCACTCGTTGCGCGGCCAGGAGCCGTCCACGATCAGGTGGACGGTGCGCTGCTCCTCGCCGCTGAGTCGCAACACGAAGTCGCGGGGGAGCGGCGGGTCCACCGTCGGCGTGGTGATCATGAAACGCACCCGGCCGCGAGACGAGACAGCGGAGATCACGTCGGCGGCCGGCATCGTGCCGCGCAACCGGACCCGGCCGATCCAGTAGACCTCCGCGAGGTGCTCCTGGGCGGCCCGGGTGATCGCCGGGTACTCGCTGCGGACCCAACGCTCGACCGCGCTGACGCAGAGCCCGCAGGCCCGCTCGCGCGGTTCCCGCGGACCCAACCCCCAGGCCCGCAGGTACGCCCCGACCGCGCCGGCGTCCAGCGGCAGCTCGAAGCGCCGCTGGATGAGCGTGGTGAGGCTCTGCCGCGTCCACAACTCCTCGTCCAGGCCGAACTCGTCGGGATGGACGCCCCGCAGCATGTCGATCAACTCGAGTTCCTGTTCGCGGCTGAGCATTCCCGGCTCGCCCTGCCGCTGTCCGCGACGGACGGCTGCCACCGCCCCGTCACCACCGATGGTGTGGCGTCGGCACCAACTGGTGACCGAGCGCCGTGCGTCTCTGAGTGCAACCCCCACGTCTTGGGCAACGAGCCCGAATCGCAACTGGTCACGATATGTGGGGAGAAAACTCTCTAAGCAACGTAATCGCCTGTGCCACGCAAAACACCCACAAGGTCCAAAGGGGGGTGATTGCACCTCAAGCGGGCGTCGGCTCGCCTTGATCGACTCGGGTTCCTGGAAGTCGGGGCGTCCCGATCGTGGGGACAGCGCGGTTTCCTGAAAACCGAGTCGATCAAGGCCAAGACTGCGGCCCGTGTCACCGCCACGGATCGGCGGGGACACGGGCCGGGTGCCCGTCCGGTCGGTCAGCCCTTGGCCTGCGCCTGGAGCTGCCGGAGGTTGTTCAGCTCGGTCTGCTGGGTGTTCTTCATGGTGTTCGCCACCCGCAGCACCTCGGCGTTGTCGGTCGCGCCGAGCGCTGCGTCGATCATGTGGATGCCGCCCAGGTGGTGGGCGTACATCAGGGTCAGGAACTGTCGGTCGACCTCGATGCCCTGAGCGTTGCGCAGGGCGGTCATCTGTTGCGGCGTGGCCATGCCCGGCATCAGACCGTCCTTGACGGTGGCCCCGTCGGACATCCACGACATCGGCGGGTTCGACCCGGTCGGGCTGAGGCCCCATTCGCGCAGCCAGGTCTGCATCGCGCCGATCTCGCCCTGTTGCCCGGTGGCGATGTCGACGGCGATCTGCCGCACCTCGGGGAGGGTCGCCGACCGGTACGCGATCAGGCTCATCTCCACCGCCTGCGCGTGGTGGGTCGTCATGTCCCGGGCGAAGCCCGCCTCGACCGAGGCGTCACCGGGTCGGGTGAGCCGCGGGGTGAGCAGACCGCCGGCGTATCCGAGGAGGAGCCCCACCACCAGCATGATGGCGAGCGCCAGCACGCCGTAGCGCGACGCCGGGGCCCGGCCGCCCTCGTCCGGGACGGCCGGGATCTCGTCGTACTCGCTGTCGGTGGTCGCCGGAGCGGTCATTGCCGTCCTTACTGTGTGGGCTGCTGCTGGAGCTCACGCGGCGTGGTGCCGGTGGCGGTGATGCCGGTGTTGCACAGCGCCGTCGGGCCCTCGACGGAGGCGTTCACCCGCAGGTCCTTGATGAACTCGTCGATCCGCGAGTCGTCGGCGTTGTCGACCTTGAGCTGGTAGCCCCAGGCCTGAAGCGAGATCGGCTTGTCCAGGCCCTCGTACGGGCTCATCAGCGTCTTCTCGACACCGCGCACCTTGCCGGCGAGCTTGTCGACCTGGTCCTTGGGCAGGTCCGGGCGGTAGGTGATCCACACCGCGCCGTGCTCCAGGCTGTGCACCGCGTGCTCGTTGGCGATCGGGGCGTCGTACACGTCGCCCATGCAGTTCTGCCAGGCGGCGTTGTGCACCCCACCCACCGGCGGTGAGTAGTTCCAGGTCAGCGGGCCCGACTTGTGCGACTCGTACTTCAGGCTGTCCGGGTCGGACTTGCGGATGTTGGAGATGCCGTCGATGGCGTTGGCCCGCTTGTCCCACGGCTTGGAGCCCTGGAACGACGCCCAGGCGCCGTAACCGATGATGCCGGCCGCGAGCACGCCAACCGCGACGAAGAGCGCGATCGGCCCCCACGCGCGGCCCTGGCTCACCTTGACCGGGGTGACCGGCTTGCGCGGGCCCTTGCCCCCGGCCCGGGGGGTGCCCGTCGGCTTGCCGGAACCGGCCTTGGCGCCGGACGCCGGCCGGCCCGCGGCCGGCTTCTTGCCGGTGCTGACCACGGTCGGGCGGCGCTCAGGGCCACCCGGGGTGCTGATGCTCATCGTGCCTCGTCAAGTCGGTCGGTCAGGGGAGTGGCGGGCCGGATGACGCGCAGGGGAGCCGCCGAGTGCCCGAGTCTACCCCCGATAACATGGTTGGGTGACTCCTGCAGAACTAGCCTCGGTCGTCCTTGCCGCCGCCCACGCCGTCTTCGAGCAGCGTGGGCTCGACCGCGCCGCGCTGCCGGCGAGCACTGTGGTGGAGCGACCGCGCAACCCCGAGCACGGCGACTACGCCTCGACGCTCGCGCTGCAGTTGAGCAAGAAGGTGGGCGTCCCTCCCCGGGAGCTGGCGACGGCCCTGGCCGACGAGCTGGGCCGGGCGCCGGGGGTCAAATCGGTGGAAATCGCCGGGCCGGGCTTCCTGAACATCCGGCTCGACGCCGCCGCGGCCGGTCAGCTCGCGCGGGTGATCGTGGAGACCGGCGCGGAGTACGGCCGCAGCGACCGGCTCGCCGGCGAGAAGATCAACCTTGAGTTCGTCTCGGCCAACCCGACCGGGCCGGTGCACATCGGCGGGGTCCGCTGGGCGGCCGTCGGCGACGCGCTGAGCCGGCTGCTGCGTGCCACCGGCGCCGACGTCGGCACTGAGTACTACTTCAACGACGCCGGCTCGCAGATCGACCGGTTCGCCCGGTCGCTGCTCGCCGCCGCCAAGGGTGAGCCGGCGCCGGAGGACGGCTACGGCGGGGCGTACATCGCCGAGATCGCCGCCGAGGTGCAGGCCCGCCGGCCGGAGGTGCGCTCGCTCGACGACGACGCCGCCCAGGAGGTCTTCCGGGTCGAGGGCGTCGCGCTGATGTTCGACGAGATCCGCACCTCGCTGCGCGACTTCGGGGTGGAGTTCGACACCTACTTCAACGAGAAGGACCTGCACGACCGGGGTGAGCTCGACCTGGCGTTGAACCGGCTGCGCGAGCAGGGGCACCTCTACGAGTCCGAGGGCGCCACCTGGCTGCGCACCACCGACTTCGGGGACGACAAGGACCGGGTGCTGCGCAAGTCCAACGGCGAGTGGACGTACTTCGCCGCGGACTGCGCCTACTACCTCGACAAGCGCGAGCGCGGCTTCGAGCGGGTCGTGATCATGCTGGGCGCCGACCACCACGGCTACATCGGCCGGATGAAGGCGATGTCCGCCTGCTTCGGCGACGACCCGGAGCGCAACCTGGAGATCCTCATCGGGCAGCTGGTCAACCTGCTGCGCGACGGCGCCCCGATGCGGATGAGCAAGCGGGCCGGCACCGTGATCACCCTGGAGGACCTGGTCGACGCGATCGGCGTGGACGCCTCCCGGTACGCGTTGGCCCGCTACTCCAGCGACTCCCCGATCGACATCGACATCGAGCTGTGGACCCGGGCGACCCGCGACAACCCGGTCTACTACGTGCAGTACGTGGCAGCCCGGACGGCGGGCGTGGCCCGCAACGCCGCCGAGGTGGGGCTGGTTCCGGGCGACGCCGACGCGTTCCGCCCGGAGCTGCTCGACCACGAGAAGGAGAACGAGCTGCTCAAGGCGCTCGCGCAGTTCCCCGCGGTGGTGGCGACGGCCGCCGAGCTGCGGGAGCCGCACCGGGTGGCCCGCTATCTGGAGGAGAGCGTCGCCGCCTCCTACCACCGGTTCTACGACAACTGCCGGGTGCTGCCGCTGGGCGACGAGGAGATCACCGACCTGCACCGCGCTCGGCTCTGGCTCAACAACGCCACCCGCACGGTGATCGCCAACGGCCTGTTCCTGCTGGGCGTCTCCGCCCCCGAGAGGATGTGACATGAGGGCTCATGAGGCTGGTGCGCTGCACGCGGACATCAGCAACCAGGGGCCGGCCTGGCTGCGTGCCCCGGCCGACGTCAACGCCCTCGTGCCGGCGCTGTGGCCGCGGTCGGTGACGCGCGGCGCCGACGGTGCGGTCGCCGTCGCGGGCCTGAGCGTCCGCGACATCGCGGCCGAGTTCGGCACCCCGGTGTACGTCCTCGACGAGGCCGACCTGCGCTCGCGCTGCCGCGACTTCCGGGCGGCCTTCCCGACCGAGGACGTCTTCTACGCGGGCAAGGCGTTCCTCTGCCGGGCGGTGGTCCGGATGATCGCCGAGGAGGGGCTGCACCTGGACGTCTGCACCGGTGGCGAGCTGGCCACCGCGCTGTCGGCCGGGATGCCGCCGGAGCGGATCGGTTTCCACGGCAACAACAAGTCGGTCGCCGAGCTGGGCCGGGCGCTGGACGCCGGGGTGGGCCGGATCATCGTCGACTCGTTCACCGAGATCGACCGGCTCACCGCGCTGGCCCGCGAGCGCGGGGTCCGGCCCCGGGTGCTGGTCCGGGTCACGGTGGGCGTCGAGGCGCACACCCACGAGTTCATCGCCACCGCCCACGAGGACCAGAAGTTCGGCTTCTCGCTTGCCGGCGGTGCCGCCGCGAACGCCGCGTTCAAGATCCTCGACGAGGGTGTGCTGGAGCTGCGCGGTCTGCACTCGCACATCGGCTCGCAGATCTTCGACGCCAGCGGCTTCGAGGTCTCGGCCCGTCGGGTGCTCGCCCTTCAGGCGCAGATCCGCGACGCGCGCGGGGTGGAGCTGCCCGAGCTGGACCTGGGCGGTGGCTTCGGCATCGCGTACACCACCCAGGACGACCCGGCGACCCCGCAGGATCTGGCCAAGCGGCTGCGCAAGATCGTCGATTCGGAGTGCGCGGCGGAGAACCTGGCCGTGCCGCACCTGTCGATCGAGCCGGGCCGGGCCATCGTCGGGCCGGCCGTGTTCACCCTCTACGAGGTCGGCACGGTCAAGGACCTCGACGGCCTCCGGACGTACGTCAGCGTCGACGGCGGGATGAGCGACAACATCCGCACCGCCCTCTACGACGCGTCCTACTCGGCGACGCTGGCCTCGCGGGCCTCCGGCGCGCAGCCGTTGCTCGCCCGCGTGGTGGGAAAGCACTGTGAGTCCGGGGACATCGTGGTGAAGGATGAATTCCTGCCCGCCGACGTGCAGCCCGGAGATCTTGTCGCAGTGCCCGGCACCGGTGCGTACTGCCGAAGCATGGCCAGCAACTACAACCATGTGCCCCGGCCACCGGTGGTCGCGGTGCGCGACGGCCAGGCGCGCCTGATCGTCCGGCGGGAAACCGAAGAGGACCTGCTCGCATTGGATGTTGGATGACGTCACCTGTGCGCTTGGCGCTGCTCGGCTGTGGCACTGTCGGCCAGGAGGTGGTCCGGCTGCTGCACGAGCAGTCGGCCGACCTGACCGCGCGGATCGGCGCCCCGCTGGAGATCGCCGGCATCGCCGTCCGTCGGCTCGGCCGCGACCGGGGTGACCTGCCGGTCGACGAGGACCTGTTCACCACCGACGCGCTTGGCCTGATCAAGCGCGACGACGTGGACGTGGTGATCGAGGTGGTCGGTGGCATCGAACCGGCCCGGAGCTGGCTGGTCGAGGCGCTGCGCGCCGGCAAGAGCGTGGTCACCGCCAACAAGGCGCTGCTCGCCGAGGACGGCGTGGCCCTGCACGAGGCGGCGGCCGAGGGCGGCGGCGACCTCTACTACGAGGCGTCCGTGGCCGGGGCCATCCCGCTGCTGCGCCCACTACGGGAGTCGCTGCACGGCGACCGGATCAACCGGGTCACCGGCATCGTCAACGGCACCACCAACTTCATCCTCTCCGCGATGGACGCGACCGGCGCCGGCTTCGCCGAGGCCCTCGAAGAGGCCACCGCCCTGGGGTACGCGGAGGCCGACCCGACCGCCGACGTGGAGGGCTTCGACGCGGCGGCGAAGGCGGCGATCCTCGCCTCGCTGGCGTTCCACACCCGGGTCGGCGCCGCCGACGTGCACCGCGAGGGCATCACCGAGGTGACCGCCGCGGACATGGCCAGCGCCCAGGCGATGGGCTGCACGATCAAACTGCTCTGCATCGCGGCCCGGGGTGTCGACCCCACCGGCCGGGAGACGGTCAGCGTCCGGGTGCATCCGGCGATGATCCCGCGCAGCCACCCGCTGGCCAGCGTCGGGGACGCGTTCAACGCGGTCTTCGTGGAGGCGGACGCTGCCGGGCAACTGATGTTCTACGGTCGGGGCGCCGGTGGCGCGCCCACCGCCAGCGCGGTGCTCGGTGACGTGGTCGCGGTGTCCCGCAACCGGCTCGCCGGGGTGCGCGCGGCCAGCGAGAGCGCGTACGCGGACCTCGCGGTCCGGCCGATGGGTGAGGCGTTGACCCGCTACCACGTGAGCCTCGACGTGGCCGACCGCCCGGGTGTGCTGGCCTCGGTGGCGAGCGTGTTCGCCCGACACGACGTGTCGATCGCGACGGTGCGGCAGGGCTCGGCCGGCGGGCCAGCGGGCCGCGACGGCGACGCCGAGCTGGTCATCGTCACGCATGTGGCACCGGACGCCGCGCTCGCCGCGACCGTCGACGAGCTGCGCGGTCTGGACATTGTCCGGTCGGTGACCAGTGTGCTGCGGGTCGAGGGCGACGCCTGAGTCGTTGCATCATCGACGGGACGGCTCACGCGTCCCGCCAGGTGGGTAAGCCGGGGTGTGCCATCGACCACTCCAGCAGGCTGGTCCAAGGTGGCCCTGATATTCGGGTGGGCGCGGCGGTAGAGGCGAGGAGAGCGACATGTGGCGGGGTCTGATCGAGGCGTACCGGGATCGGCTGCCGGTCACCGCGGCCACGCCGGTCGTCACGCTGCACGAGGGGAACACCCCGCTGTTGCCGGCGCCGGTGCTGTCCGCCCGGCTCGGTTGCGACGTGCACCTCAAGGTGGAGGGCGCCAACCCGACCGGCTCCTTCAAGGACCGGGGGATGACCCTCGCGGTGTCCAAGGCGGTCGAGGCCGGTAACAAGGCCATCATCTGCGCCTCCACCGGCAACACCAGCGCCTCCGCCGCGGCGTACGCGGCCCGGGCCGGGTTGACCTGTGCCGTGCTGGTGCCGCAGGGCAAGATCGCGTTGGGCAAGCTGGCCCAGGCGCTGGTGCACGGCGCGAAGCTGCTCCAGGTGAACGGCAACTTCGACGACTGCCTCGCGACGGCCGCCAAGCTCGCCCAGGACTACCCGGTTGCGTTGGTCAACTCGGTCAACATCGACCGGCTGCACGGCCAGAAGACCGCCGCCTTCGAGATCGTCGAGGCGCTCGGTGACGCGCCCGACATCCACTGCCTGCCGGTCGGCAACGCCGGCAACATCTCCGCGTACTGGATGGGATACGAGGAGGAGTCGGCCGTCGGCGCGACCACCCGGACGCCCAAGATGTACGGCTTCCAGGCCGCCGGGGCGGCCCCGATCGTGACCGGCCAGGTGGTGCCGGAGCCGTCGACCATCGCCACCGCGATCCGGATCGGCAACCCGGCGAGCTGGACCAAGGCGTTGGATGCCCGGGACGCCTCCGGTGGCCTGATCGCGTCGGTGACCGACCGGGAGATCCTCTCCGCGTACCGCCTGCTCGCCCGTGAGGTGGGGGTCTTCGTCGAGCTGGGCAGCGCGGCCAGCGTGGCCGGCCTGTTGCAGCAGGCCGCGGCGGGCGCGGTCCCGCCCGGTTCCACTGTGGTCTGCACGGTGACCGGCCACGGGCTGAAGGACCCGGAATGGGCGATCTCCACCGCGCCGGCGCCGGTGACCATCGCGAACGACCCGCTGGCCGCGGCCCGCGCCCTCGACCTGGCCTGAGCGGGCCACCGTCCGGGCGGTGAACGACGGCGGGTAGCTGGACGGCGGGACGGCCCGGGGGCGGCGGGGGTCGAGGTATGCGAGTCCGGCACACTTTCGGGTATCCCCGCCCGCATTCTCGTTCAGGAGTGAGCCAGGCCGATGTCGCTGCTCGCCAGATTCAGCCTCGCCAACCGAGGGCTGATTGCCCTCATCGCGGTGGTGACCACGGTGTTCGGAGTGTTCGCCGTGCCGTCGCTGAAGCAGCAACTGCTGCCGTCGCTCGAGTTCCCGGCCGCGTTCATCGTGGCCCCCTACCCCGGCGCCGGCCCCGAGATCGTCGAGTCGCAGGTGACCGAGCCGATCGAGAACGCCCTCCAGGGCATCCCGGGGCTGGACCAGGTCACCTCCACCTCCCGCGAGGGGGCGGCCACCGTCCAGGTGACGTACGAGTTCGGCACCGACCTCGACGACGTGGTCAACAAGATGCAGACCGCGCTGAGCCGGATCGACGCCCAGCTCCCGGAGAGCGTCGACCCGCAGGTCATCGCGGGTAGCACCGACGACCTGCCGGCGGTGGTGCTGGCCGCGGCCGGCGCTGCGGACGAGCGGGCGCTCGCCGAGAAGCTGCGCGCGACGGTGGTGCCGGAGCTTGAGGGCATCGAGGGGGTACGCACTGTCGAGGTGACCGGCACCCGCGACGACGTCGTGGTGGTCACCCCGGACCCGGCGAAGTTGGCCGCCGCGAAGATCCAGCCGACGGCGATCGGCGCGGCGCTGAAGACGAACGGCGTGGCGGTTCCGGCCGGCGCGGTGACCGACGGCGCCTTGGCCCTCCCGGTGCAGGTCGGCACGCCGATCTCCACCCTGGAGGAGTTGCGCGGCATCGTGGTCGTCCCGGCCGCGGCACCCGTTCGCCTCGGTGACGTGGCGACGGTCGAGCAGCAGCTCGCCCCGGCCACGGCGATCACCCGGACCAACGGCAAGGACAGCCTCGGTATCGCGGTCACCGCGGCACCGGACGGCAACGCCGTGGAGATCTCGCACGAGATCCGGGACCGGCTCGACGACCTGAAGGACGCCTCCGGCGCGGAGCTGACAGTGGTCTTCGACCAGGCGCCGTTCGTCGAGAAGTCGATCGAGTCGCTGACCACCGAGGGCCTGCTGGGCCTGGTGATGGCGGTCATCGTCATCCTGGTCTTCCTGCTGTCGGTGCGCTCGACGGTGGTCACCGCGGTCTCCATCCCGCTCTCCGTGCTGGTGGCGCTGATCGCCCTGTGGATCGGTGACTACTCGCTCAACCTGCTCACCCTCGGCGCGTTGACCATCGCGGTCGGTCGGGTGGTCGACGACTCGATCGTGGTGTTGGAGAACATCAAACGACATCTGGAGTACGGCGAGGAGAAGCGGCACGCCATCATCACCGGCGTCCGGGAGGTGGCCGGCGCGGTGACCGCGTCGACCCTCACCACGGTGGCGGTGTTCGCGCCGATCGCGCTGGTCGGCGGGTTCGTGGGCCAGCTCTTCGCGCCGTTCGCGATCACAGTGACGGTGGCCCTGCTCGCCTCGCTGCTGGTGTCGCTCACCGTGATCCCGGTCCTCGCGTACTGGTTCCTCAAGCCGCGCGGCGGCACCGCGGACGACGAGGCGGTACGGCACGCCGCGGAGGCGAAGGAGCTGCGCAGCCCGTTGCAGCGCGCGTACCTGCCGGTGATCGGGTTCGCCACCCGCAAGCGGTCGACCCGTTGGATCACCGTCGGGCTCGGCCTGCTGGTGCTCTTCGGCACCTTCGGTCTGGCGCAGAAGTTGGAGACCAACTTCCTGGACGACTCCGGCCAGGACACCCTCAACATGAGCCAGGAGCTGCCGGCCGGCAGTGGTCTGGCGGCCACCGACGCGGCGGCCAAGCAGGTCGAGTCGGTGCTGTCCCGCACCGACGGCGTCGAGACGTACCAGGTGACCGCGGGCGGTGGGGACAACCCGTGGGCGGGCGGTGGCGGCAACAACGTCGCCAGCTGGTCGCTGGCGCTCGACGGTGACACCGACGCGAAGCAGATGCGTGAGGTGCTGCGCAAGGAGTTCGACAAGCTCGGTGCCGGTGCGGGTGAGATCAGCTTCGGTGGCGGGCAGGAGGCGTCGACCAGCCAGCTGGAGGTGATCGTCCAGGCCAGCGACCCGGAGGCGCTGACCCGGGCCGCCGAGGAGGCGCGGGCCGCGATGGCCGGCGTCCCGGACGTCGAGGACGTCTCCACCAGCCTGGCAGCGCGGGTGCCGCGGGTCGACGTGGTGGTCGACCGGGTCGCCGCCGGTCGGGTCGGGCTCACCGAGGCCGCCGTGGGGCAGCTCGTGTCCCAGGCGTTCCGGGGAGCGCCGCTGGGTCAGGTAGCGCTCGACGGCCAGCAGCAGAACGTGGTGCTGCGGTTGGGCACGCAACCGCCGATGACAGTGGATGAGCTGCGGGCACTGCCGGTTGGTCCGGTCAAGCTGGGCGACATCGCGCAGGTCACCCAGGGCGAGGGCCCGCAGCAGGTCACCCGGATCGATGGTGAGCGCAGCGTGTCGGTGACCGGCGCTGCGACCGGCTCGAACCTGGGCGCGACCAGCCAGGAGTTGCAGAAGCGGCTGGACGGCATCAACGTGCCGGGTGCGAGCTTCACCATCGGCGGTGTCAGCGCGGATCAGGCGGATGCCTTCGCGGACCTGGGCCTGGCGGTGCTGGCCGCGATCGCCATCGTCTTCCTGATCATGGTGGCCACGTTCCGCAGCCTCACCCAGGCGCTGATCCTGCTGATCTCGATCCCGTTCGCCGCGACCGGTGCGATCGGTCTGCTGTTGATCACCGGGACGCCGCTCGGTGTGCCGGCGCTGATCGGTGTGCTGATGCTGGTCGGCATCGTGGTGACCAACGCGATCGTGTTGCTCGACCTGATCAACCAGTACCGGGCGCAGGGCATGGGGGTCCGGGAGGCGGTGGTCGAAGGTGGCCGTCGCCGGCTGCGCCCGATCCTGATGACGGCGGTGGCGACCATCTTCGCGCTGCTGCCGATGGCGTTCGGGTTGACCGGTGAGGGCGGCTTCATCTCTCAGCCGCTGGCGGTCGTGGTGATCGGTGGTCTGCTCAGCTCGACGCTGCTCACGCTGATCCTGGTGCCGACGCTCTACACGATGGTGGAGCACACCAAGGAGTCGCTGCGGGGCCGGCGCGCACGGCGGCGCTCCGGGGGGTCGGCGGTGACCACGACGGAGACCGACGAGGTGCCAGCCCCGAACCAGGTCGCGGTGCCGAGCGGCGCGCCCGCCCCGGCTGCGTCCGAGGGTGGGCAGCCGGCCGCGCGACCCGCGCCGTCGGCCGCGTTGGTCGAGGGCACGGACCAGTTCGAGGTGCTGCGGCTGCCCCGTAGCCGTACCTCGCCGCTGCCTCCGGCGGAGCCGACCGAGTAGGTAGCAGTGCGGTTCGGAACGCCCCCGGCGGATTTTCGCCGGGGGCGTTCCGGGTTCATTTCGTCCAAAAACACTCCGACTCGACCACCCCATACTTTGTGTAACTTCTTGCATACTCCTCGTAGACGGGTGGGGGTGCGGGTGGAGCGGGGCGGGCGGATGGTCGAGGGCGCGCGCGGGTGGGGGCGACGCGACCTGCTGCGCCGTGGCCTGCTGGTGGTGGGCGGCGTGGCCATCGGCGCGGGGACGTCCGAGGCGTGGTGGACCACCCATCGCCGGATGCCGATCGCCGGCGCCCCCGCCAGCGCCACCCTCGGTAACGGCCAGCAGGGTGTCGGCTCCGGCGCGCTGGAGGTCGTCTGGTCGGGAAGAACCGACCAGCGTCTGGTGGCCCTCACCTTCGACGACGGTCCCGCACCAGAGTGGACCCCGATGGTGCTCGACACCCTGGCCCGGCACCGGGTCCCGGCCACCTTCTTCATGGTCGGGGCGCAGGTCCGCCGGCACGCCGACGTCGTCCGCGACCGGCTCGCCGGGCACGAGGTGGGCAACCACAGCTGGGGGCACCGGGACCTGGCCGAACTGGACGCCGCAGAGGCGTACGACGACCTGCGCCGCAGCCACGACGCGATCGTCGACCTGACCGGGGTGCCGCCGGTGCTCCTCCGCCCGCCGTACGGCCACCTGGGCGGGGCGGTGCTGCACGCGGCGGCCCGGCTGGACTATCGGCTGGTGCTCTGGTCGTTGCAGATGGTGGAGCGCGAGTTCCCTGACGATCCGGCCGGTCACGCCCAGCGGATCGTGGCCGAGGTCCGACCGGGAACGATCGTGCTCGGCCACGATGTGGGGGCGCGCCGGCGGCTGGTCGCACTGCGGGGTCTGACCGACATGATCAACGGACTCCGGTCGCGCGGTTACACCTTCGTCACGGTTTCGGCGCTGCTGGGAGCGGGTGTGGGTCCGACACCGACCAGGTAGGGTCGCGCTCCGTGACGTCCACCCTCTCGGTTCTGACCGGCAATCGGAGCTTCCGCAATCTGTTCCTCGCCGAGTTGGTGGTCTTCGGCGCCGACTGGTTCGTCATGGTGCCGCTGCTGGTGCTGCTGCCGCACCTGACCGGCAGCGGCGTCTGGGGCGCGCTGGTGTTGGCGGTGGACACCGGCATCGTGGCGTTGCTGCTGCCGTACACCGGCACGATCGCCGACCGCTTCGACCGCCGCAAGATCATGATCGTCGCGAACGTGGCCGCGCTGGCGGGCGTGCTGCTGCTGCTCGGCGTGCGGGACGCCGGAACGGCGTGGCTGGCGCTGGTCGCGATCGGCGTGGTGGCGGTCGCCAAGGCGTTCTACTCGCCGGCCGCCCAGGCCGCGCTGCCCAACGTGCTGGAGCCGCACGAACTCGCCGCGGGCAACGCCGTCGCCGGCTCGGCCTGGGGCACCATGACCGTGGTCGGCGCCTCGCTCGGCGGCGTGCTGAGCACCGCTGCCGGTCCGTACGTCTGCTTCTGGGTGGCGGCGGCGGGCCTGGCGGTGGCCGCGGGCCTCGCCACCCGGATCCGCCGGCCGTTGCAGGCACCCCGGGACGCCGACCAACCGGCCCAGCGGACCTGGTCGGCGGTCCGCGAGGCGCTCGGCTACATCGGTCACCGCCCCCGGGTGCTCGCGCTGGTCACGGTCAAGTCGGCGGTGGGCCTGGGCAACGGCGTGCTGACCGTGTTTCCGCTGCTGGCCGGCGTGTACGGTGTCGGCTCGCTCGGCGCCGGCCTGCTCTTCGCGGTACGCGGCGCGGGAGCGTTGGTGGGGCCGATCCTGATGCGCCGGGTGTTGACCAACCGGGCCTGGCTGCTGCCCGGGCTCGCGCTGTCCATGTCGCTCTACGGCCTGTCCTACCTGGGCACCTCGGTGGTGCGATGGTTTCCGCTGGTGCTGCTGCTGGTCTTCGTGGCGCACTTCGCGGGTGGCAGCAACTGGGTGATGTCGAACTTCGCCCTCCAGGGTGAAGTCCCGGACCGGTTGCGGGGCCGCGTCTTCGCCACCGACATGATGCTGGCGACGCTGGCGATCTCGGTGAGCCAACTGGCGGTGGCCCTGGTGGTGGACTCGGTCGACGAACGGGTGGTGCTCGCCGGCTGCGGTCTGATCACCCTCGTGTACGCGGTCGGCTGGCGGATCGCCACCCGCCGGCTGTCGCTCACCGATCCGGCCGCCGAGCCGGTCCCGAAGCCGGCCGGCTGAACTCGGCGGTCCCAGGCAGCGGGCGCGGGGCCGGTTCGTCGGTCCCGAGCCCTAGCATGAGCGCGTGCCGACGAACTTCACCCCCGAGCCGGTCCGGGTCCGGGTCCCCGCGACCAGCGCCAACCTGGGTCCAGGCTTCGACGCGCTGGGCCTCGCCCTCGGGCTCTACGACGACGTGGCCGCCGAGGTCGCCTCGGGTGGTGTCCGGGTGGCAGTGACCGGGCAGGGCGCCGGTGAGCTGCCCGACGACGACCGGCACCTGGTGGTGCGGGCCATGCGTGCCGCGTTCGACGTGCTCGGGGCCCACCCCGCGGGGCTGAGCGTGGAGTGTGTCAACCGGATCCCCCAGGCACGTGGGCTGGGCTCCTCGTCCGCCGCGATCGTCGCCGGGGTGCTGCTGGCCCGTGCCCTGGTCGTCGACGGGGAGCACCGCCTCGACGACGCCGGCGCGCTGCGGCTGGCCGCCGAGATCGAGGGCCACCCCGACAATGTGGCGCCGTGCCTGCTCGGCGGTTTCACAGTGGCCTGGTCCGAGCCGGGCGGCGCCCGGGCGGTCTCCCTGCCGGTCGCCGCCGCGGTGCGGCCCACCGTTTTCGTTCCGGCGGAACGCGGTTTGACCGCGACCGCGCGGGCGGCTCTGCCGGCAACCGTGCCGCACGGTGACGCCGCGTTGACCGCCGGGCGGGCAGCGCTGCTGGTGCACGCGCTCACCACGGACCCGACCCTGCTGCTGCCGGCCACCGTCGACCGGCTCCATCAGGATTATCGCGCAGCCGGGATGCAGGGAACGTCTGCCCTGGTCAGCGCGTTGCGAGCGGCCGATGTGGCAGCTGTGGTCAGTGGGGCGGGGCCGACTGTGCTGGCGCTCAGCGAGCCCCCAGCGGGCTTCCCAGTGGGAACAGACTGGGAGATCTGGCAGTTACCGATAGACGTCAGCGGCGCGCGGGTTGCGCGGGGTAGACTTGGACACGCCGAGCGGGACCCTGTTGCCGCAGGTCGGAAGAGTTGATTACGCTCTAGACCTAGCACAGCCGCGAAGCACGCGATCTCCTGCGGGGCGGCGCACCCCCGAAGCTCTCGGCGGTCAGCCCGTCTACCCCTGCCAAAGGCCCACGCCGCACCGCAGTTTCCACAGGTCGCCGCAGACGGCGAGACCTGCTCACCGACGTTGGTGAGTCGGGATACCGACCGGCTGCTGTGTCACAGACTCCCGCGACGCGTCCTTGCGAGGCGGGTGCACCGAGGCCGCCCGGCCACCTGAGCTCCGACTCCGGGCAGTCCCGGCCTTATCGAGGGAAGGAATCCATTGAGCGACACCACCGACGTGACGTCGGATGTTTCCAACGTCGCTGGCGATGCCACCGCCGCCGCTCCCGCCCGTCGTCGGCGTAGCGGCACCGGTCTGTCGGCGATGCTGCTGCCAGAGCTGCAAAGCCTGGCTGCGTCGCTCGGCATCTCCGGCACGGCTCGCATGCGCAAGGGCGAGCTGATCGCCGCGATTTCCGAGCGGCAGGGCGGCAACGCCGCCGGGACCCCTCGACCACGGGCCGAGGTCGCGGCCGCGGCCGCCCCGACCCGTGAGGGAGTGCGCGCCGAGGTGCGGGAGACCGCCGACCGGCCGGCAGCCGAAGGACGCGGTGCCGAGCAGGCGCCGGCCGAGCCGGCCGCCGAGACCGAGGGTCGTAGCCGCACCCGGCGGAGCCGGACCGCAACGGCGGAGGCCCGTGCCACCGAGGCCCGTGCCACCGAGGCGCGCCCCGCTGAGGTGCGTGCGACCGAGGCGCGTGCGACCGAGACGCGTACCGACGAGGCGGAAGCCGGCGAGCGGGCCGACCGTGGCGAGAACCGCCGCGACCGGGCCGAGCGTCCGGAGCGCGCCGAGCGGGGCGAGCGCAACGAGCGCAACGACCGGGGCGAGCGGACCGAGCGTGCCGACCGTGGCGAGCGGACCGAGCGGACCGAGCGTGCCGACCGGACCGAGCGTGCCGAGCGGACCGAGCGGACCGAGCGTGGCGAGCGGACCGAGCGTGGCGAGCGGACCGAGCGTGGCGAGCGGACCGAGCGTGGCGAGCGGACCGACCGTGGCGAGCGCAACGACCGGGGCGAGCGTGCCGATCGTGGCGAGCGCAACGACCGGGGTGAGCGTTCCGACCGGGGTGAGCGTGCCGAGCGCAACGACCGACCCGACCGCAACGACCGCAACGACCGGGGTCAGCGTGCCGAGCGGGACAGCGACGACGACGACGAGGGCGGCGGCCGGCGCGGCCGGCGCAGCCGTTTCCGGGACCGTCGCCGCGGGCGCGGCGAGCGCACCGAGACCGGCGCCGACACCGGCGGGCGTGAGCCGCAGGTCAACGAGGACGACGTGCTCGTCCCGGTGGCCGGCATCATCGACGTGCTCGACAACTACGCCTTCGTGCGGACGACCGGTTACCTGGCCGGCCCGAACGACGTGTACGTCTCGATGTCCCAGATCAAGAAGTACGGCCTGCGCCGCGGTGACGCGATCACCGGTGCGGTGCGGGCGGCCCGCGAGGGCGGCAACAGCGGCGACCAGCGGCGCGACAAGTACAACCCGCTGATGCGCCTGGACACGATCAACGGGATGGAGCCGGAGGAGGCGCGGCGTCGTCCGGAGTTCTACAAGCTCACTCCGCTCTACCCGCAGGAGCGCCTGCGGCTGGAGACCGAGCCGCACATCCTGACCACCCGGGTCATCGACCTGGTCATGCCGATCGGCAAGGGCCAGCGGGCACTCATCCAGTCTCCGCCCAAGGCGGGTAAGACGATGGTGCTGCAGGCGATCGCGAACGCGATCACCCGCAACAACCCGGAGTGCCACCTGATGGTGGTGCTGGTGGACGAGCGGCCTGAAGAGGTCACCGACATGCAGCGGTCGATCAAGGGCGAGGTCATCGCGGCCACGTTCGACCGTCCGCCGCAGGACCACACCACGGTGGCGGAGCTGGCCATCGAGCGGGCCAAGCGCCTCGTGGAGCTTGGGCACGACGTCGTCGTGCTGCTCGACTCGGTGACCCGGCTCGGTCGGTCGTACAACCTGGCGGCGCCGGCCAGCGGCCGGATCATGTCGGGTGGTATCGACTCCACCGCGCTCTACCCGCCGAAGCGCTTCCTCGGCGCGGCCCGCAACATCGAGAACGGCGGGTCGCTGACCATCATCGCCACGGCGCTGGTGGAGACCGGGTCCATGGCGGACACGGTCATCTTCGAGGAGTTCAAGGGCACCGGCAACGCCGAGTTGAAGCTGGACCGGAAGATCGCCGACAAGCGGACCTTCCCGGCCATCGACATCAACCCGTCCGGTACGCGTAAGGAAGAGGTCCTGCTCGCACCGGAAGAGCTGGCCATCATCCACAAGCTCCGGAAGGTGCTGCACTCGCTGGACTCGCAGGCCGCGATGGATCTCCTGCTGGACCGGCTCAAGCAGTCCCGCACGAACATCGAGTTCCTGATGCAGATCGCGAAGTCGACGCCGGGGGAGTAACCATCCCCGGGTGAGACGAAGGGGCACGGCCACACAGGTCGTGCCCCTTCGCCGTGTCTGCGGACGGCACTTGATGGAATTTTCCTTCGGTTCAGTCGATAGGTATTGAAACTTCTATTCATTGCCGGGTTGACTGTCGTCCATGCGTACCCGCAGACGATCCGCCCGCCGCACCGGCGTCCTGCTGCTGACGCCGCTGCTCGCCCTGGCCCTGTCACCGCCGGCCACTGCGGCACCCACCGTGGACCCGCCCACCGTCGCCTCACCGTCCCTGGCCTCACCCACGATCGCGGAGGACGCGCCGCCCGCGTCCTCCCGCCCAGCCGGCTCGGTCAGCCTGGCCGCCGCCCCGACCGCCGACGTTGGTGGGCTGGAGCCGGCCGGCGGGCTGGAGACCACGAAGGCCATCCGGCCGGTCGCGCCCGGCGTGCAGTTGACGTCCTTCGACCGGTACGACGCCGAGGGCTGGTTGCGCGCCGACGCGCTCACCACCGACCTGGCCGGCGGCTCCACCGTCGACTACGTCAACTCGGGCGCGGTCAGCCGGGCCGAGCCGCTGCGAAAGGCGGTGGACCAGTCGCATGCGGTCGCCGCGGTCAACGGCGACTTCTTCGACATCAACAACTCCGGCGCGGCCCAGGGCGTCGGAGTCCGTGACGGCGAGCTGATCCAGTCGGGGGTCAGCGGTCACCGCAACGCGGCGGCGGTCACCACGACCGGGCTCGGGCGGGTGATCGAGGTGAACTTCGACGGCAGCGCCACCCTGCCCACCGGGCCGGTCCCGCTGACCCAGTTCAACAACATGGTGCAGGCCGACGGCATCGGCGCCTTCACCGAACTGTGGGGGACGTACACCCGGCAGCGTGCCGTGGAGGGCGCGGCCCGGGTGGTCGAGGTCACCGTGACCGACGGTCGGGTGGCAGCGGTGGGAAGCGTGGCCGGTAGCGGCCCGATCGTCGCGGGCAGCACCGTGCTGCTCGGCCGCGACCTCGGCGCGGACGCGCTGGCCGGCCTGCGCCCCGGTGACCAGGTGGCGGTGGCCTGGCGGCCGAAGCCCTCCGACGGCAGCACCCTGCACGCGGCGGTCGGGGGCGGCAACGTCCTGGTCCGCGACGGCGTCGTGCAGAGCATCGCCGACCCGACCCTCGCCCCCCGCACCTCCGTCGGGTTCAGCGCCGACGGTCGAAAGATGATCATGCTGACGGTGGACGGCCGTCAGGTCGACAGCCGCGGCGTGACGCAGACCGAGATGGGCCGGATGATGGCCGAGCTGGGCGCCCACCACGCGCTCAACCTCGACGGTGGCGGATCGTCCACGCTGCTGGCCCGGGAGCCGGGCGCGCCCGCCGTGCAGCTGGAGAACGGCCCCTCCGACGGCAGCGAGCGGGCCGTGCCCAACGGCCTGGCCATCTATGCGCCGAAGGGCAGCGGGCGACTCACCGGCTACTGGGTCGAGACGGCCAGCGACCCCACCGCCGCCCCGGGCGTCTCACCGGTGCGAGGTGGGCGGCCCGACCGGGTCTTCCCGGGGCTGACCCGCACCCTCACCGCAGCCGGCTACGACGAGACGTACGGCCCGGCGGCCGGCGCCCCCACCTGGCGGGCGACCCCGGCGGTACGCGGCCGGGTCGACAGCGACGGCGTGTTCCACGCCGGCGCACCGGGGGCCAGCACGGTCACCGCCGCACGGGGGCGGGTCACCGGCTCGCTGAACCTCACAGTGCTCGGCCCGCTGGCCCGGATCGGCACCACCGCGCCGCGGGTCGGACTGACCGGCCGGGACGGTAACGCCCTCGTCGGCGTGGTCGGGTACGACGCCGAAGGCAACACCGCGCCGATCGAGCCGGCCGACCTCACCCTCGACTACGACCGGGACCTGCTGCGGATCACTCCCACCGGGGACGGCAACCTGTCCATCGCCGCGTTGCGGGACACCGGCTCGGGGCTGGTGACTGTTCACGTCGGACGCACGAGCGCTGTCCTGCCGGTCACCGTCGGGCTGACCGACGTGCCGGTCGCCGGTTTCGACGACGCCGCGTCCTGGCGGTTCAGCCAGGCCCGCGCCAGCGGTTCGGTCGCGCCGGCACCAGGGCACACCGGCACCGGCCTGCGAATGTCGTACGACTTCAGCCAGTCCACCGGCACGCGGGCCGCGTACGCCGACCCGCCCGCCTGGATCGAGGTGCCCGGTCAGCCGCAGGCCTTCGGGATGTGGATCCACGGCAACGGCACCGGGGAGTGGCCCAGCCTGCACCTGCACGACGCCCAGGACACTCAGCACGTGCTGCGTGGCCCACTGATCACCTGGACCGGCTGGCGGTACGTGGAGTTCGCGGTGCCGGCCGGGGTGCAGTACCCGGTGCGGGTACGCCGCTTCTACGTGGCCGAGACGAACGCCGCGGCGCAGTACACCAGCGAAGTGATCATCGACGACCTGGTGGCGAAGGTGCCCCCGACGGTCGACGTGCCGGAGGTGGCACCGCGTACCGATCGGGTGGTGGTTCGCGACGGCACGGTGGACGGCGCGCCCTGGCGGTTCGCGGTGCTCTCCGACGCCCAGTTCGTCGCCGCCGACCCGGACAGCGACCTGGTCGCCCAGGCCCGGCGGACGTTGCGCGAGGTGCGGGCGGCCCGGCCGGACTTCCTCCTGATCAACGGCGACTTCGTGGACACCGCCTACCCGGCCGACTTCGCGCTGGCCCGGCGGATTCTCGACGAGGAGTTGGGCGACGCGCTGCCCTGGTACTACGTGCCCGGCAACCACGAGATCATGGGCGCCCCGATCAGCAACTTCGCGGCCGCGTTCGGCGCCACCTCCCGGGTGTTCGACCACAACGGCACCCGGTTCGTCACGCTGAACTCGTCCACCGGGACGCTGCGCGGCGGAGGCTTCGACCAGGTACGGATGCTCCGCGAGACGCTGGACGCGGCGGCCACCGACCGGCGCGTGGGTTCGGTCGTCGTCCTGCACCACCACCCGCCGCGTGACCCCAGCCCGGCGCAGGCCAGCCAGCTCGGCGACCGCAAGGAGGCGGCGCTGCTGGAGCAGTGGCTCGCCGACTTCCAGCACCGGACCGGCAAGGGCGCGCTGTTCGTGGGCGGGCATGTCGGCACCTTCCACGCCGACCGGGTGGACGGGGTGCCCTACGTGATCAACGGCAATGCGGGCAAGACGCCGTCCACCCCTGCCGACCAGGGCGGCTTCACCGGCTGGACGGAGTTCGGCGTGGACCCGGTGACCCCGGCCGAGGCCGACCGGGCCCGCCGTAACCCGCTCGCCGAGGGCCCGCGCTGGGTGGACGCGGAGTTCCACGCGCACGCCGACCGTCTCACGGTGGCCGCCCCGGCCAGCGTCGTGGTCGGCAGCCCCGCAGCGGTCACCGCCACGCTGACCCAGCCCGGCGGGCGTACGGTCCCGGTGGCCGCACCGGTCAGCGCCGACTGGTCGGCCTCGCCGGGAGTGCACGTCGGCTCGGCGGCCGGGGTGCGCCCCTGGCACACCGCCCGATTCGACCCGGCCACCGGCACCCTGACGGCACTGCGGCCCGGCGCGCCGATACGCCTGACGGTCGAGGTCAACGGCGCCCGTGCCGAGGCCACCATCACCGTCACCGGGTGAACTGTCCGGACGGGCCCCCACGCGCGGGGCCCGTCCGGACACCTCAGAAGTCGCCGTCGGCCACCTGGAAGACGGTGAGGCCGAGGGATCGCCACATCTGGACCACCTGGACGCGGTCGTCGAAGACGCCGGCCACCCGGTAACGGTCCCGGATCTCCCGGTCGTAGATCTCCCGCTTGACGATCGAGTCCTTCCGGGAGTCGCCGACGGCGCGCAGGTGCAGGCCCAGGTAGGGCACTCGTACGTGCCGGGCCAGCCAGGCCTCGGTGGCCGCGCGGGCGGAGGCGTCCCGCCCCGAGCAGAAGACCACCCCGTAGCCGGCGGCGTGCATCGCCCGGACCGCCGCGATCACCGCCGTGTTCGGCTGGTCCTGGCCCACCCGGGTCATGTCGTACGGGCTGCGGGAGACGGCCAGCGCGACGGTGCCGTCGATGTCCACCAGGACGATCTCCGGTGGCTCGGCCGACGGCGGGTGCACCACGGCGGGGCGTCCGGTGCGGGCCTGCGGCACCGGCAGCGGCAGCTCCCGACCCTGAAGGTACCGCTCGTGCAGCCGGCGGATCGCGTCCGCGCCGACCTGGTCGACGGCCGGCCGGGCGGCGTCGCGGCGCAGGCACTCGTCCAGCGGCACGTCGGTGAAGTCGTGCACCTCGAAGTCCGCGCCGTGGCGGGCGGCCAGCTCGGCCCAGCCCCGCAGGGTCCGCGCACGCAGGTTGGTGTCGTCCACGCAGACGTCCGCTCGGGCCCGCAGCAGCGCCTCGACCTGAGCCTGCTGTACGGCGGTCACCTGCGCCTCGGCCCACTGGGTGAACAGCCGTTCGCCGTGCAGCATCCGGCGCAGGTCGTCCCGGTTGACCCGCGATACGGACGGCTGGAGCGTGCGGGCGAACGTCGTCTTGCCCGAGGCGGGCAGTCCCCGGGTGGCGATCAGGCGGGTCATCGACGCATCTCCGGCTCGACGGGCGTACCCCGGCCGGGGTACCTGGCGGCGGTCCGCCGGGTGCGCGAATGCCCCGCCGGGCGGCGGGAATGCGGACGGGTAGGCACGTGTTGACGATGCCGGACGAGGTGTGCGGCCCGATTACCGGGTCGGCTCAGGCCCATGGCACACTGGTCAATCGGCCACCGGTTCCGGTTCACGCCCGAGCCCGTCGCGTACGGCGCGACGAGCGATGACGGCGACCCGGCGACCACCAACGAGAGGACCGAGGCGAGATGAAGGCAAACATCCACCCGGAGTACGTGACCACCGAGGTCAGCTGCTCCTGTGGCAACACGTTCACGACCCGCAGCACCGCCAAGGGCGGGGCGATCCACGCCGAGACCTGCAGCGCCTGCCACCCGTTCTACACCGGTAAGCAGCGCGTTCTCGACACCGCCGGCCGGGTCGCGAAGTTCCAGCAGAAGTACGCCAAGGTTCAGGCCAAGAAGGCCAAGTAGCTCCTCGTTCGGCGCCCGCGTCCGGTTTTTCACCGGACGCGGGCGCCGTCCGTATTTTCCTCCATTTCCGCCCGGCCGCTGGCCCCCGGCCCCGGCCCGGTCGTCGCGCACCGTCGAAGGAGCATCCGCAGCATGAGCAGCGAGCGTCTGGCCGGCCTTCTCGACGAGTACGCGCAGCTGGAGAAGCGGTTGGCCGATCCGGCCATCCACGCCGACCAGGCCACCGCGCGCAGGGTCGGCCGCCGGTACGCCGAGCTGGTGCCGCTGCACAAGGCCGCCGACGAGTTGGAGCAGGCCCGCGCCGATCTGGCCGCGGCTCGCGAGTTGGCCGCCGAGGACCCGTCCTTCGCGGCTGAGGCGGACGCCATCGCCGGGTCCCTGCCGGTGTTGGAGGAGCGGCTCGCCGAGCTGCTCATTCCGCGCGACCCGCACGACGCCAAGGACGTGATCGTCGAGATCAAGGCGGGTGAGGGTGGCGAGGAGTCGGCGCTGTTCGCCGGTGACCTGCTGCGGATGTACACCCGGTACGCCGAGCGGCACGGCTGGGTCACCGAGGTGATCGACGCGCAGGATTCCGACCTCGGCGGGGTCAAGGACGTCTCCCTGGCGATCAAGACCAAGGGTGTGCCGGACGGCGGCAACGGCGTCTGGTCGCGGCTCAAGTGGGAGGGCGGCGTGCACCGGGTGCAGCGTGTCCCGGTGACCGAGTCGCAGGGCCGGATCCACACCAGCGCCGCCGGGGTGCTGGTGCTGCCGGAGGCCGAGGACGTCGACGTCACCATCGACCAGAACGAACTGCGCATCGACGTGTTCCGCTCGTCCGGCCCGGGTGGCCAGTCGGTGAACACCACCGACTCGGCGGTGCGGATCACCCACCTGCCGACCGGCATCGTCGTCTCCTGCCAGAACGAGAAGTCCCAGTTGCAGAACCGGGAGCAGGCGATGCGGATCCTGCGGGCCCGGCTGCTCGCCGCCGCCCAGGAGCAGGCCGACGCCGCCGCCTCGGACGCGCGCAAGGCGCAGGTGCGCACCGTGGACCGCTCGGAGCGGATCCGCACCTACAACTTCCCGCAGAACCGGATCACCGATCACCGGATCGGCTACACCGCGTACAACCTGGATCTGGCGCTCGGCGGCGAGCTGGACGGGGTGCTGGACGCCCTCACCGAGGCCGACCGGGCCGCCCGGCTCGCCGGCGACACCGAGCTGACCCGCCGCTGACCGCGGCAGCGAGCTGACCGGCGCGGTCAGCTCGCGCGGGGGCGGGTCTTGGCGCGGAGCATCTCGCGGTCGGCCTGCTCGAACGCGACGCTGAGCGCGTCGCGCAGCCCGCCGCCACCGGAGACCTCGGCGAAGCCGATGCTCACCCCGACCGGGGTGCCGGGCACCAACGATTCCCAGTCCTCCAGGCGGACCGCGGCCTCGATCCGGCGGGCCACCTCGGCTGCCTCGGCCATGCCGGTGTCCGGCAGCACCACCACGAATTCGTCACCGCCGTAGCGGGCCACGAAGTCGCCCCGGCGCATCACCCGGTTGATCACGCCGGCGATGCGTTGCAGCACCAGGTCGCCGGAGTGGTGCCCGTGCCGGGTGTTTACCGCCTTGAAGCCGTCCAGGTCGCAGACGCCGATCACGACTCGTTCGCCACGGGTGACCACGGCGGTGATGTAGCGCTCCAGCCGGCGGCGGTTGGGCAGCCCGGTGAGCGGGTCGGTCAACGCCTCGCCCTCGAAGCGCGCCGCTTCGCGCCGCATCTCCTCGTGGTCGATGCGGGCGGCGATGCCGTCGATGTAGACGTCGCGCAGCCGGTCGTTGCGCTGCGCGGCGAGCCGGAACGCCAGCCGGTCGGCCCGGTGCGCGGCCAGGTGGTCCCCGGCGCGGGTCAGCGCGATGCTGCGCAGCCGGGCCGGTTCGGCCGCCCCGAGCGTCTCGTTGGAGACCTGGACGGTGTCCAGTCGGGCGACCGCCTCGATCGGCCGGCCGTCGGCGACGGCGAGGCACACCTGCCCGAGCTGACGCAGGTCGCGGGCGCGGGCGCTGTCGCCGCCATGGGTGATCAACCGGGCCGGCTCGGGGCCTTCGGTCGCCACCTGGTCGCCGAGCGCGGCCTGTCGGGCCGCCGCGTAGCCGTACGCGGCGAGGCTGCTCGGGCGTAACTGGCCGGCTCGCCCGGCGCGGACGAAGCGGGTCAGGTCGGCGGCCACGTCCCGGAGCACCCGCAGACAACCGTCGCTGTCGCCGTTGTGGTCCAGGGCCACGGCGTTGCGCAGCCGGATGCCCGGCGCGGCGAAGGTCTCCTCCGGGATCCCGGCGGTCAGCCCGAGCTGCCGGGCACGCTCGATGGCGCCCAGGGCGTACCCGTGGAAGCTGAGGTAGCTGTAGGCCATGGCCAGGTCGTGCCAGCCCCAGGCGGTGTCCCGGTCCGGGTCGGCGACGGCGCCCAGGGCCCGAGCCGCCCGGACGAGGTGCATGACGCAGCGGTCCAGTGCGCCCTGGTGGTGCGCGGCGAGCGCGGCCAGCGCGTTGAGGTGACCGTGCAGATAGGGCTCGGCGAGGTCGCGGACCGCCGCCGACGCCTCTTCGATGGCCCGGGTGAACTCCGCGGTGCGACCGAGATTGATCAGCGCGGAGAGGCGCTGCACCATGGCGTCCGCTCGCGCCGCCGGGTCGTTGGTGGTGCGGATCACACGCTCCAGCAGGACGTACGCCTCCGCGGAGCGGCTGGCCTCCTGCAACGCCCGGGCGTGCGTGAGGGCGTCAACCTGGTCATCGACCCGGTCGAGCCAGCCCACCCGCCAACCTCCTGTCGTGCGCGCCTGGGCGCACCTGTTCGTCACGTCGCCCGCGACGCTTCATGATTATGTCGTGAGTACTTTGCCGCAACACCCCCCCGAAGGGACAGGCCCCATCCGGCCGTCCGCCGCGGTGGCCCGAGCGGCCCGCGCGCTCGCCGCCGCCGGGGTTGGCTCGGCCCGGGTGGAGGCCGAGTTGCTGGCGGCGTACGTGCTGGGGGTTCCCCGGGGCCGGCTGGCTCTCGCCGACGACCTGAGCGACGACCAACTGGTGCGGCTCGACGAGTTGACGCGCCGCCGTGCCGCGCGGGAGCCGTTGCAGCACCTGACCGGTCGGGCCGGGTTCCGGCATCTGGAGCTGTCGGTCGGCCCGGGTGTCTTCGTGCCCAGGCCGGAGACCGAGCTGTTGGCCGGCTGGGGTGTCGAGCAGGCCCAGGGCCGGCCCGACCCGGTGGTGGTGGACCTGTGCAGCGGCTCCGGGGCGATCGCGCTGGCGGTGGCTCAGGAGCTGCCGGGAGCGCGGGTGATCGCGGTGGAGCGGTCCCCGGCGGCGCTGGCCTGGCTGCGGCGCAACGCGGCGGAGCGCGCCGCGGCGGGGGACCGGCCGATCGAGGTGGTCGAGGCCGATGTGACAGCGCCGGACCTGCTGGCCGAGCTGGTGGGCCGGGTGGACGTGCTGCTCTGCAACCCGCCGTACGTGCCGGAAGACGTGGTGGTCCCGCCGGAGGTGGCCGGGCACGACCCGGCGGAGGCGGTCTTCGGCGGCTCGGACGGTCTGGTGGTGATCCGGCCGGTCGTCGCCCGGGCGGCGGTGCTGTTGCGCCCGGGGGGCGTGCTCGGCGTCGAGCACGACGACACCCACGGCGCGGCGGTGCCCGAGCTGCTCGCCGGGAACGGCGGCTTCACCGCTGTAGCGGAGCATCTGGACCTCACCGGGCGTCCCCGCTACGCCACCGCGTCCCGACGGGCGGACGGCCAGCACGCCCCGATCGGGGCGGCGTGGCAGACTGACTCCTCGTGATGCTCTACGACTGCCGGTCGCCCGCCGATCGGGACCGCGGCATCGCTGCGGCGATCGAGGCGGTCAAGAACGGCGAGCTGGTCGTTCTTCCGACGGACACCGTGTATGGGATCGGCGCGGACGCGTTCACCCCGTACGCGGTGAAGGCGCTGCTCGACGCCAAGGGTCGGGGTCGGCAGATGCCGCCGCCGGTGCTGATCGGCTCGCGGCACACCCTGGACGGGTTGGTCTTCTCGCTGCCCACTGCCGCACGGGATCTCGTGGAGGCGTTCTGGCCGGGTGCGCTGACGATCGTGGTCGAGCACTCGCCGAGCCTGCAATGGGACCTGGGCGACAAGACCGGCACGGTGGCGGTGCGGATGCCGCTGCACCCGGTGGCGTTGGAGGTGCTGCGCGAGACCGGCCCGATGGCGGTCTCGTCGGCCAACAAGACCGGGCAGCCGGCCGCGGTCACCGCCGACGAGGCGCGTGACCAGCTCAGCTACTCGGTGCGGGCCTACCTGGAGGCCGGCCCCTGCCCGGACCCGGTGCCCAGCACGATCGTGGATCTGACCGGTGAGGTGCCGCAGCTGTTGCGGGCCGGGGCGATCCCGCTGGAGAAGCTGCGCGACGTGGTTCCGGATCTCATCGACGGTCGGGCGGTCTGAGTGCCCCCGTTCACGGTTCTGCACGTCTGCATGGGCAACATCTGCCGCTCGCCGATGGCGGAGCGGCTGCTGGCCCTGGCGGTGCGGGAGCGGCTGACCCGGCGTTCGCAGGACCCGGCCCAGGCCGAGGAGCTGGTGCACAGCCACAGCGCCGGCACGGGTGGCTGGCACGCGGGCGAGGAGATGAACCCGCCGGCGGCACGGCAGGTCACCGGCCGTGGTGGGGACGTGGCGGGGTTCGCCGCGCGCAAGCTGCGCTCGGACCACATCGACGCCGCCGACCTGGTCCTGACCGCCACCGCCGACCAGTTTGAGTACGTTGTGGCGCTTCGTCCGGACGCGGCGGCCCGCACGTTCGTGCTGGGGGAGTTCGGCCGGCTGCTGGCCGCGGTGGACGCCGCCGCGCTGCCGCCGGGCGACGCCACCCCGGAGGCCGTGTACGCCCGTGGGGTGGCCCTGGTGGCGGCGGCTCACGACGCGCGGCTGGGCGCTTCGGCGTTGGCCACCGATGATCTGGACGACCCGTGGGGTCGTGGCGACCAGTGCTTCAGCCGGGTCGCCGACGAGATCGAGGAGACGGTCCACCCGCTGGCCGGCGCGCTGCTCCCCTGAGCGTGGTGCGAGTTTCCTCCGGGTTTGGGGAAAACCCAGGGCTAAAGGGGCGTTCCGGGTCATTCTGAACGGGTCCTAGCGTGACCGGCTCCTGCGGGGAGAGCTGATGATCCGGGCCCAACTCGACAAACTGCTGACCGTGGTGATCGCCGGAGTGCTGGCCGGGTTGGTGCTGGCCGCCGCCGCACTGCCCGCGGCCCTGGTCTTCGGGATCGGCTTCAGCGCCCTGTCGACGCCGTACTCGGAGCTGCCGAACACACTCCGGACGCCGCCCACCGCGCAGCGCTCCAACCTCTACGCCAACGACGGCACCACCCTGATCACCTCCTTCTACCAGGAGGACCGGGTGGACGTGCCGCTGCACGAGGTGGCTCCGGTGATGCGCCGGGCGATCGTGGCCGCCGAGGACGTCCGGTTCTACCAGCACAGCGGGGTCGACCTGCGGGGCGTGGTGCGCGCGTTCACCGTCAACAAGCGCGACGGCCGGACCCGGCAGGGCGCCTCCACGCTGACCATGCAGTACGTCCGTAACGTGCTCAGCAACGATCCCCGGCTGACCGAGGCGCAGCGGGACGCCGCCACCGAACTCACCACCGTCCGCAAGCTCCAGGAGATGCGGTACGCGCTCGCGTTGGAGCGGGAACTCGACAAGGACGAGATCCTGACCCGCTACCTCAACATCGCCTACTTCGGTGCCGGGGCGTACGGCATCGCGGCGGCCAGCAAGCGGTACTTCTCCCGCTCCCCGGCCGAGTTGACCCTGGCCCAGGCGGCACTGCTCGCCGGTCTGGTGCGTTCGCCGGACAGCGACGATCCGATCAACGGCGACGCCGACAGCGCGGTGGCCCGGCGGTCGTACGTGTTGGAGCGGCTGGTGGAGTCGGGGCAGGTGCCGGCGGACGCGGCGGCGGCGGCACGCGCGGAACCGCTGCAACTGCGGCCCAGCGAGACCCCGAACGACTGCACGGGTGTGCCCGACGCGCACAACGACTGGGGCTTCTTCTGCGACTGGTTCACCCGCTGGTGGAGCAGCCAGTCCGCGTTCGGGGCGACCGCCGACGAGCGGCAGCGCGCGCTGCGCCGGGGCGGCTTCTCCATCGTGTCGTCGCTGGACCCGGGGGTGCAGCGGGCCACCACCGAGCAGGTGTTGAAGATCTATCCGACGACCAGGGCCGAGGCGGTGCCCACCGCCGTGGTGCAACCGGGCACCGGGCGGGTCCTGGCGATGTCGGTGAACCGCGCCTACAGCGTGGCGGACAACCCGGTCGGGCAGAAGAACCGCCCGAACACCGTCAACCAGTTGATCGCCGGCGGCGGCGCGATCGAGGGGTACCAGGGCGGCTCGACGTTCAAGCTCTTCACCCTGCTGGCCGCGCTGGAGTCCGGCCTGCCGCTGTCGACCGACTTCGTGGCGCCGACCCAGTTGCTCACCCGCTTCCCGGTGACCGGGGAGGCGAGCTGCGACGGACGGTGGTGCCCGGCCAACGCCAGCCCGTCGGCGATGGACGGCCCCCGCACCATGTGGAGCGCGTTCGGCCGCTCGGTGAACACGTACTTCGCCTGGCTCACGGAGAAGGTCGGCGCCGACCGGGTGGTGGAGATGGCCGAGCGGCTCGGCATCGTGCTGCGGGCCGAGTCCGACGCCAAGCTGGCCCGCTACGGCGCGAAGGACTGGGGTCCGTTCACCCTGGGCGTGGCCGCGACCACCCCGTTGGACCTGGCCAGCGCGTACGCCACGGTGGCGGCCGAGGGGACGTGGTGCGCGCCGCTGCCGGTGGTCTCGATCACCGACTCGGGCGGCCGGCCGGTCGACGCCGCCAAGCCGGACTGCCGGCAGGTGCTCGACGCCGACGTGGCGCGGGCGGCCACCGACGCGGCCCGCTGCCCGGTCGGCGACCAGTCGATGTACGGGCGCTGCGACGGCGCCACAGCACCCGGGCTGCGGGCGAAGCTCGGCCGTCCGGTGGCGGGCAAGACCGGCAGTTCGGAGCGGTACGAGACGGAGACTGTGGTGGCGTTCACGCCGCAGCTCGCGGTCGCCTCGATGGCAGCGAACCCGGACGATCCCCGGGACGCGGTCGGTCAGGCGGTGCAGGCCCAGATGGTGAACGCGGTCGGCGAGGTGCTCGCCTTCGCCCTGCGCGACCAACCGGTCCGCGACTTCGTCCCGCCCAGCCAACGAACCGCCCTCCAAGCCCAACCCCAAGCCGGCAACTAACCCCCCGACCCCCACCCCACCCCACCCCACCCCACTCGCCGATCTTGCACTTCCTGCCGTGACAAAAGGTGCCGAGGTCCGCAAATCGGCAACACAAAGTGCAAGATCGCGGGAGCGGGGCGGTCAGGGGGTCTGCTCGGCGTTGCGGGCTATGTTGCGGGCCATTCCGCCGAAGACCACCGTGTGGAACGGGGCCACCGACTTCCAGTAGGCGTGCCCCGGCAGGCCGCGCGGCAGGAAGACCGCGCGCTGCTGGTAGCGGCTGCGGCCGCCGTCAACCGGTAGTACCCGCATCTCCAGCCAGGCCCGGCCGGGTAGCCGCATCTCGGCGCGCAGCCGCAGCAACTCACCGGGGATGATCTCCTCGACCCGCCAGAAGTCCAGCGCCTCGCCGACCTGGAGGTGGTGCGGGTCGCGTCGGCCCCGGCGCAGCCCGACCCCGCCGACGAGCCGGTCCAGCCAGCCGCGGATGGACCAGGCGAGGGGGAACGAGTACCAGCCGTGTTCGCCGCCGACGCCCTCGATCACCCGCCAGAGCGCCGTCGGCGACGCGTCCACCGCCCGTTCCCGGACGTCGGTGTAGGCGGTGCCACCGGACCACACCGGGTCGGTGGGTAGCGGTTCGGCCGGCGCGTCCGGGCCGCTCGCGTTCGACCAGCGGGTCTCCACCTGGGCGTCGCGCACCTTCGCCAGCGCCAGCGCCACCGCGTCGTCGAAGCCGGTCAGCCCGCCCGGCGGGTCGGGTACGTAGCGGGCGATGTCGTGTTCGTCCGCGACCGCCTCCTGGATCAGGCTCTCCACCAGCGGGCGGGCGATGGCGTTCGGCACCGGCGTGATCAGGCCGACCCAGTGCGAGGAGAGCGACGGGGTGAGCGCCCGGACCGGCACGATGATCCGCCGGCGCAGCCCGGCCACCCGGGCGTAGCGCTGCATCATCTCGCGGAACGTGAGCACGTCCGGCCCGCCGATGTCGAAGCCCCGGTTGACCTCTGCCGGCAGCGCGGTGCAGCCGACCAGGTAGTTCAGCACGTCGCGGACGGCGATCGGCTGGATCTGGTTGCGCACCCACCGCGGCGTGATCATGGCGGGCAGTCGCTCGGTCAGGTACCGCAGCATCTCGAACGACGCCGAACCGGAGCCGATGATCACCGCGGCCCGGAGCACCGCCGTGGGCACCCCGCTGGCCAGCAGGATCCGGCCCACCTCGGCCCGGGAGCGCAGGTGCGGCGAGGGGACGGTGTCGGTCGCCGGCAGCGGGCCGCCCAGGTAGACGATTCGACGTACGCCGGCCGCGCGCGCCGCTGTCGCGAAGTTGGTCGCCGCCGTCCGGTCGGCCGCCTCGAAGTCGGGCCGGCCCAGCGAGTGCACCAGGAAGTACGCGACGTCCACGTCGGCGAACGCGGCGGCAAGCGTCTCCGGTCGACTCAGGTCTCCCTCGACGATTTCGGCCGCCGAGGCCCAGGGCACGTCCCGCAGCCGCACCGCCTTGCGGGCGAGGCAGCGCACGGTGTGCCCGTCGGCGAGCAGCAGCGGCGTCAGCCGCCCGCCGATGTAGCCGGTCGCTCCGGTGACGAGGCATCTCACAGGTCCCAGTCTGCTGCCCCCTAGACTCGTTCGCTGTGGAGACCGAGACGAGCACCTTCTGGGGGCCGGATTTCGCGCAGCTCAGGGCCACTGACCCGGAGATCGCCGGGGTGGTCCTCGGCGAGTTGGACCGGTTGCGGGGCGGCCTGCAGCTGATCGCCAGCGAGAACCTGACCTCGCCGGCGGTGCTGGCCGCGCTCGGTTCGACGCTGACCAACAAGTACGCCGAGGGTTACCCGGGCCGGCGCTACTACGGCGGCTGCGCCGAGGTGGACCGGGCCGAGGAGATCGGCATCGCCCGGGCCAAGGAGCTCTTCGGGGCCGAGCACGCCAACCTCCAGCCGCACTCCGGGGCGAGCGCCAACCTGGCCGCGTACGCCGCGCTGGTGCAGCCGGGGGACACGGTGCTGGCGATGGACCTGCCGCACGGCGGGCACCTCACCCACGGCAGCCGGGTGAACTTCTCCGGCAAGTGGTTCCACCCGGTCGGCTACCCGGTCCGGTCGGACACCGAGCAGATCGACTACGACGAGGTACGGGACCTGGCGCGGGCGCACCGACCCAAGCTGATCATCTGTGGGGCCACCGCGTACCCGCGCCTGATCGACTTCGCGCGGTTCCGGGAGATCGCCGACGAGGTCGGCGCGTACCTGATGGTGGACGCGGCGCACTTCATCGGCCTGGTGGCCGGCCGGGCGATCCCGTCCCCGGTGCCGTACGCCGACGTCGTCTGCGCCACCACCCACAAGGTGCTGCGGGGGCCGCGCGGCGGCATGATCCTGTGCCGCGAGTCGCTGGCCCAGCGGATCGACAAGGCGGTCTTTCCGTTCACCCAGGGCGGCCCGCTGATGCACGCGGTCGCGGCCAAGGCGGTCGCGCTGCGCGAGGCCGCCCAGCCGGATTTCCAGACGTACGCCCGGCAGGTGGTCAGCAACGCCCAGGCGCTCGCCGCCGGGCTGGCCGACGAGGGGATGCGCCCGGTGTCCGGTGGCACCGACACCCACCTCGCCCTGATCGACCTGCGGGAGCTGGGGGTGACCGGCACCGAGGCCGAGCGACGCTGCGACGCCGCGTCGATCACCCTGAACAAGAACGCCATCCCGTACGACCCGCAGCCGCCGATGGTGGCCTCCGGCATCCGGGTGGGCACGCCGAGCGTCACCACGCAGGGGATGCGCGAGGGGGAGCTGCGCCAGGTGGCGACGTTGATCGCCCGTGCGGTGCGCACCGATCCCGGCGCTCCGGGTGGTGCCGACGAGCTGATCCGGCTCGGTGCCGAGGTGTCCGAGCTGGTCGCGGCGTTCCCGGCGTACCCCCGTGGCTGAGCCCGGGGTGGTCGAGCCGGACACCGACCGGCGGTGGCGGCTGCGGCACCTGCCGGTGCTGTTGGCCGCGTCGGCGGCGCTCGCCGCGGTCGCCGCGGTGGTGGGCGGGGTGACCGGTGGCGTGACGGCCGCGCTCGGCGCGGCGGCCGGCGTGGGCGTCACGGTGCTCAGCTACACCCTCACCACTGTGGTGCTGGCCCGCGCCGACCAGGTCAACCCGCAGTTGCTGCTGCCGCTCGGCGTGGGCCTGTACGTGCTGAAGATCAGCCTGCTGGGTGCGGTGCTGGTGGCGGTGGCGTCGACCGGTTGGCCCGGTTTGATCCCTCTCTGCCTTGGCATCGTCGCCGGGGTGGCAGTGTGGACAGCGGTGCACCTCTGGTGGCTGACCACGGTGCACGCTCGCCGGCCGCGCGGCTGACCTGGCGGTCGTCCCAACCAGCGGACGCGCCGCAATGTGTCGGCCTCCGGTCATTTTCCGACGGGCGGAAGGGGAGTAGCGTGCCCACAGACGACGGCGCCCACGAGAAGCCCACACAACGACGGTTGTGCGGGGGGTGAGGCACAGCCTCGTCTTCCCGGCTGATATCGTTCGCCCCGTCATGGCTGGTGACCAAACCCCCCGTCCCGCCGGTGAACCGGACGATTATCCGTCCGGCGCCGGTCAGGGTTGGACCGCGCTCAGCTACCTCATCGGAGGAATGCTTGTGTGGGGTTTCATCGGCTGGCTGGTCGACCAGTGGCTCGATACCGGTGGCGTCGCCACCGGGATCGGCGTCGTGCTCGGCGTGACCGGGGGGATCATCCTCGTCGTCCGTCGGCTCGGCACGCCTACTTAGGAAGGGACACGGTGTTCGGACAGGCGAACGTTCTGGCAGCGGGCCAGGCGGCATTCCCACCCAGTGTGGACGACTTCTACCTGCCCGCGATCGCGCCCTGGGGTGTGGAGAACGCTCCGTGGTTCACCAAGTTCACGCTGATGATCTGGATCGCGGTCGGCGTTCTGATCATCTTCTTCCTGGCGACCTATCGGAACCCGAAGTTGGTGCCGACCAAGAAGCAGTGGTTCGCTGAGTCGATCTACGGCTTCGTCCGGAACAACATCTCGGTCGACATGATCGGTCACCAGGGCGTGCGGTTCGCTCCCTACTTCACGACGCTGTTCTGCTTCGTGCTGCTGACGAACGCGTTCGCGATCATTCCGCTCTTCCAGATCTCGCCGAACTCGCACATCGCCTTCCCGGCGATCCTCGCGGTGATCAGCTACGTGCTGTTCAACTACATCGGCATCCGGCACCACGGCTTCGGCAAATACTTCAAGCACGCCCTGATCCCGCCGGCACCGTGGTACATCCTGCCGCTGCTGATCCCGATCGAGGCGTTCTCGACCTTCATCATCCGGCCGTTCTCGCTGGCCGTCCGTCTCTTCGCGAACATGTTCGCCGGCCACATGCTCCTGCTGGTCTTCACGCTCGGCGGCTTCGCGATGCTCAACGCCAACGCCTGGCTGGCGCCGATCTCGGTGGTGTCCTGGGTGATGACCGTGGCGCTGACCCTTCTCGAGGCGCTGGTCATCGTCCTGCAGGCCTACGTCTTCACCGTGCTGAGCGCCAGCTACATCCAGGGCGCGCTCGCCGAAGAGCACTGATCCACGCACCAACCGTTGTCGTCCCGCGTGAGAGTCACGCGTGATAACCAGGAGGAACCACACCAATGGACGCTAGCGTTCTCGCCGAGGTCACCGGTAGCACCGCTGCCATCGGCTACGGTCTCGCCGCCATCGGCCCGGGCATCGGCGTTGGCCTGGTCTTCGCCGCCTACATCCAGTCGACCGCCCG
Organism: Micromonospora trifolii; assembly: GCF_050516465.1. NCBI lineage: Bacteria > Bacillati > Actinomycetota > Actinomycetes > Micromonosporales > Micromonosporaceae > Micromonospora > Micromonospora trifolii. The sequence goes on along the minus strand of NZ_CP191526.1, from coordinate 4,866,928 downwards.
GCAGCCCGAGTCGTCGCGCATGACCCTGCCGTACGTCTGGATCGGCTTCGCCGTCATCGAGGCGCTCGCGCTGTTCGGCATCGCCTTCGGCTTCATCTGGGCCGGCTGATCCCGCCCCTTCCGACCGGGAGGTCACCCATGTTGTTCCTCCTCGCCGCCGAGGGTGGTGAGTCAGACCACAACCCGATCATTCCGATCTGGCAGGAGATCGTGGTCGGCACGGTCGCCTTCGCCGTGCTCTGCTTCGTGCTGATGAAGTTCGTCTTCCCGCGCATGGAGCAGACGTTCCAGGCTCGGGTCGACGCGATCGAGGGCGGCATCAAGCGCGCCGAGGCCGCCCAGGCCGAGGCGAACCAGCTGCTCGAGCAGTACCGTGCCCAGCTCGCTGAGGCCCGGACCGACGCCGCCAAGATCCGTGACGACGCGCGGGCCGACGCCGAGGGCATCCGGCAGGACATCCTCGCCAAGGCGCGGGAAGAGTCCGACCGGGTCATCCAGGCGGGCAAGGACGCGCTCGCCGCCGAGCGGGCCACCATCGTGCGCGAACTGCGCGCGGAGGTCGGCACGATCGCGGTGGACCTGGCCAGCAAGATCGTTGGCGAGTCGCTGGCCGACGAGGCGCGGCGTAAGGGCACCGTCGACCGGTTCCTGAGCGGTCTCGAGAGCACGGGGGCCCGCTGATGCAGGCCGCCAGCCGGGAGTCGTACAAGGCTGCGGCGGAGCACCTGGAGACGTACGTCCGCGGAGCGGAGCCGTTGGCGGTGGCCAACGCCGCCGCCGGCATCCTCTCCGTCGCCACCCTGCTGCGGCGCGAGCCGCGGCTGCGCCGGGCGCTGTCCGAGCCGGCCCGGTCCGGCGCGGACCGTGCCGGCCTGCTCGGCGAGATGCTGCGCGGCAAGATCGACGCGGGGGCGCTGGACCTGCTCTCGACGCTGGTCGCCGGCCGGTGGTCGGCACCGTCGGAGCTGCTCGACGGCGCCGAGCGGCTCGGCGTGGAGGCGCTGCTCGCCAGCGCCGACTCCGCCGGCGGCCTCGGGGAGGTCGAGGACGAGTTGTTCCGCTTCGGCCAGGTGGTCGCCGGTCAGTCGGCGCTGGGCAACACACTGGGCGATCCGGCGGCTCCGATTGAGCGGCGGGCCGCCCTGGTCCGCGAACTGCTCGCCGACAAGGCCCACCCGATCACCGTCCGGCTCGTCGAGGCGGCGCTGGGCGGGTTCGGTGGACGCTCCTTCACCAGCGCGCTCACCCGGCTGGTGGAACTCGCCGCCGAGCGACGTGACCGGCAGGTGGCGTACGTGACCGTCGCGGCCCCGTTGAGTGACGAGGACGAGCGCCGGCTGGGTGCGAGCCTCGGCGCGATATACGGTCGAGAGGTCTCCGTCAAGCAGACGGTGGACCCCCACGTCCTGGGTGGCGTGAGCGTTCGGGTCGGCTCCGACCTGTACGACGGCACCATCCTGCGCCGCCTCAACGAGACCCGCAACGCGCTCGCGAAGCGCTGATCGGCTTCGCCGCCCCGCGGCTGAGCGGCTTTGCCGCCCAGCGTCGGGGTGGCTGGACCGCGCAGCGCCCGGAATGACAGACGCCATTCGGACCGGTCGGTACTAGGTATCCCGGGCCCCTGAATTTTAAGGAAGCAGAGGATGGCCGAGCTGACCATCTCGACGGAGGAGATCCGCGGCGCCCTGGAGCGCTACGTCTCTTCCTACTCGTCCGACGTCTCCCGCGAGGAGGTCGGCACCGTCGCCGACACCGGCGACGGTATCGCCCACGTCGAGGGCCTGCCCTCGACCATGACCAACGAGCTCCTGGAGTTCGAGGACGGCACGCTCGGCGTGGCGTTGAACCTCGACGTCCGGGAGATCGGCGTCGTCGTTCTCGGTGACTCCGCCAAGCTGGAGGAGGGGCAGCGCGTCAAGCGCACCGAGCGGGTTCTCTCCGTTCCGGTCGGCGACGCCTTCCTCGGCCGCGTGGTCGACGCGCTCGGCAAGCCGATCGACGGGCTCGGTGACATCGCCAACGAGGGCTTCCGCGAGCTGGAGCTGCAGGCTCCGAACGTGATGTCCCGGCAGTCGGTGTTCGAGCCGCTGCAGACCGGCATCAAGGCGATCGACGCGATGACCCCGATCGGTCGGGGTCAGCGGCAGCTGATCATCGGTGACCGGAAGACCGGCAAGACCACTGTCGCTCTGGACGCGATCCTCAACCAGCGGGACAACTGGCGCACCGGCGACCCGAAGAAGCAGGTCCGCTGCATCTACGTCGCCATCGGCCAGAAGGCCTCCACGATCGCCTCGATCAAGGGGCAGCTCGAGGAGGCGGGCGCGATGGAATACACGACCATCGTCGCCTCGCCCGCGTCCGACCCGGCCGGCTTCAAGTACCTCGCCCCGTACACCGGCTCGTCCATCGGGCAGCACTGGATGTACGGCGGCAAGCACGTTCTGATCGTCTTCGACGACCTGAGCAAGCAGGCCGAGGCGTACCGGGCCGTGTCGCTGCTGCTGCGTCGCCCGCCGGGCCGTGAGGCGTACCCGGGTGACGTCTTCTACCTGCACTCCCGCCTGCTGGAGCGCTGCGCGAAGCTCTCCGACGAGCTGGGTGGCGGCTCGATGACCGGTCTGCCGATCATCGAGACGAAGGCCAACGACATCTCGGCCTTCATCCCGACCAACGTCATCTCGATCACCGACGGTCAGATCTTCCTGGAGACCGACCTGTTCAACCAGGGCGTCCGTCCGGCGATCAACGTCGGCACCTCGGTCTCCCGGGTCGGTGGCGCCGCGCAGGTCAAGCCGATGCGCAAGGTCGCCGGTTCGCTGCGGCTCAACCTCGCGCAGTACCGCGAGCTGGAGGCGTTCGCCGCCTTCGCCTCCGACCTGGACCGGGCCTCTCGCGCCCAGCTCGACCGGGGCGTCCGCCTCGTCGAGCTGCTCAAGCAGCCGAACTACTCGCCGTTCCCGGTCGAGCAGGAGGTCGTCTCGGTCTGGGCCGGCGTCGAGGGCAAGCTGGACGACATCCCGGTGGGTGACGTTCGGCGCTTCGAGGCGGAGTTCCTCCAGTACCTGCGGCACAAGCACCAGGGTGTGCTGGCCGGTATCGCCGACAACCAGTGGGGCGACGACATCGTCGGCTCGCTGGACGCGGCGATCGCCGAGTTCAAGCAGGTCTTCCTCAACAAGGACGACGAGCGCAAGGTCAACGACGCGCCGGCCGCGCCGCTTGAGGGCGACGAGAACCGCGAGACGGTGACCCGCTTCCGCGACAGCGCGACCGACCGCCCGGCCGAGAGCTGATCCCGTGGCGGCCCAGGTACGCGTTCTTCGTCAACGGATCCGCTCGGCGAAGTCGATGAAGAAGATCACCAAGGCGATGGAGCTCGTGGCGACGAGCCGGATCGCCAAGGCCCAGGCCCGGGTGCAGGCGTCCCTGCCGTACGCCCAGGCCATCACCGGTGTGCTCACGGCGCTGGCGTCCAACGCGCGGATCGACCACCCGCTGCTCACCCCGCGCGAGCGGGTGCGGCGGGCGGGCGTCCTGTTGGTCACCAGTGACCGTGGCCTGGCCGGCGGCTACAGCTCCAACGCGATCAGGATGGCGGAGTCGCTGATCGCGCGGCTCAAGGCGGACGGCAAGGAGCCGGTGCTCTACGTCATCGGGCGTAAGGGCGTCGGGTTCTACCGGTTCCGCAACCGGCCGATCGAGGCGAACTGGACCGGCTTCAGCGAGCAGCCGTCGTTCGAGGACGCCCGTACCGTTGGTGAGACGCTGATCAAGGCGTTCACCGCCGGTGCGGACGACATCGACGGCGGCGGCGGAGCGGACGGGGTGCTCGGCGTCGACGAGTTGCACATCGTCTACACCGAGTTCCACTCGCTCATGACGCAGAGCCCGGTCACCAAGGTCATCGGTCCGATGCAGGTGGAGGACCGGCCGCGCTCCGAGGGGTTGCTGCCGGCGTACGAGTTCGAGCCGGAGGCGGAGGCGCTGCTCGACGCGCTCCTGCCGAGGTACATCAACACGCGGATCTACGCGGCGTTGATCGAGTCGGCGGCGAGTGAGTCGGCGGCACGGCGGCGGGCGATGAAGAGCGCCACCGACAACGCCGAAGAGATGATCGAGAAGTACACGCGCGAGATGAACTCGGCTCGCCAGGCCGGGATCACCCAGGAGATCAGCGAGATCGTCGGCGGCGCCAACGCGCTGGCCGCGTCGGGAAGTGAAGTGTGATGACTGCACCAGTAGAGACCAAGACGGCCACGGGTCGCGTGGTCCGGGTCATCGGCCCGGTCGTCGACGCCGAGTTCCCGCGCGACGCCATGCCGGCCCTGTTCAACGCCTTGAACGTGAAGGTGAACCTGTCCGGCGGTGAGAAGACGCTGACCCTGGAGGTCGCCCAGCACCTGGGTGACAACCTGGTCCGTGCCATCTCGATGCAGCCGACCGACGGCCTGGTCCGTGGCGCCGAGGTGCGCGACCGCGGCGAGCCGATCACGGTGCCGGTGGGCGACGCGGTCAAGGGCAAGGTGTTCAACGCGATCGGCGAGGTGCTCAACCTCAAAGAGGGCGAGACGTTCGAGGCCGACGACCGGTGGGGCATCCACCGCAAGGCCCCGGCCTTCGCGGACCTGGAGCCGAAGACGGAGATGCTGGAGACCGGCATCAAGGTCATCGACCTGCTCGCCCCGTACGTCAAGGGCGGCAAGATCGGCCTGTTCGGCGGCGCGGGCGTGGGCAAGACGGTGCTCATCCAGGAGATGATCACCCGGGTTGCCCGCAACTTCGGTGGTACCTCGGTCTTCGCCGGCGTGGGTGAGCGCACCCGTGAGGGCAACGACCTCATCGCCGAGATGACCGAGTCCGGCGTCATCGACAAGACCGCGCTGGTCTACGGCCAGATGGACGAGCCGCCGGGCACCCGGCTGCGGGTGGCGCTCTCCGCGCTGACCATGGCCGAGTACTTCCGGGACGTGAAGAAGCAGGAGGTGCTGCTCTTCATCGACAACATCTTCCGCTTCACGCAGGCCGGTTCGGAGGTGTCCACCCTGCTCGGCCGGATGCCGAGCGCCGTGGGTTACCAGCCGACCCTGGCCGACGAGATGGGCGAGCTCCAGGAGCGGATCACCTCCGTCCGGGGCCAGGCCATCACCTCCATGCAGGCGATCTACGTGCCGGCGGACGACTACACCGACCCCGCCCCGGCCACCACGTTCGCCCACCTGGACGCGACCACCAACCTGGAGCGGTCGATCTCCGACAAGGGCATCTACCCGGCCGTGGACCCGCTGGCGTCCTCGTCCCGGATCCTCGCCCCGGAGTTCGTCGGCAACGAGCACTTCCAGGTTGCCACCGAGGTGAAGCGGATCCTGCAGCGCTACCGCGACCTGCAGGACATCATCGCCATCCTCGGTATCGAGGAGCTCTCCGAGGAAGACAAGATCACAGTGGCTCGCGCCCGGCGGATCGAGCGCTTCCTCTCGCAGAACACCTACGCGGCGGAGCAGTTCACCGGCGTGCCGGGCTCGACGGTCCCGATCAAGGAGACCATCGAGGCGTTCCGCAAGATCAGCGAGGGTGAGTACGATCACTTCCCCGAGCAGGCGTTCTTCATGTGCGGCGGTCTCGAGGACCTGGAGCGCAAGGCTGAGGAGCTGATGAAGGGCTGACCAGCCCCCATCCGATCCGTAGCAAAAAGACTGCCCCGGCAATGCCGGGGCAGTCTTTTGTTCATGTTCGCGTCTTACCATCGTCGCGGTCCGTTACTCGTGGTCGTCACTCCGGAGGCTCCCGAGCTACGGTTCGTTCCGCGCGCTCACCTGAACGAGCGTTGATCCTTGCAACCTTTCGACGACGTGCGCCCGTCTTCCTCGTCGTGGGCGTAACGAACGGAGATGCTCGTGGGTAAGGCCGGCAAGAGTGGCCGCAAGCCGTCCATCTGGCGAGGTGTGCCGCGGTGGGCCAGGATCTGCACGGTGTTCGGCACCGTGCTGACCGTGCTCAGCGGCGCCGTGCTGGTCGGCACCGAGGTCCTCATGGCCCGCTACGAGGGCGCTGTCGGCAAGGCCGACCTGTTCGGCGACCAGGCGGCGGGGGCCCAGGCGAAGAAGAGCGAGATCAAGGGTCCGCTCAACATCCTTCTCGTCGGCATCGACCCGCGTACGCCGACGGCCGCACCACTGGCCGACTCGATCATGGTGCTGCACGTGCCGGCCTCGATGGACCGGGCCTATTTGTTCTCCCTGCCACGTGACCTCTACGTGAAGATCCCGGCGTTCAAGAAGGCCGACTTCCCGGGCGAGACCACGAAGATCAACGCCGCGATGTCGTTCGGCAGCAAGGTGCCGGGGGCCAACCCCGACGCGGCCCGGGGCTTCGAGCTGCTGGCCACCACCGTGCAGAACGTGACCGGCATCAAGCGCTTCGACGCTGGCGCGATCATCAACTTCACCGGCTTTCAGAAGATCGTCGACGCCATGGGCGGTGTCGACATGTACATCGAGCGCGACGTGAAGTCCGAGCACAAGCAGCCGGACGGCAAGCCGCGGCCGGGCAACACCCGTGGTGAGGGCTATGTCGGCCCGCAGGCGCTCTACAAGAAGGGCAACCGGCACCTGAGTGGGTGGCAGGCGCTGGACTACGTCCGGCAGCGCTACCCGAAGAACGGCGTTCTGGATTCCGACTACGGCCGGCAGCGCCACCAGCAGCAGTTCGTCAAGGCCATGGTCGGCCAGGCGTTCAGCGCCGACGTGGTGTCCAACCCGATAAAGCTGGACAAGGTGCTCCGGGCCGCCGGTCAGTCGTTGATCTTCAATGGTCGAGGCAACAGCGTGGTCGACTTCGGGCTCGCCCTGAAGGACATCCGCCCGAACACCATCGAGATGATCAAGCTGCCCGGTGGTGGGGTGTTCGAGGGTAAGAAGTACCTGGGCGAGCAGTTCCAGGACGGGGTCCCGGACTTCTTCACCGCCCTGCACAACGAGCAACTCGACCCGTTCCTGCTGGAGCACCCGGAATTCGTCAACAAGGCCAAGTAGTCAGGTCGGCGTTGTCCCCACCCGCGTTGGGCGCGCCGCGTCGTCAGGCTAGACTTTCGGCAATCCGTAGCCGCAGCAAGGAGACAGCGTGGCACAGCAGCTTCACGTCGAGCTCGTCGCCGTCGAGGAGAAGGTCTGGTCCGGTGACGCCGAGATGGTCGTCGCCCGGACGACCGAAGGCGAGCTCGGTGTCCTGCCGGGGCACGCGCCGCTACTCGGCCAGCTCGCCGAGCCCGGCCAGGTCCGCATCAAGCTCGCCGGCGGTGAGCAGGTCTCCTACGAGGTGTCCGGTGGCTTCCTCTCGGTGAGCGCCGACGGTGTCACCGTGCTGGCCGAGAGCGCAACCCCGGTCTCCGCGCAGAGCCGCTGAGCCACACCGGGGATGGAGATCGTCGAAGGATTCGGAATCGGCGTTGTCGTCATCCTCGGCGCGCTTCTGATCCTCTTCGTCCGGCGAGCTCTGGTCACCCGCAGCGGTGGCATCATCCGGCTCAGCGTCCGGGTCTCCACCATGCTCGACGGCCGCGGCTGGTCGCCCGGCTTCGGCCGGTTCGCCGGTGACGAGCTGCGCTGGTACCGGATGTTCAGCTTCGCGATCCGGCCCAAGCGGGTGCTCTCCCGCAAGGGGCTGGCCGTGGAGCGCCGCCGGTTGCCCGAAGGTCAGGAACGGTTCTCCATGCCGGCCGACTGGGTGATCCTCCGCTGTACCAGTCACCACGCACCGGTGGAGATCGCCATGGCGCGATCGACCGTTACCGGTTTTCTCTCCTGGCTCGAGGCCGCCCCTCCGGGGGCGGTCTCGCCGCGTATGGCCTCCCAGGACTGGCCGGCTGCCTGATCTGCTCTTCTGTGGTCGCTCTTCTGGGCTCCCCCGGAAACCCGTCGCTGCCGCCCTGCGTCGGTCTGGCGCGGTTTTTCATCACCTGCCGTTACCGACGCGGCTGAGTCCCGCCTCCTCAGCGAGCCGGCCTGCGTGGCGAGCGCGTTAGGCGGGTTGATCGACTCGGTTTCTTGATGTCGGGGTGTCCTGGTGGCTGGGATGGCCCGACATCAAGGAACCGGAGTTGATCAGGCGCTGGTCGGGCCTGGCTCGCCGAGGAGTCAGTGAGTCAGCCTGGGCTACGCGTGGTGGCGGGCAGAGTGGGAACCCATACCTCGACGTGGTGCGGAGCGCCGACGTTCAGCGCTCGCCGCCCGGCACCCATAGCACGTCTCCTGCCGGATTTGCCGTTCTTGACAGGATAAAGAGCAGATCGGAGAGCCGGTTGAGATACTTTGCCGGGAGCGTGCTGGTTCGTTCCGGATCGTGGCCGACCAGCGCCCACGCTGCCCGTTCGGCACGCCGGGCGACGGTCCGCGCCACGTGCAGCAGCGCCGCACCTGCGGTGCCGCCGGGGAGGATGAAGGAGTCGAGCTTGCTCAGGCGTGCGTTGTACTCGTCGCACCAGCCTTCCAGGCGCTCGACGTACTCCTCGGTCACCCGCAGCGGCGGGTACTTCGGCTCCGGCTCGACCGGGGTGGACAGGTCGGCGCCAACGTCGAACAGGTCGTTCTGCACCGACCCCAGCACGCCGCGAAGCTCCTCGTCGAGGTTTCCCAGCGCGAGCGCGACGCCGATCGCCGCGTTGCACTCGTCGACATCCGCGTACGCGGCGATCCGTGGATCGGTCTTCGGCACCTGCTCGTTGTTGCTCAGCCTGGTCATGCCGGCGTCGCCGGCCTTGGTGTAGATGCGCGTGAGGTGGACGGCCATGACGCACAGCCTACGGATTCCCGACCTGACGATCCCGGCCCGGCCGGACAGCACCGCCGGTTGGCCGGTGGTGGTGGGCCCCGGCGACGCCGGCGATCCGGCGGTCAACGATGTCGACGTCATCCGGGTCCGCGGTGACGCCCGACTGGCCGGCACCGTGCACGTGGTCGGTGCCAAGAACTCGGCGTTGAAGCTGATGGCCGCCGCGCTGCTCGCGCCGGGCCGCAGTGTGATCACCAACGTCCCCCGGATCACCGACATCGCGATCATGGGGGAGGTGCTGCGCCGGCTCGGCTGCGACGTCCAGTTCGAGGCGGACGATCCGGTCGACCCGATGGTCGCCCGTGGCGGCGTGGCCCGGTCCCGGTCGGTGACGATCGACGTACCCGAGCAGCCGGGCGCGGAGGCCGACTACGACCTGGTCCGACGGTTGCGCGCGTCGATCTGCGTGCTCGGCCCGTTGCTGGCCCGTCGGGGGTACGTGCGGGTGGCCCATCCCGGCGGCGACGCGATCGGGTCGCGGGGGTTGGACATGCACATCTCCGGGCTGACCCGGATGGGCGCGGAGATTTCCGGTGAGCACGGGTTCGTCATCGCCTCCGCCCCGCACGGGCTGCGTGGCGCGGACATCGTGCTGGATTTCCCCAGCGTCGGCGCGACCGAGAACCTGGTGATGGCGGCGGTGCTGGCCCAGGGCACCACGATGATCGACAACGCGGCCCGGGAGCCGGAGATCGTCGACATCTGCACGATGCTCAACCAGATGGGCGCGCGCATCGTCGGCGCGGGCACGTCGATGTTGCGGATCACCGGTGTGCCCGGTCTGCGTCCGGTGCGCCACGCCACTGTGGGGGACCGGATCGTCGCCGGCACCTGGGCGTTCGGCGCGGCGATGACCCGGGGCGACGTGACGGTGACCGGGCTGGACCCGGCCTTCCTGGAGGTCGCCCTGGACAAGGTGGTTGCCGCCGGCGGGCTGGTGGAGACCCGGGGGGACGGCTTCCGCGTACGGATGGACGAGCGGCCCCGGGCGGTGGACGTGGTGACGCTGCCGTACCCCGGCTTCGCCACCGACCTGCTGCCGATGGCGATCGGGCTGGCGGCCGTCAGCGACGGCGCCTCCCTGATCACCGAGAACATCTTCGACGGCCGGTTCATGTTCGCCAACGAGATGATGCGGCTCGGCGCGGACATCAAGACCGACGGGCACCACGCGGTGGTCCGGGGCCGGGGTCGGCTCTCGGGTGCCCCGGTGCAGGCCACCGACATCCGGGCCGGAGCAGGGTTGATCATCGCCGGGCTCTGCGCGGAGGGGGTCACCGAGGTCTCCCACGTGCACCACGTCGACCGGGGCTACCCGGACTTCGTGGCCGACCTGCGTGCGCTCGGGGTGGCGGTCGAGCGGGGCACCACGCCGGAGGAGCCGGCACTGGAGATCTGAGGTCCCCCACGACCCAGCCCCGACCGCCACTTAGCCATCGTTCAGGCTCGCCGACTAGGGTGCAGGCAGGCACTCAATCGCAGCGAGGGAGAAGCAGATGGCGGGTCGACTCGCGGTCGTCGGGGCCGGGCTGATGGGCTCCGGCATCGCCCAGGTGGCGGCGCAGGCGGGCTGGCAGGTGACGCTGCGCGACCTGGACGACGCGGCCACCACCCGGGGTCTCGGCGGCATTCGGAAGTCACTGGAGAAGTTCGCCGAGAAGGGCAAGATCGAGGCGTCCGAGGTCGAGGCGACGCTGGCTCGGATCACCCCGACCACCGACCTGGAGGCGGCGGCGGACGCGGACATCGTGGTCGAGGCGGTCTTCGAGCGGCTGGAGATCAAGCATGAGGTGTTCCGCGCCCTGGACAAGATCTGCAAGTCGGACGCGGTGCTCGCCACCAACACCTCGGCCATCCCGGTCACTCAGATCGCCGCGGTGACCGAGCGGCCCGAGGCGGTCGTCGGCACCCACTTCTTCTCCCCGGTGCCGATGATGCAGCTCTGCGAGCTGGTGCGCGGTTACAAGACCAGCGACGCCACGCTGGACACCGCGCGGGCCTTCGCCGAGGAGATCGGCAAGACGGTCGTCGTGGTCAACCGGGACATCGCCGGCTTCGTCACCACCCGACTGATCTCCGCCCTGGTGATGGAGGCGGTCAAGCTGGTCGAGTCCGGAGTGGTGTCCGCGGAGGACCTGGACACCGCCTGCCGGCTGGGCTTCGGGCACGCGATGGGCCCGCTGGCCACCACCGACCTGACCGGTGTGGACGTGCTGCTGCACGCCTCGAAGAACATCTACACCGACACCGCCGACGAGAAGTTCTTCCCGCCGGAGCTGCTCCAGCGGATGGTCACCGCCGGCGACCTGGGCCGCAAGACCGGCAAGGGCTTCTACACCTACTGAGACCGGCAGCCGCGGGGGCCCGGTTCGCGGGCCCTCGCGGTCAACTCAGTTCGGGCCGGGTGGCGCGGTCAGCGCCGCCGCGACGAAGTCGAGGGCGCCGGGTATGACCGAGCCCCAGTATCGGAAGTCGTGCCGGCCGTCGGCGTACTCGGATCGGGCGGCCGGCTCGGGAAGGGCCCGCTCCAGCGCCTGCACGTCGGCGAGGAAGTCGTCCTGGCGACCGCACCAGAGGCCCAGCGGAGTGCCGCGCAACCGGTCGACACCGGCGAAGACGGCATCACCGGGCGCGACGGCGGGGGAGAAGGCCGCCACCGCCCGCAGCAGCCCCGGCCAGGTGGCGGCGAGCAACAGCGAGCCGAAGCCCCCCATGGACCAGCCCCAGGCCGCCAGCCGGGTGGCGTCGAAGCCCCGCTCGGCGCACCAGGCCGGCAACTCCTCACGCACCATCCGCTGCGGGTCGTCCCGGCCGGCGGGGCGCCAGGAGAGGCGGTCGCCGGTCGCTCCGGCGAGCACGAACGGCGGCGCGCCCCGACGCACCGCGTCGGTCAGGAAGCGCCCCAGGCCGAGCCCGGGGAAGTCCCGTGCGGTGGTGGACGCGCCGTGCAGCACCAGGCAGACCGGCAACCCCTGACCGTCGCCGTGCCCGTCCGGGACGGCGGTGTAGAAGTCGACTGAGCGGCCACGTGCGGCGGACGGGCGGCTGACCAGTCGCTCGTCGCCGGCCGGCGCGTCCGGGGGGACGGGTCGCGTCGGTGACGGGCGGATCAGGTCGCGGGCCGTCCAGCCGACCCCGACCGCCAGCGCCGTTGCCCCTGCCCCCGCGAGCAGGAGCCCGCGCCGGGTCGGTCGAACGGCCATGGTCAGAGTCTGGCAGCCCCGGGGCGGATCGGGGGCCCCGGAGAGGGGTCAGCCGTCGCGCTTGGTGGTCCAGCGGAAGGTGGTCAGGCAGAGCACCACACCGATCACGCACCACAGGACCAGCACCACCGCCACCCGGCCCAGCTCGAACGAGCCGCCCGGCTCCTGGGCGCCGAAGCTCTCCGGCAGGAACACCGACCGCAGCCCCTGGCACATCCACTTGAGCGGGAACAGCGCCGCCACCTGCTGCATCCAATTGGGCAGGTCGGTGAAGACGAAGAACACCCCGGAGATGAACTGGAGCACCAGGGCCACCGGGGTGACCACCGCCGAGCCGCTGCGGGCGGTGCGGGCCAGCGACGAGATCGCGATGCCGCACAGGGTGCACGCGGTGACCCCGAGCACGGCGACCCAGCCAAAGGTGAACCACTTCGCGGCGGTGCCCGGCAGGTCGAGGTCGAACAGCGCCACGGCGACGGCCAGGAGCAGGACCGTCTCGGCGATGCCGATCGCCACCACCATGATCACTTTGCCGGCGAACCAGACCCACTTCGGCATCGGTGTGCCCCGGTAGCGCTTGAGCACGCCCCGGTCCCGTTCGATCGGGATCCAGATGCCGAGGTTCTGGAAGCTCACCGTCATCAGGCCGGTCGCGATCATGCCGGTGATGAAGTACTGGGTGAACTTGACCCCGCCGCCGATCGTGCCGTCGAAGATCGACGCGAAGATCAGGATCATGATGATGGGGAAGCCCATCGTGAAGACCACCGACTCCCGGCTGCGCAGGAACTGGGTGATCTCCAGTCGGCCCTGGCGCAGGGCGAGCGTGCCGGCACTCGGCCGTCGGCCGCGGGTCGCGGTGACCGGCGTCGCCGGCTTCGTCGTGGTCGTCATCGCGCGTGTCCGATCATGGTGAGGTAGACGTCCTCCAGGGTCGGCCGGGTCACGGTGAGCCCGGGGACCTCGCCGCCGTAGCGCGCGGCGAGGTCGGCCACGAAGGCCGTCGGCGTCGCGGTTTGCGCAAGCTCCAGCGTCCCTTCCGGGGTACGCCAGGAGACCGTCGCGAGGGCCTCCTGTCGATTGCCCAGCCGGTTGGGAGCGGCGACCTCGACCAGCCGGCCGCCGGCGATCACGCCGACCCGGTCGGCGAGGGCCTCGGCCTCGTCCAGGTAGTGGGTGGTGAGCACGATTGTGGTGCCGGCCGCGGCGAGGTCGCGGATCAGCTCCCAGAACTCGCGGCGGGCCTCCGGGTCGAAACCGGTGGTCGGCTCGTCGAGGAAGAGCAACTCAGGACGGCCGATGATGCCCAGGGCCACGTCCAGGCGGCGCTTCTGCCCACCGGAGAGGGTGTGCGTCCGGGCCTTCGCCTTGTCGGCCAGCCCGACCCGGTCGATCACCTTGTCCGGGTCGTCCGCGTCGGGGTAGAAGCCGGAGAAGTGCCGGATCACCTCGGCGACGGTCAGCTCGTCGAACTCGCCGGTGCCCTGAAGCACGATGCCGACCCGGGTACGCCAGTCGGCATCCGGTTGGGCCGGGTCGACGCCGAGGACGGTGACCTCGCCGGCGTCCCGGCGGCGGTAACCCTCCAGGATCTCCACCGTGGTGGTCTTGCCGGCGCCGTTCGGGCCGAGCAACGCGAACACCTCGCCGCGGTGGACGTCCAGATCCACGCCCGCCACCGCCACGTTGTCGCCGTATGCCTTGCGCAGCCCTCGGACGGAGATGGCCAGCTCGTCATCCATGCCGTCCAGTGTGCGTCCTGGCCTGGGCCGGGTGGTGCCCGGGGTGTGGCGGTCCGCGCCACTGCGGGCGCTTGCCACCCGGACGTCCCCGACATGGACCTGTGTGGTTTTCCACAGCTCCTTTTACTGAACGGTAACTTAGACTCCGGCCATGGATGAGACGGCATTCCCGGGGCGACTGCCCGAGCGGGACCGCCCGTGGGTGATGCGCACCTACGCCGGCCACTCGTCGGCCGCGGCGACCAACGCCCTCTTCCGCCGCAACCTGGCGAAGGGGCAGACCGGCCTGTCGGTCGCCTTCGACCTGCCCACCCAGACCGGGTACGACCCGGACCACGAACTCGCCGCCGGCGAGGTCGGACGGGTCGGCGTGCCGGTGGCCCACCTCGGCGACATGCGGGCGCTCTTCGACGGTCTCCCGCTCGCCGACACGAACACCTCGATGACCATCAACGCCCCGGCGATGTGGCTGCTGGCCCTGTACGGCACCGTCGGGCTGGAGCAGGGCGCCGACCTGGCCCGTTGCGCCGGCACCACCCAGAACGACATCATCAAGGAGTACCTGTCCCGGGGCACCTACATCTTTCCGCCGGCGGCGTCGCTGCGGCTCACCGCCGACGTGGTGGCGTACACGCTGCGCGAGATGCCCCGGTGGAACCCGGTCAACATCTGCTCGTACCACCTCCAGGAGGCCGGCGCCACGCCCGTGCAGGAGGTCGGCTTCGCGCTGGCCACCGCGGTCGCCGTGCTCGACGCGGTCCGTGACTCCGGTCAGGTGCCGGCCGAGCGGATGGGCGACGTGGTCCAGCGGATCTCGTTCTTCGTCAACGCCGGGGTGCGCTTCGTCGAGGAGATCGCCAAGATGCGTGCGTTCGGCGTGCTCTGGGACGAGATCACCCGGGACCGGTACGGGGTCACCGACGCCAGACAACGGCGGTTCCGCTACGGCGTGCAGGTCAACTCGCTCGGCCTGACCGAGGCGCAGCCGGAGAACAACATCCAGCGCATCGTGCTGGAGATGCTCGGCGTGACGATGTCCCGCGACGCCCGGGCCCGCGCGGTCCAACTGCCCGCCTGGAACGAGGCGCTCGGCCTGCCCCGACCGTGGGACCAGCAGTGGTCGCTGCGGATGCAGCAGGTCCTGGCGTACGAGTCGGATCTGCTCGAATATCCCGACCTCTTCGCCGGCTCGCACGTGATGACCGCGCTGGTCGACGAGGTCGTCACCGGGGCGCGGGTCGAGCTGGACAAGGTGCTGGAGCTGGGCGGCGTCGTCGCCGCCGTGGAGACCGGCTATCTCAAGAGCGCGCTGGTCGCGTCGCTGGCCGAGCGCCGTCGCCGGATGGAGTCCGGTGCCGACGTGGTGGTCGGGGTCAACCGATACACCGAGACCGAATCCTCCCCGTTGACCGCCGCCGGCGCGGGCGCCGTCGAGCAGGTCGATCCCGCGGTCGAGGCGGCCGGCGTGGACGGCGTACGCCGGTGGCGGGCCGACCGGGACGCGACCGTGGTCGACGCGGCGCTGGCCCGGCTCCGCGCGGACGCCGCGACCACCACCAACCTGATGCCGGCCACCCTGGAGTGCGTGCGGGCCGGGGTGACCACCGGCGAGTGGGCCGGCGCGCTGCGCCAGGTCTTCGGCGAGTACCGGGCGCCGACCGGCCTGGCCGGCGCCACCGGCGGCGGTGGGGAGCCGGGCCTCGTGGCGGTTCGCGAGCGGGTAGCCGCCACCGCGCGGGAACTGGGCAGCGGCCGGCTGCGGCTGCTGGTCGGCAAACCCGGCCTGGACGGGCACTCCAACGGCGCGGAGCAGATCGCGGTACGCGCCCGCGACGCCGGCTTCGAGGTCGTCTACCAGGGCATCCGGTTGACCGCGGGGCAGATCGTCGCCGCCGCCGTGGAGGAGGACGTCGACCTGGTCGGGCTCTCCGTGCTCTCCGGATCCCACCTGGCCGCCGTGCCCGCGGTGCTCGACGGGCTGCGCGCCGCCGGCCGGGCGGACCTGCCGGTGGTGGTCGGCGGCATCATCCCGGCCAGTGACGCGGACACCCTCCGAGCGGCCGGGGTAGCCCGGGTCTTCACCCCGAAGGACTTCGCCCTCACCGGCATCATCGACGACCTGGTGACGGTCATCCGTCGCGCCAACGACCTGCCCTGACCGAACGCCGTCCCGGCAGGTCGTCGGCCGACGTGGGTCAGCGGCCGGCGTAGGTCATGCAGTCGGCCATGTCGTTGTCCGGGCCGACCCTGATCGACGCCGCGTGGCACTCCAACTGCTCGTTGTGCCGGCAGTCGGCGCGCTGGCAGGCGCCCACCTGCGCGATCAGGTTCTCCACGCCGCCCCGGACGGGCGACTCGACGAAGGTGTGGCAGTGGGCGTGATCCATGCTGCCGATGGTGATCGCGAAGGCGTGGCAGTCACCCGACTGGTTGTACGCGCACGCGGCGACCACACATTCCTGGACTCGGGGCATCTCCAACGCTGCGGTCATGCCGACCTCCTCTAGGCTCTTGCCCCGATCCTAGGCTTTTGTCAGCCCCCGAAACCCCGGTATGGCGAGCCCGCCCGCCCCTCAGACGCGGAAGCCGGCGGCGCGGGCGGCCTCTCGTTCACGGCGTCGTTCGGAACGACGGCGGACGAACCAGAAGGTGAAGAACGCCAGGCCAACCAGGAAGACGAGCACCAGCACCGGCAGGATGATCGCCACCAGGGAGACCACCACGCTGGTGGCGTCCTCGGCGGTGCTGGCGACCGGGGCGCCGATCCCGGCGGTGGTCGCGTTGATCACCGGGCGAGCAGCGGACTTGAGCAGGTGCACGCCCAACGCCAGCAGTACGCCGGTGACGACCGGCACCCACTGGTGGGACGAGAAGAAGCTCCCCGGGTCGCTGACCGTCACCGTCTCCGACGAGGAGCCGGCGCCGAAGGCCAGGCCACCGGCGGTGGGTCGGACCACGGTCTGCACCACGTCGTTGATGTGGTCGACCACGGGCACCTTGTCCGCCACCATCTCCACGGCGAGCAGCACGGCCATGATGGCGATGACCCAGCCGTTGCCGAGCCAGGTCCAGCCGCTGGGCAGGTCGATCAGGTCGGTGTAACGGCCGAGCAGGCCGAGGATGAGCAGGGGTATGTAGGCGTTGAGCCCCGCCGAGGCGGCGAGACCGGTGCCGGTGAGGACTTCGAACACGGTCTCAGCATCGCATCGACGCGCCAGTGCCGCTCGCTGGCGACCGGTGGGTGCTCGGCTACCCTCGTCGGGTGCGGTTGGTCATTGCGAAGTGCTCGGTGGACTATGTCGGACGGCTCTCGGCTCACCTGCCGCTGGCCACCCGGTTGCTGATGGTGAAGGCGGACGGGTCGGTGTCTATTCACGCCGACGACCGGGCGTACAAGCCGTTGAACTGGATGAGCCCGCCGTGTCGGTTGGAGGAGGCCCCCGGTGTGTGGCGGGTCGTCAACAAGGCTGGCGAAGAGCTGCGGATCACCCTGGAGGAGATCTTCCAGGACACCTCGTACGAGTTGGGTGTGGATCCGGGCCTGCGCAAGGACGGGGTGGAGGCGCACCTCCAGGAGTTGCTGGCCGCCAACCCCGGTGCCCTGGGCGAGGGGTTCACGCTGGTCCGGCGCGAGTACATGACTGCCATCGGCCCGGTCGACCTGCTGTGCCGGGATGCCAACTCGGGCTCGGTCGCCGTCGAGGTCAAGCGGCGTGGCGACATCGACGGCGTGGAGCAGTTGACCCGCTATCTCGAGCTGATGAACCGTGACCCGCTGCTCAGCCCGGTCGTCGGAGTCTTCGCCGCTCAGGAGATCAAGCCGCAGGCCCGGGTGCTCGCCACCGACCGGGGCATCCGGTGTGTGGTCGTGGACTACGACAAGCTGCGTGGCATCGTGAAGGACGAGCTGACCCTCTTCTGATCGGCGCCCTACCCGGTGCGCACCGCGATGAGTGACTTCGGCAGGCCGAACACCCGCTCCACCAGCATGGTCGAGTCGGGGAAGTAGTGGCGCATCTGCGAGCGGTCCAACAACTCGGTCCAGAGCACCTGGTGGATGGCGGCGTCGTGGCTGCGGGTCGGCTTGTGCCCCAACGGCCAGCGTCGGGCGAGCGCGGTGCGCAGTCGTACCGGCAGGAACTGCATGCCCGGCGCGATCCAGTGTGGCTCGATGGGGAAGTAGCGGTAGGGCGTCTGCACCCAGTGCCGGTCGGCCAGTGAGCGGGCGGCGGCGGCGAGGCGAATCCGGCGTTCGTGCCCGCCCACATGCTCCAGCACCGAGTTCGAGAAGACCAGGTCGTAGCTGCCCTTGGCGAGGTGCGGGGGCAGGTCGCAGGCGTCGGCCTGCTCGACGTGGGCCCATTCCGGGACGACGGCGGGCGGCTGCTCCAGGTTGACGACGGTCACCCGGGCCGGTCGGACGGTGGCGCGGTGCCAGGTGCCGAGCCGGCCACCGAGGTCGACCACGTGCATGTCGCCGATGTCGGGGAAGGTGCGTGCCAGCCAGTCCGAGCGGTGCCGACGCCGCCGGGCGCCCCACGACTGCTCACTGTCGACAAGGCAGTAGCGCAATCGATTGGGCCCCAATTTAACGCAATGTACCGCCGTGGCGACGCTGTATAAACATGTGGATACGCCGATCCTTCTTGATGATCGGTTATCCGACACTCACCTTCCGTACATGACCTTGATGGCCTTGACGAGTCGGGCCACGTCGGCGGGGGTGCGCTCGAAGGTCATCGACGGCAGCAGTGACCGGGCACGACGTCGGGTGATCGCCTTGGATCGACCGAACTCACGCAGGCCGTCCTCCCCGTGGATCCGCCCGAAGCCGGAGTCGCCGACACCGCCGAACGGCAGAGTGGACATGCCGGCGAAGGTCAGCGTGGAGTTGATCGAGGCCATCCCTGAGCGCAGCCGCCGGGCGATGGCCACCGCGCGCCGCCGACCGAAGACCGAACCCCCGAGGCCGTACGAAAGGGCGTTGGCCCGGGCGACGGCCTCGTCGGCGTCGCGAACCCGGCTGATGGTCAGCGTGGGGCCGAAGGTCTCCTCGCGGACGGCGTCCGACTCCTCCGGGACATCCACCAGCACGGTGGGGTGGACGTACGGCGGCTGCACGGCGCTCGGGCCGCCGAGCACGGCGCGCCCGCCGGACGTGATCGCGGCGTCGATGTGCCGGCGGATCACGTCGATCTGCTTGGGCATGGTGATCGGGCCGATGTCGGTGCCCTCCGGCCCGACCGTCAGTTGACCGGCGCGGGCCACCACCTTGTCGACGAAGGCGTCGAAGACGGCGTCGACCGCGTACACCCGCTCGATGCCGATGCAGGTCTGGCCGGCGTTGGTCATGCCGCCCCAGACGCACGCCTCGGCGGCCGCGTCCAGGTTGGCGTCGCTGTCCACGATCATGGCGTCCTTGCCGCCGCCCTCGATGAGCACCGGGGTCAGCGTCTCGGCGCAGGCACCCATCACCTTGCGGGCGGTGGCGGTGGAGCCGGTGAAGGCCAGCTTGTTGACGCCGGAGCGGCACAGCGCCGCGCCCACGTCGCCCAGCCCGTGCACGGCGGTGAACACCGGCTGCTCGGGCACCACCTCGGCGAAGCTGTCCACCAGCCACTGGCCGACGACGGGCGTGTACTCGCTCGGCTTGAGCACCACGGCGTTGCCGGCGGCGAGGGCGTACGCGGCGGAGCCGATCGGCGTGAAGACCGGATAGTTCCACGGCCCGATCACGCCGACCACCCCGTACGGCTGGTATTCGAGGTGCCCGGAGAACTCGGCGAGGATGAGCCGGGACCGCACCCGGCGTGGACCGAGCACGCGGCCGGCGTTGCGGGCGGCCCAGTCGATGTGCTCGATCGCGGTGACGATCTCGACGATCGCGTCCGCGATCGGCTTGCCGCCCTCGACGTGCACCAACTCGGCCAACTGCTCGATGCGCTTGGCGAGCAGGGCACGCCAGCGCAGCATCCGCTGGCGGCGGCCGGTGAAGCCGAGACCGGCCCACCACTCGCCGGCGGCGCGGGCGCGGTCGACGGCCTGCCGCACGTCGGCGTCGGTGGCGACCGGGAGACGACCGGCCTCAGCGCCGGTCGCCGGGCTGGTGGAGACCAACTGGCCCGCGTCGATGACCGGGACGCCCGGGATATGCACTGCCGTCATGGCGGAAGTCTAGACCCGAGGATTACTCACCGGTAGGGTCCCCGATTCGGGGCCGGGGGACCGGCGTCGCACCAACCCGGCCGATCGTTGATCAGTGCAGGTCAGGGCGTTGGTGGCGGATGCGGCCCGCCCGAATCGTCGAACGGCAGGTGTCCAGGAGGTGACGAGAGGCTGACCGGCCGGTCGGTATTGACGACTACCGTCTGATGGCAAGCTGACGCGCGGAGTGACGGTGTGGGGTGGAGGGCTGACTGTCCATGGAGGAACATCCGGAACTGATGCCGCTGTTGACGGTCGCGGGTGGACCGATGCGCGGAGCGAGCTTTCGCATGCGAGCCGAAATACAGGTGATCGGCCGAGCGCCGACCGGTCAGGTGGTCATCAACGACCCACACCTGAGCCGTCGCCACGCCGAGGTGTGGCTGGCACCGGAGGGCCCGTCCCTGCGGGACCTGGGCTCCACAAACGGCACCTGGCTCAACGACCGGCGGATCACCGAGGTGGAACGACTCTCCGACGGCGACGTGATCCGGTTGGGCCGTACCGAGCTGCGCCTGTTCGACCCCGGGGTGGCGCTCACCGACCCGGTGGGGCTCAGCTTCGGCCCGTCCCGGCGCGACGTCCGACCGACGCTGCCGCTGCCGCTGGCCGCACCACCGGGCTCCCGACGCTGATCTCCTGGCGGCCGGCCACACCGGGCAGCTCCGTTGGATGGCGGTCCGACACCTGGACCGGCGGGGACACCCGTGGCAGCATGCCGCGGATGGAGACCGAGCAGCGGACCGTGACGGCGAACGGCATCACCCAGGCGGTACGGGTGGCCGGCCCGCCGGACGGCACTCCGGTGCTGCTGATCCACGGCAACTGCTCGTCCGCGCTGTTCTGGGAGCCGCTGGTCCGCCGTCTGCCACCGACGCTGCGGGTGGTCGCCCCCGACCTGCGGGGGTACGGCGACACCGCGACCGCCCCGGTGGACGCCACCCGGGGTCTGCGGGACTTCGCCGACGACGTGGCCGCCCTGCTGGACGACCCGACGCTCTTCGGCGCCGACGCGCGCCCGGTGGTGGTCGGGCACTCCCTCGGCGGCGGGGTGGCGATGAGCCTGCTGGTCCACCACCCGCACCGGGTGGGGGCGTTGCTGCTCGCCGCGCCGGTCTCCCCGTACGGCTTCGGCGGCACCCGTGACCTGACCGGCACGCCGACCACCCCCGACTTCGCCGGCACCGGCGCCGGCACGGCGAACCCGGACTTCGTCGCCCGCCTCGCAGCCGGCGACCGGAGCACGGACGCCCCGGCCAGCCCACGAGCCGTGCTGCGAGCCACCTATGTGGCCGATCCCGCCTCGCTGGGCACGGACGAGGAACTGCTGCTGGACACAGTGCTCTCCACAGCGACCGGGGACGACAACTACCCGGGCACGGCGGTTCCGTCGGAGAACTGGCCGGGCACCGCGCCGGGGGAGCGCGGGGTGCTCAACGCGCTCGCGCCGACCTGGTTCCGGCTCGCCGACGAGCTGGTGGCCGTCGCCGAGAAACCCCCGGTCACCTGGGTACGCGGAGACGTCGACGTCATCGTCTCGGACACCTCGCTCTTCGACCTGGCGTACCTGGGTTCGCTGGATCTCGTGCCCGGCTGGCCCGGCGCGGACGCCTGCCCACCGCAGCCGATGGTCGGCCAGACCCGGGCGGTGCTCGACCGGTACGCGGCGGCCGGCGGCGCGTACCACGAGGTCGTGCTGCCCGGCTGCGGGCACAGCCCGCACCTGG
Organism: Micromonospora trifolii; assembly: GCF_050516465.1. Lineage (NCBI taxonomy): Bacteria > Bacillati > Actinomycetota > Actinomycetes > Micromonosporales > Micromonosporaceae > Micromonospora > Micromonospora trifolii. Next base: position 4,845,223 of record NZ_CP191526.1, on the reverse strand, counting down.
AGCGCCCGGCGGAGTTCGTCGCGGAGTTGCTGGCTTTGACCAGCCTGTCGGCCGCATAGCGGCGCTGCTGCGCCGTGGTGAAATATGCCACGGCGTCTCGACAACTCACCGTCACGTGGCAGACTCGCGCGCATAACCTTAGCGGCCGTTCAGTGGTCGTGCGGAGTCTCTGGGGAGGCCGGTCGTGGCGCGCGAGTTCAGCACCGTTGGCGTGGTGGGGCTGGGCACCATGGGTGCCGGCATCGTCGAGGTCTTCGCCCGCAACGGCATCGACGTGGTGGCCGTGGAGATCTCCGCGCCGGCGCTGGAGCGCGGCCGGGCCACCCTGAAGGGCTCCACCGACCGGGCGGTCGCCAAGGGCAAGCTCGCCGAGGCGGACCGCGACGCCCTGCACGAGCGGGTGCACTTCGCGGTCGGGCTGGACGCGCTGCACTCCGTCGACCTGGTCATCGAGGCGGTGCCCGAGCACCTGGACCTCAAGCAGCGGATCTTCGCGGAACTGGACCGGATCTGCCGACCGGAGACGATCCTCGCCACCAACACCTCGTCGTTGAGCGTCACCGAGATCTCGGTCGCCACCAGCCGACCCAACCAGGTGATCGGCATCCACTTCTTCAACCCGGCCCCGGTGATGAAGCTGGTCGAGGTGGTCCGCACTGTCGTCACCGCACCCGAGGTGGTCGCCGACGTGGAGGCGCTCTGCGCCCGGCTCGGCAAGGTCGACGTCACCATCAACGACCGGGCCGGCTTCATCGCCAACGCGCTGCTCTTCGGCTACCTCAACCACGCGGTCGGCATGTTCGAGTCGCACTACGCGACCCGGGAGGACATCGACGCCGCCATGAAGCTCGGCTGCGGCCTGCCGATGGGCCCGCTGGCGTTGATGGACCTGATCGGCCTGGACACCGCGTACGAGATCCTGGACACCATGTACCGGCGCGGCGGGCGGGACCGCCGACACGCCCCGGTGCCGCTGCTCAAGCAGATGGTGACGGCGGGACTGCTCGGCCGGAAGTCGGGCCGGGGCTTCTACACCTACGAGCGGCCCGGCTCCCCGGTGGTCGTACCGGACGAGGCGACGCCGCTGGCCACGGATGGCGCGCTCGCCGACGGCGCGCGCGCCATCGCGAAGGTGGGCGTGGTCGGCTCCGGAACGATGGCCACCGGGATCATCGAGGTCTTCGCGAAGGCCGGCTACGAGGTCGTCTCGGTGACCCGCGGCATGGAGAAGTCCGCGAAGGTCTGCGAGGCGGTGAAGACCTCGCTGAACAAGGGCGTGGTGCGCGGCAAGCTCGCCGAGGCCGACCGGGACGCCGCCCTGGGCCGGATCAGCTGGTCCGCCACGCTCGACCATCTCGCCGACGTCGACCTGGTGGTCGAGGCGGTCGTCGAGGAACTGAGCGTCAAGAAGGCCCTCTTCGCCAGCCTCGACGAGATCTGCAAGCCGGGCGTGGTGCTGGCCACCACCACCTCGTCGCTGCCGGTGATCGACGTGGCAATGGCCACCCAGCGCCCGGCCGACGTGGTGGGGCTGCACTTCTTCAACCCGGCGCCGGTCATGCCGCTGGTCGAGGTCGTCCGCACCATCCGCACCTCCCCGGAGGCCACCGCCACCGCCCGCGCCGTCTGCGCCGCGCTCGGCAAGACCGGTGTGGTCTGCGGCGACCGGTCCGGCTTCATCGTCAACGCGCTGCTCTTCCCGTACCTGAACGACGCGGTGAAGATGCTGGAGGCCAGCTACTCGACGGCCGACGACATCGACCACGCCATGAAGCTGGGCTGCGGCTACCCGATGGGCCCGTTCGAACTGCTCGACGTGGTCGGGCTGGACGTCTCCCTGGCCATCCAGCGCGAGCTGTACCTGGAACTGCGCGAGCCGGGCTTCGCCCCCGCGCCGCTGCTGGAGCACCTGGTCACCGCCGGCTACCTGGGCCGCAAGACCCGTCGCGGCTTCCGCGACCACTCGCACCGCTGACCGGGTCAACGCTGGGCGGCTCCGGCCGCGTCTGCATGGTGTGACCTTCGAGGAGTACGTCGGCAGCCGCGGCGCGGCCCTCGTTCGGCTCGCCCGGCTGCTGACCGGTGACGAGCACCGGGCCGAGGACCTCACCCAGGAGGTGCTGTCCCGGGCGTACGTGCACTGGCGCAGGATCTCTCGGGCGGACCGGCCCGACGTGTACGTGCGCCGGATGCTGGTCAACGCCAACTACTCCTGGTGGCGCCGCCGGTCGAACCGCGAACTGTCCATCGACACGTTCGTGGACCGGCCGCACCGCGGCGACCTCGGCGGCGAAGCGGCCGACCGGGACGAGATGTGGCGACTGATCCTCGGCCTGCCCGACCGCCAGCGGGCGGTCCTGGTGCTGCGCTACTACGAAGACCTGGACGACGCGACGATCGCGCAGATCCTGGACTGCTCGCCGGTCACCGTCCGCACCCACGCGATGCGGGCGCTCGCCAACCTCCGGGAGCGCTGCGGCGTCCCGACGACGAACGGGAGCCGGCCGTGACCGACCTCGACGAGCGGATCGTCCTGACGTTGCGGGAACACGCCGAGGCGCCGGTGGACACCGATCGGCTGTTGGCCGGCGCGGTGGTCCGTGGACGGACCCGGGTGCGCCGGCGGCGGGCCGCCGCCGGCGCGGCTCTGAGTGTGGTCGCCCTGCTCGGTGCCGGTCTGGTCGCCGGTCCGATGGACCGACTGCCCGGCCTGGCTCCCGCGATCGGTCCGGACCAGACCGAAGCCACGGTGCCCCTCGTGCCGAGGCGGGTCGACGGTGCTCCCGGCGCCGCGGCCCGGCCCGACCGGATCGGCAAGGACCCGACTCTGCTGCACATCGGCCTCGCCGCTGGCGGCCCCCGGTTCCTGGAGTGGAACGTGGGTGGCGGCAAGGAGACCGCGAAGCTCGACGTGGGTGGCCGGACGGTCACCGTCGAGCTGACCTCGGTCGAGCTTCTGCGATCCGGCCACGACTGGAACATGCCGCCGTTGGAGGGCCCCACCGGCAACCGCTACGACGGTTCGGTGGTCCACTCGGACAGCCCGAACGGGGTGCGGATCTGGCGGCGTTACTGGCAGCCGGCACCCGGGGTGTACGCCGGAGCCAGCGTGTCGGGCCCGGACGAGGCCCCGCTGCACGACGCGGCTGCGGCACTGCGCCTCGACGCGGCGTACCGGTGCAACGGTCCGCTCCGGTTGACCGACCTGCCGGCCGGCGCCGAGTTCACCGGCTGTTGGATGGTGGTGGGCACTTTCCCGGCCGCGTACGCGGTGATGCTGCACGTCAACGACTACGACCGGAAGATGGGGATGTTGGTCGAGTTGCAGTACGCCGCCACCACCTTGGTTCATACGACAGCGAACCGGGCGATCGGCGGTAGGCCCGGCTATTTCGACCCCGGTCGCGACCGGCTCGAGCTGCTCGACATCCCCCGAGCCCTGCTGAGTGCCACCACCTACGACTCCGAGACGACCTTCAGCGAGGCGGAGGCAGGCACCGTGCTGACCGGGGCGCAGGTCGCCGAGCACCTGGACCGGCCCGCGACCTGGTGACCGCCCCCGGCGACCGCACCCGCCGGACGTACGCTTGGTGACTGTGAGCCCCCGTCGCAATCGCCCTCGCCGGGACGAGAACGCCAACCTGGACGCCGACCGGGTCCGGCAGGGCGTCGCCTCGGTGCAGCAGTGGACCGACGGTGCCTGGCAGGTACGCGGCATCGGCGCGGGGGCGTCGGTAAAGACGTACCGCTGCCCCGGCTGTAACCAGGAGATCCGGCCCGGGGTGGCGCACCTGGTGGCCTGGCCGGCGGACGGCCTGGGTGACCTGACCGACCGGCGGCACTGGCACAGCGGCTGCTGGCGGGCCCGGGATCGGCGCGGCCCGGCGGTGCAGCGCGGCCGGGGCACCCCGCGCTACTGAGCGACCCAGGTCCTGACGCCTCGCGCTCCCAGCCTGAGCGGCCCTGCCGGGGTGCTGCGGGCTCCCGCTGAGCGACCTGGGTCACCCTGTTCGTGCCTGGGCGGGCGGCGGCGGCGACTTCGCGACAGACTTGGGCGGTGAGCACAGCGATCCGCGCGTCGTCGATCCTGCCCGGCCGCCGGGAGGACATCGAGCTGCACACCGCCGACGGTCTGCGGCTGGTCGGTGAGCTGGCCCTGCCGGCCGACCGGCCGCCGGTGGCCACCCTGGTCTGCCTGCACCCGCTGCCCACCCACGGCGGAATGATGGACAGCCACGTGTTCCGCAAGGCCGCCTGGCGGCTGCCCGCGCTGGCCGACCTGGCCGTGCTGAGGTTCAACACCCGGGGCACCAGCAGCGTGCGCGGCACCAGCGAGGGGGCCTTCGACGGCGCGGTGGGCGAGCGGTACGACGTGGCCGCCGCCATCGAGTACGCGGAGTTCGCCGAGCTGCCCAACATCTGGCTGGTCGGCTGGTCGTTCGGCACCGACCTGGCGCTGAAGTACGGCTGCGACCCGACGGTCGCCGGGGCGATCCTGCTCTCCCCGCCGCTGCGCTTCTCCGCCCCCGAGGACCTGGCCACCTGGGCCAACTCGGGTCGCCCGCTGGTGGCGCTGGTGCCCGAGTTCGACGACTACCTGCGCCCCACCGAGGCGCGGGAGCGGTTCGCCGCCGTGCCGCAGGCCGAGGTGGTCGGGGTGCCGGGCGCCAAGCACCTCTGGGTGGGCGACGCGGAGACGGTGCTCGACGAGATCGTCCGGCGGGTCAACCCGGCCGTCGAGGTGCCGCTGCCGACGACCTGGGACGGCCCGATGGAAGCCGGCGACGTCAGCGCGTACGCCGACCGGACGGTGGCCGCCTTCGCCGACACCCCCGTTCCCGGCCCGGCCGCCACCAGGGCGGACTGACCCGCCCGTCCCCGGCGGCCTGACCGCCGGTCCGGCGGGCTGACGCTCAGCGGCGCTCCTGGCGGGGCAGCACCACCTCGCGCAGGATCAGTTGCAGCGCGGCCACCGTGGGGATGGCGATCAGCGCGCCCACCACGCCCAGCAGCGCCACCCCGAGCAGCGCGGCCAGCAGGGCGGCCACCTCGTTGACCTCCACCGAACGCCGCATCACCTTCGGGTAGATGAGGTAGTTCTCCACCTGCTGGTAGATGAGGAAGAAGACCGCGCAGGCGATGCCGGTGGGCAGGTCGGCGGCGAAGCCGACCAGGCTCACGATCACCGCGCCGAGGGTGGCGCCGATCTGCGGGATCAGGTCGGTCACCGCGACCACCACGGCCAGCGCGAACGGGTACGGCAGGTCGACGATCAGCGCGAACACGAAGGTGGTCGCGCCGGCCAGCACCGCGATGCTCAGCGCGCCGACCATGTAGGCGCCAACCTTTGCCAGTATTTCGTCGCCGATCAACTGCACCCGCTCCCGCCGCGACCGGGGCACCAACGAGTAGCTCAGCGAGCGCAGCTTGTCGAAGTAGGCCAGGAAGTAGATGGTCAGCACCAGCACGGTCAGCGTCCGGAACACCGTGCCGAAGATCAGTTGTGCGCCGCCCAGCACCCCGCCGAGCGCCCGTCCGACAGTCTCCGCGTTGGCCGCGCCCTGTACCCGCTCCACCACGTCGTACCGCTCCACCAGGTCATTGACCGTCGGGTTGCGGCGCAACTCGTCGAGCAGGCTCGGGATCTGGTCGATGAACTGCCCCGACTGGGTGACGATCGGCGGGACCAGCGCCACGATGCCGCCGCAGAGCAGCAGCACCACAGTGAGGGCGACCGCCGCCACCGCCAGGCCGTGCGGCACACCCCAGCGGCCCAGTCGGACCACCGCCGGGTTGAGGCCGATCGCGAGGAAGAGCGCGATCACCACCAGCACGAGGATGCCGCCGGCATTGCGAATCCCCAGATAGAGGGTGTACGCCAGCAGCACGCCCAGCGCACCGGTGAAGCCGATCAGGAAGCTGCTGCGGCGCAGTGGCCGCCCCGGTGTGCCGAACTTTCCGGACGGAACCGCCGGCGGCTCATCCGGGTCGATCCCCGGGGCGGGGACCGGCACCGGCGGCGGTGTCTCCGCCGACGGTGGCGTCTCCGCGAGGGGACCGGTCATGTCCGGCTGGTCGCCCGACTGGTCGTGCTGTGGCACCAGGGACCTCCCGGCTCAGGCGGTGGGACGACGGGCGGCGGCCACGAACGCCCGCCACGCGGCAGGCGCGAACACCAGCACCGGGCCGGTCGGGTCCTTACTGTCCCGCACCCCCACGGCCCCGGGCAGATTGTCCGCCACCTCGACACACTCTCCGTTGCCGCTACGGCTGGACGTGCGCCAGAGCGCGCCGGTCAGGTCCATGAGGTCACAACTTCCTTCATCAGGTCGATCGACTGGCGGCGGGACAACGCACCGTTTCTGATCATCTCCCAGCGCGCCAGCAGCGTAGCCACCTCATGGTCGCCATCGACCACGAGACCGTCAATCTGATGCTCCATGTGCCCCACCCAACCACCGTCGGCACCGCGAGCCAGATTGAACGGTCCGGAAAGGCCGACGTGCAGCCCGGCCTCGGCCGGAACGACATGCAGGCTGACGTGTGGTCGCTCGAGGCTGGCGACGAGGTGGGTGATCTGCTCGACCATCAACCCGCGGACCTCCTCGCCGGCACGCCGCAGCACCAACTCGTCGACGACCGCGACGAACTGCGGCGGCTCCGGCTGCACCAGCAGCGACTGACGGTCCAGGCGGGCGTGGACTCGGCGTTCCACTTCGTCGTCGCTGAGCAGATCGTCGCAGCGAATCACCGCGCGGGCGTAGTTCTCAGTCTGGAGTAGCCCGGGGATCAGCGAAGGCTGAAAGCAGCGCAGTTGGCGGGCGGTGCGCTCGGCGTCCAGCCAGGGCCGGAACCAGCTCGGCTGGCCGTCCCGCTCGGCGAGCTTGAGCAGGTAGACGAGCAGACCGCCGGTGGTCAGCACCTCGTCGGCGCGGGCCAGGAAGAGCCGGTCCAGCGGACGTTGGCCCAGCTCCAGCGCGGAGACCATTGAGCCGGAGTAGTGCACCAGCCGGCCGAAGTCCTCCTGGCTCATCCCGGCGGCGATCCGCAGCCGGCGCAGTTGCGCGCGGATCATGTCGGCCGTCGGCGCGGCGTCGCCTTCCACAGTGCCTCCGCAGGTCGAGGGTCGTCTCCACCGGTCGACCCGGCGGGCCACGTCGTTCCCGCAGTCACCCCACCGGCGTCGGCGATGTCTTCCGACCGTAGCCGTGTCCTCAGCAGACTGTCACGTACCGGGTCGTCCCAGGCCACTCCGGTTCCCCACCGCGCGGACCTGCCATCGAACGGCGGCGCGACCGCGCCTCAGCCGAGGAGATAACCCCATGCCCACGTCTCGCCCCGCCGGCCGGTCGCTGCCCGTCACCGTCACCTCGGCGTCGCGGTCGTCCGCCGGCTGTACCCCGCCGGGATCCAGTTCAGGCGGGCGAACACGTACCCCGATGTCCGGGCTGCCGCAGCCGCGGCTCGGGCCGTACCCCGTGTTTCCCCGACCCTGCGGCGCGCGGACGCCGCACACCCCGCTGCGGCCCATGTGGTGCTGCCGGGCCGACGGCCGGCCGTGGCCCTGCGCGGACGCCCGGCTGCTGCTCAAGGCGGAGTTCGACGAGGACCCGGCCGCGCTGACCATCTACCTCGCCGGGCTCTACCACGAGGCGGCGCACGACCTCTACCAGCTCAATCCCTACGACGGCCCGGCGCCCAGGGAGCTGTTCGAACGCTTCGTGGCGTGGGGCCCGTTCCGTCGCCCGATCATCGACCCACCCCCGGACCAGCGGGCTTGATCCACTCGCTATTCAGGAAGTCGGGGTGTCCGGGTTAGCGGGACACCCCGACTTTGCTGACGTCGTGTCGATCTTGAGCGCGTGGCTCAGCGCCCGCCGTCACTCCTTCTCGATGGTGACCTTGCTGGGCTTGGCGCTGCGCTCGTCGGTGGTCGGCTTGGTGGGTCGCTTGCCGTTCTCACCGGTGCTAGTGATCTTGGTGGGCTTGGCGCCCCGGCCACCCTCGCCCGGAACGGCGGCCACTGTCGGCTCCCCGTCCACCCCGGCGCTCGCCGTCCCACCGTCCACGGTGGTCACCGGCTCGGCCACCGGCCGCGTCGTGGACTGCCCGGACTCCTCTGCGCCCGCATTCACCGGCTGCCTGGTGTCGGTGGGCTCCGTCTTCAGCCCGGTGCCCGTACCCGGCCCGGAGGCCGCGCCGGCGGCGACGCTCACGCCGTCGTCCCCACCACCGGGCACGCCTCCGCTCGCCCCGTCCTCGCCGGCCGGCGCGGTCGGGCCGTCGATCGGGCCGGCGACACTCTGCAACCGCAGCTCGGACATCTGACGCTGGAACTCGTCGGACTCCTGCCGGGCCTTCCAAGTCTCCTGCCGCAGATCCGCCAGCTGCTGCTGGGCCTGGGCGATCTCCAACATCACCTGGGCCAACTGCTGCCGGCCCGCCGCCGACTCCTGCTGGGTCGCCGCCAGGTGCTGCTGGGTGGTGGCCAGGTGCTGCTGCGTGGTGGCCGCGTACTCCTCGAACTGCCGCCGGGACGCCGCGACATGCTCGTCGGCCTTGCGGCGCTTGTCGCCGGCCTCGGTCTCGGCCCGGCTCAACAGCTCGGCGGCCTCAGCCTCGGACCGCTGACGTAGTGCCGCCGCGTCCTGCTCGGCCGCCTGGCGCACGCCGGCCGCGCCCTGCTCGATCTCGTTCTTGCGAGCCGTGTACTCGGTCTCCAGCTCGTCCTTGCGACCGGAGTATTCGGTCTCCAGCTCGTCGCGGCGAGTGGTGAACCCGCTCTCCAGCTCCTGCTGACGGCTGGCGAACCCGGCATCCAGCTCCTGCTGGCGTGCCGCGTGCTGCTGGTCCAACTCGTCGCGGCGCTTGGTGAACTCCTGCTCGGCCGCGGACCGTCGCTGCGCCAACTCCCGGTCGGCGGCCTCCCGGCGGGAGTTGACCTCCTGCTCCACCCCGGCCCGCCACGCGCCCAGCTCCTGCTGGGTCTGCGCCCGGGTGTGCTGCACGTACGCCTCGGTCTCGGTGCGCATCCGCTGCACGTACGCCTCGGTCTCGGCCCGGCTGCGTTTCGCCGACTCGGTCGCCTGCGTCGTCAGCCGCTCGGCCTCCTGCTGCGCCTTGGCGCGGGTGGCCCGACCGGCCATCGACGCGTCGTCGATGATCTGCTTGGCCTCCTGCTGCGCCTTGGCGTGGGTGGCCCGCCCGGCCTCGGTCGCCGTGTCGGTGAGCCGCTTGGCCTCCTGGAGCGCCTTGGCGTGCACCTCCTTGGCGGCGTCGCGCAGATCGCTGGACTCCTGCCGGGCGTTGGCCAGCGTCTCGCGGGCCGTCTCGCGCAGCTTGGTGGCTTCCTGCTGGGCCCGGGTGTGGATCTCCTTGGCGGAATCCCGCAGCTGGGTGGCTTCCTGCTGGGCCTTGGCCAGCGCGTCCTGCGCGGCCTTGCGCAACTGCGCCGACTCGTCCTTGGCTGACCGCAGGGTCGCGTCCGCCTCGGCCCGCTGGGCGGCGCTGTGCCGCTCCTCCTCCGCCCGTCGGGCGGCGAGGGCGATCTCGAAGTCCTTCAGAGCCCGCGCGGCCTGCTGGCGGGCCTCCTCGATGATGTGCTCGGCTGCGGCACGACGGGCCTCGATCTCCCCGTTCGCATCGGTGAGAATCTGCTCGGCCTGCTCCTCGGCGAGCGTGAGGATCGACTCGACCCGCGGGCCGAGGTGCCGGAACGACGCCCGGTCGACCACGTTCATCTGCTTGCGCACCTGGGTCAGGTCGCGCTGGAGAACCTCGACCTGGCCGGCGAGCTTGTGGATCTGTGTGTACGCCTGTTCCCGTTCGGAAGCGAGGGTCGCGATCTCGTGCTCAGCACGTGCGACATAACGGTCGACCTGTTTCTTCTCGTACCCCCGCAGAGCGGACTCGAAGCTGGGCTCCGTCGTCACGTCCCCGCCGAGCGCGAACAGTTCCTCGCCGTGCGACATGCCCCCATCCTCACACGCAACGGGCCCTGCTGGGGCGATACGGACGGGCCTTGTGGGAGCTACTTCACTCCGTTGCGGCCAACGGATACCACGGGTTAGGAAACGCATACGGCGCGAGGTGGCACCGGTTACCCGGTGTCACCTCGCGCCGTCGATGCCCCGACCTGACGCCTCGCGTCAGCCGGCGGTCTCCGCGGGCACCCGCTCCTGACCGCCCTCGGTCTTCTTGGCTTCCGGCTTGGCAGCCGGAGCGGCCTGCGCCGGCATTCCCGGAACGATGCCGGCGAGCCCGGAGAGCATCTGACCCAGCTGCGAGGTGACCGCGTCCTTCTGCCGGGTGAGGTCCTCGACCTCGCGGCGGGCGGCCTGCGTGGTCAGCTCCGCCTCGGTGCGAGCCTCGGTGAGCAGACGCTGCGACTCGGCCTTCGCCTCGTTGAGGGTCTTCTCCGAGTGGGCCTTGGCCTTGTCGACCGTCTCGGCGGCGTTGCGCTCGGACTCGACCCGCCGCGCCTCGGCGCGCTGCTCGATCTCCTTGGCCCGCTCCTGCGCGGCCCGGGCACGCTGCTCGGCCTCGCTGACCATCTTCTGGGTCTGCGCGACCTGGGCGGAGTGCCGCTCGGACTCCTCGCGCTCGGCCTTCTCCCGACGCTCGGCCAGCTGGAGCTCCAGGGCCTGCAGGTCCTTGTCGCGCTTGTCCCGCGCATCGGTGAGCAGCTTGGTCGCCTCGGCGCGCTTCTCCTCAGCCTCCCGGGCGGCCTTCGCCCGCTGCTGGGTGATCTCCCGCTCGGCGGTGGCCCGGAGGGTGGCGACCTCCCGCTCGACGGTCGACTTCAGCTCGGCCACCTCGTGCGCGGTGACCGTGCGCAGCTGCTTGGTCTCCCGGTCGGCGTCGGCGCGCAGCGTGTCGGCCTCGCGGCGGGCCTGCACCCGGGCCTCGGCGGCCTCGCGCTCGGCGACCGTGCGCAGGTTGCCCGCCTCACGCTCGGCGCTCGCCTTCATGGCGGCGGCCTCGGCACGCGCCTTGTCGGTGATCTCGCGGGCCTCGAGGCGGGCAGCGGAGAGGATGCCCTCCGACTCGCGCTTGGCCTCGTTGCGGTGGTCGTTGGCCTGCTCCTCGGCGAGCCGGAGGATCTGCTCAACGCGGGTGCCGAGCCCGGAGAGGGTGGGCCGGCTGTTCTCTTCGAGCTGCTTGTTCGTGTCGGTGAGCTTCTGCTCCAGCGCACTCATGCGCTGCTCGGCCTGGCGGAGCCGACGCTGGGCGTCGTTCATCCGCTGCTCGGCCTCGGCACGGGCCTGCTCGGACTGGGTCAGCGCGGCGGTCATCCGGCCGAGGAAGTCGTCGACCTGATGGGTGTTGTAGCCGCGCAGGCCAACGGTGAAATCTGGCTGCGAGTTCGCGTTATCGAAGAACGCGAGAGGGGAGGACTGCTGCTGGGGCATTGGGACATACTGGCAGACGCCCCAGGGTGCTTCGCAAGAGCGGTGCGAAGCTTTCGTGCCCTCTTTACATGGTCAACTCGCGCGATCGGCGAGGTCGGACCAATCGGCGATCTTGGCAGGTCCCGGCGGGTCGGACGCCACGCAGCGTGACGCGGAAAAGGGCCCCGGGGTTACCCCGAGGCCCTTTGTTCGATCCGGGTGGCTTATCCGCTAATGGGGGCGGAAGAACAATGAGCGATCAGCGCAATGGTCGTCCGGCGTTCCACCGTCCGGCCGGGACGGGCGGCCGGCGGTGCCGGTCAGTGACCCCGGAACCGGTTGATCGCGTCCTCGTGCCGGGCCCGCAACTCTCCGTCGCGTACACCCAGCCCGTCGGTGGGTGCGAGGCAGCGCACGCCGACCTTGCCCTGGTGGGCGTTGCGGTGCACCTCGTACGCGGCCTGGCCGGTCTGCTCCAGCGGGTAGGTGCGAGACACCGTCGGGTGCACCTTGCCGAGCGCGACGAGGCGGTTGGCCTGCCACGCCTCGTGGTAGTTGGCGAAGTGGCTGCCGACGATCCGCTTGAGGTGCATCCACAGGTAGCGGTTGTCGTACTGGTGCAGGAAGCCGCTCGTGGAGGCGCAGGTGACGATGGTCCCACCGCGCCGGGCCACGTAGACGCTGGCGCCGAACGTCTCCCGACCCGGGTGCTCGAACACGATGTCCGGGTCCTCGCCACCGGTCAGCTCGCGGATCCGTTCGCCGAAGCGCCGCCACTCGTCCGGGTCCTGGGTCTCCTCGTCCTTCCAGAAGCGGAAGCCCTCCGCGGCCCGGTCGATGACCAGCTCCGCGCCCATCCGGCGGCACAGCTCGGCCTTCTCCGGTGAGGACACCACGCAGACCGGGATGGCGCCGCCGTTGAGTGCCATCTGGGTGGCGTACCCACCGAGGCCGCCGGAGGCGCCCCAGATCAGCACCACGTCGCCCTGCTTCATGTTGGCGCCGTGGTGCGAGACGAGCTGTCGGTACGCGGTGGAGTTGACCAGCCCGGGGCTGGCCGCCTCCTCCCAGCTCAGGTGCCGCGGCTTGGGCATCAGCTGGTTGGCCTTGACCACCGCCAGCTCGGCCAGCCCGCCGAAGTTGGTCTCGAAGCCCCAGATCCGCTGCTGCGGGTCGAGCATGGTGTCGTCGTGCCCGGCCGCGTCCTCCAACTCGACGGAGAGGCAGTGCGCGACCACCTCGTCGCCGGCGGCCCAGCGGGTCACCCCGGGGCCGGTGCGCAGCACCACGCCCGCCGCGTCCGAGCCGACCACGTGGTACGGCAGGTCGTGCCGGCGGGTCAGCTCGGAGACCCGGCCGTAGCGCTCCAGGAACTTGAAGGTGGGCAGCGGCTCGAAGATGCTGGTCCACACCGTGTTGTAGTTGATCGCGCTGGCCATCACCGCGATCAGCGCCTCGCCCGGCGCCAGCTCCGGCGTCGGCACCTCCTGCACGTGCAACGCCTTGCGCGGGTCCTTGTCCCGGGTGGCCATGCCGTCGAACATCCGGGCTTCCTCGGCGCGGACCACCACGCCCCGGTAGCTCTCCGGTACGGGCAGCCCGGCGAGGCCGGCGAGTTCGCGGTCCGGATCGTTCGATTCCTCCGCCGCCATGATCGCTTCGAGGATGTCCTGCACGGTGACCTCCGGTTCATCCGCACCCGCACGGGCCCGGGTGCTGCCATCGTCGGCGCCGGTGGGCACGACCGCCATGTCGGCATTCGACACATCCGGCACCGGTCGCGCTCCTGTGGGGCCGGACGTTACTGAACGGTAGCTAGGCCGGGAAGTCCTCTGTGAAAAACTGCATCCGCCGATGCGTGAAGGTGTCCAACCACCCCGCCAACCGCGCACTGACGTGCGCGCACCCGGCCCCGATGGCCGCCACCCCCTGTTGATCAACAGCTTTCGGTCACCCGCGAGGCGCAGGCTGACGCAAACCTCTTGATCAACCAGGGGGAGGGAGAGGGCAGGGGGCAGGGCGGGGCAGGGGGGCGGGGTTAGTGGGGGGTGGGGGCGGGTTGGACCAGTTCGACGAGGACGCCGCCAGCGTCCTTGGGGTGGACGAAGTTGATGCGGCTGTCCGCGGTGCCACGCCTCGGAGCGTCGTAGAGGAGGCGCATGCCGCGCTCGCGTAGCGCCGCGCAGGCCGCGTCGATGTCCACGACGGTGTACGCGACCTGCTGCACGCCCGGCCCGTTGCGGTCCAGGAACTTCGCGATCGTCGACTCCGGGGTGAGTGGGGCGAGCAGCTGTACGCAGCCACCCTCGGTGGTCGGCCCGACGGCCAGCATCGCTTCCCGAACGCCCTGCTCGGTGTTGGTCTCCACGTGTACGCAGCGCATCCCGAACGTCCGCTGGTAGAAGTCGATCGCGGCGTCCAGGTCGGCCACGGCGATCCCGACGTGGTCAATCTTGCGAAGTCCGATGTCTGTGACGTAGTCCGCACCGGGCTCGACGGGGGAGTTCTCTGCCATGGCGCTAGTCTGACCGAACAATCGTTAAGGCGTACAGCTCGGCACCCCCTCGGAGGCAGGCATGGCTTCGGTGATCGTCAGCGGCGCGCGGACCCCGATGGGCCGGCTGCTGGGCAACCTCAAGGACCTCCCGGCCACGAAGCTCGGCGGGATCGCCATCAAGGCGGCGCTGGAGCGTGCCGGCGTCAGCCCGGACCAGGTCCAGTACGTGATCATGGGGCAGGTGTTGCAGGCCGGCACCGGTCAGATCCCGGCTCGGCAGGCGGCGGTCGAGGCCGGCGTGCCGATGTCCGTGCCGGCGCTGACCATCAACAAGGTCTGCCTCTCCGGCCTGGACGCGATCGCCCTGGCCGACCAGCTGATCCGGGCCGGCGAGTTCGACATCGTGGTGGCCGGTGGCATGGAGTCGATGACCAACGCCCCGCACCTGCTGATGGGCCAGCGCACCGGCTACAAGTACGGCGACGTGGTGGTCAAGGACCACATGGCGCACGACGGGCTCAGCGACGCCTGGGACTGCTGCTCGATGGGTGAGTCGACCGAGCGGCTCGGTGCCAAGCACGGCATCTCCCGCACGGAGCAGGACGCCTTTGCCGCCGCCAGCCACCAGCGGGCCGCCGCCGCGCAGAAGAACGGCCACTTCGCCGACGAGATCGCCCCGGTGGTCATCCCGCAGCGCAAGGGTGACCCGCTGGTGATCACCGAGGACGAGGGCATCCGCCCGGACACCACCGTCGAGTCGCTGGCCAAGCTGCGCCCCGCCTTCGCCAAGGACGGCACCATCACCGCCGGCAGTTCGTCGCCGATCTCCGACGGCGCTGCCGCGGTGCTCGTGATGAGCAAGGCCAAGGCGAAGGAGCTGGGGCTGACCTGGCTGGCCGAGATCGGTGCGCACGGCAACGTGGCGGGCCCGGACAACTCCCTGCACTCGCAGCCGTCCAACGCGATCAACCACGCCCTGAAGAAGGGCGGCCTGAGCGTGGCGGACCTGGACCTCATCGAGATCAACGAGGCGTTCGCGCAGGTCGGTGTCCAGTCCACCCGGGACCTCGGGATCAGCCCGGACAAGGTCAACGTCAACGGCGGCGCTATCGCGCTGGGTCACCCGATCGGCATGTCCGGCGCGCGCCTCGTACTCACCCTCGCCCTGGAGCTGAAGCGGCGCGGCGGTGGCACCGGCGCGGCCGCGCTCTGTGGCGGCGGTGGCCAGGGCGACGCGCTGATCATCCACGTGCCGGGCAAGGCTGCGGTCGACCAGTGAGCGCGAGCAGTGAGCCGGTCTTGCGAGCCCCGCAGTCGCGAACAAAGGCGGCTCAGTGAGCGAGGCTGAGCACGTCCCGGCAGCGGGCACCACGTCGGTGCGCCGCAGCCGGGACGTACCGCTGCTGGTCGAGCGGGCCCGCGCTGGCGACCCCCGCGCGGTGGCCCGGCTGATCACGTTGGTGGAGAACGGTGACGCGCTGTTGTCGGCGATCGCCGCGGCGCTGGCGCCGTACGCCGGGCAGGCCCAGGTGGTCGGGCTGACCGGTTCACCCGGTGTGGGAAAGTCGACCACCACGAACGAGCTGGTCCGCGCGCTGCGGGCGCGCGGGCACCGGGTGGGCGTGCTGGCGGTCGACCCGTCCAGCCCGTTCACCGGCGGAGCGATCCTCGGTGACCGGGTGCGGATGCAGGACCACGCCACCGATCCGGGCGTCTACATCCGGTCGATGTCCAGCCGGGGGCACCTCGGTGGGCTGGCCGCGGCGACGCCGCAGGCGGTCCGGGTGCTGGAGGGCGCCGGCTGCGACGTGGTGCTGGTGGAGACGGTCGGCGTCGGGCAGGCCGAGGTGGAGGTCGCCTCGCTCGCCGACACGACGCTGGTGCTGCTCGCGCCCGGGATGGGCGACGCGATCCAGGCGGTCAAGGCCGGCATCCTGGAGATCGCCGACGTGTTCGTGGTCAACAAGGCGGACCGGGACGGCGTCGACGCCACCGTCCGCGACATCCAGGGCATGATCGCGCTCGGTGAGCGCGGCCCCGGGCAGTGGCGGCCCCAGGTGGTCCGCTCGGTCGCCTCGCGCGGCGAGGGCATCGACGAGATCGCCGCCGCCATCGACAAGCACCGGGGCTGGCTGGTCGAGCACGGGGAGCTGCGCCGACGCCAGGAGGCGCGGGCCGCCGCCGAGATCGAGGCGATCGCGCTCGGCACCCTCCGCGCCCGGATCGGTTCACTGCGCGACGGTACGGAGTTGGCCACGCTCGCGACCAAGGTTGCCGAGGGTGCCACCGACCCGTACACGGCGGCGGACGAGCTGCTCGCCCAGCTCGCCCGCTGACCCGGCGTTCCGCCGGCCGGCGCGTCCACCTGGACGAACCGGGCCGGCACTGTCCGGTGCGGACGGACGTCGTCGCTGGTGCGGCTGGCGCAACGCGCCTCACGCCCGCAAGCGAAGGCCGCTCTGGTTTTAGTAGGCTCGCCGCGCGTGGCCCAAGTGAGGCTTCCGCGCAGCGGGCTGACGAGCCGTTCGGTCCACAACGCACCGGGACCAGGGGAGATGTAAACATGACGGACGCGGTGGAGAATGCCGGCGCAGTGCAGCCCGCGACGGGCGCGGCCCGGGGTGTCACGTCGGTTTCCGACGAGGTCGTGGAGAAGATCGCTGGTGCGGCCGCTCGCGCGGTGCCCGGTGTCGCCGATCTCGGCGGTGACGTGGCCCGGTTCTTCAACAGCGTGCTGGACAAGGTCGGCCTGGACGCGGTGGGCGACGCTCGCCGGGGCGTCTCGGCCGACGTGAAGGGCAGCGCGGCCGTCATCAACGTGGTCCTGGTGATCGACGCCGGGCACGTGGTGGCCGACGTGACCGAGGCGGTGCGGGCCGCGGTGATCGAGGCCGTGGAGAAGTACGGCCTGACGGTCACCCAGGTCAACGTCACGGTGGACGACATCGAGCTGAACCAGCCGGGCGCGGCAGCGGTCTGAGGGGGCGACGCCGGCCAGCTCACGTTACCCGTGGGTACGGTCTGACTTAGCGATCGTTCAGGTAGGGGCCTTACACTCGACATGCAGTCGAGGACCCGAGGAGGAGCCCTGCTCATGGACGCCGACGAGATCGACGCCGGACGGGCGCGCTGGCAGGCCCGGTACGACGCCGCGCGCAAGCGGGACGCGGACTTCACCACACTCTCCGGTATGCCGGTGGAGCCGGTGTACGGGCCGCCGGAGGGCGCCACCTATCCGGGTTTCGAACGGATCGGCTGGCCGGGCGAGTATCCGTACACCCGGGGTTTGTATCCGACCGGCTACCGCGGGCGGACCTGGACGATCCGGCAGTTCGCCGGCTTCGGCAACGCCCAGCAGACCAACGAGCGCTACAAGATGATCCTCGGCGCCGGCGGCGGTGGGCTCTCGGTGGCGTTCGACATGCCGACGCTGATGGGCCGTGACTCGGACGACCCGCAGGCGCTCGGCGAGGTCGGCCACTGCGGCGTGGCCATCGACACCGCCACCGACATGCAGGCGCTCTTCGACGGCATCGACCTGGCCGACGTCACCACCTCGATGACCATCTCCGGCCCGGCCGTGCCGGTGTTCTGCATGTACCTGGTCGCCGCCGAGCGGCAGGGCGCCGACCTGTCCAAGCTGGACGGCACCCTGCAAACGGACATCTTCAAGGAGTACATCGCGCAGAAGGAGTGGCTCTTCGACCCGGAGCCGCACCTGCGCCTGATCGGCGACCTGATGGAGTACTGCGCCCGGGAGATCCCGCGCTACAAGCCGCTGTCGGTCTCCGGCTACCACATCCGCGAGGCCGGCTCGACCGCGGCGCAGGAGCTGGCGTACACCCTGGCGGACGGCTTCGGCTACGTCGAGCTGGGTCTGTCGCGTGGGCTGGACGTGAACGTGTTCGCCCCGGGCCTGAGCTTCTTCTTCGACTCGCACCTCGACTTCTTCGAGGAGATCGCCAAGTTCCGTGCCGCCCGCCGGATCTGGGCCCGCTGGCTGCGCGACGTCTACGGCGCGACCAGCGAGAAGGCCCTGTGGCTGCGGTTCCACACGCAGACCGCCGGGGTGTCGTTGACCGCGCAGCAGCCGGTCAACAACGTCGTACGGACCGCCGTCGAGGCTCTCGCGGCGGTGCTCGGCGGCACCAACTCGCTGCACACCAACGCGCTGGACGAGACCCTGGCGCTGCCCACCGACGAGTCGGCCGAGATCGCCCTGCGTACTCAGCAGGTGTTGATGGAGGAGACCGGTGTGGTCAACGTGGCCGATCCGCTCGGCGGCTCCTGGTACGTCGAGGCGCTGACCGACAAGATCGAGGCCGAGGCGGAGGAGATCTTCGCCCGGATCCGGCAGCTCGGTGGGGACGGGCCACACCAGATCGGCCCGATGACCTCCGGCATCCTGCGCGGTATCGAGGACGGCTGGTTCACCGGGCACATCGCCGAGTCGGCCTTCGTCTACCAGCAGGCCCTCGAGAAGGGCGACAAGAAGATCGTCGGGGTCAACTGCCACACCGGCACGGTCGCCAAGGAGTTGGAGATCCTGCGCATCTCGCACGAGGTGGAGCTGGAGCAGCGCCGGGTGCTCGCCGAGCGCAAGGGCGCGCGGGACGAGTCAGCGGTCCGCGCGGCGGTGACCCGGATGATCGAGGCGAGCCGTTCCGACGAGAACATGATCCCCGCCATGCTCGACGCGGTCCGCGCCGAGGCGACCCTGGGCGAGATCTGCGACGCCCTGCGCGCCGAGTGGGGCACCTACCGGGAGCCAGCCCGCTTCTAACCCCCTGCCCTCACCCCCACCCCCGTCGATCTTGCGGTTTGTGCGCCGACATAAGGCATGAATGCGGCGTACCGGCGACAGAATGTGCAAGATCGCGGGGGGGTGTGGGCGGGGCGTGAGAGTTGCAACGTCGGGGTTGCGGGTGAGCTGAGATCGGGGGCTCACGTGCGAGACTAGGTAACCATGAGCGACCCACGGATCACCTCGTCGATCTTCACCCGCGGCGCGGTCGACCTCAGCACGCTGCGTGGCCCCGCACCAGCAAGTACCCGTCCCGGCACGCCCCCTCAGGGCGGCCCGTCAAACGGCGCCCCCGGCGCGCCCACCGCCGACGGTGACACCGCCATCGTGGACGTCACCGAGGCGACCATCCAGTCCGACGTGCTCGAACGCTCGATGGCCACGCCCGTCGTCGTGTTCTTCGGCGCGGCCGGCTTCCCGGAGAGCGACGAGTTCGCCCCGGTCCTGGAGCGGCTGAACGCCGAGGGCGGCGGCACCTGGGTGCTGGCCCGGGTCGACGTGCAGGAAAATCCCCGAATCGCCCAGATGTTCCGGGTGCAGGGCATCCCCATGGTCTACGCGGTCGTCGGCGGCCAGCCGGTCGACGCCTTCTCCGGAGTGGTGCCCGAGGCGCAGCTGCGGCAGTGGATCCAGGCCGTCCTCAAGGCCGGCGGCGTGACCGTCGCCGAGCCGGAGGACCCCCGCCTCGACGAGGCGGACGACGCGCTGATGAGCGGCGATCTGGACGCTGCCGAGCAGGCGTACCGGAAGATCCTCGCCGACGCCCCGGCGGACGCCGCGGCCACGGCGGGGCTGGCCCAGGTCGGGGTGGCCCGCCGGGTGGCCGGCGCCGACCCGTCCACCGCGCTGGCCGCCGCCGAGAGCGCCCCCGACGACGTCGCCGCCCAACTGCTGGCCGCCGACATCGAGGTGCTCAGCGGCCTGGCCGAGCAGGCGTACGCGCGGCTCGTCGGTCTGGTCCGGCGCACCGTCGGTGAGGACCGTGAGACGGTTCGCCAGCACCTGGTCTCGCTCTTCTCCATCGCCGGCCCGGACGATCCGGCGGTCGCCTCGGCGCGTCGGGCCCTGGCCAGCGCCCTGTTCTGAGTTCGTAGCACGCCAGCGCGGGCCGGCGTTCCGGCCGGCCCGCCCGACCACCGAGGACGGGAGCTCACGATGCGCCGGATCGCCGTCCTCGACGCGCCGACAAATCTCGGTCTACGGCCGCCGACGCCCACGTCGGTCCCGGGTTGCGCCAAGGCGCCCGGGGCGCTGCGCGACCACGACCTGCTGGCCCGGCTCCGCGCCCGCGACGCCGGCTGCGTCACCCCCGCCCGGTACGACCCGGGGGACTGGCGGCCCGGCGACGGGGTGTGCCACGCCCGGGAGATCGCCGACTACTCGTTGGCCCTCGCCGAACGCATCGGCTCGATCATCGACCGGGGCGAGTTCCCGGTGGTGCTGGGCGGCGACTGCTCGGTGCTCCTCGGCTCGGCCCTGGCCATGCACCGCCTCGGCGAGGCCGTCGGCGGGCGGATCGGGCTGGTCTTCGTCGACGGGCACTCCGACTTCCGGCACCCCGGCAACGCCTCCTACGTCGGCGCGGCCGCCGGTGAGGACCTGGCCCTGGTCACCGGGCGAGGGCAGGCCGACCTGGCCGCGCTGGAGGGCCGCCGGCCCTACTTCCGCGACATCGACGTGGTGGTGCTCGGCATCCGCGCTCAGGACGAATACCGGCTCGACCTCCAGGCCGCCGGGATCACCACCCGACCGGTGCCGGCGCTGCGTGCCGAAGGCGCGGCCCGGACGGCCCAGTGGGCGCACGAGCAACTCGCCGACTGCGCGGGCTACTGGGTGCACATCGACGTGGATGTGCTCGACCCGGCGGTGATGCCCGCCGTGGACGCCCCCGACCCGGGCGGGATCGCCTTCGCCGAGCTGGAGATCCTGCTCGCCGGCCTGGTCGACACCCCGCACTGCCTCGGCGTGGAACTGACCGTCTTCGACCCCGACTACGACCCGGACGGCTCGTACGCGGCCGAGATCGTCAACACCGTCGTCGCCGGTCTGGCACCGGTGACCGCCCCGGAAGCCGTCCCGCCCCGACTGCTGTCGGCCCGGCCGACGCCCTCCCCGAGGCGCGGCAACGGCCGGGCGGCGACCGCCACCACCGATCGCTCCGACCGTGTCGAGCGGCTCGACCGTGCCGAGCGTCCCAACCGTGTCGAGCGGCTCGACGGGCTGGCTGGGCTTGACGGGCTCGATCGTGCTGAGCGGGTTGCGAGGCTCGAACTCCCCGCTGACATCGATCCTGCTGACCCCGACCCCGTCGATGTCGGGCCTGCTGGGCTCGGGTCTGCCGATGTCGGGCCTGCCGGCGTCGGTGTCCCCGGCGTCGGTTCGTCGGAGAGCGCGGTGCCGTACGGCATCCCGGCCGAGGGGGAGTCGCCCGGCACGGGCGAACGGGCCCACTCCGAGCCACCGGGCGTCGCGGCCAGTGTCGCGCCCCTGGTCGAGCGCGAACCGGTCGGCCCGCCGGCGTCGGCCGGCCCAGGTCTCCTCCGACGCACCGCACCGTCGACCCAGAACCCGCCCGAAAGGCACGAAGCCGACACCGCCTGACCCGGCCCGGGAGGGCGTGGGGTCAGGGGGTTGGGAGGGCGCGGAGGAAGCGCTCGGCCATCGGGACGGCCGAGGCGGTGCTGGCCCCGCCCTTCTCCACGAAGACGGCGAACGCCACGTCGCCCCGCCAGCCGACGAACCAGGCGTGGGTGTGCGCCGGGTTGTCGTCGTACTCGGCGGTGCCGGTCTTGCCGTACACCTCTCCCGGCACGTCCTTGAGGGCGCTGCCGGTGCCGGCGGTGACCACCTCGCGCATCATCGTGCGCAGCGCCGCGACGGATTCCGGCTTGAGTTGCTCGCCTGCCGGGGCCGGCTTGGCCGGCGCCGGGTCGATCAGCAGCTTCGGCTGCTCGAAGCGGCCGCGGGCGACGGCGGCGGTGGCGCCGGCCATGGCGAGCGGGCTGACCAGCGTGGTGCCCTGCCCGAACGACGCGGCGGCCTGCTCGGCCAGGCTGCCGCCCGTGGAGACCTTGCCGGTGAAGGCGTCCGTGCCGAGGTCCCACTGACCCTCCAGGCCCAGCGAGCGGCCGGCGGCGGCCAGCCCGTCGCCGCCGAGCTTCGGGGCCAGCGCGGCGAACGCCGTGTTGCAGGACTTGGCGAAGTCGGTGCGGAACGGCACCGAACCGAGCTCGAAGTTGTCCGAGTTCTTGAAGGACCGGCCGTCCACGGTGAAGGTCTTCTTGCAGTCCACCGGGCCGTCCAGCGTGACCGCGCCCCGGTCCAGCAGGCCCAGAGTGCTGACCATCTTGAACGTGGAGCCAGGAGGCACCTGGGCGTCGAAGGCCAGATTCTCCCCGGCCGGGCCGGGGCCGTTCGCGGCGGCGAGCACGGCGCCGTCGCTGATCCGGAGCGCCACCAGGGCGGACCGGCGCGACTCGGCGCGCAGCGCCCCGTCGGCCGCGTTCTGGACGGCGACGTCCAGCGTGGTCTTCAGCGCCTGCCCGGGCTGCGGCTCCCGGCGGAAGAGCTCGGTGCCGGTGGGTTCGAGTTTGCCGCCCTCGGCCGGACGCTCGACCACCACGGTCAGCCCGGGGCCGCCGCGCAGTCGCTCGTCGTAGCGGCCCTGAAGCCCGCCGTGCCCGACCAGGTCGCCGACGACGTACCGGTCGGGGTGTGCGGCGAGGTCGTCTGCCTGCGCCGGGTCGACCGAGCCGAGCAGCGCACGGGCGAACTCGCGGGTGGGGGCCAGGTCGATCTTGTCGGAGACGAACTTGGTGCCGGGCAGGTCGTAGATCCGGGGCTTGATCTGCCGGTACGCCTCCTCGCGGAGCGACACCACCTCGACGAAGGCACCCGGCTCGGCCTTGGCCACCCGGTCGGGCAGATCGGCCAGGTCGACGCCGGGGACCAGCGCCGGCCGGATCGCCTTGAACGCCGCGTCGAGGTCCTTGACGAGCTTCTTGAGGTCGGTGACCCCGTTGGGCTGCACACCCACCCGGACCACCGGGCGCGGGGTCACCAGCGGCTTCCCGGCGTTGTCCAGCACCGCGGCGCGGGCACCGGCGTCGCGACGCAGCGCCAACCGGTCGCCCTTGGTTAGCTGCTCGTGCGCCACCTTCGGCTCCCAGATCACCTGCCACTGGTCGTCGTCGCCCTGGGCGAGCCGCACCTCCCGGTCGTACGCCCAGCGGGTCTGACCGGGCAGGGTCCACTCCACCTGGACGGTCGTGGTCGCGATGTCCTTCGTGATCTTCGGCTCGCCGCGACGCGTCAGCGTGGGCGGGGTGGCCGCCAGCTCACCGGAGAGGTCCTTGATCTCGCGCGCCACGTCGGCCGACGGCAGTTTCGAGCCGAGCGGGTCGATCAGACCGACCGCCTGGAGGTCACCGCTGCGCCAGCCCGCGAGGAAGGCGTCGACGGTGCGCTGCGGCCCGTCGTCACCCGAACAACCGACCAGGACACCCGCCGCGAGCAGCGCCGTGGTGACGGCGGCGGCCAGCCGGCGGGCGGGGTTCGGCCGGTGGGGCCGGGGGTACGACAAGGGCATGAAGCTGGTCCTTCCAA
Source organism: Micromonospora trifolii (assembly GCF_050516465.1). Lineage (NCBI taxonomy): Bacteria > Bacillati > Actinomycetota > Actinomycetes > Micromonosporales > Micromonosporaceae > Micromonospora > Micromonospora trifolii. Next base: position 4,821,927 of record NZ_CP191526.1, on the reverse strand, counting down.
TCTTGGACTGCCCTCGCACGGTAGTACGCGAGCGCCGTCCCCAACGTCCCCCAGGTGCTCGGCCGCGCTCAAAGACGGGCCGCACCCGTGTGATGAACATCGCGTGGAGGGGTATCCCGCAGCCAGCCAACCTCGGACCCGCAACGGGTGAAAGGACAAAGTCCCGATCCGGACGTCTGGTCAGTGGTCCGCCGACGAAGGCGCAGAGCGGCAGGGCCTAGGCTGGGCGGCAGAGTGACCCACAACGCGGTGGGTCGAGGGGAGTGGCACCGATGGACCGGCGTCCGGCGATCAAACCGGAACCCGACCTCCGGCAGGATGACTCCGGCCGGGACGATGACAGCTTCGATTCGGCGACCGACGGGGACGGCTACGGCCGACTCGACACGGGAGTCACCGGGCTGACCGGGTCGAGCATCGACACCATCTACGATCTGGGTCTGCCAGCCGAGGCGTTGGCCGACGACGTGGAGGATGCCGAGCTCGACGAACCCGTCCCCAACGCGGAGCGCCTGGTGGCCCAGGCCGTCGCGCTCGCGGGGGACGACCACGACGCGGCGACACTTGTCGGCCGTTTCTGGCGGTTCGCCCCGGACGAGGAGCTGGTCGGCTTCACGGCGGAAGAGATGCTCGACGCGGCCCGGGCACATCGGGATCTTGCCCAGCAGCGGGTGCCGGGCGAGTTGAAGCTGCGGATCCACGAACCGCACGCCGATCAGCACCACACGGTCGTCGAGATCGTCACGGACGACATGCCGTTCCTGGTCGACTCGGTGACGGCGCTGCTCAACTCGTACCACCTCGACGTGCACCTGCTGGTGCACCCGCTGGTGGTGGTGCGGCGGGAGCCGCTGGGCCGGCTCACCGAGGTCTCCGCGGATGTGGAGCCGGACGACGCGATCTCCGGCGACATCATCGAGAGCTGGATGCGGATCGAGATCGACCCGGTCCGGGACGCGGCCGAACGGGACCGGTTGCGCCGCGAGTTGCAGCGGGTGCTCACCGACGTGCGGGAGGCGGTGGAGGACTGGCCGAAGATGCGTCAGCGTGCCCTCGCGCTCGCTGACGAGCTGGCCTCGGCCCGTACCTCCGACAACCGCCCACCGGTGCCGGAAAAGGACATCACCGACTCGGTGGAGCTGCTGCGCTGGCTCGCCCAGGACCACTTCACCTTCCTCGGTTACCGCGAGTACCGACTGGTGGACGCCGACAGCGGCGACGCCACCGACCCGGTCGACGGCAAGGCGTTGGAGGCGGTGCTCGGCACCGGTCTGGGCATCCTGCGCTCCGATTCGCCGGACGCGCGGTCGCTGTCGTCGATGACGCCCGAGGCGCACGAGAAGGTGCTGGAGAAGCGCCTGCTCATCATCACCAAGGCCAACTCCCGTGCCACCGTGCACCGCTCGGCGTACCTGGACTACATCGGTTTCAAGATCTTCAACTCCGCCGGTGACGTGATCGGTGAGCGGCGCTTCCTGGGCCTGTTCTCGACGGCCGCCTACCGGACCAGCGTCCGCGAGCTGCCGGTGGTACGCCGCAAGGTGGCCGAGGTGCTGGACCGCTCCGGCCTGAGCCAGCGCAGCCACTCGGGCAAGGATCTGATCCAGATCCTGGAGACCTACCCGCGCGACGAGCTGTTCCAGATCAAGACCGACGACCTCTACCACGCGGTGGTCGGCGTGCTGCGGATGGCCGGCCGCCGGCAGCTGCGCGTCTTCCTGCGTCGGGACGCCTACGGGCGCTTCATCTCCTGCCTGATCTACCTGCCCCGGGACCGGTTCACCACCCAGAACCGGCTGCGCATGCAGGACATCCTGCTGCGTGAGCTGAACGGCGTCGGGGTGGACTACACCACCCGGGTCACCGAGTCGATGCTGGCTCGGGTGCACTTCATCGTCCGTACCGACCCGACGCGGCCGCCCGGCGACATCGACGCCGACCTGCTCGCCGAGGAGTTGGCCGACGCCACCCGGCTCTGGGACGACGACTACCGCCTGGTGCTGGAGCGCAAGCTCGGCGACGAGCAGGCCAAGCACCTGTTCACCCGGTACGCCGACGCGTTCCCGGAGGGCTACAAGGACGGGCACACGCCGTACGAGGCGATGAAGGACCTGGCGAAGCTGGAGCTGCTGGAGGAGCCCGGCCAGCTGGAGATGCACCTGTTCCGCAAGCAGTTGGCGCCCCGGCCGGGCACCCGGGTGCCGGGCGCCGACCTGGCCGAGGCGATGGACGTCCGGTTCAAGGTCTACCGGTACGGCGAGCCGATGATGCTCTCCGCCGTGCTGCCGGTGCTGCACTCGCTCGGCGTACGGGTGGTCGACGAGCACCCGTACGAGGTGGACCGGATCGACGGCCGGGTCTACCTGTACGACTTCGGCCTCATGCTGCCCGAGGGGCATCACGAGCTGGCCGAGGTGCGCCCGCACGTGGAGAACGCCTTCGCGGCCGCATGGCGCGGCGAGGCCGAGGTGGACCGGTTCAACGAGCTGGTGCTGCGCGGCGGGCTGACCTGGCGGCAGGTGGTGGTTCTGCGGGCGTACGCGAAGTACCTGCGGCAGGCCGGCACGGTCTTCTCGCAGGACTACATGGAGCAGACCTTCATCGCGTACCCGAAGCTCGCCGCGTTGCTGGTGGAGCTCTTCGAGACCCGGTTCGCGCCGGGCGAGTTGGGCACCGAGCAGCGGCAGCAGCGCAGCGGTGAGCTGGTGGAGACGATCCGGGGCGCGCTGGACGACGTGGCGAGCCTCGACCAGGATCGGATCCTGCGCTCGTACCTGACGCTGATCGAGGCGACCCTGCGGACCAGCTTCTACCAGAAGCGCGCCGACGGGCGGCCGAAGGCGTACGTGGCGTTCAAGCTCGACCCGCAGGCCATTCCGGACCTGCCCGCGCCGCGACCGAAGTTCGAGATCTTCGTCTACTCGCCTCGCTTCGAGGGTGTGCACCTGCGGTTCGGGCCGGTGGCCCGGGGCGGGTTGCGCTGGTCCGACCGTCGGGAGGACTTCCGTACCGAGGTGCTGGGCCTGGTCAAGGCGCAGATGGTGAAGAACACCGTGATCGTGCCGGTCGGCGCCAAGGGCGGCTTCGTGTTGAAGCAGAAGCCGGGTGACCGGGACGAGGCGGTCGCCTGCTACCAGGAGTTCGTCGGCGCGATGCTGGACGTCACCGACAACATCGTCAGCGGGCAGATCGTGCCGCCCGAGGACGTGGTCCGGCACGACGGCGACGACCCGTACCTGGTGGTGGCGGCCGACAAGGGCACCGCGACGTTCTCCGACATCGCCAACGAGATCTCCAAGACCCACAACTTCTGGATGGGCGACGCGTTCGCGTCCGGCGGATCCGCCGGCTACGACCACAAGAAGATGGGCATCACCGCCCGGGGCGCCTGGGAGTCGGTCAAGCGGCACTTCCGGGAGCTGGGCCTGGACACCCAGACCCAGGACTTCACTGTGGTCGGCGTCGGCGACATGTCCGGCGACGTTTTCGGCAACGGGATGCTGCTCTCCGAGCACATCCGGCTGGTGGCCGCCTTCGACCACCGGCACATCTTCCTCGACCCGGAGCCGGACGCCGCCACCTCGTACGCGGAGCGTCGACGGCTGTTCGACCTGCCCCGTTCCTCCTGGGAGGACTACAACCCGGAGCTGATCTCGGCAGGTGGCGGCATCTTCCCGCGTACCGCGAAGTCCATCCCGATCACGCCGCAGGTCCGGGCGGCGATCGGCCTGGACGACGACGTCACGCAGATGTCGCCGCAGGATCTGATGAAGGCGATCGTCACCGCGCCGGTGGACCTGTTCTGGAACGGCGGCATCGGCACCTACGTCAAGGCCTCCACCCAGACCAACGCGGAGGTGGGCGACAAGTCCAACGACGCGATCCGGGTGGACGGGCGCAGCCTGCGCTGCCGAGTGGCGGGCGAGGGCGGCAACCTGGGCTGGACCCAGCTCGGCCGGATCGAGTACGCGTTGACCGGTGGCCGGATCTACACGGACTTCATCGACAACGCGGCCGGGGTGGACACCTCCGACCACGAGGTGAACATCAAGATCCTGCTCAACACGGCGGTGGCCGATGGCGAGCTGACCATGGCCGACCGGGACGAGCTGCTGGCCGGGATGACCGACGAGGTCGCGGAGCTGGTGCTGCGGGACAACTACGACCAGGCTCGGGCGATCAACAATGCCCAGGCCCAGGCCGCCTCGCTGCTCCCGGTGCACCGCCGGATGATCAACGAGCTGGAGCGTTCGGGCGGGTTGGACCGCGCGTTGGAGGCGCTGCCGCCGGATGAGGAGCTGGCGGTCCGCAGCGAATCCGGGCTGACCGCGCCGGAGTTCGCGGTGCTGCTCGCGTACGTGAAGATCGTCCTGGAGCGGGAGATCCTCACCGAGGGGTTGGCCGACGAGGAGTGGACGACCGACGTCCTGGTCAACTACTTCCCGACGCCGATGCGTGAGCGGTTCGCCGACCGGATGGGCCGGCACCGGCTGCGTCGGGACATCGTCACCACCGTGCTGGTCAACGAAGCGATCAACCGGGGTGGCATCTCGTTCATCTTCCGGGTGGTCGAGGAGACGGCGGCCAGCGCGGCCGACGTGATCCGGGCGTACGTGGTGGTCAGCGAGGTGTTCGGCCTGCGCGACCTGTGGGACGCGGTCGAGGCGCTGGACAACAAGGTGGCGCCGGAGCTCCAGACCAGCGTCTACCTGGACACCCGTCGGCTGCTCGACCGGGCGGTGCGGTGGTTGGTCTCCAACCGGCGCTCGCCGATCGACGTTCCGGCCGAGATCGCCCGACTGCGCGACGGGGTCACCCGGCTGCTGCCGGGGCTGGAGGAGCTGTTCTACGGCAACGAGCGCCAGGGCATCGCCGCGCACATGGACTCGATGACCGAGCGTGGGCTGCCCCGCGAGTTGGCGGAGCGGGCGACCCGGCTGATGTACAGCTTCGGCCTGATGGACGTGGTGGAGACCGCGAACGCCAGCGGGCGGGACGTCAGCGAGGTGGCCTCGGTCTACTTCGTGCTGTCCGACCTGTTCCGGGTGGACTCGCTGCTGTCGAAGATCTCCCTGCTGCCGCGGGAGGACCGCTGGCAGACGCTGGCCCGGATGGCGCTGCGGTACGACCTGTACGCCGCGCTGGCCGCGCTCACCGCGGAGGTACTCGACTCCACACCGGGCGACCTGCCGCCGCACGAGCGGGTGCAGCAGTGGGAGCAGTCGAATGCCACCTCGATCCACCGGGCCCGGCGGGCGATGGGTGAGTTCGACGAGTCGCGGGCGGATCTCGCCGCCCTGTCGGTGCTGCTGCGCCAGATCCGCACCCTGGTGCGGACCTCCGCGGCCGCCTGAGTCAGGTACGCCGGACGCGGTCCGGCCGGTCGGGTCACCCCGACCGGCCGGACCGCGTTTCGTTTGTCGCGGGTCACGCCGCCAGGGTGGCGAAGACGACGATGTTGTCCGGGTAGCTCTTCGCGGCCGCGTCGAACTGACCGCCGCAGGTGACCACCCGCAGGCTGGGCCGGTCGCTCGGTCCGTACACCAACTCGGTGGGGAAGGCCGTCTTCGGGTACGACTTCACCGAGTCGACGGTGAAGGTGGCCGGCACTCCGTCGGCGCGGCGCACGGTGACGGTGTCGCCGGGGGTGAGAGCGCCGAGGTCGAAGAAGACGGCCGGGCCGAGCACCGCCGAGTCCACGTGCCCGACGATGACCGCGTTACCCGTCTCGCCGGGGCTCGCGCCGGGCTCGTACCACCCGGCCTGGTCGGCCTTGTCCAGCGGAGGGACCTGGACGGTGCCGTCCGGGTTGGTGCCCAACGACATGATCGTCGCGTCGACGCCGATCCGGGGGATCTCGATGCTGGTCGGCGCCGAACGGGCCAACCCGGCCGCCCCCTGACCGACCGGCTGCCCGTCGACCGGGGGGGTGTCGTCGACGGTGCTCGCCGGCCCGGTCGCCTCGGGGCCGGCCTGGGCCAGCGGCTGCGGCGGCCGGGGAGTGGGCGTGGTCTTCAGGGAGGCGCCGATCATGCCGGCGCCGATCATGGCCATGGTAACGACGACGGCCGTGCCGGCGGCACGCCACGGTTTCCCGCGGCGGCCGCCGGCCGGTGTCGTCGTCACGTCAGACGAGCGAACCATCGGTCCGCCGACGACGCATCAACACGATCCCGCCCAGCGCGGCAGCGCCGAGCAGGCCCGCCCCGCCGGTGGCCAGACCCCGGTCGGTACCGGTGCTGACGCCACCGTCACCACCGTCGACACCGCCGTGCGGCAGCACGACGAGCTCGCCCTCGCCGCACGAACCCTTGAGCTCGTAGCGACCCGGCTTGGCGTCCTTGTCGACCTTGGCTTCGCCGTAGTAGACGAACTCGCGCTCCTTGTCCCAGTCGCGCTCGTCCGAGCCGCGCTCGTCCTTGCCGTAACCGCCACGCTCGTCCGAGCCGTGCTCGTCCTTGCCGTAACCGCCACGCTCGTCCGAGCCGTGCTCGTCCTTGCCGTAACCGCCACGCTCGTCCGAGCCGTGCTCGTCCTTGCCGTAACCGCCACGCTCGTCCGAGCCGTGCTCGTCCTTGCCGTAACCGCCACGCTCGTCCGAGCCGTGCTCGTCCTTGCCGTAACCGCCACGCTCGTCCGAGCCGTGCTCGTCCTTGGAGTCCCAGCCGTTGTCCGAGCCGTACTCGGAGCCGTGCTCGTCCTTGGAGTCCCAGCCGTTGTCCGAGCCGTACTCGTCCTCGTGCTTGGAGTCCGAGCCGTACTCGTCCTTGTCCTTGGAGTCCCAGCCGTTGTCCGAGCCGTGCTCGTCCTTGGACTCCCAGTCCTTCTTGTCTTCGTCCTTGGAGTCCCAGTCCTTCTTGTCACGGCCTTCTTCGGCGTCCTGGCCGTGCTCCTCGCCCTTCCAGTCCTTGCTGCCCTCGTCGCCGTAGGCGTCGGCGGCAGCGCCGCCACCCTGGCCGCCCTTGCCGTTCTCGTCCTTGTGCTCGTCCTTGCCCTTGTCGTCCTTGCCGTTTTCGTCCTTGCCGTTCTCGTCCTTGCCTTCGTGGTCCTTGCCCTTGTCGTCCTTGCCGTTCTCGTCCTTGCCGTGCTCGTCCTTGCCGTTTTCGTCCTTGCCGTGCTCGTCCTTGCCCTTGTCGTGGTCGGAGGAGTTCTCCTCCTCGCGCCACTCGCGGTCCTCGCCTCGGTCTTCATGCGCCGGCTTGAGCTTGACCTTGCCGGTGACCTTGGACCACACGTACGCGTGCTCCTGCCGATCCGGGCAGATCTCGAGGAGCTTGACCTCGTCGCCAGCCTTGACGACGTGCGGCTTGGCGTAGACCTTGCCGTCGTCGTGGCCGTCGGCGAACGCGATCCCCGGTGCGAACACCAGGAGCGACGCGCCGCCGAGCGCGGCGCCCGCAACGACCTTCCCGAGCATCTTCTTAGCCATGACCTGCGTCACTCCATCCCTGTTGTCCTGAGCTCGGCGACAACCGAGCTAAGACCGACGTTAGACCGTTTCATGACTTATGAAGTGAAAGATTCGCGTTTTACCTTTGATCCAAGTAAGAGGTGAAGGGGTGCTACGCGGCTTTCGCCGCGCCGAGCGTCGTGTCAGGCGTCCCGGGACCTTCTGGGCACGCCACGGCGTTCCGCGCTCGACCTGCCCGGCCTGCCCCGGTCATCCGTTAGTGGCGGGTCCGAGCGCCGCGTGCCGGTCGGGCGCACTCGGAGGTATCGTCCGAAACGGCTTCGGCAACGCATCGAGCCATTGCCATGGAAGCGCTCCCATGTAAGAATCGGCGAACGCGGTTCAGAGAGCCACACCGTGCAGGCAGGGGAGTCGAGGGCACCCGGTTTCACCGGGCGACGCACCCGCCGCCGATCGACCGGCCGACGCATCGGCCGGGCACCACCACCACCATCGCCCGTCCGGGTCGGGCGCCCCCCAAAGAATCCCGTTGGCGCCGACGGCCGTCCGTTCAGGACGCCCATCGGGCCGTCCCGCCGGGCCGCACGTGGGCCCGGTCTCGCCCAAGGAGATCAGTGGCATGAATGTGTGGAGAAGGCTAACCGGCCCACGCCGGGCCCTCGCGCTCGCCGGCGCGGGCGCCCTGGTCGCCGGTGGGCTCGTAACGATTCCGGTTACCGCGGCGCAGGCCGCGACGCAGTGCGACATCGCGTACACGAGCAACGACTGGCCCGGCGGTTTCACCGCGAGCGTCACCATCAAGAACGTCGGCGACCCGCTGAACGGCTGGACGCTGGGCTGGACCTTCGCCAATTCCAGCCAGCGGGTGCAGCAGGGCTGGTCGGCCACGTTCACCCAGTCCGGCAGCCAGGTCACCGCCCGGAGCCTGTCCTACAACGGCACCCTGGCCACCGGCGCGTCGACGAGCATCGGCTTCAACGGCGCGTGGAGCGGCAGCAACCCGAAGCCGACCTCGTTCACCCTGAACGGCGTGGTCTGCAACGGCGGCACCACCCCGCCGACCGACCCGCCCACTGACCCGCCGACCGATCCGCCGACGGATCCGCCGACCGATCCGCCCACCAACCCGCCCGGCACCAAGGTCGACAACCCGTACGTCGGGGCGCGCGGCTACGTGAACCCGGAGTGGAAGGCCAAGGCGGACGCCGAGACCGGCGGAAGCCGCATCTCCAACAACCCCACCGCCGTCTGGCTGGACCGGATCGCCGCGATCAACGGCACGCCGGACAGCAGCTCCAACGGCGCCTTCGGGGTGCGTGACCACCTGGACGAGGCGTTGCGCCAGGGCGCCGGCTACATCCAGTTCGTGATCTACAACCTGCCCGGCCGGGACTGCTCCGCGCTCGCCTCCAACGGTGAGCTGGGCCCGGACGAGCTGCCGAAGTACAAGGCCCAGTACATCGACCCGATCGCCGCGATCCAGGGTGAGTCGAAGTACAGCAGCCTGCGGATCATCAACATCATCGAGATCGACTCGCTGCCTAACCTGGTCACCAACACGTCCGATCAGGCCGGCGGCACTGTCATGTGCGACACGGTCAAGGCCAACGGCGCCTACGTCAACGGTGTCGGCTACGCCCTGGCCAAGCTGGGCGCGATCGGCAACGTGTACAACTACATCGACGCAGGTCACCACGGCTGGCTCGGCTGGGACTCCAACTTCGTCCCGACCTCCAACATCCTGAAGACCGCCGCAGTCGCCTCCGGCAGCACTGTCAACAACGTGCACGGGTTCATCACCAACACCGCGAACTACTCGGCGCTGCAGGAGCCGTACTTCAAGGTCACCGACAACGTGAACGGTCAGTCGGTGCGGCAGTCCAAGTGGGTCGACTGGAACTTCTACGTCGACGAGCTGTCGTTCGCCCAGGCGTTCCGCAACCAGCTGGTCTCGGTCGGCTTCAACTCCAACATCGGCATGCTGATCGACACGTCCCGTAACGGCTGGGGCGGCTCCGCCCGGCCCACCGGTCCGGGCGCCACGACCAGCGTCGACACGTACGTCAACGGCGGCCGCATCGACCGCCGGGCCCACCTCGGCAACTGGTGCAACCAGGCTGGTGCCGGTCTCGGTGAGCGGCCCCGGGCCACCCCGGCGACGGGCATCGACGCCTACGTCTGGGTGAAGCCGCCGGGTGAGTCGGACGGCTCCAGCAAGGAGATCCCGAACAACGAGGGCAAGGGCTTCGACCGGATGTGCGACCCGACGTACGGCGGCAACGCCCGCAACGGCAACAACCCTTCCGGGGCGCTGGCCGACGCACCGATCTCCGGTGCCTGGTTCTCCGCCCAGTTCCAGGAGCTCATGCGCAACGCCTACCCGGCGCTCTGATCGGGTAGCACGCACCAACCCGCTGCCAGTGGTTGGTGAGGCACTGTTGGCAGCAGGTTCCCCCCGGGTCCCCGGCTCGACCGTCACAGGTCGGGCCGGGGACCCCCTTGGGCGTGAGTCGATCAGGGCACTGTGCGTTCGATCGCCGCCCGGCCCTGCTCGGCCAGGTCCCGGCGGGCCTTCTCCAGGTTCTCCGGGGTCAGGTCCTGCCCGCGGGCCATCACCAGGTCCTCCGGCTCCCAGGGCTGTTCGGCCCCGGTGCGGATGTTGTCCCCGCCAGCGCCGGTGCCCGTCCCGGTCGCCCCGGTGCCGGCAGCGTACGGGTCGCCGATCAGCTCGTCGGTGTCCGGCGCCAGGTCGTCCGGTCGGCTGCGGGGCTCGGCGAAGCCCGGTGTGTCCCGGTCCGGGCCACCTCCGGTCCGCAGCTGCGGCACGGTGGCGTCATCGTCCACCGCCGAGGCCACCTCGGGGCTGTCCTCCAGCGGCGGTTGGCGATCGCGATCGGTCATGGTGCTGCCTCCTGTGTCCGACACGGTGCCTGATTTCCCCACGTACCCCTTCGTGCCGCGCTCATGCCGCACGGCCCGGCGGTCAGGCCGGGCCGCGCTCATGCCGTGCGGTCAGGCGGTCAGGCGTCGGGCTGCTGCTCGTTCGGGGCCGGCGCTTCCGCTGGGCGCAGCCACTGCCAGAGCAGCATGAGCAGACCGAACACGAGCATCGCCAGCCCGGCCCACAGGTTGATCCGTACGCCCTCGGCCTTGTCGATCTCGGCCCGGCTGTCGAAGATGCCGATCAGGGTCACGATGACCCCGTACGCGACGAAGAGGCCACCGATCACCCGGCGGATGTCGAACAGCCGGGCCGCGGCGGAACGCCGCTGCTCCGCCTGGGCCTCGTCGATCAGCGGGTCCTGTGCCGGCTGGCCATCGTTGCTCATCTGCCGACCCTTTCCTTAGAAGACCGGGATGTAGAAGAGGGCGGCCAGCGCGACCGCGATCAGACCGAGCAGCACCGGGGAGCGGTACCAGGCGGCGTCCCCGGCGAGCACGTCGCCCTTCAGGTCGACGCCGCCCATGCCGTACACCAACCCGCGCAGTTCCTCGTCGCGCTTGGGTGCGGTGAGCGGCGTGACGATCGCGGCGACCACCACCGCGGTGACGAACGCCAGACCGGCACCCCAGAAGCTCTCCTCCAGGTCCGAGTTGAAATCGACCACACCGCCCTTGTAGAGCAGGTAGAGGCTCAGCGACACCAGGGTGCCCAGCAGCAGCGACCAGAAGCCGGCCAGGGCGCTCATCCGCTTCCAGAACATGCCGATGATGAAGGTGGCGAACAGCGGCGCGTTGAAGACGGAGAAGAGCGCCTGGATGTAGTTCATGATGTTGCTGAAGCCGGCCGCGATGAACGCGGTGCCGATCCCGATCACCACGGCGGCGACGGTCGCCCACCGGCCGACCCGCAGGTAGTGCTCGTCCGACCGGTCGCGGCGGATGTACGCCTGCCAGATGTCGTAGGTGAAGACGGTGTTGAAGCCGCTCACGTTGGCGGCCATGCCGGCCATGAACGAGGCGAGCAGGCCGGTGACCGCCACCCCGAGCACGCCGTTGGGGAGCAGGTCGCGCATCAGCAGCGGGATGGCGTTGTTGTACTGGAGGTCGCCGCTCTCCGCGCCGAGGCCCTTCACCGTGACCAGGGCCACCAGGCCGGGGATGACCGTGACCAGGGGGATGAACAGCTTCGGGTACGCAGCGATGATCGGCGTACGCCGGGCGGCGCTCATGTTCTTCGCCGAGAGGGCTCGCTGCACCTCGGCGAAGTTCGTCGTCCAGTAGCCGAACGACAGCACGAAACCGAGGCCGAAGACGATGCCGATCCAGTGCGCGCCCAGCGGGTTGGCGGTGCTGCCGGTGTCCTGCCACGCGTGCAGGCCGGCCTCGCCGAGCTTGGTGTCGCCGACCGCGTCCATCAGGCCGTTCCACCCGCCGACCTTGACCAGGCCGATCACGGTGACCGGGATGAGGCCGGCCAGGATGACGAAGAACTGGAGCACCTCGTTGTAGATCGCCCCGGACAGGCCACCGATGGTGATGTAAGCCAGCACGATCGCCGCGCCGACCACGATCGCCGTCCAGAGCGGCCAGCCGAGCAGCGCCTGCATGACGAGGGCCAGCGCGTACAGGTTCACGCCGGCGATGAGCACCTGGGCGACCGCGAAGCTGATCGCGTTGAGCAGGTGGGTGGGGCGGTTGAACCGCAGCCGCAGGTACTCCGGCACGCTGCGGACCTTGGAGCCGTAGTAGAAGGGCATCATCACGATGCCCAGGAAGACCATCGCCGGGACCGCGCCGATCCAGTAGTAGTGGACCGTCATCACGCCGTACTGGGCCCCGTTGGCGGCCATTCCGATGATCTCCAGCGCGCCCAGGTTCGCCGAGACGAAGGCGAGACCGGTCACCCAGGCCGGCAGGGAGCGGCCGGAGAGGAAGAAGTCGACGCTGGTCCGGATGGCCCGACGCGCGGCGAAGCCGACCCCGAGAACGGTGACGAAGTACAGCGCCAGGATCAGGTAGTCCAGGCCGTTCATGTTGAGCCGGAGACCGTCGCCGTCCATCCCGTCACCCCTCGTCCCGACGTCCCGCGCTGTTTGGTGCGCGCGCGCCCTATTACCCCGTCCGCGCGGTTTCACTCCCAGAGGTCGAGACCGCCGTGTTCGGGCCCTGTCGGGCGGTCTGGCGGGCTTGGCGACGGTCGGCACGCAAGAGGGCGCCCCGGCCGTTGCGGCCGGGGCGCCAGTTGGTGGTCGGGGGTCTCAGCGACCGAGTACGCGGTCCAGGAAGTCCCGGTAGTTGCGGACCGCCATCCGCAGTTGCTCGGTGTCGGCCGAGCCGGCGTCCTGCCACCCGCCCAGCGTGCTCTTCTGAGCGGCCAGCGCCGAGGAGAGGGCCTGGATGGCCTCCTCCACCAGTGACTGCGCCTCGCCGGCAGCCGCCTGCGGGTCATCGACGAAACGCAGCTGCACGTCCCGCCAGCGGTCCCGGAAGCCCTGCGCGGTGTCCGTGTCGAGGAGCGTGGCCGGCTCGGCCGCGACCGTCGACCCGGCGGGTCGGGACGTTCCGGCGGACCCCAGCGTGGGGCTGGCGTCGTCGCCGGGGACCGGTTCGCCGTCCGCGTCCGGGTCGACCATCTCCGGTGTCGCGCTGCCGTAGCCGGCCGCGCCCGCCGCGGCGGCATCCCGGTCGCCGGTCAGATCGCCGCGCCGCTCGGGGTCGCCGTCCGTACTTCCCGGCGGGACGACGGTCCGCGCGGACGTGTCCGCGTCGTCCCGGTCGTCCCGGTCGGTGCGGTCGTCGAAGTCCGCGCTGTCGTCGACGTCCGTGTCGCGGCGGTGCAGCTCGGCGGTGGGGTCGGCGCGCAGACCTTCCCGCTCGCCGTCCTCGGCGCCGTCGCCCGGCTGGGCGGTCCGCTCGGCCCGGGGGTCCGGCTGGTCCTGCGGGTGCGGGCTGGCCAGCGCGGAGGCGGCCACCGCGTCGGCCACCGTGGTGGCGCCGAACGTCGTCGGCAGCGGCCCCGGCTCGTGGAAACCGCCCTCGTCGGTGGACCGGTCGTGGCGCCGGTGGCGCGGGTCGGAGTCGTCGGTCAGCTCGTCGTCGGCCGGGTCGTACGCGGCGTCCCGGTCGGTGTCGTCGGCCCGCTGGTGGGCGGCGGTCTGGTCGTCGAAGGTGCCCCGGTCGTCGAGGGCGTCCTCCGGGACGTCGGAACGGCCGGCCCGGTCGCCAGCCGGGGGTACCGGCACGGGCGCGGACCGGACGGCCTCCGGGTGGTCGTTGCTCACCTGCTGCTCTTCCTGGCGCATCGGTGGCCTCCTCAGCGGCTCGTGGCGTCGTGGTCCGGGTGGTGGCGCTGTTCGGGCGTGTGGTGGCCGACCGGCTCCTCGCCCAGCAGGTCGGCGAAGAGTGCGCGGTAGTGCACGACCGCCTGCCGCAGCTCCTCGGTGTTGGCCTCGCCCCGGGAGTTGCGCAGGTGGATCTCGTGCGCGTCCCGGTAGTTGGTCAGCGTGCGGGCGTGCTCGACGGAGAGGTGGGCGATCTGGTCGGAGAAGTCACCGGTCGGGTAGCCCTGCTCCTCGATGAGCCGGGTGACCAGTTCGTCCGCGTCGCCCACGGTCTCGCCGGGGGAGTCGATGAAGCGGACCTGGAGTTCCTCCCAGGCGGCGGCGTACCGGGCCCGGGACTCCGGGCTGAGTGGGGTGAGCGTGAGCTCGGCATGCCGGCGTTCCCGGTCGCGCAGTTCGCGCTCCGCGGCGGACCGGCTGTCCTGTTCCGCCACCACCCGGTCGTACTCCGGCCCGAACCGGTTGCGCAGGGCCCGGCGGTTGTTGAGCGAGCGGGCGGCCACAGCCAGCACCGCGACGATCACCAGCACGACGAGCACGATGACGACTATCTGCGTGGGCGACATGGGCTCCTCCTTCGTCATCTGCTATTCCCTCCGCGCAGTGATCGCCAATCCCGATCCGAGACACTTTCCTGACGAGGGCCGCAACTACTCACCGGCCAAGACCTGATTTACCCCAGAAGAGGCGCTTGGGTGGGTGGCGACACGGGCGGTAGTGAAACAGCCTCCGATTACGTATCCTGCCCAAGGCGCCCGCGCCGGTGCCCGGCGACGCGGCCGGGCGTGCAGCCGGCAGGCGCGGTGCCCGGCGGTGCCGGCACCCCTCCTGCCACCCTGTACGGGCGAGGTCTGATGAAAACCCGCGACTGGCCGATCCGCTCGAAGCTGACCGCGTTGGTCGTCGCGCCGGTGACCGCGCTCCTGGCGCTGTGGATCTTCGCGACCACGCTGACCTTCGGTCCCGCCCTGAACCTGCTCTCCGCCCGCACCCTGTTGTACGACCTGGGTCGCCCCGGCGAGACAGTGGTCACCGAGCTGCAACGGGAACGCCGACTCTCGGTGGTGCAGCTCGCCGGCAACACCGAGCTGCCCGCCCTCGCCGAGCAGCGCGGGCGCACCGACCGGGCGGTCGCCGAGCTGCGCCGCCGGGTGGACGGGGAGCCGCTGCGCGACGCTGCGGACGACCTGCTGGAAACCCGGGTCGACCAGCTGGTCAACGCCCTGGCGGCGCTACCCAGCGGGCGGAAGTTCATCGACGACCGCAAGGTGGACCGGGCCGGCGCGATCGGCCTGTACAGCGGCATGGTCGCCGCGGCCTTCCAGGCGTTCGCCGGCATGGCGACCCTGACCGACCCGGACATCAACCGGCAGGCACTTGCGCTCACCGCGCTGGGTCGCTCCCGGGAACTGCTCGGCCAGAGCGACGCGCTGCTGGCCGGCGCGCTGACCGCCGGACGGTTCGCCGAGGGCGAGCACACCCAGCTCGTACAGGCCATCGGCAACCAACGGTGGCTCACCGAGAGCGCCGTGGCCGACCTGCCCGAGAGCAGCAGGGTCGCGTACCAACGGCTGACCGAGGGCGAAGCGTTCACCCGGCTGCGCCGCATGCAGGACGCGCTGGTCGTACCCAACCGGTCCGGCCGACCAACGGTCGACGCGGCCGCCTGGCAGGCCAGCCAGGACGCGGTGCAGCAGCAGTTGCGGGACTTCGAACTGTCCGAGGCCGACGCGCTCACCGACCGTTCGGTGCCGATGGCGGTCCGCATCCTGGTGCGGCTGGCCGCCGCCGGCGTGCTCGGGCTCGTCGCCGTGGTGGTCTCGGTGCTGGTGGCGCTGCGGGTCGGCCGCACCCTGGTCCGGCGGCTCAGCGGCGTCCGCACCGCCGCCCTGGAGCTGGCCGAGCACCGGCTGCCCGACGTGGTCGCCCGGCTGCGCCGTGGCGAGCAGGTCGACGTCGCCCGGGAGGCACCGCCGCTGGAGTACGGCCACGACGAGATCGGCGAGGTCGGGCGCGCCTTCACCGAGGTACAGCGCACCGCCGTCCAGGCCGCGGTGGACGAGGTCACCCTGCGTCGCGGGCTCAACGAGGTCTTCCTCAACATCGCCCGACGGAGCCAGAGCCTGGTGCACCGTCAGCTGCACCTGCTGGACCGGATGGAGCGGCGTAGCGAGGACCCGGACGAGCTGGCCGAACTGTTCCAGGTCGACCACCTGGCCACCCGGCTGCGTCGGCACGCCGAGGATCTGGTCATCCTCGCCGGCTCCGCGCCCGGCCGGGGTTGGCGGAACCCGGTCGCGATGGTCGACCTGATCCGCGGTGCGATCTCCGAGGTCGAGGCGTACGAACGGGTGGACGTCAAGGCCGTGCAGCCGGCCGGCGTGCTGGGGCGGGCGGTCGGCGACATCATCCACCTGCTCGCCGAGCTGGTCGAGAACGCCACCGCCTTCTCCCCGCCGGACACCCGGGTCACCGTCACCGGGGCGCAGGTGGCCAACGGGTACGCCCTGGAGATCACCGATCAGGGGCTGGGCATGTCCGACACGGCGCTGGAGAGCGCCAACACCCGGCTCGCCAGCTCGCCCGAGTTCGACCCGGCGCAGAGCGCCCGACTCGGCCTGTTCGTGGTGGCCCGGCTGGCGGCCCGGCACGGCGTACGGGTGCGGCTGCGCCCATCCGGGGAGGGTGGCGTGACCGCCGTGGTGCTGGTCCCCGGCGACCTGATCACCACCGAGCCGCCGGCCGGCCCCGACCCCGCCACGCTCGGTACCGCGTCGGCCGACCCGAGCCGGCGGCTGGCTCGGACGGCGCGCCGGGGCACAGTGACCCGCCCTCGTACCCGCCCGCCGACGGCGCCGTCCGCCAGCACAGCCCCACCCGCCCCACCCACCGGAGCGCCGACCTCGGCCATCCCGCCCGCCAACGGGCGCGACGAGGGGTCGGCGACCCCCGACGAGCCGGACGATGAGCTGGATGGCCTGCCCCGCCGGGTGCGTCGTCGTACCCCCGCCGCCCAGCCCCGGTCGACCGTCAGCGACACGCCGTCGCCCCGCTCGCCGGAGGAGGTCCGCCAGGTGATGGCGGCGCTCCAGGCCGGCACGGCGCGCGGACGCGCCACCGCCATCACCCCGGCGGCGCCAACCGGTCCGGCGGCGCCAACCGGTCCGGCGGCGCCAACCGGTCCGGCAGTCCCGGCGGCTCCCACCGACCCGGCGACGACCCCCGAACCCCCGACCGCAACTGAGAGGGACGCCTAGTGCGGCATTCGACGAAGCAGAGCGCCGGCCTCGACTGGTTGCTCGACGAGCTGGTGCAACGGGTGCCGGCCGCCCGCGAGGCGGTGGTGCTCTCCGCCGACGGCCTGCTGCTCGGTTGCTCGGCCGAGCTGGAGCGCTCCGACGCCGAGCACCTCTGTGCGCTCGCCGCCGGCTTCTCCAGCCTCGCTCGAGGCGCCAGCCGGCACGTGGACGGCGGCCCGGTCCGACAGACCGTGGTGGAGATGGAGGCGGCGTACCTCTTCGTCACCGCCGCCGGGCAGGGGGCCTGCCTGGCCGTGGTGAGCGACGCCGACGCGGACATCGGGCTGGTCGCGTACGAGATGGCGATGCTGGTGATCCGGGTGGGGGAGAGCCTCGCCGCGCCGGCCCGATCGGCAGCGGGTGCCGGAGATGCGGACTGAGCCGCCCGGGCCGCAGCACGAGTGGCTGGATGGTGAAGCCGGCCCGGTGATGCGCCCGTACACGCTCACCGGAGGACGGGTACGCTCCGCCGTCGACAATTTCAACCTGGTCGCGTTCGTGTTGGCCGGTTCGGACGTCGATGCGACAAGCCATTCGCATCTGCTGCCGGAGCATCGACGGTTGGTCGCGTTGGCCCACCGGCCGGTGTCGGTGGCCGAACTGGCAGCCGAGCTGGACCTCGCGGTCGGCGTGGTCCGGGTACTGCTCGGTGATCTCCTCGCCGATGGCCTGGTAGCGGTGCACGAGCCGCCGCCCGCCGGCATCCTTCCCGACGACGACATCCTCAAGGCGGTGGTCAGTGGACTCCGTGCGCTATGACCAGGTGGGCACCAGCACCACCATCCCGCTGGCACTGAAGATCCTCATCGCGGGAGGCTTCGGGGCTGGCAAGACGACCTTGGTGAGCGCCCTGAGCGAGGTCCGTCCGTTGCAGACCGAGGAGGTGCTCACCGGCGCCGGGATCGGCACCGACGACATCTCCGGCGTGGAGGGCAAGTCCACCACCACGGTGGCGATGGACTTCGGCCGGATCACCATCAACGACGACCTTCAGGTCTACCTGTTCGGCACGCCGGGCCAGGACCGGTTCTGGTTCCTCTGGGACGAGCTGGCCTTCGGCGCGCTCGGCGCGGTGGTGCTCGCCGACACCCGGCGGTTGGCCGACTGCTTCCCCTCCATCGACTACTTCGAGCAGCGCGGCATCCCGTTCGTGGTGGGCGTGAACTGTTTCGACGACTCCCGCCGGTTCAACCTGGAGACCGTACGCCGGGCACTCGACCTGGACCCGGACGTGCCGATGGTGCTCTGCGACGCCCGGGACCGGCAGTCCGGAAAGATGGTGTTGATCTCTCTGGTGGAGCACGTCGCCCGACAGCGCGGCGAGCCGGTGCCGGCGGCCTGAGATCCCGGCCGGAAAGCGGGTTAACGGGCGGGCAACGCGGGCAGCCTCTGGTTGGATCAACGGAGGATGCCGGCGGAGGAGTTGGGCGTGAGCGGTCACGGTGAGGTCGTCCACATCGGGGGTTACACCGCGCAGAGTGGCGGTCGGGGCAGCGGCATCGTCGCCGCGCGTCGCGACCCGACGACCGGGGCGCTGACCCCGCTCGGCACGGTGGCGGTCACCCCGTCCCCCTCGTTCCTGGCGCGGCACCCCACCCAGCCGGTGCTCTACGCGGTCAACGAGCTGACCGACGGCGAGATCAGCGCCTGGCAGGTCGGGGCGGACGGCGCCCTGGACCCGCTCGGCAGTCGGTCGACCGGCGGCGCCGAGCCCTGCCATTTGGCGGTGCTGCCCGGCGGCGAGCACCTGCTGGCGGCCAACTACGGCAGCGGCAGCATCGCGGTCTTTCCGCTCGACCCGCAGGGCGTGCCCGGCGAGCGCACCGACCTGGTGGTGCACGAGGGGCACGGCCCCGACCCGGAGCGCCAGGACCACGCCCACGCCCACATGGTCTCGCCGGGGGCGGGCCGGGGTCCGATCTTCGGCGTGGATCTCGGCACCGACTCGGTCTACCGGTACGACCTGGACGAGGCGACCGGACGACTGGTGCCGCGTGCGCCCCGGATGCGTACCAAGCCCGGCACCGGCCCCCGGCACCTGGCCCGGCACCCGGACGGACGGCGCTGCTACCTCGTCGGTGAGCTGGACGCCTCGGTCACCGCCTACGAGCTGACCGACGACGGCGCGTTGCACCAGCGCGGGCGGGTCGAGGCGAGCGAGCGGGCCGGCCACGTCCAGCCGTCGGAGGTCACTGTCACCCCGGACGGCCGGTTCCTCTACGTCGCCAACCGTGGGGTGGGGACCGTTGCGGTCTTCACGGTGGCCGGGGAGTTGCCCGAGCTGGTGGCCGAAGTGGACACCGGCGGCGAGTGGCCTCGGCACTTCGCCCTCATCGGTGAGCACCTCTACGTCGCCGACGAGCGGGCGGACATGGTGCGGGTGTTCCGGCGCGACGCCGACACCGGCGTCCCGGAGGCGGTCGGCGAGCCGGTGCCGGTGCCGAGCCCGACGTGCGTGCTGCCCTGAACGATGGTTTAGAGACGCGAGCGCTGCACTGATTCGGCAACGCCACGAGGCTGCTGCGTCACTCTGTGTTGCAAAAAGGTGGTCAACTGTTTCTCCTCCGTAACTTTAGTCCGAACGGATGTGGCAGAGACGGCACCTAGTACGCAAGATGGTCACCGTGTCAGCAGGCCGCCATCGCATGCGTTCGAAACTCCACCTAGCCGCCGCCGCCGCAACGGCGGGGGTGCTCGTCGTGACGACGGGCGCGTGGTTCGGCTACCAGGAGTTGGTCCAGCCCAGCTGCTCGGGGGAGATCCGACTCGCCGTGGCGGTCGCTTCCGAACTCGCGCCGGCGGTTGACGCCGCCGCGTCCCAGTGGGTCAAGGATGGCGCTGCGGTAGGCCCGACCTGCATCCGCGTCGACGTGTCCGCGTCCGACCCGGTCGACGTGGCGGCCGTGGTGGCGGCCAAACACGGCGCTGTGCTGGCCGGCGTGGGGCAGGCCAGTGGCACCGCCGTCAGCCCCGACGTCTGGGTGCCCGACTCCTCGACCTGGCTGCTGCGGTTGAAGAAGGACGCGACAGCGTTCGCTCCGACCAACGGCCAGTCCATCGCGCGCAGCCCGATCGTCGTCGCGATGCCCGAGCCGATCGCGACCCGGCTGGGCTGGCCGGACAAGAAGTTCAACTGGACCGACCTGCTCAAGCAGGTCAACAACACCAGCGCGCCGCTGCGGACCGGGATCGTCGAGCCGACCCGCGACGCGGCGGGCCTGTCCGGTCTGCTCTCGCTGACCGCGGCCGCCAACGGCGCCGGCGGCGACGCCCAGCGCAACACCGTCGGCGCGCTCCGCGCCCTGGCCACCGGGCGCTCCTCGCTCCGCAACGACCTGCTGGCCCGCTTCCCCACGGCCAACGACTCGACGTCCATCGCCAGTGGTCTCGGCGCGGCGGCCCTGTCCGAAGAAGACGTGATCGCGTACAACAGCAAGAAGCCGCCGGTGCCGCTCGCCGCGCTCTACATGGAGCCGGCTCCGATGCCGCTGGACTACCCGTACGCGGTGCTGCCCGGCATCGAGCCGAGCAAGGCATCGGCCGCCAAGGTGCTGTTCGAGCTGCTCACCAGCCCGACCTTCCGTAACCGGCTCGCCGCGCAGTCGCTGCGCGCGCCGGACGGCAACTGGGGCGAGGGCTTCAAGGCGCCGCAGGGTGCTCCGAGCCCGTCCGGCGGCGCGCCCACCGCACCCGCGAACGGCGGCACCGCGGCGGGTGGCCTCGACCCGGCCGCCATCCAGCGGGTCGTCTCCAGCTGGTCGATCGCCACCCAGTCCGGTCGGATGCTGGCCGTCATCGACGTCTCCGGCTCGATGAAGGACCCGGTGCCCAGCGCCAACAACCGCAGCCGGGAAGAGGTCACCGTCGACGCGGCCCGCCGCGGCCTCGGCCTCTTCGACGACTCCTGGTCGATCGGTCTGTGGACGTTCTCCACCAAGCTCGTCGGCAACCGGGACTACCGGGAGCTGGTCCCGATCGGGCCGCTCTCCGGCCAGCGGGCCCAGTTGGAGGGCGCGCTCGCCACCGTCAAGCCTTCCAGCGGCGACACCGGCCTCTACGACACCATGCTGGCCGCGTACCAGGCCGTGCAGGAGAACTGGCAGCCCGGCCGGGTCAACTCGATCGTGCTGTTCACCGACGGCAAGAACGAGGACGACAACGGTCTCAACCAGCAGCAGCTGCTCAGCAAGCTCAAGCAGATCGCCGACCCGGAGCGGCCGGTCCAGGTCATCATGATCGGTATCGGCGAGGGCGTCAGCAAGGCAGAGCTGGAATCGATCACCAAGGTGACCGGTGGCGACGTCTTCGTCACCAAGGACCCGAGCGAGATCGGCAGCATCTTCCTCAGCGCCAT
Organism: Micromonospora trifolii; assembly: GCF_050516465.1. Classification (NCBI taxonomy): domain Bacteria; kingdom Bacillati; phylum Actinomycetota; class Actinomycetes; order Micromonosporales; family Micromonosporaceae; genus Micromonospora; species Micromonospora trifolii. The sequence goes on along the minus strand of NZ_CP191526.1, from coordinate 4,800,579 downwards.
CGCGCGGCGTCCGCCAGCACCACGCTGATCCCACGCTCAGACGTCCAGGGGCCTGCCGTACCGTCGATTCGGTGTGGCAGGCCCCTTTTCGGCCACCAGGTTGTTTAAAAAAAGTGACGGCAATACGTCGGAAGCAATCGGCAGTCATAGTTGTCAAGGCAGGATGTCGACTGTTCCGGCATAGTCGGTCCGCCTCCGGTCCGACCCGTCGGCCGGGGCCATCCTGTACAGAGTGGGAGGGCCGGTGAGCGTGGCGACACTGTTGACCCCCGCCACGTCGGCGGAGCCGAGCGGTCGACGCGCCGGGTTGGTGGCGCGCGCCGACGAACGGTCCTACGTCCGGGTCCTGGTGGTGCTGGACACCACCGTCCTCATCATCGCGCTGCTGATCGGGTACGTCGCCCGTTTCGGTGACGACGAGCCGACCGGCTCGGAGATCCCGTACGTGCTGGTCGCCCCCGGGTTGGTGCTGGCCTGGCTGATCTCGCTCAAGGCGCTCGGCTGCTACGACGACCGGGTGATCGGCTACGGGGCGGACGAGTACCGGCGGGTCAGCTCCGCCAGCCTGCGCCTGGCCGG